>NZ_JAMZEK010000001.1:0-527500 GCF_024158035.1 Dyella lutea
TGTGGTGCGTGCTGGCGCAGCCATGCCAGCAGTTCGGCGAATCCGGCTGGCGTATTGGGCAGCTTGCCCTTGGTGCGGTATTTCCCCGGCCGGTCCAGCGGAACGGCCACATCGAAGCTGGCCTTGGCCACGTCGATGCCTACCATCGGTTCGGTCATGTCACGTCTCCTGGCAGTCGTTTCAGACGCTGACCATCGACGATCCGCACGGCCGATCCTTACGCGTTCAGGCTCTCGCCGACCGGCGGGCCTCCGATACCGTTCAGGCGCTGGCGGATGAAACGGAACGAGGGCGCGAATCTACTCGGCAGGCGCAAAGCCTCGGGAGCCCGTCGGCGTCACCTCGTCCCCTCCGATGATCAGTCGGGGATTCTCGTCCGTTGCCGGACCAGAATCGAGACATAAGGAGCCCGCTCGCGGGCGATGCTCTTGGCTTTGGTGTCGGATCAGAGCGAAGAGCATCGCCCGCGAGCGGGCTCCTACGATGCTGGCGGCAGGCTTTCCAGATCCCAGCGCGGAAACACCTGCACGGTGGCATCCTGGTGCTGGCCGTGGGCCAGCCGGATCGCTCCGGCCAGCGCGATCATCGCGCCGTTGTCGGTGCAGAACGCCAGCCGTGGGAAGTAGGTGCGGAAGCCGTCCTTGTCGCCGGCCGCGGCCAGTTCGGCGCGCAGGCGGTGGTTGGCGCCCACGCCGCCGGCGATCACCAGTCGATGCGCGCCGCTGGCCTCCAGCGCACGGCGGCACTTGATCACCAGCGTGTCGACGATCGCCTCCTCGAAGGCCAGCGCGATGTCGGCGCGGGTCTGCTCGCTCTGATCGCTGGCCTGCCAGGCCAGCAGCACCTGGGTCTTCAGGCCGGAGAAGCTGAAATCCAGGCCGGGGCGATCGGTCATCGGGCGGGAGAAGCGGAACGCGCCCGGTCGGCCCTGCCCGGCCAGCGCCGCCAGCGCCGGGCCGCCGGGATACGGCAGGCCCATCAGCTTGGCGGTCTTGTCGAAGGCCTCGCCGGCGGCGTCGTCCAGCGTGTCACCGAGAATGCGGTACTGGCCGATGCCGGCCACCTCCACCAGCATCGAATGGCCGCCGGAAACCAGCAGCGCCACGAACGGCGGCTCGGGCGGATCGGCCTCCAGCAGCGGCGCCAGCAGGTGGCCTTCCATGTGGTGTACGCCGATCGCCGGCACGCCCAGCGCCCAGGCCATCGCCCGCGCCGCCGAGGCGCCCACCAGCAGGGCGCCGGCGAGGCCGGGACCGGCGGTGTAGGCCACGCCGCCGAGATCGGCCGGGGTCAGCCCGGCCTCGGCCAGGGTCTCGCGCACCAGTGGCAGCAGCTTGCGCACGTGGTCGCGGCTGGCCAGCTCGGGCACCACGCCGCCGTAATCGGCATGCAGCTTGATCTGGCTGTACAGGGTGTGGGCCAGCAGGCCCTCGCCGGGAGCCTCCGGCTGCCAGCGCAGCAGGGCCACGCCGGTCTCGTCGCAGGAGGTCTCGATGCCGAGCACCGGGCCGGTGACGGCCCGCCCCGCGGCCACCTTTGAAAATTCTGTGGTACCCACGTTATACTTCGCGGCTCGCCCGATCAGACGGGCAGATTACCACCCGGAGATTCCATGCCCAACGTTAAAGTTCGCGAGAACGAGCCGTTCGAGCTTGCTCTGCGCCGTTTCAAGCGTACCTGCGAAAAGGCCGGTGTGCTTGCCGAGACCCGCAAGCGCGAGTTCTATGAAAAGCCGACCCAGGAGCGCAAGCGCAAGCGCGCTGCCGCGGTGAAGCGTCACCTGCGCCGCCTGTCGCGCGACACCACGCGCCGTACCCGCCTGTACTGAGCCACGGCGTCCGCCCCGCGCGGACGTCCGGACCGCGGCGCCTCAAGCGCCAGACGCGGTCCCTCGGCAGCTGGCGCGTCGATCCGCCGCCGCTGCGACAGCACCAAGCACTGGCCGACGCTGCTCCGCGCAGCGCCGGCCTTGTGCATTTGTGCCCTTTCCTCTGAACGGAGCCACCCGCATGTCGATCAAGCAACAGCTCACCGAGGACATGAAGGCCGCCATGCGCGGCGGCCACAAGCACAAGCTCGGCGTGGTCAGGCTGGTCCTGGCCGCGATCAAGCAGCGCGAGGTGGACGAGCGGATCGAGCTGGACGACGCCCAGGTGCTGGCCGTGCTGGAAAAGATGGTCAAGCAGCGCAAGGACTCGATCAGCCAGTACGAAGCCGCCGCCCGCGAGGACCTGGCCGAGGTCGAGCGCGCCGAGATGGCGGTGATCGAGACCTACCTGCCGGCCAAGCTCGACGACGCCGAACTGGACGCCCTGATCGACGCCGCCATCGCCGAAACCGGCGCCAGCTCCGCCCGCGACATGGGCAAGGTGGTCGGCGTGGTGAAGACCCGGGCCGCCGGTCGGGCCGACATGGCCGTGGCTTCGGCCCGCATCAAGGCGCGCCTGGCGGGTTGATCCCCGCCGCCCCGCGGGCCGGCGCACCCTCGTGAGCCGGTCCGTCACATGCCCCAGCGCCGGCCTTCACGGCCGCTCCCCTAAAAAGACGACTTTGTCGAACTATGATCGGCCCCCGGCCGAAGGGAGAGTTGCATGCTGAAGTGGGCAATCATTTTCGCCGTCATCTCGCTGATTACCGGCCTGATGGGCTTCCGCGGCGTCGCCGGCGTCACCGGCACCATCGCCAAGGTGCTGTTCGCGATCTTCCTGATCCTGTTCCTGATCGCCCTGCTGGCGGTGATCGGGGTGTTCCACATCCTCTAGGGTCCGCGCGCCCGGTCACCCGCGATCCGTGAGGCTCCCGGTTCGTCCGGGGACGGCCTCAAACGCCCCGCCCTGGCACGTAACAGCTGCGCGGCGCGCTCGATCACCGGATCGCGACCGCCACGGATATCCGCGACCGAGGGCGCCACCGGGACGTCCGGCGCAATGCCCTTACCGACGAACTCGCGACCGTCCGGATAGCTGTCCCACTTCACACAGATGCGGGCCGAGCCGCCGCCGGGCAGGTTGAATGACATCGGCATGCCGGTACTGCCACCGGTGCGCTGGCCCACCAGGATGCCGCGCTTGAGCGCGCCGAACGCCATCACGAAGTCCTCGGCGGCGGAAAAAGTGCGCGCGCTGGTCAGCACCGCCACAGGGCCATTGAAGATCGGACGGGTCCGGTGGGGATAGGAGGCGCCACTGCCGTCGAGCGGCCGCCACTCCATGCTCAGATGGCCATTGGCGCGCTCCACCGGCTCCACCGAAAGCTCGGTGGAGCGGGGGCCGGGAATCGGCGCGGCGGTCAGATGGGAAAGGATCTCGAATCCGTAGCGGTCCGAACCGCCACCATTGTTTCTCACATCCAGGATCAGCGCCTTGGCCTGCATGATCTGCGACAGGTGCTGCGTGAACGCCTCGCTGGAGGCCTTGGTCTCGAACTGGTCGAGCGAGAGATAGGCCACACCGCCAGGCAACTGCCGGAACACGAATGAAGGTGGCGAGCGGCGGTCCGGGTAGTTGTCGCGTGCGACGACCAGCGTCCGGTGGTGACCGCGCCCATCGTCCAGGTCGAGCTTCAGCGGCGCGTCCTTGTCCCCGGCCAGCAGCCCGTAGGTGTACATGCGCACCGCCATGTCCTGCGGCGTCGAGCTGCTCTCGTACGGCGCGACCCGCTCGCGTGCATAACGCTTCACCTCGATCCCATCGATCGCCGTGATCTCGTCGCCGACGCGGATCCCCTGCTTCGCCAGCAGCCCGCTTCCGACGAACGTCACCAGGACCTTGCCGCCGATCAGGGCCGTGCGCAGCGGAGGGCGCGCGTAGAAGCGCGGCTGCAGTTCCTTCGGCGGGTAGACGTTGGTGTGCCCGTCATGCAGCAGCGGGGCGAACCGCATCAGTACCTCGTAGTACTCGCGGGTGTCCCGGGACGCGATCACCTGAGGCAGGAAGTCGAGATAGGCACGGTCCCAGTCGAGCCCGGGAACGTTGTTGAAGTGCGCGAAGTTGTACTTGACCTCCGACCAGAACAGGGACAATCCGGCGATACGCTCGGCCTCGCTCAGGTAGTCGGTGTAGGGCGTGGCGATCGCCCGGGCTTGCCACAGGCGGCCCATCGCATCGGCCCGCTCCAGCATCGCCCGGTAGCGCGGCTCGCCCTGCAGCAGCGCCTGCGCCCGCTTGCTGCGATAGACGAGGTCCAACGGGGCGCTGTCCTCGGCCAGCATCTGCGCCATGACGTCGAGCGCCTGGGCCTTGTCGCCCTCGGCCAGGTACAGCTCGAACAGATCGGCGCGGAGGTTGTAGGCCCGGTAGCGGAGGAATTTGTTGCCCTCGGCCAGGTCGCGGATGTCCGGCCGCTGCATGCTCTCCAGCGCATCGCGCAGGATGGTCTCGGCCTGTTTGCGGGAAGCCGGCGAGTCCTTGTCCTGGTCACGCACGGCCTCGGCCTGTTCGCGTGCGGCACTGAGCCGGTCGTAGGCCTGCATCGCCGGCCCTTTTTGCGCCTGCGCCATGCCGGACGCAAGGCAGGCCAGTGCGAAAGCCGCCGCGGCGATCCCGCCATTCCATCGGTCCGGTCGTGACATGTGCGCCTCCGTGCGTTGATGTCCCAGCTTACCGGGCATCGGGCGCTGGCAGGACGCCCTATCGTCTAAACTTGCACGACTATGCGCGGCCGTATCCCCGACAGCTTCATCGATGAACTGCTTGCCCGCGTCGACATCGTCGACGTGATCGAGCGGCGCGTGCCGTTGAAGAAGGCCGGGCGCGAATGGACCGCCTGCTGCCCGTTCCACGACGAGCGCTCGCCGTCGTTCTACGTCAGCCCGGCCAAGCAGTTCTATCACTGCTTCGGCTGCGGCGTGCACGGCAGCGCGGTGAAGTTCCTGATGGAGTACGAGCGGCTGGAGTTCCCCGACGCGGTGGAGGAGCTGGCCCAGTCGGTCGGCCTCACCGTGCCGCGCGAGGGCGGCCGCGACGAGCGCCCGCGCGAGGACAAGACCGATCTCTACGCCCTGCTCGACGCCGCAGCGAACTGGTACCAGCAGCAGCTGCCGAAGAGCCCCGACGCACAGGCCTACTGCAGGAAACGCGGGCTCGACGCCGACACCATCGCACGCTTCCGCCTCGGCTGGGCGCCGGCCGGCTTCGACGGCGTGATCAAGGCGCTGGGTACCAACGAGAAGCGGTTGCAGCTGCTCAACGAAGCCGGCATGGTCGCCAGCAACGAGCGCGGCAACAAGTACGACCGCTTCCGCGAGCGGCTGATGTTCCCGATCCTCGACCGCCGCGGCCGGGTGATCGCCTTCGGCGGCCGCGTGCTGCAGAGCGAACAAGGCCCGAAATACCTCAACTCGCCCGAGACGCCGCTGTTCCACAAGGGCCGCGAGCTGTTCGCGCTGTGGCAGGTGAAGCAGGCCAACACGAAGCTCGAGCGCATCGTGGTGGTCGAGGGCTACATGGACGTGATCGCCCTGCACCAGGCCGGCCTGCCGATCGCGGTGGCCACGCTGGGCACGGCGACCACGCCCGAACACACCGAGGTGCTGTTCCGCGCCGCGCCCGACGTGGTGTTCTGCTTCGACGGCGACCGCGCCGGCCGCGCCGCCGCGTGGAAGGCGCTGGACGCCGCGCTGCCGCGCCTGCGCGACGGCCGCCAGGCCTACTTCCTGTTCCTGCCCGACGGCGAGGACCCGGATTCGCTGGTGCGCAAGGAAGGCAGGGACGGCTTCGAGAAGCGCATCCGCGAGGCCACGCCGCTGTCGGACTACTTCTTCGGCGAGCTGTCGCACGACGTCAACCTGTCCAGCCTCGACGGGCGCGCCCGGCTGGCCGAGCGCGCCCGCCCGCTGATCGCCCGTCTGCCCGACGGCGCCTTCCGCGACCTGATGGCGCAGGAGCTGGAGAAGCGCAGCGGCGCCCGAGCGCAGTTCGAAACGCCCGCGCCGCAGCGCGCGGTGCAGCGACCGGTGGCGGTACAGCGCTCGCTGGTACGCAGCGCGATCGCCCTGCTGCTGGGCCAGCCCGGCCTGGGGGACGAGGTGACCAAGCCGTATGGCTTCCTGCGACTGGACAAGCCGGGCGTGGAGCTGCTGGCCGAGCTGGTCGACCTGGCGCGCAGCCGGCCCGGCGCCAACCCGGTGAGTCTGGTCGAGCACTTCGCCGGCCGCCCGGAATACGCCGCCCTGCAGAAGCTGCTGGCCGCCGCCACGGTGGGCGAGCCGGAGGCGCAGCGGATCGAGTTCCTGGACGCGCTGGCGCGGATGGAGCAACAGGCGGTGGCGCAGCGTCGCGATGCGCTGGTGGCGAAGAGCCGGGACGGCGGCCTGAGCGACGCCGAAAAGACCGAGCTGCGCGCCCTGCTCGCGGCCAAGCATGTTCCCGTGGCTGCACCGGAATGAGTCCGGGGATGCCGGTGCCGGGCGGGCGATGGAGCGCTGATGAATCTGCTTGAGCGGCTGGTCGGCATCTTCGCCGAACACGGTTACCTGTCGGTGTTCATCGCGCTGCTGCTGTGCGGCGCGGGGGTACCGTTGCCGGAGGACATTACCCTGGTCGCCGGCGGCATCATCGCCGGCCTCGGCTACGCCAACGTGCACGTGATGGTGGGCGTGACCATGGTAGGCGTGCTGGTGGGCGACGCCACCATGTTCATGCTCGGCCACCATTTCGGCGGACGCATCCTGCGCCTGCGCCTGTTCGCCTGGCTGCTGCCGCCGGCCCGCTACGCCAAGGTGCAGCAGAAGTTCGAGCGCTACGGCAACCGCCTGATGTTCGTGGCGCGCTTCCTGCCCGGCATGCGCACTGCGGTGTTCATCACCGCCGGCGCCACCCATCGCGTTTCGTTCTGGCGCTTCCTGCTGCTGGACGGCCTGGCCGCACTGATCAGCGTGCCGCTGTGGGTATATCTGGGCTACCTGGGCGCCGACAACCGCGCCTGGCTGACCACCTGGATCCATCGCGGCCAGGGCGGCCTGTGGATCGTGCTCGGTGTCGTGCTGGTGCTGGCGGCATGGCTCTGGTGGCGCCGCCGCCAGCGCTGCAACGGAGAGTGAGGCGGGAGGCTGTCCACAGCCTCCCGCCCGAACCGCTTACTGCGTCTTCACGCTGACGTCGTCGACCACGAACGAGGTCTGCAGCGAACCGTCTTCCACGCCGTAGAAGTTCACCTGGATGGTCTGCCCCTTGTAGGCGGCCAGGCTGATCGTGTGCAGCGTGTAACCGCTGGCTGCGTTGGCGTTGGAGTAGGTCGCCAGGGTGACGTACGAGCCCGAGGCGGTGATCGCCTGCACCTTCAGCGTGTCGTAGGCGCTGCTGCCCGACTCGGCGGTGTCGATGTGCAGGTAGAAGCTCAGCGTGGCCGAGCTCACGCCGGACGGGATGGTGATGCTCTGCCGCACATAGTCGGTATGGCTCGAGCCGTAACCGTCCAGCCAGGCCTTCCAGCTGCCGCTGTGGGCAGCCTCGTTGCTGCTGCTGGTGATCACGCCGCTGGTCTGGGTCCACACCGTGGCACCGCCCTCGAAGTCGCCGTTGCCGATCAGCTCGGTGCTGCCGCCGCCGGTGCTGTTGGACACGCTGAAGCTCACCGTGCTGCTGGTACCGACGTTGCCAGCGGCGTCGTAGGCCTTGGCCACCAGGCTGTGCGAGCCATTGGCCAGCGTGGTCGAGTCGAGGCTGGCGCTGTACGGTGCGCTGGTGTCGGTGGCCTGCAGCGTGCTGTCGACGTAAAACTCCACCTTGGTCACGCCGACGTTGTCGCTGGCGCTGGCCGACAACGTCACCGTGCCGCTGCTGCCGCTCTCCGCGGCACTCACCGTCGGCGGCGTGGTGTCACCCCCACTGCCGCCGTTGGAGACGCTGAAGCTCACCGTGCTGCTGGTGCCGACATTGCCCGCGGCGTCATAGGCCTTGGCCACCAGGCTGTGCGAGCCGTCGGCCAGCGTAGTCGAGTCGAGGCTGGCGCTGTAGGGCGAGCTGGTGTCGGTCGCCTTCAGTGCGCCGTCGACGTAGAACTCCACCTTGGTCACGCCGACGTTGTCGCTGGCGCTGGCCGACAGGGTTACCGTGCCGCTGCTGCCGCTCTCCGAGGCGCTGACCGTCGGCGGCGTGGTGTCGCCACCGGTCCCTTCGGTCACCCATACCGGCGCCGACCACAGGCGCAAGCCGTCGTCCTGGGTGATCTTGGCGTAGTAGAAATGGTCGCCCGTGCTCGGTGTGATGGTGGTGGTCGCCGTCTGCGACAGCGTGCTGACGGTACCGTTGCTGCCCGGCACGCCCTCGAACACCTGCACGCGCTGTGCGGTATGGCCGGAGCTGCTGGCGTAGTTCACGGTGAGCGTCAGCGGACCGGAGTTGCTAAAGCGCTCGCCCATCACGTGGCCGTTGGCGGTGAGCACGATCTGCGCGGTCTTGTCCTCGGTGGCGAACACGCGGCGGGCGCGCAGCGCGTCGAGGAAATCTGCCAGGTTCAGTGCGGCGCCGTTGGGCAGCAGCACGCCGGTGCGGTTGGTAAAGCTGGCACCCCAGTTGGCGCAGTGGTTGTCCTGGTCCGAACTCGGCGCGACGTGGTAGCCGCGCTCCAGGATGGTGTCGAAGGCCGTCTCGTAGCTGGTACGGCTGCTCTCGGTCTCGGTGGTGTTGTTGGAGAACGCCGAGCTGTTGAGCACCTCGGCCAGCACCATCACGGCATCGCCGTCGGCGGTATAGCCGAAGTTGGTGCCGTTGACCACGAACTGGCCCGAGCTGGCCGGGTGGTTGAACTGGCCGATCCAGCCGTTCGTGTGCATCAGCGTATACAGCGACGCGTAGTCGCTCTTGGCGGTGTAGATGTCGCCGATCAGCTGGTTGGAGGAGTTGTATTCCCACTCCAGCAGGCTCGGCGTGTTGAAGATGTTCATGTGCCCGCCGTTGCTGATCACGCCCCACTCCAGGCCGTAGATGGCGAGGAAGTTGGCGTGCGCGGCGTTGAACGTGCTGGCCGCCTGCAGGCCCGACTGGAACAGGTTGTGCGCGGTGGTCGGGCTGGCCGAGCTGTTGGTGCCGGTCGAGCCGTCGTACATGTGGTTGTGCTCGGACGTCATCAGGAAGTCCAGGCCTTCGTTCATCGCGTACTGGTAGGCATCGGCCGGACCGTACGGGGCGCTCTGCGGCGGCTGCGCGTCCTTGCAGGTGGACACCACGCCGCCGCCGTCGCTGTGGTTGGTCTGGCTGTGCAGGTTGCCGTAGTAGATCGTGTACGGCAGGCCGCCGGTGGTGCTCACCGACTGCATGCTCGCCGCCTGGGTGACGATGCCCTGGGTGGCGGGCCGGTGCATCGGCAACGCATGGAAAGCCGGCATCGCCGGCTTGGCCACGCTGCCGACCATCACGTCGTAGCGCTGCTGCTCGATCAGCTCCGGCGCCTTCACGTGGGCCAGGTCCAGCGCCTGGCCGACCAGGCCGGAGCCGATCCGCGCGACCACCGTGTCGTCCATCGCCAGCGCGCGCAGGCGCACCGTGTAGTAGCCGGGCGCAAGCGCCTGGCGCTGGGCATCACGGCCATCCCAGTTCATGTGCACCAGGGTGTCGCGAGCCTTCGCCAGGGTGGTGCTGCCCTGCCAGTGCCGGCGCACCTGGCCACTGGCATCGAGCACGTCCACTTCCCAGGCAATCGGCGTTCCGGGGGCCGCGCCCGGGTACTCGAAGTGCAGGGTGATCGGGCGCGTGGCCGAGGCCGTGAACGGCACCTGCAACGCAACGCCGAATTCCTGGTGGTCCGGCAGCGGCATCGTCGCCAGCGCCGGGGTACAGAACACCGCGCCGGCCAGCACGAGGCTGCCAGCTATCCATGATTTTCTCTGCATGACTCCCTTTCCCCTACGTCAATGTAAGAAGTTCCCCCGCGCGGCGTTATATGGCAGTCCGACATGGCGCCGGTATGACCAAAGTTCCTAGGACGCCCGCAAGGGCTTGCGCTTTGGCGCCAGTGCGCGGCCTGCGCGGCACGGCGCCGGCCGGATAGACTTGCGGTTTTGCCAAACGCATCACGAGCGCATGCGCCGCCTGCCCATCGATCCGTTCACCCAGGCCCTGCTGGTCACCGTCGCACTGGCGTCGCTGCTGCCGTGCCGCGACGCGTGGGCCGTCGCCTTCGATCGCATCACCGATGCCGCGATCGCACTGCTGTTCTTCCTGCACGGCGCCAAGCTCTCGCGCGCAGCGGTGCTGCACGGCATGACCCACTGGCGCCTGCATGCCAGCGTGTTCGCCTGCACCTTCGTGCTGTTTCCGCTGCTGGGCTGGGTACTGCGGCCGCTGCTTGGCGCCATGCTGACGCCCGCGCTGCTGCTGGGCGTGCTCTACGTGTGCACCTTGCCTTCCACGGTGCAGTCGTCGATCGCCTTCACCTCGATGGCCGGCGGCAACGTGCCGGCAGCGGTGGTCAGCGCCTCCACTTCCAGCCTGGTCGGCACCGTGCTGACGCCGCTGCTGGTGGGGCTGACGGTGGCCACGCACGGCAGCGGCCACGGCTTCTCGTGGCACGCGGTGGAACAGATCCTCACCCTGCTGCTGTTGCCGTTCGCGGCGGGGCATCTGTTGCGCCCGTGGATCGGCGGCTGGGTGGACCGCCATCGACCGCTGCTGCGCTACACCGACCAGGGCACGATCCTGCTGGTGGTCTACACCGCCTTCAGCGCGGCGGTGGTGGAGGGCCTGTGGAAAACCACGCCGCCGCTGGCGCTGCTGGCCACGCTCGGCGCCGACGCCCTGCTGCTGGCGCTGGTGATGCTCGTGGCCTGGTTCGGTTCCGGCGCGCTGAAGTTCGCGCGCGAAGACCGCATCACCATCTTCTTCTGCGGCTCCAAGAAAAGCCTCGCCACCGGCGTGCCGATGGCCAAGCTGCTGTTCGTTGCCCTGCCCGGTGGACTCGGCGGCATCGTGCTGCCGCTGATGATCTTCCACCAGTTGCAGCTGATGGTCTGCGCAGTGATCGCGCGGCGCTTGGCGCGGGGCGCCAATATCGCCTCCATGTAGGAGCGCACCCTGTGCGCGACGCTTTCCGTCACGCGACGAAGAGCATTCGCGCACAGGGTGCGCTCCTACAGGCGAACAGGCAGCCGCCCGAAGGCGCTCAGCCTTCGCCGGGCGAATAGTTGAGGCCGAGCGTCAGCCAGCGGCCGTGCGGGTCCGTTCCCATCAGCAGATCGGCTGTGACACTGCGGCCAAGCGTCCGCCGCAGGCCGGCTTGCCACGCCGGGCCGGCGCCGCGCTGGACATAGCCTTCGGCGAGCAGCAGCCAATGCGAACCCAGCGGGTGTTCCAGGCCCGTGCCAAACGTTGGCGCGGGTGCGTGCCGCCGCGCCACGCTCCAGCCGGCATTGAGGTGGACCAGCCCAAGGCCCGGCACCGGCAGGCTGGCGATCAGGTTGGCGACCGCCGCGCCCGGCGCGCCGGCATGGCCGCTCCAGGCCGAGCCCACGGAGACTGCGAAACCGGGCGTTGCCTCGGCCACGTCGCGCAGCGTGTGTTTCAGACCGAAGCTCAGCTCGGCAGGCGTCGCCGTGGACACCACCGATCCGCCAAGGCTGTATTCGACGCCGCCCAGCGCACAGGCCGGGACGGCGCTGGCGTCAGCAGCGCCGGTCGGTGCCAGGCGCAGCCAGGATTCCAGCTGGCAGTGGCCATCCGGCGTGGTCCCGGCGTCGTCGACCAGCAGGCTGGCACCGGCCCGTGCAGCCAGCGACGGCAGCAGGGCGGATGCCAGTACGAGCGTACCGGCGAGGCGGCGCATGATCGGTTTTCCCGACCATCGTCACAGCCAGCGCCCGAAGCGCCGGATGTACAGCCGCTTCACCAGCTGGGTCAGCACGCTGTAGCTGACCAGGGTGAGCACCAGCCAGCCGAAGTAGGCCGGCGGCAGCGGCACCATGCCGAGCTTGGCGCCGATCGCGGTGAACGGGATCACCAGCCCCAGCGTGATGATCGCGGCGGTGAGCGCCAGCACCGGCGCCGAAGCCATGCTCTGCAGGAACGGGATGCGCCGGGTGCGGATCATGTGCACGATCAGCGTCTGCGACAGCAGGCCCTCGATGAACCAGCCGGACTGGAACAGCGACTGGTGCGCCGGCGAGTTCGCGCCGAACACGTGCCACATCAGCCAGAACGTGGTGATGTCGAAGATCGAGCTGATCGGCCCGATCCAGGCCATGAAGCGGCCGATGTCGCTGGCGTCCCACTTGCGTGGGCGACGCAGGTATTCCTCGTCGAGCCGGTCGAACGGGATCGACAGCTGCGAGATGTCGTACAAGAGGTTCTGCACCAGGATCTGCAGCGGCAGCATCGGCAGGAACGGCAGGAACGCGCTGGCCACCAGCACGCTGAACACGTTGCCGAAGTTCGAGCTGGCGGTCATCTTGATGTACTTCATGATGTTGCCGAAGGTGATCCGCCCCTCGATCACGCCCTCCTCCAGCACCATCAGGTTCTTTTCCAGCAGGATGATGTCGGCCGACTCCTTGGCGATGTCGGTGGCGGTGTCCACCGAGATGCCCACGTCCGCCTCGCGCAGCGCCGGCGCGTCGTTGATGCCGTCGCCAAGGAAGCCCACCGTGTGGCCCTGGCGCTGCAGCGACTTCACCACCCGCGCCTTCTGCAGCGGCGACATCTTGGCGAACACGGTGGTGCGCGCGACCAGCGCGTCCAGCGCCGCGTCGTCCAGCGGTTCGATATCGCGCCCCTGCGCCGAGTGCTCCACGTCCAGCCCCACTTCGCGGCAGATCTTGCGCGTCACCGCCTCGTTGTCGCCGGTGATCACCTTCACTGCCACGCCGTGCTGGTTGAGCGCGCGGATCGCGGTGGCAGCCGAATCCTTCGGCGGGTCGAGGAAGGCCAGGCAGCCGACCGCGGTCAGCCCGGCCTCGTCGGCCACGCCGTAGGGACGGCCGGTCGCCGGCTGCTGGCGGATCGCCACCACCAGCACGCGCAGGCCGTCGTGGTTGAGCTCGCGCGTCATCTCCTTGATCGCGGTGCGGCGCTCGGCCGTCATCGGCACCAGCTCGCCGCCGATGCGCGCGTGATCGCAGATCGCCAGCATCTCCTCCACCGCGCCCTTGCACACCAGCAGGTGCTCGCCGCCGGCGTCGCCCAGCACCACCGACATGCGCCGGCGCTGGAAGTCGAACGGAATCTCGTCCACCAGCCGGTACATGCCGGCGGCGGGCTCCAGATCGCGATGCTCCAGCACCGCCTTGTCCATCAGGTTCTTCAGGCCCGTCTGGAAGCGGCTGTTGAGGTAGCCGAACTCCAGTGCCTCGTCGGACTCCTCGCCAGCCAGGTCGAGGTGGCGCTCCAGCACGATCCGGTCCAGCGTCAGCGTGCCGGTCTTGTCGGTGCACAGCACATCCATCGCGCCGAAGTTCTGGATCGCGTTGAGGCGCTTGACCACCACCTTGCGCTTGGACATCGCCATCGCGCCCTTGCCCAGGTTGGCGGTGACGATCAGTGGCAGCATCTCCGGGGTCAGGCCCACTGCCACCGACAGCGCGAACAGCAGCGCCTCGAAGAAGTTGCCCTTGTCCCACCAGTTCAGCGCGAACACGATCGGCACCATCACCGCCATGAAGCGGATCAGCAGCCAGCTGACCGACTTCACGCCGCGGTCGAAGCTGGTCTGCACGCGCTGGCCGGTGAGGCTGCGCGAGATCGAGCCGAGGTAGGTGCGGCTGCCGGTGGCCACCACCAGCGCGCTGGCGGTGCCGCTGATCACGTTGGTGCCCATGTAGCAGACGCTGGAGAGATCCAGCGGGTTGGCGCTGCCGGCATCGAGCAGGTCGCGGCCGCTGGGCGCGGCCTTCTCCACCGGCAGCGATTCGCCAGTGAGGATCGCCTGGCTGATGAACAGGTCCTTGGCGCTGAGCAGGCGCAGGTCCGCCGGCACCATGTCGCCGGCGGCCAGATGCACGATGTCGCCGGGCACCAGCTCGACCACCGGCACCTCGATGCGCTCGCTGTGGCCGTCCGAGGCGCGGCGGGTGACGCTGGCGGTGTTGCGCACCATCGCCTTGAGCTTTTCCGCCGCCTGCGAGGAGCGGTATTCCTGGGTGAAGCTCAGCAGCACGCTGATCGCCACCATCACCATCACGATCACCGGACCGGTGAGGTCGCTGGCGTCGGTGGCCAGCTGCACCACGGCCAGCGACAGCAGCACGATGATGAACGGGTTGAGGAAGGCGTGCAGCAGCTGGCGCGACCAGTGCGGCGGCTTTTCGTGCGACACCTCGTTGGGGCCGTCGGCCTGCAGGCGCGCCTGGATCGCCTCTTCGTCGAGGCCGTCATGGCCGGTGGCAAAGCTGGCGAACAGCGCGTCCACCGGGCGCCACGCCTCGGCGGCAGCGGCGACGGTGGTCGGCAGGGGGGAGGTCTTGCCCGCGGTCTTGCGTGCCGCGTGGAGGGGGGGCTGCCGGGTCATAAAGAGGCTTCCGTGGTTGCGAGTCTGCGCTACGCCGGAAGCCCATGAGGAAGGATCAGCTGGCCGCCGGCACGAGAGGGCTCGGCCGCGATCGCCAGAGCGACCGCGGCGTTCGAGAGCCTGGCGGAGGCCAGCCCTTGCGGATGAAGCAGCAGCGCATCAGCGCAGGCCCGGCATCGCTGACGGGGTGATCACGGCGCGCTCGGCGACACGCGCCGTGAGGTTGCGCGGGGCCGGTACGGTCACGGTGTAGCGGCGCTCGGAACGCGCACGCACGCCGAACAGCTGGGGACGCAGCACACGCCAGCGGAGGGAATCGCGAAGGAGCTTCATGGGCCCATCTCCTCGGGTTACGGTGCCTGGCGCACCGTCGGGAGTGGGCCGGACGTTTCCTAGCGGAAAGCGTCGGCCGACCGCAGGCGGTCGCCGCAGGCGTTCGACTTGTTATGCAATGCCGGCACCCGATGCTCGCGGGAGTCGGCGCTGCGACTAGGGTAGACGTCCATATGCCTTGGGTTGGTAGGACTTGGGTTCCGTGACAGCGCAGCGCGCCGGACGGCGCGCGGATTGTTGTGCTGCAGCAGGCGGCTGTCAATGCCTGCGGCGACGAAAGTTTCTGCGCCGCTCAGCCGCCGGACGGCAACGCCGGCAGCGGCGGGTTGAGCGAGGCGTTCGCCGCTGCGCCGGCGGCCGGCGCATCCTCGTCGTGATCGCCCGGATCGTGGCGGTGCCACACCGCGTGCGCGTCGACCTTGACCCGGGTGACCGCCTCGATCGCGTCGATCTCGGCGCGGCTGGCCGCCAGCGCCGCCTCCTGCGCGGCGCGGCGCGCGATCAGCATTTCATCCAGCCCCAGCTCGCCGAGCGCGTAGCCGCGTTCGGCCTTGTCGGCGCTGCTCGCGGTGGCCGCAGCGGCCTGCTGCTGGCGCTGCCAGATGGTGTAGCGCGCGCGGGCCAGCGTCACCACCTGACGCGCGTCGCGGCCGACGTCGCGGCGGGTCATCGCCAGATCGGCCTCGGCGCCCATCGCATCGGCGCCGGCGGCGGCCGCTTCCGCGGCGCGGTAGGACACGCCCAGCGGCATCGTCACGGTGACCCCGAACGCCTGCTCGCGACCGCCGCGGTCGCTGATCATGCGCAGGCCGATCTGCGGATCGGGCAGGCGATCGGCGCGCGCGCGGCGCGCCTCGGCGTCCTTCTTGCGGGCGATCGCCGCGGCGGTGCCGATCTCGTGGCTGCGCTGCTGGATCAGTTCGACCCACGCGGTATCGCTGCCATCCAGCGCGGTCGGCGCGGCCGGCAGATGCACCGTTGCCGGCAGCGGCAGATCGGGAAAGGCAGAGGACAGCGCCAGCTTCGCGGTATCCGCGTCGGCCTGCGCCTGCGCCACCGCCGCCTCGGCCTGCGCCACCGCGGCGTCGAGCGTGATCCGGTCGCGCGCCGCCGCGTCGCCCAGCTGCACGCGGCGCGCGACGGCGCTGCGCTCGCGCTGCCACGCCGCCAGTTGGGCTTCGTGGAGCGCCGTGGCGGCGGCCGCGCGCTGCCAGTCCGACCACAGCGCGAGCAGGCGGCGCGCCGCCGCGTGGTGCGCATCCTCGAACGCGAGGCTGGCCGCCTCGCGACCGGCCGCACCGATCTCGCGATCCAGCCGCGCCTTGCCCGGCCAGCGCACGCCGCGGGAGAGATCGACTTCCCACTCGCGGTAGCGGCGGTCGCCGTCGATGCGGCGGGTCTGCGGGATCAGCGACAGCTGCGGCTCGTGCGGGCCGACCTGACGCATGCGCGCTTCCGCCTCGGCACGGCCCAGCCGCGCCTGCGCCGCCTGCACCTCGGGAGTGCCCTGGATCACCTTCAGTACCAGCTCCTGCGGCGGCAACGAGGTATCCGCGAGCGAGCTGTCCGCGGCGGCCGACTGCGCGAACGCCGCCGGAGTAGTGAGCGCGCCGGCCAGCGCGAGGGCAAGCAGTATGCGCTTCATGCCAGCTCTCCCATCGCTTCGACCGGCTCGACCCACCAGCGCAGCCGGCTGTGCGCGAAGCGCGCGGCCAGCAGATCGAGCACGCGCTTGACGTCGCCCTCCGGCAGCACGATCCACAGTTGCAGGCGGTCGATGCGACCGCGCACGCTTTCCTGCACCGAGGCGCGCGCGAAGCCCTCGCCGTGGCCGGCGACGAGCGCGGTGGTGAAGCCGGGCAAGGCCGGCTGCAGGTCGAGCAGGGCTTCGACCAGGGTCTCTTCCAGTTCACGCGCGGCGAGCAGGGTCAGCCGCTTGAGGATGAGCGTCATGGGAATCTCCTAGCGGCCCGGTCAGGCCTTCGACTCGCCGTAGCGGCGGAACAGCACCGGCAGCAGCAGCAGGGTGAGCGCGGTGCAGGTGACCAGGCCGCCGATCACCACGATCGCCAGCGGGCGCTGCACCTCCGAACCGGGGCCGCTGGCGAACAGCAGCGGCACCAGGCCCAGCGCGGTGATCGAGGCGGTCATCATCACCGGGCGCAGCCGGCGCAACGCGCCCTCGTGCACCGCCTCGGCCAGCGCCATGCCGGTGGCGCGCAGCTGGTTGAAATGGGTCACCAGCACCAGGCCGTTGAGCACGGCGATGCCGAGCAGCGCGATGAAACCCACCGAGGCGGGCACCGACAGGTACTGCCCGGTAACCCACAGGGTGATTACGCCACCGACCAGCGCGAACGGCACGTTGCACAGGATCAGCACCGCCTGGCGTACCGAGCCGAAGGTGGAGAACAGCACCAGGAAGATCAGCCCCAGCGCGATCGGCACCACCACTGCCAGCCGCGCGGCGGCGCGCTGCTGGTTCTCGAACTGGCCACCCCAGGTCACCGAGTAGCCGGCCGGAAGGTGTACCTGCTGCTGCACGCGCTGGCGCGCTTCCTCGACGAAGCCGACCAGGTCGCGCCCGGCCACGTTGGCCTGCACCAGCGCGAAGCGCGAGCCGTTTTCGCGGCGCACCTGCACCGGGCCCGTGCCGGGCTCGATCGTCGCCAGCTGGTCCAGCGGCACCTCGCCGGCGTCGCCGCGGGCCAGGCTCAGGCGCTCGAACTGCGCCGGCGTCTGCGCCACCCACGGCGCGCCGCGCACCAGCAGGGGCGTACGCCGCTGCTGTTCCAGCACCACGCCGGCGCCCTGCCCTTCCAGCTGGCCGCGCAGCTCGTCCTGCACGGCGGACACGTCCAGGCCGTAGCGGCCGGCGAGCATGCGGTCGACGCGCACGCGCAGGTAGCGCACGCCTTCCTGGGTCTGCGCGATCACGTCCTGGCTGCCCTGGGTCTGCTGCATGATCGCGGCGATGCGGTTGGCCAGCTGATTGAGCGTGGACAGCTCCGGGCCGAACACCTTCACCGCCACGTCGCCGCGGCTGCCGGTGAGCATCTCGGACACGCGCATCTGGATCGGCTGGGTGAAGCCGTACTCGATGCCGGGGAAGTCGGCCATCACCGCACGCAGTTGCTCCTCCAGCCAGGCATTGCTGGGCTCGCGCCACTCGGACTTGGGCTTGAGCTGCAGGAACATGTCGGTCTCGTTCAGGCCCATCGGGTCCAGGCCCAGCTCGTCCGAGCCGAGCCGCGCGATGACGTGCTCCACCTCGGGCAGCTTCGCCCTGATCGCGCGCTCGATCGCCAGATCCTGGTCGCGCGAGGCCTCCAGGCTGATCGACGGCTGCTTGACCAGCTGCACCAGCATGTCGCCCTCGTCCATGGTCGGCATGAAGGTCTTGCCGGTGCCCAGGTACGCGCCCACGCCGAGCAGCAGCACCACGCCGGCGCCGAGGCCCATCGCGCGGCCGTGGCCCAGCGACCAGTCCAGCAGCGGCCGGTAGCCGCGCTCGATCTGGCGCATCAGCCACGGCTCGCCGTGCGCCTGTTCGCGCAGCAGCAGCGAGCACAGCACCGGGATCACCGTCATCGACAGCGCCAGCGAGGAGGCCAGCGCAAACACGATGGTCAGCGCCACCGGCCCGAACAGCTTGCCCTCCAGCCCCTGCAGGGTCAGCAGCGGCACGAACACCAGGCAGATGATCACGATGCCGGCGGTGACCGGCTTGGCCACCTCGACCACGGCGCGGTAGATGCGGTGCAAGCGCGGCAGCTGCGCCGCACCGCTGGCCGGAGCGAGCTGGCTGACGGTGTTCTCCACCACCACCACGGCCGCGTCCACCAGCATGCCGATGGCGATCGCCAGGCCGCCCAGGCTCATCAGGTTGGCGCTCATGCCGAACAACTGCATCAGCATGAAGCTGCACAGCGCGGCCATCGGCAGCGTGAGCGACACCACCAGCGCGGCGCGCACGTCGCCGAGGAACAGCAGCAGCAGGATCACCACCAGCACGGTGGCCTCGATCAGCGCGTCCTTCACCGTACCGACCGCGCGCTCGATCAAGGCGCTGCGGTTGTAGAACGGCTCGATCATCACGCCGGAAGGGAAGCTGGCCTGCAGTTCGGCCAGCTTCGCCTGCACCTGGCCGACCACGCGCTGCGCATCGGCGCCGCGCAGGCCGACCACCAGCCCTTCGACCGCCTCGCCCTCGCCGTCGCGGGTCACCGCGCCGTAGCGGGTGAGCGCGCCGTAGCGCACCTCGGCCACGTCGCCCACGCGCACCGGCACCCCGTCGCGGCTGGCCACCACCACCTCACGCACATCGTCGAGCGAGCGCAGCGCACCCTCGGCGCGCACGATCAATGCGTCGTCGCCGTCGCGCAGGCGGCCGGCGCCGTCGTTGCGGTTGTTGCGCTGGAGCGCGTCGATCACGTCCTTGAAGTGCAGGCCGGTGGCCGACAGCCGTGCGCGATCGGGTTCGACCAGGAAGCTGCGCACCTGGCCGCCGAGCGCGTTGAGGTCGGCCACGCCGGGGATCGTGCGCAGCGCCGGGCGGATGGTCCAGTCCAGCAGCGTGCGCCGCTCGGCCAGGCTCAGGCCACCGCCCTCGATGGTGAACATGAACATGTCCGACAGCGGCGTGGCGATCGGTGCGAGGCCGCCGGAGATGTCCGGCGGCAGCGAGCCGGAGGCCGCAGCGAAACGCTCGGCGACCTGCTGGCGCGCCCAGTAGATGTCAGTGCCGTCGCGGAAGTCGAGGGTGACGTCGGCGATCGCGTACTTGGCGGTGGAGCGCAGCATCACCGCGTCGGGGATGCCGAGCAGCTCCATCTCCAGCGGCGTGACCACGCGCGCCTCCACTTCCTCCGGGGTCATGCCCGGCGCTTTCAGGATCAGCTTCACCTGGGTCGGCGCGATGTTCGGATAGGCGTCGATCGGCAGGCGCATGAAGGCCCACACGCCCCCGCCGGCCAGGGCCAGTGCGGCCAGCAGCACCAGCAGGCGCTGCGACAGCGAGAATTCGATCAGCCGGCGCAGCATGTCACTGGCCTCCGGCCGGCATCGCGTCCAGCCGTGCGGCGCCGCGCACCACCAGCTCGCTGCCGGCGGCGATCGGGCCGGTGATCACGCTCTCACCGGTGGTGGTCTGCGCCAGGCGCTGCACCGGCACGGCGACGAAACCGTTGCCGCGGGCCACGTACACGCGGGTCTGCCCCTCGCGCTCGACCACCGCCTCGGACGGCACCCGCACCGCGCCGGCCGGCGCCGGCAGCAGCAAGCTGGCGCGCACCTGCTGGCCGACCAGCAGGCGGCCCCCGTCGACCTCGGCGCGCACGCGCACGGTCTGGCTGGCCGGATCGACCGCGCCGCCGATCTCGCTGACCTGGCCCTCGCCGCCGCCAGCCACCCGCACCGGCAGGCCGGCGCGCAGGGTGCCCGCGTCGCGGGCGGGCACCTGCATTTCCAGCATCACCTGGCTACCCGCGGCCAGCACGTAGGCCTTGGCGAACATCGCCACCGGCTCGCCCAGCTGCAGCGCGCGCTCCAGCACGCGGCCGGCGATCGGCGCGTGCAGCTCGTAGGTGCCGGGCGCGGCACCCGACGGCGCCATCGCGCGCGCGGCCTGCAACTCGCGCAGGCGGGCCGCGGCGGCGGCGCTCCGGGCATCGTCGGCCTGCGCCCGCGCCGCCGGGATGATGCCCTCGGCGAGCAGCTGGCGATCACGCTCGGCCTGGGCACTGGCGACGCGGTACTCGCCCTGCGCGGCGGCGAGATCGGCGCCCAGCGTCATCGCCTCGCGGCTGCGGATACGCGCCAGCGGCTGGCCCTGTTTCACCGTCTGGCCCTCGCGCGCAAGCAGCTCGACCACCACACCCTCGTAGGGCGCGGTGACCACCGCGCTGCCGGTCAACGGCACGCTGACCCGGGCCGGCAGGCCGTCCAGCGGCACGTGTTCGGCGGGCTGGGCGGTACCGGTGCGGATGTCGAGCGCCTGCTTCTGCGCCGGGGTCAGGATCTTCACCACCTCGGCGGCCGTGGCCGGCGCGCTGGCCAGGACGGACAGGAGGATCAGCAGCGGCAGCAGCCGACGGGACATGGCGCACTCCAGGGCGTGACGGGTCTTCCGCCAAGCGTGGGGCGCGAAACTTCAGGGATGCTTAAGAGCCCGGGTCTTCCGGCAGGGCAATCGGTCGCAGGGGGCCGAGGCTGGCCCACAGCACGCCCTGCTCCAGCGTGAAGTCCAGGCGCTGGCCCAGCAGCCCGGCCAGCGTGCCGGAGAGCGCCAGGCCCAGGCCACCATGATTGCTCGCTTCGCGCGCGGCGGACTTGCGCCAGAATCGCTCGCCGAGACGGGCCAGGTCCTCCGCCGACAGCTCGGGCGCGGCGTTGCCGATGCGCAGGTTCCAGCCATCGGCGACCGACGCCAGTTCCACCCGCACGTCGCTGCCGGCCGGGGCGTACTCGGCGGCATTGAGCAGCAGGTTGTCGACGATGCGCTCGAGCAAGGCCGGATCGGAGATCACCCAGCACTCGTCCGGCAGTTGCGCCGCAACCGTCACTTCGCGCTTGCCAGCCGGCCCCGCGACCATCGCCAGCGAACGACGCAGCAGGTCCGCCAGCTCCAGTGGCTCGACCTGCGCCTGGTCGATCCCCGCCTCGTAGCGCGACAGCGACAGCAGGCCGTCGATGCAGCGCTGCATGCGGTCGATCGACGCGATCGCCCCGGCCAGCACCCCGGGCGAGGGCGCGCCACGACTGGCCAGTTCCACCGCCATGCGGGTCTCGGCGAGCGGCGTGCGCAACTCGTGGGCCACATCGCGGGCGAAGCGGCGCTCGCGCCCCAGGGCGGCCTGCAGCCGCGCGAACGCCGAATTGAGGGTGTTGGCGAACGGCTTCAGTTCGCTCGGCATGCGCGCCACCGGCAGCGGTTCCACGCGCGGCGCGCCGTCGGGCCCGGTATCGGCGGCAAACGCGAGCAGCGGACGCAACCCGCCGCGCACCGCCAGCACGGATAGCAGCGCCGCGAGCAGCCCCATGCCGAGTACGCCGATCACCAGCGCCAGGTGCACGTGGCGTTCGAGCTGGTCGACCTGCTCGCGCTCTTCGGCCACCACCAGGATCGCTTCATCGGCGCGCCCGAGCATGGAGAATCGCAAGCCGACCGCACGACCGCGATGGCCGTCCGGCAGGCGCAGGTCGTAGAACAGCGGCGCGTTCGCCGGCACCGGCGCCGGCGGGGGCTGCAGGTTGTTCGCCGCATTGCTGGCCGAGCTGAGCAGCGTGCCGCCGGCGGCATCCCAGATCTGCACGAAGTCGGTGTGGCCACCGGTGGCGTACTCCGGGCTCAGCTCGTGCAGCTCCTGCCAGGCGTCATCGCGCGGGTGCGATTCCAGCAGCACCACCACGCCGCGCGCGCGGCCGAGCAGGGTGGCATCGAGGCGACCGAAAATCTGCTTGTCGATGCTGAAGTCCAGCAGCAGGAACAGCGCGAACATCAGCGTACCCAGGCCGCCGAGCATGAGCAGCAGCAACCGCGCGCGGATCGAGCCGAACAGCAGGTTACGCGGCCACGACATAGCCGAAACCCCGCCGCGTCTCGATCAGCTGCTCGATCCCTGCCTGCGCGAGCTTGGCGCGAAGCGTGCTCACCAGCACCTCGATCACCTTGTCCGACGCCTCGCTGCGTGCGTCATACAGACCCTCGAACAGCGCGGTGCGCGAAAGCACGCGGCCACGGTGCGTCAGCAGCATCTCCAGCAGCGCGTATTCCTTCGGCGACAGCGGCAGCGGCGTGTCGCCGACGCGCGCGGTGCGTGCGCGGGGATCGACCACCAGCCGCCCGGCCCCCAGCAGCACCGGCGCACTCTCACCCCGGCGCATCAGCGCATGCAACCGGGCCAGCAGCTCGGCATAGGCGAATGGCTTGACCATGAAGTCGTCGGCGCCGAGGTTCAGCACATCAACGCGGTCCTCCACCTGCCCGCGGGCCGAGAGCACCAGCACGCGCGGGCGATCCGGCCGATCGCGCAGGCTGCGCAGGACGGTCCAGCCGTCGGCACGCGGCATCATCAGATCCAGCGTGACCACGTCGTAGCTGAAGCTGGCCAGGAAATGCATGGCCTGCTCGCCGTCGGTGGCCAGATCCACCACGTGGCCGTCGCGCACAAGCGCATCGCGCAGGTCGCGTCCCAGGGTGGGTGAGTCTTCGGCGATCAATATCCGCATGACCTCCCCCTTTCGCTCGCGCCGCTCAGCCGACCGGCTGCAACACCAGGCCGGACGAGGGCGCCGGCAGCAGCCAGTGATCGGCCAGCAGCAGGGCGAACAGCGCCATCAGATAGACGATGGAGTAATGGAACACGCGCATCGCGAAGTACTCGTCCGGTGGATTCATCAGGCGGATCGCGTAATACAGGAACACCACGTCGAGCACCGCCGCGCCACCAAGATAGACCAGGCCGGTGTAACCGGTGAGCGCTGGCAGCAGCGTCACCACTACCAGCAGCACCGTGTACAGCAGCACGTGCCAACGGGTGTAGGCCACGCCGTGGGTCACCGGCAGCATCGGCACCTGCGCGCGGGCGTAGTCCTCGCGGCGGAAGATCGCCAGCGCCCAGAAGTGCGGCGGCGTCCAGACGAAGATGATCAGGCAAAGCTGCAGCGCGAAGGCGTGCAGGTGGCCGGTCACCGCGGTCCAGCCGAGCACCGGCGGGATCGCGCCGGCCAAGCCGCCGATCACAATGTTCTGCGGCGTGGCCCGCTTGAGGTAAGCGGTATAGACCAGCGCATAGCCGATCAGGCCGCCGAAGGTGAGTACCGCGGTGAGTGTGTTCACCAGCAGCCCCAGCACCAGCATCGAGGCGATGCCCAGCAGAACCGCGAACACCAGCACCTGGCGCACGCTAAGCGCGCCGGTGGCCAGCGGGCGGCGTGCGGTGCGCGCCATCAGCTTGTCGATGCGCTCGTCGATCAGGTGGTTGAACGCCGCGGCGGAGCCGGAGGCCATCCAGATGCCCAGCGTACCGAACACCAGCGCCCGCCACGGCGGGATGCCGGGCACTGCCAGGAACATGCCGATGACGGCGCAGAACACCAGCAGCGCGACGACGCGGGGCTTGGTGAGCTGCAGGTACTCTCTGAAATGGGCGGTCATCCGGTCGATTCTACCAGCGGCGAACCGTCCACCCGGCGGCGCTGCGTGCGCGCCAGCGTCGCCAGCAGGGTGAACAGCAGCACCGCGGCGACGCCGTTGTGCGCGGTCGCCACCCACAACGGCAGGCCGAAGTGCACGTTGCTGATGCCCAGCAGCACCTGGGTCACCAGCGCCGCGCCGATGGCGATGCCGAACGGGCGCAGACCGGCGCGCGCCACCTTGTGCACCAGCCAGCCGAGGTAGCAGAACACCACCAGTGCGCCGATCCGGTGGGCGATCTGGATCGCGCTGCGGGCGGCCAGGTCCAGCACGCCACCCTCGTAGTTCACGCCGATCTCGCGCCACAGGACGAAGCCCTGGTGGAAATCCGTCGGCGGCATCCACTGGCCAAGGCACTTCGGGAAGTCCGTGCCGCAGGCCAGCGCGGCGTAATTGGACGAGGTCCAACCGCCCAGCGCGATCTGCACGGCCAGCAGCACCAGGCCCAGCACCACGAAACGACGCAGGCCGGCAAACCGGTCATCGTCGGAACCGACGCCGGCATAACGCAAGGCGGACCAGGCGAGCAGCGCGAAGGTGGTCAGGCCGCCCAGCAGGTGCCCCATCACCACGATCGGCTTCAGCAGCAGGGTCACCGTCCACATGCCGAGCATGGCCTGGAAGATGATCACCGCGAACGCCAGCACGCTGGCCCGCCAGGCGCCGGGCCGCGGCAGGGTCAGCGCCACCGCCAGCGGCAGGCCGATCGCCAGTGCCGATGCGGCGGTGGACCAGAGGAAGTCGTGATGCATGTAAAGCGTGATGCCGACCACGGCGAACCCGGCGGCCAGCAGCACCCCCACCGCCCGGGTGCGCTGGCGCCAGGCGGCGATCAGCGCCATCGCGAACACCGCGCAACCCAGCGTGCCCGCCAGCATGCGGTGCACCTGCTCGCGCCAGGCCTTGTTGTCCTCGAACGGACGCTGGGGGAACGCCGCGTCGGCCTTGGCCACCTCGTGCGGCGCGGTCGGCCAGGTCGCCTGGCCGTAGCAGGTCGGCCAGTCCGGACAGGACAGGCCGGCATTGGACAGGCGCACGAAAGCGCCGAACATCACCAGCCCGAAGGCGAATACCGCGGCCAACAACGACAGGCGGCGGAGCACGAGGGTCGAACGATCGGTCATCAGCGGATCACCTTCTGCAGGTCCTGGGCGAGCCCGGCGGCATCGAACCCGGTCGGATACAACGACAGCGCGGTGCCATTGGATTCCACCAGCAGCGCACTGACGCTGTCCGGCGTGCCGGGAGCGAATGCGGCGAGCTTGCCGCCGGTGTCGTGCCCGACGAGATACGAGGCATCCGGATTCGCACCGAGCTGCAGGCGATTGCCGTCCACCGCCTGTCCCGCCGGCAACGCACCGACCAGCAGCAGGCGCAGACGCGGCTGGTTGCGGTTGAGCATCACCCGGGCCTTGGCGATCGCCTCGAGCTGGCGCAGGCACCGGGCGGCGCACTGCGGCCCGGTAAGCGCAACCAGGGTCATCCGCGGCTTTGCATCGCGCCAGGCATACGCGGAGCCGTCGTCGAGCGTGACCGGCAGCGCTTCGTCGGCGAAATTGCGCTGCGGCAGGATCGGTTCGCCGTGCCCCTTGGTGCCGGGCTGCCAGCCGCCGAGCGTAAGCAGGCCGGCGGCCAGCATCGGCGCGGCGAACACCGCCGCGATCAGCAGGAGCTTGAGGCGACTGTTGCGCACGGCGCGGTCGGAAGAAGGAAGCGTCATGGTTCGGCTCTCAGGAGGATCGCGGCCGCGGTCGGCGCTTGCGGTGGAGCACCAGGAAGATCACCACTGCCGCGAGGGCAAAGGTGAACCACTGGAAGGCGTAGGCGCGATGCCGCGAGGGCGGCATCGAGGAGAAATCGGGCGTGCGCTTGCGCTCGTAGATCGCCGCCGGGTCCGGGTCCAGCGCCAGCAGGCGGGGATAGAGCGGGCGGCCGAGGTCGCGGGAGACCTGTCCAAGATCGAGATAGATTGTCTTCTTCGGGTACGC
Source organism: Dyella lutea (assembly GCF_024158035.1). GTDB lineage: Bacteria > Pseudomonadota > Gammaproteobacteria > Xanthomonadales > Rhodanobacteraceae > Dyella_A > Dyella_A lutea. Next base: position 25,951 of record NZ_JAMZEK010000001.1, read on the forward strand.
CTGCTGTCGGGCCAGCGCATCGCCGCCCATCTCCAGCGCCACGCCCGGAGGCGGCACGTACAGCCCTTGCAGGTCGACCTCGCCGGTAGGTAGCGGCGGCACCTGCGGTGTGGCGTCGGTGCCGTTGCCGCGCAGGAAACCGAGGTCGGCCAGCAGCAAGGGTGCGTGACCATCGAGCTCGACCGGCGCGTACACCTCCACGCCGCCGAGCGCGTCGTGCCTGGGGTTGTCCAGCAGATAGACACGGCCGGCCAGGTAACGACCGTGCACCTGCACGCGCGGATACGCCGTGGCCGGCGGCGATTGCGCCACACTATCGAAATCTTGCAGGGGCGCGGTGGCCGCCGTGGCATAGCGCCGCAGCAGGGCCTCCTTTTCCGCGGCACGGTGCAGCTGCCAGACGCCCAGGCGCACGAAAAGCAGCGCTCCGGCCACGGTCAGCAGCACCGACCACCAAGCGGGACGGCGAAACGCACTCACGCAGACGTCCCGCGGACGAACGCTATACTCGGGGCGTCGAAATCGTACGAGTCAGTCACGTGGAAACCGTCTACAAATATGCGCTGGTGGTTCTGCTGCTGGTAGTGCTGTTCAATCTCGGGCAGGCCCTGTACTTCATGATGACCGACCGGGACGGCAGCAGTCGTCGTACCGCCTGGGCACTCACCCGCCGCATCGGCCTGTCGGTGCTGCTCATCCTGATGGTGATCCTCGGTATCTGGATGGGCTGGCTGCATCCGCACGGGGTGAATGGCTGATACCGGTCCGGCATTGTAGCTGGAGCGTGTCTTCCAAACCCGGCCGATGCGGCGATGCGCCCGTCGCCTGCGTAAGAAAAAGCCCGCCATTCGGCGGGCTTTTTCATTTCCGGATCGCGGGCGACTCAGAGGATGTAGACGAACATGAACAGCCCCAGCCAGACCACGTCGACGAAGTGCCAGTACCAGGCGACCGCCTCGAAGCCGAAGTGGTGTTCCTTGTTGAAGTGGCCCTTGAGCACGCGGAACCAGATCACCGCCAGCATGATCGTGCCCAACGTCACGTGCATGCCGTGGAAGCCGGTCAACATGAAGAAGGTCGAGCCGTACACACCGCTGTGCAGCGTCAGATTCAGCTCCCTATAGGCCTCCATGTACTCGTGCGCCTGGCAGTACAGGAAGGTCGCGCCGAGCAGCACGGTCAGGCCCAGGAACACCAGCACGCGACCGCGGTGCGCCGACTTCAGCGCATGGTGCGCAATAGTCACGGTGACGCTGGAGGTCAGCAGGATCAGCGTATTGAGCAGCGGCAGGCCCCAGGCCGCCACCGTCTCGAAACCGCCACCGATGTGCGCCGGGCCGTTGCCGCCGGCCGCGCCCCAGCCGCCAGTGTAGGCCGGGTACAGGAACTGGTTGGTCAACACGCCATGGCCTTCGCCGGAGAGCCACGGCACCGCGAACATGCGGGCGTAGAACAGCGCGCCGAAGAATGCCCCGAAGAACATCACCTCGGAGAAGATGAACCACATCATGCCCATGCGGAACGAGCGGTCCACCTGGTCGTTGTAGCTGCCGGCCAGCGATTCGCGGATCACCGAGCGGAACCAGCCGAAGAACATCGCCAGCACGCCGACGATGCCGATGGTCAGCACGGTCTTGCCGAACGAGGTGTCGCTCGGCTGCGCGCTGAGCCAGTGGCTGGCGCCGAACATGGTGACGAACATCACCACGGCGGCGATGAACGGCCACGAGCTCTTGGTTGGTATGTAGTAAGCGCCTTGCTGCTGACCCATCGTGAAGGTTCCCGTGGATGTCTCTCTAACGACCACCCCGCCATGTCGCGCGGGGAACTTGCTCTAACAGGCCGGGCTCAACGCACCATCTGCAGGAACGACAAGGCGAATATCGCCAGGGCGATCCCCGCCACGATCAGCGCGGTACGCCGGGCGCCCCGGCGGCGCGCATCCATCATGGCCTGCTGCGAAGTCTCTTGCATGACCGGCTAACTCTCTCCGGTGCCGCCACCAGTGGTGACGGCACCCTGGCTGTTTCAGTGGTCGACGTGGCCGTGCGCCAGTTCGTCGTCGTTGATCACCGGCGGCACATCGAAGGTATGGAACGGCGCCGGCGACGGCACGGTCCACTCCAGGCCCTTTGCGCCTTCCCACACGCGGTCGGTGGCCTTCTTCTTCGAGCCCCACACCGCGTGGATCACCACGCCCACGAAGATCAGCTGCGAGGCGCCGAACAGGAAGCCGCCGATCGAGCTGATCATGTTGAAGTTGGCAAATGCCACGTTGTAGTCGGGAATGCGGCGCGGCATGCCGGCCAGGCCCAGGAAGTGCTGCGGGAAGAACAGCACGTTGACCCAGATCACCGAGTTCCAGAAGTGCATCTTGCCCCAGAACTCGGAGTACATCCGGCCGGTCCACTTCGGCAGCCAGTAGTAGGTGCCGGAAATGATCGCGAACACCGCACCGGTGACCAGCACGTAATGGAAGTGCGCCACCACGAAGTAGGTGTCGTGGTACTGGAAGTCGGCCGGGGCCAGCGCCAGCATCAGGCCGGAGAAGCCGCCGATGGTGAACAGGATGACGAACGCGATGGCGAACAGCATCGGCGTCTCGAAGGTCATCGAGCCACCCCACATCGTGGACACCCAGTTGAATACCTTCACGCCGGTCGGCACCGCGATCAGCATCGTGGCGTACATGAAGAACACCTCGGCGCCCAGCGGCAGGCCGACGGCGAACATGTGGTGCGCCCATACGATGAACGACAGGAAGGCGATCGAGGCGATCGCGAACACCATCGCCTTGTAGCCGAAGATCGGCTTGCGCGCGAAGGTCGGGATGACCTCCGAGATGATCCCGAACGCCGGCAGGATCATGATGTACACCTCGGGGTGCCCGAAGAACCAGAAGATGTGCTGGTACAGCACCGGGTCACCGCCACCGGCGGCATTGAAGAAACTGGTGCCGAAGTACTTGTCGGTCAGCAGCATGGTCACCGCGCCGGCCAGCACCGGCATCACGGCGATCAGCAGGAACGCGGTGATCAGCCAGCTCCACACGAACACCGGCATCTTCAGCAGGTCCATGCCCGGCGCGCGCATGTTGAGGATGGTGGCGATGATGTTGATCGCGCCCATGATCGAGCTGATGCCCATCAGGTGGATAGCGAACACCATCTGCGCCACCGAACCGCCCTGCAGCGCCAGCGGCGGGTACATCGTCCAGCCGCCCGCCGGCGCGCCACCCGCGGTGAACAGGGTGGACAGCAACAGCGCGAACGCGAACGGCATGATCCAGAACGAGAGGTTGTTCATGCGCGGCAGTGCCATGTCCGGCGCACCGATCATCAGCGGGATCATCCAGTTGCCGAGGCCGACGAAGGCCGGCATCACCGCGCCGAAGATCATCACCAGCGCATGCATGGTGGTCATCTCGTTGAAGAAGTACGGCTGCACCAGCTGCAGGCCGGGCTTGAACAGCTCGGCGCGGATCACCATGGCGAAGCTGCCGCCGATGAAGAACATCGTCAGCGCGAACACGAGGTACAGGGTGCCGATGTCCTTGTGGTTGGTGGACATGCACCAGCGCACGAAGAAGTTGCTCGGGGCACCGTGATGATCGTGGTGGTCGTGGGTGGCTGCGTGGGCCATGGCCTTGCACCTCTACCTGATACGTAATGACGTGGGACCGCGCCAGGCGCGGTCCGGAAAATCAACCCTGGTTGCCCTGGGCCGGAGTGGTTGCCTGTGCGGTGGCTGGAGCCGCAGCAGCCGGCTTCGGCGCATTGGCGGCCTCCTGCTGGGCCAGCCACTGCTCGAACTCGGCTTTCGGCAACGCCTTCACCACGATCGGCATGAAGCCGTGGTCCTGGCCGCACAGCTCGGCGCACTGGCCACGGTACACGCCCGGCTTGTCGATGTTGGTCCAGGCCGCGTTGACGATGCCCGGGATGGCGTCCATCTTCCAGCCCAGCGCCGGCACCCACCAGGAGTGGATCACGTCGCCGGCGGTGATCACGAAGCGGATCTTGGTGCCCACCGGCACCACCAGCGGCTTGTCGACATTCAGCAGATAGGTGTTCTCGCCGTCGGTCTGCACGGCGTTCGGATCCATGCCCGAATCCAGCTGGCGGGTTTCGTCGGAGAGACGGTCGAGCTTGGACATGAAGCCGACGTGGTCGATCGCCTTGCCCTTGTAGTCGACGTAGTCGTAGCGCCATTTCCACTGGTAGCCGGTGACCTTCACGGTCATCTGCGAGCCAGTGGTGTTGGCGAACGAGGTCAGGCCGCCGGTAGCCAGGTAGGCCAGCGTGATCAGGATGATCACCGGGACGGTGGTCCACACCACCTCGAGCATGGTGTTGTGCGTCCACTTCTCGGCCACGGCGCCGCGCGACTTGCGGAAGCGGAACATGGCAATGAACATCGCGCCGAACACCAGGATGCCGATGCCGACGCACACGCCCAGGGCGATGTTGTTCAGGTGGTAGGGCACCGACGACCACTCGCTGGCGCCGCGCGTCATGTTGAGCTGCCATGGCTTCGGATTGGCCATCGCCGAGCCGCCGAACAGGGCAAGCGCCCCGCCGAGGCCGACCAACACCGCGCGCTTGATACCGTGAGGCTTGATGCCGCCAGATGTCATGTCTTGCACCTTTGTTGAACCTACCTGCGCCACGGAGCCGTGGATTCGGCCAGCAGCACCTTGAGTTTCCCTGACAGCTCGGCACGCTCCTCTTCGGCGAGGAAAGCCCCGATTTCCAGCTCGCGACCATGCGATGCCAGCAGCAGACGTCGGCGCCCCGCACCCGGAACCAGCTTCACCCGCACCCAGTGCGACTGGAAACGGATGCGCCGCTGCCCCGGCAGCGATCGCACCTCCAGCGACGATTCGTCGAGGGTGATGCGCTCCCCACGGTCGCCCGCCCGCCAGGCCACGCTCAGCGCAACGGCCATCGCCACGGACTCGATCAGCGCGAACAGCGGAGCGAAGACATTCCCCTGCCACGCCCCCAGAGCGGCGGTCGTCAGCGCCAGCGCAGCCAGCACCAGGATCAGTCGACGCAAACCCTTGCGGCTCAGCACGCGATTGGGACGAAGCCACATCGCGCACGGCAAGCCTTCGGAGGCGGGTCGAAGCACGATCATGGCGAAACCGGCGTGCCTGGAACGCTCGAATCATAGGCCGCCCCCGTCCGGTGGGCAACATTGCCGCAGGGGACTGACGCGGATCAGCACGCGCATCCACGCCCGCCCGCAACAGCTGCGGCAAGGGCCCGCAGGACATGTCTATGCCCCGCATCCCCATCCGCGACGGAGGGATGGACGCGGGGTGCGACACTTTGCCCTATCGACGACACGCACTGCGTTGCGACGCAGCATCAGACAAGGCCTGGCGGCTTGGGTGGGGCCGGGACACACGCGTACAATGCGGCGCTTTCGCCTCTCCCCCACCCGCCCGTCAACCAACGGATCGAACGACCCGTGACCGCTCCCATCCTGAGTCCCGAACTCCCCGATCGCACCACGCCCGCGCGTGCGCGCATCACCGCCGCCTGGCTGCGCGACGAGACCGAGGCCGTGCTCGACCTGCTCGACCAGGCCAGCCTGCCCGACGACGAACGCGAGCAGGTCGTCGACCGCGCCGCCGCCCTGGTCACCCGCGTCCGCGCGCGGGCCAAGGACCAGAGCGTGGTCGAGTCCTTCATGCGCCAGTACGACCTGTCCAGCGAGGAAGGCGTGCTGCTGATGTGCGTGGCCGAGGCGTTGCTGCGCATCCCCGACACGCGCACCGCGGACAAGCTGATCCGCGACAAGCTCGGCGACGCCAACTGGCGCAAGCACCTGGGTCGCAGCGAATCGCTGCTGGTCAATGCCTCCACCTGGGGCCTGCTGCTCACCGGCCAGCTGGTGAACCTGGCCGACGGCACGCGCGACGACTTCACCGGCGCACTGCGCCGGCTGGTCGCGCGCATCGGCGAACCGACCATCCGCGGCGCGGTGCGCCAGGCCATGCGCATCATGGGCCACCAATTCGTGATGGGGCGGACCATCGAGGAGGCGCTGGACCGCTCGGTCAAGAAAGAGAACGCGGCCTACCGCTATTCGTTCGACATGCTGGGCGAGGCCGCACTGACCGCCGCCGATGCCGAGCGCTACCAGCAGGCCTACCGCGACGCCATCGCCGCGCTGGGCAAGCGGGGACCCTTCGCCAACCATACCGACGCGCCCTCGATCTCGGTGAAGCTGTCGGCGCTGTTCCCGCGCTACGAGGTGGCGCAGCGCGAGCGCGCCCGCGTGGCGCTCACCGAAAAGCTGCTGGAGCTGGCCCAACTGTCGATGAAGGCCGGCATCGCGCTGTCGGTCGACGCCGAAGAGGCCGACCGGCTGGAGCTGTCGCTGGACATCATCGGCGACGTCTTCGCGCACCCGTCGCTGGCCGGCTGGAACGGGCTCGGCATCGTGGTGCAGGCGTATGCCAAGCGCACCCCGTTCGTGATCGACTGGCTGGTCGAGATGGCGCTGATGCACGACCGCCGCTGGTACGTGCGCCTGGTCAAGGGCGCCTACTGGGACGCGGAGATCAAGAAGGCGCAGGAACAGGGCCTGTCCGGCTATCCCGTCTATACCCGCAAGCCCAACACCGACGTCTCCTACCTGGCCTGCGCGCGACGCCTGTTCGCCGCCGGCAGCCATCTGATCTACCCCCAGTTCGCCACGCACAACGCCCACACCATCGCCTCGGTGCATCACATCGCGCAGGGCCGTCCGTTCGAGTTCCAGCGCCTGCACGGCATGGGCGCGGACTTGTACGCCGAGGTGATCGGGCCGAAACGCTTCGACGTGCCGTGCCGCGTCTACGCACCGGTGGGTTCCCACGAGGACCTGCTGCCCTACCTGGTGCGCCGCCTGCTGGAAAACGGCGCCAACACCAGCTTCGTCAACCGCGTGGTGGACGAGGACGTACCGGCCCGCGACCTCGTCGCCGATCCCTGCGACACCGTGCGCGCGTTCGAATCGATTCCGCATCCGCGCATCCCGCTACCGGCCAATCTCTACGGTGAACTTCGGAAGAATTCCATGGGCGTCAACTTTGCCAACGACAACGAACTGACCGCGCTCGCCGAGGCAGTCAACGCATGCACCGGCCCCTGGACCGCCGGCCCGCTGGTGCCCGGTGCGGCCAGCCAGGGGGCGATGGTCGAGGTCACCAACCCGGCCGACCGTCGCCAGCGCGTGGGCAGCTATCTCAGCGCCGACGACGCCACCGTGCAGCAGGCGCTGGCCAATGCCCACGCCGCGCAGGATCGCTGGAACAACATGCCGGTATCCAACCGCGCCGCGATGCTGGAATACGCCGCCGAGCAGCTGGAGACGCGCCGCGCCGAGTTCATCGCGCTGTGCGTGCGCGAAGCCGGCAAGAGCCTGCCCGACGCGATCGCCGAGATCCGCGAGGCCGCTGACTTCCTGCGCTACTACGCCACCATGGCGCGGCGCCTGTTCGCCGAGCCGGAGCAGCTGCCCGGGCCGACCGGCGAGAGCAACCGCCTGTACCTTGAAGGTCGCGGTGTGTTCGTCGGCATCAGTCCGTGGAACTTCCCGCTGGCGATCTTCGTCGGCCAGATCAGCGCCGCGCTGGCCGCCGGCAACCCGGTGATCGCCAAGCCGGCCGAGCAGACCAGCCTGATCGGTTACCTCGCCACCCGCCTACTGCACGAGGCCGGCGTGCCGGAGGACGTGCTGCAGTTCGTGCCGGGCGACGGCGCCACCGTCGGCGCCGCACTGACCCGCGATCCGCGCGTGGCCGGCGTGGTGTTCACCGGCTCGACCGACACCGCCTGGGCGATCAACCGCGCGCTGGCCGCGCGCAACTCGCAGATTGCCGTGCTGATCGCCGAGACCGGCGGCCAGAACGCGATGATCGCCGACTCCTCGGCACTGCCCGAGCAGATCGTCAAGGACGTGATCGCCTCGGCGTTCCAGTCCGCCGGCCAGCGCTGCTCGGCCGCGCGCGTGCTGTACGTGCAGGACGACATCGCCGACAAGGTGATCACCATGCTGGCCGGCGCGATGGCCCAGCTGAAGGTCGGCGATCCCGGCCTACTCTCCACCGACGTCGGCCCGGTGATCGACGAAGACGCCAAGGCGATCCTGGTCGAGCACGCCGCGCGCATGGACAAAGAGGCGAAGAAGATCGCCGAGGCGCCGATGGATGCCGAGGTCGCCGCGCACGGCACCTTCTTCGCCCCGCGCGCCTACGAGATCCCCTCGCTCGACACGCTCAAGCGCGAGGTGTTCGGCCCGGTGCTGCACGTCCTGCGCTGGAAGGCCAGTGAACTGGATCAGGTGATCGCCGCGATCAACGCCACCGGCTACGGCCTCACGCTGGGCGTGCACAGCCGCATCGACGCCACCATCGACTACATCAGCCGTCATGCGCGGGTGGGCAACTGCTACGTCAACCGCAACCAGATCGGCGCGGTGGTCGGCGTGCAGCCGTTCGGCGGCGAAGGCCTCTCGGGCACCGGTCCGAAGGCGGGCGGTCCGCACTACCTGCTGCGCTTCGCCGGCGAGCGCACGCTCACCATCAACACCACCGCGGCCGGCGGCAACGCCTCGCTGCTGACCATCGGCGAGTGACACGCCCCGTACGGGCCGGCCTCCCGGTCGGCCCGTGCATGGTGCGCCGCGCCAACGCGGCAACGACGTGCGTGCTATAGAAATGGCTCCCACCTGGCCACGGCAGGCCACGACTCCGGAGCGATTCCACCATGGCTCGACCCGCCGGCATGCTCGGCATCCACCAAGGCGCCGTCCTGGCCGCCGACGATCCGCGCTACACCGCCGCCGAGTTTCCGCCGAACAAGCTGCTCTACCTGGTGCAACTGGCCGATGCTCGCGGCATCGATTGCCGCCCCTGGTTCGCCGGACTCGCACTCACGCGGGCACAGGTGGCCGATCCGGCGCTGCGGGTCTCCTACCGCCAGGCCAGCGTGCTGGTGCGGCGCGCGCTCGCGGCGCTGGACGTGCCCGATGCGGGGCTGCTGATCGGCAGGCAGGGCACGATCGGCGGCTTTGGCCTGCTCGGTCTGGCGATGATGACCTCGCGCACGCTGGGCGAGGCGATGCTCGCCGGCATCACCCACCACAAGATCTGCGGTTGCCTGCTCGATCTCAACTTCGAGGCTGTCAGCGAACGCGAGGCGGCGCTGGTCGCCTGGCCGCAGTTCGGCGACACCGAACTGCTGCCGTTCTTCTGCGAAGAGCTGTTTGCCAGCTGCCTGATGATCGCGCGTGAGCTGGTCGGGCCGGAGCTGCGCCCGCTGCGCGTGGAGCTGACCTATCCGGAGCCGCGCTACGCGCACGAGTACGTCCGGCTGTTCGACTGCGAGATCCGCTTCGGGATGCCGCAGAACCGCCTGCTGATCGATACCCACTGGCTGGCCCGGCCGCTGCCTGGATTCAACCCGCTCACCGCCAGGCAGGCACTGGCCCTGTGCGCCCAGCAGCGCACGCCGGACGGCGGCGAGCCGCACCAGGAGATCGTCGCCGCGGTCGAGCGCCTGCTGCGCTGCCAGCTGCGCCAGCAGCCGCGCCTCTACGACGTCGCGCGCGGACTCAACCTCAGCGAGCGCTCGCTACGCCGCAAGCTGGCCGAGAGCGGGCGCATCTTCCGCGAGATCCACGACCGGGTGCGCGCCGAGCGGGCGCTGCAGTTGCTGCAGGCCGGCAGCCTCAGCGTGGCCGAGATCGGCAGCGAGGTGGGTTTCAGTGATCCGCGCGAGTTCCGGCGCGCCTTCAAGCGCTGGACCGGCATGGCGCCCCAGGACGCCCGCCAGCCCGCCGGCTGAGGTCGTACGGCGAAAGCTGGCCGACTTGCCCCCCCTGCATTGGCCGTTTCCCCCTCCCCGGCCGGACCGGCTTGCGGGACAGTGAGCCATCCGCGGCATCCGCGTCGGGGGCAAGGGGACAACACATGCGCAAGACCATCATCACCGCCGCGCTGGCCGCGGCGCTCGCCGGTTGCGGCCAGCAGCCGGCCCAGCAGAGTGCCGGCGACGCCAGCTTCGAGGCGAGGCTGCAGGAGCAATTCCTCGACGCCAAGCCCGGCAGCGTGATCGAGATCCCCGCCGGCCACTACGCGCTCAGGCGCGGCCTGAGCCTGCGCACCGACGGCGTCACCATCAAGGGCGCCGGCATGGACAAGACCGTGCTCTCGTTCAAGGGCCAGGTGGTCGGCCCCGAAGGCCTGCTGGTCAACGCCAACGACTTCACCATCGAGAACCTGGCGATCGAGGACACCAAGGGCGATGCGCTGAAGATCAACCAGGGCCGCAACATCACCATCCGCGGCGTGCGCATCGAGTGGACCGGCGGCCCGAAGACCACCAACGGCGCCTACGGCCTGTACCCGGTGAAGACGCAGAACGTGCTGGTGGAGGATTCGGTGGTGATCGGCGCCTCCGACGCCGGCATCTACGTGGGCCAGTCCAACAACATCGTGGTGCGCAACAACCGCGCCGAGCAGAACGTGGCCGGCATCGAGATCGAGAACTCGGTCAACGCCGATGTCTACGGCAACACCGCCACGAAGAACACCGGCGGCATCCTGGTGTTCAACATGCCCAACCTGTCGCAGGCCGGGCACGCCACGCGGGTGTTCAAGAACAAGGTATTCGCCAACGACACGGAGAACTTCGCCGCCAAGGGCGCGGCCGTGGCCAGCGTGCCGGCCGGCTCGGGCGTGGTGGTGAACTCCAACGACAAGGTGGAGATCTTCGACAACGACATCACCGACAACCAGACGGCGAACATCATCATCTCCAGCTACTTTTCCACCAACTACTACAACACCCGTGGCGTGGCCGCCGACTACAACCCGTACCCGAAGGGCATCTACATCTACGGCAACCGCCTGAAGGGTGGTGGCGACTCCCCCGACGGGCTCAAGCTGAAGACACTCAAGACCGCCGTGTACGGGCTGGGTGGCCATTTCCCCGACGTACTGTGGGACGGCTACGTCGACGCCAAGTCGCTGGTCGACGGCCTGCCGCCGCCGAACGACCGCATCTGCATCCACGACGTCAACGGCGTGCTGAACGCCGACGGCCCGCACGACTACAAGAACCCCAGCACCGATACCAAGCCGTACCAGTGCGACCTGCCCAAGCTGCCCGCGGTGCTGCTAGACCCGGCACCGAAGGCCTGAGGGGGTGGGAATGACGTACCGCGCGATCCTCCTCGTCGTCGGACTGGCGGCACTGCTGGGCGGCTGCGATCGCCCGATGCAAGCGGTCGCCTTCCATGCCGAGGGCCGGCCGGCGAAGCTGAGCGACTGGCACGTGGTCGAAGTGCACGACGGCAAGCTCGAGCTCAACCAGGGCGTGGTGCCCTACGACCTCAACACGCCGCTGTTCACCGACTACGCGCACAAGCTGCGCACGATCTGGATGCCGAAGGGGGAATCGGCCAAGTACCAGCCGGTCGACACCCTCGACTTCCCGGTCGGCACGGTGATCAGCAAGACCTTCTACTACCCGCGCGCCGCCGACGGCACGTTCACTGACGTGCTGCGCACCGACGACTACTCGCACGATTTCGCCGGCCAGGGCCTGGACCTGTCCCGCGTGCACCTGGTCGAAACGCGGATCCTGGCGCGCCGCAAGGACGGCTGGGTGGCCTTCCCCTATGTGTGGAACGATGCGCAGACCGAGGCCACCCTGCAGCGTACCGGCGCGGTCGAACCGCTGACCCTGGTCGCCGCCGACGGCAGCCGCGAGGACTTCAACTACGTGGTGCCCGACGAGAGCCAGTGCGCCAGCTGCCACGCGCAGGATTGGGTCAGCCGCCAGGTGCACCCGATCGGACCCAAGGCACGGCACATCAACAAGGACTACGCCTATGCCGACGGCACGCAGAACCAGCTCGAGCACCTGGTCAAGGTCGGCTACCTGAGCGGCCTGCCGGCGATGGCCGAGGTGCCGCGCGACGCCGTGTGGAACGACCCGAAAACTCCGCTCGACGCCCGCGCCCGGACCTACCTCGACATCAATTGCGGGCATTGCCACAACATCCACGGCGCCGCCAACACCACCGGCCTGTCGCTGATCTACGGCACGCCGGAGGACCGCCACCTGGGCATCTGCAAGCCGCCCACCGCGGCCGGGCGCGGCACCGGCGACCACCTGTTCGACATCGTGCCGGGGCAGCCCGACGACTCGATCATCCCGTACCGCCTGTCGTCGACGGAACCGGGGGTGATGATGCCCGAGCTGGGGCGCAGCACGGTGCACCGCGAGGGCCTGGCGCTGATCAGGGCCTGGATCGCGGCGCAGTCGGGGAGCTGCACGCCGATCCACTGACACCGCCGGTCGTCGCGACCGGTCCATCGCGCGGCAGTGGGTAGCCGCGCGCATCCGATGCGTTGCATTAGGGGAGAGCAGGGCATGAGCATGCGTCCACGTCCACTGACCGTCAGCCTGCGCCGGCTGCTGCCGGGTATCGCACTGCTGGCGATGGCACCGGCGGTCGCGTTGGCAGACGAACCGCCCAGCGGCCGGCAGAGCGATGGCAACACCACCCAGGCCGCCAGCCCGGCCAAGGCCAAGCTGCTGGGCAACATCACGGTGACCGCACAGAGCCGCTCGCAGGAAATGCAGTCGGTACCGATCCCGCTGCAGATCGTCACTGCCAAACAGGTCGATACCCTCGCCGCCACCGACCTCAGCAAGATGAGCCTGTTCGTGCCGGGCCTGGTGGTCGGCGGCGACCAGCCGACCCAGCCCCGCTACGAGCTGCGCGGCATCAGTACCGACGACTTCGGTGTCGGCACCGATTCGGCCGTCGGCGTCTACATCGATGGCGTCTACGCCGCCCGCTCCGGCGGCGCCCTGCTCGCCTTCAACGACATCAAGCGGATCGAGGTACTGAAAGGGCCGCAGGGCACGCTGTTCGGTCGCAACGCGGCGGCTGGCGCGATCTCGATCATCACCAACGAGCCATCGGACCGCCTCGAGGCGAAGGCGCGGCTGCGCTTCGGCAACTACGGCAAGCGCTATGCCGACGCCCTGCTCAACCTGCCGCTGAACCGGGACATGGCGCTGCGGGTGAGCGTGCTGGACAACCAGAGCGACGGCTGGATCAAGGATGCGGCGACCGGCAGGCACTACGGCAAGGACGACGACTGGGGCAGCCGCGTCGCCTGGCGCTGGAACCTGGACAAGGACACGCGGGTGCTGCTGTCCTGGGATCACGAACGCCTGAACCAGCCGCCACAGCCGGCGATCGGCCTGGTCCGGCTGTCGAACGACACCCACCAGCGCCCGCCCTTCCCGGCCGACCCGTCCACCTACCTCGACCCGCTGCATGCGCCGCTCTACAACGATGCGGTCGGTGCGGCAGAGACCCGGCGCTTCGACGGCGCCACGCTGAATGTCGACCACGCCTTCGGCTGGGGCAGCCTGACCTCGATCACCGCATGGCGCCACTTCAACACGCTGAACCTGGGCGACTACGACGGCACCAACCACATCGTCAGCTACCTGGACACCGCGAACATCGAGCGCAACACGAGCTGGTACCAGGAGTTCAAGCTGGCCGGCACCACCGACCTGACCGACTGGGTCGCCGGCGTCAGCTACTACGACGAGCGCGCCCACCAGACCAGCCAGACCAACGTCACCACCGACAGCCTGGATACGCTGGCGCAGAACGTGATGGGCGTGGGCACGCCGCTGACCGACATCAGCGCCGCACTGGCCTCGTTCGGCCTGCCCTACACCCTGCTTGGCGACCCCTGGCATGAGGCGATCGACAACGTCGGCCACTTCAAGGCCTACGCCGCCTACGGCGACGTGATCTGGCACCTGGACGACCGCTTCGACCTGACCACCGGCATCCGCTACACCCACGACCAGAAGCAGTTCTCCTGGTACAACCGGCCGCGCAGCGCGCCGCAGTTCGACGCCACCGTGCAGGCGCTGAACGACGCCGGCGTGCTGGCGATGCTGCCGCCGCAGGCGCAGATGGCGCTCGCCGCGTTCGGCGGCAACGTGATCTTCACCGACGCCAGCGGCGCGCCGGTCGGGGTGCTGGTGCAGCGTCGCGACAGCTGGCAGGACCTCAGCCCCCGCGCGGTGCTCAGCTACAAATTCACCCCGGACGTGATGGGCTACGCCTCGGTCACCAAGGGCTACAAGGCCGGCGGCTACAACAGCGTGCAGATCGGCTCGCGCTTCGCGCCCGAGAAGGTCATCAACTACGAAGCCGGGATCAAGACCGTGTTCCCCGAGCAGAACCTGCTGCTCAACGCGTCGGCCTATGCCTACCGCTACGACAACCGGCAGGCGCTCACGCTCGATCCCAACAGCGCTGGCAGTGGAGTGCCGCGCTACCTGGTCAGCAGCACCGACCAGCAGGCCAAGGGGCTGGAGGTCGAGGCACAGTGGCAGCCGGTCGAGGCCTTCCGTGCCCACTTCAACGGCACCTACATCGACGCCACCTACCGTCATGCGACCGCGGCCTCGGGCGCCGACCTCAGCGGCCAGCCGACCGGCGAGCCCAAATACGCCTTCGCCGGCGGGCTGTCCTACACCTGGCAGGGCATCGCCGGCGGGGCGCTGACCTTAGACCTGTCGCACGCCTATCGCGGCAAGTCGCGCTGCAACCGCGACTCGCAGCTGCAGGGCAGCTGCCAGATCAGCCCGAACTTCACCGTCGGCGCCGCGCAGCAGCGCACCGACGCCCGGCTGGACTGGCAGTCGTCCGGCGGGCGCTGGGGGGTGGCCTTCTACGTCAACAACCTGTTCGACCAGCGCTACGTGACCGGCGTGAACAACATCAGCAGCAGCGTGTTCGGAACCCCGTATGCTTCGGTGACGCCGCCGCGCATGTGGGGCGTGGAACTGCGCACCAGACTCTGAGCATCCGATGACCGACAGCCCTGACCTCCCCGACCTGCTGCGGCGCCAGCGCGAAGCGCAAGCACGCGACCCGCAACCCTCCTGGCCGGTACGGTCGGGACGGTTGCGCGCGCTGGAAGCCCTGCTCCGGCAACATCGCGAGGCGATCGCCGAGGCCATCAGTGCCGACTTCGGCTTCCGTCCCGCCGAGGAGACCGATCTGCTCGAGGTCTTCCCGTGCCTCTCGGCGATCCGCCACGCACTGGCACATGGACGGCGCTGGATGCGCCCGCGGCGGCACCTCGCCGACCTGGCCTTCCTGCCGGCCCGCACCGAGCTGCGGCCGCAGCCGCTGGGTGTGGTGGGCATCATCGTGCCGTGGAACTACCCGCTCTACCTGGCGGTGGGCCCGCTGGTCGACGCACTGGTCGCCGGCAACCGCGCCATGATCAAGATGAGCGAGTACACACCCCGCTTCTCCGCACTGTTCGCCGGACTGGTGGCGCGTCACTTTCCCATTGAGGAAGTCGCCGTGGTCAATGGTGACGCCCGCGTGGCGCAGGCGTTCTCCAGCCTGCCATTCGACCACCTGCTGTTCACCGGCTCGACCGCCGTCGGTCGCCACGTCATGCGCGCGGCGGCCGACAACCTCACCCCGGTGACGTTGGAACTGGGCGGCAAGTCACCGGCGATCATCGGCCCTGGCGCGGACTTCGCCCACGCGGTGGAACGCATCGTGTTCGGCAAGCTGATCAATGCCGGCCAGACCTGCATCGCGCCGGACTACGTGCTGCTGCCCCGTCAGCGCCTGGACGAGTTCGTCCGCATCGCAGGTACCACGGTCGAGCGCTTCTACCCGGACATCGCCGGCAACCACCAGTACGCCAGCATCGCCTCCGATCGCCAGCATGATCGGCTGCGGGCGCTGCGCGATGCCGCGGTCGCGGGAGGTGCCTCGGCGCTGGTGCTGGGCAAGGAGGCAGCCGGCCCCGGTCCGCGCCGGCTGCTGCCGACCCTGCTGACCGGCGTCCGCGACGACATGGCGGTGATGCAGGAGGAGATCTTCGGCCCGCTGCTGCCGCTGGTGTCCTACGACACGGTGGACGAGGCGATCGACTACGTGGCCAGCCGCCCGCATCCGCTGGCCCTGTATCTGTTCGAGCACGATGCCGGCACCATCGAGAAAGTGCTCGGCCGGACGGCTGCCGGCGGTGTGACGGTGAACGATACGCTGTACCACATCGCCCAGCACCGCCTGCCGTTCGGCGGCGTGGGTCCATCCGGCATCGGTGGCTACCACGGCGAGGCGGGCTTCCGCACGTTTTCCCATCTCAAGCCGGTGTTCCGCCAGGCCCGCCTCAACGGCGCCGGGCTGCTCAATCCGCCGTACGGCGAGCGTTTCCGCAGGGTGCTCGGGCTGCTGCTGCGGCGGGGCTGAATCCGGATCCGGCCGAAAAAAAAAGCCTCCCCCTTGCAGGGGAGGCTTTTTCGTTCGCGTGAACGACGATCAGAACTTGTAGATCGCCGACAGGCTCAGCAGGTTGCCGTAATCGCTGTAGTTGCCGGAGATCACGTCACCGGTGGAGCTGGTGCTGTCGATGTGCGCGTTGTTCACGAAGATGTGCGCGTACGAGGCGTTGATCTCGAAGTGCTCGCTGGCCTTGTAGCCCAGGCCCACGGTAGCCAGCTTGCGGGTGGAGTCCGGCACGCGCACGTCGCGCACGGCGTTGTAGGTCGGCGAGGTGTCGACCGCAATGCCGGCGCGCAGTGTCAGCTTGTCGTTGAGGTAGTAGTCACCGCCGATCGAGGCGTAGATCGAGTTGCGCCAGTTGAACTCCTCGGCAGTGTCCGGCTGCCCGGGATTGCCGTACTTCACGCGCAGTTCCTTGAACACGTCCCACTTGGTCCAGGCCAGGTCGATGCCGAAGCCGAACTTGTCGGCCTGGTGCCAGTAGCTGCCGCTGAGCACGGCCGGCGTGGTGAAGTCGGCGGTACCGGTGGTGTTGGCGAACGGCGGCAGGCTGCCGGCCAGCGCCGGGTTCGTCAGCAGCAGCTGGTAGCCCGGCGTGGTGGTGAAGTTGCCGGTGCCGGTGAGGCGATGGCTGATCTTCGAGCGGTAGTTGACCGCCAGCTTGTCGTTCGGGGTGAGCTTCCAGAAGCCGCCGACCTGGTAGCCGTAGCCCCAGTCATCGCCCTTGATGCGGGCATAGCCGTCCACGCCCTGCGGGGTCAGCGCGGCGACGCCGGCAGCGGATGCCTGGCCCTGCTGCACGGCCGCCTGGATCATCGCGGCACCGGTGGCCGGCGGGATCTGGCCGGCGGCGATGCCGGCCTGAATCTGTGCCACGCCCGCAGCCACCTGCTGCTGGATGCCCTGCTGCACCTGCAGGCCGATCGCGTTGAAGTTGATCGCGCTGGTCAGCTCGGCCGAGGTGCGCTGCGCGATGGCGCTCACGCCCAGCGCGAAGGTGTCGGTCAGGTCGTACGAGGCCGACAGCGTGGCGTCGAGCGACTCGAACTTGGACTTGATGCCGTTGTAGCGGCCGATCCAGTCGCGGTCGTATTCGGTCTGGAAGCCGAACGGCACCGAGAAGCCGGCGCCGAGGTGCAGCTTGTCGTTGACCTTGGTGGCGAAGAAAAGTGCCGGTACCGGCAGCGTGGTGCCGGCGTCGCCGCCGTTGCCACCGCTGATCGGACGACCCAGCACGTCGTGCGCGCTGCCGCTGAACTTGGCGCTGAAATTGATGGCGGTGACGTCGGCCTGGAAATAGGTACCGTCCAACTCGCTCATCGCGGCCGGATTGTTCGCCACGACGGAAGCATCGCCGCCGGCGGTAGCGGAACCGGCGTAGGCGCGACCCATGCCCTTCGCGCTGTTTTCCTTGAGCTGGAACGCGCTTGCATGGGCGGCGTTCGGGGCCACCAGTGCGCCGGCGATGGCCAGGCTCAGCGCTGCCAGCGCGAGCGGCCGGGTGGCCACCTGGAAGGGACGGATGGACATCTGCATCGGTTGCTCCTGCTGTTCGTGGATGCGTCTCGGGACGAGTAGCGGGAACCCCTTCGCGTTGTTATTTTCATACGCGCGTTTGATGTCCCCGCGCGGCACTGTGCCGACTGCTTGCCGGGCATTGCAAGTGCGGTTGCAGCAAAACCTCCCGGTCGATGCCCGGTCTGCCGCGACCGCGCCGTTCGGGGCGCCCGAGGGGGGACTGCTAAGCTTGCCGGGCCGCTGCAGCGGTTTTCCTTAGCCTGTCCGCACGACGGTGATCGCCATGCATTGCTACGTCTACGCCAGTCTGCGCAAGGCAGACAGTTATCTCTGGCTGGCCCGCCGGGACGCCTTCGATCTGCTTCCCGCCGACCTGGCCGCGCTGCTCGGCCAGTTGCGCTTTGCGCTCGAAGTCGACCTGGACGAGCACCGGCGCCTGCCCCTGGAAGACGCGCGGCATGTGCTGGCCAACCTGCGCGAGCGCGGCTGGCACCTGCAGCTGCCGCCGACCGACGGCCTCGCCGGCCACCAGCCGGACTACCACCGCGGTCCGCGTGGCGACTCCACGCACTGAGCCCACCGCGACCGGTTTCCGTTAACACCGGGTTACCGCCGTTTCCTTCTCCGGTTTCTATACTCGCCCGATGACTCCTCCCAAGCTGCGGCGCCGGCCGCCACCCCTCCTGCAGGCTCTGGCCTGGTTCGTTCCCGGATGGATTGCCGTGGCGATCGCCGCGGCCACGACCCACCCGCTGGTGCTGATTCCCCTGCTGGCCGCCAACGCGCTGACCATGGCGGCGGTATGCCACGCCATCGGCTTCGACCCGGAGCCGCGTTTCGGGCGCACCGCGCTGCGTCGTGGCGCCGCGTACCTGGTGATGTTCAGCACCTACGTCGCGCTGGTTTTCCTGCTGGTCGCCTGGCCGATGCTGAGGTTGACTCAGGCGCCGAGCCTGAGCGCTGCGCTGCTGCTGGCGGCGGCGCTGGTGATCGCACTGAGCCTGCTATGGCGTCTGTGGCCGGCGTTCGGCCTGGTGTTCGTGTGGGACGATGCCTACCCGCCGCAGAGCGATGGTTCGTGGATCTTCACCGCCACCGCGCGGAGCATCGCGTTCGGCCGGCACCTGTCGCGCGAGGAGCGTTTCTTCTCGCATTTCCTGCCGGCCGCGCTTTCGTTGCTGGCGCTGGCGTTCCTGGCCCTCGCACTGACCGGCCTGTACGGCGTGCTGCCGCCGGAGCTGCGTACCGCCGCGATGGTTCTTTATGGCCTGGTGCTGCTGCCGCTGGGTTGCCTGGTGATCGCCAACCGTACGCTGCGCGCCCTGCTGTGCGAGCGCCACCGCCCGCGCATGGCGGCAGGAGCCGATCTGGACCGTCCCTCGCCGGTGAAGCGGACGCCGGTCGCGCCGCTGACCGAGGCCGAACGCACCGCCGGCAGCCCCGAGCAGTCCGCCGCACTCTTGGCTGCGATCCGCGACGGCGACATCGAGCGCGCACTGACGCTGGTGGAAAACGGCGCCGACCCTAACACCACCCCGGCCCCGGACGATCGCGACCAGCGCCCGGCGCTGTTGCTTGCCGCGCTGCTGCCCGACATCCGCCTGCTGCGCGCACTGATCTCGCGGGGCGCCGACGTGAACCGGGCACAGGGCGGACTTACCGCGCTGCTGGCGGCCACCCGCGACAGCCTGTCCGGACGCGCCGAGGCGGTCATGACGCTGATCTCCAACGGCGCCGACCCGACCGTCAGCGACGTCGACGGCAACACCCCGCTGCACGGCGCCGTGCTCAGCGAAGAGCCGATCGTGGCGGCGATGCTGCTGGATGCCGGCGCGGACCTCAACGCGCCGAACCACGCCCGCCTCACGCCACTGGCTGCCGCCTGCCGTGCCGCCAACTGGACGCTGGCGCGGTTCCTGCTCGAACGCGGTGCGAGGACCCAGTTGCCCGACAGCGAGCCCGCGCTGGTTGCCGCGGCCGCCATCGCCGACGACGACCCGGCCGGCGTGCGCCTGCTGCTCAAGCAGCGGGCAGGCGTCAATGCCACCGATGTCCGCGGCAGGACCGCGCTGATGGTCGCCGCGGCCGAGGGTCACGAGGAGATCGCTCGCGCCCTGCGCGCCGCCGGCGCGGAGGTCGATCTGGCCGACCGCAACGGCAGCACCGCCCTGATGGAAGCCGCCCGCGCCGGCGCGGTGGGCATCGTCCAGTTGCTGGCGCAGGCCGGGGCCGATGCCTCGCTGCGCGACCAGCACAGTCGCGACGCACTGACCCTGGCCTGCCAGTCGCCGCGTGCCCACGCGGACACCGTGCGGGCACTGCTTGCCCTGGGTGCAGATGCCAAGTCCACCGGCGCCGATGGCCACAGCGCGCTGGACCACGCCGCCGCCGCCGGGCGCTGGGACCTGGTCGCACTGCTCGACCCCGATACTCCGCTGCCGGCCAGCCTCAGTGCCGAGACGCTCGCCGCCGGCGAGGACACCCCGGGCCATCTGCTCGATGCGCTGCGCTTCGGCCATTGGGCCGTGGTCTCCAGCTTCGTCCAGCGCGTGCGCGAGTGGCCGGAATCGGAACTGGCGCGGTTGTACCAGGAGCTCGCCGAGCCGGGCCTGGGCGGTGCACGTCGCTGGCTGCTCGAGCACGGCCTGTCCGCCGAGGCGCGCATGGCCGGCGAAGAGGACAGCCGCGGCCCGCGCCTGTTCGACGCGCTGCTCGAACGGCTGCCCTCCTCGGCCGAGGCCATCGAGGACCTGCTGCTTGCTGGCGCCACCCCTGCCGGCGCTGGCCTGCTGGGCGTGGCGCTGGCCCACCTGGACGGCGACGCCCAGGCGCTCGGCCTGCCGCTGGCAATGCTCGAGCGCGGCGCCGATCCGTTCGGTCCGGACGCCCTCCAGCGCACCCCGCTGCACCTCGCGGCGGCGGCGGGACATCTGGCCATGACCGAGGCGCTGCTGGCTCGCGGCTGCGATCCGAACGCCCGGGATGCACACGGCCGCACGCCGCTGTTCGATGCACTGGCTGCGGGCGCCCGGGCGCTACCGGTGGTGAAGTCGCTGGTCGCACACGGCGCCGACCCCGAGGCCAGCGACGCCCGCGGCGAGACGCCGCTGGGCCTGTCGATGGAGCACTCCGAACTCAAACATTGGCTGGACTGGGGTCACTGGCCACTGCCGCGCCGTGCGCTGCGCGACAGCGACCTGCCGGCGGCGGCTGCAGCCGGTGCGGCGCAGGCGGTGGAACGACTGCTCGAGCTGGGCACGCCGGTGAACAGTCGCGACGCGCAGGGAGCCAGCGCCCTGCTGCACGCCTGCGGTGCCGGTCATCGCGACGTCGCCGCGCGGCTGCTCGACGCCGGCGCCGATGCCTCATCGACCGCACAGAACGGGATGACCGCGCTCGGCGCGGCCGTGGCGGCCCGACGCGAACCGCTGGTGTCGCTGTTGCTCGAACGCGGCGTCACCGTCGACCAGCGCCTGCCCGGCGAGAGCACCGCACTGATGGTCGCTGCGGCGATGGGTTACCCCGAACTGGTCGAACGACTGCTCGATGGCGAAGCCGATGTGCATGCGGTCGATGCCCGCGGCCGCAGTGCGCTGCACGCGGCGGCGCAGTTCGGCTTCGAGAGCCAGGACAGCCTGCGCGCACGCCGGCTGTTCGACGTGCTGCTCAAGCGCGGCGCCGACGTCAACCGCGCCGACCTCGAAGGCAAGACCCCGCTGCTGATGCTGCTCGGTGCCCAGCTGCGCCCGGGCAGCGAGTGCGACGCCACCCACATCGGTGCGCTGCTGCCGGTGTTGCTGGACGTCGGCGCACGGCTCGAACACGCCGACCAGCGTGGCGTGACGGCGCTGCATGCCTGCGCCATGCACGCCCTGCTGCCCGCTGCCCGCGTTCTGCTGGCCCGCGGGGCCGACCGCAACGCCGCCGACGGCTTCGGCCGCACCGCCGCCGACGTGGCCCGGCACCTGGGCTATGTGGACATCGCCCACGAGCTGGCCGCCCGCGGCGCGTCGATCGTTCCCAGCGTGCGCCAGACACTGCGCCAGCCGGCCCAGCCGGCGGAATGAAACAGGCCCGGAGCCCGGCGGCTCCGGGCCACCCGGCTAGTCGGGATCGACCGCCCCGACCGGCGCGGAGGTGCTTCGACGCTCTTCCTCGGCCTCGGGCGACATGTCGGCATCGAGCAGTTTCTGCAGGTCGTTCAGTGCCTCCAGCGATGTCTGCACCAGCCGGGTCTCGTCGTCGTAGACCAGGTACTGCGCCTTGAGCAGTTTTTCGTCGTGGCGGCGGAAGCGCTCGACCCGGTCGACCGCCTGCGCGGCGGGCATGCCCAGCGCCTCGAGCGTCTTGCGGGTCATCTTCAGGCTGGAATGGAAGGTCTCGCGTACTGGCTCGTCCACGCCCAGGTCCATCAGCCGGAAGGCGTGCTGGCGGTTGCGCGCGCGGGCGACCAGCTTGAGGTGCGGGAACTGCCGGCGCACCAGCCGTGCGATGCGCAGGTTGGCCTGTGGATCGTCGGTGGCCAGCACGAATACCTCGGCCTTGTCCGCCTGCGCCGCACGCAGCAGGTCCGGCCGTGCCGGGTCGCCGAAGAACAGCGAGGTGTTGGAGAAGCGACGCAGGGTGTCCATCTGCTCCACCGAGGATTCCAGCGCCACGAACGGAATGTTCTGCGCGCGCAGCATGCGGCCGACGATCTGCCCCATGCGCCCGAAGCCGGCGATGATGACGCGCGGCGGCGCGTCCGGCGTAATCGCGTCGTACTCGCGCTCGGGCGCCCGCGCCTTCACGTTCAGCAGCTTGGCCGCGGCGACCACCAGCAGCGGCGTGAGCGCCATCGACAGGGTGATCGCCAGCACCAGCACGCCATGCAGACCCGGCTCCAGCAGGTGGCGATCACCAGCCTGCTTGAGCACCACGAAGGCGAACTCGCCGCCGCAGGCCAGCAGCACCGCCAGTCGCAGGGCGTCGGCGCCGTCCAGCCCGCCCAGTGTGCGCCCCAGCGGCCACAGCAGCGCCCCCTTCATCAACAGGAGTACCGCCACCAGGCCGAGCACCAGCCACGGTTGGTGGAGCAGTTGCCCCAGGTCCATCGACATGCCCACGCTGATGAAGAACAAGCCCAGCAGCAGGCCCTTGAACGGCTCGATGTGCGATTCGAGCTCGTGGCGGTACTCCGAATCGGCCAGCAGCACGCCGGCCAGGAACGCGCCCAGGGTGGACGACACGCCGACCCGTTCCATCAGCCACGCCGTGCCCATCACCACCAGCAGCGCCGTGGCGGTGGACACTTCGATCGCGTTGGCCTTGGCGACGAAACGGAACACCGGGCGCAGCAGGTAGCGCCCCCCCACCATCACCACCACGATGATGCCGACGGTGCGCGCGATGCCGGCCAGGTCCACGCCGTGCCGCGCGGAGGAGCTGGCCAGCAGCGGCACCATCGCGATCAGCGGGATCGCCGCCAGGTCCTGGAACAGCAGGATCGAGAACGCCTGGCGGCCGTAGGCCGAACCGGCCTCCTTGCGCTCGGCGAGGATCTGCAGGCCGAACGCGGTGGAGGACAGCGCCAGGCTGCCGCCGACCACCACGGCCACCTTGCCGGTGAGCCCGCCGAGCACGTACCCGACGCCGCCGATCACCAGCGCGCTGGCGATCACCTGCAACGCGCCGGTGCCGAACACCGAGCGGCGCATCACCCACAGACGCTGCGGCGATAGTTCCAGGCCGATCACGAACAGCATCAGCACCACGCCGAATTCGGAGATCGTGGCCACGCCGTCGGTGTCGCGCACCAGCCCCAGCACCTGCGGCCCGATCACCACGCCCGCTCCCAGGTAGCCGAGCACGGCGCCGAGGCGGAAGCGCTTGGTCAGCGGTACGGCGATCACCGTGGCCAGCAGGAACACCAGCGCGGTCTCGAGATAGTGCGGACTGTGCAAGCGGAAGTGCTCCTCGGCAGGTCGCCGGATTATGTCACGCGTCCGCGGCGGCTCCGTGACCGCGACCAACACCACCGCAAGTGTGGAATCATCACGGGCATGAACGCTGCCGCACGCCTCCTGCTCGCCGCCTGCCTGGTCCTGACTGCCTGCGCCTGTGACGCCGCCGTCCCGGTCTACGGCTACAAGGTGGTGCACACCTATCCGCACGATCGGCAGGCCTTCACCGAAGGCCTGTTCTACCGTGACGGCTTTCTCTACGAGAGCACCGGCATGATCGGCGCCTCGTCGATCCGCAAGGTCGAGCTCGCCACCGGACACGTGCTGCAGCAGCGCGACCTGGCGCCACCGGACTACGGTGAGGGCATCGTCGCCTGGCGCGACAAGCTGGTCGAGCTGACCTGGCAATCGCACAAGGGCTACACCTACGAACTGGACAGCTTCCGTCCCACCGGCAGCTTCCACTACCCGGGCGAGGGCTGGGCGCTGACCGCCGACAGCCGGCACATCTACATGAGCGACGGCACGCCGTTCCTGCGCGTGCTCGACCCGGAGACCCTCGACCAGGTGGCCTCGATCATGGTCACCGCCGACGGCACGCCGGTGAAGAACCTCAACGAGCTGGAATGGGTGAAGGGGCAGATCTACGCCAACGTGTGGCTGACCTCGCGCATCGCGCGGATCGATCCGGTCAGCGGTCACGTGGTCGGCTGGATCGACCTGGCCGGCCTCGGCCCGAAACCGGACCAGATGATCGACCCGGCCAACGATGTGCTCAACGGCATCGCCTACGACGCGAAGGGCGACCGGCTGTTCGTCACCGGCAAGCAGTGGCCGAAGATCTACGAGATCCGGCTGACCGGCCCGAAGCGCTGAGCCTGCAGGCCGCCGGCGACGACGCGGGCTTTCCGGTGCGCCCTATTCGCCGCGCAGCCAGCGTGCGGCGTCGATTGCGAAATAAGTGAGGATGGCGTCTGCGCCGGCGCGCTTGAAGCAGGTCAGCGTTTCCAGCACCACCGACTTCTCGTCGAGCCAGCCGTTCTGGCAGGCCGCCTTGAGCATCGCGTACTCGCCCGACACCTGGTACACGAAGGTGGGCATGCCGAAGGCGTCCTTCACCCGGCGCAGCACGTCCAGGTACGGCAGGCCAGGCTTGACCATCACCGCATCCGCGCCTTCATGGATATCCAGCTCGACCTCCCGCAGCGCCTCGTCGGCATTGCCCACGTCCATCTGGTAGGTGTGCTTGTCGCCCTTGCCGAGGTTTGCGGCCGAGCCCACCGCATCGCGGAACGGGCCGTAGAAGCTGGAGGCGTACTTGGCCGAGTAGGCGAGGATGCGGGTGTGGATGTGGCCGGCGGCTTCCAGCGCCTCGCGGATCGCGCCGACGCGGCCGTCCATCATGTCCGAGGGGGCCACGAAATCCATGCCGGCCTCGGCCTGCGCCAGCGACATCTTCACCAGCGCCTCGATGGTCGGCTCGTTCATCACGTAGCCGTGCGCGTCGATCAGGCCGTCCTGGCCGTGGACGGTGTACGGATCCAGCGCCACGTCACCGATCAGCCCCAGCTCCGGATACTTCGCCTTCAGCGCGCGGCAGGCCCGCTGCATCAGGCCGTCGGGGTTCCAGGCTTCGGCGGCATCCTCGGTCTTCGGGGCGTCGGTGATCGGGAACAGCGCCAGGGCCGGGATGCCCAGGCGCACGCATTCGCCGGCCAGCTCCAGCAGCAGGTCGATCGACAGCCGCTGCACGCCCGGCATCGACGGCACGTCCACGCGCCGGTTCTCGCCCTCGATCACGAACGCCACCATGATCAGGTCGGTCACCTGCAGGGCGTGCTCGCGCATCAGCGCACGAGAGAACGCGTCGCGGCGCATGCGGCGGGGGCGGATCGCGGGGTAGCTCATGGATCGGTCCTGCAGGAAAGCTCGGCCATGCATTGTACCCCTGCGGCGGCTGGGCCCCGCGGGGCACGCAGCCGCAGCCGCCCGACTGGCTCACTCGTCGCGGATCGCGGCGATCGGATCCAGCGCCGCCGCCTGGCGCGCCGGATAGATGCTGAAGGCCAAGCCGATCAGCACGCAGGCCACCGCCGAAGCCAGCACCCCGACCGGCTGCCAGGCCACCTTCCAGCCGGCGAACAAGGCGATGGCGTAAGCCAGCAGGGCGCCGAACACCAGGCCAATCACGGCGCCAGAGGTGCAGATCACCACCGCTTCGCGCAGGAAGCGCTTGACGATGTCGCCACGCCGCGCGCCGATCGCGCGCAGCAGGCCGATCTCGCGCCGGCGCTCGAGCACGTTCGCCAGCATGATGTTCATGATGCCGATGCCGCCGACCAGCAAGCTGACGCCGGCGATCGAGCCCATCACGATCGAGAAGATGCGCTGGGTCTTCTGGTTCTGCCGGTACAGCTGCTGCGGCACGATCATGCGGTAGTCGGCGGCACCGGCGTGCCGCTGGTCGAGCACCTGGGTGAGCACGCGCGCACCGGCCGCCAGCGTGTCCGGATCCTTCAGCTGCAGCAGGAAGCGGTCGACCGGGTCCTCCATCGGCTGGAACCGGAAACGGGCGTGCGCGCTCTGCAGCGGCACGAACACGCGGTTGGCATCCGCTCCCAGCGAAACGCCCTCGAACTTGTCCTGGCCGAGATCCCGGTCGGCCAGCACGCCGACCACGCGCAACCACACCTGGTTGACCTTGACCAGCCGACCCAGCGCCTTGCCGTCGGGAAACAGGTCGTGCGCGGCCTGCGCCCCGAGCACGGCGACGGCGGCGAGCGAATCGTTGTCGCGGGTATCAAGTGCGCGCCCCTGAGCCAGGCGCAGCGCCGCCAGGCGGAAATAGTCCGGCGTGATGCCGCTGACTTCGGCCGTGCTCTGGCCGTCGTCGCTGAACACGGCCCAGCGATGCACCCGCTTTTCGGCGGCGTAGCGTTCCGCGCCGGGTACCACCAGCAGCGCGGCGCGGGCGTCGGCTTCGCTGAGGCCAAGGCTGCGTGCGCGGATCTCCTTGAGGCTGTCCTGGTCCTGCGGCTTGGCCTCGATGATCAGGTTGTGCAGGCCGAGACTCTCCACCAGCTTCAGGGCCTCGCGCCGGCTGCCCTCGCCCACGCCCTGCATGGCGACGATGGCGGCGACGCCGAAGATCATGCCGAGCAGGGTCAGCAGTGTGCGCAGCTTGCGCCGCGCCAGGGCGTCGACGGCCTCGCGCCAGGCGGGTGACAGCATCATGGCGCGGCTCCCTTGCCTGCCGGTGCGCCGTCACTGCCGGCCTGACCGAGCAGCACCTCGTCACCCTCGTGCAGACCCGACAGCACCTGGCTGCGGGACGATCCGCGCACGCCCAGCTGCAGGATGCGCCGCTCGACCTTGCCGTCGGCGAGCACCTGCACGGTGCTGGCATCGCCGTCGCTGGCCAGCGCCACGTTCGGCACCGCCAGGCCCTTGTCCGCGTGCAGCAGCACCACGGTGCCAACGAAACGCTGGCCCGGCGTCCAGCCGTAGCGACGCGCCACCTCGGCTGGCACGCTGGCTTTCATCATCAGGTACTTCACCGGATTCTGCCGACTGCGCGACTGTGCGGCCGCCGCCACCCAGCTGAGCCGCGAGGCGACTTTCTGGGTGGGCTCGCCCCAGGGATGCAGCTCGACCGCATCGCCCACCTGCACGCCCTGGGCCTCGATCTGCGGAACAGCCAATTGCACCTCCAGCCTGGAGAGGTCGGGCAGGCTGGCGAAGCTGTCGCCGGCGAAAAGGCGGCTGCCGACGTGGGGCACCTGGTCCATCCAGTCTCGCTCGAGCACGAGTACGCCGTCGTGCGGGGCGTGCAGTTCGAGCGCGTCGAGATCGGCCTTCTTCTGTCCGGCGACGGTGGCGTAGGTGTTGTGCTGCGCATCCAGCACGGCGAGCTCCGCCTTGCCGCGCACGCCGGACTGTTGCTCGCGCCACTCGAGGATGCGCTGGCGCACGGTGAGATAGTTGGCGTCCTGGATCGCATCGAGGATGTCGTTGCGGGCCATCGCCTCCGGGCTGGCGTTGGCGTAGCGGCGGGCGATCGACAGCTGTCCGGCAACCTGGGTCAGGTCCACGCCGAGCTGGCCGCGCTTGTCGTCCAGTTCGGCCTGCTTGGCGGCACGCGCGAGCAGGTTGCGCTCCAGGTCGATCTCGGCCTGATCCAGGTCCTGCCTGCTCTGCTCGGCGGAGAACCGCGCCACCAGTTCGCCCTTGGTGACGGGGCTGCCGTCCGGCAGCATCCAGGCCACCTGGCGCACCGTGAACACCTGGCCGGGAATCAGCAGGGGCGTCGCCTTCGCCGAACGCAGCTCCCCTTCTCCCCTGACGACGAAATCGAGCGGACCGGCGTGGACCCGTTCCAGCACCACACGTGCGGTGTCCGGCTTGCCGCAGCCGACCAGCGCGAGGGTCAGGCAGGCGAGCCAGGCGATACGGCGGCTCATGGTGCCTGCCTCGTGGATGCGGAGGTCGCGGCATCGACCGGGAAATCGACCCGCACCGCCTGCCCGGGCTTGAGCTTGAGATGGTTGGAATCGAGCGTAACCACCAGGTCGACCACCGGGATCGCCTCCACCCGCGACTTGCTGTGCACGGTACCGCCCACCGATGCCACGGTGCCGTCGACCGAGCGGTCGCCGCCGCCGGCCACCACCACGCGCACGCGCTGCCCCTGGTGCACGCGCTCGAGCTCGCGTTCCGGCAGCGAGGCACGCACCGCGAGCGTGGACAGGTCCGGCATCTGCGCCACCGACTGCCCCATCCACACCTGCGAGCCGGTATCGATCTTGTTGCCGTCCCAGGCGCTCTGGTGCAGCACGATGCCGGCGCGCGGCGCCTTCACCGTGAGCGAGGCGAGTGCCGCAGTGAGCACGCTGACCTCGTGCTTCGCCTGTTCGACGTCGGCATCGGCCACCTGCTGCTCGGCGCGACGCTCGGCCGCCGCCACCCGCTCGCGCTCGACAGTGAGGGCGAGCTTGCGCTCGGCCTTGGTCCGCGCGATCACCAGCTTGGCGTATTCCACGCCGGCGACGTATTCCTTCGGCTGGTTCGCCTTGCGGCGTGCCTTTTCCAGTTCGGCGCGGGCCTGCGCCGTGGCCAGTTCGGCTTCGCGCGCGCGGTCGGCAAGGTCCAGTCGGGTCTGCTCCTGCTTGCGCAGCTTCTCGTCCAGTTCGCTGCGCTTGGCGGTGAGCTGCTTCATCACCTGGCTGCCGTCGAACACCACTACGGTGCCTCCCTTCTCCACCGTCTCGCCATCGCCGACCATCTGGGTCACGGTCATCTGCCACAGGCCATTCACCGCCGGCGGGGAGATGGCGATGCTGTCGCGCGCGAACGTCTCTCCATCGGCATGCAATGGCTGGGTATCGGCGACGACCGGCCGATCGGCGGACAGGTCGGCCGGATCGGTGTCCGCGCGTACGCTCATGCCTGGCCGCAACGGCAACGCGTTGGCGTCAGCCAGATCGATGGCCAGTTCGAAATAGCGACCGTCGCCCCAGTCCTTGTGCGCGACCGACGCACCGGTGATGCTCCGGATGCGGCCGTGCAGCAGCCGCCCGGGCAAGGCGTCGACAGTCAATGCGACGGACTGTCCGGTCTTCAGCCCGGCTCGATCGGGCTCCAGCACCCAGGCGCGCACGTCGTAGTCGTGCCCACCGCCGACCACCTCGCCCACGGCCTGCCCGGGATAGCTGGAGGAGCCCTCCTCGTAGCGCCCGCCGTTGCCGAACATGTTGTCGAAGCCGTGCACCACGGTACCGGCACGGGTCGCCTTGACCACGGCGCGGGTGACCTGGCGGCGATCGAAATCCAGCTCGATCTGTTTCTTGCGCTGCTGCAAGGCCCCGTCCTCGCGACGGCGCTTCACCGCCGCCTCCGCTTCGTCGGCCTGCTCGTGCGCCACCGCCAGTGCGCGCTCGGTGCGCTGCATCTCGCTCTGGTAGCGGTCGTAGTTGAGTGCGGAAATCAGGTGGCGCGGCAGGGCGGCGTCCACCGCCGCGGTGTCGCGCTCGGCCTGCGCGTCGGCCAGCTTGAGCTCGGCATCGCTGGCCTTGAGCTCGAGCTGGGCGACCTCCTTGGCGTCCTTGGCCTGCTGTGCGGCCAGTTCCGCCTGCAGCTTGCGCACCTGCGATTCGGCCTGCCCGGCATCGATGCGCAGCAGCACCTCGCCCGGCTTCACGTGACTGCCGTCGGGCGCGTAGTAGCGCAGCACCACCGGCGAGCTGTTGGAGGGCGGCGTCTCGATGCGCTGGGCGCCCTCGAGGCGGATCTCGCCGGTGAACACCGTGGCGGACGCCTGCGCGAACGGCATCGCGAGCGCCATGGCGAGACCGAGCCACTCACGCCGCCGAATCATGCTCGATCCTCCCGTCGCGCAGGGTGATCTGCCGCTGCGCCCGCGCGGCGACATCGGCGTCGTGGGTCACCAGCACCACGGTCTGGCCATCGGCGTGCACCTCATCGATCAACGCCAGCACGTCGGCAGCACTCTTCGAATCGAGGTTGCCAGTGGGCTCGTCGGCCAGCAGCAGGGCCGGCTGCATCAGCAGGGCGCGGGCGATCGCCACGCGCTGCATCTGGCCACCGGACAGCTGGCCGGGACGATGCTCCAGCCGCTGGCCCAGTCCCATCCTCTCGAGCAGGGTGTGTGCGCGCTCCTCGAGGCTACCGCCGTCGCCGCGCAGGAAGCGCCGTGGCAGCAATACGTTTTCCAGCACGCTCAGTCGCGGCAGCAGATGGAAGGACTGGAACACGAAGCCGATGCGCCGGTTGCGGAAATCGCTGGCGCGCTCGTCATCGAAGGTGGACACGTCCACGTCGTCGAGCAGATAGCGGCCGCTATCGGGCCGATCCAGACAGCCGAGCATGTTCAGCAGGGTCGACTTGCCCGAACCGGACGGCCCGACAATCGCGGTGAACTGCCCCTTCGGGACTTCGAAGCCGACGCCATCCAGCGCGGCGATCGTCTGCCCGCCCACCCGGTAGTGGCGGGTAATCGCTTCCATGCGAACCATGGGCCTGGACCTTCCCCCTGAAGCCAAGTGTCCTTTTGTCAGTCTTGCGGGAAAAAAGTTCGCACCGCAAGCCTTCAGTCGCCGATGCGCTCTCCGCTGGCCGCGTCGAACAGGTGCAGCATCGACGGATCCGGCGCCAGGTGCACCAGCGTGCCGGGCTCGGGCAGCGTGCGCGGTGGCAGCCGCACCACCAGCGGCTTGCCGCCGGTACGCAGGTTGAGGAACACCTCGTTGCCGACCGGCTCGACCACCTCCACCCGCGCGCTCAGCGTGTGCAGACCGGGCGCATCCACCGGATGCAGGTCTTCCGGCCGCACGCCGAGGGTGACCTCGCGGCGATCCCACGACCCCGGCCAGCCGGCGACCCCGGGCAGGGTCAGCACGCCGTGCGGGCCGTCCAACGCCCAGCCGTCGGCCAGCCGCAGCGTGCCGGGCAGGAAGTTCATCGCCGGACTGCCGAGGAAACCGGCGACGAAACGGTTGGCCGGCCGCCGGTAGAGGCTCATTGGCGTGTCGATCTGCTGGATCACGCCGCCGTCGAGCATCACGATGCGCTGGCCCAGCGTCATCGCCTCGATCTGGTCATGGGTGACGTAGATCATCGTGGCGCCGAGCCGCCGGTGCAGCCGCGCGATCTCCAGGCGCATCGACAGGCGCAGCCGCGCGTCGAGGTTGGACAGCGGCTCGTCGAGCAGGAACACCCGCGGGTTGCGCACCAGCGCCCGGCCCAGCGCCACACGCTGCTGCTGGCCGCCGGACAGCGCACCCGGCCGGGCATCGAGCCAGGGCTCGATCTCCAGCAACCGCGCCACCTCGCGCACGCGCCGCGCCACCTCGTGGCGGTGCTGTCCACGCAGGCGCAGGCCGAAACCCAGGTTCTCGGCCACGGTCATGTGGGGGTACAGGGCGTAGTTCTGGAACACCATGGCGATGTCCCGGTCCTTCGGCGGCACCTCGTTCATCACCCGCCCGCCGATGGTCAGCGTGCCCGCGGTGATCGGCTCCAGCCCGGCGATCATCCGCAGCAGGGTGGTCTTGCCGCAGCCGGAGGGTCCGACCAGCACCAGCAGTTCGCCGTCGGCGATCTCCAGCGTCGCGTCAGCGACGGCGACGTGGCCGTCCGGGTACTCCTTGCGCAGCGCCTCCAGCCGAACGACCGCCATCGGGTTCTCCACTGATTGGGCCCGCCCCGGAGCCCGACGTCGTCATGGTGCATGCCCAAGGGGCGTTCGGCTATTCTCCCCGCGTAATCGTTTACAGCAAGCCGCGGTGCGGCCATCGGACCCGTCAATGTCAGGACGCTTTCTCTTCCCCGCGGACTTCGTCTGGGGCGCCGCCACGTCGGCCTACCAGATCGAGGGCTCGCCCCTGGCCGACGGTGCCGGACCGAGCATCTGGCAACGCTTCGCCCACACGCCGGGGATGATGGCCAACGGCGACCACGGCGACGTCGCCTGCGACCATTACCGGCGATACCGCGACGATGTGAAGCTGATGCAGGCGTTGGGGCTCACCAGCTACCGCTTCAGCATCAACTGGGCACGCGTCCTGCCGGAGGGCACCGGGCGGATCAACCCGGCCGGGCTGGATTTCTATTCGCGCCTGGTCGACACCCTGCTCGAACACGGCATCGCGCCGAACGCCACGCTGTTCCACTGGGACCTGCCGGCGGCGCTGGACGATCGCGGCGGCTGGCTCAACCGCGACAGCGCGCACTGGTTCGCAGAGTACGCCGAGGTCATGTTCAAGGCGCTGGACGACCGCGTGCCGATGTGGACCACGCTCAACGAACCCTGGGTGGTCACCGACGGTGGCTACCTGCACGGCACGGTGGCCCCCGGGCACCGCAACACGTACGAGGCACCGATCGCCGCGCACAACCTGATGCGCGCCAGCGGGGCGGCGATCCAGGCCTACCGCGCGGTGGGCCGCCAGCAGATCGGCGTGGTCTTCAACATCGAGCCGAAATATCCGGCAAGCGACCGCAACGAGGACGTGGCGGCCGCGGCCCGCGCCCACGCCTACATGAACCAGCAGTTTGCCGACCCGGCGCTGCTCGGCAGCTACCCGCCGCAGCTGAAGGCATGCTTCGGCGACGCGTGGCCGACGTTCCCGGCCAGCGACTTCGGGCTGACCCGGCAGACCGTCGATTTCGTCGGCATCAACTACTACACCCGCGCCGTGGTCGGGAACGATCCCGCCCAGCATCCGTTGCGCGCCTCGCCGGTGCGCCAGCCCAACCGCACGTACACCGAGACCGGCTGGGAGGTGTACGAACAGGGGCTGGTCGACACCCTCACCTGGTTCAAGGACCGCTACGGCGACCTCCCGCTCTACGTGACCGAGAACGGCGCCGCGTTCTACGACCCGCCGGTGGTCGAGGGCGACGTGCTTGAGGACCCGCTGCGCGTGGACTACTTCCGGCGCCACCTGAAGGCAGTGCACGCGGCGATACGCGCGGGCGTGAACGTCAAGGGTTACTACGCCTGGTCGCTGCTGGACAACCTGGAGTGGTCGCTGGGTTTCGCCAAGCGCTTCGGGCTTTATCACGTCGACTTCGCCACGCAGAAGCGCACGCCCAAGGCGAGCGCAAGGTTCTACGCCGACGTGATAGGCAGCGGCGGAGCCAGCCTGGCCCCGTGATGTCCATCCTGCCCGTCCCACTGGACTCGCGCCCTAGGGCAGGGCACCCTTACCTATTCGCTTGTGCTGAAGGTTTCGAGCATGCCGGCTGACGCCCACGCCTCCGTTCCCACCCTGCTGGTCGATCTCGGCGGCACCAATGTGCGCTTCGGCGTGGCCGATCCGTCGCGTGCCGATCCGCTGCTGAAGGAAAGCATCCGACGTTACCGCGTCGCCGAGCACGAATCGCTGGTCGCCACCGCCAGGCAGTACCTGGCCGACACCGGGCTTTCGGTGAAGCGTGCCGTGGTGGCCGCCGCTGGGCGCATCGAGGACGGCGAGACGGTCAAGGTGACCAACAATCCGTGGGCCATCTCGGCGCGCCAGACCGCCGAGGCGCTGGGCCTGGACGGCGTGCACCTGGTCAACGACTTCGCCGCCCAGAGCATGGCGGTGACCCTGCTCAAGGGCGATGACCTGGTGCCGGTCGGTCCGCTGCCGCTGCCGAGCATCGGCGCGCACGAGGAACAGACCTTCGCCATCGTCGGCCCCGGCACCGGCCTGGGCGTGGGCGGCCTGCTGGTGCGCCAGGGCCACTGCAGCGTGCTGCAGACCGAAGGCGGCCACGCCGGCTTCGCCGCGCACTCGCCCGAGGACATTGCCATCCTGGACTACCTCAACCACAAGTACGGCCGCGTCTCCAACGAGCGGCTGATCTGCGGCCAGGGCCTGGTCAACCTGTACGACGCGATCTGCCACATCACCGGTGCCACCCCGCAACCCTTGAAGCCGGAGGACGTCACCGCCCGCGCCAAGGACGGCAGCTGCCCGCTGTGCACGCGGACGGTGGAGACCTTCGCCGGCATCTTCGGCAGCGTCGCCGGCGACCTGGTGCTCACCCTCGGCGCGTGGGACGGCGTCTACCTCACCGGTGGCCTGATCCCGATCCTGCTGCCGTGGCTGGAGCGCGGGCGTTTCCGCGAGCGCTTCGAGGCCAAGGGCCGCTTCCGCGACATCATGGAAAAGGTGCCCACCCAGGCGATCATGAATCCGGAACCGGGCCTGCTCGGCGCCGCCGCGATCGCGATCATGGAATCGGGCCGGCCGCTGCTCGGCCGCTGACCCGTGCGACCGCGCGATGGCGCGCTCGTCACGCATGCCGTGGCACGGTGCGCGAGTGCCGCAGGAGAAGCCCATGCCTCGCAGTGATACCGCCTTCCTGTTCGACCTCGATGGCACCCTGGTCGACAGCGTGTATCAGCACGTGCTGGCCTGGAAGGAAGCGCTGGACGACGAGGGCGTGGAGCTGTCGGTGTGGCGCATCCACCGCAAGATCGGCATGAGCGGCGGCCTGTTCGCCAACATGCTGCTGCGCGAAACCGGGCTGGACATCACCGAGGACCGGCTGGAGCGGCTGCGCCGGCGCCACGCCGACGCCTTCAACCGCCAGCACACGCAGGGCTCGGTCAAGCCGCTGCCGGGCGCGCGGGAACTGCTGGCGTTCCTGACCGAGCAGCAGATCCCCTGGGCGATCGCCACCAGCGGCCGCATGGAGACCGCCGCGCACAACCTTGCCGCGCTCGGCGTCGATCCGGCGAAGGTGCCGGTGGTGACGCGCGACCAGGTGCGCCACGCCAAGCCGGACCCGGACCTGTTCGTCACCGCGGCGCACCGGCTGGATTTCGATATCCGCCACGCGCTGGTGGTCGGCGACAGCGTGTGGGACATGCTGGCCGCGCAGCGTGCGCGCGCCATCGGCATCGGCCTGCTCGCCGGCGGCTACGGCCGCGAGGAACTGCAGCATGCCGGCGCCCTGCGCGTGTACGACGACCCGGCCGACCTGCTGCGCCACATCGACGAGGTCGCGGCGCGCGCGTGAAACGCTTCTTCGCGTCGGCCTGACACGGGCTGAACGCGACACGGCTAGCCTCGGTACGCTCCCGCTCCCCACCGAGTCATGCCGATGCGCCGCCTGCTCGCCGCCAGTCTGGCCACCCTGCTCGCCACTGCCTGCTCCCCGTCGCCCCCCGCGCCCCCGGCCGGCTCCCCCACGTCGAGCACGCCCGACGATGCCACCCTCGGCTCACCCGCCTGGTACGAATGGGTTGACCGCTCGCTGGGAATTTCCAGCGACGGCCATGGCCCCGACCCCGGTTCGCCCGAGTGGAACCAGGCGGTGCAACGCAAGCTGGGACAGGAAGCTCCGCAGGCGCCCCCCGGTTCGCCGCAGTGGCAGCAGTCGGTCGATGCGCTGTTGCGTACACGCGGCAACCCTCCATCGTCGGGCTGAGCCGGAACGATCACACGGCCAGCGAGACGTCCAAGGCAGTCATCAACAGCAGGTAGCAATGCCATCGGCCTGGCGCGCGCTCAGCCCGGGGCAAGCAACGCGTCGAGATCTTCCTGGTCGAAGCTCAGCTTCTCGCGTGCGCCGCCGCCTTCCAGCACCGCATCGGCCAGCTCGGCCTTACGTGCCTTCATCTCCTCGATGCGCTCTTCCACCGTGTTCGCCGTGATCAGGCGGAACACGAATACCGGCTTGTCCTGGCCGATGCGATGCGCGCGGTCGGAGGCCTGCGCCTCGGCGGCGGGGTTCCACCACGGGTCGTAGTGGATCACCGTGTCGGCGGCGGTGAGGTTCAGGCCGACGCCGCCAGCCTTCAGCGAGAGCAGGAACAGCGGCACGTCGCCTTCCTGGAACTGCTTCACCGGCTCGGCACGATCGCGTGTCTCGCCGGTGAGCGTGACGTAGGGAATGCGGCGGCGGTCGAGCTCGTGGGCGATCAGCTTGAGCATCTCGGTGAACTGCGAGAACAGCAGCACCTTGCGGCCCTCGGCGAGCAGCGCCGGCAACATGTCCATCAACAGCTCGAACTTGGCCGAGTCGCGCACGCCACGCGCGGCTTCGAGCTTCACCAGCCGCGGATCGCAGCAGACCTGGCGCAGCTTGAGCAACGCGTCGAGCACCACGATGCCAGAGTGGGCGATGCCACGCTGGGCGATCACCTGGCGCAGTTCGTCGGCCAGCGACAGGCGCAGGCTTTCGTACAACTCGCGCTGGCGGCCATCGAGCACCACGCGGCGGGTGATCTCGGTCTTCGGCGGCAACTCGGCCGCCACCTGGCTCTTGGTCCGGCGCAGGATGAACGGCGCCAGCCGGCGGTTGAGCCGCACCTGGCAGGCCTCGTCGTGCTGCTTCTCGATCGGGCCGCGGTAATGGCGGCGGAACGCACCCTCGTCACCGAGCAGGCCCGGCACGGCGAGGTCGACCTGCGACCACAGCTCGCCCAGGTGGTTCTCCAGCGGCGTGCCGGTGAGGCAGATGCAGCGCGGCGCGCGCAGGCTGAGCACGGCGCGGCGCGCCTGCGTGCGCGGGTTTTTCACCTGCTGCGCCTCGTCCAGCACGATCAGCGCGAACGGGTGCTTGCGCAGCGCCACCACGTCACGCGGCAACAGCGCGTAGCTGGTCAGCACGATGTCCTGCTGGCCGAGCTGGGAGAAGTCGCCGCTGCGCTGCGGGCCGTGCAGCGCCAGCACCTTCAGCGCAGGCGCGAAGCGCGCGCACTCGGCCTGCCAGTTCGGGATCAGGCTGGTCGGCACCACCACCAGGGCCGGCTGGGTCAGCGCACCGCGCTCCTTCAGCGCCAGCAGGTGGGTGATCAGCT
The DNA here is from genome assembly GCF_024158035.1 of Dyella lutea. Classification (GTDB taxonomy): domain Bacteria; phylum Pseudomonadota; class Gammaproteobacteria; order Xanthomonadales; family Rhodanobacteraceae; genus Dyella_A; species Dyella_A lutea. The sequence continues at coordinate 63,091 of NZ_JAMZEK010000001.1, forward strand.
GCAGCGTCTTGCCCAGGCCCATGTCGTCGGCGAGCACGCCACCGACACCCGCTTCGGCGAGCGCGTTGAGCCAGCGCAGGCCCTCGCGCTGGTAAGGCCGCAGCTCCACCGTGAGTCCCTCGGGAATCGCATCGCTGGCGCGCTCGGCGGCATCGCGCAGGCGCGCGGTGAAGCCGCGCAGTGCCTCCGGGGCCTGCAGCTGGCCGCCCTCGGGCATCACGTCGACCAGCTCATCCAGCCGACCGGCCTGCACGCGTGGCAGGTGAAGCTGCTTGCGCGGCTTCTCCAGGTACTCGGCCAGCGGCGCCAGCAGGTCGCGCAGCTCCTTGAGCTTCACCGGTACTCGGCGGCGGTCGTCCACCGGCGCGTACCACACCGCGTCCTCCGGCTCGTTCGGCACCGGGCTCAGGCTGAGCTGGTGCTCGGCCAGCGCCTGCGCCACGGCCGGCAGCAGGTTGTGCCGCTTGCCCTCGACCTCGATACCGATCTCCAGGTCGAAGGCGTGGTCGTCGGCGTCCTCCGTGGCGTCGCCGTACCAGTGTACCGGCCCTTCCAGCACCTCGAACGGGAAGCTGGGCGCGTACTCGACCAGGTAACCCTCGCCTTCCAGCCGGCCGCGCAGGGCCAGCCAGCGCGCCGGCGTGTTCACCTCCAGCGCACCGGCGTAGCCCTTGCCGGGGAACAGCCAGGCGTCTTCCGGCAGCGTGTCGGCCAGGTCCCAGGGCAGGCCCTCGGTGTCCACGGCGGGAGTGAGTCCCGCGCGCTCGAGCTGCTCCATCGCCGCCAGTTCGTCGGCGCGACGACGCACGATCTCCACCAGCTGGCCCTGCCGCACACGTCGCACCAGTGGTTCGCCACCGCGACCGGGCAGGCGCTCGCCGGCGTAGTCGAAGGCCAGCCGCGCATAGGCCAGCGGCGGCGTGCCGGCCGCCAGCCGGGCGTGCCGGGTCAGTGCGTGCAGGGTAAGCACCGGCTTGGGAGCGAGATCTTCCCGGCGCAGATCCTCGAACACCTGCGGCAGCGGAACGCGCTGCGCCAGGCGGCTATGCGGCAGGACATCGCGCAGACGGTGACTGTCGTCATGCTTGAGCGCCGGCAGATCGAGCCAGGCGATCTCCTCGACCGGCGCCTCCAGATGACCCACCTCGGCACGTTCGGCATCCAGATACCACAGGCCATCGATGCGCAGCAGCCGCTGGCCGGTAGCCAGCGCCGGCAGCAGGCGCTGGCTGCCATCGCTCTCCAGGTGCCAGTGCCAGTTCAGCTGATGGGACTTGCCGCGCGACAGGCGCAGCCCGCCCAGGCCACCGAGGAAGCAGGGCGCGGTGTCGAGGATCTCGGCCAGCAGCGCGTCGCCGACGTGACCGGCCAGCCGGGCATAGCTGCGGCTCTTGCGCACGTTCTGCGGCAGACCCAGCACGGTGGCCGCCAGTCGCTGCTCGTGCGGCTCCAGCTGGGCGTTGACCAGATGCTTGCTGTCCAGTGGCGACGGACGCACGAAGCGGCCGTGCTCGGCCACCGCCAGCACGGCCGGCGCGACGTCGACGCGCCCATACGGCGCGCCATCCTCGTGGACGACGTCCAGGAAGAAGCCGAGCACACCGCGTTCGGCCGGCGCAGGGGGTACCGGCGGCTCCAGCACGCGGCGCCACACCGACGACAGGCCCGACACCGCAGGAACGCGCGCGCGGGCAGGATCGCCAGGCTTTCGGTCGTCCGGTTGCTGCATGGGCATGCGGTCCGTTGGGCGATCAAAACCTTGAGCTTAGCAAGGCTTGTCACGGCGTGCCCACGCCCGAGCCGCAAACTCGTGCGGCAGCCCGACCTGCACGCTCAGGTGCCGGGGAACAGGCCCTGCGGGTATTCCGGCTTCTGCTCGCGTGCCATCAGCGCGCGCAGGCCTTCGACCGGGGTGACCTCGCCGTGCAGCACGGCGCGCACGCCGCTGGCGATCGGCAGGTCCAGGCCGTGCTTGGCAGCCAGCCGCGCCACCTCGTCGGCGGTGAGCACGCTCTCGACCACCTGGCCGATCTGGCGCACCGCCTCGTCCAGCGCGATGCCCTTGCCCAGCGCCAGGCCGAGTCTACGGTTGCGCGACAGGTCGCCGGTGCAGGTGAGTACCAGGTCGCCCAGGCCGGACAGCCCCATCAGGGTTTCCGGCCGCGCACCGAGCGCCAGGCCCAGTCGCAGCATCTCGTTCATGCCGCGGGTGATCAGGCCGGCGCGGGCGTTGAGGCCCAGCTGCATGCCGTCGGCCACGCCGGTGGCGACCGCCAGCACGTTTTTCATCGCGCCGCCGAGCTCACCGCCCAGCACGTCGCTGCCGGTGTAGGCGCGGAAGTTGGGGGCGTGCAGCATGCCCGCCATTTCCCTGGCGAACACCTCGTCGTCCGAATGCACGGTGACCGCGCTGGGAAGGCCGGCCGCCACTTCCTTGGCGAAGGAAGGGCCGGTGACCACCGCCGCCGGCCGACCAGGCAGCTTTTCGGCGACCAGTTCGTGCAGGAACCGGCCGGTACCGGGCTCGAAGCCCTTGCTCGCCCAGGCGATCGCGGCGCCCGGCTCGAGCAGCGGAGCGATCTGGTCGAGCATCGCCGCAAATGCATGGCTCGGCACCACGATCAGCACGACCTGGGCGCCACGCAGGGCGGCGGCCAGATCGCTTTCGTAGTGCAGCTCGGCTGGCAGCTCGAGATCCGGCAGGTAGCGCTGGTTGCGACGGGTCTGCGCCATCGCCTCCAGCGCCTGCCGGTCGCGGCCCCACAGCCGGGTCGGCACGCCGTTGCGTGCCGCAAGCGCCGCCAGCGCCGTGCCCCAGGAACCGGCACCAAGTACCGCCAGGGTCGGTCGGGTGCTCATGGCTGGATCAGCTGTTCAGCGTCGGCGCGGTCTCGCCGCCCATGGCGTTGCGACGCATCTGCTCGGCATAGAGCGCGTCGAAGTTGATCGGCTGCAGCAGGAACGGCGGGAAGCCGCCTTCCAGCACCAGCTGCGAGATCACCTGGCGCGCATACGGGAACAACAGGTTCGGGCAGTAGCTGCCGATGATCCCGGCATGGTCTTCGGCCGCGAAACCGGCAATCCCGAACAGGCCGGCCTGGTGCACCTCCGCCAGGTAGGCGGTGCGCTCGCCGATGGTGCAGGTCAGGGTCAGGCTGAGCACCACTTCGTACAGGTCGTCACCCAGGTCGGTGGCACGCTGGCCGAGGTTGAGCTGCACCTGCGGCTGCTCTTCGGTAACGCCCATGTCCTGGAAGATCTGCGGCGCGTTGGGGGCCTCGAACGAGACGTCCTTCACGTAGATCTTCTGCAGCGCGAGCTGCGGCTGGTTGGCCTGGCCGTCGGCCTGGCCGTTGGTGGTCACGTCTGACATCGGAGGTCCTCTTCGAAAATACGGGCCGGCTCCATCCGCGGGCGGAAGGAAAACCGCAAAGAGCGCGATTGTTCCATACAAGCCGGCGCGCCGTCACTGGCGCCACCGCCCGGCTTACTGCTCAAGGATTGCGCAAGCGGATGAAATTCCGCGATAATGCGCGGCTCGACTCCTGCCGCCCGCTCATGTGGGCCGTCCGCGACGCGATGCGGACCTCACGGCAAGCCTAGAGAGCTGCACCCTCCAGCATCGCGTGACGCCAAGGCGTCGCTGGGCCGAAGTCGCCCTGGCCAACGGGCGTTACACCAAAAATACGGAGGTCATCATGGCCCGTGTATGCCAAGTCACCGGAAAGGGTGTGCAGACCGGCAACAACGTCTCGCACGCGAACAACAAGACCCGTCGCCGCTGGTTGCCCAACCTGCATGAGCGTCGCTTCTGGGTCCCCAGCGAGAACCGCTGGGTCAAGCTGCGTGTGTCCAACCACGCCCTGCGCACCATCGACAAGAATGGCATCGAGGCCGTGATTGCCGAGCTGCGTGCCCGCGGCGAGAAGATCTGAGGAGCTAGACCATGGCGAACAAGACCCAGGACAAGATCCGTCTGATCTCGTCGGCCGGTACCGGCCACTTCTACACCACGCAGAAGAACAAGAAGAACACCCCGGAAAAGTTCGAGTTCAAGAAGTACGATCCGGTCGTGCGCAAGCACGTGATCTACAAGGAAGGCAAGATCAAGTAATTGATCGCCATTCCGGAAGAAACCCGCCCACCGTGGCGGGTTTTTTCTTGCCCGCCCGTCGGACGACCGCGATCATGCGCGGCATGACCACGGACGAGTCGCTGTTTCCCGTACTGCTGGGCCCCGCCTGGGTCGGACTTGCAGCCCCGGTGCGTCGGGCACATGGCGGCCGCGGCAGCATCGCCCTGCGCGGCCAGGCCGACGTGGTCGGTAGCGACAACCGGGCGGCGCGCCTGCTGCGGCAGTTGCTGGGCGTGCCCGCGCCGGGAGCGGCGCAACCGTTGACCGTGGAAATCGAACGCGACGGCGACGGCGAGCAGTGGACACGCCGCTTCGCCCGTGGGCGTATGCGCTCGCGACTGAGCGCCGGGCCGGACCGGCTGCTGCACGAACGGCTGGGGCCAGTGCTGTTGCGCTTCCGCCTCGAAGCAGACGGTGGCGCGATCCATTGGCACCTGCTCGGCGCGCGTCTGCTCGGCCTGCCCCTGCCCCGTCGATGGCTCGGTGACGTGCTGGCCTGCAGCGGTGCCGAAGGCGACCGTTACGCCTTCATGGTCGAGGCCAGCCTGCCCGGCATCGGCCGCTGGATCGGTTACCGCGGCACGCTGGAGGTCGATGATGGCGCATGAACCGGACGTGGTGGTCTTCGACGGTGTCTGCGTGCTGTGCAGTCGCTGGGTGGACTTCATTCTCCGACACGATCGCGCCGGCCGGTTCCGGCTGGCGGCGATGCAGGGTCGGCACGGCCGTGCATTGCTCGCCGCGCACGGGCTGTCGCCGGACGATCCGGCCTCGCTGCTGCTGGTCGCCGACGGGGTCGGCCACATCGACACCGCGGCCATTGCCGGCGTGCTGCAGCGGCTGGACGGACCGTGGCGCATCCCGTCCATACTGTTGCGGTGGACACCGCGGTGGTTCGCGGATCCGGCCTATCGCTGGGTGGCGCGGCACCGCTACCGCCTGTTCGGTCAACGTGACGCCTGCCGCATGCCGGACCCCGCCGAGGCTTGGCGCTTCCTCGACTGAACACCCCACGCCTCAGGCAAGCACTTCGACTCCGCTGGTGACGGCGAACGGTGCCAGCGCCGTCATCAGCTCCTCCAGTTCCAGCAGGCCGACGCAGGGCGTCGCCCCGGTCGCCCGCAAGGACCGGTCGACCAGCCGCTGCGCCAGCATCAGCGCCGGTGTCACTGGCACCTCCGGTCCTTCGCCTGCCGCGGCCTCCAGCCACCAGCGCAAGCGGAGCGGGCACCCGGACGCATCTTCGCCGACGAGCTCCACCACCATGCCGCCGACATCGCTGCCCCGGCGCATGAAGCACTCGCTCCAGCGGCGCAGGCGTGCCGCATGGTGCGGCAGATCGCGAATCAGGCCCAACCGCACCAGCGCCGCCACCAGCCAGGTACCGCCGTGCAGCAGGGGCAACTCCAGCCCCGCACGGAACAGCACGGTGCGCACCCCCGGATAGCGATGGGGAAAGAGTTCGAGGTCAGGCACCTCGCAGATCCCGACGAAACGGCGCGACCGGGCCAGTCGCACGCGCCGCGTGTCCATCCAGCCGTGCAGCACCTGCCAGCGCGCGTCGCGCCAGACGCGGATCGGTCGCCCGCAATAGCCGAGAATCGACGCTACCGTGGCGTCGCCGCGCGGAGTCCGGTTGCCGGGGCTGATCGCACTCTCGATCCCGTCCAGCCTGGCGAAGCGGGGCATCAACGCATCGACCACCGCGCTGCTGATGGCCGGCACGCTGGACGCCCCGCTGACCACCAGGAGACCGGCGGCACGTGCGGCGACATCCAGGCGAGCGATACCGGCGACGAAATCCCGCCCATCGGCCAGGTCGACATAGTGGCTGCCACATCCCAGGCATGCCTCCGCCACGCGGTAGTCCTGGGCCTGGAACGGGCCGGCCGCATGGATCACCAGCCGGGGTTGCAGGGCTGCCAGCCGGGCGGCGAAGTCGTCGGCGAACACGTCGAGCGACGCGACCGTCACCGATCGACCCGCGGCGGCAGCGACCTCGTCGGCCAGCACCCGCAGCGCCCCCGGCGAGCGGCCGGCAAGAATCGGCTCGAAGCGCCCGTCGGACGCCAGTCGCCGCGCCAAACGCGCCCCGAACACCCCGGTCGCCCCCAGCAGCAACACCCTGAACGCCATACCCTTCCCCCCTCCCTGGCCGACGCGCCGAACCGCTCGCGCCGGGCTATTGTCGAACCTTCAGCCGCTCCCACCCTATCCCCGACCAGGAGAACTGCCATGAAAGTGCGGACTGCCCTGTTCACCCTGCTCGCCGTCAGTGGCCTGGCGACGCCACCGCTCGTCCTCGCCGACGCGGCTGCGCCGCAAAGCGTGACGGTCACCTACGACCACCCCGAGCATTTCACCGAGACCCGTGAAGAAAAGGCGCTCGCACCGACCCGCGCCAGCAACGACTACCTGACGACGCTCAAGGCCTACATCGAGAAGCGCGGCGCGAAGATGCTGCAACCCGGCCAACAGCTCGACGTGGTGGTGACCGACATCGACCGCGCCGGTTCGTTCGAGCCGTGGCGTGGCGGCGCACTGCGCGAGGTGCGGATCATCAAGGACATCTACCCGCCGCGCATCGACCTCAGTTTCAAGCTGCTCGATGCCGACGGCAAGGTGATCCGCGAAGGCACCCGCAAGCTGCGCGACCCCGGCTTCCTCACCAGCAACACCGCGCCGACCAGCGACGACAACCTGCGCTACGAGAAACAGCTGATCGACCGGTGGCTGCGCAAGGGCCCGGACCAGCTCTGAACCGCTCCGCCGCCCAACAGAAAAGCCCGCCGGGAAGGCGGGCTTTTTCTTTACGGGAACCGGGGATGCGACGTCAGCTGGCGATCGCGTAACCCTTGAGCTTGGCCGCGAACTCCTGCAGGGCGCGGATACCGCTCTGCTCGGCTTCGTGGATCCACTGCTGCAGACCCTTCAGCGCCTGGTCGGTGCCACGCTGCTCCATCAAGGCAGCGAGGCGGCTGCGGAAGTCGACCACGGTGCGCAGGGTCGGGCGCTTGGCCAGCACCGCCTGCAGGCGGTCATGGCCTTCGCCATCCAGCCAGCGGCCACCGTCGGCCAAGGCGCGACGCATGCGGCGCGGCACGGCCTTGATGCTCTCGCCGGCATGGGCCGCTTCCTCGCGCAGGGTCGGCACGATCACGCCGCGGTAGTAGTCGGTCATCGCCTGGAAGCGATGGGTGAGCACGGCCTTCAGCGTCTCCGCATCGGGCAGGCTGACGTTCGGACGCACGTCCAGCGTGGGCGCCACGCGCAGCACCTTGGCCAGGCCGACCGCGCGAAGGGCACAGATCACCGCCCAGCCGATGTCGAACTCCCACTTGCGCAGGGCGAACTTGGCCGAGCTGGGGAAGGCGTGGTGGTTGTTGTGCAGCTCTTCGCCGCCGATCCAGAAGCCCCACGGGATCAGGTTGGTCGCGGTGTCGGCGCTCTCGAAATTGCGGTAGCCCCACCAGTGGCCGATGCCGTTGACGAAGCCGGCGGCCCAGAACGGGATCCAGATCATCTGCACCGCCCAGAAGGCCACGCCGATCACGCCGAACAGGGCGAAGCTGACGATCAGCATCAGCGCCGGGCCCCAGTACGGATGGCCGGTGTAGAGCTTGCGCTCGATCCAGTCGTCCGGGGTGCCGCGGCCATACTTCTCGAGGTCTTCCTTCACTTCGCTGGCGTCGCGGTACAGCGCCACGCCGTCCCAGAACACCTTCTTGATGCCGTAGATCTGCGGGCTGTGCGGATCCTCGGCGGTCTCCACCTTGGCGTGGTGCTTGCGATGCACCGCCACCCATTCCCGCGTCACCATGCCGGTGGTGAGCCAGCCCCAGAAGCGGAAGAAGTGCTGCACCACCGGATGCAGGTCGACGCCACGGTGGGTCTGGCAGCGGTGGTAGTAGATGGTCACCGTGAAGATGGTGAGCTGGGTTACCACCAGCATGTAGACCAGCATGCCGACCCAGCTCATGTGGGTCAGCCCGTTGGACAGGAAGTTGAGTACGGCGTCGAGCATCGGAGTGCGTCTCTATGTCGTTGAAAAAACAGTCTAGTGCACGGGTCTCCGTACCCACCAGCATGGGCGGTGCGCGCAATGTCGCAGCGTGACGTGTGCACGCCTGGCGCAAATCCTTGCCGGTTGTCTGAAAGTGGGGGCGCCGTGACAATCATGCAATGACCACGCCGCCCCCGCTGCTTCAGATCGACCGGCTGACCCGCCAACGCGCCGGCCGAATGGCCCTGCAGGATCTGTGCCTGACTGTCGACCGGGGCGAGGTACTCGGCCTGCTCGGCGTGAACGGTGCCGGCAAATCCACCACCCTGGGCATGATCGCCGGCGCCATGCGGCCGGACAGCGGCAGCATCCGGCTGGACGGCGAGGATTTCCTGGAGCGCCCGGAGCTGGGCCGTCGTCGCATCGGCTGGCTGCCCGAACGCGCCCCGCTGTGGCAGGAATTGACCGTGCGCGAACACCTGCACGCCCACGGGCGCCTGCGCGGCCTGCACGGCGCGGCGCTGGCGAGCGCCTGCAACGGCATGCTGGAACGCCTGGAGCTGGCGCCGATGGCGCACCGCCTGGCAGGCGTGCTGTCGCAGGGCCAGCGGCAGCGCCTCGGCCTGGCCTGCGCGATGCTGCACCGGCCGGACCTGCTGATCCTCGACGAGCCGGCCAACGCGCTGGATCCGGTGCAGGTGGCGGCCCTGCGCCAGCTGATCCGCGAGGAAGCCTCGCGTGGCGCGGCGGTGATCCTGTCCACCCACCTGCTGGCCGAGGTCACGACGGTCTGCGGACGGGTGGCGATCCTGCACGAGGGCCGGCTGCGCCACACCGGCCTGGTGCAGGCCGCCGATTTGCCGACGCTGGAGCGCCAGTTCTTCGACATCGCCATGAACGGCCGGAGCCACGCCACATGAGCGCGCTGGCCGTGGCGCGCCTGGAACTCCGCCGCCTGTTCGTCCGCCCGCTGGGTTGGGTGCTCGGCGCCCTCACCCTGGGCGAACTGGCTTGGCGCTTCGTGCTGCTGCTGGGCAACTTCCTCGCCGCCCAGGTGCGGCTGGCCGCGCTGCCGGCCGGACCGGGCTACACCGATCTGGTGGCGGTGCCGCTGCTGAGCAGCCTGTTCACCGGCTCGCTGGTGCCTTTCGGGCTGACCGAGCTGGCGCTACTGGTGGTGCCGCTGCTGACCATGTCCAGCCTGGCCGGCGAGCGGGGCAACGGCACCCTGCCGCTGCTGCTGGCCACCGGCCAGTCCCCGCTGCGGATCGTGCTGGGCAAGTACCTGGCCACGCTGGCGTGGCTGGTGCTGTGGCTGGCACTGGTGCTGGCAATGCCGCTGTCGCTGGCCCACGGCACCACGCTGGACTGGGGCAAGCTGGCCGCCGCGACGATCGGGCTGGTGCTGGTGCTGGCGCTGCTGGCGGCGATCGGACTGGCCTGCTCGGCCTTCGCCTCGCATCCGGCGATCGCCGCCACCGCCGCGCTGGTGGTCGCGCTGGCGCTGTGCTGCGTGAACCTGGGCGCCCAGGCCGCCGGCGTGGACAGCGGGGTGATCCACTGGCTGGCGCTGGGCACGCACCTGGAGCCGCTGCTGCGCGGACTGGTCGATAGCGGCGACGTGCTGTGGTTCGTCCTGCTCACCGCGCTGGCGCTGGCGCTGGCCATCCGCCGCCTCGACGCCGACCGGGAGCGCGGCTGATGACGACGCTTCGACGCACCCTGCGCCGCCTCGACGGCTGGCTGTTCGCCGCACTGGCGATCCTTGCCTTCGCCGCCGCCGGCTACCTCGCCACCCGCTACCACCACGTGACGGACTGGACCCACGACGCCCGCGCCAGCCTGTCGAAGGAGAGCCGCGCGGTGCTGGCCCGGCTGGACGGTCCGGTCGAGATCACCAGCTACGCCAATCCCCAGGGTTCGCTGCGGCAGAGCATCGCCGGCTTCGTGGCGCGCTACCAGCAGGCCAAGCCGGACATCTCGCTGCGCTTCGTTGACCCGCAGCTCGACCCTGGCGCGATGCGCGAGAAGGGCATCACCGTCGACGGCGAACTGGTGATCCGCTACCACGGCCGCGAGCAGCACCTGGACGACCTGTCCTCGGAAGCGCCGATGACCAACGCGCTGGAACGGCTGGCCCGCGGCGGCGATCGCATCGTCGCCTTCGTCACCGGCGACGGCGAACGCGGCGCCGACGGCCAGGCCAATGCCGACCTCGGCACCTTCATGCACCAGCTCGAAGCCCGCGGCATGCGCGCGGTGCCGCTGAACTTCGCCCAGGTCACCGCCGTGCCGGAGCACACCGACCTGGTGGTGCTGGCCAGCCCCGCCGCGCCGCTGCCGCCGGGTGGCGTGCAGGCGCTGGTGAACTACGTGGCCGACGGCGGCAACCTGCTGTGGCTGACCGACCCGCAGGGCCGCCAGATGCTGGGCAACGACCTCGGCCTGCAGCCGCTGGCCGACGCGCTGGGCGTCACGGTGCTGCCGGGCACGCTGTCCGATCCGTCCGGCAGCGCGCTGGGCCTGCACGATCCGCACATGATCGCGCTGGGGGACTATCCCGCGCAGGCGATCACCCGCGGCTTCACCCTGACCACGCTGTTCCCCGAGGTCGCCGCGCTGGCGGCGCACCCGGGCACGGACTGGTCGGCGGTGCCGTTCCTGCGCTCGAACCCGCAGACGCGGATCGACACCGGCCAGCCGGACCTGGACAACCAGCCCGGCCGGGCGCTGGATTTCGGCTTCGCGCTCAGCCGCCTCTCGCCCAGCCCGGCCAAGCGCGAGCAGCGTGCCGCGGTGGTCGGCGACGGCGACTTCCTCTCCAACACCTATCTCGGCAACGGCGGCAACCGCGCACTGGGCGAGCGGCTGTTCGACTGGCTGCTCGGCGACGACGCGCTGGTGAACCTGCCGCCACGCGGCGCGCCGGACCGCTTCCTGCAGCTGTCGCAGGGCGGACTGAACGCGGTGACCTTCGGCTTCCTCGCCGGCCTGCCGCTGCTGCTGCTGCTGGCCGGCGGCGCGGTGGTCTGGCGCCGGCGGCGGCGCTGAGCGATGCGCCGCGCGGTCCGCCACCGGCTGGTGCTCCTGATCGCGGTCGCCGCGCTGGCGGCCGCGGCGCTGTGGCAATGGCACCACGATGCCGCGGCGTCGCCGGCCACCCTGCTGCCGCTGGATCCGGACGCGATCACCCGCGTCAGTCTGGTCCTGCCCGGCCAACCCGCCGAGCACTACGTGCGGCGCGACGGCCACTGGTGGCGGGACGGCGAGCCGCCGGTCGCCGCCGACGAGGGACGGCTGGATCAGCTCACCGGCATCGCCGCCGCCCAGGCCTTCCAGTGGCGCCCGCTGGCCGACTTCGACCCGGCGCGGATCGGCCTGACCCATCCGGTCGCCACGCTCACCCTGGACGACCGCACGCTGCGCTTCGGCGACACCAGTGCCACCGGCCCGCTGCGCTACGTGCAGGTCGGCGACCGGGTGGCGCTGGTGCCGATCCTCGCCACCCCGCGCCCGCCGAAGCGCGACGCGATCCAGCTCCAGCCCTGAGCCGCGCGGCTTGCCTGCGCGCCGGGACGCCCCATCTTCCCCCGCACTGACCTTTTCCGGAGCAAGCCCCATGAGCAAGCAGGCCATCGGTGTCGTCGGCATGGCCGTGATGGGCCGCAACCTGGCGCTGAACATCGCCAGCCGCGGCCACGCGGTGTCGATCTACAATCGCAGCCGCGAGAAGACCGACGAGGTCGCCGCCGAGTATCCCGACGCCGGCCTGGTGCCGACGTTCTCGCTGCAGCAGTTCGTCGACTCGCTGGAAAGCCCGCGCCGCATCCTGCTCATGGTCAAGGCCGGCAAGCCGACCGACGACACCATCGCCGCGCTGAAGCCGCTGCTGGCCGCAGGCGACATCCTGATCGACGGCGGCAACACGCTGTTCACCGACACCGTGCGCCGCGCGAAGGAGCTGTCCGAGGCCGGCCTGCACTTCATCGGCACCGGCGTCTCCGGCGGCGAGGAAGGGGCGCTCAAGGGGCCGTCGATCATGCCGGGCGGCCCGCGCGACGCCTACGACCTGGTGGCGCCGATCCTCAAGGAGATCGCCGCCCGCGCGCCGGACGGCACGCCCTGCGTCGCTTACATGGGTCCTGGTGGCGCCGGCCATTACGTGAAGATGGTGCACAACGGCATCGAGTACGGCGACATGCAGCTGATCGCCGAGAGCTACGCCCTGCTCAAGGGCGTGCTCGGCCTGTCCAACGACGAGCTGGCCAAGGTCTATGCCGACTGGAACGCCGGCGAGCTGGACAGCTACCTGATCCAGATCACCGCGCAGATCTTCGGCAAGCAGGACGAGGAAACCGGCCAGGCGCTGGTCGACGTGATCCTCGACCGCGCCGCGCAGAAGGGCACCGGCAAGTGGACCAGCCAGAGCGCCCTCGACCTCGGCGTGCCGCTGCCGCTGATCACCGAGTCGGTGTTCGCCCGCGTGCTGTCTTCGCTGAAGAGCGAGCGCGTGGCGGCGAGCAAGCAATTGGCCGGACCGGAGAAGCAGGCGTTCGCCGGCGACCGCGCCGCCTTCATCGAGTCGGTGCGCCGCGCGCTGTACCTGGCCAAGCTGATCTCCTACGCGCAGGGCTTCGCCCAGCTGCGCGCCGCCTCGGCCGAGTACGACTGGAACCTCGACTACGGCACCATCGCCAGCATCTGGCGCGGCGGCTGCATCATCCGCGCGCGCTTCCTGGAGGACATCACCCGCGCCTTCGCCGCCGATCCGTCGCTGGCCAACCTGCTGCTGGCACCGACCTTCGCCAAGGTCGCCACCGACTACCAGGCGGCGCTGCGCGAGGTGGTCACCACGGCGGTGCAGGCCGGCGTGCCGGTGCCGGGCCTGGCCTCGGCCATCGCCTACTTCGACGGCTACCGCAGCGAGCGCCTGCCAGCCAACCTGATCCAGGCGCAGCGCGACCTGTTCGGGGCGCATACGTTCGAGCGTATCGATCGCGAAGGGAGTTTCCACGCGGACTGGAATTGAGACACCACCTCGCTCTCTCCTACCCGTCATCCCGGCGAAAGCCGGGATCCAGCGTCTTTGTGCCCTGAGGCAAACACAGGCACTGGATTCCAGCGTCCGCTGGAATGACGGACATGTAGCCCTCGGTAACTCGAATCCTCACCCATGCCCGAACTCCCCGAAGTCGAAACCACCCGCCGCGGCATCGCCCCGCACCTGGTCGGCCGGCGTATCGGCGCAGTGACGCTGCGCCGGCCGGACCTGCGCTGGCCGATCCCGCGCGAGGTAGCCGAGCTGCTGCCGGGCCAGGTGATCGAATCGGTGGAGCGGCGCGCGAAGTACCTGCTGCTGCGCACGGAGATCGGCAGCGCCCTGCTGCATCTGGGGATGAGCGGCGTGCTGCGCGTGCTGCCGCCGGACACGCCGGTGAACACGCACGACCACGTGGACATCGCCATCGATGCGGCGCCGAACAAGCCGGCGCGCGTGCTGCGCTTCACCGACCCGCGCCGCTTCGGCTGCCTGCTGTGGCAGTGGCCGGGCGAGACCCACGACCTGCTCGCCGCGCTGGGACCGGAGCCGCTCACCGACGACTTCGACGGGGACCTTCTGTGGCGACTCTCGCGCGGCCGCAGTGCCGCGGTGAAGCTGTTCATCATGGACAACGCGGTGGTGGTCGGCGTGGGCAACATCTACGCCAGCGAGGCACTGTTCGCCGCCGGCATCGACCCACGCAAACCCGCCGGCAGCATCTCGCGCACGCGTTACGCGCGGCTCGCCGGAGAGATCAAGCGCATCCTTGCCTGGGCGATCGAGCGCGGCGGTACCACGCTGCGCGACTTCCTCAACCCGGACGGCGCACCGGGCTACTTCTTCCGCGAACTGTTCGCCTACGGCCGCGCCGGCGACCCGTGCCGGTCCTGCGGCGCCACGATCCGCCAGGCCACGCTGGGGCAGCGCTCCACCTTCTGGTGCCCGCGCTGCCAGAAGTGACCTCTGACGCGGTAGGTAGGAGCCCGCTGGCGGGCGATGCTCCTGCTCCTGATCCACATCGAAGCAAAAAGCATCGCCCGCGAGCGGGCTCCTACGTCCAGAAGCGGACGTACGGCGTCAGACTGGCCAGCGGAACTCGACGAAGCTGTTGTTGAAGTCCAGATGCTCCGGCCCGCCGCCCAGGCGGGCGACCAGGTCCTCGGGCAGGCCCGGGATCTCGACCTGCTGACCATCCTGGAAACGACCGCCCAGTACTTCCAGCTCCACCAGGCGCTCGCACAGGCTGCCGGCGAGGTTGACCTGGGCATCCGGCACGTCGCGCAGGCTGAAGTCGGGGCGACCGAACTTGCGCATGCCGCGGGTGTGGATCCAGCTGCGGCCGGCTTCGGACCCGGCGTCGCGCAGGATCAGCAGGTGGCTGCGGATCGGTGCGCCGTCCGGCACCAGGTAGCGGCGGCGCCAGCCTTCGGCATCGAACAGCGAGACGATCTGCGGATCGAGCACGGCCACGCCACCGATGTCGAGCAGACCGGCGATTACGCCCATCACGTCGCGCAGGTAGCCGGTATCCGGCTGGTCGGGCAGGCGACCGCGCACCACCAGCACCTGCGGTGCGTCCACGGCAGCACGGTAGGCCTCGGGCGCCTCCTCCTTGAACAGCTTGCCCATGCTGCCGCCCAGCGGATAACCCTCCCACGCGCGCAGCTCGTGGTGATGGTGGTTGGTGGAGGTGATGCCCTCGGGCAGGCCCGGGCTGCCGTAATCCTGCGACGGCACGCGCACCGCCTCGAAGCTTCCGAACACGTAGAACTGCAGGAGGATCTCCTCGTCGTTCGGCTGCCAGTGCGGGCGGGCCCAGGCGGGCAGGGACATCGTGGGGCTCATCGGAAATCCTTTCGGTAGACACGCAAGTGTGGGAGCAGCGATGTGGCCATCGCGCGAAGGCCTATTCGCCCAACGGCAGCACGCTCTGCTGCAGTTCGATGCTGCCGCTGCCTTCAGTAATCTTCTTGAACTCGGCGCGGCTCACCGAGACGTAGCGATCGTTGCCGCCGATCTCGACCTGGGGGCCCTCGGTCACCGCGCGGCCGCGCTCGTCCACACGCACCACCATCGTCGCCTTGCGGCCGCTGTGGCAGATCGTCTTGATCTCTTCCAGGTTGTCCGCCCAGGCCAGCAGGTAGCGGCTGCCCTCGAACAGCTCGCCGCGAAAATCGGTGCGCAGTCCATAGGCGAGCACCGGGATGTTGAGCCGGTCGACCACGTCGCTGATCTGCCAGACCTGTGCCTTGGTGAGGAACTGCGCCTCGTCGACGAACACGCAGTGCAGCGCACCGCGCGCGCCGATGTCGTGCTCGACCATGGCAAGCAGGTTTTCCTCGCCGCTGAAGCGCCGCGCGTTGGCTTTCAGGCCGATCCGCGAAGCCACCACGCCCTCGCCGTAGCGGTTGTCCAGCGCCGGCGTGAGGATCAGCGTGCGCATGCCGCGCTCGTGGTAGTTGTACGCGCTCTGCAGCAGCGTGGTGGTCTTGCCGGCATTCATTGCCGAGTAATAGAAGTAGAGCTTGGCCATGGACGCAGAATCGGGCGAAACGATCCGGCATGGTAGCCGACCGCGGCCGATGTCATCGGGTCAGCGGGATTCAGCCGGCCGGCAACCCGAACACGACCACCACCCCGGCCAGCTCCACCGCCAGCACGCACTGCAGCAGGTAGCACACGGCGAAGACCCGGCTGGCGATGGCGCTGATGCCGAACAGGTTGGCCATTCAGGTCAGGGCGATCGCCACCACCACGATCGCCACGTCGGCCCGGCGCGGTGACAGCCGTTCGGACAACTCGGCCAGCAAGCCACCCGCTCCGCCCATGTCCGCCAACAGCTGCGAGGCCACCGCCACCAGCATCGGCCCGAGCGGCGGCCCGATACCACCGAGGATGCGATGATCTCGCTCCCCTCCACCGCCGCGCCGGTGTGGCCGAGCGGCACGTGCGGCAGCAATAGCGCGATGAAGACGACTTAGATCCCGATGAACAGCCCCTGCGCCCGGCGCATCTAGCTCACGCGCAGCGCGGCCGGGTACTCGCGCCCGAGGAAGCGCGAGGTCTGGAAGACCTGCCCCAGGATCACGCAGCCCAGCAGCACGCGCAGCTCGTGCCAGCCGGGGTGCGTCGCCGGCTGGGTCACCGCGCGCACCGTCAGCTCCGCCAGCCAGACGGCAGCCAGCACCGCCAGCCTGAAGCTCACCGCGTAGATCTCCACCCGCCCCACCGCGCGGAAGCCGCGGAACCAGCCCAGCGCACCGACCCCGACGGGGATCGCCGTGGTCACCATCCGCGCCAGCTCCGGCGAAACCACGCCGAAGCCCTTCAGCAGGAAGGCGCCCAGCAGGTTCAGGTAATAGGCCACCGAGATGAAATAGGCCAGCACTAGGCCGAGTTCGGCCAGCCGGTCCAGCTGCGGCAATCGCGGCGCACGGACGCTGCCGTGCAGCGGCTCGGCGTGGACGATGTTGAAGCGCACCGCACTGCCGAACAGCCGGGCCAGCACGCACAGCCCGGCCATCGCCAGCGCCGTGCCACGACCGCCCACCCCGGCCAGGATCGGCCCCACCACCAGTATGCCCGAGCCGAAGATCGAGGCCAGCGGCGTGACCCTGGCACGCCAGCCGTCGCGGCGGCGCGTGCGCGGTGCCAGCAGCAGGGCGGGCACCGGAACCAGGACGATCAGCGCGATCGCATTGAGGAGATGGGGGTCATGAAGTGGCCGCCATTACGGGGAAATCATAGCGGCGACAACGGGTCGCCGAGGCGGCCGCGACGCTCTGTTACCATCCCCCCGCCCGCGCCGCGGCGCGTCCGCTGTACCCGAATCCGATGCTCAATCCCCAACAACTGGCCGCCGTCGAATACTGCGACGGCCCGCTGCTCGTGCTGGCCGGCGCTGGCTCCGGCAAGACCTCGGTGATCACCCAGAAGATCGCCCACCTGATCCAGCGCCGGAAGCTGGCCGCGGGCAAGATCGCGGCGATCACCTTCACCAACAAGGCCGCCCGCGAGATGCGCGAGCGCGTCGGCAAGCTGGTAAGCAGCGAGGATGCCGCCGCGCTCACCGTGTGCACCTTCCACGCGCTGGGCCTGAAGTTCCTGCAGATCGAGCACGAGCGCGCCGGCCTGCGCCGCGGCTTCTCGGTGCTGGACGCCGACGACAGCGAGGGCATCGTCAAGGAGCTGGCGCCGAAGGGCGCCAAGCCGGACGTGCTGTGGGGCATCCGCAACCTGCTCGGCCGCGCCAAGAACGCCGGCCTCTCGCCGGAGGAAGCGCTGGCCGCCGCGCGCAGCCCGAAGGAGCTGGAGGCGGCGACCATCTACGACCTCTACCAGCAGCGCCTGGCCGCGTTCAACGCGGTCGATTTCGACGACCTGATCCGGCTGCCGCTGCGGATCCTGGAGTCCGACACCGAGTGCCGCGACGCCTGGCGCGAGCGCCTGCGCTACCTGCTGGTGGACGAGTACCAGGACACCAACGACGCGCAGTACCGCCTGCTCAAGGCGCTCACCGGCGAGCGCGGCCGCATCACCTGCGTGGGCGACGACGACCAGTCGATCTACGCCTGGCGCGGCGCCAACCCGGAGAACCTCGACCAGCTCGGCCGCGACTGGCCGAACCTGAAGGTGATCAAGCTCGAGCAGAACTACCGCTGCGGCAAGCGCATCCTGCGCGCGGCGAACCGGCTGATCGCCAACAACCCGCACCTGCACGAGAAGAAGCTCTGGAGCGAGCACCCGGAAGGCGCGCCGATCCGCGTGCTGGAGTGCAAGGACGCCGAGCACGAGGCCGAGAAGATCGCCTCGATCGCCACCACGCTGGCCGAGAAGCACAAGGCGCGCTGGGAGGACATGGCGATCCTCTACCGCGGCAATTTCCAGGCCCGCCCGCTGGAGAAGGCCCTGCGCCTGGCGCGCGTGCCCTACCACCTCACCGGCGCGCTGTCCTTCCTCGACCGCGCCGAGGTGAAGGACCTGCTCTGCTACCTGCGGCTGCTGGCCAACCCCAGCGACGACGCCGCCTTCCTGCGCGTGGTGAACTGCCCTAAGCGCGAGGTCGGTTCGACCACGCTGGAGAAGCTCGGCCAGATCGCGCAGTCGAAGCACTGCTCGCTGCTCGAAGCCACCCGCAGCGACAGCGTGCTGCGCCAGCTCAGTCCGCGCCCGGCCGCGGCGCTGGCCTCGTTCTCCAGCCTGCTCGACGAGCTGCGCAGCGCCTCGTTGCACGAGAGCGCCGCCGACCTGGTCGAGCGCGTGCTCAAGCGCACCGGCTATGCCACCCACGTGGCCGCCAGCACCCCCGACGCCACCGTGCGCGACCGCAAGCTCGGCAACCTGAAGGAACTCACCGACTGGTTCCGCGCCATGCAGAAGGGCGGCAACAGCGCCGGCGACCTCGCCTCGCAGCTGGCCCTGCTCAGCCACGCCGACCGCGACGACCCGGGCAATGCCGTGCGCATGATGACCATGCACGCAGCCAAGGGGCTGGAGTTCCGCTTCGTCTTCATCGTCGGCTGCGAGGAGGGCACGCTGCCGCACGAGGGCGCCATCGACGAGGGCCGCATCGACGAGGAGCGGCGCCTGATGTACGTGGGCATCACCCGCGCCAAGGAAGTGCTCACGCTGTCGTGGTCGGCCAAGACCAAGCGCTATGGCGAGGTCAACGCCAACCAGCCCAGCCGCTTCCTGCACGAGTTGCCGCAGGACGACCTGCACTGGCAGGGCAAGGACCCCGAGGCCGACAAGGAGGCCGTGCGCGAGACCGCCGAATCGCACATGGCGAAGATCGCCGCGATGCTCGCCGGCTGAGTGAGCGAAGGTTACCGATGAATTCGCTCGAAGCCACCTACCAGCAGCTGCTCGATGCGTTCAATCGCATGGACTGGGCAGCAGCGGTACGCCTGTCCACACCGCTGCTCGCTGCCGCACCGGGGCATCCGCTGGTGCGTTTCGTGGCTGGTGTGGCGGAGCTCGAACAGGACCGGCCAAACCGCGCGGCGGAACATCTGGCGGCAGCCGTGCAGGGTGATCCGGCGCGGCTGGACTTTGCCGCCCACCATGCCCGCGCCCTGCTCGCCGCCGGTCGGGCCGATGAAGCCCGGGTGGCAGCGACGCAGGCTCCGACCTCACAGGCACGCGATCCGTTGGCACTCGATGTGCTCGGCCAGGTGTGGGTCCAGACCGGTGACTACGAGTCCGGATTGCAGGCGTTCTCACGAGCAGCCGAGCTCGCACCCCGGCAGCCGGTCCATCATCTCAACCGCGCGTCGGCGCTGATCGGACTGGGCCGCTTCGACGACGCCGAACGGGCCCTGGAGACCTGCCTTGCGCTGGCGCCGCACACCTGGCAGGCACACTACAGCCTGGCCCAACTGCGCCGCTGGACGCCCGGGCGTCACCATCTCGACCGGCTCGAGGCACTGCTGCCGCAAGCCGGCCGCGACCCGGCCGCGGGTACCTGCCTGCATCTGGCACTGGCCAAGGAATACGAGGATCTCGGACGTTATCCCGAAGCCATGAGCCACCTCGTCACCGGCAAGCGCGCGGCTCGCCCGACACGCTCCTATACCCCCGCGCGGGACGTGGCGCTGGTCGATGCACTGATCGAGCGCTTCGGCTCCGTTCCCGCCCCGACCGCCAACGCCGTGATGCAGGGGCCGGTCTTCGTGGTCGGCATGCCGCGCAGCGGCACGACCCTGGTCGACCGCATACTGTCCAGTCACCCACAGCTGCACTCGGCCGGCGAACTGAACACCTTCGGACTGGCGCTGGCGCAGGCGCTCGGTTCCCCGACCCCACACCTGTCAGCCGACACTGTGCGCTCCGGACCGACCGTGGACTGGAGCGCGCTCGGAACGGCGTACATCAAGCACGCCCGCGCCGCGACAGGCATCAGTGGCCGCTTCAGCGACAAGCTCCCGCACAACTTCCTGCATCTGGGTGCCATCGCACGGGCGCTGCCGGATGCGCGCATCGTCTGCCTGCGGCGCCACCCGATGGACACCTGCCTGAGCAATTTCCGGCAGCTGTTCGCGGCCAGCGCACCGATGATGGATTACTCCTACACGCTGGAGGACATTGGGCACTATTACGTGCAGTTCGACCGGCTGATGGCGCACTGGGAGCGTTGCCTGCCGGGCCGACTGCTCAGCGTGTCCTACGAGGCACTGATCGACGACCAGGAGGCCGTGACGCGCCAGTTGCTCGATTTCTGCGGACTCCCCTGGGACCGGGCCTGCCTCGCTTTCGAACGCAATGCCGCGCCGGTCACCACTCCAAGTGCGGTGCAGGTGCGCTCCGCCCTGCACCGCGAATCGCTGGAGCGCTGGAAGCGCTACGGGCCCGCAATGGACAGCCTGCACGCGATCCTCGCCGACGCCGGGCTGGTGGCCTGAGCGCTCAGATCAGGTCGCGCACTTCCAGCTCGCGCTTGAGGTAGGCGTAGTAGATCGGCGCGGCGACCAGTCCGGACAGGCCGAAGGCCGCCTCCATCACCAGCATCGCGACCAGCAGCTCCCACGCGCGCGAGCGGATCTGCGTGCCGACGATGCGTGCGTTGAGGAAATACTCCAGCTTGTGGATCAGCACCAGGAAGGCCAGCGCCGCCACGCCCACGCCCAACGACACCGACAGGCCGGCGACGGTCACCGCGGTGTTGGAGATCAGGTTGCCGATCACCGGCAGCAGGCCGACCACGAAGGTAATCACCACCAGGGTCTTGGCGAACGGCACGTGGATGCCGAACAGCGGCAGCGCGCCGAGCAGGAAGATGGCGGTGAACACCGTGTTGATCAGCGAGATCTTGATCTGCGCGAAGACGATGTTGTGGAACGCCTCGGCCAGATTCTGGCAGCGCGCCGACAGGGCCAGCGCCAGCGGCCCCTGCAGGTGCGCCGGGCGGGTCCGGCCCAACGCCACGATAGCGCCGAGCACCAGGCCGAGGATGATGTGCAGGATCACCCGCGCGGTCTCCTTGCCGGCCAGCTGCAGGCTGCCGGCATGCTTGCGGGTCAGCTCGACCGCCATCACCCGCAGCTCGTCCACGCTGTCCGGCAGCCAGGTGGTCAGCGCCGGCGGCAACTGCTGGCGGGCCTTCTCCACCAGCGGCATCAGCTGGTCCTGCCACAGCTGGGTCGGGTTGCCGATCTCGCTGCGCAGCAGACTCACGATGGCCAGCACCAGCAGCAGCAGCAGGCCGACGATCACCACCCCGAGCAGGGCGACCACCACCATCCTCGCGCGGTCGCCGGAGATGCGCCGGCCCAGCAGCGGACTGGCCGAGTACACCAGCTCGTACACCAGCAGGCCGGCCAGCAGCGCCGGCAGCAGATGCAGGCGCAGCACCAGGAACAGCGCCAGCGCGGCGAGCAGGTAGCTGGCCAGCTCGATCCGGCCGGGCGGTCGCGGCATCGGGGGGGTGGGGGACGGCGTCATCGGCATCCTTCCGCATCAGGGGAGTGCAGTCTGTCAGCGGCATCGCAGGACCGCCAGCGCCGGGGCCCGGACATGCAGCTGTCGTAAACTCGCCCGATGCTTGTCGATCCGATGTCATTGCCAAGGTTGCCCATGCGCCCACGCGTTCCCGCCCTCATCGCCGCCCTCGCCCTCGTCGCCGGCTGCGGTACCGCCCCATCCCGTCCCGCGACGGCCACCCCGCCGCCGGCACCGGTGACCACGCCGGCCCCGGCGCCCTCCGGCCCGGATGCGGACGACAACCTCAACGCCGTGGTGTGGTCGCAGACCGCGATCGAGCACGACCTGATCTTCCAGCAGACCTATCGCGACGCGCAGATGCAGCTGCTCAAGGCGCTGAAGGATCCGTCCTGGGACGCGCTGACCAGTGACGATCGCGTCGCACCGGTCAGCCACAAGCTAAAGCCGGCGGTGGTGCTGGACGTGGACGAGACCGCGCTGGACAACTCGCCCTACCAGGCTCGCCTGATCAAGAGCGGTGGCGAATACAACGAGGCCGACTGGGCCAACTGGTGCAAGGAGGAGGCCGCGCGCGCGCTGCCCGGCGCCGTCGAGTTCACCCGGTTCGCGGCGAAGCACGGCATCGCGGTGATCTTCATCTCCAACCGCGCCAAGGACCTGGACACGGTCACCCTGGCCAACCTGCGCAAGGTCGGCTTTCCGGTCTCGGGGCCCGACGCGTTCCTCGGCCTGGGCACCTTTGTCGAGGGCTGCGAGCAGATCGGCACGGAGAAGGGGTGCCGCCGCCAGCTGATCAGCCGCAAGTACCGCGTGCTGATGCAGGTGGGCGACCAGATCGGCGACTTCGCCGACGTCATCGCGAACAACGCCGCGGGCCGCGAGCAAGCCGTGGCGCCGTATCTGAAGTGGGTCGGCACGCGCTGGTTCGTGCTTCCCAACGCCACCTACGGCAGCTGGGAGCCGGCCCTGTTCAACAACGACTGGACCCAGTCCCGCGAGGAACGCCGGCGCCAGAAGGAAGCCGCATTGCGCGTGAAGTGATGTATAAAATCAAATACTTGCATCACAAAACAAATCCATTGCCTTAACTTCGGAGAGCCGTTACCATGGCTCTGCCGACACCTGCTGCTGACCGCAGATAAACACAGGCAAGGCCATTTCCCTTCCGGCTCTGCCGGGACTGACCCCGCGAGGCTCACGCCGGCGGGGTTTTCTTTTGCCCCACCGAGCGGCTGCCTTGTCCATGCAACGGGCGGTCCGTAGCCTCGGTGTCTCCGCCACTTCCGGCCCCGCGATGCCCCGACTGCCTCGCCGCCCCGTTCCACGCCTGCTCCTGCTGCTCGGCGCGCTGGTGCCGGTGTCCGGCTGTGGCCGCCGCCTGGGCGAGCCGCCGACTCCCGGCAACGGCGGAGCCGCCGCGGCACTGCGCGTACTGGTCGCGGACGTGCGCCATGACGATCTCGTGGCGTTCTGGAAGCACGGTCTGCCGCCGGCGACCTACGCCGCGGTCGAGCGGGACTGGCAGCGGCGCCAGCAGCAGGTGGCGACCGAGCGGGCGCGCGCGGGCTTCCACCGATTCATGGACGGGTTCGACAGGCCGCGGGCCGCGGCGACCCTGGCCGCGCAATGGCAGCCCACCCTCGTGCGCCTCGACCGGCAATACAGCGATCAGCTACCCGTCCTCATCGCCATCGGTGGCGGCATGGTGCGGCAGCTGGCAAGCCACGCGCTCGCAATGGACAGCGCGCACTCCCGCAGCCTGGAGCCCCTGCTGGCGCCATGGGTCACCTGGGCGGAACAGGCCCCCTGGCTCGACCTGGATCGCAGCCGGCAGACCGCGGGAATCGCCGTGGAGACCGTGCGATCGCTGCACCTGACGACGCTCTCGCAGGTCAGCGCCCTCGATTTCACCGCCGCCATGGCCCAGGCCTCGCGCCTGCTGGCCGGAGCCAAGCGGTGCCTGGTGCTTTACGGCCTGTCACTCGACGAGGTACTCGATTCCGTGCAGGTGAGCCTGGCATCCCGGAAGGGAGACCTGGCCTGGGTGCGCATCGACTACCTCCTGCAGGGCCAGCCCCGGCAGGCGGTGCTGAGGATGCAACGGGTCGACGGGCGCTGGTATCCCATGGCGCTCCCCCGACTCGCCGGGACCATCGATCCACCGGACTGGGCGGACTGGGCCCGGTTCGCGCCGGACCGGGCCGGTGTCGCGGCCAGGACCGGAGACCCCGGCGCTGTCCCGGTACAATAGGCGGATGCCCATGACCTCTTCGATGGACACGCCCCCCAGGAGCCGCGCGCCGTGGTGGTTCAACCTCCTCGGCCACCTGCTCGAGCCGTGGGTGAAACTGCGCCGCGACCCGGCCGAGCCCGCCGCCCTGCTCCAGGCCGGCGTGCCGGTGTGCTACGTGATCGAGCGCGACGGCATCTCCGACGCGCTGATCCTGGAACGCGCCTGCCGCGAGGCCGGCCTGCCCTCGCCGATGCAGCCGCTACCGGGCACCCGCCGGCGGCGCTCGGTGCTGGCATTGGGTCGCAGCGACGGCCTGGTGCTGGGCAAGAACCGCCAACGCTCGCCGAAAGATGCGCTGGGCCAGCTCACCCGTGCGCTGGAAGGCGATCCCGAACGCGATGTGCAGATCGTGCCCGTCTCGATCTACGTCGGCCGTGCGCCGAGCCGCGACAGCGGATGGTTCCGCGTGCTGTTCTCGGAAAACTGGGTGGTGGTCGGCCACTTCCGCCGCCTGCTGGCGCTGCTGCTGAACGGTCGCGACACCGTGGTGCAGTTCTCCGACCCGGTGTCGCTGCGCGAGGCGCTGGCCGATGCCGGCGAGGTGGCGCCGGAGCGCTTCGCCCGCAAGATCGCCCGCGTACTGCGCGTGCACTTCCGTCGCATCCGCGCCGCGGTGATCGGCCCTGACCTTTCGCACCGGCGCACCGTCGTCGACGCCGTGCTCAACGCCGAGCCGGTGCGCGCCGCGATCACGGCCACCGCGAACAAGGAGAAGATCTCCTACGCCAAGGCTTGGCGCCGCGCGCAGAAGCTGATGCTGGAGATCGCCGCGGACTACTCGCATCCGGTGGTGCGCTCGGCCTCGTTCGTGCTGTCGAACTTCTGGAACAAGCTGTACGACGGCATCGCCATGCACCACTTCGACAAGGCCCGCGCCGCCGCGCCCGGCTTCGAAGTGGTGTACGTGCCCAGTCATCGAAGCCACGCCGATTACCTGCTGCTGTCCTACCAGTTGCATGCCTCCGGCGTAGTGGTGCCACACATCGCGGCCGGCGTGAACCTCAACCTGCCGGTGATCGGGCCGATCCTGCGCCGCGGCGGCGCGTTCTTCCTGCGCCGCAGCTTCAAGGGCAACGCGATGTACTCGGTGATCTTCAACGAGTACATGGCGCAGCTGATCGACCGTGGCGTACCGATCGAATACTTCATCGAGGGCGGGCGCTCACGCACCGGCCGGCTGCTGGCGCCGCGCGCCGGCCTGCTGGCGATGACGGTGCGGGCGTTCCTGCGCGCGCCGCGCCGCCCGGTGCTGTTCCAGCCGGTGTACATCGGCTACGAGAAGCTGATGGAGGGCAAGTCCTACGCGGGCGAGCTGTCCGGCAAGCCGAAGGAGAAGGAATCGCTGATCGGCCTGATCAAGGGCCTGAAGGTGCTGCGCCAACGCTACGGCCACGTGGCGCTGAACTTCGGCGAGCCGATCGAACTGACCCCGATGCTCGACGCGGCCAGCGCACAGTGGCGTGCCGTCAGCGGCGATCCGGACGCCAAGCCGGAGTGGCTGGGCAGCGTGGTCGACCGGCTGGCCGAGCAGATCCAGGTCAACATCAACCGCGCCGCGGACGTGAACCCGATCAACCTGCTGGCGCTGGCCCTGCTGGCCACGCCCAAGCACGCCATGGCCGAGGCCGACCTGCTCACCCAGCTGGAGCTGAGCAAGGCGCTGATCGAGGAGCTGCCCTATTCCGACCGCGTCACGCTGACCCCGATGGACCCGGCCGGGATCATCGCCTACGGCGAGCAGATGGGCTGGATCCGCCGCGTCAGCCACTCGCTCGGCGACGTGCTGGTGGCCGACGACGAGCAGGCGGTGCTGCTGTCCTACTTCCGCAACAACGTGCTGCACCTGACCGCCACCGCGGCCTGGGTCGCCTGCTGCTTCCTCAACAACCGGCGGATGTCGCGCGGCTCGGTGGTGCGGCTGGGCAAGATCATCTACCCGTTCATCCAGGGCGAGCTGTTCCTGCCGTGGGACACCGAGGGCTTCGGCCAGCAGATGCAGGCGACGGTCGACTTCTTCCTGCGTCGCGGCCTGCTCGAAGCCTCGGGCGAAGGCCGCGTGCTCGAACGCGGTCCGGGCCAGGAGGATGCGGCGTTCCAGCTCAAGGTGATCGCACGCAGCCTGACCCAGGCGTTCGAGCGCTACTACATCACGCTGGCCGCGCTGGCCAAGAACGGGCCGCACACGATGACCGCGGCCGAACTGGAGAACGCCTGCACGCTCACCGCGCAGCGGCTGTCGCTGCTCAGCGAGCAGGCGGCGCCGGAGTTCTTCGACAAGGCACTGTTCCGCGGCTTCATCCAGAAACTGCGCGAGCGCAGGATCGTCTGGACCGACGAGGCCGGCAAGCTCGATTACGACCGTGCACTGGAGGAGATGGTGCGCGACGCACGGGTGATCCTGGCCCGTGAGGTACGCCACTCGATCCTCAAGATCACCCCGGGTGGCGAGGACAAGGCCGAGCACGACGCAGAGACCGCGGCGCTGCCGCCGGCCGAGGCCACGCCGCCGGACGCCTCGCCGGCCGATCTGCACGCGCGGCACGTGGAGGCGGCCCATCGCCAGCACGTGCACGAGCCGGTCGAGCCGGCCGCCACCGAGGCGGCGGCCGACGCCCTCCGCGAAGGCAAGTCCGACCAATAGCCACTGGCCGCCGGCGGCGGCCACTGCCTACCATGGCGCTTTCCCCCTGCCGGAGCGCCTCCATGACCGTCCGTCCCGTCACGATCGCCCTCGCCGCCGCGCTCGCCCTGCCCGCGGCCCGTGCCGATGCTCCCGCCGCCCCGGCCGGCAAGGGCCGCATCGCCGTGGTGACCTGCGGGCACGCCATCGATACCGCCGCCGGCAAGCTGCTGGGCGAGACCACGGTGATCGTCGAGAACGGCGTGATCCGCGAGGTGCGCCCCGGCGCGGTCGACCTGAAGGCGATGGGCGACCAGGCGCACGCTGATGGCAAGTCGTTCGAGGCGCATGTGCTGCCGACCTCCACCTGCCTGCCGGGCCTGATCGACGCGCACACCCATCTGACCAGCGAGACCAGTCCGACCGGCTATTCCGACCAGTTCCGGTGGAATATCGCCGACTACGCCGTGCGTTCGACCGTCTATGCCAGGCGCACGCTGATGGCCGGCTTCACCACCGTGCGCAACGTCGGCGACGAGCAGAACGACTCGGTCGCCCTGCGCAACGCGATCAATGCCGGCGTGCTGCCGGGGCCGCGCATCTTTACCGCCGGCGTGCCGATCGGCTCGACCGGCGGCCATGCCGATCCCACCGACGGCTATCGCAGCGACCTGGCCGGCAACCCCGGCCCGAAGGACGGCATCATCAACAGTCCGCAGGACGCGTGGAAGGCCGTGCGCCAGCACTACAAGAACGGCGACGACCTGATCAAGATCATGCCCTCCGGCGGCGTGCTGGACGAAAGCGCCAGCGCCGACAACCCGCAGATGACGCTGGATGAGATCAAGGCCGTGGTCGACGCCGCGCACGACTACGGTTTCACCGTGGCGGCCCACGCGCACGGCGCCGAGGCGATCCGCCGGGCGGTACTCGGCGGGGTCGACTCGATCGAGCACGGCACCTTCATGAGTGCCGAAGACATGAAGCTGATGAAGGAGCATGGCACCTGGTACGTGCCCACCATCATCGCCGGCAAGTACGTCGAACAGATGGCCGCCATCCCCGGCTACTACCCGGCGCAGGTGGCCGCCAAGGCCCGGCAGGTCGGCCCGATCATCCAGGCCACCGCCGGCAAGGCCTACCGCGCGGGCGTGAAGATCGCCTTCGGCACCGATGCGGCGGTCTACCCGCACGGCCAGAACGCGAAGGAGTTCAAGTACATGGTCGACGCCGGCATGCCGCCGATGTACGTGCTGCAGGCCGCCACCACCCATGACGCCGAACTGCTGCATCAGGCGAAGCGGCTGGGCCAGCTGGCGCCGGGCTTCGTCGGCGACGTGGTCGCCGTGCCGGGCAACCCGCTGGAGGACATCACAGTGATGCAGAAGGTCGGCTTCGTGATGAAGGACGGCGTGGTCTACAAGGACGGCGGCAAGCCGGTGCTCTGAGTGCGGCGACGCGACAGCGGAATTGGCCGTCCAATCCCTGTACGATTGCAGCGATGAACGAGTCCCCGAAACCCGACCCGGCACCGACCACGCATTTCGGCTTCCGCGACGTGCCCGTCGGCGAGAAGCAGAAGCTGGTCGGCCAGGTCTTCACCTCGGTCGCGCGCAGCTACGACCTGATGAACGACCTGATGTCGTTCGGCGTCCACCGGCTGTGGAAGCGCCATTTCGTGGCGATCAGCGGCATCCGCCGCGGCGACCGCGTGCTAGACCTGGCCGGCGGCACCGGCGACATCGCCGCGCTGCTCAAGCCGGTGGTCGGCAAGGACGGCGAGATCGTCGTCGGCGACATCAACGCATCGATGCTGCAGGTGGGCCGCGACCGGCTGACCGACCGCGGCCTGGTCGAGGGCCTGCGCTGGGCGCAGCTCAACGCCGAATGCCTGCCGTTTCCGGACAACAGCTTCGACGCGGTGACGATGGCCTTCGGCCTGCGCAACGTCACCGACAAGGACAAGGCGCTGGCCGACATCTGCCGCGTGCTCAAGCCGGGCGGCCGGGCGCTGGTGCTGGAGTTCTCCCGGGTGCAGAACGAGGCGTTCGGCAAGCTCTACGATTTCCATTCGTTCAACATCCTGCCGAAGCTCGGCAAGCTGTTCGCCGGTGATGCGGACAGCTACCAGTACCTGGCCGAGTCGATCCGCAAGCATCCGGACCAGACCACGCTCAAGGGCATGATGGAGCGGGCCGGCTTCGGCAAGGTCGAGGTGCGCAACCTCACCAACGGTATCGTGGCGATCCACAAGGGCTGGAAACTCTAGGCAAACCATGCGGCCCGGGGGCCGCCGCCGACAGGAGGATGCTGGTGATGTGGCTCGAACCGCTCCGGATGTTCTTCCTCACCCGCCCACTCACCTTCGCCACCGCCGGCCTGTTCCGGCTCTCACCCCTGGTCGGCGTGTCCGCGTGGCACGCGGTGGTCCGCCGCCCGCCCACACACGGCTGGTGGCTGGCCGCCTGGACAGCCAGCGCGGCGCTGATCGTGCTGATGGCCGTGGTCGAGCGGCGCTGCAGCACCCGCGACCGGTCCTTCCATGGCGGCATGCTGGTGATCGCCGCCTCCACCTCCTCGCGCTGGATCGTGCCGGACCTGCTGCTGGTGCCGGCCAGCCTGCTGTTCGCGCAGGCGATCGCCTGCCTGATCGCGCTGGGCAGTGATCCGGCGCAGGAGTTTCAGGAGCTGGTGCATGCGTTCTACCGGCACCGCCTGTCCTCGTGATCGTGCCCCGATGACATCCCGCGCCCCCGACCCACGCTCCGCGCCGACGGGTGGCCGCGCACGCGGACTGGCGCTGGTGGCGCTGCTCGCCGGCGTGTTCGCGCTGGGCCTGCAGTTCGCACTGACGCTGGCGACGGTGCACCGGCAGGGCTTCGGCGCCGAGCGGGCGCTGTGGATCTACCTCGGCTACTTCACCATCCTCACCAACGCGCTCGGCGCGCTCTCGCTGGCGCGGCTGGCGGCCGGCCACCGCGACGGCCTGTTCGCCCGCGACGAGGACGTCACCGCGATCGCCGCCAGCCTGCTGATCGTCGGCCTGGTCTACAACCTCGTGCTGCGCCAGACCTGGCACCCGACCGGCTGGGCCGAGGTCACCGACGAGCTCCTGCACGTGGCGATGCCGCTGCTCTACCTGGCGACCTGGTGGGTCGCCGGACGCGGCCAGGCCGTCTCGCGTTCGCGCCTGCTGGCCTGGATGGCTTACCCGATCGCGTACCTCGCGTACGCGCTGGGTCGTGCCGCGCTCG
Organism: Dyella lutea; assembly: GCF_024158035.1. Taxonomy (GTDB): domain Bacteria; phylum Pseudomonadota; class Gammaproteobacteria; order Xanthomonadales; family Rhodanobacteraceae; genus Dyella_A; species Dyella_A lutea. The sequence goes on from NZ_JAMZEK010000001.1 coordinate 92,876, forward strand.
ACGGCCGCTATCCCTACCCGTTCCTCGACGTCGCAACGCTGGGATGGCTACGGGTGCTGGGCAACGCGGCGCTGATCGGCCTCGCGTTCCTCGGGATTGGCGCCGCGCTGGCCTGGCTGGCCGCGCGGCGCCCCCCTGCGGCCGGCGCTCAGCGGGCGCGCAGGTCCGCCGTGATCGTGCCGACCTCGGCCGATTCCACGTCGTGCGGCGTATCGCGCCAGGTCTCGGCCAGCGCCTCGTCGTACCAGCGGCGCATCGAGGGCAACGCGAGCATGCGCTCGACCCAGCCGCTCGCCTCGGGTGAGAGCGACAGCCCGTAGGTCTGCACGCGGAACGCCACCGGCGCGTAGAACGCGTCCACCGCGGTGAAGCGGTCGCCTGCCAGGAACGGGCCACCGAAATGCTGCAGGCCCTCGCGCCACAGCTCGTCGATGCGTGCCACGTCGGCAGCCAGCTGCGGGCCGATCTCGTGCAGGCGGATGCGCAGGCCGCAGCTCATCGAGCACTGCTGGCGCAGCGCGCCGAAGCCCGAGTGCATTTCCGCCGTCGCGCAGCGCGCCCAGGTACGCGCGGCGGCGTCCTGCGGCCACGCCGGATAGTGCTCGGCGAGGTACTCGACGATCGCCAGCGAGTCCCACACCACGGTGTCGCCGTCGCGCAGGCAGGGCACGCGGCCGTTCGGCGAGAAGGCGCGGAAGGCCTCCCAGTTGGAACCGGGCGCGAACGGGTGCATCCGTTCCTCGAATGGCACGCCCAGCTGGTGCAGCAGCACCCATGGCCGCAGCGACCACGACGAGTAGTTCTTGTTGGCGATGTGCAGGGTGATCATGCGGAACATCCTCTTCGGTCACGGACAAAACGGAATTTCCTGCGGCGCGCGGGCCATATGACGCATGGATCGACGGAGACCGCGTGCGTATGCTCTCCGATCCTCAAACATCGCGCGCCCGATCCGCCATGACCAGCAAGCCACCCCGCGACGAAACCCCTTCCCGCACGCCCGACGCGCCGCGCGATCCGCAGCGGCGACGCCTGCTCGGCGGGCTGGCGGTGGCCAGTGCCGGCCTGGCGCTGGGTGGCGAGTCGGCGCGCGCGGCGATGGCCGCGACACCGTCCGGGACCGCGGTCGTCGACGACACCGCAATGGACACGCTGCTGCGCGAGCACATCGACCACGTGGTGGTGCTGTTCGCGGAGAACCGCAGCTTCAACAACCTGTTCGCCGGCTTCCCGGGCCTGGCCGAGCCTCTGCAGGCGCTGCCGCCGGAACGCGCGGTGCAGATGGATCGCGACGGCACGCCGCTGAAGACGCTGCCGCCGATCTGGCACGGCCTGGTGCCGCACGCACAGACGGTCAACCACCGCACGTATCACGTGCGCGAAGCCGACCTCACCGGCCTGCCCAATGCGCCGTTCGCGCTGCACACGCCCGATGGCGAGCCGCTGCCGCAGGGCGTGGTGACGCGCGACCTGATCCACGCGTTCTACCAGAACCAGATGCAGATCAACGGCGGACGCAATGACGGCTTCGCCGCGTGGGGCGACTCCGGCGCGCTGGTGATGGGCCACTACGGCGACAACGCGGTGAACCTGCGGCTGTGGCGACTGGCCGAGCAGTACACGCTGTGCGACCGCTTCTTCATGGGTGCCTTCGGCGGCTCGTTCCTCAACCACCAGTACCTGATCGCCGCGCAACCGCCGTTCTATCCCGACGCGGACAAGAGCCCGGCGCAATACAACATCGCGGTCACCGAGAGCGGCCGCGTCGACGATTCGCGTCTGAAGGTCGCCCACGACTCGCCGGCCAGCGCGATGGACGGCAAGCCGAAGTTCGAGGGACGCTCCACGCTGACCCCGGACTTCCATGCCGTGAACACCATCGGCCCCGCCTACGCACCGGCCTTCACCCAGGACCCCACCGATCCGACCCGTGCCGACCCGGCCAGCCCGAACACCCTGCCGCCGCAGCACCACAAGCACATCGGCGACATGCTCTCGGCCAAGGGCATCGACTGGGCCTGGTATGCCGGCGCATTCCAGGCCGCGCTGGACGGCCACGGCGACGGCCCCGAGGGCGAGTTCCCGGACCGGCCGAACTTCCAGGTGCACCACCAGCCGTTCAACTACTTCGCTTCGCTGGCTCCCGGCACCGCGACACGCAGGCAGCACCTGCGCGACGGCGGCCTGGGCGAGACCGCTCCGGGCAACAAGTTCATCGCCGATGCGCTGGCCGGCACGCTGCCGCCGGTGGCGTTCTACAAGCCGCAGGGCAACCTCAACATGCACGCCGGCTATTCCGACGTGGAGGCTGGCGACCGCCATCTCGCCCGCGTCGTGCAGACGCTGCAGAAGAGCCCGCAGTGGAAGAAGATGCTGATCGTCATCACCTTCGACGAGAACGGCGGCTGGTGGGACCACGTCGCGCCGCCGACCGGCGACCGCTGGGGCCCGGGCACGCGCATCCCGGCGATCATCGTCTCGCCGTGGGCGAAGAGGGGCCACGTCGACCACACCACCTACGACACCGGCTCGATCGCCCGCTTCATCACCCGCCGCTTCGGGCTGGAGAAGCTGCCCGGGCTGGCGCTGCGCGAGGAGGCCATGCTCGCCGCCGGCGGTCCGGCGCCCGGCGACCTCACCGCGGCGCTGGATTTCGGGCGAACGAAGCGCAACGGCTGAGTCGACGCTCTTTGGGTCAGGCGTGATGGCGCCCGAAGCTCTGGTGGTTTCGCGACACCGCGCGCGGGTCCCGATACGCCCGGAATTTACGCCGCGTCCATCGCGCACGGGGTGCGCTCCTACCACTGCCGGCGCGGTAGGAGCGCACCCTGTGCGCGACCGCCTTTCGAGCCGGCATGAATCGCTCAGGGCTCGCACGCCGCCACGTCGCGCGGCGCCGGCGGCAGCGCCCGCCGCCGGGTGTTCGCCAGCACCACGCCGGCCACGGTGACCACGCCGCCGACCAGGGTCAGCGGCCCCGGCCGCTCGCCCAGCCAGAACCAGCCGATCAACACCGCGATCGGCGGCGAGAAGTAGATGAAGCTGGACACCTGCGAGGCCGAGCTGCGGTGGATCGCCAAGTTCCACGCGATGTAGCCGACGAACGTCGGCGCCACGCCCAGCCAAACCAGCGACGCGATCGCCGGCCAGGGCGCAGCGGCCAGCGCCTGCGGCAGGTGCATGCCGAACGGCAGCGCGCCCAGCGTGCCGGCGAAGAAGCCGAACGCGGTGACACCCAGCGCGCTGCTGCGCGCGAAGTAGGGCTTCACGCCGACGAAGTAGATCGCCGAGGCCAGCACGCTGACCAATACCAGCGCGGCCATCGGCTCGAAGCGCACCTGCCTGCCGCTTGCCAACACCACCAGCACCACGCCGACCAACGCCACGCCGAGACCGACCAGCGTGCGCGCGGGCAACCGCTCGCGCAGCCAGATCGCCGACCAGGCCGCGGTCGCCGCCGGCACCAGCGAGATCAGGATCGATGCCGTTCCGCTGGCGATGCGCGTCTCCGCGTGATTCAGGCACAGGTGGTAGACGGTGAAGCCGATCACCCCCAGCAGCGCCAGGCCCGGCCATTCGCGCCGCGCCGGCAGCGGCACGCGGCGGACGGTGAGGAACAGGCCGAAGCACAGCGAGGCGATCGCCAGCCGTGCCAGCGCCACTTCGCCGGGGGTGAAGGCGGCCAGCGCGTAGGCGATCGCCGCATAGGCCGAGGACCAGGTGAGCAGGGCGACGCCAACCAGCGCCAGGGCGCGGGCATCGAGTCGTTCGGGGCTAGCCATGGTGAACAGATCCGGGGACGGGGAAGTGCGCATGCTAGTGAGCAGCCCCGTCGCCATGAATAATGGATCGACGGGGCTGACCGTGCCTCGCCATCGAATCAATGATTCTTCAGGGAGAGACACCGTGGATTCCAAACCCGATATCGACGCCAAGGACTGGCAACTGCTCGAGGCGCTGCAGGCTGACGCGCGCCTGGGCTACGCCGAGCTCGGTCGGCTGGTGCACCTGTCGGCGCCGGCGGTGGCCGAGCGGGTGAAGCGGCTGGAGGAGGCCGGGGTGATCCGCGGCTACCGCGCCGTGGTCGACCCCCGGCGACTGGGCTACAGCATCGACGCGATGGTGCGGCTGCGTTGCGATGGCGGCGTGTGCAAGCGCATCGGCGAGATCGTCGAGGACATCCCCGAGGTGCTCGACTGCCGGCGACTGGCCGGCGAGGACTCGGCCCTGCTGCACCTGGTGGCGATGTCGATTGCCCATCTGGAAACCGTGCTCGACCGCCTGCTGAAGATCCATCCCAGCATCAGCACCACCACCCTGGTGGTACTGCAGGCACCTCACGTGAACCGCCCGATCACCCGCACGATGTGGAATGCCGCCGCCGCCCTGCCGGTGGACTAGGCTGGTCGCCCACCCTCACGGAGCACGCCATGCGCACGCTGTATCCCGAGATCACGCCGTACGCCACCGAGCACCTGCCGGTAGACGGCCTGCATACGCTTTACGTCGAGCAGTGCGGCAACCCGGACGGGTTGCCGGTGATCTTCCTGCACGGCGGGCCGGGCGCGGGACTGTCGGACTACCACCGCCGCTTCTTCGATCCGGCGCGCTACCGCATCGTGCTGTTCGACCAGCGCGGCGCCGGCCAGTCCACGCCGTTCGCCGAGCTCACCGACAACACCACCTGGCATGCGGTGGCCGACATCGAGGCGATCCGCCGGCATCTGGGCATCGAGCGCTGGGTGGTGTTCGGCGGCTCGTGGGGCTCCACCCTGGCGCTGGCCTACGCGCAGACCCACCCAGAGCGCGCGCTGGCGCTGGTGCTGCGCGGCATCTTCCTCGGCCGCGACGAGGAGCTGCGCTGGTTCAACGAGATGGACGGCGGCTCGCGGCAGATTTTCCCCGAGCGCTGGGCACGCTTCGTCGCGCTCATTCCCGAAGCCGAGCGCGACTCCATGCTCGAGGCCTACTGGCGCCGGCTCACCAGCCCGGACGAAGCCACCCGGCTGGCCGCGGCGCACGCGTGGAGTGCCTGGGAAGGCGGCGGCACCACCCTGGTGCACGATCCGGACGGCGGCGGCGACTTCGACGATCCGCACCGCGCGGTAAGCCTGGCGCTGATGGAGGCGCACTACTTCCGCCACCGCATCTTCCTGGAGCCGGACCAGCTGCTGCACGGCGTCGACCGCATCCGGCACATCCCGACGACGATCGTGCACGGCCGCTACGACATCATCTGCCCGATGAAAAGCGCCTGGGACCTGTCCCAGGCCTGGCCCGAGGCCGAGCTGCGCGTGGTGCTGGCCGGCCACAGTGCCGCCGACCCGGCGATCGTCGATGCCCTGGTCACCGCCACCGACGCGCTGGCGGATCGTTTCGGTCGTGATGGGGCGATAGCGCGACCATGAGCACCTTTGGCAGGGACTCACTATGGGCGACCGATCGCTCCAGGCTCTGATCGTGCGGGCCATTGACCGGCCGGCAGCACTGCGGCCTCGGAACGGTCCAAGGCGCCTTCCCGGGACCGGGCATAGAACCTAATTGCCCCGTCCCCTTTTCAGAGATGCATGCCTGCTCCGTTCGCAGGCTGTAGTGCCGAAGCCGCAAACGCGGACGCACCTGATCCAGCAACCGCGGCGAATTCGCCTCTGTTACACCCTCGTTTCCGCCTGCGTAACTCATACACCCCCACATTCGCCGTGTAACACCGACATCGTGGGGCGCAATCCTCGCCAGGAATGTCACGCAAGCGCCTGATGGCGTTTAGTAATTTGCCGCTTGTCCGCCCTGTCGAGAGCCGTGCATACTCGGTGCAACACCCCGGATGTGGGGTCTACTAAGCGTTAGGGCTTATGCGGAAAGTCGTCGGAATATTCTTGGCAGTCTTTTTCGCGGCGCTTCTGCCGGCGATCTTCTTCGGCACGTCCCGCGTGGGCTTGCTTGCCTTTGTGCTTGCTTTGCTATGGATTGTTCTGCTCGGCCTTCCTACGTTCTTTATTTTCAACCGCCGCGGTTGGGTCCGCTGGTGGTCCGCAGCCATCTCTGGCTTCTTTCTAAGCGCTGTGCCCATGGCACTTGTCTCATGGCCTTATCATCCTGATCAAGGTTCCGGGTACAGTGCGTGGGACGGCCACAAAATGGTCGACTACGTCGTTCGAGGCGTACCTACACACGCTGGATGGGTTCAGTACTTCTTGAGCTCTGGCGGCATGGGGCTCGTGGGGGCAGCATCTGCTGTCACCTTTTGGGTGGTTTGGAGGCTCACGGTAGGCCCTAACCATTCGTCCAAGCGGACGCGCGTACCGCGCGCCGCTTAACTCCAGCGTTAGGCCCCGCATGAAGATTCCCAATTACGCCCATAAGATCTCTACTTTCCAGAAAGACGGCCAGTGGTTTGTACGCATTGAGCGCCTGCTTCCTGATGGCACATCCAATTGGCTCAATGACACTCCCCTTCCCGCGCCCAGCCAGCCTGAGGACTGGGATTTGTTCGAGTCCTTTATGGGCAACATCGGTAAGACTGTCGGTATAGACAGCCCTGGGGTCAGGGCTCATTTCCGCATTGACGGTGATGACTAATGGCTGGGTGCGCGCAGGCGGGCCCTAACAATTCATTCAAGCCGAAGCGATAGTTCCCACGGTTTAGTGGACACCCTGATCTAACTTTTCAGGAGTGCCCCATGCCCAAGCCAGGTCCCAAAACGACCACGCGTTACAGCGAGCAATTCAAGGCCACCGCCGTGCGTCTCAGCCGGCTCCCCGGCGTCCAGGTGCAGGACGTCGCCGCTTCGCTTTACATCCATCCCTTCATGCTGTCTCGTTGGCGAAAACAGGCGCGCGAGGGCACGATCATGGTCAAGGGTGTGGACGTCGATCCGGCCGTTTCGGCCGAGCTGAAGGAGCTGCGTCGGGTGAAGAAGGCCTACGAGCAGCTGAAGGTCGAGCATGACCTTTTAAAAAAAGCGATCGCGTTCACTTCCGAACGAAAAGCGAGCGCTTCGCCTTCATCCAGACCCAGCAAGAGCACTACCCGGTGAGGCGGCTGTGTCGCCTGTTCGGGGTCAGCGCCAGTGGCTTCTACGCTTGGTGCGCCCGCCCGCTCAGTGAGCGCGCGCAGGAGGATGAGCGGCTGATCGCAAGGGTTCGCCAGGTGCACCGGGAGAGCCGGGAAACCTACGGCAGCCCGCGCGTGCACGCCGCGCTGCGTCGACAGGGCGAGCCGGTCGGGCGACGATAGTTCCCACGGTTTAGTGGACACCCTGATCCAACTTTTCAGGAGTGCCCCATGCCCAGGCATGGTGCAGGAACCACCGCCCGCTACAGCGAGCGTTTCAAGGCTACGCCATCCACCCGAGCCAGTTCGCAGACGCAGGACGTCGGTCGACTACGCCGGCCGATGCTCGCTCACGAGTGGTGCGATACTCGCGGCGGCAACCCAAGGAGATCGCCATGCGCCATGCACGTCTGATCCTGGCTTCCTGCTTCGCCCTTGCCGCCTTGCCAGCCGCTGCACAGCACGGCATGGGTGGCCTGGCCAACGACGCCGCCGTCGCGATCAAGAACATGAAGATCGCCGACCGCAACCATGACGGCCTGATCTCCCGCGAAGAGGCGCAGAAGGGGCCGGTGCCGTTCATCCGTGCCCACTTCGACCAGATCGATCGCGAGCATCGCGGCGCGGTCTCGGTCGACGACGTAAAGGCCTACGTGCGTTCGCTGCAACCGAAGCCGGCGACCGCGTCTTCCGCCAACAGCGGCAGCTGATCGCCGGGTTGCGCAAGAAGCGGATGGCGCTGGCGGCGGCGGGCTGGCGACACTGGGCTCCCCCCGATCCCCGGAGCCCGCCCGCATGCTGACCCTGTTCGACTACCTGCCCTCGCAGAACGCCTGGAAAGTCCGCCAGCTGCTGCAGCACCTGCAGCACCCGTACCGCACGGTGGAAGTGAGCATCTTCGAGGGTGACGGCCAGCAGGCCGACTACCTGCGGATCAGCCCCACCGGCACCGTGCCGGCCATCCGATTGGAGGACGGCCGCGCGCTGGCCGAGTCCAACGCGATCCTGATGTACCTCGCCGAGGGCACGCCCTACCTGCCCGACGACGCTTTCGGCCGCGCCCGGGTGTGGCAGTGGCTGAGCTTCGAGCAGGAACGGGTGGAGTCGGTGATCGGCGCGCTGCGTCACTGGACCCTCACCGGCAAGCTCGCGCGGCGTGCACCGGCGATCGTCGAGGCCAAACGCGCGGCGGCGCGGCGGACGCTGGCGATCCTCGAACGCGAGCTGGCGGAGCGCTCGTTCCTCGCCGGCGAGCGCTACACCATCGCCGACATCGCGGTGTTCGCCTACGGCAGCCGCGCCGACGAGGCGGGGTTCCTGCTCGACGGCTATCCGGCGATCCGCGGCTGGATCGGCCGCGTGCGGGCGCAGGCCGGGCATCTGGCGACGATGCATCCGTACGACGTGGATCCGCATTCGTCCGGCGAGCTGCCCTGAGCCACCGGGCCTTCGGGCACGGGTCGGCGCGGGGGGGCCAATGGCATACTCGGCGTTTTCCGTTTGCCGGAGTGGCCCCGATGCGCCTGTTGTCCACGCTCGCCGCGAGCGCCCTGCTGCTGCCGTTGGCAGCCCATGCGACCGATCCGTACTCGTACGCGCAACCCGACCAGGTCAAGGTCACCCACCTCGACCTGGATCTGAAGCTGGACTTCCCGCACAAGGAGCTGCACGGCCGCGCCACGCTGAGCCTGCACTGGGTAAATCCCAAGGCGAGCTCGCTGGTGCTGGACACGCGCGACCTGAAGATCGCCACCATCGAGGGCATCGACGCCAAGGGCCACGCCCACGCACTGACCTACGCGCTGGCGCCGCGCGACAAGCAGCTCGGCAGCAAGCTCACCATCGCCGCGCCGAACCACCCGGCCAAGGTGCGCATCGTCTACGACACCTCGCCCGAAGCCACCGGCCTGCAGTGGCTGACCCCGGCGCAGACCGCCGACAGGAAACTGCCCTTCATGTTCTCGCAGAGCGAGTCGATCCACGCCCGCTCGTGGGTGCCGCTGCAGGATTCGCCGGCGATCCGCATCACCTATGACGCCCACGTCACCGCACCGAAGGGCGTGCGCGTGGTGATGAGCGCACTGAACGACCTGCACCACCCGCTCGACGGTGACTTCCGCTTCGACCAGCCGCACCCGATCCCCTCGTACCTGCTGGCGATCGCCGCCGGCGACATCGCGGCCGAGGCCACTGGCCCGCGCAGCGCGGTGTATGCCGAGCCGTCGATGGTGCACAAGGCGGCGCACGAGTTCGAAGACACCGAGAAGATGATCGCCACCACCGAGAAACTCTACGGCCCGTACCGCTGGGGCCGCTACGACCTGATCGTGCTGCCGCCGTCGTTCCCGTTCGGCGGCATGGAAAACCCGAACATGACTTTCGCCACGCCGACGATTGTCGTGGGCGACAAGAGCCTGGCCTCGGTGATCTCGCACGAGCTGGCGCACTCGTGGTCGGGCAACCTGGTGACCAACGCCACCTGGCGCGACGGCTGGCTCAACGAGGGCTTCACCACCTACGTGCAGGGCCGCATCACCGAGGCGGTGTACGGCAAGACGCTGGCCGACGAGGAGGCCCTGCTGTCCGCGCGCGCGCTGGAGAAGAGCATCGGCACGATGCCGGCGAACAGCCAGAAGCTGGCGCCCGTGCCGGGCGACGTGGATGCCGACGACGCGCTGTCCGACGTCGCCTACGACAAGGGCTCATGGTTCCTGCGCACGCTGGAGCAGCGCTACGGCCGCGCCGCGTTTGACCCGTACCTGAAGAGCTACTTCGACCACTTCGCGTTCCAGAGCATCACCACCGAGCAGATGCTGGCCTTCCTCAAGGCCAACCTGATCGACAAGTACCCCGGCAAGATGAGCATGGCCGAGGTGAACGAGTGGGTCTACGGCACCGGCATTCCCAAGGACGCCCCGCTGCCGACCTCGGCGCGCTTCGACATGATCGACGCGAAAGTGAAGGCTTTCACCGCCGGCACGCTGGCCGCCGACAAGCTCGACGCGAAGGACTGGAACACGCAGGAGTGGATGTACTTCCTCGACCGCCTGCCCGACGTGCCCAAGCTCGGGCAGATGCAGGCGCTGGACGCCGCCTGGCACCTCACCGGCACGCCCAATGCAGAGATCGGCATGCGCTGGTACATCCACGCCATCGCCGCCGGCGACAAGGCGGTATGGCCGGCCGCGCGCGAGCACATGACGCGGATCGGCCGCATCTACCTGACCACGCCGGTGTACCGTGCCTTCGCCGCCACGCCCGACGGCCTGGCCTACGCCGAGGCCGCCTACGCGAAGGCGAAGGACGGCTACCACCCGCTGACCCAGCAGGCGATCGAGGGCATCTTCGCCAAGGCGGGGAAGGCCAAGTGATCGACCGGGGCGGAGCGTCAGCGCCCCGCCCCCGTCGAACCGGCGCCCACCGCAAGCTGTCACACCCCGGTTGTTTCCGATCGTCAGGCTTCTTCCATGGCTAAGCAGACCCCTCCCTCCCGCTCCGTCGCACCGGCCCCGGCCGCCCCCGGCGGCCGTCCGCTGTGGCAGCGCCTGCTGATCCGGCGGGTGAAATTCCTCGCTGCCGTGGTGGCGATGATCGGCCTCGGCCTCGGCGCGTGCTACCTGTTCGCGCCACAGTGGCTGATGCGCGCGGATGCGACGCGCCAGGCGATGGCCGCGCACCTGGACGAGAAATCCGTACAGGCGGGCGGCGCCCACTGGTCCTACTACGAAGGGGGGGAAGGCCCGACCCTGGTGCTGCTGCACGGCTACGACTCGAACAAGGCGGTGTGGCTGAAAGTGGCGGCGCAGCTCAGCCCGCACTTCCATCTGGTGATCCCGGACCTGCCCGGCTGGGGCGACTCGTCGCGCGACCCGGCCGCCGACTACGACATCGACACCCAGGCCGCCCGACTGGACGGCTTCATGCAGGCGCTGGGCCTGCACAACGTGACCCTGGTCGGCCACTCGATGGGTGGCGCCATCGCCGGCGTCTATGCCGCCGAACATCCGGAGCGGATCAACCGGCTGGTGCTGGTCGACTCCTTCGGCCTCAAGCAGAAGGAGAACGCCTTCGCCCGCGAGGCGCTGGCTGGCACCAACCCGTTCGACTACGACGATCGCGCCGGTTTCCAGCGCGCGTTCGCACTGGCATTCGAAAAGGTACCGGACCTGCCCGGGCGGTTCATCGACGTGTTCATCGCACGCAACAAGCGCGATCGCGCGTTCCTCGACAAGGTGTTCAACGAGCTGCGCCAGCCCTCGCAGTACCTCTCCGTGCAGCGGCGGCTGGACCAGCTGACCATGCCGGTGATGGGCCTGTGGTGCGCCGGCGACAAGATCAGCGACATCTCGGCGATGGACAGCCTGCGCGACGGTCTCGTGCACGCCTCGGCGATCAGCAGCACCACGCTGGTCGGCTGCAATCACATGCCGATGCTGGAGAAGCCCACGCAGACCGCGCAGGTGCTGACGGCGTTCGAACTGTCGCACTGAGGCCTCTTTACCTCGCAAGATTTCACGGCGACACTCCCCGGCTCCATTGACGGAGCAGACAGGGGAAGGGGATGGCGTTTCTGAAAGTGGTATTCCTGCTGGCAGCGCTGGTGGCGCTGCTGATCGCACCGGTGATGTACACCGCACGCGCACTCGGGGCGCAACGCACCACGATCGGGCCGGTACTCGGTTCGCTGGTGCTGCAGGTGATCCTGTCGCGGATGCTCAACGCGCTGCACTTCGGCGGCATGTTCGTGCACTTCATCCTGGCGCTCGCCGGCGGCGCGCTGATCTACCAGTGGGTGCTGGAGACGACGTTCCTGAAGGGCGTGGCGATCAGCCTGATCAGCAGCGTGATCATGCTGGTCGGAGCCCTGGTCATCCTGAAGATGGCGATCGGGTGAGGCGGGAACCGCACCCGCGTCCCGTCGGGAGGCGCGGGTGCGGTGTCCTCAGAGCAGGCCCGGCACCAGCGCCTTCGTCCGCCGCATGTAGGCCTGGTAGCGTTCGCCGAACTGCTCGCGCATCCAGCGCTCCTCCAGCCGCAGCTTGAACCAGAACGAGACGCCCACGATGGCCGTGCCGAGCAGGCCGCGCCATTCGCCCTGCGCCAGCGCGGTGCCGAAGAAGGCCAGCAGCAGGCCGGTATAGATCGGATGGCGCACCCAGCGGTACGGACCGCGCTCCACGAGTTCGTGATCCTGCTTGACCTGCACCACGGCGCTCCAGTTGCGGCCGAGGATGGTCCGCGCCCAGATCGCGAACAGCACGCCGGCCCAGACCAGCAGCGCGCCGAGGATCGACAGCGCCGCCTCGGGCGGCACGAAGCGCAGGCGCAACAGCGAGTCTTCGCCGCCGCGCCAGGGCAACACCAGCGCCGTGCCGACCATCAACGGCAGCCAGTGCTTGAGCAGGCGAAGCACGAACGGCTCGCTGCGAACGGCGGCCTTCGCGTCCCGGGCGCGGATCGCCCAGTACAGCAGGAACACCAGCCAGCCGGCCTTGATGATGTCGCCGAGGGGGAGCTGCATCGTCGTTGCCTGGAACCATCCGGGAGGGATGATCAGCTTGGCCGCCGCCGACCGGAGCGGCAAGTTACACCCGTCATCCAACGGCGCGGCCCGCGCGCCGAAGCCGGGTCAGTCCGCCACGTCGGCCACCAGCCGGTCCAGCTCGGCCTTCAGCACTGCACCGTTCTGGCGCAGCCAGTCGCGCTGCTCCTGCCAGTTCGGGTACAGCGTCTCGACCTGCGCCCAGAAGCGCGGGGAGTGGTTGCGCACCTTCAGGTGACACAGCTCATGGGCCAGCACGTAGCGCAGCGCAGCCGGCGGGGCCAGCGCCAGCGCAAGGTCGAGGTTGATGCGGTCGCGGGTGTCCAGGCTGCCCCACAGGCTCTTCAGCGGACGCACCTTCAGTGCCGTGGGCGCCAGCCCCAGCTGGGGCACGTACTGCGCCAGCCAGCGCGACACGTCACGGCGGATCAGCGATTCCAGATGCGAGGCGAGCAGCCCCCGCGCCACCGGCAGCGCGCGGGTGTGCGGCCGCGGCAGGATCAGCGTGAGCACGCCCTCGCCGCTGGCGATGCGCGGGTACGGGCCCTCGTCCCAGTCCAGCCAGACGCGCTCGCCGCGCAACGGGATCTCCACCGGCTGGCCGACCCGCAGCGGCGGCAGCGGCTTCACCAGCAGGTTCAGCTCGTCGAGCTTCTGCTCCAGCCAGTCGGCGTGGCTGCGCAGGAACGCGCTGACCTGGGCCGGATGGGTGCCGCGCGGATAGCTGACCCGGGCACCCTTGGGCGTGACCGTAAGGCGCAGGCGACGCGCGCGCGGGTGGACGGCCTTGAGCACGCGGATCGTGCTGCCGCCCGTGGTCGCCAGTTCCAGCCAGTCGCCTTCCAGTTGCTGCGCCATGCGGTGTTGCCTGCCGGTGGGGCCCGGGCCGCGTCGGACCCGGGAGAAAGATTCTGGCAGGGATTGGCGACGGGGAGGTGATGATTCAAGCGGTGGCGTGCCGGACCGCGAAAATCATCACCATACGGCCGCGTACGTCAGGCGTCGGCCGGCCGCGGCAGGCCGAACCACTCCTCCAGCTTGGCCAGCAGCCGCTCGATCTCCAGGGTCAGCAGGGCGAAGCTCGCGTCGGCCTCGGCGGCGGCGTCCTGGTGGCTATCGCCCATTTCGTCGAGCACGACATCGAGGAACTTCAGCTTGCGCACCACCAGGTCCTCGCCGAGCACGAAGCTCATGCGGTCGTCGAACACCAGGCCGAGCTGGAACACTTGCTTGCCGTTGCGCAGGTGCTCCTTGATCTCCTCGCTGTCCAGGTCCTGGCGGCGGCACTTGGCGATCGCGCCGGTGGCGCTGCCCGGATCGCGCAGTTCGACCTCGTCGCCCAGCGCCAGCCCGGCCGGCAGGGTGCCGTTGGCCAGCCAGTCGGTCATCAGCACGCGTGGGCCTTCCTCCGGCGCCAGCGGCACCGCCGGGAAGCTGCCCAGCGCTTCGCGCACCTGGCTCAGCGCGTTCTCGGCCGACTTGCGGCTGGCGGTGTCGATCACCAGCCAGCCGTGCTTCTTGTCGACATAGGCCGAGAGCCGCGAGCTGCGCACGAAGGCGCGCGGCAGCAGTTCGTTGAGCAGGTCCTCCTTGATCCGCTTGCGCTCGCGACCGCCGACCTTGCGGCCTTCCTCCTCGGCGATCTTCTGCACCTTGCGCTGCAGCTCGTCGTTGATCACCGCCGCCGGCAGCAGCTTGTCCTCGCCGCCCACGGTGAGCCAGGTGCAGGCGTTCACCGCATGGGTGAGCGCCGCCTCCTCGCCACGGCCCACCGGCGGCACGAAACCGCGGGTGGACATCTCCATCGGCCCGCACGGGCGCAGGCGGTGCTCGGCCAGCACCTCGTCCAGGCGGCTCAGGTCGTCGGCGACGGCGGGGGAAAAGCGGAACAGAGTGAGATTGCGGAAGAACATGGAGTGTCCGTGTTGGGGCGGCAGGGAGAGACGCCCTGACCGCTGAATGAAAGGGTGTGGCTTGGCGCTGTGGAGCGCCCGAAGAGGCTCCGCCCCCCTCACCGTCATCCCGGCGAAAGCCGGGATCCAGTGCCTCTGCTGTGCCGCCCGAAAGTCGCTGGATCCCGGCTTTCGCCGGGATGACGGCCATGGAGAGTAAGGCGTCTCCGAGTCACCGTCTGCGACAACGCCCTCAGCCCACGACCTTCGCGATGGCGTCGGCCACATAGCCAAGATTCTGCGTATTCAGCGCCGCCACGCAGATGCGCCCGGTGGTCAGCGCGTAGATCGCGAACTCCTCGCGCAGGCGCTCGACCTGCGGCTTGCTCAGGCCGGAGTAGGAGAACATGCCGGCCTGGCGCTGGATGAAGCCGAACTCGTGGCCGTGCGCGGCCAGCTTCTGCACCAGTCCCGCGCGCATGGCATGGATGCGCTCGCGCATGCCGCCCAGCTCGCTCTCCCACAGTGCACGCAGCTCGCTGCTGGCCAGCACGCCGGCGACCAGCTGGCCGCCGTGGGCCGCCGGGCTGGAGTAGTTGGCGCGGATGGTCTGCTTGATCTTCGAGCGCAGGCGCGCGGCCTCGTCGCGGTCGGCGCCGACCATCGACAGCACGCCTACGCGCTCGCCGTACAGCGAGAACGACTTCGAATACGAGCTGGCCACCACGAACGCCTCGATGCCCGACTCGGCGAACATGCGCACCGCGGTGGCGTCGGCGTCGATGCCCTGGTCGAAGCCCTGGTAGGCCATGTCGACGAAGGGCAGCAGGCCGCGCTCCTTCACCAGCTCCACCACCTGCGCCCACTGCGCCGGCTCCAGGTCGACGCCGGTCGGGTTGTGGCAGCAGGCGTGCAGCAGCACCACGGTGCCCGGCTCCAGCTTGCCCAGATCCTCCAGCATGCCGGCGAAGTCCAGGCCGTGGGTGGTGTCGTCGTAGTAGCGGTAGTCCTGCAGCTGGAACCCGGCGGTGCGGAACACCACGTGGTGGTTGCCCCAGCTCGGGTTGCTGATCGCGATGCGCGCCTTGTCGCCGGCCACCTGCTTGATCAGGTCCGCCGCCACGCGCAGCGCGCCGCTGCCGCCGATGGTCTGCGCGGTGGCCACGCGGCCGGCTTCGAGCAGCGGCGAACCCTCGCCGAACAGCAGCTGCTGGCTGAGCTTGTTGTACGCCGGCAATCCGTCGATCGGCAGGTAGCCGCGCGGCTGCGTGTCGCGCGCCAGCGCCTGCTCGACCTGCTGCACCGCTTTGAGCACCGGCACCCGTCCCTGCTCGTCGGTGTAGATGCCCACGCCGAGGTTCACCTTGTTCGGACGCGGGTCGGCGAGGTAGGCCTCGGTCAGGCCGAGGATCGGGTCGCCGGGAGCCATTTCAACGGAAGCAAAGAAGGACATGTCGGTACTCGAAAAGGTGGAAATTGGAAGTATGGACGTCTAAACCGCATCATCCGTGGCGGGTTCGCCAGCATACCCGGCCAGCCAGCCGTGTGCATCGGCCCGCGTCGTACCCTCGCGCGAACCGAGCGAGGCGAAGTCGAACAGCGTGCGGTCGGCCAGCTGCGAGGGCGCCACGTTGCCCAGCGCGCGGAACATGGTCTCGGCACGGCCGGGGAACTGGCGTTCCCACTCGGCCATCATCAGCCCGACCTGCTTGCGCTGCAGGTTTTCCTGCGAGCCGCACAGGTTGCACGGGATGATCGGGAATTCGCGCTGGGCCGCGTATTCGGCGATGTCGCTCTCCCTGCAGTAGGCCAGCGGGCGGATCACCACGTGGCGGCCGTCGTCCGAGCGCAGCTTCGGCGGCATCGCCTTCAGGCTGGCGTGGTGGAACAGGTTGAGGAAGAACGTGGCGAGGATGTCGTCGCGGTGGTGGCCCAGCGCGATCTTGGTGATGCCGTTCTCGGCCGCCCACGAGTACAGCGCGCCGCGGCGCAGCCGCGAACACAGGCTGCACATGGTCTTGCCGGCGGGAATCACCCGGGTGACCGTGCTGTAGGTGTCCTGCTCGATGATGTGGAACGGCACGCCACGCGCGGTGAGGTAGTCCGGCAGCACGTGCTCGGGAAAGTCCGGCTGCTTCTGGTCCAGGTTCACCGCGATCAGCTCGAAGTGCACCGGCGCCTTCGCCTTGAGCGACAGCAGGATGTCGAGCAGGGTGTAGGAGTCCTTGCCGCCGGACAGGCACACCATCACCTTGTCGCCGTCCTCGATCATGTTGAAGTCGGCGATCGCCTGGCCAACCTGGTGGCGCAGGCGCTTGGCCAGCTTGCCGGCCTCGTAGGCCTGCTTGCGGGAAGATTCGGGAGTGGCGGACATCGGGGCGTGAACCGGATTGGAAGCGCGACATTGTAGCCCGCTGACCGGCGCCGGGCCGGAGGCGTACACTGCGCGCCTACCTCCTCGTGCGCGTGCCATGACGGAACCGGATCAACCCTCGATCGCCCAGACCCTGTTCGAACTGCGCCGGGAGCACCGCGAGCTGGACGCGCTGGTGACCCATCTGCAGGCAACCGGCTTCCGTGACGAGCTGCAGGTCACCCGCATGAAGAAGCGCAAGCTGCTGCTCAAGGACGCCATCGCGCGGCTGGAGAGCAAGCTGATCCCCGACCTCGACGCCTGAGCCCCGCATGACGACGCTCGCCCCGGTCCACCTGGAAGACGACCACGTCCTGCTCGAACCCCTGCACACCGATCACGCTCCCGCGCTCGAGGCCGCGGCCGCCGATGGCGAGCTGTGGAAGCTGTGGTTCACCAGCGCACCGCCACCGGGCACCTCCAGCGACTATATCGCCGCGGCGCTGGCCGGCCAGGCCACCGGCCGGATGCTGCCGTTCGCCGTGCGCGAAAAGCGCTACGGCGAGATCGTCGGCTCCACCCGCTATTACGACTTCGACCCGGCGCTGCCGCGCGTGGCGATCGGCTACACCTGGTACGCGAAGCGCTGGCAGAAAAGCCACCTCAACACGGCGTGCAAGCGCCTGTTGCTGGGCCACGCGTTCGAGCGGCTCGATTGCGTGGCGGTGGAGTTCCACACCGACCACCGCAACCTCGACTCGCAGCGCGCGATCGAGCGCCTGGGCGCCCATCGCGACGGCGTCCTGCGCGCCCACAAGCGCCGCCCGGACGGCAGCCTGCGCGACACGGTGTGCTATTCGGTACTGGCCGGCGAATGGCCGGACGTGCAGCGCTGGCTGGCGATGCGGCTGAGCCGGCTGGCCACCTCGGCGTGAGCGCCGCTACAGCAGCCGGTTGACCAGCCGGTCCAGCCGCACCCGGCTCAGCCGACGCAGCAGCTTGCGCACCGGCGCGGGGTAATGCCGTGAGGTCTCGAGCGCGTGGTAGTCCTGCACGCGCTGTGCATGGCGGAGCAGAGATGCCCATTCCCTCGCATGCTGTTCTCGCAGCAGGCCATGCGGGTCGCGCAGCACCAGCGCGTTCTCCAGGTCCAGCGCCCAGGCGCGCGGATTGAGGTTGTTGCCGGTCAGCACGGCCACATCGTCGTCGATGAACAGCCCCTTGAGGTGGTAGCTGTTGTCGGCATGCCGCCACAGGTGCAATGCCAGCTGGCCGCTGGCCAGCTGACGCTGGTGGCGCCGGGCGAAGCGGCGCAGGTTGCTCTCGTAGAGATACGGCAGCACGCCGATGGTGCGGAACGGCTGCTCCGGCGGAATGTAGAAATCGTTGGCGACCTTGTCGCCGACCATGATCTCCACTGTGCAGCCGCGCCGCAGCAGCTGCCCGATGGCAGCGCGCACCGGCCGCGGCAGGTTGAAGTACGGGGTGAGCAGCACCACCCGCTCGCGCGCGCCGGCCAGCAGCGCGAGCAGGGTGTCGTTGAGTGCGTTGTCGGCGCGACCGAAACCGGCTAGCGGCGTCACCGCCACGGCACCCTCGCCCGCCGGCTCGTCCGGCACCTCGTAGCGCGCCCCGGCCAGTTCCTGGCGCAGCGCGCGGATCGCCGGCAGCAGGCTGGCGGTGGTCGGCACCTCCGGCACGTTCAGGCGCGGCACCGCCGGCCGACCGAGGAAATGCCGCTGCACGAAGCCGGCCATCGCGTCGGCCAGCGGCGCGTGGCGCAGCAGGTGGTAGCGGTCCAGCCGGTAGCGATCGTGGCGGCACAGATAGACGTTGTTGAGGCTGGCGCCGGAGTACAGCACGGTGTCGTCGATCACCATGCCCTTCAGGTGCAGCACGCCGAACAGCTCGCGGTTCTGCACCGGCACGCCGTAGATCGCCACGCCGTCACCGCGCTCGCGTGCCCAGGCGCGGTACATGCCGGCGTTGCCCTCGCTGCGCGCCTTGCCGATCAGGCCGCGCTGGGCGCGGTGCCAGTCGACGAACACGCTGATCTCCAGCGCCGGCCGGCGCGCCTTGGCCGCATACAGCGCCTCGAGCACCTCGCGACCGCCCTCGTCGTCCTCCAGGTACAGCGCCACGATCACGATGCGCCGCTCGGCCGCGGCGATCGCCGCCAGCAGCCGCTCGCGGTAGGCCGCCGGGCCGTCCAGCGTCTCGATCGCCGCCGCCGGTACCGCGAACGCCGGCATGCCGTCCAGCCGCGCCTGCAGGCGCGCGGCGCGGCCGAACGGCAGCAGCCGCCGCACCACGCGGGCGGGAAGTCGGGTCAGTCGTTTCATCGCGGACAAGGATCGCGCCCCCGGCGTCGTCACAAAGTGGCGAGCATGCCGGGAACGCCGTCGCAGGAAAAGGCGATGCGTTCAGGCCTGCGTCGATCAGACCATCCCGAGTTCCGCCGTCAGCTGCGCGATACGCGCCAGCCGACGGCGCTGGCGGCGGATGTACCAGAGGCAGAAGACCACGCCGCCGAGCACGATCGGCGCATTGGCGCCGATCTGCACCAGCAGCAGCCGGCGCAGGGCTTCATCGTGCATCCACGCCGAGGGTTGCAGCGATGGCCACGCCAGCACCGCGACGCCCACCAGCAGCGCGGCAAACCCCCACAGCTGCGCCTGCGCCAGACGGATGCCGGCCCGCGCGCGGCGCGCGTCGAGCCGCAGGAGTTCGGCCACGCGAGAGCCGGCAGCCCGCCACGTGCCCCGGCGCAACCACAGGGTGATCGACCACATCACCACCACCAGCACCGTGCCGCCGGTGGCAAACAGCTTCCAGCGCAGCCCCAGCCCCGGGTGGGCGAACAGCCAGCCGGTCTGGACCAGCGCCCCGATCGCCGTGACGGTTTCGAACACCACCATCGCCAGCATCCGCCACCGCTTGGCCAGCGTGCGGCGGCGCAGGCGCTCGATGTCCACCACCGGCTGGGTGCGCCACTGCGCGGCCCAGTCGCTCCACTCGTCATGCGTGCTCATGCCGACTCTCCCAGCTGTTCGCGCAGCGCCTGGCGCGCCCGGCTCAGTCGCACGTCGACGGCATTGACCCGGATACCCAGCGCATCGGCGATCTCCGCATGGCTGAAGCCCTCCAGCGCCAGCGTCACCGCCTGTCGCAACGCCAGCGGCAGCGCGCGTACCGCCGCCTGCAGGCGGGCGCCTTCCTGCCGGGCATGGGCGTGCTGCTCCGGCGCGATGCCGGGGTCCGGCAGGTCCTCCGGCAACGCTCCCGGACGCGGCCGGCGCTGCTCGCCCAATACGTGGCTGGCACCGCGGTTGTGCGCGATCCGCGCCACGAAGGTGCGCAGGCCGGCCTCGCCGCGCCAGCCCGGCAACGCCCGCCACAGGGCCAGCGCGATCTCCTGCAGCAGGTCGTCGCGCAGCGCCGGATCGGCCTCGTAGCTGGCTGCGATGCGCGACATCAGGCCGCCGTGGGCCTGGAGCACTTCGGCGAACCGATTGCGTGCGCCCACGCCGCCTCAGCCTGCCGGCGGCGCACCGGCCAGGTCGCGCCAGGCGGCGTAGGCCAGCAGGGTGCCGAGCGGCATCAGCAGAAGCAGCAGCGGCATCGCCCACGGGGAGGACAGGGCCACGGCGAACAGCACAAGCTGCGGCAGCAGCGCCAACGTGAAGGCCACGGCGTGCACCGCCACCCGCCGCAGGCTTCCGGCCAGCGCCGCCAACACACCCTCGCCTCGGAACAGGAACAGCGGCGGCGCCAGCGTCAACAACGTCGCGGGCACCAGTCCGGGCAGCAGCAGCACGAACTCCAGTCGGCGCGTCTGCAATGCGGGGTGATGCAGCAGGTGGCCGAGCACGACGGCATCCCAGACCGCCGGGCCGTACACCGCTGCGGCCGCGGCCACCTGTACGGCAAACACGATCAGCCCCACGGCAGCGGTCAGTCCCCACAGCGCGGGCCAGCGCGGATGGCGCCAACCGGACAGCAGGCAGGCGAAACGCAGCGGTTCGCCGCGCGCGAGCCGGTCCAGTCCGATCCAGACGCCGACCGCCAGCATCGGCACCACGGCCTTGGAGAGAACGGTGCCGGCCAGCGGCACCAGTTGCAGCAGCACCTCGGCGACCATGCAGGCCAGACTCAACCCGACCAGCCGGAACGGCGCACGCCGCCACAGGCGAAAGCCCTCGCGATACCAGCCTGCGGCGCGGGCCAGCGAGGAAGGAGGAGGCAGGGAAACCGAGGATGCTGCGGTCGACATGGTCATTCCTTGAACAGGGTGGCTATCCGGTAGTCCACCGCCGCGGGGAAAACCTTACATGCCATCGGCGAGGCCACCATCCCGACCCGCCAAAGGGCTGCTCAGCGCGCGTCGGCCAGCGCGGCTCCGGTGTCGCGGTGCGGGTGCACCACCAGCGTCGCGGTCATGCCGGCGGACAACACCGTGCCGGATGGCAGGTGGTCGGTATCGATCGCCACGCGCACCGGCACACGCTGGGCCAGGCGCACCCAGTTGAAGGTGGGGTTCACGTCGGCCAGGCCGTCGGCCCCGGCAGGATTGTCGGCGTCGGTAATGCCGCGCGCGATGCCGGTGATGGTGCCCGGCAGGTCGGCGCCACCGGCCATCAGGCGCACCTCGACCGGATCGCCCACGTGCAGCTGCGGCAGCTTGGTCTCCTCGAAGTAGCCGTAGACGTAGTAGCTGTGGCTGTCGACCAGGGCGAGCCGCGCAGCGCCGGCAGCGGCATAGTCGCCCGCGCGCAGATCGAGGTTGGTGACGTAGCCGTCGACCGGCGCGCGCACCTCGGTACGGGCCAGATCCAGCTCGGCACGATCGAGCGCGACCTGTGCCTGCTCGACCGCGGCCGCGGCCTGCTCCTTCGCGGCACTGGCCTGGTGGCCGCTGGCCTGGGCCTGCTGCCAGGTGGCGCGTGCCGCGCTGGCGGTGGCGGCGGCGTCGTTGCGGTCTTCCTGCGAGATCACGTTGCCGATGCGTTGGCGCCGTTCGGCCTGGGCCGCGTACATCTCGTACTCGGCATGGCGCGCGGCGGCGCCGGCCGCCGCGGCGCTGATGCTGGCGCCGGCCGCACGTGCGGCGGCCTCGGCGGCGGCAAGGTTGGCCTGCGCCTGGTCCACCGCATTGCGGAAACGCGCCGGGTCGACCACGAACAGCACGTCGCCCTTGTGGACGAACTGGTTGTCGCGCACGGCGACCGCGCTGACCAGACCGGACACGTCCGGCGCCACGCGCACCACGTCGGCACGCACGCGGCCGTCACGGGTCCACGGCGCATACAGGTAGTGCTTCCACAGCGCGTGGCCGAGCACGAGCGCGAGCACGACGACGACGGAGGTGAGGGCGAAGCGGAACAGGGCGGGGGCGATTTTCATGGCGGCGATACTCAGCGGACCAGCAGCAGCCCCGCGCCGCCGAACAGGCAGACGAACAGGGCCAGACGAAACAGCGAGGCATGCCAGACGTGCCGGTACAGCCCGATCCGGCTGAGCAGCAGGTCCAGCGTCACCATCAGCAGCAGGCAGCCGACGAACACCGGCAACAGGCCGGGCATCAACGTGCCGTAGAAGGCGATTTCACGAGGCATGGGCGGGCTCCTGCGTGGGCATCGCATGCACGGCGGCGAGCAGCGGCGACTCGTCGTCGCGCAGCGCGCTGCGCAACTGGTGGAGGTGGTTGCGGGCGCGGCCGGGGGCCAGCGCGATGGCGGTGTCGACCGCACGGTCGGCCGCTTCCCATGCCGGCAGGCCGGGCTCGCGGTAGAGCGCGCCGACCGCCTGCACGGCGAGCTGGCAGGCGTCGCGTGCGGTGACCGGAAGCTCGCCGGCGGCGACGTCCCGGCGCAGCTCGATCAGCGCGCGACCGGTCTCCTGCACTGCCAGCGACCAGGCCAGCAGGGTGCGCGACTCGGTGCTGCGCGGACGGGTGTTGGCGACCGCCTGCAGCAGCAGGTCGCGGCTGCGGCTCTCGAAGCGCCAGAGCAGGCCGTCCAGCGACTCGGTGGCTGCGGTCCAGACCAGCTCGCGCAACCGACGCAATTGCCGGCGGCGCTGCCAACCGGTGCCGGACAGCCCGGGCAACAGCATGAACGCGGCGCCGGACAGGCCGAGGCCGGCGAGCTGCGCGATGGCGTCGTTGAAGAAGTGCTCCGGCGCGTAGACCATCGGGTTCTTCAGCGCCAGGATGTAGACGAAGCCCAGCGTGTAGCCGGCGCCCACGCCCGGCAGCGTGTCGCGGGTGGACAGGTAAGGACCGATCAGCAGCAGCGGCAGGGTGCTGGCGACCAGCATGGTGAAGCCGTCGCCGCCGGGCATCAGCACGAACACGGTGATCGCCGCACCGAGCATGCCGGCGGCGTAGCCGACCAGGGTGTGCAGCACCGAACCGATCGGGTTCGGCGAGGCCGCCATCAGGCCACTGAAGATCGCCGCCAGCAGCATGGCGTTGGCGCCGAAGGTCCAGCCGCTGGCCAGCCAGAACACGCTGAGCGTGGACATGGTCAGGAAGGTGCGCAACACCGCCACGCCGACGCTGGCCAGGTCGCTGGAGCGGCTGAAGTGCACCTTCTCCACGCCGCCCTTCACCGGGATGCCGGTGCGCAGCGCGTGCTCGGTGGTGACGAAGATCGCCAGTTCGTCGACCAGCCGGGCGAGCAGGGCCGCGCCGGTGTCGAACTCGCGGCAGGCCGCACCGTTGAGCTCCTGGCGCAGCGCCGCCGCACGCCCGGGCAGCGCCCGGGCGCACGCGTCGAGCTGCGGCGGCAGGGCCTGCAGATCGTCATCGCCGGCGTGCCCCGGCGGCGGCGTCAGCGCCGCCGCCAGCGGGCGGTAGAGCGCGATCAGCGCGGTGGCGGCGGCCTCGCGCCCGCCGCGCTGCAGGCGGTTGATCAGGTGGTGCAGCGACTGGAAGCTGGTGGCCGCGGCCATGTAGCGCTGGTTGAGCAGGCGCATCCGGCGGCTGCGCAGGCGCACTTCCGGGTCCTCGAAGATCACCGACGAGCGCAGGTCCTCCAGCTGCACCGCCGCACGCACCGAAGCGAGCTGGGCGTCCTGCATCGCCTGTCGCGGGATCCGCCCGGCGGTGCTGTTGCGCAGGAACGCAATGAATTTCGCAAAGTGCGCGCGGGCCTCGCGGCGCAGGATCGGCCGCAGCCGCTCCGGCAGGACCAGCTCGCTGACCAGCGCCGACACGCCGATGCCGAGCAGCACCTCGCTCACCCGCATCACCGCCGAATCGAACACGCCGTAGGGGTTGGCGATCGCCGGCAGCGCCACGATCGCCGCGGTGTAGCCGGCCAGCACGAAGCCGTAGGCCATGAAGTTGCGGTAACGCAGTGCGCCGCCGGCGCACAGCGCCACCCACAGCGAGAGGCTGAGCAGGAACAGCTCGCGCTGCTGCGGGAACGCCGACATCAGGGCCAGGCCGACCAGGCTGCCGACCAGGGTGCCGATCGTGCGGTAGAAACTCTTCGCCAGCACCATGCCGCTGTGCGGGTGCATCACGATCGCCACCGTGATCATGGTGGTCGACGGCTGTTCCAGCTGCAGCCACATCGCCAGCCAGGCGCCCAGGTAGATCGCCAGCACGCTCTTGCCGACGAACAGCCAGGCGTGCGCCTCGCCGGCCAGCAGCTCACGCAGCCAGGGACGGTCGGCAGTCGATACAGCGGAGGGAACGGCGGCCATGGCGCATCAGCCCTGCTCGAGCCCGTCGAGGAATTTCTTCAGCAGCTTTTCCAGCTGCGCCAGTTCGCGCGGCTGCAATGTGGCGGTCTGGTGCGCCAGCAGATCGCAGATGCCCGGCAGGAAGCTCTTGATCATCGCCAGCCCCGCGTCGGTGAGGGTGAGCGCGACCTTGCGGCGGTCCTCGTCGCTGGTGGTGCGTTCGATCAGCCCTTTCGCACACAGACCGTCGGTGAGCCGGGTGATGTTGGCCGACTTCTCCCCGGCCGCCTCGGCCAGCTGCGAAGGATTGAGCGTATACCCCTCGGTGCCGTACAGCATCATCAGCAGGTTGTACTCGGGATGGTTGATGCCGAACGGCTTGAGCAGCGCATTGGCGTCGTCGTGCACCCGCTTGTGGATGTGCTTGACCAGGCGCACCACCACCGCCGGCTCACGGGGAAACGCCGGGTACTGCCGGCAGGTGACGGCGAGGCGCTGTTCGGTGGGGGCAAAGCTGCTCATGGCGGGCTCCATCGAGGACGACCCGGCAAGTATTACATAAATGTACTATCTATTTATGAATGAAACATCGGCGGCCGGCGGATCCGCCCTCACAGCCCGTAGCGCTTGAGCTTGTACCAGAGCGCCCGCTCGCTGATTTCCAGCAATCGCGCGGCGGCCGCCTTGTTGTTGCCCGAGCGCTCCAGCGCCGCGCGGATCAGCCGGGACTCCAGCGCTTCGACGTGTGATTTCAGCGCGAGGTCGGTGGGAGCCGCGATCGTTTCTTCCGCCCCGGCGACAGGCGCAGCCGGGCGCGCGCCGGCGATCTCGCCAGGCAGGTGCTGCAGCGTGACCTCGTCGCCCCGGCACAGCACCACGGCGCGCTCCATCAGGTTTTCCAGCTCGCGCACGTTGCCCGGCCAGGCGTAACGCTCGAGCCGGGCCAGCGCCGGCTCGCCCAGCCGTGGCGCGGGGCGGCCGAGTTCGCGCGCATATTGCTGCAGGAAATGCGCGGCAAGCAGCGGGATGTCGCCATGCCGGTCGCGCAGCAGTGGTACGTCGATCCGCACCACGTTGAGCCGGAAGTACAGGTCGCGGCGCAGCAGTCCCTCGTCCACCGCCGCCTGCGGGTCGCGGTTGGTCGCTGCGACCACGCGCAGGTCGACCGCGATCGAGGCGTTGCTGCCGAGGCGTTCGATCACGCCCTCCTGCAGCACGCGCAGCAGCTTGGCCTGCAGGGCCAGCGGCATCTCGGTGATCTCGTCGAGGAAGATGGTGCCGCCGGAAGACAGCTCGCACTTGCCGACGCGGTCGCGCAGCGCGCCGGTGAAGGCGCCCCGGGCATGGCCGAAAAGCTCGCTTTCCAGCAGCTCGGCGGGGATCGCCGCGCAATTGATCGGCACGAACAGCCCGCTGCGCCCGGACGCCTCGTGCAATGCCCGCGCGACCAGCTCCTTGCCGGTGCCGGTCTCGCCGACCACGAACACGTTGCTGCGCGCCGGCGCGACCTGGCCGATCAGCTCGTACAGCTGGCGCATCGGCGCACTGATGCCGATGAATTCGCCCCAGCCGCGCGCCAGCTCGTCGCGCAGGAAGCGGTTCTCCAGCTGCACCGCGCGCATCGCCAGCACGCGCGAGACCGCCAGCTCGATCGTCTCGATCTCGAACGGCCGCAGGATGTAGTCGACCGCGCCGAGCTTCATCGCCGCCACCGCGGTCTCGATCGTGCCGTAGGCGGTCAGCACGATCACCGGCACGTCCTCGCCGCGCTCGCGCAGCGCTTCCAGCAGCGCGATGCCGTCCATGTTCGGCATGCGCAGGTCGCTCAGCACCAGGTCGAACGCACCGCGCTCGATCGCCGCCAGCGCCTCGCGGCCGTCGCCGGCCTGCTCCACCTCGTGGCCGAGGTTCTTCAGCGACAACTCGAGGATGCGCCGCATCTTCGGTTCGTTGTCGACCACCAGGATCCGCTTTGCGCTCATGGTCACCTGTTCTGGGGGGAAGGGAATCGGATGTTGAATGCGGCACCGCCCCAGGCGCTTTCGCCCACCGAAATCTCGCCGCCGTGCACGTGCACGATCTGCTGCACGATGGTCAGGCCCAGGCCGATGCCGCCCTCGCGCCGGCTGAAGAACGGATCGAAGATGCGCTCGCGCAGGTCCACCGGCACGCCCGGCCCGTTGTCCGCCACGCTGACCCACACCGAGTCCTCGTCGCGATGGGTGCTGACCACGATGCTGCCGCCATGCGGGACGAAAGACAGGGCGTTGAGCACGAGGTTCAACAGCACCTGCATGATCTGCTCACGGTCGCAGTCGAGCACGATCGCCGGTTCCGGCAGATCCGTTCGCAGGTCGACGCCGGCGCTCCCGGCGCGCGAGGCGAGCAGGCCGAGCACGCCCTCGATGATCGCGTGCAGGTCGTGCGGACGAAACTCCGGCGGCGACGGCCGCGCGCATTCCAGCAGCATCGTCACCAGCCGGTTGAGCCGCTCGGTCTCGCTGAGGATGAAGCCGACCAGCTCGTGCTCGCGCGCACCGAGTCCGGCCTCGCGCTGCAGCAGCTGCGCGGAGCTGCGCAGGATGCCCATCGGCGTGCGCACCTCGTGCGCCATGATCGCCGCCATCTCGCCGACCACCGCCAGCTTGCCGGCCCGCACGATCTGCTCGCGCGAGCGCTCCAGCGCCTCGATCATCTCGACGTAGGCGCGATGCAGCTCCACCACTTCGGTGATCGTGGTCGCCGGCATCGGCGGGGGCTGCGATTCGCCCTGGCGGAAGCCGCGCGCAAACCCGGTCAGCGCCACCACCGGCCGGGCGATGCGGTCGGCCAGCCGGGTGGAGATCCACACGCCGGCCAGCACGGTGAGCGAGAGCACGCCGAGCAGGGTCCAGAACAGCCGCCACACTGGACGGAACGACACCGAGGTCGGCTCGACCATCACCAGGTGCCAGCCCAGCCCGGCAAACTGCTGGTAGCCGGCCGACGTGGCCGCGCCGACCAGCAGGTTGCCCAGCCCGAGTGCGCGGCCGTCGTGCTGGTAGGACGTCGCCTGGCCGGCCGGCGGCAGCGGCCAGCCATCCAGCTGTACCGCGCGGTTGGCCGCCGCGCCGCGCAACGCCCGCGACCGTGCGATCACGGAGCCATCCGCGTCCAGCAGCAGCACGTCGCGCGTGGTGTCGCGGGCCGCCTCGTCCAGCAGGCCCTGGATGGCGCGCCAGTCCAGCCACACGTAGAGGTAGCCGATGTCGCCGCTGCCGAACGCATTGGGAATGCGCGTGCGCAGCAGCGCGCGATGGTCGTCGCCATCGGTATCCACGGCGATCTGGACGTCACCACCCGCCCCGCCCGGCAGCGCCCGCCAGACGACGGTGCGCGGCGCGGGCTGGCCGATCAGCGCCGGGTCGCTCGACGCGATTACCCGGCCGTCCGCTCCGGTACACAGCAGCGCCCGGTAGATCTCGGCCTGACGCGCGTGCAGATCGGAGAGGAAATGGGACAAACGCTTGTCGACGTCATCGACACGGATGTCCTGCATGACCTCCACCGAGCGCCACACGCGGAGGTTCTCCACCCGCGCGGAGAGGAAGGTATCGATGCGTTCCATCACGGTGCTGGCGCCGAACTGCAGGTTGCCCGCGATCTCGTTCTGCAGCGCGCCCCGGAACTCGTGGAAGGACAGCCCACCGACCACCACCACGGTGCCGAACAGCATGCCCAGCAGCAGGCGCAACAGCAGCCGCCGGGTGGTCATGGGCGGCCGGGTCGATCGATGAATAGGGCACCGCAGGGCATGGTTGAGCGGTTCGTACGCTTGGCTTGGCCGTCGTTTTCGAGTGTGGCCGATGGCGCGCGGCAACGGCAAGATCCATGCTGGAACGCTTTGCCGGTGCCGGTGCGGATGGCCCAGAATCGCTGGACACGAACGGGTCCGGGCGGCTGTGAGCCAGGCGAAAGCCTGCCTGCACGATCCTTCGCCACCCTCGGTCCGGTTCGCCGCGACATGCCCACCAGGTGTCCATGATGAAGAACCCAGACATGCCGCCCGCGCGGCGCGCCCCGCTGACAGCCGCCCTGCTCGCCGGCTGCATGCTCGTCGCGACGGCAGGGGCCCATGCCGCCGATACCGACGCCTGGTCCACCGCGCCTTACTCGCTCGGCCAGGGCCTGTATTTCCCGGCCCAGGGCCTGCGCCTGGGCGGATACGCCAACCTGCAGTACTACGACGTGGCCAATGAGCCGCCCACGTTGAACACCCGCGACATCAGCCTGTTCGTCACCAAGGACCTGGGATCGCGCGCGCAGCTGTTCACCGAGCTGGACGCCGGCGACGCGGTCCAGCTCGGCGGATCGCACTCGAACCGGAAGCACGGCGAGCTGGACGTCGAGCGGCTGTACGTGGACTACCGCGCCAATCCGTGGCTGAACCTGCGCTTGGGCAAGTTCCTCACCCCCGTCGGGCAGTGGAACCAGGTGCATGCCGACCCGCTGACCTGGACCGTATCGCGCCCGCTGGCCACCTCGTCCGCGTTTGCGCGCCACGCCGCCGGAGCGATGGCGTTCGGCACCGTGACGACGCACGGCCACGATCTCGACTACTGGCTGTTCGCCGACGACAGCCGCGATTTCGACATCGGCCCCGACCAGGATCGCGCCTACGCCGCCTCCGGCACGGACCTGCCCAACCGCAACAATTTCCGTCATGCCTTCGGCGGGCGAGTGCTGTGGCACGCCCGCGGGGACCGCTTCACGCTCGGCATGTCGGTGCTCGGCTACCGGCTCGATGCGCCTCGCCAGAGCTACCGCCTGGTGGGGCTGGACTTCGGCTGGAGCGGGCGCTACTTCAGCCTGGACGGGGAAGGGATCTACCGTGAAGGCGGCAGCCCGGGACAGCCGGCGGAGACCGGCGGCTTCGTCGAGGCAGAGGTGCCCCTGGTCCGGCGGCTCTATCTGGTCGGCCGGCTGGAGCGCTATCGCACATCGGCGCCGGCGCAGACGGTGACCCTGCGCACGCTGGCGCTCAACTTCCGGCC
Source organism: Dyella lutea (assembly GCF_024158035.1). Taxonomy (GTDB): domain Bacteria; phylum Pseudomonadota; class Gammaproteobacteria; order Xanthomonadales; family Rhodanobacteraceae; genus Dyella_A; species Dyella_A lutea. Next base: position 122,442 of record NZ_JAMZEK010000001.1, read on the forward strand.
GGTGCCGGGGCTGGTGTTCAAGCTCGAACATCGCGACGGCAACCGCAGCACCGAACTGGCGCCCCCCGGCTGGTTGGCCTCGTTCGCGGTGCTGTTCTGAGCGATGCGGATGCGTTCGCACCGGCTGGCCTGGATCGCAGCGCTGACCCTGCTGCCGCTGGCCGCGTCGTGTCCGGCAGCCGGCACGGACGCGGTGCACCTGGTGGTCATTGCATCCGCCAGCCAGCCGCTGAAGCTGGCGCCGGACCGAGACGACCTGCGCAACATCTACCTGAAGAAGATCTTCATCGACGACGACGGCCGGCGACTGATCCCGGTGAACCTCCCCCCCGGTACGCCGCTGCGCGCGCTGTTCGCCAGCCGGCTGATCGGCATGGGCGAGGCGCAGCTCGCGGACTACTGGAACCGGCAGTACTTCCAGGGCGTGAGCCCACCCTACGTGCTGGCCTCGCAGCAGGCCGTGGTCCGTTTCGTGGCCACCACGCCGGGGGCGATCGGCTATATCGCCTCATGCCATCTCGACGATCGGGTCCGGGTGCTGCTGGTGGTCGATCCGGCGATCGATCCCGCCGCCGCCGGCTGCGGGGAGCCGGCCGCGCACTAGCGCCGCCCGATCCGACAATCCGTGCAGACATTTTTTGCGCACTGCAAGCTTTGCGCTGTGCGGGAGTCACCCCGAATCGCCGGAAATTCCCTTTTGCATCAGCGGACTGAGCCGATGGCACGGGACTGGCAAAGAAGCACCCGACCGTTCCCCGCCGGCGAGTGCCCATGCCCCGATCCGAGCTCCCCGCTCCTCCCGAACCGTGCATCCTGGACAGCGTCCAGCCGCTCCTGCTCGAACTGAAGACGTCCGTCCGGGCCGAGGTGGTCACCGTCGACCACCCCGGCCGCGCGGCATGCGAGGGCTTCGTGCACGGCGTGTTCGCGGCCCGCTACCGCGCCGACGTGCAGTCGTTCTATCCGGACCTGCTGGAATACCGCGACGACGAACGGCAACGCGCCGTGGTGGGTATGCGGCAGGCCTCCGTCGGGCCGCTCTTCGCCGAACGGTATCTGGGCATGCCGGCCGACGAGGCGATCGGCGAACGCTTCGGCCAGGCCATCGCCCGTGACGGGCTGGTCGAGGTCGGCAACCTGGCGCTGGAGAACCCGGGCGACGCACGCTGGGTGATCGCCGCGACGATCCAGTTCCTGCACGAGGCCGGATACCGCTGGGTGCTGTTCACCGCCACCCGCGTGCTGGTGAACACCTTCCAGCGGCTGGGCATGCGCCCGATGCCGCTGGCCGCCGCCCGTCCGGACAGCCTCGGCCCGCAGGCGCTGCAGTGGGGCGACTACTACCGCACGGCGCCGCTGGTCTGTGCCGGACCGATCGCTTCCGGATTCCGCAAGCTGCATCGGCCCGGTGCCACTTCACAGCCCCGCCTGGACGAGCTGCTGGCCGGCATGACGCGGCTCGCGCGGCGGCGGCGTGACCAGGATCGGCAGCGGGAGGAAGGCTGATGCGCGGGATCCTGCGCCGGATCGGCGAGCACGCGATCGCCCGCCCCCTGCACGTGGCGCTGCAGGACGAGGACACCACCCTCACCTATGCCGAGCTGACCCAGGAGATCGACCTTGCCGTGGAGGCCATCGGTGGCGGGCGGGTCGCGCTGTGGATGGACAACAGCTGCGCATGGGCGGTGATCGATCTCGCCCTGGCCCGCCAGGGCGCGGTGGCCGTGCCGGTACCGCCGTTCTTCTCCGCCGGGCAGGTTGGACATCTGCTGGCCGATGCGCGACCCGACCTGCTGGTGACCAACCAGCCGGACCCGGTCGGCGCGATGCTGGGACGACGACCGGCGCGACGACTGAGCATTGCCGGACAACTGGTCTCCGTCTTCGAGCTGGCCGTGGCAGCGCCTCCCGCGTTGCCGCCGGGCACCGCCAAGATCACCTACACCTCCGGCACCACCGGCCAGCCGAAGGGCGTGTGCCTGTCCGCCGAGGCGATCGGCCGCGTCGCGCAGGCGCTGGGCGAGGCGGTGGGCGGCACGGCGGCGGATCGCGCGCTGTCGCTGCTGCCGCTCTCCACGCTGCTGGAGAACATCGGCGGCCTCTATGTGGCGCTTGCCGCCGGCGGCACGGCCTGCGTGCCGTCGCTGGCCAGCTGCGGCTTCGAGGGCTCCAGCTCGGTGCGGGCGGAACGCTTCGTCGCCGCCCTGCACGGCTACGCGCCCACTGCGACGATCCTGGTGCCGCAGCTGCTCAAGCTGCTGGTCGAGAGCGTCGCCGCTGGTGCGCCCGCGCCCGCCAGCCTGCGCATGCTGGCGGTCGGTGGTGCCCCCTGCGCCCCCCACCTGATCGAGCGGGCATGGGAGCTCCGCCTCCCGGTGCATGAGGGATACGGACTGTCCGAATCGGCCTCGGTGGTGAGCCTCAGTCCGCCGGGCGCGCTGCGGCCGGGCAGCGTCGGCCGGGTGCTGCCGCACGTGCAGGTGCAGCTGGCCGACGACGGCGAGATCCTGGTCGCGGGCAACCTGTTCGAAGGCTACCTGGGAACCGCCGCCACACCGCCGTCGCCCTGGCCCACCGGCGACCTCGGCTACCTCGACGACGACGGCTACCTGTACCTCACCGGGCGCAAGAAGACCGCCTACGCCACCGCCTTCGGCCGCAACGTCGCCCCCGAATGGGTGGAGAGCGAGCTGGTCGCCAGCGGCGAGATCCTGCAGGCCGCGGTGTTCGGCGAGGGCCAGCCGCACAACGTCGCGCTGCTGGTACCGCATCCGGCCACCACCCCCGCCCGCCTCGCCGCAGCCGTGGCCCGCGCCAATACCGCGCTGCCCGACTACGCACGGGTCGCCGGCTGGCGCGCGCTCGATACGCCGTTCACCCCCGCCAACGGCCAGGCCCGCCCCTCCGGCGGCCTGGCCCGCGATGCCATCGCCCGCCATCACGCCCCGCTCCTGGAAGCCCTCTATGCAAGCGAAGCCCGACATGAACGTGCATGACCGCCTGGTGCTGGAGACCGAAACCAGCCGCCAGGCCTTTCTCGCCATCCCGATCATCCGACGCGCGCTGGCCGGCCAGGTCAGCCGCGAGGAGTACCTGCGCTTCCTGCAGCAGGCCTACCACCACGTGCACCACACGGTGCGGCTGATGATGGGCATGGGCTACTTCCTGCCCGAGCGGCTGCACTGGATGCAGCCGGCGATCGCCGAGTACATCGCCGAGGAGATCGGCCACGACCAGTGGATCCTCGACGACATCGACGCCATCGGCGGCGACGGCGAGGCGGCCCGCCGCAGCCCGCCCGGCGCGGCGGTGGAGCTGATGATCGCCTCCGCCCACGACACGCTGCGCCGCGGCAATCCGGTCGGCTTTCTCGGCATGGTGTTCGTGCTGGAAGGCATCAGCGCGGCGCTCGCCAGCCGGGCCGCCGACGCGATCCAGCAGGCGCTCGCGCTGCCCAAACGGGGATTGCGCTACCTGAGCTCGCACGGCGCGCTCGACCAGGAGCACGTCGGCTTCTTCGAGCAGCTGGTGAACCGGCTCGAGGACGCCGCCGACCAGGCTGCGCTGATCCACGCCGCCAACCGCTTCTACGCGCTGTACGGCGCGATGTTCCAGTCCATCGACCAGCCGACCGCCGGGAGCTGAGCCATGACCGCCAAACCCCTGTTCCTGCCTTTCGTGGTGATGCTCGCGCTGGCGATGGTGCCGACCTGCGTCACGGCCGCCCCGCTTCCCGCCGATCTGCGGGACATCGCCCACGCCTGGGCCCACGTGACCTACGAGGTCGCGCCCGGCGCCCAGGACGACGCCTACCAGGCGCTGGAAGCGCGCGCCGAAAAACTGGTGCAGACCAATCCCGGCGACGCCGACGCCAAGGTGTGGCTGGCGATCATCCTCAGCACCCACGCCGGCGAACACGGCGGTCTGGGCGCACTGGGCATGGCCAAGCAGGCGCGCGCGCTGCTCGAGCAGGCGCAGGCGATCCAGCCGGATGCGCTGGACGGCTCGATCTACACCACGCTGGGCAGCCTGTACGACCACGTGCCGGGCTGGCCGCTCGGCTTCGGCGACAAGGACAAGGCCCGCGCACTGCTGCTCAAGGCATTGCAGGTCAATCCCGACGGCATCGACTCGAACTATTTCTACGCCGACTTCCTGTACCGCCACGGCGATCGCGCCGGCGCGCTGGCCGCGGTGAAGAAGGCACTGGCCGCGGCCCCGCGCCCGGACCAGCCGCTGGCCGACCGCGGCCGCCGCGCGCAGGCGGAAAAGCTGCTGCAGACCATCCAGTCACACTCCTAGGCCGACGAGGTTCAGATCATGCAACTGAGGGACAAACGGATCCTGCTGACCGGTGCGGGCGGCGGGATCGGCAGGGAGCTGGCGCCGCTGCTGCTCGACGCCGGCGCCAGGCTCTGCCTGACCAGTCGCAGCGACGCGTCCGCGGCAAGCATGGCCCACCACGTCCACACCCACTGCGATCGCGTGCTGGTGGTGCGGGCGGACGTGACCTTCGCCGCCGATCGCGAACGCCTGGTCGAGCGCATGCGCGCCGAGTTCGGCGGCATCGACATCCTGGTCAACCTGGCCGGCGCGCTGGATTTCGGCCTGTTCGCGGACGCGCAACCGGCGATGATTCCCCGGCTGCTGGCGGTGAACCTGGAAGCGCCCATGCAGCTGGCCCACGCGGTACTCCCCGCGATGCTCGCGCAGGGCAGCGGCCGGATCGTCAACATCGGCTCGATCTTCGGCAGCATCGGCTACCCGGGCTTCGCTTCCTATTCGGCCACCAAGTTCGCCCTGCGCGGGTTCTCCCAGGCGCTTCGCCGCGAACTGCACGGCTCGGGCGTGTCCGTCAGCTATGTCGCACCACGCGCGGTGCGCACCGCCTTCAACCCGGTCGAACTGCACCTGATGGCCGCCGATGGACTCATGCACATGGACGATCCGCTGTGGGTCGCCGAGCAGATCGTGCGCGCCATCGAGTCCGGACGGCCCGAGGTCTACCTGGGCCAGCCGGAGTCTTTCTTCGCCCGGCTCAATGCCCTGCTCCCCGGCATGGTGGACCGGGGCCTGCGCAAGGTCGTGCCGTCGATCGCCAGGTTCGCCCGCGGCGCCGCCTGACGCCGCCTAAGCGATCGCGTCCGCCGGCTCAGTGACTCTTGATCGGGTAGCTCTGGAAGCCGGCGGCGGGGACCGTCTGCGGTGCCGACGCCGCGTTGGCCGGGGCGGTACCGGCCGGCGCGCCTGCGCTGCCGCAGCGGTACGCGCCCCACGGCTGCGAGCCGTCGGCCGGCTCGGCCAGCGGCTTGATCGTGTCGGCGTTCATCTTGGCCGCCTCGTTGCGCGCCATCACCTCGAGCTCGTCACGCACCTTGATGTCGTTACGGTCGATCGGACCGACGTGATCCATCACCGACACGGTGACCTTGCCCAGGTCCTGGCATTGCGAGACATCGCCGTTCCATGCCGTGCGCACGGCCTTGCCGGCGTCGTCGAGGTTGATGCCCCAGGTGCACGCGCTGAGCAGCACGACGGGGACGAGCAGCAGGGTCTTGCGCATGGAGGGCTCCGCGGTGGATGTCGAAAGGGCCGGGCAGTTGCCTGCCCGGCCCCAGATCGTACCGCGGGAATGCCACCGCATTCCCCAACCGCGGCTTACTTGCCGCCGGCGACCGGCTTGCCGTCGGCGTCCAGCACCTGCATCGCGCCCAGATCGAGCTTCTCCAGCGGCCCGCGGATCTTCGACAGGTCGCCGACGATCACCCAGGTGAGCTGGCCCGGGTGGATGACCTCCCTGGCCGCATCGTTCACCTCGGCATCGGTCTGCGCCTGGATACGCGACTTCAGCGTCTGCACGTAGTCGTCCGGACGGTGGTACAGGGCGATGTTCTGCAGCGCCCCCATCACCGCGGCCGTGGTCTGGTAGCTGCCCGGCAGCGAGCGCACGTCACCCACCTTGATCTTGTCGATCTCGGCCTCGGTCAACGGCTTGTCGCCGACCACGCCGCGGGCTTCCTTGAGGATCTCGCCCACCGAATCGGCGGTCTTGTCGGTCTGCACCGGTGCATACATCAGGAACGGGCGCTGGCCCTTGGCTTCGCGCAGGAAACTGAAGGCGCCGTAGGCCCAGTGCTTGTCCTCACGCAGGTTCATGTTCAGACGCGAGGTGAAGGTACCGCCGAACGCGCTGCTCATGGTTTCGATCGGCAGGTTGTTCGGTGCCTCGGTGGACGGCGCCAGCTCGCCGGCCAGGATCAGGCTCTGCTGCGCCCCGGGGCGGTCGACCAGGAACACGCGCGGATGGGCCGGCGGCGCCACCTTGCCGAGATAGCGCGGAGGCACCTTGCCGCTGGCCTTCCAGTCGCCGAACACCACGTCGAGCTGCGGGACGATCTTGTCCAGCGTGGTGTCGCCGGCCACCAGGATGGTGACGTTGTCCGGGCGGATGTAATCGGCCATGAAGGCACGCATGTCGGCGGCGGTCAACGACCTGATCGACGCCTCGGTGCCCGAGCCGGTGAACGGGATCGCATACGGATGGCCCTCGCCGTACAGCAGCGGCGGCAACGTGCGCAGCGCGATGCCGACCGGCTGGCTCTTCTCCTGCGCGATGCCCGCGAGCCACTGGCCGCGCACGCGGGCGACGTCGGCGTCGCGGAACGCCGGATGGCGCACGATGTCGGCGAACAGGTCGAGCGAGGGCTTGAGCTGGTCGTCCAGCGCGTTGAGCGAAGCGGTGCAGGCATCGAGGCTGCAGCCGGTGTTGATCATCGCGCCCAGGCGCTGCTTGCGCTTGGCGATCTCGACCGAATCCAGCGACCGGGTGCCTTCGTCCAGCATGCCCATGGTGAAACTGGAGGTGCCGAGCTTGCGCCCGTGATCGGCGGCATAACCACCGGCGAACTGCATGGCGATCTGCACCGCCGGCACCGCATGTCGCTCGGCCAGCACCACCTCGATGCCGTTGGCCAGCTTGCCGCGCTGCAGGGCCGGGAAGGTCAGATCGGGGAAACGCTCGACCTGCGGCACGCCCTTGGCGCGATCCACATCGCTCTTGACCACGTGGTAGTCGCCCTTCGGGCTCAGCTTCGGCGCCGGCGCACCGGATGCGGCGGGGCGACCGGCGACGGTGGCCATGTCGGCGGCATCGATCTTGCCCGGCACCACGGTGAGCGTGTAATCGCCGTGGCTGATCCACCGGTCCGCCGCGGCCTTCACGCTGGTCGGGGTGGCTGCCATCAGCGTCCTGAAATCCTTCTGGTACTGCCCCGGGTCGCCCGAATAGAGCTGCCCCTGGGCCAGGATCGTGGCCTGCGTGTTCACCCGCTCCAGCCCACGCACGAAGGAGGCGCGAACCTCGGTCTTCACGCGGGCCAGTTCGTCGGCAGTGGGGCCATGGGCCAGGAATTTGCTCCACTCGTCGGCGATCGCCGCTTCCACGCGCGCCGGATCGACGCCCTTCTTCACGTCCACCTGCAACTGGAACATGCTCGCCAGCACGTGCTGGTCGATGTCCACCGACACGCTGTCGGCCAGCTTGTCGCGGTAGACCAGGCGCTGATACAGCCGCGAGGTCTTGCTGCCGCCGAGCACGGACGCTGCCAGCTGCAGCTGGTTGAGTTCGTCGCTGGTGCGCGAAGGCACGTTCCATTCGCGGTAGATGCGTGTCTGCGCCACGTTGTCGGTCATCGTGCCGCGGGTCGACTGCTGACGCGGCGCCACCCACACCTGCGGCCGCGGGACCTGCGGGCCCGGGGCGATGTCCCCGAAATACTTCAGCGCCTTTTCCTTCGCCTGCGCCGCGGTGATGTCGCCGGACAGCACCAGCACGGTGTTGGCCGCGCCGTAGTAGCCGCGGAACCACTGCTTCACGTCGTCCAGCGAGGCGGCGTTGAGGTCGGCCATCGAGCCGATGGTGTCGTGATGGTACGGATGATTGGCGGGAAACGCCTCGGCCTGGATCAGCTCGCCGACGCGACCGTAGGGCTGGTTTTCGCCCTGGCGCTTCTCGTTCTGCACCACGCCGCGCTGCTCATCGAGCTGCGGCTGGCCGATCGCGCCGAGCAGATGGCCCATGCGGTCCGACTCCATCCACAGCGCCATGTCCAGGGCCGTGGTCGGCACCGTCTCGAAATAGTTGGTGCGGTCCAGCCAGGTGGTGCCGTTCATGTCGGTGGCGCCGGCCAGCTCGAACGGTTTGAAGTACTCGTCCTTGTGGTTCTCCGAGCCCTGGAACATCAGGTGCTCGAACAGGTGGGCGAAACCGGTCTTGCCCTTCGGCTCGTAGGAGGAGCCGACGTGGTACCAGATGCTCACCGCCACCACCGGCGCCTTGTGATCCTCGTGTACGACCACGGTCAGACCATTGGGCAGGGTGAAGCGCTGATAGGCGAGCTGCGGGATCTGTTCGGCGGCGGATGCCGCCGCTACGCCATCGGCCGCGGCACGCAGCGGGAAGGCGCCGGCGCTCAGGCTCAGCAGTCCGGCGATCAGCAGGGCAAGCGGGGTTTTCGTCACGGCATCGGCTCCTTGGCGCAGGCGAGCGATCGAAGGTAATTGCGAGGCAACCGGGTCGCAAATGACGAATGGCAGGGGGGTGTCCGCGTCCGCCGCGTTGTCCGCTGCCGGACGGGCGGTGTCCGCGGACAGCGCTACGGATTCGCCGCAACCGTGACAAATGTCAACGCATCAATGGGTTATCCGCGACTGCCGGGATGGCACGCCCCTTGCCACAGTAGGGGCACGGACACTCAACCCTGTCACGCAAGGAGACACCCCATGAAACTCGAATCGCTTCTGCTCCGCGGCCTGTTCGTTGCCTGTCTCACCGTGTGCGGCCTGATCGTCGGCGCCATGCTGCTCAAGGCCCCCGCGGCCGTCCGCCTGGCCAACGACGCCGCCGTCGCCCCGACCGTGGGCACTGCCCTGGTCGTACCGGCGAGCCAGTGTGCGTTGCCGCCGGATGGCGTGGTCTGCCCGCGCCAGGCCAGCTGACCCGATCGCGGGGAATCACCCCGCGGCCGGTTCTGCCGGCGATAATCGCCGGATGCTGCACGTCATCCTGTTCCGCCCCGAAATTCCGCCCAACACCGGCAACGTGATCCGCCTGTGCGCCAATACCGGCGCCGCGCTGCACCTGGTGCGCCCGCTCGGCTTCGAGCTCGACGACACCCGCCTGCGCCGCGCCGGGCTGGACTACCACGAGTACGCCAGTGTGGCGGTGCACGACCACCTGGACGCCTGCCTCGACGCGATCGGCCGCCCGCGCGTGTTCGCCTTCTCCACGCGCGGCCGGGTGAGCCACGTCGGGGCCCGCTTCGAGCGCGGAGACGCCCTGCTGTTCGGCTGCGAGACCGCCGGCCTGCCGGACGAGGTGCTCGACGCGATCCCCGTGCCGCAGCGCCTGCGGCTGCCGATGCGTCCGGACAGCCGCAGTCTCAATCTTTCCAACAGCGTGGCGGTGGCAGTGTTCGAGGCCTGGCGGCAGCTCGGCTTCGAGGGCGCCGCGGCGCTGCCGTAGACCCGCGGCCTGCATGGGGCCGCGTCGCGGCAGGCCTCGCCCGAAATCCACCCTCCAAGGGTAGGAGCCCGCTCGCGGGCGATGCTCCTGGATGTGAATCCCCATCCGAAACGAAAAGCATCGCCCGCGAGCGGGCTACTACCGATCCGGCGGCGGAAGCTTTGTCGCGCGTGGCTGCCGGGGCTCGGGTCGCGACCGCTACAATCGCCGGATGAACGCCTCCACTCCCAATACCTGGCTGCCGCAGCCGCTGCGCAAGCTCGCCGGGCGCGCGCTGGAAACCGCGCTCAACCACACGCTCTCGCTCGATCCCGACACGCAGCAGAAGCTCGTGGCCCTCGACGGCCGTAGCGTGCAACTGCACCTGCGCGGCCCCGAGGTTGCACTGGCGGTGACCGTCGAACAGGGCCAGCTGCGCGTGGGCCCACCGGCGGAGGACAGCCAGCTGCGCGTGGCCGCGACCCCCGGCAGCCTGCTCGGCATGCTGCTGCGCCGCGGCGACGACGGCGTGGCGCCGGGCAAGGTGGAGATCGCCGGCGATGCCGACCTGGCGCGACGACTGGAGAAGCTGGCCAGCACGTTCGCACCGGATTTCGAGGAAGCCTTCGCGCGCACCTTCGGCGACGTGCTCGGCGTGCCGATCGCGCGGGCGGTACGCCAAGGGCTGGCGCATGCGAAGGAGAGCGCCAGCCACCTCACGGAGGACGGCGCCGACTGGATCCGCGACGAGGCGAAGCTGGTGATGGGGCCGGGCGAGGTCGACCGCTTCCTCGACGACGTCGACACCCTGCGCGAACGCACCGAAAGGCTGGAGTCGCGTCTGGCGCGCCTGCAGCAGCGCCTGGGGCGTGGCGCATGAGGTCACTGACTGTGGTGCCGCGCCTGATGCGGGTCGCTTCCGTGCTGCTCGCCTGGCGACTGGATGAGATCGTCGAGACCGCCCACCTGTTCCGCCCGCTCAAGCTGGTCCGGCCGCTGTTCGGCAAGCCGCGTCCGGACGTGCGTTCGATGTCGCGCGGCGCCCGCCTGCGCGGTGCGCTGACCGAACTGGGGCCGATCTTCGTCAAGGCCGGCCAGGTGCTCTCGACCCGGCGCGATCTGGTGCCGGCCGACATCGCCGACGAACTGGCCCTGCTGCAGGACCAGGTGCCGCCGTTCCCCGGCAACGAGGCGCGCGCCCTCGTCGAGCGCGAGCTGAAGCAACCGGTCGTCACGCTGTTCGCCCGCTTCGACGAGACCGCGCTGGCCTCCGCCTCGATCGCCCAGGTGCACGCGGCCACGCTGCACGACGGTCGCGAGGTGGTGGTGAAGGTGCTGCGGCCGGACATCGAGCGGCGCATCGCCCGCGACGTCGCGCTGCTGCGCTCGCTGGGCGAACTGGCCGAACGCTGGCATCCGGCGGCAGACAAGATCCGCCCGATGGAGGTGGTCGCCGAAGTCGAGAAGATGCTGGAGAACGAGCTGGACCTGCAGCGCGAGGGCGCCAGCGCCAGCCTGCTCAAGCGCAATTTCGCCAGTGGCGTGGATCTCTACGTACCGGCGGTGGAGTGGGACTACACCACCGAGCGCGTGCTGGCCCTGGAGCGCGTCTACGGCGTGAGCTGCGACGACGTCGAGGCGATCGACGCGGCCGGCGTCGATCGCAAGGCGCTGGCGGTGAAGGGCGTGCGAGTGTTCTACGAACAGGTCTTCCGCGACAACTTCTTCCATGCCGACGCACACCCGGGCAACGTCTGGGTGGACCTGACGCGCACGCAGGAGCCGCGCTTCATCGCGCTGGACTTCGGCATCATGGGTTCGCTGCCCGAGGCCGACCAGTACTGGCTGGCGCAGAACTTCATCGCGCTGTTCGAGCGCGACTACCAGCGCATCGCCCAGTTGCACGTGGATGCCGGCTGGATGCCGTCCACGGTGCGCGTGGACGAGCTCACCGCGGCGGTGCGCACGGTATGCGAGCCATACTTCACCCGGCCGCTGTCGCAGATCTCGCTGGCCGAGCTGGTGGTGAAGCTGTTCCGCACCGCGCAGAAGTTCCAGCTGACCCTGCAGCCGCAGCTGATCCTTCTGCAGAAGACCCTGCTCAACATCGAGGGTGTCGGTCGCCGGCTCGACCCGGACATCGACATCTGGGCGGTGGCGCACCCGGTGCTCGAACGCATCCTGCGCGAACGGTACAGCGTGCGCCGCACCCTGCGCGACGTGCGCAAGCGATTGCCGGAGTGGATCCACGCCGGCCCGCAGTTTCCCGAGCTGATCCGCGACGCGCTGCGCCAGGTGGCGAGCGGCGAGCGGCGCGAGACGCCCGACCCGGCCGCGCTGGCGTTGCAGGTGGAACTCGCCCGGCGCCATCGCCGCGCGCTGGTCGCCGGCCTGCTCGGTGCCGCCCTGACCTGTTGCGCAACCCTGCTGTGGCTGGGGCGACCGATGTTCGGGCCAGTATGGCCGGCCGCGTTCGTCCTCGCCGGCGCCATCGGCGCTTTTGCCTACGGCGCACGGCGCTGAGTTGTCGCCGGGTGTCCGATGCGGACGCCCGGCCGGATCCCCGCATGCTCGAATTGCTCTACCAGGACGACGCCCTCATCGCGGTGAACAAGCCCGCGGGCCTGGCCGTGCACCGCTCGAAGATGGTCGGCTACGCCGAGAGCTTCCTGATCGACGAGCTGCGCGCGCAGGTCGGCGACACCGTGTTCCTCGCGCACCGGCTCGACCGCGCGACCAGCGGCGTACTGCTGGTGGCGCGCTCCAGCGAGGTGGCCGCCGCGCTCGGCGAGCAGTTCATGGGCCGCGATGTGCACAAGGACTACCTGGCCGTGGTGCGCGGCTGGCCGGAGCCCGCCGAGGGGCTGGTCGACTACCCGTTGCCCGGCTCGCGCGACACCGGGCCGCGCCGCGAGGCGCGCACGCAGTACCGGCGGCTGGCCACGGTCGAGGTGCCGATCCCGCTGGGCCGCTATCCGCAGCAGCGCTACGCGCTGGTCGCCTGCGCGCCGGAGACCGGCCGCTTCCGGCAGATCCGCAAGCACATGGCGCACATCCATCACCCGATCATCGGTGACTGCCAGCACGGCCGCAGCGACCACAATCGCCTCTACAAGCAGTACTTCGGCTGCCACCGCATGCTGCTGCACGCGCACCGCATCACTCTGCGGCACCCGGTCAGCGGCGCGCCACTGGTGATCGAAGCGCCGCTGGACACGGCTTTCTCCGCCCTGCTCGACCGCTTCGGCTGGTCGGTCGAAGGCGCCTGAGCGCCCCGTCACGCCAGGCATCGATCATGCGGCAGCGCGGCTACGCCCGCACGCCGCGGTCGCCTACACTGCGCGCCATGTTGAGCATCAGCCGAACCCTCGCCCTGCCCGAGTCGGAACTCGTCGAGCGCTTCCTGCGCGCCGACGGCCCCGGCGGACAGCACGTCAACCGCACCGAGAGCGCGGTGGAACTGCGCTTCGACGTCGTCCGCTCGCCGTCGCTGCCTGAGGCGGTGCGCGAGCGCCTGCTCGCCCGTCGCGACCGCCGCCTCACCGACGACGGCGTGCTGGTGCTGCAGGGCCGCCGCTTTCGCGACCAGGGCCGCAACCGCGACGACGTGCGCGAGCGGCTGGTCGAGATCATCCGCGGCTGCCTGGCCGCACCGAAGAAGCGGGTGGTGACCAAGCCCTCGCGCGCTTCCAGGGAACGGCGGCTGGCCGGCAAGGCGCAGCGCAGCCGGATCAAGCAGGGACGCGGCAAGCCCGGGAGCTTCGAGTGAACCGGGTCGTCCCGCCGCTGCCGCCCCACGTCCCGCGCATCCGCAACCGCTTCTGGCCCTGGCTCTGCCGTGGCCTGCTGCGCCTCTCCGGCTGGCGCCTGCGCGGCGAATTTCCGGATGTGCCCAAGGCGATCGTGATCGGCGCGCCGCACTCGACCAACTGGGACGGGGTGTGGGGCCTGCTGATGAAGGTCGGGCTGGGCATCGACATCTCGATCATGATCAAGCGCGAGGTGCTGGACAGTCCGCTGGGTATCATCCTTCGCCCGCTTGGCCTGATCCCGATCGATCGCGGTTCGGCGACCGACGTGGTCGGACAGATGGCGCAGCGCTTCGCCCGGCTCGAGCGCATGTGGCTGGGCATCACGCCGGAAGGCACGCGCAAGAAGGTCAAGCACTGGAAGAGCGGCTTCCTGCGCATCGCCCGCGCCGCGGACGTGCCGATCCTGCCGGTGTTCATCGACTACCCCAGCCGCACCTTCACCCTCGGTGTGCCGGTGACGCTCGGCGCGGACGAAAGCGACGAGCAGGCGATGGCGCGCATCCGCTCGCTGTTCAAGGGCTACCGCGGCAAGCACCACGACGTGGACTGAACCCGTGATCGACATCCAGCACTACGGTGCATTCCTCGTCGCATGCATCGCTTTGAACCTCACGCCGGGACTGGACACCTTCTACATCCTTGCGCGCAGCGGACGCGAAGGGCACACCGTCGGCCTGGGTGCGGCACTGGGCATCAACGCGGGCTGCGTGGTCCACACGCTGGCCGCCGTGCTGGGGTTGTCGGCGATCCTGATGACTTCGGCGGTGGCGTTCTCGATCCTGAAGTATCTGGGCGCCGCCTACCTGGTGTGGATCGGCCTGCGCATGCTGCTCGCCCGGCAAACCGCGCGCTCGCCCACCGAAACGCGCGGCCGTGGCTTCGTCGCAGCTTTCCGGCAAGGCATGCTCACCAACGTGCTGAACCCCAAGGTGGCGTTGTTCTACCTGGCCTTCCTGCCACAGTTCATCGTCCCGCATGCCACTCGTCCGCAGCTGGGCCTGTTGCTGCTGGGACTGAGCTTCATCGCTACCGGCCTCACGTGGACACTGGTCCTGGCCATGATGGGCAGCCGCATACATCGCCTGCTGCTGCAGCGGCCGCGTATCGGCACATGGATGGATCGCGTGTGCGGCGGCGTGCTGCTCGGGTTCGGGCTGCGCCTGGCGCTGCAGCGGCGGGGTTGAATCGCCAGTCGCCTAGCGCTCGGAGTGCCCCGATTCATCGTAGTCGCGGTAGGTCAGCAGGCCGGGGCGGATCAGGTCGATGAACGCGCGTGCCTCGGCTCCGAGGAACTTGCCCTTGCGCATCACTACGCCGTACGCGCGCTGCGGGAAGAACTGCTTCATGTTGCGCACCGCCAGCCGCTGGCGGTCGGCCTCGGTGATGCAGATGCCGGTGACGATGGAGATGCCCATGCCCATCGCCACGTACTCCTTGATCACGTCCCAGCCGCCCACTTCGATCGCCACGTGGTACGGCACCTGGCGCTGTTGGAACACCAGGTCGACCAGCCGGTAGGTGGACAGGCGCTGCGGAGGCAGGATCAGGCCGTAGGGCGACAGATCCTCCACGGTGACCTCCGCCTTGGACGCCAGCGGGTGGTCCGGCGGCGTGATCAGCATCGGGTCGTAGTGGTAGACCGGGGCCCAGGCGATGTCGTTGGGCACGTCGAGCATCGAGCCGACGGCGAAGTCGGCCTTGTCCTCGCGCAGCATCGCCATGCCGTCCTTGCCGGTGACGTTGGCCAGCTGCAGCTGCACGGCGGGGAAGCGCTCGCGGTAGCGGCGGACCAGGTCCGGCAGCAGGTACTGGATGGTCGAGGTGCCCGCGGCGATCACCAGCTTGCCGGCCTGCAGCCCCTTCACCTTGGCCTGGAAATCCCGGTCGAGGTTTTCCCAGCCCTCGACCAGCGGCCGGGCCAGCTCGTACAGCGCCTCGCCGGCATCGGTCAGGTTGATGCGCCGACGGCTGCGCTCCATCAGGGTCACGCCCAGCTCCCGCTCCAGCGCCTGCAACTGCAGACTCACCGAGGGCTGGGACAGATACAGCGCCTCGGCGGCGCGGGTCAGGGTCCCAAGCTTCACCGTCGCCACGAAGGCGCGCAGCTGCTTGTGGCGGTTGCCCTTGTAGTAGAAGCGGCCAGCCGCGTCCGCATCGCCGCTCAAACGCCCGGAGCGACTTTTTGCGCTTGCAGCACGTTTTTTGACTGCCGTCGGGGTCGATTCGGGCGATTTTCTTCTCATGTAATCAGTAATTTGCATATGTCATCAATTTTGTCAAAGACAAAAATTGAAACATTTGCTTTGTCAAAGCTAGATGCCAAGGCCTAGTTTGGCGCCCCACCCAAGGCGGAGCGCAATCCCATGGCCGTACCCCAGGAACGCCTGCAGCCGATCCAGGCGCAGATCCACGCCGACACCACCGGTTACGAGGACATCCTCACCCCGGACGCGCTGGCCTTCCTCGCCCGGCTGCACGATGCGGCCGAAGCACGCCGCCAGCAACTGCTGAGGGCGCGGCACGAGCGCCAGGCCCGCTACGACGCCGGCTGCCTGCCGAATTTCCGCAGCGACACCCGTGCCATCCGCGAGGGCGACTGGCGCGTGGCACCGATCCCCGACGCCCTGAGGGACCGCCGTGTGGAGATCACCGGGCCGGTCGAGCGCAAGATGATCATCAACGCCCTGAACTCCGGCGCAAAGGTGTTCATGGCCGACTTCGAGGATTCCTCGGCGCCGAGCTTCCGCAACCAGCTCGATGGCCAGATCAACCTGCGCGACGCGGTGGCCGGCACCATCGAGTACACCTCGCCCGAGGGCAAGCGCTACCGGCTGGCCGAGCAAACCGCGGTGCTGGTGGTCCGCCCGCGCGGCTGGCACCTCCCCGAACGGCACGTCACGGTCAACGGCCAGATCATGGCCGGCGCGCTGGTCGACTTCGGGCTGTTCGCCTACCACAACGCCCACCTCTTGCATGCGATGCAGCGCGGTCCGTACTTCTACCTGCCCAAGCTGGAGGCGATGGAAGAAGCCGCGCTGTGGGACGAGGTGATGGCGCTGGCCGAGGCCGAGCTGGACCTGCCGGCCGGCTGCATGAAAGCCACCGTGCTGATCGAGACGCTGCCGGCCGTGTTCCAGATGCACGAGATCCTGCATGCACTTCGCCATCGCGTGGTCGGCCTGAACTGCGGCCGCTGGGATTACATCTTCTCGTACCTGAAGACCCTGCGCGGCCATCGCGACCGCCTGCTGCCCGAGCGCGGCCAGGTGCAGATGACGGTGCCATTCCTGAAGGCCTACTCCGAGCTGCTGATCCAGACCTGCCATCGCCGCGGAGCATTCGCAATGGGCGGCATGGCCGCACAGATCCCGATCAAGGGCGACGAGGCGGCGAACGAGGCGGCGATGGCGAAGGTCCGCGCCGACAAGCTGCGCGAGGTGACCGCAGGCCACGACGGCACCTGGGTGGCGCACCCGGCACTGGTGCCGGTGGCGAAAGCGATCTTCGACGAGCACATGCCCACGCCGAACCAGCTCGACCGACTGCGCGAGGACGTCTGCGTGAGTCGAGACCAGTTGCTCGCGCCCTGCGCCGGCTCGATCAGCCGCGAGGGTTTCGACAACAACGTCGAGGTAGCCCTGCGCTATACCGCGGCCTGGCTCGATGGCCTGGGCTGCGTGCCGATCCACCACCTGATGGAAGACGCTGCCACCGCCGAGATCGCCCGCGCCCAGCTGTGGCAGTGGCTGCACCACGGCGGCGTCGAGTTCACCGACCACGCACCGATCGATTTCGCCCTTTTCGACCAGGTGCTGGCCAAGCACACGCACCGGCTGCGCGAAAGCACGCATCCGGGCGCCGACAAGGCCGATGCTGCCGCCGACCTGCTGTCGGCACTGACCCACGACGACCAGCTCGCCGACTTCCTGACCCTGCCTGCGTACGAACAGCTCTGACCGACGCACCAAAGCACGTATCTGCTACCCGGAGTCCATCATGAAGAACACCCTGCCCGCCGCCGATCAGATCAAGCTCGACTGGAGCAACAACCCGCGCTGGAGTGGTATCCGGCGCAACTACAGCGCCGAGGACGTGGCGCGCCTGCGCGGCACGGTCGGCATCGAGCACACGCTGGCCAGGCGCGGCGCGGAGCGCCTGTGGAAGTCGCTGCACAGCGAAGATTTCGTCAACGCGCTGGGCGCACTCACCGGCAACCAGGCGATGCAGCAGGTCAAGGCCGGCCTGCAGGCGATCTACCTCTCCGGCTGGCAGGTCGCGGCCGACGCCAACCTGGCCGGCGAGATGTATCCGGACCAGTCGCTGTATCCGGCCAACTCGGTGCCGCAGGTGGTCAAGCGCATCAACAACACCCTGCTGCGCGCCGACCAGCTGCACCATGCCGAAGGCAACGACGGCACCGACTGGATGGTGCCGATCGTGGCCGACGCCGAGGCCGGCTTCGGCGGCGTGCTCAACGCGTTCGAGCTGATGAAGGCGATGATCGAGGCCGGTGCCGCCGGCGTGCACTTCGAGGACCAGCTGGCCTCGGTGAAGAAGTGCGGCCACATGGGCGGCAAGGTGCTGGTGCCGACCCGCGAGGCGGTCGACAAGCTCAACGCCGCGCGCCTCGCCGCCGACGTGATGGGCGTGCCGACGCTGATCGTCGCCCGCACCGACGCCGATGCCGCCGACCTGCTCACCTCCGACATCGACCCGAACGACAAGCCGTTCATTACCGGCGAGCGCACGGTCGAGGGCTTCTTCCGGGTCAAGCCCGGACTGGACCAGGCGATCAGCCGCGGCCTCGCCTATGCGCCGTACGCCGACCTGATCTGGTGCGAGACCAGCAAGCCGAACCTGGAGGACGCGCGCAGGTTCGCCGAGGCGATCCACGCGAAGTTCCCGGGCAAGCTGCTGGCCTACAACTGCTCGCCCAGCTTCAACTGGAAGAAGAACCTGGACGACGCCACCATCGCGAAGTTCCAGAAGGAACTCGGCGCGATGGGCTACAAGTTCCAGTTCATCACCCTGGCCGGCTTCCACAGCCTCAACTACGGCATGTTCGACCTGGCCCACGGCTACGCGCGTCGCCAGATGAGCGCCTTCGTCGAGCTGCAGGAAAAGGAATTCGCCGCCGCCGAGCGCGGCTTCACCGCGGTCAAGCACCAGCGCGAGGTCGGTACCGGCTACTTCGACCAGGTGACCCAGGCGATCCAGCAGGGCCAGTCCTCGACCACGGCACTGACCGGTTCGACCGAAGAAGCGCAGTTCACTCACGCGGCGTGATTCCCCGGGAGCGTTGCTGAAAAAGAGCGCGAGCGTTAGGCCCGCGCTCTTTTTCACGCCTCCGCGGCGGCGGCCGGGGGCACCAGGGCAATCACCGTCCAGCCGGGCCGGGGCTCCAGCTCGCGCTTGGCCGAAGCCACCCGCAATGCCCCTTTCTCCTCGATGCCGAACAGCAGGATCGAGGTCGAGCCGTATTGCTCCACGAAATGCGGCCAGTCGAAAGTTGCCGTAAGGCGCGTCGACTTGACCCTCCACCCCTGCGCCAGCAGATCGGCGAA
Source organism: Dyella lutea (assembly GCF_024158035.1). Classification (GTDB taxonomy): domain Bacteria; phylum Pseudomonadota; class Gammaproteobacteria; order Xanthomonadales; family Rhodanobacteraceae; genus Dyella_A; species Dyella_A lutea. The sequence goes on from NZ_JAMZEK010000001.1 coordinate 141,320, forward strand.
GCGGCCATGGGTCATGCCCTCCTCGAACAGCGGCGGAGCAAGCAGGCTGTCGGCCAGTGCGGCGCGCCCGGTCGTCTCGTCCGGCCCAAGGTTACGCAGCCGATAGACCTTGCCGCGACCGAACTCCTCGCGGTAGTGCAGGCATGCGAGCGAGTTGCGCTCGCGGTGCGTCGACATCGCCAGCAAGCGGCCGATGCCGGCGAGTTCCAGATGGCGGTCGGCATGGGAGGAGACCGGATTGCCGAAGAACGTGGCCAAGCCATCCATCCTGGCGCGACGGATACCCTCCCAGTCGTCGTCGGCCAGCACCACGCGGATCCCTCCATCGTGCAAGGCCTTGGCCACCGCACGGGGCACTTCGTCGGCACCGAACACCAGCACGCCGCGCGGCTCGGGCTCGGCCAGGCCGAGCCAACGCGCCAGCGGCCGCGCCGTCGCACCCTGGAGTACCACGGTGCCGATGATCAGGATGAACACCAGCGGCACCAGTGCATCCGCTCCGCGCATGCCCAGTGCATCCAACCGCAGGGCGAACAGCGCCGAGACCGCCGCTGCAACGATGCCGCGCGGTGCGACCCAGGCGATCAGCGCGCGTTCCCGCCAGCCCAGCGAACTGCCGGCAGTCGCAATCACCACGGACAGCGGACGGATCAGCACCTGCGACACCAGCAGGATGCCGATACCCGCCATCAGCATGCCGGACGGCAATGGCCAGGGCAGGCGAGCAGCCAGCAGGATGAACAGGCTGGACACCAGCAACGTGGTCAGGTGTTCCTTGAAGTCGAGGATGTCATCGACGTGCAGATTGCGCATGTTGCCCAGCGCGACCCCCATGATGGTGACCGCCAGCAGGCCCGACTCGTGCGCAAGGGCGTTGGACAGGCTGAAAGTCAGCAGCACGGCTGCAAGCGTGCCGAAGTTCTGCAGGTATTCGGGGATCATCTGGCGACGCAGGAGCTGGCCCAGCACAAGCGCCGCCACCGTGCCGGCAACCGCGCCGCTGCCGATGGTGGCGAGAAACACGCCGATGGTGTGTCCCTGCTCGCGCGAAACGATCGCCTCATAGATCAGCACCGCGAACAGCGCCCCCAGCGGATCGATCACGATGCCCTCCCAGCGCAGCGTGCTGGCGATGCGGGCGTTGGGGCGCAAGGTGCGCAGCATCGGCGCGATCACCGTCGGCCCGGTCACGCAGGTCAATGCTCCAAACAGCAGGGCGATATCCCAGCTCAACCCCGCCAGCAGATGCGCTGCCGCTGCCAGCATCAGCAGGGCGGCAATGGCCCCGTAACTGACCAGCCCTCGCACCGCGCCACCGATCCCGCGCAACTCGCCGAAACGCAGGCTCAGGCTGCCCTCGAACAGGATCAGGGCGACCGCGAGCGACACGACGGGAAACAGCAGGGGGCCGAGCAGGCGGTCCGGATGCACCAGCTGCAATACCGGGCCGAACACGATGCCGGCCAGCAGCAGGAACACGATGGCGGGCAGTCGAACCCTCCAGGCCAGCCACTGGGCCGCGAAGCCAACCGCGAGCAGGGCGGTCAACAGGAGGCCGGGTTCCATCGTCATACGTGCTTCCTGTGCGCGTCCGGCGCCCTATCGGAGCACGGCACTCCGCGCGGCGTCCAGCGCGGAAACAGGCAAGGGGAGAAAGAATGGCCCCGGCATCGGGGGGAGGGGGGAGACCGATGCCGGGGCGCGGGGGTCGGGACATTTGCGAACCGACGGGTGCAGATAATAGACCGCCACGGCGGGAAGTCAATACTCCCGAGTTCAAGAATTGACGGTGGCCCCTAGAAGCGCCGGTATTGCAGGGCTTCGGCCAGGTGGGCCCGGTCCAGCAGTCCGGCACCGCCATCGAGGTCCGCGATGGTGCGCGCCACCCGCAGGGTGCGGTGATAGGCACGGGCCGAGAGCCCCAGGCGCTCCAGCGCCGACTCGAACCAACGCCGCTCGGCCGACCCGAGCGCGCAGTCGCGCTCGAGCTCGCGGGTGCTGATATCGGCATTGGGACGCCCGGCCCGCTGAAGCGCATGATCGCGGGCTCGAATCACCCGCTGGCGGACGGTCGCCGAGTCCTCGTCGTGTTCGCTCGGCGGTGCGCCCAAATCGGCCAGCGGCACGCGCGGAACCTCCACACTGAGGTCGATGCGGTCCAGCAGCGGCCCGGAGATTTTTCCGCGGTAGCGCTGGATCTGGTCGGGCGTGCAATGGCAGCGCTGGCGCGGGTCGCCCGCATACCCGCACGGGCACGGATTCATTGCCGCCACGAGCTGGAACTGGGCCGGAAAACTCGATTGCCGGGCAGCGCGGGAAATCATGATCTGGCCCGATTCGAGTGGCTCACGCAGGACATCGAGCACATGTCGGTTGAATTCCGGCAACTCGTCGAGAAACAGGACCCCATGGTGGGCCAGCGAGATCTCGCCCGGCCGCGGGTAGGAGCCACCGCCGACCAGCGCCACCGCCGAGGCCGTGTGGTGCGGCGCGCGGAACGGACGCCGTCGCCACTTCGACGGATCCACCGGCTGGCCGGTCACCGACAGCACGGCGCAAGTTTCCAGTGCCTCGACCTCGGTCAGCGGCGGCAGGATGCCCGGCAGCCGCTCGGCCAGCATGGTCTTGCCGGTCCCGGGCGGCCCCACCAGCAGCAGGTGGTGACCGCCGACAGCGGCGATCTCCAAGGCCCGGCGCGCCTGCAACTGGCCGCGTACGTCACTCATGTCCGGGCCGCGGCCGGGCTGGCCGGTATCCCCGGCCATCTCCGCCTGCGGCGGGGCAAGCGACGAAGCATCGTGCAGCCAGCTGCAGACCTCGGCCAGGCTGTCGGCCACCATTACATCGACATCTGGCACAAGCGCTGCCTCGGCTGCATTGGCCCTGGGGACCACCATGCGCCGGCCGCGAGCGCGGGCCCGCAACAGAGCGGGCACCACGCCCGAGACCCCGCGGATCGCCCCCGAAAGCGCCAACTCTCCGAGGAATTCACAGTCATCCAGCTTGTCGCGCGGCACCTGCCCGCCGGCGGCGAGAATGCCCAGGGCGATCGCCAGGTCGAAACGGCCTCCGTCCTTGGGCAGCTCGGCAGGCGCCAGGTTGACGGTGACCTTGCGGTCCGGATAGTTGAACGCGGTGTTCTGGATGGCCACCCGCACACGGTCCCGAGCCTCTCGCACGGCCGCCTCGGGGAGGCCAACGATATTGGTGCCCGGCAGGCCACCTGAGAGATGCACTTCGACCATCACCTGCGGCGCAGCCACCCCTTCCTGGGCACGGCTGAGGGTGACGGCCAGGCTCATGGGCGCGCGCAGGAACAGGAAGGGAGGACGCCAAAAGCGCGCATGCAAACCACTCCGACCTTTGGGGCGTAAATAACCGCCCCCGACCGTTCTCGGGGTGAGGGTGACAGGTCGGGGGCGGCTCCCGGGAGACTTTCCTGCTTCAGGAACCGCGCGAAGCGGCTATCGTCTCCAGATCGGCGACGCGCCTCTCCAGCTCTTCAACCTTGGCACGGGTACGTGCCAGCAGCTGACTCTGGACATCGAACTCTTCGCGGGTGACCAGATCAAGGCGGCGCAATCCGTGCGCCAGGACATCGCCGAAGTTGGTTCGCAGATCCTGATGCGCGTGCGCCAATCCTGGCGGTACCAACGAAACAAGTCGCAGGGCAAGTTGATCAATGTCCTGCCTGTCCATCATGGATGGCGCCTCGAACTCGTCGAAATGAAGTCTATGTAAACGTGCTTTGGGGGTGCCATCGGTGGGCTCCGTCGGAGTTTGTAGGCATTTTCCTACACAGCCCGATCGAGGGCGACACCGTGCCAAGGAGAGCGCAAAATGCCGGTCCGCGCAGCGAGGTCGCCTGCGCCTTCAGATCCGGGAGCATTCATGAAGCTGGTTTCGGCAGTCATCAAGCCCTTCAAGCTCGACGATGTGCGCGAGGCACTCGCCGACGTAGGTGTCCAGGGCATCACGGTGACCGAGGTGAAGGGGTTCGGTCGCCAGAAGGGCCACACCGAGCTCTACCGGGGGGCCGAGTACGTGGTCGACTTCCTGCCCAAGATCAAGCTGGAGGTGGCGGTCGCTGACGAGCAGCTCGAGCGCGTGGTCGAGGCGATCCAGAACGCCGCGCGCACCGGCAAGATCGGCGACGGCAAGATCTTCGTCAGCCCGCTGGACCAGGTGATCCGCATCCGTACCGGCGAACTGGACAACGACGCGCTGTAGGCACCTGCTACGGGGTTCGAGCGGCCGTCTGGGCCTGTTCGAAGCGACGGTGGTGCACCAGCAGGCCACTGAAGTAGGTGATGTAGTAGCCGATCAGAAGACCGAACACCAGCAGAGTCAGCGGACTGTTGCCGATCGGCGGCGGCGCCCCCGCACCTGTCTGCAGGTGCTCCATCTGCGGCATCACCACCAGAAAGCGCCAAGCCAGCCTGGCAACCAGTAGCGCGGTGAGCAGGCCGCCGATCCAGGGATTGGGGATGTAGCCGTCGCTACCGTCGGGACTGCGCTCGAAACGAGTCAGGCGAAGCCCGAACATGCCCAGCATGGCCCCCAGCACCGCACCTCCGGCCAGACCCTCCAGCAGCCGCGGGTTGAGCATTCCGCCGAGCGCCGCCAGCACCCCGATCACCGCAAACACGGCGATACGCGCGATCATCCGTCCCCGCCGGATCGGCTGACGTCCGAACTGACTGCGAACGCGGCGCCAGACCGCAAAGCCCAGCACGGGGACCATGATGGCAATGGGAGCGAGGTTCGGCGTCATGTCGGGCATCCGTGTCGATAACGGGACAAGACTAGCGAACGGCATCCACCTTGGCGACGTGCGGCTGACAGCCATCGCGGGTGACAGCCGTCACCCCGGCAGCAAGCCTTACTTCGCCTTGCCCTGGTTCGCCACGGCGGCCATCTTGGCGGCAATCGCCTCGGCGTCGCCCAGGTATTCGTGGCGGATCGGCCGCAGCTCGGCGTCGAACTCGTAGACCAGCGGAATGCCATTCGGGATGTTGACCTCGACGATCTTCTCGTCGGAGATGCCATCGAGATATTTCACCAGGGCCCGCATGGAGTTGCCGTGCGCCACCACCACGACGCGCTGGCCGCTGCGGATCGCCGGCGCCAGTACTTCGTGCCAGTACGGCAGGACGCGGGCGACGGTGTCCTTCAGGCACTCGGTGTCGGGGATCAGCGCCGGATCGAGCCCGGCATAGCGGGGATCGGAGAGCGCCTCGTTGTCGGCGCGCTCAAGCGCCGGCGGCGGGGTGTCGTAGCTGCGGCGCCAGATCTTCACCTGATCCTCGCCGTACTTCGCGGCGGTCTCGGCTTTGTTCAGGCCGGTCAGCGCGCCGTAGTGGCGCTCGTTGAGGCGCCAGTCGGTGACCACCGGAATCCACATCTGGTCCAGCGACTCCTGCACGCCCCACAGGGTGCGCACGGCGCGCTTGAGCACCGAGGTGTGCGCCACGTCGAAGCGGTAGCCGGCCTCTTTCAGCAGTGCGCCGGCCTCGCGCGCCTCGGCCACGCCCTGGGCGGTCAGGTCGACGTCGGCCCAGCCGCTGAAACGGTTGTCGAGGTTCCACTGGGACTGGCCGTGACGGATCAGGACGAGCTTGTGCATGGTGGGTTGGCGGTCGGCATGAAAGCCGAAATGGTGAAGCGCCCGGCCGCACCCGTCAAATCCGCCCCGTGCCGAAGGTCACGTAAACCGACCGGGCAGCGCGTGCATCAGAAACGGAGATCGACCCACGGCAGCGCACGCCACGTGCCAGCCCCCTTCCCGCCAAGGAGAACCCCATGCGCCGCACTGCACTCGCCCTCGCCCTCGCCCTCGCCCTCGCTCTCGCCGTGCCGCTGGCCGCGAGCGCCCAGGACAGCATCGACAAGGTCAACGGCAGTGTCCACGTGGAGGCCGGCCAGCAGGTCGGTGACGCCAGCACCGTCAACGGCTCGGTGCACGTCGAGGACGGCGCCTTGGTGCGCAAGGCCAGCACGGTCAACGGCTCGGTGGAGCTCGGCGACAAGGCGCAGGCCAGCGAAGTGGGCACGGTCAACGGTGCCGTCACGCTGGGCACGGGCGCCCGTGTCAGCGGCAAGATCGAGGCGGTCAACGGTGCCATCCGGCTAGCCAAGGACGCCGACGTCGGCGGACGGGTGTCCAACGTCAACGGTGCGATCTCGCTGGACGACGCCCACGTCGCCGGCGGCCTGGGCACGGTGAGCGGCGACATCACCGTCGGTGCCGATTCGCGCGTCGAGGGCGGCATCCTGGTCGACAAGCCCAGCGGCTGGTTCCACTGGAACAATCATCGCCCGCCCCACGTCGTGATCGGCCCGCACGCGGTGGTGCAGGGCACCCTGGAATTCCGCCGCGACGTCGTGCTGCAGGTCAGCGACAGCGCGCAGATCGGCCCGGTGAAGGGCGCCACGCCGGTGAAGTTCGGCGGCGATACGCCCTGAAAGGCGAGAAGTGAGCGAGGAGGAGTGAGGAGCGAGAGAGAGCGGCGATATGCCGAGCTTGGGCCTGCTCTCACTTCTCGCATCTGACTTTCACAGCCAGTCGCGTGGCTTCAGGTAGTCCGCCAGCCGCGCCTCGGCACTGCCCGGCTCGGGCTGGTAGGCGTACTCGAAGCGCACCTGCGGCGGCAGGCTCATCAGGATCGACTCGGTGCGCCCGCCCGACTGCAGCCCGAACAGGGTGCCGCGGTCGTAGACCAGGTTGAACTCCACGTAGCGACCGCGCCGGTACAGCTGGAACTGCCGCTCGCGCTCGCCGTAGGGCGTGTCGCGACGGCGTGCCACGATCGGCAGGTAGGCGTCGAGGAAGCCTTGGCCGACCGCCCGGGTGAATTCGAAGCAGCGCTCGAAACCGCCCTCGTTCAGATCGTCGTAGAACAGCCCGCCGACGCCGCGCGTCTCGCCGCGGTGCCTGAGGAAGAAGTACTCGTCGCACCAGCGCTTGTAGCGGGGATAGACGTCCTCGCCGAACGGTGTACACAGGTCGCGCGCCACCGTGTGCCAGTGCACCACGTCCTCGTCGAACGGGTAGAACGGGGTCAGGTCGAAGCCGCCGCCGAACCACCACACCGGCTCCACGCCAGGTTTGCTGGCCTCGAAGTAGCGCACGTTGGCGTGAGTAGTCGGCACATACGGATTCTTCGGGTGCAGCACCAGCGACACGCCGGTGGCGACGAAGCTGCCGCCGGCCAGTTCCGGCCGGTGTGCGGTGGCGCTGGGCGGCAGACGGTCACCATGCACGCGGGAGAAGTTCACCCCGGCCTGCTCGAACACCGCGCCGTCGCGCAGCACGCGGGTGCGCCCGCCGCCGCCGCCCTCGCGGGTCCAGGCGTCCTCGACGAAGCGCGCGCCGCCGTCGGCAGTCTCCACCGTTGAGCAGATGCGGTCCTGCAGCTCGCGCAGGAAAGCCTCGGCGCGTTCGGCCTGTTCGCTCATCGCTGGGTCACCTCTGCCGGCAAAGCAACGAAGTTTAGCAAGCCTGCCCGGGTCAACCGATGCGTGCGGCCATCCGCCGGTGTCCCACCAGACCGGCCCAGCGCATGCCCAGATCGATCCACATCAGGTAGGCCGACTCCAGCACCAGCAGGCGCAGCAGCCGGGGCGTGAGTCGCAGCCGGGGCTCGGCGGCCAGCGGCTGGCCATCGAAACCGAGCCGATGCGCCAGCCACCGGCAACGCGCCAGGTGGTATCGACTGGTCAGCAAGGCGACCGGCGGCAACCGGTGCGCAGGGTCGCCCGCACTGAGCAGCCGCCGCGCATGGCGAAGGTTTTCCAGCGAGTCGGTCGACTCGTGTTCCAGCTGCACCGGCATGTCCGGCGGCAGCCCGTGAAGAAGCAGCCAGCGGTGGCCGGCAGCCGCCTCGCTCACCTGTCCGCCGCTGAACCCGCCAAGCAACAGCAGGCGCTCGGCGCGCGCCGAGCGCGCCAGCTCCAGCGCGGCGGCCAGGCGCTGGCGGAAGTCCTCGCCTGGCTCGCCTCCCTCCAGTCGCTGACCGAACACCAGCACCACCATCGGCCACGGGACCTGGCGCGGGCTGCGCCAGGCGACGCGCCAGACGTGCGCCAGGTAACCGACGAAGACCAGCCCGCCGCTGAGCACCAGCGCGACCACACTGACGACGGCGGCGTGCCACACGTCGCGATCGGACAGATAACGGCGCGAACGCATCAGGGAGGGCACTGGAGACACGCAGGCAATCCGGGACCGGGAGCGGGAAAGTGTGCGCGGCCCGGCCTGCCCGGGCAATCCAGCAGCCCTTCCGCGCGGCTAGGCAAGTCTCGAGGGCGCAGCTAGGCTTTCGGGATGCCCGACCGGATAGCCCCCCTTGCCGTCTCGGCCTATACCGCCGCCTCGGCCCTCGGCCACGGTCTGACCGCGCACGCCCACGCGCTGGCACTCGGGACAAGCGGGTTGCGTCCGAACGACATCTCCAGCTCCCCGCTACCCTGCTGGATCGGCCGGGTCGAAGGCGTGGAAGACATGCCGCTACCCGCGCATCTGGCCGATTGGGAGTGCCGCAACAACCGACTGGCGTGGCTCGGACTGCGCCAGGACGGCTTCGTTGAGCGTGTCGGATCCGCCCGTGAGCGCTACGGCGCCCACCGCGTCGCACTGATGCTCGGCACCTCCACGTCCAGCATCGGCTCCACCGAGGAGGGCTACCGCCGACTTGACGCCGATGGCCGGCTGCCGGCCGATCTGCGTCGCCCCGACATCCACGCGCCGCACTCGCTGGTCGCCTTCGTGGCCGACGCACTGGACCTGAGAGGCCCCTGCCTCACCGTGTCCACCGCCTGCTCGTCCAGCGCCAAGGTGTTTGCCAGTGCCGAACGCCTTATCCGGCTGGGGCTCGTCGATGCAGCCGTGGTCGGCGGAGTGGACACGCTCTGCGACAGCGTGCTGTTCGGTTTCAACGCGTTGGAGCTGGTGTCGCCCGAACCTTGCCGGCCGTTCGATGCCGAACGCCGCGGCATCTCCATCGGCGAGGCGGCGGGATTCGCGCTGCTGGAGCGCGCGGACGCCGCACCGACTGCGCCCCGCCTGCTCGGATACGGCGAGGCCACCGATGCCCACCATATGTCCACGCCGCACCCGGAGGGCCTCGGCGCCGAGCTGGCCCTTCGCGACGCACTGGCCCGCGCCGGACTCGCCGCAAGCCAGGTCGACTACGTCAACCTGCACGGCACCGCCAGCCTGAAGAACGACGAGGTCGAAGCGGCGCTGCTCGGCCGCACCTTCGCCCCCCGCACCCGCGCCAGCTCGACCAAGGGACTGACCGGTCACACCCTGGGGGCGGCAGGTATCCTCGAGGCCGTGATCGCCCTGCTGGCCATGCGCGACGGCGTCGTACCCGGCAACGTCGGTATCCGCACGCCCGATCCGGCCTGCGGCCCGTCGTTCGCCTGGCAGACCGAGCGACGCGAGTTGCGGGTCGTGATGAGCAATTCGTTCGGGTTCGGCGGCAACAATGCCTGCCTGGTGTTCGCACGGAGCGAAACGGCGGCATGAGCACCTTGTACGCCGCGATCGAGGGGATCGGCCTGTGGGCGCCGCAGGCGACCGGCTTCGACGAGCTGGCCCGATGGCTCGCTGGATCGGCGGCACCCTCGTCCGGCGTGCGGCCTCCCGCGGCCGTGCTGCCGGCCAACGAGCGGCGGCGCGCTCCGGAGAGCGTGCTGCTGGCCGTCGAGGTTGCCGGACAGGCGCTGGCGATGAGTGGCCGGGACGCTGCCGAACTGGCCTGCGTTTTCACCTCGAGCCACGGCGACCAGGGCATCACCGACTACCTGTGCACCACGCTGGCGAAAACGCCGGCCGAGCTGTCGCCGACGAAATTCCACAATTCCGTGCACAACGCGCCGGCGGGATATTGGACCATCGCCACCGGTTGCCACGCCGCCTCCAGCGCAGTCTGTGCGCACCGGCAAAGCTTCGGGGCCGGCCTGCTGGAAGCGGCCAGCCTGATCGCCGCCGAGCGGCGGCCGGTGTTGCTGGTGTGCAGCGACGTCGCCTCGAGCGGTCCGTTGAGCGAGGTGACCGGCTGCACCCTGGCCTTCGGCGCGGCGCTGGTGCTGGCCCCGCCGCCCGGTTCGCAGGCCCTGGCGACACTCGGGTTGACGCTGACGCCCGAACCTTCGAGTCCACCTTCGTGGCCGGAGCCGTTGCCCGCCTGGCTGGCCGGCAATCCCTCTGCCGAGGCCTTGCGCCTGCTGGTTCCGCTGGCGCGTCGCGAGCCACTGGCGAGAGCCGATGCCGCCGCCTCGCTGGGACTGCGGATGGATCTGGAGTACCCCGCTTGAACCTGCCTCGCTGGTGCGTGCTGATCCCCTGCCTCAACGAGGAGAGGGCGATCGATGCGGTGGTGCGCTCGGTGCTGGCACTCGGTGCATCGGTGATCGTCATCGACGACGGTTCGAACGACCGCACGCCGGAGGTCGTTGCCGACCTGCCGGTCACGCTGATCCGGCACGACCAGCGCCGGGGCAAGGGCGAGGCGCTGCGCAGCGGCTTCCACGAGGCCATCCGCCAGGGATACGAGGCCGTGCTGACCATGGATGGCGACGGCCAGCACCTGGCCGCCGATATCCCGCGCATGCTCGCGGCAGCCGCACGGTTTCCGCGTCACATCGTGATCGGCGCGCGCCTGCTGGACCGCGCGCAGCAGCCGAAGGGCCGGCGCCGCGCCAACGCGGTGGCCGACTGGGGCATCTCCTGGGCATGCGCGCAGCCGATCGCCGATACCCAGAGCGGCCAGCGCTGGTATCCGCCCGAGGCTTTGACACTGGCCGGACTGCCGGCCGGGCACTTCGTGCTCGAGGCGGCCCTGCTGATTGCCGCCTGCCGCGAACGGGGGCTGGGTGTCGTCTCGGTGCCGATCGCTTCGCGCTACCACGGTGGCTTCCGGCGCAGTCACTTCCGGCCGGTACGCGACGTCACCCGCATCACCGCCTATACCATCGGGCGGGTGATCCACTATGGCCACATCGTGGCGAGCTACCGAGGCTCGCGCGAACGCCGGCCGCAGGTGCTCGACGACCTGTAGGTTCACACGCACTGAACCCGTAGCCCGCGAACGCCGTGCACAATCGGGATATCGCAACGGATGGAACGGGCATGGACGGCACGACGCACGACGCGGTGATTCTGGGCGGGGGGCTGGCCGGGCTGTGCCTGGCGCTGCAGCTGCAGGACGCCTGCCCCGACCTGGACGTGGTCGTACTCGAGCGCCGCGGGCACCCGGTGCCCGCCGCAGCACACAAGGTCGGTGAATCGACCGTGGAGATCGGCGCCCACTACCTCGCCGAGACGCTTGGTCTGCGCGATCATCTCGAACAGGCCCACCTGCGCAAGTTCGGCTTCCGCTTCTTTTTCTCGCATGGACGGGACGATCTGGACGCCGTTACCGAACTGGGCGTGCGCGAGGTGCTGCCGACGCCGAGCTACCAGATCGACCGCGGCATTTTCGAGAACCTGCTCGGCGAGGAGGCGCGCCGACGCGGCATCGCGTTTCGCGACGGCGTCAGCGTGCGATCGATCGAACTTGGTCAGGGCGATACGCCACACCGCGTGCTCTGCACCGGTGACGGCGAACCGTGGATGCAGGCGCGCTGGCTGCTCGATGCCTCCGGTCGTGCCGGCCTGCTGCGCCGCCAGCTCGACCTGACCCGCGACAACGGCCACCACGCCCATGCCGCCTGGTTCCGCCTCGACGACCGCATCGCCATCGACCAATGGAGCGATGACGCCGAATGGAGCGCCCGCTGCACCCCGCGCGAGCGCTGGCGATCGACCAATCACCTTTGCGGACCGGGCTACTGGTGCTGGCTGATTCCGCTGGCCTGCGGTGCGCACTCGGTCGGCATCGTGGTCGATGCCGCGATGCATCCGGTCGAATCGATCAACCGCTTCCCGCGCGCGCTGGACTGGCTGGCCAGGCACCAGCCCGCGCTGGCGCGGGAAGTGGCTGCGCGAGAGGACAGGCTGATGGACTTCGCCTTCTTCCGCGACTACTCCTACGGCTGTGCGCGCATGTTCAGCACCGACCGCTGGGCGCTCACCGGCGAGGCCGGCGCGTTCCTCGATCCGTTCTATTCGCCCGGCACCGACTTCATCGCCATCGCCAACACCTACATCACCGAACTGGTGCGGCAGGACCTTGCGGGCGAGCAGCTGGCACCGCGCGTGCGGCTGTACGAGCGGCTGTTCCAGTCCTTCTACGACTCGACCCTGGCGCTTTACCGCGGGCAATACCCGTTGCTCGGCGACGCCGAGGTGCTGCCAATCAAGGTGATCTGGGACTATGCCTATTACTGGGGCGTGCTGTGCCAACTGGCATTCCAGCGGAGGCTGACCGACGCGGCGCTGTTCGCCGAGCTGGGCCCGGAGCTGGAGCAGACCCGCGCCCTGAACGAGCGGATGCAGGCGTTCTTCGGCCGCTGGCATGCGCGCTCTCGCGGGCGCAATCCGCGCGCGATGCTCGACCAGCGCGAACTGCCCTGGTTCGCCGCGATGAACGCGACCCTGCACGACGTCCTGGACGACCGCGGCGTGCGCGCGCGCCTGCGCGACAACGTCGCCCTGCTGAGGGCACTGGCAACCACCATCGTCGAGCGCGCCGCGAGTTCCGTCGGCGACACGTTGCGCGAGGGCATGGACGACCTGGCCACGGCCGACCATCGCCCCGTGCTGTTCACGGCGGCCTGAGCGGCCGGGCGAAGGATTCAGCCGGGCGCCGGCTGTGACGGATGGATCACGGCGGCGCGCCCGCTGGCCAGCAACCGGCCGCCCTGCTCGACCCGGAACGCATACTGGGCGCCGGCATCATCGGCGTACAGGCACTCGGCATGCACGTCGACGCTGCCGGCGAGCGGATCGACGAACTCCACCGCGAGCAATACGTCGCGCAGGCTGACCAGCCGACCCGGCTTCACACCGTTGATGCCCTGCGCGCGATCGCGCAACGCGCCATGCACCGCCATCGCCTGTGCCCCGTATTCGGCCAGGTGCACCGCATGCAGCCCGGCCGCGGTGCGCAGCGGATGGTCCGGCAGCGCGTGGCTGCTGCTGCGCGCGTGGAGCGTCGTCGCATCCCAGGCCAGCACCGCATCGAGCAGACACATGCGGCCGGCATGCGGGATCAACGAAGCGAGATCAGTCTCGATGGGCATGGGGCGCCGTCAGCATGGGGAGGCAGACATGAAGGGTCACGCGCCGGCGCGTCACGGCTGGCAAAGGCAACACCGGCCGCACTCGCGTCAGGCGTCGACGCGGCGGCCCGCGTCGGCAGGCCCCGCGCCAGCGGGAGCGCGCAGATCTTGCTGCCAGAAGTCATAGAAGTTGAACCAGTTGGTCGGCGCGATTCGCGCGTAATGTTCCAGCCGCAAGGCGTAATGCGCGATAAGCGCGTCCAGCGCCGCGGCCCGCTCGGCACGCGGAATCGCCACGCGATCGGCCACCGGCTCGAATATCAGCCGATAGCGGTTGCCCCCCAGGTACAGGCCGAAGCACAGCATCACCGGCACCTGCAGCGCATGCGCAAGCAGCCACGGCCCCACCGGGAACGGCGCCGGCCGGCCGAGGAAAGGTACGTGGCGCAACGCCTCGTGCTCGCGCCCGCGGTCAGCCAGCAGCGCGACCAGCGAGCCGGCCTGGCAGGCCTCCGCCATCGCCAGGGTGATCGAGGTGCCATCCCGCGAAGCGTCGATCACCCCGGCACCGATCTGCGGTGCCAGCGCCTCGAGCAGCGCCGTCATCGCCGGAGTCTTCTGCTTGTCCAGCACGACCCGCAGGGAGACCTCCGGGCGGCGCGTGCTCAGTGCACGCAGCGCCTCGAAACTGCCCAGGTGGGAACCGATCAGCAACACGCCCTGGCGATTGGCGATGTGCGCATCCAGCAGGTCGAGCCCTTCGGTCTCGACCTCGAAATCGTCATCGCCCCGCGCCAGCAGGTAGACGCGGTCCAGGGTGATTGCGGCGAAGCACCACAGATGGTCGAACACCTCGCGCCGGCTCGGCGGGCGCCCGAGCACCCGCGTCAGGTACTGCTTCGACGCCTGTCGCTCGGGTGCGCGACGAAGGTAGAAGTAGGCGGTGATCGGATACAGCGACAACCGCGCGAGCCGCCGCCCACAGACCAGCGCGATGCTGCGGATCAGCCAAAGTGCGAAATGTCCGCCTCCCTCGGGACGGCTCCGCCAGTGCCCGCTCACGCCGCGGTTCCCTCGATCACGCCGCGCGCCAGCAGCTCCTCGCCGCGACGGATCTCGAAGCGCAGGCGGCCAGCGGATTCGCTGAGTCGTACCTCGGCGTCCTCGCCCGGCAGCAACGGGGCGGCAAACTTGGCCTCGGCAATTCGCGCCAGCCGCTCGCCACGCCACGCCCGCAGCGCGCCGGCGACCGCCTCGAGCATGACGACCCCGGGCACCAGCGGCGCGCCCGGGAAGTGGCCGGGAAGGGACGGATGCTCGATCGGCACCCGGAACGGAAGAGCGAACGTGCTCATGCGCGCCCACCCACGCAGCGTTCGAGCGGCGACAAGCTGCATGCCGGCCGGGCTTCCACCCCGCGCAGGGCGCCACGTGGCAGGTGGCCCGGGGTGTGTTGGCTGGGCGGCCATGCCACGCCTTCGATCCGGATCATCGAGCCACCGTCGACGTGTGGACAGGGGGATGCACCAAATCACCGGGACGCCGCGTCCGGGAGCGTCGGAGCGTGAGCTTTCCCCATCGGGCCGAAACTGCGGACATGCTGGTCTCGCTCATTGGCCGGAGCGCGATCGCACGCGGGCGGCTGCGGCGCCTCGGCAGCCGCTCAGTGGGCGCGTTGCTGTTCGATGTAGTCCGACAGCGTCCGCAGGCTGGAAAAAATCTGCCGGTTGTCCGGATTGTCCGAGCGCAGCTGGAATCCGTAGCGCTTGGACACTGCCAGGGAAATCTCCAGCGCATCGATCGAATCGAGCCCGAGCTCGCCGCCGAACAACGGCGCGTCGGGATCGATCTGCTCGGGGGTGACGGTTTCGAGATTCAGGCTCTCGACCACCAGGGTGGCCAGTTCGTGTTGTGCGGTGGTCTGCTCTGCCATGCTCGGATCCGTACCCAAAAAGCCGTGCCTCCCCCCGGTGGCAGCGGGTCGGGAGTGTACCATGGGGCCCTCGTCGTTCCCGGTAGATCGCATGGTTCAGGGATGTGAAGGCGCAGTCGCGCGAGCGATGGTCTGCCGCGCGCCACGGGTGTCGTACCGCAACGTGGACGCCGCGCAGGCGCTGGCCGAACCCGGCATGCTCGCGGTCATCGGCTTTGGCGCCGGCCGGGAGGAGACCGACGATCCGCGCTGGCTGCGGTTGCCGCTTGAACCGTTCGACGCTCCCGCGCCACTGGAGTGCTGGGAGGTGGCCGGGCCGGTGAGCTGCGGCCGCACCGGCGATATCCGCTGGTCGCGCGGCGATGGCTGGCTGTTCGCCTCGGTGAGCCTCGATGAGTCGGCGTGCGGCAGCATCGAGACGTGCGCAGCGGAAGCGTATCGGCAGCTGGCGCAATTCCTCGTCGGGCAGGCCGAATCCCAGGTGCTGCGGGTCTGGAACTACCTGCCCGACATCAACCAGGGCGACGGCGACGGCGAACGTTACAAGCGCTTCTGCAGCGGTCGCGCAGGAGGGATGGGCGCGGCGTTCGTCGATGGCTTTCCCGCGGCGACGGCCATCGGCAGCCCGGGCTGCAACGGGCGCCTGCAGGTCTACCTGCTGGCCAGCTCGCAACCCGGCGCCCGGGTGGAGAATCCTCGCCAGGTGAGTGCCTGGCGTTACCCACGCCAGTACGGGCCGACCCCTCCCAGCTTCGCGCGGGCGGTACGGCTGCCGGCCGGCGATGCCCTGGCGATCTCCGGCACCGCCGCGGTGATCGGCCATGCCTCGGCACACCATGGGGATCTGCCCGCGCAATTGGCGGAGACGCTCGCCAACCTCGAAGCCTTGCTGGCCGCCGCCGGCATGCCCCCGGGCTTCGACACCCACTCGCCGCTGAAGGCCTACATCCGGCGTCCGGGCGACGCCCGGACCGTGCGGGACTTCTTCCGCCGGCATTTGTCCGGCGTACCGGCACTGCTGCTGCACGGCGAGGTGTGCCGGCGCGAACTGCTGGTGGAGGTCGACGGCTGGCGCTACGCCTGAGCGCTACGCGGCTCCCGCGCCGGCGTTACTTTTTCTGCGTGGTCGGGCGCTGCCAGCCGGACAAGGTGAGCTGGCGGCCGCGCGCCACCGTGAGCTCATCCGCCGGCGCATCCTTGGTGATCACCGAACCGGCGCCGATGGTGGCGTTCGCACCCACGCTGACCGGCGCTACCAACGCACTGTTCGAGCCGATGAAGGCACCGTCGCCGATGCGGGTCAGGTGCTTGTTCACACCGTCGTAGTTGCAGGTGATGGTGCCTGCGCCGATGTTGACGCCCGCACCGATCTCGGCATCGCCGATATAGCTCAGGTGGTTGGCTTTGCTGCCGTCGCCCAGCTTCGCCTTCTTGATCTCGACGAAATTGCCCACGTGCACGCCGGGCGCCAGCTCCGCCCCCGGGCGCAGGCGGGCGAACGGGCCGATCGTGCAGGGGCCATGCGTCACCAGCCCGTCGAGATCGCAATGGGCCAGCACCACGGTACCGCTGGCCAGACGTGTGTTGCGCACGCGGGTGAACGGGCCGATGCGGACGTCGTCGCCGAGCGCCACGTCACCTTCGAAGATCACGTCGACATCAATCTCCACGTCGCTGCCGGCCTGCACGGTCCCGCGCACGTCGATGCGAAGCGGATCGGCCAGGCGCACACCTGCGAGCATCAGCTCCCCGGCGCGGCGACGGCGGTACTGGGCTTCCAGCTCGGCCAGCTGCAACGGGTTGTTGGCACCGGCCGCTTCCACCGGGTCCGCGCACTCCACCGACCGCGCCGGGCGATGCTCCGCTGCGGCCATCGCGAAGATATCGGTGAGGTAATACTCGCCCTGCGCGTTGTCGCGCCCGAGCCGGCCGATCCAGCTCCGCAGCGACGACGCATCGGCGGCCACGATACCGGTATTCACCAGGTTCACCGCGCGCTCTTCGGGGCTCGCGTCCTTCTCCTCGACCACCGCGATCACGCGCGCAGCCTCGTCGCAAAGCACGCGGCCGTAGCCGAATGGGGCGGCGAGGCGGGTGGTGAGCAGCGCGAGGCCCTCGGCCGTCACCAATGGGCGCAGGGTGTCGGCACGGGTCAACGGCACATCGCCGTACAGCACCAGCACCCGGGCACCATCCGGCACCTGCACCAGCGCCTGCGCCACCGCATGGCCGGTACCCAGCCGCTCGGCCTGCAGCACCCAGCCCAGGTCCGCATCGGCGGCGAACGCTTCGCGCACCTGCTCGCCACCGTGGCCGTAGACCACGTGGATCGCTGCCGGGCCCAGCGCCCGCGCCGTGGCCAGCACATGGCCGAGCAACGGTCGCCCGGCGACCGGCATCAGGACCTTGGCGCGCTTGGACTTCATGCGCTTGCCTTCGCCGGCGGCGAGGACGATGACATGCAGGGCGGTGGCTTCCATGGATCACCTGGTACGTGGGCAAGGCCGCAAGAATATCAGCCGCTTGTGCCCGATCCGACCCGCTGGCGACACGCGGATGCGAAAACGCCGGCACGAGGCCGGCGTTGTGGATCAGCGGCCTCCGGGGAGGCGCGGATTCAGTGCTTGAGCGTGCGGCGCAGGCGCTCGAGGGCCTGCAGCTGGGTGATCGCCGCGGCCAGCTTGGCCTGCGCCTCGGCGACTTCCATCGCGTCGGTGCGATTGGCCAGGGCTTCCTCGGCGCGACGCTTCGCTTCCAGCGCAGCCTGCTCGTCGATGTCGGCCGAGCGGATCGCGCTGTCGGCCAGCACCGTCACCACCTGCGGCTGCACTTCGAGGATGCCGCCGCCGGTGATGGAGATGTCCACCTTCTCGCCGCTGGCCTCGGTCACGACGACCTTGCCGGGCTTGAGGCGGGTGATCAGCGGGGCGTGGCGCGGGGTGATGCCCAGCTCGCCCAGCTCGCCGGTGGCAACGACCATCGTCGCCTCGCCCGAGTAGATCTCGGCTTCGGCACTGACGACGTCGACGCGGATGGTGTGGCTCATGGGAGGTTTCCGGATGCGTGGGGCTGGGGGCGGGCTGGATCACCCGCCCCGATGGATCAGGCGGCCTTCTTGGCGCCCATCTCCTCAGCCTTCTTGATCGCCTCGTCGATGCCGCCGACCATGTAGAACGCCTGCTCCGGCAGGTGGTCGACGTCGCCGTCCACGATCATCTTGAAGCCGCGGATGGTTTCCTTCAGCGGCACGTACTTGCCCGGCGAGCCGGTGAACACCTCGGCCACGTGGAACGGCTGCGAGAAGAAGCGCTCGATCTTGCGGGCGCGCGACACGGCCTGCTTGTCCTCCTCGGAGAGCTCGTCCATGCCCAGGATCGCGATGATGTCCTTCAGCTCCTTGTAGCGCTGCAGGGTGCCCTGCACGCGACGGGCGACGTCGTAGTGCTCGGCGCCGATCACGTTCGGATCGAGCTGGCGGCTGGTCGAGTCCAGCGGATCCACCGCCGGGTAGATGCCGAGCGAGGCGATATTGCGGCTCAGCACCACGGTCGCGTCCAGGTGGGCGAAGGTGGTGGCCGGCGACGGGTCGGTCAGGTCGTCCGCGGGCACGTACACGGCCTGGATCGAGGTGATCGAGCCGGTCTTGGTCGAGGTGATGCGCTCCTGCAGCACGCCCATTTCCTCGGCCAGGGTCGGCTGGTAGCCCACCGCCGACGGCATGCGGCCGAGCAGCGCGGACACCTCGGTACCGGCCAGGGTGTAGCGGTAGATGTTGTCGACGAACAGCAGCACGTCCTTGCCCTTGCCGCTCTCGTCCTTCTCTTCGCGGAAGTACTCGGCCATGGTCAGGCCGGTCAGCGCCACGCGCAGACGGTTGCCCGGCGGCTCGTTCATCTGGCCGTACACCATCGCGACCTTGTCCAGAACGTTGGAGTCCTTCATCTCGTGGTAGAAGTCGTTGCCCTCGCGGGTACGCTCGCCCACGCCGGCGAACACGGACAGACCCGAGTGCGCCTTGGCGATGTTGTTGATCAGCTCCATCATGTTCACGGTCTTGCCCACGCCGGCGCCGCCGAACAGGCCGACCTTGCCGCCCTTGGCGAACGGGCACACCAGGTCGATCACCTTGATACCGGTCTCCAGCAGGTCGGTCGCGGCCGCCTGGTCGGCGTAGCTCGGCGCCTCGCGGTGGATCACCCAGCGATCCTGCTCGCCGATCGGGCCGGCTTCATCGATCGGGTTGCCGAGCACGTCCATGATGCGGCCGAGGGTCGCCTTGCCGACCGGCACCTTGATGCCTTCGCCGGTGTTGCGGGCCTCGAGGCCACGCTTCAGGCCGTCGGTCGAGCCGAGTGCGATGGTGCGCACGATGCCGTCACCCAGCACCTGCTGCACTTCCAGCGTGATCTCGGTGCCGTCGATCTTCAGTGCGTCGTACACCTGCGGCACCTGATCGCGCGGAAACTCCACGTCGATGACCGCGCCGATGATCTGAACAACTTTGCCCTGGCTCATGGAATGCTCCGGATGGATCTCTTAAGTGTCTGTGTGGGCGCCGCTGGGCGTCGCCGTGAATGCTTGCCGGTGATCAGACCGCTGCGGCGCCGCCGACGATCTCCGAGATTTCCTGGGTGATCGCGGCCTGGCGGGCCTTGTTGTAGACCAGCGTCAGGTCGCCGATGACCTTGTTGGCGTTGTCCGACGCGCTCTTCATCGCCACCATGCGCGCGGCATGCTCGCTGGCCAAGTTCTCCAGCGTGGACTGGTACACCACCGACTCGATGTAGCGACCCAGCACGTGCTCCAGCACGGTGGCCGCATCGGGTTCGTAGATGTAGTCCCAGTCGTGGGTCTGCGACAGCGCGATGCCGGCCGAGCCTTCCATCTCCGTGGCGACCAGCGGCAGCGGCAGCAGCGCGTCGACGGTCGGCTTCTGCGTCATCGTGTTGACGAAGTCGTTGTAGGCCAGGAACAGGCGGTCCAGCTTGCCCTCGGTGTAGGCGTCCATCGCCACCTTGATCACGCCGACCAGGCTCTCCAGCTTCGGCTTCTCACCCAGGTGGGTCACGCTGCCGATCAGGTTGACGCCCTTGATGCGACGGAAGAACTGCACCGCCTTCTGGCCGATCGCCACCACGTCGACGGCGACGCCCTTGCCCTGCCATTCCTGGATCGCCGGCAACAGGCGACGGAACAGGTTGGAGTTGAGGCCGCCGCACAGGCCGCGGTCAGTCGAGACCACCACGTAGGCCACCCGCGCCACGTTCTCGCGCTCGGTCAGGAACGGATGATTGAAATCCGTGCTGGCCTGGGCCACGTGGGCGATCATCTTGCGCATCAGCCGCGCATACGGACGCGAGGCCTTCATCAGGTCCTGCGCCTTGCGGATCTTCGAGGCCGAGACCATTTCGAGCGCGCGCGTCACCTTGCGCATGTTCTGCGTGCTCTTGATCTTGGTTTTGATTTCGCGGCCGCTAGCCATGCTCTGTTCGCTCGCTGTGATCGGTGGGTGTGTTCCGTCGCGGGCGCGCGGTCTGCACCGCGCGCGCCGGAGGGCGGATTACCAGCTACCGGTCTTCTTGTACTCGTCCATCGCGGACTTGAAGGTCGCCTCGATCTCGCCGTTCCAGTCACCGGTGGCGACGATCTTCTTCATCAGCTCGCCGTGGTTCTGGTGGAAGAACGCATGCAGGCCCTTCTCGAACGCCAGCACCTTGTTCACCGGCAGGTCGTCGAGATAGCCCTTCTCGGCCGCGTACACCGACAGCGCCAGCTCGGCGATCGACAGCGGCGCGTACTGCGCCTGCTTCATCAGCTCGGTCACGCGCTGGCCGCGGTCCAGCTGGGCGCGGGTGGCCGGATCCAGGTCCGAAGCGAACTGCGCGAACGCGGCCAGCTCGCGGAACTGCGCCAGCGCCAGCTTCACGCCGCCGGACAGCTTCTTGACGATCTTGGTCTGCGCCGCACCACCAACGCGCGACACCGAGATACCGGCGTTCACCGCCGGGCGGATGCCGGCGTTGAACAGGTCGGTCTCGAGGAAGATCTGGCCGTCGGTGATCGAGATCACGTTGGTCGGCACGAACGCGGACACGTCACCGGCCTGGGTCTCGATGATCGGCAGCGCAGTCAGCGAACCGGTCTTGCCCTTGACCTCGCCGTTGGTGAACTTCTCGACGTACTCCTCGTTGACGCGCGCAGCGCGCTCGAGCAGACGCGAGTGCAGGTAGAACACGTCACCCGGATAGGCTTCGCGGCCCGGCGGGCGCTTCAGCAGCAGCGAGATCTGGCGGTAGGCCACGGCCTGCTTGGACAGATCGTCGTACACGATCAGCGCGTCCTGGCCGCGGTCGCGGAAGTACTCGCCCATGGCGCAGCCGGCGTACGGCGCGATGTACTGCAGCGCGGCCGACTCGGAGGCGGAGGCGACCACCACGATGGTGTTGGCCAGCGCGCCGTTCTCTTCCAGCTTGCGCACCACGTTGGCGATCGACGAACGCTTCTGGCCGATCGCGACGTAGATCGAGAAGATGCCCGAATCCTTCTGGTTGATGATCGCGTCGATCGCCAGCGCGGTCTTGCCGGTCTGGCGGTCGCCGATGATCAGCTCGCGCTGGCCACGGCCGATCGGGATCATCGAGTCGACCGACTTGTAGCCGGTCTGCACCGGCTGGTCGACCGACTTGCGCCAGATCACGCCCGGCGCGACCTTCTCGATCGGCGCGTTGACCTTGGCGTTGATCGGGCCCTTGCCGTCGATCGGGTTGCCCAGCGCGTCGACCACGCGACCCAGCAGCTCCGGACCGACCGGCACCTCGAGGATGCGACCGGTGGTGCGGGCGGTATCGCCTTCCTTCAGGTGCTGGTACTCACCCAGCACCACGGCGCCGACGGAGTCGCGCTCGAGGTTGAGGGCCAGGGCGTAGGCATTGCCCGGCAGCTCGATCATTTCGCCCTGCATCACGTCGGCCAGGCCGTGGATGCGCACGATGCCGTCGGACACGCTGATGATCGTGCCCTCGTTGCGGGCCTCCGCGCCGAGCTTGAACTGCTCGATGCGATTTTTGATCAGCTCGCTGATCTCGGACGGGTTCAAGGTGGTGCTGGACATGGTCGTTTCCTTGGGTTCGCGCCGCGTCAGCGGCACCCGATGGTTTTTTGAATCTGGGGTCAGTGAGCCAGCGCGCCGGCCAGCTTCTCGAGGCGTCCGCGGGCGGAGCCGTCAATCACTTCGCTGCCGGTATCGATCACCACGCCGCCCAGCAGCGACGGATCGACCTGGGTTTCCAGTTCGATCTCGCGCTTGAAGCGGCGCTTCAGCGAGGCCTTCAGCTGCTCGGCCTGGGCGGCGTCCAGCGCCATCGCGCTGGTCACCTTCACCAACAGCTGCAACTCGGCCTCGCGCTTGTAGTCCTCGAACAGCTCGGCCACCTCCGGCAGCAGCGCCATGCGACGATGCTCGGCCATCTCGGCGAGGAACTGCCCGAACGGGCTGTCGGACGCCACGCCCTGCGGCAGGTGCAGCACCGCCAGCTGTGCCGGCTGCACGCGCGGATCGTTGCCGAAGCCGGCAACCTGGGGATCCCGGGCGACGGCGGCCGCGAAGGCAAGCGCGTCGGACCAGGTGCCCAGCGCACCCGCCGCGTGGGCCAGCTCGAAAGCGGCGCGGGCGTAGGGGCGGGCGAGAGTGATTGCCTGGGCCATCGCTTAGATCTCGGTCGCGAGCTGGTCGAGCAGGGCCTTGTGCGCGGCCGGATCGATCTCGCGCTGCACGATCTTGCTCGCGCCCTGGACCGCGAGGGCGCCGACGCGCTCACGCAGTTCCTGGCGCGCACGCTGCGCCATCGAAGCGATCTCGTCCTGCGCCACCGCCTTCTGCCGGGTGATCTCGGCGACCGCGTCGGCCTTGGCCTTGTCCAGGATCTGGTTGGCCTGCTGCTGCGCCTTGTCGATGATCTCGGAGGCCTGCTGGCGGGCCTTGCGGATCTCGTCGGCCACCTTGGCGTCGGCGTCCTTGAGTTCGGCGCGCGCCTTCTCGGCGGCATTGAGGCCGTCGGCAATCTTCAACTGGCGCTCTTCGATCGCCTTGGTGAGGTTCGGCCAGATGAACTTGACCGTGAAGGCGATCAAGATGGCGAACGAGAGCATTTCGCCAATCAGAGTGGCGTTGATATCCATCGCTGCTTGCCTGTTAGTGCGGTTTCACAAGCACGGGCGCCGAAGCGCCCCTGCAGGAGAGCGACACCGCCCGGGGCGGTGTCGCAGTGGCGTACTTACTTGCCGGCGCCGGCAGCCGAGAGCACCGCGCCCAGCAGCGGGTTCGCCACGGCGAAGTACATCGCCAGCGCCACGCCGATCAGGAACGCCGCGTCGATCAGGCCGGCCAGCAGGAACATGCGACCCTGCAGCAGCGGCACCAGCTCCGGCTGACGGGCAGCGGCTTCGAGGAACTTCGAGCCCATGATGCCGATACCGATACAGGCACCCAGCGCGCCGAAACCGATGATCAGGCCGAGCGCGATCGCGGTGAAGCCCTGGATTTGTGCAAACTGAACGAGATGTTCCACGGTGGTCTCCTCAAGAAAAGAAAAGCGTAAGAGCGAGCAAGGTCAAACGAAATCAGTGGTGATCGTGCGCCATCGAGATGTACACGACGGTCAGCACCATGAAGATGAAGGCCTGGATCGAGATGATCAGGATGTGGAACAGGCCCCACACCGTGTAGCCGACGACACCCATGCCGAACAGCACCCAGCTGCCCGCGCTGAACAGGCCGGCAATCAGCATGAACACCAGCTCGCCTGCGTACATGTTGCCGAACAGTCGCATTGCCAGACTGACCGGCTTGGACAGCAGCTCGACCATGTTCAGGGCGAAGTTCGGGATCCACAGCAGCGGATGCTTGCCGAACGGTGCGGTGAACAGCTCGTGCATGAAGCCGCCGAAGCCCTTGGCCTTGAAGCTGTAGAAGATCACCAGCACCAGCACCGTCAGCGACATGGCGAAGGTCAGGCTGAGATCGGCGGTCGGCACGGCGCGGAAGTGGCTGATGCCGAACTTCTCGGTGATGAAGGGGAGCAGGTCGACCGGCAGCAGGTCCATGGCGTTCATCAGGAACACCCACAGGAACACGGTCAGCGCCAACGGGCCGAGAAAACGGCGGTCACCGTGGAACACATCCTTGACCTGGCCATCGACGAACTCCAGCACGAGCTCGACGAACGCCTGACCCTTGCCGGGGACGCCGGCGGTGGCGCGGCGCGACTTCAGCCAGAACCAGCCACAGGCCAGGATGCCGAGGACCAGCGAAACAGTGATGGAGTCGAGGTGGAACGACCAGAAACCACCTTCATGCGAGGACTGCAGGAAGGTCAGGTGATGCTGGATGTATTCGGTAAGACCGCCCTGCGGCTCGCTTGCCATGTTTCAACCCTTAAATCTGAACGCCAGCAGATTGACCGCATAAGCCGCCATCAGCCCCGCGATGGCGGCCAACGGCGGCAGCTTGAATTGGATGAGGATCACGAACAGCCCTCCCAGGATCGCGACCCACTTCAGGATCATTCCCGACAGCAACCGCCCCAGCGCTGCACCGCCCGGGCCCAGCTTCGCGAATGCGCGCATCGACAGCAGCGCCGTTCCCAGCGCCACGACTCCCGCCCCCAGTGCTGCAGCCAAGGCCTCGCGAGGCCCCCGCAGCAGGAAGACGAGTCCCGCGGCCATTGCCACGCCAAGCTGCAGCACGACAATTCGCGAAGCGACACGCCGACCGGAGTCTAGACTGTTGAGCACCTGCACTCCCCGCGCGGCCCATACCAGAAAGGGTACTGATCCTGCGAGAAGCCACGATCCTATCCGCTTAATTGTAGCAGTGGCCCGGATCGAGCGACAAGCTCTTGCGCCGGGGTTGGCGGGTGCCGCGACGGCGCCGTGACCGGCGTCGCGAGAGGCCGGGACAACAAAAAAGGGCCGGACCGAAGTCCGACCCTTTGACCATGGACGCCAGGCGCCCCGGTGACTTACTTGGCGGCAGCCTTTTTGGCGGCGGCGACCGGAGCGGCCACCGCCTCGTTGGCGGCCTGCTGCTGCTCCTGCATCACCGCACCGATCGACTCTGCGGTCTTCTGCGTCACCGCGAAGATCTCCTGTCCGACCGACACCGCACGCTCGGCGTTGTCGCGACCCAGGCTGGCGCCCTTTTCCCACAGCGAGCGGAAGCCGTCGACGTCGCGCACTTCCATCGCCTCGGCGAGGAAGTCGGCGGAGATCTTCGCCTGCTTCTCGAAGGTCTTGAACTGGAGGCTGGCAACCGTCTCGATCCCCTTCACCGCAAGGGCATGGACCTTGAACGCGTTGTCGGAGAACTGCTTGGCGTAGCTGAACGCCTGGCTGGTGAACTGCTGATTCATGGCAATCTCCCCTCGGTGGGGTGGCTGGTAGTGGGAACTACCTTAGCAAGCCTTTTGTTGCAGTGCAATATATTTTTCTCTTCATCCCGAAACGTTCATGAAAATTTCATGAAAACCGGGACCTTGTTGCAATTCCGCTACCTGACGCGACGCATCAAAAACTGCTCGACGAGCAGCTCGCGCCAGAGGTGCACGTCTCATGCACCACCACCCGGTCGAGGCCGGGCAGCCGAGGGTCGAGCCGTTGCCAGATCCAGCGCGCCAGCATCTCGCTGGTCGGATTCTCCAGACCCTCGATGTCGTTGAGGTAGTGGTGGTCGAGCTGGTCGTAGAGCGGGGCGAACGCCGTCTTGATGTCGGCGAAGTCCATGACCCAGCCGAGCTGAGGATCGGGCTCGCCCTCGACATGGATTTCGATGCGGAACGAGTGCCCATGCAGCCGCGAGCACTTGTGGCCGGGCGGCACGTTCGGCAGGCGATGCGCCGCCTCGAGCTGGAAGACCTTGAAGATATGCATGATGCGTCGCCGGGTGGGAGTCGTTGCCGAAGGCCGGCAAGATCGGCGCAGTAGAAATGGTGGCTATGGGTGGACTCGAACCACCGACCCCAGCATTATGAGTGCTGTGCTCTAACCGGCTGAGCTACATAGCCATGGGTGACGCCTCCGCCAAGCCGGTTCGCTTCAGCGGGGCGCGGTAGTTTAAAGGCCAGACGACCGCCATTCAAGTCTCGGCTTGCTGCCTGTTTCTGCGCTGTGGTTGAATCAATTCCGGAAACGCCACTCCTGCAGCCATTGCGCAGTGACTCATGGCCCTTTCCTGGAGACGACATGATCGATGTGGATGGCTATCGTCCGAACGTGGGCATCGTGCTATTGAACGGCGATGGCCGGCTGTTCTGGGCGCGTCGCGTCAACCGCGACGGATGGCAGTTTCCACAGGGCGGCATGCGCAGCGACGAAACCCCGCTCGAGGCGATGTTCCGCGAGCTGCAGGAAGAGACCGGCCTGGCGCCCGAGCACGTCGAAGTGGTGGGCTCCACCCGCGGCTGGCTGCGCTACCGCCTGCCCAACCGTTACGTGAGGCATCACCAGCGACCGACCTGTATCGGCCAGAAGCAGGTCTGGTTCCTGCTGCGACTGGTCGGCGGCGAAGATGCGCTGAAGCTCGACGCCTGCGACAAACCCGAGTTCGACCTCTGGCGCTGGGTCGACTTCTGGTATCCCGCCGCCCACGTAGTCAACTTCAAGCGGGGCGTATACGAGCGGGCGCTGCGCCAGTTCGCGCCACTGGTCGAGAGCCTGCTCAGCATGCAGATCGGCGCACCGCCGGTTCGCGACACGCAGGGCCCGGGCAAAGGGCGCGCCGCCGCCTGAAGCAGCCACCTCGGCGCGCCCTGCAACTGCGGCGGCGCAAGCAACTTCGAGGCGGCTTCCTTGACGCTTCGAGCGCCTGACGGCTATACCCACCCCTTTGCCCGGGAGGGACTGCATGCCGCCTCGACCCCCACCGCGACTGGTCGTGCAGACGCACGACGACGCCCGGCAGCGGGCGCGCCGGCGCTGGCTGCTCGTGGCCTGGCCGGTCAGCCTCGTGCTCACGGGTGCCCTCGCATTCGGGCTTGGACAGTCGCCCGTGCAGCTCCCGCTGCCGCACGGCAACCGCGCCGCGGTCAAGCAGCTGCAGGCGGAGAACGAAGAGCTCAAGCAGCAGGTGGCCGACCTCCGGCGATCGCAGCAAGTGGCCGATGTGGCGATGCGCTCATTGCAGCGCTCGATGACCGAGCGCGAGGAGCAGATCAGCGGACTGCGCGCCGACCTCGGCTTCTACTCCCGCCTGGTCGGCGGTGACAGCCAGCGACAGGGCTTGCGCATCCAGGAAGTGCGGGTGCAGCCGGTGGCGCGGTCGAACGCGTGGAACGTCACGCTAAGCCTGACCCAGAACGTGCGCCGCGGCGACGAGATCGGCGGCAAGGTCACCATCACCGTGGAGGGGTTGAGCGACAACCAGGTCCAGCAACTGAGCTGGGATGCACTTGGCGATAACGCGCAGAAGGACGGGTTACCCTTCAAGTTCCGGTACTTCCAGCAACTGCATGCCACGTTCGTACTTCCGGCAGGCTTCCGGCCGACTCGCCTGCGTATCCATGCCGCTCCCGACCAGGGCGCGACCGCTGACCGGGCCGTGGCATGGGGCGACGCACTGAACGGCACCATTACCAGCACCCGAGGGGACAGCGATGCTCAACCGTAAACGCGCCGGGCGCGAATCGCCCAGCCATGAGACCAGCCTGGTCGCGCGAGGAACCACCATTCGTGGTGATCTGTACTTTACCGGCGCCCTGCATCTGGACGGCTGCATCGAAGGAGCGATCGTCGCCGAAACCGACGACGCGGTGCTGACGGTGAGCGAGCACGGCCAGGTGATCGGCGAGGTTCGCGTGCCGCACGCCGTGATCAACGGCCGTATCGACGGCAATGTGCTCAGCGACGCGCGTCTGGAGCTGGCCGCGCAGACCTGCATCACGGGCGACGTGCACTATCGTCTGCTGGAAATGGCGGCAGGCGCGCAGGTCAACGGGCGCATGGTCCACGTCGGTGCCGACGTGCCGCGGGAACTGGCAGCGCCGCGCGATGCCTCAGCCACCGATGAACCCGCCGACGCGGAATCCGCGCAGGCCTGAACGCGGTATGCTTGAGGTCTGGCTCCGGCCGCCTCATATGCAGCTGTCATGGAAACCATCGCCGCCTTCCCCGACTATCGCAGCGCCCAGGCGCCGCTCGTTTTCACCGAAGCAGCCGCGCACAAGGTGCAGGAGCTGATACGGGAAGAGGGCAACCCCGACCTGAAACTGCGCGTCTACATCAGCGGCGGTGGCTGCTCGGGCTTCCAGTACGGCTTCACCTTCGACGAAGCGCAGGCCGAAGACGATCTCGCACTGGAACGCGAGGGCGTCACGCTGCTGGTCGACCCGCTGTCGCTGCAGTACCTCACCGGCGCCGAGATCGATTACTCCGAGAGTTTCTCCGGCTCGCAGTTCGTGATTCGCAACCCCAACGCCAAGACCACCTGCGGATGCGGCTCTTCGTTCTCGGTCTGAGACCGGCCCTCGTCACGTCCGGGCAGGCATGAACACCTTCAGCGGACTCAGCCTGGTACTCGACCGCGCGGCAGAGCGCCGCGACGAAGTGGAATGGGTGGTCGCGCGGGCGAACAGCGAGCAGGCTCGGTTCCTGGTGCTGGACGCCGAGCAACAAGCCCTCGCGATCCCCGATGGAGACGCTTTGCGCTGGCTGGATGCCGCCGAGCGCGAG
Organism: Dyella lutea; assembly: GCF_024158035.1. Classification (GTDB taxonomy): domain Bacteria; phylum Pseudomonadota; class Gammaproteobacteria; order Xanthomonadales; family Rhodanobacteraceae; genus Dyella_A; species Dyella_A lutea. The sequence goes on from NZ_JAMZEK010000001.1 coordinate 170,145, forward strand.
TCGTTGCTGCCGGAACTCCCGGTATCCCTGTTGGGTGTTACCGAACAGAACGCCTTCTTCCTGCTCAACGCGGGTGACCGTGGCGACGCGGTTGCCGGCGCACTCGGCGCACGTCGGATGCCGCTGCGCGAAGCGGGGCTGCGGCTTCCGGCCCACGAGGCCGGCCTGTTCGCGTACGCCAAGGGCCTGGCCCACTGGCAGCGGGAAATGCGCCATTGCCACGCCTGCGGCGGCGCACTGCAGCTGGTGGCCTCCGGTCACCGCGCGCAGTGCATGGGCTGCGGCAAGCTGCATTTCCCGCGTACCGATGCGGCGGTCATCGTGATCGTCGAGCACGACGGGGCCTGTCTGCTGGGCCGCCAGGCGAACTGGCCACCAGGACGCTACTCGACGCTGGCCGGCTTCGTGGAGCCGGGCGAATCGCTGGAAGACGCCGTGCGGCGCGAAGTCGCCGAAGAGGCCGGCGTGCGCGTCGACCAGGTCCACTACCACTCTTCGCAGCCATGGCCACTGCCGGCGTCGCTGATGGTCGGCTTCACCGCTACCGCGCAGGACCGCGCGATCCAGCTGCGTGACGGGGAGCTGGAGGAAGCCCGCTGGTTCACTCCCGCCCAGATCGCGGCGGGACTGGCCGATGGCAGCTTCGCCACGCCGCCGAAGCTCTCGGTGTCCTACCGCCTGCTCGCGCACTGGCTGAGCGAGCGGAGTGGCCTCGACCTGGACATGCTGATCGCCCGCCGGCGCTGATCGGCTCGCTTACAATGCGGCTCCTGCGCTTGTTGGAGTTATCGCATGGCCATCCGCCTGCTCGCCGCCCTGCTTGCCCTCGGCCTTCTGCATCTGCTGCCGGGCCTCGCGCGCTGGCACACCGACGGCGTGCTGCGCCGCTGGAGCCTCGCGCTGCGCGATATGACCGGCATCGGCCGGGTCGCCGTGCTAGTCGGCGTACCGGTGGTCATCGTGCTGGCCGTGACGGTGGCGCTGCGGCATGCCTGGCTCGGCGACCTGGCGCGGCTGGCGTTCGAGGTGGCGGTACTGCTGTTGTGTTTCGGGCCGCGCGCATTCGAGAGTGACTTGGAAGCGGTCCTCGGAGCGCCGGACCGGCCGGGCCGGGAGACGGCCGCCCAGGCACTGTCGGAAGACGGAGAACACGTTGCCTGGACTGCTCACGCCTTTGGCGAGGCCATCGCCTTCGCCGCGCTCCGGCGCCGCTTCGGCGTGCTGCTGTGGTTCTTCCTGTTCGGTCCGGCCGGCGCGCTGCTGTACTACCTCGCCCGCCGCCTGGGCCGCGACGACTCCATGCCGCTGGACGAGGCCAGCCGTGAATCCGCACGGCGCCTAGGCAACGCGCTGGACTGGATCCCGGCGCAGCTGCTGGTGTTCACCCTGGCGGTGGTCGGTCACTGGGACGCCGTGATGGCCGCCTGGCAGCGTTGGCGGACCCAGGCCGGAGCCGCACACTGGTATCGCGAGGAGCCGCGCTTCCTGGCCGACGCGGCCTGCGCCGACATCGCCGTGGAAATCGAGGCGGGCGACGGCTACGCCGAAGAGCGCAGCGATCCGCTGCTCGAGCTGGTGCGCATGCGCAGCGCGTTCCTGCGGGCGCTGGTCGCCTGGATGAGCGTGGTCGCGCTGGTGGTGATGGGCGGCTGGCTCACCTGAGCGGACGTCGCGCTCAGGCCATGTCCCCGCGCAGCTCCCGCACACGCTCCTCCAGCGCCGCGGCATCGACATGCTCCGGCGCCCGGGACGCATCGACCACCAGTTCGACCCGCGCCCGGAACCGGCGTGGCAGGCGGGAACGCCCCATCATCGAATCGCGACGGCTCCAGACACTGCCCCACAAGCCGCGCAGCGCCATCGGCACCACCGGCACCGGGCGGCGCGCCAGGATCTTCTCCACTCCGGGACGGAACGGTGCGACCGCACCGTCGCGGGTCAATCCGCCCTCGGGGAAGATGCATACCACTTCACCATCCGCCAGGGCGGCATCGATCGCGTCGTAGGCCGCTTCCAGCACAGCCGGATCCTCCTTCTGGCCGGCGATCGGGATCGCCTTGGCGGTGCGGAACAGCCAGTGCAGCAGCGGCACATGGAAGATCCGGTAGTACATGACGAAGCGCACCGGCCGGCGCACGTTGGCCATCAGCAGCAACGGATCCATGAAGCTGACGTGGTTGCACACCAGCAGCGCCGGCCCTTCGTCGGGCACGTGCTGCATGCCGTCCACGCGCACCCGGTACAGCGTGTTCACCAGCACCCAGGTGACGAAGCGCATGATGAACTCGGGCACCAGGGTGAAGATGTAGGCGGCCACGGCGATGTTGAGCAACGCGGCGGCCAGGAAGATCTGCGCCGCGTCCAGCCCCAGTGCCCCCAGGCCCAGCCCGAAGCCCGCCGCCGAGACGATCAGCAGCGCGTTCATGATGTTGTTGCCGGAGATGATCCGCGACAGCTTCTCGCGCGGCGCACGCGCCTGCACGAAGGCGAACAGCGGCACCACGTAGAGGCCGGCGAACACGCCGATAAGGGTCAGGTCGAGTATCAGCCGCACGCTGCCGGCACTGCGCAGGAAGGCCAGCCAGTTCTGCCCCTGCGCCGTGGCGATGCCATGCCGTGCCAGGTACAGGTCGACGCCGAACACGGTCAGTCCGAACGCGCCCAGCGGTACCAGGCCGATCTCCACCCGCTTGCCGGACATCCGCTCGCACAGCAGCGCACCGATACCGCTGCCGACCGAAAAGAGCGTGAGCACGAGGGTGTAGACCGTCTCGTCGCCGCCCAGCGTCTCGCGCGTGTAGATCGGCAGCTGCGCGATCAGCACGGTGCCGAAGAACCAGAACCAGGAAATGCCGAGCACCGCGTTCCACACGGCGCGGTCGGCGTGGGTGATGCGCAGTACGCGCGCGGTCTCCACGTAGGGATTCCACTGGAACTTCAGGTCCGGCGCCGTGGCCGGCGCCGGCGGAATCGCGCGGCTCGCCAGGTACCCGATCAGGGCGATCGCGATCGTCGCGCCGGAGGCCAGCCACGGCCCGATGCCGGCCACGCGCATCAGCGTGTTGCCGGCGATCATGCCGATCAGCATCGCCAGCTGCGTACCCATCTCGACCAGGCCGTTGCCACCGACCAGTTCGGTGGGCTTGAGCGCCTGCGGCAGGATCGCGTACTTGATCGGCCCGAACACGGTCGAGTGCATGCCCATCATGAACAGCACGACCAGCAGCAGCGCGACGTGGTGGGTGACGAAACCGATCGCCGCCACCGTCATCGCCGCCACCTCGAACAGCTTCACCCAGCGGATGATGCGGGTCTTCTCGAACTTCTCCGCCAGCTGGCCGGCCGAGGCGGAGAACAGGAAGAACGGCAGGATGAACAGGGCCGGCGCGAAGTTGGTGTAGATCGCGGCCTTGTGCTCGTCCAGCCCCATCTGGAAGGCCACCAGCATCAGCAGCGCATTGCGGAATGCGTTGTCGTTGAACGCACCCAGCGCCTGGGTCCAGAAGAACGGCGCGAAGCGCCGGCGGCCGAGCAGGGCGAATTGGCTCATGCAGGTTCCATCCGGGAAATGCCGGCGCCTAGCCTAGCGTGAAAGGCGCCAGGACTCCCGGCGGCCGCTCAGTGCCGGTGCAGGGCGCGATGGGCGATATCGCGACGGCAGAACGCACCGTCCCAGCGGATGCCGGCCACGGCGGCGTAGGCGCGCTCACGGGCGTCGGCGATGTCCCTGCCCAGCGCGCACACGGTCAGCACTCGGCCGCCGGCGGTCACCACACGGCCGTCGGCATCGAGCCGGGTGCCGGCGTGGAACACCTTGGTGTCGGCCACCGGCGGCGCACCCAGCCCCTCGATGGCATCGCCGCTGCGCACCTTGCCCGGGTAGCCGCCAGCCGCCATCACCACGCCGATCGACGGCCGCGGGTCCCACTGCGCCCGGGTGTGGTGCAGCTCGCCGTCCAGGGCGGCGTCGATCAGGTCGACCAGATCCGACTTCAGCCGCATCATGATCGGCTGCGTCTCCGGGTCGCCGAAGCGCACGTTGAACTCGATCACCTTCGGGTTGCCCGCCTTGTCGATCATCAGGCCGGCGTAGAGGAAGCCGATGAACGGCGCGCCCTCGGCGGCCATGCCGCGCAGGGTCGGCTGGATCACCTGCTCGAGGATGCGCTTCTCCACCTCGGGCGTGACCACCGGCGCGGGCGAATACGCGCCCATGCCGCCGGTGTTGGGGCCGAGGTCGTTGTCGTCGCGGCGCTTGTGGTCCTGGCTGGAGGCCATCGGCAGCGCGTGGCTGCCATCGCTCATCACGATGTAGCTGGCTTCCTCACCATCGAGGAATTCCTCGATCACCACCCGCGCCGAGGCATCGCCGAAGGCGTGCGCGCCCAGCATGTCGCGCAGGGCCAGCTCGGCGTCCGCCAGGGTCAGCGCCACCACCACGCCCTTGCCGGCGGCCAGGCCGTCAGCCTTGATCACGATCGGCGCGCCGTGCTCGCGCACGTAGGCCAGCGCACGGTCGAGCTCGGTGAACACCGCGTAGCGGGCGGTCGGGATGTTGTGGCGGAGCAGGAAGTCCTTGGCGAAGGCCTTGGAGCCTTCCAGCTGCGCGGCGATCGCACGCGGCCCGAAGATGCGCAGGCCGGCGGCGCGGAATTTGTCCACCACGCCGGCGACCAGCGGCACCTCGGGACCGACCACGGTCAGCCCGACCTTCTCCGCCTTGGCCAGCGCCAGCAGGCCGGCGATGTCGGTCACCGCCACCTCGGCATTGCGCACGCCGCGCTCGCGGGCGGTACCGGCGTTGCCTGGCGCCACGATCACCTCGTCGACGCGCGGCGACTGCTTGAGCTTCCACGCCAGCGCGTGCTCGCGACCGCCGTTGCCGATGACCAGGACCTTCATGCCGAACTCCGAGATGCTTGGGGGCGCCGTCGGCGCAAACCCACATTGTAGCGGCTGGCCGCCGCCCGATCGGCCGCGTCAGACGCGGCCGGCGAGCAGGGCGAGCAGCGCGGCGCGCGGCAGCTTGCCGGTCTCGTTGCGGGGCAGGGCGTCGACCAGGCGCAGCGGTCGCGGCAGGAACAGCGGATCGATCGCCCCACGCAGGGCATCGAGGATCCGCGCTTCGGTCAGTCCCGGTGCGACCGCAAGCGCGGCGATGCGGCGCACGCCGCCGGCATCGGGCTCGTCCAGCTGCAGCACCACGCCATCGCGCACGCCGGGGATGGCCAGCAGGCGCCGGGTGAGGTCGCCCAGCGAAGCCCGCTTGCCGGCGATCTCCAGCAGGTCGGCATGTCGTCCGCACAGCCGGAATGCCCGCCCCTCCTCGTGCAGGGTGACCAGGTCGGCCAACACCACCGGCGCGGCCAGCTGCGGCGCGTGGATCTGGGTGCCATCGGGCTGCGGATGCAGGGAGACGCCGTCGTAGAGTCGCCACAGCTCCGATGCGGTGGGCTGGCGTGTGGCAAAGACACAGGTCTCGGTCGAGCCGAATACCTCCAGCAGCGGCGCCCCGTAGAGCTGCTCGGCCCGCGTAGCCAGCTCCGGCGGCATCGGCGCGGTCGCCGACAACATCGCCGCCAGCGGCGGCAGCGCCACGCCGGACTCGACCAGTGCACGCAGGTGCACGGGAGTGATCACCAGTACCCGTGGCGCCGGCACGGCGGCGAGCGCGACGGCCACGTCAGCGGGGAAGAACGGGCGACTGCCGCACACCGCCACATCGCCGTGCAACGGCAGCAGCACCGTTGTCTCCATGCCGTACATGTGTTGCGGCGGCACGGTCGCCACCACGTTGAACCGTTCACCGACACGCTCGCGCAACATGCGCAGGTTGCCCGCGTTGCTGGCATGGAAGCTGCGCCAGGTCTTCACGTGCGCGGCCGGGCGGCCGGTGGAACCGGACGTGTAGCCGATCGCCACCACCTGCTCCGCGTCGATCATCGGCGATTCGTCAACCTCCCCGCCGCCGGCCGGTGCCGGGAACAAGGGCAGGCGGTGGTAATTCGGCGGGGTCGGCTCAAGCGGCAGTTCGCCCAGTGCGTAGCAGCCGGGATGATCGGCCATCACCTCGTCGATGGCCCGCGGCGCGCGCGAAGACGGCAGCAGGTTGGCCTGACCACGCAGGACGATGGCGCAGAACGCAACCAGGAAAGCGTAGCGATCCTCACACAAGTTCACGGCCGCCGCCGCCTCGGGCAGCTGGCTGGCGACGTGGCGGACGTCAGCCAGGAACTGGCGTGCATCCACCGGCACGCCGTCCCGCCAGGCCACCGTACGCCATGGTCCGCTCCCGCCCAGCAGGGGAAGCCGCAGCGGCGACGCGCCTGGATTGAGATCGAAAACGGTGGACAAACCCGGTGACTCCAGCGATGAAGGCCCCTATGGCCCGAAAAGGCGCAGCATGCCGGCCACGCCCGAAGCGGACGTGAATGCCATGCAACGCAGCAGCTGCCCGCTCGCCCCGGTCTCCGCACAGCGGATCCGCGAACGCCCCGGCGGGTGGCCTAGGCGCGGATGATAGCGCCGCTGAGCACGTCGCGGATGCCGCTGGGCATCGCATCGCCCCCCACCGGCGCCAGCAGCAGGCCGTCCGGGCCGTCCCCGAAATAGGCCACGACCTCCTGCACCGTCCGCGCAGGCGGCTGATCGTGCGGGTTGGCGCTGGTGGAAACCAGCGCACCGCCGAACGCCCGGCACAGCGTCGCGGCCGGCTCATGTGCCGTGACCCGCACCGCTATGCCTTCGTGGCCGCCACATACCCCCGGCGGCACGGCGGCGGAACGCGGAAACACCCAGGTATGCGGCCCCGGCCAGCTTGCCCGGGCAACCTGCAGACGCTCCTCCGGCACCTGGTCGAGCGCAAGGTAGGGCTCGAGCTGGGCGAAGTCCGCGCCGATCAACAACACGCCTTGCCCAGGCGGCCGCTGCTTGAGCGCAAACACGCGCTCGCACGCCGCCAGGTTCTGCGGATCGCAGCCGAGGCCGAACACCGCCTCGGTGGGGTACGCCAGCACGCCACCTGCCTTCAACAGCGCGGCGGCGCCCTCGATCTCGCTCGCTCCGTAGCGGTGCAGCAAGCCGCTCAGTCCCCGCTCGCCTTGGCGGCGGACTTCTTCGCGGCCGCTTTCTTGGTGGCGGTCTTTTTTGCGGCGGTCTTCCTGGCGGCGGCTTTCTTCGCGGGAGCCTTCTTGGTCGCGGCCTTCTTCGCGGCCGGCGCTTTCTTCTCGGCGGTCTTCTTCGCCGCCGTCTTCTTGGCGAAGCGACCCTTCTTCACCGGCGCGGCCGCCAGCAGCTCCAGGCACTGCGCCTCGGTCAGGTCCTTCGGCTCGGTGTCCTTGGGAATGCGGGCGTTCTTCTCGCCGTCGGTGATGTAGGCGCCGTAGCGGCCGTTGAGCACCTGCACGCCGTTGCCGAAATCGGTGATGACACGGTTGGCCAGCATCTCCAGCTTCTCGGCGACGATCTGCAGGGCCCGCGGCAACTCGATGGTGTACGGGTCGTCCTCGGGCTTGAGCGAGGCATAGGTCGAGCCCTGCTTGACGAACGGGCCGAAGCGGCCGACGCCCACGCTGACCTCGTCGCCGTTCTCCGCCTGGCCCAGCTTGCGCGGCAGCTTGAACAGCTCCAGCGCCTGCTCGAGCGTGATCGTGTGCATGCTCTGGCCGGGGCGCAGTGAGGCGAACTGCAGCTTCTCGTCGGTGTCCTTGTCGCCGATCTGCGCGTACGGCCCGTAGCGGCCCAGCCGCACCGACACCGGCTTGCCGGATTTGGGATCGGCGCCGAGCTCGCGCGCACCGGTAGCCTCGCTGCGGTCGACGGTCTCGGTCTTCTCGTCCACCTGCTGCTTGAACGGCTGCCAGAAACGCTCCATCAGCGGCACCCAGGCCTCCTCGCCGCGACTCACCGCGTCCAGCTCGTCCTCGAGCTTGGCGGTGAAGTCGTAGTCGACGTAACGGGTGAAATGCTGCACCAGGAACTTACCCACCGCGCGACCCACGTCGGTCGGCTTGAAGCGACGGCTGTCCAGCAGCACGTACTCGCGGTTGAGCAGCACCTGGATGATGCTGGCGTAGGTCGAGGGGCGGCCGATGCCGTATTCCTCCAGCGCCTTGACCAGGCTCGCTTCCGAATAGCGCGGCGGCGGCTCGGTGAAATGCTGGTCGGCGAGGATGTCGGCCAGCGCCACCTGCTCGCCCTTGGCCAGCCGCGGCAGGCGACGGCCTTCGTCGTCGTCCTCGGCACTCTTCTGGTCGCGGCCCTCCTCGTACACGGCGAGGAAGCCCGGATCGATCACGGTGGTGCCGGTGGCGCGGAACGCCGCCGGACCGCCGGAAGCATCCGGCAGGGCGAAGTCCACCGACACCGTGTTGAGGGTGGCGTGGATCATCTGGCAGGCGACGGTGCGCTTCCAGATCAGCTCATACAGCTTGCGCTGCTCGTCGTTGAGGAACGAGGCCACCTCGCGCGGTGTGCGCATCGCCGAGGTCGGACGGATCGCCTCGTGGGCCTCCTGCGCGTTCTTGGCCTTGGACTTGTACGCCTGCGGCTGGTCCGGCAGCGCCTTGGCGCCGAAATCGCGGGCGATCAGCTGGCGCAGCTCGACCACCGCGTCCTCGGCCAGCGCCACCGAGTCGGTACGCATGTAGCTGATCAGGCCAACGTTGCCCTCGCTGCCGAGCGACACGCCCTCGTACAGGCCCTGCGCCACCTTCATCGTGCGGCTGGTGGAGAAGCCGAGCTTGCGCGCGGCCTCCTGCTGCAGCGTGGAGGTGGTGAACGGGGGAGCGGGGCGACGCTTGCGTTCCTTCGAACCGACCTCGCTCACCGTCAGGCGGCCATGGGCAGCCTCCTTCAGCGCGGCCCGGGCGGCCATCGCGTCGGCTTCGTTGGTCAGGTCGAACTGTTCGAACTTCTTGCCGTTGAGCTGGGTCAGGCGGGCGCTGAAGTCGGCATCCGGGTGCTTCAGCTGTGCCTCGACGGTCCAGTACTCGCGGGCGACGAAGGCTTCGATCTCCTCCTCGCGCTCGACGATCATGCGCAGCGCCGGGCTTTGCACGCGGCCCGCGGACAGGCCGCGCTGCACCTTGCGCCAAAGCACCGGCGACAGGTTGAAGCCGACCAGGTAGTCCAGCGCGCGGCGCGCCTGCTGCGCGTCGACCATGTCGTGCGACAGCTGCCGCGGCTCGGCCACCGCGGCCTTGATCGCCTTGGGCGTGATCTCGGAGAACACCACCCGGTGCATGCGCTTGCCCTCGACGAGGCCGCGCTCCTTCAGGATCTCGCTGATGTGCCAGCTGATCGCCTCTCCCTCGCGATCCAAGTCGGTCGCGAGGTAGATGTCGTCGGCCGCCTTGGCCGCCTTGGCGATCGCATCGACGTGCTTTTCGTTGCGCTCGATCACCTCGTACTTCATCGCGAAATCGTGCTCGGTGTCGACGGCCCCCTCCTTCGGCTTCAGATCGCGCACATGACCGTAAGAGGCGAGGACCTGGAAGTCCTTGCCGAGGTATTTGTTGATCGTCTTGGCCTTTGCAGGGGACTCGACGATAAGCAGGTTTTTTGCCATGTGGCAGGGATATCCAAAGGGGAATCACCGTCGCCGTGCGACGGACACATATATCTAGTTGAGCCATGCGGCCGCGACGACTGTCAAGCTGAACTGTCGGAAAGTGAGGCGGGACGCCGGATTCAGCGGGCCAGACGCTGGTACCGATTGCCGGGCAGGGCACCGATCCGCCCCTCCAGCTCCAGGAGCAGCAGGCGTGCCGACAGCTCGGAGGCCGGGGTGCCTAGGCGCGCCACCAGCTCGTCCAGCGCGACCGGATCGTGACCCAGGGCCGCCATCAGGGGATCGTCCGCCGCCTCGGTCGCGGTCCCGCCGATCGGAGCATCGGGTGACTCCCCGCCCAGCCGGGCCGCCAGATCGGCACCAAGCGCCCGTGCGGCCGGCCCCAATGCCTCGATCACCTCGCCCGGATCCTCTACCAGGCGGGCACCATCGCGGATCAGCTGGTGGCTGCCGCGCGCCAGGGGATGGTGGATCGATCCGGGCAGGGCGAACACCTCGCGCCCCTGTTCGGCCGCCAGACGCGCGGTGATCAACGAACCCGATCGCAGGCCCGCCTCGACCACCAGGGTGCCCAGAGCCAACCCTGCGATCAGGCGATTGCGGCGGGGAAAATGATCGGCCCGGGCCGGCGTGCCGGGTGGGAATTCGCTGACCAGCGCGCCCCGCTCGACGATGCGGCGGGCGAGCCCTTGGTGCTTGCGCGGATAGACCCGGTCGGCACCGGTACCGACCACTGCCACGGTCGGCAGGCCGGCATCCAGCGCGGCGACATGGGCGGCCCCATCGATGCCATCGGCCATGCCGCTGGTCACCAGCAACCCAGCCTGCCCCAACGAGCGCGCGAAGGCGCGCGCGTTGGCCAGACCGCCGGGACTGGCCTGGCGAGCTCCGACGATGGCGACCTGCGGCAACAGCAGCAGGGAGGCATCGCCCGCCACGAACAGCGCCGCCGGCGGTTGCGGGATGGTCTCCAGAGGCGGTGGAAAATCGGCATCGGTACAGCAGAGCAGCCGGCGACCGGGATGCGCCAGCCAAAGCAGATCCTCGTCCAGTCGCGCCTGGTCCGGACGACGTAGCCAGTCCCGCGCCCCCGCCTCGGCCGGAACGGAGCCCCGGACGATCCGATCGAGCGCGCTCGCGATATCTCCGTCGGCATCGGCCAGACGTGTGCGCAATCCACCGGGCCCCAGCCCCGGGCACCTGAGTGCCAACAGCCAGGCGCGCAATTGATCCTCGTCCATCCGGCAAGTCTAAGTGGCGGACCAAAAGCAGACGGCGCGGCAAAGCCGCGCCGTCGTGTGGTCCTGCACCGCCCCGCCACCGGGCGGTGGCTTATTCGGGCATGCGCAGCGTGTCGCGGTTCTTGACCGGCTTCAGGCTGTCCATGATCAGCGCATAGCTGACCTTGTCGAAGGTGCGGAACACCATCACGTGGCCGGCGAACTCCTCCGGCAGGGTCACCTTCGGCGAAGTACCACGATCCCAGCTGTCGCCCGCGACATCGTCGGCGATCGTCTCACCCGGCTGCCAGACGGCGTAGGTCTGGCCGTTCTCGACACCGTCCTGCTTGCCGATGGACAACGCGACCACCTGCAGCTTGCCATCCGCATCCAGCGCGTCGGCGATGGCGATCACCCGGGCGTTCTGCGGCACGCTCTTGGGCGCGTGCGGGTAGTAGTAGGCATCGTAAGGCTGATCGTCGATCGGCATCACCCGGTCGCCCTTGCGGACCTCCCGCGTGGAGTCGAGCAGCAGCAGGGTGGAAACGTCGCCCGTGCGCAGCGTCTCCGCCGTACCGATCACGGTGACCTCGACACCCAGATCATCGCCGCGGCCGTAGTGACCGTCGTTGCGGAAGTCCTCGGACCAGGGCCCGCGCACCGTGGACACGTCGGCATCGAGCGGATGCGCGACCAGATCGCGGTCATCGCCCTTGCCGTAGCCGCGGAATACATGCGTCGGTCGGACGATGGCCCAGCGTTGCCCGGGCTGGGAATTCAGGTTGCGCACGTAGACGTTCTGCCCCGGCGCACCGGCCAGTCGCGCTTCTTCCAGGCCCACCACGTAGGGAGTGGAATTCAGCTCGTTCGAATTCACTACCCGCATGTCCTTGAGAAACATGCTCAGGTCGGACAGCGGAATGGCCGGAACCGGTTCCTCGCCCGCATGTACACCCGGCTCCAGTTTCAGCGAGGGGCCGTTGATAAAGGACAGGTTGAGGACATCACCCGGGTAGATCAGGTGCGGGTTGTGCACCTGCGGGTTGGCCTGCCAGATCTCCGGCCACAACCAGGGCTTGGACAGGAACTTGGCGGAAATGCCCCACAGGGTGTCACCCCGGTGCACGGTGTAGGTGTCAGGATGACTGGCCCGGAGCTGGGCCCCGGCGGCATAAACGGCAACTGTCACCAGCATGCCTGCCAGCAGTCCGATGGACTTCTTGATCATATGCGGGAATCCCCCTCCCCCGGTGCAGTCGCGAGTGTAACCGAACGGTTAAGCCACGCAACTGGAGCCAGTTGGCAAAACTGTCTGCCTTACGCGGGCTTGCCGACGTACAATGAACCGTATTCTAGATCGCGGCCGGCATGGGTTTTCGCCACTTTGCCCGCAATTCCGGCGACGAGGTGAGCTTATGTCCGTTCTCAACATCATTGAATTCCCCGATCCCCGCCTGCGCGTTCGCGCGGAGCCGGTGACCCGCTTCGACGCCGAGCTGAGGCAGTTCGTCGCCGACATGTTCGAAACCATGTATGCCGCCAACGGCGTCGGCCTGGCCGCGACCCAGGTCGCCGTGAGCCAGCAGGTGCTGGTCGCCGACATGAGCGAGGAACGCAACCAGCCGCTGGCGCTGATCAACCCGGAAATCCTGGAGAAGACCGGCACCCAGGTCTACCAGGAAGGCTGCCTGTCGTTCCCCGGCATCTTCGCCGACGTCACCCGTGCGCTGAAGGTCAAGGTCAAGGCGCACGACGCGGATGGCAAGGAAGTGGTGATGGACATCGAGGGTCCGCTGGCCGTGTGCATCCAGCACGAGATGGACCATCTGGCCGGCAAGGTCTTCGTCGACTACCTCTCGCCGCTGAAGCGCTCAATGCTGCTCAAGCGGATGGAGAAGCAGCGCAAGCAGGCGGCCAGCGCTTGAGCGCAACGACCCCGCTGCGCATCGTCTTCGCCGGCACCCCCGAATTCTCCGTTCCCTGCCTCGCCGCGTGCCGCGCCAGCGACGCCGAGCTTGTGGCCGCGTACACCCAGCCGGACCGGCCGGCCGGACGTGGGCGCAAGCTCACCCCCAGTCCGGTGAAGCAGGCCGCGCTGGAGGCCGGCATCCCGGTCGAACAGCCCGAGTCGTTGAGGGACCCTGCCGCGCGCGAGCGGCTGGCCGCATATGCCCCGGACCTGATGGTGGTGGTCGCCTACGGGCTGATCCTGCCGCGCAAGGTGCTGGCGATCCCGCGCCTGGGTTGCTGGAACGTCCATGCCAGCCTGCTGCCGCGCTGGCGCGGCGCCGCGCCGATCCAGCGCGCGATCCTCGCAGGCGATGCCGAGAGCGGCGTCGACCTGATGCAGATGGAGGCCGGGCTGGATACCGGCCCGGTGCTGCTGGAACGACGCACGCCGATCACCGCTGACGACACCGGCGGCAGCTTGCACGACCGGCTTTCCGCACTCGGCGCCGACGTGCTGGCCGAAGGGCTGCGCCGGGTCATGGCAGGCGAAACCCTGACTGCCACGCCGCAAGCGGAAGCCGGCGTCACCTACGCGCACAAGCTGGACAAGGCCGAGGCACTGCTGGACTTCACCCGGCCCGCGATCGCGCTGGAACGGCAGGTCCGTGCCTTCGATCCCTGGCCGGTCGCCGAGGGCGAGATCGCCGGCGAGCGGGTGCGGGTGTGGGCCGCGCGCGCGATTGAGAACGTACCCAGCGCCGCGCCGGGCACCTTGCTCGCCGCCAGCCGCGACGGCATCGACATCGCCTGCGGCAACGGCGCCCTGCGGGTTACCGCGATCCAGCGCGCCGGCGGCAAGCGCATCAGCGCGGCGGACTACCTCAACGCCCGCGCCGAGCTGCGCGCGCCACGATGAAACCGGACACCCGCGCGCTCGCCGCCGGCGGCCTCGCCGAGATCGCCCTGCGCGGCGCCTCGCTGCGCGAGGTGATGGAGCGCACCGCGCCGCGCCTTACCGATCCACGCGACCGCGCCCTGCTGATGGCCCTGCTCAGCGAGGGTGCCCGCTGGTGGCTTCGCTACGACGCCGCACTGGATGAGCTGCTGGCCAGACCGCTCAAGCGCAAGGAGCCCGCCATCCACGCCCTGCTGGTGCTCGGCCTGGTGCAGCTGGAGGTATTGGAGCTGGAGGACTACGCCGCCGTGGCCGCCACGGTCGAGGCGACCCACGCGCTCAAGCGGCCAGCGCTGGTCGGGCTGGTGAACGCGGTGCTGCGACGCTGGCAGCGCGAGCGCGGCGAGCGCCTCGCCAGGCTGGACGCGCAGCCGGCGACCCGCCACGCCCATCCCGACTGGCTCGCTGCCGCGCTGGCGACCGACTGGCCCGCGCAGGCCGGGGCGGTGATGGCTGCCGACAACCGTGAGCCGCCCCTGATGCTGCGCGCGAACCGCCGCCATGGTGACCGCGGCACACTCGTCGCGGCGCTGCGCGAGGCCGGGCAGGCGGCCGAAGCGCACCCGTGGCTGGCCGACGGCATCGTGCTGCCACACAGCACCGACGTGACCCGTCTGCCCGGATTCGCCGAAGGCGCCTTCGCCGTACAGGACGGCGCCGCCCAGGTCGCCACCGACCTCGTCGATGCCTGCGACGGCCAGCGCGTGCTCGACGCCTGCGCCGCGCCGGGCGGCAAGGCGTGCCACCTGCTCGAGCGCGCGGACGTGGAGCTCACCGCACTGGAGATGGACGAGCACCGCGCCACCCGCATCCGGGAGAACCTGGAGCGCCTGCGGCTGTCGGCGAAGCTGATCGTGGGCGACGCCGGCGATCCCGCCGCATGGTGGGACGGCCGGCCGTTCGACCGCATCCTCATCGACGCGCCGTGTTCCGCCTCGGGCGTGCTGCGCCGCCGCCCCGACGTGCGCCTGCACCGCCGCGAAAGCGACATCGCCGAACTCGGCGTGCAGCAGCGACGCATCCTGCATGCGCTGTGGCCGCTGCTGGCGCCGGGCGGACAGCTGGTGTACGCCACCTGCTCGCTGCTGCGCGCGGAGAACGAAGCCGTGGTTACCGAGTTGCTCGCCGCGCACGCCGATGCCGAGGTCGTGCCGATCGACCTGCCGGTCGGCCGGTGCGCCGCCGTGGGCTGGCAGATCCTGCCAGGCGACGGCGACCTCGACGGCATGTACTACGCCGTGCTGCGCAAACACCCCCGACCCTGATGGCCGGGCACGATTCGCGGACGGGCGGCTATGCTTGCCCGGTTGCCCGTCGCCTGATGGAAGCGTCCCTGCCGTGAAGCCGCCCGTGTCACTCAATCGCGCCCACCCGCTGTGGCTGGGCAACGCCCGTCGCGAACTGCTCTGGTCAGGCCTGTTCGCCCTGTTCGTGCTCGGCATCGGCATCGGCCTGCGCGATCCCTGGCCGTCGGACGAGCCACGTTTCGCCTTGGTCGCCCACTGGATGGTCGAGCACGGCCAGTGGCTGTTCCCGCATCGCGGCCACGAGCTGTACCCGGACAAGCCGCCGGTGTTCATGTGGCTGCAGGCGCTGGCCTACTTCCTTACCCGCAGCTGGCGCATCGCGTTCCTGCTGCCGTCACTGCTCTCGGCGATGGGGGCGCTGGCGCTGGTCTACGACCTGGCACGCCGGCTGTGGAACCACCGCAGTGGCCTGCTCGCCGCGCTGACGCTGCTGGTGACGATCCACTTCACCTATCAGATGCGCAACGCCCAGATCGATCCGCTGCTGCTCGGCTGGATGACCCTGGCCAATTACGGCCTGCTCCGTCACCTGCTGCTCGGGCCGGCATGGCGATGGTTCTGGATCGGCTGCTTCTTCGCCGGCGTCGGTGTCGTGACGAAGGGCGTCGGGGTACTCGCGCTGCTCATGCTGGTGCCGTTCGCCTTCGCGCGCCGCCGGGGCTGGCGGCACGTTGCACGGTTCGACGGGAGCGCCGGGCGCTGGGCGCTGGGAGCGCTCGCCTTCCTGCTGCCGGTACTGGGTTGGGTGGTGCCGATGGTGCTGACCGCTCACGCGGACGGCGATCCGCAGCATGCCGAGTACGTGAAGAACATCCTGTTCGGCCAGACCGTGCACCGTTATGCCGCGCCGCCGGGACACATCCACTCGATCGGCTTCTTCCTCGGCATCATCGCCGCCGACTGGCTGCCGCTCTCGCTGCTGCTGCCGTGGGCGATCCCGCCCTGGTGGCGGCGCCTGAAGCGACGCGACGCGCGTTTCCTGCTGCCGCTGGGCTGGATCGTGCTGATCCTGGTGTTCTTTTCGCTGAGCCCAGGCAAGCGCGACGTCTACATCCTGCCGGCCCTGCCGATCGCCGCGCTGGCGATGGCGCCGATGCTTCCGGCGTTGCTGCGCCGTCCCGGCGTCTGCCGTGCACTGTTCGCGCTGACCGCGGGCCTGGCTGGCGCGCTTGCGCTCGCCGGTGCACTGGCGCTGATCCGGCATCCGTCCTGGTCGGTGAAGATCGAGCACAGCCTGGACCCGCAGATCTGGTGGCTGTTCCTGGCGATGGGTGCGGGCGGACTGCTGATCGCCGCGCTCACGCGCGTGCGGCACGCGCCGCTCGGCTGGGCCGCGTTCGCCGCCCTGCTCTGGAGCGTCTACGGACTGTGGGGATACCCGCTGCTCAATGCCGACCGTTCCGCACTCGGGGTGATGGAGAAAGCGCGCGCGATCGCCGGCCCCGACGCCACGATCGGCCTCGTGGCCTGGAAGGAGCAGAACCTGCTCATGGCCCAGGGTCCGGTGACCGAATTCGGCTTCCTCAAACCATGGCCGCAGCAGTTTTCCGACGCCGTGGCCTGGCTGAAAGCCGATCCGGCCCATCGCTGGCTGTTCAGTCTGGACGCCGCGATGGGGGACTGCGTGCAGAAGGCCAAGGCCACCTATGTCGGTCACGCCAACCGCCGCGAATGGTGGATGTTCCGCGCCGACGCCGTGGTGAACGGCTGCACGCCCGGGGGAGCGGGCAACAATGATGACAGCAGTGAGGACTGAGCCGCCGTCCCGCTCCGGCAACGGACGTCACCGGATCCTGCTCGCCGCGCGCTGGTGCGCCGTGGCGAGCCTGTTCATGGCGCCGGTCAACAAGCCCGGTACCAACGTGGCGCTTGGCCTGTGCATCCTTTTGTCGTTGCTCGGCGCGGACACTGGCCGGCGGTGGCTTGCCTCCTGGCGTCATCCGGTCGTGCGCGGCGCCCTGGTGTGGTGGGGGGTGCTTTTCCTCAGTGCCCTGCATACCTGGTATCTGACATCGAAGCTGCCGCTCGGCGGGTCCTTCGTCTGGGCCTGCTGGTACCCCCTGGCCCTGGGCTCGGTGCTCGATGACCACCGCTGGCGCCGGCGTGCGCTGGTCGCCTTTGCGGCGGCCATGGCGCTGACCGTGCTGATTTCCTGGGGCATGGCCTTCGGCTGGATTCCCCAACGCGCGCTGGTTGCCACCCAGCCGTTCATGCGCAACACCGTGTTCAAGGAATACACCCAGCAGGGACTGGCAACCCTGATCTTCGCGTCGATGGCACTGGCTGCGGCGACGCGCGCACAGTCGAGGACCACGCGCTGGGGCCTGGCACTGGTATCCGTGCTGGCCGTGGCCAACGTCTGCTTCGCACTGGAAAGCCGCACAAGCTACTTGACCCTGTTGCCGGTGGCCGCGTACTGGGCGTGGCGGCTGCTGCTTCGGCGCTGGTCGCCGCTGAAGGCCGGGGCGGCCATGCTCACCCTGGGCGCGGCCACCGCTACCGCGCTTTGGTTCATACCTCTCGTGCGCGATCGCCTGGTGCTGTCCGTCGATCACGAAATCGTCGCATACGAACAGCAACATACGGCGACTTCGTCGGGGATCCGGCTCGAACTCTGGCGCCGTACGCTGCCAATGATCGCCTCTGCCCCCATTCTTGGGCACGGCCTGCACCAATGGGAGCCGCTGTATCGGGATGCGACCCGCGACATGCCCAACCGCCAAGCGTTCATGATGGGGCACCCGCACCAGGAGATGCTGTTGATCGTGGCCGAGCAGGGATGCGCCGGCCTGCTGGTTTATCTGCTGTTACTCGTCGCGCTCGCACGCTACATATCCCGCCTGGATCCGCCGCAACGTGATATCTATGCGAGCGCGCTGCTGGTGTATTTCGTGGCGGGGATGGCGAATTGTCTCTGGGCTGACTTTACCCACCGACACGTATTTATCCTTCTCCTGTCCTGCATTCCGCTGGTAGCGCAGGGAGAATCCACCAAGGCCCCGGATGGCTTGCCTGATGCACGAAAGAACCTACGACAGCGTGACGGTGGTCTGCGTCACGTACCAGAGCCGGGAGCTGGCTGAATCGCTGGCGGAGCGCCTGCGGCCCTTTCCGCAGGTCATCGTCATCGACAACGGCAGCACAGACGGCACGGTAACGGCGCTGCGCCAGTTGCTTCCGCATGCACGCGTGTTGCAGCGGGAGACCAACGGCGGCTTCGGCAAGGCAAACAACGAGGCCATGGCGCAAGTTCGCACGCCCTTCGCCCTGCTGCTCAATCCCGATTGCAGCCTTCCGACCGACTCGATGGAAGTGCTGATGGCCTGTATGGACCGTTACCCCTCGGCGGGGGCGATCGCCCCACAGAGCTGGCGCGCCAGCGGGCACCCCCAGAAGAGTTTCCGGCCCGCCTTTTACGAAAAACTGCCCCGGCAGGCTTACCTACCGCCGGATGGGACCTGCTCCGCTCAGTGGCTCAACGGTTGCTGCCTGCTGGTACGCGCCGGCGCGTTCCAGCAGATCGGAGGCTTCGACGAGCGATTCTTCCTCTATTACGAGGACGATGACCTGTGCCTGCGCCTGAGGCGGGCTGGATATGAATGCCTGATCGAGCCTGCGGCCAGGGCCGTTCATGCGGGCGGGGCATCGTCCTCGCCGAGCGCCTCCCTCAGCCTGTTCAAGGCCTTCCACTACGCGCGCTCCCGCCACCTGGCGATCTGCAGGTACCGGGGTCGCGGCGCGGGCTACCGCTACCTGGCCAAGACGCTGCTGGCCGCCGCACCGCTGTGCCTGGGGTACGCCGCAGTGCTGCAACGCAGGCACGCGATGAAGTGGCTGGCGTGGGGGGCGGCGGCGGCACGCGGATTACTGGAGCCACCACCCGCGAAGCTTGCCGAACAGGAAGCATCGCGCCGCGCCCACACCCTGGCGAAGCGACCGACCGACCCGCTCAGGCGTGGATGGGCGCCCCGGCAGGCGCTCCCGCTGAACGAAGATCAGCCGGCGGAACAGTGAACTCCCGCAGGTGGGTGTCCACGCCCATCTCGCAACGGACCAGGTTCCGTGCGCGCGTGTCCTCCACCACCCTGTCGTTCGGGTTGTCGACGATGCACTTGCGGGTGGGGTGGTAGAGATGGGTAGCGAGTGCGCTGAAGCGCACGTCCCGTCGCGACAGCCCCGCATGGAAAGCACGGATCGCCAGTTCGGTGTCCTCCCGGCCCCAGCCAGTCATCGCCTCATTGAACCCGTTGATGCCCAGCAGGTCGTCGCGCCAGAACCCCATGTTGCAACTCTTGATGCCGCGCTGCTTGTGCCCCGGGCGGGCATACAAACGGGCGACTGGCGGCAACCGCAGCGTGTGGCGGCGCCGCTCGATGCCGCGCTCGAAGAATCCGGGCTGCTCGAGCTCCCCGCTGATCATGCGGCGGGTCAACGCCTCGTCGGTCAGCACGCGCGACCCCTGCACGAAACACCCGGGGCGGGCAAATGCACGATGGTCGGCGATGAAATGTCGCTCCGCGACCATGTCGCCGTCGAGCAGCACCACATAGTCGCCTTGGGCTGCGGCGATGGCGCGATTGCGCGCACGACTCATCCGCGCGCCATCGTCAGGCTGCCACAGATGCACGAGCCGCGTCGGATAGTTGCGGGCCACCCGTTCGAGCAACTGCCGCGTGTCATCGCGCGAGCCGTCGTCGGTCACGATGACCTCGTGGGGCAGCTCGGTCTGCCGCGCCAGCGCGCGCAGCACCAGGCCGAGCGCCTGCGGCCAGTTGTAGGTGATCACCGCGACGCTGATGCGCATCAGCCCAACCCTTTGAACTCCACGGGGAGTTTGCCGCGACGACGCCAGGCTGACCAGAGGATCGAAAGCGATTGCTCGGTGCGACGCAGCCAGCTGCCCCGTCGGAGCCGGACCAGTCCGGCATAGCGGCGGGCCTCGCGCGAGGTCGGTTCAGGCTTGGTCTTGAACTCCTGCTTGGCGAACTCGACGCAGCGCGCGTCCAAGCCGACCGAGCGCGCATAGTGCTCGATCAGGCCGCGCGAGCGGAAGCGGTTGAGGTACTCGTTCGCCGGGGTGCGATTGCTCCACCAGCCGTTGGCGCCATGGATGCGATAGCGCACGGTACCGGTCGGCAGGTAGAACTTGCGTCCGCCCAGGATGCTGGTGCCGAAAACCAGGCAATTGTCGGCGGAAAGACGCCAGGACGAAGAGAGGCCGGCCGGGAGTTCGAGGGTACGCCGAGCCCAGTCGATCCGGAGCGCGATCGCCGAAGTGGGCGCTCCGTACCAATGGGTCAGCATGTAGGTGCTGACTGCGGTGTATCCCAGGTCCACCGCGCGATCCGCATAGCGCATCCGGGCGACCTGCTGGTCGAACAGCTCGACATCGGTGAACACGAAGTCGATGTCCCTGCGCGTATCGAACAGCTCGCCGAGCCGCGCCAGATGCTCCGGGCGCCAGCAGTCGTCGGCATCGAGGAAGCAGACCACGTCGCCGCTGGCCTGGGCGAGACCGCGCCGGAACGCCGCCAGTTGCCCCCCGTTTTCCCCCATCAGTAGCATCACGCGTGGATCCCCGCCATAGCGCTCGACCAGCAGGGCCTGGGAACCGTCGGTGGAGCCATCGTCGACCACGATCAACTGATGCGGCACGCGTGTCTGCGCCAGCACGCCGTCGATTGCTTCGCAGACGAAGGCGCCATAGTTGTAGTTCGTGACGATGACCGAGAAACGCACCGGCGCAGTCATGCGGCATGCCCCTCGGCAAATAGCCGGCGAAAGTACGCGATCGTCTCCTTCAGGCCATCCTCCAGCGCCACCCGTGGCTGCCACCCCAGCTCTTCACGGGCCAGCGCGATGTCCGGCTGGCGCTGTCGCGGATCGTCCGCCGGCAGCGGGCGATGGACGATACGGGACGCACCGCCGACCAGGCGCAGCACCAGCTCGGCCAACTCGATCATGGTGAACTCGACCGGATTGCCGATGTTCACCGGCCCGGTGAACCCGCGCCGCGTATCCATCATGCGCAGCATCGCCTCGACCAGATCGTCGACGTAGCAGAAGCTGCGCGTCTGCCTGCCGTCGCCATACAGGGTGATGTCCTCGCCCCTGAGCGCCTGAACGATGAAATTGCTCACCACGCGACCGTCATTGGGGTGCATGCGGGGGCCGTAAGTGTTGAAGATGCGCACCACCTTGATGTCCAGGTCGTGCTGGCGGTGATAGTCGAAGAACAGCGTCTCGGCGCAGCGCTTGCCCTCGTCGTAACAGCTGCGGAAACCGATCGGATTGACCCGTCCCCAGTACTCCTCGCGCTGCGGATGCATTTCCGGATCGCCATATACCTCACTGGTCGAAGCCTGCAGGATGCGCGCCCTCAGCCGCTTGGCCAGCCCCAACATGTTGATCGCGCCATGCACCGAGGTCTTGGTGGTCTGCACCGGATCGTGCTGGTAGTGCACCGGGGAGGCCGGACAGGCGAGATTGAAGATGTGGTCGACCTCCACGTAGAGGGGAAAGGTGACGTCATGGCGCATCAACTCGAAATCCGGCCGCCCCAGGAGGTGGGCGACGTTCTTCTTGGTCCCGGTAAAGAAGTTGTCGACGCAGAGCACGTCATGCCCAGCGGCGAGCAGGCGGTCGCAGAGATGCGAGCCGAGGAAGCCGGCGCCGCCAGTGACGAGGATTCGATTCATTGACACGCCTTGATTGGAGGCCTGCCCTGGCCGAAGCACCCCTGTCGATCATGGAATTCTGTCATGTGTCCAAAGTCATGGAGTTGACCGTGGACACCTGGTGGACATGTCCGATTCAGCGAGGCCATCGTGCTGGCGCCCTGTAGAATCCCGGCATGCGCACCCTCCCCCTGACCCTGGTCGTCATCACCCACAACGAGGGGCACACCATCGCTCGCTGCCTGGACTCGGTCCCGTTCGCCGCGGAAAGACTGGTGGTGGATTCCGGCAGCGACGACGACACGGTCGCGATCGCAAGAGCCCACGGCGCTCGCGTGGTGCAGCAGGAGTGGTTGGGTTTCGGGCCGCAACGCAATTTCGCCACCACGCAGTGCGCGCACGACTGGATCCTCGCGCTGGATGCCGACGAGTCGCTCTCGCCGGAACTGGTGGCGGAGCTGGAGCGCGAGCTGCCCGCCTTGATGGCCAGCGACGCGCCGGCCGCCTGGCTGCGCCGGCGCACCATCTACATGGGCCGGCCGATGCGCTGGTACCGGCCGAACGTGGGCGAGAAACTGGCCCGGCTCTACCATCGCGACCGCGCCCGCTGGACTGACGCGCGCGTGCATGAGTCCCTGCGCTTCGAGGGTCGCGCGCCGACCTTCACCGCGCCGTTCGATCACGCCAACAACCCGACCTTGCCGCACAAGCAGCTCAAGGTGCTGCGCTACGCCGAGCTGAAATGCCGCGACTGGCTGGAGAAGGGCAAGCCGGTGCGGATGTGGCAGGCGCCGTTCGTCTACCTGCTGGCCTTCCTCAAGGACTACGTGTTCCGGCTGGCCATGCTCGACGGCTGGCGCGGTTTCCTGATCGCGCAGACCGCCGCCAGCTATGCGCTGTACAAGCGCATGCGCTACTACGAGATGCGCCAGAACCCCGCCTCGGTGGCCGAGGCCGAGGCGGAGCTGAAGCGCCACGGCATCGACCGCTGAGGCCCACCGGATCGGCAAGCCGGACGCCACGCCTTAAGCTACGCGTCCTGATTCATCGGCCGGACCCGCCATGCCCAAGCATTACCTCCTCTACGGCTCCGAACGCTACGCACTGGCGATCCTGCGCCCGCTGCAGGCGGCGATCCGCGCCCGCGGCGACGAGACGGCCTGGTTCTTCGACGGACCCGGCGCGGAGGATCTGGTCGAGGGCGAGCGCCTGCTGAGCGTGGAAGACGTGCGTCGCTGGAAGCCGATCGCCGTGCTCACCCCGGGCAACCACCTGCCGCACTTTTTCCCGGGCGTGAAGGTCGAGGTGTTCCACGGCTTCGACGCCGGCAAGCCGCGCCATATCTACATCCGCGGCTTCTTCGACCTGTACTGCACCACCGGCCCGCGCGACACCGCACAGTTCCGGGCGCTGGCCGACCAGCTCGGCCACTTCAGCGTCACTGAAACAGGCTGGCCCAAGCTCGACCCATTCATGCGCGGGATCGCCGGCCCGCTGCCGCCGGTGCGCACACCACCGGTGATCCTCTACCACTCCACCTTTTCGCCCTCCTGGAGCGCCGCCGAGACGCTGTACGAGGAGGTGAAGCGGCTGTCGCGCGACGGCCGCTGGCGCTGGATCGTCACCTTCCATCCGAAGATGAACCCGGAAACCCGCGCCAAGTACCAGGCACTGGAGAACGAGCACCTGCGCTTCGCCGAGGACGACAACATCCTGGACCTGTTCGGCCAGGTGGACATGATGTGCTCGGACACTTCGTCCGCGCTCAACGAGTTCCTGCTCACCGGCAAGCCGGTGGTGACGTTCAAGAATCGCCGGCCCGGTCCGCAGCTGATCGACATCGACCGGGCGGAGGATTTCGAGCCGGCGATCGAACGCGCGCTGTCCAGGCCGCCGGAGCTGATGCAGGCGATCCGCGACTATGCCGATGCGATCCACCCCTACCGCGACGGGCGCTCCAGCGAGCGGGTACTGGATGCCATCGACGCCTTCATCGCCCGGGGCGGCCGCAACCGCAAACCGAAGCCGATGAACCTGTGGCGCAAGTTCAAGCTGCGCCGACGCATCGGCTACTGGGGGCCGGCCCGCACCCGCTAAGCGCGGCAGCTAGAATGCGGGCCGTTCCCTCGCCGAGCCACGCCGTGACGTCCAACGCCTACCGTCGATCCGAACACCTGCGCGCACTGTGGCCCTGGTTGCCACTGTGGACCGCGGCCGCGTTGCTGGCGATCTTCTCGCACGGACCAACACCGCTGTTCTCCACCCGCACGCTCGCGGTGGCCTGGGAAATGTGGAATGGGCACCACTGGCTGGTGCCGTACATGAACGGCGAACCGTACAGCGAGAAGGCGCCGCTGCTGTTCTGGATGATCCACGCCGGCTGGGCGGTGTTCGGCGTCAACGATATCTGGCCGCGGGTGCTCGAGGTCGGCTTCGGTGGCGCCCAGCTGGTGCTGATATCGGTCATCGCCCGGCGCCTGTTTCCGGACCGCCCCTGGGTCGCCTCGGCCACGCCATGGATGCTGCTGTCGCTGAGCTACGCCTTCCTGTTCGGCCTGCAGATCATGTACGACGTGCCGCTGGCCACCTGGGCGCTGGCCTCGTTGTTGTGCCTGATCCCATACGGACACCGCGCCGAGCCTCGCTGGTGGCTGTTCGGCCTGTGCATCGGCTTAGGGCTGCTGACCAAGGGCCCGGTCATGCTGCTCCACGTGATCTTTCCGTGGTTGCTCGGTCCATTCTGGAGCGACTGGGCGCGCCAGCACCGCGCGCGCTGGTACGGCTTCGGCGCGCTGGGCGTGCTGCTGGGCCTGGCGATGCTGCTGGCCTGGGCCGTCCCGGCCGGTTTCAGCGGCGGCGAGGCCTATCGCCAGCGGCTGTTCTTCACCCAGACCGCGGGGCGCGTGGTCAACGGCGTGGCCCCGGCCGCCGACCTGCAGAACCATGCCCGACCCGTGTGGTGGTACCTGCTGGCCGTGCCGGTGCTGATGTTCCCGCTCAGCGCCTGGCCGCGCGCGGTCGCGGCGCTGGCGATGCTGCGCCGACCGCTGCCGGTCGGCATGCGCTTCGCGCTGAGCTGGCTGGTGCCGGCCTTCGTCACCTTCTCGCTGGTCAGTGGCAAGCAGCTGTACTACCCGCTGCCCGAGCTGGGCGGCGCCTGCCTGCTGCTGGCCGGCGCCGTGGCGCTGCTGCGCGAGCGCCATCCGCGCCTGGCCACCACCGCTTGGCTGGGCACGTGGCCGCTCGCCGCGGGTGGCGCGCTGCTGGCAGTGTTCATGTTCGTGCTGCCGGGCCTGGTCGTCGGCAACCACCTGCACGGGGAATGGCTCGACGAGGCGGTCGGCTACAGCCGCTATTTCTCCGCGCTGTTCCTGTTGCTGGGGGCACTGCTGCTGTTGCGTGGCCGCGGCGAATTGCGCCGACTGGCCGTGGCAGGCCTGGTCGGCA
This sequence comes from Dyella lutea, assembly GCF_024158035.1. Classification (GTDB taxonomy): domain Bacteria; phylum Pseudomonadota; class Gammaproteobacteria; order Xanthomonadales; family Rhodanobacteraceae; genus Dyella_A; species Dyella_A lutea. The sequence continues at coordinate 195,272 of NZ_JAMZEK010000001.1, forward strand.
CGCTGGCCCTCAACACGCTGTTCACGCTCACCGCCTGGCACAAATACGACCTGACGCCGTCGAGCCAGCTGCTGGCCTCGATGCAGGCACAGCACCGCGCGATCGGCTACTTCGGTTCATACGACGCGCAGTTCCACTTCGCCGCGCGGCTGACCGACCCGATCACCGAGATGCACGTGCCGGCACAGGTCGCCGCATTCGCCCAGGCGCACCCTGACGGAGTGATCGTGACCCATCCCGGCAGGCTGACCGACGAGGACCGCCGCTACGCCCTGCTGGTGCAGCCGTTCCGCTCGTCCTGGATCGTGATCTGGGCGGCACCATCGCTGGTGGACGTGCAGGCCGGGCAGATCCCGCCCGAACCGGCCACACCCACGCTCGTCTATCCGGGCACGGCGCGCCCGTGAGCCCGTCCCGCATCCAGGCCCTGCGTGCGCAGTGCGGCGGCCCGCGCGACGGCGCGTTGCTGCGCTTTTCGCTCGGCGCCGCCCTGCTGGATGCGAACGACGCCGCCGAGGCCCGCGCGGAACTGGAACGGGCCACGGCCTTCGACCCGGCCTATTCGGCCGCCTGGAAGCTGCTGGGCAAGGCCTGCGTGGATTCCGGCGACACCGCGGCCGCCGCGCAGGCGTGGCGACGCGGCATCGCCGCTGCCGAGGCACGTGGCGACGAGCAGGCAAGGAAGGAGATGACCGTGTTCCTGCGCCGGCTCGAGCGCTCCACCGGCTGAGCCGCTCAGCCCACCGCGATCCGTCCGGGGCCGTCGTAGGGGCTGACCAGGCCATCGGCCGAGTAGCGCTTGTATTGCCATTGGTACTGGGTGAACGCCCGCTCCACGCAATCCTCCACCCCGCGATTGAGCGCAGCGCAGGCCACGCCCAGGTCGGCATCGTCCAGGCCGGCCGGCGCCGGCAGCAGATGGATGCGGAAGCCGTTTCCGCGCGGCAGGCGCTCGGCGAAGGCGAACAGCACGGTCGCGCCGGTGCGAGCCGCCAGGCGTGGCAACAGCACCATGGTCAACGCATCGCGGCCGAAGAACGGTGCCACCTGGCCCTCGCCGGCACGCGGCTTCTGGTCCGGAAGGATGCCGACCGCACCACCGGCGGCGAGCCGCTTGTACAGCGTGCGCACCCCCGCACCCTCCGCGCGTACCTGCTCCGGGGCGAGCGCGCCCCGCACCTTGCGCAAGAGCTGCTCCACCGCAGCGATTCGCGGCGGCCGGTACAGGATCGCCATCGGCGTGCGACTGCACAGCCAGTAGTTCAGCAACTCCCAGCAACCCAGGTGCGGCGCGGCGATGATCACCCCCTTGCCCGCCGCCAGCGCGGCGTCGAACAGCTCGCCGCCGCGCACCTCGCGCACCAGCCCCAGCGCACGCGTCGCGCCACTGCCCCAGACCTTGATGATCTCGGTGACCGACTTGCCGGCCTCGACCATCGCGCCACGCAGCAACGTGCGGCGGGCCGCGGCCGACAGGCCCGGCCGGGTCACCGCGAGGTTCACCGCGGTGACGTCCGCCGCACGCGCCCCGCGCCACAGCATCAGCCGCCCGATCAGGGCCCCGGCGCCATGCAGCGCTCGCAGCGGCAACAGCGCCAGCAGGCGCAGCAGGAGGTAGAGCAGGTAGATGTCCGCACGCATCCGGCCAGTGTAGTGGAAGGTCCCGCCATCGCTGCCGGAACCGGAGCGGTCGCGCTAAGCTGCGCCGACCTTTCCCGGAACCACGCATGATCGCCCTGATCCAGCGCGTCGCCGGCGCGCATGTGAGTGTCGACGGCGAGACCGTCGGAGCCATCGGCCATGGCCTGCTGGCCCTCGTGGCCGTCCAGCCCGGCGACGGTGAGCCGCAAGCCCGGCGCATGCTCGAGCGTCTGCTCGGCTACCGCGTGTTCGCCGACGATGCCGGCCGCATGAACCGCTCCCTCGCCGATACCCATGGCGGCCTGCTGCTGGTCAGCCAGTTCACCCTGGCGGCCGACACCCGCAAGGGCATGCGCCCGAGTTTCACCACCGCCGCGCCCCCCGAACATGGCCGCCACTGGTTCGATCGCCTGGTCGAGCTGGCCCGTGCCGCGCATCCGGGGGTGGAAACCGGTCGCTTCGGTGCCCATATGCAGGTGCATCTGGTGAACGATGGTCCGGTCACTTTCTGGCTGGAGACCTGATGGCTCCGAACCCCCCGTGGGCCCACGCAATCGCCTTGTCTGGCGCGATTCTTGCTGCCCACAGCACCTGTTTCTCTTCCTTGAAAACTGGTCAAAAAAGCGCCACATCGCTATACTGATCGGTTCCTGCATCCGCGGCGGTAGGTATGAATAGCAAAGCTCCCGAGCAACAGTCCGAAATCAAGGCGCTCATCTCCAAGGGTCTGGAGCAGGGCTACCTGACCTATGCCGAGATCAACGACCATCTGCCCGACGACATCGTCGACCCTGAGCAGATCGAAGACATCATGGCGGTGCTCAAGGGCGTCGGCATCGAAGTGCACGACGCCGCGCCGGACGCCGATCCACTGGCCGACAACGCGCCCGGCAGCGGCAACGACGACGAGGCCGCCGCCGAGGAGGCCGTGGCCCTGCTGTCCGCCGTGGACGCCGAGGTCGGGCGCACCACCGACCCAGTTCGCATGTACATGCGCGAGATGGGCACGGTCGAACTGCTGACCCGCGAGGGCGAAATCGCCATCGCCAAGCGCATCGAGGAAGGCCTGGGCCAGGTGCAGACCGCGCTGGCCAGCTTCCCGCTGACCATCGAGCTGCTGCTGGAGGAATACGACCAGCACCTGGACGGCAAGCGCCGCCTGTCCGAGATTCTTGCCGGCTTCCTCGATCTGGAAGCCGCCGCCGACGCCGCCCGCCTGGAAGCCGAAGAGGCTGCAGCCAACGCTGCCGACGACGACAGCGAAGGTGACGAGGACGACGACGACAGCGACACCTCGTCGGACGACGACGACGCCGTCTCCAGCGGCCCGGACCCGGAAGAGGTCAAGCGCCGCATGGAGCTGCTGCGCGACTACTACGCCAAGTTCCAGAAGGCGGCCCCCAAGGCCACCAGCATCACCGACAAGAAGATCGTTAAGCTGCGCGATCAGATGGCCGAGGAATTCCTCAAGCTCAAGCTGCCGTCCGCGCTGATCGACAGCTTCGTGCGCAAGCTGCGCGAGGTGGTGGGCGACATCCGCCACCACGAGCGCGTGCTGATGGATATCTTCATCAAGCAGGTGAAGATGCCCAAGGCCGAGTTCCTCAAGACCTTCCCGAGCAACGAGGGCAACCTCGAATGGGCGGCCGAGCTTGGCCGCAAGCGCCAGAAGTGGTCGCCGAACGTCAAGACGCACAAGGAAGCGATCGACGCCGAGCAGGAGAAGCTCGCCGCGATCGAGCGCAAGCTGTTCCTGCCGCTGACCGACATCAAGGACATCAACCGCGCGATGAGCGTGGGCGAGGCCAAGGCCCGTCGCGCCAAGAAGGAGATGGTCGAGGCCAACCTGCGTCTGGTGATCTCGATCGCCAAGAAGTACACCAACCGCGGCCTGCAGTTCCTGGACCTCATCCAGGAAGGCAACATCGGCCTGATGAAGGCGGTGGACAAGTTCGAATACCGCCGCGGCTACAAGTTCTCGACCTACGCCACCTGGTGGATCCGCCAGGCGATCACCCGCAGCATCGCTGATCAGGCCAGGACCATCCGCATCCCGGTGCACATGATCGAGACGATCAACAAGCTCAACCGCATCTCCCGCCAGATGCTCCAGCAGTTCGGCCGCGAGGCCACGCCGGAGGAACTGGCCAAGGAGATGGACATGCCCGAGGACAAGATCCGCAAGGTGCTGAAGATCGCCAAGGAGCCGATCTCCATGGAGACCCCGATCGGCGACGACGAAGATTCGCACCTGGGCGACTTCATCGAGGACTCCAACGCGTCCTCGCCGATCGACTCGGCCACCGAGACCGGGCTGATGGAGACGGTGCGCGACGTGCTTGCCGGGCTCACCCCGCGGGAGGCCAAGGTGCTGCGCATGCGCTTCGGCATCGACATGAACACCGACCACACCTTGGAAGAGGTCGGCAAGCAGTTCGACGTCACCCGCGAGCGCATCCGCCAGATCGAGGCCAAGGCCCTGCGCAAGCTGCGTCATCCGAGCCGCTCGGAGCAGCTGCGCTCGTTCCTCGACCTCGACTGACCGGTCGCGCGACGCTCGATCGGAAACGCCCGCTCGCCGCGGGCGTTTCTTTTTCCGACGCCCCCACCGCTCCCGGAATGCCGTGAACGCCCCGAACGCCCATTCGTCCATGCGCAGTGGCCTGCTGTTCGGCATCGCCTGCTACGGCATCTGGGGTGTGCTGCCGCTGTACCTGAACGAGCTGGAATTCGCCTCCGCGCTGGAGGTGGTGGCGCACCGTGCGCTGTGGACGGCGGTGATCTGCCTGGGCATCCTCGCCGCCCGGCGCTCGCTCGGCGAGCTGCGCGAAACCCTGCGCCACGGCCGGCAGATGGCCTTCCTCGGTGCCGCAGCAGCGCTGATCGCGGTGAACTGGCTGGTCTACGTCTACGCCGCCGACCAGCGCGAGGTGCTGCAGGCCTCGCTCGGCTACTTCATCAACCCGCTGCTCACCGTGCTGCTCGGCGTGTTCGTGCTGCGCGAACGCCTGCGTCCGGCCCAGTGGATCGCCATGGCGATCGCCACCGGAGCGGTCACCGTCATCGCCGTCGGCTACGGCCACCCGCCGTGGCTAGCCCTTGCGCTGGCGGGAAGCTTCGGCCTGTACGGCCTGATGAAAAGCTTCGCCGGCCGCCGTACCGGCGCGGTCACCAGCCTGGCCGTCGAAACCCTGCTGCTGGCGCCGTTCGCCCTGCTCGCGCTGCGCTGGCTGCATGCGCATGGCGACTCGCACTTCCTGGTCAACGGCTGGCACAGTGCGCTGCTGCTCGCCTCCACCGGCATCGTCACCGCCACCCCGCTGACCTTCTTCGCCGCCGCCGCCCGGCGCCTGCCGCTGAGCCTGCTCGGCATGCTGCAGTACCTGGCGCCGTCGCTGCAGTTCGCCATCGCCGTGGGGGTGAACCACGAGGCGATGTCGCCGTCGCGCTGGACCGGCTTCATCCTCATCTGGGCCGCGCTCGCCGTGCTCAGCACCGACGCCCTGCGCCACCAGCAACGCCAGCGCCGGCTCGCCACCGCAAACACCGGGGCCGCCTGAGCCGCTACACTGCGCAGCCCGCGGGCCTATAGCTCAATGGTTAGAGCAGGGGACTCATAATCCCTTGGTTCCAGGTTCGAGTCCTGGTGGGCCCACCACATACAAATCCGGTGATGTCCAACGAAATGCGGAAGCTCGCTTCAGTACTTGATCTAGGCTGGCGTCACTGTCCGATATCGTCCGATAGGCATCATTGAAATCCGGGGGCAACTGGGGGCAAGATCGGGGGCAACAGCTTCCGAGCCTTAGAGTGTTGCCCCCATGCCTCTCTCAGACGTTGCCATTCGCAAGGCTAAGCCGGCCGACAAGACACAGCGCCTGTTCGATGGCGGCGGCCTGTATCTGGAACTGGCCCCGTCCGGCGGCAAATGGTGGCGGCTCAAGTACCGGTTTGGTGGCAAGGAAAAGCGCCTGAGTCTGGGCACCTACCCGGACACCAGCCTGTCGGACGCGCGCGCGAAGCGGGACGAAGCGCGCAAGCTGCTGGCGGCTGGCGTAGACCCCAGCCTGCAACGCAAGGCAGAAAAGGCCGCCCTGGCGGACCGGACCGCTAACACCTTCGGCGCAATCGCCCTTGAGTTCGTCGCCAAGCGCGAAAAGGAAGGTCTGGGCGAGAAGAGCGCACTCCGGGCCCGCCGCTGGGTTACCAAGGACATCGCCGCCCTCCGAGACCTCCCGATTACCGACCTGACCGCCTCAGTCATCCTGTCCGCCCTGCGCAAGCTGGAGCAACGTGGCGTGGCCGAGACTGCCCATCGCGCGCGCGGCTTCATCGGTCAGGTATTCCGGTACGCCATCGCCACGGATCGCGCTGAGAGGAACCCGGCGGCCGACCTCGTGGGCGCGCTTGAGCAAACCAAGACCAAGCATTTCGCCAGCATCACCGACCCGGCCAAGATCGGGGAGCTACTGCGCGCCATAGATGCCTACACCGGCTCTGCCGTGACAGTGGCCGCGCTGAAACTTGCTCCGCTGACGTTCGTGCGCCCTGGCGAGCTGCGCACGGCCCAATGGTCGAATATCGATCTGGAGGCCGCAGAGTGGCGCTATACGGCCACCAAGACCCAAACCCCGCACATCGTCCCGCTATCCGCTCAGGCGGTCGAGATCCTGCGCGAGCTGAGGCTCCTGACGGGTCGCGGGCAGTACGTCTTTCCCGGCGTCCGCAGCCCGCGCCGCCCCATGTCCGAAAACACCGTGAACGCGGCCCTGCGATACATGGGCTTCGACCGGGAGACGATGAGCGGCCACGGCTTCCGGGCAATGGCTCGCACCGTATTGGATGAAGTGCTGCACTTCCGCCCCGACTACATCGAGCACCAGCTCGCGCACGCTGTGCGCGACCCCAACGGCCGCGCCTACAACCGCACCGCTCACCTAGCAGAGCGCACGAAGATGATGCAGGCATGGGCGAACTACTTGGATGGCCTGCGCGTCTGCGGGTGATGCCGTTTAGGCGCAGCGCACGCTAGGGAGCCGCGTACGATCGCCTGGCGCAGGTCTCAGAAAAGCGAGCGCCACGAATCACGCGCGACAAGCGTTTCAGATTGTGACCGAGCCGCGAGTGTAGGTTCTCACCGTTTCCAAGGAGTACGTGGCGCTCGTCGTTGTGCTCGTCGAGAACCCAAGGTCTGCTTGAGCTACAGCAGGTCGATGCACTTCGGGGAGCGCCTTGCTCACCTGGGTTACCTGCTCGATAAGTGCATCAGACCAACCCAGCTGCTTTAGAAGTTCTGCGTTATCCATCATGCCACTCCGACGGGAATATCCTGCTTAGCGTATCGGTAGTTTTCGGAAAAAATGAGCTTAACTATAGGGGTTCGTTCAAAGATGTAGGTCATAAGACCCCAAGCTCTCGCCAATGCTCTATGCAAGTCTTGTGCCGGATGATCGATTTCCAGCCTTGTCTGTCTCGTAAGAACTTCCCTTGAAATCGCATGGCTATGACTTTTCCAAGTCTCATGCGACGCCAGCTGCTCCGCGATTTCAAACGCCCTGGCTCTGCGTTCGTCATCAGTGACTGGCCTCCCTGAAGAACGATGTTCAGTCCAATGCTTGAACTTGTACTTGCACATGTACTCGGCGGCGAGGTTGGTAGCGTACGCCGTGGCGGTGATGGCATCGCCCAGTTCGCGCTTGTCAATGGTGTTGATGATCTGGACCGCCGTCCAAGGCACCTGCTGGCCCTTCTTCATGGCTTCCTCGCCTTCCACTCTGCACTGCTCGACCAACACCTTCAGCGCCTGCGCGGGGACGAAGCGTCCTGTGCTACTCGGAACCTGTGGATCGATAGGCCCCAAACACGCGCCGGGCGTCATCCAAATGTGGTCGCCAGAAAGTGCGAATAGAGTTCCTGCACTGAAGCAGGACGAGGGGATTAGGAAGTCGACCTCCTCAAACCTAGCGCGGAGCCGGTCAACGAATCGTGCAATCTGCGGGCCCGAGCCACCTCGTGTGGAAAGCAATATGTCTACTTTCGTCTGATCATTGCGGACGCTCGTCACCACTTCCTGAAAAGGAAGGTCATCGCTTTGATCGACACCAGATGCCCCGCTGTCGTTCTTGACAACATTGCCGCTGTAGACGATGCAGGGACGGCCCCTAATCGCAGAGATGTCCGCAATCGCGCGCTGAACCTCGTCAAGCAGGTTCGCGCCAGGCAGAGGAAGCTTGTCAATGATGCTGACGTACTCTCTTCCATCGACCATCACATCCAACAGAGACGGAACGTGTTGAAGCAATGGCTGTTGCTGCAATCTGTTCGGTCGAGGCTGAACTGGAATCGGCTGCTTTCGATGCCCATTTCCCTTGCCCATCACGCCCCCTTTGAGTCATCTTGACCCTCAACCGTCAAAGGTAGCATGCCAACGCTTCCCCGCAAATCCGGGGTACCTAGCGCATATGCGCCCTGTTCCAGTCAAGCGCCTAAGCTTTCAAATCACGCCTAGGACGGCCATACGAAAACCGGGTACCTTCCCCGGCTGGCGCGTCACCAACTGAGGGGCGCAAAGGTGTGCGCGTGGCAAAATATTTTCCGACTCGCTTAAAGGGATGCGTCTCGCACGAGGAAAGCGAGGAGTGGGCCGCGCTGCGCAAACATTGGCTTGAGAAAAATTGCGACGCTTTAGGCCGAACACGGTATTACGCGCAGAAATATTCCGGCGAGGGTCCCATCTTGCAGCCAGCTGGCTCCTGGATGTACGAACCCCTTAGTGAGCGGCAAGACGCAAAAGAGCTCACCGTCTACTGTCGCATGGTCGAGATCGCGCGGGATGGTTGCCCCGACTTGTTTGAAGCCAAGCTGACGCTGCTCGATCACGAAAATCGATATTGCCAAGACATCTCCGAAAGTGTGCCCGCCCATTCATTGGAAGAAGCGACGGATCGATTCAAGGCTGCATTGGCATCGGAAAGAGCAAGCGCAATGGCAGCATTTCTGGGAGATACGCCGTTTGTGCGCGCATTCGGGGTGGCAGTCAGCCCCGAGTGCCTAACGGAGCAACTGAAAAGGACTCCGGCACCTACTTCGAGCGAGATTCGACAACTGTCCGAGGAGTTCAGCCAAGCTGTCGCGGGTCTATTTGATGTTATAGACCGGTGGGAGGGAACGGACGCCCTGGCCTACCTAAGACTTTTTGACGGCACCCGAGGCGCCCTTGGGAGACTTGAGCACGAGCGCGCCCGGCAGACGGGCATCGCAAGACTGTCAGATCTAAAGACTGATTCCCAGGTTCGCGCCATTCGAAGGGGGCGCCCGCTTAAAGCGGGTGCAGAGCTTGCTCTAGCTCACGCCTTAGCGGATATCTGGAGGAACTGCGGACTAGGGGAGCCTAAGCTATCCGCGCAATCTAGATTCATTCGTGCCTGCGGGCTGGCGCTGCCTTGGCACAACGTGTTTAAGGCAGACGTTGCGCAGTTCATGCGTGGCGAGGCCAGAAAGACGCGGAGGCGAAGCGTAGTAATTGACTAGCCTGGGTGTTTTTCTACCCTCGTATAAACACCACTGACCAGATTTTTATAACCTCTGACGCATCACCGATAATCGGCATCTAATTTCCCTGCCTTTCAATGCACAGGGAAAAACGGCGATGCACTCACTACCCGAAACCGGATACCTGCGTATCTGGCAGATCGTCGGCAAGCCCGCGACTGGCGACGCGCCGGCCATCCCGGCAATTATCCCAGTTAGCAAATCAACCTGGTGGGCAGGCGTTCGTGTCGGACGGTATCCGCCGCCCGTGAAGTTGGGTGAGCGTATTACGGCATGGCATGTCGACGCCATCCGTGCCCTGATCGAACAGGGGCGCGCTCCATGAGCTTGCCGCGCATCCCTGACAGCTGGCGTGACCGCCTGCCTGACCCTGCGGGGTACTACAGTCCGCGCATTGCCCGGCTAGGTCTACCCAACGGAAGCGGCTACGCGGTTGGGCTATGCCCATTCCACGATGACCATAACCCCAGCTTCGGCGTAAAGCTCACCAGCGCGCGGGGCCACTGGTGCTGCTATGCCGGCTGCGGCAAGGGCGACATGGTGACGTTTCATCAGCGATTGACGGGCCTGGACTTCCGTTCGGCAGTACGGGAGCTTCTGGAGGTGCGCCGATGAACATCGCGCCTAAGGAGACGGAGAAGGAGGCTGCGCGCCGGCTGGCCGCCAACGCCTTGCGCGAGGGGTATAAGGCAACCGGTTTGCACTGCTACCGCGACGCCGAAGGCGATCCAGTTTTCTGGCGTATTCGGTGCAAGCACTCGGACGGACGCAAGTGGATTAGGGCGATGTACCTGGATGGCGCAGAGTATGCGCTGGGCGAGCCGGCCGGGCCCGCGAACGGAAAGCCGCTCTATGGGCTGCCGGAACTGGTCGCGGCTGATCCTGCGGTGCCTGTGTGGATTGTGGAGGGCGAGAACAAAGCCGATGCTCTTAGCGGGTTGGGACTGATCGCCACCACGTCCGGCAGTTGCACCAGCGCCAGCGGTACCGACTGGCAACCGTTGGCCGGGCATCCATGCGTGATCTGGCCTGACAATGACAAGCCCGGCAGCATCTACGCCGACAACGTGGCAGCGACCTTGCACGCGCTGGGCTGCCCCGTAGAGCGGATAGACGTAGCGGCGTTAGAGCTGCCGGAGAAAGGCGATGCGGTCGACTGGTTGGCACTACACCCAACCGGCACGGCGGCGGACGTGCTGGCGCTGGCGCGGCTGCCTGATCGCACTGCGCCACCCTGTGCCGATTCTCGGTCCAGCGTGATCCTGACACGCGGCAGCGAGGTGCAGCCTATTGCCGTCGATTGGCTTTGGTCAGGCTATCTTGCGGCTGGCAAGCTGCATCTGATCGCAGGCGCGCCCGGCACAGGAAAGACCACGATAGCGGCGGCCCTGGCAGCCATTATTACCCGTGGCGGGTACTGGCCAGATGGTTCGAAGGCAGAGCGCGGGAGCGTTGTGTTCTGGTCGGGTGAGGACGACAACGCCGACACGTTGAACCCACGCCTGCGCGCGGCTGGAGCTGATATGTCGCGCGTTCTGACCGTCGATGGCATTCGAGATTTGGGTGTGCGGTGCCCATTTGATCCCGCGCGAGATCTGGAAGCTCTCAGGGATGCGCTAACAACCTTGCCAGATGTCCGCCTGATCGTCATTGATCCATTGGTGTCCGCAATCATCGGAGACTCGCACAAAAACGCCGAGGTACGGCGCGCGCTTCAACCGCTGGTGGACATGGCTGGGCAGCTACGGTGCGCCTTGCTTGGCGTGACGCATTTCAGCAAAGGCACTGGCGGACGTGATCCAGTGGAGCGGGTTACCGGCTCCATCGCGTTCGGAGCCCTGGCGCGCCTTGTCATGGTAACCGCGAAGCAGCGCGCGGCAGGCGACCGTCCCGGGCGTCGGATAATGGTCCGGGCGAAATCGAACCATGGCCCGGACGGTGACGGTTTCGCCTATGAATTGAAGCAGGGCGAGTTGCCCGGCTTTGAAGGCGTTAGCGCTTCGTCAGTGGTGTGGGGTGAGGTGATCCACGGCAGTGCCCGCGAGCTGCTGGCCGAGGCTGAGCAGCAAGGCGAACCCTTCGGAGGTGCGGCCACCTTCCTGCGCGACCTGCTGTCCTGTGGTCCACGCTGGTCTAAGGAGATAGAGAGCGAGGCAAAAAAGGCCGGCTTCTCAATGGACGCCATGCGCCGCGCACAAAGAAAGATTGGCGCCCGGACGAGTAAGAGCGGCATGGCTTGCGGTTGGCGCTGGTCGCTTCCCGGCTACGAAGGTGGCATCGAAGATGGCGAAGGTGGCGCACAAACGGAGCCGCCATCTTCGCCATCTTCGACCACGGGTCCGCCATCTTCGGAGGTGGACCGGGAGACTTTCACGATATGAATGTGCTTGAAACCCTGTTGCTTGTTTGGGCGGCTGGCGGAGTCTTGAGCCGAGACGGTGACCGCTTGCATATCGAAGCGCCGAAGGGCGCTATTCCCCCACAACTCCTGGATGCCTTGCGCGCCAACAAAGCTAGCTTGCTGGCGCTCCTGCCGATGCGGGCTCCCGCACAAGCCGATGAGGCGACCAAATGAGCAACTACGGCTGGCGACCACATATCGAGTCTGCGTTAAAGCTGGATCTGCGTCGGATGTTTTCCTCCAACGCGCTACGTCCCGGGGGCGAGACGTCCGGTTCATGGCGGTGGACGGACAGCTATACCGGCGAGAAGATCGGAGCGGTCAACTATCGGTCGGTGCTGGGTGACGAGAGCGGCACGCTAACCCTGACCTACGCAACCAAAAACCGAGAGGGAGAACGCAAGAAAGTCACGTGTGCGATCGCCCTGTCATCCATCCCATTGCACTACGGCGGCCGGCGCTGGTACATGCGCTGCCCTTGCAGTGGGCGGCGCGCGCTAACTCTTTTCAAGTGGAACGGGATCGAACAATTTTGCCACCGCGAGGCCATCAAGCCACGTCCCACCTACGCTAGCCAAAGGGTGGGCGGAAGTAATCGCATCTTTGCCCAGCGCTGGGCCTTGCGGCATCGACTAGGCGACGACGTGAGCGACTTGTTTGGCGAGCCATGCAAACCCAAGGGGATGCACTGGCGGACCTTTGAACGATTCGCCGTGCGCGATGCCCAGCTAGCAAACAGAGAGTTTGGCCATCTAAAGAAGCTCCTGGCTCGCCTTGCTCGACGTTGATATGGCCCCGATTGCCAATCGATTTAGGCAACGTGCGCTACCCAGCTTTTCCAGGAAGGCCACTGACCCACATCGGCATTAGGTGGTCGCCTACAGCCTTGTGACGACAACCTAGGGACACTGGATTCGCCCCGCACGTCAGGCCCAAACCGACCAAGCTGCCAGGCGTAAGCCAGCCGGCTCGGAACTTCAGGCGGAACCGATGCGCGGGGCTCTCCCCTTGGGATAGCTCACCACCCCCTTTGAGCATCAGCGGCGCCCATGCGGCGCCGTTTTTCTGTCCGAGCTCACCCGCCCCAAGTGAACATGAAGGGGCCGGGCGGCCGCTCGTACTTCGGCACGGTCTCCCAGCCTGGCGCCGACTTGAACTCCACCGCGAGGGATACGTGGCTGCGCTCCAGCGCGGTCAGGCTCAACAGGTCGCCACGCTCGTTGCACGCACTCGTCATCCCTCTCCGCCAGGCGAGCGCATAGGTCTTGCCGTGCTTCCTCACTGTGCCGTGCAGCGTCCAGCCTTGGGCGACTGCTGGCGGGTTGTCGACGTGCACGACGGTGCGCCAGTCGGCCAGGAAGTCGACGGCGAAGTCTGGGGCGGGTTTGGGTTCGCGTCTGGGCATGGGGCGAACGGTACGCCGCCCGCGTCTCACGCCAGGCGACCAGGCGGTGCTAGATTTTCGACATGACTTACACACGCGCTGAACTGGAAAAGGAACTGGCGGCCTTGGAGCAGCTGGCGGTGAAGCTGCTCGCCGAGCACGAAGACCCCACGTACTTCTGGGATACATTCGCGGAAGAGGCAGATCACTTCACCGCGAGCGTGGCACCGGCTGACTGGGACTGGGCGGACGAGCGCCTGGCAGACATGCTGCGCCGCCACGGTGCGCCTGTGCGGGGTGCCTCGAGGGCTACCCTTCAGAAACACCTCGATCATCTCGACGCGCTGATGCCGGACATGGTCCGCGGATCGCCGACCTATGAGTTGTTCGCGGAGGCATATCTTCCCCGAGAAATTTACATCTTGGACCAGGCCGGCGAGGCCAACGGAGAATGGGCCCGTGAGCGCCTGCGCGAGATGCTGCTCAAGCATGGCGCCATGGAGTTTGACTGATGTGCTACTCGGCGCAGGTGTGGGCGGACTGGCGGCGCTACCGCAAGCAGGGTGGCGAACTCGACATCAAGGGCTTCGTGCGCCTGATCGACGAAATGGGCGGCCGGCCGGGATGGATCCGCAAGCTGCCGAAGGCCACCCGCGACTCGCTGCTCGACGTGCGCACCGAGGAAGGCATGGCCCTAGCCAAAGCCGTGCGCGAGGCGAACCGGGCGGCCGAGGTAATGCTCCGCGACGAGCTGCAGGCGCAGACCGATCGCCTGACCGCGGCCGAGGCCGTGCTGGCCGGGCCCAAGCCAACGAAGAAGGCCGCCAACGACCAGCGCATCGCGACCGACAAGATCTCACGCGCCCAGCGCGACCTCGACGACCTGGTGCGCACCGAGCTGCTCGACCGCGACAGCCGCATCTACCCAGGGAACTACGTTCCGGTCCTTGTGGCCGAGGGTGACCGCTATGTGGTCAAGCCGATGCGTTACCAGTGCCGCCCCGCCGGCAAGCCGGCGATGTACGACACGAAGTACCCGGGCACCTACAACGCCCGGCGCGACAATCTCGAGGGCTTCTGGAAGGACCTATTCGGCCACACGCACGCGCTGCTGGTGGTCGACACGTTCTACGAGAACGTCGAGGGACCGGACGGCAAGAACCAGGTGATCCAATTCACCCCGCGCGACCGCGAGCCGATGCTGGTCGCCTGCCTCTGGTCACACTGGACCGACCCCGCCGGCAAGCTGCCGGACCTGGACAGCTTCGCCGCCATTACGGACGAGCCGGAGCCAGAGGTTGCCGCCGCGGGCCACGATCGGACCATCATCAACATCAAGCCCGAGCACGTCGACGCTTGGCTCCGACCCAACCCGGCGAACCTGGCCGCGCTCTATGCGATCTTCGACGACAAGCGGCATCCGTTTTACGAACATCAGTTGGCAGCTTAAGGGAAAATCTTTAAACAGATTTTAAGAAGCAATCATCAATCGAAAAATAAAGGGATCCGCCTTCAGGCATGCGTTATCCGACACAGCAATCATGCCCGCATAACAAGATTCGGCGGCTTCACAAGTGGCAATTGTCAAGCCGCCATGATTGACCAAACCCCATTATCTTCAGATGGAATAAGCAGCGGTCACACCGATTACCATGAATCCAGGTGGAGACAGTAAAGGCCCAGACTGATTAGGTGGAAGTATGCAGGTCGGAACAATGCAAGGCGAAGTGAAAACTGCACCATCATAAAGACGTCGCATGACTACGCCGGCCACCCTAATTGCTACAGGACAGTTATTTCCAGTCATGTTTCTTTGATTATCTATCCATATGCACTGTTGCGCCGGGATATTTGACATCGCAACTTGGTTCATGCCGCCCCAGGTTAGCTGCTGCGAAGATTGCGCAACACTCCCCTGATAGCCCCAGCTCATCGGCATACCTCGAGACGTTCCATCAATACTTGCCACTATGTGACTAGAGTTATCTCTCGCCTGTTGCTCCATCCCATTCCATTCGTACATATACTGAAAGGCAAATGTATCAATACCCATTTGCTGATATTGAAGAACGTGGGTCAGCTCATGTGCCCAAAGGGCGACATTCTCGGTGTTCCTGGCATCGCTAAAAACGATAACATCATCGAAGGTGACGGCACCTTCCTGGTTGAACCAGTTCTTGAGTGCACCGTCAATGCTAATCCCGCCTGCTGTCGTCCATCGCACTTTATCTAATATCTGCGGCGGAAAGTATGGCTGAAGATACTGGCGAATCTGAGGGGGAATAGGCTGGACACCTCTTCTGAATGCTTCGGCCCGTGACCATCTAATTGATTCTGCGATTGCGGGCGCCGCTGGATTTAGCAATACCTGACTAACATCTTTTGGAAGATTCTGAAGCATCGGACCAATCGCAGCGGGATTCGGCGGCTTAATCTCCATTGTTCCGCGATTTAGGTCAATGTGAACCCCGGTTATCTCACTTAGCCAGCTTGCATTAGCAACACCACAAAGTAACGTACCCGCAAAGGCAGCCATTGCAATGAAGAGTGTGCGTTTCATGTCGTCACCTCCATATCACTGACAGTCAAGCAGCAGAGATGCGAGTCCGAGCTCATGCCTGAGCACCAAGAGATTTTAGGCCTTGAGGCGCTTGACCCGGCCCCACAACTTCCCCTTTGGCGCATACTTGGGCGCCAAGCTGGCTTATACGCTCGAAATGTCTTGCATTCCAGTGTGGCTGACCGTGAAGTCTTGTCCCTTCACCTTCTTAGATAGCCAAAGGGGGGCTGATCGCCTGCTGTTCGCTCCTAAGCCCGCTCGGAAGTGAGCGGGCGACGGGGGCAACTATGGGGGCAACAATCCCTAAGCGTGGCAAGATATTGGCTTTGCATAGGGCATTGAAGGCATCTATTTGTAAGATGGTGGGCCACATACCTGACCAGCCCTATTCGACCGAGTAAAGCGCGCACCCGTGCGCCGGCAATCGGATCGACAGGCGGTCGGAGGCCGGCGGGCGATCGCCGCTCCAGAGTTCGCGGGCCGCATGGCTGCCCGGAGTCATGCCCAGCTGACCCCAGGTCGTTTGCAGGCTCAGCGGCTTGTCATCCAGGTTGAACACGGCCAGGTAGCGTTCGCCGGCCTCGCCGGATGCCGTCCACACGCGCACCTGCCCGAAGCCGGCCGGCAGGTGTTCGAGCGGGTGGTTGTCGTGACTGTGCTGATCGATCGCGATGACGTCCTTGTTGGTGATCAACGTACGCGTGGCATCGTCCAGCTTGGTCAGATTGGCGCCGAGGATCAGCGGCGAGCGCGCGATGGCGAGCAGGGTCAGTTGCGTGCGCTCCTCCTCCAGCGTCAGGCGGGAATGACGGGGCTCGCCCCACCCCGGATGCGGCGCGAGCTCGCCGAACGGCAGCATGTCGGCATCGGGCCAGCGGCCATCGCGGGCCTGCCCGGCCCATGGCGGCAGGCGGTCGAAGATGTTGCGCACACCCATGGGGAAGTCATCGTCGGGATGCTCATGCACGAACGTCCAGCCGTCCCACACGTCGTTGGAGATGCGCCACATCTGGCCGTACTGGCGGATCTCCGCGGCGTGCGAGAGCTGGGTCGGGCCGGGCGACAGGCTGAGCACAATGGGGCGCCCGGTCTTCCTGATCGCCGCCGCGATCTGGCGGATCTCGCTGATGCGGTAGGGGTGATCGGCAATGCAGTCGACCTTGAGGAAATCCACGCCCCAATGGGCGTACAGCGCCAGCATCGAATCGTAGTAAGCCTGGCCCGCCGCGTTGTCGCGCACGCCGTAGTCGCCGTCGTCCCATGGGCAGGTGTCGGCCGTATCGGCGGCGTCCTGCGCATGGAAGCGGGAGCCGGCAATCGGCAGGTTCGCATCCACCGCCTGCCGGGGGATGCCGCGCACGATATGGATACCGAATTTCAGGCCCTGCGCATGCACCCAGTCAGCGATGGCCTTGAAGCCCTGGCCATCGGCCGAGGAAGGAAAACGCTTCGCCGAAGGCACCAGCAGACCGTGCGCATCCATGGCGTAGTCGCGGTGGCGCAGACTGTCGCCGAGTGGATCGCTCATGTACCAGCCTTCATCGATCACGGCATAGGTCCAGCCGTAGGCGCGCAGTTTGGCCAGTTCCGAGACGTTGGCCCTGAACCCGGCCTCGTCGATGGTAAAACCGTAGGCGTCCCAGCTGTTCCAGCCCATGGGAGGCGTGGGAGCGACTTCCTGCGCGCCGGCCGCAGCGACAGCAGCGATCAGGATCGGCAACAGCAGTGCACTTTTCAGCCAGCGTGTCATGCGATGGGTTCCCGTTCCTGAAGTGGCGCGTTTGCGGGCGGCGGGCGGCGGGCGGCGGAGCGTCCCGGCACCGACGCCCAATGGAGTCCGGGAGTTCGCCCCGATCCATTAGGCGTCCGTCGAGCCTTGCGGCGAAGGACCATCCGGACACGCGCCGATCAAACTACGCGGAAACGTGCCGGCACCCCAGAGGGGCCTCGTTACGATATTGATCAGCCCGGATTGCGATTATTGGTCCGCCCGCGCCGACGGACGGGAGCGTGCCGCGGGCCATGACAGAATGCAGCTGACGCAAGGGGGATGACGGACTTCTCATGGGTTACGGCTCGGGCTCACCGGCGTCCGCCATCGGTGCCCGAGGGAGCCGCTGTACACGATGGGTTTCCACAATATCGGCAAGCCGGCCGCCATCGAAACGTGTGCACTCGCGACACGTTGCGTCGACCCTCGACGCTTCGGCGGAGGCAAGGCGGCGGTCCTGGCTCTTTTGCGCCGCACAAGCCAGCCGGACGGTCGTGATCCGACGCGACGAAGCTCGATCCGGCGCTACCCATTCGCTTGGATATGAGGTAAAAGTACTACAAATAGACGGTGACCTCTGGCACATCGCGCCGAGCAGGCCACTGTCACTCGTCCAGATACCCGCCGCTACGCCAGGGCTCACGACAACCGACAAGGAGGCAGCCAATGGTGAAGCCGATCGCCACGCGCAATCTGCATGGCCAGGTGATCCATGAGCTGGGCAGGCTGATCGTCAGCGGCGAGATCAAGCCGGGCCAGAGCCTGCCACGCGAGGAGTTGCTGGCCGAGCGCATGAGCATGAGCCGCACGGCACTGCGCGAGGCGATGAAGGTGCTTTCGGCCAAGGGCCTGATCGAGTCGCGGCAGAAGACCGGCACCCGGGTGCGCGAGACGATCCATTGGAACCAGCTCGATGCCGACGTGCTCGCCTGGCGCTGCGAGTCGATGCCCACCGAGGACTTCGTCGAAAAGCTGGTGGAGATGCGCGAGATCATCGAACCGGCCGCCGCCGCCGCCGCCGCGCGCCGACGCACGGCGGAGCAGTTGGTCGCGGTGGAAGCCGCCTACGAGGCGATGGCCGCGGCAAGGAATCTCGATGAATGGACGGCGGCCGACCTCGCCTTCCACGAGGCGGTGCTGCACGCCACCAACAACGAGCTGATGATCTCGCTGTTCTCGGTGATCGAGACCGCGCTCGGCACCTACTTCGCGCTGTCGGCGAGCACCGCCAGCAACTTCAAGTATTCGCTGCCGCACCACCAGAAGGTGTACGAGGCGATCCGCCGGCGCCAGCCCGAAATGGCGCGCCAGGCGATGCAGAAGATGGTGGCCGATTCGCGCAGCAACATCCGCCGCCACCGCAAGGCGAAGGCCTGAGCGCATGGCGGGCCTGATCGGACTCGACTGGGGCACCAGCAGCCTGCGCGCCTACCGGCTCGATGCCGACGGCGCGGTGGCCGAGGTGCGCGCGCGTCCGTGGGGCATCCGCCAGCTGCCGGAGGGCGGCTTCGACGCGGCACTGGCCGAAGTCACCGCCGGATGGCCCGCACTGCCGCGGCTGGCCTGCGGCATGGTCGGCAGCCGCAACGGCTGGCATGAGGTGCCGTATCTGGACCTGCCGGCCGACGCCGAAACGCTGGGTCGGGCGCTGCATGCCTTCGATGCTGGCGACGGTAGTGTGCTGCACCTGGTACCCGGCCTGCGCAACCCGCGCGGTCCGGACGTGATGCGCGGCGAGGAGACCCAGCTGTTCGGCGCGCTGGCCCGCGATCCGTCGCTGGCGGCGCATGCGACGTTCGTGCTGCCGGGCACGCACAGCAAGTGGGCCAGCGTGCGCGACGGGGCTGTCGTCGATTTCAGCACCGCGATGACCGGCGAGCTGTTCGCGCTGCTGCGCCAGCACTCGATCCTCGGCGCCGGCACCGGCGAAGCCGTGCCGGATCCGGAGGCGTTCGCGCGCGGCGTGATCGCCGCCCGCGACAGCGGTGCGGCCGGCGGTATGTCGCGACTGTTTTCCGCCCGTGCGCTGATGCTCGACGGTGCGCTGGCGCCGTCCGCGGTGCCGGACTACCTCTCCGGCCTGCTGCTCGGCGAGGAGCTGCGCGCGCAGCTCGCCAGTGGCCGCTTCCGGATCGATGCGCCGATCCAGTTGATCGGTGATGCCGCGCTCTGTGCGCGCTACCGCGCCGCCGCGGTGCATTTCGATCTGTCTTTCGCCGAGCCCCTGGTCGACATCGTCGCCGGGGGGCTCTGGCAGCTCGCCGTCACCGCCGGACTGGTGGCCGATCCCCTTGTCGTGGCGCCGAAAGAGGCCCGCTCATGCTGACCCCCTGGCTCACCCCGCTGCCGCTGGTGGCGATCCTGCGCGGCCTGCTTCCTGAGGAATCCGTGGCGATCGGCCAGGCGCTGGCCGGCGCCGGTTTCCGCGTGCTCGAGGTGCCGCTGAATTCGCCGCGGCCGTACGAGAGCATCCGCCGGCTGGTCGATGCGCTGGGCGACGGCTACCTGGTGGGCGCCGGTACCGTGATGACGCCGGCCCAGGTCGACGAGGTCGCCGCGGCCGGTGGCCGGCTGATCGTGATGCCGCATGCCGACACCGTGGTGATCCGCGCGGCCAAGGCACGCGGACTGGTCTGCGTGCCTGGCGTGGCGACGCCGACCGAAGCCTTCGCCGCGCTCGCCGCCGGTGCCGACGGACTGAAGCTGTTCCCCGCCGAGCAGGCCTCGCCGAAGGTGCTCAAGGCCTGGCGCGCCGTGCTGCCGCCGGACCTGCCGGTGCTGCCGGTCGGCGGCATCGCTCCCGACACCATGGCGCCGTGGGTCGCCGCCGGTGCACAGGGCTTCGGCATCGGCTCGGCACTGTTCGCCCCGGGCGTCGACGCCACCGAAATCGAACGACGGGCCCGCCGGTTTGCCGACGCGTTGGCCGCCCTTGCCACACCGCCCCAGGAAAGCGCCGCATGAAGATCACCCGACTCACCACGTACCTGGTGCCACCGCGCTGGTGCTTCGTGCGTATCGAGACCGATGCCGGCATCGTCGGCTGGGGTGAACCGGTCGTCGAAGGGCGCGCGCACACCGTGGCGGCGGCCGTGGACGAGCTGTCGGACTACCTGGTCGGGCAGGACCCTCGCCGCGTCGAGGACCTGTGGAACGTGATGTACCGCGGCGGCTTCTATCGCGGCGGCCCGATCCTGATGAGCGCGATCGCCGGCATCGACCAGGCGCTGTGGGACATCAAGGGCAAGGCGCTGGGTGTGCCGGTGCACGAGCTGCTCGGCGGCCGCGTGCGCGATCGCATCCGCGTCTACTCGTGGATCGGCGGCGACCGCCCCGGCGACACCGCCCGCGCAGCCAGGGCGGCGGTGGAACGCGGCTTCACCGCGGTCAAGATGAACGCCACCGAGGAGCTGCACTTCGTCGACACCTACGACAAGGTCACCCGCCTGCTGGAGAACGTGCAGGCGGTGCGCGACGCGGTGGGCCCGGAGGTCGGCTTGGGCCTGGATTTCCATGGCCGCGTGCACAAGCCGATGGCCAAGGTGCTGATGCGCGAGCTGGCGCCGTACAAGCTGATGTTCATCGAGGAACCGGTGCTGTCCGATCACCTCGAGGCCCTGCCGGAACTGGCCTCGCTGTCGCCGGCGCCGATCGCGCTGGGCGAACGGCTGTACTCGCGCTACGACTTCAAGCGCGTGCTGCAGATGGGCGGCGTGGACATCATCCAGCCCGACCCCTCGCATGCCGGCGGTATCACCGAGACACGCAAGATCGCGGCGATGGCCGAAGCCTACGACGTGGCGCTGGCGCTGCATTGCCCGCTGGGCCCGATCGCGCTGGCGGCGAACCTGCAGCTGGACGGCGTGTGCCACAACGCCTTCATCCAGGAGCAGAGCCTGGGCATCCACTACAACGCGGCCAACGACCTGCTCGACTACGTCACCGACCGCGGCGTGTTTGCCTACGAGGACGGCTACGTGACCATTCCCGACGGCCCCGGCCTGGGCATCGAGGTGAACGAGACCTACGTGGCCGAGAGGGCCGAGGTCGGCCACCGCTGGCGCAATCCGCTGTGGCGCCATGCCGACGGCAGCGTCGCCGAATGGTGATGCGCCGCGCCGCCGCGCCCTCCTCCGCCTCCGGAAGCCCCTGATGTCCTCCTTTGCTTCGTATCCCAGCCTGGTCGATCGCAGCGTGCTGATCACCGGCGGCGCCAGCGGCATCGGCGCCGGCTTCGTCGAGCACTTTGCCCGCCAGGGCGCGCGCGTGGCCTTCCTCGATGTCGACGACGCCGGTGCGCGTCAGGTGGTGGACGACCTGGTCGACGCGCCGCACGCACCGGTCTACCTGCACTGCGACCTCACCGACGTGGGCGCGCTGCAGGCTGCAGTCGCCACGGCACGCACGCACATCGGGCCGATCGCGGTGTTGGTCAACAACGCCGCCAACGACGTGCGTCACGCGCTGGCCGACATCGACGTGGCCGGCTTTGAGCGCAATGTGGCCGTGAACCTGCGCCACCAGATCTTCGCCACCCAGGCGGTGCTGCCGGACATGCAGGCGCTGGGCGGCGGCTCGATCATCTGCCTGGGCTCCACCGGCTGGATGAAGAAGAACGGCGGCTACCCGCTGTACGCGATGGCCAAGGCAGCCGTGCGCGGCTTCGTCAACGGCATGGCGCGCGAACTGGGCCAGCAGCACATCCGCATCAACGGGCTGATCCCCGGCTGGGTGATCACCGAAAAGCAGCGCGCGCTGTGGCTGGATGCCGAAGGCGAAGCCGAGATCCGCCGCGTGCAGTGCATGCCGGGCTACCTGATGGCGGACGACCTGGCGCGCATGGCGTTGTTCCTGGCCTCCGACGACAGCCGCATGTGCACCGGCCAGGATTTCATCGTGGACGGCGGCTGGGTATGAGCAAGACGCAGACGCTGCCCGCGATGCAGCCGGCGTTGGACGCGGGCAACACGCTGGGCGAAGGCATCGTCTGGTGCGACCGCTCGCAGTCGCTGTTCTGGACCGACATCCCGCAAGCCACGCTGTACCGCTGGCATCCCGGCAGCGACACCCTGCGGACCTGGGCCATGCCCGAGCGGCTGGCCTCGTTCGCGCTGTGCGAGGACGACGGCTGGCTGCTGCTTGCGCTCGCTTCGCGGCTGGCTTTCTTCCGCCTGGACGATGGCCATCTCGAGCCGCTGCACGCCGTCGAGCCCGGCATGGCCACACGCAGCAACGACGGTGGCTGCGACCGCCAGGGCCGCTTCGTGTTCGGCACGCTGCATGAGCCGGCGACCGGTGCCAAGCAAGCAGTGGGTGGCTTCTGGCGGCTGGATGCGCAGCTGGCGCTGGAGAAGCTGGACCTGCCCGGCGTGGCGATCAGCAACTCCATCGCCTTCAGTCCCGATGGCAGCACCATGTACTTCTGCGACTCGCTGACCCGGCAGATCCACTGCTGCGACTACGGCGACACGTTGGGTCCGCCGCGCCTGTTCGCCAGCATCGACGGTGACACCGGCGAGCCCGACGGCTCCTGCGTGGACGCCGAGGGCAACCTGTGGAACGCGCAGTGGGGACGCGGCCGGGTGGTCTGCTTCGGCCGCGATGGTGCGGTGCGCCGTGTGCTGCCGGTGCCGGCGCGCCAACCTACCCGGGCGGCCTTCGGCGGCGCGCGACTGGAGACGCTTTATGTCACCAGCGCCCGCGAAGGCCTCTCCGATGTTGTGCTCAGCGCCGAGCGCCATGCCGGTGCGCTGTTCCGCGCGGACATTGGCGTGCAGGGACTGCGCGAATCCCGTTTTGCCGGTCGCCCCGGGGCACTTGCAGCCTCCGGTTGAATCTCAACGTGTCATCCCTTCCCGCAGGAAGCCCGCCATGAATTCCGTTGCTCAACCTGCCGTCGGCCATTCCAAGGCCACCGCCATCTTCGTCTGTATCCTTGCCGCCCTCGCCGGCCTGATGTTCGGCCTGGACATCGGCGTGATCTCCGGCGCCCAGCAGTTCATCCAAAAGGAGTTCGCCGTCAGCGATTCCACCATCGGCCTGATCGTCAGCTTCATGATGATCGGCGCCGCGGTTGGCGCGCTGGTCGCCGGCTGGCTGTCCGGCCACCTCGGCCGCAAGCGCTCGCTGATCCTCGGCGCGGTGCTGTTCGTCGCCGGCTCGATCCTCTGTGGCATGGCCTGGAATCCCGAGGTGCTGATCGTCGGCCGCTTCATCCTTGGCGTGGCGATCGGCCTGGCCAGCTTCACCGCGCCGCTGTACCTGGCGGAGATCGCGCCGGAGCAGATCCGTGGCGCGATGATCTCGCTGTATCAGCTGATGATCACCATCGGCATCCTGGTCGCCTTCCTCTCCGATACCGCCTTCAGCTACTCGGGCAACTGGCGCTGGATGCTCGGCATCATCGCGATCCCCGGCGCGCTGTTCCTGCTCGGCGTGTTCTTCCTGCCGTACAGCCCGCGCTGGCTGATGATGCGCGGCCGCCGTGCCGAGGCCGAGCAGGTGCTGCTGAAGCTGCGCGGCAACCCGGTGGAGATCGACAAGGAGCTGAGCGACATCGAAGAGCAGCTCAAGGTGCCGCAGCGTGGCGTGCACATGTTCTTCCAGAACGCCAACTTCCGCCGCTCGGTGGGCCTGGGCGTGCTGCTGCAGGTGATGCAGCAGCTCACCGGCATGAACGTGGTGATGTACTACGCGCCGCGCATCTTCGAGGGCATGGGCTACAACACCGAGTCGCAGCTGTGGTTCACCGCCATCGTCGGCCTGGTCAACGTGCTGGCCACTTTCATCGCCATCGCCTTCGTCGACCGGCTCGGCCGCAAGCCGATCCTCTACGCCGGCTTCGTGGTGATGACCCTCGGCCTGGGTGTGGTCGGCACGATGATGCACCTGGGCATCCACACCCACGCGCAGCAGTTCTTCACCGTCGCCATGCTGCTGATCTTCATCGTCGGCTTCGCGATGTCGGCCGGCCCGCTGATCTGGACGCTGTGCTCGGAGATCCAGCCGCTGAAGGGCCGCGATTTCGGCATCGGCTGCTCCACCCTCACCAACTGGGTGGCGAACGCCATCGTCGGCTGGTCGTTCCTGCCGCTGCTCAACGGCATCGGCGAGGCGCGCACGTTCTGGCTGTATGCCGCCTTCAACGCAGTGTTCATCGTGTTCACCTTCTGGCTGGTGCCGGAGACCAAGGGCGCCACGCTGGAAGAAATCGAGCGCAACCTGATGGCCGGCAAGCGCCTGCGCGAGATCGGCCGCTGATGGCGCGGGTGACGGCGACGCGACGCCTGCTGGCGACCCTGGTCGCCGTCACCCTGCCGCTGCTCATCCCGATGGCGTGGTCGGCGACGACCGCGCCGATCGCCGAGACCTACACCAACCCGCTGCTCCCGTCCGGGCCCGACCCGTGGGTGGTGCAGCGCGATGGCGTGTACTACTACATGAACACCGAGGGCGACCGGATCGCCCTGCGCAAGACGCGCGACCTGGCCCGGCTGGCCGAGGCCCCGGCGATCACCGTGTGGACCCCGCCGCA
Organism: Dyella lutea; assembly: GCF_024158035.1. GTDB lineage: Bacteria > Pseudomonadota > Gammaproteobacteria > Xanthomonadales > Rhodanobacteraceae > Dyella_A > Dyella_A lutea. Next base: position 220,114 of record NZ_JAMZEK010000001.1, read on the forward strand.
CGATGGCCCCGGCTCGTTCGCGCTGTGGGCACCGGAGCTGCACTGGCTGGCCGGCAAGTGGTACCTCTACTACACGGCATCGGTGCGCGGCCACGATGACGACGCACACCGCCGCATCTACGTACTGGAAAACGGTGCGACCGACCCGACCACCGGTACCTGGGTGTCGAAGGGCGCACTGGCCACCGAGCGTCCCGGCATCGATGGCACGGTGTTCGCGCTCGGCGGCAAGCGGTATTTCGTCTACTCGCCCTACGTTGGCGACCACAGCGACCTGGTGATCTCGCGCATGGCCAACCCGTGGACGCTGACCGGCCCGCAGGTCGACATCGCCCATCCGACCCATGCGTGGGAGATGCAGGGCGGCCGCAAGATCCTCGAGGGACCGGAGTTCCTCGAGGGGCCGACCGGCAAGCTGTTCCTCACCTACTCGGGCAGCGCCTGCTGGTCGGACGACTACGCGCTGGGCCTGCTCAGTGCCGCAGCCGGCGCCGACCCGATGGACCCGAAGGCCTGGCACAAGTCGCCCCGGCCGGTGTTCGCCAAGTCGGTGAAGCACGGCGTCTACGCCACCGGCCACAACGGTTTCTTCCAGGCACCGGACGGCCAGGACTGGATCATCTACCACGCCAACAGCGGCCCGGGCATGAAGTGCACGGCGAAGCGCGCGCCGCACATCCAGCCGTTCCGCTGGCGCACGGACGGCACGCCCGATTTCGGCGTGCCGGCGCGCGAGGGCGTGCCGCTGCCGGCGCCGCACTGAATCGTCGGGGATGAGAAAAGCCGCGGCAAAGATACGACGGGGTTTCCTTGTTCGTCACTCCCGCGAAAGCTGGAACCCCGTGTCACTGGGAGATCGCCGGAAGGCGCTGGATCCCGGCGTTCGCCGAGATGACGTCGGGGAGCGGCGGCAGCTCCCTGTCGTCATTCCCGCGAAAGCGGGAATCCAGTGCCTTTGGAGCTATCGCCTGAAGACATTGGATCCCAGCGTTCGCCGGGATGAGGAGCGAGCGCTCACTGCACCTGCCACTGCTGCGGGGCGAGCCCGTTGTCGGTCCAGATCTGCAGCTGGGTGCCGTGGGTGGTGGAGCCGGCCGGGTCATCCAGGATCAGCGCGCCCGAGGCCTGGTTGAGCAGCTTGTAGCTGCCATTGCCCAGGTCGACGAACTGCCAGTTCTGGTTGGCGTTGTTGGCACAGCCCCAAAGCGTGACCAGGTTGCCCGGCGTGGTGCTGCCGCCGGTGTTGTCCACGCACAGGCCGGTCTGCTGGTTCTGGATCGAGAACCAGCCGCTGCCCTTGGCGTGCACGGTCCAGTTCTGCACGGACAGGCCGGTGCAGTCCCACAGCTCGGCGCTGGTGTTGTTGGCGGTGGACCAGCCGGTGTTGTCCAGGCACAGCGACGGCGCCTGCACGCTGCGGAACACGTGCGTGGAGCCGTCAGCCGGCAGCCGGTTCCAGGCCTCGCTGGCGAAGTAGGTGATGCAGCCGCCGTTGAGGTAGTCCGAGGCCAGCTCGAGGATGTTCGAGCCGTCTTCCGCCGGCAGCAGGGCGGAGGAGTAGTTCGGGCAGTAGTTGTCGTAAGCGGTGGGCACCTGCACAGGGGCGGCGATGGTGTACCAGTTGCCCGTGCCGTCGGTGTTGGTGTTGACGAACAGCACCTTGCCGTTGGATGGCGAGACGTTGCCGTTGGACTCGACCATCACCTGGCCGACCAGCAGGATCGCGCCGTTGCTGGACAGCACCGACGGGCTCCAGCGGTTCAGCGGGGCGTGCTCCAGGTACTGGCCGGTGGCGGTCTGCACCTTGCTGCCCATGTTGGTCGGATCACCGAAGTTCCAGCCGTCCACCGAGACCCGCGAGAACACCGTGCAGGCGGCCGGCCCGCACAGCTCGTAGCTCATGAAGAAGTGGCCATCGGGCAGGTGGCTGACGGTGATCATGCCGGGCCGGTCGCCCGGGACCGTGCTGCGCACGGTGTCGGTCTTGTCCTGCCAGGAGCTGCCGTTGTAGCTGCGGATCTGCGCCAGCTTCTGGCTGCAGCAGGCATCGGTCTCATCGGACCAGAACATCACCAGCGCGCCATCGTTGGCCACCTCGAACTCGGGTTCCCACAGGCCATGGCTGCTGTCGCCGCCGATCACCGGCGTGGAGTGGTAGCTCCAGCTGTGCCCCTGGTCGGTGCTGGTGTAGACCTCGATCGCCGGCGTGCCGCCGGAAAAATACGACGCGGCCGAGATCAGCGTGCCCGCGGCGAGCGAACCCACTTGCTGCGGCAACTCGTACAACGTGGCGCAGCAGCGCTCGGAGCTGCCGTTCACCGTCGGCACCGGGCCGAGCAGACTCCAGCTCGCACCGTTGTCGGTGCTCTGGAAGATGATGCCGTTGGTGCTGGCGATCAGCCGCCCGCGCACCGACACCGGCCCGTGCTCGAGCCGGACGACGCGGGGATATAGGGTGCTGCCCTGGAGCACGGTGCCGCTGGCGGCACGGGCCGGGTGCTGGACGAACAGACAGACAAGGAACAGCGCGGCGACAACGGCGAGGCGCCGCCAGCCGGGTGTAGTCGAAGCGATCATGGTGCATCTCCCTGATGCCGCGCGCAGCGGCGTCCATGTCGCCGGCCCGATGCCGACGACGCGATGACTCCCCGTGTCGATCCGGCGGGTGGCTCCACCCGCCGGCCTGATCCGCGTGTTGTTGTGGTGAGGTCAGTGGCCCGTGACGGGCACGAGTTGCAGGTAATCCACGTCCATCGCATGAGCGCCCCCACGCACGGTGACGAGGTGGTCGCCCGGCGCCAGCGCGACCGTGCCGCGGGCGATCTGCCAACCGTCGCGATCGGGCGATTCGGTGAGCGCAACCGGCTGGCCGTCGACACTGACCACCGGTGCGGTGGCGAAGCCGAGGTCCTGCCAGCGCACGCTGAGTTCGCGCGGGCCGGTGCGCAGCAGGTGCAGCGGGAAGTCCAGCGCGCCGTCCGGGGACGAGGCCACACGGGCCTTGCCACCCAGCGAGGCGGTGGGATCGTCGATCCGCACCGCCGCGTGACGCGCCGCGTCTTCCGCTTCGTAACGGTCGAAGTCGATCTTTCGGCTGGCGTAGAGCATCACGTTGCGCGCGGCGTCTTCCGGCGCCTGCGCGTCGGAGGAGGAGGACACCTGCAGCAACGCGCCGTCCCTACGCACCATCAGCGCCTGGGTCCAGCCGGCATGGATGTTGCCGGTGCGCTTCTGCACCGGTGCCGGCAGACGCCACCATGGCCCGTGGCCGTCATTGGCGTTCCACCACAGGCTGCGTCCACCGGGATCGGCGCCGCCGCCGGCACGCTCGGCCAGCACCACCAGCACGCCGTGCTTCGGGTCTTCCCCCAGCGGCAGCCACTGCACGGTGGGGCAGGCCGCCGGCCAGCCGCCGGCCGCGGTCATCACCGGCGTGCCGTGGTCGTGCGGGTCGCCGAAGTCCAGACCGTCGGCGCTGGTCTTGAAGAACACCTGGCCGTTGTCCGGGCCGTCGATGTTCTCGTAGGTCATCACGTAGCGGCCGTCCGGCAGGCGCGCGACCACCGCCATGCCCGGCCGCTGCACGCCGCCGCCGATGGCCACGTCGACGTGTTCCGGGCCCCAGCTCGCGCCGCCATCGGTGGAGACCTTGTGCGCCAGCAGCTGGTTATAGCCCTCGGCCTTGTGCTGCTCGGACGAGTAGTAGGCGACCATGCGGCCGTCGTCGAGGATGTGCACGTTCGGCTCCCACACGCCTTGGTTGTCCTTGTCCGACGGGTTGCCGCCGCCGCGGACGATCGAGCCGCGGTAATGCCAGTGCCGGCCCTGGTCGCTGGAGGCGTAGAGCTGCAGGTCCTCGGCAACCAGCCGGCCCTGCGTGTTGTCGCCCGTCGCGTTGGCGGCCAGCAGCAGGGTGCCTCCTTTCAGCGGACCGCTGTCGCGCCAGGCTTCGGTGAGATTCGGTTGCCAGCGCAATTGCCAGTGCAGCGCGTCGTGGTGCGCGGCCTGGTCGACCACATTCTGCTGGAAATGCCAGTGCGCGCCGTCGTCGTCGCTGCGCCACAGGGGGACGCCCGCGAGGCCGTGCTGCTCGAACACCAGCAGCACGCGGCCATCAGCACTGGAGTCGGCCTGGTGCGACAGGCGCACCAGCGAGGGGTAGCCGGTGCCGTCGGCAAGCCGGGTGCCGACCACGGCGTCCGGGTCGCGATGTGCGGCGACGGCGGTACCGGTGCTGGCCAGAGCCAGCACCATGGCGAGCGTCAGTGTTTGAATCGATCGATGCACGAGGAAGCTCCTCGTCCGGCGGCGATCGCCGACGCCGGACCGGTGGCTCACGAACCGGCGCGGCGGCACCACCATGGCATGCGGACGCCGGACCGGATCAGTGAAAAAGAAGGCGCCGACGCGGGTCGCACGTCGACGCCAAGAGCAGCGATGGATCTCCGGGGAGGGAGGCGATCCATCGCCGTCGTCGCTCAAAGCTTGAAGCGCAGGCCCAGGCCGACGGTGCGGTCCTGGTAACGGATGTCACGGGGACGGCTGGTGCCGTCGCCCCAGTACTGGTGCAGGTCCGCGCCGAGCAGGTTGGTCGCGGTGAACACCACCGTGCTGTAGCGGTTGAGGTCGTAGGCCAGCGACAGGTCGACCTGGTTGGCCGGCACGATCTCGTCGTTCACGCCTTCCACGGTCGGCTGGGTGAAGCCGTCGATGAAGCGACTGCGGTAGTCGTAGGCCAGGCGTGCCGACACGCCGTACTTCTCGTACAGCAGCACGATGTTGCCGTTGTTCTTCGACACGTTCTGCAGCGGCGACACCACCGTTGGGCCGCCGATGTACTGCGGCGAGCGGGTGTTGCCCTCGATGTAGGTGTAGTTGACCTGGAGACCCAGGCCGCTGAGCGCGCCGGGCAGGAAGTCGAAGAACTGCTGGTAGGCGAGCTCGGCGCCATCCAGGTGGCCCGAACCGGCGCTCTGCGGCGAGTTCAGCTGGTAGGCGCCGCCGTTGATGGTGACGTCGGTGACGTAGTTCTGGATGTAACCGTTGATGTCGCGATAGAACACGCCGCCGCTGACGTAACCGGCCGGCGCGAAGTACCACTCCAGCGAGGCGTCGTAGTTGGTCGACTTGATCGGCGACAGGTTCGGGTTGCCGCTGGACGCCACGCCGGCGCGGTTGATCGTGCCGGGATTGAGCGACAGCGACGGGTTGAGCTGGCCGAAGCCCGGGTAGCTGACCGTCTTGGCCGCATCCAGGCGCAGCTGCAGTTGGTCGGTGAAGTGCCAGTTGAAGCTGAGGTTGGGCAGGTAGACCGGCGCGCTGGTCGACACCGCCAGCGGACTGTAGAGGTTGGTCGAGGCGTCGTAGGAGAAGGCATTGAGGTTGCGGTGGACCTGCTCCACGCGCATGCCGAGCAGGCCGTCGATCGGCATGCCGAACAGCTCGCTGTCATAGCCGAGCTGCGCGTAGGCGGCATAGGTCTTCTCGTCGATGTGGAAGTAGCGGCCGGGGTTCTCCGGCGCCAGACCGGTCGGCAGACCGTAGAAGCTGCGCAGCGCGTCGGCGTTCTGGGTGAGGTAGTTGAAGCAGCCGGTCAGCCAGGACACCGGGATCGCCGAGGTGGTCGGCATCGAGCAGAAGTAGCCCGAGGGGAAGTTCGCGATCACCTGCGCGTTCGGGTTCGGCGTGGCCGTGATGTTGCCGGTGCCGGCGCCGCCCGGAGGCGGGGTGGAGATCTCCACGCTGCCAACGTACTCGGCCTTGTGGTCAGCCGCGCGCAGGCCGAAGTCGAGGTAGCTGAGGAAGCCGCCGTTGATGTCCCAGGTGCCGTCGGCGGTCCAGGCGTATTCCTTGCCCGATTCGTTGTGCCAGGTCTGGAACAGGCCGTTGAGGTAGTAGTTGGCCGGGTCGAGCTGCGGGTTGCCGGCCAGGGTCCAGTTCTGCTGGTTGCCCGAGGTGCCGCTCCAGGTGGTGGTGATCGGCCCCTTCAGGAAGGTGTCGATGATGAAGGTGTTGTCGTTGAACGAGCTGGAGTTGTACGACAGGTCGGAGGACAGGCGCAGGCGGTCGCCCTGCCACTTCACGCCGACCGCCGTCTGCATGTCGCGGCCGCGCTGCAGGTGCGCCTGGGTGCTGGTGGCCGCGTAGGTGTTGCCGGTCCAGCTACCGCTGGTGGCGTCGCAGATGGTCTGGCCGTAGTACGGCGAACCGGTCAGCTGGTTCGGATAGCAGTGGTTGCCGACGGTCAGGTTGTCCGGCGTCACGGCACCGACCGGGAAGGAGAAATAGAACGGCTGGCTGTACTTGTCGTTCTCCCAGTCATACAGCGCTTCGGCGTAGAACTCGGTGCGGTCGTTCGGCTTCCACTGCAGCGCGTAGTTCAGCTCGGGGCGCTGGCGGTAGCCGATGTTGTAGTCGGCGCCGAAGCCGTTCGGTGCCGCGACAAGGTTGCCCGAGCTGGTCTTGATCGGGGTGCCGCTGCCGTCGGTGAGCACCTTCGGGAAATCGCCCCAAACCGCGTCGTACTGGTAGTGCTGGGCGAGGAAGGAGGCATTGAGCAGGGCGCCGAATTCGCCGTAGTCGGTGTTCCAGCGGTTGCTCATCAGCACGCTGAAGTTGGGATCGGTGCGGCCGCCGTACTTGCTGTGCGTCGCGGTGTAGGTGGCGGCGAGCTTGGCGCCGTCGAAATCGAACGGGCGGAACAGCTGCATGTCGACCAGGCCGGCGATGCCGCCGTCGGGCAGGCTGGCCTCGCTGGACTTGTACACCTTGATCGCCTTGACCGCGGTCGAGGGCAGGTTCTGGAAGGCGAAGCCGCGGCCGACGCCGCTGAAGATCTCGCGGCCGTTGAGCGTGGTGACCACGTTCGGCAGGCCACGGATCACCACCGAGCTGGTCTCGCCCTGGAAGCCCTGCGCGATCTGCACGCCGGTGATGCGTTGGAGCGCATCGGCCACGCTGTTGTCCGGCAGTTTGCCGATGTCCTCGGCGACGATCGAGTCGACCACCATGCGCGAATCGCGCTTGATCGACTGCGCACTTTCCAGCGAGTTGCGCAGCGGCGTCACGACCACGCCGGAGAGGTTGGTGACGGCCTGCTTCTCGTCCTTCTTCTTCTTGGCCGCGGCCTTGTCGGTCGCGGCTGCCGGCTGGCTCGCCGGCGCATCCTGCGGAGTCGCTTCGGCAGCATGGGCCGGATGGAGACAGGCACCGATGGCGCTAGCGAGCAGCGTGACGGTGCACGAGATGAGGATCTGACGCTTCATTGAAGAACTCCCTGGACGTTGGCGCGCGATGACGTGGAAGGCTTGCCACCGCTCCGGGAAATAGCCGCCGGCGTGTGGCTTCGCGTGGTCTCTCTGAACCCTTTGACCCAGTCCGATGCCTGCGATCAATAATCGGACATTTGGCTATTTGTATTACTATAAGACCAACAATGCCGCAGGACGTCCCGCTTGTCATGCTGCGCTGCGGCGTCGTGTTTCCCGCGCAAAAAAAGAGCGCCCCGCAGGGCGCTCAATGGGGGGGTGCCGACGGTTTTCGCTCAGTAGCTGGCAGGCACCATGCCACGCGGCGCCGCGCTGAGCGCATGGATGATCTGGATCTCGCGCGCCCGGTACGGCTTGCCGTCCGGATGCAGCAGGTCGTGGAACCAGATGGTCGGTGGTTCGAAGGTGTACGGCCGCTTCCAGGAGTCCCACGGGAACTTGGTCTGCGACTTGCCGTCGACGAAACCCCAGTTGACCATGCCGATGTCGTCCTTCTTGCCGATCGGCAGGATCGTGTCGATGGTGGAGCCGGCCCCGCGCGCCATGTACTCGGTGCAGATCATCGGCCGCCCCCAGGCCTTGAGCTGCTTCACGCGTGCCTCGAATTCCTCGGGCCAGCCGTAGTTGTGGAAACTGATGATGTCCGACTGCTCCAGCTGGGTCTTCTCGATCGCGTTGAGTCGGGCGCCGGGACTCCAGTCGTCGTCATGCCACACGCCGCTGGTCAGCGGCTGGGTCGGGTGTTCGCTGCGTGCCCACGCGAACACCTGCGGCAGCAGTTCGGCCACGTGCTGGAACTTGTCCTTCGGCTCCTCGGCGTCGTAGTTGCCGCCGCCCGGGTTGTCCGGCTCGTTCCAGACGTCCCAGGCGAGGATGCGGTCGTCCTTGGCGAAGTGGCCGACGATGTCCTTCACATAGGCCTCGAAGCGCGGGTACTGGCTGCGGTCGTCCATCGCCACGCCCGGTGATTGCACCCAGCCGGAGTTGTGCACGCCGGGAATCGGCGGGTGCTGCGGGCCGAGCTTCGGCTCCGGATCCCAGCACGAGTCGAACAAGACGAAAATCGGCTTGATGTGGTGCTTCGCGGCGATCGTCAGGAAGGTGTCGATGCGCTGCTTGAAACCGGCCGCATCCTGCTTCCACAGCAGGTCGTGCAGGAACACGCGCATGGTGGTCATGCCCATCTGCTGCGCCCAGCCCAGCTCGGTGTCGATGCGCGCGGGGTCGAAGGTGGCGGCCTGCCACATCTCCAGCTCGTTGATGGCATTGGCCGGCAGGTAGTTGCTGCCGACCGGCCAGGCCTGTTTCGCATACCAGGCAGCCGCCTGCTGCTTCGACCAGCGGGCGCTGTCGGCGGCATGCGCCGGGGCAAGGGCGAACGTCGCGGCCACGGCGAACGCCAGGCCGATCACGGTGTGTTTCATGGAGCCTCCCGGGAGGGGCCGACGGCAGCTCGAGCGTGGCCGGCCACGTGTGGACGGCCCGTGCGACGACCGCACGGGCGTCGGATCAGTGTGCGGCGCCTTCCACCGAAAAGCGGTAGACGATGCGGTTGTCGTAGGTCTGACCCGGATCGAGCCGGGCGGAACCGAAGGCGGGCTGGTTCGGCGTGTCCGGGAAGATCTGCGGCTCCAGCACGAAGGCGTCGCCCTGCCGGTAGATCCGACCGGACTTGCCGACGCTGGTGCCGTCGAGGAAGTTGCCGGAGTAGAACTGCAGACCCGGCTGCGCGGAGTAGAGGCTCAGCACGCGGCCGCTGTGCGGGTCGGCCACGCGCGCCACCAGCCGTGCCTTGGCGGCCTTGTGGCGGCTGATCACCCAGTTCATGTCGTAGCCGTGACCCTGCAGCAGTTGCGGTTCCTTGCCGTCGCGGATGTCCCGGCCGATCGGCTTGCCCTGGCGGAAGTCGTAGTCGGTGCCGGCCACGGCCCGGAACTCGCCGGTCGGGATCAGCGTGGCATCGACCGGCGTGAAGTGGTCGGCCGGAATCGTCAGCACGTCGTCCAGCACGCTCCCCGAGCCTTCGCCGCCGAGGTTCCAGTAGGTGTGGTTGCTGATGTTGACGATGGTCGGCGCGTCGGTGGTGGCGCGATAGTCAATGGTCAGCTGGTTGTTGTCGTCGAGCGTGTAGGTGGCATCCACCGTGAGCGTGCCGGGATAACCCTGGTCGCCATCGGGGCTGACGTGGCGCAGCGTGACGCTCGGCGCCGGCCCCTTGCTCACCCGGGTGATCGTCCACAGCACCTTGTCGAAGCCCTTGGTGCCGCCATGCAGCGAGTTCGGGCCGTCGTTGATCGGCAACTGGTAGTGCTTGCCGTCCAGCGTGAACTGGCCTTTCGCGATGCGATTGGCGAAGCGGCCGACGGTGGCGCCGAAGTACTGCGGCTGGGTGATGTAGGTGGATGCCGCGGGGTAGCCGAGCACCACGTCGGCCATCTTGCCGTGGCGGTCGGGCAGGGTCAGCGACTGCAGGCTGGCGCCCAGGGTGATCACCCGGGCGGTGACGCCGTGATCGTTGCGCAGTGTCACAGCCTCGACCGCGCCGCCGTCCGGCAGCTTGCCGAACGCGGCGCGGGTGGCGTCGCCTGCCGCGGCGACGGTCGGCAGCGCCAGCGCGGCCAGCCAGAGAGCCGTTGCACGAAGGGTAAGTGTCATGTCGAACCTGCTTGCGGGTCGGCGCGCTCGGCGCGGGGCGGCAGGAACGAAATCATATAATACTACATAAGGCAAGCCGCCCACTTGCTGCAGTCGCGAAAGCGCGACGCTCCGATGCCGGTGATCCGGCGGGCGGGTCGCTTGGTGCGTCGCAACATTTCGCGCGACACCGGTAACGGCCTCCGCTGACGGCCGGATTGGGTAGGCCGGTACGATACCGGCGCTGCAGCGGACCCGCCCGGCTGGATCGCACTACCCTGGCGGTCGCATCCGAAAACGGGCAGTGTCCGTAAACCGATCGGACTAGCCTACCTGCCGTTCGACCATGACCCCCGACACCCACCGCTGGAGCCTGTCGCCCTTCGAAACGGCGAGAGCCATGTCAACCAACGAGCCGCAACCGAAGACCGCCGAGGACTGGGCTGCCGAGATGGCCGCCGTGTCCCGTTGCGGCGACCGCGACAGTTTCATGCGCATCTACGACCACTTTTTCCCCCGGGTGCGGCTCTATCTTCGTGGGCAGGGGTCGCCCGAGGCTGTCGCCGAGGAGCTGGCGCAGGAAGCCCTGCTGCGGCTGTGGCAGCGTGCCGGCATGTTCGATGCCGGCCGCGGCAGCCTGGCCACCTGGCTGTTCCGCATTGCACGCAACCTGCACATCGATCGCCTGAGGCAGGAGCGCTACTGGGTGGCCCTGCCCGAAGGCGCAGAACCGGCCGAGGATCCGCCCGATGAGCCGTATTCCCGGGCGGAGAGCTACGCCGACCATGTGGATCTGGCCCGCCGCATCGAGCGACTGCCGGCGACCCAGGCCCGGCTGATCCGTATGTCCTACTTCGAAGCCAAGTCGCACAGCGAGATCGCGGCGGAGCTCGGCATGCCGCTCGGCACGGTGAAGTCGGGACTGCGCCGGGCGTTCCTGAAGCTGCAGGTGGAAGTCTGCGGAGGTGCGGCATGACCCCGCGCCACCACCTGGACGAAGCCACCCTGGTCAGTTACGCCGCCGGCGCGCTCACCGATGGCATGCGCGCCGTGGCGGCGACGCACCTGGAAGCCTGCAGGCACTGCCGCGCGCAGCTGGCGGGTGCCGAGCGCATCGGCGGCGTCCTGCTCAGCCAGCGCCAGCCTGCCGACGAGCCCGGACGGCTCGCGCAGCTGCGCGAAGCGATGCTCGCCCGTCTCGATGCGACGCCGCAGGGGCGCCCGGCCAGCACGCTCGGCGGCAACGATGACGGCGCGGCCTCGCGGATGGCCGGTACCGACCTCCTGCCGCGGGCGCTGCATCCGTATTTCGGCACCTCCTGGCGTGCCCTGCGTTGGCGCTGGACCGCGCCGGGCGTGCACATGATCAAATCCTCGCGACCATCTGGCGACAACCTGATCATGCTGAAGATCGCCCCAGGCAAGAGCATGCCGGTGCACAGCCACGGCGGCAGCGAACTGACCCAGATCCTCAAGGGCGCCTACGACGACGCGCTCGGCCATTTCGGCCCCGGCGACATGGCCGACCTGGATTGCGACATCGAGCATCAGCCGGTGACTTCGCCCGGCGTGCCCTGCATCTGCGTGGCTGCCCTGGACGCGCCGCTGCGATTCCCGGGCTGGTTCGCGCGCAAGCTGCAGCCGCTGGTCGGGCTCTGATTCCCACCCGCCCCGGCACGTGCCGGGGCGCGCTGCGTCAGCGTCAGCGCGGTCGTTGTAGGACACTTGCTCCGAACTCGACCCGACCGCGGAGCACGTCACATGGACCGCATCGATGCCATGAAGGTCTTCGTCGCCGCGCTGGACGAAGGCAGTCTTGCCGGCGCCAGCCGACGCACCGGCCGCTCTCCCGCGGCGGTGAGTCGTGCCGTTGCCTTCCTCGAAGCCCATGTGGGCGTGCCGCTGCTGCACCGGACCACCCGTTCGCTGAAGTTGAGCGAAGCCGGCGAACGCTACGCGGTAGCCTGCCGCAAGGTGCTGATGGAACTGGAGGAGGCCGACCGCAGCGCCGCCGGTGAGCGCTCGGTGCCACACGGCACCCTGACCATCACCGCCACCATGTTCGCCGGCGTGGAGATCCTGCGTCCCATCGTCGATGCGTACATGGACGCCTTTCCCACGGTCAGCGTGCGGCTGCACCTGCTGGAGCGCGCGGTGAACCTGATCGACGAGGGCATGGACCTGGCGCTGCGCATCACCCACCTGCCCGATTCCACGCTGGTGGCGCAGCCCGTCGGTGAAGTGCGCCGCGTCGTCGTCGCGGCGCCGCGCTACCTGGCGGCGCACCCTCGCATCGGCGAGCCGGCCGACCTGGCCAAGCACCAGATCATCGCAATGCGGCACATGGGACCGGAGTCGTGGAGCTTTCCGCCGCTGGACGGCTCCTCGGTGCCACGTGCCATCGCCTTCACGCCGCGGCTGGTGGTGAACAACGTGCGCGCGGCGATCGCATCGGCAGTGGACGGTCACGGCGTGACGCGGCTGCTGTCCTACCACGTGGCAACGGAGATCCGGCAAGGGCAGCTGCAGGTGGTGCTCGCCGACGCCGAACCGCCGCGCATTCCGGTGCATCTCGTGGCGCCCTATGGACGGCTGTCGGTGCCCAAGGTGCGCGCCTTCGCCGACTTCGCGCTGCCGCTCCTGCGCACCCGCTTTGCCAGCCTCGCGAAGGATCTGGAGATGGCGCCGACGCGGCCGATTCCACCGCGTCGCGGAAGAATGTCTGCCGGTTGACGGGTATTCGATTAGCGGCCGTGCGTGTCTAGATTGTGGGGCGTCGGGCGAGGGCCCGATCGGCATCCAGCCGACCTCCACATTCAAGAGAGACGCACACCATGAACACTCAGCAGAAAGTCGCCATCGTTACCGGTGCCTCGCAGGGCATCGGCGCCGGCCTGGTCCAGGCCTTCCGTGACCGCAACTATCGCGTGGTCGCCAATTCCCGCTCCATCAAGCCGTCCAGCGATCCGGGCGTGCTGACCGTGGCCGGCGACATCGCCGACCGCGCCGTGGCCGAGCGCATCGTCGCCGAGGCGCTGCAGAAATTCGGCCGCATCGATTCGCTGGTCAACAATGCCGGCATCTTCAGTGCCAAGCCGTTCACTGCATTCACCGCGGAAGACTACGCGGCCAACCTCTCGGTCAACCTCGACGGTTTCTTCCACATCACCCAGCTGGCCATCGCCGAGATGGAAAAGCAGGGCAGCGGTCACGTGGTCAGCATCACCACCAGCCTCACCGACCATGCCATCGACGGCGTGCCCTCGGTGCTCGCTTCGCTGACCAAGGGCGGGCTCAACGCCGCCACCAAGTCCCTGGCGATCGAGTACGCCAAGCGCGGCGTGCGCGTGAATGCCGTTTCGCCGGGCGTGGTCAAGACGCCGATGCACGGACCCGAGACGCACGGCTTCCTCGCCGCGCTGCACCCGGTCGGCCGGATGGGCGAGATCGCCGACGTGGTGAACGCCGTGCTGTTCCTGGAATCGGCCGGCTTCGTCACCGGCGAGATCCTGCACGTCGACGGCGGCCAGAGCGCCGGCCACTGAGCCTGATGAAGGCGGGCCGCCGGCCCGCCTTTCCCTTCGCACAAAGGAGACACCGTCATGCCGTACATCAACATCCAGGTCACCCGCGAGGGTACCGCGCCGGGCCGCAGCGCGATCACCGAGGAAGAGAAGGCCGCACTGATCGCCGGCGCCAGCCAGCTGATGCTGGACGTGCTGGACAAGCCGCTGGAATCCACCTTCGTGGTGATCGACGAAGTGCCCACGGAGAACTGGGGCTGGGGCGGCCTGCCCGCGCTCGAGTTCCGCCGCCGGCGGGCGGCAGGCAAGCCGTGAACCGGCCCGCACCGACAGGCGACGGTGCGCTGGCCGCAGCGTCCGCGCCACGCCCGGTCACTGCATGGCAAGCCACGCTGGCGGGGTTCTGCGCCAGCCTGGTCGGCATCGGCATCGCCCGCTTCGCCTATACGCCGCTGCTGCCGGCGATCGTGGCGGCAAAGTGGTTCGCCGCGTCCAGCGCGGCCTATCTCGGTGCCGCCAACCTCGCCGGCTATCTGGCCGGCGCCGTGCTGGCGCGACCGGCGGCGAAACTCGTGGCGGCGCGCGGCGTGGTCCGCGCGATGATGCTACTGGCCTCAATCGCGATGCTGGCCAGCGCGTGGCCGTTGTCGTTCGGCTGGTTCTTCGTCTGGCGATTCGCCTCCGGTCTCGCCGGCGGCGGCCTGATGGTGCTGGCGGCAACCGCGGTGTTGCCGCACGTGCCGCCTTCGCGGCGCGGGCTGGCCAGCGGAGTGATCTTCATGGGCGTCGGGGCCGGCATCGCCGCGTCCGGCACGCTGGTGCCCCTGTGGCTTCACCACGGACTGGTGGCGACGTGGCTGGGGCTGGGTGCGATCTCGCTGGCACTCACCGCATTGGCCTGGCGGGGCTGGCCCGACGACGGTGCCCACCACGTTGTCCCCGCCGCGTCGCGCCGGCGGGGTCCGGGACACGCTTGGACATTGGGCGCGCTATACGCAGGGTATGCGTTGAACGCCACCGGGTTGGTGCCGCACATGATCTTCCTGGTCGACTTCGTCGCGCGCGGCCTGGGACTGGGCGTGCAGACCGGTTCGGCCTATTGGGTGCTGTTCGGGCTCGGGGCGCTGGCCGGACCGGTGCTCACCGGCCATCTCGCCGACCGGATCGGTTTCGGTCGGGCGCTGCGGCTGGCCTATCTGATCGAGGCGATCGCGGTGGCCTTGCCGGCGCTGCTTCCGGGTGCCGTGTGGCTGGTGATTTCCAGCGTCGTGGTCGGCGCCTTCACCCCCGGCATCGTGCCGCTGGCGCTGGGTCGCATCCACGACGCCCTGCCACACGATCATGCCGCGCAGAAGGCGGCCTGGAGCCGGGCGACCACCTGCTTCGCCCTGCTGCAGGCGGCCGGTGCGTATGGCATGTCCTACCTGTTTTCTCACGACGGTGGACGCTACGGACAGCTGTTCCTGGTCGGCTCCGGGGCATTGCTGCTGGCGCTGGCCATCGATCTGCTCGTGAACGCGGCGGGAAGAGCGGCGCGGCACGATGGGTCGCCGATCGGCTAAGAAAATAAGCCCCGCCTTCCCGGCGGGGCTTTGGCTTCCTTGCCGCGCTTCCTTGCCGCGCTTCCTTGCCGCGCTTCCTTGCCGCGCTTCCTTGCCGCGCTTCCTTGCCGCGCTTCCTTGCCGCGCTTCCTTGCCGCGCTTCCTTGCCGCGCTTCCTTGCCGATGACCCTGGGGCCACCCCCGCTCTCGTTCCGAAAGCGGGGGTGGCGAACCGCTTACGCGGTCGGCGCGTTGTTGCCGTCGGCGGCTACGCGCGTGGCGTCGTCCACCAGGCCGGCGTCGGCCCGCTCGGCGAGCAGCGAGCTGGCCAGCTGGATCAGCGAACCGATGCCTTGGCCGCCGGCGTCGCCGCCCAGCGCGATCTTCGGCACGATGGCGATCTGGCCATCACGGATCGCCTCGGCGAACTGTGCGCCCAACGTGTTGATCAGCTGCAGCCGCGCGCCTTCGCCGGTGAGCGCCTGCGACTTGGCCTGGATCGCCGAGGCTTCCGCCTTGCCGACCGCGGCGATCGCCGAAGCCCTGCCATCGCCCTCCGCGGTGAGCCGGCGGCGCTCGGCGTCGGCGTTGATGCCGATCACCTCGGCGCGCTTGTTGGCTTCCACCACGGCGGCCTCGCCGACGTTCTGCTTGATCGCGATCTGGATCGACGAGTTGGTCAGTTCCGCCTGGATGTCGGTGGTGGCCCGGGCCTCGCGCAGCGACCGCTCCTTCATCGCCGACTGCTCCTGCAGTTCGTAGGTGGCGACCTGCTCGATCGCCACCTGGCGATCGCGCAACTGGTTGAGGATGGTGTCGATGCGCGCGCCCGAGGCGTTGCCGGCGCTGCCGTGCGGGGTGCCGATCAGCACCTCCTGCAGCTCCAGGTTATAGGCGGCGAAACGCTCCTTCATCTCCTCGCCGGCCTGCATCTGGATCGCCGCGCGGTCCTGGATCAGCTGGATCAGCGTCTTGGTCTGGCCGATGTTCTTGAAGTACGCGCTGACCATCGGGTCCAGCGTCTGGTCGACCAGCCGCTTGATGTCGCCGAAGCGCTGCACCACCAGCGGTGCCTTGCGGTAGTCGATGTGCACCACCACCGACAGCGGCAGCAGCGGCTCGAACGCGTCCTTGGTGATCAGCGAGACCTCGGTCAGGTTCTCGTCGAACTTGTGCAGGTTGGTCACCTCCGGGGTCCACTTGAGGATGAAGTTGGTGGTCGGCACCAGCTGGATCTTTCCGGCGTACGTGTTGAACGCGTACTTGCCGGGCAGCAGCGGCTCTTTCCACACGCCGCGGCAGTCGTTGTCGACCAGCTCGCCGTGCGAGTAGCCGTCGCCCGAGCGGTCCGCGCCGGTCTTGCCGATGTAGGACACGACCACGCCGACCGAGCCCACCGGCACCACGGTCTTGGGAATGAAGTCCACCGTGGCGAACAGCCGGTTGATGTAATAGGTGCCCTCCACCAGCACCTGGTGCTGGCGACCGCGGTTGCCGCCGGCACGCAGGAACGCGTCGATGTTCTGGAAGTTGTTGTGGAACGTGGCCACGTTGGTCGGGTCCTGGCCGACGCGCGGCGCCACGATCTCGTCCGGCGGCAGCACCGGGCCGTCGTGGACGGTGACCACGCCGAGCATGTCGTTGGTGGTGTCCTCGGTGCCGCCACGGGCCTGGCCGCTTACGATCACCACCGGCGAGAAGCCGCGACGCTCGTTCAGCACCGCACCCATCTTGGCGATGGTGTCGGCCTCCTCGCGCGACAGCAGCAGGCCGTGCACGCGGTTGAAGGTGATGATGGCGAACTGCGCCAGGTTTAGCGCGTAGGTGCCCTCGCGCAGGATGGTGCGCTGCGGTCCCTTCTGGCCGCCGCCGCGGAGGAACGCCGCCACGTCGACGATGCCGCCGTCCACGCTGCGGCCCAACGCCTGGCCGTCGACCAGGTCCTTGCCGTCGCGGGCGAACACGTAGCCGAGCTCGCCCTGCGGGATGGTGACCAGTTCCTCCTTGTGCACGCGGTACTGGAACGGGAAGAAGTAGTGCAGGCCGCCGCGCAGCACCTGTGGCTGGAAGCCCACCTCGCCCTTCAGGGCGATCAGCCCTTCGGTCAGCGAGGGTGCGCCCCACAGCCGCTCGACGATGCCGACGCGGTCGTTGGGGATGTAGACGATGACGTTGGAGGCGAACACCAGCAACGCCAGGATGACGACGGCCGCAGCCGCAGAGATGAGCCAGATCATGGTGGCAATTCCTTTTTGCAGTGGGCCCGCTGCGCGCGCGGGCGGGATGAACGCGAAAGCGTGTCGACCTCGCCGGTGCAGCGCGCCGGCGGCGACCGGGCAAGCCGCTCCCGTCACGCCGCGGGGCGTGCTCGAAAAGGCGTGCAGGTCGGCGCGGCGACGGAGGCTCCGTCGCGGGGTCGGCGCGTGGGAGGCGTCGACGGACGGGGCGGCTTATCCGCTGCCGCGCGGCGTCCAGGTCAGATGGCGAACCGAGCCGTGGTGGCGAAGGTTCGTGGTGGGACAGGCGTGCATGGCATCACCCAATCAGCGGATCAGTGCAGCCAGCTCCTCGTGTGCGCGTACCGCGTTGCGGCCCAACACGTCGAGCTCCTCGACGATGTTGGCCAGCGGCGCGTGCGCCGAAAGCTGACCGAACAGAATGTAGTCATCACCGACCAGGCCCACGTTGGACAGGGGCAGGGTCGGACCCAGGCGAAGACAGGCTTCGTTGAAGCGCGCGGCGCTTTTCACCGCGTCCTTCGTGCACAGCACCGTCGTCGCGAAAATCTCCTCGTCGCCGACCGTCAGCCGCGCCGGCAGCTTGCCGTAGCGCGCCAGCGACAGCCCGATCGCCGGCGGCAGACCTTGCAGGTGCACCTCTTGCAGCTCGCCGTGCGTACCGGCGTGCGCAGCCAGGGCCTCGCACAGGCGCGGCGCGCTCCACTTCTCGTGCACGCTGGCGAAGTCCATCCCCGCCAGCAGCTGCTCGGTGTGTTCGCCGCGGGCGCGGCGCAGGAATTCGCGCACCATTCCCTGCTCGTCCTCGGTCATGTAGATCCGCGGGATGGTCATGCCCAGCCCGCTCATGCGCTCGCGGAACGCCTTCTGGCGTGCGGCGCCGGCGCTGGGCGCCTTGCGGTTGGTCATGGTGGTGTCCCCTGGAATCGAAAGTTACGCGTAACGTTACGCGTAACTATACGCCAGTTTCTCCGCGGCGCAAGCGAAATCGGCGGACGCCGGATCAGGCCACCGCATGCGCCCGCCCGGCGCGCGCGCGGTGCTCGTGCACCATCCGTTCGACGAGGGCGCGATGATCGGGCAGGTCGTCCAGCGCGCGCGCCGCCACCTGCTGGATCGTGGCGAACTCCCGCCGTGCCTCCGCCGCCTGGGTGTAGGTCCGGCGCATCGGGGTGAGGTCGGTGTGGAACTCCATGCCGTACAGCACGTACTGCCAGCTCGCCACCAGGAACATCTCCAGGTCGCCGACGAAGTCGAGCCGGTGCGGCGGGCGGTACCGCCACAACGCGAGCTTGTCCTGCAGCGTCTGCGGGATGCTGGAAGCCGCGGTGTTGTCGCGCCAGAACCCGGTATCGCGCCGCTGGCTGAGGCAGTAGTGCAGCTTGATGAAATCGATGATCCGCTCGTAGCGGGCTACCATCATCGTGTTGTAGTGGCGGGCGATCCGCGGCAGGTCGTCGAGGTCGGCCGGCAGGGCATGGGTGAGCAGGTAGGCGCCCAGTTCCACCAGGGCGATGCCGGTCGATTCCAGCGGCTCGACGAAGCCGCCGGCCAGTCCCACCGCCACGCAGTTGTGCCGCCAGTGCTCGGGGCGATAGCCGGTCTCGAAACGGATGCGCAGCGGCGTCAATCCTTCCGCTGCGTTGCCGAGGTAACCGCGCAGCACCTGCTCGGCGCGCGCATCATCGGTGTGGCGGGAGGAATACACGTAGCCCACGCCGCGGCGCTGCTGCAGGCCGATGTCCCAGGTCCAGCCGGCCTCCTGCGCGGTAGCGATGGTGTACGAGGGGATCGGCGCGTCCGGTCGGTCGTACGGCACCTGCATCGCCATCGCACGATCGGCGAACAGCACGTCGGCCCGACTCAGGAACGGCGACTGCATGGCGCCGCCGGCAAGGTGGCTGCGCAGGCCGGTGCAGTCGACGTAGAGGTCGGCGGTCATCGGCCCGAGCTCGGTGGTGATCAGCCGTGCGATCGCGCCGCGCTCGTCGAGTTCGGCGCGCTCCACGGTGGCGACGTGGCGATGCACGCCGAGCGTCTGCGTGCCGTGCTCGGCGAGGACCCGGGCGAAACAGGCCGCGTCGAAGTGATAGGCGTGGTTGAGCGGCCCCTGGTAGTCAGGATCCTGCGGCCGCTTGGGCGCGCGCGCATGCTCGACCACGCGGCTCTGCATGGTCACCGCCTCGGCGAACGACAGGCCGGACGGCGCCTCGCCCAGCAGCCAGTATGGCAGCAGTTCCGGCCCGCCAGGGCGCTGGCTGGGCAGGCTGAAGGGATGGAAGAACGAGCCGCGCCCGGAGACGCCAGGCGGGCGCACCCAGTGACGATAGTCGATGCCCTGCTTGTAGGTGGCATGCGCGCCATCGAGGAAGCGACGCTCGTCCAGGCCGATCGCGGCCAGCGTGCCGCGGATCGAGGGGAAGGTCGCCTCGCCCACGCCGAGCAGGCCGATGTTCTCAGCCTCGACCAGGTGCACCTGGATGCCGGACGGATCGCTCGACCGCATCGCCCGCGCCAGATAGCACGCCACCAGCCATCCGGCCGTGCCACCGCCGACCACCAGCACTTTGTTGATCCGCGCCATCGCCGGCTCCTCATCCGCTGCGGTGCCATCGTCCTCCGGACCCTGCCCGACCGCAAAGAAAGGCCGGAGTCCCGCGGGGAACTCCGGCCGTTGCGCCATTCAAGGGGAGGGAGCCGGCATCGGCACCAGTGATGCCGGCAGGGGAACGGCAAAAGGGAGCGGCGCGCTGCTCACGGCGCGTCGCCATCGACAACTCAGAACCAGAAGCCGAGCTGCACGCCGTAGGTCCGCGGCGGCAGGTACTGCGAAGTGAAGGCCACCGTGCCGTTGGCCAGCAGGGTGCTGCCGGCGGCGCTGCTCTTGACCTTGCCGTCGGTGACGTTTTGCACATAGGCGTTGACGTACCACTTGTCGCCCGGCTCGGTGTAGCGCAGCGCCAGGTCGGTGCGCACATAGGCCTTCTGCTTGTCGCCGTTGCCGAAGTTGAACCAGCTCAGCCACTGCGCGCTCTGGTACTGCGAACTGATGCGCGGGGTCAGGCGGCCACCGTTGCCGAGCACGAAGTCGTGCTCGTAGATCGCGGTGAGCGAGACGTCCGGCGCATGCGGCAGGTCGTTGCCGGTGATGTCCATGCAGTTGTTGCTGATGGTGGACTCCGGCGGGCAGGCGGTCGGCACGTAGTAGTCGTTGCTGGCCGCGTAGCGCTCGGTGCCCAGCTTCTTTTCCGGAATGATCGACAGCACCATCGTGGCACGGTCATTGGCTGCCGAATACGCCAGCTCGGACTCGAAGCCGGCCACCTTGGTCTTGCCGCCGACGTTGGCAAAGCCCAGGCCGTGCGTGCCGTCGGGGTAGGTCACCGGCGCCGACAGCTGGTAGTTCTTGAACACCTCGTAGTAGGCCGCGCTGTTCCAGGTCAGGTGGCCGTCCAGGAAGGAGAACTTGGTGCCGATCTCGTAGTTGGTCAGCGTCTCAGGCTTGTACAGCGCACCGCCGTCCTGGGTACCGCCGGACTTGTAGCCCGTGGACACGCTGGCGTAGATCAACCCGGTCGCGCCCAGATCATGGTCGACCCGCACCAGCCAGGTCGGCTTGCTCTTGCTGTAGGTGCCGTCGTTGTGCTGGCTGATGTTGAAGCCGGCATCGGCGGGGCTCTGCCACGGCGACAGCGGCAGCTGCGGATACGCCGCGTTGTAACCCCAGCCCCAGTTGATGCCGCCGCGGTTCTGGCGCTTGTCGTGCGACCAGCGCGCGCCACCGGTGAGGCGCCAGGTATCGCTCATGTGCCAGGTGGCCTGGCCGAAGGCGGCGGTGGAGTCCACCAGCTCCTCCGGCTGGATGAACGAGCCCTGCCAGCTGACGGTGCCCTGCTGGGTGCCGTTCATGATCGGGATGTCGAAACGGATGTTGTTGTTCTCGTGGGCGTAGTACGCGCCGAGGATCCAGTCGATGGTCTGCTCGCCGGTCGACTTCAGGTCCAGCTCGTGGCTGTAGCTCTTGTAGTTGGAGTAGTTGGTGCGGTCTTCCTGGTACACGCCGTTGGTGGTGAAGCTGGTCGGCACGTTGACGCCGCCGTCCTGGTCGAAGTCGCTCTTGCCGGAGTAGCGGCTGTAGCCGGCCACGTAGGTCAGCTCCATGCCGTCGGTGATGTTCCAGTCGATCCGGCTGCGCACCGCCTTGGAGGTGCGGTCCAGGTACGGCGCCACGTCGGCCAGGGTCGACCAGAACTTCTGCCCGGGGCGCGGTTGCTGCATGAGGTTCATGCTGGGCGTGCCGCGGTCGGTGAAGTACTCGTACGAGATGTCCCACAGGAAGCTGTCCGACGGCTTCCAGCGCGCACTCACGCGGGCGGCCGACTGGTCCTGCGCGTTGTACTTCTTGCCGCCGTGCACGAAGTCGTTCGGGTTGATCGGCTGGAACGCCGCCGGGTCGCCGCCGCTGGCCAGGTAGTTCACGCGCTGCTGGTCGACCGACGGGATCTGCCCGATCGGGTTCTGGTAGTCGACGTAGCCGTCGTGCTGTTCGTGCACCGCGGCTACGCGCATGGCGAAGGTGCTGCTGATCGGCAGGTTCACCGCGGCACGCACGCCGCTCTGGTTGTAGTTGCCGGCCTCGATGCTGCCGTTGCCATAGAAGCCGCCGCCGATGTCCGGCTTGGCCGTGGTGAAGCTGATCGCGCCGGCGGTGGAGTTGCGTCCCCACAGCGTGCCCTGAGGGCCGCGCAGCACTTCCACGCTGTCCATGTCCAGCAGCAGGCTGGCCGCCGCCTCGGCACGCGGGGTGTAGACGCCGTCGACGAAGGTGGCGACCTCGGGGTCGGCATATTCGGTCTTGGCGCTGTCGTTGCCGATGCCGCGCAGGGTCAGGGTGACCACGCCGTGGTCGCCCTCGGAGGTACCCTGCAGACCCGGCACCAGCTTGGTCAGGTCCTGCACGGTCATCACCCGCTCTTTGTCGAGCGTGTCGGCGGAGATCGCGCTGACCGCCACCGGGGTTTTCTGCAGCGGCGTCTCGCGCTTGGTCGCGCTCACCTCGACGGTATCCAGCTGCTTGATCTTCTTTTCCACCGGCGCCTTGCCGGACGAAGCGTCCTGCGGGGCGGCCAGCACGGTTCCCGGTGCGAGCACCAGGGTCATGGCGACATACAACGCCGAGTAGCGCAGCTTCATGTAATTCCCCTCCAGATGGTCTGATGGTTCGATGCCGCAGCCCTCGGCGCGGCGCGATCCTCTATCCCCGAAATGACAGCGCTGTCATACGTAATGATAAAAGAGCTCTTGCACAGAAGCTTGACGCGCGGCAGCACACTCAAATTGCCCGACAAGCCACTGAATACGATCAGGAAATACGTCTTCCTCCCCGCCGGGTTGCTTCGCCATGCTGCGAAGCAACCCGAACCCGCCCGATAGATCGGGCCGATGGCGTCGCTAGCGGGGACATCGGACCACCTGGTCGGCGTCCGTCCCCAGCGCCACGCGGAACACGGTCAGCGCCGTTCCCGCCCCGGCCCCCAGCTCGAACGGCCGGTCGATGTGGTGCATGTCCGCGCCTGCGGCACGGAAGCACTTCAGCGGCACGCCCACGCGCTTCCACTGCCCCTGCGGCAGCCCGGCCAGCGTCGGGCCCAGCGACACGCGGCCCTGGCAACCGTGCCCGCAGCCCAGCCCAACCCAGGCGTCGGCACCCGGCAGCGCATCCACGCGCAGCGTGGTCACCAGCAGCACGTCGCCATTGGTCTGCCGGTCCAGGTCGAGCGGCGACCGGGCCTGCACGGTGAACCGGGCCCGCGCACTGGTCCAGGCGAGCCGGCGCGAGTCCTCCTGGGCATGGAAGTCGATCGCGCTCATCCGCAGGCTGTGGTCGCCGGTGGTGGCGGAGGAGACGTCCGCCGACACGAGGTCGCCGTCGGCACCGACCAGGCTGGCGGTGTAGCCATGCGCCGGCTTGCCGCGCTCCAGATAGTTGCCCACCGACACCTGCTCGCCGTGGATGCCCGAGACTTCCGGCAGCGGCGGCAGCGTGGCGTGATCGGCGTAGCGCAGACCGTAGCCGAGCGGAAATTGCGGCGGAGCCTGCCCGGGCAGCGCGGTGCGCGGCCAGGCGTAGGCGAGGCGGCCGTGGAAGTCGTGGGCGATGCGTCCGTCGCGGGTACGCAGCAGGACGTCGGCCACGCCCTCGCCCTCGCTGCCCGGCAGCCAGGCCGCGACGAAGGCGTCGGCCGCGTTGATCTCGCGGTTCACCCACAGCGGCCGGCCGCTGAGAAACACCGCCACCACCGGAATGCCCTGGGCCTTCAGCTGGCGGATCAACTCCAGGTCGTGGTCGTCGCCGGGCCGGTAGAGCAGGTTGGGCAGGTCGCCCTGGAACTCGGCATAGGGATCCTCGCCGAACACCACCACCGCCACGTCGGGCTTGTGCGTGTAGTGGCCGTCGGTGGCGATCTCGGCATGGCCACCGGCCGCCTTCACCTGGGCGACGATGCCGGCGCCGATCGACTGCGCCCCGGGGAAATCCTTGTTGTTCAGGCCCGTGCCCTGCCAAGTCAGGGTCCAGCCGCCGCACTGGCGCGAGATGTTGTCGGCGCCCTCGCCCGCGACCAGGATGCGCTTGCGCGGATCCAGTGGCAGCAGGCCACCGTTGTTCTTCAGCAACACCAGCGATTCGCGCACCGCGCGGCGGGCCAGCGCCCGGTGCGCCGGGCTGCCGATCACCCGGTCGGGATGGCGCGCCAGCGGCTGCGCCGACGGCAGGCCGGCGGTGAACAGGCCGGCGCGGAACTTCACCCGCAGGATCCGCGCCACCGCATCGTCCAGCCGCGCCATCGGGATCGTGCCGGACTTCACCTCGGCCAGGGTGTGCTCGTAGAGCCCCTTCCAGCTGTCCGGCGCCATCAGCATGTCCATGCCGGCGTTGTAGGCGATCGGGCAGTCGGTGTTGCTGCAGCCGGGGATCTGGCCGTGCGCGTTCCAGTCGCCGACCAGCAGGCCCTGGAAGTCCATGCGTTGCTTCAGCACGTCGGTGAGCAGGGCCTTGTTGCCGTGCATCTTCACGCCGTTCCAGCTGGAGAACGAGGCCATTATCGTCTGCACACCCGCATCGATCGCCGGGGGGTAGCCGGCGGCGTGGATGTCGATCAGCTGCTGCTCGCTGATCTCGGCGTCGCCCTGGTCCTTGCCGTCCTTCGTGCCGCCGTCGCCGAGGAAGTGCTTGGCGGTGGCGATCACGTGGGCGTTGTCGAGGAACTGCGGCGTGCCGACCCGCCCCTGCAGGCCCTCGACCATCGCCCGCGAGTATTCGGCGACCAGCTTCGGATCCTGCGAGTAGCCCTCGTAGCTGCGGCCCCAGCGCACGTCCTGCGGCACCGCGATGGTCGGCGCGAAGGTCCAGTTGATGCCGGTGGCCCGCACTTCGGCCGCGGTGGCAGCGCCGATCTGCCGGATCAGCTCCGGGTCGCGGGCGTTGCCCAGCGCGGAGTTCTGCGGGAACAGCGTGGCGCCGACGGTGTTGTTGTGCCCGTGCACGGCGTCGATGCCGAACAGCAGCGGGATCGCCGGGCGACCATCGTGACGGTCCATCGCCGCACGGTAGAACGCATCGGACAGCGCCAGCCACTGCTTCGCGTCGGCGGTCAGCGCACCGCCGGGCTTGGAGTTGCCGCCGGCGAGGATCGCGCCGAGATGGTACTTGCGCACGTCGTCCGGCGTCACGCTGAGGATGTCGGCCTGGATCAGCTGGCCGACCTTCTCCTCCACGGTCATCTTCGCGATCAGGCCGGCGACCTTGTGCTCGAGCGCCGGATCGGCCGGGAACGGCCAGTGCGCGCTCGGCCAGCGATCCGGGTGCACGGCGGTGGCGGGCGAGCCGGCGATCGCCACGGCCAGCGGCAGGCAGGACAGGGTGGCGGCCAGCATGGCCGGGACGGAACGCCGGTGACGGACGGTTGCAGGCACGCCTTTCTCCCCTCGCTGCGAAGCGCGCGGCATCCCTCGCGGAGCCGCTCAGGGGGCGCAGACTGGCAGAAATGACAGCGCTGTCAAATTGCAGTGCAGCATTTCTGGAACACGCGCTTCCACAGCCGAAAGTCAGGCCCGGAGCGCAGAAACGGCGTCAGAACGGGGCTCGGGGCACCTACCGGCGGCGCGCGAACGCGCCGGCGGTTCCGAACAGGTCGGTGCCGCTCAGGTCGCGTCGGACGGCGGTGCGCCGGTCGATTCGCGCATCTGCAGCGTAAAAGGAACCTGCAGCAGCAGGCCCTCGCCGCGGCCGCGCAGCACTTCCATCAGCTGCTCGGTGGCGAGCTTGCCCATCTCGCGGCTGGGCTGGCGCACGGTGGTCAGCGGCGGCCACAACTGGGTGGCCAGCGGCGTGTCGTCGAAGCCGCAGACGGACAGGTCGCGTGGCACCTTCAGGCCCCGCTCGTTGGCGGCCCACATCACGCCGGCAGCCATGTCGTCGTTGGCGGCGAAGATGGCCGTGGGCAGGATCGGCCGGGAGAACAGTTCGCGCGCGGCGAGCACGCCGGAGCCGAAGGTGAACTGCCCTTGCACCACGTAATCCGGGTCGAACGGCAACCCGGCCTCGGCCAGCGCGTCCTTGTAGCCGGCCAGGCGCCAGCGGCTGGCGCCGTGGTCGGCAATGCCCAGGATATGCGCGATGCGACGGTGGCCGAGCCTCACCAGCTCGCCGACCATGGCCTTGGCCGCCTGCTGTTCGTCCATGCGGACGCCGATGGTCTCGTCACGGCGCAGCGGCGAGATGCTCGCGTGCGGCACACCGTGTTCATTCAGCCGGCGCAGCAACGCCACGTTGTCGGTCAGCGGCGGCGTCACGATCACGCCGTCGATGTGATGGTCGGCGATCAGCGCGTCGACGCGTCGGATGAAATCCTGCACGCGCGTGCGCAACGGGCAGACCATCATGCTGTAGCGGTTGGCGTTGCAGGCCTCCAGCACGCCGTCCTGGATCTCGGCCAGGTAGGTGGAGGCGGGGTTGTCGTTGTTGTCGTAAAGCATTGCGACCAGGAACGAGCGGCTGCCGGCCAGGCCGCGTGCCGCCGGGCTCGGCCGGTAGTTCATCTGCTCCATCGCGGCCAGCACGCGTTTGCGGGTGGATTCCTTGACCGACGGCTCCTCGTTGAGCACGCGGGACACGGTCTTGGGCGACACACCCGTCGCACGCGCTACATCTTCAAGGCGGACCCGCATGCTCGCTCCCGACACCCCCTGCCACCGATCGACTATGCCTGCGGCGCGGATCGCGTGACAAGGCTGAGGTGGGCCGCGCCGGGCACGACCCGTCGCCGGACTGATCCTGATCAAGAAGCCGCCGGCCGCGACCCGGCACAGTGCGCGCCATGGAAGCTACCCATACCGCCACCGTGATCCAGCCACCTACTTTCGACGCGGACCTGATCGCCCGCTACGACGTCAACGGTCCCCGCTACACCAGTTATCCGACCGCGCCGCATTTCCGCAACGACTTCGGCGCGGCCGAGCTGCGCGAGGCGATCCGCGAATCCAACGAGGAACCGATCCCGCGGCCGCTGTCGGTCTACGTGCACGTACCGTTCTGCATGAGCCCGTGCTTCTACTGCGGCTGCAACCGGGTGATCACCCGCGACGTCGGCAAGGCCGACCGCTACCTGGAGCGGCTGTACCGCGAGATCGGCCTGATCGCCCCGCTGTTCGACCGCGACCGCCCGGTGCGCCAGCTGCACTTCGGCGGCGGCACGCCGAACTTCCTCGACATCGAGCGGATGCGCGAGCTGATGCAGTCGCTGGGCCGCCACTTCAGCATGGAGCGCGGCCGCGAGCGCGAGTACGGCATCGAGCTGGACCCGCGCTTCGCCGACGGCGACTACGTGCGCGAACTGGGCGAGCTGGGCTTCAACCGTGTCTCGGTGGGCATCCAGGACTTCGACCCGGCCGTGCAGCAGGCGGTGAACCGCATCCAGTCGGTGGCGCAGACCGCCGCGGTGCTCAATGCCGCCCGCGAGGCGGGCTTCGCCTCCACCAGCGTCGACCTGATCTACGGCCTGCCGCTGCAGACCGTAGCGGGCTTCGACCGCACCCTCACCGAGGTCATCGCGCTGTCGCCGGACCGTGTGGCGGTGTACGGCTACGCCCACCTGCCGGAGATGTTCAAGGCGCAACGGCAGCTCGATGCCAGCCTGCTGCCGGATGCCGCCACTCGGTTGGCCCTGCTCGGTCGCGCACTGGAGCGCCTCACCGGCGCCGGCTACGTCTACATCGGCATGGACCACTTCGCCAAGGCGAACGACGAACTGGCCCAGGCGCAGCGCGCCGGCCACCTGCAGCGCAACTTCCAGGGCTATTCCACCCACGGCGACTGCGACATCGTCGGCCTCGGGGTGAGCGCGATCGGTCGCATCGGCGACTGCTACAGCCAGAACGTGCGCGACCTGCCCGGCTACTACGCCGCGCTGGATGCGGGTCACCTGCCGGTGGCGCGTGGCCTGCGGCTGAGCGAGGACGACCTGATCCGGCGCGCGGCGATCGGCGAACTGATGTGCCAGGGCACGCTCGACCGCGACGCCTTCGGCGCCCGCCACCGGCTCGACTTCGACGTCTACTTCGCCGACGCGATGGTCCGTCTCGAACAGCTGGAGGCGGACGGACTGGTCACCCTCGAGGGGCCGCGCATCGTCACCACCTCGCGCGGGCGGCTGCTGCTGCGTATTATCGCCATGTGCTTCGATGCCTATCTGGATGCCGGCGCGCCGCCTACCCGTTATTCGCGCGCGATCTGACGCCATGGATCTTCGAGAGGCTGTACCCACGATGCGTTCCGATACGCGGGCCGGTCGCCTGCCCGATCCACCCAGTCCGATCGCCGACGACGGCGACGCCATCCGTTTCTGTCGCACCTGTGCGTTCGCCGGTGCGTGCCTGGCGGTGGGCTACGGCAAGCCCGAGCTGGAGGCGCTGCACTGCCTGGTCGAGCACGTCGGCCCCTACCGCACCGGCGACCACGTGTTCCGCACCGGCGACCCGTTCCGCGCGATCTTCGCCGTGCGCGCCGGCACGGTGAAAACCAGCCTGGTGGATCGCGAAGGCCGCGAACAGGTGCTTGGCTTCTACCTGCCGGGCGAGGTGATCGGCCTCAACGCGATCTACCCCGAGCAGTTTCCCTGCGATGCGATCGCGCTGGAGAACGCGCAGTTCTGCCGTTTCTCGTTCCCGGCGATGAGTGCGCTGGCCACCCGTATGCCGGCGGTGCAGCAGCACCTGTTCCGCCTGCTCAGCAAGGAGTTGGGCACGGCCAGCCTGCTGGCCGGCGACCACAGCGCCGACGAGCGCGTGGCTGCCTTCCTCTGCGACCTGGGCAGCCGTTACGCGGCACGCGGTTTCTCCGGCACGCGTTTCGCGCTGAGCATGTCTCGCGGCGACATCGCCAACTACCTGCGGCTGGCCTCGGAGACCGTCAGCCGCGTGCTCACCCGCTTCCGCAGCCAGGACCTGATCGCGCTGGAAGGCCGGCAGGTCGAACTGCTGGACGCGGACGCGCTGCACCGGCTGGGCGAAGGCCTGCTGCCGGGCTGAGACCCCTGCGCTGATCTGGATCAGGGTGCCGGCAACGCCCGGCGCCGAGCATGCGGCTTTCCGCCGACAGGCCCAGGCCGATGTCCGATCTTTCCCTACCCGCGCGACCCGCCCCCTGGTCGCCGGCGGTGCTGGCCCAGGCGCCGCACCGGCTGCTGTTCCTGGCCGGCGCCTGCACGGTGCTGACCAGCATGGCGTGGTGGGCGCTGGAACTGGGTGCGCTGCGCTTCGGCTGGACGGCCTGGCCGCAGCCGCCGGTGCCGCCGGCCTGGGGCCACGCCCTGCTGACCGCGTACGGGATGCTGCCGCTGTTCATGTTCGGCTTCCTGCTGACCGTGTTCCCGCGCTGGCTGGATCGCCCCGCGCTGCCGCGCCTGCGCTACGTGCCGGTAGCCGGCTCGGTGTTCGGCGGCTATGCGCTGGCGCACGCTGGCTTGCTGGGCAGCCTGCCGCTGCTGCGCTTCGGCGTCGCACTGATGCTGGTCGGCTACGGGCTGGCGCTGCTGCCGCTGGCCGGCGTGCTGCATGCCGCGACAGCGCGCAACGCCCACGCATGGTCGTGCCTGGCGGGGCTGGGCGTGGGAGCGCTCGGGCTGGCCGCCGGGCTGGCCGTGCTGTGCGGTGCGCCGGCGGCGTGGATGCCGCTGGCGATCCGCCTGGGCGTGTTCGGCTTCCTGCTGCCGGTGTACTTCAGCGTGTGCCACCGGATGATCCCGTTCTTCAGCGCCAACGTGGTGCCTGGCTACCGCATGGTGCGCCCGCGCTGGAGCCTGCCCGCGGCCTGGGCGCTGCTGCTCGCGCACATCGCGCTGGAAGCGGCCGGCGCCAGCGCCTGGCGCTGGCTGGCCGACTTGCCGCTGGCGCTGCTGTTCGGCTGGCACGCGCTGGCCTGGCAGCCGTGGAAGGCCCGGCGTCCCGGCCTGCTGTTCGCGCTGCACCTGGCGTTCGCCTGGCTGCCGGTGGCGATGGCGCTGTTCGCGGCACAGAGCCTGTGGCTGGCGCTGCGCGGCGAGGCGGTGCTCGGCCTGGTGCCGCTGCACGTGCTGACCATCGGCTACTTCGGCTCGATGCTGGTGGCGATGGTCACCCGCGTCACCCAGGGTCATGCCGGCCGCCTGCTGCAGATGGGCGCGGTGCCGTGGCTGTGCTTCATCTCGCTGCAGTGCGTGCTGGCGCTGCGCGTGCGCGCCGAGCTGGGCGCGGACGGCTACCGCTGGCTGGTGTTCGCGGCAGTCGGCTGGCTGCTGGCGTTCGCTCCCTGGGTGCTGCGCTCGGCCTGGATCTATCTGACCCCGCGCGCCGACGGCCGCCCGGGGTGAACTAGCCGGCTGTGGCAGCTTGTCGCAGCCCAGGCGTATTCTTTTGCGACTGATCTGTATCAGGGGCGCCGTACGGCGCCTGCCTAACCTGTTCGTCACGGATAACGAAGGGGAAAAGATCATGTCCACGCTGTTGCGCACCCTGCTGGCCACGGCCAGCGCCCTGGCGATCGCCGCCTGTTCGGGCAAGCCCGATGCCGCCACCCCCACCACCGGCGCCGCGCCACCGCAGGCGGCCGCGCAGAGCGGCATCCCCGGCGACTTCGGCCCACCGCAGGGCGCGCCGATCCACGCGGTGCTGACCAGCCCGCCGAACGTGCCGCCGCCGATCCACCGCAACTATCCGGCCAAGGTCATCGTCGACCTGGAAGTGATCGAGAAGGAGATGCCGATCTCCGAAGGCGTCACCTACACCTACTGGACCTTCGGCGGCACCGTGCCGGGCAGCTTCATCCGCGTACGCCAGGGCGACACGGTGGAGTTCCACCTGAAGAACTCGCCCGACTCCAAGATGCCGCACAACATCGACCTGCACGGCGTCACCGGCCCGGGCGGCGGCGCAGCCTCCAGCTTCACCGCGCCTGGCCACGAGTCGCAGTTCACCTTCAAGGCGCTCAACCAGGGCGTGTACGTGTATCACTGCGCCACCGCGCCGGTGGGCATGCACATCGCCAACGGCATGTACGGGCTGATCCTGGTGGAGCCGCCGGAAGGCATGCCCAAGGTCGACCACGAGTACTACGTGATGCAGGGCGACTTCTACACGGTGGGCAAGTACCGCGAGAAGGGCCACCAGGCCTTCGACATGGACAAGGCGATCGACGAGAAGCCGACCTACGTGCTGTTCAACGGCCACGAAGGCGCGCTCACCGGCGACAAGGCGCTCACCGCCAAGGTCGGCGAGACGGTGCGGCTTTTCGTCGGCAACGGCGGTCCGAACCTGGTGTCCAGCTTCCACGTGATCGGCGAGATCTTCGACACCGTGCGGCAGGAAGGCGGCACGGTCGAGCAGCACAACGTGCAGACCACGCTGATCCCGTCGGGCGGCGCCGCGATGGTCGAGTTCAGGACCCAGGTGCCGGGCAGCTACGTGCTGGTGGACCACTCGATCTTCCGCGCCTTCAACAAGGGCGCGCTGGGCATCCTCAAGGTGGACGGCCCGGAGAACAAGGCAATCTACTCGGGCAAGGAGGTCGACTCGGTGTACCTCGGCGACCGCGCCGAGCCGAACCTGCACGCGGTGGCCACTGCCGCGAAGGCCAACGCCGCCGGCACGCTGAGCAAGGACGACCAGATCGCCGCCGGCAAGCAGCTGTTCACCGGCACCTGCTCGGTCTGCCACCAGGCCAACGGCGCCGGCCTGCCCAGCGTGTTCCCGCCGCTGGCCAAGTCGGACTACGTCGCGAAGCTGGCCGGCAAGGACAAGGACGCGCTGATCGCGATCCCGCTGCACGGCCTCAACGGCAAGGTCACCGTCAACGGCGTCGAGTACGACTCGGTGATGCCGCCGATGACCCAGCTCACCGACGACGAGGTGGCCAACATCCTCACCTACGTGCTCAACAGCTGGGACAACCCCGGCGGCCAGGTGACCAAGGACGAGGTGACCAAGGTGCGCGCCACGCCGGCGCCTGCCGCGGGCGGGGAGCACTGAGATGCGCCGCCGGGCCATCGCGGCGGCCCTGCTGGCACTGGCCGTGGCCTGCGCCACGGCCAGCGCCGCCGAGTACGTGCCAATGCCCGGCGGGCGCTTCGCCAGCGTGCTGCCGGCCGACGGCAAGACCGCCCCGGCGCAGGTGGCGCCGTTCGCCCTGCGCACCGAACCGGTGACCAACGCCGAGTTCCTCGCCTTCGTGCGCCGCCACCCCGCGTGGCGGCGCGATCGCGTGCCGACCGTGTTCGCCGACGGCCGCTATCTCTCGCAGTGGGCCGGCCCGGACACGCTCGGTGCCGACGCGCTGCCGGCGCAGCCGGTGACCCGGGTGAGCTGGTTCGCCGCCCAGGCCTACTGCGCGAGCGAACACGCCCGCCTGCCGAGCTGGTACGAGTGGGAGATGGCCGCCGCGGCCGATGCCACCCGCGCCGATGCGCGCAGCGACCCGGCCTGGCGCGAGCGCGTGCTGGACTGGTACAGCCGCCCGTCCGGCCACGCCTTGCCCGCCATCGGCGGCCCGCCCGACCTGCACGGCGTGCGCGACCTCAACGGCCTGGTGTGGGAATGGGTCGACGACTTCAACGCGCTGCTGGTGGGCAGCGACAGCCGCGACCAGGACGGCGCCGACAAGCTGAAGTTCTGCGGCGCCGGCGCGATCAGCATGGAGCAGAAGGAGAACTACGCCACGCTGATGCGCATCGCCATGCTCTCCTCGCTGAAGGCCACCGACACCACCGCCAACCTGGGCTTCCGCTGCGCGCGGCCCATCGGGGAAACGCCATGAACCGCCTGCTACTCCTGCTCTGCACCCTGTGCCTGGCGCTGCCGCTGCACGCCGCCGACGCGCTGCCTGGCGACTCGGTCTACCAGTTGCCGGTAACCCTCACCGACCAGGCCGGCCATGCCGCGCCACTGGCCGCGCGCCGCGGCCAGCCGCAGCTGGTCAGCATGTTCTACGCCTCGTGCACGATGGTCTGCCCGATGATCATCGAGACGATGAAGGCGACCCGCCACGCCGCCGGCGATCCGGCCGCGCTGAAACTGCTGGCGGTGAGTTTCGATCCGGCCCGCGACAGCGTCGCCAGGCTCGCCGACTACGCCGGTCGTCACCAGCTCGATCCGCGCTGGTGGACACTGGCACGTGCGGAGCCGGCCGAGGTGCGGCCGCTGGCCGCGCTGCTCGGCGTGCAGTACCGGCAGCTGCCCGACGGCGACTTCAACCACTCCAGCGTGCTGCTGCTGCTCGATGCCGACGGCCGCGTGGTGGCGCGCAGCACGATCATCGGCCGCACCGATCCCGACTTCGTCGCCGCCGTGCGCCGGCTCGCCGGAGGCCGGCCGTGAACCGCGCCGCCCCGACCCTGGCGATGCTGCTGGCGCTGGGCCTATCCGCGCCGGTGCCCGCGCAGCACAGCCACCACGCGCAGCCCGCTGAGCCGGCGGCGCCCGCGCCGATGCCAGGCCAACGCTGGCCGGTCGACGCGGCGCTCGAGGACGGCATGGGCCGCATCCACGTGGCGCTGGACGAACTGCGCCACTACGAGATGGGCCACATGGACGCCACGATGGCGCTGGATCGGGTCGGCCTGATCGAGCAGGCCGCCGCCGACATCTTCGCCAAGTGCAAGCTGCCGGAAGACCGCGACGCGGTGCTGCACCACATGCTGGTGCCGCTGCTCGCCGCCGCGCAGGCGCTGAAAGCACATCCGGACGACATGGCCCAGGTGCAGGCGATGCGCGACGCGGTCGCCGACTACCCGCGCTACTTCACCGATCCGGGTTGGGCGACGCCGGCGCACTGAGCGACCGTCTGCGTCGCCCGCCAGAACGCCGACTGCGACAACCCGTCCGACACCGGCTCACGCCGGGCTGATCCGGATCAGCCCGGAGAACGCGCCGTCCGCCCAGCATGTCCGCCAACGTTCCCGCGGAGCGGCGACATGACCGACACCATCGAAGCCTGGCAATGCATCGGCTGCGGCCGCGTCGAGGCGCCGCAGACCTGCATCGGCGTGTGCCGCGACCGCAAGGTGCAACTGGTCGGGCTGGCGGATTTCGAGCAGGCCCGCGCCGAGGCCGCCGCCCTGCGCGCGCGACTCGCCGACGTCCACGCACACCTGCAGCGCTTTGTCCTGGCCACACCGAACGAAGGCCGCTGGGAGGCCGCGTGGCTGGCGCTGCAGGCGCAGCTGCGCGAGGTGCTGGGTTCACTGACGGACGTGGTGATGCCGCCCGCCGGCTAGCCCCTGCGCCACCGCGCCGGGCCACCTATCATGGCGCCCGCCGATACGGCGCTGGACACGGTGCGCGATGAAGATCCTGGTCGACGAAAACATGCCGCTGGCGCGCGAACTGTTCGCCGGCTTCGGCGAGGTGGTGGCGCGGCCCGGCCGCGGTCTGGCGGCCGACGACGTGCGCGATGCCGACGTGCTGCTGGTGCGCTCGGTCACCCGGGTCGACGAAGCACTGCTCGCCGGCTCGCGCGTGCGCTTCGTCGGCACCGCCACCATCGGCACCGACCACGTCGACCTCGACTGGCTGCGCGCGCAGGGCATCGCTTTCGCCAGCGCACCGGGCTGCAACGCGATGTCGGTGGTCGATTACGTCGCCAGCGCCCTGCTGGAGCTGGCCGACCGCCACGGCTTCGCGCTGGCCGGCAAGCGCGCGGGCATCGTCGGGCTGGGCAACGTCGGCTCGCGTCTGCAGCGGCGGCTGCGGGCGATGGGGCTCGACGTGCTCGCCTGCGATCCGCCGCTGGCCGATGCCGGTTGCACCGGGCTGGTCGACATGGACGCGATCGCCGGCTGCGACATCGTCAGCTTCCACACCCCGCTGGTCCGCGACGGCGCGCATCCGAGCTTCCACCTCGGCGATGCGGTGTTCCTCGCCCGCCTGAAACCCGGTGCGATCCTGCTCAACACCTCGCGCGGCGCCGTGGTCGACAACGTCGCGCTGCTGGCCGCGCTGGAACGACGCGACGACCTGCACGTGGTGCTCGACGTATGGGAAGGCGAGCCACTGGTCGATCGCCGGCTCGCCGCGCGGGTCGCGCTGGCCACGCCGCACATCGCCGGCTATTCGTACGACGGCAAGCTGCGCGGCACCTGGATGCTGTACGAAGCGCTCTGCGCCTTCCTCGGCCAGCCGCCGACGATGACGCTGGCGTCGCTGGTGCCCGAGTCTGCGCGGTGCGTGCTCGACGTGGCCCGGCTGGCGCCGCGGCGCGCGCTGGACCTGATGCGCGCGGCCTGGCGCATCACCGACGACGACGACGCCTTCCGCGCCACCCTCGATGCCGACGACGACACGCGCGCGGCCGCGTTCGACCGGCTGCGCAAGCAGTACCCGCTGCGTCGCGAGTTCGCCACGGTGGAGCTGGTTCACGACGAATCACTCGCTGCACGCCTGCCGGCCGACGAACGGGCGATGCTGCGCGCACAGGGCTTTGCCTGCGTCGATTGAGCGCGGGCGCCGGCTGACCTGGATGAGCGCCGCGCGACGCGCCGCGCGCTGCAATGGCGTCATGCCCGTCGAACTCGACCTGCGCCACCTTTGCGCCCCCGAGCCCATGCTGCGCGCGCTCGCTGCCGCCGGCGAACTGGCGCCGGGCGCCTCGCTGGCGATCATCGCGCCGCGACTGCCGCGTCCGCTGTTGATGGAGCTGGCCCAGCTCGGCTTCGACGCCGAGCCGGAGGCCGCCGCGGCGGATGGCAGCGTGCGGGTGCACATCCGTCGCCCCTGCGATGACCAAGCTGCGGCTTGAGCAGGCGCCGGCAGCGACGCTGCCGCTGCGCTTCCTGCTCGCCATGCCGTGCTGGGGCATCGTCGGCGGCGCGTTGCTGATGCTCGACGGCGACGCTGCGCTGCGCGTGCGCTGGCATCCGGCCACGCTGGCGCTGGTGCACGTGTGGACGCTCGGCGTGCTGGGCAACGCGATGATCGGCAGCGTGCTGCAGTTCCTGCCCGCCGCCGCGGGTGCCCCTTTGCGTGGCGCGCGCCACGCACCGTGGCTGCACGGGGCGTGGAACCTTGGCGCCCTGCTGCTGGTGATCGGGCTGCATCGTGGCGACCGTATCGCGCTGGCCACCGCCGGCGTGCTGCTGCCGCTGGCCTTGCTGGGACTGGGGGCGATGACGCTGCCCGGCCTGCTCAAGGCCGCGGGTGAACGGCTGCTGCGCGTCGGTCTCGGCACCGCGCTGGGTTACGGCATCGCGACCGCGCTGGCCGGCGGCCTGCTGGCGTGGCGGCTGGCCGGATATGGCCGGTGGCCGCTGGCGCTGGTCGATGTGCACGCGGCGTTCGGCGTACTGGGCTGGATGATCGCGCTGCTGGCCGCGGTGGCGCGGGTGGTGATGCCGATGTTCCAGGGCACTGGACGGGTGGCCACACCGGTGCAGGCCGGCTGGCTCGCCGCCGCGACCGTGGCGCTGCCGCTGGCGGCGGCCTGGCACCTGCACCGGCCGGACGGTGTTGCCTTGCCGTGGGTGGTTGCGTCGGGCGGCGGCGCCTTCGCGCTGGCCGCGCTGGCGCTGCAGTGGCCGGTGCCCGGCGAGCGACGACACGCGCTGTATCGGCACTGGCGGCTCGGCCTGGCCGCCCTCGTGGCCGCGGCCGTCGCGCTGGCGGGCGGCGCCGGCATGCTCGCCGGCGCGCTGGGGCTGGGTATCGGCATGCCGCTGCTGGTCGCCTCGATGACGCTGGAGATCGTGCCGTTCGTGGCCTGGATCGACCTGCGTCGCCGGGTGCCGCGCGGCACGCGGATCCCGGGCGTGCAGCGTCTGCTGGACGAGCGGCAGAAGCAGGCGCTGCTCGCCGTCCATGGCACCGCCGCCGTCTGGCTGCTGGCGGCCGTGCTGTGGCCGCAGCCCTGGCTGGCGCGCCTGGCCGGCGCGGCGCAGCTGGTGGCGTGGTTGCTGCATGCGCGGGCGCTGGCTGGATCGCTGCGCACCGCACGCGGATGTCTGCGGCGCCCGAACCGTACCGCCGCCCCCGTTGCCGGGGATCACCGCGTGCCCGTCGATGCGGCCCAGCCCGAGACCCCTCACGCCTGACGCCACACGAAGCCACCGGGACCCTCCACCGACCACTCGCCGCGCGGCCGCCCGTATCCGCTTGACCCGTGTCAGGGCGACCGCATCCGGCGCCGTCCACACTCGCCGGATACCCGCACGAGACGAGCCCATGACCCGCCCCTCCGAGTTCAACCGCGACCAGCTGCTGGCCTGCGCCCGCGGCGAGCTGTTCGGCCCCGGCAACGCACGCCTGCCCGCCCCGCCGATGCTGATGTTCGACCGCATCACCCACGTCGACGACCACGGCGGCGCCTACGGCAAGGGCGTGCTGCGCGCCGAACTGGACATCCATCCGGAGCTCTGGTTCTTCGGCTGCCATTTCGCCGGCGATCCGGTGATGCCGGGCTGCCTGGGGCTGGACGCGATGTGGCAGCTGTCGGGGTTCTTCCTGCCCTGGCTGGGCGAGCCGGGACGCGGCCGCGCGCTCGGCGTGGGGCAGGTGAAGTTCAGCGGCCAGGTGCTGCCAGACGCCCGGCTGGTGCGCTACGAGATCGACATCCGCCGGGTGATGCGCGGCAGGCTCGCGCTGGTGGTGGCCGACGGCAAGACCTTCGTCGACGACCGGCTGATCTACGTCGCCAGCGACATGCGGGTGGGCCTGTTCCAGTCCACGGAGGGCTTCTGATGCGCCGTGTCGTCGTCACCGGATTCGGCATCACCTCGTGCCTGGGCAGCGTCGCCGATACCGTGTCGCGCGCCCTGCAGGAGCTGACCAGCGGCATCCGCGCGATGCCCGAGTACGTCGCCCGCGGCCTGCGCAGCCAGGTGGCCGGCGTGCCGCAGATCGAGCTGGAGACGGCGATCGACCGCAAGCTGCTGCGCTTCATGGGCGGCGCGGCCGCGTACGCCTACGTGGCGATGCGCACGGCGATCGGCGATGCCGGACTGTCCGAGGAACAGGTGCGCCACCCGCGCACCGGCGTGGTCGCCGGCTCCGGCGGCGGCTCGGCGCACTGGCAGATCGAGACCGCCGACCTGCTGCGCGGCAAGGGCGTGCGCCGGGTCGGTCCGTACATGGTGCCGCGCACGATGTGCTCCACCGTATCCGCCTCGCTGGCGACCGCGTTCGGCATCCTCGGCCTGAGCTATTCGATCGCCGCCGCCTGCGCCACCTCGGCGCACTGCATCGGCGCGGCGGCGGACCTGATCCGGCACGGCGCGCAGGACGTGGTGTTCGCCGGCGGCGGCGAGGAGGAGCACTGGGGCATGACCGCGCAGTTCGACGCGATGGGCGCGCTCGCCAGCCGCCGCAACGACACCCCCGCCAGCGCCTCGCGTCCGTACGACGCCGGCCGCGACGGCTTCGTCATCGCCAGCGGCGGCGGCATGCTGGTGCTGGAGGACTACGAACACGCCCGGGCGCGCGGGGCGCGCATCCATGCCGAACTGGTCGGCTACGGCGTCACCTCCGACGGCGCCGACATGGTCGCGCCGAGCGGCGAAGGCGCCGTGCGCTGCATGAAGATGGCGCTGGCCGGAGTCGCCGGTCCGGTCGACTACCTCAACACCCACGGCACCGCCACGCCGCTGGGCGACCTGACCGAACTGCACGCCGTGCGCGAGGTGTTCGGTGCACACGTGCCGCCGCTGTCCTCGACCAAGGCGCTGACCGGGCACTCGCTCGGCGCCGCCAGCGTGCACGAGGCGATCTACAGCCTGCTGATGATGCGCGACGGGTTCATGGCCGGCTCGGCTCATATCGATGCACTCGACCCGCAGGCCGGGGGATTCCCCATCCTTCGCGAGAGCCAGCCGGCGCGGCTGTCCACGGTGATATCCAACAGCTTCGGTTTTGGCGGCACCAACGCCAGCCTGGTGTTCGCCCGGGTGTAGCCCGCCGGGTGCACCTGCCGCACGACCCGGGACATCCGGGTCGCGATCAGCCCATCCAGGCGTGCAGCCAACCCAGCGGGTGATGCTCCCAGGCAATGCCGACGATGCCGACATACAGCAGCAGCGCCGCGACGAAGAAGCCGCGCTGCAGGGCCCGGCCACGCGCGCGCTTCAGCGCCAGGCTGCCGCAGATCACGTAGAGCACCACGCCCACCAGCTTCACCGTCAACCAGCCGTTGGCGAAATAGGCGCCGGGCAGGATGGTGAGCAGCATCAGGGCGGCGGTGAGCAGCACGGTGTCGACCGAGTAGCTCAGGTAGCGCAGCGGCGCCCAGTGCGCGACGGTGCTTCGACCGGCCTGGACCAGCGTGCCACGCAGCGCGAACAGCAGCCCGCTGAGGATCACGCAGGCGATGTGCACGGCCTTGATCTGGGGATAGAACTCGAACATGGGGAACCGGATCCGTGAAGGCGGGGCGCGCCAGACGGCGCGCCCCGCGGGGGTCAGGCACGCTCGCGTGCCGCCTGCGGCAACACCGCACCCTTCGGGCTGCGCCGGGGCGCCAGCCACAGCGAGGCGACGAACACCGAGGTGAGCAGGGCGCCGACCGCGAACAGGCTGTCGCCGGGCACGCGCATCCACACCAGCAGGTGTACCAGCGGCTGGTTCATGAAGTGCTCGGAGCGGGCGAACCAGTAGCCATGGTCCAGCGCCGCGCTGAGCTGCAGCACGCCCAGCGGCAGCAGGGTCAGCAGCGCCATCAGCGACAGGCCGATGTTGAGCGTCCAGAACGCGCCCTTCAGCCAGCCTTCGCTCCACTCGGCCGCCGGCTTGATGCCGCGCAGGCAGAACAGCATCAGGCCCATGCCGAGCATGCCGTACACGCCCATCAGCGCGGTGTGGCCGTGCAGCGGGGTGAGGTTGAGGCCCTGCATGTAGTACAGCGCGATCGGCGTGTTGACCAGGAAACCGAACAGGCCCGCACCGACCAGATTCCAGAAGCTCACCGCCACGAAGAACATGATCGGCCAGCGGTAGCGTGCCATCCACGGGGCGGCGTGCTGCTTGCGCCAGTTGTCGTAGGCCTCCAGCCCGATCAGCGCCAGCGGCACTACTTCCAGCGCCGAGAAGCTGGCGCCCAGCGCGATCACCGCCGTGGTGGTGCCGGTGAAGTACAGGTGATGCAAGGTGCCCAGCACGCCGCCGGCCATGAACACGATGGTGGCGAACAGCACGCTGGTGGAGGCGCTGGCCGCACGCAGCAGGCCGAGCTTGACGAACAGGTAGGCGATCACCGCGGTGGCGAACACTTCGAAGAAGCCTTCCACCCACAGGTGCACCACCCACCAGCGCCAGTACTCGACCATCGCGATGTGGGTGTGCTCGCCCCACATCAGGCCGGCACCGTAGAGCAGGCCGATCGCGATGGTGGACAGGAACAACAGCCCCACGATGTGCGAGGTCTCGTCGTGACGCTTGATCGCCGGCATCAGCGCGCGGCCGACCAGGAACAGCCACAGCATCAGCCCGATGAACAGGAAGATCTGCCAGAAGCGGCCCAGGTCGGTGTACTCCCAACCCTGGTGGCCGAACCAGAAGTTGTACTTCAGGCCCAGCTTGTCCATCACCGCGAACCACTGGCCGGCGAACGAGCCGACCACGATCAGCAGCAGGCACACCCACAGGAAGTTCACGCCCAGGCGCTGGAACTTCGGTTCCTTGCCGCCGATCAGCGGCGCCATGTACAGGCCGGTGGCCAGCCACGCGGTGGCGATCCACAGCACCGCCAGCTCGGTGTGCCAGGTGCGGGTGAGGCTGTACGGCAGCACGTTGGCCAGCGCAAAGCCGTAGGCCTGCTGGCCCTCCACCTGGAAGTGCGCGGTGGTGGCGCCGAGCAGGATCTGCACCAGGAACAGGCCCATCACCGTCCAGAAGTACTTCGCCGTCGCCTTCATCGAGGGCGTCGGCTTGAACTCGGCCAGCGGGTCGCGTGCCGGCACTGCAGCCGGTGCCTCCTTGTGGCTCTGCACGGCGTGATACCAGCCGAGCAGGCCGATGCCGAGGATCAGGAACAGCACGCTGAAGACCGACCAGATGAACGCGGTGCCGCTGGGCCGGTTGCCCACCAGCGGGTCGTACGGCCAGTTCTGCGTGTAGCTGACGCTGTGCCCGGGACGCTCGGCGGCGGCGGCCCAGCTGGTCCACCAGAAGAACGCGGTGACCGCGCGGCGGTGTTCCATCTCCGCGATGGTGTTCTCGCGCATGGCGTAGGTGACGCGCAGCGCGTGGGTGGCCGGGTCGTTGCTGAACAGACTCTCGTAGTGGCGTGCCACCACCTCCATCGCCTGCGCCCGCAGCGGCGAGACGGTGATGCTGCCGGTGGCCGCGTTCCAGGTGTTGTGCCGCTCCTCGGCCTGCACGCGGGCCTTCAGCGCGGCCTGCCGCTCGACATCGAGCGCGGCGAACGAGGGCGCGCCCTCGTCGCGGGCCAGCAGCTCGAGCATGGCGTCGGCCTCGCGATGCAGCCAGTCGGCGCTCCAGTCCGGCGCCACCAGCGCGCCGTGGCCCCAGATCGAGCCGAGCTGCTGGCCGCCGATGCTCTGCCAGACCTCCCGGCCCAGTTCGATGTCGGCGCGGGTGTACAGCGTGGCGCCTTGGGTGGTGACCACCGCGTCGGGCAGCGGCGGTGCCTGCTGGTGCACCTCCTTGCCCACCCACAGCAGCACCGAGAAGGAGGCCAGCAGCAATACCGCCAGCCCCAGCCAGAGTTTTCGGGTCGTCGTCATGGCACGTCTCCGTAAGGACGTGCGCATCGTCGGCGGCGCGGGGGGCGGCTGCCCCTGACCTATATCAGGCGTGACGGCCCCGGCCTGCGCGGATTGTCGCAGCGGTCGGCCGCGTCACGCCGGCCCGGGTCAGTGGCGCTCGCTGATCGCCAGCCCGGTGTCGTCGCCGTCGGCGACCAGCCGGCGATGGATGCCCTGCAGGGTGGCGAGCAGTTCCGCCCGGGCTTCTTCGGCGAACGGGTTCTCCTGCTGGATCGCCGCGAACAGGTGGCCGGCATCGCCGCGCACCGCGGCAAGCATTGCCTTCAGGCCGAGGAACGACGGCGGCGCCACCGCCAGTTCGTCGTCCACACCCATGTCGACCAGGCCCTTGGCGATGAAGAACGCCAGCGCGTGAGTGTGCGCCATGGCTCGGTCGTGCGCGGCCGGCTCCTGCGCAATCACCTCGCAGCCGAGCGAGGCGAACAGCGCGCTGGCGCGTTCGGCCGCCTCCGGATGGCGGGCGCTGGCGCAGACCACCACGCGCAGCGGGCGCTCGCCGCGGGCCAGGCTCAGGGGACCGAACAGCGGATGCGTGCCGACGTGCGGGATCGCATCGCCGAGCAGCTCGTCCATCAGCGCGCAGGGGTGCAGCTTCACGCTGCCCACGTCGATCACCGTCTGTCCCTGGCGCAGCCGCGGACGCAGGGCGCGCAGCGCCCCGTCCATCTGCGGCACCGGCATCGCCAGCACCACCCACTGCGCATCGTCCACGGCCGCCTCGAGCGAGTCGGCGGCGTAGTCGGCCGGCACGTGGCCGCGCGGGTCCCAGGCGCGCACGGCATGGCCGGCCTCGCGCAGCAGGCCGGCGAGCGCCTGGCCGAAACGGCCGTGACCGAGGATGGCGAACGACATCGGAGGACTCCGCGGCAAACCGTCAGGCACGGCGGAAGGCCGTGCGGACGTCCATGCTACGGCATCGGTTGGTCGAAGCCGCGGCCGTCACGCAGCACCGCGCGCAGGCGCGCCTCCCACGGCGCGGTATCGATGCCGCGCGCGGCGAGCCAGCCGCGATCGAACAATGTCTCGGCGTAACGCTCGCCGCGGTCGCACAGCAGGCTGACGATGCTGCCGCGCTCGCCGCACGCCTGCATCGCCGCGGCCAGCCGCAGGCAGGCGACGAACTGGGTGCCCGACGAGCCGCCATAGCGGCGACCGAGCAACTCCTCCAGCAGCCAGGCGGCGGCGATCGAGGCGGCGTCGGGCACCTCCAGTACCTGGTCGACCACCTCGAACACGAAACCCGGCTCCACCCGCGACCGGCCGATGCCCTCGATCAGGGTCGGCTGGCTCGCCACGGCGGCGCGATCGTGGCGGCGCCAGCCCTCGACGAACGCGCTGCCGCCCGGCTCGGCCACGCACAGCCGGGTCGACAGGCGGCGGTAGCGCAGGTAGCGGCCGATCGTCGCCGAGGTGCCGCCGGTGCCCGCGCTGCAGACGATCCACGCCGGCTCGGGCGAGGCTTCGCGCGCCATCTGGCCGAGGATCGACTCGGCAATGTTGTTGTTGCCGCGCCAGTCGGTGGCGCGCTCGGCCAAGCCGAACTGGTCGAGGAAACAGGCGCCACGCGCGGCGTGGGCGGCGGCCACGGCCGGCACCTCGGCCGGGTTCTCGACCAGGTCGCACTGGCCGCCCAGCGCCTGCACGTCGCGGATCTTGCCCGGCGCGGTGCACGCCGGCATCACCGCGATGAACGGCAGCCCGAGCAGGCGCGCGAACCACGCCTCGGAAATCGCCGTGCTGCCGGACGACGCGTCCACCACGGTCTGCCCCGCGTGCAGGCGGCCGTTGCACAGCGCGTAGAGGAACAGCGAGCGCGCGAGCCGGTGCTTGAGGCTGCCGCTCGGATGCGCGGACTCGTCCTTCAGGTAGAGGTCGATGCCGGGGAAGGCCGGCAGGTCGAGCTTGAGCAGGTGGGTGTCGGCCGAGCGCGCCGCCTCCTGCGCCAGGCGCTCCAGCGCGCCGTGCACCCAGACGCGTCCGGTCGGCAGCGGGGGCAGGTCGTTGGAGAACATCTCAGGACTCCCGCGCCTGCGCCGGCAGATGCATCACCGGCACGCCCAGGCGCCGCGAATGCGGACGCAGGCCGAGGCCAAGCTTGAGGGTGTGCGCGATGCGTTCGGCGTGATCGATCATCCGCGCCGCGCCAGCGGCGTCCAGCACCTCGGCGCAGGTCTCGCGCCACAGCTCCAGCCAACGGTCGAAATGGCCGGCGCGCACCGGATGGCGCAGGTGCGCGGCCATCGGGTTGCCGCGGTAGCTGCGCGTGCCGCGCTCCACCGAGCTCCAGAAGCGGCTCAGCAGCGCCTTGTGCTCGGGCCAGTCGTGCACGGCGGGGTTGAACACCGCACCGAGTTCGGGATCGCGCCGCACGCGCTCGTAGAAGCGGTCGACGAGGGTGGCGATGGCCTCTTCGGAAGGGGCGTCGGGGGAAACGGTCATGCGTCTACTCGGGTGCCGGCGGCGGCACGTCGGAGGAACCGGCGCCGCCATCGGGCGGCGGCGCAGCGTCGGGGGAGGAGGATGGCGCGGCATGGCCCGCCACGCCCTGACCTGGATCATCTTCCAGCAGCGGCAGGATGCCGGGGTTGTCCAGGTCGTCGAACTGCTGGTGGCTCACCGCCCAGAAGAACAGCGCCACGGCGATCGCCACCACCAGCAGCGTCACCGGGATCAGCACCAGGAGGATGTTCATGCGCGCCACCCCGGCGCGGGCAGCCGGCGCCCGGTGCGCAGCGCGTTCAGTACCACGCCGAGCGAGCTCAGCGCCATGCCGATGCCGGCCAGCCACGGCGGCACCAGGCCGAACGCGGCGAACGGCACCGCCAGCAGGTTGTAGCCCAGCGCCCAGCGCCGGCTCTGCGCGACGATGCGCTGCATGTCGCCGGCGACC
This sequence comes from Dyella lutea, assembly GCF_024158035.1. Taxonomy (GTDB): domain Bacteria; phylum Pseudomonadota; class Gammaproteobacteria; order Xanthomonadales; family Rhodanobacteraceae; genus Dyella_A; species Dyella_A lutea. The sequence goes on from NZ_JAMZEK010000001.1 coordinate 264,501, forward strand.
GCGCGCGCGGCGAGCAGGCCGTCGAGGCGGTCGCCGGTCAGCAGCAGCCCGGCATGCGCCTGCGCCAGCGCGGTGCCGCCGGCCAGCGCGGCGGACACGTCGGCCCCGGCCAGCACCGGGGCATCGTTGCTGCCGTCGCCCACCGCCAGCGTGACGTGGCCGCGGTCGCGCGCCTGCCGCAGCAGGGCGAGCTTGTCGGCGGGGGTCTGTTGCGCGGCGTGGTGGCCGATGCCCAGCGCCGCGGCAATCGTCGCCACCCGCGGCGGCGCGTCGCCGCTGGCCAGCATCAGCTGCACGCCCTGCGCCTGTAGTGCGGCCAGCGTGTCCACCGCGTCCTGGCGCAGTTGTTCACGCGGGCGGAAGCCGGCCAGCGGGCCGGCGGCGTCGGCCAGCGCCAGGCACCCCTCCAGCGCCGGCGGCACGGCGCCGGCGAGCACCGCGTCGGCGCGTCCCAGTCGCAGCGCGCAGCCGTCGACGCGGCCGGCCAGGCCCACGCCGGGGAGCGCGCGCAGGTCGTCGAACACCGGCAGCGGCGCGGCCGCCGCCATGTCCGTGGCCATCCGGGCCAGCGCGCGCGACAGCGGATGGCTGCTGCCCTGCGCCAGCGCACCGGCCAGGCGCAGGGCGTCGTCGCGCGTGCCGCGGCAGACGACGATGTCGTCGGGCACGAAGCCCGGATGGGTCAGCGTGCCGGTCTTGTCGAACACGGCGAAGTCCACCTGCGCCAGCCGCTCCAGCGCGGCGCCGTCGGCGACCAGCACGCCGCGTGCGGCCAGCACGCCGAAGGCGCGGGCACGGGTCGCCGGCACGGTCAGCGCGAAAGCGCAGGGGCAGGCGATCACCAGCACCGCCACTGCCGCCTCGAACGCGCGCGGCGGATTGACCAGCAGCCAGCCCAGCGCGGTGAGCAGGGTGAGCACCAGTACGCGCTGGACGAACCGGGTGGCCTGCGGATCGGCGGTGGCCGCGGCGGTCATGCGGCCGCCTTGGGCGCGTCGCGCCAGCGCACCGATCCGCGCTGCCGCGGTGGCCTCGCCGCTGTGGCGCACGGTGAGCTGGACCGGCCCGGACAACAGCACGCTGCCGGCCACCAGGGTCTCTCCACGCTGTCGCCGCACCGGGCGCGACTCGCCCGACAGCAGCGCCTCGTCCAGCTCGGCGTGCGCGCTTTCCAGCACGCCGTCGGCCGGCACCGTGGCGCCCTCGGCCACGTGCACGCGGTCGCCCGGCAGCAGCGTGGTGGCCGCCACCCACTCGCGCCGACCGTTGCCACCGAGGCGCTCGGCCAGCAGCGGCGCGGCGTCCACCGTGGCGTCGCCCAGCGCGCCGCTGCGCTGGCGCGCACGCAGTTCGACGTAGCGCGCCACCAGCAGCAGGAACACGAACATGCTCACCGAATCGAAATAGATCTCGCCGGCGCCGCGCCAGGTGTTCCACGCGCTGCCGGCGAACACCAAGAGCACCGCCAGCGCCACCGGCAGGTCGATGCCGGGACGGCGCGCGCGCAGCTCGGCCAGCGCGCCGCGGTAGAACGGCAGCGCGGCGTAGCCGACGATCGGCAGCGTGGTGAGGAAACCCAGCCAGCGGAACAGGCCGCGCGTGCTGAAGTCGACGAAATCGACCACGCCGAGGTAGATCACGAAGGCGTAGGTCATCACCTGCATCGCGCACATGCCGGCCACCAGCAGGCGCTTGAGCAGGTCGTGCGCGGCGCGCTGCGCGTCGCCGTCGGCACGCGACCGCGGCAGCGGTTCGGCGCGGCAGCCGATGCCGCCCAGCGCGTCGAGCAGCGCCGGCAGCTGCTGGCGCGCCGGATCCCACACCACCGACACGCGCTGGCACGTGGCATCCACGCCCACGCGCTGCACCCCCGGCAGCGCGCGCAGCACCTGCTCGACGCGCAGCACGCGACGCGGATCGTCCAGCGGCGACACCCGCAGGCTCGCCTCGGCGCGGCCGTCACGGCGCGGCCGCAGCACCTGCGCGGCCAACTGCGGGTGGGCCCAGACCGCGTTCATCGCGGCGACGCCGCGGTGCCTGCCGGGGCCGGATGCGCATGGCCATGCGAAGGCACCCCGAACACCGCGTGCGGCGCATCCACCGGCACGTCGGCGTGGCGCGCGCCCATCGCGATGATCCACACGCAGCCGGCGAGCGAAGCGACGAACACCACCGCGCCCAGCCACAGCACCGGCTGGCGGTACCAGCGACTGCGCGGGTCAGCGCCCGGCATCGCCGATGCCCGGGTGGGCCAGGTGATAGACGTAGGACGCCAGCACGCGCATCTGGTCGGCGCTCAGGCGCTTGTCCCAGGCCGGCATCGCGCCCTGGCGCCCGCCGCGGATGGTCTGCTCGATGTCGGCGACGCTGCCGCCGTGCAGCCAGATGTGGTCGGTGAGATTGGGTGCGCCCAGCGCCTGGTTGCCCTTCCCCTCCGGCCCGTGGCACGCCGCGCAGGTGGCGAACAGCGGCCTGGCCGCGGCCGCCGCGGCCGCGTCGTGCGGCGATCCGGACAGGCTCAGCACGTACTGCGCCAGGTGCTTGACGTTCTGCTCGCCCAGGCTCGGTCCCCAGGGCGGCATCACGCCGGCGCGGCCGTGCTCGATGCTGGTGAGGATGTCCTTGCCGCTGCCGCCGTAGAGCCAGTCGTCGTCGGTGAGGTTGGGCGCGCCCAGCGGCACGTTGCCGTGCGCGGCCGGACCGTGGCAGGCGGCGCAGTTGTCCATGAACAGGCGATGGCCCATCTGGATTGCCGCCGGATCGCCGGCGAGCTGCTCGATCGGGTACTGGCGGAAGCGCGCCAGCAGATCGTCCAGCTTGGCGTCGTTGGCGGCCACGTCCTTCGCCAGCTCGCCGTGCGCGGTCCAGTGCAGCGTGCCCCTGTGGTTGCCGAAGCCGGGGTACCGCACCAGGTAGGTGAAACCCGCCACGAACATCGCCGCGGAGAACACCACCCACCACAGCGGCAGCCGGCGCACGCCCTCGCGCAGCACGCCGTGCGCCCACACGTGGCCGCTGGTGCCGTCGGGCTGGGTCGGGATCTTCGCCCGCGGCGCCCACAGGAACAGGAAGAACGTGATGCCCAGGTTGAGCACGATCAGGAACATCACCCACATCGACCAGCCGGCGCTCATCGCTGTTCTCCCGCGTCGTCATCGGCCGCCGCATCGACCGCGTCTTCCATCGGCAAGCCCGCCATGCGCTGGAACACCTCGCGGTGCCGCTTGCGCCAGGCCCAGACCCAGATGCCCACGAAGGTGAGCATCAGCACCACCGTCACCGCGCCGGCGAGGTGGCCCCACGCTTCGTGGCTCATGGCGCACCTCCCGCGCTGGCCGGCGCCGCGGGCGGCTGCGGCTCGTTCTTGATGCCCAGGCCCTGCAGGTAGGCGATCAGCGCATCCATCTCGGTCTTGCCGGCCACTGCGGCGGGCGCCGCGGCGATGTCCGCGTCGGTGTACGGATCGCCCAGCTCGCGCAGCACGCGCATGCGCGCCTGGATGTCGGACGGGTCCAGCGTCGCCTTGGCCAGCCACGGGAAGCCCGGCATGTTGGAGGCAGGGACCAGCGCGCGCGGGTTCATCAGGTGCATGCGCTGCCACTGGTCGGAGTACTTGCCGCCGACCCGCGCCAGGTCCGGACCGGTGCGCTTGGAGCCCCACTGGAACGGCCGGTCGTAGACCGACTCCTCCGCGGTGGAGTAGTGGCCGTAGCGCTGGGTCTCGGCACGCAGCGCGCGGATCATCTGCGAGTGGCACAGATAGCAGCCCTCGCGCACGTAGATGTCGCGCCCGGCCAGCCGCAGCGGGTCGTAGGGCTTCACCCCCGGCGGCGCCTTCACCGCGTGCGCCTCCATGAACAGCGGGGTGATCTCGGCCAGCCCGCCGATCGACACCATGATCGCGATGAGGATGCCGAGCAGGCCGGCGTGCTTCTCGATCGCTTCGAAATGTTTGTAGGCCATGGTCGCCTCCTCAACCCGCGGCCGGCAGCGGCGCCGGCACCTGGTGCGGTACCGGCTCGGGGATCGGCACCGGGATCGGCTTGATCAGCCGCGCCCGCGCGTCGTCGGCGGTGTGCCACAGGTTCCACGCCATCACCCACATGCCGGACAGGATCAGCAGGCCGCCGCCCCAGCGGATCAGGTACATCGGCTTGATCGCTATCAGGCTGGCGATGAACGGATAGGTCAGCGCGCCGTCCGGCTGGGTGGCACGCCACATCACGCCCTCGGTGACACCGGCGGTCCACATCGAACCGACGTACATCAGCGTGCCCATCATGTGCAGCCAGAAATGCAGCTCCATGCCCCGGCGCGAATGCATCGCCGGCTTGCCCAGCGCACGCGGCGCCATCGCGTAGAGCGAGCCGATGGTGATCATCGCCACCCAGCCGAGCGAGCCGGAGTGCACGTGGGCGATGGTCCAGTCGGTGTAGTGCGAGAGCGAGTTGACGGTCTTGATCGCCATCATCGAGCCCTCGAAGGTGGCCGCCGCGTAGAACACCAGCGACATCACCATGAACTTGGCCGCCGGGTCGGTGCGCAGCTTCTCCCACGAGCCGTTGAAGGTGAGCAGGCCGTTGGCCGCCGAGCCCCAGCTGGGCATCAGCAGGATCAGCGAGAACGCCATGCCCACCGACTGCACCCAGTCCGGCAGCGCGGTGTACATCAGGTGGTGCGAGCCGGCCCACATGTACACCGAGATCAGTGCCCAGAAGTTCACGATGGAGAAGCGGTAGCTCCACAGCGGCTGCTGCGCCTGGCGCGGCACGAAGTAGTACATCATCCCGAGGAAGCCGGCGGTGAGGAAGAACGCCACCGCGTTGTGGCCGTACCACCACTCCACCATCGCATCCACCACGCCGGAGTAGATCGGGTAGGACTTCCACAGCGACACCGGCACGGCCAGGTTGTTGACGATGTGCAGCAGCCCGACGGCGATGATGAACGCGCCGTAGTACCAGTTCGCCACGTAGATGTGTTGGATGCGCCGGCGCGCCAGGCTGGCAAAGAACACCGTGCCGAAGCTGACCCAGACGATCGCGATCAGGATGTCGATGAACCACTCCGGCTCGGCGTATTCCTTGCTCTGGGTGATCCCCAGCGGCATGGTCACCATCGCCAGCACGCAGATCAGCTGCCAGCCCCAGAAGGTGAATTCGGCCAGCCGGCCCAGCGCGAGGCGGGCATGTCCGGTGCGCTGCACCACGTAGTAGCAGGTGCCCATCAGCGCGGAGCCACCGAAGGCAAAAATCACGCCGAAGGTGTGGTCCGGGCGGATCCGGCTGAAGGTCATCCAGGGGATGTCGAAGTTCAGTGCCGGCCACATCAGCTCGGCCGCGGCGTAGACGCCGAAGGACATGCCGATGATGCCCCAGACGGCCGCGGCCAGCAGGAACTGCCGGACCACCTTGTCGTTGTAGTACTCGGTATTCGGCATGGGATGCCCTCGGGAAAGTGGCGAAAGTGTCATGGCAGGTTTCGGCCGGATCGCTGATCTGGATCAGGGCCCTGCGACAAGCCACCGCGCCACGCTCCGGTGGACTGTCCCCTGGCCCGCCATCGTGGCGACCGGTCCGGGCAAGGTATGGAAGATTCCTGCCCGGCTTGTGCGATACCGCCCGTGCGCCGGATCAGTGCCGGCAGGCGAGCGCCCTTGGATTCATCACCCTGCGCCACAGCGGCGGCGCCAGCGCCAGCACGAACATCGTGGCGTAGCCGGCCGGCAGCTGCGGGCTGTCGTCGTGGTGGTGCAGTGCCTGGTAGCGGCGGCGCGCCACGGCATGGTGATCGGAATGGCGCTGCAGGTTGAACAGCAGCCAGTTGGTGTAGCGCTGCGGCGCGTTCCACGAGTGGTGATGGGTGACCCGCTCGTAGCGGCCGGGCGCGATCTCGCGCCGCTGCAGCCCGTAGTGCTCGACGTAGTTGATCACTTCCAGCGTGGCCGCCGCGATCAGGCCCTGCAGCAGGAAGAAGCCCAGCGCACGGAAGCCGCCCGCCACGGCGAACGCCGCCATGAACGCCAGCCACAGCGCGTACCAGCGCACCATTTCGTTGCGGGCACTCCACAGCGAGTGCCCGCGCGCGCGCAGCCGCTGCGCCTCCAGTCGCCAGGCGTTGCGCACGTTGCGCCATAGCGCGCGGGGCACGAAGGCATACACCGATTCGCCGAGCCGGGCGCTGGAGGAATCCTCCGGCGTGGCCACGTGCAGGTGGTGCCCGCGCACGTGCTCCACCTTGAAGCCCGGGTAGCCCACGCTGGTCAGCAGCACGCCGCCGAGCAGCGGCTCCCAGCGCGTGGACTTGTGGATCAGCTCGTGCGCCGGGTTGATCGCCAGCACGCCGCCGATGACCCCGGTGGAGACCAGCCAGCCGAGTTGGCCGACCGGTCCGAACGGCTGCTGCGTGAACTGCCACGCGCACCAGCCCAGCAGGCCCAGCCACACCGGCAGCACCAGCGCGGTGAGCGTGCGGAAATAGCGGCTGTGCTCCAGCCGATGCCCCTCGTCGACGTCCGCCGGGTTATCCGTGTCCAGGCCGCAGGCCGCGTCGATCCAGGGCACCACGCCGAAGATGAAGGCGATCGGAAACCACGCGGCGAGATCCAGCGGCAGGCCCAGGCGCGCAAGCAACAAGCCGCCCGCCGGCAGCGCGGCGGTGGAGAAGGCCAGCAGAAACCCGAGGTCACGGGTGCGCATGGGGGGTCAGCCTATGCCTGCGCGGCCGGGCTGTCACCTGGGTTCAGCCTGGCAGGCGCGCCAGCCAGTCGCCGAGCTGCTTCATCACTTGGCTGCGGCCCGGCTCGGACTCGTTGAACAGCTCGTGGTAGAGCGTGTCGAAGTGCCGCGTGGTGAGGTGTGGCGACGACCAGGCGGCCGACGCGAACTCGCGGCTGCCGGCCGGATCGACCAGCCGGTCGGCCCCGGCGGCGAGCAGCAGGGTCGGCACCGGCAGGCGCGCGGCATCGGCGATGCAGGAAGGGCCAGCGCGGAGGATGAAGTCCGCCATGCGCGGGGTGATGCGACCGCTGCACAGCGGATCGTCGCGGTAGGCGGCGATCACCGCCGCGTCGTGCGACAGGTGGTCCAGCGCCAGTCCGGTGCGCAGCGGCAGATTGGGCAGGGTGCGCGAGAGCACCGCCGCCAGCGATTGCAGCCAGGGCGCCTCGTGGCTGCGGAACGCCGGCGAGGACAGCACCAGCGCCGCCGGCGTCACCCGCCCGTCGAGCACGGCGCGGGCCGCGACCAGGCCACCCATGCTGTGGCCCAGCAGCAGTGGCAGCGCGGGTGCCTGCGCGGCGTAGTCGGCGTACACCGCGGCCAGGTCGGACAGCAGGTCGTCCTCGCGCGACAGCGCACCGCGCGGCCCGGGCGTGAGGCCATGCCCGCGCTGGTCGTACGCCATCACGTCATAGCCGCGCGCGTTGAACCAGGTGGCGACGTGGCGGTAGCGGCCGCTGTGTTCACCCAGCCCGTGCACCAGCAGCACCGCGCGGTGCGCACCCGGCAAGGCCCAGTGGCGACGGACCAGCACCTGGCCATCGGGCAGCCGCTGCTCGTCGCGCTCGCCTTCCGGCGCGCGGGCGTGGGGCGGTTGCGGGCGCGTGGCCACATCCATGGATGGCTCCCCCAGCGACATGCATAAAGATCGGATGATGCTACGGGTGACCGCGTTGCGCCAACCTCGCGCCGGTCGCCGTCGACGACATGCGGCACACTGGGGGACTCGCTTGCCGCGGAGTCGCGTGATGGGTTGTCTGCCCCTGCCCCTGTTGTTTCTGGCCGGCTTCGGCCTCGGCTGGCTCATCGACGGTTCGACCGGTGCCCTGTGGGGCGCCAGCATCGGGCTGGTGCTGGGCTTGCTGGCGATGGGCTGGCTGGTCCGGGCGATCCGCGGCCGGCGCTGATCCGCCCGCAAGACGCCGGTGTCGTCCCCCACCCGGTAGGAGCCCGCTCGCGGGCGATGCCCTTGCTCCTGATCACCATCGAAAGAAAAGGCATCGCCCGCGAGCGGGCTCCTACGGGCGGCGGACGATGGCTTCAGTGCGCGACGGGCGTGCAGGCCTCGATCGTGCAGGTGGCCGCCGGCAAGCCCATCGACAGGTCGGCCTTCAGCATCGACGTGGCGTCCGTGCCCAGCTGGAAACGATAGCGGCCGGCATCGCGCACCCAGCCGTGCCTCGCCGCGTCGTAGTGCGCCAGCCGCACCGGGCTGGCCGCGATGCGCACGTCACGGCTCTCGCCCGGCTTCAGGCTCACCCGCTGCCAGCCGGCCAGGCGATGGGTGGTGTCGCCCTGCGGCGGCGCCACGTAGAGCTGCGGCACGGCCACGCCGGCGCGCTTGCCGGTGTTGGTGACGCGCACGCTGACGCTGATCGTGCCGTCGTGGTTCTCCAGCTTCGGCGTGCCATACGCGAACGTGGTGTAGCTCAGGCCATGGCCGAACGCGAACAGCGGCTCGAGGTGACGCTTCTCGAACCAGCGGTAGCCGACGTCGGCACCCTCGATGTCGTAGTCGATGTCCTGCTGCGGCTGGCCCTGCGGCGGGATACCGATCGCCGCCAGTCCGGCACCCGGAATGGTCGGGCGCGGCAGCTGCGACTCGTCCTTCGGCCACGTCACCGGCAGCCGGCCGGACGCATCGACCTCGCCGAACAGCACGCGGGCGATCGCCTCGCCGCCATTGGCGCCGGGATACCAGGCCTCCAGCACGCCCTGCACCTGATCCAGCCAGGGCATCTTCACCGCACCGTTGGTCTCCAGCACCACGATGGTGTGCGGATTGGCCCTGGCCACCGCGGCGATCAGCGCGTCCTGGTTGCCCGGCAGGTCCATCGTCGGCACGTCGAACGACTCCGCGGTCCACTGCTCGGCGAACACGATGGCGACCTTCGACTGCGCCGCCAGCTTCGCCGCCGCGGCGATGTCCTCGCCGCTGGCATAGGCCACCTTGCCGCCGTTGCGCCGGGCGATCGCCTGCATCGGCGAGGAGCGCTGGTACACCTTCGGGCCCGGCCAGGCGGTGGGCGCCACGCCGGTGACCGGGCTGCCGCCGCGCGGCTTCACTCCGGACGAGCCGCCACCGGTGGTCACGCCCACGTCGGCATGGCTGCCGATGACGGCGACCTGGCCCACTGCGCCGACCAGCGGCAACGCGTGATCCTGGTTGCGCAGCAGCACGATGCCCTCCTCGGCGGCACGCTGCGACACCTTCGCGTCGGCGGCGTAGTCGATCGGCGCCACCTTGGCCGGGTGCTCGAACGCGCCCACCGCGAAGAAGCTGCGCAGGATGCGGTGGACCATGTCGTCGATGCGCGAGGGCGGCACTTCGCCCTTGGCCACCGCCTCGCGCAGCGGCTGGTCGAAGTACACCTCCTTGTCGAAGCGCTCGCCGGCGGACTCCTGGTCCAGCCCGGCCAGCGCCGACTTCGCCGCGCTGTGCACCGCGCCCCAGTCAGACATCACGAAGCCCGGGTACTTCCAGTCGCGCTTGAGCACCTGGTTGAGCAGCCAGTCGTTCTCGCAGGCGTAGACGCTGTTGATGCGGTTGTACGAGCACATCACCGAACCCGGGTGGCCGTCGGCAATGGCGATCTCGAAGGCGAGCAGGTCGGACTCGTGCGCGGCGGTCTCGTCGATGTTCGCGCTGAGCGTGGTGCGCGCGGTCTCCAGGTCGTTCATCGCGTAGTGCTTGACGGTGGACACCTCGTGCTCGCTCTGGATGCCGGCGATCGCCGCGCCGACGATGCGGCCGGCCAGCAGCGGATCCTCGCCGGCGTATTCGAAGTTGCGGCCGTTGCGCGGGTCGCGCGCCAGGTTCACGCCGCCGGCCAGCAGCACGGCGAAGCCCATGCGGTGCGCTTCGCGGCCGATCATCGCGCCGCCGGCGTGGGCCACCTGCGGATCGAAGCTGGCCGCCACCGCCAACCCCGCAGGCAGCGCGGTATCGCCGTCGCCGAACAGCAGCGGACGGGCCACGCCCTGGCCGGCATCGGTCTCGTGGATCGCCGGCAGGCCCAGCCGCGGCATCGCCGGGATGAAGCCGGCGGTGCCCAGCGAGCCGGCGGGCTTGTTGTGCTGGCCCTCGAAATCCGCGCCGTACTCGCTGCGCAGCAGCCGGAACTTCTCGTCCTGGGTCATCGCCTTCACCAGCAGGTCGGCGCGCTGGTCGGGCGATAGCGAAGCGTTCATCCACGGCCGGGCGACCGGAGCCTCGGCGGCCGCAACGGTGCCGGCCAGTCCGGCCAGGGAGGCGGCGATGCCGGCGGTGAGCAGGGTGCGCAGCAGGCGCGGACGGAAGGCCATGGAATTCCTCCTTGAGCGGGGAAGCGGGATGGGGGCGGGGCAACCTCCCGAGCATGTGCAAAGCGTGTCGCAAGCACAAGGTACGCGGGCGCAAGCCGTGCATCGCGTCTCGTGCGACGGTCGCTTGCCACGCTCGACGCCAGGCCCTATATCCAGTGGGTGACGCCCGCCGCTTCCGCCGCCCCGTCGAGGCCGGACATGGACACCCTGCTCGCCGACTTCCACCCCGCCGTCGCGGCCTGGTTCCGCGGCCGTTTCGCCGCGCCCACCGCGGCGCAGGCGGCGGCGTGGCCGGCGATCCGCCGGGGCGAACACACCCTGGTCGCCGCGCCCACCGGCTCGGGCAAGACGCTGACTGCCTTCCTTGCCGCGATCGACGCGCTGGTGCGCGAGGGCGTGGCGCACGGCGGCGCGCTGCCGGACGAGACGCGGGTGGTCTACGTGTCGCCGCTGAAGGCGCTGTCCAACGACATCCAGGTCAACCTGGAGTCGCCGCTGGAGGGCATCCGTAACGAGCTGAAAGCGCTAGGCCTGCCCGACGTGGCGATCCGCACCGCGGTGCGCACCGGCGACACGCCGCAGGCCGCGCGCCACCTGATGCGCAAGCACCCGCCGCACATCCTGGTCACCACACCGGAGTCGCTCTACATCCTGCTCGGCTCGGCCTCCGGCCGCGAGGCGCTGAAGCACGTGCGCGAGGTGATCGTGGACGAGATCCACGCGCTGGCCGACAGCAAGCGCGGCGCGCACCTGGCGCTGAGCCTGGAGCGGCTGGAAGCGCTGTGCCAGCGGCCGCTGCTGCGCATCGGCCTGTCCGCCACGCAGAAGCCGATCGAGGCGGTGGCGCGCTTCCTGGTCGGCGAGGGCGAACGCGCCGCGCTGGCGCCGCTGGCCGACGACACCGCGCCGAACGCTGCAGCTGACCCCGCCTGCACCATCGTCGATATCGGCCACAGCCGCCCGCGCGACCTCGCCATCGAGGTGCCGCCGGTGCCGCTGGAAGCGGTGATGTCCAACGACACCTGGGCGCTGGTCTACGACCGCCTCGCCACGCTGGCCCAGGCGCACCGCACCACGCTGATCTTCGTCAACACGCGGCGGATGGCCGAGCGCGCCGCGCGGCACCTGTCCGAACGGCTGGGCAAGGAACTCGTCGCCGCGCACCACGGCAGCCTGTCGCGCGAGCAGCGGCTGGACGCCGAGCAGCGGCTCAAGCGCGGCGAGCTGCGCGCGCTGGTCGCCACCGCCTCGCTGGAGCTGGGCATCGACATCGGCGACGTTGACCTGGTCTGCCAGCTCGGCTCGCCGCGCTCGATCGCCGCCTTCCTGCAGCGCGCCGGACGCAGCGGCCATGCGGTCGACGGCACGCCGAAGGCGCGGCTGTTCGCCACCTCGCGCGACGACCTGGTGGAATGCGCGGCCCTGCTCGACTGCGTGCGTCGCGGCGAACTGGACACCCTCAGGATGCCGGCACAGCCGCTGGACGTGCTGGCGCAGCAGATCGTTGCCGAGGTTGCCTGCAGCGAATGGGACGAGGACGCGCTGTACGCGCTGGTGCGTCGCGCGCACCCGTACCGCGCGCTGGCACGCAAGGACTTCGACGCCATCGTGCGCATGCTCGCCGACGGCTTCACCACCCGCCGCGGCGCGCGTGCCGCCTACCTGCACCGCGACGCCGTGCACCGGCAGCTGCGCGGCCGGCGCGGTGCGCGGCTCACCGCGGTCACCTCCGGCGGCACCATCCCCGATACCGCCGACTACCAGGTGGTGCTGGAACCGCAGGCGACCATCGTCGGCACCGTCAACGAGGATTTCGCCATCGAAAGCTTCGCCGGCGACGTGTTCCAGCTCGGCAACACCAGCTACCGCATCCAGCGCGTGGAGCCGGGCAAGCTGCGGGTGGAAGACGCCAGGGGCGTGCCGCCGAACATCCCGTTCTGGCTGGGCGAGGCGCCCGGGCGCAGCGACGAGCTGTCCTTCGGCGTGTCGCGGCTGCGCGGGGAGATCGGCACCCAGCTCGCCGCCGGCTGCGTGGATGCGGCCAAGGCGTGGCTGCGCGACACCCTCGGCCTGAACGAATCCGCCGCCCAGCAGCTGGCCGACTACCTTGCCCGCGCCCGCGCCGCGCTGGGCGAACTGCCCACGCAGTCCACCATCGTCATCGAGCGCTTCTTCGACGAATCCGGCGGCACCCAGCTGGTGATCCACACGCCCTACGGCAGCCGGCTCAACCGCGCTTGGGGGCTGGCGCTGCGCAAGCGCTTCTGCCGCCAGTTCAACTTCGAGCTGCAGGCCGCGGCCACCGAGGATGCGATCGTGCTGTCGCTGTCCACCAGCCACAGCTTTCCGCTGATCGAGGTGGCGCACTACCTGCATTCGTCCAGCGCCGAGCACGTGCTGACCCAGGCCTTGCTGGACGCGCCGCTGTTCCCCACGCGCATGCGCTGGGCGGCGGTCACCGCGCTGGCGCTGCCGCGCTTCGCCGGCGGCAAGAAGGTGCCGCCGCAGCTGCAGCGCATGAAGAGCGAAGACCTGCTCGCCACCGTGTTCCCCGACCAGGTCGCCTGCCTGGAGAACATTGTCGGCGAGCGCGAGGTGCCCGATCACCCGCTGGTCAACCAGACCCTGCACGACTGCCTGCGCGAGGCGATGGACACCGACGGCCTGCTCGCCCTGCTGCACGGCATGGAGGACGGTCGCATCACCGTGATCGCGCGCGACCTGGCCGCGCCCAGCCCGCTGGCCAGCGAAGTGCTGACCGCCGCGCCCTACGCCTTCCTCGACGACGCGCCGCTGGAGGAACGCCGCACCCAGGCGGTGCAGGCGCGCCGCTGGGGTGACGTGGAGGACGCCGACGACCTCGGCCGGCTCGATCCCGACGCCATCGCCGCGGTGCGCGAGGAAGCCTGGCCGCAGGCGCGCGACGCCGACGAGATGCACGACGCGCTGACCGTGCTCGGCGGCATCACCGACGCGGAAGTGGCCGCCAACACCGGCTGGGACGCGCACCTGCGCGCGCTGGCCAAGGCACATCGCGCCACCCGGCTCAGCCTCGCCCCGGCCACTGCCGTGTGGGTCGCCGCCGAACGACTGCCACTGTGGCAGGCGGTGCATCCGCAGGCCACGCGGCAACCGGCCATCGACGCGCCCGCCGAATACGCCGCGCCATCCTGGACACCCGAAGACGCCCTGCGCGAACTGCTGCGCGGTCGCCTCGGCGGGCTGGGTCCGATCCCGGTGCCGCCGCTGGCCGCCGCGCTGGGCGTGGACACCGGCGACGTCGAACTGGCGCTGATCCGCCTGCAGTCCGAGGGCTACGTGATGCAGGGGCACTTCAGCCCCGACACGCCCGCCATCGAATGGTGCGAGCGCCACCTGCTGGCGCGCATCCACCGCTACACGCTGGGCCGGCTGCGCCGCGAGATCGCCCCGGTAAGCCGGCGCGACTTCCTGCGCTTCCTGCTCGACTGGCAGCACGTCACCCCGGCCACGCGCATGAGCGGCCCGGACGCACTGCCCGCCGCGCTGGCGCAGCTGGAAGGCTACGAAGCCGCCGCCGGCGCCTGGGAAACCGAACTGCTGCCCGCCCGCCTCGACGATTACGGCAGCCGCTGGCTGGACGAACAATGCCGCGCCGGCCGCATCGGCTGGAGCCGGCTGCGCCCCGGCGGCAGCGGCGGCGGACCGGTGCGCGCCACGCCCATCGTGCTGCTGGCGCGACGGCAGATGGGCGTGTGGGCCGCGGTCGCCGAACGCGACGATGCCGACGCCCCCGCGCTGTCCTCCCGCGCCCAGGCGGTGGCCGAAGCGCTGCGCGACGAGGGCGCGCTGTTCTTCGACGAGCTGATGGCCAGCACCCGCCTGCTGCGCACCGAGCTGGAAGACGCGCTGGGCGAAGCGGTCGCCGCCGGCCGCGTCACCGCCGACAGCTTCGCCGGCCTGCGCGCCCTGCTGCTGCCCGCGGCCAAGCGCGAAAACCCGCGCCACCGCCGCGTGCGCCACCACAGCCTAAGCAGCCTGGAAGACGCCGGCCGCTGGGCGCTGGTGCGCGCCCGCGCACCGCGCGAGGAAAGCGACGAAGCGCACCGCCGCGAGCAGGTCGAGCACGTCGCCCGCACCCTGCTGCAACGCTACGGCGTGGTGTTCTGGAAACTGCTGGAACGCGAAGCCGCCTGGCTACCGAGCTGGCGCGAGCTGCGCCAGGTCTACCAGCGGCTGGAAGCGCGGGGCGAAATCCGCGGCGGCCGCTTTGTCGACGGCCTGGTCGGTGAGCAGTTCGCCCTGCCCGACGCTATCCCCGCCCTGCGATCCATCGCCCGCCGCGATGCGAGCGGCGAGCTCGTGGTCGTCAGTGGCTGCGATCCGCTCAATCTCACTGGAAGCGTGCTTGCCGGGGAGCGCATCCCTGCTGTCATCGGTACTCGAATTCTGTTCGAGGATGGTGTGGCGGTGGCTGCGTGGGTGAGTGGCAAGGTGCAGTGGTTGGTGGAGGGGGATGGGGAGAAGCAGCAGCGGTGGCGAGAAGCCTTGGGCGTGAGGGGGGCCGCTAGTCGTGGGTGGGCGCCAGGTACGCAGTCCGAGGACGCGGCGCAGGTACGACTCGGGGAGTGAGCGCGACCAGATTAGGCTGGTTCGTCCGCCGCGGAAGTCCTCCACTGGCGAAACCGATTCACTTGCCGTTTTTAGCTGTCAAATAAAAGCTATTGACCTCCAGTTTTAGGCCTGATAGCCTGCGAAAAGACTGGAGGAAAGCCATGCCCAAGATCGTCGAATACCCGCGTGCGTCCCTCGCGAATAGCCTGGAGCTTGCGGAGGCTGTGAGTAGCCTCGGTGGTAGCAGCACAGTGCCCATGGCTGCGGAACGACTTAACCGAAAGCAGGGGGGAGCTTTTACTGCCCTCATTTCCGCAGCGACCAAGTACGGCCTGATCAGCTCCAAGGGCGGGCGGCTCACAGCTCAAGAGACCTTCCGCAACTACAAGTTGGCTTACAACGAGAACGAGAAGAAGGCTGCTCTGCGGACAGCGCTCCTCGCGCCACCGATGTTTGCTGCGGTGTACCGGCGGTTCGAGGGGAGCGTCCTTCCCGTTGAACACTTCGAAAAACTACTGATCCGGGAGTTTGATGTTCCTGAGGATCAAGCGTCGAAGGTGAGTAGCTACTTCCTTGAAGGGCTGGAACAAGCAGGACTCATTGAGACTGGCAACAAGCTCATTCCATTGAACGACTCGGATGATCTGAACGCAGATGCGGATCCTGTAGCCGATCGAGAAACCAGTGAGGTCTTAGGACAGTCCGGAACGAGTGCACGACCCCAGCCGGGTCAGCACAAGTCAAATGAGTTCGCTGTGACGTTCAAGGGGCCGGGTCTCGATTCGACCATCGTTATCGTCGAAGAGGAGGACCTGGAGATCGTGCAGGTGATGCTGAAGAAGGTGAGGAAGGCTCTTCTTTCCCGCAGTAGCGATCAATAAAAAAGCCGCCAGCTGTTTCCAGCTGGCGGCTCCCGAATTCCCAAGGGGTGTAGATAGGCGCTGCCCTGAGGGAGCTCTAGCTTCCCCTGTAGTCTTTCGGTCTAGGCCCCGTAAGTTTGCGATCAGGGTGGCGGAGCGTCAAGGAGCGCCTGGAGAACACGCCATGAACAGGCACCGTCCTCCTGCCCCACCTGGTTTTAGGTGGGTGTTCGTGAAGTGCTTTAAGCACTATCGGACAGGAAAGCTCGTCTATCCGAAGACGGCTGATTGCTTTTGCTTCCTGGTTCGTTGCTGATCGAAACGGGGGCCTCTGGCCCCCGTTTCTCCTTCAGCCAGCTAACACATCTAAGGGGACGTCGGATGCACGGAATCATGCGGGCACCGAAAACAGGGGTCAGAGTGCACTTTCGGGACGAAGCGAGCACCTCTGACCAGTTAGCCGCGACTAGTCCATCTCCTGCGTGCCCGCTCAAGTTGCACGTCGTCGTGGAACGGAAGCGCTTCCGCTGCCCACGCCAGGAATGCCGATACGGCGTCGATCTGTAGCGGGGAGCAGCGGTAGCGGAAGTTCAGATGCTCAATGCCCGGCTGCTGGCATCGACCGTACTCGGCCAGAGCGCGGAGCGTGAAGTCGCCGACCAGCGCAGGGTCATTGGGATGTCTGACGCACCAGAGCATGTAGAGCGAAACGACGCGGAGCAGGTCCACCGGCGCGGGCAGCTCCATGACGTTCGGGTTGGCTCGAATGAAGGCATCATCCATCGCCGGAGCATCCGCTTCGGGGAAGGCTTCGGTCAGGCGATTAGCGATGCTCACAGGCGCTCCTCCGACTCCCATGCCTGGCGTGCTCAAGGGCCGTAGCCACGATCCGACAACCACAATGCTGCCCCGGCCCCGCTTGGATCCGTCGCTGATGCCATCGCGCGAACGACGCGAAGACAGTGCGCTTCGTTCTGCGGATCGAGTTGCAGGCTCTCCAGCGCGCAGAAGGCAATCCAGGGGCCGGCCTGCGGGTGATCGAGCAGCGACATCAGCTGCTCGGTCTGTGCCGGGTCCTTGAAAGCTTCCAACATGGCCGATCGCAATTTGTCGGCGATGCGGTTGGCTCGTTTCACCGACTCCGATGAGTCGTAGCCGACTTCGGCATGCGCGTTTGCAAGCCTGACGAACTCGTTGATCTCCATACCCCCCCCGCGTCCTGGTTGCGCAATGTATCGAAAAAGCGAAAAAGGGGACGGAGGTAATTAAGTCCTTCCCTGCAGCCAACCGGGTCAGGTTCGCTTACACGCCCAGATCGAGTGAGCCCGGCCCCGCTATGCAGCGTAAGCCGCATTACGTCCTGCTCGCCATCACGGCGATGGCACCGCCAGGTCGCTGGTGTAGGTGCGGGCCAGGGCGATCACGCGGGCGGTGAAGTCGTCGTAGCCGTAGGGCCACGGGCCTTTGCCGTCGTAGCTGGGGTCGGCCTCGATCTGGCGCACGGCGACCAGGTGCGCCTTGGGTACCACCACGATGTACTGGCCGAGATAGCCGTTGGCCTCGTAGGCCACGATCGGGCCGGAGCGGTCCTCGATGAGGTCGTCCATGCCGCGGCCGTGCGCGTTGATGTCCTTGGCCAAGGTGGGCAGCTCCGCGCCCAGCGCCTGCGTGAACGCCGGCCGCAGTTCGCTGGGCTGGGTGAAGGTGCGCGGCACCAGCGGACGCAGTTTCTCCAGGCCGACCCGATCGATGCCCTGCTGCTCCATCGCGTCGATCGCCTTGGCACTGACACCCATCTTGCGGTCGGCGCTGCGGCGCCACCAGAGCAGGCCATAGCTGGGCGTGAAGGGCTGGCTCTGACCGACCATGGCGCGGATGTACGCCGGGTCGATCAGCTGCTTGCCGTGCCAGCGGCCGTCGGCCAGCACCAGCTCGCCGATCTTCGCCGCGTCGGCGGCGGTGGCCTTCCAGCCGGCCATCGCATAGGGGTGACCGGCATGATCGAAGCCGCCGTCCGTGTTCCAGGCCGGTCCCGGGATGCCCATCGGCTGCAGGATCGTGCGCTCGATGTAGTGATCCATGCGCATGCCGGACGCCTGCTCGATGACGCCGGCGAGCAGGTTCATCGCCTTGTTGTTGTAGCTGAAGCGGGTGCCGGGCGGGCTGCTCAGCTCCGCCGCCAGCGCGAGCTTGATGCCATCCGGCGCGGGATAGATCTCCACGGTGGTGTTGGGCACGTTCTGCAGGCCGGAGGTGTGGTCGAGCAGCATCCGCACCGTGATCTTGGCCTTCTGGCCCTGCTTCCACTCCGGATAGAAATCGCTGACCGGCTCGTCGATCGACTTGATCTTGCCTTCGGTGACCAGGCGCCCGACGACGAGGCCCACCAGCGACTTGGTCGCCGACATCATCTCGATCGCGTGCGGCGTCTCACCGGGCTTGGTGTAGGAAGCGAGCACCTTGCCGTCGCGCAGCACCAGCATGGTGTCGCTGTGCGAAGCCTTGGCGCCCTCGACCAGCGCGTTCAACGCCGTATCGGACGCGCGGCCGGCGTGCGCGGTGGAGACCATCAGCAGGCTGGCAAACAAGGGGAGTAACCATCGGGGCGTGCGCATTCGTTTCATTCCTTTTCACGAGGCTCGTTCACGGAAGGGCTCTCATGGCGCCCAGGACTTTGCAGCCTGGCTACTCGCTTCGACTGGCTCCGCAGCGCAAAGCCTGCAGGTCGCGGCGCGGAGAGGGCGACTGCCGGTAAGCGGGAATATAAGGGGCACTACGGGCGGTTCCGGAAGTGACAGTCGGCCTATACGGACGTGAGGCCGAGTGGTGGGGCCAACTAGCGAGCGACATCAGGTTCACTTCATTTCGTGCGCGGAAGCAGGGGCCACGGTGCTCATTCGGGGCGAAGCGGGCACCTCTGACCAGTCAGCTGCCACTCGTCCATCTCAGTAGCGCCCGCTCGAGTTGCACCTCGTTATGGAACGGAAGTGTTTCCAATGCCCACGCCAGGAATGCCGATACGGCGTCGATCTGTGCGTCGGTCTGCACCACTGCTTTGGGGGGAGCAGATGCAGTAGTTGATCGCAGGGCGTCGAGAGCGGAGGCATGTGGGGCCATGCTCAACGAAGGGCCGGCATTCCCGTCCAGAGCTCCAATCACCACATCGAGCGGCGGTCAAGGCTGCCAACAGCCTTCGGCTCAGAGGCGAAGCGCTCGGGCCCCCGCTTTTTTCTTGGACTTCAACTCTCGCTCGAACTCAGCGACAAAGTCAGTCAGCGACTGCCCGCATGCGCTGCAGAACTCCTGAAGTTGCAGGAGATCCATTCGCCTGGACCCGCGCTCGACGTCGCTTACATAGGATTGCGGGCGCTTTAGTACCGCGCTCAGATCGACTTGGGTTAAGCCGGCCTGTGTCCGTAGTGCACGCAGGTGGCGCAGCAACACCACGTACTCGCTCTTATGTATGGACTTCGAAGACATGATCGCGGCCGCAGGAGACGGCGACGACGCTATATCTGCTTTTCAAATATCTGAAAAAGAGATATTGTGTAATTGAACGTACAAGTCCTCGCATGCCGCCAGGGAGCCACGCCATGACCCAGGAACGCCTTTCCTTCGGAGTCACCCTCAACCAGATCGATGAGCTTCACGGTTTGCTTCGCACGATCACCGCCAACGGCGACATGGTGACCGTGGGTTGCCAGGAACCGCTGCACCCACAGACCGTCTCGGCGCTGGGTGAAGGCATTTTCAACGCGGCACTGAGCGTGCGCGAGATCGTCGACCGGATCGAGGAACAGCGGCTAGCGCCGGAACCGGTGTCGAAGGTCGTCGACCCGGCGCTGTGACGTAGGCACCGGAACGCGGGCGTTCATCGCCGCGGCTTGCGGGTGGCGCGCTTCTTTGGCGCCATCGACTGTGTTGCCGTGCCCGCTGTGCCCAACTGCTCCAGCCACGCCAGCTCATCCACGTAGGCGAGGAACGCGCGCAGGTAGCCGGGCGACAGCTCGCGCATCAGCGCGATGGCGCGGCTGGCGAGAGCGGTGGAATTGAGCGGGCCGGCGTCGGCGGGGATGTGCGCGACCGCGTGCTGCAGCTGGCTGTCGGCGCGCAGGGTGGACCAGCGCTGGCGGAAGTCGGCGAGGGCAGGGAGTTCCGGATAACGGCTGCGGTCGGTCGGCGCCTCGCGGGCGAGCTGGTCTGCCAGTTCACGCAGGGGGCCGAACTGGCGTTCCGACGGCTCGACTTCTGCCGTGTCACCGGAGGCTTCGGCATCGCGCGCACGCAGTGCGGCCAGTCGCGCATCGAGCACGCGGCGCGCTTCACCGTCGAGGCCGGCGGCGCGCTGTTCCAGCGCCGCGATCAGCTGCGCGCGGATGGCCGTGGCGGTATCAGGGCCCATGGCCGGGGGCGACGTCTTTCGTGGCGGTGTTGCCGGCCGAGGAGCGCGGGATCGGGGCGATCTCGACGCGGCGGTTCTTCGCGCGGCTGGCTTCGTCGGTGTTGGCGCTGACCGGCTGCTGCGCGCCGAAGGCAGCGGCGAACACGGCATTGGCGGGCACGCCGGCGGCGATCAGCGCACGGGTGACGGTGAGCGCGCGCTGGGCGGACAGCTCCCAGTTGTCGGCGAACTGGCGGTTGTCGCCGTGCACCGGCTGGTCGTCGGTGAAGCCACTGACCATCAGCA
The DNA here is from genome assembly GCF_024158035.1 of Dyella lutea. Classification (GTDB taxonomy): domain Bacteria; phylum Pseudomonadota; class Gammaproteobacteria; order Xanthomonadales; family Rhodanobacteraceae; genus Dyella_A; species Dyella_A lutea. The sequence goes on from NZ_JAMZEK010000001.1 coordinate 284,945, forward strand.
GCTCGTCGCGCGATTGCAGGTACTGCGCCAGCGGCGCAGCGAGACTCTGGATCAGCTGCCGGCCCTCGGGCTGCAGCTGGTCGGAGTTGAGCGCGAACAGCAGGTTGCCGCGGATGCCGATACGGCCGTTGACCAGGGTGACGCGGCCCTGCGCCAGCGGGGTGGCGAGCGCCTTCTCCAGCGTGGTGCGGCGTTGCAGTTCAGCCTGGCGCTGCTTCTCGGCCACTTCCAGTTTGTGCGAGAGCTGCAGCTGCACGCCGATGACGCCGACCAGGATCAGCACGAAGGCACCGAGCAGCACCGACATCAGGTCGCCGAAGGCCCAGATCGGCGCGGTGGATTCGGGCTCGAGTTCGACTTCGTCGGTCATGGGGTGGGGCGGGCGATGAGCGGATGGTTCGTGCCGGTCGAGGCCACGGGCTCCCCACGGCTTCCTGTAGGAGCGCACCCTGTGCGCGACTGGACGCTTGGTGGTCGCGCACAGGGTGCGCTCCTACAGGGGTTTGGGTTCATGCCTTGGCCGCCTTGGCCGGGGTGCGGCGGCCGGCGAGTTGCTGCATGTCGTCGAGGATCTGCTGCTGCGAGAGCACGCTGAGTTCGACCACTTCCTTCGCCTGTGCGACGTAGTAGGCGAGCTGCTCGTCGCTGCGCGCGAGCGAGGCGTCGAGCGCGCCGGCGATCTGCTGCAGGCGTTCCATCAGCGCGTCGTTGGTCTGCGCGAACTGCGCCACGCCGGCACCAAAGGCTTCGCCCAGGCCGGCCACTTCGGCGGCGCTGGCGGTGAGCTGGGCGGCGGCGTGGTCGAGCTTGCCGGTCTCGCTTTCGATCTGCGCGGCGAAGCGGCTGCCGACGCGGTCGAGCAGCTCGGCCGAGGTGCTGACCAGCGCGTCGACCGCGCTGCGCTGTTCGGTGGACGCGTGGTTGACCGCGTCGAGCAGGGTTTCCAGCGTCGCCAGCAGGCGGCTGCGTTCCTCCAGCATGGCGGTGTCGCGCACCATCGAGTCGGACAGCTTCTGGCGCAGCTCACCGACCACTTCGGCGGCCACGCGCGGCGCCTCGGAGGCCGCCTCGACCAGCCGGCCGATCTCGGCGAGGGTCTGGCCGGCGTGGGCCTGGGTCTGTTCGGCGATGCCGGCGGCGGTGGCCTCCAGCGTGTCGCAGATCGCCTGCTGGCGCTGGGCGGTGGCGTCGCCGGTGGCGGTCCATTGCGCGCCGAGGTCGGCGCTGATGGCGTCGAGCTTCTGCGCCCAGGCGGCGAGGCGCTGCTCGTCGCCCGCGGCCAGCGCCGACCGCAGCTCCGCATGCGAGCGGTTCACCGCCTGCACCAGCGCGGCGGCGTGCGACGCGAAGGCTTCGCCCGCGGCGGCCAGCGCCTGCTGGTTGCGGGTGGCGAGTTCGGCGTGGGTGGCATCCTGTTTCGCCAGCGCGGCGTTCCACGCCTCGGCGGCCCGTTCGGCTCCGGCGTCGAGGCGGCTGGCGACGCCGTCCAGCAAGGTGGACGAGCGCTGCTCGAAGGTGTCGGCAAAGCGGGTGAGCGTGTCCCCCAGCGCCTGCGCGTGCGCTGCGTTGGTCTGGCGATGCTGGACGAGTGCGTCGTTCCAGATGCCGGTGACGGTGCGCGCGGTATCGTCGAAACCGGCGGCGACGCCGTCGAGCTGGCGCTGCACCGCGGCGCTGACGCTGGCCTGGATCGCCGCGGATTCGCGGGCGAGGCTGGCCAGGGTGGATTCCACCACCGGCTGCAGCACACCGCTGGCGGTGCGCGCGCTGGCGACCACGCTGTCCTTCAGCGACTGCTCGACCGACTGCGCCAGGCGCGTGTACGCCGTTTCGGTGTGGCGATGAAAGGCCTCCTGCTCGGCCTGCTGGCGCGCGTGCGCTTCGGCGCTGTGCTGTTCCAGCGTGGTGGCCATCGCCTGCAGGCGATCGACGATCGTCGGCATCGCCGCAGCCTGCTGCTGCAGCAGACGGAAGGCTTCCTCGCGCTGGTGCGCCTGCGAGTGGACCCGCAGGGTGGTGGCGATGCGCGCGTCCAGACCCTGCACCGCGAGCAACCGCTCGCGACGGACCAGCGCGGAGAACAGGCCGAGCATCGCCGAGCTGGCGACACCGGCGATCGAGGTGCCGAAGGCGAAGCCCAGGCCGTTCACCGGCGCGGCCAGCGAGCCGCGGATCGCCGCGATATCGCTGGCGCTCTCGAGCGCCATGCCGGTGCCGCGCAGCGTGGCCATCATGCCGAGCAGGGTGCCGAGCATGCCCAGCAGCACCAGCAGGCCGACCAGGTACGGCGTCATCGCCGGTGCCGGCAGCGCGACGCGCTCGCCTTCCACGCGCAGCCGCACGGCGTGGCGCAGGCCGGGATGCAGGCGCTGCAACCAGCTGCCGAGATCGGCCGGGGCTTCGTCCAGGTCATCCACCGCATGACGCAACGAAGCGGTGGCCTGGCGGTAGCGGAACAACTCGGACGCGCCGGCGAGATAGCAGGCGCCGATCAGCAACGCGACCGCCATGCCGAGCGGGTTGGAACCGACATAGCCGACGGCGATCCAGCCGATGGCGGCGAGGCCCAGCGCAAAGACGGCAGCGAGGAGGAGATTCTTGATCATGCGGACTCTTGGGTAGTGCACAGCGCCGCAAGCAGCGCGTCGACCGGTTGAAAACGGAGCTCCAGCTCGGCCAGCAACACGCTTTGCATGTCGCGGCGGAAGGTGTCGAGCCAGTGGGTCTGCCCGGCGCTGCGCAGGGATTCGAAGCGCCGCTCCAGCAGCGTCGGCACCTTGGCCAGCAGGCTGTGTTCGCGAGGGCTGAGCGTCACTTCCATCACCGCGTCGACTTCGGCCAGCCGCGCGGCATCGGTCGAGGCCTGCGCCAGGGCATCGCGCAGCTTGCCGCGCAGACGGCCGGTGGTGGCCTGCATCGCACGCTGGTGGGTGAGACAGCTCTGGCGCATCGCCGCGTAGTCGGCCTCGTCCGCCGTCGCGGTGCCTGCGGCGAGCAACGGGTCATTCCGGATAGCGGAATCGAGCACCTCGCGGGCCCGCGCGCACCCGGCCGCCAGCTCGTCCGACGGCGTCACGGCACCCCCGCACACGACCGGACACGCATCCAGTGCGGACGAGAGCGCCAGCGCATGTTTCCAGTCCAGCCACTGGCCAAGCCGATCAGGCAGCGACGCGCCCGGTGCGGCCACGTCCACCTCTGCCAGGCGCGCCAGCAGACGGATGAAGGTAGGTCCGCGGACCGTTGGGCGGAGGGCTGCTTGCGCCATGTTTCGCCGGGCAAAACCGGCAGTTTACCGCGCCAGCGGGGCTGCGGCCCGCCCGGTCGTCGCAGCGAGCGCGCGGTCGCTCACGCTTCGGGAGCTGCGCCCCTCCGTCAGCTCGCCCGACCGGCCCGGTCAGGCCACGCTGGCGCGCCGCGTGAGATGGGCGGCTACCAGCCGGCGGAACAGCGGCACGCGCCCGGCAGCGCCCAGCAGGGCACCCCGCAGGAAGCACGCGGGCGGACGATCGTCGGTGTACAGCGAGGCGATCAGCCCGGTGGCGAGATAGAGCGGTGCCGTGGCGCGGCGGTGCGCCTGTTCGTAGGCCGCCAGCACATGCGGGCTGCCGATGTCCCGCCCGCTCTGCACGGCGGCACGCAGGTGGGCGGCCAGCGTCTCCGCACTCTGCAGGCCGAAATTGAAGCCGTGCGCGGTGACCGGGTGCATGCCGACCGCGGCATCGCCGACCAGCGCACAGCGCGGCGCCACGAAGCGCTGTGCATAGGTGCCGACCAGCGGATAGACATGGCGCTCGCCGAGCAGGCGCATGCTGCCGAGGCGATGGTCGAAGCGCTCCTGCATGGCCCGGGCGAAATCCTCCGGCGGCAGGTCCTGCATCGCCTGGGCGAGCTGGTGCGGCAAGGTCAGCACCACCGAGGATTGCCCCTCCCACAGCGGCAGCAGGGCCAGCGTCTGGCCGTAGCCGAACCACTCCCAGGCTTCCTGCCGGTGCGGCTGCTCGTGCGCCATGCGGCACACCAGCATGCTGCGGCCGAAGTCGCGCATGCGCGCACCGATGCCGAGCAGCCGGCGCATGGCCGAGAAGCGGCTGTCCGCCGCCACCGCCAACCGCGCCAGCACGGACAGATCGCCGGCGCAGTGCAGGCGCACGCCACTGCCTTCGATGGCGATGTCCTGCACGTCGGCATGGTTTACCACCTGCACCGAGGCGCGGCTGTTGGCCGCCTCGAACGCGGCGCGGCGGATCTGGGCGTTGCTCACCAGGTGTCCGAGCAGGCCGTGGTCCGGCGCGGCGATCTCCATCGGACGGGCACCGCGGCCGTCCATCACCCGCGCCGCGCGCAGCGGATGGATGTAGGCCGGATCGATCCGCGACCACACGTCCAGCCGCTCCAGTCGTTCGCGGGAGGCCTTGGTCAGCGCGATCTCGCGGCCGTCGTCAACCGGCTCGGCCAGCGCCAGCAGCGACTGCCGCTCCAGCACCGCCACCTCGAGCCCCGCATCGGCCAGCGCGCTGGCCAGGCACAAGCCGGCCGGTCCGCCCCCCACCACCGCTACGTCCACACGCATCGCGCTTCTCCGTCCGGAAAGACGGGAGGCTAGGACTGGCGGGGGACGGCCGCGCTGACGCGGATCAAGCGGGTGCGGCGAAGCGCTCTACGCGCTGTGATCGGCGATGTAGACCAGCAGGCCGTCGAACACGCGGTATTCGGAGCGGCCTGGCATGGCGATGCGCTGGCCGGCGCGGATACCGTTGGGCAGGTCGAGGGCGAAGGTGCCTTCGAACTGGATCTCGGCCCAGGCGGTGTCACCCTGTTCGCGGTAGGCGGTGATCACCTGCCGGCGTGCGCTGAACAGCGGCTGCGTGCTGCGGGCGAGGCGGTCGAAGTCCAGCAACCCCTCGGTGCGCAGCGTGCGCTGGCCGCCGGCATGGTTCTCGAACACGATCGTCGGATGCAGAGTGAGCAGCATCGCGTCGACGTCGATACGGTTGTAGGCGTCGATGTAGCGGTCGATCAGGGGGCGCATGGCGGGTGGCTCGACATTCGGGACGACAGTGCGGCCATTATCCCGGGCCGGCCGGCCGATCGACTAGCTGGCCGGATAAAAGACGTACCCCATTCGCACGGGCGAGCGCCATGCCGTGAACCACCCCACGGGCCGGACGCTCTCGGCACGGACATGCGGTGCATCGGCACGATTCACCGCGCCCCACTTTCCTTCCGGATGCCAATCGGCCATCAGCGCAGCGCGGGCCTGCAGCACAGCGGCGTCCGCGTGGGGCGCGCGCACGGTAAAGGTGACGTAGAAGCCGACGATCGGCTCGGAACCGTCCTCCGCCGGTACCTCGACATGCTCGCCGTGCAACATCACCCGGAAGAATGGCATCGCGACTCCCCCGCACCGGGTGGAAAGGGCGGGCCGCAAACGGCCCGCCCGCGGACTTACTTCACGTTGTCGGTAGCCTGGATGAACTTCACCACATTGTCGTGCAGCGTCTTCAGCGAGGCGGTGTGGGCGTAGACCATGTGGCCGGACGGGTACCAGGCGTAGCTGATGTTCTTCTGCAGCGAGTCCGGGATCGGCAGGTGGTCCATCTCGTACTTGGCGGCGTAGAACGGCGTGGCCAGGTCGTAGTAGCCACTGTTGAGGAAGACCTTCAGATCCGGGTTGGTCTTCATCGCCATCGCCAGGTCGCCCATCACGTTCATGGCGCCGTCGTGGCCGTCGTGCTTCATGCCCCAGTCGTCGATGTCGGCGAACAGGCGATAGGTCTGGTTCTTGCCGAACTTCAGCTGCTGGCGCACGTAGTCGTTGAACACCGCCACATAGGCCGAGCTGATCGCCGAGGACTGCGGGTCGTACTCGGAGCTCTTGCTCAGCGGATCGATCGAGGGGCCGGAGAAGCGGCTGTCGAGGCGACCGGTGGTGATGTCGCCATCGGCCTGCAGCTCGTGCTCGAACATGCCGCCGGTGACGCGCAGGTCGGCCTTCAGCAGGTAGGCCACCGGCAGGCCGGTGTACTGGTGCAGCTTCTCGGCGATCGCCTGCTTGCGCGCGGCGTCCAGCGCGGCGCCGGCGAACAGCGCGCTGGCATAGTCGCCCGCGGCGAACTGCTCCACCTCGGCCAGGAACGGCTCGAGCGCGGCCGGCTGCTGCGGCAGCTTGTGGTGGTAGTAGGCGGTGGCGGCGAACGTGGGCAGGGCCAGCGCGTAAGGCAGGTCCATGCCCGGGTTGCGCTCGGGGCCGTCGATGGAGTTGTCGAAGTTGAGGATCTGCGAGAGCAGGATCACGCCGTTGAGATCGACGCTGTCCTCGTTCTCCAGGTCGTTGGCCAGCACCGCCGAGCGGGTGGTGCCGTAGCTCTCGCCGAACAGGTACTTCGGCGAGTTCCAGCGACCGTACTTGGACAGGAACTGGGTGATGAACTGGGCGAAGGCGTGGCCGTCGCCGTCGACGCTGTAGATGTCCTTCTTGCGCTCCTTCATCTGGTCGGCGCGCTTGGCCGGATCCTTGTCGTCGGCGATCAGCCGGCTGAAGCCGGCGCCGGGCGCGTCGATGAACACCAGATCGGAAGCGTCGAGCAGGCTGTAGTCGTTGTTGACCAGGCCGTAGGGAGCGGCGGGCGTGTGGGTGTCGTCATTGGTGACCACGCGCTTGGGACCGAACGCGCCCATGTGCAGCCACACCGTGGCCGAGCCGGGACCGCCGTTGTAGATGAAGGTGACCGGACGCGAACCTGGCGCCACGCCCTTCTTGAAGTAGGCGGTGTAGAACATGCTCACCGTCGGCTCGTTCTCCTTGTCGCCCTTGCCGTGCAGCACCAGGGTGCCGGCAACCGCCTTGTAGTCGATGCGCTTGCCTTCGACGGTGACGCTGCCTTCGGTTTCGGACGACTGCGGCTTGACCAGCGCGGCGTCGGGCGCGTCGGCCTTGGCCTTGGCGTCGTCGTGCTTGTCGTCGTGGGCGAAGGCGGCGGTGCTGATCAGTGCGCTGGCGAGCGCGGCGGCAAGAGCGAGTCGACGCATGCGGGTTCCCCTGGGGTAGTGGTGGGCCAAGCCTTCGAGACTAGGCGCCACCGCGCGGTCAGCCATCCCCCGGAAGTCACGCTTCTCAACCCAGTGTGAGCAGCGCGATCGCGGCGGCGGCCAGCAGCACGCCCAGCGCATTCAAGCGCCCAAGCCGTTCGCGGAACGCGACGACGCCCACCAGCGTGCCCAGCGCGACCACGCCGAGGTTCATCGCGGCGAACACAAACGCAGGATTTTGCGCCAGCGCGACGTGCGCGCGCAGGTAGAAAAGGATGTTGGCGAAGTTGAACACCCCCAGCAGCAGGCCACCGGCCAGGCTGCGTGCAGTGAAGCGTTCGCCGCTGCGCTGGCGGGCGACGAGGGCGAAGCCCAGCGCCACCGGCAGCGCCAACGCGAACATCGCCTGCAGCGAGGCGGCGATCGGCACGCCCGCGGCGGCGACGCGCTTGAGCAGGATGTCGATCGCGCCGAAGCCGGCGAACACCACCAGCGGCCACAGCCAGGCCGCCGCACCGTGATCGCCAGTGGCACGTCCGCTGCGCCAGACCATCGCCAGCAACGCCGCCAGGCCGAGGGCCAGGCCGGCCAGCATGCGCAACGTCGGCACCTGGCCGAACAGCGCGAAGGCGGCCAGCAGCGAGAGCAACAGCGACAGCCGCTGCGCCACCTCCGAGCGCACGATGCCGGCGTGGCGCACCGAGGCGCCCAGCGCCAGGAAGATTGCCGGCAGCAGCACCGCCAGCGCGAGCAGCGTGTAGCGAGGCGCAGCCGGCTGGCGCAGCGGCTCCAGCGACGGGTGCAGCACCAACGCCACCAGCGCGCCGGCGGAAAGATAGTTCCACGCCACCATCTGCGGCACGTCGAGCCGGTAGCGCCGGGCCAGTTTCAGCCAGACCGACACCAGCACGCTGCAGACGATGGCAAGGCAGAGGTAAGGCATGGCGTCAGGATCCGCGAAAACCCGGAACGATAGCCGGAGCGGGCGTCCCGTGCATCGCTAACGACGGCGCCGGCGACGAATTTACCCGGGTGATATTGACGGCGGCATTTTATCCGGGTCAAATACGTCGCCATGACGCCTGCCGACTGCCTACGCTGCACCGCCTTCGATGGCCACCACCGCATCGCCTCCGGCACGCCGGAGAAGGTGGCGCTGGCGGTGCACGCCCACCTCGCCGGACATCGCCGGAGTACGCCACTAGTGCTGGACGACGCCACCGGCGAGGCGCTGGAGTTCGACCTGCGCGGCAGCGCCGACGAGGTGCGGGCGCGCCTGCGCTCCGCGCCGACGGAGGTCTCGCCCGCACCGCGCGGCCCCGGGCGACCGAAGCTCGGCGTGGTGCCGAAGGAGGTCACCCTGCTGCCGCGCCACTGGGAGTGGCTCTCCCGCCAGCCCGGCGGCGCCTCGGTAACCCTGCGGCGACTGGTCGAAGAGGCGCGACGGGCCGGCAGCGCGAGGGACCGGGCGCGCCAGGCGGGCGAGGCGCTGGACCGCGCCATGCGCACCCTGGCCGGCGACCTGCCCGGTTACGAGGATGCCTCGCGTGCGTTCTGGCGCGGCGAGCAGGCCGCCTTCGAACGACTGACCAAACCCTGGCCGGCCGACGTGCGCAGCTACGTGCGCCGGCTGGCCAAGCCCGCGTGGACCGAACCCGCGCACGACGATTGAGCGTTACCCCCTATCGAAAGGATGCCCCCATGTCGCGCCACCCGCTCGCTACCAACGCCAACTTCCGCCTGCTGTTCGGCGGCAGCACGGTGTCGATGTTCGGCGACCAGTTCACCCTGGTCGCGCTGCCCTGGCTGGTGCTCAAGCTCACCGGCGATCCCGGCGCGCTGGGGCTGGTGCTGGCCACCATGGCGGTACCGCGCGCGGTGTTCATGCTGATCGGCGGCGCGGTGGTCGACCACTTCTCCGCGCGGGCCGTGCTGCTGCTGGCGCGCGGCGCCAACGCGGTGATGGTGGCGGTGCTGGCGGCGATGGTGCTCACCGGCACCATCAGCATGCCGTGGGTGTACGCACTGGCGCTCGGCATCGGCCTGGCCACCGCCTTCGCCTACCCGGCCAGCACCGCGCTGCTGCCGTCGGTGATCGATCCGCGGGAACTGCAGCAGGCCAACGGCTCGATGATGGGGATGCGCCAGCTCAGCCTGTTCATCGGCCCGGCACTGGCCGGTGTGGTGATCGGCACCGGCGCCCACGCGCCCACCGCGGGCAGCGCGCTGGCCGACGCCTACGGGCTCGGCCGGGCGTTCGCCATCGATGCGGCCAGTTTTTGTGCGTCGCTGCTGTCGCTGGCGTTGATCCGCGTGCCCGCCGCCGCGGAGCCGGGCCCCGTGCAGCACGGCGTATTCGGCAAGCTGCTCGGCGGCCTGCGCAGCATCGCGGCCGATCCGCCGCTGCGCGCGTTCATGTTCTACGCGGCGGTGGTGTCGGTGTTCGTCGGCGGACCGACCCAGGTCGGCCTGCCGGTGCTGGCGGACATGCGGCTGGACCACGGCGCCACCTCGCTGGGCATTGTGATGGCCGCCAGCGGCGGTGGCATGCTGCTTGGCGGCCTCGCCTCCGGCGCGGTGGCGAAACTGGTGCGCGGCCACCTGGGGGCGATGATCCTGTGCTTCGACGCCTGCATCGGCCTGGCCCTGGTGGCGCTGGCCGGGGTGCATTCGACGGTGCTGGCCGCGTTGCTGCTCGGCGTGACCGGCCTGTTCGGCGGCATCGCCCAGATCACCCTGGTCAGCTGGATCCAGCGGCGGGTGCCGCGGGAGCTGCTCGGCCGTACGATGAGCGTGCTGATGTTCACCTTCCTCGGCCTGGGACCGCTGTCCGCCGCCGGCGTCGGCGCCCTGCTCAAGGTGATCTCGCTGCCGACGCTGTTCGTGATCGCCGGCCTCACGCTCACCGCGATCGCGCTGGGCTGCATGACCAGCCCGGCGCTGCGCGGCATCCGCGCGCAGGATGCCGCGCCGACGGTGGCCTGACCGGCTGGCTCGACGAAGGCTTCGGCCACGAGCATGGCCACTGAACGAAGGAGTCCCCGGATGCTGGTACTGCGCCCCACCTGCGAACACTGCAACACCGCGCTGCCCGCGGACTCGACGGCGGCGATGATCTGCGGGTTCGAATGCACGTTCTGCCGCGACTGCGTGGAGCGGCTGGACAACGTCTGCCCGAATTGCGGGGGTGGCTTCGCGCCACGCCCGATCCGCCCGGCCGCCATGCGGGCGAAGTACCCGCCCAGTACGGAGGTGGTCCACAAGCCGGTGGATCTCGAGGCGCATGCAGCACGCGCGGAACAGCTGCGGGGGATTCCGCCGGAACGGCGATGAGCGTCGAAGCGGCCACCCTGCGCCGAGCCGGCGGTGCGGAGCTCGACGCGCTGCTGCCGCCATGTACCGAGCACGCCACCTAGGAGCGCCTCGCACACGACAAGGCCGGCGAACATCAGCTGTTGGCCGCGGCGCTGAATGCGGCGCCACCGAAGCTCTCGCCTGGCTGGCATTCGTTACGGAGACAGCAGTCGACTACGCCCGCGCCACCCTGGACTTCTCCACGCTGGATCGCACCCCGTTCCTGCACCTGGACTGCTTCTACGTGTGCAAAGCCTGGCGCAGCCGTGCGATCGGCCGGCGCCTGTGGCAACTCGCCCGAGACCACGCCGTCCAGTTGCGTTTTCGCCCGCGGCAATGGCAGACGCCGGACTGGAACGAGGCTGCGATCCGCTTCTGTCGCAGGCTGGGCGCCACGGCCCGTGCCAAACAGCGCTTCACACCGGATCTCGGTGCCGGACCCGCCGCCGCGTCCTAACGCAACGAGGCCGCCTCGCGAGCGAGCAACTCGATGGCGGCCCAGTCGCCGGCCCTGAGCTTGTCCGCCGGGGTCAGCCAGGAGCCGCCCACGCACAGCACGTTGGGCAGGGTGAGGAAGTCCGAGGCGGTGCTCAGGCTGATGCCGCCGGTGGGGCAGAACTTCACCTGCGGCAGCGGGCTGGCCCAGGCGCCGATCAGCTTGGTGCCGCCGGCGGGCACGGCTGGAAAGAATTTCAGGAAGCGGTAGCCGCGCTCGATCAGGGTCATCACTTCGCTGGCGGTAGCCGCGCCGGGCAGCAGCGGCAGCTCGCTGTCGTCGGCCGCATCGAGCAGTTTCGGTGACACGCCCGGCGACACCGCGAAGCGCGCGCCCGCGGCCTTGGCGGCGGCCAGATGCCCGGCGTTGAGGACGGTGCCGACGCCGACCACGGCGCCTTCCACTTCCTGCGCGATGGCACGGATCGCATCCAGCGCGGCAGGGGTGCGCAGGGTCACCTCGATCGCCGGCGTGCCGCCGGCGACCAGGGCGCGGGCCATCGGCACGGCGGCAGCCACGTCGTCGATGATCACCACCGGGATCACCGGCGCCAGCCGCATGGTGGCCTCGACCTGGGCCTGCTTGGTTTCCATCGATTGCGTCACGGCTTCACTCCGGGAATGCGGGGGGATCAGAGCACGCCGGCGCCGAGATCGGCGGTGACGGCGTTGTTGCGGAACAGGCCGAACAGCTCGCGGCCCATGCCGACGTGGTGCGAGTGGTCGGGCAGGGTGACGCTGGGGCGTGCGGCGAATTCGGCGGCGTCGACCAGCACGTCGAGCGTGCCGTTCACTGCATCGAGGCGGATCAGGTCGCCATCGCGAACCTTGGCCAGCGCGCCGCCAGCCTCGGCCTCGGGGGTGACGTGGATCGCCGCCGGCACGCGTCCGGACGCGCCGGACATGCGCCCGTCGGTGAGCAGCGCGATGCGGTGGCCGCGGTCCTGCAGCAGGGCCAGCGTCGGGGTGAGCTTGTGCAGCTCCGGCATGCCGTTGGCGCGCGGCCCCTGGAAGCGCACCACGGCGACAAAGTCGCGGTTGAGCTCGCCGCGCTCGAACGCGCCGCGCACCTCGTCCTGGTCGTTGAACACGATCGCCGGCGCTTCGATCACCATGCGGTCGTCGGGTACCGAGGACACCTTGATCACGCCGCGGCCGAGGTTGCCGTCGAGCAGGCGCAGGCCGCCGTCGGGTCGGAACGGCTCGCTGATCGCGCGCAGCACGCCGCGGTTGCCGCTCTCGCCGGACACCTTCTGCCAGGCCAGCTTGCCGCTGGCGTCGAGCACCGGCACCTGGGCATAGCCGTCCAGGCCGGTGCCGTTGACCGTGTTCACGTCGGCATGCAGCAGGCCCTGCGAGAGCAGCTGATCGATCAGGAACGCCATGCCGCCGGCCTCGTGGAACTGGTTCACGTCTGCGTAGCCGTTCGGGTATACGCGCGCCAGTAGCGGCACCACCGAGGACAATGCGTCGAAGTCTTCCCAGCGCAATTCCACGCCGGCCGCGCGCGCCATCGCCACCAGATGCAGCAGATGGTTGGTGGAACCGCCGGTGGCGTGCAGGCCGATCACGCCGTTGATCACCGACTTCTCGTCGACGATGTGGCCCACCGGCAGGTAGTGCTCGCCCAGCGCGCTCATCGCGGCCGCACGGCGCACCGCCTCGGCGGTGAGCGCGTCGCGCAGCGGGGTATCCGGCGGCACGAAGCTCGCCCCGGGCAAATGCATGCCCATGATCTCCATCAGCATCTGGTTGGAGTTGGCGGTGCCGTAGAACGTGCAGGTGCCGGGCGCGTGGTACGCAGCGGCCTCGGCTTCCAGCAGCTCCTCGCGGCTGGCCTTGCCCTCGGCATAGGCCTGGCGCACCTTGGATTTCGCCTCGTTGGTGATGCCGCTGGGCATCGGGCCAGAGGGCACGAACACGCCGGGCAGGTGGCCAAAGGCCAGCGCGCCGATCAGCAGGCCCGGCACGATCTTGTCGCAGATGCCCAGGTACAGGCCCGCGTCGAACATGTCGTGCGACAGCGCCACCGCGGTGGCCATGGCGATCAGGTCGCGCGAGAACAGCGAGAGTTCCATGCCGGCACGGCCCTGGGTGACGCCGTCGCACATCGCCGGCACGCCGCCGGCCACCTGCGCGGTGGCGCCCGCCTCGCGCGCGATGGCGCGGATCAGCTCGGGGTAGCGCTCATACGGCTGGTGCGCCGAGAGCATGTCGTTGTACGCGGTGACGATGCCGAGGTTCGGCGCGCGACCGGCGCGCAGCGCAGCCTTGTCGTCGGCGCCGCAGGCGGCGAAGCCGTGGGCGAGGTTACCGCACGACAAGTGCTGGCGGTGGGTGCCGTCGCCGCGGGCGGCGGCGATCTTCGCCAGGTACGCCGCGCGCGAGGCGCGGCTGCGCTCGCGCAAGCGCTCGGTGACTTCACGGAGGACGGGGTGCAAGGAACTCATGGTTTCACTCCTGGAACGGATGGCAGCAGCCCGCCGCGGCGGGCGCTGCGCAGTGCCTTACGGGCACCAGTAGACCGAAACGGGCACGCGGGTCTGTTCGAGCACCGCGCGCACCGGGTAATCGCGACCTTCGGCCAGGCCCAGCTGCGCGTCGGCGAGCACGCGGCGCTTGGCGTCGCCTTCGATGTGCAGGAACAGCGCGCGGGTGTCGAGCAGCGCCGGCAGCGTGAAGGTGATGCGCGGCTCGCCGGCGCCGTCGGCGCGCATCGGGATCACCCGCACGGTGCCGGCCGGGTCCAGCGCCTCGGCGAGGCGGTCGCCACCCGGGAAGAACGACGCGGTGTGGCCGTCCGGCCCCATGCCGAGGACGACCACGTCGAACGGCAGGGCCAGCGCGTCGACCTGCGCCTCCAGTGCGGCGAGGCCTTCCTCGGGCGTCGGTGTGTCCTGATGCAGCGGCACGAAAGTGGCCGCGGCGGCGCGATCGGTCAGCAGCATCGCCTTGACCAGGCGCGCGTTGGAACGATCGCTGCTCTCCGGTACCCAGCGTTCGTCGACCAGGGTGACCTGCACCTTCGACCAGTCCAGCCCGGCGTGCGACAGGTGTTCGAAGAAATGTTTCGGCGTGCTGCCGCCGGACACCGCGAGCACGGCACGGCCGCGTGTGGCGATGGCTTCGCGCAGCAGGTCGGCGACGCGTTCGGCGAGCGAGGCGGCGAGCGCCTGGCAATCGGTGAAGCTGTGAGTGGCGATGTTCAGCATGACGTTCCGTGGGGCAGCAGGGATGGCACGACGGGGTTTACTCGCCGCCGTCGTTCCAGGTGCGGCCGTCGCGCTCGATCAACGCGACCGAGGCGCTCGGGCCCCAGGTGCCGGCGGTATAGGGCTTGGGCGATTCGCCGCTGCAGGCCCACGCGTCGAGGATCGGGTCGGCCCAGAGCCAGGCCGCCTCCACCTCGTCGCGGCGCATGAACAGCGTGGGGTTGCCGCGTACCACGTCGAGCAGCAGCCGCTCGTAGGCATCCGGCTGCGACACGCCGAAGGCCTCGGCGAAGCTCATGTCCAGCGGCACGTGGCGCAGGCGCAGGCCGCCCGGGCCCGGATGCTTGATGGTCAGCCACAGCTTCACGCCCTCGTCCGGCTGCAGGCGCAACACCAGCCGGTTGTTGGCGATCGCGCCGGCGGACGCGTCGAAGATCGAGTGCGGCACCGACTTGAACGCCACCACGATCTCGGACACGCGCTCGGGCAGGCGCTTGCCGGTACGCAGGTAGAACGGTACGCCGGCCCAGCGCCAGTTGGCGATCTCGGCCTTCAGCGCGACGAAGGTTTCGGTATCGCTCTTGCCACCCAGCTCCTCGAGGTAACCGGGCACGCCCTGTCCCTCGGCCGCACCGGCGCGGTACTGGCCGCGCACGGTGAGGTGGGCGGCGTTGGAGGCGTCGATCGGCTTGAGCGAGCGCAGCACCTTGAGCTTCTCGTCGCGCACCGCGTCGGGCGACAGCGAGGCCGGTGGTTCCATCGCCACCATGCAGACCAGCTGCAGGATGTGGTTCTGCACCATGTCGCGCAGCGCACCGGCGCGGTTGTAGTAGGCGGCGCGGTTGCCCACGCCCAGCGTCTCGGCCACGGTGATCTGTACGTGGTCGATGTGCTCGGCATTCCACAGCGGCTCGAACAGCGCATTGCCGAAGCGCAGCGCCAGCAGGTTCTGCACAGTTTCCTTGCCGAGGTAGTGGTCGATCCGGTAGGTCTGCGATTCGTTGAAGACCTGGCCGACCGCGTCGTTGATCTGGTTGGCGCTCTCAAGGTCGCGGCCGATCGGCTTTTCCAGCACCACGCGCGAGGCGCCCTCGTTGAGACGGTGGCTGCCCAGCCGGGTGCAGATGTCGATGAACAGGTCCGGCGAGGTGGACAGATAGAACACCCGCACGTTGTCCGGACGCTCGGCCATCAGCGCGGCGAAGTCGTCCCAGCCGGCGTCCTTGCGCGCGTCGAGCGAGCGATAGAACACCTGCTTGAGGAAGGCGTCGACCTTCTCCGCCTTCGGGCCCTCGGCATTGAGCGCCTTGCGCATCTGCTCGCGGTAGCCGGCGTCGTCGGTGGCCTCGCGGGCGATGCCGATGATGCGGCTGTTTTCCGGGATCTGGCCGTCGACGAAGCGATGGAACATCGCCGGCAGCAGCTTGCGCGCCGCCAGGTCGCCGGTGCCGCCGAAGATCACCAGGTCGAAGGATTGCACCTGCGGGTTGGGGGAGCTCACTGCGGACACCTCGCGCACATCGGTTGCTTGGCAGGGCGGCCGCGACAGTCGCGCGGCGCGCCGGGAAAGGCCCTGATCGTACCAGTGTCATACCAGCGCCGACCAGCTTTCGACGACGACCGCCGTCGATCGGCAGGATGTATTCGTTTGCATTTGTAACTAACTGGCGCGGCCCGGACGCCGCGGCCAGGCACTGGCATGTCCAGACACGCCCATGTTGCGGCCATTGGTTTGAAATTGGTATTGTCCCGGTATGGAGACCACTCTCGCCAAAGAATACCGCCGGCTCTGCCGCGACCCGGCCTCGCACCAGCCGCTGGCCTACCTGCGCCTGCGCAGTGCGATCCGCAACGTGATCGAGCAGCGCGACATCGAGCCGGGCCACGCACTGCCCAGCGAGCGTGACCTGGCCCGCGCGCTGGCGCTGTCGCGGGTGACCGTGCGCAAGGCGATCGCCGGGCTGGTCGAGGAAGGCATGCTGACCCAGCGCCACGGCGCCGGCACCTTCGTCGCCGAACGCATCATCAAGCCGATGTCCCGGCTGACCAGCTTCACCGAGGATCTGCGCGCCCGCGGCCTTAACCCGCGCTCGGAGTTCTTCGAGCGCGGCATCGGCGAGGTGACGCCGGAGGAATCGATGGCGATGAACCTCTCGCCCGGCGTCGCGGTGGTGCGCCTGCACCGCGTGCGCTACGCCGGCGAGGAGCCGCTGGCAATCGAGCGCAGCGTGGTGCCGGCCAACCTGCTGCCGGACCCGAGCCTGGTCGACGACTCGCTCTACGAGGCGCTGGAAAAGCGTGGCTGCCGACCCCGTCGCGCGCTGCAGCGGCTGCGCGCCGTGCTGCTCAGCGCCCAGCACGCGCGCCTGCTGCACGTGCCGACCAACAGTGCCGGCCTGGCCATCGAACGCCGCAGCTTTCTCGACGACGGCCGCGTGGTCGAGTTCACCAGCTCCTGGTACCGCGGCGACATCTACGACTTCGTCGCCGAGCTGCATACCGACTGAGACGTCGGCCCGGCCGCAGATTGCCGCGATCCCGGGCGACCGCTATCGTAGGCGGCGTTTCGGGTGTCCCCGCGGCCTGTCCGGGGGATGAAACGGGAAGCCGGTGCGTCGCGTGTCCTCACGCAGCCAGGCCGGCGCTGCCCCCGCAACGGTAGGCGGATGATCCGCCGGACGTCGACAAGACCACTGTGCTTCGGCATGGGAAGGTGTCGTCCGGTACATGCTTTCGAAGGCATGTCGTCCGCGAGCCCGGAGACCGGCCCGATTCACTGTCCTGACGGCTCGCGGTGGGCGAGGCTGCGGTTTCGTGCGCGGCCCTCGCCCGTGCCCGCGTCGCTGCCCCGCTCCCGCCTGCCGCCAGCTCGTTCCTCTTCGAGCCGCGCGTGGGCGCACGGCAAAGGGCTTTGACTTCATGAATCGCACATTCCTCGCAGCGGCGCTGATCGCCGCCCTTCCGGCCACCGGGGCCATTGCGGCGCCGGCCGACGCCGGCCAGTCGCTCGACCCGGTGATCGTCACCGCCACGCGCACGGCCATCACCGTGGACGACGCGCTTTCCTCGGTGACCGTGATCACCCGCGACGACATCGAACGACTGCAGCCGGTCTCGCTGGTGGATCTGCTGACCGGCCTGCCCGGCGTGACGCTCACCCAGGCCGGCGGCATGGGCGAGCAGACCTCGCTGTTCCTGCGTGGCACCAATTCCTCGCACACCCTGCTGCTGGTCGATGGCGTGCGGGTGGGCACGGTCAGCGCCGGCTTGCCGGCGTTCGAGCAGATCCCGGTGGAGCAGATCGAGCGGATCGAGATCGTGCGCGGACCGCGTTCCAGCCTCTACGGCGCTGATGCGATCGGTGGCGTGATCCAGATCTTCACCCGCCACGGCCACGCCGGCGCCGGGCTGGTGCCCTCGCTCAGCGTGACCACCGGCAGCCGGCATACCGTGGGCGGCCAGTTCGGCCTCTCCGGCGGAAGCCGGCACGCCTGGTACAACCTCAGCCTGGGCGGCGAGTACACCCACGGCATCAACGCCTGCCGGGTCGGTGCGGGCACCGTGTTCGCCGGCTGCTTCGCCAACGAGCCGGACAGCGACGGCTACCGCAACTACAACGCGCTGGCCAATGCCGGCTACCGCTGGGACGGCGGCACCGAGCTGGCCGCCACGTACCTGCGCAGCCGCAACTTCGTCTATTTCGACGGCGCACCCTACGGCAACCAGGCGCTCAACCAGCAACAGGTCGCCGGCGCGCGGCTGTCGTTCCGGCCGCTGTCGTTCTGGCAGGTCACGCTGGGCGCCGGGCAGAACCTGGACAAGGCCACCACCTACAACGACGGCGCCTATGTGCGCTATTCGGACTCGCGTCGCAACCAGGCCTCGTGGCAGAACGACCTGACCCTGGCCGACAACCAGTTGCTGACCCTGGGCACCGACTACCAGCTGGAGCACCTGTCCAGCGACACCGGCTACCTGGCCAGCCGGCGCCAGGACACCGGCGTGTTCGTGCAATACCAGGGCACCTTCGGCCGCAACGAGTTGCAGGCCTCGGCGCGGCACGACCACAACGGCCAGTTCGGCAACCACGATACCGGTGCGCTGGCCTGGGGCTACCGGCTGGATCATGGGCTGCGCCTCTCGGCCAGCGTCGGCAGCGCGTTCCACGCGCCGACCTTCAACGACCTGTACTACCCGTACGGCAGCGGCAATCCGGACCTGAAGCCGGAAACCTCGCGCAGTGCCGAACTGGGGCTGGCCCAGCAGGGCGAGGGCTGGAACTGGGCGCTGAACGCCTACCAGACCCGGATCCACCAGCTGATCACGCTGGATGCGAACTACTACCCGCGCAACCTCAGCCGCGCCCGCATCCGTGGCCTGGAAGGCCAGCTCGGCCTGACCCTGGCCGGCTGGCGCTGGCAGGGCTACCTGACCCTGCAGCAGCCGCGCAACGACGACGGTGGCATCAACGACGGCCACTGGCTGCCACGCCGCCCGGAGCGGACCGCCCGCATCGACGTTGACCGCCGCTTCGGCACGTTCGGGATCGGCGCCACCTTCAACGCCGCCGGTGCGCGCTACGACGACCTGGCCAACGTGCATCGCCTGGGCGGCTATGCCACCACCGACCTGCGCGCCAGCGTGGCGTTCGCGCCGCACTGGGAACTGGAGGGACGGCTGGCCAATGCCTTCGACCGGCGCTACGAGACGATCTACTACTTCAACCAGCCCGGTCGCAGCTGGTACCTGACCCTGCGCTACCGTCCCGGCGGCTGAACCACGGCGGCACGGGGGCGCTTCGTCCCCGTGCCTTCCGGCACGGTGGGGACTTCAGGCACATACACTATGACGGGCACGCGGGCATAAAAGCGCGCATGCCTGTCACCCTGAACCCTGCGGCCCTCACCGTGCCCGTGGCGCCTCGCTGGCGCGCCGGTCGGTCGCAACCTCCGCGGGCCACGGAAGCGCCATGAACATTTTTGCTCCACTGATCCGCCGTCCCGTCGGCACCTCTTTGCTGGCTGCCGGCCTGGTGCTGGCGGGCATCTGCGCCTACCTGTTGCTGGGCGTGGCCGCGCTGCCGTCGCTGGAGTTTCCCGGCGTGTACGTGGTGGCGCAGCAGCCGGGGGCCAGTGCGCAGACCATGGCCAGCACCGTGCTGGCGCCGCTGGAGCGCCACCTCGGCCGGATTCCCGGCGTGGACGAGATGTACGGCAACGCCAGCGAGGGTTCGGCCTCGGTGATGGTGCGCTTCACCTTCGACCGCACCGCCGACAAGGCGGCGCGCGACGTGCAGGCGGCGATCAACGCGGCCGCCCCGGATCTGCCCTCCGGCATGCCCTCGCCGCCGCAGTACTTCAAGTTCGACACCTCGCAGATCCCGATCCTGTTCATCACGCTGACCTCGACCGGGCTGCCGCAGGACAAGCTGTTCGACCTGGCCGATACCCTGCTCAACCCGGCGATCGCGCAGATCCCCGGCGTCGCCCAGGTGCAGGTGTTCGGCGGTACCCCCCACGCGGTGCGGGTGGAGCTGGACAACGCCGCGCTCGCGGCCAAGGGACTGACCCCGACTGACGTCAGCAATGCGCTGCGCGCGGCCAACGTGACCTCACCGCAGGGCACGCTGAGCAACGGCGTGACCCAGATGACGGTGGTGGCCAACGATGCCCTGCACGAGCCGGAGGAATTCGCCCGGCTGCTGATTGCAAGCAAGAACGGCACGGCGGTGCGGCTGTCCGACGTCGCCAAGGTCTACGGCGGCCAGCAGGACAAGTACCAGGGCGCCTGGTTCAACGGCCATGACACGGTGGGTCTGCAGATCACCAAACGGCCCGAAGCCAACGCCGTGGCGACGGTGGAGGCGATCCGCGCCAAGCTGCCGCAACTGGAGGCCTCGCTGCCGGCGAACATCACCGTGACGCCGGTGTTCGACCTGACCCAGACCACCAAGTCCGCGCTGCACGAGGTGGAGACCGCGCTGCTGATCTCGATCGCGATGGTGGCGATGGTGATGCTGGTGTTCCTGCGCCGGTTGCGTCCGACCCTGATCGCCATGCTCAGCGTGCCGCTGTCGCTGGCCGGCGCCTTCGTCGCGATGTGGGCGCTGGATTACACGCTCAACACGCTGTCGCTGGTCGCGCTGGTGCTGTGCATCGGCTTCGTGGTCGACGACGCGATCGTGGTGATCGAGAACATCGTGCGCCACATGGAGAAGGGTGACGCACCGCTGGAGGCCTCGCTCAAGGGCGTGCGCGAGATCGGCTTCACGGTGATCTCGATCACCCTGTCGCTGGTGGCGGTGTTCGCGCCGCTGCTGTTCGGCAACAACATGCTGGTGGTGCTGCTGCGCGAGTTCTCGGTGACGCTGACCGCGGCGGTGGTGATCTCGGCGGTGGTCTCGCTCACCCTCACGCCGGCACTGTGCGGCCGCGTGCTCAAGCACGAGAACGAGCACGAACGCTCGCCGGGTCGGCTCGAACAGGCCGTCGCCCGCTTCGACCGCACCCTGCTGCGCGTGTACGAGCGCGCACTGGACTGGGCGATGCACCATCGCCACCTGATGCGCTGGCAGCCGCTGCTGCTGATCTTCCTCACCTTCGCGCTCGGTTTCGCCGTGGTGAAGACCGCCGGCGGCACCTTCATGCCGGACGAGGACACCGGCCAGCTGCAGGTGTTCATCAGCGCCGACACCAACATCTCGCCGGCACTGCTGACCGAGCGCGCGCGCGAAGTGAGCCGGATCATGGCGAAGGATCCGGCGGTACTGGACCAGCTCACCATGCTCGGCGGCAACGGCTTCGGCGGCGCGGTGGGCAACTCGGCCCAGATGTTCGTCGACCTCAAGCCGCTCGGCGACGGCCCGGGGATGCGCAAGGAAGGCATCAAGACGGTGATCGAGCGCCTCTCCAAGCAGTACAACGCGCTGCCCAACGTGCAGGTGTCGCTCAGCGCCGCGCAGTTCCTCGGCGGCGGTGGCAGCGGCGGCAACGGCGGCCAGTACGAGTTCCAGCTGATCAGCGACAGCGGCGCCGACCTGCAGCCGTGGGCGCTGAAGATGGTCCGCTACATGCGCACGGTGAAGGACTTCCAGGACGTCAGCAGCGAGTTCGACCAGACCGGCAAGCAGCAGCTGATCAGGATCGACCGCGAAGCGGCCGGTCGCCTGCACGTGGGCGTCGGCACGATCGACTCGGCGCTGTACAACGCGTTCGGCCAGAACCAGGTGTCGGTGATCTACTCGGACATCAACCAGTACCGCGTGATCCTCACCTCCGACTCGGCCGAGGACCTGAGCCCGCAGGCGCTGCTGAACATCCACGTGCGCAGCACGCTGGGCCAGATGATTCCGCTGTCGGCACTGGCGACGATCCAGCCCACGGTCAGCCCGATGCGCATCCGTCACCACAACCAGCTGCAGGCGGCGACGATCAGCTACAACCTGGCCAAGGGCGTGACCCAGGACCGCGGCATCGCGCTGGTCAACCAGGCGGCCTATGCCGCGCACCTGCCGGACGGCATCCGGGTCGAGTTCACCGGCAACAACCAGCGTCTGCAGCAGGCACAGAACAACGGCATGATCCTGCTGCTCGCCTCGATCGTGGCGATGTACATCGTGCTGGGCATCCTCTACGAGAGCCTCGGCCATCCGCTGACCATCCTGTCGACGCTGCCCGCCGCCGGCATGGGCGCCTTCCTGGCCATGCTGGTGACGCAGACCCAGCTGTCGCTGATGGCGATCATCGCGATCCTGATGCTGATCGGTATCGTGAAAAAGAACGCGATCCTGATGGTGGATTTCGCCCTGGTCGGCGAGCGCGAGCACGGGCTCACCCCGCCGGAAGCGATCCGCGAGGCCGCACTGGTGCGCTTCCGCCCGATCACCATGACCACGCTGGTCGCGCTCGGCGCGGCGCTGCCGCTGGCGATCGGCTTCGGCATCGGCTCGGAGATGCGCCAGCCGTTAGGGATAGCCATCGTCGGCGGCCTGCTGGTGTCGCAGCTGCTGACCCTGCTCAGCACCCCGGCGATCTACTTGTTCGATTACGACCGGCTGGCCCGGCACGCGAAGGGCCTGATGCCGAACCGGCTGAAGTGGTGGGCGATCGGCTGCATCGTGCTTGGCGCAGTGCAGGTGCTCGGCGGCCTGGCCGTGGCCCTGGTGCCGAAGCTGGGCGAGAAATTCGCCGGCAAGGGCCCGGTGGTCGGTATCGCGATGGTGCTGCTGGGCGCCGTGCTGCTGACCTTCGCGATCCGCCTGCTCAAGCACAAGCGACGCGCGCGCTTCGTGCTGTTCGGCATATTCGCCGTGGCGCTCGGCCTGCCTGCGCTCGCCCAGATCGCCGCGCTGGCGACGGCGCCACCGGGTGCGCCGGGCGGCAACCCGGCCGGCATCGTGCTGATGCTGGTGCTGCTCGGCGTGTTTGCCTGGGCGACCTTCAGCGCGCGCACCAAGGCCTACTTCGGCGAGCCGCCGCAGGGTTTCCTGGCGCGTCGGTTGGCGCGCCTGAAGCCCGCTCGCCAACACGGCTGAGCACGCCAGGCGGCGATCAGCCGCCGGCGGAACCCAACGCCCGCCGCAGCGGCTCGAGCTGCGATTCGTAGCGTCGCCACTGCTCCAGGGCGCGCCGATGCAGCGGCTCACGCACCTGCGCGCTGCTCGGGGTCGCCACCGCGCCGCGGTTGGCTTCCGGATGGAGACAGCGGATGTCCATGGACAACCCGCAGTGGTCAAGGACGCGTGCCAGCGTCGCCTCCGGATCCGTCACCAGGTCCTCGTAGGCGACCTCCAGCATGGCGTCGGCGTCGAGCTGGCGCCACCGCTCGACGATCCGCCTGTACAGGCCGTGGTAATGCGCCATCGCCTGCATGTCGTAGCAGTAGGGCGAGGCGCTGCCGAACATCACCTTGAGGTTGGAATAGCAGACGTCCATCGGCGGCCGCACGATGTGGATGATCCGCGCCCGCGGCAGCGCCCGGCGGATGAAGGGAACCAGCCGCACGTTGATCGGCAGCTTGTCGATGAAGTAGCGCGCACCGGCGGCACGCCATGCGGTCCGCTCCAGGTAGCGCCGGCCAACCAGCGGCAGATCGAGTGACGGCATACGCTGCATCACCGCCCGCAGGCTGCGATGCCCGGCCTGGGCGACGTCGGCGACCCAGTGCAGCTGGCGCTGGAAGTCGCTGATCTCGCCCGCGGAGACGATCTCCGGATGCGCCGAAAGCATGTGGTCCAGCAGGGTACTGCCGGAACGCGGCAGACCCACGATAAACAGTGGCGCGGGAGCGCCCGCCTGCGGCAACTGCTCCGGCGGAACCGGACCGAGGCGATCGGCGGCCTGCTCGAGCGCCTCCACGGTGGCGAGTTCGTCGTCCCCATCGTAGGGATGCAGCTCACGCATGACGGCATTGCAACGTTCCAGCGCGGCCCAGGCAGGTCCGTATTGGCCCAGGTCGTCATGCACCTTGAACCGCGCCGAGTCGTACTCGGCCAGGGCGAAGCGGCCGCGGGAATCGCTCGGCGAACCCAGCCGTGCGCGCCACCGATCGATCCGGTCGAGCAGGTTGTCGTCCACCGTCTGCCGACGCAGGTTGGCGAGGATCACCACGGCGTCGGCGTGGCCCGGCCAGCGCTCGAGCAGACCGGTAAGCACGGCCTCGGCCTCGTCCAGACGCCCGGTGAACTGGAGCAGCATGCCACGAAGGTAATACTCGCCCGGTCCATCCAGACCCAGCGCGTTTGCACGCTCGATCGAGCCGGCGGCGGCCTCGATGTCACCCAGCATCCAGTGCAGATGCGCCTGTTCGACCAGCACGTGCGATGGCGGATTCGGCGCCCGTGCCAGATGGGCGAGGCAGGCACGCGCCCCCGGCGCCTCGCCCTGCAGCGCGAGTTGCCAGGCGAGCCGCGCGATCAGCTCGGCGTGGTTCGGCAGGCAGGGGACCGCTTCCAGCAGGTGTCGCGTGGCCTCGCGCATGCGTCCCTGCCGGAGGATCGCACCGGCAAGTTCCATCCTGACCGGAACATCATCCGGCTCGCTCTCGGCCAATCGCCGCAGCAGGGTTTCGGCAAGCGCGTGCTGCCCCGCCGCGATGGCCTCGCTGGCCTGCCGGCGCAATTCCGGTCCGCTGGCAATCAAGCGGCAGCCCTCCCGGAGACGATAAGGGTGCGGATCATTCCACGGGACATTCCATCGCTCATGAGCCAAGTGCCCGCTGCAACGGCCCGAGGTGCTGCGCATACCGCCGCCACTCGCCGATACTTCGTGCATGAACGGGCTCGCGTACCTGGCTGCTGCTCGGCGTGGCGACCGGAGCCTCATTGCGCTCGGGCTGCAGGCATTCCGGCACGAATGCCAGGCCGCAGCGCGCGAGAATGTTCCGCAGCAGCGGTTCCGGATCGCGCACGAGATCTTCGTAGCGGACGTCGATGACGGCCCCGGGATCGCGCCCGGACCACGGCCCGACGCAACGGCGATACAGGCCGTGGTAGTGCGCCAGCGAATCCATGTCGTAACTGTAGGCCGAAGCGGGTCCAAGCATCGCCTTCAGGTTCGAGTAGCAGACATCCATCGGCTCTCGGTGGATATGCACGATGACCGCGTCGGGCAGGGCGCGGCGGATGAAGGGAACCATGCGGAAGTTGATCGGCATTTTGTCGATCAGGTAGCGCGCCTCCGGCGCGCGCCATCGGGTCTGCTGGCGATAGCGCTCGCCGAGCAACCGGAAGTCGGTGCCCGGCAGCCGCTCCAGCACGGCGAGCATGCCGGCGACACCGTCGGCGGGCACATCGGTGACCCAGCGCATCTGGCGACGGAAATCGTTGATCTCGCCGGCGGAGGCGATCTGCGGGTGGCGCGAAAGCATGCGGTCGAGCAACGTCGTCCCGGAACGAGGCAGGCCGACGATGAAGACCGGCCTCGGGCCGACGCTGCTCTCGTCGGGTACTTCCGCGGAGATGGGGATTCCGGACCCGGCACCGATCAGCGCGTCGACGACCGCACTCTCGCCAGACCGGTCATAAGGAGCATGCCGGTGCATCAGTGCGTTGCTCCGTTCGAGATGGGACCAGGCTTGGTCGTAGTCGCCCAGATCGTCGTGGATCTTGAACAGCGCCGATTCGAAGTTGGCCAGCGCGAGACGGTCAACCGGATGGTCCGGCATGGCCGGCAGGCCCTTGACCAGGCCGCGGATCCGATCGACATGGTCCGCCGCGGTCTGAGGGCGCAGGTGCACCAGCGCTACCGCTGCATCTCCGAAGCGTCGCCATGTACGCAGACATCGCAGCAGCACCTCCTCCGCCTGGCCGACACGTCCGTGGAACTGCAGCAGCATGGCGTAGAGGTAGTGCGCATCCGGCGCCTCAATGCCCTGCCTGACCGACCGTCCGATCAGCGTCAGGGCCTCGCCGAACTCCCCCAGCAGCCAGCGCATGCGCCCCGCTTCGGCAAGGGTCGCCGGAGCGCCGACCTCTTCCCACGAGATGCGGGCCAGACATCCTCGAGCAGCCTGGAGCTCGCCAGCGAAATACAGATGCCGTGCCAGGGTGAGCATCACAGCCGGCTGGGCGGAGGCGAGCTCCGCCGCACGCAACCACTGACCGATTGCACCCCGCAGCCGCCCTCCCGCCATCAGCACGGCGGCCAGATCCGCCCGCACGGCGGCATCCTCCCCACCCTCGCGCAGCACCGCCTCGAGGCTGGATCGGGCCGCGTCCCACTGGCCCAGTTCGACGTGCCGGGCCGCAAGGCGACGGTGCCGCTGCAGCGATATTTCCCGTTGGATGGAGCCAGGTTCCATCAATGAGTCCAAGGCGAAGGTGAGCCGTGGTCCGGTTGCGTCTCGATCATCCGCCTACACAGCCGCATCACGGTTTTGGGTGGGTTCGAGCGCTTTTCGAAGCGGCTCGAGATGATCGGCGTAGCGCTTCCATCCGGCAACGCCGCGGCGATTGAGCGGCTCGCGCACCTGCGCGGCACTCGGTGTCGTCACCGGAAAGGGATTCCGCTCCGGATGCAGGCAGGCGTCGTTGAACGGGAGGCCGCAGTCGTGCATCAGTTCGCGCAGCACCGACTCGGGATCGGCCACCAGGTCCGCGTAGGAGACCTCGATCATGGCGCCGGGATAGTCCTTCCGCCACGCCTCGACGATGCGCTCGTAGCAGACATGGAAGTGGGCGACCCAGGCCAGCTCGTTGCACCAGGGCGACACGTCGCCGAACATCGCGCGGTAATTCGAGAAGCACACGTCCATCGGATCGCGCACGAGGTGCAGGATGGGCGCATGGGGCAACGCCCGGCGGATCAGCGGCACCAGCTGAACGTTGATGGGCAGCTTGTCGACGAAATACTTCCGGCCACCCGCCCGCCAGGCGGTCTGTTCGAGGTAGCGACGTCCGAGTTCGACTGGATCGACCCGGTCCAGCCGCTCGAGCGCCCGGTGCATACCGGCATGGCCGGACGGCGGCACGTTGGCCAATCGATGCAACTGGCGCAGGAAGTCGTTGATCTCGCCTGCCGGCGCCACGTCGGGGTGCGCGGAGATCATCCGGTCCAGCAGGGTGCTGCCCGATCGCGGCATGCCCACGATGAAGATCGGCGTCGGCCGGCCGTGCACGTGGCCGGGCTGGAAAGCCGCCGGCTGCACGTGGCGGCGCATCGAGGCGACGATGTGCCCGGTGATGGCCGATTCGGCCTCCGCGTCATAGGGGTTGAGGTTCCGCAGAATACCCTTGCTGCGGGACAGGGCCTCCCACGCGCCGGAAACATCCCCCAGATCGTCAAGTTCCTTCGACAAGGCTGCCTCGAACTGCGCGAGGTTCAGCATGTGGGCGGGTGCTTTCTCCGTGCGCGCATGCAACTCCTTCAGGCGCATCTGCAGTGCGGTCACGTGATTGCTGCCTGGCGTCTGGCGACGCAGGTTTGCACGCGCCTGGGCCGCCGTCCCGAAGTTGGGCGCCAGCCTGACGCACTCTTCCAGCAGGCGGTCGGCCGCCCCGGCGTCTCCCCGGAAGTGGCAGAACATTGCATGGAGATGCAACTCGTCGGGTGCGCGTAATCCCGAGCGGTAGGCACGCTCGATCCATTCGAACGCATGATCGACCTCACCGGTCATCCAGCGCAGGTGAGCGATCGCGGCATGCAGGTGGGCGGTTCCCCGCAGACGCTCCAGGCGGTCGATGCATCGGCGGGCGACCTCGACCTCACCATGGAAATTCAGACGCCTTGCCAGCGCGATCAGCGCCGAAGGGTCATCGTCGGAGATGCCTGCCGCTTCGACGAGGACCCTGGCCGAGGCATCGAAGTCGCCGGCCTGCAACAGCAGGTGCGCCAGCTGCAATCGCGGCGGATACAGCGTCGGATGGCCCTGGACGATTCGACGCTGCAGGTCTGCAGCGTCGGCGAAACGTTGATCGTCCTGCAGCGCCTGAATGGTCCGCTGCAGGTCTGCCAGCGGGAGCGATGATGGCGAGATCGACATGGAATAAGTGGAGGACCGGCAGGAATCCCGAGCATAACGCACCCCTTGCGGGACAACGGCACTCACGCCGGGCATGCAACGCAAGACCTCTTCGGCAAAAAAAAGCCACCGACCCGGAGGTCGGTGGCTCGCTTGGGCGGAACAGCCTTGCGCTATCAGTAGTCGTAGGACACCGACAGACGCATGTAGCGCGGCTGCTGGAAGTAAATGCCCATGCCGTAGGTGTTGCTGATCACGTGGTTACCCGCTTCACCCACCGGATCGGTCTGGATCGCCTTCTGCTCGTTCAGCACGTTGTAGATGTCGAACTTGAAGGCGAGCTTCTGGTTGGCAAAATCCGGGGCGTAGCGGACACCCAGGTTGATGGTCTTGGTCCACGGGGTGTGGCCCGGATCGCCCGGATGGACGATCTTGCCGGAACACCAGTGGTAGTTGCCGCCACCACCCTGGTTGTAGCCGGTCGGATCGCCGTCGGCGTTGGGGCCGTAGTAGCCCAGGCACTCCTTGGGCGTACCGGACTGGATCAGCGCGGTGGCCGATACCAGCCACTCGGGGGTGAACATGTAAGCACCGCGGAAACGCAGCGAGTGCTTGCGGTTGTTGATCAGCTCACCGTCCTGGCCCTGCATCAGCTGCCAGGAGTCCCAGTCTTCCGTCTTCGACACGTCGGCCTGGCCGAAGTCCGAACGCACCTGGCCCTCGGTGTTGCCGATGCCGTGGGAGTAGGTGTAGTCGACGCGACCCATCCACTTGCCGTCGAACGGGTGCTCCAGGTACAGGTCCAGCGAGGTGATCTGACGCTTCACACCCTTCAGGTAACCCCAGTCCTGCTGGTTCATCTTCACGATGACCGAGCCGGTGCCGTCGTCGCGGGTAACCAGCAGGTCGTTGGTCAGGCCCGGATTGATCAGGCGGCAGTAGGCGGCGCCATAGAGCGAGTCGTAGTACTGGTTCGGATCCAGACCCATCTTGGTCATCTTGGCCGCGATCTGGCCCGGCGAGCACTCGTCGTCGATGGCCGTCTTCAGGTCGCGATAGGTGAGCTTGGCACCGTAGGTCCACTTGTCGTTGAGCTGCTTGTCGAAGCCAACGATGTACTCGTCGAGATACTGCGCCTTCAGGTTGCGCGCGGTCACCTGTTTCGGATCCTTCGCGCCGCCGGTCTCGCCGTCGGGCGAAATCGGACCCTTGTACTGGGTGAGGCCCGTCGGAATGCCGTTGGCATCGATGCCGGTGTAATCGTAGTAGGTATACAGGAGGGTCGAGCGGGTCGCTGCACGCTCAGCCGCATTGTTCGGCAGGGCCAGATAGTAACGACCGGCATTGCCGTACACCTTGAACGACGAGTCACCGTTCACGTCCCAGCTCACACCCAGGCGAGGCTCCCACTGGTTCTTCTCATCCACGAACGCCTGGTGCAGGTCGTTGTAGTTGGTGAACCGGTCGTTGCGCAGGCCGAGGTTCAACTGCACGTTCTGCGAAACCTGCCAGACGTCCTGGAAGTAGTACGCCTTCTGCGACAGCGACATGCTTGCCAGCTTGGCGAAGTGGATCTGGCGAGCGATGTAGTGCGTGCTGCCATCATCGTTCTGGCCGGTGGTGTAGCTCCAGTAGTAGCCGTTGGCGGCGTTGAACGGATCGGAGATGCTGGCGTTCGGACCGCTGGCGTAGGTGCCTTGGTCGTGTGCCTTGTAGTACTGGTTGTCGATACCGACGCTGAGGTCGTGGTCGCCCAGGCGGTAATCGAAGTCAACGCGCAAGCCGCGGGTATCGGATGTGGCATCGATCGCGCTCAGGCTGGTTACCGTCTGCGCATTGCGGATCTGCTGGCCGCCCGTGTACGCGGGATTCTGGTACTGGGCGCGGGAGATGAACGGCAGGTCGCTCAGCGCGCCGTAGATCGTCGGGTTCGTGAAGTGGCCCTTGCCGTACTCCACGCTCAGCGTGCCGTTGTCACCGATATAGCTGGTGTACTTGCCGATGTAGAACGTGGCGGTGTCTTTGGTGCGGTTGCTCGGCTGGACGAAGCTACCCGTGGACAACGTGGTGTAATCGTAGTTGTACAGCGAGCCACCGCCATTGTCCTGGCGATCCTGCAGGGTGGTCAGCTCGAGGACGTTGTTCTCGTTGATGTTCCAGTCCAGCTTGCCGTAGATCTTGTTTTCCTTGTTCGTGTAGAACGATTCACGGCCGTTGTCGAGGTTGCCAACGTTGGTGCCCTTTTCCTTGGTCTGCTCGGCCGACAGGAACATGTACAGCTTGTCCTTGATCAGCGGACCGCCCACGTAGCCGGAGTAGATCGTCTGCCAGCTCTTGTTCTTGCTGCGATCCCAGTAGAGGGTCCCCGGCGCGCTGGGGTCGGCCAACTTGAAGGCCTTGCCGTCCGGCGTCGGTCCCGGAATGGTCGGGTGGCCGTAATAGACGTCCTTGCCGCCCGACGAGAGATACTTCGGCGCCCAGGCGATCTGGCCACCGAAGTGCCACTCGTTGGTGCCGCGCTTGCCGATCTGGTTGATCACGCCGCCGTCGGAACGACCGTACTTGGCGCTATAGCCGCCAGTCAGGGTCTGCTGCTGGTCGATCGAGCCGTAGGGCAGCGAGAAGCCACCGATGTTGCGGTACGGCTCGCCGGTGTTGTAGCCGTTGATGTAGTACGCGTTCTCGGAAACGCTTGAGCCGCCGAACGAGACGGCGTTGCCGAAGTAGCCGCTACCCTGGACGGTACCCGGCGCGAGCAGTGCGATCGACTCGGCGCTGCGGCCGACCGGCAGCTGCTGCAGATCCTTCGAGGTGATGATGGTGCTCGAGGTCACGCTCGATACGTCGATGGTCGGCAGCGCGCTGGCGACGACCTGCACCGCGCTCAGGTCCTGCGCATTCTGGCTGCTGGCGAACGGCACTTCGGTACCGCCGCCGACCGTCACGTTGACGTTGTCGCTGGTGGACACCACCTGGCCGTCCTTGAGCAGCGAGACGGTGTACTTGCCGACCGGCAGGTTGCTCGCCGAATAGCGACCGGAAGAGTCGACCGGCACCGTGCGGGTGGCACCATTGGAGACGTTGACCACCTTGACGGACTCGCCCGAGGCGACCGGAGCGGTGCCGAAGATGGAGCCAGTGGTGGACTGGGCAATCGCGGCCGTCGAAGTGAGGCCCATACCGATTGCGAGCGCGAGCGCCAGCGCGTTGTGCCGGGGGGTGAGCCCCTGCAGGGAATTACGCTTGTGAAGTGCCATGTTTTGCTGATCTCCCCAGATCTGCCCAAACGGGCTGAGAAAAATTCGGACGCTCGTAATTGGCGACCGGCTTTGAACCTCCTTTCGGTGTTAGGCATCCGATGCATACCGGGCTCTCGCGAGGAACCGCGCAGACATCCCGTCTTGAGACTTTCCCCTGGGTGGTCCCCTGAGCCCGACCACCGCTCGAACCTACGACGGCCTCCTGGCAGTGTCAACAATTTCTTAGCAACTGCCAAAAGGCGCTGGTTTCGGCAATTTCCGAGCCGGCGCAGTCACATTCGCCCGCATGCGATGGTGATGAGAGGGAGCCTCTCAACAGGCATGCGACGAGGGATGGATGGAAGCCGTCTCCCAAAGGTCACGTGCCTGCACGCGGCCCGGGCTTGCTAACGTGGATGGATCATCCGGGAAAGGAGATCCGCCCATGCACCCTCGTCTACGGGCCGCCGTCCGGCTCGTGCCCCTCTTGCTGCTGACTGCTGGCACCACGCCAGCCCTGCACGCGGCCGAACTCGTTGCGCCACCGATTCGGTACCACGAGCACACCCTGGCCAACGGCCTGCAGGTGATCAGCGTGGAGGACCACGCCAGCCCCACCGTCACCGTGCAGGTCTGGTATCACGTCGGCTCGAAGGACGACCCGGCCGGCCGGTCCGGCTTCGCCCATCTGTTCGAACACCTGATGTTCAAGAGCACGGCGCATATGCACGCCGAGGAAATGGACCGGCTGACCGAGGACGTCGGCGGCGCCAACAACGCCTCCACCGGCGACGACATCACCAACTACTTCGAGGTGATTCCGGCCAACTACCTGCGCACGCTGTTGTGGGCGGAGGCCGAACGCCTGTCCAACCTCAACGTCGACGAGAAGAACTTCACCTCCGAGCGCGCGGTAGTGGAGGAGGAGTACCGCCAGAGCGTGCTGGCCAATCCCTACGGCAAGCTGTTCAACGCGATCGATCCGCACTCGTACACCGTGCATCCATACCAGCGGCCAACCATCGGCAGCATCAAGGACCTGGAAGCCGCCTCGCTGGCCGACGTGATCGCCTTCCACAAGACGTTCTACCGACCGGACAACGCCACCCTGATCGTCGCCGGGGACTTCGACCAGAAGGAGCTCGACACCTGGGTGGACGACTATTTCGGCGGGATCCCGAAGCCTTCCACACCCGTGCCGCAGGTCACCGCACAGGAGCCGGCGCGCACCGCCGACAGGCGCTACACCGAGACCAGCCCCACCGCGCCGCTGCCGGCGATCGCAATGACCTGGTTGATCCCACCGGCGCGCTCGTCCGACACCATCCCGCTGCAGGTTGCCGCAGCACTGCTGTCGCAGGGTGATTCCTCGCGGCTTTACCAGGCGCTGGTGTACCGCACGCAGATCGCCCAGCAGGCGGGTGCGGAGGTCGATGGGCGGGTGGGTCCCGGCCTGTTCACCGCCTACGCCATTCTGGCCAGCGGGCATCAGCCGGCCGAGGCAGAAAAAGTGCTGCGCGACGAGATCGCCCGGCTCGCCGACCAGCCGATCCCGGAGGCCGAGCTGGCCAAGGTGAAGACCCAGTTGCTCACCGGGGAGCTGGAGCGGCGCCAGACGCCGATGGGTCTGGCTTTCGCGCTGGGCCAGGCGACCCTGACCGAAGGTGACCCGGCCCGGGTCAACACGGATCTGGCTGCGCTGCAGAAGGTATCGGCCGCCGACGTGCAGCGGGTGCTGCACCAGTACGTGACTGGCGCACACAGCGTGACCATCGATTATCTGCCGCAGCCGAAAGCTGTGCCGGCCAACCGCCAGGGAGCGACGAAATGAGCCGAGCCATCCACCGCCTTGCCCTCGCCGCGCTGATCACCGCCAGCTTTGCCTGCCGCGTCGCGGCGGCCGACTTCCCCACCACGCCACCGGCGCCGGGGCCCGCGCCAGCGCTGCACATTCCCTCGCCGGTACGCCAGATCCTGCCGAACGGTCTGGAGGTCATCAGCGTGCGACGCGCCGACCTGCCGCTGGTCACCGCCCGCCTGCTGATCCGCCGCGGCGGGGAGATGGATCCCCCGAAGCTCGCGGGCCTGGCCAGTCTGACCGCCAATCTGCTGACCAAGGGCGCGGCGGGCAGGACCGCGCCGCAGATCGCCGCCGATGCCGAGGCACTGGGCGGCTCGCTCGACGCCTATGCCGGCTGGGACCAGAGCAGCGTGGGCATCACCGTCACCACCCCCAAGATCGACGCCGCGCTGGCCCTGCTGGCGGACGTGGTGCGCCAGCCGACCTTCGCGCCGGACGAGCTCGCGCGCGCGCGCAAGCAGGCCGCCGACGATCTGGAACTGCTGCTCAGCCAGCCCACCGCGCTGGCTTCGCTGGCCTCGTCCCGCGCGGTGTTCGGCGAGGGTGCTTACGGGCATCCACGTGGCGGCACGCCCGAGTCGCTCAAGCGGATCACCCGCGCCGACGTGCTCAAGCTGCACGAAGAGCTTTATCGGCCGGACAACGCGATCCTGGTGATGACTGGCGACATCACCCCCGAGCAGGCATTGGCGCTGGCGCAGCGACGCTTCGGCGACTGGGCGAAGCCCGCCTCCGCGCTGCCGCCCCTGCCGGCGGCCAACGGCCACCCGACGCTACCGGCATTGCTGGTGATCGACCAGCCAGGCGGTGGCCAGGCTGGCGTGGTGGCCGCTCACGCCGCACCGCGCCGCGACGATGCGCGGTTCTACGTGGGCACGGTAGCCAACGCGGTACTCGGGGGCTCCTACTCGGCCCGACTCAACGAAGAGATCCGCATCAAGCGCGGCCTCTCCTACGGGGCCAACAGCAGTTTCGATCCGCGCCGCGATGGGGGCCTGTGGCTGGCCTCGGCACAGACCAAGAATCCCTCCGCGGTGCAGGTCGTGCAGCTGATGCAGGGTGAGTTCGACCGGCTCGGCAAGACCCCGGTGGCGGCCGCCGAACTGGCCGCGCGCAAGGCCACCCTGGTGGGAGCCTACGGTCGCAGCCTGGAGACCACCGCCGGACTGGCCCGCCGCGTCGGCGAGCTGGCGGTGTACGGGGTGGATCTCGACGAGGTCGGACGGTACGTCGATGCGGTGGAGGCGGTCACGCCTGCGCAGATCGAAGACTATGCCCGCGCGTACCTGGGTCCGACGGGACGCCATGTCGTGGTGGTCGGGGATGCATCGGTGTTCGCCGCAGCGATGCACCGGGCCTATCCGCAAAGCCGGCAGATCAGCAAAAAATTGCTCGATCTGGACAACGCGAACCTGGAAGCATCGGGGCACGGTTCGCACTAGATCCCGCGCCAGCAACAGCCTCCCGGGCCCGGGCGAGTGATCGCCCGGGCCTTTTCGTTGCCCCGCGTGAACGCTCTGTCCATCAGTTCGCCAGGGGAAATGCACTGCATTTCGACACATCTTTTATTAAACTATGCGGTGCAGTAACCCTCCCAACCCCCAAAACGCAAGGACTCCCCACCGTGCGCGCAACATCTCCCCTCCGCCGCCTTGCCCTCGCTGCCGCCCTGCTCGCGCTCCCGGTACTGTCGCAGGCCGCGACCCGGATCGAAGTGCAGGCCGGTCGCAGTTACATGGACTCCCATGGCGCGAACACCGGCTTCGTCGAGGCGGTTTTCGCTCCCCACGCGATCGGCACCACGCGCTTCACCTGGTCACCGGATGTCTCGGCCGGCTGGATCGACGGCCGTAGCCTGTCGCAGTTCCGCGGCATGCGCTACGACACGAGCCCGTCGGTCGCGCTGATCGCCGCCGGCGCGCGCCTGCGCACCACCGACGAGAGCACCTGGTACCACCCGGTGTTCTTCAGCTTCCAGGTCGCCGGCACCAACCACACCACGCAGGCGCTCTCCACGCACTACCAGTTCGTCAGCACGCTGGGCCTGCAGTTCGACCACGTCACCGTCGGCATCCGCCACATCTCCAATGGCAGCACGCACAAGCCGAACCGCGGCGAGACGATGGCCGTGGTTGGCCTGGGTTTCGACATCTGAGCCGGGCGCCGCGCATCCGGCGCCGCAGCGCCGGATGCCACGTCAAAGCAGGCGGATCCCGAACGGCTTCACCGCCCAGGCGAACAGCGCGAAGCACACCACGGTGATCACCGCGCTGATGGCCAGCGCAGGCCAGAAGCCGAAGCGCGACAGCAGGCGCGGGAAAGCGAGGAACATCGGCAGGGTCGGCACCACGTACCAGAACGTGTACCAGGCATGGTTGGCGACCTTCTCCACTGGCTGCTTCTCCACGTGCAGCCAGATCAGCGCCAGCAGCGTGACCAACGGCAGCGAGGCGATCAGCGCACCGGCGCGATCGCTGCGCTTGGCCGCCTCGGAGACGATCACCACCACGGCGGCGGTGATCAGGTACTTGGTGATGATCCAGGGCATGGCGCGGCTCGCGATCGGTGGCGTGTGATGGCATAACGACAGACCGGCATCGTATCGTCTCGCCTCGTTCCCGCCGCAACTGCGATCCTCCGTGGCCCACTCCTCGCACCATCCGCACGATCACGCCCACGATCACCCCCGCGATCACGATCATCGTGACCACGGACATGACCACGGCCACAGCCACGCGCTGGCCAAGGACGCCGACCGCCGCTATCTCGCCGCGGCACTGGCGCTGTTGCTGGGTTTCACTGCCGTGGAGGTGGTGGTCGGCGTGGTCGCCGGATCGCTGGCGCTGATCTCCGATGCCGGCCATCTGCTCACCGACGCCGCCGCCATCGCGCTGGCGCTGTGGGCGATGCACCTGGCCGATCGACCCGCCACCGGCAGTTACACCTTCGGCCTCAAACGGGCGGAAATCCTCAGCGCCCAGGTCAACGGGCTGAGCCTGTTGCTGCTCTCGGTGTGGTTCATCGCCGAAGCGGTGATCCGGCTGGTCAGGCCACCGCGGGTCGACGGCGAGCTGGTCACCCTGGTCGCGACCGCCGGCATCCTCGTCAACCTCGCCGCGGTGTGGGTGATGAGCAAGGCCAACCGGCAGAGCCTCAACGTCGAAGGCAGCTTCCAGCACATCCTCACCGACCTGTATGCCTTCATCGCGACGGCCGTGGCCGGCGCGGTGGTGTGGTGGACCGGCTGGAACCGGATCGACTCCGTCGCCGCGCTGGTCGTGGCCGGGCTGATGTTCAAGGCCGGCTACGCGCTGGTGCGCGATGCGGGCCGGGTGTTCCTGGAAGCCGCGCCGCGCGGGATGGAGCCGGCAACGATCGCCGAGGCGATGCGGGCGGTCGAGGGCGTGACGGCGGTGGAGGATCTGCACGTGTGGGAAGTCACCTCGGGCTTCCCGGCCCTCTCCGCCCACCTGTTCGTCAGCCGCGCGCTGGACTGCCACGCCACCCGCCGCCAGGTGCAGGCGATGCTGGTCGAGCGCTTCGCGATCCAGCATGCGACGCTGCAGACCGACCATGCCGACGAGGGCGAGTCCAGCGACCGGCCCGACTCGCCCTGCGCGTTCACGCACGCGCACTGACGCCGCCGCGCTAGTGTCGGCCGGCGGACGATGTTCTGGCCGGTGAATCGGCCTTCGCGTCATCCTGCATGCCACCATCCATGTCGTCGTCCGGCGGCGCCCGGGCGACGATGTCGCGATACTGTGCCGGGCTCAGGTCCGGTAGCGTCTGCAGGAACGCCACCATCGACCAGATCGTGGCGTCGTCGTGGCTGGTGCCCCAGGCCGGCATCGCACTCATCTTGATGCCGTGCTTGATCGCCCAGAAGGCCACCTTCGGGTCGATCCGCACCCGGGTCAGATCCGGCGGCTGCGGGTACAGGCCCGGGCGGATCTCCGAATGGCGCATCACCGGGGTCAGATGGCACTGCGTGCACATCGCCGCGTACTGGCCGGCCCCCTGGAGGATGCGCCGGGGATCGGTCAGGTCCGGAACCCGCAGTCCAGCCGCATGGGTGCGCAGCGAACGCTCGCGGAGCACGGTCAGCAACGCGGCAACCGGTCGCGTGTGGGGCGCATCCGCGCCGATGTCGTAGCGGCCGGCATAGACGAACAGGAGCAACCCGGCGGCGGACAACCCCGCGGCGACGAGCACGCCGAGCAGGAACGGACGAAGCGATGTCTTCATGAGAGTCTCCCGGTCAGAACCAGAGGCGCAGGCCGACCACCAGCTGGCGGTCGGATACCGGCTGCCCAATGGCGCGGGCGAAGTCGGCGGTGCGGCCAAGTCGGCGCACGAACTGCATGCCGACATACGGTGCCAGCTCGCGACGGATCTCGTAGCGCAGGCGCAGGCCGAACTGCACATCGGAGAAGCCCCGGCCGATGCCGCGCGCGGGGTCGTCGCGCCCGTACAGGTTGGCTTCGAGCTCCGGTTGCAGGATCAGTCGCTGGGTGAACAGTACTTCGTAGTCCGCACGCAGTCGCGCGGCGGTACGCCCGGAAAGCCCCACGTAGCCCGTGGCTTCCACGTCGAACCCGTAGGGCGCCAGACCCTGCACGCCGACCGCCAGCCAGTTGCGGCACGGGCCATCACCCAGGTCGTGGCGGACACCCAGCGTGGTGTCCCAGTAGGCCGCGACGGCGTGACTCCACAGCGCCTCGAGATCGCCCTCAGCCACGCGGCCAGCGCTGCGTTCGCCTTCGCTGCGTACCAGCAGCTTGTCGTTGTCGTTGCCGTACCAGCCGTGCAGCTCCCAGCGCTGGCCATGTTCCTCGCGTCCCGCGAACGACTCGAGCCGGTCGAACTGCAGCAGCGCGAAACGGGCCTCCTCGCCCATGTCCATGCCCGGCAGGTGACTGGGGGCGACGCCGTCGGAGTAGTCCGGACTGCGGGCATCGGCTGGCGGCGGACCGCCCTGCATGCGGCCCATGGCCATGGCGCGGGCGGACGGCCCGGCCGCGTCGCCCTGGGCAGACATCCCCGTCATGGTGCCCGGGTGCATGCCCTGCGAGCTGGCATCGTGGATGCCGCGCTGTGTGCCGGGGGACATGGCATGCCCGGCCGGCGCTGCTTCGCCACGCATCGGCGCCGGCACGCCGCTGGCGGCGCGGGCGGGCATCGCCGTGCCACCCATCGTGGACGACGCCGGGGCGGGCGCGCTGGCGGCCGGGGCGGGCATGTCCATGCCCGGCATGCCATCCATCCCGGCATGCTGGTGCTGGGCGGTTGCCGGGAGGGCCAGCACGGCGAGGAAGATCGCCAGGGCGGCGGCGCGGATCGTCGGCCGGTTCAGACGGATGCTCATGACACCACCACCTCGCGGAACATGCCCGCCTCCATGTGGTAGAGCATGTGACAGTGGTAGGCCCAGTGCCCCGGCGCATCGGCGGTCACGGCGTAACTCACGCGCTGCGCCGGCTGCACGTTGATGGTGTGCTTGCGCACCTGGAACGATCCGTCGGGATTCTCCAGCTCGCTCCACATGCCATGCAGATGGATCGGGTGATTCATCATGGTGTCGTTCACCAGCACGATGCGCAGGCGCTCGCCAGCGCGGAAGTGGATCGGCTTCGCCTCCGCATAGGGCACACCGTCGAAAGACCAGCGGTAACGGGCCATGTTGCCGGTGAGGTGCAGCTCGATCTCCCGCCCGGGCGAGCGCGGATCGAGCGGCCCGCCGAGCGTGTGCAGGTCGGCGTAGGTGAGCACGCGCCGGCCGTTGTCGCGCAGGCCGATGCCCGGGTCGTCGAGGTTGTCGCGGGGCATGTCCACGTGCATGTCCACGCCGGGGCCGTATTCGGTGCGCGCGTGGCGGGCCATCGCCGGGCGCGCGTCCGCTGCGCCGGACATGCCCATGTCGGGCATCGCATGGCCGCCATGGCCCATCGCCATCGCTCCCATCATGTCGACCATGGTCAAGCGCGCGCGCGGATCCAGCGGCGGCACCGCGGCGGCCATGCCGGGACGCGGCGCCAGCGTGGCGCGGGCGTAGCCGCTGCGGTCGATGGCCTGGGCGAACACGGTGTAGGCACGGTCGTCGACCGGCTCCACGATCACGTCGTAGGTCTCGGCCACGCCGATGCGGAACTCATCGACGCTGACCGGCTCCACGTCCTGGCCGTCGGCGGCGACCACGGTCATGCGCAATCCCGGAATCCGCACGTCGAAGAAGGTCATCGACGAGCCGTTGATGAAGCGCAGCCGCACCCGCTCGCCGGGGCGGAACAGTCCGGTCCAGTTGCCGGCCGGCGCAGTGCCGTTGACCAGATAGGTGTAGGTGGCACCACTGACGTCACTGAGGTCGCTCGGGCTCATCCGCATCGTGTTCCACATGCGGCGACCGGCCAGCGCCTGCTGCAGACCGTGCTCGCGCACGTCGCGGAAGAACTCCGGGGCGGTCGGCTCGGCGTAGTTGTAGTAGTCGCTGTGGCGCTTGAGCGTGGCGTAGATGTGCTCCGGATCGTCGTCGGTCCAGTCCGACAGCAGCACCACGTGCTCGCGGTCCGCCGGGTGGTGCTCGCCGTCGGCCGGGGCGACCACGATGGCGCCGTACAGCCCGGTCTGCTCTTGGAAGCGGCTGTGCGAGTGGTACCAGTAGGTGCCGGACTGCCTGACCGGAAAGCGGTAGGTGAAGGTCTCGCCGGGTGCGATGCCGGGAAAGCTCAGGCCCGGCACGCCATCCATCGCGGCCGGCACCAGGATGCCGTGCCAATGTATCGAGGTCGGCACGGCCAGGCGGTTGGTCACGTGCAGGGTGACCTCGGTGCCCTCGCGCCAGCGCAGCACGGGGCCGGGCACGCTGCCGTTGATGGCCGTGGCCAGCCGGCGCCGCCCGGTGAAGTCGACCGGCTGCTCGCCGATCGCGAGCGCGAAGTCGGTGCCGGGCAGCTCGGGCGTCGTGCCGACGGCGGTCGCCGCCGGGTGGCCCCAGGCCGAGGCCTTCGGCACGATGCCGAGCGCCACGGCGCCGCCGCCAAGCGCGCAGCCCAGCACGAAGCGGCGACGGGAAAGATCCGGCCACTGCACGGCCGGGGGATGGAGGGAAGATCGGTTCATCGGTGACTCCTCGCGCGACGGCGCCTGCCGCAATGCGCATACCCATGGGCCCGACCGACGACAGGCCGGGCGGGAGCGGTCTCGGGGTAGGACTCAGACCAGGGGAGGGCGCAACGGAGGGCTGCCGAAGCGGCGCGGAGCGGTACCGGCGGCACTGCCGGCCGGACTACCTGACGGCGGCAGCGGGGCGAGTACCGCGCTGTCCGGCAGGATCGGCAGGGCGGCGGTGCAGTTGGCTGGGCAGGCGCAATGCCCGCCGGCGGCACCGCAGCAATCGGGCATGCCGGTGTGGGCGTCCAGCATCGCCGCGTGATGCATGGCAGCAGCCGCCAACGTCCCCATCCCGCCGTGCATGGCCGGATGGACGGCAGCGAGCACGCCGCCCCCCTGCAGCGCGAGTGCGAGCCAGGCCAGCAGGCCCAGCGCCCACAGGCGCGGCGATCGACGGAGCAGGTGCGGAGCCGGCAACATGCGCGGGAGACTAGGGGGAACCGGCGGCCCGCTCAACGCTGGAGCAGGCTCCATGCCGGCTCAGGGCTGGCTGTACCCCAGGTGCAGGGTGATCTTGTCGCCGGGCTTGAGGTTCTTCATCGCCGGCGGCGGGAAATGCACCACCAGCGCCATCCCGGCGGAGTCGACCTTGACCAGCCCGGTGGTCGGGTCGGCCGAGGTGACCGTGGCCGGCATGCGGTGCGAGCCTTTCACATACTGGGTGCCGTGCAGGCGCTGCATGTGCTGCATGTGCTGCATCGGCGACATGGGCGCGGAGCCGGCGGCGGCCGGCATGGTCTGGGCGCAAGCCGTTCCGACGGCCAGGGCCACGGTGGCGAGGCTGGCGGCGAGCATGGTGCTGCGGTTCATGGCGTTCTCCTCGAGCGTGGGGATCGGGACGAAACCGCGCCACGATAGCGCGCACCGTGTTCAGTTCCCCTGAAGACGGCGCGCGCGCAGCGCTCAGTGTCCGCCCGAGGAGGGACCGGCCTTGGCCGCGAACGGCGGCTTGGCCAGCCAGATCACCGCCACCAGCGCGAGGAAAATCCAGCCCAGCATGTGGAACACCTCGTTGAAGGAGATCTGGTAGCCCTGCTGGGTGATCATGCCGTTGATCATGCCGGCGGCCAGCTGGTCGTTGCCTCCGCCGAGCTGCTCGATCGCTCCGGCGGCCACCGGATTGTAGGGATTGATCCGCTCGGCCAGCTGCGCGTGATGCACCACCGCGCGGTGCTCCCACAGGAAGGTGGTGATCGAGGCGGCGAAGCTGCCGCCCAGGGTGCGCAGGAAGGTCGCCAGGCCGGAGCCTGCGGCGATCTCGTTCTGCTGCAGGTCCGACAGCAGGATCGACAGCACCGGCATGAAGAACAGCGCCACGCCTAGGCCCTGGATCAACTGCACCAGCGCCACGTGGGTGAAATCGATGCCGAGATAGAAATCCGAGCGCATGAAACAGGTCACGCCCATCACCACGAACGCGGCCGAGGCCAGCAGGCGCAGGTCCATGCGATGCGCGTACTTGCCGACGATGAAGGTCAGCAGCACCGGGATCACGCCCAGCGGCGCGGTGGCGAAGCCCGCCCAGGTGGAGGTGTAACCGAGGTTGCGCTGCAGCCACAGCGGCACCAGCAGGCCGATCGAGAAGAACGCGGCGTAGGCCAGCACCAGCGCCAGCGTGCCGGCACTGAAGTTGCGGTGGCGGAACAGTTTGAGGTCGACGATCGGATCCTTGTCGGTCAGCTCCCAGATCAGGAACACCGCCAGCGCGATCGCCGAGACGATGCTGGTGACGATGATGAAGGTGGAGTTGAACCAGTCCTCGTCGTTGCCCTTGTCCAGCACCACCTGCAGTGCGCCGACGCCGATGATCAGGGTGATCAGGCCGACATAGTCGATCTTCGGACGCTGGGTCTGCTCCACCCGTTCGCGCATCTGCGCGGCGACCACCGTGCTGGCGAAGATGCCGATCGGCACGTTGATGAAGAAGATCCACGGCCAGGAGTAATTGTCGGTGATCACGCCGCCGAGGATCGGGCCGGCGATCGGCGCCACCACGGTGACCATCGCCAGCAGCGCCAGCGCCATGCCGCGCTTGGCCGGTGGGTAGATCGAAATCAGCAGACTCTGCGTGATCGGGTACATCGGCCCGGCCACCGCGCCCTGGATCGCGCGGAACAGGATCAGCATGCCCATGCTCTGCGACACGCCGCACAGGAACGAGGTCAGCGCGAACAGCAGCGTAGACCACACGAACAGCTTCACCTCGCCGAAGCGGCGGGTGAGGAAACCGGTGAGTGGCAGCGAGATCGCCATGCTCACCGCGAACGACGTGATGACCCAGGTGCTCTGGTTCGAACTCACGCCGAGGTTGCCGGCGATGGTCGGCAGCGACACGTTGGCGATGGTCGTGTCCAGCACCTGCATGAAGGTCGCCAGCGACAGGCCGATCGTGGTCAGCGCCAGATTGGGGGGGCGGAAGGCAGTGCTCATCGGACTCAATCAGTCAATGTTGTAGGAGCGCACCCTGTGCGCGAACGCTCTTGGTCACGTGACGGGAAACACCGCACACGGGTGCGCTCCTACGGGTTATTTGGAGCGTGCTAGGTTGGCGTGGATGATCCGGGCGATCAGGTCATCCGCCTGTGCCAGCTGCTTCTCGTACACGTCGGTGTTGAGGATCGGCGCGGCCGGCGTCTGCTGGGCCAGCATCGGACCCTTCTGGTCGTGCAGGCCCACCTCCACATCGCTGGACAGGCCGATGCGCAGCGGATGCGCGTCGAGCTGCTTCGGCTCGGTGAACACCACCCGCACCGGCACGCGCTGCACGATCTTGATCCAGTTGCCGGT
The DNA here is from genome assembly GCF_024158035.1 of Dyella lutea. Taxonomy (GTDB): domain Bacteria; phylum Pseudomonadota; class Gammaproteobacteria; order Xanthomonadales; family Rhodanobacteraceae; genus Dyella_A; species Dyella_A lutea. The sequence continues at coordinate 327,550 of NZ_JAMZEK010000001.1, forward strand.
GGCGTTCTGCGCCGGCAGCAGCGAGAACGCGCTGCCGGTGCCCACGCCCAGGCTCTGCACCTTGCCCTTGTAGACCACGTCGTCACCGTACAGATCGGTGGTGATCTCTACCGGCTGACCGATGCGCATGTGGGTGAGCTGGGTTTCCTTGAAGTTGGCGTCGATCCATACCTGATGCAGCGGCACCACCGCCATCATCGGTGCGCCCGGAGCCACGCGTTGGCCGAGCTGCACCGAGCGCTTGGCGACATAACCGTCGACCGGCGCCACGATGGTGGTGCGCAGGTCGTCGAGGTAGGCAGCGCGCAGCTTGGCGGCGGCGGCCTGCACATCCGGGTGCGAGGCGACCACGGTGTCGTCCACAAGCACCTTGTTGGTCTGGTACAGCTGCTCGGCGTTGGTCAGCGCGCTCTCGGCGGCGGCCAGCGCATCGCGGGCGTGCGCCAGTTCCTCGGCCGAGATCGCGCCGGACTTGACCAGATCCCTGCGGCGCGCGAAGTCGGCCCGGGCCTTGTCGACCGCCACCTTGCGCGCGGCGACGTCGGCCTGGGCTCCGGCCACGTTGTTGTACAGGCCGCGCACTTTGCGCACGGTGTTGGCGAGGTTGGCCTTCGCTTCGGCCAGCGCGACCTCGGCGTTGCTCTTGTCGAGCTTCACCAGCACGTCGCCGGCATGCACCAGGTCGCCGTCGTCGGCGCCGATGGTGACCACCGTGCCGGGAATCTGCGGCGTGATCTGCACGATGTTGCCGTTGACGTAGGCATCATCGGTCGATTCGTACCAGCGGCCATCGAGGAAGTACCACACGGTCCAGCCGATGGCGGCCAGGACGATGACGATAAGCAGCAGGCGAAGGAGCAGGCCACGGCGGTTGTTGGCCGGCTTGGCCGGTGCGCTGGCCGGATTGTCGGCCGTCGGAGTGTTGGGGCTGGACATGGTCGGCCTCAGGAATGATCGGAGGGGGGAACGGGGGAGGAAGAAGCGGCGGGCGGGACGGCGCTCGCATCGCGGGGCTGGTAGCCACCGCCGAGCGCGGCAAGCAGCTGCACCGAGGTATCGACCTGCTGCGCTTTCAGCGCGGCCATGCCCTGCTCGGCCTGCAGCAGCTGCTGGCGCACCGTCAGCGCCTCCAGGTAGCTGCCGACACCGGCCTTGTAGCGCTGCTCGGCCAGCTTCCAGGCGTCGCGGGCGGCATCGAGGGCATGCTGCTGGGCATCGATCTGGGTGCGCAGCGAATCGAGCGCGGACAGGTCGTCCGCCACCTCGTTCACCGCGCCCACCAGGGTCTGGTTGTACTGCGCCACGGCCATGTCGTAGGCAGCATCCTGGCGATCGAGATTGGCGCGCAGGCGGCCGCCATCGAAGATCGGCAGGCTCAGCGACGGTCCGAACTGGTAGAACCGCGCCGGCAACTCGAACAGGTTGTGGCCGCCGGTGGCGAGCAGGCCGGCCATCGCGCCGATGCTGACGTTGGGGAGGAACTCGGTCTTGGCGGCCTTGATCTGCTTCTGCGCCGCCTCGACCCGCCAGCGCGCCGCCACCAGGTCGGGGCGGTGGCCGATCAGGTCCGCGGGCAGGTTCGCCGGTACCGCCACGGCGGCGGGCTGCAGCACGGCCGGCCGGTCGATCGAAAGGCCGCGGTCCGGACCCTTGCCGAGCAGCACGGACAACGCCGAACGGGCCGCATCCACCGCGCGATCGGCCACTGCCTGCTGGCGCTGGGCCTGCGCCACCTCGGCGTCACCCTGCTTGAGCTGGAGCTGGCTGTCGATCCCGGCGGCGACCCGCTGCGCGGTCAGCTTGCGGGCTTCGCTGGCGCGCTGGTACTCGGCATCGGCGACGTCCTTTTGGGAGAAGGCGTAGCCGAGCCGCGCGTAGGCGCGGGCGACATTCGCGGACAACTCGATGCGCGCGGCGCGCGACTCGACGTCGGCGGCCCTGGCTGCGCCGACGGCCGCCTCCCAGGCGGCTTTCTTGCCGCCCCACAGGTCCAGCCCCCAGTTGAAACTGGCGTAGCCATACTCGGCCTTGAGGAAATGGCCGCCGATGGGGACCGACGCCGGCAGGCGAGCGCCGGATATCGCCGCGCCCGCATTCACGCTCGGACCGCGCGCGGCGTTGGCATCGACCACGGCCGTCTGCGCCTCGCGGGCACGGGCATCGGCGACGGCCAGGCCCGGGTTGTCGCGCAGCGCCTCGGCGATCAGCGCGTCGAGCTGCGGATCGCCCAGCGAGGTCCACCAGTCCTGGTTCGGCCAGGTGGCCTCGGCGGCGTGCGCGCGCGCCAGGCTCTGGCCGGTGGCCAGCGAGGACGGGTCGGTCAGCGTGCCGTTCGGATGCAGGCCGCCGCTGGTGGCACAGGCGGCCAGCAAAAGCGAAAACCCGATGCCGGCCGCGAGGTGGTGCAGGCGCATGATCGTGATCTCTGGGGAGAGGGTGTGGGGGTCAGGATTTGTCGCGGAGCGCGTACAGCACGCGCTCCAGATAGTCGTGGAGCTGCTCGCGCTCGATGGCGCTCAGCGAACGTTGGGCCGCTTCCAGCACGCGGTCGTTGCACGGCGTCATCTGTTGCCACAGGGCATCGCCGGCCGCGGTGAGCTCGATGCGCAGCGCGCGGCGGTCCTGCTCGTGCGGCGTGCGGCGCAGCAGACCCTTGGCCTCGAGCTGGTCGAGCTGGCGGGTCATCGCGCCACCATCCAGCTCGACGGCGCGGGCCAGTTCGCTCGCGCTCATCGGGCCCAGCTTGGCCAGCTTCTTGAGGATCAGGAACTGGGTGAAGCGAAGGCCGATCTGCTGCGCAGCCAGCTCCGATTCCATCGCACGGACGATCTCGGTGCGGACCAGGCCCAGCAGCACGCCCAGACTCTCAGCGGGGCCCTTGGCGATCGAACAGGAGTGCGTGGCGGTATTCATGGCCGCGCATTCTATTGCCTCGAGTTTATTTGTCAAGGCAAATATCTATATCGCAGTCTTTGGGCGGGCAAAATTTCGATGAGCTCAATTTCGCAGGAAGTGGAAGCCTCGGGTGCGGCCCGGGTGCTGCCTCCGGTAACGGTCCGGCCATCGCGAGCGGCTTTCCCGACGCCGCTGCCGCGCCGGCGGGCGCAGCAGCGGGCGGGCCATCACCGCCATCCTTGAATATTCGAATATGCTAATATAATGTTCCAGCGAAGGCGCTGTCCGCCTCAGATTGATTGCCCACCCCGCGTCACCGATGCCGGTCCAGGAGCAGGAAATGGCCTCGCAGCGCCCCGATGTGAAAGCGTTCTTCGACGAACCGTCCAACACCTTCAGCTACGTGGTGTCCGATCCGGGCACCGGCCGCGCCGCGGTGATCGACAGCGTGCTCGACTACGACGCCGCTTCGGGGCGCACCCGGCACGACTCGGCCGACGCCATCGTCGCCTGGGTCCGCGAGCACGACCTGAGCGTGGACTGGGTGATCGATACCCACGTGCATGCCGACCACCTCTCTGCCGCGCCGTACATCCAGCAGGAGCTGGGCGGCAAGCTCGGCATCGGCGCACACATCCGCACCGTGCAGGAGACTTTCGGCAAGCTGTTCAACGCAGGCACCGGGTTCGCCCGCGACGGCAGCCAGTTCGACCACCTGTTCGTCGACGGGGAGGCCTACAAGGTCGGCGGGATCGAGGCGGTGGCGATCCACACCCCGGGGCATACGCCCGCCTGCATGACCCACGTGATCGGCGACGCGGCCTTCGTCGGCGACACCCTGTTCATGCCCGACTACGGCACAGCGCGCTGCGACTTCCCGGGCGGCGATGCCGCCACGCTGTACCGCTCGATCCGCAGGATCTTCGCGTTGCCGGATGCCACGCGCATCTTCCTCTGCCACGACTACAAGGCGCCGGGCCGCGATAGCTATGCGTACGAAACAACCGTGGGTGCGGAAAAGCGACACAACCTGCACGTGCACGAAGGCATCAGCGAAGCCGAGTTTGTCGCCATGCGCACCGCGCGCGACGCCACGCTGGCGATGCCGAAGCTGATCCTGCCCTCGGTACAGATCAACATGCGTGCCGGGCACAAGCCGCCGCCGGAAGCCAACGGCGTCAGCTACCTGAAGATTCCCCTCGATGCGCTCTGACGCGCCGGAGTAGACGCACCATGGACATCCGCCCGCTGACCGACACGCTGAGCGTGTCCCCGCAGATCGCCCCGTCCGACCTGGCCGAACTGGCCGCACGCGGTTTCCGCACCGTGATCAACAACCGTCCCGATGGCGAGGAGCCCGGCCAGCCGACGTCATCGGCCATCGCCGCGGCCGCTGCGTCCGCCGGACTGGCCTATCGCCATATCCCGGTGGTGCCGGGGCAACTGCAGGAAGCCCAGGTGGACGGCTTCGCCGTGGCGCTCGCCACGCTGCCGGGACCGACCCTCGCGTACTGCCGCACCGGCACCCGCTCGACCACGCTGTGGGCGCTGCAGGCGGCGCGCCGGCTGCCTGCCGACAGCGTGCTTGCCAGCGCCCGCGAGGCCGGTTACGACCTGTCCGGGCTTGCGCCGCGGCTGGCCGCCATGCGCCGCGACTGAGCCCGGCCATCCCCTCCCAAACCCGAGCGAGATCCCGTCGATGCCGGCATTCGACCTGGTCCAGACCCTCATCGCGATCGCCTGCGGCTCGGCCGTCGGCTTTTCGCTGGCGCTGATCGGCGGCGGCGGCTCGATCCTCGCCGTGCCGCTGCTGCTCTACGTGGTCGGCGTACACGATCCGCATCTGGCGATCGGCACCAGCGCGCTGGCGGTGGCGGTGAACGCGTTCGCCAACCTGATCCCGCACGCGCGGGCCGGCCACGTGCGCTGGAAGGCGGCCTTCATCTTCGCCGCCACCGGCGTGGTCGGCGCCTTCATCGGCTCGACCATCGGCAAGGCGGTGAACGGCCAGCGCCTGCTGGTGCTGTTCGCGCTGCTGATGATCGTGGTGGCGGTACTGATGGTGCGCGGCCGCGGGCGCGGCGGCCCGGACCGTTATCCGCTGCCGCACACCAACCCGCGGCTGGCCGGGGTGGGCCTGGGTGCCGGCGCGCTGTCCGGCTTCTTCGGCATCGGCGGCGGCTTCCTGATCGTGCCGGGGCTGATGCTGGCCAGCGGCATGGAGATCATCCACGCCATCGGCACTTCGCTGTTCGCGGTGGGCGCGTTCGGCCTCACCGCGGCGGTGAACTACGCCCGTTCCGGCCTGATCGACTGGCCGGTCGCCGGCGCCTTCATCGGCGGCGGCGTGGTCGGCGGCTGGCTCGGTGCGCTGGGTGCGAAGCGGCTGGCGAAGACCCGCGGTGCACTCAACATCGTGTTCGCCGGGGTGATCGTCGCCGTCGCCGTCTACATGCTGGTGCGCTCGCTGCGCGGCTAGGCCGTTCCCGGCCTGCCGCGCAGCACGTTTCACGGCGTCGCCGGGCGGTTCTTCACCCAGGTGGTGAACAGCTCGTGGATGCGGCGGTACTCGTCGTACCACGAGTCCGGATGGACGAAGCCGTGCCGCTCCAGCGGGTAGAGCGAGATCCAGAAGTTCTTCTTGTGCAGCTCGATCAGGCGCTGGTACAGGCGGATCGAGTCGGCGGTCATCACGTTGTCGTCGATCAGGCCGTGCTCGATCAGCAGCGGGTCCTTCAGGTTCGCCGCGTACTCGATCGGCGAGCTGGTCTTGTACGCCTCGGGATCGATCTGCGGGTCGTTGAGGATGTTCGAGGTGTACTCGGCGTTGTAGGTAACCCAGTCCGACGGCGGACGCAGCGCCGCGCCCGCGGCGAACTCGCCCGGCGCACGCAGCAGCGCCATCTCGGTCATGAACCCGCCGTAGCTGCCGCCGTAGATCCCCACGCGCTTCGGGTCGACGCCGTGCTGCTTCACCAGCCAGGCCTTGCCGTCCAGGATGTCCTCCAGCTCCGGATGGCCCATGTGCCGGTAGATCGCCACGCGCCACGCGCGGCCGTAGCCCTCCGACGCGCGGTAATCCATGTCCAGCACCACGTAGCCCTCGCGCACCAGCAGGTTGTGGAACATCTGTTCGCGGAAGTAGTAGGTGGAACCCAGCGTCACGTCCTGGGTATAGCCGGCGCCATGCACGAAGATCACCGCCGGGCGCGAGGCCGGCGCGTCGGTCTCGTTCGCCGGACCGTAGTACTTGGCGTAGATCACCCCGGCCCCGTGCGAGGAGGGCACCTGGACGATCTTCGGCGCGATCCAGTGGTGCGCCATGTAGGCCGGCTTCATGGTGTCGGTCAGCTCGCGCGGCGCGCCGCCCGCGGCCGGCAGCACCGCCAGCTGGTCGAACACGTAGGGCGCCGAATGCAGCACCGCCAGCTGGCTGCCGTCCGGCGAGAGCACGAACTGGTCCATGCCCTGGTACTGCGTGAGGCGGGTCAGGTCGCCGCCCGTCGAAGGCACGCGGTAGACGTCGTAGCTGTACGGCGCCACGCGGTTGGAGCGCACGTAGAACCAGCGGCCGTCCTCGCTCAGCTGCGGGTGGCTGATCTCGAACTTGCCCGCGGTGAGCGGCTTCGCCTTGCCGTCCAGCGGCTTGACGTAGAGCTGCGACCAGCCGGTCTGCTCGCTCAGGTACCACAGCGTGCGGTTGTCTTTCAGCCAGCCGAAATCGTTGAAGTTCCAGTTGATCCAGGCGTCATCGTGCAGGCGCTGCTGGTTGACCAGTGCGTGTTTGGTGAAATCGACGCTGGCGATCCAGCGGTCCTTGTTGTCGACCGCGCGCAGCTGGATGGCAAGCTGGGAGCCGTCGTCGCTCCACACGATGCCGCCGCCGGAACCGTCGTTGTCGCCGGACACGATGTGTACCGGACGGACCTTCGGCGCCTTCAGCGCCTCGGCGCCGGCGCTGTCGCCGGCCTTTTCGCGGGCGGCGATCGCCTTGGCGCGCAAGGCCTTCAGCGGATCGTCCTTGATGCCGGGCAGCACGGCGGTGTCGAGGTTGTAGGTGGCGTGCCTGGACAGGTCCAGCAGCAGCAGCGACTGCGCGATCGGATCGTTGCGACCGACGTAGGTGCGCGCGTCCTGGGTCTCGGTGTAGCCCGAGTCGGTGACGTAATGGATCACCTTCGGCGCCTCGCCCTTGGGCGCGCCCTTCGGCTCGGTCACCACCAGCATCCAGCGTCCGTCGGGCGACAGCTCGGTGTCCACCGCGGTGATCTTGTCGCCCAGCCAGAACGGTTCCGGTGCGCGACCGGGATCGGCCGCCTCCAGCGTCTTCTGGCGCGCGCGCACGGCGTCCTTGTCGGCCTTGATCTGGCGCAGCGTGCTGAACAGGTCGAGCTGGTGCTCGCGCAGCGTATTGGGCTTCTCCGCGTGCGGATCGTCGGCGAACTTCAGCACCGCGGCCGGGCCGCTGACGCCGCTGGCCAGGTCGTAGCTGTACCAGTCGTTGCCCTGGCGGTACTGCAGCGCGTGGCCGTCGGCGGAGAACTGCGGCGCGGACTCGTCTTCCGGCGTACGGGTCACCTGGGTGCGGCGGCCGCTGGCGAGGTCGACCAGGAACACGTCGCCGTGGCGGATGAACGCCGCGTGGGTGTGGCTACGGTCGTACACCGCCGGGCCGTCGGCCTGCGCCACCGCTGCTGGGTCCAGCTTCCCGCCGCGACCGGTGGCCGGATCGACGCGATAAAGGTCGCGCACCGGGCCGCCGTCACGCTGCACCTGGTAGTACAGCGAACGTCCGTCGACGCTCCAGTACGGCGACTCGACCGGATGCCCGATCCAGTCCGGGTTGGCCATGATGGTTTCCATGTCCAGGTGGCCGGCGTTGGCGGCGGGACTGGCGGCATGGGCTGGCAGCACGAGCAGGGCGACGAGGCCCGCGAGCACGGTTCGGTGCATGGGTGGCTCCACGGTGGCAATCCACTGAGCGTACCCAGCCGCGATGCGCCGTGCCTACCGCCCAAGGTCATGGTCGGCGCACGCAAGGAATTTCGTACACGGCCTCTCAGCGGCCGCGGAATTCGCGCCGGTAGGCCGAGGGCGTGGTATCGAACGCTGCCGCGAAGTGCTGGCGCATCGACAGCGGCGTGCCAAAACCCGCGCGCTCGGCGATGCGCTCCACCGGCTGGTCGGTGGTCTCCAGCAGCCGCTGGACCAGCGCCAGTCGCTGCCCCAGCAACCACTGGCTCACGGTGGTACCGGTGTGGCGACGGAAATGACGGGTAAAGCTGCGCCGGCTCATCGCCGCGCGGGCGGCGAGCGTGTCCAGGCTGTGTGGCAGGTCCAGATGGCCGTTTGCCCAGTCCAGTGCGCGCTGCAACGGTCCGGGCTCGGCGCGCGCGGGCACCGGCTGTTCGATGTACTGCGCCTAGCCGCCCTGGCGGTGCGGCGGCACCACCATCCGGCGTACGATGCGGGCCGCAGCGTCGGCGCCGCACAGGCGTCGCACCACATGCAGGCAGCAGTCGACGCCCGCAGCGGTACCGGCCGAGGTCACCACCGGGCCCGCGTCCACGTAGAGCACGTCGGGCTCCAGCTTGACCTGCGGAAAGCGCTGCGCGAACAGGCCGGCACCGACCCAGTGCGTGGCGGCACGGCGCCCGTCCAGCAGTCCGGCGTCGGCGAGCACGAACGCGCCCAGGCACAGGCCGACCAACAACGCCCCGCGCCGGTGCGCCGAAGGCTCGCATAGCTGGCAATTGCACCCGGCCGTTGCGGGTAGGCCGCATGACCACCTGGTGCGCAAGCGGCTGCCCAGCGCATTCACCGGCACCGACCTCGGCGACTGGCTGCGCGCGCGCGGCATCGACACGCTGGTGGTGACCGGCTACATGACCCACAACTGCAACGACACCACCATCAAGCACGCGTTCGATGCGGGGCTGCAGGTGGAATTCCTGATGGACGCGTCCGGCAGCGTGCCTTATGCCAATCGTGCCGGCACGGCCAGCGCGGAGGAGATCCACCGGGTGTTCGCCGTGGTGGCGCAGTCGCGCTACGCGGCAGTGCTCACCACGGCCGAATGGATCGCGTGCGTGCGCGAAGGGCGGTTGCCCGAACGCGACACGATCCATGGTTCGCACCAGCGGGCGCTGGCATCGGGACAGCCTGCCTGAGGCACAGCGATAGCTTTCCCGGCTGGCGGGACGGACGGGCATCGTGGAGACTTGGGCGCCTTCCCGTTCCCCGAGTCCAACGCATGAGCCTGCTGCCCACCGTCGAGCGTGAAACCGGTGCCGACCCGACCCACAGCGTGATCTGGCTGCATGGCCTGGGCGCGGACGGCAACGACTTCGCGCCGATCGTGCCGGAGCTGGTGTCGCCGCAGTGGCCGGCGCTGCGCTTCGTCTTCCCGCACGCGCCGGTACGTCCGGTGACGATCAACGGCGGCATGCCGATGCGCGCCTGGTACGACATCCTCGGCTTCGACCTGATGAGCCGGCAGGACGCGACCGGCATGCGCGCGTCGATCGAAGCGGTGGAAGCGCTGGTCGCCCGCGAGCACGAGCGCGGCGTGCCCAGCGAGCGGATCGTGCTGGCCGGCTTCTCGCAGGGCGGCGCGATCGCGTTGGCGGCGGGCCTGCGCCACGTGCAGCGACTGGCCGGCATCGTCGCGCTTTCCACCTATCTGCCGCTGGCCGACACGCTGGCCGCCGAGCGCAGTCCGGCGAATGCGCAGGTGCCGATCTTCTGGGGTCACGGCACGATGGACCCCGTCGTCGCCCTGCAGCGCGGCCTCGATTCGCGCGCCGCGCTGGAGGCGCTGGGCTATGCGATCCAGTGGCACACCTACCCGATGCCGCACTCGGTCTGCGCCGAGGAGATCGCCGACCTGCGCCGCTGGTTCGACGCGCGACTGGCCGGCTGATCGCTACCCCCGGTCGTACGGCATACTGCGACCAATGCCGTCCGCGACCGCACCCCGCCCCGCCAGCCCGCTGCCGGATTTCTGCGGCCTGCCGGCGCTGTTCGCGATCCTGCTGGTCGGCGCGCTGGCGGTCACCGTGATGTGGCTGGCACCGGATACGCGCTTCAGCTGGCGGGGCTACAGCGTCGCCATGGCGTTCGTTGCCTGGCTGGCGATGCTCGAGACGCTGGCGCTGTGCAAGGCGAGACCCTGGCTGGAACGCCTTTCGGGCTGGATGCCGTATGCCGGCGTCTGGCTGGTGATCGTACTGGTGGTGATCGCCGCCAGCCTGGCGGGCCGCTGGCTGGACCGGGTGCTGGGTCTGGCCCTGGTCGACGGTGGCTACATGCGCTTCGCCCGCGCCAACGTGCTGGTAGCCGCCCTGCTCGCCGCGGCGATGCTCCGCTATTTCTATGTATTGGGGCAGTGGCAGCTGCGACTGGCTGCGGCCGCCCAGGCGCAGGTCGCCGCGCTGCAGGCGCGCATCCGCCCGCACTTCCTGTTCAACAGCATGAACACCGTGGCCGCCCTGGTGCGGGTGGATCCGGACGCGGCCGAGCGCACCATCGAGGACCTGTCCGAACTGTTCCGCGCGGCGTTGGGAGAGCAGGGCGGCGGCGACGACACGCTGGCCGAGGAATGGGCGCTGGTGGATCGCTACCTGGCGATCGAGCAGCTGCGGCTTGGCGGGCGCCTGCACGTGCATCGCGAACTGGACACGCTTCCGCCGGACTTTCCGCTGCCGCGCCTGCTGCTGCAGCCCCTGGTGGAGAACGCCGTGCGGCACGGCATCCAGCCGCTGCGCGAAGGAGGCGAGATCCGGTTGGAGGGACACGTCGACCAGGGCACGCTGGTGATCGAAATCAGTAATCCGCTGCCGGCCGCCCCCACGCCACGGGGCAACGGACAGGGCCTCGACAACGTGCGCCAGCGGGTCGCCTATCGCTATGGCGCGCGCGCGCGGGTGGAGGCCGGACCGGTGGGCGATCGCTTCGTGGTGCAACTGCGCCTGCCGGCCTCCGGTGGACGCGATGGCTGAGCACGACCCGATGCGCGTGCTGATCGTCGACGACGAGCCGCTGGCGCGGATGCGCCTGGCGGCGCTGGTCGGGCAGTGCGAAGGAGCCGAGGTGGTAGGGCAGGCCGGCGACGGCGAGGCGGCGCTGGCGGCGATCAGCGAGCTTTCGCCCGACGTGCTGCTGCTGGACATCAACATGCCCGGGCTCGACGGCACCGCGCTGGCGCGCCGGCTGGGCCACCGGGTGGGGCCCCACGTGGTGTTCTGCACCGCTTACGAGAATCACGCGGTAACCGCCTTCGAACTGGGCGCGGTCGACTACCTGCTCAAGCCGGTGCGGCTGGACCGGCTGCGCGAGGCGCTGGCGCGCGCCGGGCGGCGGAGGGAGGCGGCGCCGAAACGGGCTCCCGGCTACCTGCACGCCCGCCAGCGCGGCGAGGAAGTGCGCATCGCGCTGGACGAGGTGATCGCGCTGCAGGCCGAGGACAAGTACGTCGCGGTCCTGCACGGCGGCGGCGAACTGCTGATCGAGGAATCGCTGCGCCAGCTCGAGGAGGCCTACCCCGACCAGCTGATCCGCCTGCACCGAAGCTGCCTGGTGCCGCAGTCACGGCTGGTCGGGCTGAAGACGCTGGGCGACGGACGCACGCTGGCCCGGCTGGCGGGCAGCGAGCTGCAGCCGGAGGTCAGCCGGCGCAACCTGCCCGCCGTTCGCCGACTGTTGCGCATGGGCTGAGCCGCCGACCCCGGGGAGACCTTGCGCCGCACTGCCCCACCGGCGCGAATGCGGGACAATGCATGCTTCCACCGCGCCGTTCCCATCATCCGCCGAGGCCCGAATGACCCCGACCACGCTGCGTATCGCCACCCGCAAGAGCGCACTCGCCCTATGGCAGGCCGAGCACGTCGCCGCGCAACTGCGCGCAGCGCATCCCGGGCTGGAGGTGGAGCTGGTGCCGATGAGCACGCGCGGCGACGAGGTCCTCGACCGGCCGCTGGCGGCGATCGGTGGCAAGGGACTGTTCCTGAAGGAACTGGAAGTGGCGATGCTCGAGGATCGCGCCGACCTCGCCGTGCATTCGCTCAAGGACGTCCCGGCCGAACTGGAACCCGGCTTCGCGCTGCCAGCGATCCTGGCACGCGCGGATTGCGCCGATGCCTTCGTCAGCAACCACTACCAGGATCTGGCGGCGCTGCCGCAAGGCGCGCGGGTCGGCACCTCCTCATTGCGCCGGCAGGCGCAGCTGCGCGCGGCACGACCGGACCTCGAATTGCTCGACCTGCGCGGCAACGTCGGTACGCGCCTGGCCAAACTCGATGCCGGCGATTACGACGCGATCCTGCTGGCCTGTGCCGGCCTGGACCGGCTCGGCCTGTCCAGCCGCATCCGCAGCCTCCTGGTCGCTCCGGACTGGCTGCCCGCACCCGGCCAGGCCGCCATCGCGATCGAGGCGCGCGACGACCGGCCCGACGTACTCGAGTTGCTGCGCGCGCTGGACGACGCCGATACCCGGCTGACGGTGACCGCCGAGCGCGCGATGAACCATGCGCTGGGAGGCAGCTGCTCGGTCCCGGTCGGCGCGTGGTGCATGCGCAGCGAAAAGGGCTTGCACCTGCGCGGTCTGGTCGGCGATCCGCACGGCGGCAGCCTGCTGCACGCCCATGCCGACGGATCGGAACAGGCACCGGAGGCGCTGGGCCGCGCCGTCGCCGAATCGCTGCTGGCACAGGGTGCGGCGGCCTTCCTCGACCGACACTGAGCGCAAGGTTCCGCCCACAAAAAAGCCGGCGGCCTGAGCCGCCGGCTTTTTCGCGCCACCGGAACCGCCTGCGTCAGAAGTTGTAGACGAGGTTGGTGGTGGTCAGCGTATCGGTGCTCTTGGTGCCCGGCTGGGTATCGCTGTTGTAGCGCACCTGGAAACCGAGCTTGAGCGCCATCTTCTTGGTCATGCTGACCGACAGGCCGGCGTCGTTCTGGTAGTACTTGTTCTTCGAACCCGCTTCGGTCAGCAGGGTGTCTTCGAACGCCGTGTTGTCGGTCAGGCGGTACTTGAAGTTCGCCAGACCGCGCGCCACCGCCTCGCCCTGGGTCGGCTGGCGCACCTTCAGGGTCGTGCCGTTGACGTCCTGCTGCTCGTCGGCCGGCCGGTACCGCTTGTAACCGGGACCGATTTCGAACGACAGCTCGGTACGCTGGCTCTTCAGGGCGATGTATCCGTAGCCGAGCGACACCGTGCCCTGCCACAGGTTGGCGCCGAAATCGTCGTGCTCGTAGCGCAGGGCACCGACGATGTAGCTGCGCGGGTCCAGCTTGTAGCCAACCGAGGCTCCGCTGTCGTAGCGGTTGGCCGTGGTGCTGAAGCGGTTCACGGTGTTGCCGGCGGCATCCGTGACACTTACCTCACCCTTCGAACGCAGGCCGTTGAGGAAGAAGTTGTTGCGCCACAACTCGTTTTCCTGACTGAGACCGAGCTTGGCGTTGAGGTTCTCCGAGCGCGAGTTGCCGCGGGCAGAGGCGAAGCCGAATTCGCCCGAGCCGCTCCAGCCACCGTTGTCGGTGGCACTGGCATCGGACCCGGCGGCAGCGCCGCCGGCAGTGGTTTGGGCGTGCGCATGGCCGGCCATCAGCGTGGCGGCCAGCAGGAGAGTAAGCGGGGTCTTGTTCATCGAGGGGACGATCCGATTGTTAAACAAACGTAACCGATTACCTTAACGGATCGCGTTGAATCCGTTGTGAACCAATGGCGCGCCCGTCATCCCGGGCAGGGCTCGGCGTTGCGTGCGCACTCGCGCCGATAGAGCCACTGTTCCCAGCCGCGCCCGACGAGATTGCTGACCGCCGCGATGGCCGCCAGCAGGCCGCTGGCCTGCCAGCGATCGGCAAGCAGCAGGGCCACGCACGGCAAGGCGTGGCTGAGCACGGCCGCGACGAACCGCCCCTTCGGCAGGCGGGCCGGTGCCCGCGCATCGTCTGCGCCCCCCGCGCGCAGCGTATGCCAGCGCATGCCCTCGATCAGCCCCAGCAGCAAGGCCATGATCATCAGCACCAGCAGCCATGACTGGTGCTCGGGCAGCGCCGGACCGACCGGCACGTTGCTGTCGGCGGCCACGCACAACCACAGCCACAAGCCGCCACCGAACAGTGCAGCCATCACCCGGCCCGCCGGCAGGGCAGCGACCGGCGCCGAACCCGGTACGCGGCCGGGCAGTCGACGGGTGCTGTAGAGCAGGTGCCCCAGGCAGGCCATCATCAGCACGGCGCCCGCCAGCCGGGTGGCCCAGAAATCGTTGTCGCCGCGGGTCAGCCCCGCCACGGCCAGCATCGGCAGGTAGGTCGCCAATGCCGTCAATGCTTCGCGCGTTGGGCGGGCGTTGCGACCCGGCCACCAGCCGTACCAGTCCGGTGGTCCTGCCCGGCGTAGGCTGGCCACCACGAGCCCAGCGCTGACCAGCACCAGGCCGATCAGCAACGGCACCAGCGACTCGCCGCGCCCGCTGCGGTAGATGCCGAGGGCGAGCCCGATGCCCTGCAGGGCCCAGATGCCGTAGCCGGTGTCCGCGGTCACCTGCAATGCGACGGCGAGCGCCCCCGGGGCGGGGGACGGGCGGGCGGGCGACCCGGTTTCGGGAACGTCGAGAGGTACTGGCATCGTGGAGTTTCTCGGGCGGGGAAGCGGAGTGGGAGCGCCGAAGGCACACCGGGGAACTCGGGCTTGCGGCCGTCACGGGGCGTGCCCATGCTACACAACGCCTCCCCTCGACGATATGCCATGGACCGCTACGAGCGCATTCTCACCCTGCATCGACTGCTCAAATCCGCACATTACCCCGTGCCGCTGCCGCGCCTGATGGACGAGTTGGAGTGCTCGCGCGCCACGCTTTACCGAGACATCGCGTTCCTGCGCGACGCCCTGGGCGCGCCGATCGAAAGCGGTGGCGGCGAGCAGGCGGCCTTTCGCTACGAGGTGGGTGAGGGCGAGCGTTTCGAATTGCCGGGCCTGTGGCTGACCTCCGACGAGCTGGCGGCCTTGCTGGCGCTCAACGAGCTGATCGGGCGCAGCGGACCGGGGGTGCTGGCCGGCGCGCTGGCGCCGTTCAAGGCACGCATCGAGGGACTGCTGTCCGACCAGGGCAGCGGCAGGGCGCTGCCGATCGAGCGCATCCGCGTGATCGCCTGGGGCGAGCGCAGGCTCGACCAGCAGGTGTTCCGCATCACCGCTGGCGCCGTGCTCGAACGCCGCCAGCTGCGCTTCCGCTATCGCGCGCGCACCACCAACTCGGACAGTCGCCGCACGGTTTCGCCGCAGCGGCTGACCCACTACCGCGACAACTGGTATCTCGATGCCTGGGACCACGATCGCGAGGCACTGCGCAGCTTCGCGGTGGACCGCATCCTGGAGCCGCATGCGCTGGACGAGCGGGCGATCGACGTCGCCGACAGCGACCTCAACGAGATGCTCTCCTCCAGCTACGGCATCTTCGCCGGCAAGCCCAAGGCCTGGGCGACGATCCGCTTTTCCGCCCATGCGGCGCGCTGGGTCGCGGACGAGCACTGGCACTCGCAGCAGAAGGGCGAATGGTTGCCCGACGGCCGCTACGAGCTGCAGGTGCCCTACTCGAACTCGCGCGAGCTGCTGATGGACGTGCTCAAGTACGGGCCGGATGCGGAGATCGTGGCACCGCTGCCGCTGCGCGAGGAGATGAAGATCATGCTGCAGCTGGCGCTGACCGGCTACACCCGTTGACCCCGGCCGGTGCCGGCCGTGCCGCTCAACGGGTGAGCGGCTGGAACGGCCAGAAGTGCGGGATCAGCCACATCGACAGTGCGCAGAACAACACGATCAGCGGGATGCCCACCCGCATGAAATCGGTGAAGCGGTAGCCGCCGGCGTAATAGACCATGGTGTTGGTCGGATAGCCGACCGGCGTGGCGAACGAGGTGGCCGCAGCGAACGCCACCGCCACCACGAATGGCCGCGGATCCACGTGCATCGCGTGCGCCACCGAGGCGGCGATGCCGACCATCAGCACCACCGACGGGTTGTGCCCCATCAGCTCGGTGAGCAGGGCGGTGAGCAGATAGACCATGAACAGCGCCGCCAGCGGTCCGTGGCTGCCGACCACGGCCATCCCGGCGTGCACCACGGCGGTGGACAGGCCGCTCTTCTCGATCGCCACCCCCAGCGGCAGGATCGCGCCGAGCAGGATCACGATCTTCCAGTCCATGCCTTCGTAGACATCCTTGCGGCCGAAACAGCCGGCCAGCGCCATCGCGGTGGCGCCGCAGATCGCCGCGATCGGGATCGGCAGCCAGCGCAGCCCCGAGGCGACGATCACCCCGGCCATGATCGCCACCGCGTAGAGCGCCTTGCGTGGCGTCCTGTGTGCGTTCTCGCGCTCGCTCAGCACGATCAGCGACTCGTCGTTGCGCAGGTTGGACATCGCCTCTTCCGGCACCAGCACCAGCAACACGTCGCCGACCGCCAGCACCACGTCGCTGAGCTTCTCGCGCAGCACCTGGCCACGGCGGTGGATCGCCAGCGCCACCGCGTCGTAGCGCCAGCCGATGCCGGTCTCGCCGAAGCGCCGACCCTCCAGCGCGCTGGCCGGCGCGACCATGATCTCGGCCAGCACCCGCTGGCGATCGTCGGTATGCGCGTAATGCCCTTCCGGCGCATTGCGCAGGCCGGCTTGGCGGCGGAACTCCTCGATCTTCTCCCAGTCGCCGCGCACCAGCAGCACGTCGCCGCGGGCAATCTTCTGCGACCGCGGCGACCAGGTGCGACGATCACCCCGCAGCAGTTCCAGCGGGTAGACGCCGTAGCGCTCGCCCAGGCTGGCATCGGCGATGCTCTTGCCGAGCAACGAGGAGTGCTCGGTGACTTCCAGCTCGGTGACGTACTTGCCGATCTCCACCTGCACCGGCATGTCGGTGTGGATGTGGCGCGGCAGCAGCCAGCGGCCGACCAGCATCAGGTAGACGATACCGACCACCGCCAGGATGGCACCCAGCTCGGTGAACTCGAACACGCCGAACGGCGGCATGCCCTGCTTCTGCGCCAGCGTGTCGGCCAGCAGGTTGGACGAAGTGCCGATCAGCGTGCATACGCCGCCCATCTGCGCGGCGAACGCCATCGGCATGAGCACCCGGCCAGGCGAGGTCCCGGTGCGCTGACACACCTTCAGCGCCAGCGGCAGGAAGGTGGCGACCAGGGCAATGTTCTTGATGAAGGCGCCCAGCGGAGCGATCGCCAGCATCAGCGCCAGGGTGAGCAACCACGGCCGGCGGATCTTCATCAGCAGCCGGCTCAGCGGCTCCAGCGCACCGGAGCGCTCGATGCCCATGCTCAGCGCGAACATCGCCGCCACGGTCACCGTCGCCTCGTTGCTGAAACCGCTCAGCGCCTCCGCCGGGCTGACCACGCCCAGGATCACCAGGGCCGCCAGCGCCATCAGCGCCACCAGGTCGATGCGCACCTTCTCGCTGGCGAACAGCGCCATCGCAGCGACGATCACCGCCACCGTGGCCCAGGCCTGCCAGCTCATGCGCCTTCCCCGGGGACAACGGATCGCCGGGCAGCCGCGCGGAGCGGTCGTCGCAAGAGGTATCGCATCAAGACAGAACTTCCCAGGGAGACAGACCGGCGCCTGGTGCGAACCGACCGCGGCGGACCGTCGGTCGGCCTTCCGCGCGGTCGCCGCTGCGGCGCCTTTCTGGCATCGTACGGAAACCGGGCGTTTGCACAACGTTATGAAGCGCCCTCCCGCTGCGACGCCATGGCCGACAACGATCCTCCCGGGCAGGACATCCAGACCACCGCGCGCGCCGGCGGCGCGTCGAGCCGGCCCACGGTGGCGCTTGCGCTCGGCGCCGGCGGCGCCAAGGGGCTTGCGCACATCGGCGTGATCGAGGAGATCGAGGCGGCCGGCTACGAGATCTCGGCGATCGCCGGCAGCTCGATGGGCGCGCTGATCGGGGGCATCTACGCGATGGGCAAGCTGGACGTCTACCGCGACTGGGTGTCCACCCTGGCCAAGCTCGACGTGCTGCGCCTGCTGGACTGGACCTTCACCGGCGGCGGCCTGATCAAGGGCGAGAAGATCATCGGCACACTGCGCGAGCTGATCGGCGACGTGCACATCGAGGACCTACCACTGGCCTACACGGCGGTAGCCACCGACCTGGAGCGCGAGCGCGAAGTGTGGCTCACCCGCGGCTCGCTGTTCGAGGCGATCCGGGCGTCGATCGCCATTCCCACCATCTTCCGGCCGCATCGCGTGGGCGGCCGGCTGCTGCTCGACGGCGCGCTGCTGAACCCGGTGCCGGTGACCCCGCTGATCCGCGAGCGCGCGGACTATCTGTTCGCGGTCAGCGTGGACGGGCCGGCCGAAGGCGCCCGGCCGGACCCCGCGGTAGCGGTCGACGACGAAAACCACCGCGGCCGGCTCGGCGAGTGGCTCGGCAAGTTGTTGCCGGCCGGCAACGGCACGCCCCGCGATGCCGCGCCCGGTGCACTTGAGCTGCTCAACCAGTCGATGGACCTGATGCAGGCCAACCTGTCACGCCTGCGGCTGGCAGCCTATGCGCCGGACCTGCTGATCCAGATGCCGCGCGACGTGTCCACCGCCTTCGAGTTCTACCGCGCGAAGGAGCTGATCGAACTCGGACGCGACCGGGCGCGCCAAGCGTTGCGCGGCTGGCACGAGCGCGAGGGGGCGGTGCCCGCGGGCATGCCCCGCTAGGCCGTCTCAGCGCGGCCCATGGCCGTGCAGCCAGCATTCCAGATAATCCTTGAGCACCAGCGCATGGTTGTGTTCTTCGTCGCGCGCGGCATAGAGCAGGGTCAAGGGCCGGTGCACGGCCTGGTCGGCCAGCGGTCGCCAGTACTCGGCAAGATCATCCAGCTCCGCGGCATAGCGATGGCGGAAGGCCTCCCAGCGCGCGGGCTCATGACCGAACCAGCGTCGCAGCGCGGCCGACGGCGCCACCTCGCGGATCCAGCCATCGAGCCCGGCGGCGTCTTTGCGCACGCCTCGGGGCCACAGCCGGTCGACCAGCACCCGCCGACCGTCAGCCGGGTCGGGCGGAAGATAGATGCGTTTGACCCGGATGCGCATGCGCCGCCCCGCGTCCCAGGGAAAGCGCGAGCTTACGCCTGAAGCGGATGGTGGCGGGCTAAGCCGGCGTGAAGCCGGTTACAGCTCCTCGACCGCGGTGACCTTGCCCCGGCGCATCAGCCAGGCCACGCCCCGCAGGTCGGCCAGGCCGACCCACAGGCGATCGAGCATGCCGTACTTCGACGTGCCCGCGGTGCGCGGGCGGTGCCCCACCGGCACACTGGTGCTCTGGAAGCCGGCGCGCTTGACCAGCGCCGGCAGGTAGCGGTGCATGTGGTCGAAGTAGGGCAGGCGCAGGAACACCTCGCGCTCGAACAGCTTCAGGCCGCAGCCGGTGTCCGGGGTGGCGTCCTTGAGCATGCGCGAGCGCACCGCGTTGGCGATCTTCGAGGAGATCCGCTTGTTGAAGCTGTCCCGGCGCGTGGTGCGCCAGCCGGCGAACAGCCGCACCGCCGGCGCGGCGTCGGCGCGCGCGGCGAGCAGCTTGGGGATGTCGGCCGGGTCGTTCTGGCCGTCGCCGTCCAGCGTGGCGATCCACGGCGACTGCGCCGCGCGCACGCCGTTCCACACCGCCGTGCTCTGGCCCGAACGGGTGACGTGGTGCAGCACGCGCAGCTCCGGGTGCTGCGCTTTCTGCGCGGCCAGCACCTGGCGACTGTCGTCGGTGGAGTCGTCGTCGACGTAGATCACCTCGTAGTCGACCTGGCCACGCAGGGCGGCGGCTATCTCGGCGAGCAGGGGCGGGATGTTGTCGCGCTCGTTGAAGACGGGGACGACGACGGAAAGCTGGGGCATGGGTCGGGCCTTGGAATGACGCGCCGCGGCGGCAGGCAGCGCAAGAGTTTACCGCCTGGCGGGCACGACCGCCCGGCACCGGCGCGACGGAACCGCGCCGCGTCGCCGACGGGCGATCAGCGGATCTTGCCGAGGATGCCCTCGAGTTCGTCGTTGCTGTGGTAGTGGATCACCAGCTTGCCGCGGCCGCCGCGGCTCTGCGCCAGCTCCACCCGGGTGGCGAAGCGCTCGGCCAGCTCGCGCTCCAGCGCGTCGATGTTGGGATCTCGCGCACCGGCCGCCTTGGCCTTGCCCTTCGGCGCGCTCTGCGCCTTGCGCGCGGCATCCTCCAGCTCGCGCACGCTCCAGCCCAGCGTGGAGGCTTGGCGCGCCAGCGGCACGGCAGCCGCCTCATCCAGCGTGAGCAGGCATCGAGCGTGGCCCATCTCCAGCTTGCCCTCGTCGAGCAGCTTCTTGATCGCCGGGGGCAGGTCAGTCAGGCGCAGCAGGTTGGACACCGCGGCGCGCGAGCGACCCACCGCGTCGGCCGCCTGCTGGTGGGTGAGCTCGAAATCCTCGATCAGCCGCTTCAGCGCGTCGGCCTCTTCCAGCGGGGTCAGGTCCTGGCGCTGGATGTTCTCGATCAGCGCCATCGCCGGCACGGCGACTTCCGGCACGTCTTTCACCAGCGCCGGGATCTCGCTCATCTGCGCCCGCTGCGCAGCGCGCCAGCGTCGCTCGCCAGCGATCAGCTCGTAGCTGTTCTTGCCCAACGCGCGGACCACCACCGGCTGGATCAGGCCTTGGGCCTTGATCGAGGCGGCCAGCTCGTCCAGCGCCTCGTCGTTCCAGTGACGCCGCGGCTGGTACTTGCCGGGCTGGATCTGCTGGATCGGCAGGGTGCGCAGCTCGCCCTCCTGCTCGATCACCGACGGGGCGCCGGCTCCATCGCCGCCCAGCAGGGCATCGAGCCCGCGTCCCAGTCCACGCTTCTTCGCAGCCATGCTTACTCCTGGTGAAGATCGATCGTCGCGTCGTGCGCGGCGGTCGGGTCGTCGTGCATTTCGCCCAGCGCGGCGAGCGCCGCCTGGGCGCCGCGCTCGCGGCGGATGATCTCGCCGGCCAGCCCTATGTAGGCGATCGCACCGCGCGAGCTGCGGTCATAAAGGTGAATCGGCTGGCCGTGGCTGGGCGCCTCGGCCAGGCGCACGTTGCGCGGAATGATCGAACGCAGCACCTTGTCGCCGAAGTGCTGGGTCAGCTGTGCCGAGACCTCGTTGCCCAGGTTGTTGCGCACGTCGTACATGGTGCGCAGCAGGCCCTCGATCTCCAGACCCGGGTTCAGCCGTGCCCGCACCGCCTTGACCGTGTCGAGCAGGCTGGACAGGCCCTCCAGCGCGAAATACTCGCACTGCACCGGGATCAGCAGCCCGTCGGCCGCGGTCAGCGCGTTGAGCGTGAGCAGGTGCAGCGAGGGCGGGCAGTCGATCAGGATCGTGTCGTACTTGCCGGCCACCTTGGCCAGCTGTTCCTTCAGCCGGCTCTCGCGCGCCAGTGCGTCCATCAACTTGAGCTCGGCCGCGGTCAGGTCGCCGTTGCCCGGCAGCAGGTCGTAGTGCGCCGCGGTGGTGACGATGGCGCGCTCGATCGGCGCCTCGTCCAGCAGCACCTCGCAGCCGTTCGGCTTGGCCTGGTTCTTGTCCACACCCGAGGCCATCGTCGCGTTGCCCTGCGGATCGAGGTCGACCAGCAGCACCTTGCGCTTGGCCGCCGCCAGCGCAGCGGCAAGGTTGACGGCGGTGGTGGTCTTGCCGACGCCGCCCTTCTGGTTGGCGACAGCGATGATGCGTGCCATGGGTCGTCGTTACCGTGCGCGGACGAAAAGGGCAGGTAGATTAACAGGCTGCCGGGGCCGAAGCGGGCCCCGCATGGCGGATTACCGCGAGGTGGCGTTCGCCCTCCAGCCCGGGCACGGCCAGCGTGTGCATCGAGGCCAGCCCGAAACCCGGCGGCAGCGCCTCCAGCTCGTCGTCGGGCCGGCGCCCCTTCATCGCCAGCCAGGTCCCGCCCGGGGCCAGCAAGTGGCCGCCCCAGCCCAGCATGTCGGCCAGGGTGGCGAAGGCGCGGGCGGTGATGCACTCGAACCGGCCCTGCACGTCCTCCACCCGCGACTGCACCGCCTGCACGCCCTCCAGTTTCAGGCTGCGGATCGCCTCGCGCAGGAAGCGGACCTTCTTGCCGTTGGAATCGACCAGGGTGATGGCCCGACCTGGCGCGGCAATCGCCAGCACGATGCCCGGCAGCCCGGGGCCAGTGCCCAGATCGGCCAGCGTCGCCCCGGACACGAACGGCAGGATCGCCAGCGAGTCGAGCAGGTGTCGGGTCACCATCTCGGCCGGATCGCGCACCGCGGTGAGGTTGTAGGCCGCGTTCCAGCGCACCAGCAGGTCGAGGTAATCGAGCAGCCGCGGCACGGCGCCGGGCGGGAGCTGCAGACCGAGCGTGGCGATGCCCTGTTCCAGGCGGTGTTGCAAGGCGGCGCGATCGGTCATGGTGGGTCCAGGCAGGCGGTTTGGCCGACGAGTATCGGGCGTGCTCCGGGCAAAAGAAAACCCGCCGGAGCGGGTTCGCAAGTACGCAAAGTCCCCTTCGCGCCGCCGCTCTGGGGCGGCTCGGCGCGCTTCGGATTCAGGCGATTTCCAGCTCCACCCGCGTGATCATCAGACCACGCTCACGCAGGGCACCGTTGAGCGCCTGCTTCATGCGGCTGCCGAGATCGCGGCGATCGCCAGCGACAAGCGGCGACTCGCCGAGCGCGGCCAGCGCGCCGCAACGGATCAGCTGGGGTGCCTCGTCGATGGTGGCTTCGGCACGCTCGGGCTCGAGCACCTGCCAGTACACGGTGCCGCGCAATTCGTGGCTGTCGGCCTGCGGTTGCTCGAAGCGCAGCACCTGGCCGCCCAGATCGATGCGGTGGCCTATGCGATCCAGACCCGGCACCACCCAGTGCGTACCCGGCTCCAGCAGGCGCAAAGGCTGGCCCCGGCGATACAGGCTGTGGACCTGGCCGATCGGCACCCGACGCATCGCGGCGGCGATCACGCCGGCGGCGACTGCGATGATGGCGATGGCCAAGGTCAAGTTCATAAGAGTCAGTGAGTTGCAGAGTTTTATTGCTCAAACTTTCATGACAAGCATACAGGTGCATGTATGCGCTTTGATTAATTTAAATTTAACGGCACTACAAGTCCAGCACCCGGACTGTGACGGGCAGCACGCCGCGGATGGCGGATGGGCGCCTCCACCCCGATATCGGCGGACCGAGCGGGTGCTTGAGGCATCCCGCCC
The DNA here is from genome assembly GCF_024158035.1 of Dyella lutea. Lineage (GTDB taxonomy): Bacteria > Pseudomonadota > Gammaproteobacteria > Xanthomonadales > Rhodanobacteraceae > Dyella_A > Dyella_A lutea. The sequence goes on from NZ_JAMZEK010000001.1 coordinate 350,664, forward strand.
CAGCGCCGTCGGTGGGTGAGGAAGACTTCTTGCTGCGTCGCGGGATATCACTCCGCGCATGTGATCCAGTTCAAAAACGAATCCCGGCGGGCGTTTCCGGCGACGCGCCAGCCGTTTCGGGGATTTTTCCTTATCGCAGCGCAGCAAATCTTTGTTTTGCAAAAGCTTTACAAGCTTCGATGAAAACGTTTACGTTCCACCCCGGCGCAGGGGACCGGCGCGGCAAAAAGGCGGAATCGTGACGACAGTGACCATCAAAGACGTGGCGCGGGAGGCCGGCGTGTCCGTGGCCTCGGTGTCGCGTGCGCTCAATGGCACCGGCGGCGTCACGGCCGAGACCGAGAAGCGGATCCGCGATGTCGCCGCGCGACTGCGCTACATCCCCCACGGCGCGGCACGCAGCCTGATCACCCGCCGTACGCACACCATCGGGGCGCTGTTGCCGGACATGTACGGCGAGTTCTTCTCCGAGCTGATCCGCGGCATCGACCTGGCTGCGCGCGCCCGCGGCCTGCACCTGCTGGTGTCCAGCGCGCACGACGGCGTGGAAGATGCCGCTGCCGCGTTGCGCACCATGCGCGGACGGGTCGACGGCATGATCATCCTGTCGCCGCGCGCCGACGCTTCGTTCCTGCACACCAACCTGCCCGAGTCGCTGCCCACGGTGCTGCTCAACAGCCCGCTGCGGGGTCCGCGCTACCCGGTGCTGAACATCGACAATCATGGCGGTGCGCACGCCATGGTGCGGCACCTGGCGGTCGAACGCGGCTATCGCGACATCGCTCTCGTCGCCGGTCCACACGACAACTACGACGCCCAGCAGCGCGAAGAGGGCTATCGCGCGGCGATGGCGGAATTCGTACCCGGTGCCTCGTTGCGCATCATCCGCGGCGAGTTCACGGAGGAGTCGGGGTACCGCGCGGGCTGCGAAATGATGGCCTCGGGGAAGCTCCCGCGAGCGGTGTTCGCCGCCAACGACATGATGGCGATCGGCTGCCTGCTGGCACTGCGCGAGGCCGGCGTGCGCGTGCCCGAAGAAGTCGCGGTGACCGGCTTCGACGACATCCCCATCGCCCGCTACATCACACCTGCATTGACCACGGTGCAGGTGCGCATCGTGGACCTGGGACGGAGTGCCCTCGAGCGACTGGCCGCGCTGCTGGATGCACCCGACCAGGCCACCCCGCCGGAAGCCGACACGCTCGGTTGTCACGTCGTGGTGCGTGACAGCTGCGGCGCACGTCCGCCCGGCAAGACATCGACCAAGAAAGCCCGCTAAGGGCACAACAGAATCATCCCTTTGGGAGGGAAGTCATGAAGGCGCCACTGCATCTGAAGAGAAAGCTGCTTGCGAGCGCCATCGCCACCACGGTGGTGGCGATCGGCGCGGCACCCACCACCGCCTGGAGCCAGTCGGCCTACGCGACGCTGCGCGGCAAGGCCTCGCCCGGCGCGACGGTCACGGCATTCAACCCGGCCACCGGCACCACCCGCCGCACCACCGCCAGCGGGGACGGCAGCTACACGCTGACCGGCCTGCCGCCGGGCACCTACCAGGTCGACGCCGGCCCGGGCACGCAGCAGAACATCAAGCTCACCGTGGCCTCCACCGCCACGCTGAACTTCGGCGCAGCTGCGGGCCCGGCGCCCTCTACCGCGAACGCCACCAATCTCGGCGGCGTCACGGTATCGGCCACCACGCTGCAGGAAGTGAAGACCTCCGAAATCGCCACCACGATCTCGCAGCATCAGATCGACACCATCCCGCAGATCTCGCGCAACTTCCTCGAGTTCGCCGACACCGTGCCGGGCATGGTGTTCAGCGTGGACTCCAGCGGCCACACCTCGCTGCGCGGCGGTGCGCAGAACAACAGCTCGGTGAACGTCTACATAGACGGCGTCGGCCAGAAGAGCTACGTGAAGGAGGGCGGCGTCAGCGGCCAGTTCTCCAGCCAGGGCAACCCGTTCCCGCAGCTGGCGATCGGCGAGTACAAGGTCATCACCTCGAACTACAAGGCCGAGTACGACCAGATCTCGTCCGCCGCGGTGACCGCCGAAACCAAGTCGGGTACCAACGAATTCCACGGTGAGGCCTACTACACCTACACCAACGATGGCCTGCGCGCGCGCACGCCTGCCGAGGCAGCGGCCGGTACCAAGACGAAGTCGCACGAGAAGCAGTACGGCTTCGCGATCGGGGGGCCGATCATCAAGGACAAGATGCACTTCTTCTTCGCCTACGAGCCGAAACGGTTCGACACGCCGACCACGGTGGTACCAGGCGTGACGGGGGTGACCAACCTGCTGCCGGCGAGTGTCGCGGCGCAGGAAGGACCGTCGAACCTCCCGTTCAAGGAAGACCTGTACTTCGGCAAGATCGACTGGGAGCCGACCGACCGCGACCGCTTCGAGTTCAGCGGTCAGGTCCGCAAGGAAGACCAGTACGACAACATCGGCGGCGCGACCGCGGCCAGTGCGGGTATCGACACCAAGAACAACGATACCCGCCTCGCGCTGCGCTGGCAGCACAGCGGCGAAAGCTACTTCAACGAGGTGCTGCTGACCCACGAGAAGGCGTACAACAACCCGACTTCGCTCGGGAGCGGCAACGGTTCGGTCTACACCTTCGAGCCGCTGCAGGACGCCACCATCCTGATCACCGGCTCGGCCAACGCGCTGGCGACCCAGAAGAAGGGCCAGAAGGGTCCGGCGATCCAGGACGACCTGACCTTCAATGACCTGGAGTGGCACGGCGACCACGTCGTGAAGATGGGCGTGAAGTACAAGGAGGTCACCCTCAACGCGCAGGACGCGGGCCTCTCCAATCCCCAGTTCTTCTACAACGTCACCACCAGCGGAACCAGCAGCACGCCGTACAAGGCGTTCTTCCCGAACCCGGTGGCCGGCCTCAACCCGGTGGCGAAGTCCAAGGACAAACAGCTGGGCATGTACATCCAGGACGACTGGGCGGTGAACGAGAAGCTGACCCTGAACCTGGGCGTCCGCTGGGACTATGAGCGCAACCCGTCGTACCTGAACTATGTGACCCCGGCGAACGTGATCGCCTCGCTGAACGGCCCCAACCCGGATCCGGCCGCGCCGGCCGGACAGACCTATGCGCAGGCGCTGGCCCTGGGCGGCATCAACGTCAACGACTACATCAGCAACGGCCACAACCGGAAGGCGCAGAAGAACGAGTTCCAGCCGCGCCTGGGCTTCTCCTACGACATCAACGGCGACGAGGAGCACGTGATCTTCGGCGGTGCCGGCCGCGCCTACGACCGCGACCTTTACGATTACCTGCAGCTGGAGCTGACCAAGTCGGCGCTGCCGGAATCCACCGTCTACTTCACCGATCCGGCGACCGGCCTGTGCAAGAACGGCGGCACGCCCTGCTTCGCCTGGGACCCGGCCTACCTCGGTGGCGTCGGCACGCTGCAGTCGCTGGTGTCGACCACCAACGCCGGCAACGAAGTGGACATGATCAACAACAAGCTGAAGGCACCGTATTCGGACCAGTTCAGCATCGGCATGCGCAACAAGCTCGGCGACTGGAACACCAGCGCCACCATCGCGCGCATCCTCAGCCACGACGGTTTCGCGTTCACCCTGGGCAACCGCTATCCGGACGGCGCGTTCTTCCACAGCAACGGCCAGCCCTGGGGCAACGGCGTACCGGGCTTTGGCGGACTGATTCTCGGCAACAACGGCATCGAGACGCGCACCACCCAGCTGCTGCTCTCGGTGGACAAGCCGTACGACAAGGAGTCGGGCTGGGGTGCCACCTTCGCCTACACCTATACCAAGGCGACCCAGAACCGCGACATCAACGAGCACTACTCGTTCGACGAGGCGACGATCGGGAATTACCCGTTCATCACGTCCAACGCGGCTTCGAAGCACCGCTTCGTCGCCACCGGCGTGATCGACGTGCCGTGGGGCATCACGTTGTCGGCCAAGGTGACCCTGGCCACGCCGATCCCGGGCAACACCATCGGCTGCTACAACTTCACCTTCCCGACCGGCAGCCACTGCACGCCGCAGGCGGGCATCCCGGGCGGCAACGGGCGGTTCCTGATCGGCGGCAAGGTGTTCGGCTATCGTGACGTGGACTTCCAGGCCACCAAGGACTTCGACCTGGGCCACGGCATCTCGATCTACGGCCGCTTCGACCTGCTGAACGCGTTCAACTTCCGGAACTTCTCGGACCAGCTGTACTACTTCGGCGCAACACCCAGCGACCTGGTCGTGAGGTACAACACCACCGGCAACATCACGTTCGTCCCGCGGACGTTCAAGCTGTCGGTCGGCATGCGGTTCTGATCCATCCGCGACGCCGGGCCGGACGGTCCGGCGTCGCACGGTTTCCCTGGACGCGGCGCAAGCCGCGTCGTTTTTTTCGAGACTTGGCATGAACGAGCAGGCCATCCGCAACATCGTGATCGTCGGCGGCGGCACCGCCGGCTGGATGGCCGCCGCGGCCTTTGCCCGGGTGCTTGGCCCCGCCTGCACGATCCGACTGGTGGAGTCCGAGGAGATCGGCACCGTCGGCGTGGGCGAAGCCACGGTCCCCCACCTGAAGCTGTTCAACAACCTGCTGGAGATCGACGAGACCGAGTTCGTCCGGCAGACCCAGGGCACCTTCAAGCTGGGTATCCAGTTCAACGACTGGGGCCGCATCGGCGACTCCTATATCCACGGCTTCGGCGAGCTGGGCCATGACCTGGGCCTGGTGCCGTTCCACCAATGCTGGGTCCGCGCGCGGCAACTCGGCTTCGCCGGCGACCTGGGCGACTACTCGATCAACACGCTGGCCGCGCCTCGCGGCCGGTTCATGGCATCTGCCAGCGACGTACCGCGCAACTCGCCGTTGGCGAACATCGCCTACGCCTATCATTTCGATTCCGGTCTCTATGCGCGCTTCCTGCGCCGCTATGCCGAGGCGCGTGGCGTACAGCGGACGGAAGGCAAGATCGCGCAAACCCGCCTGCGACCGGACAACGGCTTCGTCGAAACGGTGCTGATGGAGAACGGCGAGGCGATCGCCGGCGACCTGTTCATCGACTGCTCCGGCTTTCGCGGTCTGCTGATCGAACAGGCCCTGCATGCCGGATATGAAGACTGGACGCACTGGCTGCCCTGCGATCGCGCGCTGGCGGTGGGATGCGAGAAGGTCGGACCGCCCACCCCCTATACCCGCTCCACCGCACGCCTGGCCGGCTGGCAGTGGCGGATTCCGCTGCAGCACCGCACGGGCAACGGTTACGTGTATTCCAGCGCGCACGTCAGCGACGATGAGGCTGCCGCCACCCTGTTGGCGAACCTGGACGGCAAGGCATTGGGCGATCCCCGGCCGCTGCGCTTCACCACTGGCATGCGGCGCAAGTTCTGGGATCGCAACGTGGTTGCGCTCGGCCTGTCGAGCGGCTTCATGGAGCCGCTGGAGTCCACCAGCATCTACCTGATCCAGTCGGGCATCGCCAAACTGCTGAACCTGTTCCCGCGCCAGGGCATCAGCCAGGTGCTGGTCGACCGCTACAACGAGCAGTCACGCTTCGAGTTCGAACGCATCCGCGACTTCCTGATCCTGCACTACCACGCGACCCGGCGCGATGACACGCCGTTCTGGAACCAGTGCCGGACGATGGACATCCCGTCATCGCTGAAGGACAACATCGCCCTGTTCCGCGACAGCGGGCGATTCTTCCGCAACGCGGAGGAGATGTTCGCCCTGGTGAGCTGGGTGCAGGTGATGATCGGGCAGGGCATCGTTCCGCAGGCATGCCATCCCTTGGCCGACCTGATACCGCCAGAGGAGCTGCGCGCCTTCATGCAACACGTGCGACGCGTGATCGCCGACTGTGCCCAGGCCATGCCCGCGCATGAGGCCTTCATCGCGAAATACTGCGCCGCTCCGGTACCTGGTGCACCGATGCCCGCATAGGGCGTTCCGATGACGGTGCGCCCGGCTCCAACCGCCGGTATCGCGCGTCGCCCCTTCCTTTTTCAGACGAGACCGCTTCCTGATGCAGGCTGCAACGAAGAGAATTTCCAGGGTAAACGTTTTCGTCACCCCGTTCGCCGCTGCGCTGGTCCTGGCCACTGCGGCCGCCGGCGCGACCGGGCGCGCCACGCCGCCGATGAAGGCTGTCCACACCTTCCAGGACGCGTCGCCCGCCCAGCAGGCGATGATCGACGACCTGGAGCAGCGCACCTTCCGCTGGTTCTGGGACAGCGCCGATCCGGGCACCGGGCTGGTGCCGGACCACTACCCGGGCGAGTCGTTCTCCAGCATCGCCGCGGTGGGCTTCGGCCTGACCGCCTACGGCATCGGCGCGGAGCGCGGCTACATCACCCGCGACCAAGCCGTGCAGCGCACGCTGGCCACGCTGAAGTTCTTCCACGACGCGCCGCAGAACGCCAGTGAGGACGACGCAGCCGGCTACCACGGATTCTTCTACCACTTCCTCGACATGCGCACCGGCAAGCGCGAGGGGCGCTGGACCGAGCTGTCCAGCGTCGACACCACCCTGCTGCTCGGCGGCGTGCTGTTCGCGCAGTCCTACTACGACCGCGACACCCCGCAGGAACAGCAGATCCGCCAGCTCGCCGACGCCATCTACCGGGCGGTGGACTGGCCGTGGATGCAGGTGCGCTATCCGCTGATCTCGATGGGCTGGACCCCGGGCGGCAAGTTCATCCCCAGCGACTGGAAGGGTTACAACGAAGGCAAGCTGGTCTACCTGCTGGCGCTGGGCTCGCCGACCCACCCGGTCAAGCCGGACGCATGGAAGGCCTGGTGCTCCACCTACGACACCACCTGGGGGCGCTTCCACGGCGAAACCTTCCTCAACTTCGCACCGATGTTCGGCCACCAGTACACCGAATCGTGGGTGGACTTCCGCGGCATCCGCGACGACTGGAACCGCAAGCACAACCTCGACTACTTCGAGAACGGCCGCCGCGCCACCTACAGCCAGCGCAACTACGCCATCGCCAACCCCGGCGGCTGGACCGGCTACGGCAAGGACGTATGGGGCCTGACCGCCAGCAACGGCCCGGGCGGGTTCGTGGTGAAGAGTGCGCAGGGCGAAAAGAAGTTCCAGGGCTACACCGCGCGCGGCGCCGGGCTGGACTACATCTCCGACGACGGCACCATCGCGCCGACCGCAGCCGGCGGCTCGATCGCCTTCGCGCCGGAGATCGTGTTGCCGGCGCTGATGGCCATGAAGCAACGCTACGGCCAGTACATCTACGACCAGTACGGCTTCGTCGACGCCTTCAATCCCAGCTTTCATACCCAGACCGCGCTGCGTACGGGCAAACTGGTGCCCGACGTGGGTTGGGTCGACACCGAGCAGCTCGGTATCGACCAGGGCCCGATCCTGCTGATGATCGAGAACTGGCGCAGCGGCTTGGTGTGGAACGTGATGAAGAAAAACCCGTACATCCGCAAGGGCCTGGAGCGCGCCGGCTTCACCGGCGGCTGGCTGGCGGCGGAGCCGGCCACGCCGTGAAACGAGGCGCACGGCCCGCCCTGCGCCAGGCGCAGCGGGCCGTGCTGCGCGCCCTGGCCGTGTTCTGCGTGGCCGGCGCCCTGCTGACCGGCTGCCACGAGGAGACCGGCGGACGGCAGACCCTGACGTTCTGGACGTTCGGTCGCGAGGGCGAGGCGATGCAGGCGCTGCTGGCGCCGTTCGAACAGGCCCATCCGGGCATCCAGGTGCGCGTGCAGCAGCTGCCGCTCAGCGCCGCGCACCAGAAGCTGCTCACCGCCTATGCCGGTGGCTCGATGCCGGACCTGATGCAGCTGGGCAACACCTGGCTGCCGGAGATGGTGGCACTGGATGCGGTGGAGCCGCTGGACGCCCGCGTCGCCCATTCGACCGTCATCCAGCCGGCCGACTACTTCGACAGCATCTGGGCCACCAACCGCATCGACGGGCGGCTATACGGCGTGCCGTGGTACGTCGACACCCGCCTGCTGTTCTACCGCGTCGACCTGCTGCGCCAGGCCGGCTTCGACCATCCGCCGCGCACCTGGGCCGAGTGGCGGCAGATGCTTGCCGCGCTGAGCGATCCGGCCGAGCATCGCTACGGCATCCTGCTGCCGACCAACGAATACGAACAGCTGATGTCGCTCGCGCTGGAGCAACCCGACCCGCTGCTGCGCGACGGCAACCGCTACGGCAATTTCGAGAGCGCCGGCTTCAAGCGCGCGCTGAGCTTCTACGTCGACACCTTCCGCCTGCACCAGGCGCCGGCCATCAGCAACGTGGTGGCCGGCAACCCATGGGAGGAATTCGGTCGCGGTGTCTACGCGTTCTATTTTTCCGGTCCGTGGAACATCGGCGAGTTCCGCAGCCGCCTGCCGGCCAGCGCGCAGTCCACCTGGGACACCGCGCCCCTGCCCGGCCCCGACGGCCCGGGCACCGGGGCGGCCGGCGGCGCCAGTTTGGTGATCTTCCGCGGCTCGTCGCACAAGGAGGCAGCCTGGGCGCTGATCCAGTACCTGTCCGAGCCCGCCGTGCAACGGCGCTTCTACGAGCTGGTCGGCGACATGCCGCCGCGGCGCAGTGCCTGGGCCGGTGGCGCGCTGAGCCGTGACCCCAAGGCGCAGGCGTTCCGCGTCCAGCTCGAGCACGTCAAGCCGACCCCACCGGTGCCGGAGTGGGAGCGCATCGCCAACGAGATGCAGCTGGCCGCCGCCCGCGTGATCGCCGGCGAGCTGAGCGTCGACCAGGCCTGCGCCGCGCTGGACCAACGCGTGGACGCGATCCTGGAAAAGCGCCGCTGGGTGCTCGACCACCGCAAGGAGGGGCGATGAACCGGCAGCGCGTCGCCTGGCTGTTCCTGACCCCCGCGCTGATCGTGCTCGGCGTGTTCTTCCTGCTGCCGGTGCTCGGCGCGCTGGCGCTGAGTTTCACCGACTACGACCTGTACGCGCTGGCCGACCCGCACAACGTGCGCTTCGTCGGGCTGCACAACTACTGGGCGCTGCTGCACCGGCCGGTGTTCTGGGCCGCACTGGGACACACCGCCTACTTCGTCGCGGTGGGGGTGCCGCTGTCGATGGTGGTGTCGCTGGGCGCGGCACTGCTGCTCAATTCACCGCTGGCGAAGGCACGGGCGTTCTTCCGCACCGCGCTGTTCGCGCCGGTGGTGACCACGGTGGTGGCGGTGGCGATCGTCTGGCGCTACCTGTTCAACACCAAGTACGGCCTGGTCAATGCGCTGCTGGAGTGGCTCGGCCTGCATCCGGTGGACTGGCTGGGCGACCCGCACTGGGCGATGCCGACGATCATCCTGTTCGCGGTGTGGAAGAACTTCGGCTACAACATGATCATCTTCATGGCCGGGTTGCAGGCGATCCCCGCCGAGCTGTACGAGGCCGCCCGCATGGACGGCGCCACGCCGTGGCGGCAGTTGCGCCACATCACCCTGCCGCTTCTGCAGCCGACCCTGCTGATGGTGGCGATCCTCACCGTGTCGGGCTATTTCCAGCTGTTCGCCGAACCTTACGTGATCACCGAGGGCGGCCCGCTGCAGAGCACGGTGAGCGTGCTCTACCTGATGTACGACGAGGGTTTCACCTGGTGGAACCTGGGCTCGGCGTCGGCAGTGGCGTTCGTGCTGTTCATCGTGATGTTCGCGGTCACCGCGCTGATGCTGCGGCTGTCGCGACGCAGCCTGCGCGAGGGCGAACTGGCATGAGGCCCCGACTGGCCAGCTGGACGCTCAACGGCCTGCTGCTGGCCGGTAGCGCCGTGGCGCTGTTCCCGCTGGCGTGGATGCTCTCAGTGTCGTTCATGCACCCCGGCGACACCGGCAGCCTGCCGCCGCCGCTGCTGCCGGCCGATGCCACGCTGGCCAACTACCGCACGCTGTTCCTGCGGGTGGGCATCGGCGGCTACCTGGCCAACAGCCTGGCGGTATCGACCGCGATCACTGTGTTGTCGCTGGCGTTCAACCTGATGGCCGGCTACGCCTTCGCCAAACTGCGCTTCCGCGGCCGCACGGCAGTGTTCCGCGCATTGATCGGCGGCCTGGTGATCCCGGCCCAGGTGGCCATGCTGCCACTGTTCCTGCTGCTGAAGTACCTGGGCCTGGTGAACAGCTACGCAGGCGTGGTGCTGCCGGCGCTGGCCAGCGTGTTCGGCATTTTCCTGGTGCGCCAGTACGCCCGCGGCATTCCGCGCGAGCTGCTGGAGGCCGCGCGCATGGACGGCGCCGGCGAGGTACGGATCTTCGTGCAGATCGTGCTGCCGCTGCTCCGGCCGATCGTGGTGACGCTGGCGATCATCACCTTCCTCACCGCCTGGAACGATTTCATGTGGCCGCTGATCGTGCTGACCGGGCAGGACCACTACACGCTGCCGATCGGACTGGCCTCGCTGGCCCGCGAACACGCACGCGATACCGAACTGATGATGGCCGGCGCGGTCGTTACCGTACTGCCGGTGCTCGCGCTGTTTCTGGCGCTGCAACGCTATTACCTGCAAGGGCTGCTCCTGGGCAGCATGAAACGATGACCGAAAACCTCCCCCCGCTGCTGCCGCGACGCTATCGGCTGGCCTGGCTGCTGCTCTGGTTCGCCCTGCTGGGCGCGCTGGCGTGGTCGGCCGCACAACCGCATCACGCCTCGCCAGCGCCGGCCATCGGCGCACAGACGCACCGCCCCAAGGACGCGCACGGTGGCGCCGACGAGACGATCGACCGCCACCTGCGGATCGGCGGCGCACCCGGCGAGACCGCGTTCCGTCAGCGATGAGGGACGCAGCCCCGCTCGCGCTGGTGGTGATGGGCGTGTCCGGCAGCGGCAAGAGCCATGTCGGCGCAGCGCTGGCCGCGGCACTGGGCGCGCAATTCCTCGACGCCGACGATCTGCACCCGGAAGCCAATTTGCACAAAATGGCCGCCGGTACGCCGCTGGACGACTGCGACCGCATGCCATGGCTGGACGCCGTGGCCGCCTGGATCGGAGCGGGACGGGCCCGCGGCGAGGCCGGCGTGGTGGCCTGCTCGGCGCTGCGCCGACGCTATCGCGACCGACTGCGCGCCGCTGCACCCGACCTGGGCTTCGTCCATCTGGCGGTACCGCGCGATGAGCTGGCCCGGCGGATGCGCGAGCGTCGGCACTTCATGCCGCCGTCCCTGCTGGACAGCCAGCTCGCCACGCTGGAGCCGCCGGCGGCCGACGAGGACGCCTGCACCCTCGACGGCACCCGCCCCATGGACGAGAACATCGCGCGCGTCCGGGCCTGGCTGTCGACGCGCGCGGCGGCGAAGGGCTAGAACTTCCCGGCGCGGAAATCCGCGATCGCCTCGTGGATCTGCTCGGTGGTGTTCATCACGAACGGACCGTAGCGCGCCACCGGCTCCTTCAGCGGCTGGCCGGCGACCAGCAGCACGCGCGCTGCGCTGTCGCCACCGGCAATCGTCACCGACTCGCCGCGGGTCAGCACCGCCAGCTCGCTGCGCGCCAGCGACTCGCCGGCGACCTGCGCCGATGCGCCCTCGAACACATAGGCGAAGGCGCTGTGGCCTTCCGGAAGCGGCACGGTGATCGCGGCACCCGGCTGCACACTCACGTCGAGGTAGATCGGTGCGGTCGCCACTCCGCTGACCGGGCCGGTGGCGCCACCGAGCTCGCCGGCAACCACGCGCACCTCGACACCGGGCGCCGGCTGCACCACCGGGATGCGCTCGGGTGCGATGTCCTGGTAGCGCGGTGCGGTCATCTTGTCCTTCGCCGGCAGGTTCACCCACAGCTGGAAGCCCCACATCAGGCCGTTCTCCTGCTGCGGCATCTCCGAATGCAGGATGCCGCGGCCGGCGGTCATCCACTGCACGCTGCCGGGACCGAGATCACCCCGGTTGCCCTGGTTGTCGCCGTGCTGCATGTGGCCGGCCAGCATGTAGGTAACCGTCTCGAAGCCGCGGTGCGGGTGCTCGGGGAAGCCGGCGATGTAGTCGCCGGCCTGGTCGGAGCGGAACTCGTCCAGCAGCAGGAACGGGTCGAGCATGTCCAGCGCGGGCTGGCCGATGACGCGCTTGAGCTTCACGCCCGCGCCGTCGGCGGTGTCCATGCCGTGGATGCGGCGGAAGATGCGGCGCTCGGTCATGACGGACTCCATGCGGAAGGGGATCGCGACAAGATGCGCGCGGGCACGCGATTCGCCAAGGGTGGACCGGCGAACGGATCGTTTCGCCGGCGGCTCAAGCCAGCCAGCGGAAGGCGCGGCGCAGCTCTGCCTCGCCGTCCTGCAGATAGCAGCGGCCGTGCGCCAGGATCACCCGGCGTGGCCGCCACGCCAGCATCCGCTGCAGGCTGGCGCGGGCGATGCGCTTGCGGCCGACATAGGTCAGGCGCATGTCCACCGGCGCCTTGCCGTCGGGATCGAGCGAGCCGGCCAGGCGCACCAGCAGGCGCATCGCACGCGGCAAGCGGGACGGCTCGAAATTCTCGATCAGGTCGGTGAGGATCAGCGTGCCGCTGTCGCGGTGCAGGAACACGATCTCCTCCAGCACGCGGCTGCCGCGGAAATGCAGCTGGTCCAGCGTCGCGGCCCATTCCGGCGGTGGCGCGTCACCGAGCTCGGCATCGAACGCCACCGCGATGTGCTGTCCGGCGGCGCGCTCGCGCACGCCGGGCGAGGCCCACGCCACGGCATCGGGATAGCGCTGCTTCCACGCCGCGATGTGCGCGTAGTGCAGCCTGTTCGGCGATACCAAGTGACGCACCGGTCCCAACGCGTCGATCGCCGCGAACAGGCTGGCGTCCGGCGCGATCGGCGAGTGGCACCACAGCCCGCCATCGGCGAGCCGGACCACGGTCATGCGGGTGGGGAAGGGGATATGGCCGCCGGGGATGGCCATGCGGATCGCCGGACCATCCACCAGCCAGAGATCGGGGGCCACCGGCTTGAGGACGTTGAGCGGTTCGTACAGGCCGACCGAGATCACGCCCCGCCCCGAAACCTCAGTGCACCCAATGGCCGCTGCGCTGGCGCGGCGGAGTCGACGGCTCGTCCTCCTGCGCGACAGCCGTGCGGGCCATCGCCTCCAGCTCCGCCTCGGTGGCCGGATGCTCCTGCCAGTAGCGGCTGACCGCACCCAGCACGGCCGGCAGCTGCGCCAAGCACTCGTCGTACTCCTCGTCGCTGAGTTTCTCGAACTCGGCGTCGGCGTTGAGCACGCCCTCGTCCACCGCCAGCGCCATCACCGGGCCCAGCAGCTCCATCAGCGAGGGGTCGTCGGCCAGGCGCTTCTCCCACAGCGTGGCGCGCAGGTCGATGCCGCGGCTGAAGCCCTCGCACCAGCCGGCGGCGCTCAGCGCCGGGCCCATCTCCGTGTCGATCTCGCCGAGGATCGGCTCGTAGGCGTCCACGTCCAGCTCGGCCTCGATCGAGTCGTTGAGCTTGGCCAGCAGGGCCAGCACGCGGTTGCCCTCGTCCTCGTCGGCGAAGGGCTGGTGCAGCACCTCGGGCAGCCATTCCTCCGGGGTCACCAGGATCGGCCCCACCGCCAGCGCGGAGAGTAGGCCATGCACGCCGTCCAGCAGCAGATGGTCGCCTTCGGCGTGGGAGCGCAGGTAGCGGTCCAGTTCGTCCAGTTCGCTGTCGTCCAGCGAGCTGGGCCAGTCGTTCGATGCGTTGCTCATGCGTGTCAGATATCCAGGTCCAGCGTGACCGGCGTGTGGTCGGAAGGGCGCTCCCAGCGGCGCGGTTCGCGGTCGATCGCGGCGGCGCGCGCGCGCGGCTTGAGCGCCTCGCCGATCAGGATGAGGTCGATGCGCAGGCCCATGTTGCGCCGGAACGCCGCCTGCCGGTAGTCCCACCAGCTGAAGTGGCCGGCATCCTGCTCGAACAGGCGGAAGCTGTCGGTGAGGCCAAGGTCGGTGATCGCCTTCAGTGCGGCACGCTCGGGCGGCGAGCAGAGGATGTCCTCGCCCCAGGCCACCGGGTCGTAGACGTCGCGGTCGTCCGGGCAGATGTTGAAGTCGCCCAGCACCACGAGGTTCGGGTGACGTTCCAGCTCGCCGGCGAGGAACTCGCGCACGCGCGCCATCCAGTCAAGCTTGTAGGCGTATTTCTCGTCGCCCACCGCCTTGCCGTTGACCACGTACAGGTCGACCACGCGCAGCTCGCCGATGCTGGCGGCAAGGATGCGCCGCTGCGGGTCGTCCAGCCCGGGGATGTCGGTGACCACGTCGGCGAACTCGGGCTGGCCGTCCGTGCGGGCAAGCAGGGCGACGCCGTTGTAGGTCTTCTGGCCCGAATACACCGCGCGGTAACCGGCGGCGGCCAGCGCATCGACCGGGAACTTGGCGTCCTCCAGCTTGGTTTCCTGCAGCGCCACCACGTCCGGCTGCGCGTCGGCAAGCCATTGGGTGAGATGCGGCAGGCGCACGTTGAGCGAGTTGACGTTCCAGCTGGCGATCTTCATCCACGCATTGTAAGGGAGCCGCCCACGGGCCGCTTCGCGATCAGCCGGGCGGCGCCACCAGCCGCACCGGGGCCGGCGGGATCGGCAATGGAGTGGTGCAGTGCACGGGCGAATCGGCCGGCGCCGGCTGGCCATGCTCGGCCGCATAGCCAACCACAACCGGCTTGCCGGCGATGCACAGGGCACGCACTTGCCGCGCCAGCGCCAACGGGTCGGCCGCGGCCAGCGGTTCGCCGAGAATCGAGGCGACCCGCGCGCCGGCGTGCAGCGCGTGGCAACGCGGCAGCGGCTGGTCGAGGCGGAATCCGTCGGGGTTGTTCCAGAAGCTGACGGTACCGCCACAGTCCGCCGCCATCAGATGCATCATCACCTTGCCGAGATAGACCCGGCGGGTGCCGGCATCAAGCGTGGTGACCGGCTGCACCTGCACGCCCAGCGCCGTCCACGCCTGCTCGAGCTTCGGCGCGAAGGCGTCCGGCTCGGCCACCGCCTGTTCCAGCCGTTGCCGCACGGCCGGCGCCAGAGTGGGTGGCATCAGGTCCTGCCAGCGGTAGCCGTCGCGCGGATGCCGTGCACGCGACTGGCGCAGTGCACGCCACAAGCCGAAATAGCCGCGTGCCGGATCGGCGGGATCGGCCGCCACGGCCAGCGCCGACATCAACGCCGCGCCGCAGGCATAGGGCAGGACCCCGGGCTGCCGACGCTGCAGCGCCGTGGCCACGCTGGTGTCCGGCGGCAGCTGCAGCAGGCAGGTGTCATAGGACCGCGCCACGGCGTCCCAGATCGCCTGCCGCGACTGGCCCAGCACCGCGCCACCGGCAAAGATCTTGGCGAGGTCGGCGCCACCTTCCTTGGCCAGCAGCGCCTCGCCCTCGGGCGAACCCAGCGCCGGACCGCTGTTCCAGCTGTGGAACAGCTCGTGGGCGACGAAGCGGGTGAGCTGGTCGGCACTGTCCGGGTCGACCTGGCTCCAGCCATCGCCGAACAGGCCGAGGGTGATCGAGGCGGGCAGGTGATCGCCCTTGAAGCCGCGCGCGCCACGCGGCAGCGGTCGGTTGAAGACGAACAGCATCGATACCCGCGCCGGACCCATCGACTGCGTGTACCGATGGACGAGCGCCGGCACCTCGCGGGTGATGCGCTGACGCACCCAGGCCGGCGTGCCGCGGTCGCTCACCAGCATCAGCGCGCCATGGTGCAGCACCTGCGGGTGGCCGAACGCGACGTAGCCCTCGGGCCTGGCCATGTCGGTGGCCAGCGGGGTGGACTGCGCATGGCCGTAGCCGATCACCCGCTGTGCCGACGAAGGCACCCAGCGTGGACACAGTTCGATCGGGCTGTCCGACGCTGCGAGGAGCATGGGCGCATACACCGCCACCGTGCCGTCGGCGAAGCGCAGCCAGGGCGCATACCCGCGGTCCTCGATCGGTGCGTCCCCATGCACGTCCATACGCAGGTGCAGCACGCGTTCGTCAGGCCGTGTCCCCACCAGCTTGGTTTCGTCGATCCGTGCCGAACCATCCGGCGAGGTCCACAGCGTGCCGCGCCGGTAGGGCGACAGATCGCGCAGCGCCAGCGTGTCCACGCCCCGGGGCAGGGTAACGGTGGCTTCCACCGCCTGGGCCCTGGCGTCGTAGCGCACCGTCACGGGAACGCATGCGGCGTGGGCCTGCACAGCGTGAGACGCCACTGTCGCCATCAAGGCCGTCAACACGCGTTTCATCGTCGGGCATCCTTGTCGAATCGGTCGTCCATTGAAGAGGGCGCGCACGCACGCGCGCACACCCCAGAGGTCACGCGAGCACCGTGACGTTCGACTCAGTCGATCAGGCCATGGCTGCGCAGCAGCGCGTCGGGCTCGGGCTTGCGGCCGCGGAAGGCGACGAAGCTCTCCAACGCCGGGCGGCTGGCGCCGACAGCGAGGATCTCCTGGCGGAAGCGCGCGCCGGTGGCCGGATCGATCACGCTGCCGCCCGCCTTTGCGGCCTCCTCGAAGGCGCCGAAGGCATCGGCGCTGAGCAGTTCCGCCCACAGGTAGCTGTAGTAACCCGCCGCGTAGCCGCCGGCGAAGATGTGGCTGAAGGCGTGCGGGAAACGCTGCCAGGCCGGCGGGTGCAGCACCGCCACCTCCTTGCGCGCCTGCTCGAGTACGGCCATCGGCCGCGCGCCCTGGGCGGGGTCGTAGTCGCGGTGCAGCAGGAAGTCGAACAGCGCGAATTCGAGCTGGCGCACCAGGAACAGGCCGGCGTGGAAATGCCGTGCGGCGAGCATGCGCCGGAACAGCTCCTCCGGCAGCGTCTCGCCGGTCTGCCAGTGGCGTGCGAATAGGTCCAGCGCCTCGCGGTTCCAGCCGAAGTTCTCCATGAACTGGCTGGGCAGTTCCACCGCGTCCCATTCCACCCCGTCGATGCCGCCGATCGAGGGTAGGTCCACCTCGGTCAGCAGGTGGTGCAGGCCGTGGCCGAACTCATGGAACAGGGTGAGCACGTCGTCGTGGGTGAGCAGGGCGGGCTTGCCCTCGGTGGGCGGCGCGAAATTGCAGGTGAGGAAGGCCACCGGCAGCTGCTTCGCCGTGCCGTCGTCGAAGCGGGCGCGGCACACGTCCATCCACGCACCGCCGCGCTTGCCGCTGCGCGCGTACAGGTCGACGTAGGCGCCGGCGAACACCCGGCCGTCGGCGTCGACCACGTCGAAATAGCGCACGTCCGGATGCCACACGTCGACGTCGTTGCGCGCGGCCAGGGTGATGCCGTACAGCTTGCGGGTGATCGCCCACAGGCCGTCGATCACCGCCGGCAGCGGGAAGTACGGCTTGAGCTGCTCCTCGTCGAGGTCGAAGTTCTTCTGGCGCAGCTTTTCCGAGGCGTAAGGCACGTCCCAGGGCTCGAGGTTGTCGAGCTTGAGCTCACGGCTGGCGAAGTCGCGCAGCGTGTCGAGCTCCCGGCGCGCGACCGGCTTGGCGCGCGCGGCGAGATCGCGCAGGAAGGCCAGCACCTCGTCGGTGGACCCGGCCATCTTGGTCGCCAGCGACTCCTCCGCCGCGTTGGCGAAGCCGAGCAGCTGCGCAGCCTCGTGGCGCAGCGCCATGATCCGGTCGATGCGCGCGGAGTTGTCGTACTTGCCGGCGTCCGGCCCCTGGTCCGAGGCGCGGGTCTGGTAGGCCCAGTACACGCGCTCGCGCAGGTCGCGGTTGTCGGCGTAGGTCAGCACCGCCTGCACGCTGGGCTGCTTGAGCGTCACCAGGAAGCCCTCCAGCTCCTGTTCCTTCGCGTACTGGCGCAGCACGGCGCGGCCGGACTCGGGCACGCCGGCCAGGTCGCGCTCGTCGGTGATGTGCTGGTGCCACGCATCGGTGGCGTCGAGCACGGCGTTGGAGAACTCGGTGCCGAGCCTGGACAGCGCCACGCCGATCTCGCGGAAGCGGCTGCGCGCCGGCTCCTCCAGCGCCACGCCGGAGAGGCGGAAGTCGCGCAGCGCATGCTCGACCAGCGCCCGCTTCGCGCGCGGCAGGCTGGCGAACTCCGGCGCGTCGGCCAGCGCCTGCACGGCGGCGTAGAGGTCGCGGTTCTGGCCCAGCTCCAGTGCGTGATCGGTGAGCTTTTCCTCGGCAGGACCGTAGGCTTCGCGCAACGCTGGCGTGTCGGCCACCGAGTGCAGGTGGCCGACCGGGGCCCACGCCCGCACCAGTCGCTGCTCCAGCCGCTCCTGGCCGAGCATCACGGTGTCGAAATCGCGCGGCGCGTCCGGCGCGGTCATCGCGGCGATGGCGGCGCGGTAATCGGCCAGCAGCGCATCGACCGCCGGGCCCACGTGCTCGGGGCGGATCGCCGAGAAGGCCGGCAGCGGCGCGTTGGACAGCAGGGGGTTGCCGGTGGGGGCGGTATCGGAAGCCATGGGATCTCCTACGTGGTGGTCCAGCGTGGCGACCGCCGGGGGTGAAATCAAGCGGCGGCGCGGGCTGCGGCACCGTGCTGTCACATTCGCCGCCTAGCATCGTCCGGATGTCCCGCGCCCCTGCCGACCTGCTGCTGGAGCATCCGTTGTTCGGCCGCCTGGATGCGACGACGCGGCGGGCGCTGGGGGCCGCCATGGTGCGACTCGGCCTACCGGGCGGACGCCCCCTGTTCAAGGCCGGCGAGCCGGCCGACGCGCTCTATCTGGTGGCCAGTGGCAGCCTCGGCGTATTCGACGGGCCGACCCACCTGGTGCGGCAACTCGGCGCCGGCATGAGCGTCGGCGAAGCCAGCCTGCTCGGCGACGGCAAGCGTCATCGCACCGTGCGCGCCCTGCGCGACAGCGAACTGCTGCGGCTGGATCGCCCCACCTTCGAGGCCCTGCTGCATCACCATCCGGAACTGCTGCTGCAGCTGGCGCGCGACACGGTGGCGCGGATGCAGCCGCGGGTGCGCGAGGAACAGGCCACCGATTCGCCGCGCACCTTCGCGCTGGTGGCGGCCGATGCCGGGGTACCGGCACGCACCCTGGCCATGCAGCTGGCACGCGAACTGGAAGCACTCGGCAACGCCGTGGTGCTCGATGCCCAGCAGGGTCGCGACCGCAGCGCCGACTGGTTCGCCGAACGTGAAGCCCGCGCCCGGTTCGTCATCTATCTGGACGAGTCGAAGGACCCGGCCTGGCGGCGACGCTGCCTGCGCCAGGCCGACGTGCTGCTGCCGACCGCCCGCGCCAACGACGTGGCCCGCCCCTGGCCGGACCTGACCCATCCGGCTGCCGCGAGGCACCGACCACGGCATCTGTTGCTGATCCACCCCGGACACCGGGTCGCACTGGGCAGTGCCGACCGCTGGCGCGCCGTGTTCAGCGGCGAGCTGATGCACCACCACGTTTGCCGCGCTGCCGACATGGCGCGGGTGGCGCGCCTGGTCAGCGGTCACGGCCGCGGGCTGGTGCTGGCCGGCGGCGGCGCGCGCGGACTGGCCCACCTGGGCGCGCTGCGGGCGCTCGCCGAGGCCGGCCACCGCTTCGATGCGATCGGCGGCAGCAGCATCGGCGCCATCGTCGGCGCCGGCGTGGCCGCGGGCTGGACCATCGACGAATGGCAGGCCCGTTGCGTGGACGCGTTCCTGCGCGGGCGACTGCTGTCGGACTGGACCGTGCCGCTGGTGGCCTTGACCCGCGGCGCGCGCGCCACGCGCACCCTGCGCGGCACATTTGGCGCGCTGGCAATCGAGGACCTGCCGGTGCCGTTCTTCGCCACCGCCACCAGTCTGTCCGGCGCCGGCCCGCGGGTGCTGCGGCAGGGACCGCTGTGGTTGGCGCTGCGCGCGTCCAGCGCGATCCCCGGCGTGCTGCCGCCGGTGCTGCAGGGCGGCGAGGTGCTGGTGGACGGCGCCCTGGCGAACAACCTGCCGACCGACGTGATGGCGGCCGACGGGCTGGCACACATCACCGCGCTGGACATCCGCGCCGAGATCACCCTGCGTGCCGGCGTGGACGAGGCGGTCACCCCGCCCTGGTGGCGCGTGCTGCTTGAGCGCGACCGCCGTCCGGGACTGGTATCCAGCCTGGTGCGCGCGGGCATGGTCAGCGGCGAGGCGGCGGCGCTGGAACGCCGGGCGCTGGCCCACCGGCTGGTCACGCCCGCGCTCGACCGCGTCGGCGTGCTCGACTGGAAGGACTGGCGGCGGGCGGTGGAAGCGGGCTACCGGGCGACGGTGGAGGTGCTGGAGAGCGAGAAGTGAGGGAAGAGGAGTGAGGAGTGAGAGAGAGCCAAAGCGTGGGGGAGCCGCTTTTCTCTCACTCCTCACTCCTCTTCCCTCACTCCTAGAATGCTCCCATGAGCATCCGCACCTACCAGCACCACACCCCCACCCTCGGCCAGCGCGTCTACGTCGATCCGGCGGCCACCGTGATCGGCCGCGTCGAGCTGGCCGACGACGTGTCGATCTGGCCCGGCGCGGTGCTGCGCGGGGACGTGCACTTCATCCGCGTGGGCGCGCGCAGCAACGTGCAGGACGGCGCCGTCGTGCACGTCACCCACGACGGCCCGTATTCGCCCGGCGGCTTTCCCACGGTGATCGGCGAGGGCGTTACCGTCGGCCACGGCGCAGTGATCCACGCCTGCACGATCGGGGATTACTGCCTGGTCGGCATGCACGCCACCGTGCTCGACGGCGCGGTGGTGAAGAAATACGGCTTCGTCGGCGCCGGCAGCCTGATCCCGCCGGGCAAGGTGGTCGGCGAGCGCGAGCTGTGGCTGGGCAACCCGGCCCGCTGCGTTCGCCTGCTCAGCGACAGGCAGATCGAGCAGCTGCACTACTCCGCCGACCACTACGTGCGGATCAAGGACGGTTACCTGGCCGAGGCCGGATGACGCCGCGGCGCGTGCTGTTCCTGTGCAGCCGGCACCGGCTGCGCAGCCCCACCGCGGCAGCGGTGTTTGCCGGCCGGTCCGGACTGGAGGTCGACTCGGCCGGCCTTGCCGACGACGCGGACACGCCGCTGGATGCCGAACAGCTGGACTGGGCCGACCTCGTCGTGGTGATGGAGGCGCAACATGCGCGCCGCCTGCACCAACGCTTCGGGCCCCGGCTCAAGGGCAAGCGCGTGGTCACGCTCGACATACCCGACGACTATGATTTCATGCAGCCCGAGCTGGTCGCGCTGCTGGAACGCCGCGTCGCGCCACTACTGCGCTGAGCCGCCGCTGGAGCTGGCCGTCGCGGCCTCCGCCTTCGCCCGGATCGCCGCGGCGCGGGCCTCGTCCTCACGCACCACGATCGCGCGCTGCGCGTCGAGCTTGCCCGCCAGCAGCTGCACGGTGAAGTTGTTGTTGTCCACCTCGCGCAGCAGGCGCAGCTCGCGCGCCGCTTCGTCCAGTTGGCGACCGTTGATCGCCTGCTCGACCGCCTCGGTCGCCTGCGGCAGGTGGTCGGCCAGGTTCTGGTGCGCGGTGGCGTTGGCCGGGTCGAGCTCGAGCACGCTCAGGTAGAACTCGTAGGCATTGGCACCGGCCGGGGCGATCAGGCGGTGGTCCTTGAGCGCCTCGTCGGCCAGGTTGAGCAGGATGCCGACGCCATCGTTGTTCGAACCACCGGCGCTGTCTACGCTGGACGAATCGCTGCCGCCATGCGATGTACCGCACGCCGCGAGCATGGCCGCGAGGGCAAGCAAAGCGGCGCGGCGCGGAATCTCCCGGCACGCGGCCGGTATCAGGGGCTGCATGGATATCACTCTCGGTCGGGGGAGCCAGGCATGGTGCGGGGCACGCATGTCATCGCCGTGACGATGGTGCGGGTTTGCGTTACAGGCGGAAGTCCAGCCGCTGGTGCAGGTCCATCGCGATCGGCCGGCCGTCGCGCGTCGCCGGCTTGAAGGTCCAGCGGCGCACCGCGGTGGTCGCGGCCAGGTCGAACATGCTGCCCGGCTCGGCCTGCAGCACGCGTACCGCGTCCACCCGCCCGTCGGGCAGCACGGTGAAGGCCAGCTCCACCCACCCTTGGCGGCGGGCCCGACGCGCGGCCTGGGGATAGTACGGCTCCACCCGGCGCAGCAGCACCGGCGGGGTCACGCGGGGCGCCGGTGCCGCCGCGGGCTTCGGCGATGGCGCGATCCGGGCGACCGGCGGCGGCACGGGCATCGTCGACGCGGGCGAACGGCTTTCCGGTACGGGCACCGCTGCAACGGTTGGCGCCGGCGGCTCGCGTCGTGGCGCCGGCACCGCGGCGGAAGGACTGTTTGCCGTTGTCGCGGCAGCGGCCGTCGCGGCGAGCTGTGCCTCCTGCGCGGCGAGCTGGTTGCGCAGCAGGGTCAACGTGTAGTTGGCCGGGTCGGCGCGAGCGAGCAGGTCGAGCTCGCGCTTCGCCTCGTCGGTATGGCCGTCGCGGATCGTCGCCGCCACATGGTCCGCCGCATACGGAAACAGTTCACGCAGGGCATCGTCGGCGACCCCGCGCGAAGACGGCTGGGCGCGCAGGACCAGGTAACGCTCGAATGCGTTGTCGCCGACCGGGGCCAGCAGGTGCTGCGCGGCGACATCGGCGCGCGCCGCGCGCAGCAGCGCATCCGGCGGTAGCGCCTCGGCCGGACGTGCCACGGAGCCGGCAGCGGCGCTGGTCACCGGGGATGGCGGCAGCGAGGCATCGCGATGGATGCGCTGCCACCACGCGTGAACGAACACGCCGGCCAGCACCAGCAGCAGCACGACCACGGCGAGGGCCGGACGGGTGACGCCGCGCTGGCTGCGACGCCGCGCGGGAATGGAAGATCGGAACATGGGCTGACCGGGGATCGTCGGCACCGGCAGGCATACCGGCGGCGCGCAGGGTAGTCAGGCGATGTTGCGATCGCGTGGCGACTTGCCATCGAGCGGGAGTGCCGCTGCCGTGCGCGCACGACAGCGGCGATATGGCTACCAGCCCAGCAAGGCGCTTCCGCTGACCGGCGAGCCATCCGGACGGGTGAACCAGTAGACGTGGTTCTGGCCGTCCGGGCAGCCCACCCCGGTGGCTTCGTCGGTGACTACGCCGTCGGTGCTGGCCACGTCCGTGCGGTAACAGCCGCCGAGCGAGTCGCGGAAGGCGAAGCTCTGCGCGTTCTGCTGCCCGTTGTGTCCGGTCACGTTGAAGCTGCCGTCGAAGTCCAGCGTGTCGCCGGCATCCACCGTGTTGCTGACGTGCGCGGCGTACAGCGTGCGCCCGGCGAACTCGCGGCGGATGTCGTTGGTGTAACCCTGATGCACCTGGGTCGCCATGACGTAACCGCCATCGCTCGTGGGATCGAAGCTGTAGTCGACGTGCAGCGGGTAGCGGAGCCGTTCGTGGTACTCGGCGACGAGGTGGCGACCGATGCGGTGGCGGCTGACGCCATCCACCGAGGTGAGCTGGTCGGTGACCTGGCGATAGGTGCTGGCGTCGATGGTGAAGCTCTGCGTGTCGGTGAAGGCCACGGTCTGATCCACCGTGCTGTCCACCCGCCCGTGCGAGGTGATGGCGTATCCCGCGATCACGTAATGGCGGCTGAGACGGGTGGTGATGGCACCGCTCACGTTGCCGTCCGTGTCGGTCGCCAGCGTGTCGCCGATGGTGGGCGTCGGTGCCTGTCCGGCCAGGGTGTTGCGGAGCAGTCCGCCGCGGACCCGGCGCAAGTGCGGATCCTGGTAGAGCAACAGCGTGGCGCTGGCCAGGAAATAGTGGTTGGCGCCGGCGACATTCACCGCCACGGTGTGCGGGTTGCCGTCGCTGAGCAGCCCGGCGAATGGCGTGAGGTCGACCCGGTAGGGCATGAAGTTGAGCGTCTGCACGCCCGGCGTCGGCCGCCACAGGTAGGGATCGATGCCGCCGGTGTAGATCCATGGATACACCGGAGCCACGCCGGCCGGCTGCCCGTCGATGCTGACCTCCGCCTCGCGGAAGTTGCCGCCGCCGCACTCCTGCACTTCGGCCGCGTAGCTGTCGGGTACGCAGGTGTACCAGAACTCGTCGCTGCTCTGGCTCTGCGCGATGACGTCCAGATAGGCGCGATCGATGTTGGTCGGCAAGGTCAGCGTCTTCGACAGCGGGCTGTCGGAGGTGTCCAGCAGGGTGGCGTTGCCGACGGCGTCGCTGCCGAGCGGCAGCACGCTGTCGGGCGTGAGGGCCCCCGGAGCCCGCAGCGAGGCCGGATAGAACAACAGACGCGCGCTGCCGTGGATCACGCCTGTGTAGGTGCCGTTGACCACGTTGCCCAGCACCGCGCGGCCAGTGCCGGCCTGACGGAGCAGGGCGCTGTAGTCGGTCAGGTCGCGCTCCACGTGCCAGCTCGGCGAGACCGTGGACGAAGGCTCCTGGGTGGTGCCGTAGTAGAGGTTCACCCCACCCAGCCAGAGCTGCGCAGTGCGGTCGAACTGACGTCCGGCGGTGACGGAAAAATCGGCCTCCAGCACCACCTTGGCCCAGTGTGTGCCGCAGCCGCCGGGCGGCGCATAGCTGTACGGGTGGTCGCTGAAATCGACGAAGCTGTCGCCGCTGAACAAGGTCACCACGCACGGTGTGCCGGGCGGTCGCGGTACCGTCGGATCGGCGACCGTGACATTGGTCGAACCTACCGCGCTGGCGTCGGCCACGCATGGTCCGGCGATCGACAACGCACCCAGCAGCCCGCACAACCACGGACCGCACTTCGAATATCCCCTCGGCAGCATGCGCGTACTCCCTTCGTCATGATGCCCCCTGTGAGGCGCACGCTAGCACGGACCTGCCGCGCAAGAATTCGCGCTTCGCGGATGAAGCGCGGGGCTCAGCGCGTCGCCGCTTCCAGCCGGGTCAGCCAGCGCATGGCGTGGTCGCGATCGTCGCCACACATCGCCGGTTCCGGGCGCAGGCTGGCGCAGACGGCCGGGCGTTCTGGCCGGCCGAACAGCCGGCAGCGGTTGGCCTCGTCCAGCTGCACGCAGCGCACGCCGGCCGGCTTGCCGTTTGGCATGCCGGGGATCGGCGAGCTGATCGACGGGGCGATGCAGCACGCGCCGCAGCCGGCGCGGCAGTCCATCGGGCGGCTCAGCCGCGCAGCATGGCGTAGACCGGATCGGTGTCCGGACGATGCCCATGCCACAGCTCGAACGCGTCGGCTGCGGTCTCCACCAGCATGCCCAGCCCGTCGAAGGCGAACAGCGCGCCGGCGCTCTTCGCCCAGGCGAGGAAGGCGATCGCCGCAGTGCCGTAGCTGAGGTCGTAACAGAGCGCGCGCGCGCCGACCAGCGCGGTGGGCAGCTCCAGCGACTTGCCCAGCACCCCGGCCGAGGTGGCGTTGAGGATCAGGTTGTAGCTGCCGATATCGGCGAGGTCTTCCCAGTAGCGGGTGTGGACGCGATCCGGCTCGCCGATGGCGTCGGCCAGCGCATCGGCCGGCGCCGGGCTGCGGTTGACGATGGTCAGGCTCTGCACCCCCGCATCGAGCAGCGACCACGCCACGCCGCGCGCCGCGCCGCCGGCGCCGAGCAGCAGCGCATCGTGGCCGCGCAGGTCGACGCGGTGGCGGTCGGCGAGGTCGCGCACCAGGCCGGCGCCATCGGTGTTGTGGGCGGCCAGCCGGCCGTCCTCCAGCCGGGTCAGCACGTTGGCGGTACCGGCGCGGTGCGCCGCCTCGCTGGCGGTGTCGGCCAGCGCCAGTGCGGCGGCCTTGTGCGGCAGGGTGACGTTGGCGCCGTGGCCGCGGTCGGCGAAAAACGCGTGCACGGCCTCCGGGAAATCCGCCGGGGCCGCGTCGATGGTGCGGTAGTCGACGGTGAGGCCGAACTGCCGCCCGAACGCCTCGTGGATGCGCGGCGACAGCGAATGGCCGATCGGATGGCCGAACACGGCGTAGCGGCGGTCGGTCATGGCGGGTCCTTCGATGGAAGCGGGCGTCGATTCTAACCGGGCCGCGGCGGCGTTCCGACCCGGCTCAGGGCGTGTCGAAGCCCGGCTGGCCGAAGTCTTCCGGCTTCTGCGGCACCTTGCGCACCTCCTCGACCGGGAAGCCCTGTGCCTTCGCCACATCGAGCAGGCGGCGGTACTCGGCCTCCGGCAGCTGCCGCTCGCGCGCCATGATCCACATGAGCTTGCGCGAGGGCAGGCCGACCAGCACCGAGTGGTAGTCCGGCGACAGGTCGACGATCACGTAGTCGGAGCGCAGCGGCCATACCAGCTGCACTTTCCAATGCGCCGCGTTGGACGGATCCGGCAACCATGCCTTGCCGCCCCAGGTTTTTTCCGGCGCGTCGAAGCCCTTGCGGTAGTGGTAGGTGACGGCAATGGTGCCGTCCGGCTTGAGCCGATACTCGTCGGCGGTGGCGACGTCGCCGCGCTCGGCGAAGTAGGGCACGTGGGCGATGACGTACCAGGTGCCCATGTAGCGCTGCAGGTCGACCGAATGCGCTTCGCGCAGCGGCGGCTGGCTGGCGCAGCCACCGAGCAGGGCGATGCCGAGCAGGAGGGCGAGCGAGTGGGAGTGGCGTTGCATGGGGAGCCTCGCTTGGGGATCGGGAATCGCTCAGAGGTACGGCCTGCCATGCCGAACCGATGCACGCTCCCGGCGGTTGCCGTCAGCCATCGCAGCCGCTGAGACGGCCCCAACGGAAGCTCGCCGGCAACCGTTCGGCCACCGGAGTCCGCCATGTCCCGCCTGTCCACCGCACGCCTCGTCGCTCCCTCGTTCACGCAGTACGCCGCCGCGATCGCCCTGTGCTGGCTGCTGGTCGGTGCCTTCGCCCTGACGCTGACGCCGCTGCCGGCGAGAACCGCCGGGGCGGGGTGGTCGCCCTTGTTCTGGCTGGTGCTGGCGCCGGCCTGCACGCTGGCCGGGTTGCGTCTGCGCCGGGGCTGAACCCACCGCGGTCCCCGCGCCGGGGGCGTGCTTCTGTGCTACAAGACGCGCTCGCTTGAACGTCGACAGTGCCCGGGGATGCGGCCCCGGGCGTGAACACGGGGCCGCATGGCACTACCTCACAACCTCTGGTTGCCCGCGCTGCTGGGCGCGCTCGCCACCCTGCACGCCTATCTCGCGCTGGACACGATCCCGCGAGTGGCTGCCGCGCGCGGTGCGGTGGCCATGTTGTGGCTGGGGTTCGGCGCGGCGGTGCTGGCGGTCGGTGTGTGGACCACGCAGTACCTCGGCCACGCCGGGACCTCCGGCCTGGGCGGCGCGCGTGCGGCCGTGGCCGGCGGCATCGCCTGGGCGAGCGCCGTGCTGGCGCTGTGCCAGGCCGCACGGGGACGCGCCTGGCTCGCCGGCATTCTGCTCGGCACGGGCCTGGTGCTCGCCACCACCTTCGACCAGCGGCTGGACCGCCCGGGCATGGCCAGTTGCCTCGCGTGCATGCTGCTGCTCGGCGCTGGCGGCGCGATGGCCGCGCTGGCCTGGCGCGAGCGGCGGCCCCCGGCGCCGCGGGTGTGGAGCGCCGCGGTGCTGCTCGGTCTGACCATCGCAGCGCTGCCGGTCGCCGGTAACGCCCTCGCGCCCGACGCGGCGATGCGCCCTCCGGCACAGGTGCCCGGCGCCGCGGCATTCGTGATCTCCGCGCTGGTACTGCTGCTGGCCGCAGTGGTGCAGCTCGCGCAGCGCGAGCTGGCGCGGCAGGCGGCGCAGATCCGCGGCGAACTGGAGTCGGCGCGCCAGGCGCTGGTGCACCAGGCCTTCCACGATGCGCTCACCGCCCTGCCCAACCGCGCCAAGGTGCTCGCGCAGTTGCAGGAGCTGCTGCCGGAGGCGCGACGCGACGGGCAGGACGTGGCGGTGATGTTCATCGACCTGGACGGCTTCAAGTCGATCAACGACACCCTCGGCCACGAGGCCGGCGACGAGTTCCTGCGCCGCGTCGCCGAGGCGCTGAGCGCCAGCGTGCGCCCGCGCGACACGGTGGCCCGCTTCGGCGGCGACGAGTTCGTGGTGGTGCTGGAACGGTTCCGCAACCGCGAGAACCTCGGCGCGATCTGCGAGAAGATCCTCGCCCGCGTCGGCGCCCCGGTGCTGGTGGCCGGGCAGAAGGTGACCGCTACGCCCAGCATCGGCGTGGCGGTGTTCCCCGACGATGGCGCCGAGCCCACCGAACTGCTGCGCCACGCCGACATCGCCATGTACGCCGCCAAGGAGCGGGGCAAGGCCGGCTTTTGCTTCTACGAACCGCAGATGATCGCCCGCGCCAGCGAGCGGCTGGCGCTGTCCACCGACCTGCGCGAGGGTCTGGGCCGCGACGAGCTGCGCGTGTGCTACCAGCCGAAGGTGGACCTGCGCTCGCGTCGGCTGGTCGGGCTGGAGGCGCTGGCGCGCTGGGCGCATCCGACCCGCGGGCACCTGCCGCCGTCGATGTTCATCCCGCTGGCCGAGGACTGCGGCCTGATCGCCCGTCTCGGCGAACGCGTGGTGCGCGAGGTGGCCGGGCAGATCGCGCGCTGGCGCGCCGAGGGCCTGCCGCTGGTGCCGGTGGCGATCAACCTGTCGATGCAGGAGATCCAGGGCGTCAACTTCGTGCCGTCGCTGCTGCGCACGCTTGCCGAGGCCGGACTGGACCGCCACGCGATCGAGTTCGAGATCACCGAGACCGCGGCGATGACCGACGTACACACCACGCTGCGCCACCTGCGCGAACTGGAAGCGCTCGGCTTCCGCATCGCCATCGACGACTTCGGCACCGGCTTCTCCAGCCTCAGCCACCTGCGCCAGCTGCCGGCGCGCACGATCAAGATCGACCAGTCGTTCGTGCACGGCGCAGACGCCTCGCACCACGACCGCGAGATCACCGAGGCGATCATCGCGCTGGCCCGCAAGCTGCGCCTGCACACCGTGGCCGAGGGCGTGGAGAGCGAACAGCAGGCGCGCTGGCTGGTGCAGGCCGGCTGCGACATCGGCCAGGGCTATCTGTTCGGACGGCCGCTGCCGCCGGGCGAGACGGCGACCCTGCTGGCCGCGGGGTTCGCCGGCGCGCCGATCGACGCCTGAGCCGGCTCAGCGGCCGATGCCCAGCCGCTTGTGCTCCAGCCGGCGCAGGAACTCCTGCATGATCCGGCGATACAGGTCCTCGCCGAGGTAGACGTCCTCGACGCCGGCGTCGATCGACGGGTTGTCGTTCACCTCGATCACCACCGGCTTGCCGTTGACCTGCTTCAGGTCCACGCCATACAGGCCGTCACCGACCGCGTGGGTGGCCTTGAGCGCCAGCTTCAGGACGTCCGACGGCACGTCGCGCACCGGGATCGTCTCGAACCCGCCTGACTTGGCGGTGCCCTTCGCGCCGTGGTTGTAGATCTGCCAGTGGCCGCGCGACATGTAGTACTTGCACGCGTACAGCGGCTCGCGGTTGAGCACGCCGATGCGCCAGTCGAACTCGGTGTAGAGGAACTCCTGCGCCAGCAGCAGCGCGCTGTGCTGGAACAGCTCGCCGGCGGCCTTCTCCAGCGCCGCGGCGTCCTCCACCTTCACCACGCCGCGCGAGAACGAGCCGTCCGGGATCTTCAGCACGATCGGGAAGCCGAGCTTCTCGCCGATCTCCTTCAGTCCCTTGGTGTTCTCGCGGTAGAGGATCTCCGTGCGCGGCACCGCCAGTTTGCGCGAGACCATCAGGTCGTTGAGGAAGATCTTGTTCGTGCAGCGCAGGATCGAGGCGGGGTCGTCGATCACCACCATGCCCTCCTTCTCCGCGCGGTGGGCGAAGCGGTAGGTGTGGTTGTCGCTGGCGGTGGTCTCGCGGATGAACAGGCCGTCGTACTCGGCCAGGCGCTGGTAGTCGTTCTTGCCGATCGGATCGACCTCGATGCCGAGCTCCTTGCCGGCCTCGACGAAGGACTTCAGCGCCTTCTTGTTCGACGGCGGCATCGCCTCGTTCGGATCGACCAGCATGGCGATGTCGTAGCGGTAGCGCTTGCGCGCCCGCGGCTTGCGCCAGAGCTTCTTGGAGAAGCGGTCCAGCTCGGCGGCAAAGGCGTCTTCCTGGGCGTCGTCCAGCGTGTGCAGGCCGACCGGCTTGATCGAGGCGACCTGCCACACGCGCTCGCGCTCGAACTCGATCCGCAGCAGCGGGCAGGGGAACATCTCGAACACCTGGCGCGACAGATCCTGCAGCGCGGGGTAGGCAGTCTCGCCGAAGTACACCAGGATGCCGAAGTCGGTGGTGTCGCGACCGCCGGCCGGCAGGAAGTGGGTGAGCTTGCTGTTGAGGTCGTCGATGTCCAGGCCGTACAGCGAGCGCCGGCGCAGGTCGTTGATGGTGCGCACCGAGGGCATCACGCGGTGCCCGCGCGCCTCGGCCAGCAGCGACACGTAGTAGCCGGTGCCCAGGTACTTGTAGCTGCGGCACAGGTTGATGACGTGGGTGCGCTCGTCGTCGGTGCCGATCGGCTCGCGCAGGTAGTCCATCGCGCTGACCACGTCCACCGACGGGTAGTACGAGCCCCAGTCCGAGGCTTTCTCCACAACGATGACCAGGCGGGTCATGACACCTCGAGAACACGCGTGAGAGGGAGGCCCCGTCGCAGGCCGTGAGCGGGCGGCGCGGCACAAGGCGCGCAGTTTGGCATAGCGCCGCGGGCGTACAAACCGGTCCACTGAAGGACGACTAAACCGCCTGTGGCCAAGCCAGCCGGACCGGTGCAGCGCAAGCGTCGCTGCACTAAAGTGCCGCGCTCGTCACGGCTGCCCCACACCCGTGGCGCGAACCTTCGCGCTTTCCCTGTCTGGATCGACCGCCCTGAACAGAGCTACCCGCCCCGCCCATGACGCCGCGCCTGCGCCCGCCACCGCTGACGTGCGCGTGCGACGCGCCGAGCTGTCCGACCTGGACGACCTGGTGGCACTGGAAGACGCCACCTTCGACAGCGACCGCATGAGCCGGGTGCAGTATCGCCGCCACCTGGACAGCGGAAGCGCCAGCATACTGGTGGCCAGTGCCAACCATCGGCGCTTCCTCGGCACGGCCGTGGTGTTCTTCCGCAAGGGCAGCCGGGTCGCTCGACTGTATTCGCTGGCCAGCCGGCCCGAGGCGCGCGGCAAGGGGGTCGGATCGGCGCTGCTGGCGGCAGCCGAGCGCACTGCACGCCAGCGCGGCTGCACCGAACTGCGGCTGGAAGTGCGTACCGACAACGCCAGCGCGATCCGCCTGTACGAGCGACTCGGCTACCAGCGCTTCGCCCGCATCGATGGCTACTACGAGGACGGCGCGGACGCCTGGCGCTACGCGCGGCCGCTGGACGCGGCGACGCGCTGACTAGCGCAGCAGTTCCTGCATCCGCTGTGCGGTCGCGTCGTCCGGACGAGCCACCAGCGCGCCGGTGCGCATCATGGACACCTCGTAGTGGCCCCGGTCGACCAGCGGCAGGAACGCGCCGCTGCCGAACACGGCATCCACTTCGGGTAGCCAGCCGGGCAGCTCCTTGCGCAGGGTCAGCAGGTCGAAGCCACCGGAGGGAGCGAAGTCGATTACCGTACGCGGCGCCTCCTGCTCCTGGCGGGCATCGTCATAGCGACCGTCGATGCGGTCGAGCCGGTATACCGGCGGGGCGCCGGCGAGCAGCGCCGGCAGCTTCCACTTCAGCACGATCGCCTCGACCCGGAAGGCATCGCCGGCCACCTCGACCACCCGCGAGCTGCCGTCCGGCCAGGTCAGGGTGAGCGCCCAGCGCTGGGGCGACAGGATGCGTGCGTCGACCGCCACCACCGGCACTTCGGCGACCAGCTTGCGGTAACCCCGCAAGCTCCATCCCAGCGTGAACGAGCCCAGTGCCAGCACCAGCCAGGCCAGAGTCAGCACGAGCGCCAGCGAGGCACGCAGGTGCCGCCGGTCTCGCCAGTGACGACGGCCACCCGCGGCAGCGGTCAACGCCAACAGCAGCAGCGCGGCGGCGACCACGAACAGCAGGGTGGCAGGCAGAGCGAGCAGATGCTCCCAGTTCACGGATCACTCCAGCGACAGGACAGGTTCAGGCCGTGACCATCGGCGTGTTGCCGGCCGCGACTCCCGGGCGTAGGTTAGCCGATGCTCCCCAGCGACCAAGGAGGTTCGCCATGCGCAGGATGTGTGTTGCCGTTTTCGTGCTGGCCGGGACGGCCGGTTTCGCCCAAGCCGCCAGCCAGCCACCGAAGCCACCGGAAGATCCCCAGGTGCGCGCCCTGCTCGACGGCATGGCCGAAGCGAGCACCTGGGGACATCCCGACCAGTTCGGCCAGTACCAGGGCATGGTTGCCTACTCGCACGGCCGCTACGCGGCGGCGATGCGGCTGTTCACCATCGGCGCCTATTACGCCGACAAGGTGTCCCAGCTCAGCATCGGCCTGATGTATCTCAACGGCCAGGGCGTCGCGCGCGATCCGGTGAAAGCCTGGGCGTGGACGGCACTGGCCGCCGAGCGCGGTTATCCCCGTTTCGAGGCGACCCGCGACGGCATCTGGAAGAACCTGTCCAGCGACCAGCGCAAGCAGGCATTGGCGATGCGCGACGAGTTGGCCAGGACCTATGCCGACGTGCACGCGAAGCCGCGGATGATCGGGGAGTTGCGTTATTACCGCACCCAGCTCACCGGCTCGCGCCTGGGCGACGATCCCGGCGTGCATACGGTAGCGGTCGGGCCGTCGCAGACCGAGGGCGTGAATTGCATGCGCGCAGCCCGGGTCGGGTTGCGTGGGGCAGGGTGTGGCAGCGCGGACATGGCCTCGCCCGAACAATGGGACCCGAAGCTCTACTTCAAGGTGCGCGACGCGCAGTACGAGGGCACGGTGACCGTCGGCGAGGCCCAGCGGGACACCAGCAGCAAGCCCTGACCGGCAGCGGCGGATGGCTATACTCGCGGTCTCTTATTCGAGGAATCCCGCATGCGCCGTCTGCTCCTGCCCACCCTGGCCGCCCTGTCCGCAGCCGCCTTGGCTGGTTGCGGCAACAAGGGTCCGCTGGTGCTGCCCGCGAGGCCGGTGGCGCCCGCCTCCGCCACGAGCGTGCCGGTGACTCCCGCTGGCGCAAGCAGCTCGTCGCCGGCGCCGGCGACGAGCGCGCCGGCATCGACCGGCTCGCGCTGAAGCGGCTCCCGGCGCATGAAGCTGCGCTTTTCCAAGATGCACGGCATCGGCAACGACTTCGTCGTGCTCGACCGCCGAAACGATCCTTCCGTCCCGGATGTCGCGTTGGTCCGCGCCATGGCGGATCGTCGCAAAGGCGTTGGTTTCGACCAGCTGCTGACCATCGAGCCGGCGCGCGATCCGTCCTGCGCCTTCTATTACGGCATCTGGAATGCCGACGGCTCGCCGTCCGGCCAGTGCGGCAATGGCGCGCGCTGCGTCGCTGCCTGGCTGCACCGCGCCGGGGCGCTACCGCTGGGCCGGACGGTGCGGCTGGAGAGTCCGTCCGGCCCGGTCGCGGTGCAGCTGCAGGCTCCGCTGGACGTGGCGGTGGACATGGGCGAACCGGCTTTCCAGCCGTCGCGCATACCGTTCCAGCGCGCGCGCGACGTCGACAGTCATCCGCTCATCGTGGGCAGCGACACGCTGACCATCGGCGTGGCATCGATGGGCAATCCGCACGCGGTGCTGCTGGTGGAAGACACCGATGCCCCGAGGGTGGATGCGCTGGGGCCGCGCATCACCACGCACCCGGATTTTCCGCAACAGGTCAACGCAGGCTTCGCCCAGCCGCTGGCGCGCGACCACATCCGGCTGCGCGTGCACGAACGCGGTGCCGGCTGGACGCTGGCCTGCGGCACCGGGGCCTGTGCGGCGATGGCGGTGCTGCGGCGGCGTGGCCTGGTGGACACCGAAGTACGCGTGGATCTGCCCGGCGGCTCGCTCACGATCACCTGGTCCGGCCCCGGCCACACGCTGTGGATGCGCGGTCCGGCCGCCTTCGTGTTCGAGGGCGAGTGGCCGGCGTGACGCAGCGTTGATGTTCGCCGGCGCAGGTCGCAGACTCGGTGCGTTCGCGCGGCGAAAGATGCTGCGCCCTGTCCCCGACGTGCCCGAGGATCGACCCGCATGACCGACAGCGTGACCGAGCCGACGCTGCAGCCCGAGCAGGTGGCCGCCTACCTGCGCCGCCACCCCGACTTCCTGACCGACTATCCCGACCTTGCCGCGAAACTCACGCTGCCCCGCGAGCAGGGGGCTGCCGCGTCGCTGGCCGTGTACCAGCTGCAGAGCCTGCGCGAGAAGAACGCCGAACTCGAGGGCCGGCTGGCCGAGCTGATCGCCATCGCCAGCGAGAACGAAACGCTGATGAAGCGGGTGCACGACCTGACCATCACCCTGCTGCGCGCCAACACGCCCGAGGTTACCGCGCGCAGCGTGATCGCCAAGCTCAGCGCCGACTTCCAGACCGAGCAGGTCCGGCTGGTGCTGTTCGGACCGGCCACGCTGCCGCCCGCGGACTGGCTGGTGCACGTGCCGGAGGGGCGTGGGGGGTTGCCGGAGTTCGCGGACTTCCTGGCCCACCACGAGCCGATCGCCGGACGCCTGTCGGCCGAACGCCTGTATCGGCTGTTCGGTCAGCGTGCGGAAAACGTGCGCTCTGCGGCAGTGATGCCGCTGGGCGAACTGGGCCTGCTGGCGATCGGCTCGAGCAATCCCGATCATTTCCAGCCGGGCATGGGCACGCTGTTCCTGAAGATGATCGCCACCACGATCACCGCCGCGCTCGCGCGGGCACGCGACATCGGCTGAGTCCGTCGCCATGACCCGGACATCGGCCGCCCCCGCCCGATCGCAGGTGGAGGCGTGGCTGGCACGGCTGGCCGACGAACGGCAGGCATCGCCACATACCCTGGCCGGCTACCGGCGCGATCTGGACAAGCTGCTGCGCTACATGAAGGCACAGGATTTGGCCGGCTTCGACCGGCTCGACGTCCACGCCATGCGCCGTTTCGTCGCCGCCGAACACCGCGCCGGACTCTCGCCGAAAAGCCTGCAGCGCCTGCTTTCGGCCTGTCGCAGCCTGTTTCGCCACCTCACACGGGAGGGTCGGCTCGACCACGACCCCGCACTCGGGGTACGGGGACCCAAGGTGCACCGCAAGTTGCCGCAGGTGCTCGATGTGGACGAAGCGGCCAGCCTGATCGAACACGGCGGGCAGGAAGGCCCGCTTGGTCTGCGCGACCGGGCCATGCTGGAGCTGTTCTATTCCTCCGGCCTGCGTCTGTCCGAACTGTGCGGGCTGCACTGGCAGGACCTGGACCTGGAGGGGGGCGAGGTGCGCGTGCTCGGCAAAGGCCGCAAGACCCGCATCGTGCCGGTGGGCCGCCAGGCGGTGGAAGCGTTGCGGGCGCTGGCTGCCGCCGAAGGCATGAGCCCTGCCTCGCCGGTGTTCCGGGGCAGAGCGGGCGCGCCGATCAGCCCCCGGACGGTGCAGGCCCGCCTGAAGACGCTGGCGCTGCAGCAGGGGAGCGCCAAGCGCGTCCATCCCCACTTGCTGCGGCACACCTTCGCCAGCCACATGCTGGAGTCTTCCGGCGACCTGCGAGCGGTGCAGGAGTTGCTCGGCCATGCCGACATCGCCACCACGCAGATCTATACCCACCTGGATTTCCAGCATCTGGCCCGCGTCTACGACGCGGCCCATCCGCGTGCCAAACGCAAGTAAATCCGGCGGCGAAAGGTTGGCGACGGAATGACGCAAGCGGCCTGAAAGCAGGGAACGTGGACACTCCCGGACACCCTCCGCTCAGCATGGCTGCCGATGGTTCCCGTCGTCTCCCCGGACAACCCGTTGGCACAATCCCCCGCATCCCGGGAGTTCGGACCGTCGTCACCGCCCATGACAGGTGGACGCGTACCGGTCGGCGGGCTGGCTTGCCGCGGCATCCACCGGATCCTGGTGCTTCGCCCCAACCACCGGCTGGGCAACACGCTGCTGATCACGCCGCTGCTGTGCGAACTCGAGCGCTATTTCCCGGGCGCCGAGGTCGACGTGGTCACCGGTTGCGAGGCCGCCCCGGACATCTTTGCCGGCTTTCGCCAGGTCCGCCGCATCTATCAGCTCACCCGCCGCCCTGGTCACCATCCCTGGCGCCTGTGGCGGGCGATCCGTTCGATGCGTCGCGCCCGCTACGACCTCGCTATCGACTGCGTGAAGGGGTCGCACTCCGCCCGCCTGCTCATGCGCTGGAGCGGCGCACGACATTGGATAGCACCGCCATTCGATGCCCGGGATCAGCGCCAGGCCGGCCCTGCGTGGCAGGCGGTGTGGTCGAGCGCCCCGGGCCATTTCGCCCTCGATGCGGTGCACGCGCTGCGGCATGCGCTCGTGGCCGGGGCGGGCGCCCCGGAACGTCCGCAGCCCCGGTTGTGCATGAAACTGCGCGCCGATGAAATACAGGACGGACGCGCCACGCTCGACAATCTGCTCGAACAGGCGCCCCCCCGCGGGCCGGTGGTGGCGATCTTTCCCAATGCCACGGGCAACAAACGACTGCCCGGCAAGTGGTGGCAGCAGTTCATTGAGGCGCTGCAGCAACACGATCCTTCACTGCGCTTCATCGAAATGGTGGCTGCGCACGGCTGCTCGCAGCTCGAGGGAAAGCTGCCGGCCTACTTTTCCAGCGATGTGCGCCGGATGGCGACACTCATCCGCCAATGCGACGGCTACATCAGTGGCGACTGCGGCGTGATGCATCTGGCCTGCGCCAGCGGCACGCCCACGTTGGGCCTGTTCACCCGGCCCAATCTGGAGCGCTACCGACCATACGGCCCGCTCGACGGCGCCATCGCCGTCGATCCGTCCGACGTGGCGCCAGCCGTCGCGGCCGCGAAATCCTTCCTGGATGCCCTGTCCGAAAGCCGGGCCGTGAACTAAGCGCGGGCTGGACTCGCCGCGCTTGCAATCGCCAGCTCCGAACCCCACTGAGACCGTTCGTCTGTCTCGCGGAGCTGCCATGGAATCGTTCCACGCCACCACCATCGTCTCGGTGCGCCGCCACGGCAAGGTCGTGATCGGCGGCGACGGTCAGGTGACCCTGGGGCACACGGTGATGAAGGCCAACGCCCGCAAGATCCGCCGGCTCGGCAAAGGTGACGTGCTGGCTGGTTTCGCCGGTGCCACCGCCGATGCGTTCACTCTGTTCGAGCTGTTCGAGCAGAAGCTCGAAAAGCACGGCAACAACCTCACCCGCGCCGCGGTGGAGATGGCCAAGGATTGGCGCACTGACCGTCGCTATGGAAAGCTCGAGGCGATGCTGGCGGTGGCCGACAAGGACACCTCGCTGCTGATTTCCGGCAACGGCGACGTGCTGGAGCCCGAGCAAGGCCTGATCGCGATCGGCTCAGGCGGACCCTACGCCCAGTCCGCGGCGCTCGCGCTGCTGGAGAACTCCGACCTCGATGCCCGCAACATCGTCGAGAAATCGCTGAAGATCGCCGGCGACATCTGCATCTACACCAACCACAACGCGGTGATCGAAGAGCTCTGAGCGCTCCCCGCTGCCGCCGTTCCGGCCCCGGGCCGGGACGGCGGTCCCGCCAGTCCCCACCGACCGGTGCCCCATGTCCGAACTCACCCCCCGCGAAATCGTCAACGAACTCGACCGTTACATCATCGGCCAGCACGACGCCAAGCGTGCCGTGGCGGTGGCCCTGCGCAGCCGCTGGCGCCGCATGCAGCTGGAACCGGCGATGCGCAACGAGGTGACGCCGAAGAACATCCTGATGATCGGCCCCACCGGGGTAGGCAAGACCGAGATCGCGCGGCGCCTGGCCACGCTGGCCAACGCGCCGTTCGTCAAGGTCGAGGCGACCAAGTTCACCGAGGTCGGCTACGTCGGCAAGGACGTCGAGTCGATCATCCGCGACCTCGCCGACGTGGCCTACAAGCTGACCCGCGAGCAGGCGGTCAAGCGCGTACGCACCCAGGCCGAGGACCGTGCCGAGGACCGCATCCTCGACGCCCTGCTGCCACGCCGCCAGGCGCCGGCCGACTGGAGCCACGACACTGCAGCCACGCCGTCGATCGACAGCGACACCCGGCAGAAGCTGCGCAAGCAGCTGCGCGAGGGCGTGTTGGACGAACGCGAGATCGAGCTGGAGACAGCGATGAACGTGGGCGTGGAGATCATGTCGCCACCGGGCATGGAGGAGATGGGCGCCCAGCTGCGCCAGATGTTCCAGAACCTCGGCGGCGCCAAGACGCAGAAGCGCAAACTGGCGATCAGGGCGGCACGGCCGCTGCTGATCGACGAGGAAGCGGGCAAGCTGCTCAACGACGAGGAGATCCGTGCCCAGGCCGTGGAAGCCGCCGAGCAGCACGGCATCGTCTTCATCGACGAGATCGACAAGGTCGCCCAGCGCAGCGACTACGGCCACTCCGGCGTCAGCCGCGAGGGCGTGCAGCGCGACCTGCTGCCGCTGGTCGAGGGCTCCACCGTGTCGACCAAGTACGGTCCGATCAAGACCGACCACATGCTGTTCATCGCCTCGGGCGCGTTCTCGCTGGCCAAGCCTTCGGACCTGATTCCCGAGCTGCAGGGCCGGCTGCCGATCCGGGTCGAGCTGTCGGCGCTGTCGGTGGACGACTTCAAGCGGATCCTGCGCGAGCCGAACAACGCGCTGACCAAGCAATACGTCGCTCTGCTGGCAACCGAGGGCGTGACGGTGGAATTCGCCGGGTCGGGGATCGACCGGCTGGCCGAGGTGGCCTTCCAGGTGAACGAGCGCACCGAGAACATCGGCGCC
The DNA here is from genome assembly GCF_024158035.1 of Dyella lutea. Classification (GTDB taxonomy): domain Bacteria; phylum Pseudomonadota; class Gammaproteobacteria; order Xanthomonadales; family Rhodanobacteraceae; genus Dyella_A; species Dyella_A lutea. Next base: position 389,220 of record NZ_JAMZEK010000001.1, read on the forward strand.
CGCCGCCTGCACACCGTGATGGAGCGCCTGCTGGAGAGCATCTCGTACGAGGCTGCGGACAAGAGCGGCGAAAAATACCTGATCAACGACGAATTTGTAGACAAAACGCTCGGTAGTCTCGTCGAGGACCAGGATCTGAGCCGCTACATACTCTGAACAAGCCGGGCTGTCCCAGTCTGCTAAAATGATTGCCATGGGCAAGGTCATCGAACTCAAAATCACCGGTCAGCGGGCGCAGTTGCGTGAAGCGCAGCAGCGGCAGCAACTGGTGCGGCTGTGGCGCGGCGACCTGGAACACGGCAGCTTCTGCGGCTACGTGGCCGGCGTGGGGCGGGAGTTCTTCCTGCTCTGGGTGGTCGGTGATGCCATCACCTACGATGGCTTGTACGTGATGCGCCACCGCGACGTCACCGAGCTGGAGGCGCCGGATGCGCACCACTCGTTCATCGAACGCGCGCTGGCGGTCAAGCACATCGTGCCGCGGGTGCCACGCCAGTTCCCCCTGGACGGCATCCGCGAGGTAGTGCAGGCCGCCGGCCTGCTCTCGCCGGTGGTCGGCGTGCACGTGGACAGCGAGGAGGAGTCGGAGGTCTGCTACGTCGGGCGGGTACTCGGCGTGGAGGAAGACGGCTTCAACATGCAGGAAATCACTCCGGACGCGGAGTGGCTGCGAGAGCCCTCGTTTTTCGCCTGGGACGAGGTATCGACCATCAGCATCCAGGATGGCTACGCACAGTCTTTGCTGGCCGTGGCCGGCGATCCGCCACCGTTGGAGCAGGGCGATTCCGGCGTCGGTCGCGCACAGTAAGGCCGCCACACCAGCGCCACACGAAGCCCACCGGAAACGGTGGGCTTTTTCGTGCGCGCCCTCCGGACGATGGCGGCAACGTTCACTCCCGCTTGCCGGGACCGGCGTTGCAATGGGGCGATCGCCCATCGACGCGGAGTGCCCCATGTCCAGGAAGAAGGTCGCCGACATCATCATCGAGACGCTGGCCGAGGCCGGCGTGCAGCGCTGCTACGGTATCGTGGGTGACACGCTGAACCACATCACCGATGCGATCCGCCGCAGTCCGATCGCCTGGGTGCACATGCGGCACGAAGAGGCCGGCGCCATGGCCGCGGGCGGGGAGGCGCTGATCACCGGACGGCTGACGGCCTGTGCCGGTACCTGTGGACCGGGCAGCCTGCACTTCGTCAACGGGTTGTTCGAGGCTCATCGCAATCGCGCACCGGTGGTGCTGATCGCCACCCAGGTGGCGACCGCCGAGATGGGCATGGACTTCCCGCAGGAAGTGGATCTGAAGGCGATCTACGACACCTGCAGTCACTTTTGCAGCTACATCCATCATCCGGCGCAGGCGCGCAGGGTCACCGCGCAGGCCGCGCAGGCGGCACTGAACCGCCGCGGTGCGGCGGTGATCATCGTGCCCGGCGACATCAGCAGCGCCGAGGTGGACGAGGGCCTGCCGTTCCGGCCGCACCAGCCGCAGCCGGTGCTGCGTCCCAGCGACGCCGAACTGGATGCGATCGCCGAACGGCTCAACGCCGGCAAGCGCGTGACGATCTACTGCGGCTCCGGCTGCGAGGGTGCGCACGACGAAGTGGTCGCACTGGCCGAGAAGATCCAGGCGCCGGTGGCGCATACCTCGCGCGCCAAGGATTTCATCGAGCCGGACAACCCCTACAACGTCGGCATGACCGGCATCATCGGTGAACCCTCGGGATTCCGCGCGATCGACGCCTGCGACACCTTGCTGCTGCTCGGTGCGGACTTCGCCTGGAGCCAGTTCTACCCACATGAGGCCACCCTGATCCAGGTCGACAGCGACGCCACCCACCTGGGCCGCCGCCATCCCGTCGACCTAGCAGTGGTCGGCCACGTGCGCGAGACGCTGCAGGCGTTGTTGCCACGGTTGCATCCGCGTGAGGATCACGCCTTCCTGCGCAACAGCCTGCGCCTTCGCGCCGACACGCGCGGGCGCGAGCGGGGCGAAGAGCATGCCGGTCACGACGGGCTGGTCCATCCGCAGTACCTGACGGCACTGATCGATCGCCACGCCGACGACGATGCGGTGTTCACGGCCGATGGCGGCAGCCCGATGGTGTGGCTGTTGCGGCATGTGCGCAGCAACGGCCGGCGACGGACGCTCACCAGCCTGGTCCACGGCACCATGGCGAACGCGATGCCCTCGGCGCTCGGCATCAAGAAGGCCCTGCCGCAGCGGCAGGTGATCGCGTTGTGCGGCGATGGCGGCCTGGCCATGCTGCTGGGCGACCTGCTCACCGCCGTGCAGGAAGACATCCCGATCAAGGTGGTCGTCTACAACAACGGTTCGCTCGGCTTCGTCGAGATGGAGCAGAAGGTGGAAGGTCTGCTCGACGCCTATACCGACCTGAAGAACCCCGACTTCGCCCGTCTCGCCGACGCAATGGGCATCTACGGCCGGCGGGTGGAAGGCGCAGACACGCTGGAGGAGGCGATCCAGGACGTGCTGTCGCGACCCGGGCCGGCCCTGATCGACGTGAGGGTCAACCGCTACGAACTGGTGATGCCGCCGAAGATCGAACCCGGCCAGGTGCTGCATACCGCGCTTTATTCGGCCAAGGCCGTGCTGAGCGGTCGCGGCGACGAGGTGGGCGAGCTGCTGCGCAGCAACTTCCTCGACTGAAGGTCGGCTGGGAGCGACGCCTTGCCCGCCGCCCGGGCAGCACCGGCGGGCCGCCGCAGCCTGGCGCCGCGTTCGGCTGCGCCAGTGGTTCCCGCCCGGCAGCCGTCTCGCGGACCAGCGGCCGGGATGGCCCGCTACCTCAAGGGAAGCGCCGCCTGAGCGGGTCAACCCACCGCACGGAAGGGCGTTCGGGAGGAACCTTCCCACGCAGGAGCCGGCCATGTCCCGTCCGCTGATATTCATCGCACTGCTCGGCTTCGGCCTGGTGTCCGTCCAGGCCATGGCGCAGGATGCATCCACCACGCCGCCCGCCGGTGCCCGTGTCGAAAAGGATCCGCAGCGCCAGGTCCGGCACCTCAGCCGCCTGCTCGACCTGAGCCCGCAGCAGGCCGCCGCATTGGCGCCGGTGATCGCGCAACGCCAGCAGCAGCTGGCCCAGTTGCGGCAGGACCCGTCGATGGACAAGCGGGTGCGACGCGACCGGCTCCGCTCGATCCAGCGCGACACCGACGCGCAGATCCAGTCGGTGCTGACCGACAGCCAGAAGCAGAAGTACGCGCAGTGGAAGCAGCAACTGCAGGAACGCCGTCAGCAGAAACGGCAGGGCAGCAGCGCCGCGGACGGCGAGTAGGCACGGCACGCGATCGGCATCGCGTATGCTGGACGGCCTGATCGCTTTCCGGAGTGCGCATGACCCGCATCGTCGTCGTGGGCAGCATCAACATGGATCTGGTGACGCTGGCGCCGCGCTTCCCCGCGGCGGGGGAGACGCTGCTGGGCGAACGCTTCCTCACCGTGCCGGGCGGCAAGGGCGCCAACCAGGCGGTAGCGGCGGCGCGACTCGGCGCGGAAGTGGCGCTGGTCGGCGCGCTGGGACGCGACGCGTTCGGCGAACAGCTCGCCCGCGGGCTGTCCGAGGAAGGCGTGGACACGACCCACGTGGCGTGGCGTGATGACGTCGGCAGCGGCACGGCATCGATCACCGTGGCCGAAGGCGACAACCAGATCGTCGTGGTTCCGGCCGCCAACGCCCATGTCACACCGGCCCAGGTCGAGGCCGCGCGGGCGCACATCGAGCGCGCCGACGCGGTGCTGGTGCAGATGGAAATTCCGCTGGAAAGCGTCGAGGCGACCGTCCGGCTCGGCCGGTCGCTCGACGTGCCGGTGATCCTCAACCCGGCGCCGGCCCAGCCGCTGCCGACGGAATGGCTGGCAAGAGTGCGCTACCTCACGCCCAACCAGCATGAACTGGCGACCGTGCTCGGTGACGAGGGCCGGACCGACTTCCGCGAACTGATACGGCGCGCGCCCTGCCCCGTGGTACTGACCCGGGGCGGCGAGGGCGCGTGGTACCGCGAGCAGGGCGAACCGCGGCACCAGGCCGGGTTCGCCGTGGACGTGGTCGACACCACCGGCGCCGGCGATACCTTCAATGGTGCGCTGGCGGTGTTCCTGCGCGAGGGACTCGAGACCGCCGTGCGCAAGGCCTGCGCCGCTGCCGCACTGTCGGTGACCCGGCTCGGCGCCCAGGGCGGCATGCCCCGCCGGGTCGAGCTTGATGCGTTTCTCGCCGGCCAGGCCAGCGCGTGAGTGCGTTGGAGATCGCTGCCAACGTGCTGGCCGGGGCGTCGATCCTGCTGGCCGGACGCAACAGCGTGCACACCTGGTGGACCGGCATCGTGGGTTGCAGCCTGTTCGCCATCGTGTTCCTGCACAGCCGGCTGTATGCCGACGTGGTGCTGCAGGCGTTCTTCGTCGGCACCAGCGTCGTCGGCTGGTGGCAATGGCTGCACGGCCGCGACGGCGAGCAACTGCCGGTGACCGACCTGCCGCCGCGTCACCTTCTCGGACAGATGCTGGCGGGCGCCGCCGGGGCCGCGCTCTATGGCCTGCTGCTGCGCCGCTTCACCAATGCCTACGCGCCGTTCCTGGACTCGACCGTGCTCGCCTTCAGCATCGTCGCGCAGTTGCTGATGATGCGTCGGCGCGTACAGAACTGGCCGTTCTGGCTGCTGGTCAACTCGATCGCCGTACCGTTGTATTTCAGCCGCGGTCTGTACCTCACCTCGGCGCTGTACGCGGTGTACTGGATCAACGCGCTGGTGTCATGGCGGCACTGGCGCCGCTTGCGCGAGGCAACGGCGGGGCTCGCCATCGCCTGATCCGCGGCGCTGGGCGCGAACAGGCGCTACTTGCCGATGCAGAACGAGCCGAAGATCGCGCCGAGCAGATCGTCACTGGTGTACGTGCCAGTGATCTCGCCCAGCGTGTGCTGGGCCTGGCGCAGTTCTTCCGCGGCAAGCTCACCCGCGCGCAACGCACCCAGCGCGTGGGCCGCCTGAGCCAGTCGGTTCCCGACCCGCCGCAACGCGTCGACGTGGCGGCGGCGCGCGCTGAAGGCACCTTCGCCACCGGTCTGACCCGCGAGCCGTTTGAACGCCTCGCGCAGTGCATCCACGCCGAGACCGGTACGCGCCGACAGCCATAGCGTCTGGATCGCGTCCACCGTCCCGGTGGCGGGAAGCCCGCCATCGCGGTCGATCTTGTTCACCACCACCACGCGCGTGATGTCCGGCGGGAGCGAGGTCAGCAGGGCCAGGTCCTCCGCGTGGTGCGCCTGTTCGGTCACCAGCAACGCGACGTCGGCCATGGCCAGTTCGCCATGCGCACGGCGCACGCCTTCGCGCTCGACCTCGTCCTCGGTATCGCGCAGCCCCGCGGTATCGGCCAGCTCCAGCGCGATGCCGTCGAGCCACACGGTTTCGCGCAGTACGTCGCGGGTGGTGCCGGCGATCGATGTGACGATGGCGCGATCCCGTCCGGCCAGCGCGTTGAGCAGGCTGGACTTGCCCGCGTTCGGCCGGCCGACGATGACCACCCGAAGGCCGTCGCTCAGCCGCACCCCGCGTTCGGCCTCTTGCAGCAATGCCGCGTGCCCGGCGCGCAACTCCTGCAGTTTCCGGGCAATGGCCGGATCGGCGAGAAAGTCGATTTCTTCCTCGGGAAAGTCGATCGCCGCTTCCACGTGCACGCGCAGGTCGATCAGTTGCTGCAGCAGATCGAGCACCCGGCGCGAAAAAGCGCCTTCCATCGACTGCAGCGCGGCCCGGGCCGCTGCTTGCGAGCGGGCCGCGACCAGATCGGCGACCGCCTCGGCCTGGGCGAGATCGAGCTTGCCGTTGAGGAATGCCCGCTCGGTGAACTCGCCGGGTCGGGCCAGTCGCGCACCTAGCGCGCATACCCGGCGCAGCAAGGCGTCGAGCAACACCACGCTGCCGTGTCCCTGCAATTCGAGCACGTGTTCGCCGGTGTAGGAATGCGGGGCCGGGAAGTACAGCAGCAGGCCGCGATCGATCAGCTCGCCGTCGGCGCCGCGGAAGGCGGCGAAGTGCGCATGCCGCGGCGTCGGCGCACGGCCGAGAAGGACCTGCGCGATTGCCGGGACGCCCGGCCCGGACACCCGCACCACGCCGACACCGGCCGCGCCTGCTGCGGTAGCGATGGCAGCGATGGTGTCGTGGTTCGCGGTGGCATTCACGCGGAGGACTCCCGACATGGAACGGCCCGCCAGGGGCGGGCCGTCCGGATCAGCGGCTGGCCAGCGCCTTGGCGGCCTCGGCGCGATCGATACGTCGCGTGACCCACCACTGCTGCGCCAGACGGCACAGGCCGTTGACGATGTAGTACAGCACCAGGCCAGCAGGGAAGAAGGCAAACATCACGCCGAACATCAGCGGCATGAACTTCATCATCTTCGCCTGCGTCGGGTCCATGCCCGGCTGGGTCGGCATCATCCACTGGGTCATGAGCATCACGCCCATGTAGAGCACCGGCAGCACGAAGTACGGATCGGCCGCGGACAGGTCGTGGATCCAGCCGATGAACGGTGCCTGGCGCAGCTCCACGCTCTCGCGCAGCACGGTGTACAGAGCGAAGAAGATCGGGATGGTGATGAGGATCGGCAGGCAACCGGCGACCGGGTTGATCTTTTCCTTCTTGTACAGCTCCATCATCGCCTGCTGCATCTTCTGCTTGTCGTCGCCGTAACGCTCCTTCAGCGCGTCCATCCGCGGCTTGAGCTTGCGCATGCGCGCGGCGGAAACGTACTGCGCCTCGCTGAGCTTATAGATCGCAAGGTTGATCAGCAGCACCAGCAGGATGATCGCGAAACCCCAGTTGCCGACCAGGTGGTGCAGGTGGGAGAGGATCCAGTGCAGTGGGCTGGCGACGATCGAGAAGATGCCGTAGTCCAAAGCCAGCTCGAAGCCCGGCGCCAGCGCGCCGAGCTGCTCGCGCAGCTTCGGTCCGACGTACAGGCGGGCATCGGTGGTGCTGCTCTGACCCGGCGCCACGGTGATCGACGGGCCCATGTCGCGCACCAGATAGCGTGGGCCGTCCTGGTCGTTGATCACCGTGCTGGAGAAGGTGTCGGCCTCGCTCGCCGGCGGCAGCCAGGCGGTGACGAAGTAGTGCTGCTCCATCGCCAGCCAGCCACCGGTGACCGGCTGGTTCAGCGGCTCCTTGGCAAATTTGTCGAAGGCCAGCTTGTCGAACTTGTGCTCCGGGCTGTACCACGCGGCACCGAAGAAGCTGTAGCGCGACTGGTCGGAGAACTTCGCCAGGAAATTGCTGTGCACCGGAGCCGGCGGCACCACACGCTGCAGCTGGCGGTAGGCGTTGCCGGTCCACGGCTTGGCGCTGCCGTTGTCGATCTTTTGGCTCAGGTCGACCACGTAGCTGCCGCGGTGCAGGGTGTAGCGCTTGATGACCTTCAGGCCGGAGGGGTCGGTCCAGGTGAGGTCCACGTTGAGCGCGTCCTGGCCGTTGGCCAGCGTGTAGCTGGCCTGCGTCGACTGGAACAGCGCGCGGTGGTCCGGCGCCGGGCCGGTGCCGCTGATCAGACCGTCCTGGGCGGCGAAGAAATGCGAGCCGGTATCGTCGAGCAGGCGGATCGGCGCGGGATCCGGATCCCTCTTCGTACGCGGTGTAACCGGGTAGTCCAGCAGTTCCGAGCGGACCAGGCTGCCGCCGCGGGTGTCGATGGTCAGCCGCAGCACGTCGGTGGTAACGGTGATCAGCTGTGTCTTGTCGCCGGCGGCCGGTTTGGCCACCTCGTTCGACGGCAGCGCTGGCGTGGTCGGCACGGACGCACCCGGAACGCTTCCGTCAGCGGTGGTCGCAGCTGCCGGTGCGGCGGCGGTGCCTGCGGCCGCCACGGCGGGTACGGCTGGTTGCGGACCGTAGTCCTTTTCCCAGGCGTTCCACAGCAGGTAGGCCACGGCCACCAGGGCAAACAGGAGGAAGGTACGCGTTTGGTTCATCGCGAGGCAGGTCCGGTGGGCGCGTCGCCAAGGCGCGGCGACGGAAGAAAATAGGTCAACGCGCGATTGTGCCGGCCGCGGGATCGGGCTTCAACGGCAGGAGCTTGCGCCACAACAGGTCAAGCTCGGCCAGCAATTCCGTTCCGGGCAAGTGTGCAGCTTGCTCGCGCGCCATCACCACGAGGTCGATCGCGGGCAATTGGTGGCGAATGCGGCGGAATGATTCACGCACAAGACGCTTGATGCGGTTGCGCTCGACCGCGCGCTTGGAAACTCGCTTCGAGATCGCCAGGCCGAGCCGGGCGTGGCCGTGATCGTTCGGTCGATACCGCACAGAAAAACAGCGGCCGCCAAGGCGGCCGCTGGCGTGGCGCAGAGCGGCGAAATCACCGGCGCGGCGAAGCCGCGCCTCGCGCGGCAGGCCGGCGGCACGCATGGCTTGCGCGCCGCTTACGGGATCAGGCGCTTGCGGCCCTTGGCGCGGCGCGCATTGAGAATCTTGCGACCGTCGGCCGTGGCCATGCGGGCACGAAAGCCGTGGGTGCGGGCGCGCTTGAGCTTGCTGGGCTGGAAGGTCCGCTTCATGGCTTCCTCCTGATTAATGGTGAGAAAAAGGTTGGAAATTATGCGGAGTTGCTTGACCTGCTGTCAAATAGCCCCTCGTCCGGGCTGTGGACGGGGGTGTGGATAAATCTGCCATTCGCGGTGGATGGTGCTGTTAGACTTTCGCGTCCACCCTGCGCGCAAGCGCCCCTGCCGTGGTTGAAAGAACGATTCATGAGTGATCTCTGGCGGCGCTGCCTCGAGCGTCTGGAAGGCGAGCTCGGCGCCGACGAACTGCACACCTGGCTGATGCCCCTGCAAGCGCGGGACGCGCATACCGGGCTGCAGTTGTTCGCCCCGAACCCCTACACCCTGGACACCGTTCGCGACCGCTACCTGGCGCGGATCGAAGCGGTGATCGAACAGCTCACCGGGCATGTGCTCGAGGTGCGTCTCGAAGTCGGGTCGAACACCTCACGCGCCCCGACGACGCGATCTGGGTCGGCCACTGCCCCCGCACGCCCGGCGGCAGTGGCCCAGGTCCCTCAGGGCGCGCCGTTCGTCCACAACCTGGACCCGCACTACACCTTCGAGACCTTCGTCGAGGGCAAGTCCAACCAGCTCGGCAAAGCGGCTGCCATCCAGGTGGCGACCAACCCGGGACGCGCCTACAACCCCCTGCTGCTGTATGGGGGCACCGGGCTGGGCAAGACCCATCTCATGCATGCCGCGGGCAATCTGATGCGCGAGCACAACCCGGACTTCAAGGTGCTGTACCTGCGCTCCGAGCAGTTCGTCGGCTCGATGATCGAGGCGCTGCGGACCAAGAGCATGGACCAGTTCAAGCAACGGTTCCGCTCGGTCGACGCCCTGCTGATCGACGATATTCAGTTCTTTGCCGGGAAGGACACTACGCAGGAAGAGTTCTTCCACACGTTCAACGCGCTGTTCGAGTCCAAACAGCAGATCATCCTCACCTGCGACCGCTACCCGAAGGAAGTGGACAAGCTCGAGCCGAGGCTGAAGTCGCGGCTGGGCTGGGGCCTTTCTGTGGCGATCGAACCGCCTGATTTCGAGACGCGCGCCGCGATCCTGCTGTCCAAGGCGCAGGACAAGGGCGTGCAGGTAAGCGAGAGCGTGGCGATGTTGCTGGCCAAGCGTATCCGCTCCAACGTTCGTGACCTGGAAGGCGCGCTCAACACGCTCGCGGCCAAGGCCAACTTCTTCGGTCGACCGATCACCACCGATTTCGCGGAGGAAACCCTGCGCGACCTGCTGGCTACGCACGCCCAGGCTGTCACGGTACCGAACATCCAGAAGATCGTCGCCGAGTACTTCAACGTGCGTCTGCAGGACCTGTTGTCCAAACGGCGCGTGCGCTCGCTGGCGCGTCCGCGGCAGATGGCGATGGCGCTGGCGAAGGAACTGACCGAGCACAGCCTGCCCGAGATCGGGGAAGCATTCGGTGGGCGGGACCACACGACCGTCCTGCATGCCTGCCGGACGATCAAGAAGCTGTGCGAGACCGATGCACGCATGCGGCAGGACTGGGAGCAGCTCATCCGGACCCTTACCGGTTGAGGTTCGGCCCGGATCCAGCCACAAGCTCTTGATAAGACGTGCCGTAACTTGTGGATAAGCGGGGGATGTTTTGGCGTCGAAATTTATCCACAATTGGCGCACAGTCTCGCCAAGGCTTCAGACACAGGGTGGGTTTGCTGCAAAATTTTGATTTATAAGCAATGTTTGCCTAAATCCGGGTTTTGCACCGGTACAGCAACAACTACCGCCCTTCTTTTAAAAACAGAAAAGCAGTGTTAGGGGACGCCCACCTATGCAATTCAGCATCCAAAGAGAAGCCCTGCTCAAGCCGCTCCAGCAGGTCGTCGGCGTCGTCGAGAGGCGGCAGACCTTGCCGGTTTTGGCCAACCTGCTCGTCCGCGTCTCCGACGGTCGTGTTTCCCTGACCGGCACGGACCTGGAGGTCGAGATGGTCGCGACCACAGCGGCCGACAAGTTGGCCGATGGCGAAACCACGATTCCTGCGCGCAAGCTGTTCGACATTGTTCGTGCCTTGCCCGACGGCGCCCTCATCGAGCTGAAGCTCAACGGTGATCGGGTCGCTCTCAACGCGGGACGGAGTCGGTTCACTCTGGCGACGTTGCCGGCCGGGGAGTTCCCGACAATCGACGAAATCGAACTGGTCGAGAAGGTCAGCCTCCCTGAAGAAGTGCTCAAGGACCTGATGGAGCGCACGGCTTTCGCGATGGCGAACCAGGACGTGCGTTACTACCTCAACGGTATGCTGCTTGATCTGCAGGAACACACACTCCGTTGTGTGGCGACCGATGGTCACCGGCTGGCACTCAAGGAAACCCAGCTGGAAAGCTCGGTGTCCGCGCGCCGCCAGATCATCATTCCGCGGAAGGGCGTGAACGAGTTGATCGGTTTGTTCGAGAACGGGGACGGCACGGTCGAACTGGAGTTCGGACGGAACCATCTGCGGGTACGTCGCGGCGATGTGGTGTTCACCTCGAAGCTGATCGATGGCCGGTTCCCGGATTACGAAGCGGTGATCCCGCTCGGTGCGGACAAGCGCGCGACGCTGGATCGCGAGGTTCTGCGTGGAGCACTCCAGCGTGCGGCGATTCTCTCCAACGAAAAGTATCGCGGAGTGAAACTGGAGCTTTCTCCGGGCAGGCTGCGCATCGTGGCGCACAATCCCGAGCAGGAGGAGGCCGTCGAGGAAGTCGAGGCGGATACATCAGTTTCCGATCTCGCGGTGGGCTTCAATGTGGGTTATCTGCTGGACGCGCTGGCAGCACTGCGGGGAGACAAGGCTCGGCTCAACCTTCGCGACGCGCAGTCCAGCTGCCTCGTGCAGGAGGACGACAGCGAGCAGTCCCGCCATGTGATCATGCCGCTGCGACTCTGATGTTGATCACGTGAGCCGGAGGCGCTCGACCCGTATCGCCACTAGACGCCGGAGCCGTCGCCTGACGCTCCGGCGTTCTTCGTTGTGGATGTCCCCATGCGCCTGGTGAGACTGAAGATCAACTCGTTTAGGTGCTTTCGAGACGTTGAGCTTGAGTTGTCGCCCGGGATCAATGCTTTCGTCGGGCCCAATGGAGCAGGGAAGACCAGTCTGCTCGAGGCTGCATTTGTGCTTTCTCACGGACGCTCGTTTCGTAGCGGCGCCCGCGATGCGTTGATCCGGCGCGGAGAGCACTCCCTTGGCATCTTTGCCGAGGTGTTGCATGCCGATGGCCGGCTGGATCGCCTGGGCATGGGCAAGGATGGAGCGCATTGGCAGGCTCGCCTCAATTTCGAGGGCTGTTCGGTGGCCGAGCTGCTTGGAAGATGCGCAGTGGTCAGCTTCGATCCTGGCTCGCACGCACTGATTTCCGGGGGAGCCGAGGAGCGCCGGCGGTTTCTTGACTGGGGTGTGTTTCACGTGGAACACGCGTTCCTTGCGCTTTGGCGGCGTTACCAGCGTGCTCTGCGGCAGAGGAACAGCCTGCTTCGGAACAAGCATTCGGACGATGCCCTATTCGCGCCGTGGGAGTACGAACTGGACGAGAGCGCGGCGAACATCGATCGACTCAGGCGGAGCTACCTCGATCGCCTCGCTCCGGTTCTGGCGCAATCTGTGGCTACCTTGCTTCCGGAGCTGGGCGAGTTGAGCCTGCGTTATCGCCCGGGTTGGTCAGAACAAGGAACGTTGCGGGAGCAACTGGCCAGTTCCCGGGGGAGGGATCTTTCCAAGGGACACACGACTGTCGGCCCGCATCGGGCCGACTGGCAGATTGCCTTCGCGCACGCACCCGCTCGTGAGCATTTGTCGCGCGGCCAGGAGAAGCTCACCGCGCTGGCTTGCCTGCTCGCCCAGGCGGGACTTTTTTCGGAAGAGCGGGGGGAATGGCCGATCGTTTGTATCGATGATCTCGCCTCGGAGCTTGATCGGGCACATCAGGCGGCGCTCGTCGAGCAATTGCGTGCGGCCGACGCACAGGTTCTCGTCACCGGCACTGAGCTACCGGCCAGCCTGGATCCCCAGGCACGTGTGTTCCACGTGGAACAGGGTGTGGCAACGCCCCTGCTATAATTGAAAAGTTGACCATCCTCCGGCCCTTCGAGGCGCCATGCCGGGGGATTCTGGCGCCGGAGACCAGCCACCGAATGAACACGACTTACGATTCGAGCAACATCAAGGTACTCAAGGGCCTCGAAGCGGTGCGCAAGCGCCCCGGCATGTACATCGGCGACACCGATGACGGCACCGGCCTCCACCATATGGTGTTCGAAGTCGTCGATAACTCGATCGACGAAGCGCTCGCCGGCTATTGCGACCATGTCGTCGTCACCATCCACGACGATGGGTCGGTCAGCGTCAGCGACAACGGTCGCGGCATCCCGGTCGGCATGCACCCAGAGGAGGGTCGATCCACCGCTGAGGTGGTGATGACCGTGCTGCACGCGGGCGGCAAGTTCGACGACAACTCGTACAAGGTGTCCGGTGGCTTGCATGGTGTGGGCGTCTCGGTGGTCAATGCCCTGAGCGCGCACCTGTGGCTCACGATCTACCGCGAGGGCAAGGAGCACGTCCAGGAATACAAGCTGGGCGAGCCGCAGTACCCGGTGAAGGTGGTGGGCGAGACCACGCGCCGCGGCACCACGGTGCGCTTCCTTCCCAGCTCGGAAACCTTCAGCCAGGTCGAATTCCACTACGACATACTGGCCAAGCGTCTGCGCGAACTGGCCTTCCTCAACTCCGGCGTCACCATCGATCTGAGAGACGAGCGGGGCGAAGGGCGGCAGGATCGCTTTGCCTACGAGGGTGGCATTGCCTCGTTCGTACAGCATCTGTCCCAGCTGAAGACTCCGCTTCACCCGAACGTTATCAGCCTCAGCTCGATGTCCGAGCAGGACGGGATCTCGGTAGAGCTTGCGATGCAGTGGACGGACTCCTATCAGGAGACCGTGTTCTGCTTTACCAACAACATCCCGCAGCGAGATGGCGGTACCCATCTGACCGGCTTCCGTGCCGCGCTCACCCGTTCGCTGCAGGGCTACATCGAAAAGGAGGGGCTGGCCAAGAACGCCAAGGTCGCCCTGTCCGGCGATGACATGCGCGAAGGCCTGATCGCCGTGCTCTCGGTGAAGGTGCCTGATCCGAAGTTCTCGTCCCAGACCAAGGACAAGCTGGTTTCCTCCGAGGTCAAGACCGCCGTCGAGCAGGCGGTGAACGAAAAGCTTGGCGAGTTCCTGCTCGAGCATCCCAACGAAGCCAAGGCGATCGCCTCCAAGGCGGTCGATGCCGCACGGGCCCGCGAGGCGGCCCGCAAGGCGCGCGAGATGACCCGACGCAAGGGCGCGCTCGACATCGCCGGCCTGCCAGGCAAGCTGGCCGATTGCCAGGAAAAGGATCCTGCGCTTTGCGAGCTGTTCCTGGTCGAGGGTGATTCGGCAGGCGGTTCGGCCAAGCAGGGGCGCAACCGCAAGTATCAGGCCGTTCTGCCGCTTAAAGGCAAGATCCTCAACGTGGAAAAAGCGCGCTTCGACAAGATGCTGTCCTCGGCCGAGGTCGGCACGTTGATCACCGCGTTGGGCACCGGGATCGGCAAGGAGGACTACAACCCCGACAAACTGCGCTACCACCGCATCGTCATCATGACCGACGCGGACGTGGACGGTTCGCACATCCGCACATTGCTGCTGACGTTCTTCTACCGTCAGATGCCCGAGCTGATCGAGCGCGGCCACGTCTACATCGGCCTGCCGCCGCTCTACAAGCTCAAGCAGGGCAAACAGGAGCTGTACCTCAAGGACGATACCGCGTTGAACGAGTACCTGATCTCGAACGCGGTCGACAATGCCGAACTGGTCTATGCACCGGGCGCGCCGGCGATCACCGGCGAGGCTCTCGAAAAGCTGCTGCGCGACTACCAGCAAGCACTGGACCAGATCGTCCGTCTCAGCCACCGCGTTGATGCGGCGGTGTTGTCCGCGCTGCTCGAGCACCCGCCCATCGATGCGTCGCTCTGGGCCGAGGCGGATGCGATGCAGGGGTGGCTCGACGCCGTATCGGCCAAGCTCGCAGCCTCCGGCCTTGGCAAGCCGCGCTATCGACTGGCCCTTCGTGAGGCGATCGCCGACCAGCCGGCCGCGATCGAGGTGATCCGCGAGCAGCATGGGTTGAGCCACACCTGGCTGCTACCGCAATCGTTCTTTGCCAGCAGTGAATTCCGGCCGATCCTGTCGACCAGTCACCAGCTCTCGGGCCTGGTGCAACCCGGTGCGGTCATTCGGCGAGGCAATGCCTCGCGTGGCGTGGCTAGCTTCGCCGAGGTCCGCGCCTGGCTGCTCGACGAAGCCAAGAAGGGCCGTAGCATCCAGCGCTTCAAGGGCCTGGGCGAGATGAACCCAGAGCAGTTGTGGGAGACCACGGTGAATCCGGAAACCCGGCGCATGCTGCAGGTCGGTATCGAGGACGCTTTCGCTGCCGACCAGATGTTCTCCATGCTGATGGGCGAAGCCGTCGAACCACGCCGCGACTTCATCGAAGCCAATGCCCTGAAGGTGGCGAACCTCGACATCTGACAAGGTTCCGGCGAACCCGTCCGGCGGCGCTCATCCTTCTGGTGGCGCCGCCGTACTCGCGGGAGGCGCGTTACAGGTAACTGCATACGCGGCCGCATGCTAAATGTTTGATTTTTATAAAATCGTCATGTGGCACCGCGACTTGTTATCGATTGCATGTGCCGCTAGTCTTGGGGATCCCCTTACGCCTTTCTGCGCGTAATCCCGACATGAGGACAGCCATGAAGCATGCCCCCCTGTTCAAGTTGCTGGCAGGTGCGACCCTTGCCTTGACGATCGTCGCTGCGCCGGTGGCCCATGCCAGCCATGCAGACAAGGACAAGAAGGAAGCGTTGTACCCCAACGCGACCCGCAAGGAGCCCAAGCTCGACCTGACCAGCAGCAAGGATCAGAAGCAGCTCAACGAAGGCCTCGATGCAGTGAACTCGGGCGACGCGGCCAAGGCCGAGTCGGTCCTGCAGCCCATCCTGGACAAGAGCAAGAGCAAGTACGCCCAGGCACTGGCCCTGCAGGGTCTGGCCAGCCTGAAATACAACGCGGGCGACCTGAAGGGGGCGATCTCGCTGCTTTCCCAGGCACTGGCCAACGGGGTCATGCCGAATGACACCTACTTCCAGCTCGAATACGAGATGGCCCAGTTCCAGCTCGCGGACGAGCAGTACCAGGCATCGATCGACACGATCGCCAAGTGGCGCGCCGAGGGCAAGCGCGACACCGCGGATTCCCACGCGCTCGAAGGCAATGCCTACTACCGGCTGCAGAAGTATCCGGAGGCGATCGCCGCGATGAAGCAGGCGATGTCGATGTCCGACAAGCCGCAGAGCAGCTGGAACCAGATCCTGATGGCCAGCTATGCCGAGTCGGGCCAGAGCGACCAGGCCGCGCAGCTGGCCGAACAGCAGTTCGAGGCCAATCCGAATGACCCGACCACGCTGAACAATGCGGTGGCGGTGCTGATGCAGGCGCAGAAGTACCCGGAAGCCATCAAGCTAATGGAGAAGGCCAAGGCACAGGGTGTGCTGAAGTCCGACAAGGACTATGTGAATCTGGCCAAGCTCTACCTGATCACCGGCCAGACGTCCGACAACCCCAAGCCCAGCGCCCTTAAGGCCGTGCAGACCCTGGAGGACGGCATGGCCAGCGGGATCATCCCGAGCACCTACGAGAACAACAAGCTGCTCGGCGATGCGGCCTACGTGGCCGGTAACGAATCCAAGGCGGTCGCCGCGTACAAGAAGGCCATCCCGATGGCGACCGACGGCGAGGCTGCCGTTCGTGCCGGCCAGATCCTGGTGGTGCAGAATAAGAATCGCGAAGCGGTTCCGCTGATTCAGCAGGGTATTGCCAAGGGCGTGAAGCACCAGGGTTCGGCCTACATGCTGCTGGCCGAGGCCGAGCGCGGCCTGAAGAACAAGCCGGCCGCCATCGCGGCGATGAGGAAGGCCGCGCAGGATCCGGAAACCGCGGCAAAGGCCAAGGACTGGTTGCGGAAGGCAGGAGCCGGCAAGTAACGCCAAGGCCTTGTTCCCCGGGTACAAATAGACGTCCAAAACCCGTGCCCGGGAGCTATACAAACGCCTTGCGCTGATGTACCGTTGAAATCTTTCCGCGCGCGAAAAGTTCCCGCGTTTCATGGCCTTGTTAAGGCCTGAGACACCGCTTCAGCGCTGCGGCAAACGCCCACCGATCGACTAGCTCCAAGATAGTGACAGATGGCCTCAAGCAACCACGAAATCGACAATAAGTCGTTCAATTGGAGGCGCACCTGGGCGTTGGCAGCCGCCATCGCGCTGCATTCCTTCGCGTTCCTGATGCTGGTGGCGCCCATGGCCCCGCCCAAGCAGGCGCAAAAAGAGAAGGATAAGGTCGTCCAGGTAAACTTCATCGAGCCGCCGCCGCCGCCGCCGCCCCCGCCGCCGCCGCCGCCGGAGCCGCCGAAGCAGCCGCCCCCGAAGATCATCAAGCAGGTGCAGCCGCCGCCGACCCCGCCGCCGCCGGCTCCGCCGCCGCCGGTGGAAGAGGCGACGAACAACCCGGCACCGCCGGTTCCGCCCGCGCCGCCGGCACCCCCTGCGCCGCCGTCGGACATCACGGCCAGCCAGGACCTGAGCTACAACAGCCGTTTGCAGCCGCGCTATCCGCCGCAGGCGATCCGTCAACGTCACGAAGGTACGGTGACGCTGCTGATCCTGGTTGGTGTCGATGGCTCGGTGAAGGACGTCAAGGTGGACGTCTCGAGTGGTTATCGCGAGCTGGACCGCGCCGCCATCGAAGCTGCACGCCACTGGCGCTTCAACCCGACGATCCGCAATGGTCAGAAGGTCGAGGGCTACGCCCGTGTCCCGGTCAATTTCAACCTCAATCAGCTGTAATCCCCATTACAGTTACAGTTCACGCTTGACTTCCCAAGGGTAGCGTTATGTTCCAAGAGACCTCTGCACCTCTGTCCAATGCCGAAGCGATGAAGCAGATCGGCTTCGACGCACTTCTCCACAACCTTGATCCGCTGGGCTGGATCGTGCTGGTCACCCTGGTGATCATGTCCGTGTCCTCCTGGTACTTCATCGTCGCCAATGCGATCCGCAACGCAATGGTGCGTTCGCGTGCCGACAAGGTGATCGACGGCTTCTGGAACACCGGTTCCACTCAGGAAGCCATCCGCGAGCTCGAGGCCCAGCCGAAGAGCGAGCCGTTCTCCAAGATCGCGCTGGACGCGGCTTCGGCCGTCGCCCATCACCAGCAAGCTGCTGGTGGTGGCAACGGTCTGGCCCAGACCCTGAGCCGCTCGGAGTTCATCGATCGCGCCCTGCGTCAGGCCGTGGCCCGCGAGAGCCTGCGTCTGGAAGGCGGCCTGACCCTGCTGGCGACGGTCGGTTCGTCCGCTCCGTTCGTCGGTCTGCTCGGTACCGTGTGGGGCATCTACAACGCGCTGATCGGCATCGCTGCTGCCGGCAATGCGTCGATGGTGGCCGTGGCCGGCCCGGTGGGTGAGTCGCTGATCATGACCGCGATCGGTCTGTTCACCGCCATCCCGGCGGTGCTCGCCTACAACTTCTTCAATCGCTCCAACCGTCTGACCTACGCCCAGTTCGACGAGTTCGCGCACGACCTGCACGACTTCTTCGCCACTGGCGCGCGCGTCGAAGGCAAGTGAGGGTCTGACCCATGGCGATGAGCACCGGAAATTCCGGCGGTCCGATGTCGGAAATCAACGTCACGCCCCTCGTGGACGTGATGCTGGTGCTGCTGATTATCTTCATGATCACGGCACCGCTGGCCAGCCATCGGATCACCGTCAAGCTACCCACGGCGACTCCGATCAAGGCGGACAACAAGCCCATCAAGCCGCTGGACCTGGCCGTGCAGGCAGACGGATCGATGTTCCTCAACGATGCATCGGTGGATGAGAACCAGCTGAAGGCCGCCCTGGCCGTTGCTGCGTCCGAGTCGCCCCAGCCGGAACTCCAGATCCGCGCCGACAAGACGACCGAGTACAAGATCGTGAAGAAGATCCTCTCCGATGCGAAGGACCAGGGCATGGTCCACGTCGGTTTCATCACGACGGCGAAGGAGTAACGACCATGGCTTTCAGTACGGGAAGCGGCAAGGGACCGATGGCGGACATCAACGTCACGCCCCTCGTGGACGTGATGCTGGTGCTGCTGATCATATTCATGCTCACCGCGCCGATCGTGACGCATGACGTGAAGATCGATTTGCCGCAGCCGACCAACAATCCGCCGCCGGATACCGATCATCTTGATCCGATCCGTCTGAAGATCGATGCATCGGGAGCCTATTACTGGAACGATGTGCCTGTCGACGAGGCAGGCATGAAGGCCCAGATGGCGGTGATCGCGCAGCAGACCAACCAGCCGGAAATCCAGATCAACGCGGATGACGCGGTGGCCTACGAGTATCTCGCTAGGGCCCTGGCGGACGCGAAGAGCTACGGCCTGGTCAAGATCGGCTTCACCGAGCAGTAACCCTGCTCGGAGCACAAGCGTGAACTGAAACCCCCGCCTCGGCGGGGGTTTTCTTTTGGGCAAACCGGTCGCCGAACTAGTCGAGGATCTGCAGGTAACGACGCACCGTTGCCGCCATTCCTTCGTAGAGCGCCTCGCCGATCAACGCGTGACCGATCGACACCTCGGCCAGGCCGGGAATGGCCGCCTTGAAAGTGCCGAGGTTTGCCTGGCTCAGATCGTGTCCTGCGTTGACCGCCAGCCCGGCCTGCTGCGCGCGCCGGGCCGTTTCCACGCAAGCGGCCAGTGCGTCGCCGACGCGGCCTTCCGCAAATGCAGCGGCGTACGGGCCGGTATAGATCTCCACGCGTTGTGCGCCGATGCGCACCGCCGGCTCGAAGTTCGTCGTCCCGGCATCCACGAACAGGCTGACCCGGCAACCGATTTCGCGGAAGCCAGCCACCAGTGGCGCCAGCCGGTCCGCGTCACGCGCCAGATCGAAACCGTGGTCCGAGGTGATCTGTCCGTCGCCGTCCGGCACCAGGGTGATCTGGGTCGGGCGGACCTCGCGCGCCAGTGCGAGCAGACCGGGATAGCTTCCGCGCGCCCCGGCGAACGGATTGCCCTCGATGTTGTATTCGACGCGCCCCCGCAACAGTTGCGCCAGCATCCGCACATCGTCGGGTCGGATGTGCCGCAGGTCCGGGCGCGGATGGACGGTGATGCCCCCGCAGCCGGCCTCGATGCAGGTGTGTGCGGCCCGGGCGAGAGAAGGCTCGTCGCCGCCGCGCGAGTTGCGCAGTACGGCGATCTTGTTGAGGTTGACGCTCAGCAGGGTCATCTAAGTCGGCACCGGCGCAGCGAGGAAAGGACACGCGCGGAGCGAAGTACCGCGGCGAACCCCAAGAGTACGCCAACTGCATGACGCCGGATCACTCCAAGTCGCCGCGCCAGCGAACCTCCATCGGGCGGCCGCGCCAGGCAAGCGCGGCCACCCAGGCTTCGTCGCACATGAGCTCTTTCAGATGCCAGTCTGCGAGCACTTCGCCCTCGAAAGCGAGCAGCGCGGGCGAGCCGGGATCCAACGACACGGCTACCCGCTCCATGCCGAACGCGAGGCCACGGCCCTGCGCCTTCAGCAGCGCCTCCTTGGCTGTCCACAGGCGCAGGAACTGCAGTGGCCGGCTCGCATCGTCACAGCGTTCGAGAGCGGTCGCCTCGGTCGCGGCGAAGAAGCGTCTGGCAAGCGCCAGCACATCACGCGTCCGCCGGGCTCGATGCTCGAGATCGATACCCGGCTGCACCGATCGAGCCACCGCGACGAGCGCGCGCTCACCGCTGTGCGACCAATTGAAACGAAGCGCGCCGCGCCCGCCCGCCTGAAGCACCGGCCGGCCGTGTTCCTCTTCGTGCAACTGGAGCGTATCCGCATCGCTGCCCAGATACCGGGCGAGCAGGCGCCGCAGCGGTTCCCGCCCCACCGCGGGACGATAAGCGCAGGACCACACATGAATCTCGTCTTCGCCCAGGGGCTCTGCTAGTTTGGCCTGTGGCGGCCGGACATGCTCGGACATGCCCGGCATGGTGCCGGGCCGCATGCGGCCAGCACAAGAACCGGACAGGAGCGCCACGGACGCGCGCGCATCGGGCGAGGGCCATCGGTGATTTCAGGCTGGCTGCTGCTGATCGTGGCCGCACTCTACGTGGGGCTGCTGTTCGTGGTCGCCTGGAAAGGCGACCGCAACCCGCTGTACCCGCGCAAGGCGTCCCTGCGGCCGCTGGTCTACAGCCTCGCGCTCGCCGTCTACTGCTCGTCCTGGACGTTCTATGGCGCGGTCGGTACGGCGGCGCGCGATGGCCTGGCCTACTTGCCGATCTACCTCGGCCCGGCCCTGCTGTTCCTGTTCGGTTTCGGCCTGATGAGCCGGCTGGTGACCGTGGCCGGCCAGCGCAACATCACCACCATCGCCGACTTCATCGGCGCACGCTTCGGCAAGTCGCACGGCCTGGCTGCCCTGGTGGCGCTGATCGCGGTCATCGCCGTGGTGCCTTACCTCGCGCTGCAGTTCAAGGCGATGGCAATGTCGGTCGACGTGCTCTCGGACACCGGGCCGACATCGATCATTCCCTCCGCGGACAGCGCGCTCTGGTGCGCGTTGTTGTTGGCCGCCTTCGCGATCCTGTTCGGCACCCGCAGCATCGACGCCAGCGAACACCATCACGGGATGATGCTGGCGATCGCTCTGGAGTCGGTCATCAAGCTGGTTGCCTTCCTCACGCTCGCCATTTACGCGCTGTGGCGCGGGCCCGGCTGGGAGGCCCTGGCGGCGTTGCCGCCGGCGCGTTTCACCCAGGGCCAGTCGCCGGGCTTCCTGGCCCAGACCGTGCTCGCCTTTCTAGCGATGTTCTGTCTGCCGCGACAGTTCCAGATCGGCGTGGTGGAGTGCGAGGACCCGCACGACCTGCATCGGGCGCGCTGGATGTTTCCGCTGTACATGCTGCTGATCAGCGCGGCGGTGTTGCCGATCGTGGCCGCCGGCATGCACCTGCCGGCAGTGCGCGGTGGGCTCGCCGACGCGTGGGTGCTCAACCTGCCCCTGGCTCACGGCGATCGCGGCACGGCTCTGGTGGCGTTTCTCGGCGGATTCTCCGCCGCGACCGGGATGGTGATCGTCGCCACCGTGGCGCTCTCGACCATGATCAGCAATGACCTGGTGATGCCCGCCCTGCTGCGCATCCGGAGGCTGCGGCTGGAGCAGCGGCAAGATCTCTCGCTGCTGCTGCTGCGCATCCGGCGCGTGGCCATCATCTCGCTCTCGCTGCTGGCCTACGGCTACTACCGGCTGGTGGCGGACAACGCCAATCTGGCGGCGACCGGCCTGCTGGCATTCGCTGCGGTGGCGCAGTTCGCGCCGGCGATCATCGCTGCGCTGTACTGGCGCGGCGCCAGCCAGTCGGGCGTGGCGATCGGCCTGCTCGCCGGCTTCGCCTCCTGGTTCTACACCCTCCTGCTGCCGGCCATCGATCGCCATGCCAGCTGGCTGCAGGAAGGGCCGTTCGGCATCTCCTGGCTGCGCCCGCAGGCGCTGTTTCACCTCAGTGGCTGGGACCCGGTGATGCACAGCACCTTCTGGTCGCTGCTGCTCAACGTCGGTTGTCTGGTGTTCTTCTCGCTGCGTTTCCGGCCCAGCCTGGCCGAGCGTATCCACGCGGCGATGTTCGTCGATCCGTACATCGCCAGCAGCAGCGGCAGCGGCGACTGGCGCGGCCGCGTCGCGGTGGGCGACCTGATGACGATCGCCGGCCGCATCGTGGGCGAGCGCAGTTCGCAGCGCGCCTTTGCCGAGTACGGCCTGCGCCAGGGCAAGGCGCTCGAGCCGAACGAGTCGGCCGACCGCGCGCTGATCCAGTACACCGAACGCCTGCTCGCCGGCGCCGTGGGCGCGGCCAGCGCGCGCCGCATCCTGATGGGCGCGCTGTCCGGCTCGGGCCTGGACATCGCCGAGGCGATGGCGCTGATGGACGAAGCCTCGCAGGAGCTGCGCTTCAACCGCGAGCTGCTCTCCACCACGCTGGAGAACGTCTCCCAGGGCATCAGCGTGGTCGATGCGCGCATGCGCCTGGTCACCTGGAACCGCCGTTATCTCGAGCTGTTCGACTACCCCGACGGCATGGTCTACATCGGTGTGCCGGTCGCCGACCTTATCCGCTGGAACGCCGAGCATGGCGAATGCGGCCCGGGCGAGGTGGAGGAACACGTGGCCAAGCGCATCGGCCACCTGCGCGCCGGTACGCCGCACCTGTTCCAACGCGTGCGCCCGGACGGCACGGTGATCGAGATGCGCGGCCGGCCGTTGCCCGGTGGCGGCTATGTCACCACTTACACCGACGTCACCGCTTACAAGCATGCCGAGCTCGCGCTGCGCGAGGCGAACGAGAATCTCGAGCAACGGGTGGACCAGCGCACCGCCGAGTTGAGCGAGGCGCTGGACGCCACCGCGCGCGCGCAGCGCGAGGCGGAGGCGGCCATGGTCTCTAAGACCCGTTTCCTCGCCGCTGCCAGCCATGACCTGCTGCAGCCGCTCAACGCCGCCCGCCTGTTCACCTCGGCCCTGCGCCAGCAGCCGGCACTGGACGAGGAGTCGCGCCGCCTGGCCGAGCGCATCGACGCGTCATTCCGCGCCGCCGAGGACCTCCTGGATGCGTTGCTCGACGTCTCGCGACTGGATGCCGGGCGCTACCAGCCGGAATTCGGCGATTTCGCCATGGCCGACCTGTTCGATTCCCTGCGCGCACAGTTTGCCGTGGTCGCCGAGCAGCGTGGTCTGCGCCTGCGCGTGGTGCCGACCAACCTGTCCATCCGCAGCGACCCGCAGTTGCTGCGGCGGATCCTGCAGAACTTCCTCTCCAATGCGCTGCGCTACACCCGCGAAGGTGGTGTGCTGCTGGGCGCGCGGCGCGACGGCGACGAGGTGCGGATCCAGGTCTGGGATACCGGGCCTGGCATCGCGCCGGAGCAGCGTGCGCACATCTTCGACGAGTTCCAGCGCCTGCAGCGCCCTTCCCCGTGGGGCGAGAAGGGGCTGGGCCTGGGACTGTCGATCTGCGACCGCATCGCGGCGATCATGGGGCATCGTCTCGAACTGCATTCGCGCGAGGGACACGGCAGCTGCTTCGGCTGCGTCGTACCGCGTGTGGCTGCGGTGCCCCGTCGCCCCGCGGTCGCCCCGCGCCTGCCTACCGGCGAACAGTTGCCGCTGACCGTGCTTTGCCTGGACAACGACCCCGCCATCCTTGATGGCATGAAGGCGCTGCTCGGGCGCTGGGGCGTCGATTGCCGGCTCGCCGAGGACGTGGCGCAGGCCGAGGCCGAGCTGCGCCGCGGCGGGGTCGATCTGGTGCTGGCGGACTACCACCTGGCCGACAGCACCGATGGCCTGCAGGCGTTGAACCAGTTGCGGCTCAGGCTGGGCAGCCTGCCGCCGGTGGCGATGATCACCGCCGACGGCAGCAGCGAGCTGAAGCAGCGCGCGCGCGAACTGGGCTACCCGCTGCTGCACAAACCGGTGCGTCCGGCCGCCCTGCGTGCACTGCTGGGAGCGCTGGTGCGTCGCCAGGCCAGCAACGGCTGACCGCCGCGCCTACTCCGAGTCGTCGTCGGGGAACGACTGCATGGCACCCGGATCCACCGCCAGCTGGCTTGCGGCAAGCGCTACCTGGGTGCGGTTGTTGACCCCCAGCTTGCGCATGATCGCGGTCATGTGGGCTTTTACCGTCGCCTCGGACACGCCCAGGTCCCATGCAATTTGCTTGTTGAGCTGGCCCTCGGCGATCATCGTCAGCACGCGGAACTGCTGCGGCGTGAGCGAAGCGACCCGTGCGGCGACGTCGGCTTCGTCGCGCTTGAGCGCGATCTCGCCGCCGACCAGCTGGTGCGGCAGCCAGGTGTTGCCGTCGAGCACGGCATGGATCGCCTGCACGATCTCATCGCCCGGCGTCGACTTCGGAATGTAGGCCGAAGCGCCGTGTGCCAGCGCGCGGCGAGCCACCTGGGCCTCCTCATGGCCGGAGACCACAATGGTCGGCAGCCCCGGATACTGGCCCCGGATGTGCGCGAGGGCGGAATAGCCACGGGCTCCGGGCATGTGCAGGTCCAGCAGCAGCAGGTCCGCCTCCGGGTACTGCTCGATCATCGCCATCAGCTTGTCGACGCTGTCGGCGCAATGCACCGCGGCGGCGGGCAGGGCGGAAACCACCGCGCGCTCCAGCGCGTCGCGGAACAGGGGATGGTCGTCGGCGATCAGTACGTCAGGCATGGGATGCGGTGCGGGAGCGCTTCGGCAGCACCCCCGCCCATGATCACTTGATGAGTCGCTCGTCGACGAGGTTCTTCACCACGCTGGGATCGGCCAGGGTGGAGATGTCGCCGAGCTGGTCCGGTGCGTTCTCGCCGATCTTGCGCAGGATCCGGCGCATGATCTTGCCCGAGCGCGTCTTCGGCAGCCCGGGCGCCCATTGCAGGAAATCCGGCGTGGCGATCGGGCCGATCTCCTTGCGCACCCACGCGATCAGTTCCTTGCGGAGGGCGTCGTCCCCGACCTCGCCAGCGACCAGGGTCACGTAGGCGTAGATGCCCTGGCCCTTGATCTCGTGCGGGCAGCCGACCACCGCGGCCTCGGCCACCTTCGGATGCGACACCAGTGCGCTCTCCACCTCGGCGGTGCCGATGCGGTGGCCGGAGACGTTGATCACGTCGTCGACGCGGCCGGTGATCCAGTAGTAGCCGTCCTCGTCGCGGCGCACGCCGTCGCCGGTGAAGTAGTTGCCGGGGTAGGCGCTGAAGTAGGTCTCGACGAAGCGCTGGTGGTCGCCATAGACCGTGCGCATCTGGCCCGGCCAGGAATCGGTGATCAGCAGGTTGCCCTCGCAGGCACCCTGCTGCACCTCGCCATTGGCGTCGACGATGGCAGGCACCACGCCGAAGAAGGGCAGGGTGGCCGAGCCGGGTTTGGTGGCGATGGCACCGGGGAGCGGGGTGATCAGGATGCCGCCGGTCTCGGTCTGCCACCAAGTGTCCACGATTGGGCAGCGCTCGTCGCCGACCACGCGGTGGTACCACTCCCAGGCCTCGGGGTTGATCGGCTCGCCGACCGAGCCAAGCACGCGCAGGGACGCGCGCGAGCAGGCCTTCACCGGCCCCTCGCCCTCGCGCATCAGTGCGCGGATCGCGGTGGGGGCGGTGTAGAACAGGCTGACCTTGTGCTTGTCCACCACCTGCCAGAAGCGGCGGTAGTCGGGGTAGTTCGGCACGCCGTCGAACATCAGCGTGGTGGCGCCGTTGGCCAGCGGCCCGTACACCACGTAACTGTGCCCGGTGACCCAGCCGACGTCGGCGGTGCACCAGTAGACGTCGTCCTCGCGCAGGTCGAACACGCATTCGTGGGTGTAGCTGGCGTACACCAGGTAGCCGCCGGAGGTGTGCAGCACGCCCTTCGGCTTGCCGGTGGAGCCGGAGGTGTACAGGATGAACAGCGGGTGCTCGGCCTCCATCGGCTCGGGCGGGCAGTCGGCGCTCTGGCCGTCCATCAGGTGGTGCCAGTAACGGTCGCGCGGCGACTGCATCGGCACGGCCGAACCGGTGCGACGCACCACCACCACGGTCTCCACGCTGTGGGTGCCGGGACGCTCCAGTGCGGCGTCGACATTCGCCTTCAGCGGAATTTTCTTTCCGCCGCGCACGCCCTCGTCGGCGGTGATCACCACCTTGCACTGCGAATCGGCGATGCGCCCGGCCAGCGAGTCGGGCGAGAAGCCGCCGAACACCACCGAGTGGACCGCGCCGATGCGGGCGCAGGCCAGCATCGCCATCGCCGCCTCGGGGATCATCGGCAGGTAGATCGCCACGCGGTCGCCCTTCTGCACGCCGAGATGCTTGAGCGTGTTGGCGAACTTGCACACCTCGGCATGCAGCTCGCGGTAGCTGATGTGGCGCGACTCGTTCGGATCGTCGCCCTCGAAGATGATCGCGGTCTTGTCGCCGCGCTTTTCGAGATGTCGATCAAGGCAGTTGGCGGCGACGTTGAGCTGGCCGTCCTCGTACCAGCGGATGAACAGGTTGTGCGGGTCGTACGACGTGTTCTTGATCTTCGTCGGCGCCTTCATCCAGTCCAGCCTCTGACCGATGCGACCCCAGAAGCCCTCCGGATCCTTCACCGATTCGGCGTAGAGGCGCTCGTAGTCCTCACGGTTCACCCGGGCGTGGGCGGCGAATTCGGGATTGACCGGATGGACCTTGGACATGACGGGCTCCTTCGAATGACTTCGTGGCACGGGACGAAGATGCCCGCGCGTTTGACCGAGTGTAGCGTTCGACGCGGTGCAGCACCCCGGCGGAACCGCTTCGACTTTCGTCGATTCTCGACCAAAGCCGAATAGCTGCGCGCATTGCAGCATCCCCATGCTCGGCCCTGCCTCCGCTGCGACGTCTTGTCTCCGGCGCGTCTCTCGCTCGGCGGCACCACGTGTTCGACGGGACACATGGACCGGGGGGTCCATCCCGACACATGGCCGCGATGACGCGGCGCCATCTCCGCCAGGGTGCGGAGCCGTTCTTACCAGAGGGGAATACAGCATGGCCACCACCGGCATCACCGCGGACACCTCGCTCGATGTCAGCCATCGGCGGGTGATCTTCGCGTCCAGCCTCGGCACCGTCTTCGAGTGGTACGACTTCTACCTTTACGGTTCGCTGGCGGCGATCATCGCCAAGCAGTTCTTCTCCGGTCTCAACGAGGCCTCGGCGTTCGTGTTCGCCCTGCTCGCCTTCGCCGCCGGCTTCGCGGTGCGTCCGTTCGGTGCGATCGTGTTCGGTCGCATCGGCGACATGGTCGGACGCAAATACACCTTCCTGGTCACGATCCTGATCATGGGCCTGTCGACCTTCCTGGTCGGCGTGCTGCCGGGCTACAACAGCATCGGCGTGGCCGCCCCGGTGATCCTGATCGCGCTGCGCCTGCTGCAGGGCCTGGCGCTGGGCGGCGAGTACGGCGGCGCGGCCACCTACGTCGCCGAGCACGCGCCGGACGGCAAGCGCGGCCTGTACACCAGCTTCATCCAGATCACCGCCACCTTCGGCCTGTTTATCTCGCTGCTGGTGATCCTGGGCTGCAAGATGGCGCTGGGTCCGAAGTTCGACGAGTGGGGCTGGCGCATCCCGTTCCTGCTGTCCTCGGTGTTGCTCGCGGTATCGGTGTACATCCGCCTCCAGTTGTCCGAGTCGCCGGCGTTCAAGCAGATGAAGGAAGAGGGTCGTCATTCCACCGCGCCGCTGACCGAGTCGTTTGCCCGCTGGGGCAACCTCAAGGTGGTGATCCTGGCGCTGCTCGGTGCCACCGCGGGCCAGGCCGTGGTGTGGTACGCCGGCCAGTTCTACGCGATGTACTTCCTCGGCAATACGCTGAAGATCGACGCCACCACCACCCAGCTGATGATCGCCGGCGCGTTGCTGATCGGCACCCCGTTCTTCGTGGTGTTCGGCTGGCTGTCCGACCGCATCGGACGCAAGCCGGTGGTGCTGGCCGGCTGCCTGCTGGCCGCGCTCACCTACTTCCCGATCTTCAAGGCGCTCACCCACTTCGGCAACCCGGCGATCGAGGCGGCCAGCACGTCGGCACCGATCCGCGTCACGGCCGACCCGAAGGACTGCCACGTGCAGATCGACCTGATCGGCAAGAAGGTGTTCACCAGCTCCTGCGACGTGGCCAAGAGCTTCCTGACCAAGCGCGGCGTGCCGTATGAGAACGTGGCCGCGGCGCCGGGCACGGTCGCGGTGGTGTCGGTGGGCGGCAAGGACTTCCCGTCGTTCGACGGTTCGCAGATGGCCAAGGCGGACTTCGCCGCCAAGGTCAAGGCGTTCGGCGAGGAGGTTGGCACGGCGGTGAATACCGCCGGCTACCCGGCCAAGGCCGACCCGGCGATGATCAACAAGCCGATGGTGATGCTGCTGCTGTGGATCCTGGTGATCTACGTGACCATGGTCTACGGCCCGATCGCGGCATGGCTGGTGGAGATGTTCCCGACCCGTATCCGCTACACCTCGATGAGCCTGCCGTACCACATCGGCAACGGCTGGTTCGGCGGCTTCCTGCCTTCGGTGTCGTTCGGCATCGTGGCGGCCACCGGCGATTTCTACGCTGGCCTGTGGTACCCGATCATCATTGCGGCGATGAGCGTGGTGATCGGCGGCCTGTTCCTGCACGAGACCAAGCACGTTTCCATCCACGACTGAGCGGTGCCGGTGGCGCCATCCCGGGGAGGGAGGGCGCCACCGGCCCGACCACGGCCGATGTCGCAGCTTTCTGCGCGGCGGTGCAGCGCGACGAAAGTCGTAATGCACCGGGACAAAGACCGCGATTAACGTGCGCCTAATGTTTCGCCACTTGCGATCGATATTGGTCGGAGCGCTGCCCGACGGGTGCGGCTCCGCCGATACCGGTCCTTCCATCCGGGGATACAAGCCATGAAAAGAAATCCGATGTTCTTCGCCGTTGCTGTCGCACTCGGGCTGGCGGTGGCCGGCCCGTCGTTCGCTGCCACCAAGCAGAAGACCGACGTCAAGGCGCTGCAGGCGCTGATCGAGAAACAGCAGGCCCAGCTCGATGAGCAGCAGAAGGAACTGGCGCAGATGCGCGAGGCGTTGCAGCAGATCCAGGGCAACCAGCAGGCGCAGCAGCAGCAGATCGAGAAGGTCGCCAGCACGCCGCCGCCCCCGCCCCCGGCTCCGTCGGCGTTCAGCAGCGCGCCCGGCGTATCGGTGGCCCTGCATGGCTTCGTCTCGGCCACCGCGTTCAGCCAGGACAAGAGCTTCACCTTCGGCAACGGCCAGAACGCCGAATTCCCGGTGACCGGCTCGCACGGCAACACCAGTGGCTTCGACGTGCGCAATACGCGTTTCTGGCTCGACTTCAAAGGCGCCAAGTTCAATGAGAACTGGTCGGGTGGCGGCCGAATTGAGATGGATTTCTTCGGCGGTTTCAACGGCACCGGCGCCTACTCGCTGTCGCAGCCGACGCCGCGTCTGCGCCAGGCCTACATGGACCTGGCCAACGCCTCCAGCGGCACCACGATCCGCGTCGGCCAGCAGTGGGACCTGCTGTTCCCGCTGGACAATGTGCCGGCCTCGATCACCCACATCGCCTTCCCGCTCGGCTACGGCACCGGCATGATCGGCTGGCGTTTCCCCGGCGTGGTGATGATGCAGGATCTCAACCACGGTTCGGATGGTCCGAAGTGGCGATTGGATCTGGGCGCCTTCGAGGGCTCCTGGGATGGCCCCGGCAACAACGTGAACTACCTCACCGGCGGCAATGCCGGCTTCCGTCCGCAGCTGCAGGCGCGCCTGCACGTGCAGGACAAGGACTGGCTGGCCTACTTCGTGGCGCACTACTCGCAGATCGACCTGCGCGGCGTCGATGGCACCGCGGCCACGCCGGTCGCCACCAAGATCGACAGCCAGGGCTTCGAGGTGGGCGGCAACTGGCATCCGGGCAACTGGATGTTCAAGGGTAACCTGTACACCGGCAAGGGCCTGGGCCAGGTATTCGGCGGCCTGATCCAGTTCGGCGACATCAAGGAGACCGGCGGCTTCCTGCAGGCCGGCTACAAGTTCACGCCGAACTGGAGCGCCAACGCGTTCTACGGCTACAGCAAGCCCAAGCGCAGCGACGTGGTGGCCTGGCTGGGCCAGGGCTCGGCCGGGCGGCTGGAGAATCGCCAGTCCGCGCTCAACCTGATCTACACCTCGGGCGCCTACGAGCTGGGCCTGGAGTACATGTACTCCGAGTTGGACAGCACGTCAGCGGCCAATCCTACGGCCACCACCACCACCAAGGGCAACCAGGTCTCGCTCAGCGCAAAGTACAACTTCTGAGTCGGGACCGCGGCGGGCGCCGACCGTCCGCCGTCATTCCCGCGAAGAGCCACGCCGCGAGGCGTGGCTCTTCCTTTACGGACCGGATCGCTCAGTCATGGCCGAGCGGCTGCTTGCCTTCGCGCAGCCGCTGCAGGTCGTAACTGGAGAGCGATTCGGCGCGGGCGCTGGAGCTGATCCGGGCCTGGGCGAAGGCCAGCCCGGTGCCCAGCAGTCCGATCAGGCCCAGTAACAGCCAGATCGCCATGGCCCCGCCCCCGTGGCGGGTGAAGCACAGCACAAAAGCCAACATTGTTCCGGTCAGCCAAAGCCAGCGCATGAGAGGAATGCCTCGTCGACCCGGTGCCGCGCCCCGGTGGTGGCGCCGATCATAAACCTGCTTCCGGGCCGGGCGTCAGCGCAGGGATCCGGTTGTGCCAAAGCCGTCGCGCGCGGTGAGATGCTTGTCACCCAGGCTGCGTCCCATGTCCGACTTCAACGACCCCTTTTCGCCCCGGGCCCACAGAGGCCGCGGGGCGGCCTCCAACCCGGAAGGCCGCTTCGAGGCCCTGCGGCGCCAGGCCGAGGACGACGGCTGGCAGAGTGCCCTGCTCGACGACGCAGCGCCACGGCCGCGCACCGAAGTCAGCGAAGAACGCGCGCGCAGCGTGATCACCCGCAACGACTCGCCGGACATCCATTTCAGCCAGGCGATGAACCCGTACCGCGGCTGCGAGCATGGCTGCATCTACTGCTTCGCGCGGCCTTCGCACAGCTATCTCAACCTGTCACCGGGCCTCGACTTCGAGACCAAGCTGCGCGCCAAGGGCAACCTCGCCGAGGTGCTGCGCCACGAACTGTCACGCCCGGGTTACCGCGTGGAGCCGATCAATATCGGCAGCAACACCGATCCCTACCAGCCGATCGAGAAGCGCTGGCGCCTCACCCGCGCCGCGCTGGAGCTGCTGGCCGGCTGCGGACACCCGTGCACGATCGTCACCAAGAACGCGCTGGTCGAGCGCGACATCGACCTGCTCGCACCGATGGCACGAGCGAATCTCGTGCAGGTGTTCGTCTCTGTGAACTCGCTGGACAACCACCTCGCCGCGAAGCTCGAGCCGCGCGCCAGCGCGCCGCACCGCCGGATCAAGGCGATCCGCGCGCTGGCCGGGGCCGGCGTGCCGGTGGGCGTGCTGGTCGCGCCGATCATCCCCGCGCTGAACGACCGCGACATGGAGGCGGTGCTCGAACAGGCCGCCGCCGCGGGCGCCTCCTGCGCCGGCTACACCGTGCTGCGGCTGCCGTACGAGCTGAAGACCCTGTTCCGCGAATGGCTGGCCCTGCATGCCCCGGATCGCGCGGCCCACGTGATGAGCCTGGTGCAGCAGATGAATGGTGGCCGCGACTACGACAGCGACTTCCGCACCCGCATGCGCGGGCAGGGCGTGTTCGCCGACCTGCTCAAGCGACGCTTCGAGGTCGCCTGCCGCCGGCACGAGTTTGGCCGCGCCCGCGATCTCCAGCTCGACACCACCCGTTTCGTGCCCCCGCGCCCGTCGTCACCGCAGGGTCAGCTGTTCTGACCGATCTCCGGTCGCGGCGAGTGCCTGGGCACGCTCCAGCATGGAATCGCGGGCGAGCAGGCGCGGCAGGAAGAAGGCCGGCGTCGTGAGCAGCAGACCCAACGACTCCGTGCCCGCCAGCGGCCACCCGTGCAACGTCGGGAACACCCAGTGCGCCCCCGCCAGCAGCCAGAACAGACCGGTGAGGTGGATCAGCGACAGCAGCCATGCCTGGGCTCCGCGTGTGCCGGCCCGCAGGCATTCATCGCGCACGATCCGTTCGGCCTGCGTCCACGGAATGCGGTAGGCGCGGACCAGGCGCCGCGTGGTGATCCATCGCATGACGTCATTCCCTCCTGCGAGCGATGGGATCGCGCGCCAGCCGCTCCGCTTCGGCCAGGATCGTCATCCGGGCCGCGCGCTGCGCCAGCCACAGATGCAGGCCGAGCAGCGCCAGCGCGGCAACCACCATGAGACCGCCCCAGCCGCGCGGCAGTGTCACCCACCCGAAGTCTCCTGCCACGCTGGTCAGCCAGAGCGCTGCGGTGGGAGGCGCCAGCCAGCCGTAGCGCCGCCACTGCCTGAGGCTGTGGTCGCGGACTACGGCGCGTGCCACCGGTAGCCGCAGCCCGTAACGTGCGGCCAACCATTCCGGGCGGATCGCGGTGCGCGTGATCATGTGTCCGGCCCCGCATGGACGCGAGCGGCGATGCGCGCCGCCTCGGCATGGATGGCCGGGCGCGCCAGTCGTTGGCCCAGCAGTCGCCAGGCCAGCATCACCGCCTGGGTAGCCATGATCAGCGCGAAGATGTTCAGGCCGTGGAGGTCTCCCCGAACGTAATCGCCCAGCGCATACGCCAGGCCAGCCACGCCGCCGAGCCCGACGACGAGCAGGGTCCAGCACCATCCGGAGCGCAGCAGCGCCTGACGGGTCGCTTCACCGACGATCTCGGCGGTCGTGGCGACGGGTAGACGGTAATGCTCGGCGAAGCTTCGTGCCGTGGTCGGAGCCATGGTCGACGGTTCTCCATCATCCGTGGGCGAGGAAAGGGTGCGGCTGCCGCGCCATGCCCCGAGCGCCGCTAGCGGTGATCCAGCCGAGCACCGTGGCCAGTGCCAGTGCAACCACGAGGTATGCGCTCCACAGGACAGGCGACCCGGCCCAGGGGCCGTCTTGCTGCAACTGGCTGGCGAGCAGGCCGGTGATCGTGCTGATCAGCACGACGGCGGTCAACGCGCCGCTCACCAGACCGAGAGCCCAGCCGGGCAACGGCTGCCGACCGAGAGCGTCCAGCGTCAGCGCCACGCCGGCAAGGAGGCAGAGTAGTGGCGCCGCGACCAGCGCGAGGGTAGCGATCACGCTCAGATTCATGCGCTGGGCGACGATCCATCCCGCCACGGCGAGCAGCAGATTGATGACGACGGGCCGCGCCAGGGTGGCTCGCAGCAGCGCCCGGCGTACCCGATCGGGTGTACCCAGACCGGGCAGCACCCCCAGGACGGCCAGTTCGCGCTGCGACGTGGACCAGCGCTGGCGCACGGTCAAGGCACTGACCAGCGGCAGGCCGAGTGCCAGCATGAACGCGAGCCCGGCCAGCATGGGGATGCCCAGTGCATAGATCAGCCCCAGCCACGACACGCTGGCACCGGGCCTCGTTGCACGGATCAGCACCATCGCAACGATGAAGACCAGCATCGGCCCGGCCATCGTGAGGCCGCGGCGGCAGAGTCCCCGCAGGGTTTGCGGCACGAACCCGCGGCCGAGCGCCACGCGCAGCGAGCCCACCGGGTGCGCCGGGCCGATATGCCGGAGGTTCGTCTCCGGCTGCAGCCAGCCTGGCCGCCGCCGATCCACGATGCGGATGCCGGCGCCGCTGCCGTCCCAGTGGCCGGTGGCGTTCTTGCCGCGCATGCGCATCACCATGGCGCTCGAACGCCCAGCTTGGCTGGCTTCCAGACGCACCAGGCCGTGCCAGCGGATGGCACAGATCACGCCGAAGCCCGCCGCCGCCACCGCCCACCAGATCGTCGAACGGGGATCGTCGAGCGTGGGAACGGGCAGCACCCGCCGCGCGGCGTCGGACGCGGCGGGCAGGAGTCCGATCAGCATCGCCACCGGACCCGGAAGCAGGCTGAATGCGAATCCCGCTGCAAGCACCAGCGCCGTCAGGGCGGCCGCACTCGTCTCCCCCAGCGTGGCACGCCCGAGCGCGGCTCCGATTCCGATGGTCGCCAGGGCGGCAAGTCCGACGGCAGCGGCTGCCACCACCTCCAGCCGCGGAATGCGCAGTTGACGCGCGTCGCGGGCCAGCAGCAGGCCCGCCGGCATGAGAAAAGCCCACAGATAGGCCACGCCGGCCTCGAAGGCGAGCAGCGCGATATGGCCGCCCTTCGCACCCGGCCACAGCAGACGGACAACGATGGCGACCACGAGCCCGAGCAGGAACACGCCCCCCACGAGCCAGCGAACCGAAGGGTAGGTGGCTCTCCAGAAGGTCAGCAGCAGGTCGCGCGGTCTCATTCGGCCACCTCCACGAACAGGTCCTCCAGCCCCAGCGCGTCGACGCGTGCGCCGGTCAGTCGCGACGCCTCCGGCCACTGGCCGCGTTCATCGCGCTCGACCACCAGGCTCAGGCTGCCGTCCTCGTGGCGCCGCCGGCTCAGCGCGGCGGCGGGTGCAGCCGCACTCATTGCGGCCGGCAGCCACAGGCGGGCGAAGCGCTCCTTGGTGTCGTCGGCGGCGCAATGCAGCAGCAGTTTTCCTTCGTGCAGGAAGGCGATGTCCGAGGCGATCCGCTCCAGGTCGGAGACGATGTGGGTAGAGAACAGAACCGTGGTACCGGACTCCCCAGCCCGCAGCGCCACCTCGCGCAGCAGTTCGCGGCGGGCGACCGGATCGAGCGCGGCCGCCGGTTCGTCCAGCACCAGCAGCTCCGGCTGCGAGGCCAGTGCCCGGATCAGGTCGACGCGCTGTCGCTCACCCGGCGACAGCTTGGCCAGCAGCTTGTTCGGCGGGATCTTCCAGCGCTCGAGGGTCTTTCCGGCAAAGCGCGCATCCCACCCGGGATAGAAACGGCCGACGTAGTCGAGCAGTTGTGTGGCGGTGAGCCAGCCCAGCGCCTCGGGCTGTTGTGGCACGTAGGCCAGTCGCGCCTTTGCCTGGTCGTCCATGCGCAACGCCGGCTGGCCGAACACGCGGGCCTCGCCGGCGGCGGGTTCGAGCAGGCCGAGCATGGCGCGGATCAGGGTGGATTTGCCGGCACCGTTGCGACCGATCAGGCCGAGCACGCTGCCCGGTGCCAGCGCCAGGTCCACGCCGCGCAGCACCTCGCCATCCGGGTAGCTGTGCCTGAGTCCTGCGACCGACAATGGTGACGTCGTGTCGACGGCGGCTGGGGCGAGCTGGGCGTTCATGGGATTCCTCCTTAAATCGGGTTCGGCGATGGCCGGGACGGATCAGGGTTCGAGCAGGCGGCCAAGCCGACGCAGCACGGCGTCGGACGGCAGTTCCAGTTCCCGGGCATGGCGCGCCAGCGCCTGCAGCTGCGGCTCCAGCAGGGCGAGCCGCTGCGCCTGCGTCTGCGTCGGTCGCGTGGTGGCGGCCACAGCCATGCCTTTGCCGCGCAGCCGCTCGAGCAGGCCTTCGGACTCGGCCATGCCGTAGGCGCGCGAGACGGTCATCGGGTTGATCGCATGGAATGCGGCCACCTCACGCACCGAGGGCAGCAGGTCGCCCGCGGCGAGCTGGCCGCCGGCGATCAGGCGGCGCAGCTGCTCGACGATCTGCCGGTAGATCGGTTCGGGCGAGGCCGGCTGGATGGTGAGCAGCGATGCGTCCATGTGTATCAGTACATCAATACACATGGGGTGCCGTCAAGGGTGATGCGTGGCAGGGCCCGGGCGGGTCGGGCGCACACCACGCAAAAGGGCGAGTCCTGCGACTCGCCCTTTTGCTTCATCCGCTCCTGTCGGTTGGCTCAGCCGCCCGGCGGAAGGTATTTCTCGAACCACATCAGCGCGCGCTGCAGTACGTCGCGCTGGTGTGCCGGGTCGACGAAGTGGTGGCCCTCGTTCGGGTACACCACCAGCGAGGTCGGCACGCCGAGCGTGCGCAGCGCGTGCCACATCTCGAACGACTGCGGGGCCGGGCACTCGGCGTCGCGGTCGCCGACCACGATCAGCATCGGCGTCTTCACCTGCTTGATGAAGTGGATCGCCGAGCTCTTCGCGTACACCGCCGGATCGTCGTACACCGAGGCGCCGAAGTACGGGATCATCCACTGGTCGATCAGGTTCTCGCCGTAGTAGCTCTGCCAGTCGGAGATGCCGGCGCCGGCCACCACCGCGCGGAAGCGCTGGGTCTGGGTCGGCACGAACATGCTCATGAAGCCGCCGTAGCTCCAGCCGGTGAGGCCCAGGCGCTTGTCGTCCACCGGCAGCTTCTTCTCGATGGTGTCGACGCCGGCGAGGATGTCGCGCAGGTCGCCGTAGCCGAAGTCCTTGCGGTTGGCCTGCACGTAGGCCTCGCCCTGGCCGTAGCTGCCGCGCGGGTTGGGCATGAACACGAAGTAGTCCAGCGCCGAGAACGGCACGCCGCCGAAGCCGACCGCCGGCCAGCGCGGCAGCACGGCACTGGCCGGACCGCCGTGCACGGTGACGATCATCGGGTAGGACTTCTTCGCGTCGTAGTGCGCCGGGTACAGCAGCCAGCCCTGCACGTGGCGGCCCTCGTTGTCCCACTCGACCGACTCGGCCTTGCCCCACGACGGCTTCAGCGCCGCGTTGATCGCGGTGACCGCCGACGGCGGCGTGCGCCCCAGCCGGCCGGCATGCACTTCCGGCGCGGCGGCGTAGGAGCTCTGCGCGAACGCGACCTTCGCATGGTCGGCCGACAGCGACAGCCCCATCGCCGCCGTGCCGTCACCGAGGCTGGCGTCCAGCGCGAACAGCGGCGCCTGCGCCGTCGCGTGGGTCGCGTCGATCGCATACGGCGCCACCTCGCTGCGGCCGTTGCGGATCTGCGCCACCAGCAGGCGGTCGGCCCCGGTCCAGCCGAACCACACCGGGGTGACCTTGATGCCCGGAGTCAGCGTGGTGACCGCGCCGCGGGCGGACGGCACGGCGTAGAGGTCGCCGCCGGTCGCGCCCTGGTCGCTCATCAGGCCGCCGATGAAGACGATCCGCGAACCGTCCGGCGACCAGCGCGGCAGCGCCATCTGCAGGCCGTGCAGCGGGCCCGCCACGGTGCGCGTGTCGACCAGTGCGCGGGGCTCGGCGCCGGCCTTCGCCTCCTGCGCGTACAGCCTGGCGATCCACCAGTTGTTGTCGCCGGGTGCCGGTGCGGCGACGTAGGCGAGCTGGCGGCTGTCCGGCGACCAGCTGAACTCGTAGACGTAGCTCGACGCCGGGGTGATCATCTCCTCCGCGCCACCGGCCGCCGGTACCGCGGCGACGCGCTGCACTTCCAGCCCGTCGACACCGATCTCGCCGGCGGCCGGCTTGGCCGCGGCCACCGCGCTGGCGGCACGGGTGGCGCCTTCGACGTAGAGGAAGCCGAGCGCTTGGCCGTCGGGCGACCAGCTCAGCGCGTGCGCGTAGCCGTCCAGCATCGCCAGCTTCTGCGGCGCGGCGGAGCCAACGGTGTCGGCCACCACCACGGCCGGGTGGCCCTTGCCCGCGCCGACGCTGGCGCAGGTGGAGAGGAACGCGAGGTGCTGCGAATCCGGCGCCCAGGCGATGCTGGATTCACGGCAGCTGCCGGCCGCGTCGCGGGTGTTGAGTCGGTGGGCGTCGCGGCCGTTGGCCTTCGCCAGCATCACCGCGGGCTCGCCATCGGTGTCCACCACCCAGGCCAGCTGGCGTCCGTCGGGCGAGAGCTGCACGCCGTGGATGCCGCGCACCTTGCCCAGTTCGGTCAGCAAATGGTCGATGCGCGGATCGACCGGCGCGGCGCTGGCGAAAGCCGGCAGGGTCAGGCCGGCCAGCAGGGCCAGCGGCAGCAGGGAGACTCGGGACATCGGCGGCTCTCTCGGCGGGTGGAGAAGCCTTCGAACCTAGCAGCGCGCGGGGCACCGCTCCAAGTGCTGCAAGCCATGGCGCGGGCGCTTCGCAAACCCCTGCGGAACGCCCGCGCCGTGCGGTCAGCCGCGCAGGCCGTCGGCCTCGCGGTGGTAGTGGGTTGCCCGTTCCACTTCCTCGCGCGAGCCGAGGAACACCGGCACGCGCTGGTGCAGGCCATTCGGCTGCACACCGAGGATGCGCTCGCGGCCGGTGGTCGCCGCGCCGCCGGCCTGCTCGACGATGAAGGCCATCGGATTGGCTTCATACATCAGCCGCAGCTTGCCGCCCTTGGCCTTGATCTTGGCGTCCAGCGGATAGAAGAACACGCCACCGCGGGTGATGATGCGGTGCACGTCGGCCACCATCGAGGCGACCCAGCGCATGTTGAAGTCGCGCCCGCGCGGACCGTCCTTGCCGGCCAGCAGCTCGCCGACGTAGCGCTGCATCGGTGCCTCCCAGTGGCGCTGGTTGGACATGTTGATGGCGAATTCGCCGGTGGCCTCGGGGATGCGGATGTCGCGCCGGCTGAGGACGAAGCTGCCGACCTCGCGGTCCAGCGTGAACTCGTGGGTGCCGTGGCCGAAGGTCAGCACCATCACCGTGGCCGGCCCGTACACCACGTAGCCGGCGGCCAGCTGTTCGGTGCCGGCCTGCAGGAAGTGCTCGGCCTTCGGCTCGGTCACGCCGTCCGGGCAGCGCAGCACCGAGAAGATCGTGCCGACGGAGATGTTCACGTCGATGTTCGAGCTGCCGTCCAGCGGATCGAACAGCAGCAGGTGGTTGCCCTTCGGGTACATGTCGGGGATCGGCTGCGGATCTTCCATCTCCTCCGAGGCGCAGGCGGCGAGGTGGCCGCCCCAGGCGTTCGCCTCCAGGAGGATCTCGTTGGAGATCACGTCCAGCTTTTTCTGTGCCTCGCCCTGCACGTTGATGCTGGCCGCGTCACCCTCGCCGGCGGCCATGCCGAGCACGCCGCCCAGCGCGCCCTTGTTGGTCGCCACGCTGATGCGCTTGCAGGCCCGCGCCACCACCTCGATCAGCAGCGACAGCTCGGCGTTGATGTGGCCGGCGCGGCGTTCCTCGATCAGGAACTGGATCAGCGAAACGGGCTTCATGGCGTCTCCGGGACGAAACAGGACCGCCATTGTCCCGTGCGCGCCGCAGGCACGCCAGTCGGCGTCCACCATCCGCCCCCGGACGGTCGGGCTGCTGACAGCACGTTGGCAGCAGGCCGGGACCATGCTTGCGCTCCACCCACGGAGGGCAAGTCCATGCGCGATACGGTTCATGTTCTAGTGTTCGACGGCTTCGCCGACTGGCAGGCCGCGCTGGCCCTGTGCGAGGTGCGCCGCCCGGGCGACTGGCAGGTACGGACGGTCGGCTTTGACCGCCAGGCTGTCGTCTCGATGGGGGGGCTGACGGTACAACCCGACGCCACCCTGGTCGAAGTCGACCGGCAACGCGCCGCGCTGGTGATCGTCCCCGGCGGCCACCTGTGGCAACGCGGGGAAGGCCAGCCCGCCGTCGACCTGCTGGCGGAGGTGCACGCCGGTGGGGCGCCCGTCGCCGGTATCGACAGCGGCGTGCTGGCGCTGGCCCGTGCCGGGCTGCTCGATGACTGCCGCCATACCGGAAACTGGGCCGGGCAACTCGCCCAGATCCCCGGATATGCCGGCGCCAGCCAGTACGACAGCGACGTGCTGGCGGTCAGCGATGGCGGCGTGATCACCGCCAGCCACCTGGGCAGCGTGGAGTTCGCCCGCGAGGTGATCCGTACGCTCGACCTCTACAACCCGAGCGACCGCGAGCACTGGTACCGCCTGTTCCGGCACGCCCAGTTGCCGCCCTGGTGCGTGGGCGAACCGGCGGAGGAGGCGGTGGCATGAGTACCCGGTTCGATCGCGTGATCCGCGCCTACGGCCCGCTGCGGCTGCGCGGTACCTTGACGGAAGGCCACTGGATGCAGGCACCGCGCAAGGCAACCACGAAAGACCCGGCGCGCCCGAAGCGTGCGCACCTTTTCGCACTGGTGGCCCTGCTGCTGCGCCAGGGAAGGAGCCGCCCATGAGCGCGCCGGTGATCGGCGTGCTGGAGCTTCGCCAGTACACCCTGCGCGCGGGCCAGCGCGAACGCCTGGTGGAGTTGTTCGAACGCGAGTTCGTGGAATCGCAGGAGGCGCTGGGCATGGTGCTGCCGGGCCAGTTCCGCGACCTGGACGATCCGGACCGCTTCGTCTGGCTGCGCGGCTTTGCCGACATGGCGACGCGGGCACGGGCGCTGACCGCGTTCTACGACGGCCCGGTCTGGCGCGACCACCGGGATGCGGCCAACGCCACCATGATCGATTCGGACGATGTCCTGCTGTTGCGTCCCTGGCAGCCGTTCGACCTGCCGGGGGCGCCTCGGCCGGCCCCGGGGCGTGCCGGGCCTCCCGGCTGGCTGGCGGCCATGGTCTGCCCGGTCGACGCCCTGGTCGGTGCGGCGCTGGCCCGTGCGTTCGACGACGAGGTCCGGCCATGGCTGGCCACGCGCGGGCTGCGGGTGCTCGGCAGCGGCCTCAGCGAGACGGCGCCGAACAACTTTCCGCGCCTGCCGGTACGGGAGAACGAGCCGGTGTTCGTCTGGTTCGGCCTGTTCGATCCGCCGGCCGCCATCGCGCCGTGGCCGGCGATGCTGCTGGCCGAGGCGGAGGAAAACCCTCTGCAGGCGTGGACGCACCGACTGGCCGGACCGTCGCAGCTGCTGCGCCTGGCGCCGACACCACGATCCCTGCTGCGCGGCCATACGGTGGCGCGTCGCGGCGAACCTTCCATGGAGCCCCCCGCATGAAGACCACCTATCACGGCAGCTGCCACTGCGGCGCCGTCGCGTTCGAAACCGACATCGACCTGGCCGAGGGTACGGGCCGCTGCAACTGCTCGATCTGCACCAAGACCCGGGCCTGGGGCGTCATCGTGCGGCCCGATGCGTTCCGCCTGGTCCGCGGTGAAGAGGCGCTGTCGGACTACCAGTTCGGTACGCGCTCGATGCATCACCTGTTCTGCCGCCATTGCGGCGTGCACCCGTTCGGGCGGGGTCACCTCGACGTGCTTGGCGGCGACTTCCTGAGCATCAACCTGGCGTGCCTGGACGACGTCGAGCCGCAGGCGCTGATCGCCGCACCGTTGCGCTACAGCAACGGTCGCGACAACGACTGGATGCACCCACCGGCGGAAACCCGGCACCTGTGAAACCGTCGTCGAGCCATCACCACGAGCGATCGCCTGTCATGACCACACCCCGGGTCACCTTCTTCTACGCCCCGCAGACCCGCGCCGCCGGCACGCTCGCCTTGTTCGAGGAACTGGGCGTGGACTACGACCTGCATCTGCTCAGCCTGAAGACCGGCACCCAGCGGGCGCCGGACTACCTGGCGGTCAACCCGATGGGCAAGGTGCCGGCGATCCTCCACGACGGCGCGCTGGTGGCCGAGCAGCCCGCGGTGTTCCTCTACCTGGCCGATCTCTACCCGGAGAAAGGGCTGGCGCCGGCGATCGGCGACCCGCTGCGCGGCCCCTATCTGCGCTGGCTGGTGTTCTACGGCTCGTGCTTCGAGCCGGCGATCGTCGATCGCGCCATGAAGCGCGAACCGGCGGCGCCGTCGACCTCGCCCTACGGCAGCTGGGAGCAGGTCTACGACACCTTGGTGGCCCAGCTGGCGACCGGTCCCTGGCTGTTCGGCGAGCGTTTCACCGCTGCCGACGTGCTGTGGGGAACCGCCCTTAACCGGACCACGAACTTCCAGCTGGTGCCGGAGCACCCGGCGATCCGCAGCTACATCGATCGCGTCCTCGCCCGCCCGGCGATGCAGCGGGCACAGGCGAAGGACGCCGGCTACGCCGCGCAGCAGGCCTGACCGGTGGCCGGTTCGGCGGAGCGAGCAGGAGCGTCCGCCGTCCGGCATGACCGACGTCGCAGGCGCTGCGACCGGAGGCAGGGCATCATGCGCGGATGCGCCGTGCCGACCGCCTGTTCCTCATCATCCATGCCCTGCGCGGCCGCCGCACCGCGCTGCCGGCCCGGTCGCTGGCCGACACCCTGGGCGTTTCGCTGCGCACGGTCTATCGCGACGTGGCCGACCTGCAGCTGTCCGGCGTGCCGATCGAGGGCGAGGCCGGGGTCGGCTACGTGCTGCGCAAGGGCGCGGACATCCCGCCGCTGATGTTCACCGCCGACGAGCTCGAATCGCTGGTGGTCGGTACCCGCTTCGT
This sequence comes from Dyella lutea, assembly GCF_024158035.1. Classification (GTDB taxonomy): domain Bacteria; phylum Pseudomonadota; class Gammaproteobacteria; order Xanthomonadales; family Rhodanobacteraceae; genus Dyella_A; species Dyella_A lutea. The sequence continues at coordinate 431,600 of NZ_JAMZEK010000001.1, forward strand.
GCGGGCGTTTGCCGGCGACCGTCTGTCTGCCGGCGCCCAGGCGGCGCTGATGAAGATCGAGGCGGTGCTGCCGCCGGAGCTGCGCGAGCGCTCTTCCCGTACGCGCATCTATGCGCCGGTCTGGCGCGACGAGGCGCAGGCCACCTTCGCCGCCCGCATCGACCGGCTGCACGCGGCGATCGAGGGCCGGCAGGTGCTGCGGCTGGACTATCGCGACGAGGCCGGGCGCTCCAGCGAGCGCGAGGTCGAGCCGCTGTGCCTGGCGTTCTGGGGCGGTGCCTGGACCCTGGGCACCTGGTGCCGGCTGCGGCGGGACTTCCGCAACTTCCGGCCCGATCGCATCGCCGGCCTGGGCGAGACCGGCGAATGCTTCGCCGATCGCCCGGAACACAACCTCGACGCCTACCTCACGGCAATGCGCGGTTACTACGCAGGCATGGATTGACGCTGGCATAAGGCGCAATCTCTGCGAAGATCGTCGACTGATCTTGCGGAGGGAACGTCTCGATGAAGTACCTGCTGGGCGGCCTGCTGGCCGCAGTCCTGGGCCTGGTCCCCGTCATGGCCGGCGCACAGGCAAACGATGCCGATGCACGCTTCCATGCGATCTATTCGCAGGAATGGGCGTGGCGGACCGGGCAGAGCGGCATCAGCAGCTCGGGCGAGGCCCTGCCCGGCGACGGCCGCCTGGACAGCGTCGATGCGGCGACCCAGCAGGCCAGGCTGGAGCGCTGGCAACAGGTGCTGAAGGACCTGGACGCGATCGACCTGCAGGCGCTGTCGCCCGGCGAGCGGGTGAACTACGAGGTCTACCGCGCGCAGATCGCCAACCTGCTGGCCGACCAGCGCTTCAAGGTCTGGCAGATGCCGTTCAACAGCGACTCCTCGTTCTGGGGCGACATCGGCTACGAACTGCACGACGACCACCTGCGCAGCGTCGACGACTACGAGCACTACCTGGACCGGCTCGGCCAGATCCCCGCCTACTTCGACCAGCAGATCGCCAACATGCGCGCCGGCCTGAAGCGTGGCTTCAGCGTGCCGCGGGCGGTGCTGGACGGGCGCGACGTGTCGATCGCCGCGGTCGCCGACCTCGCCGATCCGACCGACAGCAGCTTCTACGCGCCGTTCAAGCACCTGCCGGACAGCATCCCCGCCGACCAGGCACAGGCGCTGCAGGGTGAGGCGTTGCGGCGCGTGCGCGACGACGTGATCCCGGCCTACCAGAAGCTGCTGGCGTTCTTCCGCAACGAATACGTGCCGCAGGCGCGCACCACGCTGGCGGCCGAGGCGCTGCCGGACGGCAAGGCGTTCTATCGCCAGCAGATCCGCGAATACACCACGCTGGACCTCGACCCGGAAGTCATCCACCAGCTCGGGCTGGAGCAGGTGGCGAAGATCCACGCGCAGATGCTGGAAACGATGAAGCAGACCGGCTTCAAGGGCAGCTTCCCCGAGTTCCTGCATTTCCTGCGCACCGACCCGCAGTTCTACGCCAAAACCCCGGACGAGCTGCTGATGCGCACGGCCTGGGTGGCCAAGCAGGTCGATGGCCAGCTCGGCAAGTTCTTCGGACGCCTGCCGCGTCAGCGCTTCGCGATCGAGCCGGTGCCGGCCGACATCGCGCCGTACTACACCTCCGGCCGCGGCGGCGCCGACACCTACCTGGTCAACACCTACGACCTGAAGTCGCGCCCGCTCTACAACATGCCGGCGCTGACCCTGCACGAGTCGATGCCCGGCCATGCACTGCAGCTGGCCCTGGCCGCCGAGCAGCATGGTCAGCCGGCGTTCCGTCGCGACGGCTACATCTCCGCCTACGGCGAGGGTTGGGCGCTGTACGCCGAGTACCTGGGCAACGAGATGGGCATCTACCACACGCCCTATGAGCGCTTCGGTTATCTCACCTACCAGATGTGGCGCGCCTGCCGGCTGGTGGTGGACACCGGCATCCACCACGACGGCTGGACCCGCCAGCAGGCGATCGACTACCTGACCCAGAACACCGCGCTGTCCGATCGCGAGATCGCCAACGAAGTGGATCGCTACATCAGCTGGCCGGCGCAGGCGTTGTCCTACGAGATCGGCTACCTGAAGATCCTGGAGCTGCGCCACAAAGCGGAGCAGGCGCTGGGCGACAAGTTCAAGCTGCGCGCGTTCCACGACACCGTGCTGCAGATCGGCTCGGTGCCGCTGCCGGTGCTGGAGAAGCGCATCGACCGGTTCATCGCCGACGGCGGGCCGGAGCCCGACTTCGGCTGCGACTGCAAGGCCAAGCCGGCCGGCTGAACGGTCAGCGGGGCGCGACCGGTTGGTACTGGCCGCGCTCGCCGTAGCGCTTGCCTTTCGCTTCGACGTGAGCGCACAGGTGTCCGTCGCACAGCGTCACGTCGGCCCGGTTGTAGGCCTGCAGCAGCTCTGCCGACAGCCGGTTCTGCTCGATCATGCCCGCATAGTGCAGCGACAGCCACGCACCACCGGCCAGCAGCAGCGCGAGGCAGGCCGCCACGGCGGCGACTGTCTTCCATAGCAGCAGCCGGTGCAGCCGCTGCAGCCGTTCGATCTGTCCACCGAGCTTGAGCGCAGCGGTCTTCAGTTCGCCGCCGGCACGATGCAGGCGTTGCTGGTATTCCTGCACCGGCCGTTCCAGGCCACCGCCTAGCCGGTCCATCACCAGTCCCGGCAGCGCATGCAGCGAGCCATCCGCCGATTGCCGCACGATCGCCGGCACCTGCTGGCTCAACCGCTCCAGCTCGCCCGAATGCGTACGCAGGCGCTGTTCGATCTCCCCGCAGCGGCGGTCGAACTGCTCCATCAGCATGGCGGTCTTGCTGATCAGGCTGGCGACCTCGGCCGTCTGCAGAGGGCCCGGTGCAGACGCGCTCATCGCTGCCAGCCCTGGGATGGAATGATCGGAAGATCGGGCCTTTGCGGCGGCGATTCGCGTGTCTGCATCTGGTTGTCCACCGTCGTGCGGGCCTCCTGGCGCAATGCCTGGCCCGGATCCATGGCCGCGAAGCGTTCGGTCCCTTGCCGAAAACCCGACCAGTCGTTTGCCCGTGCGGACGCGAGCATGCGATCGACCTCGTCGGATACAGCCTGCGCCTGGGGGCCGACGGAGGTCGTGGGCGAGCCGGGTACCGGGCCATCCGGCATCGGTTGGCGCGGGTAGCGGGCGTTGATCGTCTCGTCGCGTGGTTCGTTGTTGAACGGGTCGGCGACCTTGCCGATATCGCGGCGAGGCACCAGCAGTTCGCGATACCCCTCCGGCTTGAGCCGGTCGACCTTCGGCGTGATGCGATAGATGAACATCCCTTCTTCGGATCGGTGGACCACGTTGAGGCGCGGATCGTCCGGTTCAGGCAGCTTGGTCAGGAATGGCTGGTCACTGAGGCCGTTGAGATAGTCGATCACCAGGTTGCCGGCCCGGTTGGAGAGACCATTGCGGTGGTAGCCACCGCCCACGTCGGAGTGCGCCCCCGGCACGTAGATGCCGGCGAAGCGGCCATCCGGGGTGATGCCCGGATCGATGATGTGGTCGGACTTGAATAGCCAGCGTCGCTCGTCCGTCGCCGTCAGCTGGAAGCCGGAGATCACCGTCGGCGGCAGCCGTCGGTCATCGTTGCGCACCTCGCTGCCGGTACCGACCGGGTCCATCAAAGCCACCGCCTGGGCGACCTGGCCGGGTGGAACCAGCGGAGGAAGAGTGTATTCGACGTGCTTCACCAGTCCGTCGGAGGTGTAGGTGTATTTCGCACCAGCAGGGTTCTGGATGCCGCGCTCATGCACCAGGCGCGCAAAGATCGCGACCTCATCAGCTCCCCGGCTGAAGCCGATCTCCGCGATGCTGATCTGAGCATCGGGATCTCGCTGCTTGGTACGCCAAGCGAAGTCGGTGAATTTCTTGTACATCGTCTCCGCCCGCTGCTCGGCGGTATAGCCATCGGCTCCGTCCAACGCACTGCGGAGCCAACTCTGCTGCGTACCAGGTCCCGCCACGTACCCAGCCGCGATATGGCTGGAGCGTTGGTCGGCCCCCTGGCTAATCTGCTGAACGATCTTGGCGACATTGGTCTTGTGCTCGGGATCCGCCGCGGCGTCATTCCCGGTGCCGTCCATGCCGGCCACGAAAAGATATTGATGGGGCTTACCCGCGCACACGAAGACCGGCTCATCGAAAGGAGCTATCCCCAGCCGGGCCGCCTCGTACGTTGCCAGCCGCGTTGTGTCCGCTGGATAGAAGGGTGAACCATCCCCGAGGATGCTATCAGCCTGCAACTTGTGTTTCTCAGCCATTCCTTGGCTCCCTGCTCAGTCAGTACGTGTGAGTCCAGGCCAGCACGACATCATCTCGGCCATTGCTATAGGGATTTCCGGGAATCTGCAGATGTTGCGTAGGGATGAGGGCCTTCATGTACACGTTGATGGTCCGATCGTTGACCTCCAGGAAAATGCTGGGATCGAGGAATAGCCCCTGTGGATAGAGGTCGGCCGGAATCTCCCGGTCCGGCACCCGATACAAAACTTGCTCGTTCCGGAAAATCTCACCGATATCGACGGTTGCTTCATGACTGCTGCCATCCAGGGATACCCAGGACACGCGGGCAGGCGGCGGAAAATTCCGGATGCCCGCATAGGACGCGAAATTCCAGTGCTCTCGATAGTCGGAAGAGGGCGGTGGACCCGTTGGGCTATCGACCGGTTCCGGTGCGAACTCTTGGTTTACATAAATGATCCGGCAGCTTCGGGTGTTGTAGACCTTGGCGTCGAAATCGTGGGCTTTGAACCGCAACGGCAGCAGATTGCCGTTGACCACGTGTTGTGCGACGGGCGTGTTGGACATGGCGTGGGTGCACCCGGAAAGGGGGAGAAGGGCAAAGCATGCGGCAAATACACGGGAGAGGTTCGACAAGCGGCTTGGCTCCTTCGTGTCTTGCCTCCGTGGTCGCAAGGAAAGCGAACCTGGCGAGAAGGTGCCCGACGAGCAGGCCGGTCTGGGAGGGAGCGATGCGCGAATCCACCCCGATCCCTGGCTCGCGGTAGCCTCGATCCCGGACACGCAGGTGTGCGACACACGATCCGGAACATCCGGCATTTCAATGGACCTCGCTTGCGTGGCCGCCGTCGGCGCCCAGCCTGTGGAACGGCAGGATTTCACGTGCCCTCCTCCTCCGAACGATGCACCACGTTCATCCGCGGGTCGTCCGGCTCGGGCTGCTCGCTGAGCAGTGGCGTGGTGCTGAGCCGATTGATGTATTCGATCAGCAGGTTCGCTGCGCGCGTGGAGAGACCATTCAGGCGGTAGCCGCCGCAGACATCCGAAAGCGAACCGGGAACCGGCAGGCTGAGGAAGCGTCCGTCGCTCGAGCGGCCTTTGCCGAGGATCGGCAGCGACTGGAAATCAGGGCGTTGCTCGTCCGTCGCGCTGAGCTGGAAGCCGGAAATCACCGAGGAGGGCAGGCGCAGCTCTGGCGGCAGATAGCCGGTAGGGGCCAACAGGGCAAGAGCCTGGGCTGTCCGGTGCGGTGGCACAAGAACTTCACCTGTGGGGGAATGCAACCCCAGCACGTCGACCATCATCGTGAACTCGGCGCCCTGCAGGGCGCCCCAGCTGCCACCGACGATCAGCAGGCTGATCCGGGCGTCGGGGTCCTCCCTGAGCCACGCTTCCGACCGCACCGAGAGCTGCTTGTACATGGCGGCAAGCCGGGTGCCGGCAAACGCTTCGCCATGCTTGTCCAGGGTCAGCCAATTGTCGTGGGCGCAGTCGGTGCTTACGTAACCGGTGCCAATCGACTTGGGCGCCGTACCCCGGATCAGCTGCTGGTGGATCCAGGCTACGGTGGTGGGCTCGGTGGGTCCCTTGCGCGCCTGTTTCCAGCTGCAATCGAACAGCGCAACGAAAAGACGATCGTGGGCGCCCGGCGTCGATGACGTCGACACCGGGCGGGTGGCACGCGTCGGTATCACCGGCGCGGTTGCGGCCTGCGACCGGATCGGCAGCCATCCGGTCATGGCCAGCAGTAGGGCGAGCGCTGCGTGCTTCCTTGGCATGGAGTCTCCCTGGGTCCTTGCAGGGGATGATCCGGCCCGCGGGCCAGATCCGTGGGGAAGCATGGTAGGCGATGGAAAATCCCTGGCGCTGTGAGCGCATGCCGGTTTTTGGGTCATCGTGCGGCGATGACGTGCCTGAACGGCGTGCGGCATACCCCACGCGGGTCCGGTGTTCATGACTTCATGTGTGGAGTAAATTGCACACAAGCTGCATATAGGAACATCGTATGGTTTCCAGTCCGCAAGCGGCGATCCTGCCCCTGGCCGGTCTCGGCGGCCCGGCCCTGCGCAGTTTTTTCCGGCTGGCCGAGGTTTGGAAGCTGCGCGTGGCAGAGCAGCGCAGGTTGCTGGGTGATCCGCCGGAGTCCACCTTCTACAAGTGGAAGCGCGAGCAGGAAGGCAGCCCCGGGCGCGACGTGATCGAGCGGATCAGCTACCTGCTGGGCATCTTCAAGGCGCTGCAGATCCTGTTTCCCGATCCGGCACAGGCCGACGCCTGGTTGCGCCGGCCGAACCAGGCGGCGCTGTTCGGCGGCCAGTCGGCGCTGGAGCGGATGCTGTCGGGCAACGTGGCCGACCTGTTCGTGGTGCGCCAGTACCTGGATGCGCAGCGCGGCTGAGGCTCGTCGCGGCGCCGGTCGCGACCGGGGAGACGCCGCGCCGCCAGGCTATCCACCTTCCTCCACGAACCCTCAGCCGAGCGCCGACGTGACCGCCGAGACGCCCCCGATCAAGCGCATCCGCTGGAACCATGCCTATCGCATCGTGCCCAGCCGCTTTCCCCCGGTCGGGCTGTTCGACCGCATCGCCGATCCGGCCGATCTCGACGCGGTCTTCGCCATCGAGGCACTGACCAATCCGCGTCTGCGCGAGGAGGCCGACGCCCTGAAGCTGGTGCCGAAGACGCGCCGGATCAGCGGCCCCGGCAGCACGCCGGTGATGGCCGCGTTCACTCACCTCAATCCGGAGGGCAGCCGCTTCTCCGACGGCAGCTGGGGCGTGTTCTATGCCGGGCACAGCGTGGCCACGGCGGTGGAGGAAACCGTGTATCACCGCGAGCGCTTCCTTGCGGCGACGGCCGAGCCGCCCTGCGAGATCCCCATGCGCTGCTACCGCACCAGCATCACCGGTCGACTGCACGATCTGCGTGGCGGCTGGCCGCAGATGCACGATGCCCGCGACTACACCGCCAGCGTGGCGCTGGCGCGCTCGCTGCGCGAAGGTGGCTCCAACGGCATCGTCTACGACAGCGTGCGTCATCGGGGCGGCGAGTGCGCGGCAGTGTTCTATCCCGACCTGCTCGCGCCCTGCGTGCAGTCCGAGCATCTCGTTTATCGCTGGGACGGCCGGCGCATTGTCACGGTGCTCAGGGTGTCCGAACTGCCCCGCGCGCGTTAGGGTTCGCTCTCCCCACCCGCTGTCACGAGAGGTCCGCATGAACCGCTGGATGCTGCTGCCCCTGCTTGCCCTGCTGCCTGTGCTGGGCCTGGCGCACGAGCGCGATGCCGCGAACGACCACACGATCTGGAACAAGGACATCGCTGCCTTCGAAGCGGCCGATCAGGCACAGCCGCCGGCACCGGGCGCGGTACTGTTCATCGGCAGTTCGTCGATCCGTTTCTGGACCAGCGTGGCGAGCGATTTTCCTGAAGTGCGCACGATCAACCGCGGCTTCGGCGGTTCGGAGATCAACGACTCCACATACTTCGCCGATCGCATCGTGGCGCCGTACCGGCCCAGCGCCATCGTGATGTACGCGGGCGACAACGACATCGCGGCCGGCGACAGTCCGGGCTTCGTGCTGAAGGAGTTCCAGGGTTTCGTGCGCAAGGCACGAGCCGTCACGCCCGGCGTGCCGATCGCCTTCATCGCGATCAAGCCGAGCATGGCGCGCAAGGCGCTATTGCCGCGGATCCGCGAGGCGAACGACAAGATCCGCGACTGGGCCGCCACGCAGTCGGGCGTGACCTACCTGGACATTTTCACGCCGATGCTCGGTCCGGACGGCCAGCCGCAGCTGAAGTGGTTCCGCCCGGACGGTCTGCACATGAACCGCAGCGGCTACGAGCTGTGGATCGGCATCGTGAAGCCGTGGGTCGATGCGCACGGGCGGTGAATGCAGTCGCCGCGGCAGTTCAGTCGCGGCTTGTCTTTGCTGTCCTGGTTCCTTCCGCAGGTCGCTCACAGGGTGAGCTCCTACCGGTGACCTCTTCCCCGTGGGAGTCAGGTATCGGCGTTGGTCGCCCAGCCCTCGCGGGTGCCGACGTTGAACACGCGGTCGCCGTCGAGCACGTCGCCGGCCGCGTGCGCCGTCTTCGCCGCGAGGCGCTGGTAGATCGGGGTGAAGTCCGGCCGCGTGGCGTCGAACAACTGCTCGAAGCTCTCGATCACGAAGTAGGTCTGCTGATAGGTGTCGATGCGGTAGCGCGTGTTCATCACGCGCTCCAGATCAAAACCGATGCGGTTCGGCGCGTCCGAGTCCAGGCAGTAGATCGACTCGCCCTTGGAGCTGACGATGCCGGCGCCGTAGATGCGCAGGCCGTCCGGCGTGTTGATCAGCCCGAATTCCACCGTGTACCAGTACAGGCGCGTGAGGTTCATCAGCGCTTCGGGGCCGATCCCGAACGCCTTCATGCCGCCGCGGCCGTAGGCCTGCATGTAGTCGGCGAACACCGGGTTGAGCAGCAGCGGCACGTGGCCGAACAGATCGTGGAACAGGTCCGGCTCGCTGAGGTAGTCCAGCTGGTCCGGCTTGCGGATCCACCAGCTCACCGGGAAGCGGCGATTGGCCAGGTGGTCGAAGAACACCTCGTCGGGCAGCAGGCCTTCCACGGCCACGATCTGCCAGCCGGTGGTCTTGCCCAGCAGCGCGTTCAGGTCGGCGAACTTCGGGATGCCGTTCTCGCCTATCCCGAAACGCTCCACGCCCTCCAGGAACTCGGCACAGGCGCGCCCGGGCAGCAGCTCGCGCTGGCGCCGGTACAGCGTGTTCCACACCTCGTGGTCGGTGGCGGTGTAACTGTCCCAGGGTTGCTCGACGACGCCGGTGGCATACACCGGCACGTAGCCGCGGTCGGTCTGCTGGTGCTCGACCCGGCGTGGCGTGGCGTGGTCCATGGCGTGGCTCCCGAAGTGGCTTGCAGGTGCACCATCATACGGACTGGTCCGCGCACGAGGCTTGTTTTATTGCTGAACAAGTCGTTACATCAACAATAAAATTCTTCATACATCCATTTATGCAGAATAAAGTTGCATGACGAGCCTGGACCGTACCGATCTGCGCCTGCTAGCCGAGCTGCAGCGCGACGGCCGCGTGACCAATGCCGAACTGGCCGAACGGGTCAGCCTGTCGCCGTCCGCCTGCCTGCGCCGGGTGCAGCGACTGGAGGCGGAGGGCGTGATCGCCGGCTACGCCGCCCAGGTCGATCCGCAGGCGGTGGGCCTCGGTCTGCAGGCCTTCGTGCGCGTGCAGCTGGCCAAGCACGAGGCGGCGGCGATCGAGCGCTTCGTCGGCCAGGTCAACGCGTGGGAGGAGGTCGTCGCCTGCCACGCCTTGACCGGCGACATGGACTACCTGATGCATGTCTACGTGGCCGATCTGGAGCATTTCTCGCGCTTCCTGCTTGATCGCCTGCTGACCGCGGCCGGCGTGGCCGACGTGAATTCCAGCTTCGTGCTGCGTACGGTGAAGCGTTCGCCCTCGTTGCCACTGGGCCAGGTCGGCGCCTGAACCGGCCCCCCACCCTGCCTTGCGACGTATGTCGTTGCGGCGAACTAACGCTAAACTAACTGGCTGATGAGTACGGACACTTCACACCCGCACGAACGCGCTCCCTGGCAGCCTATCCGCTACCTGTGGCGCGTGCCGCTGCTGCTGGGGCATATCGTGCTGGGCATCCTGCTGTGTTCGCTGATCCTCAGCTGGAACAAGCACCGGGTAATGAAGAACGGCCGCGTGCCCTTCGCCCACCGCATGATCAACTGGTGGTCGCGCCTGTTGATGCGCATCTTCGGCCTGCGCTCGGTGCTGATCGGCCAGCCGCTGCCCGACCCGGTGCTGTTCGTCGCCAACCACACCTCGTGGATCGACATCGAGCTGCTGCACAGCCAGCGCGCGGCCTGCTTCGTGGCCAAGGCCGAGATCGCCGGCTGGCCGCTGGTCGGCTGGATGGCCGCCAACGGCGGCACCATCTTCCATCGCCGCGGCTCCAACCACTCGCTGACCTCGGTGATGGCGGTGATGGTCGACCGCCTGCGCGAAGGCCGCTCGGTGGCGGTGTTCCCGGAGGGCGGCACCGGCTACAACGGCGTGCTGAAGGTGTTCCACGCGCGCATCTTCCAGGCCGCGCTCGATGCCGAGGTACGGGTACAGCCGGTGGCGCTGCGTTTCTCGAAGAACGGTCGGCGGGTGATCGATGCCGGCTTCCGCGAGCACGAGAGCTTCATGGCGAACTTCCTGCGCCTGCTCGGCAGCGCGCCGCTGGACGCGGAAGTGCACTTCCTCGATCCGGTGCCGTCCACGCCGGATGCGCGTCGCCGCATGGCCGAGCTGTCGCGCGAGCGCATCGCCGCCGCGCTGGAAGATGCCACCGCGGGCCAGGCCGACGCATGACGCTTCCGAAAGGCAGTGACTTCCTGCCGCCGTGGCCGCTGCGCAGCGGCCACCTGCAGACCATGCTGTCCTCCAGCGGCGTGCGCCGGGTGCTGCTGCCACGGCGTGCGCGCACCGTGGTCGAGGGTGCCGAGCACGTGATGGTCGGCGGTGGCGGTGACGTGCGGCTCAGCGGCGCGTTCACCGCGCAGCAGGCGCGGCCGGAAGCCCGTGGCCTGGCCGTGCTGTTCCACGGCTGGGAGGGCAGCGTCGACTCCACCTACGTGCTGCAGACCGGCAGTCGCCTGCTCGCCGACGGCTGGGACGTGTTCCGGCTGAACTTCCGCGACCATGGCGACAGCCATCATCTCAACGAGGCGCTGTTCCACTCCTGCCGCATCGACGAGGTGGTGCGCGCGCTCGGCGAGATCGCCGAGCGCTGGCCGGCTCGGCCGATGGCGCTGGCCGGTTTCTCCCTGGGCGGCAACTTCGCGCTGCGTGCGGCGTTGCAGGCGCCGAAGCTCGGTATCCCGCTGACTTACGCGCTGGCGGTGTGTCCGATCATCGATCCGGCCGAGGGCCTGTTCTCGCTGGAGAAGCAGGCGCCTTGGTTCTACCAGGCCTACTTCATGCAGAAGTGGCGCCACTCGCTGAAGGTCAAGCAGTCGCTGTTCCCGCAGCACACCTACTTCGAGCTGGCCGAGCTGAAGCAGAACCTGCGCGGCCTGACCGAGGCGCTGGTGCTCCGGCACACCGACTTCGATTCGCTCGAGGCCTATCTGGACGGCTATTCGGTGGCCGGCGAGACGCTGCGGGAACTGACCCTGCCGGCCACCATCATGACTGCCCGCGACGACCCGGTGATCCCGGTCAATGCCTTCGAGCAGCTGAAGCTGCCGTCGAACGTGGAGCTGGACATCGCGCGCTATGGCGGCCACTGCGGCTTCATCCGAGGCTGGGACATGACCAGCTTCACCGACGACTACATCGCCGCGCGCTTCAATGCGGTGGCCGACGCACGCTAGGGATGGTCTGATTCACCCCGGCACAGGCGTCGCCAGTCTGTCTGCGCGAGGCCCACAGGCACAGGGGCGTCGTCGAAGGCAGGCTGGTGGCCTGTCGAGACGGCGAGCCGCGGGGATGCGCGCAGACAGAACGGCCTCAACCGCCAGGATTTCATTGACGAGGTGATATCCGGAAGGCCCTCATATCGCCTCACGCGCCGCGCCCAGACCGCCAGTCTGGGCGGCGCCGCACACGACCATCTGTGAACCTTCCGGACATCATGCCGGCTGCGCCGGGGTGAATCAGACCATCCCCGGGTTCAGGGCAAGGCGCCGGGTTCGCGCCGGCGCATCCAGCAGGCGATGCTCATCCGTTCGCGCGTGGCCGGCAGGACTTCGTGCTCGAAGCGACCGGACAGGAACAGTGCCAGCGTGCCGGCCCGCGGCAGCACGTCGTGGCTGTGGTCATCGTCCAGGTAGAGCCGCAGCGCGCCACCGTCCTCGGGCTCCCAGTCGGCGTTGAGGTAGTACACCGCCGAGACCACCCGGGCGTCGCGCCCGCGCAGCTGGTCCAGGTGCCGCGCGTAGCGTGCGCCGGGCGGATACACCGCGTAGTGCGCCTCGCTCTCCACCAGCCCGAGCATCAGGCTGCGGTTGAGCATGTGGCGCAGGGTCTCGATCGCCTCCACGAAGGGCTGTTGCGCTGCGCTCAGCGCGTTCATCTCGAACCAGCGGGTGTGGTCGCCGCGCAGCGCGGGGGCGGACTGACCGGTACCGACGCGGGCCGGGGTCATCCGGTGCGCGGTGTGCATCGCCGCGCATTCGGCGGCGAGGACCGCGGTCGCCTCGGCCGGCAGCAGCTGGCCGAGCACGCACCAGCCATCCACGGCCAGCGTGTCGGCAGCGGCTTGGAAACGGTCGACGAGGGTGGTCATGGTCCGGCGGCGGGCAGGGCAGGGGCGCGCAGCATACGCCCATCGGCGACGCGCGATCAGCGCAGCGGATCAAGCAGGCCGCGCAGGCCGTTGTGGTCCAGCTCCAGCGACAGCGCCAGCAGGCGCCCCAGCTGGCCCGGCGGAAAGCCCTTGCGCGCGAACCACGCCAGGTACGCGCCGGGCAGGTCGCCGATCAGCCGGCCCTGGTACTTGCCGTAGGGCATGCGCACCGTGACCAGTCGCTTGAGATCTTCGGCTTCCACCGCGGCCTACTTCGCGAACAGCCGCGACGGGTCGGCGAACGCCTTGAACTCCAGCGCGTTGCCGCAGGGGTCGAGCAGGAACATCGTGGCCTGCTCGCCGCTCTGGCCGGCGAAACGCACGTGCGGCTCGATCACGAAACGCACCCCCGCGGCGCGCAGCCGGTCGGCCAGCGCCTGCCATTCGTCCATCGGCAGCACCAGGCCGAAGTGGCGCACCGGCACGGCGTCGCCGTCCACCTCGTGCGCGGCGGCCGCGCGCACTTCCTCCGGCGCGAGGTGGGCGACGATCTGGTGGCCGCGGAAGTCGAAGTCGACCCAGTCCTCGCAGCTGCGCCCTTCGGGGCAGCCGAGCAGTTCGCCGTAGAACGCCCGCGCCTTGGCCAGCGAAGTCACCGGGAAGGCGAGGTGGAACGGAGCGAGCTGGCTCATCGTCGGTCACGGGCAGGGCAGGGCCATCGAGCATGCGGCCCGTTGCGGCGGCGGTCAACGCGGGGCGGCCGTTATGCTGTCGAACCTGTCCGCAGACGCCCAGGACCACCATGCCCGCTGGCCGGCACATCGTCTTTGCCACCGTCGGCTCGCTCGGCGACCTGTTTCCGTTTCTGGCGGTTGGCCAGGCGTTGGCAGCGCGCGGGCACCGCGTCACGGTGGCGACCCATCCGGTGCACCGCGAGCCGATCGAGCGGGCCGGGCTGGTATTCGCAGACGCCAGCGGCATGCCCGAGCCGGACGACCGCGAGGCGTTCACCGCCAAGGCGTTTCATCCCTGGCGCGGCCCGGCCTTCGTGGTGCGCGACTTCGCCGCCGCCGACGTGCGCGCCAGCTATGCGAAGCTGGCGCCGCTGTGCGACACGGTCGATGTACTGGTCACCAGCACCCTGGCCTTCGCCGGGCAGATCCTCGGCGAAACGCTGGAGGCGGCCGGGCGCCTGCGCTGGCTGTCCGCGGTGCTGGCCCCGGCCAGTTTCCTGTCGGCGTACGACATGCCGGCCACCGGACTGGCTGCGCTCGACCGCCTCTTCCATGCCACGCCCGCGCGCGGCCGTCTGCTGCAGCGGCTGTCGCGCCGGGTGACGCGGGGCTGGACCGCGCCGGTGCGGGCGTTCCGCCGCGAGCTGGGCTTGTCGCCGGAGTCGCCGCGCGGCGATCCGTTCCATCGCGGCCAGTTCGCGCCGGGCGGCACGCTGGCACTGTTTCCCGCGCTGCTCGGGGCGCCGCAGCCGGACTGGCCGCCGCATGCCACGCAGTGCGGCTTCGCCCGCTACGTCCAGCCCCACACGCTCGATCCGGCGCTGGCGGAGTTCCTGCGCGCCGGGCCCCCACCGATCGTGTTCTCGCTCGGCTCCACCGCGGTGCACGCCAACGCCTCGTTCCTGCACGAGAGCCTCGCCGCCGCCGTCGCGCTGGGATGTCGTGCGGTGCTGTTCACCGGTTCGCCGGCGATGCGTGAGCGACTCCCGCGCGAGCTGCCCGAAGGGATCGCCTGCGTGGAATACGCGCCCCACGCCGCTGTGTTCCCGCAGGCGGCGGCGGTGGTGCATCACGGCGGGGTCGGCACCAGTGCCGAGGCCCTGCATGCCGGTGTCCCCTCGCTGGTGGTGCCGCACGGCTTTGACCAGCACGACAACGCCGCCCGCCTGCAACGCCTGGGCGTGGCCGGAGTGCTCGCCGCCACCCGCTATCGCCGAGACGCGGCGGCGGCGGGCCTGGGCGGCCTGCTCGACCCCGCCCATGCCAGCCGCGCCCGCACCGTGGCCGGATGGCTGAAGGAGGCCGATGGCGCCGCCGCTGCCGCCGACGTGATCGAGCACGTCGGCAGTTCCGGTTGAGGAGCCTTGCGTTTTCGTAAGGTTTCCGCGTGGCGATCGACAGCCCACCGTAAAGGTCGCGCCACAGCGGCTGCCCAGCATGGCGTGAATTCCCGAGCCCTTGCGGAGAGTTCCCCATGCTGCTGCATCGTCGTTTTCCGTCACCCACCCTGCTCGCGCTGGCCCTGGCCTCCGCCATGCTGCCCTCGGTTCATGCGACCGACGCCGCCACGCCGGCCGATGCAGCCACCACGACGGCTGCCAGCGATCACGTCAAGAACCTCGCGGGCATCCACGTGGTGGCCACGGCCCCGCGCGTGGCGGAAATGCCCACGCATGTCTCGCTGAAGGCGATCGAGCCGAAGTCGATCATCGACCAGGCCTACATCGACAACAACGCCATGCCGATGGACAGCTACAGCTCGATCGCCGCGCTTGCGCCCAGCGTTGTCGACGTCGAACCGAACGGCCCTGGCCTGGGCAACAACAAGGGCTTCACCATCCGCGGCATGAGCGATGGCCAGTACAACCTGACCATGGATGGCATTCCGGTCGGCGACTCGAACGACTTCACCCATCACTCGTCGAACTACTTCATGCCGCAGGACCTGGGTCAGGTGGTCGTCGATCGTGGTCCGGGTCAGGCCTCCACCATCGGCTACGCCACCTTCGGCGGAACCGTTTCGATGCAGACCCGCGACCCGCTGGCGCACACCACCACCGAGGTGTACGGGGGCTTCGGCAGCTTCGCCACCCGGCTGGCCGGAGTGAAGTTCAACACCGGTACTTTGTCCAACGGCGGCAGCGGCTACCTCGATTACCGTCAGCTGCGTTCGGACGGTTATCTGTCCGGCGCCACGGTCGACCGCAGCAACCTCGCCGCCAAGTTCGTGCAGCCGTTCGGCGACGCCACCACGCTGACCATGCTGGCCATGCGCAATACCAACGGCGGCAGCAATGCGGCGATCGTCGGCGCCACCTCGTACCCGTACGTGTCCGACGGCAACTATCCCTACACCAGCGGCATGCCGGGCCAGATGCAGGTGTTCGGCCAGCGCTACGGCCTTTCGAACGACCCGCACAGCCAGGCCTATACCGGCTACAACTACGACCACTTCAACAGCGATTTCGAGTACGTCGACCTCGCCTCGGATCTCGGCGCAGTGACGCTCGACAACAAGCTCTACACCTACTCGTACTACCACCGCGGCTGGAACGGCCTGGACCCGAACGGCGGCAACATGGACTACGGCCAGCTCAGCGGGCCGGCCGGCTCCATCGGCGACGGCACCTTCCCGGCGGGCCTCGGCACGCCCAACGGCACGGCCTACGGAGACAACAACATCCCGGGCCAAAAGATGTACCTGCTGTACCGCAACTGGGGCGACCTGTTGCGCCTGTCGCAGTCGCTGGGCCCGGGCGAGCTGGGCTACGGCGTGTGGGCCAACAAGCAGCTCTATCACCGCTACGAGGCCGAGATCGATTTCAGTCTCGGCGGCGCGCTGAACCCGGTACTGAAGGGTAGCGATCCCGTGACCCAGGCCACCGACCGCCGCATCGACGGCACGTTCTGGGTGATCCAGCCCTACCTGCAGTACGCCTGGCACATCACCGACCAGCTCACCTTCACGCCTGGCCTGAAGTACGTCACCTTCAAGCGTCACGACGTGGCGCCGATCCAGCAGAAGGTGCGTACCGCGTTCGACTACTCCCAGACCTGGAAGAAGGTGCTGCCCTCGTTTGACCTGCATTACGCGATCACGCCGGAGTGGTCGGCCTACCTGCAGGCCGCCGAGGGCTACCTGGCACCGAACGAGAACCAGTACTACGTATCCAATCCGTCCACCGCCAACCAGGGCCTGCAGACCGAGTCGACGAAGAACTACCAGCTCGGCAGCAGCTGGCAGAACGGCACCTGGAGCCTGTCCGGCGACGTGTACGCGATCAACTTCTCCAACCAGATCAGCAGCCGCAAAGTGGGCAAGGAAACCTTCTTCACCAACCTGGGCGGCACCCGCTACCGCGGTGCCGAGGTCGAAGGCAGCGTCTACGTGGGCGACGGCTTCAGCCTCTACGCCAACGCCAGCTACAACAAGGCGACGGTGAACAAGACCGGGCTGCAGTTGAAGAAGGTGCCCAAGACCACCGCCGCCGGCGGCATCCTTTATCACGCCGGGCCCTTTAGCGGATCGCTGCTGGCCAAGCATCTCGGTGTCAGCTATGGCGACACCGGCGTGGACGCCAGCGGCAACCCGGCGCTGATCTACCGGCTGCCGGCCGTCACCCTGGTCAACCTGTCACTGAACTACACCATGCAGCACGGCGGTTTGCTGCCGCGCGGCAGCCGCCTCGGCCTGCGCGTCAGCAACCTCACCAACCAGACCCCGCTGATCGACGAGACCAGTACCGCCAACGGCGTGCCGCTGTTCTACGCCGTCGCCGGCCGCTCGGTGATGGGGACGTTCTCGCTTCCATTCTGATTGTCGCCTGCCGCCTGCCGTCTGCCGCCGTCACCGGCGGCAGTCCCCTCCTTCGCCCACGACACTCCATGAATCGACTCCTCCGCCTCATGCTGGCGGCCGGCCTCGCTGCCGGCCCCGGCCTCGCCGCTGCCACCGCGGTCCGCCACGTCCTGCTGATCAGCGTCGACGGCCTGCATGCGCTGGACCTGCGCAACTACATCGAGATCCACCCCGACTCCCATCTCGCCGCCCTGGCCGCGCGCGGTGTCGAGTACACCCATGCCGACACCGTGGTACCCGCCGACTCGTTCCCGGGCCTGCTGGCGCTGGTCACCGGCGGCACGCCGGCGGCCACCGGCGTCTACTACGACAACACCTGGGACCGCTCGCTGGCACCACCGACTGGCCCGTGCACGGCCATCGGCGCCCACGCGAAGTTCAACGAAGCGGTGGATACGCCCGACGGCCACGGTATCGACGCCAGCAAGCTGCCGCGTGATCCGGCCCACGGCTGCCGTCCGGTCTATCCATGGCAGTACCTGCGGGTGAACACCATCTTCAACGTGGTGCGCGGCGCCGGTGGCTATACCGCTTGGGCCGACAAGCATCCCTCCTATGCGATCGTGCAGGGCCCGTCCGGTGACGGCGTGGCCGACCTGTACACGCCGGAGATCGGCACCGACGGCGAGGACCACCCGGACACCGACGCGGTCACTGCCTCGATCGCGCGTACCGAAACCTACGACACCGGCAAGATGCAGGCGGTGATCCACGAAGTGGACGGTTATCGCCACGACGGGCGCACCCGCGCGCCGGTCCCGACCCTGTTCGGCACCAACCTGCAGAGCGTCAACGTGGCCGAGAAGCTGGCCGGCTACCAGAATGCCGACGGCACCCCGACGCCCTCGCTGGACGCCGCGCTGACCCACCTCGACACCCTGATCGGCGAACTGATGGACGAGCTGGCGCGCCGTCACCTGGATGCCAGCACTCTGATCATCCTCACCGCCAAGCACGGCAACGGCCCGGTCGATCCCGACCAGCTGCGGCACGTCTCGAACCAGGCGCTGCGCGCGGTGATCGCCGCCGCCGCCGATGGCGAACCGGCCCAGCTCACCACCGACCGCAGCGCGCTGGTGTGGTTGCACGACGAGCGCACCACCGGCACCGTCGCGCGCACCCTGCTGGCCGACCGCGAGCGCCTCGGCATCGAACGCGTGCTGTGGGGCCGGGCGTTGGGCCTGCTGTTCCCGTCGCCGTCGCACGACGTGCGCACGCCGGACCTGATCGTGATCCCGCAGGCCGGTGTCATCTACGACAAGCCCGGTGCCAGCAAGCGCGCCGAGCACGGCGGCTTCGACACCGACGACACCCACGTGGCCCTGCTGGTGGCCGGCCCGATGCTGCCGGAGCCGGGCCGCCGGCTGGACGCACCCGTGTCCACCACCCAAGTCGCGCCCACCGTGCTGGCCGCGCTCGGGCTCGATCCGGAGGCGCTGCAGGCGGTGCACGAGCAGGGCACGCCGACCCTGCCGGGCGTGCGCTGGACCAACCTGCCGCCCTCCGGGACGCACTGAGTGGCGGACTTCATCGGTCCGTCATATTCCTCGCCTACCGTGACGGACTCGAGTGCTGGGAGCGACCGCAAGGCGCCTGCCGGCGGCAGCGAGTCGGAGGGTGCCTTGCGCATTCTGATCGTCGAGGACGACCGGGACACCCGCGAGTGGATCGATGGCGGGCTGTACGAAGAGGGCTATGTCACCCACGCGGTCGCCGATGGCCGCGAGGGGCTGGCGCTCGCCGTGCAGGGGGCGTTCGACGGCATCGTGGTCGACCGCAAGCTGCCCGGCCTGGACGGCATCAGCTTCATCCTCGCGGTGCGCAATGCCGACGTGCAGTCGCGCATCATCATGCTCACCGCGCTGAGCGAGACCCACCAGCGCATCGAGGGGCTGGATGCCGGTGCCGACGACTATCTCGGCAAGCCGTTCTCGATGGCCGAACTGGTGGCGCGGCTGCGTGCGCTGTCGCGCCGGCCGGCGCTGAACCGCGAATCGCCGTTGCTGGAGTGGGGGCCACTGGTGCTCGATCCCACGCGACATTCGGCGAGCTGCCGCGGTGAACGGCTGGAACTCACACCGACCGAGTTCCGCCTGCTCGACATCCTGCTGCGCCATGCCGGCAACGTGGTGACCCGCGCGATGCTGCTCGAGCAGGTCTGGCAATTCCACTTCAGCCCCCGCACCAGCGTCGTCGAGACCCACATGTCGCGCCTGCGCGGCAAGGTGCGCGATGCCGGCGGCGCGAGCTTCATCGAGACGGTGCGTGGCTACGGTTATCGCCTCCAGCTCCCGACCGGTCCGACATAGGCAGACCAGCGCATTCCGGCTGGCGCTGATCCTGGCCGGGATGTTCTCGCTGTCCTCGCTGCTCACGGCGGCGGTGTTGTGGCTGGGCACCGAGCGCGAGGCGCGTTCGGAGCAGCGACAGGAGCTGGTCGCCGACGCGCGCGACCTCGCGCTGCTGTCCTACCAGCACGGGCTGGATGCGCTGAGCACGGAGATCGAGGAGCGCATCATCCTCGGCGCCGGGCTGGAGCGCTGGTACGCGCTGTACGCCGGCAACGGCATCAGGCTGGCAGGCAACCTGGATGGCCTTCCTGGGCCCGAAGGCTGGTCCGAGCGTCGTTTTATCCCGCGCGCCACCACGCTCGCGCCCAGCCCGCGCGCCCACCTGCTCACCCTGTACACCGTACGCACCGTGCGCAACGGCTGGCTGGTGGTGGGACGCGACGCGTACTTCATCCAGCACATGCGCGAGGTGGCCGAGCGGATCTTCCTGCTGGCGTTGGCGCTGATCGTGGCGGTGTCGCTGGTGGTCGGGTGGGTGATCGGACGACAGCTGTTGCGCCGGGTCGGTGCGATGTCGGACGCCGCCGAGCGAATCAGCGACGGCGACCTGGAACACCGTATGCCGGTGCGCGGTGCGGGCGACGAGCTGGACATGATCGCGCTCACCGTGAACCAGATGCTCGACCGCATCGCTTCGCTGCTGGCCGACGTGCGCCGGCTCGGCGCCGACATCGCGCACGACCTGCGCACGCCGCTGACCCGCCTGCGCCGCCGGCTCGAGCAGCTGCGCCAGCCGCCGCCGCACCCGGCCGCCCACGAAGCGGCCGTCGATGCCGCGCTGGCCGAGATCGATGGCCTGCTCGACGTGTTCCAGGCACTGCTGCGCATCGCCGGCATCGAGTCGGGCGAGATGCGCCGCGGCTTCGCGTCGGTGGATCTGGCCGCGGTGCTGGAGGAACTGTTCGATGCCTATGCGGCGGTTGCGGAGGCCGAGGGCCATCGGCTGGAAGCAAGTATCACGCCGCAGCCACCGGTGCACGGAGACCGCGGTCTGCTGGTGCAGGCCTTCGTCAACCTCATCGAGAACGCGATCCGCCACACCCCGCCGGGAACGCGGATCACGCTGGAACTCAAGCGCGTCGGCGACGCGCTGCACGCCGGCGTGCGCGACGACGGCCCGGGCATCCCTGCACACGAGCACGCGCAGGTGCTGCAGCCGTTCATGCGGCTGGATCGCAGCCGCCATACCGAAGGCAACGGTCTGGGTCTGGCGCTGGTGCGCTCGGTTGCCGAGCTGCATCGCGCCGCGCTGCAGCTGGACGACGCGCGCCCGGGTCTGCGCGTGAAGCTGTGCTTCAGCGTGACGCCGGGTTCGCCGCACACGCCGGATGGACGGCTTGCACGAAGCCGGGCAGATCGGCCGCAGTGAAGCCGAACACGTAGAAGCGGTTCGGGTTGTCGATACCGCCCGGATGCAACCGGTCGCGCAGGTCCGGGCGGAAATCGTTGTCGCTGCTGACATAAAGGGTATGCAGCAGGCGGCCGTGCCAACGCACGTCCGGACCGAAGCTGAGCCCCTCGAGCTTGGCCGGGATGTCGGCTGCGTCCACGCCTCCCCGGCCCAGCGCCGCCACCACGTCCAGGAACGGCCGCTTGCGCAGGGCGACGGCGGCGAGCGCGGCCTGGCCGTGCCGGTCGCCCAGCGGCCGGGCATGCGCAAGGTCGACCCGGAACACCCGCTTGAATCTCGCTGCGGTGCCGTTGCCCAGGCCACTGTTGTCCCGCTCGTCCACCAGCAGGCTGTCGCCGTCGATGGCGAGGATGTCGCTGATGCCGGTGAAATGGGGCTTGCGCGCACCGCTGTCGAGCCGGCTCAGCGGGTAGGCGAACTGCTGCACGGCGCCGCCCGCCAGCTCGATGCGCAGGATGCGGGTGTAGCCGCCATGCTTGCCGCCGTCCTGCAGCAGCGGCCCCTGCAGCGCGGCATACAGCACCTTGCCGTCCGGCGTCAGCGCGAGTCCCTCGATACCGTGGTTGCCGACGCGGCCGCTGCGGTTGGCCCGGTCCTCCGCATGGCCGCTGGGCTGGGGGTGCGCCACCGCCAGCGCGGCCGGCAGCGCATACACCTGCTCGCGTACCCCGCTGCGCCGGTCGAAGCGCATGATCCGCGGGCCGTATTCCTCGCCGACGAACACCGAGCGCCCGTCCCGCGATACGCGCAGGCTCTCCGGATCAAGCCGCCCATCGTCGGGCCAGCTGGACGGCCGCGCCGGGTCGTAGCCGTCGGAGCGGCCGGTGAAGAAGTACCGTTGGCCCGGCCGGTTTGTCGCGGACGCACCGTCGCCCACGCCCAACCCGCGCCCGCTGCCGTAGACCAGCGGCTCCCGGCTGGAGAGCAGGGTGGTGGCTTGCAGCGAGACGTGCAGCTCGAACGGCAGCCGGGCTCCGGCCGGTGCCGGTTGCAGCGCCAGGTCGAGGGTCTGGATCCGGTCGAGGTAGGAGCTGGTGTTGTCGATCGCCGGATCGAACGCCACCGCGTTCGGGCCGCGGTCCGGCAGCGCCACGAACTTGCCGCAGCCGGCATGGTCGATCGCCGAGCCCAGTCCGCCGAGCAGGTTGCCGGGCACGCCGTTCTCCAGCGGCGCGGCAGTTGCGGTGGACAGGTCGCGGCGATGCGCATCGAGCTGGCCGATCGCCAGTAGTCGAACCGCGGCGTGCGCCCATGCGGGCAGGGTCAGCAGCAGCGCGAAGGCGAGGGCGCGACGGCGGGGCATGGCGCAGGCTCCCATGGCAAAACCTCATCGTCCCGCACCGCCGTTGCCGGACCATGACATGCGCCATCGCCGCGGGCGGGTCCCGGTCAGTCAGCCGGCACGCAGCGATCCCGGGCCCAGGCGCGCAGGGCGTCGACCTGCTCGTGCATCAGCACCGACAACGGGCGGGTCTGGCCAAGTGCGGCGAGCAGATGCGCCTGGTCCGGCGTAGCGTCGGCACCGACCGCGTCATACAGCGCGCTGACGATGGCCTGCTCGATCTCGGCACCGGAGAAGCCTTCGCTCGCTTCGGCCAGCGCCGGCAGGTCGAAGTTCTCCACCGGCAGTTTCCGGCGTTCCAGGTGCAGCCGGAAGATTTCCGCGCGCACCGGTTCGGTCGGCAGGTCGACGAAAAAGATCTCGTCGAAGCGGCCCTTGCGCAGCAGCTCGGCCGGCAGCTCGTGCACGGCGTTGGCGGTGGCCACCACGAATACCTTGGCCTTGCGCTCGGCCATCCAGGTCAGCAGGTAGCCGAGCACGCGGCGCGACACGCCGCCGTCCTCGCCGCCACCGGCCAGGCCCTTCTCGATCTCGTCGATCCACAGCACGCAGGGACTGAGCAGTTCGGTGCTGGCCAGCGCCTCGCGCAGGTTCTTCTCGGTCTCGCCCTGGTACTTGTTATAGAGCGTGCCGAAGTCCAGCCGCACCAGCGGCACGCCGAAGCCGCCGGCGATCGCCTTGGCCGCCAGGCTCTTGCCGCAGCCCTGCACGCCGAGCAGCAGCAGGCCCTTCGGCGGGTCGAGCATCGGTACCGACTCGGGCGACAGGAACACCGCGCGCCGTCGCTGCACCCACTCGCGCACGTGCCGTACACCGGCGACATCGGCGAAGCTGGCGGTGGCGTATTCGTAGTGCAGCAGGCCGGAGCGGTTCAGCAGCTCGAATTTCGACTGCATCAGTTCGGGCAGGTCGTGCTGGCCGAGCGCGCCGTCGTTGTAGATGAGCTTGCGCACGATGCGCCGCGCGTCAGTCGCAGACAGCCCGACCAGGTTGCGCACGATAGTGCGTGCGGCCTCGTTGTCCACTTCCAGCCGGCGACCGTGTTCGCGCTGCCAGGCGGCCGCCTCGCCGCGCATGATGCCGGCCAGCTCCTTCAGGTCCGGCAGCGCCAGCGGCACGCGCAGCGCGAGCGCTTCCAGTTCCTCCGGCAGTTCCACCTTGGCGCCGACCAGCACCACCGTGTGCGCCGCCGAACGCTGGCGCTGCACGATCTCGCGCAGCATGCGCTGGCTCATCGCGTAGCGCACCAGCGGGTGGAAATCGAACAGCAGGAACACACCCGGGTCGGGTGCACTGCGGATCGCTTCCAGCGTGGTGGTGACGTCCGGGGCGACATCCGGATCGGCATGGGTGAAATCCAGCCGGCCCAGGCCGTCGGTGATCGTCCAGCGCCACAGCGGGCGCAGCGATTGCGCGATGACATGCCGGAAGCAGTCGATCACCCGCTGCTCGTCCACCGTTTCGATCACCAGCAGTGGCGTCGTGGCGCGCACCAGCGTGGTGAGGTCCTGCAGTTCGCTCATGCCTGCCCCTCGATGAGGCCGGTAACGGTAGCAGAGCCCGTCGGCAACGGTCGCGAAGTTTCACGTGACCGGTATATGGTGGTCCGGTACCCCCACCGAGGATCGTCCCATGCGCATGCTTGCCGTCCTCCTGGCGCTGGTCGCCCTGCCGGCGTCCGCCGCCATCCACCTCGACCGGTTGACCCTGCCCAAGGGCTTCCACATCGCCGTGTACGCCGACCAGGTGCCGAACGCCCGCGAGATCGCGGTCGGTGCGAAGGGCACCGTGTTCGTCGGCTCCAACGACGCCGGCAAGGTCTACGCGCTCACCGACCGCAACGGCGACGGCGTGGCCGACCAGGTGCGGGTGATCGCCAGCGGCCTGACCCTGCCGGTCGGCGTGGCGTTCAGGAATGGCGATCTGTACGTGTCGGCGGTGAGCCGGATCCTGGTGCTGCGCGACATCGAGAACCACCTGGACGACCCGCCCGCGCCGCAGCTGGTCAGCGATGCCTTTCCCACCGCCATGCACCACGGCTGGAAATTCATCGCGTTCGGCCCGGACGGCAAGTTGTACGTGCCGATCGGCGCGCCGTGCAACGTCTGCGACCGCGGCAAGGCCTACGCCAAGATCACCCGCATGAATCCCGACGGCGGCGATCAGGAGGATGTCGCCTATGGCATCCGCAACTCGGTCGGTTTCGACTGGCAGCCCGGTACCGGGCGCCTGTGGTTCACCTCCAACGGGCGCGACCTGATGGGCGACGACATGCCCAGCGACACGCTCAACGAAGTCACCCGCATCGGCCAGGATTTCGGCTTTCCGTTCTGCCACCAGGGCGACACGCTCGACCCGGAGTTCGGCAAGGGCAAACGCTGCAGCGACTACCGTGCGCCTGCGCTCAAGCTCGGCCCGCATGTCGCCTCGTTGGGCATGCGCTTCTACACCGGGCACCAGTTCCCGGCCAGCTACCGGGGGGCGATCCTTATCGCCGAGCACGGCTCTTGGAACCGCACGAAGAAGTCCGGCTACCGTGTGATGACGGTGCGGCTGAAGGGGGACAAGGTGCTGTCCTACGAGCCGCTGGTGACCGGCTTCATGCAGGACGAGAAGGCCTGGGGACGCCCGGCCGACGTGCAGATGCTGCCGGATGGCAGCTTGCTGATCAGCGACGACCTGGCCGGCGCGGTGTACCGGGTGACCTACGACGGGCCGGGAACGTCATCGGAAAGGTGATCGAATCTTCAGGTGATTCAGGCACTTCTTCACATGGGCGAGGCGTCCGGTATGGGGTAATGGCGCAACCAGGCATGTACATGCCCACCGTCAATTCGTCCGCATGAGGATTGCGCCATGCTTCATTACGCTCTGGTTTTCCTGGTCATTGCCATCATTGCCGGCGTGTTCGGTTTTGCTGGCATCGCCGGCGCCGCGGCGGGTATCGCGAAGATCCTGTTCGTGATCTTCCTGGTGCTGGCCGTGGTGGCGTTCTTCCGCCGCGCCGCCAGATAGGTCCGTTGTCCGCCGTCACGTCCGATCCACTGCCCCCCGGGAGTCACCCATGAACAAACCCGCCGATATCGCCAGCTCCACCGTTGACCGCCCGAACGCCGCCGTACGCATCGAGGAGGGCGCCGAGCGCGTCAAGCAGGCCACCTCGCACGCCGTGACCAGCACCAAGGAAGCGGTCGACCGCGCCGCCGACCGGGTCGAGGAAGGTCTGCACCGTGCCACCGACAAGGCCGCGGGCGCCGCTACCCATGCCACCGAGAAGGCCACCGAATATGGCGAGCGCGGCCGCGAAGCCTACGACCACGCCCGCGATCGCGCCGAGGACTGGGTCGATCAGGCACGCGACTACGTCCGCGAGAAGCCGCTGCAGTCGATGGCCATCGCGCTGGGTGCCGGCTGGCTGCTCGGCCGGCTGCTGCGCCGCTGATCAGCGACCCGCGCACCGGACCGTCATGCATGGATGAGACTCCGCGCGGCGAGCCCGCCGCCGAGACCCCACCGGACCCCGCCGCGTCGTCGCGCCTGCTGGACGAACTGGGGCGTCTCGCCCACGCGGTGCGCCACCTGTTCGGTGCGCAGTGGCGGCTGTTCCTGGCCGAGTTGTCGCTGGCGCGCGGAGCGGTCTCGCTGCTGCTGGCGCTTGGCCTGGTCGCCACGGTCGCCGGCGTCGGCCTGGGTCTGACCGTGCTGGCGCTGATCGGCGTAGCGCTGGCCCGCTGGTTCGATTCCTGGCTATGGGCGCTCGCCGTGCTGGTGCTGTTGCAGGGCGCGGTGCTGACCGCGGCGATCGTGCTGTTCCGGCGAGCGCTGCACTGGCTCAGCCTGCCGGCGACGCGCGGCGAGTTCGGTGCGATGATGCGCAGCGCGGCGGCCAAGGCCCGCGAAGCGGACGCCGCCACCACCGATCCCGCCCGGACCCCGCCACCATGAGTGTGACCCGTCGACTCGCCAAGGTCCGCCTCGCCCAGGCCGAGGTCCGTGCCGCGCGTGCCGAGTTGGGCGAGCCGGCCCACGCCCTGCTGCAGCGCGTGCGCGACTACCCGGTCGCCAGCGTGAGCGTGGCGGCCGGTGCCGGTGTGGTGCTGGGTCAGCTCGACGTGCATCCGCTGCGGGTGCCGGGGGTGGGATCTCTGCTCGGCAGTGGCCTGCTGCCGCTGCTGACCCAGGGCGTGCGTCTGCTGGTCGAGAACGGGCTGGACGGACTGGTCGACCCGGGCGGCGGCGATCAGGAACCGCCGGATAGCCCATGAGCCATACCGACCCTGCGCCGGGAGCTGGCGTCGAACTGGCGTCGGCCCCGTCGCCTGTGCCCCTGCCGGTCGTGGCCCCGTTGCCACCGGCGCCGCGGATCGAGCGGCGGCGTGCCCGCGCTCCGCACGGCACGCGGGGGCACAT
Source organism: Dyella lutea (assembly GCF_024158035.1). Taxonomy (GTDB): domain Bacteria; phylum Pseudomonadota; class Gammaproteobacteria; order Xanthomonadales; family Rhodanobacteraceae; genus Dyella_A; species Dyella_A lutea. The sequence goes on from NZ_JAMZEK010000001.1 coordinate 458,291, forward strand.
CCGGGCGCTCCGTTTCACCCTCAGCACGCTGCTGCTGCTGGCGGTGCTCTACACCATCGTCGTGATCAAGGTGCTGTTGATCCCGCTGGTGCTCGCGGCCTTTCTCGGCGTTGCGCTCAATCCGATCGTCGCTTTCGGCGCGCGCTGCCACCTGCCGCGCTGGCTCAGCGCCAGCCTGCTGATGATCGCCCTGATGGGGGGTATCGGCGCCGGTGCCGTGGCGCTGGCGCAGCCGGCGCTGGGCTGGTTCCACGATGCACCGGCGGCGTTGCGCAACTTCGTGCCCAAGCTCAAGGGCATCACCCAGCCACTGGAGGCGGCCAGTCGCGCCACCCAGAGCCTAGTCAACGGCCAGGTCGCGGTGCGCGTGCAGCCGCCGCGGCAGGCCTCGGTCGCGGTCACCGCCTGGGACGTGCTGGCCGCTGCGCCGAAGGTGCTCGCCGCCGTGCTGACCGTGGCCCTGCTGGTGTTCTTCTTCCTGATCTATGGCGACGACCTGCTGCGCAGGCTGGTGGAGATCATCCCCAGTTTCCACCACAAGCGGCACGCGGTGAGCATCGTGCGCAGCATCCAGACGGAGGTCTCGCACTACATCCTGACCACCACGATGATCAACATGACGCTGGGCGCAGTGACTGCCTTCATGTTGTGGCTGCTGCACGTGCCTGATCCGCTGCTGTGGGGCAGCATCGCGATGATCGCGAACTTCATTCCCTACGTCGGCGCGATCACCACCGCCACCATCCTGCTGCTGGTCGGCATGATGAATTTCCGCGAGCTGACCCAGGCACTGCTGCCGGCGCTGGTGTTCGCCAGCATCACGGTGGTGGAGGGCAACCTGGTGACACCGATGATCCTCGGCCGGCGCATGCGGGTGAGCCCGGTGGCGATCCTGATCTGGCTGCTGTTGTGGGGCTTCCTGTGGGGCATCCCCGGCGCGCTGCTGGCGGTGCCGATGCTGACCAGCGCCAAGCTGATTGCGGAGCGCGTACCCAACTGGCGCTGGTTCGCGCTGATGGTGCAGCGCTAGCCAGCGCCTCCTGTCCCGTGCGTCGCCGTCCATGGCGATGTGCCCCAGGTCGCTTCTCAGTCGACCTTGGCCACCACGCTGCACTGCACGTCGCCACAAGCCTGCCAGCCGCCGCCCAGGGCCTTGTACAGGGCGATCGCCTGCAGGTTCACGTCGGCCTCGGCGGCGGCCAGCTGGTCTTCGGCGGCCAACTGGGTGCGCTCGGCGTCCAGCAGTTCCAGGTAGTCGGCGGCACCGGCTTGGTAGCGCGCCCTGGCGAGCGAAGCGGCATGACGGCTCTGCTCGGCCTGCTCGACCAGGTGCTGCACCCGTTCGCGTTGCTGGTTGTAGCCGACCAGCGCGTTGTCCACGTCCTCCAGCGCACGCAGCACGGTGCGCTGGTAGTTGGCGAGGGCTTCGTCGGCACGCGCCTCGCTGGCCTTCACGCCGGAGCGCACCCGCTGCACGTTGAGGCCGTCCCAGCGGATGCTCGGCGCTACCGACCAGGCGCGGGTGGCCGGGCTGCCGAAGTCGTTGCTGCGTCCGGCCAGGAAGCCGACGAAACCGCCCAGCGAGACGTGCGGGAACCAGTCTGCCCTGGCCACGCCGATGCGTGCGTTGGCCGCGGCCAGCTCGCGTTCGGCGACGCGGATGTCCGGCCGGCGCGCTAGCACGTCGTCGGCGTGGCCGACCGGCAGCACTGCGTCAATCGGCTTGAAGCCCTTCGCGGACAGGTCGACGTCCAGCGCGCCCGGCCGTTCGCCGAGCAGCACCGCCAGGTGGAAGCGGTCGGCCTGCGCCCGGGTTTCCAGCAGCGGTAGCTGCGCCTGCACGCCGGCGAGGCGGGCGCGGGCGCTGGCCACGTCCTGGTCCGAGCCGGTGCCGATTTCGGCGCGGCTGGCGATCAGCTTCAGCGAGGCCTGCTGGTTGGCGATGTCGCGGCGTGCCACGTCCTGGCGCAGCTGGGTGCCACGCAGGTCGAAGTAGTAGCGGGCGACCTCGGCAAACAGGCTGACCTGCGCGTCCTGCAGCGCCGCTTCGCTGGCCTCGCTGTCGGCACGGGCGGCTTCCACCGAACGACGCACGCCGCCGAACAGGTCCAGCTCCCAGCTGGCGTCGAAGCCGGCCTGGTAGCTGGTGACCGTGTTGCGCTCGCTGCTGAATCCGGGCGCCTGTTCGCGGCTGCGGCTGTACGCGGCGGTGGTCTGGATGTCCGGCCACTGCTGCGACTCGGTGCTGCCGAGCACCGCACGCGACTGCTTCAGACGGGCTACGGCGATCTTCAGGTCGGGGCTGTTCTTCGCCGCGCGGGCGATCAGCGCATCCAGCGTGGGATCGCCGAACTGCTTCCACCAGGCGGCCTGGAAGGCCGTGTCGGACTCTCGCGCAGTATCGACGCCCTGCAGCGCCACCGGCTTTTCCTCGGGGCGGTGATAGTCCGGCCCCACGCTGATGCAGCCGGCCAGTAACAGCGCACCGGCGAGCGCACTCCAACGGATTGGATGATTCATCTCAATGCTCCTCCAGCGCCGGCCGCGACAGCGGCGCGGCGGCGTTGCGGGCGGCGCGACGCGCGGCGCTGCGCTCGCTCCAGCCGCGGATCAACACGTAGAACAGCGGGGTGAAGGCCAGCCCGAAGAAGGTGACCCCGAGCATGCCGGAGAACACCGCCACGCCCATCGCGTGACGCATCTCCGCACCCGCCCCGTGCGAGAGCACCAGCGGCACCACGCCCATGATGAAGGCGAACGAGGTCATCAGGATCGGCCGCAACCGCAGCCGCGCGGCTTCCAGCACTGCCTGCACGCGGTCCAGGCCCTCCAGGATCTGCGCCTCGCGGGCGAACTCGACGATCAGGATCGCGTTCTTGCACGCCAGGCCGACCAGCACGATCAGGCCGATCTGGGTGAAGATGTTGTTGTCGCCGCCGGACAGCCACACACCGAAGATCGCCGACAACAGCACCATCGGCACGATCAGGATCACCGCCAGCGGCAGGGTCACGCTCTCGTACAGCGAGGCCAGCACCAGGAACACCAGCAGCACGCACAGCGGGAACACCAGCACCGCGGTGTTGCCGGCGAGGATCTGCTGGTAGGTCAGCTCGGTCCATTCGAAGCTCATGCCGTTGGGCAGGGTCTTGTGGGCCAGCTGCTCGATCGCCGCCTGTGCCTGGCCCGAGCTGTAGCCCGGCGCCGGGCCGCCGTTGATCTCGGCGGTGGGATAGCCGTTGTAGTGCATCACCCGGTCCGGACCTACGGTCTGGCTGACCGTGACGAAGGAGCCCAGCGGCACCATCTGTCCGGCCGCGTTGCGCGTCTTCAGCTGGGTGATGTCCTGCGGCTCGCGGCGGAATCGCGGTTCGGCCGACAGGTTCACCTGATAGGTGCGGCCGAAACGGTTGAAGTCGTTCACGTACAGCGAGCCCAGGTAGGCCTGCATGGTCTGGTAGACGTCGGCCAGGTCCACGCCCTCGGCCTTGGCCTTCTCGCGGTCCACCTCGGCATCGATCTGCGGCACCGCGACCTGGTAGCTGGAGAACAGCCCGGCCAGCGCCGGCTCCTTACGGCTCGCCGCGATCAGGTTCTGGGTCTGCTTGTACAGCTCCTGGTAGCCGAGGTCGCCACGGTCCTCCACCTGCAGGCGGAAGCCGCCGATGGTGCCCAGGCCCTGCACGGGCGGCGGCGGGAAGATCGCGATGTAGGCGTCCTGGATGGACGCGAATTTCTGGTTGAGCGCCGCGGCGATCGCACCGGCCGACAGCGACGCATCGCGCCGCTGGTCGAACGGCTTGAGCGTGACGAACACGATGCCGCTGTTCGGCGAGTTGGTGAAGCCGTTGATCGACAGGCCGGGGAAGGCCACTGCGTTCTCCACGCCGGGCTGCTTCAGCGCGATCGCGCTCATGCGGCGGATCACGTCCTCGGAGCGGTCCAGCGAGGCGGCGTCGGGCAGCTGCGCGAACGACACCAGGTACTGCTTGTCCTGCGCCGGCACGAAACCGGTCGGCACCTTGGCGAAGCCGAACAGGCCCAGCAGCACCAGGCCGCCGTAGATCACCAGCGCGATCGAGCCCTTGCCCAGCACGCGTTTCACGCCGCCGACGTAGCCGTTCGCGCTGCGCACGAAGAAGCGGTTGAACGGGCGGAACAGCCAGCCGAAGCCGCGGTCGATCGCCAGGCTCAGCCTGTCCTTCGGCGCGCCGCGTTCCTTGAGCAGCAGGGCGGACAGGGCGGGGCTCAGGGTCAGCGAGTTGAACGCCGAGATCACGGTGGAAATGGCGATGGTCAGCGCGAACTGGCGATAGAACTCGCCGGTCAGGCCACTGATGAAGGCCGCCGGCACGAATACCGCGCACAACACCAGCGCCGTGGCCACGATCGGCCCGGTCACTTCCTTCATCGCCTGCTTGGTCGCCTCGCGCGGCGCCATGCCGTGCTCGATATGCCGCTCGACGTTCTCCACCACCACGATCGCGTCGTCGACCACGATGCCGATCGCCAGCACCAGCCCGAACAGGCTCAGCGCGTTGAGCGAGAAGCCGGCGAGGTGCATCACCGCGAAGGTACCGACCAGCGATACCGGCACGGCGACCAGCGGGATCACGGACGCGCGCCAGGTCTGCAGGAACAGGATCACCACCAGCACCACCAGTACGATCGCCTCGAACAGCGTGTGCACCACCGCCTCGATCGAGCCGCGCACGAACACGGTCGGGTCATAGACGATGCGATAGTCGACGCCCTGCGGGAAATCCTTCTTCAGGCCCGCCATCAGCGAGCGGACCTCGTTGGAGATCTGGATCGCGTTGGAACCGGGGCGGGCGAACACCGGCAGCGCCACCGCCGGCTTGTTGTCGAGCAGGCTGCGCAGCGCGTAGTTGTTCGAACCCAGCTCGACCCGGGCGACATCGCGCAGGTGGGTCACCGCGCCGTCCTTGCCGGTGCGCACCACGATGTTGCGGAAGTCGTCCGCGCTGACCAGCCGGCCGCGGGTGTTGATGTTGAGCTGGAACGCCGCGTTGCCACGGTCCGGCGGCGCGTTCAGCGCGCCGGCGGCCACATCCACGTTCTGCTCCTGGATCGCGTGCACGATGTCGCCGGTGGTCAGGCCGCGCTGGGCCATGCGGTCCGGATCCAGCCACACGCGCATGCTGTACTCGCCGGCACCGAAGATCTGCACGTCGCCGACGCCGTCCAGCCGGGCGAGCTGGTCCTTGATGTGCAGGCGCGCGTAGTTCGACAGGTACAGCATGTCGTAGCGCTGGTCCGGCGAGATCAGGTGCACCACCATGGTCAGGTCGGGCGAGCTCTTCTGCGTGGTCACGCCGAGTCGCTGCACTTCCTCCGGCAGCCGCGGCAGGGCCTGCGCCACGCGGTTCTGCACCTGCACCTGGGCGTTGTCCAGGTCGGTGCCGAGGGCGAAGGTGACGGTCAGCGTCATCGCGCCGTCGCTGGTCGCCTGCGAGGAGGTGTAGAGCATGCCTTCCACGCCGTTGATCTGGGTTTCCAGCGGCGTGGCGACGGTCTCGGCGATCACCTTGGGGTTGGCGCCGGGGTAGCTGGCGCGCACCACCACGGTGGGCGGTACCACTTCCGGGTACTCGCTGATCGGCAACTGGAACAGCGAGATCGCACCGGCGATCACGATCAGCACCGACAGCACGCCGGCGAGGATCGGTCGATCGACGAAGTATTGGGCGAGTTTCATGGGATCAGTCCTGGGCGCGGGTCAGCGCCGGGCCCTGCGACGGATTGCTGCCGCCGGAGGCCAGTTGGGTATCGGGGTCCAGGCTGCGCGACTCCATCGACACGCGGGTCGGGTTCACCGGCATGCCGGGGCGCACGTGCTGCAGGCCGTTCACCACCACCACGTCGTTGGCGTCCAGGCCCTGCTCGATCACACGCAGGCCATCGACCAGCGGTCCGGTGGTGACCTTGCGATAGCTCACCTTGCCGTCCTTGCCGAGCACGTAGACGAACTTGTTGCCGAGGTCGGTGCCGACGGCGCGGTCGTCGATCAGTGCACGCGGCTTGGCGCTGTCGGTGCGTAGCTGCAGGCGCACATACAGGCCCGGGGTGTAGCGGCCGTCGCTGTTGTCGAACACGGCGCGCAGGCGAATGGTGCCGCTGGCGGTGTCGAGCTGGTTGTCGACGAAATCGAGGCGGCCGGCGTGGGGGAAGCCGGATTCGTCCGCCAGGGCCATCGCCACCCGCGGTGGGCTGCGGTGGTCGCGGCGCAGGTGGTCCAGTTCGAGGTAGCTGTGCTCGTCCACGTCGAAGTACGCGTAGACCGGGTTCACGCTGACCACGCTGGTCAGCACGTCGGCGGGCGTGACCAGGTTGCCGGCGGTGATGGCGGCATTGCCGACGCGGCCGTCGATCGGCGCGCGCACCTCGGTGAACTCGCGGTTGAGCTGTGCGGCGTCGAGCGCCGCGGCGGTGGCGGCGATCTGCGAGCGGGCGCTGGCCGCGGCGGTGTCCAGCCGATCGGCCTCCTCACGCGAGATCGCATGCTGGGCCACCAGCCGCGTGCCGCGCGCGGCATTCTCTTCGGCCAGCTTCGCCTCGGCACGGGCCTGGACGAGATTGGCGCGCAGACGGTCGACTTCGGCCTGGTACGGCCGGGGATCGATGCGGAACAGCAGCTCGCCCTTGTGCACCAGCGTGCCTTCCTTGAACAGCACGCTGTCGATGTAGCCGCTGACCCGCGGGTGCACCTGCACGGTGTCGACGGCCTGCAGGTGGCCGGTGAACTGGGCGGTGTCGCCGACGGCCCGGACCAGGGTCTGGGCGACGGTGACGGCGGGGGGCGGCGGCGCGGCCTGTGCCTGGCTGCTGCCGTGATGGTCCAGGACGGCCCAGCTGCCGGCGGCGAGCGCCACGGCGAGGGCGATGAAGATCCAGCGTTTCTGCATGACGGGCTCCCTGAGCAACGTGCGCCGAACCGGGGGGAGTCGGCGAGGCCCGGGAGAATAGGTACACTGTCCGGTATAGAAAACCGTCGTTTGGTGCAATGCAATGGTGACTCCCAGTCACCAATCGCCCGAGGAAACCCCTGATGGAAGACTTTTCCGCCATCTCAGTCTTCGTTCGCGTGGTCGAAGCGAACAGCTTCGCCGCCGCCGCCGCCCAGCTCGGCATGACGCCCTCCGGAGTCAGTCGCGCCGTGTCCCGGCTGGAGGCCCGGCTCGGCGCGCGGCTGCTGTTCCGTTCCACCCGTTCGCTGCGGCTGACCGAGGACGGCGCCGCGTTCCACGCCCGCTGCAGGGAAATCCTCGCCGACCTCAGCGAGGCGACCGAGGCACTGGGCGAGGCCAGTCGCGAGCCGGCGGGCAAGCTGCGTGTGGGGCTGTCATTGGGCGTGGGACGCGCGGCGCTGATCCCGCGCCTGGCCGAATTCGAGAAACGCTATCCGGACATTCGCCTCGAACTGCTGATGAGCGACCTGCCCGGCGACCTCAACGGCGAGGGCATCGATTGCGCGATCCGCGTGGGCCAGCTGGAGGACTCCAGCCACATCGCGCACAAGATCGGCTACCTGCGCAATGTCGTGCTCGCCTCACCCGACTACCTCGCGCGGCATGGTGCCCCGGCCGGCATCGACGACCTCAGGCACCACCGCTGCATCAACTACGTGTACCCGAACGGCAAGCCGCGGCAGTGGCAGTTCGACGGACCGGACGGGCAGATCGAAGTGGACATCGACGCGCACCTGCTGATCAACGACGGCGAGTCGGTGATCCAGGCGGTGAGCGAAGGGCTGGGCATCACCCAGGCGCCGCATCTGCTGGCCTCATGCCTGCTCAGCAAGGGGATGCTGCAGCTGGTGATGACCGACGTGCGCTCCACCGGTAAGCCGGTATGGATCGTCTACCCGCAGAAGCGGCACCTGTCGGCGCGGGTGCGCGCCTTCATCGGCTGGGTGCGCGAGCTGTTCGACGCGTTGAACGAGCCGGACGTGCTGAAGCGTCCGTCGATACCGACGGTGCCGGCACCGTCAGCGGTGGCGAAGGCTCCGGCGCGGGTTCAGCTACCCAGCGGCATCCAGGCCAGCAGCGCCAGACCCAGTGCGATGCGGTAGACCGCGAAGGCGGTGAAGCGGTGGGTGCGGATGTAGCCGAGCAGCCACTTCACCGCCGCGAATGCGACGATCGCCGACACCACGAAGCCGACTGCCAGCGCGGTCCAGTCCTCGTGGGCGACGCCGCCGTTCTTCAGCACCTTCAGCAGTTCGTAGCCAGTGGCTGCATACATGGTCGGGATGCCGACCAGGAACGCGAATTCGGTCGCGGCGGGTCGATCGCCGGTACCGGCCAGCAGCGCGGTGAAGATCGTCGCCGAGGAGCGCGAGGTGCCCGGGAAGATCCCGGCGACCATCTGCGCGACACCGACCAGGATCGCCACCGTCCAGGTCACCTGCGTGCTCGGTGGCCGCCGCGCAGCCAGCTGCTCGGCGGCGATCATCCACACGCCGCCGATCACCAGCGCCCAGGCCACCGGCGTCACTGTCTCCGGCAGCTTGAATCCCATCTTCACGGCGATCAGCCCGAGCACCGCGGTGATCAGGAAGGCGACAGTCAGCTTGGCCAGGTAGTCGCGGTTGGCCGGATCGCGCCACTGCGTCAGCAGCTGCCAGATGCGCTTCCAGTAGATCAGCGTCACCGCAAGGATCGCGCCGGCCTGGATGCCGACGTTGAACAGGTCCGATCGCGCGCCCAGTCCGAGCTTTTCCGCGATCAGCAGGTGCCCGGTACTGGAGATGGGGAGGAACTCGGTGATGCCTTCGATGATGCCGAGGAGGATGACGCGGAGCAGATCGATCACTGGAGCGGGCCTTGGCGCGGGGACGGCCACCGTGGCCGCCACAAAGGGCGACAGCATACGGGCTGCGGCTGCGAAATGGCCTGCGGAACCGGGGCGTTCGCCGGGCAACGATCGAGACCGATCGCCCGCGGATTTTCCGTGCGGCGTTGCAGCGTTCTTGTAACGAAATGTGATAAGCAACGGCCAGGTCACCTTATTGCAATGCAGCAAGTCATAAGGCAGGATCAAATTGCAACAAAGCTCCGGCCGCTTCGCGAGGCAGCGCAAGTCACGCGCCTGCGATTAGCTGGAGCTGGCAGTGGGGAGACATTCGCCTGGCTGGGCGCGCGATATCCGCGACGCCGCCGATCGTTGGTCCCGACTCCTGCCGGATCATGCGGCTCGCCGGACATGAGCCTGCCTCTTTATCGCCCGCCGCCGGTCGGCTGGCCGATCCGCTACACGCCCGAGATCCAGCCGCCCGGCCGCGCCGCGCGGTGACGGGGCCGGCTGGCCGCTGCACCGGCTCGTGGGGTCAGGGCGCATTCGCACTGTGGCGAGCTATTTGCCTACCGATAACTCGGTCGGACGGTCGCGTCCTCTACTCGGGGCGGCCGTCGCTGGCCTGGTCATGCGTTCCATGCATAGACGTCCAGACGTCCATGTGCGGGACGCTCACTCTGGCACGGGGAGAAGGGTCGATGAAGCGAATTGTGCAGCGGTCGATATGGGGAGCGGCAGTGCTGGCGGCGATGGTTGCGATGCCGGCAGCGGCAGACGGCGCGCCACAGAGTTCGGTGGCGGGAAGCGTGGCGGTGGTCAACGACTACCTGTTCCGCGGCCTATCGCAGACCAACTGGAAACCGGCGGTGCAGCCGGGCATCGAATACGATCACGCCAGCGGCTGGTACGCCGGCGCCTGGGGCAGCAACATCAGCTGGCTGTCCGATGCGTCGACCGACGCCGCGCACATCTCCAGCAGCCTGGAGCTGGATTTCTATACCGGCTTCCGCGGCAGCATCGCCGGCGACTGGAGCTACGACGTCGGCGTGTACGAGTACTACTACCCGGGCAGCTACCCGAGCGGCTTCACTCGCCCCTACACCACCGAGGTCTACGGCTCGCTGGGCTACAAGGGCGTGACGCTGAAGTATTCGCACGCGCTGACCAACCTGTTCGGCTTCGCCCACAGCAAAAACTCCGGCTACGTCGATCTCTCCTACAACGTCGAATTCAGCCCGGGCTGGACGCTCAACCTGCATGCCGGCCACCAGAACGTGAAGAACGTTTCCGGCGCCTCGTACAGCGACTGGAAGGTGGGCGTGACCAAGGCGTTCGACCATGGCTACTCGGTGTCGCTGGGCTACTACGACACCAATGCCTCGCGCAGCGTCTACACCAACGCCTACGGCCACTACGTCGGGCGCGCCACTGGCGTGCTCACGCTGAGCAAGTCGTTCTGATCGGGTCCACGGCGGTGGCCGGGGGCCGCCGCCCTTCACGTGTGCACAGGCATGAGGGGGAGACAAGCATGAAATTGATCAGTTGCATCATCCGGCCGTACAAGCTCGACGAGGTACGCGATGCGCTCGCCGCGGCGGGCGTGAGCGGCATCACGGTGACCGAAGTGCGCGGCTTCGGTCGGCAGAAGGGCCATACCGAGATGTACCGCGGCGCCGAATACGTCGTGGACTTCCTGCCCAAGCTGAAGGTGGACGTGGTGGTCACCGACGAGCAGCTCGAGGGCGCACTCGAGGCGATCCAGCAATCGGCCAGGACCGGCAACGTGGGCGACGGAAAGATCTTCGTCAGCCCGGTCGAACAGGTCGTCCGCATCCGTACCGGCGAGCTTGACGCCGATGCCCTCTGATTCCGCTGCCACGAGGTCTTCCATGAAAGAGATCGCGCTTTCCCGTTCCGCCCGGGCGCTTCCGGCCTGGGCGCTGCTGTTCGCCGTGCTGTGCATGCTGCTCGTCCCGTCGGCCTCCCATGCTGCCGAGGCGGCCCCCACCGTCGACAAGGGCGACGTGGCCTGGATGCTCACCTCCACGTTGCTGGTGCTGCTGATGACGGTGCCGGGCCTGGCCCTGTTCTACGGCGGCCTGGTCCGCTCGAAGAACGTGCTGTCGATCCTGATGCAGGTGATGACGGTGTTCTCGATGATCGTGGTGCTGTGGGTGATCTACGGCTACTCGCTGGCCTTCAACGGCGGCAATGCCTTCATCGGCAACCTGGACAAGCTGTTCCTCAGGGGCGTGACCAAGGACAGCCTGGCGGCCACCTTCACCGCGGGCGTGGCGCTGCCCGAATACGTGTTCGTGGTGTTCCAGTCGACCTTCGCCGGCATCACCGGCGCGCTGATCGTCGGTGCGTTCGCCGAGCGCATGCGCTTTCGCGCAGTCCTGGTGTTCTGCGCGCTGTGGTTCACCTTCGCCTACCTGCCGATCGCGCACATGGTCTGGTACGGACCGAACGGATTCATGTTCGCGAAGGGCGCGCTGGACTTCGCCGGCGGCACCGTGGTGCACATCAATGCCGGTATCGCCGGCCTGGTCGGCGCCTATTTCGTCGGTCCGCGGCTGGGGCTGGGGCGCGAGTCGATGAAGCCGCACAACGTGACCTTCACCATGGTCGGCGCGGCGATCCTGTGGGTGGGCTGGTTCGGTTTCAACGCCGGCTCCAACCTGGAGTCCAACGCCGGCGCGGCGCTGGCCTTCATCAATACGCTGGTGGCGACCGCGGCGGCGGTGCTGGTGTGGCTGCTGATCGAGGCGGTGCACAAGGGCAAGCCCTCGATGGTCGGCGGTGCCTCGGGCGCGGTGGCCGGCCTGGTGGCGATTACCCCGGCCTGCGGCACGGTCGGCCCGATGGGCTCGCTGGCGATCGGTGCGGCAGCCAGCGTGGCCTGCGTCTGGGGTGTGACCGGCTTGAAGAAGCTCCTACGCGCCGACGACGCGCTCGACGTGTTCGGCGTGCACGGGCTGGGCGGCATTGTCGGCGCCCTGCTCACCGGCGTGTTCAGCGCCCCGACACTGGGCGGCACCGGCTTCGGCAGCGGCAACAGCACGATCGCCCAGCAGCTGGGCGTGCAGGCGCTCGGCGTGGGCGTGACCCTGGTCTGGAGCGGCGTGGTCTCGGTGCTGGCCTACCTGGTGGTGAAGGTGGTGTTCGGGCTGCGGGTCTCGGCCGAGGCCGAGCGCGAGGGCCTGGATATCACCTCGCACGGCGAGAGCGCCTACGAGGGCTAGACCTTGGGCGCGTCCGTCTCGTGGAACGGGAGCGCCCCTTTTTAGTGCAAAACCAAGGTATCGTTGCCCACGTTTGAAGCGTCAGTCCGCCCCGCCAACCCCGCGAACCGCATGCCAGCGCGGCGCGCGACTGGTCCCGCAGGTGGCATGGCGCTTGCTAAAACCCTGCTGCCAATCCACCACCGAGGTTCTTCCATGTCCGTTGCCAAAGTGCTTGACCTGATCCAGGAGCATGACGTCGAGTTCGTCGACTTCCGCTTCGTCGACATGCTGGGCAAGCAGCACCACGTCACCTTCCCGGCCCACGCCATCGACGAGAGCACCTTCGAGGACGGCAAGATGTTCGACGGTTCGTCGATCTCGGGCTGGAAGGGCATCAACGAGTCGGACATGGTGCTGATGCCCGACCCGGACACCGCCTACATCGACCCGTTCAGCGGCCACCCGCAGCTGGTGCTCCACTGCGACGTGCTCGAGCCGTCGACCATGCAGGCCTACGGCCGCGACCCGCGCTCGATCGCCAAGCGCGCCGAGGCGTTCCTGAAGTCCACCGGCATCGCCGACACCGCGTTCTTCGGCCCGGAGCCGGAGTTCTTCGTATTCGACTCGGTGCGCTGGCAGAACGACATGGGCCGCGTGTTCTACGAGATCGAGTCCGAGGAAGCCTCCTGGAGCTCGCGCTTCAAGTACGACGAGGGCAACACCGGCCACCGTCCGGGCGTGAAGGGCGGCTACTTCCCGGTCAGCCCGGTCGATTCGCTGGGTGACCTGCGCGCCGACATGTGCAAGGTGCTCGAGGCGCTCGGCCAGACCGTCGAGGTGCACCACCACGAGGTGGCCAACGCCGGCCAGTGCGAGATCGGCGTGAAGTTCAACACGCTGGTGAAGAAGGCCGACGAGCTGATCACCCTGAAGTACGTGATCCGCAACGTCGCCCACCAGAACGGCAAGACCGTCACCTTCATGCCCAAGCCGATCGTCGGCGACAACGGCAGCGGCATGCACGTGCACCAGTCGCTCTCGAAGGACGGCAACAACCTGTTCGCCGGTGACCTCTACGGCGGCCTGAGCCAGACCGCGCTGTGGTACATCGGCGGCGTGTTCAAGCATGCCAAGGCTATCAACGCGTTCGCCAACTCCGGCACCAACAGCTACAAGCGCCTGGTGCCGGGCTTCGAGGCGCCGGTGATGCTGGCGTACTCGGCCCGCAACCGCTCGGCCAGCTGCCGCATCCCGTACGTGTCCAGCCCGAAGGGCCGCCGCATCGAGGTGCGCTTCCCCGATCCGCTGCAGTCCGGCTACCTCACCTTCACCGCGCTGATGATGGCCGGCCTGGACGGCATCCTGAACAAGATCGACCCGGGTGCGCCGTCGGACAAGGACCTGTACGACCTGCCGCCGGAGGAGGAGAAGAACATCCCGCAGGTGTGCTCCAGCCTCGACGCCGCGCTGGAAGCGCTGGACAAGGACCGCGACTTCCTCAAGGCCGGTGGCGTGTTCACCGACGACTTCATCGATGCCTACATCGAGCTGAAGATGCAGGAAGTCACCCGCTACCGCGCCAGCACCCACCCGCTGGAGTTCCAGATGTACTACGCGATCTGACCGCTGCGGTCGGACACGATGACGGAGGGGAGCCGCAAGGCTCCCCTTTTTCGTGGGCGGATGCCGGTCAGTGCCCGGGGCGCCGCACGCGCAGCGCCAGCAGCGCGGCGGCGAGCAGGCCGGCGCCGGCCAGCCGGATCACGTTCTCCGGGTTGTCGCCGAGCACGCGGTGGTAGAGCAGCGGCACGGTGAGGATCTGCATCAGCATCGGCAGCACGATGAAGCCGTTGAAGATGCCCATGTACACGCCGGCGCGCGCCGGCGGGATGCAGCCGGCGAGCATCGCGTAGGGGTTGCCCATCAGGCTGGCCCAGGTCAGGCCCAGGCCGAGCATCGGCAGCAGCAGCCACCACGGGTCGTGGATCAGCGGCAGCGACAGCAGGCCGAGGCCGCCGAGGGTGAGGCAGATCGCGTGCAGCACCGGCGCGCCCATCCGTCGCGCCAGCGGCAGCATCGCCAGTGCGGCGACGAACGCCACCGCGTTGTAGAAGCCGCCAATGCGGCCGGTGACCAGCACCGCCTCGCCGAAGCCGGCCGAGGCGGCGTCGGTGCTGCCGTAGAGCGTGCGCGCCAGCGACAGCGTGATGTATTCCCAGTAGCAGAACATCGCGTACCACTGGCACAGCATCATCACCGCGAGCTGGCGCATGGTCGGCGGCATCTGCCGCACCGCGTCGACGATCTCCGCCAGCGTGGCGGCGAGCGAGCGCGGCCGCGCCCGCATGGCCGCGCGCTCGGCCTCGTCCAGCGGCAGCTCCGGCGTGGTCCACGCCGACCAGCCGACCGAGCCGATCGAGAACACCGCGCCAATGACGAACGCGGTCACCACCGCATAGGGAATGCCGTGCGCGTTGGTCGCCTTCAGGTCCAGCCCGGCGAACACCAGCAGCGACGGGGTGAGGTAGGCCAGCGTCTGCGACAGCCCGGTGAACGCGCTCTGGGTGAGGAAGCCGGCGCTGTGCTGGGAGGCGTCGAGGCGGTCGCTGACGAAGGCGCGGTACGGCTCCATCGTCACGTTGTTGGCCGCGTCGAGGATCCACAGCAGGCTGGCCGCCACCCACAGCGCCGGGCTGAACGGCATCGCCAGCAGGCACAGGCTGCAGATCAGCGCGCCGATCAGGAAGTACGGCGTGCGCCGGCCGAAACGGCTGTCGGTGCGGTCGCTCATCGCGCCGATCAGCGGCTGCACCAGCAGCCCGGTGATCGGCCCGGCCAGCCACAGGTAGGGCAGGGTGGCGTCGTTGGCGCCCAGGTACTTGTAGATCGGGCTCATGTTGCTCTGCTGCAGCCCGAAGCTGAACTGGATGCCGAAGAACCCGACATTCATGTTGACGATCTGCCAGAACGCGAGGCGTGGCTTGCGCGTCGTCATGGGGTCGCTCCCTCGGTGTCAGCGTGATCCGGCGGCGTCCGCCAGCGAGCGTACACGGCCGGATCGGCCGGCAGCGCGCCGCGCCAGCCGCAGCTGGCGCTGGCGAAGGCCACCGCCCGGTCGAGCACCGTCCCCGCGGCCTCGCCCTGCACCAGCCCGGCCAGCATCATGCCGCTGAAGGCGTCGCCGGCGCCGACGGTGTCGACGATCCGCGCCAGCGGCGGTGCCGGCGCGCGGGCCGTGCAATGCCCGCCGGCGTCCCAGGCGACGGCGCCTTCGCCGCCATGGGTCACCAGCAGGGTGCGCGCGCCGGTGCGCTGGCACAGCGCGGCGATGCCGCCGTCGCGGTCGCCCGGTGCCGGCATCCCGGCCGGACCGGCGAGGTCGAGCCAGCCGAGCAGCCGCCCCAGTTCCTCGTCGCTGAGCTTGAGCACGTGGACGTCGCGCAGCAGGTCGAGGATCACCGATGGCGCCGGCCCCGCTTCGCGCCAGTTGAGGTCGACATAGGCGCGGTGCGGCAGCGTCGTGCGGATCGCCGCCAGCGCCTGCCGCGACGGGCCGGCGCGCAGCGCCAGCGTGCCGAAGTACAGCCAAGCGCCGGGACCGGCGCGCTGCGCGACCGCCACCGCGTCGGCCGCGTCGATACGGTCGAACGCCTGCGCATCGGGAATCTCGAATGCGTGCCCTTCCGGCCGCTCGTGGACGAGGACACGCGCGGTCTCCGCATCCGCCTGCGCCTCGTCCAGCGACAGCCCGAGGCGCGCGGCGGCTGCGCGCAGGGCGTCACCTGCCGGGTCGCGGCCGAGCCGCGTCACCAGCCGCGGCGCACGGCCCAGTGCCGCCAGGTGGCAGGCCACGTTGAACGGGGCGCCGCCGGGCACCACGCCGTCGGCGAACGCGTCCACCAGCGCCTCGCCGAATACCAGTGGACGCGAGGATTCACGCATCGCGCGGCTCCCGCTCCGGAAAGATCCACAGCGTGGCCCACGGCGCCAGCGTGCGCAGGCTGCCGGTGTCGTCCACGCCGCTGGTGATCGTGCCGCGCGCATCTACCGGCAGGCCGAGCGCCGCCAGGTCCACCGCCACCGGCTCGCGGCCGAAGTGGAACAGCGCCAGCGCATCGGCACCGCGTCGCAGCGCGAGCAGGCCGGGGTGGCCGGCATCGACCACCTGCACCGGTTCGCGCGCCGGGAAGCCGGGCCGTCGCCGCGCCGCGACCAGCGCCCGCAGCGCCGCGAACGTAGTGGCGGGCACGCCGCGCTGCTGCTCCAGCGCCTCCATCGCCGCGGCCGACAGGTGCGGCCGCTGCAGCCAGCGACCGTCCGCCGCGATGCGCCCGCGGTCGGCCGGGTCGGCGTTGTTGCCCTGGCCGAGTTCGTCGCCCATGTACAGCAGCGGCACCGCGCCGACCCACAGGGCCAGCGCGTGCATCAGCACGAAGCGGCGCACGGCCGCCGGGTCCGGCGCCACGTGCGGATCGTCCGGCAGCCCGACCAGCGCCGCGGCCATGCCGTTGCTGCCGTGGAGCGCGTCGTCGTCGCCGGCCTGGAACGGTGCGCCACGGGCGAAGCTGCCCGGCACCCGGCCCTCGAGGAACGCCGCCGCGCGGCCGATGCGCTCGTGGAAATTCCCGCCCGCCGACTCCACCAGCGGACGCAGCACGTTCCACACGATGTCGTCGTGGCAGCGCACGTAGGTGATCCAGCCGGTGCCCGGCGGGGTCGCCGGTGTGCTGGCCAGCAGCTGTCGCGGCAGTGCCGCGTCGCCCTCGGCCAGCGCCGCCCACGCGCTGGCCATCAGCCCGCTGTGGTAGGCGAGCTGGCACTCCTGGCCGCGCCGCTCGCCCTCGCCGAAATACGGCATCACCTGCTCGACCGGGACGATTGCCTCGGCCTTCAGCAGCACGCCCGGCGCCACCAGCGCGGCGCAGGCGCGCAGGGCGGCCAGCACCACGTGCACCTCGGGCTGGTTGAGGCAGTTCGTGCCGGGTCGCTTCCACAGGAACGGCGCCGAATCGAGCCGGAACACCTCCACGCCGCGGTTGGCCAGCCGCAGCATGGCCTGGGCCATCTCGGCGAACACCGGCGGGTGCGCGTAGTTGAGGTCCCACTGGAACGGATAGAACGTCGTCCACACCCAGCCGCCCATCGCCGGCACGTGGGTGAAGTTGCCCGGCGCGGCCTGCGGAAACACCTCGCCCAGCGTCGCCTCGTAGGCATCCGCCTGCGCGCGCTCGGCGAACACGTGGAAGAACGCGCGCTTGTCCGCGTCGCCGGCCACCGCCGCGCGGGCCCAGGCGTGGTCGTCGGCGACGTGGTTGAGCACCAGGTCCGAGCACAGGCTGATGCCGGCCTCGCGCAGCTGCGCGGTGAGCGCGTCCAGGTCGGCCATGCTGCCGTAGGCCGGGTCCACCTCGTCGAAGCTGGCCACGGCGAAGCCGCCGTCGCTCTCGCCGCTGCGCGCGCGCAGGAACGGCAGCAGGTGCAGGTAGTCCACGCCGAGCCGGGCCAGGTGGGGAATCCGCCCGGCGACGCCGGCCAGCGTGCCGCCGAAGCGGTCCACGTAGGCCGAGTAGCCCAGCATGCGCTGCTCGATGAACCAGTCCGGCTGCGATTCGCGCCGGCTGTCCAGCGCGGCCAGGTCGCGCGGCCGCGCGGCCGCGAGCGTGCCCAGCGCCCGGCACAGCGCGCCCAGCCAGTCGGCGAAGTCCCCGCGCTGGCCGTAGAGCGAGGCGAGGCGGTCGACCAGCGCCGCACCGGCCCGGTCGAACCGCTGCGCCCCCTCGGCCTGGCGGTCGGCGGGCAGGGCTTCGAGGAAACGGCCGCGAGCCGCCGCGATCCATGCGGATCGCGACGGCCCGGCCACGGGGGAGTCGGTTTCGTTCAAAGTCACAGACGGTAGTGCCAGCTGGCGTAGATGGTGCGGCCGAGGATCGAGCGCGCGGTGTTCAGGCCGTTCGCAGTGACGCTGCCGGGGCTCTGGTCGATCTCGGTCAGGCCGGTGGCGTTGAACAGGTTGTCGGCCTGCAGCGTGATCGCGTTGCGGTCGTTGACGTTGTAGCGGGCGAACGCGTTCACCTGGGTGTAGCCCGGCATCACCAGCCCGTTCGGGTTGGTCGCGTACGACTTGGTGGTGCCCAGCACGGTGGCGCCCAGGTCGAAGTCGCCCACGTGCCAGGTCGGCGCGAGCTGGTAGACCCAGGTGGCCTGGCGCTGCGGCACGTCGCCGACGTTGGCCGGGGTGATCGCGTCCCTGGTGATGCGCGAGTGGGTGTAGGTGACGCCGCCGCGCACGCTGAAGCTGCCGTAGTCGACCGAACCCTCCACCTCCAGGCCGCGCGCCTTGTAGTTGCGGCTGATCAGGGACTGCGTCTGCGAGGTGACGTCCTGGTTCTGCTCCTGCGTGGTGGCGTAGAACGCGGTGACGAACAGGCTGGTGTGGCGGGTGTTCCACTTCACGCCGCCCTCGTACTGCTTGACCACGTTCACCGCCACGCCGTCGGGCGCGGTGCCGTTGTCGAGCAGGCCGCCGCCGAACAGCAGGCGGTCGGCGTTGAAGCGCGCGCCGCGGCTGGCGCGACCGAACAGGGCCAGCTCGTCGGTGAGCAGGTAGTTCGCGCCGAACGAATACTCCAGGTGGCTCTTGGTGTAGCGGATCGGCTTGGCGGCGTTGTTGTCCACCACCGGCACGGTCTGCTCCGGCACCTGCAGGGTGCCGTCGTTGTTCACGTCGATCGGGGTTACGCCGCTGGCGCCGGCGTAGCTGCCGCGCGCCCGCATGCGGTCGTAGCGCAGGCCCGCGTCGATCTGCCAGGCGCCCGGCTGCCACGACAGCGAGACGTACGGCGCGTCGGTGTCGTAGTGCGCGTCGTACGAGCGCACGCAGCAGTTGCCCCAGTACGGCGTGCCGTAGGCCACCAGCCCGTTCTGGGTGAGCTTGTTGCCGTTGGCGTCATACACGTCGAGCAGGCTCGCGTCCTTGCCCTGCACGGTTTCCAGGTAGGTGTTCCAGTGCCAGTCCTGCACGATGTCCTGGCGCGAGTGGTAGTAGCCCAGCAGCAGCGAGAGCGGGCCGCTGTCGAGCTGGAAGTCGCGCTTGAGCTTCAGGTCGTTGGTGGCGTTGTCCATGTTCGGCAGCGTCACGTTGAACAGGTGCACCCGCGTGGCCAGGCCGTTGCCGCCCACCGCGCCGGCGGCCACCGGCTGGCCGGCGTTCGGGCCGGTGGCGTAGGCCAGCGTGGCGCCGGCGCCGCCGATCTCCTGCGCCAGCGCGCTGGCGGTGTTCACCTCGGCCGGGTAGGGGCCGACGAAGTCGCCGCTGTTGGAGGCGATGCGGAACTGCTCGTGCAGCGTCCACTGGTCGCCGAGGTCGAACTTGCCCTCGCCGCCGAATGCGCGGACCTTGGAGTGGTAGCCGTCGGACAGGTCGGTGACCTTGCGGTTGCCGTTCGCGTCGATCGCCAGGTCGCGCTGGAAGTAGGGCGACTGCAGCGCGCCGTCGCGCAGGTTGAAGCCCGGCAGCGAGCGCACCGTCGGGTTGCCGTTGCTGCCGGTGATCGACACCGGCACCGGCAGGTACACCGGCGCCTTGTCGTCCAGCAGCTGGGCGCTCAGGCGCAGGAAGCCGCCGTCGATGTCGTGGGTGACGTTGGCCATCAGCTGGCCGCCGGACTGCGCGGTGTAATCCACGCTCTTCGGGCCTTCGCCGCTGCGCAGGAAGCCGCCGAAGTGGAAGCGGGTGCTGTCGCTCACCGGCTGGCCGTAGTCGAAATCCAGCCGCTTGCTGTCGTAGTTCAGGCCGGTGGTGAGGCCGATGTCGCCGCCCTTTTCCTGGCCCGTCTTGGTGATGAAGTTGAACACTGCGCCGGGCGCGTTGCTGGCGAACACCGACGAGGAGCCGCCGCGCACCACCTCGACGTGGTCGATGTTGAAGTCCGGGCGCAGGAAGGTGTCCGGCGTGGCGAAGGCGATGTCGCCGAACTCCAGCACCGGCATGCCGTCCACCTGGAACTGCACGAACTTGCCGCCGCCGGAGGCCACCGGCAGGCCGCGCACCGAGATGTTGGCGTTGCCCTCGCCGCCGGACGACTCGGCGCGGATGCCGGGCACGTCGCGCAGGATGTCCGAGGCGCTCTGCGCCCCGCTGTCGGCCAGCTGGTCGGCCTCCAGCGAGCTCACCGAGATGCTCGAGCTCATCTTGCTCAGCGCGCCCGGCGAGGCGGTGACCACCATCTGGTCGAGGTTGACGGCCTTCTTCTCGGCCTTGGCTGTGGGCGCGTCGCCCTTGGCCGGGCGGGCGTCGGTGGTGGCGTCCTGGGCCATCGCCAGGGCCGGCAGCAGGGCCAGCGCCACGGCGACGGCGAGCGCGTGCTTGCGGACAGCGTGCTTGTTCATCGTTCTCTCCCCATGCGGTGAAAGAAGCCGCGCCTCATCCCCTCGATACCCCGGGCGGGCCGACCTCCGGATCGTTTGCGGATCCATCGTCGGCCTCAGTGCAATCGATTGCAATGCGCGTTGCAGCAGGATTCCCGTGGCTTGCATGAAAACGTTTTTGCAGTTTTCCACAGCCGAAGAAAAGCGCTAGGGCACGCGGCCTGCGCCCTTCTTGCAATCGTTTGCAAAGAAACCCGAAAAAGGCGATTTCGTGTTGCGCTGCACGATCAGCCGTGGGCGGGGGAACCGGCGGCGCGGCTGCTTTCGCGCTCCACCAGGCGGGTATCCAGCACCCGCGCGCGAGTCGCCGCGTCGCCCGCGAGCTGCGCCAGCAGCTGCTCCACCATGGCTGCGCCGCCTTCGTGGATCGGCTGGCTGACCGTGGTGAGAGGGGGGTTGAAGTGCCTGGCCAGCTCGACGTCGTCGTAGCCGACCACGGCCACGTCCTCGGGTACCCGGCGGCCGCGCTCGCGCAGCGCGCCGATCGCCGCCATCGCCAGCAGGTCGCTGCTGGCGAATACGCCGTCGATGTCGGGCTGTTCGTCGAGCAGCGCGGCCATGGTCTGCCGCCCGCTCTCGACCAGGAACGGCACGTTGGCACGCTGCTGCAGCTCCACGCCATGCTCCTTCAGGCCCGCCGTGAAGCCGCGGAAGCGCTGGGCGACCTCGGGCAGCCCGGTATCGCCGAGGAACACCAGCCGGCGGCGCCCCTGCGCCAGCAGGTGCTCGGCCACCAGCCGGCCGCCCTGCAGGTTGTCGCCGCCCACCGTGCAGTACTTCTGCCGCGGCAGCTTGGCGCCCCACACCACCAGCGGCAGGTCGCGCTCGGCCATCGCGTTGAGCTGGTCGTGGTGGCGCCACTGGCCGATCAGGATCAGTCCCGCGGCGCGCCCGCCGTCCACCAGCGTGGCCGCCGCATCCAGCCGCTCGGCGTCGATGCGCGACAGCAGCATCTCGTAGCCGCGCTCGGTGAGGGCGTCGGCCAGCGCGCCGATCATGCCGTGCAGGAACGGGTCGGCGAAGCTCTGCCGCGTGCCCTGCTCATAAGGCACCACCACGGCGATGGTGCGCTTGACGCCGGAGCGCAGGTCGGTGGCGACGCTGTTGACGGTGTAGTTGAACTGGCGCGCCAGGGTCTGGATGCGCTCACGGGTGTCTTCGCTGATCAGCGGACTGCCGGCCAGCGCGCGCGACACGGTGGACGCCGAGACCCCGGCCAGCCGTGCCAGGTCGGCCATCTGCATGCGCTTGCGCGGGTCGGCGGGCGTGCTGCGCCGGTTCATGCAGCCGTTCCGGCGGGAATGCGGAACAACGCGCGGGAGGAGCGGAAAGGCATGGCGTTCATGACGTTCGCGACCTGCGGGTCCTTCACGGGCAAGCCCCCAGCCTAATGCAGGCCCGGACGAGCTGCCTAGGCCGGACCTGTGCCCGCCGTCCCGCCCAGTGCCGACAACCGCAGCAACACGCCGGCCAGGCTCTTGAGGTCCTGCGCGTTGTGCTCGGCCACGCGGCGCAGGTTGGTGGCCGGGCCGCCGCGCAGATAGGTGAGCCAGGCGGCCGGCGCCTCGGCGCCGGGCAGGTCGTCCTCGCGCAGCACGCCGAGCAGCTGGCGTTCGGCGGTGGCGAGGCGGCAGTTTTCCCACTGGCCCTTCCAGTGGCGGCGCACCGGATGCAGCAGGTCCAGATGGTCCAGCCCGGCCAGCGGATTGGCCAGCCGCGCCAGGCGATAACGCGTGGCCAGCAGCGGTGCGTCGTAGCACTTGCCGTTGTAGCTGACGAGCACGCTCTCTGGCGCCAGCCACTCGGCGAAGGTGCGCAGCATCGCCGGCTCGGCGGCCATCGTGGTGATGGTGAGCTGGCGCAGGCGCAGCCGGCCGCCTTGCCAGTCGGCCGCGCCGATCATGAAGGCGCGGGTGCCGGTGCCGCCGGCCAGTCCCGTCGTCTCGGTGTCGAAGTGCAGCAGGCGTGCCGGGTCGATGCGATCCTCGCGGCGGGCGAAGCGGGTGTCGATGGGCGCGGGCGGGCCGGGCCAGTCGACGTGTTCCTCGGTGTAGCGCAGCCCCGGCACGATTTCCTCGCCGAACAGTTCGCGGTCGCGCGCGGGGAAGGGCGGTGTGGCGGGACGCGCGTGCGAGCGGGCGCGCACGCCGAGCAGCCAGCGCAGATCCTCAGTCGTAGTCTGGCGCGGCGCGGGCACCGGTGCCGCGGCCGTCACGCTCTGCCCGGCCTGCGCACGCAGCCTGTGCAGCCGATCGCGCAACGCGCTCACAGGCTGGCCAGCAGGGCGAGCACGCGCGCGGCCAGGGCCTTCGGCGCGCGATCATTCGCCTCGTCCACCGCTAGCACCGGACCGACGCAAGCCGGGCAGCCGAAGTGGCAATCGCAGCGCTCCAGCAGCGAACGCGCCTGCGCCAGCAGATCCTCGCGCCGCTCGAACAGCGGCGCGCTCAGGCCCACGCCGCCGGGGAACGCGTCGTACAGATAGACCGTCGGCGTGAACGGCGCATCCGGTTCCAGCGCGGTGGGCTGGCCGTCCGCACCGCGCAGCTGGCCGCGGCCGCTGGCATCGCTGCTGACGAACCACGCGCCGTCGCCGCTACCCACCGCCTTCTGCAGGTCGCGCGACTCGGCCATCACCGCCACGGTGGCCACGATGTGCAGCGCGTAGGCGGCACCGAGGAAACCGTCCAGCGCCTGCTGCCGCTCGTCGAACGCCTGCTGCAGCGTGCGCTGGTCCAGCTGCCACCACACCGCGGTGGTGTGCAGCTCCTGGTCGGGCAGGTTCACCGGGCCGTAGCCGATGTTCTCGTGCGTGTAGTAGCGGATCTTCTTGTAGCCGGCCACGCGGCGCACCACGTGCACCTCGCCGTGATGGGCCTGGCCGCGGCCGGCCGGCGCGCTGCCAAAGGCGTCCAGCACCTTGAGCTTGGTGTAGTCGATGGCGTCGGTGAAGTAGTCGACGTGGGTGCGCGTGACGTAGGCCTTGCGCCCCTCCCAGTCCAGCCGCTCCACCTGGTAGGGCGTGGCCTGGATCATGTGGATGGCGCCTTCGTACAAGGTCAGCGCGGCGGCGGAGTAATCCACTTCAGCGAGGATGGTCTGGCGCCCGCCGGTGCGGTCCACTACCACGAAGTTGCCGTCGGCCACCGAGCGCAGCGACACCGCGTTGGCCGGGTAGCTGTCGGCGATCCACTCCCAGCGCTCGCCCTCGCGGTGCAGCACGCCTTCCTCGCCCAGCACCTCCAGCCACGGCGTGGCCACTTCATTGCCGAACACTTCGTGGCCGGCAAACGGCAGCTCGAACGCGGCGCAGCGGATGTGGTCGAGCAGGATCAGCGGCTGGTCCGGCGCGATGCGCGCGTGCTCCGGCGGCGCACCCTGGAAGAACTCCGGATGGCGCACCAGGTATTGATCGAGCGGATCGGAACTGGCCACCAGCACGCCCAGCGCCGATTGCTGTCGCCGGCCGGCGCGACCGAAGCGCTGCCAGGTCGCCGCCACCGAACCGGGGTAGCCGTTGAGCACCACCGCGTCCAGCGCGCCGATGTCCACGCCCAGCTCCAGCGCCGAGGTGCTGACGATGCCGTCGATCTGGCCCGCGCGCATCGCCCGTTCGGCGTCGCGCCGCTCGGTCGGCAGGTAGCCGCCGCGATAGGCGCGGATGCGTGGCGGCTTGCGCGGGTCGTGGTCGAACACGTCCTTCAGGTATTTGGTGAGCACCTCGACCATGCTGCGGCTCTGCGCGAACACCAGGGTCTTCAGGCCGGCCTTGATCGCCAGCCGCGCGATGCGGTTGCTCTGCGAACGCGCCGAGGCGCGCAGGCCGAGGTCGGGATTCACCACCGGCGGATTCCACAGCAGCACGTGGCGGTCGCCGGAGGGCGCGCCCGATTCGGTGATCGCATGCACCGGCGCCTCGATCAGTGCCTCGGCGTGCTGCTGCGGATTGCCGATGGTCGCCGAGCACAGGATGAACTGCGGACGCACGCCGTAGAACGCGCAGATGCGCTTGAGCCGGCGGATCACGTTGGCCACGTGCGAGCCGAACACGCCGCGGTAGCTGTGCACCTCGTCGATCACCACGTAGCGCAGGTTCTCGAAGAACTGCGCCCACTTGGTGTGATGCGGCAGGATCGCCTGGTGCAGCATGTCCGGGTTGCTCACCACGATGTCGCCGTGCAGGCGGATCGCCTGCCGCGCGTCGCCTGGCGTGTCGCCGTCGAAGGTGAACGCCTTCACCCCGAGTTCGCCGGCGCGGTTGAGCTCCAGCAGCTCGGCCACCTGGTCCTGCGCCAGCGCCTTGGTGGGAAACAGGTACAGCGCCTTGGCGTGGCTCTGCATCGCCGCGGCCACCACCGGCAGCGTGTAGCACAGCGACTTGCCCGAGGCCGTCGGCGTCACCACCGCCACGTGCGCCCCCGCCTGCGCCGCCGCCCACGCCTCGCCCTGATGCTTGTAGAGCTGGGTGATGCCGCGGGCGCGCAGCGCTTCGGCCAGCGCCGGAGGCAGGTCCTCCGGCAGCGGCTCGTACGCCCCCTCGCGACCCGGCACCACGAACGAACCAGTCACCCGGCCGGCGTAGCGTTTGGCCAGTCGGGCCGCCAGCGCGCCACCGTCCGCGGGGCCGCGCAGTACCAGTTCATCGGCGGCAGCGTCATCGGCACGGTGGGCCGGATCGATCAGGGCGTTCATGGCGTCGCTCGCGATAGGCAGGCGTCGCAGTAGAGCCGCGCCGGGTCTCACCGCGTGAGACGTCCCACCGGGATGCATCGGAGCGGAAGCATCGCCAGCACGGAGGTCCCTGCGTTCATTGTTGACAGCCCAGTGGCCTGCGCTCGACATTGCGTGAAGAACAGGACCGCTGACCGGCGAGGCTCGCCTCGCCCGTACGAACACCATCCACCCACCAAGGAAGGCACCCGTGAAGAAGCTCATGTTCGCAGCGCTGCTCGCCCTCACCGCGGCAGCCGCCCATGCAGGTCCCACCAAGAATCTGGAAACCTCGGCCGTGGTCGACGGCACTATCGTGCTGGCTAAGGACGGCGCGGTGCAGCTCGCCACGGTGGAGCACCCGGAGAAGTACGGCCAACCCATCGCCGATCTGGTGCGCAAGGTGGCCCTGACGTGGCGCTTCGATCCGGTACTGCGCGGCGGTGAGCCGGTCGTCGCCAAGGCGAGCATGCACGTGCGGGTGATCCTCACGAAGAACGCGGACGGCAACTTCACCGCGCGCATCAAGGGCGCCACGTTCGGCGGCAATAACGCGGACACGCCCGACGATCTGTACAGCGAGAACCAGAAGAAAATTGGCCCGCACTATCCTCCGGCAGCGATCAAGGCCCGCGTGCAGGGAACGGTCTACCTGGCGTTGCACGTCGATCGCGAAGGGCGCGTCATCGACGCCGTGGCGGAGCAGGTCAATCTGGAGAACATGGGGCCGGACGGCTTGCTCCAGAAATACCGCGAACTGATGGCCAAGTCGTCACTCGACGCCGCCCGCCGCTGGACCTACCGGATTCCCACCACCGGCAAGCTCGCCGGCCAGGACAGCTGGACCCTGCACGTGCCCATCGTCTACACCCTCAACGAAACGGGCGCTGCCCCGGTCGAGCGCGTATGGCGGACCTATGTGCCCGGCCCTTACACGCCCGCGCCGTGGGTCGACAAACCCAGCATGACCACGGCCGATGCGCTCGCTGACGACGGCAGCTATACCGAAGGCGCCGGGCCGGTGCTGCGGTCCTCTTTTGATCACGGTTGATCTGTCACTCCAACTGTTCGCAGATGGTGTTTGAGAAAAACCGGGTCGGGCTGCTTCATCTAGCTGCTAAAGGCGAACCTGACCCCTATTTTGATTAGGCCCCGCATGCGACTCTTCAAATACCGCGACATCTCATCTTCAAGCGGCGCGGGCTTAGAGCGGCTGCGCACAATCTTGCAAGATCAGACGTTCTGGTGCGCGAGCCCAAGCACCCTGAACGATCCGGAGGAATTCGTTTGGGAATGCGACTATTCACCCTCGGACGAGACGACTGAGCTTCTTGCGGAGGTGTTCCGCGCCAAAACTGGAAGGCCACAATTGGAAGCTCTAGCCCGAGCCCGTTCGGTAGTGCGCGCAGGACACCTTGAGCCCATCGCCCGTCCCATTTTTGAGCAGATGATCGCTCGCTGCCGGGACGAGATTGGACTCACCTGCTTCGCGACGTCGTCGAAGAACGAAGTGATGTGGGAGCGTTACGCCGCCGGAGGTGAAGGTGTCTGCATTGAAGTTGAGGCGCCCGATCGTCTTCTTCACACTCAGCTCCATCCGGTTCAATACCCAGCCAAGAAGCAACTTCATGTGGATCATCTGCTTTCGAGTTCTACGCGACGCTCTTCCGCCAAGTTGGTCTATGAAGTAGCCCTCCTCTCAAAGCCCGCCAGTTGGGCTGCTGAGGCTGAGGTTCGCCTCGTCTCAAAGCGGCAAAACGTCTGCGTGCAGATCGAAGACTCGCAGATCGTGCACCTCCACATCGGTTCTAAACTTGCTGCCAGTAACGTCTCGCAGCTTATGAAGCTCGTGGGCACTCTGCCGTACGATCTGCCGATGTCCGTCGGTGAAGCCTAACCCCTCGCTCAGCTCTACCCTCCGCAGCATGCCTCTGCCGCGGCCCGGTTAGCCCCGAAAATGGGGCCAGGCTGACTTATTTAGCTCTTGGAAACGAAACCGGGCCCGTTTGTGATTTGTTAGCCTGCGTGCTCTAACTGGCCATCTACGTGGACGGTGTCCCATGCACCGTTTAATTCAAACGTTAAAGCCTTCATGAAATTCTCGCGACACTTGGCAAAGGTTGAACTGATAGCGCTCGCCGCGCTGGCTGTCGCTGTCGGTGCTTTGGCAGCCTATGCGGCGATATGGACATCACTCCACCCGAGCCCATTTTTTACCGTCGCCGACTCAGTTACGTTTGTCTTGGCCTACGGGTTCGCCACAGGCTGCATTCCTGTTGTCGTATATGTTGCCCCTTTATATGCAGCCTTGCTGCACAACGGTCGACCATCCTGGCCAGCAGCCTTTTTCATCGGCGCTATCCCAGGAGCGGTTCTCCTGTTCGTCTCAGTCCGGTTCGGGCTCTTGGCGTTGGCCTCCGGCGCATTCGTAGCGATGGCAACGCACGCGATCTGTGCGTCTGGCTCGAACCGCTCGCCGCTCCAGCGAGAGCGCTAAAGGCCATCGTCTGCACGTCAGAGCCGGCATCACAGCCCGCTGAATGCGCGCTTTGGCGATCGTCACGGCGCCCGCTCAGTCGGCTTCGGCCCGCACTCGGCGCCACACATTGCACCAGCCCGATGCATTCCCCATGATGGTGCAATGAACAATGCATCCTGGCGCCCGCTGGCGGAGCAGATGGCGACCGGGCTGGCCCTGGTCGACGCCGAGCTGCGCGTGACGTGGCTGAATCCGGCGCTGGCCGAGCGGCTGGCGCTGGGGACCCGCAGCCTGGTCGGGCAGCCGACGACGCTGATGTTCGCCGACGACGCGGCGGTGCTGGCGCAGGCGCGGCGGGCGCTGGCTGAGGATCGGGCGCTGCAGTTGCGTGGCGTGGCGATGACCACCCAGCGCGGCACGGAGTGGCAGGCGGACCTGAGCCTGCAACCGTTCGACGGGCAGCTGCTGCTGGAAGTGCACGCGCTGGCCGAGCCGGCCGCGGCGGCCTCGCCGCTGTCGGCGACGCTGCGCGGCTTCGCGCACGAGGTGAAGAATCCGCTGGCCGGCTTGCGCGGTGCGGCGCAGCTGCTGCAGCGGCGGCTGGACGACGAGGACCTGAAGGCGCTCGCCGGCATGGTGATCGCCGAAGCGGACCGCCTCGGTGCGCTGGCCAACCGCCTGCTGCATCACGACGGCGCGCCGCGGCTGGCGCCGGTGAACATCCATCACCTGCTGGAGCGGCTGGAAGATCTTCTGGAAGCCGAGCCTGCGCCGCTCACGCTGCGCCACGACTACGACCCCAGTCTGCCGGACTTTCCCGCCGACGCCGACCGCCTGCTGCAGGTATTGCTGAACCTGGCGCGCAACGCGCGCGAGGCCGGCGCGCAGACGCTGACCCTGCGCACGCGGGCCGAACACGGTGTGCGGCTGGGCGAGCGCATGCTGCGTAGCGCGCTGCGGGTGGACGTGATCGATGACGGCGCCGGGGTGCCGACCGCACTGCGCGACACGCTGTTTCAGCCGCTGGTGTCCGGGCGGCCGGACGGCACCGGCCTCGGCCTGGCGCTGTCGCGCGAGATCGCCCACGAGCACGGCGGCGAACTGCGCTGGCAGGGCCGGCCCGGCGAAACCGTGTTCTCGCTCTACCTGCCGCTGCCGCCGCCGCAGCGCGCCTCGACCGACACCCCGACGGATGTGACCGATGACTGATGCCCCCGCCTCCCGCGACGTCTGGGTGGTCGACGACGACCGCGGCGTGCGCTTCGTGCTGGCCGAGGCGCTGCGCGACGCCGGCCACGCCGTGCGCGAGTTCGGCGACGTGGCCAGCGTGCGCGACGCGCTCAAGACCGCCCGCCCCGCGCTGCTGCTTACCGATGTGCGCATGCCCGGCGAGGACGGGCTGGCCCTGCTCAGCGAGCTGAAGGCGCAGGGCGTGGGGCCGGTGATCGTGATGAGCGCCTACACCGATGTGGCCACCGCCGCCGCCGCGTACCGGCAGGGCGCGGCCGACTACCTGGCCAAGCCGTTCGACCTGGACCAGGCGGTGGCCGCGGTGGAACGCGCGCTGGCCGACGTCGCCCCGCCGCCGGCGCCCGCGAAGCTGATGGAGACGCCGCGGCACACCCTGCTCGGCGAGAGCAGCGCGATGCGCGAGGTGTTCCGGCTGATCGGCCGCGTCGCCGCCAGCGACCTCAGCGTGCTGATCACCGGCGAGACCGGCACCGGCAAGGAGCTGGTGGCGCGCGCGCTGCACGAGGAGAGCGCGCGGCGCGACAGGCCGTTCGTGGCGCTCAACACGGCGGCGATTCCATCCGAGCTGCTGGAGAGCGAGCTGTTCGGCCACGAGGCCGGCGCGTTCACCGGCGCCACCCGCCGCCACGCCGGCCGCTTCGAGCAGGCCGAGGGCGGCACGCTGTTCCTCGACGAGATTGGCGACATGCCGCTGGCGCTGCAGACGCGCCTGTTGCGCGTGCTGGCCGGCGGCGAGTTCTACCGCGTGGGCGGGCGCGAGCTGATGCGCGGCGACGTGCGCATCGTCGCCGCCACGCATCAGGATCTGGCCGCGCGCGTGGCCAGCGGGCAGTTCCGCGCCGACCTGCTGCACCGCCTCGACGTGGTGCGCATCGAGCTGCCGCCGCTGCGCCAGCGCCGCAGCGATATCCCAAAGCTGGCTGAGCATTTCCTCGCCGCCGCGGCGGTGGAGCTGAAGCTGCCGCCCAAGCGCTTCTCCAGGGCGGCGCTGAAGGCGATCGCCCAGCGCGATTTCCCCGGCAACGTGCGCGAGCTGGAAAACCTGTGCCGGCGCCTCGCAGTGATCGCGCCGGGCGCGGAGATCCTGCCCAGCGACCTGGGCACCGCCGCGCCCACCGCCGGCGGCGACGACTGGACCCACGCCCTGCGCGACTGGGCCGAACAGGCGCTGGCGCGCGGCGAGGCAGACATCCACGCCCGCGCCCGCGAGGCGCTGGACCACACCCTGATGCAGGCCGCGCTGCGCGCCCACGACAACCACCGCCAGCACGCCGCCGCCGCGCTCGGCGTGGGCCGCAACACGCTCACCCGCAAGCTTGGCGCCTCGCGCACGCGCCGGCCGAACAAGACCTGATCCGGAGACACCCGCATGACCGTGACCGTCCGCGACGCCCGTCGCGAAGACCTGCCGAACCTCATCGCATGGAACGCCGCCATGGCGTGGGAGACCGAGCACAAGCGGCTCGACCCGGACGTGCTGACGCGCGGCATGGCGGCGGTATTCGACGAGCCGCGCCGCGGCTTCTACCTCGTCGCCGAGCACGATGGCGTGCCGGCCGGCTGCCTGATGGTGACCTACGAGTGGAGCGACTGGCGCTGCGGCGATTTCTGGTGGATCCAGAGCGTGTACGTGGCCGAGTCCGCGCGCCGCAGCGGCGTGTTTCGTGCGCTGTACGCCGACGTGGCGCGTCGCGCGCGCGCGGCCGGCGCAGTCGGCCTGCGGCTGTACGTGGAAACCGAGAACGAGCGCGCCCAGGCCACCTATGCCGGCCTGGGCATGGAGCGCTGCCACTACTTCATGTACGAGCAGGCGCTCGAACGCGCCAGCTGAGCGCGGGGTGACGGGCCCGGCGCAAAGGGCGTACAACGGGCGCGATCATGCAAGACGGCCAGCGACCGGCTGAAGACCCTGCAAGGCTCACGTCCACCGAGGAACCCGCCATGATCCTCCTGCTCGCTGCACTGCTCATCGGCATCGTCGCCGACCTGCGCGCGATGACCGCGCCGGCCATCGTCAGTTGGGCAGCACAGCTGGGCGTGCTGCCTTTGCAAGGTACGCCGCTGGCCTTTCTCGGCTGGCGCTTCACGCCGTGGATCCTCTCGCTGCTCGCCGTCGGCGAGCTGATCACCGACCAGTTGCCCACCACGCCCAGCCGCAAGCTGCTGGCGCCGTTCGCCACGCGCATCGTGATGGGCGGGTTCTGCGGTGCCGCGGTGGGTCTGGCCGGTGGCCAGTGGTGGCTGGGTGCCGCGGCCGGCGCGGTGGGTGCGGTGCTCGGCACGTTGGGTGGTGCCGCGGCGCGGGCCCGGCTGGCCGCGGCGTTCGGACGCGATCGCCCGGCGGCGCTGCTGGAAGACATCGTCGCCATCGGCGGCGGCATCGCGATCATGGCGCTGCTGCCATGAGCGCCACCTACGACGCCATCATCGTCGGCGCGGGTCAGGCCGGCCCCGCGCTCGCCGGGCGCCTCACCGCCGCGGGCATGCGGGTGGCGCTGGTCGAGCGACACCTGTTCGGCGGCACCTGCGTCAACACCGGCTGCATGCCGACCAAGGCGCTGGTGGCCAGCGCCGAGGTGGCGCACCTGGCGCGCCGCGGCGCCGACTACGGCGTGCAGGTGGGCGGCGAGGTCACGGTGGACTTCCCCAAGGTGATGGCGCGCGCGCACACAGTGACGATGAATGCGCGGCGCAACGTCGAGCGCTGGCTGCACGGTATGGAGCAGCTCACCGTGCTGCGCGGGCACGCGCGCTTCGTGGCGCCGGACACGCTACAGGTGGGCGAGATGACGATCCGCGCGCCGCGCATCTTCCTCAACGTGGGTGGACGCGCTGCGGTGCCGCCGCTGCCCGGCGTGGACGGCATCGACTACCTCACCAACACCTCGATCCTGCAGCTGGACACGCTGCCGCGGCATCTGGCCGTGGTGGGCGGCAGCTACATCGGGCTGGAGTTCGCGCAGATGTTCCGACGCTTCGGCGCGCAGGTGACGGTGATCGAGCGGCAGTCACGACTGATCGCCCGCGAGGACGAGGACGTCTCGCAAGCGATCCGCGAGCTCCTGGAAGCCGAAGGCATCGCCGTGCGCATCGGCGCCGAATGCATCGCCTTCGCCCCGCACGCCGACGGCGTCGCGGTGAAGGTGGACTGCCGCGACGGCGCGCCCGAGGTGGTGGCCAGCCACGTACTGCTGGCGATGGGCCGCCGGCCGAACACCGATGATCTCGGCCTGGACCGCGCCGGCGTGGCCATCGACGAGCGCGGCTACATCACCGTCGACGACACGCTGGCCTGCAACGTGCCCGGCATCTGGGCGATGGGCGACTGCAACGGCCGCGGCGCGTTCACCCACACCGCCTACAACGACTTCGAGATCATCGCCGCCAATCTGCTCGACGGCGACCACCGCACGCTGTCGCAGCGGGTGCCGGGCTACGCGCTGTACATCGATCCGCCGCTGGGCCGCGTGGGAATGACCGAGGCGCAGGCGCGCGCCAGCGGCCGCCCGCTGCTGGTGTCCAAGCGACCGATGACGCGCGTCGGCCGCGCGGTGGAGCGCGGCCAGACCGAGGGGTTCATGAAGCTGGTGGCCGATGCGGAAACCAAGCGCGTGCTGGGCGCGGCGATCCTCGGCGTGAGCGGCGACGAGGCGATCCACGGCGTGCTCGACCTGATGAGTGCGGACCAGCCGCTGGACGCGCTGCGCTGGGCGGTGCCGATCCATCCCACCGTGTCGGAGCTGTGGCCGACCGTGGTGCTCGGCCTCCAGCCGGCCGAAGACGACTAGGTGTCGCCGCTCGACGCGCGCGGACCGGGGGGCTGCTCGCGCAGCCGCGCTTCCAGCAAGGTGGCATCCATCGGGGCGCCGTAGAGGTAACCCTGCAGCACCGGACAGCCTGCGTCGCGCAGGAACTCGCTCTGCGCCAGCGTCTCCACGCCCTCGGCGACCACGTCTTTGTGCAGGCTGCGCGCCATCGCGATGATGCCGGTGGTGATCGCCGCCGTCTCGCTGTCCTGGATGATGTCGTGCACGAAGGCGCGGTCGATCTTCAGCACGTCGACCGGGAAGTGCTTGAGGTAGGACAGGCTGCAGTAACCGGTGCCGAAATCGTCCAGCGAAATGCGCACGCCCAGGCGGCGGATCGCCCGCAGCAGCGCACCGGTGGCCCGGCTGCCGGAGACCACCACGCGCTCGGTCAGCTCCAGCTCGAGCAGGTGCGGATCGAGACCGGATTCCACCAGCGCGGCATCGAGATGACCGAGGAACCCCGGATCGTCGAGCTGCACCGGCGACACGTTGACCGAGACCGGGATGCCGTGGCCTTCGCGTTGCCAGGCCCTGGCCTGCCGGCACGCCTGGCGCAGCACCCAGGCGCCGATCGGAACGATCAGTCCGCTGTCCTCGGCGATCGGGATGAACTCGTCCGGCAGCCACCAGCCGCCGTCCTCCTTGGACCAGCGCAGCAGCGCCTCGGCGCCGACGATGCGGCCGTCCACCGCGTCGACCTTGGGCTGGTACAGCAGGCGCAGCTGGTCGCGCGCCAGGGCGGTGTGCAGGCCGTCCTCGATGCGCCGGCGCGCGCTGTCGCGCTCGCGCATCGACGGCGTGTAGAACCGGTAACCGTGGCGCCCGCCGACCTTGGTTTCGTACATCGCGCTGTCGGCGTTGTGCAGCAGCAGTTCGGCATCGCTGCCATCGTCGGGGAACAGGGTGACGCCGATGCTGGCGCGCAGCTCCAGCGTGGCCAGCCCCTCCGCCCGCAGCTCGCCGCATGCCTCGAGCAGGCGCTCGGCCATGCCCGCCGCATCGGCGGGTGCCTCGATCTGCGGCAGCAGCACCACGAACTCGTCGCCACTGAGCCGGCTCAGCACCTCGTCGTTGCCGAGCAGAGCGCGCAGGCGGCCAGCCAGCGCCTGCAGCACGCGGTCGCCGGCATCATGGCCCCAGGTTTCGTTGATCCGCTTGAACTGGTCCACGTCCAGGTGCAGCACGGCACCACGCTGGCGTCGCCGCTCCGCATTGGCGATCGCCTGCTCGATGCGGGCGTGCAGCAGCTGCCGGTTCGGCAGGCCGGTGAGTGGATCGTGCTGGCTCAGGTGCATCATCTTCAGCGCCAGCGAGCGCGTCTCGCTGACGTCGTGGAACACCAGCACGCCGCCGATCACGTTGCCGGCGTGGTCGTGGATCGGTGCGGCCGAATCCTCCACCGGCGTGACGAAACCGTTGCGGTGGCGCAGCACCGCCTTGCCGGCCAGATCGACGATGGCGTTGCGCGCCAGCGCCTCGCGCAGGGGGTTGGCCACGGTGTCACCTTCGGCATCGCCCTGCAGCTGGAAGACGTCCTCCAGCGGTTGCCCCAGCGCCTGGGTGCGGGGCCAGCCGGTCATCGCCGCAGCGATCGGGTTGAGCGAGGTGATGCGCAGCTGCAGATCGGTGGTGATCACGCCGTCGCCGATCGAACTCAACGTGACCTCGGCCAGCTCGCGCTCGCGGAACAGCTCGTCCTCGAAGCGTTTGCGCGCGCTGATGTCCTGTGCCTGCGAGACGAAATACAGGGGCTCGCCGGCGGCGTCGCGCACCACCGACACGCTGAGTTGCAGGTAGACCACCTGGCCGTCCTTGCGGATGTTGCGCTTTTCCATCTGGTACGAGTCGCGCTTGCCGGCGAGCAGCTCGTCGCGCAGCTCGTTGTCGTCGGCCATGTCGTCGGGATGGGTGACCGAGGCGATGTCCAGCTGCAGGAATTCCTCCTCGGTGTACTGGAACATCTGGCAGACCGCGGTGTTCACGCGCAGGAATCGCCCGTCCGGATGCACCAGCGCCATGCCGATGGCCGCATGCTGGAACGCGCCGAAGAAGCGCTGCTCGCTCTCGCGCAGGCGCTGTTCCAGCGCATGGCTGTCGGTGGTGTCGGTGAGCAGTGCGATCACGCCGTGCACGGTGCCGTCGGCGGCGCGGTCCGGTCGCAGGCTGGCATGCACGTAGCGACGGGCCGGGTCGTCGAACAGATGGCCGTCGAAGTCGACCGCCTTGCCCTGCAATGCCGCTTCCAGGGCCGGGCGGATCGCCTCGCCGCCGGCGACGCCGAGCCAGTCCCCGATCGGCTGGCCGAGCATCGCGGCCGGATCGGCACCGGTCCATGTGCGGTACTTGTCGTTGAGGTAACCCACGCAAAGCTCGCGGTCGAGCCAGGCGACCAGCCCCGGCAGCTGCGACAGCAGGTGTTCCGCGTGTCCCTCCGCGGAGGCAGCACTGCCGGACCGGTCGTCGTGACCGGCGGCCAATGGACCGTGGCGGTTGGCTGTCACCCCGAAGCTTCCCCGATGCCTGTGGCAGGCCTGAGCATGATGCGCTGCCCGGCGTCGGGATGCACGGTGTCAGTGCAGCGGCGTGTCCGGCGCACCCAGCCGGCCCGCGGCATCCAGGTGGATGTGGCCGAGCGCTTGCAGGTCCGGGTCCAGATCGAAGCGCTCGGCCAGCGTCGTCACCAGTGGCCCCAGCGCCTGCGGCTGCAGCGGGTAGCCATGGGCGAGCACGCGGGCAAGGCCGCCGTCGCCACGCTGTGCCGCGGTGACCGCGACCACGCCGAGGCCGGCCGCCTCGTGGGCGACCAGGCGCGGCGCGTCGTAGCCGGGATCGGCCGCTGCCAGGGTTTCCAGCAGATAGCCGTCGCGGGCCTCGGTCGGGACGCCGTCGACCGGCGCCAGGCGCATCGGCAGGCCGTGTGCCTCGAGCAGGGCGGCGTACTGGCGCAGTTCGAAGATCGCGCCGGCGAATGCGTGGGCACGGTCCTCCTCCTGGTTCGATGCCAGCCATTGCGCGGGCGACTGCACCAGCACGCCGCCGTCGGCGTAGCACAGGGGCACGCCGCGCGCGCTGAGCGTGGCTTCCTCGCGGTAGGGCGTGAGCAGCGCGGCCTCCAGCAGGGTCCACAGCGGCGCCAGGTTGACGTGCTCGTATTGCACGCAGGTCAGCGCCAGCAGGTCGTTGCGGCTGAGGTAGCGCACGTGCTCCAGCGGCACGCCCAGCGTGCGGATCAGCCAGTCGGCGGTACGCTGCCCGGCCTCGCCGCGGCCGACCAGTTCCACTTCGAGCTGCTCGCCCAGCGTGGCGGCGAGAGTCTCGGGGGCGAGCAGGGTGATCGGCAGCAGTCGCATCGGGCCGTCGGCGTAGGTGGCCTCCGGCTCCAGCGGCTGGGCCGGCATGCGGCCCTCGTGGGTGCCGAAGGCGACCACGTTCTCCAGGTGGCCGCGCGGCACGCGCCGGGCCAGCTCATCCAGCGTGGCCCACACCGGGAAGCCCGGACGCAGCAGTTCAACCGTGTCGAACAGCGCACCGGCCAGCGCCAGCCGCGCCTCGGTGGCGGCCGGCACCAGCGACTGCAGGTCAGCGGCGACGTGGGCAGCCAGCTCGGCGGCCTCGTCGCGGGTGAGCGTGGCGCGCGGGAGCTGGGCGCCGGTCTCGATCGCGAGGACCACCGGCAAGGCCTCGAGAGGCGTGCTTTCCAAGGGATTCTTCCGGACGGCAAAGACCCGTGATTCTACCAGCGGGCCCCGCAAGCCTCGCCGGTGCTGAACCGGTTCGCACAAACGGCCTCGCAGCGGGCTTTCCCGGGGCGGCCACGCGGGTTAGCCTTGCAGGCTCAATACCCGGCCGGATGTTTCTCAGACCATGGACAACTCGCAGCGGCGCGTCGGCGTGATCGGTGGCGTGCGGATTCCCTTCTGCCGCAACAACACGGCGTACGCCGAGGTCGGCAATTTCGGCATGTCGGTGAAGGTGCTGGGGGCCCTGGTCGAGCGTTTCGGACTGCACGGCGTGGAGCTGGGCGAGGTCGCACTGGGCTCGGTGATCCGGCTGTCCTCGGAGTGGAACCTGGCGCGCGAGGCGGTGCTCTCTTCCGGCCT
The DNA here is from genome assembly GCF_024158035.1 of Dyella lutea. Classification (GTDB taxonomy): domain Bacteria; phylum Pseudomonadota; class Gammaproteobacteria; order Xanthomonadales; family Rhodanobacteraceae; genus Dyella_A; species Dyella_A lutea. The sequence goes on from NZ_JAMZEK010000001.1 coordinate 495,111, forward strand.
GGCGCCGACCACGCCGGCGATCACCACCGCGCGCGCCTGCGGTACTTCGCTGGACAACGCGATCATCGTCGCCAACAAGATCGCCGCCGGGCAGATCGAGGCGGGCATCGCCGCCGGTTCGGATACCACCAGCGACGTGCCGATCGTCTACGGCGAGCGCCTGCGCAAGCGGCTGCTGGCGGTCAATCGCGCGAAGACCCCGCTGGACAAGCTGAAGACCGCCTTCCGCGGTTTCTCCTTCGGTGAACTGAAGCCGGCCTTCCCCGGCGTGGCCGAGCCGCGCACCGGCATGTCGATGGGCGACCACTGCGAGAAGATGGCGCGCGAGTGGCACATCGCGCGCCGGGCGCAGGACGAGCTGGCGCTGGAGAGCCACCGCAAGCTCGCCGCCGCCTACGACACGGGCTTCTTCGACGACCTGGTCGTGCCGTTCCGCGGCCTCAAGCGCGATGGCTTCCTGCGTCCGGACACGACGCTGGAAAAGCTCGCCGCGCTGAAGCCCGCGTTCGACAAGAGCTCCGGCCACGGCACGCTCACCGCCGGCAATTCCACCGGTCTGTCCGACGGCGCCGCCGCAGTGCTGCTCGGCACCGAGGCATGGGCCGGCGCGCACGGCCTGGCCGTGCAGGCGTGGCTGCGCGATGCGGAAGTGGCGGCAGTCGATTTCGTGCGCGGCGAGGGCCTGTTGATGGCGCCTACGGTCGCCGTGCCGCGGATGCTGGCGCGGCAGGGGTTGTCCCTGCAGGACTTCGACTACTACGAGATCCACGAGGCCTTCGCTGCTCAGGTGCTGTGCACGCTGCGCGCGTGGGAGAGTGCCGATTACTGCAGGCAGCGCCTCGGCCTGGATGCGCCGCTGGGCAGCATCGATCCGGCAAAACTCAACGTCCACGGCTCGAGCCTGGCCACCGGCCACCCGTTCGCCGCCACCGGCGCGCGCATCATCGCCTCGCTGGCCAAGCTGCTGCTGCAGAGGGGATCCGGTCGCGGCCTGATCTCGATCTGCACGGCCGGTGGCATGGGCGTGACGGCGATCCTCGAGCGCTGACTGGCCGGGCGGCGTGTCGCGGTGAGAATCACCCCGCGCCTGCGCGTCACGTCGCTGCTCAGCGTGCTGGCGCTGCTGGTGGGTGTGCTCGGCACGCAATGGTTGTCCGGGCAGACCGCCGGCTGGGCCGGTCCCCGCCATGCGGTGATCGCCGAGCACACTGCGCCGCCCGCCCTCCGCTATCGCGCCGACCGCGAGCGCCCGGCATCGCCGCGCGTCGCCTCCATGCATGCGGCCGGCCCCGCAGAGGCGCCCGTGCCGCCGCCGCCGGAACTGGTGCCGGTCAGCATGCCGTCGCTGTCGGCCCGCTATGCCGGACTGGCCGGACACCTGGCCGGCGACGTGGTGCTGCATATCCAGGTGGATGGCACTGGACGCGTACTCGATGCCCGGGTCGCCCGATCCAGCGGCGATGCGGTGCTGGATGCACACGCGCGGGCGCTGGTGGCGCAATGGCGATTCGCCGTGCCGCCGGACCATCCCGGCGGCCTCAGCGGCGAGCTGCCGATGCACTTCGGCACGGCGCCCGCCGCCCGTTGAGTGACGAGTGGCCGACCTACAGGATGCCGCTCGCCCCGGCGCCGAAGGCGGTGATCAGGCGCGTATAGATCAGCTTGAACGACAGCGCGACCCCGGGGAAGTCGCCGACCGGCTCGTAGCAGCTGAAGAACGCCGGGTCGCTCGGCGCCATCGGCGTGCAGCCGGGCTTGAGGTCGTAGCTGGTGGCGTAGCGGTAAGGCCAGAAATCGAACAGCGGCAGCTTCTCGGAAATGTCGCCGATCGCCTGGTTGACCTGCGAGAGCACTGGAACCGATACCCGTCGCGGTGCGATCACCCAAGCGTTCTCCGGTCCGGTCAACCGCAGGATCGACGCGCGCACCGCGTTGGCGAAGTCGCGGTCATGCACGATCACGCCGGCCTCGGTGTTGTAGTGGTCCGAGCGCGGGTCGAAGTTGTGCGAGCCCACCATCGCGAAACTGTCGTCGACGACGATCGACTTGGCGTGCAGGCCGAAGCGCAGGCCGGGCTCGATCAACGGCGCCGGCCGGTTGCGCTTGCCGCGGCTGCCGAACATCGCGCGCGTTTCCACGCCCGGGTAGCGCTCGCGCCGGCCCGTGGCGGCAGCCAGGCGTGGCGGGAGGTCGGCGTTGGCGATGGCGTAGTCCTCCTCGGCGGCCTCGGCATGCGGCTTCATCTCCTGGATCTGGAAGCCGAAATCGCGCAGGTAACGCTTGCGATGCTTGTAGGACAGCGCGTAGACCGCGAACGCGTCAGTCGAGGCCAGTGAATTGGTCGATACGCGGATCCGCGGCGGGTCGGCGCGCTTGTGCATGGCCTTGAAGATGCGCTGCGCCTGCTTGCTCATCACCAGATACGGCGTCTGCAGCACCACCTCGTGCTTCGCGCTGGCCACCAGTTGCATCACGTGGTGGGTGAAGTCCAGCGCGTGCTTGCGGGTGGGCGCGTCGGTCTTGGCCGGCAAGTCGCTGAAGAACTCGACCTGGCTGGTATGGAAGGCCGGCGCCAGCAGGTGCGCCTGCAGCCACAGCGGATTCTGGGCGTCGTGTTCGAGTCGTGCCACGCGCTGCGGTCGGCGGAAGGTCGGCGCCGGCCACCCGGGTGCCTCGGGGTGCTGCCGGATGTACTGGTTGACGTCGCGCAGCCGGGTCAGCGGCACCGAGCGCTTGTGGTGCCAGAATAGCTCGAAGCTTGCCGCCATGTCGCGCGCGGCCGGCCCGCCGACCATCACGTCGCGGTCGACGTAGTCGAAGCCGCCGTCCCAGTTGAAGTAGCGGTCCTGGTAGTTGCGTCCGCCGGTGATGCCGACGGTGTCGTCGACCAGCAGCACCTTGTTGTGCATGCGCTGGTTGAACTTCATGAAGCAGCACACGATGCCCGCGGCGAACTCGGCCGGGTCGGTCTCGGCATCGTGGAAGGTCGGGTTGTAGAGCTTCACCTTGAGGTGGCTGTCCACCCGCGCCAGCCGGTTCAGCAGCGCCAGGTTGCCGAACGAGAACAACTGGTCGGCGAGGATGCGCACGCGCACGCCGCGGCGGGCCGCCTGCACCAGCTGGTCGAGCACCAGCTGACCGACGTCGTCCTGGTCCCAGATGTAGGTCTGCACGTCGATCGAGTGCTTCGCCGCCTGGATCAGGTTGATGCGCGCGGCCAGCGCGTCCTCGCTGTCGGCGAGCAGTGTCACGATGTGCTGCGGATGGTCGGGCGTGGACTGCGCCATCGCCTGTTCCGCGGCCGCGAGCACGGGTGACGGTCGCGCGCAGTGGTCGGCCCCGGAGCAGTCGGAAGCCGGCGGCGTGGTCTCGGCGACGATGGCCTGCGCCTGCCGCACATGCAGGCGCGATACGGTGCAGCCCTGCAGGGCCAGCGCCAGCACGGCGCCCAGGAGCAGGAAGTGTTTCGACATCCGTGGATGATACGTTGCGGTGTCAGCGCGCGGCCGCGTCCAGCGTGATCAGCAGGCCCAGATCGACCGCGTCGCTGACCGCCGTACGGTGTGCGTTCATCCCGTAGTCGCTGCGCCGGATCTGTCCGCGGACCTCGATCCGGCACGTCGTGTCGCGGCGCAGGGTGCAACTGGCCGGCTCCAGCCGGAACTGCACCGGCCGGGTCACCCCACGCAGGGTCAGCCAGCCCGGCAGCGGCCCGCCCTGGTCGAGCGCGCGCACCGGCAGTGGCGCGGAGACGAAGCGGATGGTCGGAAACAGGCGCACATCGAAGAATTCCGGGTCGAGCACCCAGCGCCGCAGTCGTGCCGAGGTCATCGCGACGCTGTGGACGTCGACCGTGGCCTCGACCACCGCGGTGTCACGCAGTGGATTGAGCGTGACGTCGCCTTCGATATGGGTGAAGCGCCCGCCGATCTGCCGCACCCACAGCAGGCGCACGCTGAACTCCGCATGCGAGCGGGCGCTGTCGATGCGGTAGTCCGCGGCGGATGCGACAGCGGGCAGGAACAGCAACGCGAGCAGCAGCGGCAACCAGGCCGCGGCCCTCATGGTGACCAGAAGGCGTCCAGTCGCGCGTTGCCGGGCTCGAGCGCGCCGTTCAGGTGCAGCACCGCCAGGCCGGCGGGCGGCATGCCGCGGAACTCGTCCGATCGCCCCTCCACCAGCAGGGCGACCAGCCGCTCGATGCCCGGGTTGTGGCCGACCACCATCACCGTGGCCACGCTCTCGTGTTCGTCGAGCAGGGCGAGCAGCTCGCCGGGCGTGGCGTCATAGATCTCCTCGGCGTAGGCGAGCTCCGGCGCATGATCCAGTGCCTCCATCGCCAGTCGCGCGGTGGCGCGGGTGCGCTCGGCGGGCGAGCAGAGCACCCGCTGTGGCCGCGTGCCGTGCCGGGCCAGCCAGCTGCCGGCGGCGCGCGCTTCCTGTTCGCCGTGCCCGCTGAGTCGCCGCTCGCGGTCATCGTCGCCCGGGCTGGCTGGCAGGGCTTCGGCGTGTCGCAACAGGATGAGTTCGAGCATGCATGACTCCGGATCGGCCGGGCGGGTCACACCCTGGCCTGGTTTGGTTCAATGGGCGCGCTTGATCCAGCGCAGCAGGGCCTTCCAGTCGTCCTGGTGGCTGCGCACGTTCTCCGACTGGTAATCGAAAATGCCCTTGCCCAGGGCCGCGAGCAGCACGTAGGCCTGGCTGTCGCGCAGCTGGGCAGCGATCGGGAAAGGGGCCGCCTCGCCGAGCTGGGCGACTGCGTCCTGGCTGGCGTGCGTCCAGGGCTTGAGCCGGTTGGCCACCAGCGCCACCGGCAGCTTGCCGCGCTTGATGCGCGGGATCTGCCCGAGTTCCTCGATGAAGGCGAGGGTGGCGTCCATGTCGAAGCTCGAGGGCAACACCGGTACCAGCAGCACGTCCGCCGCTTCCAGGTAAGGCTCCAGGTCGCGTTCGGTAACGCCCGCCGGGGTGTCGATCAGAGCCCGCTCGGTGTCCTCCGGGAGCTTGCCCAGTGCCTTGCGACCACCTTCCAGTGCGAGCACGCCGGGAACGCCTTCCGGCCGGCGGGCCGCCCAGCGGAACGAGGAATGCTGCCGGTCGGCGTCGATGATGGCCGTGCGTTTGCCCGCCTGGGACCAGTGCGAAGCGAGCTGCGTGACCACCGTGCTCTTGCCGCAACCGCCCTTGCTGCTTGCCACCAGCACCGTAAGCATCGGCCTGACTCCGCGCGGGTAAGTGGGGCCAAGCCTACTGTGAGAGCGATGCGGCGGGAACCCGGGGGAGTGAGGAGGCCGGCTCCGTGCTCAGGGCGTCACGGTCGACGCGGCGGGGGCGATCGTGGCGGTTTCGCTGGTGCCGGGGGCGTCGAGCGGGATGCCCTCGTCGCGGAGCGCCGCCAGCATCAGGCTCATCTCGGTGCCACCGTTGCGGGCGAGCGCCAGCAGGTGCTGCGCCAGTGCCTTGTCGCCGGCGGCATGTGCGGACAAGGCGGCGAAGTTGCGCACCTCCCAGGCGAGGTTGGCCATCTCCGTGCGGGCCGCAGCCTGGGCCTCGGGGTCGTCCGACAGGGTCTCGCGCAGATGCAGGCCGAGCGACCGTGCCAGCGGGCTGGACCCCCACTCCAGCAGATGGGCGAGCTGCAGGCAGCTCTGCCGGGTCGCCGGATCATCCTTGCCGTCTTCGCACAGGCGCGCGGTCGCCTGCATGCCCGGCTGTGGGGCCGGCAGCAGTCCGCTGACCCCGAATACCATCACCACCTGGACCCCCCAGGCCCCGGCCGGCGAGCCGGGATCGAGCGCCGCCGGGGGCGGGGGCAGCGTGCCGACGGTGGTCGCCAGCGCCTGCAGCGCGGTGCCGGTGTAGTCGTCGTAGAGCTTGGCTCCCGCGGCACGGCGCAGGTCCTCCCGGGCGTCGTCGCGGCGCTCGTTGGCGCTGTCCTGACCCAGCTTGAGCAGCCAGACCGCGGCATTGTCGCCGGCTTCGGCGGTGAGTGCGGCGAGCGCGTCGGCATTCGGGCAGGTCCGGGCTGCGGCGTCGCAGTCGGTCAGGCGGGCCCACTGCGCCGCCGGACTGGCGCTGTCGGCCCGGGCGGCGCGGGTGATCAGGGCGTGGAAGCTCGTCGAGGACGGCTGCTTCTGCAACGGCCGGGCCAGCAGGGCGGCGCCGAGCAGGGGCATCGCGTCGGCGCGCGGCGCCAGCACACTCACCAGGTCGCGCTGGAAGCCGACCAGCGCCTGCGCGCGGGTCGTGGCCGGCGAGGGCGCCGCCTTGTCCCGCGCCATCGTGGCCATCGGCAGGCTCGCGAGGCCCAGCATCAGGCTGATGGCCAGTCGTTGGCGTACTCGCATGGATGCAGGTCCCTTGGCATGCAAAGCGGCAAGCGTACCGCGTGCGGATTAAGCCTGGCTGATCCGCGGGCCGGCGCGACCATCGCTGGCCGCCCCGGGTTGCTACCATCGAAGTCTTTGCCGCGCATGACGCGCGCCATCGTGCGATCACCGGAGACGCGAGTGGATACCTTCAATCATCTCGACGGCGCCATGCCGTGGTTCGCCGGCTGGGGGACCCTGGCCCTGGTCAATGCCGGGCTGGCGCAGGGCAAGAACCGCAGCGGCCTGCTCTGGTTCGCCCTGTCACTATTGTTCGGACCGCTGGCGACACTCGCGCTGGTGCTGTTGCCGAAGGTGCGCGCCAAGCTGTTCTGAGCCGGCGCGCGGGCGGCTTACTCGCCCAGTGCCTCGCGCATGAACTCCGGCTGCGCCAGCGCGGCCTTGTGGATCTCGGCGTTGTAGTAGCGGGTGGCGAAATTCTTGGCTGCCGCGCCGCGCTCGCGGAAGCCGGACAGCTCGCCGCCCTTGCGCACCATGGTGCAGCTCCACCAGCCGGTCGGGTAGCACGGCTGCGGGAACGGCAGCGTCTTCACCGCGCTGAAGCCGGCCGTGCGCATCGCGGCCCGCATCGACTTGATCAGCTCGATGTGCGCCAGCGGCGACTCGGACTGCTGCACCAGGATGCCGCCGTGGCGCAGGGCCTTGTGGCAGCTGGCGTAAAAGGCGGCGTTGAACAGGCCTTCGGCCGGGCCGACCGGGTCGGTCGAGTCGACGATGATCAGGTCCAGCGATTCCGGCTCCGCCTCGGCCATGTACTTGATGCCGTCGATGAACAGCAGCTCGGCGCGCGGATCGTTGTTCGCCTCGCACAGGTCCGGGAAGTACTGCTCGGCGAGGCGGGTGACGCGCTCGTCGATCTCTACCTGGGTGGCCTTCTCCACTTCCTCGTGCTTGAGCACCTCGCGCAGGGTTCCGCAGTCGCCGCCGCCAATGATCACCACGCGCTTGGCGCGCGCATGGGTGAACAGCGCCGGGTGGGTCATCATCTCGTGGTAGAGGAAGTTGTCGCGGCTGGTCAGCATTACGCAGCCGTCGATCACCATCAGGTTGCCCCAGTCGGTGGTCTGGTAGATCTCGATGGTCTGGAACGGCGTCTTCTCGGCGTGCAGCTGCTTCTCCACGCGAAAACCGATGGAGGAGCCGGAGGCCTGGTGGGCTTCGGTGAACCAGCTGGGCTGCTGCGACATGGCGGGTGTTCCTGGTGACGCGTAAGGGGACGGGGATACGTAAAGACCGCGTATTGTAGCGAGTTCCCCCGGGTCCCGGGGGGACACGCACCAGTCATCCGGCCCCGCTACAATGCGCGCCTGGCGCTCCCCGGCCGCGGCCGCGCGGAGCGCCTCAAGGTCTTCCCGGCCCCGCGGCGTGCGAGGCTTCCGGCCGGCAGACCTCCTGCTCTCGCCGAGCATCTCGTCAAGGCTCGCCGCTGCGACGTTACGTTCCGTTTGCACAAGGGAGATACCGTCCATGGCGAGTTCCTGGGACCGCGCCGCCGCCCGCCACACCTATGCCGTGCCGCACTGGAGCGACGGCTACGTCGACGTCGGCGAGGCCGGCGAGATGGTCATGCGCCCGCGCGGCGCCACCGGCCCGTCGATGTCACTGCCGCAGATCGTGGCCAAGGCACGCGCCGAAGGCCTGCGGCTGCCGCTGCTGGTGCGCTTCCCCGACATCCTGGCCGACCGTCTGGCCAGGCTGCAGGGCGCGTTCGCCCGGGCGATCGCCGACTGGCAGTATGCGGGCGGCTACACGGCGATCTACCCGATCAAGGTCAACCAGCAGCACAGCGTGGTCAGCGAGCTGGTGCGCGCCGGCAGCGCGGGCTTCGGCCTGGAGGCCGGTTCCAAGCCCGAGCTGATGGCAGTGCTGGCGATGGCGCGGCCCGGCTCGATCGTGATCTGCAACGGCTACAAGGACCGCGAGTACATCCGCCTGGCATTGATCGGCAAGAAGCTCGGCCTGCGCGTGCACATCGTGATCGAGAAGCTGTCGGAGCTGGACCACGTGTTCGCCGAGGCCAGGGCGCTGGACGTGGAGCCGCTGCTCGGCGTGCGCGTGCGGCTCGCCTCGATCGGCGCCGGCAAGTGGCAGAACACCGGCGGCGACAAGGGCAAGTTCGGCCTGTCGCCGAGCCAGGTGCTTACGCTGATCGAGCGACTGGATGCGGCCGGGCTCAAGCACACGCTGAAGCTGCAGCACTTCCACATGGGCTCGCAGATCTCCAACGTGCGCGACATCGCCAACGGCATGCGCGAGGCCACCCGCTACTTCGTCGAGTTGCGCAAGCAGGGGGTGCCGCTGGAGATCGTCGACGTCGGCGGCGGCCTGGGCGTGGACTACGAGGGCTCGCGTTCGCGCAGCCACAACTCGATCAACTACTCGATCGAGCAGTACGCCGCGACCATCGTGCAGTCGCTGGCCGAGGCGGTGGTGGCCGAAGGCCTGCCGGCGCCGCACATCCTCACGGAGGCCGGCCGCGCGATGACCGCGCACCACGCGGTGCTGGTGGTGGACGTGAGCGAGGTGGAGGCGGTGCCGGCCGGCGCCATCCCGCCGCCGCGCGCGGACGAGCCGCCGGTGCTGCGCCATCTGCGCGAGGTGCACGAGGAGCTGGACCAGCGTCCGCCGCTGGAACTGTTCCACGAGGCGCAGCACCATCTGGCCGAGGGCCAGGCGCTGTACGCGCTGGGCCAGTTGCCGCTGGCCGATCGCGCGCGGTTGGACGAGGCCTACTATGCGATCGCCAACGCGGTGCGCGCCCGCCTGCTGCCGGGCGAGCGTGCGCACCGTCAGGCGCTGGACGAGCTGGACGAAAAACTGGTCGACAAGTACTTCGTCAACTTCTCGGTGTTCGAGTCGGTGCCGGACATCTGGGCGATCGAGCAGATCTTCCCGATCGCGCCGATCGCGCGGCTGGACGAGGCGCCGACGCGCCGCGGCGTGATCGTCGACCTGACCTGCGATTCGGACGGCCGCATCGACCACTACGTCGATGCCGAGGGCGTGGACGTGAGCCTGGCGCTGCATCCGCTCAAGCGCGGCGAGAGCTACTGCCTGGGGCTGTTCATGGTCGGTGCCTACCAGGAGACGCTCGGCGACATCCACAACCTGTTCGGCGACACCGACGCGGTGAACGTGCGGGCCGAGGGCGAGGGTTTCACCTTCGCCCACAAGCGTCGCGGCGACACCACCGACCTGATGCTGGACTACGTCGGCTACGACCTCGCCGCGCTGCGCCGCAGCTATCGCGAGCGCATCGCGGCGGCGGGTATCGACGGCGAGCCGGCGGCGCAGCTTTTTGCGAGCCTGGATGCGGGCCTGACCGCGTACACCTATCTGGCGCCGGAAACGGACTGATCCACTCGTCACGCTTTTCCTGTCACGACAAGGGGCGCAGAATGATGCACTGCAAAACTTCCCCGAGACCCACAGGAGAGCGCTCATGGCAAGTCTGGACGGCAAGGTTGCACTGATCACCGGCGCAGCCAGCGGCATCGGCAAGGCGATCGCCGAGCTGTATGCGAAGGAAGGCGCCGCGGTCGCCATCGCCGACATCAACCAGCAGGCCGCGGATGCCGCGGCGGCGGAGATCACCGCCGCCGGCGGCAAGGCGATCGGCGTGGTGATGGACGTCACCGACGAGGCCGCCGTCAACGCCGGTACCGAAAAGGTGGTGGCCGCGTTCGGCCGGCTGGACATCCTGATCTCCAACGCCGGTGTGCAGATCATCAACCCGATCGACCAGTTCGCCTTCAGCGACTGGAAGAAGATGCTGGCGATCCATCTCGATGGCGCCTTCCTCACCACCAAGGCCGCGCTGCAGCACATGTACAAGGGCGACCAGGGCGGCATCGTGATCTACATGGGTTCGGTGCATTCGCACGAGGCCTCCAAGCTCAAGTCGGCCTACGTCACCGCCAAGCACGGCCTGCTTGGCCTGGCCCGCGCGCTGGCCAAGGAAGGCGCGCCGCACAACGTGCGCTCGCACGTGATCTGCCCTGGTTTCGTGCGCACGCCGCTGGTGGAGAAGCAGATCCCGGAGCAGGCCAAGGAGCTCGGCATCAGCGAAGACCAGGTAATCAAGAACGTGATGCTCAAGGACACCGTGGACGGCGTGTTCACCACGGTCGAGGACATCGCGCAGACCGCGCTCTACCTGGCGACCTTCCCGTCGGCGGCGCTGACCGGGCAGTCGTTCGTGGTCAGCCACGGCTGGTACATGCAGTAACACCCCGAGTGGAACCGCCACGACGCGGCAGGGCTGCTGCGTCGTGCCCTTGTGCAGTGTTTTCGATGGAGTGATCACGCATGAAGCAGGCCGATGTCCGGGCGAACGCGTTCGCCATGCCGCTGACCAGTCCGGCGTTCCCGCCGGGCCCCTACCGTTTCGTCAATCGCGAATTCCTGGTCATCACCTATCGCACCGACCTCGATGCGTTGCGCGCGGTGGTACCCGAGCCGCTGGAGGTGACCGAGCCGCTGGTGAAGTACGAGTTCATCCGCATGCCGGACTCCACCGGCTTCGGCGACTACACCGAGAGCGGGCAGGTGATCCCGGTGCGTTTCCAGGGCGTGCACGGCGGCTACGTGCACTCGATGTACCTCAACGACCATCCGCCGATCGCCGGCGGGCGCGAGCTCTGGGGTTTCCCGAAGAAACTGGCCTCGCCCGAGCTGGAGGTGGAGACCGACACCCTGGTCGGCACGCTGGACTACGGCAAGGTGCGCGTGGCCAAGGCGACCATGGGCTACAAGCACCGTCCGGCCGACCATGCCGCGGTGATGGCGGCGCTGCAGGCGCCGAATTTCCTGCTCAAGATCATCCCGCACGTCGACGGCACGCCGCGCATCTGCGAGCTGGTGCGCTATTTCACCACCGAGATCACGCTGAAGGGCGCCTGGACCGGGCCAGCCTCGCTGGAACTGCATCCGCACGCGCTGGCGCCGGTGGCCGACCTGCCGGTGCTGAAGGTTGAATCGGCGCTGCATTTCGTCTGCGACCTGACCCTGGCGCTGGGCGAGGTGGTGCACGACTACCTGGCCGAACCGGCGGCCTGAGGAGTACGTCATGAGCAAGCCCACTTCCAAGCTGCGCGCAGGCAAATCGTCGGTCGCCTCGCGCAAGGCCGATACCGCGCCGCGCGAATACCCCACCGTCGCCCTGGTCCTGCAGGGCGGCGGCGCCCTGGGTGCCTACCAGGCCGGTGTCTACGAAGGCCTGCATGCCAGCGGTCGCCTGCCGAACTGGGTGGCAGGGATTTCCATCGGCGCGTTGAACGCGGCGGTGATCGCCGGCAACGCGCCTGAGCACCGCGTGGCGAAGCTGCGCGAGTTCTGGAAGACCATCTGCAAGCCGCCGTTCCTGCCGGCACCGCTGGCAGCGCCGGAGTTCGATGACCTGCCGTGGCCGCTGCCGCTGCAGCACGGCCTCAGCGGCATGGCGGCGATGCGCGCGCTGCTGGAGGGCCAGGCCGGCTTCTTCCTGCCGCGCATGCCGATCCCGCCGCTGGCGCCGTGGAGACGCGGACCGCACCTGGCCAGCTGGTACGACACCGCACCGCTGCGCAGCACGCTGGAGCGACTGGTCGATTTCGACCGGATCAACGACCCGCGCACGATCCGCGTCTCGGTCGGCGCGGTGAACGTGCGCAACGGCAACTTCGAGTATTTCGACAGCACCCGGCAGATCCTTCGCGCCGAGCACTTCATGGCTTCCGGTGCGCTGCCGCCGGGCTTTCCGGCGGTGGAGATCGACGGCGAGTTCTACTGGGACGGCGGCATGGTCTCCAACACGCCGCTGTACAAGGTGCTGTGCGACCGCCCGGCCCACGACGCGTTGATCTTCCAGGTCGACCTGTGGAGCGCGACCGGCGAGTTGCCGCACGACCTGCCGCAGGTCGCCTCGCGCAGCAAGGACATCCAGTTCTCCAGCCGCACCCGCCTGGTCACCGAGTACATGGCGCGCGAGCACGAGCACCAGCGCCTGCTGCACGACCTGATGGCGCTGGTCCCCGAGTCCCGCCGCGACGATCCGGCCTATCTGCGCGCGCAGGCGCGCTCATCCGGCGCGCTGACCAACCTGGTGCACCTGATCTACCGCGACAAGCCGTACGAAGGGCACTACAAGGACTACGAGTTCAGCGCCAACAGCATGCGTCGCCACTGGCGCGCCGGGCTGGAGGACATGCGCCACACGCTGGCGCAGCCGCACTGGCTGGATTACCCCGATGCCCAGCATCCGTTCGTGACCCACGACGTGCATCGCTTGTAGGAGCGCACCCTGTGCGCGATGCCTTTGGTCACGTGAAGGAGAGCGTCGCGCACAGGGTGAGGGTGCGCTCTTACGGACGATATCAGGCGTTGCGATGCACCTGCAGGCCGGCCGCCGACTGGTTCACCGGCATCACTTCCAGCCGGTTGATGTTGAGGTGCGGCGGCAGGGTGGCGATCCACCAGATCGATTCGGCGATGTCCTGCGCGGTGATCGGGTCGACGCCCGCGTAAAGCTTGTCCGAGGCGGCCTGGTCGCCGCCGGTGCGCACCAGGGTGAACTCGGTCTCGGCCATGCCCGGTTCGATCGAGCTCACCCGCACCCCGGTGCCGTGCAGGTCGGTGCGCAGGTTCTGCGTGAACTGGCTGACGAAGGCCTTGCTGCCGCCGTAGACGTTGCCGCCCATGTACGGGTAGCTGCCGGCGATCGAGCTGATGTTGACGATCGCGCCGCGGCGCTCGATCAGCGTGGGCAGCAGCAGGTGGGTGATCGTGACCAGCGCGGTGACGTTGGTGTCGATCATCTGTTTCCACTGCGCGAGGTCCGCCCGCTGCGCCGGCACGGTGCCCAGCGCCAGGCCGGCGTTGTTGACCAGCAGGTCGATGCCGGCGAACGCGGTGGGCAGGCCGGCGATCGCCTTGCGCATCGCGGCTTCGTCGCGCATGTCGAAGGCCAGCGCGTGGACGCGGTCGGCCCCGTGCTTGTCGACCAGCTTCTGCAGGCGGTCAGAGCGACGGCCGGTGGCGACCACGCGCCAGCCGCCGGCAACGAAGCGGTCCACGGCGGCGGCGCCGAAGCCGGAGGTGGCGCCGGTGATCAGGGCGGTCTTCATGCTCATGTCGGGGTCTCGCAGGGACACGGGGCTCAGTGGCCTTCCTTTAGGGCGATCGCGTTGATGCCGGCGTTCGCCAGCCGCTGCTTGGCCGATTCCAGTTCGGTGGCCGACCGGAACGGCCCCAGCCGCACGCGATGGAACACCTGGCCGCCCACGTTGACCGACTGCACGTTGGCCACGAAGCCCTGCAGCGCCAGTCGCGCCTTCAGGCTCTCCGCGTCGGCGGCATTCGGGAACGCGCCGACCTGCAGCAGGTACCCGCTGCCCGCGGCCGGTGCCTGTACGGCGGCGGCCGGCGCGGCGGTGATGTTCTCGCGTGTCACGCCGGGCGGCGGCGGGGGCACGCTGGCCTGCTGCTGGGCGGCGATCTGGGCGGCCGCGGCCTCACGCGCCTGCTGCTGCTTCTGCTGCTCGGCACGGGCCTGCGCGCTGATCACCGAGTCGGGGATGCGCACTTCCTTCTCCGACAGCAGCGAATAGAAGTCGTACTGCGGCTTCTTCGGCGTCGTGGCGGCGCTGCCCGGCGCCACCGCGCCCGGGTCGCTGCCGCGCTGGGCGGTGGCCTGCGGGTTGGGTTGCGGCCCGGTCGGCGCCATCGGCAGCAGCGACTTGCGCATCAGCATCACCATCAGCAGGGCACCGCCGAGGATGCCCACGGCGAGGATCGCCCAACCCGGGATGCCGCCCTTCTTGTGGCGGACGGCCTGCCGGCCCTTGCCCTTGCGTGCTGCCATTTACATGCTCTCCGGGGCGCTCAGGCCCAGCAGGTCCAGACCGTTCCTCAGCACCTGGCGGGTGGCCACCGACAGCGCCAGCCGGGCGTTGCGCAGGTCGGCATCCTCGACCAGGAACTGGTGCGCGTTGTAGTAGGCGTGGAATGCGTTGGCCAGCTCGCGCAGCCAGCCGGCGACCAGGTGCGGTTCGAGGTGCTCGGCCGCCGCCTCGACCATTTCCGGGTACTTCGACAGCTCGGTCAGCAGCACCTGCTCGTGCTCGCTGTCCAGCCGCGCCAGGTGTGCCAGGCCGGCGTCCAGATCCACGGCCAGGCCCTTCTCCGCGGCCTGGCGCAGCACGCTGCACACGCGGGCGTGGGCGTACTGGATGTAGTAGACCGGGTTGTCGTTGGTCTGCGAACGGGCCAGGTCGATGTCGAACACCAGCTGCGAGTCGCCCTTGCGGGCGATCAGGAAGTAGCGTGTGGCGTCGCGGCCGACCTCGTCGATCAGGTCGCGTAGGGTCACGTAGCTGCCGGCGCGCTTGGAGATCTTCACCTCCTCGCCGCCCTTCATCACCGTGACCATCTGGTGCAGCACGTACTCGGGCCAGTTCTTCGGAATGCCGACGTCCAGCGCCTGCAGGCCGGCCTTCACGCGGGCCAGCGAGCCGTGGTGGTCCGAGCCAAGTTCGGTGATCGCGCGCTCGTAGCCGCGCTGCCACTTGGAGCGGTGGTAGGCGACGTCCGGCACGAAGTAGGTATAGGTGCCGTCGGACTTGCGCATCACGCGGTCCTTGTCGTCGCCGAAGTCGGTCGAGCGCAGCCACAGCGCGCCACCTTCCTCGTAGGTGTGGCCATGGGCGATGAGCTCGCGCACGGTCTCGTCCACCTTGCCGTCGGCATACAGCGAGGACTCCAGGAAATACACTTCGAAGGCGACGCCGAAGGCCTTCAGGTCCAGGTCCTGCTCGTGGCGCAGGTAGGCGACGGCGAACTGGCGGATCGCATCGAGGTTGTCCGGATCCTTTGCGCCGACCACCGTGTGGCCGTCGGCAGTGACGCTGTCGCCGGCCAGGTAGGCCCTGGCCACATCGGCGATGTAGTCGCCGCGGTAACCGTCTTCCGGCCAGCCGGCGTCGCCGGGGGCGAGGCCGCGCGCGCGCGCCTGGGTGGAGACGGCCAGGTTGGCGATCTGCACACCGGCATCGTTGTAGTAGAACTCGCGCTTGACGTCCCAGCCGGTGGCATCGAGCAGGCGGCTGATGCAGTCGCCGATTGCCGCGGCGCGACCGTGGCCGACGTGCAGCGGACCGGTCGGGTTGGCCGAGACGAACTCCACGCCGGCGACCCTGCCACCGCCGCTGCTATTGCGGCCGTAGGCGTCACCCTCGGCGAAGATCCGCCGCACTTCGGCGTGGTACGCCTCGGCGGCGAGGAAGAAGTTGATGAAGCCAGGACCGGCGATCTCCACCTTCGCCACCAGCGCATTGGCCGGCATCGCGGCGACCAGCTTCTCTGCCAGCTCGCGCGGCTTGGCGCGGGCCGGCTTGGCCAGCAGCATCGCCAGATTGGTGGCGAAATCGCCGTGCTCGCGGCTGCGCGCACGCTCGATCACGAAATGCGGGATCACGAGATCGGCGGGAAGGATGGAGTCGGTGCGCAGGCGGTCGAGGGCCTGCAGCAGCAGGGCGCGCAGCTGATCTTTCACGGGTCGGGGTCGGCAAGCAGTTGGACCGGCAATGTTAACAGAGCAAGGCTGAGCGGCAGCCCGGAGCGGTCCTGATGCGGTGCGGGAGCAAGCCTGTGGATAACTCTGTGGGAAAGGTGACACGCTTGTCGGCCCAGCTGGGCCCTTATGCTGATTTCACTGCGACGAATGCACAAAAATATATCAATTTCAATATCTTGAAGCAAGTATCTTGCTTGCGAGTCATGTTGGTCCCGCAAATGCCCTTCCTGGCGAAATGTGCATAACTTTCCGCGTACCTGCGTTGTCCCGTGCACGACGCGCCAGCGTCACGCCCCTGTCATGCGGCGCCGCCACACTGCGTCCCGTGCTCGACGACCTATCCTCCCCGGAGTCGTCGGGCGCCAGGAGATACCGTGTTCTCCACCCTCCCCAAAAAAACGGCATGGGCGGTGCGGCGTGAGCCTGCATCGCCCTTTTTTTTTGGCTCGGGTCCCCTGACGCTCAGATCAGACCACGTTCGGCCATCGACACCGGCGTGCCGGCTCCGATCACCAGATGGTCCAGGACCCGCACTCCGACCAGCTGGAGCGCGTCCCGCAGTTCCCGGGTGATCGCGCGGTCCGCCGCGCTGGGCTCGGCCACGCCGCTGGGGTGGTTGTGGGCGAAGATCACCGCGCAGGCGTTGTGCCGGATGCAGGCGCGCACGACTTCGCGCGGATGCACGCTGGCGCCGTCGACGGTGCCGCGAAACAGTTCCTCGAACCCCAGCACGCGGTGTCGGTTGTCCAGGTACAGGCAGGCGAACACCTCGTAGGGACGATCGCGCAGCTGCGCACGCAGATAATCCCCGCTGTCCCGCGGACTGCTGAGCGCCGGACGCTCACGCAACTGCTCGCCCAGCGCGCGCCGGGCCAGTTCCAGGGCGGCGACCAGGCGCGCCCGCTTGGCCGGGCCGATACCGCGCCGGCTGATGGCCTCCGCTGGAGCTCCAAGCAGGGAGGCGAGTCCTCCGTTGTCCTGCAGCAGGCCCCGGCCCAGCGCGATCGCGTCGGTGCCCGGGATGCCGCTGCCCAGCAGCACGGCGATCAGTTCGGCGTCGGTGAGCGCGGCGCAGCCGCGGGCCAGCAGCTTCTCGCGGGGGCGTTCGGTGGCGGGCCATTCTCGGATGCTCATCCGATCAGCCTGCCGCGGGGTGTGGCCAGCGCCCATCGGGCAAGCACGGTTCGGGCTGTGGGTCGACCGCGCCGTGGACGGTCAGCGCGGTGGGGACAGGCGCTGGGCGAACGCAGCGGAGAGCCAGTCGATGAACACCCGTACCCGCGGCGACAGCTGGCGGTTCTGCGGGTAAAGCACGTATACCGGAGACGGCTCCGGCGGGAACTCGGCCAGCACCTCGACCAGGCTGCCACGGGCCAGGTCGTCCTCCACCCGGTAACGCGGCACCTGCACCAGTCCCAGGCCCAGCCGCGCCAGCGCCACGTACATCTCCGCCCCGGTGGCGCTTACCGTCAGCGGCAAGGTGATCTCGCGCAGCGAGCCGTCCTGGCGGAACTCCAGCGGCAGCACGCCGCCGGTGGCGGAGGATTCGAAGCCGACCATGCGGTGGCCGTCCAGTTCGTCGGGCGAGCGCGGGGTGCCGTGCCGGGCCAGGTAGGCGGGGCTGGCGAAAGTGCCTTCCGCCAGCGTGGCGATCTGCCGCCCGACCATCCGGTTGTCGGCGGGACGGCCGACGCGCAGCACGCAGTCCACACCTTCGCGCACCAGGTCCACGTAGCGGTCGCCGGCACCGATCCGCAGCTGGATATCCGGGTAGCGTGCGAGGAACCCAGGCAGGTCGGGCAGCATGAAGTACTGCGCCAGGGTGCCGTGCACGTCCACCCGCAGCAGGCCGGCGGGCCGGGCGCCGGTGAACGCGGCCTCGGCCTCCTCGATCTCGGCGAGGATGGCCATGCAGCGCTGGTAGTACGCCTCGCCGTCGAGGGTGGGACGCACCTGCCGCGTGGTGCGCTCGAGCAGGCGCACGCCCAGCCGCGCTTCCAGCCGCTGCATCACCTCGGTGACGGTGGAGCGGGGCAGGGCCAGGTCCTGCGCGGCGCGGGTGAAGCTGCGCCGCTCGACGATCCGGGTGAACAGGCGCATGGCATCGACCTTGTCCACATTTGTTCCCAGCATCCGAAAAATGTTGGCGGATTGAAGCAGATTATCCGCTGTGACGAAAAGACCATCCTCTGTCCACCGGCATCCGCCGGCTCAGCCAAGAGGATGAAAGCCCATGTCCAGTCCCACCTCCCCTGTCGCCCTGGTCACCGGCGCCTCGCGCGGCATCGGTGCCGCCATCGCCCGTCGTCTGGCGCGCGACGGCTTCACCGTGGTCGTCAACTACGCCGGCGATGCCCGCGCCGCCGCCGCGGTGGCGGCCGATATCGAAGCGGCCGGCGGCCGCGCGCTGACCGCCCAGGCCGACGTGGCCGACCCGGCTGCCGTACGGCGGATGTTCGATGCCGCAGAAGCGGCGTTCGGCGGTGTCGACGTGCTGGTGAACAACGCTGGCGTGCTGCAGCAGGCGCCGCTGGTCGACGTGGACGATGCCCAGTTCGATCGCATCATCGCGATCAACCTCAAGGGCAGCTTCAACGCCATGCGCGAGGCGGGCCGTCGCCTGCGCGAGGGCGGCCGCATCATCAATTTCTCCTCCAGCCTGGTCGGCACCCTGCTGCCCACCTACGGCGCCTACGTCGCGAGCAAGGCGGCGGTGGAGGGGATGACGCCGATCCTGGCGAAGGAGCTGCGCGGCCGGCGCATCACCGTCAACGCGGTGGCGCCGGGGCCGACCGCCACCGAGCTGTTCCTCGAGGGCAAGCCGGACGCGCTGGTCGAGCAGCTGGCCAAGGCCGCACCGCTGGAGCGCCTGGGCACGCCGGAGGACATCGCCGACGTGGTGGCGTTCCTGGCCGGTCCGGACGGTGGCTGGGTGAACGGCCAGGTGCTGCGCGCCAACGGCGGCATGGTCTGACCGGAGCGCAGCCATGACCATCAAGCAAGTCATCGTCATTACCGGTGCCTCCAGCGGTTTCGGCTGGATGAGCGCCATCGCCCTGGCCCGGGCCGGCCATGCGGTATACGCCGGCATGCGCGAGACCGATGGGCGCAACGCCCCGGCCGTGCAGCGCCTGCAGCAGCTCGCCAGCGGCGAGGGGCTGGACCTGCATGCGATCGAGATGGATATCGCCGATCAGTCGTCGGTGGACGCGGCGATCGAGGCGATACTCGCCATCCAGGGCCGACTCGACGTGGTCGTGCACAACGCCGGGCACATGGCCTACGGGCCGGCCGAGGCCTTCACCCCCGAGCAGTTCGCCGCGCTCTACGACACCAACGTGCTCGGCACGCAGCGGGTCAACCGCGCCGTGCTGCCGCATCTGCGGTCGCGCGGTCGAGGCCTGTTGCTGTGGGTGTCCTCCTCCAGCACCCGCGGTGGCACACCGCCGTATCTGGCGCCGTACTTCGCCGCCAAGGCCGGCATGGACGCGCTGGCGGTGAGCTACGCGGGCGAGTTGGCGCGCTGGGGCATCGAGAGCAGCATCGTCGTGCCGGGCGCGTTCACCCAGGGCACCCACCATTTCGCCCATGCCGGCCAGCCGTCGGATGCGGCCGTGGCGAAAGCGTACGCCGAAGGGCCGACGGCCGATCTCGCCGACGTCGCGTTGCGCGGGCTGGCCGCGCTGGAGCCGGCCGATGCCGATCCGCAGGCGGTCGCTGCAGCCATCGTGGCGGTGGTCGATGCGCCGTACGGCCGCCGGCCATTCCGCGTCCACGTCGACCCGGCGCAGGACGGCGCCGAAGTGGTCAACGGCGTGGCCGACCGGGTGCGTGCGGAACTGCTGCGGCGGATCGGCCTGGGTGATCTGTTGCATCCGCGCGTCGAGGCGTGAATCCCAACCGCGATCGTCCGCCCGGCCCGCGCGGGCCGCGGCGGGCGATTCCGGTAAGCTACCGGGCCTAACAAACCACGGGCCCATCCATGAGTCTTGCCCACCGCCGCATCCTGCTGGGCGTGTCCGGCGGCATCGCCGCCTACAAGTCCTGCGAACTGGTCCGTCGCCTGCGCGATGTGGGCGCCGAGGTGCGCGTGGTGATGACCGAAGGGGCCACGCATTTCGTCACCCCGACCACGTTCCAGGCGCTCTCCGGCGCGCCGGTGCGGGTATCGCTGTGGGACGAGTCGGCCGAGGCCGCGATGGGCCATATCGAGCTGGCGCGCTGGGCCGAGCGCATCCTCGTCGCTCCGGCCAGTGCCGATGTGCTGGCCCGCCTCGCCCACGGCCAGGCCGACGATCTGCTGACCACGCTGTGCCTGGCGAGCGCCGCCCCGCTGTCGGTGGCGCCGGCGATGAACCAGCAGATGTGGGCGCATCCGGCGGTGCAGGCAAACCTGGCGACGCTGCGCTCGCGCGGAGTGACCGTGCTGGGCCCGGCCGCCGGCGAGCAGGCCTGCGGCGACATCGGCTCCGGGCGCATGCTCGAGCCGCTGGAACTGCGCGAGGCGTTGGCGGCCTCGTTCGGCAACGGCCTGCTGGCCGGGCGCCACGTGGTGGTCAGTGCCGGCCCGACCTACGAAGACATCGACCCGGTGCGCTTCATCGGCAACCGCAGTTCCGGAAAGATGGGCTTTGCCGTGGCCGAAGCCTGTGTCCTGGCCGGCGCCCGGGTCACCCTGGTGGCCGGCCCGGTGAGCCTGACCTCGCCTGCCGGCGTGGCGCGTCGCATCGACGTGCGCAGCGCGGCCCAGATGCATGCGGCGGTGCTGGAGGCTTCGGCGGGCGCGGATATCTACATTGCGGCGGCGGCCGTCGGCGACTATCGACCGGAGCAAGTGGCGCCGTGCAAGCTGAAGAAGCAGGCCGGTGCCGACCTGGTGCTGACCCTGGCGGAAAACCCGGACATCCTCGCCAGCTTGTCGGCGTTGCCTGAGCATCCGTTCCTGGTCGGTTTCGCCGCCGAGACACACGACGTGGCGACGTACGCGCAGGACAAGCTGCGTCGCAAGAAACTCGACATGATCGCCGCCAACCAGGTGGGTGAAGGCCTGGGGTTCGAGACCGCCGACAACGCGCTCACCCTCTACTGGAACGGCGGTTCGCGCGAATTGCCGCGGGCCGGCAAGGCCGAATTGGCCCGTGAACTGGTCGCCTGCGTGGCCGAGCGCTTCCGGGGGGCGCGCGCGTGATCGACATCGAACTGAAGATCCTCGATCCGCGACTGGGCCACAGTATTCCGCTACCGGAACCGGCCACCATGGGCAGCGCCGGCATGGACCTGCGCGCGGCACTGGAGGCTCCGGCCACCCTCGCCCCGGGCGAGACCCTGCTGGTCCCGAGCGGCTTCGCGATCCACATCGGCGATCCCGGCTGGTGCGCGCTGATCGTGCCGCGATCGGGCCTGGGGCATAAGCAGGGCCTGGTGATGGGCAACCTGGTCGGCGTCATCGATGCCGATTACCAGGGGCCGCTGATGATTTCGTGCTGGAACCGCGGCACCCGGCCGGTCACCATCGGGGTGGGCGACCGCATCGCACAACTGCTGCTCGTGCCGGTGGCACAGGCACGGCTGAGGGTGGTGGAAGAGTTCGCACCGTCGGAACGGGGGCAGGGCGGCTTCGGATCGACCGGAATCAACTGATCTGCGGGGGCGGGGATGGGTTTGAGCTGGGGGAAGGCCAACGCACTGGCCGAGGTCGACTGGAGGCGTCTGCTGCCGCTGGCCGCCGGCACGCTGCTGGTCGTGCTCGGCTTGTTTGCCGGCTGGCAAACATGGCTGATCGCGAACGAGGGACACGCCAACGATCGCGTCCATCAGGCCCAGGCCGCAGCCGTCAGGGCCGTGTCGGCCGCGCTGGACAGCCAGCGCCGTGCGGTCCGTAACGCGCTGGATAAGGTCGACCCCGCCACGCTGGCGGCCGACGCCAATGCTGCCGTGGCGTCGGTGAAGGCGGCCGTACCCGGGTCACGGGTGGTGGAGTTCTACAGTCCGTCCCTGGGGGAAGTGCTGCACGCCAACTATCGCGAGTTCGGCTATGCCAAGGCCGCCCAGCTGATCGCCGCGCAAAGCATCGATGGCCCGGCCCTGGCGGAATCGGTGAATGCACGTGACGGGCGCCATGTCTCGTTCGCCATGCCGGTCGGTCCGCTGCAGCACCCCGCCGCCTGGGCGTGGGTGGAATTGCCGTTCGAGCCGGTGGCCAGGGCCTTCGATGCGGTATCTCCGGCCGGCGGTCGCATCGAGCTGCGCCAGGGCGACGACCGCACCGACCTTGGTCTGCTCTCGCACGGAAACGCATCGGCGGTGCCCGAGGAAGATAGCGGCGAGCCGGTGCCGAACAGCGCGTTCAGCGTCACGGCGGCGTTGCCGGCGGCCTTCATCGTGCTGCCGCGCCAATGGCCGCTCGCCGCGTTGCTGAGCCTGCTCGGTCTGGGGGTGGGCGTATGGCTGCTGCGTTTGCGGGGAGGGAGCCCGGGCAGCGAGGCGGCCGAGCCAGCGGTGGAGGATGTCCCGTTGCCACCGCGTCGTGAGCGGGTGCGTCCGGCCATCCCGCCGCCTTCACCGCCGCCTCAGGGACCGCCGCCGAAGGCGCCCCCGCCAGTGGTGGCCATCGATCCGTCGATCTTCCGCGCCTACGATGTGCGCGGCGTGGTCGGCAAGACGCTGGACCGCCCCGTGGCCAAGCGGCTGGGCCAGGCGATCGGCGGCATGATGCGCGAGCAGGGGCTGCGCGAGATCGTGGTCGGCCGCGACGGCCGCAACTCCGGCCCGGAACTGGCCGGGGCCTTGGCCGAAGGCCTGCAGCTGGCAGGCATCGATGTCATCGATATCGGCGCGGTGCCCACGCCGGTGGTGTATTACGCGGCATTCCGGCTAAACACCGGGTGTGGCGTGGCGGTCACCGGCAGCCACAATCCGCCGGAGTACAACGGCTTCAAGATCGTCCTGGGCGGGCAGACGCTGGCCGAGGCAGCGATCCAGGACCTGTACCGTCGCATCGTCGAAGGCGACCTGCCGGACGACGGGCACGGCAGCTCCCGGAACCTGGATGTCGTGCCCGACTACATCGAGCGGATCGCCTCGGACGTGCAGGCCGAGCGCATGCTCAAGGTGGTCGTGGATTGTGGCAACGGCATCCCGGGCATGGTCGCACCGCAGGTGCTGGAGGGTATCGGCTGCGAAGTGGTGCCGCTGTATTGCGACGTCGACGGCAGCTTCCCGAACCACCATCCGGATCCTTCCGATCCGGCCAATCTCGAGGACCTGATCCTCGCCGTGAAACAGACCGGTGCCGATCTCGGTTTGGCGTTCGATGGCGATGGCGATCGTCTCGGCGTGGTGACCCGCGAAGGCGAGATCGTCTACCCGGACCGCGTCCTGATGCTGTTCGCGCGGGACGTGCTGGCGCGCCAGCCGGGTGCCACGATCATCTACGACGTCAAGTGCACCGGGCACCTGAAGGGCCAGATCCTGGATGCAGGCGGCAGCCCGCTGATGTGGCGCACCGGCCACTCGTTGATGAAGGCGAAGATGCGCGAGACCGGCGCGGAGCTGGCCGGCGAGATGAGCGGCCACTTCTTCTTCAAGGAGCGCTGGTACGGTTTCGACGACGGCATCTATGCCGCCGCGCGGCTGCTGGAGATTCTCGCCGGCGACCTGGAAGACCGCAGCCCGGACGAAATCTTCGCCACCTGCCCGAAGGGCGTATCCACCCCGGAGCTGAAGATCGATCTGGCCGAGGGCGAGCAGAAGCGCTTCATGGATGCCTTCCGCGAGAAGGCCAGCTTCCCGGACGCCACGCTGGTGACCATCGATGGCGTGCGCGCGGACTGGCCGGACGGCTGGGGTCTCGTGCGGGCGTCGAATACCACGCCGACCCTGGTGCTGCGCTTCGACGCGGACAATCCGACCGCGCTCAAACGCATCCAGCAGGTCTTCCGCGAGCAGTTGTTCCTGGTGAAGCCCGGCCTGAAGCTGCCGTTCTGAGCGGGACGGTCAGTGGCCGGGGTCGTCGCCGGCGATCTGCTTTTTCAGCTCACGATACCGGCTGAGCTGGCCCTCCTGCCGCAGCTGCGTGTTGACGTACGACTGCTGCAGGCGCTCGAGCAGGGCGCGCTGCGAGCCGACCACCCCGCGCTGGGTGGCGATTCGATCGTTGAGGTATTTGGGCACGGGCTGCTTGGTGCGCTCCAGCTCGCCGGCGCGCCCGAGCAGGTCGGCCAGCGCCTGTTCCTGCGTGGCCAGGCTCTTGCGGGTGGTCGAGATCTGCTGGTCGATCGAATTGAGCTCGTCCTTCTGCATGCTCACCAGGTCCGGCTCGTTCGGATAGGCCGCGAGCATCTGATCGTCGTTGCGACGCTGTTCGTCTTCGGCCTGCTTCTTGGCGGCGGCGATGGCGGCCTGTTTCTCTGCGGCGGCGCGCTCCTCCACCGTGAGCTGGCGCTCCACGTGGCGCACGACGATGCCGCGGCTGTCGACGATGTCGTAGCCATTGGCCATGGCGTCGGCGGAAAGACTGTCGCTGTAGTGCAGCAGGCCATGCGCGTCGTGCCAGCGGTACTGCACGGCACTGCCCTTCTGCTGAGCGATGGCAGCGGTGCTGACGACGACCGACAACATGGCGGAAACGATCAGGAACTTGCGCATGTAACCCCTCCGTATCGAGCGGAGTATAGCGATCACGCCGGTCGGTACGGTGGGCTCCGCCAGAGCTTTTCGCTTAGCCGGTCACGCCGTAGCGGGCGCGATAGGCGAGCAGCCGCGCGTGCTCGGCTGCGAGTGAGGGCCGCTCGCCGGCGTAAGCCAGCACATCGTCCAGCCGGGTGATCGCGATCACCGGAATGCCGAACTCCGCCGTCAATTCCTGTGCCGCGGACAGCTCGCCCTGGCCCCGCTCCTGCCGGTCCAGTGCGATCAGCACGCCGGCCGGCTCGGCACCGGCGGCGCGGATCAGCGCCAGCGACTCGCGCACGGCGGTGCCCGCGGTCATCACGTCGTCGACGATCAGCACGCGACCCTGCAGCGGCGCGCCGACCAGGCTGCCGCCTTCACCGTGGTCCTTGGCTTCCTTGCGGTTGTACGCCCAGGGAAGGTCGCGGCCATGCTGCTCGGCGAGCGCGATGGCGGTGGCGGCGGCCAGCGCGATGCCCTTGTAGGCCGGGCCGAACAGCATGTCCACGGTCAGGCCGGAGGCCTGGATGGTCGCCGCATAGGCGCGACCCAGCTGGGCCAGCGCGGCGCCGGAGTCGATCCGTCCCATGTTGAAGAAGTACGGGCTGATCCGCCCGGACTTGAGGGTGAACTCGCCGAAGCGCAGCACCTCGCGTTGAAGAGTCAGGTCGATGAAGTCGCGCTGGTAATCGTGCACGGGAAATTCCGGTCTGCTGGGTCGGGGATGCGGCGGCCACGCCGACGCAATGCGTCATGGTAACGCCCGGAGCCGGCCCCGGAGTGCCACTGCAACGGTTGCTATGATGCCGGCTTGACCGTACGTAAGCCGGACTGCAGGAGCACGCATGCGCATCATCAGCCTCAACGCCAACGGCATCCGTTCGGCGGCGACCAAGGGGGTGTTTCCCTGGCTTCGCGCCCAGGAGGCCGACGTGGTCTGCCTGCAGGAGACCAAGGCGCAGGAGGACCAGCTCACCGACCCGATGTTCCGACCCGACGGGCACCACTGCTTCTACCGCGATGCCACCAGCAAGAAGGGCTACAGCGGCGTGGCGATCTACGCCAGGCGCGAACCGGACGCCGTACTGACCGAGCTGGGCTGGGACGAGTTCGACAACGAGGGCCGCTACATCGAGGCGCGCTTCGGCAAGCTCTCGGTGGTGTCGCTGTATTTCCCGTCAGGATCGTCGGGCGAGGAGCGCCAGCAGTTCAAGTTCCGCGCCATGGAATGGATCGCACCGATCTTCGACGGCTGGCTGAAGAGCGATCGCCAGTACGTGATCTGCGGCGACTGGAACATCGTGCGCAGCGAAAAAGACATCAAGAACTGGAAGTCCAACCAGAAGAACTCCGGTTGCCTGCCGGAGGAGCGCGCCTGGCTCAATGGCCTGGTCGAGCGTGGTTGGGTGGACAGCTATCGCACGCTCAAGCCCGAGGGCGAGGACTACACCTGGTGGTCCAACCGCGGGCGCGCGCGGGAGAACGACGTGGGTTGGCGCATCGACTACCAGATCGTCTCGCCCGCGCTGCGCGCCCGTCTGCGCGACTGTTCGATCTACCGCGAGCAGCGCTTTTCCGACCACGCGCCGTACACGGTCGACTATGCCGACTGAGCCGGCGGCCGCCGCAGCGCCGCGGTCCTCGATCTGGCAGGCCTTCACCCAGCCGGCCGCCGGGACCATGGCGGTGTTCGGTTTTTCCTCCGGACTGCCGTTCCTGCTGGTTGCCGGCACCCTGGCCTTCTGGCTGAAAGAGCGCGGCGTGGTGCTGTCGGAGATCACCATGATCGCCAGCGCCGGCATGACCTACGCGCTGAAGTTCCTGTGGGCGCCGCTGCTCGATCACTGGCGCGTGCCGGGCTTTCGCAAACTCGGCCAGCGCCGTGGCTGGCTGTTGCTCGCGCAGTTGGCGGTCGCTGCCGGCCTGCTGGCGATGGCCTGGCTGACGCCGGCGCGGCTGCCCGTGTTCATTGCTGCCACGCTGATTGTGGCGTTCTTCGGTGCCACCCAGGACATCGCCATCGATGCCTATCGCATCGAGATAGCACCGATCGAGGCGCAGGGTGCGCTGGTGGCCACTTATTCGCTGGGCTACCGCATCGGCCTGCTCACCGCCGGAGCTCTGGCGCTGATCGTCGCCGACCACCACGTGTCCTGGCCGTCGATCTATGTCGGCATGGCGGCGTGCATGCTGCCGCCGATCGCCATGACCCTGGCGGCACGCGAGCCGGAGGTATTGCGCCAAGCGCCCCCGCGCTGGCTGGATGCGATGCGGCTGGGCGTGGTCGACCCGTTCATCGACTTCTTTCGTCGCTACGGTTTTGTGCTGGCGCTGCTCACGCTCGCCTTCATCCTGCTGTTCAAGATCCCGGAACAGGCGACCATCGGTGGCGTGATGAGC
This sequence comes from Dyella lutea, assembly GCF_024158035.1. Taxonomy (GTDB): domain Bacteria; phylum Pseudomonadota; class Gammaproteobacteria; order Xanthomonadales; family Rhodanobacteraceae; genus Dyella_A; species Dyella_A lutea. The sequence goes on from NZ_JAMZEK010000001.1 coordinate 522,123, forward strand.
CCGTTCTACCGCGACATGGGCTTCAGCAAGACGCAGATCGGCGCGATCACAAAGATCTACGGCGTGTGGATCGGCATCGTCGGTGTGTTCGTCGGCGGCGCGATGGTGGCGCGCTGGGGTGCCTGGCGCTCGCTGGCGGTGATGGTCGTGCTGTGCGGCACTAGCAACCTGCTCTATCTGCTGCTCATGCAGCACTACGGCAACCTGTGGATGCTCACCCTGGTGATCTCGGGCGAGAACCTCACCCTGGGCATGCTCGGTCCGCCCACAGTGGCATTCCTTTCCTCACTGGTGAACCGCGAGCACACGGCCACGCAATACGCGCTGCTGAGCTCGCTGGTGAATCTGCCGGGCAAGGTGCTGGGGTTCTTCGCCGGCGAGATCGCTATGGCGGTCGGTTATGGCGGGTTCTTCGTCATCACGGTACTGGGCATCGTGCCGGCAGTGGTTCTGTTCGCCCTGATCCGCAAACGCTTCAGGGATGGTGGCCACGACGTGCGCTGAGTCGCGCGTCGGCGCCTGGCGCGTGGTAGCGGCCGTCGGGTTTGTGCGACCATCCGGCGCACAGGGGGCATGCGTGACACGGAGTGGCGACCATGCCGGATCTCGTCGTACGCCATATCGACAACGTGATGGCCGAGCGCATCAAGGCGCTGGCCAAGTCACGCCATTGGTCGATCAATGACGTGGTGCTGCATGCCCTCCGGCACGGCCTGGGCATGAGCGACGGCGGGGTCGCCTTCTCCGAGAACCTGATCGATGCCGATGCGGTGGTACTCAGCGGCCACTGGGACGCTGCCGAGCGTGCGGCCTTCCACGAAGCCGTCCAGGCGTTGTCGGTGGCACCCGCGAGCCAGCTGGTCGGTATCGCCGCCTCGCCCTTCGGCGACGAAGAGCACGGCCCCGTTCAGCGGGACGCGGAGTAGACGGCGCCGAGGACGCGCGGTCCGCGGGCACCGGTGACCGCGGGCAGGTTGCCGGGCCGTCCCAGCAACCGCTGCCGCGCCAGCCAGGCAAACGCCATTGCCTCCAGGAAGTCCGGATCCACGCCGTAGCTGGCGGTGCTTTGCAACTCGGTCGGTGCCAGTCGCACGGCGAGGCGCTCCATCAGTGCGCGGTTGTGCACGCCGCCGCCGCAGGCCAGCACGCGCCGGGTGTCGGGCGCGTGCCGGGCAATCGCATCGGCGGCGCTGCGCGCAGACAGTTCCAGCAACGTCGCCTGTACGTCGGCGGGTGCGACCGCACGCCCAGCCAGCTGGTGATCGAGCCAGGCCAGGTGGAAATGTTCGCGGCCGGTGCTCTTGGGCGGTGCCAGCGCGAAATAGGGATCCTGGAGCAGGGTGTCCAGCAGCGCCTCATCCGAGCGTCCTTCCCCGGCGAACCGGCCGTCCCGGTCGAATGGCTCGCCGCGATGCCGAGCGCACCAGGCATCCATCAGCCCATTGGCAGGGCCGGTATCGAATCCGAGCACGCTGCCATCGGCACCGAGACAGGTGATGTTGGCGATGCCGCCGAGGTTGAGCACCACCCGGGCCTCCCCCGGCCGGCCGAGCAACATGGCATGCATGGCCGGCAGCAGCGGCGCGCCCTGGCCACCTGCGGCCACATCGGCGCGACGGAAGTCGGCGACGACGTCGATGCCGCATTGTTCGGCGATCACGCTGGCGTCGCCAAGCTGCAGGGTGAAGGGATGCCTGCCGGTCGGCCGATGCCGCAGGGTCTGTCCATGCGAGCCGATCGCGCGGATCTGATCGGGCGTCACGCCGGCCGCGTCCAGCACGCGTTTCGCCGCCTCGGCGAAGCCGTAGCCCATGGCGACATCCAGTCGCCCGAGCTGGTCTAGGTCAACCGGGAGTTCCCCTTGCGCGACGCCAAGGATCTGCTGGCGCAGTTCCTCGGGCCACGGGTGGGTCAGTCCGAGCAGAAGACACGGCGTGCCGTCGTCGAAACTCACCAGCGCCGCATCGATGCCGTCGGCGCTGGTGCCAGAGATCAGGCCGAGATAAAGCGAGTCCGCGGGTTCCACGCAGGGGTCATTCGTCGCTGTGCTGGCGGCTGTTGGCCATCGCGAGCTTGACGCTCTGGTCCACCTGCTTGAGGCGGGCCAGCTGCGGACGCACGACCTGGGCTTCGAACTTCGCGAGCTGGGCCTGCGGCAGTGGCTCGGGCTTGGGTAGCGTCACTGTCTGCGGGTTGCGCTGCACGCCGTTGACACGGAATTCGTAGTGCAGGTGCGGACCCGTGGCCAGGCCGGTCATTCCGACGTAGCCGATCACCTGGCCCTGGCGCACGTGCTGGCCGACGCGCTCGGCGGCTGCGAACCGCGACATGTGGCCATAGGCGGTACTGATCGATTTGCTGTGCTGGATGATCACGAAGTTGCCATAGCCGTTCATCCAGCCACGGAACTTGATCACACCATCACCCGCGGCATGGATCGGCGTGCCCGTGGGGGCGGCATAGTCCACGCCCTTGTGCGCACGCATGCGGCCAAGAATCGGGTGCATGCGTGCCGCGCTGAAGGTGGACGAGATGCGCGTGAAATCGACCGGGATGCGCAGGAACGACTTCTGGATCGGGCGGCCGTCCTCGCTGAACCAGCCGTAGTTGCCGTCCGCCTTCTTGAAGCGGTAGGCGGTGTAGCGATGGCCCTGGTTGATGAACTCGGCGGCGACGATGTCGCCTTCGGTGTAGTAGCTGCCGTCGCGGTAGATGTCGTCGTAGATGACGGTGAAGCTGTCGCCGACGCGCAGGTCCTGCACGAAATCGATGTCGTACTTGAACAGGTCTGCCAGCTTGCCGACCATGCCGGGGCTCATCCCGGCACGGGAGGCGGCGGCGTAGAGCGAGCTGTCGATCACGCCATGCGCGACGTGTTCGCGCGTATCCATGTCGCGCGGTTCCAGCGTCAGTTTGGCGGTGCCGTCTTCGAAGCGGACCATCGCACGGGTTGCAGAGTCGCGGTCGAAGCGCAAGCCCTTCAGGCTGCCGTCGCTACCGAGCAGGAAGTCGAATTCCTGGTGCGGGCGGATGCTGTGCAGCGCCGAACGGGCGTCACCCGCGGCGTCCATCACCCGCTGCAGATCGGACATGCTCAGACCCTGGCTGGCGAAGATGTCCGAAAGTGTCTGGCCCGGCTCGACCTGGACCCGCTGCCAGTCCTCGACGGTCGGCGCCTGTGTCGTTGCCGGTGATGCCTTGGGCAACGCCAGCGGCAGCAGTCTGTGTGCTTCGGCGGCCGGCGGCGTGCGCATGGCCGATGCCCAGGCGGGAAGCAGGAAGCCGGACAGCGCCGTGATCAACAGTGCAGTGGCGGCGAGCACCCAGCGCTCGCGATGCCACCGGATCGGCTCGGCTTCGCCGTTGCGGTTGAACGACCAGTGCGAGCAACGCTCGTAAAAGTGGGAGTGCCTGCGCTGCGCCTTGCGGCGAATAGCCTGCTTGCGCGCCGCGTGCGCCACCTGCGACCCCTCACTCATAATGCATGACCCCACCCGAAAACCTGCGACCGGCCGGTACCGTAACGGCCATGTGTAAAGGGTGTCAACGCCTTTTCCATCAATGGTTTGCGCTAGGTTCTTGGTTAACGCACAATTAACTTCACCCCTGTGAAGTCGGTCACTCGAGTGGCTGTCTAGACAACTAAATCCGAGGATTGCATGAACGAGTTGGAACAGGCGCTGGCCACCATCGCTCGCGGAGCGGACGAGATCATCAAGCGCGAGGAGCTGGAGCAGCGTCTCAAGGCGGGTCGCCCGCTGCGGATCAAGGCGGGTTTCGATCCGACGGCGCCCGATCTCCACCTCGGGCACACCGTGCTGCTCAACAAGATGCGCCAGTTCCAGGACCTGGGTCACCAGGTGATTTTCCTGATCGGCGACTTCACCGGCATGATCGGCGACCCCACCGGCAAGAACGTCACCCGCCGGCCGCTGTCGCGTGAAGACGTGCTCGCCAACGCCGAAACGTACGCATCCCAGGTCTTCAAGGTGCTGGACAAGGAGCGCACCGAGGTGCGCTTCAATTCCGAGTGGTTCGGCCAGATGACCGCGGCCGACATGATCAAGCTGGCTGCGCAGCACACCGTGGCCCGCATGCTCGAGCGCGACGACTTCGCCAAGCGCTACGCGGGACAGCAGCCGATCGCCATCCACGAGTTCCTGTATCCGCTAGTGCAGGGCTACGATTCGGTGGCGTTGAAGTGCGACGTCGAGCTCGGCGGTACCGACCAGAAATTCAACCTGTTGATGGGGCGCGCACTGCAGGAACACCACGGGCAGCCGCCCCAGATCGTGCTGACGATGCCGTTGCTGGAGGGGCTGGATGGTGTCAACAAGATGTCCAAGTCCCTGGGCAACTACATCGGTATCAACGAGCCGGCGATCGATATCGTTACCAAGACGATGAAGATCGGCGACGAGCTGATGTGGCGCTGGTTCGAGCTGCTCAGCTTCGAGGTGTCGCTGGAGGAAATGGCTCGCATGAAGGTGGACGTCGCCAGCGGCGTCCTGAACCCGCGCGATGCCAAGCTGCGCCTGGCACGTGAGCTGGCGACCCGGTTCCACGACGCGGCCGCCGCCGAACAGGCCATTGCCGGCTGGCACGCCGTGGTGCGGGGTGAGGGAGACACGTCGTTGCTTCCGCTTTCCGAGATCGCCGTCCCCGCCGATGGATTGAGGTTGCCGGCGCTGCTCACCGCCGCGGGCCTCACGGCGAGCAACTCGGAAGCCAATCGCAAGCTGAAGGAGCGTGCGGTCAAGATCGACGCCCAGGTGGTCGAAGATCCCCAGCAGGTGTTCGTTGCGGGCTTCGAAGGCGTCCTGCAGGTGGGCAAGCGCAACTTCGCCCGCGTGCTGCTTAAGGTGTCATGAGTGATCACCTTCCCGCGGCGCCGCCGCGTGGAGGGGTGACGCTTTTCAGGACAATGGTTTGCGTCCGCCGCAGCAACTTCCTCGCGAAAACGCTTGCCAATGCCGGGGGGCGTGCCTACTATGCGCCCCCCGCCGCGGCGACATCGCTTCGAACGGAAACACATCGCGAAGAACTTCTCTTCGACGTGTTGCCAGATCGGAAAAATGTTGTATAGTAGGCGGCTCGCTTCTCTTCCAAGACGACTTCTGGCTGGGCGGCAACAACTTCGAAATCAAGTGTGACGAAGGTGTTGACGGACAGTAAAATCGATGTAGAATGAGCGGCTCACCTGAGGCGAAATGCTTCGGGGCGATTCGAGAAACGGATCGCAAGTGATTGATCTTTGACAGTGTGCGCAGGTGACTTGTGTGGGCGCCTTGCAGTGGACGGGATGACTGTCCAAGCAATGCAAGGGTCCAACATACAAGTCAGCAATGACGTTTTATGTTGGGATCACCCTTCAGAAA
>NZ_JAMZEK010000001.1:530000-905000 GCF_024158035.1 Dyella lutea
AACCCTGTCTGAACATGGGGGGACCATCCTCCAAGGCTAAATACTCCTGACTGACCGATAGCGAACTAGTACCGTGAGGGAAAGGCGAAAAGAACCCCGGAGAGGGGAGTGAAATAGACCCTGAAACCGTATACGTACAAGCAGTGGAAGCCCGCAAGGGTGACTGCGTACCTTTTGTATAATGGGTCAGCGACTTACTGTCAGTGGCGAGCTTAACCGTATAGGGGAGGCGAAGGGAAACCGAGTCTGAATAGGGCGCATAGTCTCTGGCAGTAGACCCGAAACCGAGTGATCTATCCATGGCCAGGTTGAAGGTGCGGTAACACGCACTGGAGGACCGAACCCACATCTGTTGCAATAGATGGGGATGAGCTGTGGATAGGAGTGAAAGGCTAAACAAACTCGGAGATAGCTGGTTCTCCTCGAAAGCTATTTAGGTAGCGCCTCGGACGAATCTTCCTGGGGGTAGAGCACTGTTATGGCTAGCGGGTCATCGCGACTTAGCAAACCATGGCAAACTCCGAATACCAGGACAGACTATCCGGGAGACACACGGCGGGTGCTAACGTCCGTCGTGAAAAGGGAAACAACCCAGACCCGCAGCTAAGGTCCCAAAGTTAGTGCTAAGTGGAAAACGATGTGGAAAGGCATAGACAGCCAGGAGGTTGGCTTAGAAGCAGCCACCCTTTAAAGAAAGCGTAATAGCTCACTGGTCGAGTCGGTCTGCGCGGAAGATTTAACGGGGCTAAGCACTACACCGAAGCTCGGGGTGCACACGCAAGTGTGCGCGGTAGAGGAGCGTTCCGTAAGCCTGTGAAGGTGAGTTGAGAAGCTTGCTGGAGGTATCGGAAGTGCGAATGCTGACATGAGTAACGATAATGCGGGTGAAAAGCCCGCACGCCGAAAGCCCAAGGTTTCCTCGCGCAACGTTCATCGGCGCAGGGTGAGTCGGCCCCTAAGGCGAGGCAGAAATGCGTAGTCGATGGGAAGCTGGTTAATATTCCAGCACTTTTCTTAAGTGCGATGTGGGGACGGAGAAAGTTAGGTCTACCGGGCGTTGGTTGTCCCGGGGAAAGGCGGTAGGCATGGATCTTAGGCAAATCCGGGATCCTTTATGCCGAGCACCGAGACGAGTCCTATGGGACGAAGTGACTGATACTACGCTTCCAGGAAAAGCCACTAAGCTTCAGCTTAAGAAAAACCGTACCGTAAACCGACACTGGTAGGCAGGGTGAGAATCCCAAGGCGCTTGAGAGAACTCGGGTGAAGGAACTAGGCAAAATGGCACCGTAACTTCGGGAGAAGGTGCGCCCTCCGGTGTGGTCACGTGCGTGACTGAGCACTGGAGGGTCGCAGTAACCTGGCCGCTGCGACTGTTTATCAAAAACACAGCACTCTGCAAACACGAAAGTGGACGTATAGGGTGTGACGCCTGCCCGGTGCTGGAAGGTTAATTGATGGGGTCAGCCGCAAGGCGAAGCTCTTGATCGAAGCCCCAGTAAACGGCGGCCGTAACTATAACGGTCCTAAGGTAGCGAAATTCCTTGTCGGGTAAGTTCCGACCTGCACGAATGGCGTAACGACAGCGGCGCTGTCTCCACCCGAGACTCAGTGAAATTGAAATCGCTGTGAAGATGCAGCGTTCCCGCGGCAAGACGGAAAGACCCCGTGAACCTTTACTATAGCTTTACACTGAACGTTGAGTTCTTCTGTGTAGGATAGGTGGGAGGCTATGAAACCAGGACGCCAGTCTTGGTGGAGCCATCCTTGAAATACCACCCTGAAGTGCTTGACGTTCTAACCTAGGCCCGTAATCCGGGTCAGGGACCGTGTATGGTGGGTAGTTTGACTGGGGCGGTCTCCTCCCAAAGAGTAACGGAGGAGCACGAAGGTACGCTCAGCGCGGTCGGACATCGCGCACTGTGTGCAAAGGCATAAGCGTGCTTGACTGCGAGATCGACGGATCAAGCAGGTACGAAAGTAGGTCTTAGTGATCCGGTGGTTCTGTATGGAAGGGCCATCGCTCAACGGATAAAAGGTACTCCGGGGATAACAGGCTGATACCGCCCAAGAGTTCATATCGACGGCGGTGTTTGGCACCTCGATGTCGGCTCATCACATCCTGGGGCTGTAGTCGGTCCCAAGGGTATGGCTGTTCGCCATTTAAAGTGGTACGCGAGCTGGGTTCAGAACGTCGTGAGACAGTTCGGTCCCTATCTGTCGTGGGCGTTGGAGATTTGAGGGGGGCTGCTCCTAGTACGAGAGGACCGGAGTGGACGTTCCGCTGGTGTTCGGGTTGTCATGCCAATGGCATTGCCCGGTAGCTATGAACGGAAGCGATAACCGCTGAAAGCATCTAAGCGGGAAGCGCGCCCCAAGATGAGATCTCCCGAGAGCTCGACTCTCCTTAAGGCCCCATCTAGACTAGGTGGTTGATAGGCGCGGTGTGGAAGTGCAGCAATGCATTGAGCTTACGCGTACTAATGAGCCGTGCGGCTTGACCATATAACCCCAAGACGCTTCGCTTCTCTTCAGCGAAACATCTCGTAAGGTTCCAAATCGCTTGTCACTCGTTTACCCCTTTAGCCGGTCCGGCGCTCCTGAGCGCTGACCGCACCCCTTCCCTGGCGGCTATAGCGCTGTGGCCCCACCCGATCCCATCCCGAACTCGGAAGTGAAACGCAGCCGCGCCGATGGTAGTGTGCATCCGCATGCAAGAGTAGGTCACTGCCAGGGACCTTTTTTTGAAAAGCCCCCTCCAACAGGAGGGGGCTTTTTATTTGCGTCTTCGCTGCAGCGGATGCTGTTTCTGGACAATGGTCCTCCGTATCCGCGGGCCGGGCGTGAAATACTCTTGGTTCTGTCCACCTTTCGGACACCACATGTTCGTCCATGTCGATAATCGTCGTCGCTCACGTCTGCACTGGGCCACGCTGTTGTTGGTAAGCGTCTGTGTCGTCTGCTTCGTAAGCCTCGCCCTGATGCACCCGCCCGAGCGTGTCTCGTGGCTGCTCGACTGGGGGACGATCCCGGCGAACATCTTCGATATCAAGCAGCCTTTACTTCCCCAGCTGACCGATCCGGCGCTGCTGAGGCTCTTCACCGCGTTGTTCATCCACGTCGAGTGGACGCATCTGCTCGGAAATCTGCTGTTCCTGGCTATCTTTGGGCTGCCGGCCGAACGGTCGATGGGCTCTCTGCGCTTTCTGACACTCTTCCTTGTTGGCGGCATGGCCTCGAACCTCGTCGGAGCGCTCTCGCTGGCAGGCGTCCTGCGGCCGATCATCGGATGCAGCGGAGCGGTGTCGGCGGTACTGGGTGCCTACGTCGCGCTGTTTCCCCGGGCCAGGTTGGGGCTGGTGCTTCCCCTGGGCCTTTATCTGGAATTCGTGCGCGTCCCGGCGTTCCTGTTGATCGGCATCTGGGTGTTGCTGCAACTGCTGTTCAGTTATGCCGGTCCGAGCTATGGCGCGGTTGTGTGGTGGACCCACATCGCCGGGTTTCTGTTCGGTTTGCTGTTTGCCCTGTTTTCGCGTGACGCGATCGTGCGCCGCATGCGCCACTGAGCCGGAATCCCATGCGCAACAAGAAGCTCTACAAGGTCACTTTCCTGCATCTGGGCAAGTCGTACGAGTTTGTACGCGCGGCACGTTGCCACGAGCTCGCTATGGGGGTTCACCGAAGTCGGCGAGCTGGTGTTCGAGCCTGCTGGAGAGGGACTCCTTGTCGATCCGACCGAGGAACGCCTGCGCGAGGAGTTCGGGGATACCCGCGTATTGCACCTGCCGATGCAGGCGGTGCTCCGCGTCGAGGAGGTGGAACGCAAGGGAAGCATGAGCATCCGCGACGCTGCAGACGGTCAGAAGGTCACACCGTTCCCTCTGCCGACGAAGCCGCGTTGACCGATCTGCCTCAGCGATCCAGCGCGTGGTGCCGGACGAAGCTGCGCAGCAGCCTGCGAGCGTAAGGGGTGGGATTGACCGACGCATAGACCCGCTGCGCATCACTGCCTTCCCGGCGCATGTCATGTCGCTTGCGATGGATGTACGCGCGCATGATCTCGGCGTTGAATTCGGGATGGAACTGCACGCTTAGCGCGTTCGGGCCGTATCGCAGCAGATGATGAGGATCCCTGGCGGAGCGGGCGAGCACACGGACCCCCGCGGGGAGCTCGAGTACGCTCTGTTCGTGGGTGGTATGAGCGTGGAAACGGCCCGGCATTGCGCCGGCCACTGGGTCATCGACCGCTTCGGCCAGCCGCTCGATGGGCAAGGTGCCGATCTCGCGTCCGCCGGGCAGGTAACCGACGCGACCGCCGAGCGCATGCGCCAGCAACTGGTGGCCGTAGCAGACCCCGAACAACGGCAGTCCACGATCCATCGCAGACCGGATCCACCCGGCGGTCCGTTCACTCCACGCCGCGCGGTCGGTCACCATGGACGCCGAGCCGGTGATGAATGCGCCAGCCACCTCGCCCGGAGCGGGCAGCGCCTCTCCGGACACCACATCGATCTCCCTTACACGTTCGCGGGCCAGCCCCGTGGCCACCCGGAACCACTGCGGAAAATCACCGTGTCGCGCACGTATAGGGGCGGGTGCGGACCCGGTCCGGATGACAAGTACCGGGGCCTTCATGCGGCAGACGAGGTGTCCGACGGGTCGATCGGCGGGAGCACGGTGAGTACTTCCTTCACCGTGGTCAGGCCCAGCGCCACCTGATCGGCGGCGGAAATACGCAATGGACGCATGCCCTCGGCCAGCGCCGCGCGGCTCAGACTGGCCAGATCGAGCTGCGGCGAAACCAGGACGCGCAGCGACCGACCCAGCGACAGCATCTCGTAGATGCCGGTACGCCCCATGAAGCCGGTGTTGCGGCACTCCAGGCAGCCGACCGGCCGGTAGACCGTCTCCGGCAGGGGCACGGTCCAGCCATGAGTGAGGGCGATCCATTCGTCCGGATCCTGCGCGGCCGGCTCCTTGCAGTAGGCGCAGAGCGTGCGCACCAGCCGCTGCGCCACCACGCCGGTGAGCGTGGACTGGATGAGGTAGTGCGGAACACCCAGGTCGAGCAGGCGGGTGATCGCGCTGGGAGCGTCGTTGGTGTGCAGGGTGGACAGTACCAGGTGACCGGTCAGCGATGCCTGCACCGCCATCTGCGCCGTGGGCAGATCGCGGATCTCGCCAATCATGATGATGTCCGGGTCCTGCCGCAGCAGGGTCCGCACGCCGGCGGCGAAGTCCAGGTCGATCGATGCCTGTACCTGCATCTGGTTCAGCTCGGGGCTGACCATTTCGATCGGGTCCTCGACCGTGCACACGTTCAGCTCCGGCGTCGCCAGGTGCTTGAGCGTGGAATAGAGCGTGGTGGTCTTGCCCGAACCGGTGGGGCCGGTCACCAGCACGATGCCGTGCGGCCGCTCCACCATCGACCGCCAGGTCGATCCCTCCTGTTCCGAAAAGCCGAGCTGCTCGAAACTCTTCGACACGATGTCCGGATCGAAGATGCGCATCACCACCTTCTCGCCGAAGGCGGTCGGCATGGTGGACAGTCGCAGCTCCACCTCACGACCGGCAGCGGAGCGGGTCTTGATGCGTCCATCCTGGGGACGGCGCTTTTCCGATACGTCCATGCGACCGAGGATCTTGATCCGCGAGGTCACCGCGGTCATCACCGGCGGCGGCAGCTCGAATACCTTGTGCATCACGCCATCGATACGGAAGCGCAGATTGCCGGCTTCGCGCCGCGGTTCGAGATGGATGTCCGAGGCGCGTTGTTCGAATGCATACTGCAGCAACCAGTCGACGATGTGCACGACATGGCGGTCGTCGGCGCCGACCTCCCCGGTCTTGCCCAGTTCGACCAGCTGCTCGAAATTGAGCACGGCCGAGGCATCGTAGCCACCCGCGCCCTTGGCATCCTGCGCCAACTGGATCGAGCGCTGGACACCGTAGAACTCCTGCAGGTACCGGTGGATGTCCAGTGGATTGGATACCACGCGCAGCACGTCGCGCCGGAGCATGTGCGCCAGATCCCGTGCCCAGCCGGCGTCGAACGGCTCGCAGGTCGCGAACGTGATGGCCTCCGGGGATGCGGCGACCGGCAGGATGCGATGACGCTGCGCGTAGGCGAGGCTGACCGTCTGGGTCACCGCCGCCACGTTGATGCGCATCGGGTCGATCTTCAGGTAGGGCAGGTCAGCCTGTCGGGCAACCCACTCGGTCAGCGTCTCCAACCCGAGCGGTCGCCCCGGTTCCCGGCGGTTGGGCAACTTGGCCTGGGAGACCACGACCAGCGGATGCAACTCCACCGTGCTGCGTCCGGCGCGATGGCCCATGCGTACCTGTCGGGCATCGTCGGCAGCGAGGTAGCCATCCACCACCAGGGCGGCGAGCACTTCGTCCAGCTCGAGGCGATGACGCCGGCCGAGCAGCGGAGCACCTTGCGGGGAGGTGGCCATGAAGGGGAGGGAACTCCTGGTGTCCTGGGTGCCGAAAAGCTGGCCGCGATGCGGTCCCAGCTATACTAACGCGCTTTATCCCAGGTCACGGAAAGCCATGTCCGCGCGTACCTTCCAGGACGTCATCCAGACCCTCAACCGCTACTGGGCGGCGCAGGGTTGCGTGTTGTTGCAGCCCCTCGATACCGAGGTCGGCGCTGGCACGTTCCATCCTGCCACCTTCCTGCGCGCACTGGGGCCGGAGCCCTGGGCCGCCGCCTACGTGCAGCCGTCGCGCCGCCCCACCGATGGCCGTTACGGCGAGAACCCCAACCGCCTGCAGCACTACTACCAGTATCAGGTCGTGATGAAGCCGAATCCGGAGAACATCCTGGATCTTTACATCGGCTCGCTGAAGGAGCTCGGCCTCGATCCGCTGGTGCACGATCTGCGCTTCGTCGAGGACAACTGGGAGTCGCCGACGCTCGGCGCCTGGGGACTGGGCTGGGAGGTCTGGCTCAACGGCATGGAGGTGACCCAGTTCACCTACTTCCAGCAGGCCGGCGGCCTGGAGTGCCGCCCGGTCACGGGCGAGATCACCTATGGCCTGGAGCGGCTGGCGATGTACCTGCAGAACGTGGACAACGTCTACGACCTGGTCTGGACCGACGGCCCGCGCGGCGTGGTGACCTACGGCGACGTGTTCCACCAGAACGAGGTCGAGCAGAGCACCTACAACTTCGAGCATGCCAACGTGCCCGAACTGCTGCGCTGGTTCGACGTCTGCGAGGCCACCGCCAACCAGCTGATCGACGCCGGCCTGCCGCTGCCGGCCTACGAGCAGGTGATGAAGGCCAGTCACACCTTCAACCTGCTCGACGCCCGTCGCGCGATCAGCGTGACCGAGCGTCAGCGCTACATCCTGCGCGTGCGCACGTTGGCCCGCGCGGTGGCCGAAGCGTATGTGGCGCAGCGCGAGAAGCTCGGATTCCCGGGCCTGAAGAACATCAAGGAGCAGGCTGCATGAGCGCCGCCAAGCCGTTGCTGATCGAACTCGGCACCGAGGAACTGCCGCCGAAGGCGCTGGACGAACTGGCCGCCGCGTTCGCCCGCGGCGTCTGCGATGGGCTGGCCAAGCGCGGCATCGACGCCGGCCTGGATGCCGCAAGTGTCTATGCCACACCGCGTCGTCTGGCGGTTTATGTACCGGATGTGGCCTTCGCCCAGCCGGAGCAGGTGATCGAGCGTCGCGGTCCCGCGGTGTCTGCAGGCATCGGCGCGGACGGCCAGCCGGCCAAGGCGCTGCTGGGCTTCGCCCAGTCCTGCGGCGTCGGCGTGGACGCGCTGGAAAAGCTCGAGACCGACAAGGGCGCATGGTTCGTCTACCGCAGCGTGAAGCCCGGCCAACTGGTCGCCGACCTGGTGCCGGAGATCGTCGCCGAGGCGCTGAAGGCGCTGCCGATCCCCAAGCCGATGCGCTGGTCCGACCACGAGTACAGCTTCGTGCGTCCCGCGCACTGGCTGGTGATGCTGCACGGAACCACCATCATCGACGGCGAGGTGCTTGGCCTGAAGAGCGGGCGCAAGTCGCGCGGCCATCGCTTCATGCATCCGCAGCCGATCCACGTGGTCGACGCGGACAGCTGGGAGGACGCGCTGCTCGCCGCCAAGGTGATCGCCGACCCGGCCGCCCGCCGTGCCCGCATCCGCGAGGAGGTGGCCCGCGTTGCCGCACAGACTGGTGGCGTGCCGCGTCTCGACGACGCGCTGCTGGACGAGATCGCCAATCTCACCGAGTGGCCGGTGGCGATCGCCTGCACCTTCGAGCCCGAGTTCCTCGCGGTGCCGCCGGAGGCGCTGGTCACCACGATGGAAGCGAACCAGAAGTTCGTCCCGGTGTTCGATGCCGATGGGCGGCTCACCGAGCACTTCATCGGCATCGCCAACGTCGACAGCCGGGATCCGGCAGAGATCCGCAAGGGCTACGAGCGGGTGATCCGGCCGCGCTTCGCCGACGCCAAATTCTTCTGGGATGAAGACCTGAAAACGCCGCTTGCCAGCTACCAGGAGGCGCTGAAGAACGTCACCTACCAGCAGTCGCTCGGCAGCCTGTGGGACAAGACCGTACGCGTGGCCGAGCTGGCCCGCGTCATCGCCGGTCGGGTCGGTGTCGATGCCGGTGCGGCCACCCGTGCCGCCAGCCTGGCCAAGTGCGATCTGCTGACCCGCATGGTGGGCGAGTTCCCCGAACTGCAGGGGGTGATGGGCCGCTATTACGCCAGCCGGCAGGGCGAGCCCGAGGCCGTGGCGCTGGCGCTGGACAGCTTTTACCAGCCCCGCTTCGCCGGCGATGCCATCGCCGCGGACGCCGTGGGCCGGGTGATCGCCGTGGCTGAGCGTCTGGACACGCTGGCCGGCATTTTTGCGGTTGGCCTGAAACCCAGCGGCAGCAAGGATCCGTTCGCGCTTCGCCGCGCTGCGCTGGGTCTGGCGCGCACCCTGGTCGAAGCCGGCCTGGAGATCGACCTGGACGCCGCGTTTGCCGAAGCCCTGGAGCTGCTGCCGGACGCTGCCCTGCAGGCAGGCGTCAAGCCCGCCGGGGACGGCAGCCAGCGGCAGTTCGACGCCGGACAGCGTCGTGCCGAACTGCGCCGCGAACTGCTTGAGTTCGTGCATGACCGCCTGCGTGGCTACTACGCCGAGCGAGGCTTCGACGGACAGTCGTTCGAGGCCGTGCTGGCCGTTGCGCCGGCGAGTCTGGCCGATTTCGACCGTCGCCTGCGTGCGCTGGCCGATTTTTCTCGTCGCCCCGAGGCGGGCAGCCTGGCCGCTGCCAACAAGCGCGTGGCCAATCTGTTGCGCAAGCAGGCCGAGGAGTCCGGCGCGGCCGTGGCCCGGGCCGTGGATCCGGCGCGCTTCGAGCTGCCCGCCGAGCGCGCGCTTGCCGATGCGCTGGAAGCGGCGGACCGGGAGACCCGGGAGGCATGGGGCGCGCGCGATTACGGTCGCGTGCTGGAGCGCCTCGCCCTGCTGCAAGGTCCGGTGGACGCGTTCTTCGACGCCGTGCTGGTGAACGCCGAAGATCCGGCAGTGCGCGCCAATCGCCTGGCCCTGCTCGCACACCTGAAATCGCAGTTCAGCGCCGTGGCCGACATCGCGCTGCTATAGGGCGGACAGCAAAAGGGCAGCGCCAGACGGCGCTGCCCTTCCTTCCGGCTGGGATGGAACGGCCTCAGGCCAGCGTGCGGAGGTCCTGCCGGTTTCGTTCGGCCAGTGCCTGCTGAAACGCCAACAGCGCATCGGCATCGATGCGGGTACCTTCCGGCCCGACGATCTCGTAGAGCGCCGCAAGCATCCGCTCCTGCTCGGCCGGGCCCGGTTGCGCACCGGCCAGCGCCAGGTTCGATTGCAGCAGTCGACGGGCAGCGGCCAGGCGCCGGTCGTCGCCGTGTCCGTCGCTGATCTGCTGGTGGCTTGCACCGAAGCCCTGTGCGAGCGACGGTTCCCGATTGCGGTTCGGTCCGCTCACTTCGGTCGTCGACTGCTCCTCCGAGGCCTTGCTCATGGCGTCCGGCTGGATCGCGCCTTCACCGGCGACCAACCACACCAGGGAGATGCCCAGGGTCTTGGCAAGCGTGACGCAGCGGGCTCGCGAGGGGTCACTGTTGCCGTCGCGCCAACTCCGCACCACGCCCTCGGAGAAGCCGCACATCCGAGCGATTTCGGTGGCGCTGCCGACGCGCTGGATGAGCAGGCGAATGCGCTCGGCGAAGCTGTTGCTGGGATTGGGAACCGGGTCGAGGCGGCTGGTCTCGGAGAGCGAGGGGGGAAGAAGCGATGCGCGGCGAGTGTTCATGATCGTGCCAGGGGTTGATGACCGCTAGGGGAAGGCGCCGGAACGGAGTCCCGGCACGCCAGCTGAATCTCGACAGCTATTCAAGCCTGATCGTTCCTTCGAGAAGGGGGAGCCGCTGCCGTGCAGCCCTCTACAGACAACATCTTGCGGCTTTCCGCTCCCTTTCACCGTCGGCCCCGGGCGATCACATCCGTGTAGCACGGCATCTTGACTTTTCCCGTGGATCTTTTTTGGGCTAAGCTTGCCCACTTCCCCCGCGGTGCCTTGCGAGGCGCGAGCGCGCCTGACAGGGCTCGTGCCCGTTTCAAACCGTTCGATGAGGTTCCACGATGCGCAAGGTAATTTGGTCGCTGGTTTCGGTGACGGCGCTGGCGCTGGCCGGCTGCAACAGCTCCACCCAATCGCCCCAGGCGAACGGTGGCCCCGCCGACGCCGCTTCGGCTGCGGCTCCGCAGGCGAACAACAAGGTGACCGGCCAGATCACCCTGCGCGAACCGGCACAGCTCTCGCCGCAGGCCAAGCTCGAAGTGAGTCTGGTCGACGTGTCGGCGGCGCCGACCGACGCCAACGGCGACGCGACCGCCGCGGCCCCCAATGCTCCGATCGTCACCAAGACGATCTCGCCGGTCGGGTCGTTCCCGGTCAGCTTCGAGCTGGACTTCGATCCGGCCAAGATCAATCCGAACAACCTGTACGTGGTCAAGGCGCACATAGTGGACGGCGACCGCAACTACGAGATGCCGCTGCAGGCGCCGGTGCTGACCAAGGGCGCCAGCAACCAGGTCTCGATCCAGCTGGTCGCCCAGCAGACCCCGGCCGAAAAGGACCTCGCCGCGTTCGAGGACCTGAAGAAGCAGATCGGCGGCATGAAGATCAAGTCCGGCACCAAGCTGGAGAAGGATGCTTCGCGCGGCTGGCAGGTGTTCCGCCGCGACGGGCAGGTGCAGTTCATCCGCGAGCAGGTGGACTACGGCGACAAGGGCTTCACCGACACCGACTACGCCTACAAGGCCGGCAAGCCGTGGGTGGCCGTGCAGCAGAAGAAGTCCAGCAAGGACGCCAAGACGGGTAGCACCGAGCGGGTGAGCTGGGACGTCGATGGCAAGCCGGTACTGCATCAGGTGCTGAGCGGCGGCAAGACCAGCGATCTGTCCGACAGCGAGGCCGCAAGCCTCAAGAGCCAGGCCGAGAACATCCTCAAGCTCGCCGGCAAGTAAGTCGTTTCTATCGCCCTCGTTCGGGACCGCGGCTCTCCCGTATCCCGGATCAGGGAAAGAAAAAAGCCGTCCGCGTTTGCGGACGGCTTTTTTGTTGGCCGGAAGGCCGGGTCAGAACGCGACCTTGAACCCCAGGTTCACGCCGGTGTTCTTCTGGGTGCTGTCGCTGAAGCGGCTATTGACCGAAATCCAGCTGCTCACGCTCGGGGTCAGCTGGGCGGACAGGCCGATATCGGCGCTGCCCCAGGTCTTGTCGGGCATGAAGCCGGACAGCGCGAAGGTACCGCCCATGGTGTTCAGGCCGGCCATCACGGTGCGCGGGTCGGCCTTGCTGTCGTGGTTCCAGGCCAACTCGACGAACGGAGCCATCTGCAGGTCGTTGACCTTCCACGAACCCATCAAGCGCCAGCCCAGCGAGCTGATCAGTGCGTCGCGCTGCTGGCGCCCGAAGTACATCGCGGTCGAGTCGCTGCCGCTCTCGGTGTAGCCATTGACCTTGATGGTCTGCCACTCGACGTGGGCGAACGGACCGGTCTTCAGTGACTGGCCGACGTTGAACCACCAGCCGCCCTCGACACCGCCGCCCAGGTGGGAGCCGTCGGCCTTGCCGCTCTCGACGCGAAGGGCGGGACCGATCTGGATGCGCCGCTCGATGTCCTTGAAGTTCGACTGACCGAAGCTGGCAAAGCCACCGACGTAGCCGCCGCCGTTGGAGTACGTGGCGAACAGCTGGCCGGAGATATCCTGCAGCTTGTAGCCGCCGGTATTGCCCTGGAAGTCCGCCTTGTTCTGGCCCAGGCCCAACGAGACGCCCACGGTGGTGTGGTCGCCGGTGCGTACATCGGCGCCGACGGTCAGGTTGGCGTTGTTGCTGGTGGTCTTCGGCGAGGCATCGGTCGCGTCGAAGCGCTGGTGGCCGTAGTCGAGTGCGGCGAACATGCGCGTGCCGCTGCCTTGGCCGTCGGCCAGCATCTCGTTGCGGATCGCCCGGTACTGCGCGGCGGTCGACGCCAGCGGGGCCTCGCCCAGCATCGACACCTGGCCGGGAGCGGCGATTTCGGCCAGTACCACCTGGGAGAGCAGGCGATGTGCGGCAGTGGTCGGGTGCACGCCGTCGGCGAACAGATAGGTCTGGTCGGTGCCGGCCGCATAGCTGTAGGGCAGGCCGGAGCCTTGCGGACCGCACTGTACGGAACTCGAGGTCAGACCGCAGGCGGCGTCGGTGACGTTGCTGAAGCCGTACGCGCCGGGGTTGGCGATCACCTCGTTGATCAGGCCGTAGGTGTTCACCGGGATGACGTTCAGGCCGCCGGCGCTGAGCTGCGACAGGCCGCTGCTCAGCGTGCTGTTGTAGATAACCGAGAGCTGGGTCGCGCCGGCCGATGCCGCGGCACCACCGGCCATCGCCGACGGGGTTTTGCCGATGTCCGGCAGGTTGTACACCACCACGTAGCGGCCGCCTGCCGCCTGCAGCTGGCCGAGCAGGCCAAGCTCGGTCTGCGCCGCGGTGGCCGTGCCAGTGACCAGCGCCGTGGTGTCGGTGGTGGTCGCGGTCAGATAAAAGATGTCGTTGGCGCCGCCCCATACCTGATACAGCGCATTGGGGTCGGCCTGGCCGCCGGTCGCCGTCAGGTACATGCCCAGCTGCTGCGGCAGGGTCGGGATCGGGCCGGCCGAGGAGTTGTTGACCAGGCCGGCACCGCCGAAGGCGAAGTCGGTGCCGCCCAGCAGCGAAGCCTTGACCGGGTGTCCTAGGCCGTCGGCGACCAGCTCGGCGGCGGTCTCGCCCGGGTTGGTGGTGAAGCGCGTGGGCGACGGCGCGCCGAGGGCCAGCGACAGGTTGCCACCGTCGCTGAGGCTGTCGCCGATGATGACGACCTGGCTGAACTGGGTGGCACTGGCAGCCTGGCTGGCCAGCAGACCGGCGACGATGGCGCCGACGAGAAGACGGGTACGGGGCATGTGTTGAAGCTCCTGAAGCCGGGTTGGTTTTGTTATGACCGGGTTACGTTAATCCCTTCCATACCGGAGCGCATGCTGCGTTGCATCGCGCCGGGACGGGCATGTTGGCGGATCCGTCGTCAGCAGTCGAACACGCGTTCGACTGCGCCGCTGTCGGCGAGGACGCTGGAAAGATCCGCTACCGTAACCTCCAGCGCCTGCCGTCGCCCGCCTGGCCGGGCCAGGATCGGCTGGCGGATGAGGACGTGGCCGGTGGTCGGCATCGCGGCCGGCGCTGGCACGGCCTGGCCGACCAGGACCGCTCCCCGGTTGCCCGTGATCTCTCCGAACTGCGCGCCTTGGCGCGCCAGCGCGGTCGCGGCGAATGCCAGGTAGGGCGGCCGCTCCAACAGTGGCTCGTTGTCCCGGACACGCAATCGCTTCATGCCGGGCAGGACGAGGTCAGGAGGCAAACCCCGGATCACCGCCAGCGTGATGTCCCCCGGTGCCCGGTAGGCGGCGCGGGTCGCCTTGCCGATCAGCCAGCCGCAGAAGGCCCTGGCACTCCACTAAAAGCTGGGCAGGTAACGGCGCACCCACTTGCGCAGCGGGTGCAGCAGTCAGCCGATCCGGCTCCCGATGGATGCGGTCCGCACATCCGGCGCGGGCCGTCCTCTCTGTCAGCGCTGCTTGGCGCGCAGCAGCGCGTCGGCGAACGCGCTGTTGATCGGCGGTGCGGCTGGCTTCGGCTGGCCGCCACCGGGGCGGGGGCCGCGGTTGTCGCGGCGGCCATCGCTACCCTGGCTGCCCGGCTTGCCGCGGCCCTGGCCCGGTTCGTCGTCCAGCCGCATCGACAGGCCGATGCGCTGGCGCGGCAGGTCGACCTCCATCACCTTCACCTTGACGATGTCGCCGGCCTTCACCGCGTCGCGTGGGTCCTTGACGAAGGTGTGCGACAGCGCCGAAACGTGGACCAGGCCGTCCTGGTGCACGCCGATGTCGACGAAGGCGCCGAACGCGGCGACGTTGGTCACGCGACCCTCGAGGATCATCCCGGGGCGCAGGTCCTTCACGTCCTCCACGCCCTCGGCGAAGCTCGGCGCCACGAACTCGGGGCGCGGGTCGCGGCCGGGCTTCTCCAGTTCCTTGAGGATGTCGCGGACGGTCGGCACGCCGAACTGCTCGTCGGTGAACTGTTCGGCCTTGAGGCCGCGTAGGAAGCCGGTGTCGCCGATGATGTTGCGTACCTCGCGGCCGCACTGGGCGATGATCCGCTCGACCACCGGGTACGCCTCCGGATGCACCGCGCTGGCGTCCAGCGGATTGTCGCCGCCGGTCACGCGCAGGAAGCCGGCGCACTGCTCGAACGCCTTGTCGCCCAAGCGCGGCACCTTCAGCAGCGCCTTGCGGTTGGCGAACGGCCCATGCGCGTCGCGGTGCTTCACCATGTTCTCGGCGACCGAGGCGGTGAGGCCGGCCACGCGCGAGAGCAGGGCGGCCGAGGCGGTGTTCACGTCCACGCCGACCGCGTTCACGCAGTCCTCGACGCGGGCGTCCAGCGCGCGCGCCAGCTTCACCTGGTTCACATCGTGCTGGTACTGGCCGACGCCGATCGCCTTGGGTTCGATCTTCACCAGCTCGGCCAGCGGATCCTGCAGGCGGCGCGCGATGGACACGGCGCCGCGCAGGCTCACGTCCAGCTCCGGAAATTCCTTGGCGGCGGTTTCGGAGGCCGAGTACACCGACGCACCGGCCTCGCTCACCACGACCTTGGAGAGCTTGTGTTCGGGGTGACTCTTGGCCAGCCCCTTGATCAGTTCGCCGGCCAGCTTGTCGGTCTCGCGCGAGGCGGTGCCGTTGCCGATCGCGATCAGGTCGACGCCGTGCTTCTGGCACAGCCGGGCCAGCGCGGCCAGCGACTCGTTCCATTGCCGACGCGGCTCGTGCGGATAGATGGTGTCGGTGGCCAGCAGCTTGCCGGTGGGGTCGACCACAGCCACCTTCACGCCGGTGCGGATGCCCGGGTCCAGGCCCATCACGGTCTTGGCGCCCGCCGGCGCGGCCAGCATCAGGTCCTTGAGGTTGTCGCCGAACACGCGGATCGCTTCGTCCTCGGCGCCTTCGCGCACGCGGCCGAAGAGATCGAGCGTGAGGTGCAGGTGCAGCTTCACGCGCCAGGTCAGGCGCACCGTCTCGCGCAGCCAGGCGTCGGCGGCGCGGCGGCGATCGAGGATGCCGGCATGCGCGGCCACGCGGCCCTCGCCCTCGGCGTGGCCCTGCTCGGGATCGAGCGCAGGCGACAGCTCCAGCTCGATCACACCCTCGTTGCGCGCGCGCATCAGCGCCAGCAGGCGGTGCGAGGGAATCTTGCCGATCGGCTCGACGTGATCGAAGTAGTCGCGGAACTTGGCGCCTTCGTTTTCCTTGCCCTCGACCACCTTGGCGCGAATCTGGCCCTTGTCCCACAGCCAGTCGCGCAGCTCGCCGACCAGCGTGGCGTCCTCGGCGATGGCCTCCATCAGGATCGCGCGCGCGCCATCGAGCGCGGCGCGCACGTCGGCCACGCCCTTGTCCGCGTCGACGAAGTCGGCGGCGAAGCTTTCCGGGTCGCGCGTGGGATCCTCGCGCAGGCCGAGCGCCAGCGGCTCCAGGCCCGCTTCGCGGGCGATCTGCGCCTTGGTGCGGCGCTTGGGCTTGTACGGCAGGTAGAGGTCTTCCAGCCGCGCCTTGGTGTCGGCACTGAGGATGTCGCCCTTCAACGCGTCGGTGAGCTTGCCCTGTTCCTCGATGCTGGCCAGCACGGCCGCGCGGCGGTCCTCCAGCTCGCGCAGGTAGCGCAGACGCTCTTCCAGCAGGCGCAGCTGGGTGTCGTCGAGGCCACCGGTGACTTCCTTGCGGTAGCGCGCGATGAACGGCACGGTGGCGCCGCCATCGAGCAGGTCTACGGCAGCGCGCACCTGGTCGGCTTTTGCGGTGATGTCCTGGGCAATGCGTTGTTCGATGCTGAGCATGGTCGAGCGGGGTTTCCTTGCGAACGGGAACGCCACGCGGATGCGAGGCGGCCGCCGATCATAACAAGCGGGCTCGCGCGGCCGGCGTAAACAAGAACGCCGCAGCAAGGCCGCGGCGTCTGCGGGTCACGGTGCCTGGGGTCAGGCGTCGAAACGGCTGCCGGAGGGACTCCGGCTCTGGTTGCTGCCGCTGCGCTGCGCGGAAGCGCGACCGTTGAGCACCAGCGTACCGGCGATCATGTCGTGCAGCGCCTGTTTGCGCTGCGTCCAGCCGGCCATCATGAAGCCGAATAACAGGATGATCGCACTGAGCATCTTGGCCGGATAACGGCCGAGTGCCCGCGGCAGCGAAATGCGCGCGCCGTGCAGGTCGGTGACGCGGATACCTAGCGCCAGCTTGCCAACAGTCGCCTGCCAGGCCGAGCTTTCGCAGAACGCGAAATACAGCCAGGCAACCAAGGCTGTAACGAAACTCGTGCCTGCATTCGCGCTCAGGTACTGGCTGTAGGCGTGCATGACCAGATCGAAGTTGCCCGCAGCGTTCTGCACTGCGTTCGACAACTGTTCCCGGCCAACTTCGCCGCCCATGGCGGATAGGATCATCAGGTTTGGGATATACAGCACCAGCGAATCGACGATGTAGGCCGCGAAGCGCTTCCAGAAGCCCGCGTAGTCTTCCAGCGCCACCGTGGTGGCCTGCTCCGGCAGCGGTGCAGCGGAAAACGGCGGGGGCGTGGCGGACGTCGCCTGGTTCAACTCGTCGGGGAACAGCGAGCTGAGCGGCTGCCAGTCGGCCAGGCCGTCGTACCAGCCCAGGTCGTCGCCGGCCACCTGGCCGCTGCGTAGCCACTGACGGACGTCGGCTTCCTTGTAGGGGCCGTGGCGTTCGCCGTTGCGGCCGATCCAGATTTCCATGTGAGCATGCCTCGCGGTGTTTCGAACCACATCATGATGCCATGGAGCCGGGTCATGCAGCGCCGACTAGGCCGCCCGGCGCTTCAGGTGCACCAGCAGCAGCGAGATGGCGGCGGGCGTGACGCCGCTGATCCGCGCCGCCTGGCCGATCGTTGCCGGCAGCGCGCGCTTGAGCTTGAGCAGCACCTCGGCGGACAGGCCGCGCACCCTGTCGTAGTCGAAGCCCGCCGGAATCGCGGTGTGCTCGTGGCGACGCGCGCGCTCGATCTCCTCGCGCTGGCGCTCGAGGTAGCCGGCGTACTTGGTCTGCACTTCCACCTGGGCGGCGACGTGTTCGTGCTCGACGGCGGGGCCCAGTTCGGGCACCGAGGCGAGCCGGGCGTAATCGAGCTCGGGCCGGCGCAGCAGATCCAGCGCGTTGGTCTCGCGGCTCACCGCAATGCCGAGGTGCCGCTCGATCGCCGCGCCCAGCGCGTTGTTCGGTGCGGCCCATAGCGCACCCAGGCGCTGGGTCTCGCGTTCCACCGCCTCGCGCTTGGCGCGCAGGGCGTGGAAGCGTTCGGTCGGCACCACGCCCAGCGCGTGGCCGGTCTCGGTCAGGCGCAGGTCGGCGTTGTCTTCACGCAGGTGCAGCCGGTATTCGGCGCGCGAGGTGAACATCCGATACGGCTCGATGGTGCCGTTGCTGGTGAGGTCGTCGATCAGCACGCCGATATAGGCCTCGTCCCGGCGCGGATACCACGGCGCCTTGCCCTGCACGGCGAGTGCCGCATTGAGGCCGGCGACCACGCCTTGCGCGGCGGCCTCCTCGTAGCCGGTGGTGCCGTTGATCTGGCCGGCGAAGTACAGCCCGCCGATCGCCTTGGTTTCCAGCCACGGCTGCAGGCCGCGCGGATCAAAGTAGTCGTACTCGATGGCGTAGCCCGGACGGGTGATGTGCGCCCGCTCGAAGCCCTTGATCGAGCGCACCAGCGCCAGCTGCACGTCGAACGGCAGCGAGGTGGAGATGCCGTTGGGATAGATCTCGAAGGTGTCCAGCCCTTCCGGCTCGATGAACACCTGGTGCGAGCCCTTCTCCGCAAAGCGCACCACCTTGTCCTCGATCGACGGGCAGTAGCGCGGGCCGGTACCCTCGATCTGGCCGCTGTAGAGCGGCGAGCGGTCCAGCGCGCCGCGGATGAGTTCGTGGGTGTGCTCGGAGGTATGGGTGATCCAGCAGCTGACCTGGCGCGGGTGCTCCTCGCGCGCGCCCAGGTAGGAGAACACCGGCGCCGGATCGTCACCGGGCTGCTCTTCCAGGCCGCTGAAGTCGATGCTGCGCAGGTCGATGCGCGGCGGCGTGCCAGTTTTCAGGCGGTCGGCCGCCACGGGCAGTTCGCGCAGCTTTTGCGCCAGCGTGCCGGCCGGCGGATCGCCAGCCCGGCCGCCGGCGTACTGCGCGGGGCCGATGTGGATCTTGCCGGCGAGGAAGGTGCCGGCCGTCAGGACCACCGCCGGGGCGTGGAAGCTCACGCCCATCTGGGTGACCACGCCGGTGATCCGGCCGCCCTCGATGATCAGGTCGTCCACCGCCTGCTGGAACAGTTCCAGGTTCGGCTGGGTCTCGACGATCCGTCGAATCGCCGCTTTATATAGCGCACGGTCCGCCTGGCAGCGGGTGGCGCGTACGGCCGGACCCTTGGAGGCATTGAGCGTGCGCCACTGGATGCCGGCGCGGTCGGCGGCCTGCGCCATGGCGCCACCCAGGGCGTCCACCTCCTTGACCAGATGCCCCTTGCCGATGCCGCCGATGGCCGGGTTGCAGCTCATCTGGCCGATCGTCTCGATGTTGTGGCTGAGCAGCAGCGTGCGCGCGCCGGTGCGGGCTGCGGCGAGCGCGGCCTCGGTGCCGGCGTGGCCGCCGCCGATCACGATGACGTCATAAGGTGTCGGGTGACGCATGGAACTGACCTGCTGGGTCCAAAAGTGGACGCGATGGGGCGATATGGTACGGCGACCCCGCATCCCGGGTATCGATCCGGGCGATTGGCATGTTTCGTGCAAAACCCGCGAAGCACTTTTCACGGGCAGACGCGGCGCCGCAAGGCGCGCCGAGATGGAGCGACAGGGGTTCCATTGCGTGCCGGGAAAAGGAAGCGACGGCGGCGCCTTCGGGCGCCGTCTTTTTTTGTCCCTCAAAAACGCCAAGCCCCGCGCCAGAGGGCGCGGGGCTTGGGTTTAGAGATCTGGCGTCCGGCGGTCTCAGGAACAGGGGGAATCCAGGATGACCGTGTTGCCGGACGCCAGAAACCGGGAATTCGTGGACTGATCTTCCAAGTCAGGACTACCGGAGGCGTAGATCGATGTTGGCCTCGAACGCGTGAACCCGATGTGACTGGAACGGCTTTTTTTGCCGAGTCACGGCAGCTCGTGACGTAGCGCGTCAGTCGCGTGATCGGGTACCAAAAAAAGTGTGATCGACGTCACGCGGTTGGCACGCGCGATGCATTTACCCCGACAAGCCAACCAACATCTCAAGGGGGAGTGTCATGGAACTGAGCCTCAACTTCGAACCCGTCTATCAGCAGCATGATCTGTGGATGGAGATCGGTCGCGTCGAACTGGCGATGGAGCAGCTGGATCGTCGTACCGAGCAGGAGCGGGTCGTGTTGCGTCCGCGCCTGGAATCGCGTCGCCATCGCCTGCTCGAGCAGCTGCAGCAGCTCAGCGCCTGAGGCACCGCTCCCGGCCATCGGCCCGGCGTCGAGTTGCGACTCCGCCCCGCCGATGGCCCAGGACGGGCCCAAGCGCCACGTCCACCGGTTTCAGCGCGACAGCACGCTGGCCACGATCTCCGAAAGATTGCGCGAAAGCCCCGGCCGCCCGGCCAGGTCGGACAGGGCTTGACGGGCCATGTCGCGCCGCACCGGTTCGAGCCGTTGCCAGCCGTTGAATGCGGTCGCCAGGCGGGCGGCGATCTGCGGATTGAGTGAGTCCAGCGTCGCCAGCCGCTCGGCCAGCAGCCGGTAGCCGGCGCCATCGGCGCGGTGGAAGCCGCTCGGGTTGCCGCTGGCGAACGTGCCAAGCAGCGCGCGGGCGCGGTTGGGATTCTTCAGCGTGAAGGCCGGATCCCGTTCCAGCGTCTGCACGCGGCCGAGTGCGGGTTCTCCGGGGATCTGCGCCTGTACGGCAAACCACTTGTCCATCGCCAGCGGATTGTCCGCGTGGCGTCGGCGGAAATCGGCCAGGGCGTCGCTTGCTTCCGCGGCACCGCCACGGACGAGTATTCCCAGTGCCGCAAGTCGATCGGTCATGCCCCTGGCCGAGCGGTACTGCGCGTCGGCCAGGGCGTGGGCCGTGTCGACGGAGACCAGGGCCAGCAACTCCAGCACGCGTCGCTGCAGCCGGCGACGGGCCTTGCCTGCGGCGTCCAGCACGAGCGGGCCGGAGGCGCACAGTTCGCGGTAGCGCCGTTCCAGCGCCTCGGCCCCGATCGCCCCACCGAGACGGCTTTGCATGGTCTGGCGAAGTTCGTGGATCCGTGCCGGATCCACCGCCTCCTGCCGTTCGGCCAGCTCGATCTCGCCCGGCGGGGTCAGCAGGTCGGCAAGCAGTGCGGCGTCGAGGCCGGGCTCGCCGAACAGCCGCTTCAAGGCGCCGCTCCAGGCGTCCAGAGCTTCCGCGCCCCCCGTGCGGCAATCATCGAATGCACGCGCGGCAAGCTGCTGGCCGGCCTCCCAGCGATTGAATCCATCCGGGTCGTGGGTGAGCAGCAGTGCCAGCTCGGCGGGTGCGTAGTCGCATTCGAGCAGCACCGGTGCGGAGAAACCGCGCAGCAGCGACGGCACCGGTGCGTGCGGCACCTGTTCGAAGGTGAAGCTCCGTTCGGACGCGTCGAGCACCATCACGGCCTCGGTGCCGCGCGCTTCACCGTCCAGGTGCAGCGGCAGCATGTTGCCGTCGCGATCGAACAGGGCGAGCTTCACCGGGATCGGCACGGCATGCTTGTCCGGTTGCGATGCGGACGGTGGCGTGTACTGCGACAGGGTGAGCATGTAGCGCTGCGTCCCCTCGTCGTAGCGGCCGCGAGCGCGCAGCCGCGGCGTGCCGGACTGGCCGTACCAGGCCAGGTAGGGCATCAGGTCGATGCCGTTCGCCGTGCCCAGCGCGCCGAGGAAATCCTCCAGCGTCGCCGCGCGGCCATCGTTGTCCGCGAAGTAGCGATCCATGCCGCGACGGAAGCCCTCGGTACCCAGCCGGCCGGCGAGCATGCGCACCAGCTCGGCGCCCTTCTCGTAGACGGTAGCGGTGTAGAAATTGTTGATCTCGCGATACTCGGCGGGGCGCACCGGATGCGCCAGCGGGCCGGCGTCCTCGGGGAACTGCGCGCGGCGCAGCAGCGCCACGTCCTCGATGCGCTTGAGCGCGGTCGAGTTCATGTCGGCGGAGAACTGCTGCTCGCGGAACACCGTGAGGCCTTCCTTCAGCGACAGCTGGAACCAGTCGCGACAGGTGACGCGGTTGCCGCTCCAGTTGTGGAAGTACTCGTGGGCGACCACCGCCTCCACCGCCTTGTACTCGTCGTCGGTGGTGGTGTCCGGATCGGCCAGCAGGTACTTCGCGTTGAAGATGTTCAGGCCCTTGTTCTCCATCGCGCCCATGTTGAAGTCATGGGTGGCGACGACGTGGAACACGTCCAGGTCGTAGCTGCGGCCGTAGGCCTGCTCATCCCAGCGCATCGAGCGCTCCAGCGCGTCCATCGCGTAGTGGCAGCTGTCGATCGCGTTGGCTTCCGACCAGATCACCAGTTTCACCGCGCGGCCCTCGGCGGTCACGTAGTCGCGCTCGATCTTCTCCAGCCGCCCGGCGACCAGCGCGAACAGGTAGCTGGGCTTGGGGTGCGGATCGACGAAGCGCGCCCAGTGGCGACCGTCCGGCAGCTCGCCGGCGCCGTCGGGATTGCCGCCGGCCAGCAGCACCGGGAAGCGCGCCTTGTCCGCGCGCAGTGTCACCGTGTAACGGGCCAGCACGTCGGGGCGGTCGGGGAAGAAGGTGATGTGACGGAAGCCCTCGGCCTCGCACTGGGTCAGCAGGAAGCCGGCCTCGCGGCTGCCGGACAGGTACAGGCCCTCCAGCGCGGTATTGGCGGCCGGCTGCACGCGCACGCGGGTGGTCAGCACGCTGCCGTCGCGCATGCCGCTCACCTCAAGCACGTGGTCGGTGTGGCGCCACCGGCTCGCATCCAGTGGCGCGCCGTCCGCCGCGATCGACAGCAGCTCCAGTCCCTCGCCATCCAGCCGCAGCGGCGCATCGACGTCGCTGTGCACGGTGAGGTGGGCGGTGACTTCGCTGCTGTCGATGCCGAGGTCGAACTCCAGGGCGACGTCGCTCACCCGCCAGGCGGGCGGGGTGTAGTCGGCCAGGCGAATCGGCGCGGTGGAGGTTTCGGGACGTGCGGACATGGCGGTGAGACTGTCTGGGGACCGGTCAGGCTAACATGGCGGACCACTTCCACCGGTTCAAGGCAATGCGCTTCGAAGCCCGTTCCGACGCCCTGGGCGCATACCCTCTTGCGGCGCTGAGCGACACGTCCCGCGGCCGCATCGTACGGATCGCCCACCACGGCGCCACCGTGCTGTCGATGCAGGTCACGCATGCCGGCCGGGTCGTCGATGTGGCAGACGGCTACCGCGACGAGGCCGAACTGGCCGCCCGCCCCAGCTCGCGCTTCGCGATCATGGCGCCGTTCGCCAATCGCATCGCCGACGCACGCTATCGTTTCGACGGGGTCGAGCATGACCTGCAGCCCGGGGTGCCCGAGGGCGAGCGCGCCGCCCGCCATGGTTTCGTGCGCGGTACCGACTTCGAGCTGGCGCGGCTGCACGCCGACGAGCACAGGGCCGAGGCGCGCTTCACCACGCGGATAGCCGCGGACGCCTACCCGGGCTACCCGTTTGCGATCGGGCTGGCGATCCACTACCGGCTCGACGAGTGCGGACTGACGCTGGAGGCGACGATGCGCAACGAGGGCGAACGGCCGGCCCCCTGCTTCTTCGGCTGGCATCCGTATTTCCGTCTCGGCGACACCCCGCTGGACACCTGGGAACTGCAGATTCCCGCAGCCATCACGGTGCTGACCGATAAGCGCTACATCCCGCTTGCCGGCGCTGCGGCCAGGCAGGCGCTCGACGACTGGCCGGCACTGGACTTCCGCGCGATGCGCCCGGTCGGACCGCTGAAGCTCGACAACGCCTACGTCGACCTGGCCGCCGATGCCGACGGGCGGGTCCGCAGCCACCTGCGCGATCCGGCCAGCGGGCTCGGACTGGCGCTGTGGCAGGAGCGTGGCGTGACGCTCGCCTTCAGCGCCGATACGGTCAGCCGCGACGTCCGTCGCTCGCTGGCGGTGGAGCCGATGGAAAGCTGGGCCGACGCCTTCAATCGCCCCGACTGTGCGGCGGCGATCCGCCTTGAGCCGGGGGCGGAGCGCAGCTTCCGCTGCGGCGTGGAGTTCACAACCGCATGAACCACGACAGCCTGCCGGGTTTCGACCGGATCCGCGACGCCGCTGCGCGTATCGCGCCATACGCGGTGGTGACGCCGGTGCTGCGCAGCGATGCGCTCGACGCGCTGGCCGGTGCCGAGTTGCACTTCAAGTGCGAGAACTTCCAGCGCGGCGGCGCGTTCAAGTTTCGCGGCGCCTGCAATGCGGTGTGGTCGCTCACCGACGAGGAAGCGCGCGGAGGCGTGGTCACCCACTCCTCCGGCAACCACGGCACGGCCCTGGCGCTGGCGGCAGCCACGCGCGGCATCCCTGCGCACGTGGTGGTGCCGGAGGGCGCGGTGCAGGCCAAGCTGGCGCTGATCGAACGTGCCGGCGCGCTGCTGCATCGCTGCGCGCCGAACCAGGCCGCCCGCGAGACCACGGCGGCCGAGGTGCAGCGGCGCACCGGTGCGCAACTGGTGCATCCGTACGCCGACGACCGGGTGATGGCCGGACAGGGCACGGTCGCGCTGGAACTGCTGGCGCAGGTGCCGGCGCTGGATGCGCTGATCACCCCAGTCGGCGGCGGCGGGCTCGCTTCCGGCGTGGCGATTGCCGCGCACGCGCTGCGCCCGGGCCTGCCGCTGTACGGCGCGGAGCCGGCGGGAGCCGATGACGCGGCGCGCTCGCTGGCCGCCGGCGAACGGATCGAGAGTGTGCTCCCCGACACCGTGTGCGACGGCCTGCGTGCCCTGGTCGGACGGGCGAATCTTGCCGCCCTGCGCGATCACGCGGTCGAGGTGGTCACGGTCAGCGATGAGGAGAGCATCGCCGCCATGCGGCTGCTGTGGCGCGAGTTGCGCATCGTGGTGGAGGTCTCCAGTGCCACCGTGCTGGCCGCGGTGCTCAAGGCACGCGATCGATTTTCCGGCCGGCAGCTCGGCCTGGTGCTGACCGGCGGCAACGTCGACCTGGACGCGTTGCCCTGGTGAGGCCGCTCAGTCGGCGGTGACCGCCTCCGGGACGACCGGGGCAGGGCCGTCGCTGTCAGGTGCGGGAGCGTGCGCGGCATGGTCCACCCGCACCGGCCGGTAGCCCGGTCCGAACGACACCTCGCCCGGCTTCCAGCCGTCCAGCGTGCGCACCGCACCCCAGAAGCGCTTGAACGCCGCCCAGTGCAGGCCGACCAGGCCGTGCTCGTTGTCCCCATCGACCACCGGGTCGCCGACGCCGGTGGGTCGGATCGGCTCGCCGTACAGCGCGGTGCCGAACAGCACGTCCCAGATCGAGAACACCTGGCCGTAATTGCAGTTGTGCAGGTTCGGCCGGGTCGGGTCCACCCGCATGTGATGCAGGCGGTGGAACGTGGGGTCGACGAACAGCCGTCCAAACACCGGGCCGAAGTTCAGCCGGGTGTTGGTGTGCGAGAAGTTCTGCACCAGTTCGCCCAGCAGCATCAGCCAGGCGAAGTCGGTCGGCGCCACGCCGATCGCCAGGCCGACCACGGCGAGGATCATCGACTGGATGAAGCCGTCCACCAGGCTGCCGCGGTCGTTGGTCCAGCAGCTCATCTGCCGCGTGCTGTGGTGCATCGAGTGCAGCGCCCACCACCACGGCAGCGCGTGCTGCACGCGGTGCATGGTGTAGTACACCAGGTCGTAGATCACGTAGTAGACGAGGAACAGCGCCAGCGGATGGTGGTCCAGCGCGGGAAACCAGTGGGTGATGCCGAGGATCGAGTCGCGGCTGGAGGTGTCCGGGCCGCTCGATACGCCGCCGAAATAATTGGCGATCGGCGTCAGCACCAGGTAGGAGAACAGCGGGAAGATCCCGATCAGCATCCACAGCGTGTACTGGAAGTCGACCCGGGTCAGCTTGCGGTCGCTCCAGCGTTCGGCCGGCCAGAAGGTCTCCAGCGGGCGGAACAGGCAGGCGATGATCGCCACCTGCACCACCGCGATCAGCAGCGATTCGGCGATCTCGCGCGGGTCGCCGGCCAGCTTGTCGATGTGCAGCGACTGCAGCAGCGGCAGCACGCCGTGCTGCGAGAAGGCGTCGACCAGGGCTGACCAGGCGTGGGCGGGAGAGAACATCGAGCGTGGCTCCGGCAGGAGACTCCGTAGCCTGCCACGAAAGTCTTTCCCATGGGTTTCGGCCGAGGCGCTACAGTGCTCGCCGATTCCTTGCGGAGCAAGCCATGCAACGTTGTCCGTGGGCCGGTGACGATCCCCTGATGTGCGAGTACCACGACCACGAGTGGGGCACGCCCCTGCACGATGACCGCGCGCTGTTCGAGTTCCTCTGCCTGGAGGGCGCGCAGGCCGGCTTGTCGTGGCGCACGGTGCTGGCCAAGCGCGAACGCTACCGCGAGGTGCTCCACGACTTCGAGATCGAGCGTGCGGCCGCGATGACCGACCGCCAGCTCGAAAAGCTGCTGGCCGATCCCGGCATCATCCGCAACCGGTTGAAGGTGTCGTCGGTGCGCGACAACGCGAAGGCGGCGCTGGCGGCAATCGACGAGCACGGCAGCCTGGATGCGTATTTCTGGTCATTCGTCGACGGTCGGCCGATCCGCAATGCCTGGCGCAGCCCGGCGGAAGTCCCGCCCACCACGCCGCTGTCCGACCGCATGAGCAAGGCGTTGAAGAAGCGCGGCTTTCGCTTCGTCGGCAGCACCATCTGCTACGCCTTCATGCAGGCGACCGGCATGGTCGACGATCACCTGGTCGGCTGCTTTCGGCACGGCGTGGACGCACGCTAGTCGCGCGTTCCTGCGCGCGCCCGGTGCGCCGGGTGGGCGTGGTCTTCGTGCAGCAGTCGCCGGCTCACGCCGTTGGTCCAGCCGAAGCCGTCCTGCAGCGGATACTCGCCGCCGCCACCGCCGTGGGCGCCATCGGGCTCGTGCACCAGCACGTACTTTTCCACCAGCTTGCACTCGCGCTGGTAGAGGCTGCCGACGGTGTGCAGCCAGCGCGACGCGATCTCGCGGGCGAGCCCCTCCTCGCCGTTCCGGGCGAAGCCGTGGATCGCCAGCCATTGAAGCGGCGCCCAGCCGTTGGGGCGGTCCCACTGCTGGCCGCTCTCATCCTCGCTGGTGGCCACGCCGCCCTGCACCAGCAGGCGGTCGCGCACCGTCGCGGCGACCGCGGCAGCCTGCGCCGGCGCGGCGGCGCCGACGAACAGCGGGGTGGTGGTCGCAGCGGTCAGCCGCGTGCTCGCCCGGCCGTGCCGCCAGTCGTAGTCGACGTAGTGCTGCCGCTGCGCATCCCACAGCCACCGGTCCATCGCCGCCTGCCGCTCGCGGGCGCGTGCCGCGAAATCGGCCGCAACATCGGATCGACCGCCGAGCGCCGACAGTCGGGCGATCTTGCTTTCCAGCTTGTACAGCAGGCTGTTGAGATCCACCGGCAGTATGGCCGTGGTGCGGATGCTGGACAGCGTATCGGTGCGGTCGCACCAGCGCGCGCTGAAGTCCCATCCGGAGGCCGCCGCTGCACGCAGGTCGCGATAGACCTCGGTCGCCGGGCGACCGCTCTGCGCAGCGGTGGCCTCGTCCTCGCGGAACGATTCCTCGCGCGGCGTATCGCGATCGTCCCAGTAGCGGTTGAGCAGGCTGCCGTCCTCCAGTCGCACGCAGTGCCGATGGGCCTCGCCGGGCCGCAGCGCGTCCGCACCGTCCATCCACCAGTCATGCTCGCGCCGCAGGTGCGGCAGGTAGCGCAAGGCCTGGCACAGTCGGTGTCGCTCGAACAGGCCGATCATCAGCGCGAATACCGGGGGCTGCGAACGGCTGAGGTAGTAGCTGCGGTTGCCGTTGGGCACGTGGCCGTAGTGCTCGATCAGCCAGGCGAAGTTGTCCGCCATCGTGCTCAGCAGGTCATGCCGGCCGCTCTCGGCCAGGCCAAGCATGGTGAAGTACGAATCCCAGTAGTACAGCTCGCGGAAGCGCCCGCCCGGCACGACGTAGGCCTGCGGAAGCGGCAGCAGCGATCCGTTGGCCGGATGCTCGCGCGGCTCGCGGGTGAGCACCGGCCAGAGGCCGTCGATATGCTGTTTCAGCGACTGGCCGGGATCGGATACATAATGGTTCTGCGGCGTCCTTTCCTCGTGGAAATGCGCGTGCACGAAGGCTGCCAGCTCGAAGCCCGGTTGCCCGTGCTCGGCGCGATAGGTTTCCAGGATGCGCTTGGGCGACTGCCGTGGCACGCAATCGACGAAGCTCTTGCTGTCCTCGAACACGCGCCCGCGCTGCACCGCGACGAACAGTTCCTGGTAGCGGTCGGCCGGGCTCAGCGTGTCGGCCACCGGCACGTGGGCGACGCGTTCGGTAGTGTCGCGCGGCAAGGCTCCGTCGGGACTCATTGCTCGCGGTAATTCCACAGCAGGCCGCCGTCGACGAACAGCGTGGTACCGGTGACGTAGGCGGCCTCGTCGCTGGCCAGGAACAGCGCAGCGTTGGCCACGTCTTCCGGGCGGCCGAGGCGGCGCAGCGGGATATTCCCGAGCAGCGCGTCGAGCTCCTTGCGGTTCGACAGCAGCGCGGCGTTGATCGGCGTCTGCACCGCGCCCGGCGCGATGTTGTTGACGCGGATGCCCAGCGGCGCCAGCTCGATCGCCAGGTTGCGCATCAGCATCTTCACCGCGCCCTTGCTTGCCGAGTAGCTGGCGAAATGCGGGAAAGGCAGCTCCTCGTGCACCGAGCTGATGTTCACCACCGCACCGTCGCCGCCGCGCTCTTGCACGTGCCGGGCGAACGCCTGGGTCGCGAAGAACGTCCCTCGGAGGTTCACCCCGAGCACGGCATCGAAGTCCGCTTCCGTCACGGCGAGAAAATCGGCCCGCTTCTCGATGCCGGCGTTGTTCACCAGCACGTCGAGGCGGCCCATTGCGACCACCGCCTGCTCGATGACGCGGGCATCCGCCGGCACGTCACCGATGTCGCCGGCGATCACGCAGCCGTCGCTGCCGGCCTGGCGGACCTGCGCGAGCGTCTCCTCGGCCGCGGCGTTGTCGCTGCGGTCCTCGACCACCACACGTGCACCCTCCTCGGCCAGCCGTACCGCGATGGCCCGGCCAATGCCCTGGCCGCTGCCGGTGACCAGCGCCACCTTGCCCTGCAATCGCATGTCCGCTCCTCTTTCGATGACCGGTGTTCGACCTTGGCAGGCCACCCGTGAAGGAGGTGGCAGCGAAGTGTCAGTAGCGCCGCACGACGCGGCGGAAGAGCTTGCGACATCGCACACCCCAATGTGCCGGACACGACTGCTGCCATCGGACGTCAGCAGCCTGCGGGCGAGGGCATGGGCGTGGCTCCCACAACCTGACACCATGCGCCTCCCAGCCCCGCGCGATGCCCCACATGTCCGAGCCCTCCCGTCAGACGCCGCTATGGGTGGCGATCGCCGCGCTGCTGGTGGCGATGAGCTCCTACCAGTGCGGCGCGGCGATTGCCGAGCGCCTGTTCCCCGCGGTCGGCGCGCAGGGCGCCACCGCGTTCCGGCTGGGCCTGGCCGGAACGATGCTGCTGCTGTGGCGGCGGCCGTGGCGACGCTGGCGACGGGGGGCCAATTGGCGCCTGCTGTGGGGCTACGGTCTGGCGATGGGCGCGATGAACCTGGTGTTCTACCTGGCCCTGCGCACGATCCCGCTGGGCATCGCTGTGGCGCTGGAATTCACCGGTCCGCTGGCGATCGCGCTGTTCGGCTCGCGCCGTGCCCTGGACGTGGCCTGGGTGGGGCTGGTGATCCTGGGCCTGGCGCTGCTGCTGCCCCTGCACCGGCACGAGCATGCGCTCGACCCGGTGGGCGTCGGCTACGCGCTGGCGGCTGGGCTGGGCTGGGCGTTGTACATCCTGTTCGGGCAGAAGGCCGGTGCCGCCTACGGCCACGATGCGGTGACCTGGGGTATCGCAATCGGTGCTCTGCTCGCCGTGCCGGCGGGTGCGGCGCATGCTGGCACGGCCCTGCTGACACCGTCGCTGCTGCCGTTCGGGCTGGGCGTGGCGGTGCTCAGCTCGGTGCTGCCGTATTCGCTGGAGATGGTCGCGCTGACCCGACTGCCGGCGCGCCATTTCAGCGTGCTGCTGAGCCTGGAGCCGGTGATCGCCTCGCTGGCCGGGGCGGCGTTTCTCGGCGAGCAGCTCGGGCCCCTGCAGTGGCTGGCGGTGGCGGCGATCGTGGTCGCCTCGGCCGGCACGGCCTACACGGCGCGCGCGCCGGTGGTCGAGCCGCTGCCGAACTGACTCAGCGCCGGCGCGAGCCGCGCAGGCTGTCGACCGAGAAGGTGGCGATCTCGCCGCCGCCGGTACCGCGTCGCGACTGCCCCGGCGGCGGGCCCCAGGCATGCGCGGTGACCACTTCCCAGGTGGCCGGGATACGGCCGTCCACGCGCATGGTCTCGTAGGCCTCGAGCATGCGGCGGTAGTGCGCCTTGCCGGTGAGGTGGCGCTCGCGCGCGCTGTCGGCGTGGGTGGCGCCCAGGCCCTTGAGCTCCTTCAGCAGCATCGCCGGCGAGCTGTAGGTGAGGGTGAAGCGGTCCACGTCGAGCACGGGATCGCGCAGACCGGCGCTGATCAGCGCGTCGCCGATGTCGTGCATGTCCAGGAAGCGGCTGACGTGCGACTGCTCATCGGCGCTGGCCCAGGCTGCGCGCAGTTCCTTCAGTGTGTCCGGGCCGAAGGTGGAGAACGCCAGCAGGCCGCCGGGCTTGAGCACGCGGGCACACTCGCCGAACAGCGCGGCGAGGTCGTCGATCCACTGGAAGCACAGGTTGGAGTGCAGCACGTCCACGCTGTGGTCGGGGAACGGCAGCGCGGTGGCGTCGGCGCACACGCGCTGGAAGGGCTTCAGCCAGCGGCTGTGTTTCTTCGCCGCCTGCAGCATCGGCACGGCCAGATCCACCGCGATCACCTCGGCCTTGCCGTAGCGATCCTTCAGCAGCGCGCTGCCGCGGCCGGTGCCGGCGCCGACGTCGAGCACGCGCTGCGGCGTCTCGAGGTAGAAGCCAAGGCGGTCGAGCAGCAGCTTCTGCACTTCCTGCTGGAGCGCGTCGTGCTGCTCGTAGCTGCGCGCGGCGCGGGCGAAGTTGCGGCGTACGCGGACGCGGTCGAGATGGAAGGTGTCGCTCATCGGAACTGCTCCAGCAGCGGGCGCAGCGCGTCCACCACGGCGTCGACGTGGCCGAGGAAGGGGGCATGGCCGGCGTGCGCGATCTCGTGGAAGTCACCCTGTGCCCGGGTGGCCGACCAGCGCATCGCGTCCGGATGCACCAGCCGGTCGCGGCGGCCGGCGATCCAGGCGTTGGGCAGGCACAGCGTGGCTAACTCGCCGCGCCAGTCGGTGTGCTCCAGCAGGGCGATGCCCTCCTGCAGCACGCGCAGGTCCGGCTCGCCGTGGGCGAACACCGAGTCGCGCAGGCGACGCAGCTCGGCGCGCGGATCGGCGCTGCCCATCGCCTCCAGCGCGAGGAAACGCTCCAGCGTGGCGTGGTAGTCGGCTTCCAGATCCAGCGCCAGCTGGTGCACCAGGGCGCCGTCGCTGCCCTGTGGCCAGTCCTCGCCGCGCACGAACTTCGGCGTGGCGCAAAGCATGGCCAGGCCGCGTGCGGCGATGGTGGGCTCGCGCGCGGCGGCCAGCGCTACCAGTCCGCCCATCGACCAGCCCAGCCACACCGCGGGCGGCACGGCCTCGGCGATGGCGCGGGCGATCGCGAATGGCTCCAGCGGCAGGCCGCAGTCGCGCGAGCGGCCGTGACCGGGCAGGTCGACCACGTACAGCGTGCAATGGTCCTGCAAGGCCTCCACCAGCGGCGCGAACACGCCGCCGTGCATCGCCCAGCCGTGGATCAGCACCAGCGGCACCGGGCCGCGGCCGCGGGTCTCGATGAACAGGCTCATGGCGTGGCCCGGTCCGTCGGCGGGGCGGGAGCCAGCGTGGGGTCGACCGCGCCGCGGTCGTCGAACACGAAGCAGTCGCCCTGCCAGTGCGCGCCGCCGGTTTCCTCGAAGTACTTCAGGATGCCGCCCTCAAGCTGGAACACGCGCTCCATGCCCTGCGCCTGCATGTACAGCGCGGCCTTCTCGCAGCGGATGCCGCCGGTGCAGTACGACACCACCGTCTTGCCCTCGTAGCGCGAGCGATCGGCGGCCAGCGCCTCGGGAAATTCGGTGAAGCGGGCAATGCGGTAGTCCACCGCCTGCGGGAACTTGCCGACGTCGGTTTCGTAGGTGTTGCGGGTGTCCAGCAGTACCACCTCGCGGCCTTCGTCATCGTGGCCCTGGTCCAGCCAGCGCGCCAGCGTGGTCGCGTCCACCGCCGGCGCGCGCCCCTCAATCGGGCGCAGCTGCGGTTGGCGCAGGGTGATGATCTCCTTCTTCAGCCGCACGCGCAGGCGACCGAACGGCGCGTCGTCGGAGGGCGAGGCCTTCGCTTCCAGGCCGGCGAAGCGCGGGTCCTCGCGCAGCCAGTCCATGAAGGCCCCAGTGGCTTCGGGCGGACCGGCCAGGAACAGGTTGATGCCTTCGGGCGCCAGCAGCACGGTGCCCTTCAGTGCCAGCGCCTCGGCGCGTTCGCGCAGCCGCTCGCGCAGGGCGGGCAGGTCGTCCAGCGGCACGAAACGGTAGGCGGAGAGATTGACGATCGACATGGGGATGGGGGTCGGGCAACTGCCCATTATAGGTCGACTAGGAATCTGTCCCCTTCCGTCGGTGCGGCCAGCGGTTAGACTGCCTGGCGGCAACGACAGGGAGAGGGGAACGTGGCCGACTGCAACCACTGCGGCAAGACGATCCTGTTCGGGGGACGCAGGATCGATGGCGTGCGCTATTGCAGCGCCGCCTGCGCGGGGCGACATCCGCTGCTGGCGCGCGCCGAGCTGGTACCCGAGCACGTGCTGCAGAAGCACGTCGAGGACTGGCACCGCAGTGCCTGCCCGCGCTGCAACCGGCCCGGTCCGATCGACGTCTATCGCCACCATCGCGTGCATTCCTTCGTGTTGCTGACCCAGTGGCACACCCGGCAGAGCGTGAGCTGCCGTCGTTGCGGGCGACGCAGCCAGATCGCCAGCGCGCTGTATTCCGCGGTGCTGGGGTGGTGGGGCCTGCCATGGGGGTTGGTGGTCACGCCGGTGCAGGTCGGGCGCAACCTCGCGGCCGCGTTCCGCGGCGCGCCCGTTGCACCGTCGGAATCGTTCCGGCGGCTGGTTCGCCTGCAGCTGGCGCAGCAGACGCTGGCGCCGCCACGACGGGACTGATCATCGGCCGGCAGCCGCCGGACGAACGCGTCCGAGTGCTTCCAGCAAGCGGTCCACGTGGCTTTCCTCGTGCGCGGCGCTCAGCGTGATGCGCAGGCGCGCCTGCCCGGACGGCACGGTCGGCGGGCGGATCGCGGTGACCAGCAGGCCCTGCGCCTCCAGCGCCTGCGAGGCGGCCAGCGAGGCTTCGGCATCGCCGAGCAGCAGCGGCTGGATCGCGGTGGGTGAATCCATCAGTGGCAGGCCAAGCTCGGCCGCGCCGTGGCGGAAGCGCGCGACCAGGGCGGCGAGTTTCTCGCGCCGCCAGTCTTCCTCACGGGCCAGCTTCACGGCCGCGAGCGCGGCCGCGGCTAGCGCCGGCGGCATGGCCGTGGAATAGACGTGGGGGCGGGCGAACTGGGTCAGCCCCTCGATCAGCACGGCCGATCCGGCGACGAAGGCGCCGGCGCAGCCCAGCGCCTTGCCCAGCGTGGCCATCAGCACGGGGGCTTCCGCCTCGCCGAGCCCGGCAGCAGCGACGCTGCCCGCGCCCTGTTCGCCCAGCACGCCGAGGCCGTGCGCGTCGTCGACCATCAGCGTGGCGCCCTCGCGCGCGGCGAGCGCGGCGAGCGCGGCCAGCGGCGCGACGTCGCCGTCCATGCTGAACACGCCGTCGGTGGCGAGCAGGGCCGGCGCACTGGCACGGCTGGCCAGCTGGCGGGCCGCGCCGGCCGGGTCTGCGTGCGGATACCGCTTCAGTTCGGCACCGGCGAGGCGGCAGCCGTCGATCAGGCTGGCGTGGTTGAGCTTGTCCTGCACGCAGATGGCGCCATCCACGCCGCCGAGCAGGGCCTGCTGCACGCCGAGGTTGGCGGCATAGCCGGTGGAGAACAGCAGCGCCCGCTCGCGCCCGGTCCAGTCGGCCAGCGCCTCTTCCAGCATCGCGTGCTCGCGCCGGTGGCCGCAGACCAGGTGCGCCGCCGTGCTGCCGACGCCCTCGTCGTCGGCAGCACGCTTGAATGCGGCGATCAGCTGCGGATGCTGCGCCAGCCCCAGGTAGTCGTTGCTGCAGAAGCCGAGCAGGCGGCGGCCGTCGATCTCCAGCCACGGGCCTTCGGCGTGGTCCACGGTGCGCATACGACGCAGCAGCGACGATTGCACGCGTTCGGACGTTCGGACGTCCATGAGGGCGAGCAGGTCCGTGCGCCCGGCTCCTTCTCCCCCGGCGGCGCCGGGGGAGAGGGTTGGGATGAGGGGGAGCGCTGGCTTTTGATCGTTCATCGCATCAGGGCGAAAAAGCGGCCCCCTTACCCCAGACCTCTCCCCCGAGCTGAGCTCAGGGGAGAGGGAGCATGAAGGCTACGGTGCAGGGGACTCAGGCGGCGCAGCCGCAACCCTGGCCGCAGCCGGCGGCGGTGTCGGCTTCCAGGATGTCGGCGTGCACGGTGCCGGACTCCTCCACCACTTCCAGCGCGTGCAGGTCGAGCCGGCGGAACAGCGCTCGGTCGGCTTCCACGTCGGGGTTGCCGGTGGTCAGCAGCTTCTCGCCGTAGAAGATCGAGTTGGCGCCAGCGAAGAAGCACAGCGCCTGCACCGCGTCGTCCATCTGCTGGCGGCCGGCCGACAGCCGCACCATCGAGGCCGGCATCAGGATGCGCGCCACCGCGATCGTGCGCACGAACTCGAACGGGTCCAGCGCCTCGGTGCCGTGCAGCGGCGTGCCTTCCACCTGCACCAGCTGGTTGATCGGCACGGACTCGGGATGCTCGGGCAGGTTGGCCAGGGTCTGCAGCAGGCCGGCGCGCTGGCCGCGCGTTTCGCCCATGCCGACGATGCCGCCGCAGCAGGTCTTCAGGCCCACCTCGCGCACGTGCCCGAGCGTGTCGAGGCGGTCCTGGTACTGACGGGTGTGGATGACCTCGCCGTAGAACTCCGGCGCGGTGTCCAGGTTGTGGTTGTAGTAGTCCAGCCCCGCCTGCTTCAGCGTGGCGGCCTGTTCGCCGCTGAGCATGCCCAGCGTGGCGCAGGTCTCCAGGCCCAGGCCCTTCACCGAGGAGACGATCTCGGCGACCTTGGCCACGTCGCGGTCCTTCGGGCTGCGCCAGGCCGCACCCATGCAGAAGCGACTGGCGCCCGCGGCCTTGGCTGCCTGCGCGCGGGCGACCACGGCGTCGACACTCATCAGCTTCTCCGCCTGCACGCCGGTGGCGTAGCGCGCCGCCTGCGGGCAGTAGGCGCAGTCTTCCGGGCAGCCGCCGGTCTTGATCGAGAGCAGGGTCGACACCTGCACCGCGTTCGGATCGTGGTGCGCGCGGTGCACGGTGTGCGCGCGGTGCAGCAGTTCGTTGAACGGCAGGGCGAACAGCGCGGCGACTTCCTCGCGGGTCCAGTCGTGGCGCAGGGCAGGTGCGGTCATGGGAGGGGCTCCATCGGGCAGGCCGCGAGTGTGGGAAGCCGCTTCCGGAGTGTCAACTCGATGCGCGTACGAATGGTTGACGGTGGGCCGTGCAAGGGTCCGCTACCATCACGGGGACACCATCGGAGAGATGACGGCATGAGCGCAGGACAGGGCAGCACCGGCAATGTGATCGCGGCGATGTTCAAGCCGGCGAACTGACTGGTCCCGCCTGCGCATGGAGGCGCTCCGTTCCCGACTGGCCGACCTAGGCCGCTGGTTGCTGCCCGCGCGCTGCCTGCTGTGCGGCGCGGCCGGCCACGACGACCTGGACCTTTGCCGCGACTGCGCCGCCGAGCTGCCGCGCAACCGATCGTGCTGCGCCCGGTGCGCCCTGCCGCTGGCCATGCCGGCGGCATTGTGCGGACGATGCCAGCGGCGCGCGCCGCCGTGGGACTCGGCATGGGCGCCGTTCCGCTATGGCTGGCCACTGGACCGGCTGGAGTCGCGCTTCAAGTTCGGACGCGACCTTGCCGCCGGACGCTCGCTGGCTGCGCTGTGGCTGTGCGAGCCCGCTCCGGCGCCGCTGCCGGACCTGATCCTACCGGTGCCGCTGCATCGCGCCCGCCTGCGCCAGCGTGGCCACAATCAGGCGTTGGAGCTGGCGCGCCCGCTGTCCCGCGAGCTCGGCGTTCCGGTGCGCCATGACCTGCTGCGGCGCATCGTTGCCACGGCGGCACAGAGCGAGCTGGACGCCGTCGCCCGTCGCCGCAATGTGCGCGGTGCGTTCGCGCTGCGCCAGGGGGCCGTGCTTCCGGCCCATGTGGCGATTGTCGACGATGTGATGACCACCGGTTCGACGCTCGCCGAGTGCGCGCGCATCCTGCGGCGGGCCGGGGTCAGCCGGGTCGATGCATGGGCACTCGCCCGCGCGCCGACGCCACGCGGCTGACCGCCCGGGACCAGCGCGCGGAAATTTGACCGGCGTCAATCAAGCCGTTCTCGCGCGGCGCCGATACCCGCACGGAACGCCCGACGAAACGGGCCTGCGGTGCAATCTGCCATGCGCATCAACCTTCCGGTCACCCGGAACAACTACGAGCTGCATCCCGGCGATGCGCTGGTCTCCACCACCGATCTGCGCGGGCAGATCACCTACTGCAACCCGCCGTTCGTCACTGTCAGCGGCTTCGAGCGCCACGAGCTGATCGGCAGTCCGCACAACCTGATCCGCCATCCTGACATGCCGCGCGAGGCGTTCCGAGACATGTGGGAGACGCTCAAGGCCGGCCGGCCGTGGACCGCACTGGTGAAGAACCGCCGCAAGAACGGCGACCATTACTGGGTCCGCGCCAACGTTACTCCGGTGGTGACCGCCGGCGGCGACATCACCGGCTACATGTCCGTGCGCACCTGGGCCTCGCCGGCAGAGATCGCCGAGGTGGCCGCCATCTACGCGCGTATGGTCGACGCCGAGCGCGCCGACCAGCCGCTGCCGTTGCGCCTGCGCGAGGGCCGCATCGAGCGTCCGGGCGCGGTTCGTGCGCTGGTCCGGCGGGTGGTTGGGTCCACCGCGCTGCGCATCTTGCTGGGCATGGCGGCGATCGTTGCGCTGCCGCTGGTGGTGGCCCGCAGCCCGTGGACGGCCGCGTACGCCGACTGGCTGGTGCCCCTCGCGGTGGTGCTGGAGGCCGTGGGCGGCCTCGCACTGTACCGCACCTCGGTCCAGCGCACGCTGGAGGACCTCGTGGCGAACGCGCGAGCGGTGGCGGCCGGCGACCTGTCGCGCCCGATGTTCAGCCGCGACAGCTTCCTCGCCCGAGCCGTGGGACGCGAGCTGACCCAGCTCAGCGTCAACCTGCAGGCGGTGGTGGGCGACGTGCGCCAGGAAGTGGCGTGCTTCGGCGGCACCGCACGGGACATCTCCGGCTCGGTCAGCGACCTGGCCGAGCGCACCGAGTCGCAGGCGGCCAGTCTCGAGGAGGCCGCGGCGACGATGGAGGAGTTCACCGCCACGCTGCAGCAGAACCGCGAACGCTCGCGCGAGGCCTCGCACACCGTCGGCACCGCGGCTGAGGCGGCCGGCCAGGGCCGGATCGCCATTGAGGGGGTCCGCACGGCGATGGCCGCCATCCACAAATCATCGGACGACATCGGCGAGATCACAGCGCTGGTCGATGAGTTGGCGTTCCAGACCAACCTGCTGGCGCTCAACGCGGCGGTCGAGGCGGCCCGCGCCGGCGAACACGGCCGCGGTTTCGCGGTGGTGGCCGGGGAAGTGCGTCAGCTGGCACAGCGCAGCGCCGGCGCCGCGCGGGACATCCGGCGCCTGATCGCCACCGCCAGCGAGCACGTGCAGCAGGGCCGCCGATCGGTGGAGCATGCCGACGAACAGGTCGGCTCCATCGTCGAAGCCGTGGCGCGCACGCGTACGCTGGTGGATGAGATCCACGCCTCCGCCGACGAGCAGTCCTCGGCGATCGGCCAGATCAACGACACCATCGCCAACCTCGATGTGGTCACTCAGTGCAATGCAGCGATGGCATCGGAAATCCGCGCCTCGGCCGGCGGTCTGCTCGAC
This sequence comes from Dyella lutea, assembly GCF_024158035.1. Classification (GTDB taxonomy): domain Bacteria; phylum Pseudomonadota; class Gammaproteobacteria; order Xanthomonadales; family Rhodanobacteraceae; genus Dyella_A; species Dyella_A lutea. The sequence goes on from NZ_JAMZEK010000001.1 coordinate 568,045, forward strand.
CAGTCCCGGGTGCTGGGCGAGGCGGTCAGCGTGTTCCGCGTCGCTGGCAAGGAAGCGACTCCTTCGGGCAGCACGGCGCGTCCCCGCGCCGCGGCGGTTGACGCCTCGCCGCGAGAGCGGCCGCCGCACGTGCCCAAGGCAGCGGATCGGCCGCGACCGTTGCCCTCAGCGCAGCGCCAGCGCTAGGACGATCCCCACCCACAACACCAGGCCGAGCCAGTTGTTGTGGCGGAACGCGGCCAGGCACGCCTCGCGATCGCGTGTGCGGATGCGCCAGAGCTGATGCCCGAACAGTCCGAGGCTGGCCAGCAGCGCCAGCCAGTACGGCCAGCCCAGATGGGAGCGTTGGCCGACGAACAGCATCGCCAGCGCGAAGGTGGCCATCAGGATGACGAGGATCGGCAGGTCGGCGTCGCCGAACAGGATCGCGGTGGACTTCGCGCCGGCCTTGATGTCGTCCTCGCGGTCGACCATCGCGTACTCGGTGTCGTACACCACCGACCACACCACGTTGCCCAGGAACAGTAGCCAGCCCAGCGGCGGCACGGTGTTGGACACCGCGGCGAAGGCCATCGGGATCGACCAGCCGAACGCCGCGCCCAGCACCACCTGCGGCATGTAGGTATAGCGCTTGGTGAACGGGTAAAGCGCTGCCAGCGCGGCACCGGCGAACGACAGCTTGATGGTTAGCGCATTGGTGAACAGCACCAACACGAAGGCGAACGCGAGCAATGCGCCGAACACGGCCAGCGCCTCGCGCGGTGTGACCCGGCCGCTGGCGATCGGCCGGCCGGCGGTGCGCGCCACCTGCGGGTCCAGCTTGCGGTCGGCGTAGTCGTTGATGGCGCAGCCGGCCGCGCGCATCGCGAACACGCCGAGGGTGAAGATCACCAGCGTGCCCCACGGCGGGAAATCGTCCGCCGCCAGCCACAGCGCCCACCAAGTCGGCCACAGCAGCAGCAGGGCGCCGATCGGGCGATCCATGCGGGTTAGCACGAGGTAATCGTGGGCCTTCGCGCGTGCGCCGGGCGGCAGCGGGGCAAGCAGCACATCCAGCACCCGGGTGGCGCGTTTCGACGCGTCTGCCGGCCGCGGCGTGGCGCGGGTGGGCGCCGGTCGGTTTCGGGCGGCCGGCGAGGGCGGGGCGGGGCGGCGGGGGCGTTTGCGCGAGGTCGGTGCCATCGGCGAAGTCTAGCGCGCGGGGCCGGCCGGACGCCTCGTCCCGGGCCCGTACCACCGGCGCGGCCACCTCAAGTTGTTGCGCATCGGGTCGATAAGCCCCCACTGGCATCACCCGATGCCGGGCGCCCGGGGAGGGTGCCCGAACGCCGTCCGAGTCCGGGAGTTTCGTGTCCATCGATCCAGTCGCCACCGTCGATCCCGTGCTGCCGCGTTCCGCGGAGGTGCCGGGTTGGGTGTCCGGGGGCGAGGCCACGCAGGCACGCCTGGTGGATTCGGTGGCGCACTTCACTCACCAGCGCGATACCGAGGCGCTGGACCACAGTCTCACCCTGTCGCTGGCCGAGCTGGCCGACGCGCGTACCGTGACCTTGTACAAGCGCGCGGGCGAGCGCAGCGGACCGCAGGAGAGCCTGGTGCGCTGCTCCCGCAACGCGCTGGGTCGCTTCAACATCGATCTGGTGCCGCGGTCGGCGGACGCTTCCACCGATCTGCTGCTGCAACAGGGCGAGCGCGACGGCGGTTGCGTGCGTCTGCGCGACGGCGGCTACGGGATGCTGGTGCCGATCCGCCACGATGGCCGGATGATCGGCGCACTCATGCTGGAGTCCGAGCATCCGCTGGAAATGCTGCGTCCGCTGGTGGAAGGCTTCGCCCGCATCTACGCCAACTATGTGGGTCTGCTCGACGAGAGCGAACGCGACAAGCTCACGGGTCTGTACAACCGGCGCAGCTTCGATCGCCACTTGCAGCGGCAACTGCATGGCACGCGCCCCCGCGAGGGCGAGCAGGCGGGACAGACCTGGCTGGCGATCCTCGACATCGATCACTTCAAGCGGATCAACGACACCTGGGGTCATCTCTACGGCGACGAGGTGATCCTGATGATCGCCCAGCAGATGCGCACCAGCTTCCGCCACGGCGATGCGCTGTTCCGCTTCGGCGGCGAAGAGTTCGTGGTGCTGATGTCCGCGATCGACCGGGAGGCGGCCACTGCCGCGCTGCAGCGCTTCCGCACGCGGGTGCAGGATCATGAGTTCCCGCAGGTCGGCCAGGTGACCGTGAGCGTGGGCTTCGCGGTGATCGGCCCGCACGACTATCCGGCCACCGTGCTGGACCGCGCTGACAGGGCGCTGTACTTCGCCAAGAACAGCGGCCGCAACCAGGTATTCAGCTACGAAGACCTGCGTGCCCGTGGCGCACTGGACGGGGATGTGACCGCCGGCAGCGTCGACCTGTTCTGATCGATGACACGCCTCAGATCGCTCGCAGCGCCTCGGTCCGGACCTCCGCTGGTGCCTCGCACAGCAGCAGCCGGTAGGCCGGGTTGGCGCTCTCGTCGCGGTGCGGATAGCCCAGCGTGGCGAGGAAGCGCGCGAACAGCGCGCGCTCGCCCGGCGGTACCTGCAGGCCGACCAGGATCTGGCCGTGGTCGGCGCCCTGGTTGCGGTAGTGGAACAGGCTGACGTTCCAGTCCGGATGCAGCTGCGCCAGGAAGCGCAGCAGCGCGCCGGGGCGCTCGGGAAAGTCGAAGCGATACAGCAGCTCGTCCTGCGCCAGCAACGAGCGGCCGCCCACCATGTGGCGCAGGTGCAGCTTGGCCAGCTCGTCGTCGCTCAGGTCCAGCACGCCGAAGCCCTGCGCGCGGAACGCGCGCGCCAGCGCCGCGCTCTCTTCGCGTCCGCCGGTGCGCACGCCGACGAACAGGTGCGCCTCGCGCGTGTCGCCGATGCGGTAGTTGAACTCGGTCAGGCTGTGTCCACCCAGCACCTCGCAGAAGCGGCGGAAACTGCCGCGCTCCTCCGGGATCGTCACCGCGAACAGCGCCTCGCGCCGCTCGCCCACCTCGGCGCGCTCGGCGACGAAGCTGAGCCGATCGAAATTCATGTTGGCGCCGGAACACACCGCCACCAGCGTCTGGTCCTTGAGGCCGTGCGCGGCGGCGTACTGTTTCAGGCCGGCGATGGCCAGCGCGCCGGAAGGCTCCGGCACCGTGCGGGTGTCGGTAAACACATCCTTGATCGCTGCGCAGATCGCGTCGGTATCGACGCAGATCATGTCGTCGACGAACTGCCGGCAGAGCGCGAAGGTGAGCGCGCCCACCTGCTTCACCGCGGTGCCGTCGGCGAACAGGCCGACCTCGTCCAGCAGCACCCGCTCACCGGCGGCCAGCGACCGGGCCATGGCGTTCGCCGCCGTGCTCTGCACGCCGATCACCTTCACTTCCGGCCGCACCGCCTTGACGAAGGCGGCGACGCCCGCCAGCAGGCCGCCACCGCCGACCGGCACGAAGATCGCGTGCAGCGGGCCTGCGTGCTGGCGCAGGATCTCCATGCCCACCGTGCCCTGGCCGGCGATCACGTCCGGGTCGTCGAACGGATGCACCAGGGTGTAGCCGTGTTCGGTCTCAAGTCGTGCCGCCTCGGCCTGCGCTTCGCTGTAGGAGTCGCCGGCCAGCACCACGTCGACCGCCGCGCCGCCGATCGTGCGCACCGCGTCCACCTTCACCTGCGGTGCGGTCTGCGGCATCACGATCACGGCGCGGATGCCCAGCCGCGCCGCGGCCAGCGCCACGCCCTGCGCGTGGTTGCCGGCCGAGGCGGTTATCACGCCGCGCGCGCGGGCAGCGGCATCGAGCTGCACCATCTTGTTGTAGGCGCCGCGCAGCTTGAACGAGAACACCGGCTGGTTGTCCTCGCGCTTGAGCAGCACCGTGTTGCCCAGCCGCCGCGAAAGCGCCGGCGCCGGATCGAGCTCGGTTTCGCGCGCCACCTCGTAGACGCGTGCCGTAAGCACGCGGCGCAGCAGGTCAAGCCCGTCGTCGCTCATGGCGTTCACGCGCCCGCAGCCGGATCCGATGGCACCGCCACGGGCGCAGGCAATTCCACCGCCTCGATCACGTCCACCAGCTTGCGCGCCTGTTTGAGGATCTGCTCGATCGATTCGTCGCCGCCGTGGGTGACCACGATCAGGCGCGATACCTCGATGTCGGTGGTCGGCGCGACATTGAGCGAGTCGATGTTGTAGCCGCGCGAGGAGAACAGCCCCGCCACGCGCACCAGCGCGCCGGATTCGTTCTGCAGGAGGATCGAGAGGGTGTGTTTCATGGGATTCCGTGACGCGTTTTCTTGCCTTTTCCGCTCACCGACCGACGTTCAAAGCTCGGCCGAGTGGTGACGGGGCGATGATTTCTGCCATGGATGAATCACCGGATGACCGGCATTCGGCGTTGAACAGCGCTTCCAGCGTCTTTGCCTTACGTGCGGCAGCCCTGCTAGAACATGTCCGCCGGCCCGCCGTCCGCCGCCTCCGGCGGCGTGCGCGAGGCGATGTGTTCGCCGGTAATCATCTGCGCGTAGGTCATGCCGGGGCCGACCATCGGGTAGACGCCGGCGTCCGGATCGATGATCACCTCGAGGAAGGCCGGGCCTTCGAACGCGAGGAAATCGGTGATCACCCGTTCGATGTCGGCCGGCTGCTCCAGCCGCTGCGCCCAGGCGAAGCCGTCGGCCTGCGCGGCCTTGACGAAATCCTTGGTGTGCAGGGTCTTGTCCGAGGAGGCGAAGCGGCTCTCGAAGAACAGCTTCTGCCACTGCCGCACCATGCCGTCGCCGGCGTTGTTGAATACCACCACCTTCAGCGGCAGGCCGTAGGTGGTGACGGTCTCCAGCTCGCCGAAGTTCATGCGGATGCTGGCGTCGCCGTCGATGTCGATCACCAGCGCGTCCGGCCGCGCAAACTGCGCGCCGATCGCCGCCGGCAGGCCGAAGCCCATCGTGCCCATCGAGCCGGAGGTGAGCCACTGGCGCGCTCCGCGGAAGTCGAAGTACTGCGCCGCCCACATCTGGTGCTGGCCGACGCCGGTGGCAATGATCGCGCGGCCGTCGGTGATGCGGTTGATCGCCTCGATCACCGCATACGGCTGGATCATCGCGCTGGCGCGGTCGTAGTTCATCGCGTGCACGCGCTTGAGCTCGGCCACGTGCCGGTGCCACGCCGCGTAGCGGCCGTCGCCCTGCGGGCGGAAGCCCTGCGCCTTGCCGTAGCGGCGCAGCCGGTCCAGCGTGCGCACCAGCGGTCCGCAGTGGTGCCACTGCACCGCCTTCACCTTGCCGATCTCGGCCGGGTCGATGTCGACCTGGGCGACGAAGCGCGCGCGCGGCGCGAACTTCGCCGGCACGCCGGCCACGCGGTCGTCGAAGCGCGCGCCCAGCGCCAGCACGAAATCGCAGTCCTCCACCGCGTAGTTGGCGTAGGCGGTGCCGTGCATGCCCAGCATGTGCAGGGCCAGCGGCGCGGTGGTGTCGACTGCGCCGATACCCATCAGGGTGGTGGTCACCGGCAGGCCGAACGCCTCGGCGAACGCGCGCAGCGCCTCGGCGGCTTCCGCCGCGATGACGCCGCCGCCGGCGTAGATCAGCGGCCGCTTCGCCTGGCCCAGTGCGGCGAAGAAGGCGGCGCAGTCGGCGTCGGTGAGGTGGGCCTGTTCCACCGCGCGCATCCGCGCGCGGTAGCCGGGAATCGCCAGCTGACCCTCGCCATGGAAGGTCAGCGCGGCGTTCTGCACGTCCTTGGGGATGTCCACCACCACCGGGCCGGGGCGCCCGCTGCGGGCCAGCTCGAAGGCGGTGCGCAGGGTCGGTTCTAGCTTGGCCGGGTCGGTGACCAGGAACACGTGCTTGGCGCAGCCGCTCATGATGCTGCTGATCGGCGCCTCCTGGAATGCGTCGCTGCCGATCGCCGCGGTGGGCACCTGGCCGCAGATCACCACCAGCGGGATCGAGTCGGCCATCGAGTCGCGCACCGGGGTCACCGTGTTGGTGGCGCCGGGGCCGGAGGTGACCACCGCCACGCCGACCTTGCCCGATGCGCGGGCGTAGCCGGCGGCCATGAAGCCCGCCCCCTGCTCGTTGGCCGGCACGATCAGCGGCATCGCATCGCGGCCGTCCTCGCGCGGGTGTTCGGCGTTGTAGCGGAACACCGCGTCGTACACCGGCAGGATGGCGCCGCCGGAGTAGCCGAACAGCACGTCGGCGCCTTCGTCGGCGAGTACCTGCACCACGATCTCGGCCCCGCTCATGGCGCGGCCGGCGAGCGGATGCACATCCGGTGGCGTCAGCACTGCCGGCGCGGCGTGCGGGACGGGTCGGGTATCCGGTGCAGCTTTCAGCGATGGCGCGTTCATCAGCAAACATCCTTCAACGTTGGGTAGGCCCTTCACTCCCTCTCCCCGCTTCGCAGGAGAGAAGGCTTCAAGCAACGGCAACCGGCGTCCCGCGAGATGCCGGCTTCTTGCCCCCTCTCCCCCGCGGAGCAGGGGAGAGGGCTGGGGTGAGGGGGCACTGGCTCTATGCCGTGGATGGCGGCCGAAGCAAGAGCGTCCCCCTCACCCAACCCTCTCCCCCGCGGAGCAGGGGAGAGGGCTTCAAGCAGCTCCGGCCGGCGTTTCGCGAGGTGCCGACCTTCTTGCTCCCTCTCCCCTGGTGGCGCAGTCGCCGGGGGAGAGAGCTGGGGTGAGGGGGCTCTGGCTCTTTGCCGCGGATGGCGGCCGAAGCAGGAGCGTCCCCCCTCACCCAACCCTCTCCCCCGCGGAGCAGGAGAGAGGGCTTCAAGCTCGCTTACCCCACCTTCTTCAGGGGCGCCGCGGTGGCCGGCGCGTTGCCGGTCTGCAGCCACGGCATGCGGGCGCGCAGCTTGGCGCCGACCTGCTCGATCGGGTGGTCGAGATCGGCCTGCTTGATGCGCTTGTAGTTGGGCAGGCCGGCCTTGTATTCCTCGGTCCAGTTCTTCGCGAAGGTGCCGTCCTGGATGTCCCTGAGCACGTCCTTCATGCGCGCCTTCACGCCGGCGTCGATGACCCGCGGGCCGCTGACGTAGTCGCCGTACTGGGCGGTCTCGGAGACGAACTGCAGCATCTTGGTAAGGCCGCCCTCGTAGAACAGGTCGACGATCAGCTTCAGCTCGTGCATCACCTCGTAGTAGGCGATCTCCGGCTGGTAGCCGGCTTCCACCAGGGTCTCGAAGCCGGCCTTGACCAGCTCGCTGGCGCCGCCGCAAAGCACCGCCTGTTCGCCGAACAGGTCGGTCTCAGTCTCTTCCTTGAAGTCGGTCTTGATCAGCAGGGCGCGGCCGCCGCCGATGCCGTCGGCATAGGCGTGGGCCTTGGCCTCGGCCTGGCCGCTGACGTCCTGGTACACCGCCCAGATGCTCGGTACGCCGCGACCGCGCTCGTACTCGGTGCGCACCAGCGCGCCCGGGCCCTTCGGCGCGACCAGGATCACGTCGATGTCCTTGCGCGGGGTGATCTGGCCGAAATGCACGTTGAAGCCGTGCGCGAACAAGAGCGCCGCGCCAGGCTTGATGTTCGGCTCGATCGACTCGGTGTACAGCGTCGGCTGCACCATGTCCGGCGTGAGCATGGCGACCAGGTCGGCACCCTTCACCGCTTCGGCCGGCTCGACCACGGTGAAGCCCTCGGCCTTGGCCTTGTGCCAGGTCGGGCCGTTCGGGCGCAGGCCCACGACCACGTCGAGGCCGGAGTCGCGCAGGTTCAGCGCATGGGCGCGGCCCTGGCTGCCGTAGCCGAGCACGGCGATGCGGCCCTTGGCGAGGAGGTTGTCGTTGTTCGTGCTCATGCGGTGACTCCTTGGGTGTGTTCTTCGGAAGCTTTGGCCGCCGGGGCGGCCGACGTGGATGGGGCATAGGCGCGGGTGATCGCGCCGTCGGAAGCGGAGCCGACCAGCCGTGCGTACTTGGCCAGGGCGCCGTGGGTGACCTTGGGCGGCGGCGGTGTCCAGCCGGCGCGGCGGGCATCGATGTCGGCGGTGGTGCGCAGCTCGCGCGTCTCGCCATCGATCACCACGCGGTCGCCGTCCTGCAGCAGGCCGATGGGGCCGCCGCGGGCGGCCTCCGGGGAGATGTGGCCGACCATGAAGCCGTGGGTGGCGCCGGAGAAGCGGCCGTCGGTGATCAGCGCGACGTCGTTGCCGAGACCGCGACCGACCAGGGCGGCGGTGACGCCGAGCATCTCGCGCATGCCGGGGCCGCCGGCCGGGCCCTCGTTGCGGATCACGATGACGTCGCCCTTGGCGATGCCACCGGACTGCACGGCAGCGAACGCGGCCTCCTCGCTCTCGAACACGCGGGCCGGCCCTTCGAACTGCGCGCCGGTCTTGCCGGCCAGCTTGAGGATGCAGCCCTCGGGCGCGAGGTTGCCGTAGAGGATCGAGTAGCCGCCGCGCGGCTTCAGCGGCGCGCTGACCGGGAGGATCACGTCCTGCTGCTCCGCGCGCGGTGCGGCCTCGGCCTCGGCGAACAGCGAGCGGCCGGTGACGGTCGGCGTGTCGGTGAGCATGCCGGCCGAGATGAGCTCCTGCGCCACGCGGGCGGCGCCGCCGGCACCGAACATCTCCACCGCGGTGTAGCGGCCGCCGGGCAGCAGGTCGGCGATCACCGGGGTGTGTACCGAGGCGGGCTCGAAATCCTCGATGCTCCACTCCACGCCGGCCTCGCGCGCGATCGCCAGCAGGTGCAGCACCGCGTTGGTGGAGCCGGCGGTGGCGGCGACCATCCGCGCGGCGTTCTGGAACGCGTTGCGGCTGAGCAGGTCACTCGGACGACGGTTCGCCTTCAGGCACTCCATCACCAGCTCGCCGCAGCGGTAGGCCGCCTGCTTCTTCGCCGGGTGGGTGGCCGGGATGTCGTTGAAGCCCACCGGCGACAGGCCCAGCGTGGTCAGCACCATCGCCATGGTGTTGGCGGTGAACTGGCCGCCGCAGGCACCGGCGCCGGGGCAGGCATCGCGTTCCACCGAGGTCAGCTCGGCGTCGTCGATCTTGCCGGCGCCGTGCGCGCCGACCGCCTCGAACACCTGCTGGATGGTGATCGGGTGGTTGTCGTGGTTGCCGTGGGCGATGGTGCCGCCGTACAGCGCGACGCCGGGGATGTTCAGCCGCGCCAGCGCCATCGCCGCGGCGGGGATGGTCTTGTCGCAGCCGCACAACACCACCATGGCGTCCAGCGAATGGCCGTCCACGGCCAGCTCGATGGAGTCGGTGATCACCTCGCGGCTGACCAGCGAGGCGCGCATGCCGGGCGTGCCCATCGCCATGCCGTCGGTGATCGCGATGGTGTTGAACTCGATCGGCGTGCCGCCCGCGGCGCGCACGCCGGCGGTGGCCGCGTCGGCCAGTTCGCGCAGGTTGAGGTTGCACGGGCTGACGTTCGACCAGGTGTGCACGATCGCCACCAGCGGCTTGGCGATCGCCGCGTCGTCCAGGCCGGTGGCCCGCATCATCGCGCGTGCCGGCGCGCGATCGGGGCCGGTTTTCATCACATCACTGCGCATCGGTTGCTCCATCGGAATCAAGAGAAAAGCTTCCCTGCGCGCCCGGGCCACGCGTGCGCATACCGGGGAGGTGAGTGGCGCCGCGCGGCGGGGGATTGCCGGCGGGCACGCAGGGAAAGCCAAACGGAGCCGGGTTCAGCCGCATGCGCGGCCGCCGGCAAAAAAGGCGTGGTGGATCGAGGCGTGGTCTTCCACCGCCATCAGCACGGCGTCGCGCACCGCGGCAGTGTTGCCGTGGCCGCCCACGTCGCGGGTGCGCGGGCCGTGGGCCAGCACCTGCGACACCGCCGCTTCCACGCACTGGGCCTCTTCCTCCAGGCCCAGCGAGTGGCGCAGCAGCATCGCGGCGGAGAGCATCGCGCCGGTGGGATTGGCCACGCCCTGGCCGGCGATATCCGGCGCCGAGCCGTGGATCGGTTCGTACAGGCCGCGCTTGCCTTCGCCCAGCGAGGCCGAGGGCAGCAGGCCGAGCGAGCCGGCCAGCGCGGCGGCCTCGTCGGTGAGGATGTCGCCGAAGAGGTTCTCGGTGACCACCACGTCGTAGCGACCTGGCTGGGTCAGCAGCAGCATCGCCATCGAGTCGACCAGCTGGTGCTCGACGGTCACGTCGCGGTATTCCGGCGCGATCCGCTGCACGACGTTGCGCCACAGGCGCGAGGTCTCCAGCACGTTGGCCTTGTCGACCGAGGTGAGGTGGTGGCGGCGCTCGCGGGCCAGCGCGAAGGCGCGGCGTACCACGCGTTCGATCTCGGCCTCGGTGTATTTGCACTCGTCGGTGGCGGCGTCGGCGGTGCGCGTCTTGGCGCCGAAGTAGGCGCCGCCGGTGAGCTCGCGCACGAACAGCACGTCGACGTCCTTGAGCTTCTCGTTCTTCAGCGGCGACAGGTTGGCCAGCGCCGGATGTACCTGGAGCGGGCGCAGGTTGGCATAGACGCCGAGCGCCGCACGCAGCGCCAGCAGGCCCTGCTCCGGGCGCACGGTGGCGTTCGGATCGGACCACTTCGGGCCGCCGACGGCGCCCAACAGCACGGCGTCGGCCTTCTGGCAGGCTGCCAGCGATGCGGCCGGCAGCGGCTCGCCGGTGGCATCGATGGCGCAGCCGCCGATCAGGTGCTCTTCGAAGGTAAAGCGGTGGTCGTAGTGCTCGGCCACGGCTTCGAGCACGGCAACCGCGGCCGCGGTGACCTCGGGGCCGACGCCGTCGCCGGGCAGGGTGACGATATGCGCCTTCATGCAACGTGTTCCTCGTGCTGGTGTTCGTAACGGGTGATCGCCTCGGCGTGCTGCAGCAGGAAGCCGAGCTGGTCGACGCCCTCCAGCAGGCAGTGGCGGGCGAAGGGTTCGAGCTGGAAAGGAATGCGGCCGCCGTCGGGCAGGCTGATGTGCTGCTCGCGCACGTCGATGGCCAGCTCCACGCCGGGGTGCTCGAGCAGCCAGCGATGCTCGGCCTCGGACACCACGATGGCGAGCAGGCCGTTCTTCAAAGCGTTGTTGCGGAAGATGTCCGCGATCTCGCTGCACAGCACCGCCTGGATGCCGTAATCGAGCAGTGCCCACGGCGCGTGCTCGCGCGAGGAGCCGCAGCCGAAGTTGCGCCCGGCGACCAGGATCGCGCAGCCGCGCGCCTCGGGACGGTTCAGCGGGAAGGCCGGGTTGTCGCTGCCGTCGGCCTGGTAGCGCCAGTCGTTGAAGCACAGCTTGCCCAGGCCCTCGCGGGTGGTGGTGGTGAGGAAGCGCGCCGGGATGATGCGGTCGGTGTCGATGTTCTCGTCGGCCAGCACGGCGGTGCGCGAGTGGATGCGGGTGACCGGCTTCATGCGGCCTGCTCCTGGTTCATGTAGCCGCGCGGATCGGTGATGCGTCCGGCCACGGCCGAGGCGGCCGCGGTCGCCGGGCTGGCCAGCACGGTGCGTGCGCCCTTGCCCTGGCGGCCCTCGAAGTTGCGGTTGGAGGTGGACACGACCAGCTGGCCCGGCTGCGCCAGGTCGCCGTTCATGGCGATGCACATCGAGCAGCCCGGCACGCGCCACTCGGCGCCAGCGGCGGCGAACACCTCGTGCAGGCCTTCGCGTTCGGCATCGCGGCGCACCGCTTCGGAACCCGGCACCACCAGCATGCGTACGCCGTCGGCGACGCGGCGGCCGCGCAATACCTCGGCCGCTTCGCGCAGGTCGGACAGGCGCGAGTTGGTGCAGCTGCCGACGAACACCACGTCCACCGGCATGCCCTGCATCGCGTGGCCGGCGCGGGCGTGCATGTAGTCCAGCGCGCGCTGCTCGACCGCGTTGCGCGGCGCCGGCACGGGCGTGTCCATGGCGATCGCCATGCCCGGATGGGTGCCGTAGGTGACGGTGGGGCGGATCTGGCTGGCGTCGATCCGCACTTCGCGGTCGTAGCGCGCGCCTTCGTCGCTGGGCAGCTGCCGCCACGCGGCGACCGCGGCGTCCCACGCCGCGCCCTGCGGTGCGTGCGGACGGCCCTTCAGCCAGGCGAAGGTGGTCTCGTCCGGCGCGATCAGGCCGGCGCGCGCGCCCGCCTCGATCGACATGTTGCACACGGTCATGCGCTCTTCCATCGAGAGCGCCTCGATCGCCGGACCGCGGTACTCGATGACGTGGCCGGTGCCGCCGTCCACGCCGATCCGGCCGATGATGTGCAGGATCAGATCCTTCGCGCCCACGCCCTTGGGCAGGGCGCCGTCGACGTGGATGGCCAGCGCTTTCGGCTTGCGCTGCAGCAGGCACTGCGTGGCCATCACGTGGCCGACCTCGGTGGTGCCGATGCCGAAGGCGAGCGCGCCGAACGCGCCATGCGTGGAGGTGTGGCTGTCGCCGCAGACGATGGTCATGCCCGGCTGGGTGGCGCCCAGCTCCGGGCCGATCACGTGCACGATGCCGCGATCGCTGCTGTCCCAGCCGTGCAGCTCGATGCCGAACTCGGCGCAGTTCGCTTCCAGCTTGGCGACCTGTGCCTTCGCTTCCGCGTTGGCGTAGGGGCGCTCGCCGTCGCGACCGGGCGGCAGGGTCGGGGTGGAGTGATCCAGCGTGGCCAGGGTGCGGTCCGGCCGGCGCAGCGGCAGGCCGCGGCCGCGCAGTTCGTCGAACGCCTGCGGCGAGGTCACCTCGTGTACCAGGTGCAGGTCGATGTACAGGATCGCCGGGGTGTCGGCCGATTCCGGCGCGACCAGGTGGGCGTCCCACAGCTTCTCGAACAGGGTGCGCGGGCTCATGCGGCGATCTCCTCGGAAGCCACCGCAGGCACCATTTCCAGCCAGCCCCAGCGGTCTTCGGTGCTGCCGTCGAACAGGCCGAAGAAGCGCTGCTGCAGCGCGCGGGTCACCGGGCCGGGCTCGCCCGTACCGACCGGCTTGCGGTCGACCGAGCGCACCGGGGTGATCTCGGCGGCGGTGCCGGTCATGAACACCTCGTCGGCCGAGTACAGCGCCTCGCGCGGCAGGTCGCGTTCTTCCACGGTGAGGCCCAGGTCTTCGGCCAGGGTGATCACCGAGTCGCGGGTGATGCCGGCGAGGATGCCGGCACTGGACGGCGGGGTGAGCAGCTTGCCCTTCTTCACCAGAAACAGGTTCTCGCCCGCGCCCTCGCTGAGCAGGCCGTTGTGGCCCAGCGCAATGCCTTCGTCGAAACCGCCGCGGCGCGCCTCGGCGGCGATCAGCTGGCTGGACAGGTAATTGCCGCCGGCCTTGGCCCAGCTCGGCAGGGTGTTCGGCGCCGGTCGATGCCAGGACGACACGCAGACGTTGGCGCCTTTCTCGCGGGCGTCGCCCAAGTAGGCGCCCCATTCCATCGCCATGATCGCCACCTCCACCGGCGCGCCGTCCTTCGGCAGTACGCCGAGGCCGCCGGCGCCGCGAAATACGATCGGCCGCACGTAGGCCGCGCGCATGCGGTTGGCGCGGATCACTTCCAGGCAGGCGGCGTTGATCTCCTCCTCGCTGAAGCCGACGTCGATGTCGTACACGCGCGCCGACTCGAACAGGCGGCGGGTGTGGTCGGCCAGGCGGAAATAGGCCGGACCGGCCGGCGTGGCGTAGACGCGTTCGCCCTCGAACACCGACGAGCCGTAGTGCAACGCGTGGGTGGTGACGTGGACGTTGGCGTCGGCCCAGGGCTTGATGCGGCCGTTGTGCCAGAGGAAGGGCGTGCTCATCGGTGGCTCCGTGCGGTGGCTTCTTGGTGCGGCATGGGCGGGATCACAGGTGCGCCACGGCGGCCGGCTCGCGGACCGGCTGCTGGCGTTCGATGCGGTTGACGATGGCCAGCGCGGCGAGCGCGGTGGCTTCGACGATGTCGGTGCTGATGCCGTGGCCGCGCCAGTCGCGGTCGGCATGGCGGGCGGTGAGCTGGGCCTGGCCCTGGGCGTCGCCGCCCTCGCTCACCGCGCGCACGCTGAAGTCGGTCAGTTCCACGGCGTGGCCGGTGGCGCGCTCGATCGCGCGCAGCACCGCGTCGACCGGGCCGTCGCCGATCGCCGCCTCGCTGGCCTCGTGGCCGGCGTCGTGGGCCAGCTTCACCGAGGCCGATGCACTGCCCAGGTGGGTGGTGCTGTTGAGCTGCACGATGCGCCACGGACCCGTGGCCTCCGGATCCTGGCCCAGCGCGATCGCCTCCAGGTCTTCGTCGTGCACTTCGCGCTTCTTGTCCGCCAGCGTCTTGAAGCGGGCGAAGATGGCGTCCATCGCTGCCTCGTCGGGCTCGTGGCCCAGCGACTCCAGCCGCTGGCGCAGTGCGGCGCGGCCGGAGTGCTTGCCCAGCACCAGCCGGGTCTCGCCGATGCCAACGTCCTGCGGCCGCATGATTTCGTAGGTGCCGCGGTGCTTGAGCATGCCGTGCTGGTGGATGCCCGATTCGTGCGCGAACGCGTTCTCGCCGACGATCGCCTTGTTGCGCGGCACCGGCTGGCCGGTCAGCTGGGCCAGCAGGCGCGAGGTCGGGTAGAGCCGGCGCGTGTCGATGCGCGTGTCCACGCCGAAGAACGGCTTGCGCACCTTCAGCGCCATCACGATCTCTTCCAGCGCGGCGTTGCCGGCGCGCTCGCCGATGCCGTTGATGGTGCACTCCACCTGGCGCGCGCCGGCACCGATCGCGGCCATCGAGTTGGCCACCGCCATGCCGAGGTCGTCGTGGCAGTGGCTGGAAAACACCACCTGGTCCGCGCCGCGCACGTGCTGGCGCAGGTAGCCGAACAGCTCGGCGATCTCCGCCGGCGTGGTGTAGCCCACGGTGTCCGGCGCATTCAGCGTGGTGGCCCCGGCGGCGACCGCGGCGCTGAACACCTCGGCCAGGAAGTCGGGCTCGGTGCGAAGGGCGTCTTCGGCGGAGAACTCGACTTCGTGGCAGAGCTGGCGCGCGCGTTCGACGGCGGCGACGGCGGCATCGAGCACCTGGGCCTTGCTCATGCGCAGCTTGTGCTCGCGGTGCAGCGGGCTGGTGGACAGGAACACGTGGATGCGCGAGCGCCGCGCCTTCTCCAGCGCGCGCGCGGTGGTGTCGATGTCGCCGCTCTGGCAGCGCGCCAGGCCGCACACGGTGGTGGTCTTCAGCGTGCGGGCGATCTCGGCGACGGCGGCGAAGTCGTCCGGGGAGGCCTGCGGGAAGCCCGCTTCGAGGATGTCCACGCCCAGCGCTTCCAGCGCCTGCGCCATGCGCAGCTTGGCGCGGCGGTCCATCGAGAAGCCGGGCGCCTGCTCGCCGTCGCGCAGGGTGGTGTCGAAGATGCGTACGCGGTCGGCATCGTCGGGCGGGGCTACGGCTACGTCGGTGTCGCGGTTCATCGGGATTCTCCGGAAGAGGCGGAACGCAGGCCAAAAAAAACCCCGCTCCGGTGTCGGTGCGGGGTCTTGGGGGGTCTCAGGTGTGTTTCCTTTTGCCTGGGACGCAGCCGCTAGCCCGCACCTCCGCTGGTAATGAGGAGTACGAGTACAAGAGCAAGAAGAAGGAGGGTGCCGCCGGCCAGCAGCGGGTCGCCGACCGTCGTGGGACGACGGCTCAGGGCGAGGCTGTGGTGGCTGCTGCGCTGCGACATGCAATCGACCTTAGGGCAGCGGAAAAGGCCGCGTCAACAGTTTCATGTGAATCCAAGCGAAAAATTTCATTCGGACGTCCAGATGGCCAATCGAAAAAGCCACCCGGGCCTTGGCGCACAAGGATTCTGCGCGATTCGCATGGACCTGCGTTTCTCTCCCCGCTGCACCACGGGTACGGCCCCGGTTGCCACGGGGCGTCTCGATGACGCGTTGTGACGCATCGCCACAGTTCCGTTCGTGGGGGTATGGGTCAGCGTAACGCCGACTTCAACCAGGCCACGAGCGTACCGTCGTCGGCGACCAGGGGATCGGCCCGTGACGGGCGAGCCAGCATGGCCGCAAGGGCTGGCGGCACCGCGACCGGATGGCCCGCCAGCGGCTCCACCACGCTCTCGAACTTGGCTGGATGCGCGGTGGCGACCACGGTCCAGTCGTCGTGGTCGCCCTCCGCGCGCAGCGTGTCGAGCACATGCATGGCCGTGGCGGTATGCGGACAGAACACCTCGCCATGGTCGAGGGCGTGGCGGGCGATGGTGTCGCGGATCGCCGCGTCGTCGACGCTGTCGGCCCGCAGCCCGCGGCGCAGGGTGGCGTCGTCGAAGGTCCAGCGCAGTCGCTCGGCGTTGCTCGGCGCCCCCACGTCCATCGCGTTGGCGATGGTCGCCACCGCCTCGCGTGGGCGGTAATCAGCGCCGGCGAGGAACTCGGGCAGCGTCGCGTTGGCATTGCAGGCCAGCCGGACCCGGCCGACCGGCAGACCGAGCGCGCGCACCCACAGCGCCGCCAGCGCATTACCCAGGTTGCCGGTCGGCACGACAAAGTCGAGCGGCCGCCCGCGCTCCCGCCACCAGCCCAGCGCGGCATGCGCGTAGTAGCTCATCTGGGGCAACAGGCGGCCGAGGCTGATGCTGTTGGCCGAGGACAGCGGCACCACGGCCTGCAGCGAGGCGTCATTGAGCGCCGCCTTGACCATGCGCTGGCAGTCGTCGAAGCGGCCGGCCACGCGCAGGGCGGTCACGTTGTCGCCAAAGCAGCCGAGCTGGTGCGCCTGCCGCGGCGACACTTTGCCGTCCGGGTACAGGATCACCACGCGCACGCCCGGACGGCCGTGGAAGGCGGCACCGACTGCAGCCCCGGTGTCGCCGGAGGTGGCGACGAGGATGGTCAGCGGACGCGTGTCGGCCCGCGGCAGGCGCGCCAGGCAGGCTGCGAGAAAGCGCGCGCCGATGTCCTTGAACGCGGCGGTGGGGCCATGGAACAGCTCCAGTACGTGAGCGCCGTCGGTCGGCAGCGCGCGGTGCGGTACCGGAAAATCCAGTGCCTCACCGCAGATCGCCGGCAGCGCGTCGGCCAGCCGATCGCCGGCGAAGAAGGGAGCGAGCAGGGTGGCAGCCGTGTCGGCCAGCGTGCCGGCCGGATCGAAGTCCGTGGTGTCCACCCGGGGCATCGTCTGCGGTACGTACAGGCCGCCGTCGGGCGCCAGTCCGGCGGCGATGGCCGCGCTCAGTCCCACGGCGGGACAGCCACCTCGCGTGCTGACATAACGCAACGCCTCGCTCATGCATCGACCCCGGCGTCGAGGGAGTCGAGTACGCAGGCGGCGGGGCCATCGACGGGAGCGACGAATGCATCGCTGTCCAGTCCCGCCTCGGCGAAGGCGCCGCGCATCGCAGCGGCTGCCTTTTCCGCATCGGCGCCGTGTTCGTACCAGCCGAACACGCTGGGGCCGGCGCCGGAAATGCTGGCGCCCATCGCGCGGTGGTCCATCGCAGCCTGCTTCACCCGCGCGAAGTTCGGCACCAGCGGTGCACGGCGCGGTTCGACCAGCACGTCCTTCAGGCCTTCGCGCACCAGCGCCGCCTCACCGCGGTAGCAGCCGGCCAGCACCAGCGAGAGGTTGGCGCTCTGCTGCACGAAGCTGCCGAGCGGATAGTCGCCGGCCAGCGCGGCCCGCGCCTTGCGCGTTTCCAGCACGAAATGCGGATGGACCAGGGCGCAATGCCAGTTGGCCGGCACCGGGATGCGCACCAGACGGTCGTGGGTAGCGAGTACCAGGCCGCCGAGCAGCATCGGACCGATGTTGTCGCCGTGGCGGCTGCCGCTGGCCACGGCCTCCCCGTCCAGTGCGAACTCATACAGCGACTCGGGGGGGAGCGGCCGCTCCAGCAGGGCATTGGCGGCCACCAGCGCGGCCACGCAGGAAGCCGCCGAGCCGGCCATGCCTGAGCCCAGTGCGATGCCCTTGTGCAGGGTCAGCTCGAAACCATGGTGCAGGCTCAGGGCGCGGCGCAGGGAGATCAGCGCCATGCCCGCGGTATTGCGCTGTGGATCCCGCGGCAGCTCGGTGACCATGCCCTCGATCGCGGCGATGCGCACCACCGGCTCGTCGATGCGGCGCACTTCGGCGCGGTCGCCGGCACCGGCCATCGAGTGGCCGAGGATGTCGAAGCCCACGCCGACATTGCCCACGCAGGCGGGCGCGAAGGCATAGGCATGGAGGGCACGTTGCGGAGCTTGGCTCATGCGGTCTCGCAGTTGGGCATTCACGCGCGCACCTCGAGCGATTCGGCGATGCGCAGCAGGTCGGCGAAGATGCCGGCGGCGGTGACCTCGGGACCGGCGCCCGGGCCCTGCACCAGCAGCGGATTATCGCAGTAGCGACGGGTGGTGAACTGCACCACGTTGTCGGTCAGCCGCGAATGGGCGAAGGCGTGGTCGGCCGGCAACACGGCCAACCGGACGCTGGCACGGCCACGGGCATCCAGGTGGGCGACATGACGCAGCACGCCGCCTGCAGCCCTCGCCTCGGCGAGCCGCGCGGCCATCGGTGCATCGAGTTCTTCCATCCGCTCCAGGAAGTCGTCGCGCGACAGCGATGCCAGCGCGGCAGGGACCAGGCTCTCCACCGCCACGTCGTCCAGCGACAGCGCCCAGCCTGCCTCGCGCGCCAGGATCACCAGTTTGCGCGCCACGTCCATGCCGGACAGGTCGTCGCGCGGGTCCGGTTCGGTGTAGCCCAGCGCATGGGCCTCGTGTACCAGTGCCGAGAACGGCCGCGAGCCGTCGTGGCGGTTGCACAGCCATGCCAGGGTGCCGGAGAACATGCCTTCGGCGGCGATCAGCTCGTCGCCCGTATCGAGCAGGTCGCGCAGCGTCTGCACCACCGGCAGGCCGGCGCAGACGGTCGCCTCGTAGCGAAAGCGCGCGCCGCTGGCGGCGCTGGCGGCGCGGATCGCCTGCCAGCGCTCGAGCGCACCGCTGCCGGCGAGCTTGTTCGGGGTGACCACGTGCAGGCCAGCGGCCAACCAGGCCGGGTAGCGGGAGGCGACCGCATCGCTGGCGCTGCAGTCGATCAGCAGCGCGTCGCTCGCCTCGACGCCGCGCACGTGGGCGGCGAAGGCGTCTAGGTCATTGGGCCGCCAGACCTGCGCACCGCCGTGGCGGCTGTTCAATTCGGCATCGTCGCAGTCCAGCCACATGCGCTTGCTGGCGACCACGCCGCACAGGCGCAATCGCACGCGGCCTTCGCGTTGCAGCCGCGGCTGCGCGGCACGCAACTGGTCGAGCAAAGCGCTGCCGACGCGGCCGGGGCCGATCACACCGACGGCCAACTCGCGGCAACGGGAAACCGGGGCCGCCAGCGCAAGTGCCGACGGCAGCGGTTTGGGGTGTTCGAGCAGTTGGGGTGCACAGGAATTCACGGTAAGCCTCCGGATGAGGCCCGTGCTCGCTGGCGTGTCGGTGGGAATGCCGGCCCGCCTCGTCGAGGGCGGGGCCGTTGCGTGTGATGAAACTAGTCGCGCACGGACACCCACCCGGAGCGGGTAGTAATGGTCGTGGTGGTAATGGTGGCGACACAGGGGGTGTCGATGCAGCGCCCGCCGACGCAGCACGCCGCGCCGGGGAGGCGTGCGGGGCGGAGGCTGGCGGGAGCGTTGTCGATCGACATGGTTTGGACACTACGGGCGGATTTATGGCGGCGTCAACAGGTGCATTTGCAACCATGCTGGCGCCATGGTCAGCGCTGGTAGTGGACGCTCAGGAGGAAGTATCGGCCCACCACGTCGTCGAATGAGGGGCTGTAGGCGAGCGAAGGCCGGCCGTAGTAGACCGGTTGGTGATCCAGGGCGTTGTGGATGTTCAGGCCGAAGCGCCAGTGGGGAACGCCGCCGTACTCGAGGTTGAGGTCGAGCAGGGTGAAGGCCGGAGTGTCGCAATGCCCGGCATCGCGCAGGGCCTGGGGGCAGGCGAGCGGGCTGTTTGCACTGGACTGGAAGGCGTAGTGCCCGGTGTAGCGCAGGTTGGCGGTGGTCACCCAGTTGCGCAGCGTCCATTCGATGCCGGCCAGCGCGGTCGCCTTGGGCTGGTCCGCGTAGCCGTCGTAGGACTGCGGTGTTGCGCCGGGCTCGATCTGCCGCCGCAGCTTGGAGAGCCAGTCCACGCCGAGGCTGAAGGCGAGGCTGCCGTGGCGCGCGGTATCCAGCCGGTAGCGCGCGTCTAGGTCGAACGAACGCACCATGGTCCTGCCCAGGTTCACCAGTTGCTGGTCGAACGCGTACAGCACGCCCTTGTCGTTGCGGCGGAACAGCTCCGGATAGGCATCCGGATGATCCAGTGCGTAGGACACCGGCAACGGCCGTATCTCGTTCCGGCGATCGACCTGGTAGACATCCAGTGCCACGCCCAGGGCCGGAGTCGGCGCCCACACCATGCCCAGGGTGAGGCTGCGCGAGCGTTCTGGCTTCAGCGCCGGGTTGCTCACACTGTCCAGTCGAAGGGTACACAACGAGTATCCCGGGGAGGTCGTCGCCCGGCTCTGGCACGGCAGCAGGCTGTTCGGGACCTCTACCCGCACGCCGGTGGGTAGCAGCGCCTGCGGTCGGTCCAGTTCGGGCAACGTCGGTGCGCGATAGCCCCGCGCCAGGGTGCCGCGCAGGCTGACGCTCTCGGTCAGGTCCCACTTCAAACCCAGCTTCGGGGAGAAGGCCCAGCCGAAACCGCCGCTGTGGTCCGCGCGACCGGCCAGGTTCATGGCCAGTCCCCGGGCCAGCGGCGTTTCCAGCTCGACGTAGGCGGCGGAGATCCAGCGGTCGCCGCGACGCACGTACGGCGACTGAAACTGGAACACATCGTTGGAGATCAGCAGCGGGTCGGGCTGATCGTCCAGCTTTTCGCGGTAGCCCTCGATGCCCGCGGCCAGCCCGACGCTACCCTCCCGCCACTCGGCCAGCGGGCCATCGGTGCGCAGGCTGAAGCCGGTCTGGCTGGTGCGGCCGGTGCGCATCAGCGGGGGCGCCAGCGCCGCGAGTAAGGCCGCATCGTTGTGTCCCCCCGGTAGGTAGCTGCCATCGGCCAGCGCCTGATCGAGCACGCTGGAGCGCAACAGGCCCTGTACCCGGTCGGTCCCGGCATTGTGCTGGCTGTCCAGGCGCAGATCCCATGCCCAGTTCCCCGGCGTGCCGTGGAGACCGACGCTCACCTGGGTGCTGCGCGACTGGGTGAAGTCGCGGATCGGCCCGACGTCGTTGAATGCGTAGTTGATCACCTGCGCGTCCTGCGGCGCCGCCGGATCGTAGAACCCGATCTGCTCGGTGGCCGGCCCGGTCTGCTGGTGCTGGCGCACCATGTTCCAGCGCAGATCGGCGTAGGCTCGCAGCGAGCCGAGCGGATGATCGACATGGGCGAGCAGCGAGCGGCTGTCGAGCTGTGTCTGCAGCGTGGTGACCGGGCCGGAGGTGTTGACGCACGGGCCGTCCAGCGACGTGCGGGTGCAGCCACCGCCCTGGCTGTCGTAGCCGATCTGGCCACCGTCGAAGTAGTAGTAGCCGTTGCTGTCCTCGCCGGAGTTGCGCGCCCAGGCACGGTCCCGGCCGAGCAGCGGCGAGCGCTCGAGGTAGTCCAGTCCCAGGATCACGTGGCCGCCGTGGCCGAATGCCGTACCGGCGCTGATCGTGCCGCGGTGCTGGGCCGCGTCGCCACGGGAGGAGATGCCTGTATTGGCATCCACCGCGACCCCCTGGAACTGCTTGCGCAGGATGATGTTGACCACGCCCGCCATGGCGTCGGAACCATAGATCGCCGATGCGCCGTCGCGCAGTACCTCGATCCGCTCCACCAATGGCAGCGGGATGCTTTCCAGGTCGTTGACCAGGGCGAATTCGCCCTGCGCCAGGCCATAGCCGGCCATGCGCTGGCCGTCGACGAGGAACAGCGTGGCGGTGGCCCCCAGTCCGTGCAGGTCGACCGCCGCGGCACCCGTGGCCCCGGACAATCCGTTGGCCTGATACAGCGCGTTGTCGGTCATCGCCACCGGGGCATTGTTCACCCGCACGCCGGGCTGGGCGCGCAGCAACTCGAACAGCGTCTGGTAGCCACTCCGCTCGATCTGCTGGCGGGTGATGACGGTGAGCGGCGAGGCTGTCTCCACCTCGGTGCGGCGCAGATGCGTGCCGGTGACCTCCACCGGCAGCAGCGGTACCGGGACGTCCTGCAGGGGCACCGCCGGGAGCGGGTGCCCGGCGGGCAGCGCGGGCGCCGTTCGCGCTGCGGGAAGCCGGAGCACGAAGGTGTCTGCCGTGACTCGCTGCGCCTCCAGGCCGCTGCCACGCAGCAGTTCGGCCAGGGCATCGGCCGGAGTGAAGTCGCCCTCCAGCGGCCCGGCCCGGCGATGGGCGGTCAGCTCCGGCGAATACAGCAGCTGGATGTTTCCGCTGCGGGCCAGCGTGCGCAGGGACTGGTCGAGCGTGCCCGCAGGCAGCCGGTAGTGTCGGGTCGCACCCTGGCCATGCGCTGCGGCGCAGGCCATTCCGAACATGAGCGCCAGCGCGACTGCGACGGACCGGCGAAGCGGCGCGGCGGGCGCGGACTGGCGTGGGGGCATGCCGTTCAGCGTGGCTCGGCAGGCGGCAGCAGGGTGAGTTCCTTCGCACCGGTGCGCACGGCGCGCAGCTTCCAGCCCTGGGCGAGCGCCTCGGCCAGTGCCTGCTGGTCGCCCGCGTGGAAACGGCCGCTGACCCTGAGCCCGGCCAGTGACGGATCGCCCAGGCGCAGCTGGGTTTGCGAGTAACGGTTCATGGCCTGCAGCAGGTCGTCCAGGCGCTGCTTGCTGAAAGTGAACTCGCCCCGGGTCCAGCCGCGCGCTGCGTCCACGTCCAGCGGGGTGACCGGGCCGGCCTGCCCACTGGCGTCGATGTGCACCTGCTCGGCGGGCTTGAGATCGCTGACCCAGGCATGTCCCACCGCATCGCGGCTGACCGAGACACGGCCTTCCAGCAGGCCGACAGTGACGCCATCGGCGCTGCGGCTGACCTGGAACGTGGTGCCGATATCGCGGACCAGGTTGCCGTCGACCACCACCATGAACGGGCGGGCGGGGTCATGCGCCACATGGAACTGGGCGCGGCCATTGCGGAGGATCACCTCGCGCCGGTGGCCGTCGAAGCGTGCGACCAGGCTGGTATCCGCATCCAGCGCCACTTCGGTGCCGTCCG
Organism: Dyella lutea; assembly: GCF_024158035.1. Taxonomy (GTDB): domain Bacteria; phylum Pseudomonadota; class Gammaproteobacteria; order Xanthomonadales; family Rhodanobacteraceae; genus Dyella_A; species Dyella_A lutea. The sequence continues at coordinate 591,104 of NZ_JAMZEK010000001.1, forward strand.
CGAGGGTGACCGCGCGCGGCAGGCCGACGCCGGCGGCGTAGGTCTGCCCGCCCAGGTCCGGTCGGTCGGTCATGATCTGCACGATGCTGACCGCAACCAGCAGGCTGGCGGCGATGCCGGCGGCCAGCCACCAGGCGCGCCGGGGCGGCCGGGCCGCCCGGCGCCGGCTGAAGTCGCGGCGCGCGGCGCGTGCCACCGCGCGCAGCATCGGGTCGCCGCCGAGCAGCGCGGCATTGCGGTGCAGGTACTCCACCTCCGCGTAGGCGGCGGCGTGGTCGGGGTCGGCCGATCGCCAGCGCTCGAAGGCATCCTCGTCCTGCGGGCTGCGGGCCGGCGAATGCAGCCGGGCCAGCCAGTCCTCGGCGCTGCTCGGAAAGTCGGGGATTGCGTGTTCCGTGGCTCGCCGGTTCATGGCCTGACCTCCGTGTGATATGCGCCCAGGCGCTCGCGCAGCAGGCGCAGGGCCCGGCTGATGTGTTTCTCCACCGCCTTCACGCTGATCCCGCAGTGTTCGGCGATTTCGGTGTAACTCATTCCTTCGATCCGGTTGAGCAGGTAGATCTGGCGACAGCGGTCGGGCAGGCGCAGCAATGCACGCTGCAAGGCAGCCAGCTCCTGTTCGGAGGCGGTGCGCTGCTCGTGCGACGGCTCGCTCGCGGCCAGTTCGGCCGTTTCTTCGTCCAGGCTCACGTGCTGGGCATCGAAACGGCTGGCCGCACGCCGGCCGCGGTCGTGCAGCGCATTCACCGCGATCCGGTAGAGCAAGCCGGACCAGGTATCTGGTGCGTAGCCGCGATAGCGGATAAGCCGCGTGAGGCTCTCCTGGGCCAGGTCCTCTGCATCGTCGGCCGAACGGGTCCGCCGTTGCAGGAAACGCACGAGCCCGTCGCGCTGCGATCGCACGAAGCCTTCGAACTCGTTTGCGTCATCGGCCTGTGCGAGTGTTCGCTTCGGGCCGGCCGGACCCAGGGCCATGCCGCGACACCGTGTATTGACCAGGGAAACAGTCGTCACGATATCGCAACCGCCGCGGCTTGTGGCTAACGAAATAAAAGTGCTTCCGCGTCCATGCGGAAGTCTTTGGGCCGCTCTCCATGCGCGGGGGGCATTCGGGCCAGTTGCCGGTTGCTGGTCGGCGTCCGGCCCACACCTCGTTCAACGTCCGGGGTGCCCTACCCCCCTACCTCCGATTTCATGGCGACAGGTCGATCGCATAGGTCGCCGTGCCGTCGCCGTGGTCGGCGAGCTGGCGGATGCCGGTCAGGCCGGCCGCGGCAGCCACGGCCTGCTTGCCAGCGGCGCCCTTGAACACCACCGGACTGCGGGTCTGCAGGGGGGCGAAGTGCCAGGAGGTCGGCTCCAGATCGCCCGGTCCCAGGTGCTGCCTGCGCTCGATCCAGCGGGCCAGGATCTCGCGGGCGCCATCGGGCGAGGCCAGCACGATGCCGCTGCCGTCCAGGCCGGGGAAGTGGCCGCCCCCGTTGGCGCGGTAGTTGTTGGTGGCCACGATGAACGGCTGGTCCGGGATGACCGGTTTGCCGTGGTAGGTCAGCGAGGTGATGCGCTCGCCGGCCGGCCGGGTCAGGTCGATGGTGTAGGCGATGCCGCCCTGGATCTGGTCGAAGTTGTAGCCCACGTAGTGCGGGTTGATCAGCTCCTGCGGGGCGGCCTTGGCCGGATCGATGCGGTTGAAGCGGCGGGCCGACTGCTCCAGCCAGGCTTTCACGCCGGCTCCGTCGGTTTTCACGGCGGCGAGCGTATTGGGGTAGAAGTACAGGTCCGCCGCGTTGCGCAGGGTCAGCGGACCGGGCGCCACGTCGGTGTAGTCGTCCGGACCGCCGAAGCCGGTGCGGAATGCCGCGGCGGCCGACAGTACCGGGATGCCGGCCAGCTCCGGGTGGGTCTTGGGCAGTTCGCGGCGCACGTAGTCCGCCTGCGCCGCGTTGATCGGCGCCAGCGCGGTCATGTTGCCCTCGTCGGCGAAGTAGCTGCTGAGCCGGACCGTGGTGTCGCCGATCGGCGTGTTGACGTAGGCGATGGCGGCCTCGTGCACCTTGGCCACCAGCGGGGCGATCGCGGGATCGGGGGCGACGCAGTCCGGCGCCTCGCCCCGGGCGGCGGGGCGGCAGATCGGCCGCACTTCGCTGTGGGTGTTGACCTTGTCGACCACCCACCGCCCGTCCCGGCGCACCAGCGCCAGCCTGATCACGCCCAGGTCCTTGCCGAAGAACCCGCCCATCACCGCAGGTACACCCCGCACGAAGCCGCGCTTGGCATCCACGTCCTGCATCCCGACGTAGTGCGGCCCGGGGAACTCGGTGTGCGAGTGGCCCAGCAGCAGCGCGTCGATGCCCGGCACGCCGGCCAGGTACCAGCCGCCGTTCTCCATCTGGTTCGTGTAGGGATGGGTGTCCAGGCCGCCGTGCAGGATCGCCACGACCAGATCGGGATGCTGGGCCTCGAGCTGCGGCAGGTATCTGCGGGCGGCCTCGACCACGCCGCTGACGGTGACCTTGCCCTCCAGCTTCTGCTTGTCCCAGTCCAGGATCGGCGGCGGGGTGAAACCGATGATGCCCACCTTCAACGGTACTTCGATGCGACTGCCGTCGGGCGTATAGGCCTCGATGGTCCGGGTCACCACCGTCCACGGCTTGAAGATCGGCTGGCCGTCGCGTGCGCTGTACACGTTGGACAGCACCAGCGGGAAGTGCGGGCCATCGCAACGCTTGCGCATGCCGCCGTCCACGTTCATCGGCGTGCCGGTGACCTGCGAGAGGAAGCCCAGTCCGTAGTTGAACTCGTGGTTGCCGGCGGTGCCGCCGTCGTAGCCCACGGCGTCCATCGCGCGGTAGATCGCCAGTTCCTGGTCGCAGCCCACCGGTCTGGCCAGCGCCTGGTAGTCGGCCAGCACGCTGCCCTGGATGGTGTCGCCATCGTCGAACAGGAAGGTATTGGGGAATTCCCTGCGCGCCTGGCGGATCAGCGTGACCGTGCGCTCGTAGCCCAGGGTCGGGTCGGCTTTCAGCTTGTAGTAGTCGTAGCCAAGGATGTTGGAATGGATGTCGGTGGTTTCCAGCACCGCCACGTCGGCGCGCGCGCCGTCCGGAAGCGTGGCGGGGCGCAAGCCGAGGTGGCTGCAGCCGGCGAGCAGGGCGGCGCCGAGCGCGGCCAGGGCGAAGGAGGCGGTAGGGGCGGGACGGGATGGACGCATGGGACGGGGCCGTTGGCGGGCGGGGAGGCGAAACCTAGCAGATCGGCGTGACCGGCGGCCCCGGGCGGGTCCCCGAACGGCCGACAACGGGGGCGCGGAGGGCACGCGGCAGCGCCCGTCATGTGGCCGTAACATTCGCGTCACGATCAATCATGGTCCGCACAGGGGTGGATCGATGCCAACGTCCGATGTCCGCACGCCGCCGCCCTCGTGGGGGCGCTGGCTGGTGCTTGCCGGCTTTGTTGCCTGTGTGGCGTGGACCGCGGGGCAGGAGCCGGCTCCCGGCGAACGCCTGTTCGTGCTGTCGGTGATGCTGGCGACCGTGGGCATCCTGCTCGCCGCCACCGCCCGACCGGTGCTGGCGCTGCTGTTCGGCGGCGGCGGATTCGTGCTGCTGAAGGTGCTGGGCCAGTTCAAGTTGCGCTACCTGGACTCGTCGCTGATGCCGGCGGACTTCGTCTATTTCGTGCGTGCCAGCCTGCTGGAAACGCTCGAGCACTACCCGCCCCTGCTGCTCGGTGCGGGGGCGGTCGCGCTGGGACTGCCGTTGCTGGCCTGGCTGCTGTGGCGACGCGAGCCGCCGCTGGACCGCCATCGCCCGCTCCCGCGCGCGCTGGCCACCCGCATGCTCGGCGTCGCCGTCGGCGTGCTTGCGCTGCACCTGGTGCTCTCGCCGGAAGGGCCATTCGCCGCCGCACACCACCGCAACGCGTGGGAAAAGCTGTCCGACCCGGCGCAGCTGACCAATTTCTTCGTCAACATCGAGGACGACGACATTCACCTGCCGCCGCGTGCGACCGATGCCGAGGCCGCGCAGCAGTGGGCCGCGTCCGCCGCCGGCGTGTTGCCCGCCGCGCCGGCGGACGCGGCAGGCTATCCGGACATCGTGCAGGTGCTGGAGGAGAGCACCTTCGATCCCGCCGGCTTCACCGCCTGCAACCTGCCGCCGTGCCGGGTCGGCATGTTCCGCGCCGATGCGCACACCCGCGCCCACGGCGCCTTGCGCGTGCACACCTTCGGCGGCGGCACCTGGGTCAGCGAGTTCGCCTCGCTGACCGGGCTGCCGCAGAGCATCTTCGGACCCGGCGGGATGTACGCGCCGTACGTGCTGGCGCCGCGGGTGCGCGACACGCTGCCGCGCCAGCTGCAGCGGCTGGGCTACCTCACGGTGGCGATCTATCCGACCGCCGGCGGCTTCATCAACGGCCGCAACGCCTACCGCGACTACGGCTTCGACCGCTTCTACGACGTCAACGACCTCGGCCTGGTGGCGTGGAAGAGCAGCGACGCGCAGATCTTCGACGCCGCGTGGAAGATCTACGGCGAGCTCAAGCGGCCGGGCCGCCCGGTGTTCATGATGATCCTCACGCTGGCCCAGCACGGCCCGCACGACCTGCATCCGCTGTCCTCGCTGCCGCCGCCCTACAACCACGGCCTGCTGCACGACCTGCCGGCACCGGCGGCACTCAACTTCGACACCTACCTGGCCCGGCTGCAGGCCTCGGACCGGGCCATGCGCGGGTTGGAGGCGCATTTCCTCGATCGCCCGCAGCCGACCGTGCTGCTCAGCTTCGGCGACCACCAGCCGGCCTTCAGCGGGCTGATCCGCGACCTCGCGCGCACGCTGCCGGCCGGCGCGCCGCCGGCGCTGGATGCCAAACGGGACTACCTCACCTACTACATGCTCAAGAGCAACCTGGCCGATTCCCCGCTGCTGCCGCGCTATCCAGTGCTGGACATCGCCTTCCTGCCCAGCATGGTGCTGCAGGCCGCCGGCCTGCCGGCCGATCCGTACTTCGCCGCCGAGACCGCGCTGCGCGATCGCTGCGACGGCCTGTACACCGACTGCGCCCAGCCGGCGCTGCTGGCCTCCTACCACGCCTGGATCTTCGATCGCCTGCACGTCTACCAGTGAGGCGGTCGGCGACCCGGCTCAGTGGCGATCCGCCGCGGCCTGGTCGAAGTAGATCCAGCGGTGGCCGTCGAAGCGCAGCACCTTCTGCTTCACCGTGAAGCTGAAACGGGTGGCTGGTAGCGGCGCGCCGTCGATGCGTACCGTCTTCAGCCCGGTCGCCGCGGTCGCCGGGCGGATCGCGGCGGGCGCCACCGTGTAGTCGGAGACGGGGCGCGCCAGCGGACCGGACAGCGCCTCATGCAGCACGCGACCCTGCGCGGTCGGCAGCGCCAGGCCGAGCACCGCGGCCAGCGTCGGCGCCACGTCGACATTGCCGCTGGGCAGCGGGTCGCGCATCGCCTGCCGGAAGTCCGGGCCGCTGGCGACCAGCGTGTTGTGCACGTCGATCGGGCTGAAGCTGCCGTGCTGGCCGCGCTCGGTCGATGCCGTGCCGACCTCGGTGCCGCGGAAGCCCTGCACTACGGCGTGGGCGTCCCAGGCGTAGCTGATGATCACGTCCGGCCCCCGCTTCGCGTTGCCCAGGTGCACCGCCTCGGCCGGCAGCGTGCCGGGCAGGGTGCCGTAGCGGCGCGCGACGAAGACCGTGTTCACCACCGCGCGCGACTGCAGGAAGCGCACCAGCCGCTGCACCAGCGTCGGGTCGTGCGAGGGCACGTAGTAGTAGTCGGTGCCGTCGTTCGGGGCGATCACCACCGCGTCGGCCGGCAGCTCGTCGGGCACCTCGTAGCTGGGCGTGGTGTAGGGGCCCGGCTTGCCGCAGATGCTGCCGTCGTCGTCGTAGCGGGTCGGGTGCAGGCGGGTGCCGTCGGCGCGGATGCCGCTCATCACCGGCGCGTAGATGCAGCCCTGGCCGTCGTAGGCGTGGAAGCCGGCGCGGGTGAGGTCGTCGGCCATGCGCACGCTGCCGGAGACCGAGTAGCCCCACGCCGGATCGAGGCCGCCGACGCGACCGTCGTTGATCGTGCGCAGCGGGAACAGCTCGGCCGGGCCGGCCACATTGCTGTGTCCGTGGTCGGACACCACCACCAGGTCGGTGTCGTCGGCCATGCCCAGCTCGCGCAGCTTCGCCTGGAGCCGGCCCAGCAGCTCGTCCTGCGCCTGCAGCGCGCGGTGGAACTCGGGCGAACCCACGCCGTACTGGTGCTGGGTGGTGTCGGGGTTGCGCAGCCAGACGACGCTGATGTCCGGCCGGTGCTTGGGCAGCACCTCGTCGAGATAGACCTGCATCATCCAGGCGTTGGCCGGCCCCGGCGTGGTCTCGCCGCCGGCGGTGGCGTCGGAGGTGACGCCGTCGCGCAGGGTGGCGAGCTTGCCCGGCGCGGTGGGCGCGCCGTTGTCCTCGGCCAGCTGCAGCTGCGACGGCAGGTAGGTGTGCACGATATTCGCCGGCAGCGGGTAGCCGGCGCGCTGCAGCTCCTTGGCGAAGCGCAGCGGTAGCACGGTGTTCTCGTCCAGCAGCACGTTGTCGCCGCCCTGGTCCGGCAGCTTGTAGTCCTGCAGGAAGGCCGGGCCGGACTTGCCGATCACCGCGGTGGTCAGCCCGGCCCGGTGCGCGGTGGCCAGCAGGGTCGGTACCTGCAGCAGCTCGCCTTGCTCAAGCCGGTCGAGGTCGCGCAGCACCGCATAGTCCTCGGTGTAGATCGGGTTCTGGAAGTCCGCTGCCTTGCCCCTGGCGTTCAGACCCTCGCCGCCGGGCGCCCAGAAACTGTTGCCGTAGAAGCCGATCGGCCCGAGGAACGATCCGGTGGCGAAGCTCGACGCGTTCGCCATGGTGAAGGTGGGGTAGGTCGAGTGGTTGTCGGTGAAGAACACTCCGCGCTGCGACAGCGCCAGCAGGTTCGGCGTGTCCTCGGCGCTGATCGCGTCCGGACGCATGCCGTCCCATACGAACACAATGACACGGTGGTGTGCGGCAGGCGCGGCGTGGACCGTGCCGCACAGGGCGGCGAGGCCGAGCAGCGGGGCGGCCAGGCGACGGAGCAGGGACATGCGGAAACCTCGATGCAGCGGTGGCGATGCGATGGACTACGGATGATCGCACCACCCCGGTTGCAGTCCCGTGGCAGCAGCGCTCACGCTGCGAACGCGCCCCCGATCCAGCTGCCCTTAACGGTCAGCGTGTCGTCCAGCAGCACCAGGTCGGCGCGCTGCCCGGCGACGATGCGGCCGTGGGTGGCGCCCAGCCCGATCCAGTCGGCAGGGTAGGCGCTGGCCATGCGCGAGGCCTCGGCCAGCGGCACGCCGACCATCCGCACCAAGTTGCGCAGGCCGGTGGCCATGTCCAGCGCGGAGCCGGCCAGCACGCCGTCGTCGCTCTGGCAGACGCCGTCTTTCATCACGATGGTCTGGCCGTTGAGCACGTAGTCCGGGCGGTCCGAGCCGACCGGCGGCATCGCGTCGGTGACCAGCACGCTCTTGCCGCGGGCCTTCGCCGCGATCGCCACGCGCAGGCTCGCCGGATGCACGTGATGGCCGTCGACGATCAGGCCGCACCAGCTGTCGGCGTCTTCCAGCGCGGCGCCGACCACGCCGGGTTCGCGGCTGGCCAAAGGAGTCATCGCGTTGAACAGGTGGGTGAAGCCGCGCACGCCGGCATCCAGCGCGGCGCGGGTGGTGGCGTAGTCCGCGCCGGTGTGCCCGGCCACCACCACCACGCCGGCTTCGCTCAGCCGGCGGATGGTGTCGGTGGCCACGCACTCCGGCGCCAGGGTCAGCATCACCACGCCCAGGCGCGGCCGGCAGATCAGCGCCAGGTCGTCCTCGCCCAGCGGGCGGAACAGCGCGCTGTCGTGGATGCCCTTGCGCGCGCCGGCGAGGAACGGGCCCTCCAGGTGGATGCCGAGGATGCCCGGCACGCCCTGCTCGATCGCCGCGTCCACCGCGTCCAGCGCGTTGGCCATCACTGTCGGCGTGTCGGTGATCAGGGTGGGCAGCAGGCCGGTGGTGCCGTATTTCCGGTGCGCCGCAGCGATCCCGCGCAGGGTCTCCACCGTGGGCGCGTCGTTGAACAGCAGGCCGCCGCCGCCGTTGACCTGCACGTCGATGAAGCCGGGCAGCAGCAGCCGGCCGCCGAGATCGTGCCGTTGCGCCGCGGCCACGCGTGGATCGTGCTCCGGGCACACGGCGAGGATGCGTCCGTCCCGCAGCAGCACGGCGAGCCCGTCGCGCGGGCCGTGCTCGCCCATGACGCGGCCGTTGACCAGGGCGGTAGTGGCGAACATCAGACGGTCTCCGTGACCTTGCGCAGGTGGGGCGGTACGTCCGGATCGTACCCGCGCGCCAGCGCGAGCGCCGCGGCCGCCTTGTAGAAGCTCTGCACGGCCAGCAGCGGTGCGGCCAGCGGCGAGACGCCTGCCGCCAGCGGCAGGCAGTCGTCGTCGTCCACCCCGGGTGCGGCCAGCAGCACGCGTGCGTTGCGCTGGCGGAACTCGCCGGCTACCGCCAGCGTGTTCGGCAGCGTGCCGTCGTCCTGGGCGAAGAACAGCACCGGGAAGCCGGCGCCGACCAGCGCCATCGGGCCGTGCTTCACCTCGGCCGCGCTGAACGCCTCAGCGTGCAGGCCGCAGGTTTCCTTGAGCTTGAGCGCCGCCTCCAGCGCGGCTCCGAAGCCGAGCCCGCGGCCGACCACGAACAGGTTCTGCACCTCGCGCAGGCCCTCCACCATCGGCGACCAGTCGGCGTTCCAGCCGGAGCGCAGCTGGCCGGGCAGGTCCGCCAGCATCGCGTCGAGCGCGCCATCACCACGCCAGGACGCGGTCAGTTGCAGCACTGCGGCCAGCGAGGCGAGGTAGCTCTTGGTGGCGGCCACGCTCTTCTCCGGCCCGGCGTGCAGCGGGATGAAGGTGTCGGCCATCGTCGCCAGCGGCGAATCTTCCACGTTGACCAGGGCGACCACGGTGGCGCCGGCGTCCTTGGCTGCCTGCGCCGCGCGCAACAGGTCGGGGCTTTTGCCGGACTGCGAGATCGTCACGAACAGCGCGCCCTCGAGCTTCAGCGGTGCGTCGTAGATCGAGGACACCGACGGCGAGGCCGAGGCGGTGACCAGCCCGAGCTGGGTTTCGAACACGTACTTGGCGTAGGCCGCGGCGTGGTCGGAGCTGCCGCGGGCGCAGGTGACGATGAAGCGCGGCGGATTCGCGCGCAGGCGCGCGCCCAGCTCGGCCAGCCGCCCGGCGTTGCGGGCGAACTGGCGCTCGATCACCTCGGCGCTCTCGCCGGCCTCGCGGTACATCAGGGTGGTGCTTGCGTCTTTCATCGGGGTATCCGTCAGGCGAAAGGGGACGCGCGGCCGCGCGCCACGGCGCCGGTCGGGCGTCGTGGATGGCGGTGGCGGGAATGGGGTTGGACCGGCGCGCGGCCGGCGGTCAGTCCGCGCGCTTGCGCGGCACGGCACCGCGCGGCGGCGCGGTGGAGCCGCGCACCACCAGCTCGGGCACGAAGCCCTCGTTGGCCGGTGGCGGCGTGTCCTCGCCGGCCTCGCGATGGGCCAGTTCGTCCATCAACCGCAGCGCGGCGTGGCGGGCGATCTCGCGGGTGGACTGGCGTGCCGTGGTCAGCGCCGGCCAGGCCTGCTTGGAGAACGGGTTGTCCTCGAAGCCGGCGATGGAGAGATCCCACGGCACGTCCAGCCCGGTCGAGCGCGCCGCGGCCAGCACGCCGGCGGCGATCTCGTCGTTGCTGCCGAAGATCGCGGTGGGCGGCTCCTTCAGCGTGAACAGCTTGCGCGCGCCGCGGAAGCCGTCGTCGAAGGCGTAGCGACCGGGCAGCACCAGCTTCCTGTTGAGCGGGATGCCGTAGTCCTTCAGCGCATCGGCGTAGCCCTGGTAACGCTCCGGGCTGGAGCGGTGGTGCGGCTCGCCCCACAGGAAACCGATGCGCGTGTGGCCGAGCTGGATCAGGTGCTCGGTGATCGCATAGGCCGCGTCGCGGTCGTCCACGTAGACGCAGGGGTAGCCGTCCCGCGGGTCCTCGCGTGAGGCGATGATGCGCACGAAGGCCACATCGTGTTCCTTCAGCGTGGCGATCAGCTCCGCCTGCTCGGACATCGGCGGCGCCAGCACCAGCCCGGCCAGTCGCGCGCGCTTGACCAGCGACACCAGTTCGTCCGCCAGGTGCGGCGAGCTGGCGTCGCAGGGATGGATCTGCAACCCGAAGCCGCGCTCGCGGCAGGCCGACAGCACGCCTTCCTGCAGGCTGATCACGTAGTGCGCGTTCGGGTTGTCGTAGACCAGGCCGATCGCGTAGGAGTGCGCCGCGCGCAGGCTGCGCGCGGACAGGTTGGGGCGATAGCCCAACGCCTCCACCGCGCGCTCCACCTTCTGCCGGGTGTCGGCGCGCACGGACGCCTCCTGGTTGATCACCCGCGAGACGGTCTTCAGCGAGACTCCGGCCCGCTTGGCGACGTCTTTGATGGTGGCATGGCGCAACGCGGGACACTCCTGGCAGGGGGCGACGCATCGTAGCCCACCCGGCCCGGCCGGTGGCGGATGCGAGGGGTGCCGCCGTCATCGCGATCTCAGCCGGCGTGCTGGCCGACGCGATGTCCGCGCAGGCCGTAGAACAGGATGTACAGGTAGCACGGCACCATCAGCAGCACGAAGGCGAGCTGGAAATCGATGTGCAGCTTCAGATGCGCAAAGGCCTGCGGCAGGATCGCGCCGCCGGCGATACCCATGATCATCCAGGCCGAACCGGCCTCGGTGTGCCGCCCCAGGCCGTTGATCGCCAGCGGGAAGATCGCTGGCCACATCATGGCGTTGGCAAAGCCGAGCGCGGCCACGAAACCCACCGAGATATAGCCGGAGGTGGCATAGGCGCCCAGGCAGAACAACACGCCGAGCAACGCCGACACCGCCAGGTAGCGCTGCTGGCTGATGAGGCGCGGGATCAGCACCAGTCCAGCCAGGTAGCCCACCAGCATCGCGCCCAGGGTGAAGGCGGTGAAGAACTTGGTCTGGTCCAGCGGCAAGTGGAAGCTGGCGCCGTAGGTGCCGATCGCATCGCCGGCCATCACCTCCACGCCGACGTAGAGGAACAGGCACAGCACGCCCAGCCACAGATGCAGAAAACTGAAGAGGCTGCCGTCGCGGTGGCCGATCGCCGCCTCGGCATTCGCGCCGGAGGGCTTGATCTCCGGCAGCGAGGAGAACGCGATCCAGATCGCCAGCAGCACCAGCAGGCCGGCCATCACCAGGTAGGGCAGGTGCACCTTGCTGGCGAAGGCGTTCAGCAGCGCCTCGCGGGCTTCCGGGGTCGGCGCCGCCTTGACCTGGGCGTCGATGTTGTCGATGCCGCTCAGCACCAGCGCGCCGATTACGAACGGCGCCGCAATGCCGGCGATCTTGTTGCAGATGCCCATGAAGGCAATGCGCTGCGCCGCGCTCTCGATCGGGCCGAGGATGGAGATGTACGGATTGGACGCGGTCTGCAGCATCGACAGGCCGGCGCCGATCACGAACAGGCCGGTCAGTGCACCCGGATAGATGCGCATGGTGGTGAACTGGCCGAACGTCGCCGCGCCGACCGCCATCACGAACAGGCCCGCAGCGATGCCCTTCTTCATGCCGATGCGCCGGAGCACGGCCGACGAGGGAAGCGAGAAGACGAGATAGGAGATGTAGAACGCGAACGGCACCAGGAAGGCGTTCACGTCGTCGAGGTTGAAGGCCAGCTTGACGAAGGTGATCAGCGGCCCGTTGAGCCAGGTGACGAAGCCGAAGATGAAGAACAGCACGCCGATGATGATCATCGGCCCGAGCGTGGAGCGGCCGGCCATCGGCGCGGCGTCGAGCGTGGTGGACGACATGCGGAACTCCCCGGAACGGTCTGCAACGGCGTGGTGGATGGTCGGGCGATGCTCCCCGGCTTCGCCTTTCCCAGGCTCGCTTTATGGACGTCCATGGCCAACGTTGTCAATCGGCTCCGACGGATCGTGTCGTGGCGAAGATGACCCGTCCGGCGCGCTGTCGGACGCCTGTCCACGCCTGCGAGTGATGCGATGCGGCAGCTCCATTTTGTGAGCCATGCCGCCGAAAACCCGCCTTTTCATGCGCCCCAAGAGTCCGCTGGGGGTGTCCGGTCAGCCGCCCGTCGGATGGGCTTGTTGCGTCGCGCCATCGATCCCCTCGACCGTGTCGAAGGAAATGGTTGACAACGTTGTCACGCCGTAGACACACTCGGTCGCTATGGGGTCCCACGGGCGCTTGCCGCCAGGGACCGGAGGGAACACGGGGGAATCCGGCGTGGCGGACGTGGCGGGACAAAGCGCAGCAACGATGATGGCGGGCGCCACGCGACCGTTCCTGGCAGCCGACGTGGGCGGAACCCACGCCCGCATCGGCCTGGTCAGTCGCACGCCCGGCACCGCGCAGCCGGTGCAGGTGCATGCCTACCACCGCTACGCCTGTGCGGACTGGCCCAGCCTGACCGCGGTGCTGGAAGACTTCGTCACCCACCTCGCACCGACGGCGCCGATCGAGCAGTGCGCGGTGGCCAGTGCCGGCTACGTGCTGGGCGACGCCATCGTCAATGACAACCTGCCATGGCCGGTGTCGATCCGCGAGATCCGCGAGCGGCTCGGACTGGCGCGGCTGGCGGTGGTCAACGATTTCGAGGCGGTCGCTTTCGCCACCCAGTTCCTCACCCGCGCCGACACCATCGGCGTGATCGACAACACCGCGCCGGCCGCGCCGGGTCCGGTGCTGGTGATGGGGCCGGGTACCGGGCTGGGTTCGGCGGTGCTGCTGCCGGGGCCGCAGGGTCCGACCGTGCTGGCCACCGAGGCCGGGCAGATCGCGCTGGCGCCGGGCAACGAGCGCGAGATCGCGATCCTGCGCATCCTCGCCCGCGAGCGTTCGCACGTGTCGTTCGAGCACGCGCTGTCCGGCCCGGGCCTGCTCAATCTCTACCAGGCGCTGTGCGAGCTGGAAGGCCGCGAGCCGACCCTGGCGCGCCCGGCCGACATCACCCGCGCCGCGCTGGATCGCAGCGACGCGCACGCGGTGGAAGCACTGGAGGTGTTCTGCGGGCTGCTCGGCAGTTTCGTCGGCGATCTGGTCCTGCTGTACGGCGCACGCGGGGGCGTGTTCCTGGCCGGCGGGATCCTGCCGCAGATCCGCGAGCTGCTGCTGACCAGCTCGTTCGCCACGCGGTTCTTCAACAAGGGCGTGATGCACGCCTACCTGCAACAGGTTCCGGTTCGCCTGATGGAGCACGGCCAGCACGGCGTGATCGGCGCGGCGGGACTGTACCTGGAGGGTCATTCGGCGACGGAGTGCTGAGCACGTCGTCGCCCTGGTTCCGGTTTCGCAACACCCACGATGCAGTAGTTCCACGTCAACGGGCGCAAGCCCAGCAACTTCACCGGCCGCGGCTTCCCGTTAGAGGACCGTCGCCGAATGGCTCTGAGGGGAGGACACCATGTCACATCGCAAGACGCTGTTAGCCGCGAGCATCATCGCCAGCCTGTGCATCGGCGGAACACTGCAGGCGCAGGATGCCAACCAGAACACCACGACGCACAAAGAGAAGGTGAAGCAGCTCGCTGCCATCACCGTCACCGGCATCCGTGACAGCGAGGCCGAGTCGCTCGCGCTGAAGAAGGATGCGAATTCGCACGTCGAGATCGTCACCGCCGAGGATATCGGCAAGCTGCCAGCCAAGAACGTGGCCGATACGCTGCAGCGCCTGCCCGGCGTGAACATCAGCTCGTCCAGCGCCAGCGAGGGCGGCTTCGACGAAAGCGACCGCGTCAGTCTGCGCGGCACCGCGCCCAGCCTGACCCAGACCCTGGTCAACGGCCACACCATCGGCACCGGAGACTGGTTCGTGCTGAGCCAGGTGCAGACCGTGGGCCGCAGCGTCAGCTACAGCCTGCTGCCGTCCGAAGTGGTCAGCGAAGTGGTGGTGCACAAGACCTCTGAAGCCAGCATTGTCGAGGGTGGCGCTGCCGGTTCGGTCGACATCATCACCCGCAAGCCGCTCGAGTTCGCCAAGCCGGTCACCGCCGAGGCGTCGATCGGCGCTGTCTACTCCGACCTGCCCAGCGACACCAAGCCGCAGTTCAGTGGCCTGTTCAACTGGAAGAACGACGCCAATACCATGGGCGTGATGGTGCAGGGCTTCTACGAGAAGCGCAGCCTGCAGCGCAACGGCCAGGAGGTGGTCGGCGGCTATGGCACCACCACGGTCAACGGCCAGACGGTCTACTACCCGAACGAGATCGGTGCCGTGCTGTTCACCCAGCAGCGCGAGCGCAAGGGCGGCGTGATCGACTTCGAGGTCAAGCCGACCGACAACCTCACCCTCGACCTGAGCGGCTTCTATTCCAAGCTCAAGGCCGACAACTACAACCGCAACTACATGATGTGGGCCAGCAACGCCCTGGCCAACGGCGGCGTACTTACCGCCAACTCGATCCAGAACAACGTGGTCACCAGCGGTTCGATCGCCGGCGGCACGGGCGCCTACGGCGTGTACGACCAGATCTCCCGCCCCGGCGCCGCGTCGGAGTCGAAGTACCTCACCCTCGACGCCGACTGGCGCGTCACCGACCACCTCGACCTGAAGGGCCAGGTCGGTACCACCCGTGGCACGGGCCAGAGTCCGACGCAGGACGTGATCGAACTCGGCACGGCCGTTGGCGCCGGTTCCAGCTGGAACATGAACGGCATCGGCAAGCCGATCGACTGGACCCTGGGCGGCGACAACAGCTCGCCGTCCGGCATCTACCCGCAGGCCGGCTGGATCTTCGGTGGCCAGGGCATCAAGGTGAAGGACAAGGAGGACTGGGCACAGTTCGACGGCGAGCTCGACTTCGACGACGGTGCGCTCACCTCGTTGCAGTTCGGTGCCCGCTACGCCAAGCACGAGCGCAGCAACCCGTTCGAGGTGGCGCAGGGTCCGAACTGGGCATCCGACTGGCAGAATCCGGCGGCCTATCCGACCGATCACCAGAACTACCCCGGCGACTTCAACAGCACCGTCGGTGGCAGCTTCCCGACGGATATCTGGTACTACACGCCGGGCCAATTGGCCCAGATCGATGCGAAGTTCGCCAACCGCGATCCGGTCGGCCGCTTCTACTTCAACGACATCTACAAGGTGCAGGAAAAGGACACGGCGGCCTATGCGCAGCTGAACTTCGAGTCCGGCATCGCCAGCGGCAACGTCGGCGTGCGCTACGTCAAGACCAAGGAAGACATCGGTTACACCAGCACCGCTCCCGACGCGCTGGCCTCCACGGTGACCGGCCCGATCACCGGTTCGGCCTTCGGCGACTACTACTGGAACACGTACCGCCACAGTTACAGCAAGTTCCTGCCGAGCGCCAACCTGAAGTTCAACCTCGACGACCAATGGGTGGCCCGCTTCGCTGCGTCGCAGACGATGACCCGTCCGGACTACTCGGCGCTGGCCGGCTCGGTATCCGCCGACGACCTGACCCACACCGGCAGTGGCGGCAATCCGCAGCTCCGGCCGCTGATCTCGACCAACTTCGATGCGGCGGTCGAGTGGTACTTCGCTCCGCGCGGACTGCTGTCGGCGGGCGTCTATGCGATGAACCTGAAGGACTACATCAACTTCGGCAACGAGGTACGCAGCTTCAAGGACATGCAGGCCAGTCAGACCGCCGGCCACGACGTGTACTCGGACTACCTCATCAGCGTACCGAAGAACGTCAACGGCCAGGTCCGCGGCGTGGAGCTCAACTACATCCAGCCGATCGGCGACAACTTCGGCGTGCAGGCGAACTACACCTATGCCGACGGTCACGCCAGCGGCAACAAGCCGCTGCAGGGCACCTCGAAGAACACCTACAACGTGTCGGGCTACTTCGAGAACAAGCGCTTCAACGCCCGCATCAGCTACACCTACCGCTCGCAGTTCTACGCCGGCGTAAGCCGCACCGACACCTACTTCCAGCAGGGCATCGGCAACCTGGCGGCTTCGTTCGGTGTGCAGCTGACCGATTACATGTCGCTGTCGCTCGATGCGATGAACCTCAACAACCCGAAGCTGAAGTACTTCACCAAGAACGATGTCTACGGCAAGCAGCCGTACGCGTTCTACGTGAATGGCCGGCAGTACTACCTCAACCTGCGCTTCAAGCTCTGACCTGTCCAGCGCGGCATCGCCTCGACCCCGATGTCGCGAAGGACCCCGGCCATGGATGGCCGCCTCCCTTTAGAAGAGTTTCTTTCTACTCCCCGCGGGTCCGATCTTCGGGCCCGTTTTTTTTGAACTGCGTGGCAGCATGCCGGTTGCCACCGTCGCAGGAGTGATCGATGCCCCTCCGTCCGACCCTGATCCGCCTGGCCCTGGTCGTCGCCGGTTCGCTCGTGGCGGCGTGCTCGCCGACCACCGCAACCCGTCCCGCCGCCTCGGTCGCCGCGACGCCGCCGACCCGCGCCGTGCCGCCGCTGTCGCTGATCCCGCGGGTCGCGTCCCTGCAGCGCGCGTCGGGCAGCTTCGTGCTCCGTTCCGGTGACGCGCTGGGCGTACCCGACGGCGATCGGGCCGCTGCCGGTGCCGCGCAATGGCTGGCAAAGAGGGTGCAGGCCAGCCGTGGACTTGCGCTGCCATTGGCGACAGATGGCCATGTCGCCGCGGTGCGTTTCGTGCGCGACGGATCGATCGCCGCCGATGAGGGCTATCGCCTGCGGATCGCGCCGGACGGCGTGCAGATCCGCGCGCGCACCGACGCCGGCCTGTTCTACGGCGCAGTCACGCTGTGGCAGGTGCTCACGTCGGTGCCGGCCGGCGCGCCGCTGCCGGCGCTGACCATCGATGACGCGCCGCGCTTCGCCTGGCGTGGCCTGATGCTCGACTCCGCGCGCCACATGCAGACGCCGGACGAGATCCGCACGCTGATCGAGCAGATGGCCGAGCACAAGCTCAATGTGCTGCACTGGCATCTGGTCGACGACCAGGGCTGGCGCATCCCGATCAAGCGCTATCCCGAGTTCACCCGCATCGGCGCCTGGCGCACGCCGCCCGACGCCGGCCACGACGGCGAGCCGAAGCGTTACGGCGGCTTCTACACGCGGGCGCAGATCCGCGCACTGGTCGCCTACGCCGCGGCCCGCCACATCACCGTGGTGCCGGAGATCGACCTGCCGGGCCATGCCACCGCGGCGGTGGCTTCGTATCCGCGCCTGGGCGTCACCGGCAAGCGGCCGAAGGTGTCGGTCGACTGGGGGGTCAACACCACGCTGTACAACCCGAGTCCAGCGACCGTGCGCTTCATGGAGCACGTGCTGGACGAGGTGATGGCGCTGTTTCCCTCGCACTACATCCACCTGGGCGGCGACGAGGCGGTGAAGGACCAGTGGCAGGCCTCGCCGACGGTGCAGGCCCAGCGCAAGCGCCTCGGCCTGGCCAGTGACGACGGGCTGCAGAGCTGGTTCATGAACCAGCTCGGTACCTACCTCGGCGCCCACGGCCGCCGCATGATCGGCTGGGACGAGATTCTCGAAGGCGGCGTACCCGGCGACGCGGTGGTGATGTCCTGGCGTGGCAGCAAGGGGGCCGTGGAGGCGGCGGGCAAGGGGCACGACGTGATCCTGTCGCCGGCGCCGGACCTGTACTTCGACCAGTTGCAGAGCGACCGCGCCGACGAGACCACCGGTCGCATCCCGGTGAAGTCGCTCGCCGACATCTACGCCTTCGAGCCGGTGCCCAAGCAGCTGGATGCGACCGAAGCGACCTACGTGCTGGGTGCGCAGGCCAACGTGTGGACCGAGCACATGCCGAGCTTCGCCCACGTCGAGCACGCGGTGTTCCCGCGGCTGGACGCGCTGGCGGAGGCGACCTGGACCGCGCCGGCCCGTCGCGACTGGCGCGACTTCCTCGCCCGCCTCCCGGCGCAGCTGGCCCGCTACCGCGCGGCCGGCATCGGTTATGCCGACAGTGCCTTCGCACCGGACATCGACGTGGACGCCGATGCCGCACTGGCTTCAGGTCGCACCCGCGTGACGCTGTCCAACCAGGCCAAGTACGGTACGTTGCGCTACACCGTCGACGGCAGCGCTCCCGATGCGCACGCGTCGGTCTACACCGCCCCGTTCGAGGTCAGCTTGCCGGTGACCGTGCGCGCCGCAGCCTACGCTGCCGATGGCAGCGTGCTCGGTGCGCCGCGCGGCCGCGTGATCGACCGCGCCGCGTTGCTCACCCGCGGCACCACGTCGCTGGCGAACTGTCCGGGCAGCCCGTTCCGCCTGCGCGTGCAGCCGCTGCCCGACGTCACCTCGCTGTCGCCGGTGTACGAGCTGCCGCTGTTCAACCGTTGCCAGCAATGGACCGATGCACCGCTGGACGGCATCCACGGCCTGCACGTCGTGCTGCAGCGCCTGCCCAACAACTACGCGCTGGCGCACGAGGCCAAGCTGGTGGTGCAGCGTCCGCATGCCACGCCGTTCGGCGAGCTGGTGGTGTATCTGGACCGCTGCGATGGCGACGTGCTGAACCAATGGACCCTGCCGGACCCGTCGCGCGCGCCGCGCACACTGACGTTCAACGCGGCGATCACGCCGCCGCCGGGACGCCACACGCTGTGCTTCGCGCTGACCGCGCCGACCGACGGCCCGCTGTATGTCTTCGACCGGGTGCAACTGTTGGACGCCACGCGATGACTGACCCGGCCAGGGCCGGCCCGGTCGCCTGCCTCCGCCAGGCTCGCTTCGGTCGACGCCCTGCGCGGCCCCACCGTTGCCGCGATGCCGCTGGTCGACGATCCCGGCGACGGGGCCACGTGTGCTGGCCGCCGGAGCATGCCGAGTGGAAAGGCAGCACGCCGACCGACCTGATCTTCCCGTTCTTCCTGTTCATCGTCGGCGTGTCGATCGCGCTGTCGCTCGGGCACCGGCTGGCGCGCGGCGACGCGCTTGCCTCGCTGCTGCGGATGGGGTTGGCACGCGCTGCGGATCGTGCCGCTGGGCGTGGCGATCAACCTGTTGGCGGCCTGGCTGCCGCCCCGCCGCGACATGCGCTGGCCCGGCGTATCGCAGCGGATCGGCGTCTGCTTCGCGGTCGCCGTGGTGCTGGCCATCCACACACCGCGCCGGGCCCGGTGGGTCTCACTGATCGGCCTGCTCGCCGGCTACGGCTTGCTGCTGCACCTTGACGGCCTGGCCAGGTGGGAAAACCCGGTCGACCGGGTCGATGGTGCCCTGTTCGGCCGCTACGTATGGGACCGCCATGCGATCACCGGCCAGGTGCACGATCCGGAGGGCCTGCTCAGCACCTTGCATTCCGTCGCCAGCACCCTGCTCGGTTTCTGCGTCGGCACCTGGCGGCGCGCCGGATCGCGTCGGACCCTGCTGGTAGCCGGTGCGGTGCTGCTCGCCGCCGGTTGGCTGGGCTCGGCGGCGATGCCGTCCAACAAGAACCTGGGGACGCCAACTTTCGTGCTGTGGACCGCCGGCTGGGCAATGCTCGCCCTGCTGGCCTGCCACGTACTGATCGATCGGCGCGGCTGGCCTGCGCTGGGCCGTCGTTCCGGCGTCAACGCCATCGCCGAGTACGCCGGCTCCGCGCTGATGCAGATCCTGCTGCCGGCCAGCGGTCTGCAGCCGGTGCTCTACCGGCGTGGCTTCGCCGGATGGATCACGCCGCCGGCCGGCCCCTGGGTGGCTTCGCTCGCCTGGGCGATCGCCTTCGTGGCTTTGGTGGGCGATCGTGTGGGCGATAGACCGCCGTGGGATCCATCTGAAGCCGCAGCCTCGCGGCCACTTGCCATGCGGCGGTAAGGTACGCCGGGTACAAGGCGTGTCTGCCGCCGGAGTCGCGCCGATGCACCGCCCAGTCCTTCGTGTCTTTCTGCTCGGGATGCTCTCGATGTCCAGCGTGCTCCATGGCGCCGAACCGCCGTTGGCCAAGCGGGTCCTGGTGATCGGCCATCGCGGCGCCAGTGCGTTGCGGCCGGAGCACACCCTGGCCTCCTACGCCCGGGCGATTGCCGACGGCGCCGATTTCATCGAGCCGGACCTAGTGATGACCCGGGACGGTGTGATGGTGGCCCGCCACGAGAACGCCATCGGCGGCACCACCGACGTGGCCGATCATCCGGAGTTCGCCGGCCGTCGGACCACCCGGGTCATCGACGGCCATCGCGTCACCGACTGGTTCACCGAGGACTTCACCCTCGCCGAGTTGAAGACCCTGCGCGCCCGCGAACGCCTGCCGGAGCTGCGCGGCACCGCATACGACGGCCAGTTCCAGATCCCCACGCTGGACGAGATCATCGATTTCACCGCCGCCGAGTCGGCCGCGCTGGGTCGCCCGATCGGGCTGATCCCGGAGATCAAGCACGGTACCTGGTTCCGCGGCATCGGCCTGCCGATGGAGGACAAGCTGTTCGCCACGCTGGAGGCGCACGCATACACGCGCAGCGCACCGGTGGAGATCCAGTCGTTCGAGATCGGCAACCTGAAGTATCTGCGCGGGAAACTCGGCCACGCACATCCGAACATCCGCCTGCTGCAGCTGATCGACGACCCGGATGTGCGCCCCGGCGACGTGCTCGCCGCCGGCGGCGAACTCACCTATGCACAGATGATCACGCCAGCCGGGCTCGCGGCGATCGCCCGCTATGCCGATGCGATCGGGCCCGGCTACCAGGCGATCATTCCGTACACCGCCGATGGCCAACTGGGCAGCCCCACCGCGCTGGTCCGCAATGCGCACGCGGTGGGGCTGGAGGTGCACGCCTACACCTTCCGCCCGGAAAACACCTTCCTGGCGAAGGCGTTCTGGGAGGGCGACCACCCGAACACGCTCAGCGCCCGCGGCATGGTCGCCGAGCTCAAGGTCTATCTGGCCGCCGGCATCGATGCCTTCTTCACCGACGACCCGGCGCTGGGTCGCGAGGCGGTGGACACGCGCTGATCGCGCGCGGCGCGAGCCGCCATGTGACAGTTGTGTTTAGACGTCCGTTCTTGCGTACACACGGATGTAAACGAATCTTCACGGGCGGCGCCCATGCTTCCCGCGATCCGCCCCACGGCGGCGGTCGTTCACCCCCATCTCCCAAGTTGGCGGCAGGTCCCCGGACCTGCGCGCCGAGGATGCCTACGCATGTCTTCCCGCTTTCCGCTACGCCGCACCGGCCTCGCGCTGGCCCTGTTCGCCGTCCTGCATGGCAACGTCTTCGCCGCCGATGCCCCCGTCGCCGCACCGGCCGATGCGCCGGCCGCCGACAACGCCAAGCAGCTGCAGACGATCTCGGTGGTCGCCACCGGCGAAACGCGCCAGGTGCAGACCATCGGCAGCGAGGACATCAAGGCCGCCACGCCCGGCACCAGCGCGCTGAAGGTGCTCAACGAGCTGCCCGGCGTGAACTTCCAGTCGTCCGATCCCTGGGGTGCCTACGAGTGGTCCACCACGATCAGCCTGCACGGCTTCGACCAGAGCCGCCTCGGCTTCACGCTGGACAATATCCCGCTGGGCAACATGGCCTACGGCGTCACCAACGGCCTGCAGGTGACCCGCGCGATCAGCTCGGACAACATCGCCTCGGTGCAGCTGGCGCAGGGCGCCGGCGCGCTGGGCACGCCGTCCAGTTCCAACCTCGGTGGCACCGTTCAGTTCTACTCCGCCGATCCGGAGGCGAAGGCCGGCGCGCGCGTCGACCAGGCGATCGGCTCGGACAACACCCGCCGCACCTACGTGCGCCTGGATACCGGCGATTTCCACGGCCTGTCCACGTACGTGTCCTACAACCACGCCAACACCGACAAGTGGAAGGGCTACGGTTCGCAGCGCTCCAACCAGGTCAACCTGAAGTCGGTCTACCAGTGGGGCGAGGGCAACCGCATCAGCCTGTTCGTCGACAGCTCCAAGCGCAAGGAATACGACTACCAGGACCTGTCGCTGACGAGCCAGCGCGTGCTGGGCTGGAACTTCGACTACTACCAGCCGGACTGGAGCAAGGCGGTGCAGGCGGCGACCGCCTACCAGGCCACCGGCCAATACAACGGCGTGGCCAACGGCTACCCGAGCGAGCTGGCCGGCCTGCCCGCCGACTACGACTGGCTGGACGCCAACTACTACGCCGGCGGCGGCATCCGCCACGACAACCTGGCCGGGCTCAGCGGCAGCTTCACCCTCGGCGAGAACCTGACCTGGAACCTGGGCACCTACTATCACGGCGACCGCGGCGAAGGTCAGTGGACCACGCCGTACACGCCGTCGCCGGCTACCGGCGTGCCACTGGCCCTGCGCACCACCGACTACGGCCTGGACCGCTACGGCCTGACCAGCTCGGTGCAGTACACGCTGGGCAACAACGACATCGAAGTGGGCGTGTGGGGCGAAAACTCGAAGAACAACATCGAGCGCAACTATTTCAACCTCGCCGGCGCCTACACCGGCCTGTGGACCATCTACGACGGGCAGACGCCGTTCTACCGCGCTTTCCTGCAGCACTACACCTACAACACGCGGATGGTCTACGCCGAGGACACCCTGCACCTGATGGACGGCCGGCTGACCGTGAATTTCGGCGCCAAGTCGCTGCGCTCCACCACCACCTCGGCCTCGCGGGTGCCGACCGGTGCCTACGCGCAGGGAAGCATCAAGGCCAGCGACGGCTTCCTGCCGCAGGCCGGCGTGGACTACCGCATCGACGACTTCCAGGACGTCTACGCCTCGTACAGCAAGAACATCAACGCCTATGGCGCGCTGCCGTTCTCCACCTCGCAGGCGGCGTTCGACGCCAGCAAGGGCACGCTCAAGCCGGAAGGCTCGCAGACGCTGGAAGCGGGCTACCGCGTGCGCGGCGCCACCTATGAAGCGGCGGCCGACCTGTACTACACGCGCTTCACCAACCGCCTGCTGCAGACCACGCCGTGCTCGGCCGTGCAGACCTGCGCCAGCCAGCTCAACAACGTCGGCAGCGTGGACAGCCGCGGCGTCGACCTGTCGCTGATCTGGCGCCCGCTGGACGGCATGCGCTGGCTCAACACGCTGTCCTACGGCAGCACCAAGTACCAGGACGACTACCTCAACGGCGGCGTGGTCGCGACCAAGGGCAAGTACGTGGTCGGCATCCCCAGCTGGATGTTCACCTCGGGCCTGAGCTATGGCGTGGGCGGCTGGAACTTCACCGTCGACGGCAAGTTCACCGGCAAGCGCTACATCACCTACACCAATGACTCGTTCGTGCCCTCGTACTGGCTGTTCAACGCCGGCGCGAGCTACGACTTCGGCGCGATGGCGGGCCTGAGCGACCTGCGCCTGGCGCTCAATGTGACCAACCTGACCGGCAAGCACTACTTCGCCACCACCGGCACCAACGGCTATGTCGCAGCCGACCCCAACGGCTACAACCAGACCCTGCAGGCCGGTGCGCCGCGCCAGGTGTTCTTCAACGTCAGCGCAAAGTTCTGATGACCGTCGCCGCGTCCGCCGCCTGCATGCATGGCGGCGGACGCGGCGCGTTGGAACACCGTTGTCACATCGCTGCGCAAGCCTGTCCGCATTCCCAACCTCCCCGTCGGCGGTCACGGCCTGCGCGACGGCTTCATGCGTCTATCGAGATTTCCGATGAAACGTCGTCTGCTGCCGCTGGCCCTGATGCTTGCACTCACCGCGTGCCACCACGACACGCCGTCCACGACCGGCAAGGTCCACGTCACGCTCGATGGCGTGGTCGGCGGCGCAGTGCCGGTGGCAGGCGTGCCGGTCACGGTCACCGATCATGCCGGCCGGCACACCGTGTCCGCGGTGACCAATGCACGCGGTCATTACTCGCTGGTGGTCGAAGGCAGCGGTCCGTTCGTGCTCACCGTGCCGGCGGCCGGCGGCGATGGCGCACCAGTCACCTGGTCGGCGGCTTTCGTCCCGACGACCGGGCAGGCGCAGGCGGTGGTGAACATCAGTCCGGTCACCACGCTGGTCGCCCAGCGCGCGTTGGCCGGCGTGCCTCAGGGCGCACCCGCGGCAGCGCAGATGGCCGGGCTGACCCACGCCCGCGTCACCACCGCCGCGAAGGAGGTCGCCGGCGTGCTGGCGCCGCTCTATACCGCGTTCCAGGTGCCCGCTGCGCAGGCGGCGGACCCGGCTGCTGCGGCGGACTTCCAGGTCGGCGCCGACACGCCGCTGGCCCGGCTGCTCTCCGTGGTGCACTTCGACCTGCCCGCGGGCGCGGTCAGCGTCGGCAGCGATGCCGACCGCGCGGTGGTGTCGATCCCCGCGCACGGCGCGCTCTCCGCCGTCGTGCCGACGACGGCGGCGACCTCGGCGCTGGCGCTGGCGAACGGTCCGACCACCACGCCGATCCGGCACGTGATCGTGGTGATCGGCGAGAACCAGACCTTCGACGGCCTGTTCGGCGGTTACGCGCCGCCGAAGGGGCAGACGGTGGAGAACCTGCTCTCCGAGGGCATCATCAACGCCGACGGCACGCCGGGTCCGCACTTCGCGCTGGCCGCGCAGAGCCAGGGCAAGCTGCAAACCGGCTACACCCTGCAGCCCGAGCGCGCCGCTCCGTACGCCACGCTGCCGCAGCCGCAACAGATCGGCGAGATGAACCCGGTGACCTTCCAGGCCGCCGGCGGCC
This sequence comes from Dyella lutea, assembly GCF_024158035.1. Taxonomy (GTDB): domain Bacteria; phylum Pseudomonadota; class Gammaproteobacteria; order Xanthomonadales; family Rhodanobacteraceae; genus Dyella_A; species Dyella_A lutea. The sequence goes on from NZ_JAMZEK010000001.1 coordinate 615,788, forward strand.
TGCCCGACAAGCGCTTTCCCGCCGACCTGCCGAACGGTCCGTTCCAGATCACCCGCTACGTGCCCTACATCAATGCCGACAAGAGCGGCCTGGACGCGGCAGTGCGCACCGGCGACCCGGTGCACCGCTTCTTCCAGATGTGGCAGCAGACCGGCGGCGACAACCACCGGCTGGACATGTTCACCTGGGTGGCCGACAGCACCGGGCAGGGCGGCGATACCAAGGGCGTGAGCCCGGCCAACCCGGCACAGGGCGGCGAGCTGATGGGCTTCATGAACATGTCCGCCGGCGATGCGCCGCTGTTCGACGCGCTGGCGAAGCAGTACGCGCTGAGCGACAACTACCACCAGTCGATCATGGGCGGCACCGGCGACAACTTCTTCGCCATCGCCACCGCCGACGTGCCGTTCTTCAACCGCGACGGCAAACCGGCGATGCCGCCGGCCAACCAGATCGAGAATCCGGAGCCGATGCCGGGCACGGCCAACTTCTACACCCGCGACGGCTACGAGGGCGGCTCGTACGTGAACTGCGCCGACCCGAAGCAACCGGGCGTGGCGCCGATCCTGGCCTTCCTCGCCGAGCGCCACATCCCCAGCAAGTGCGCGCCGGACACCTACTACCTGGTGAACAACTACAACCCCGGCTACGACATGGACGGCAAGCCGCAGCCGATCGGCCCGGACAACTACAACTACCCGCCGCAGACCGTTCCGACCATCGCCGAGGCGCTGGCGCAAAAGGGCGTGAGCTGGAAGTGGTACACCGGCGGGCGCGATGCGGCCGACGTCGCCGCCGAAGCCGCCGCGTACCACGTGCCGGTCGCCAGGGCGCAGATGCTCCAGTACAACAACATCGGCGATCCGTTGGCGGCGTCGGCCAAGGTGATGGGTGACCCGGCGCTGAAGTCCGGCCTGGCCGGCCTGGCCACGTTCGACGCCGACATCGCCCACCACACCCTGCCGGCAGTGTCCTTCGTGGTGCCGAAGAACCTCGACAGCGGACACCCGGGCTACTCCGCGCCGGCCAGCTACGAGGCCTTCCTCAAGACCCTGCTGGCCAAGGTGCAGGCCGATCCCGAGTTGTGGGCGCATACCGCGATCCTGATCACCACCGACGAAGGCGGCGGCCACTTCGACACCGGCTACATCCAGAGCGTGGATTTCTTCGGCGACGGCCCGCGCATCTCGATGCTCGCCGTGTCGCCCTATGCGCGCAAGGGCGTGGTGGACCATGCCTACCAGGATCACGCCTCGATCCTGAAATTCATCGAGCGCAACTGGCGCCTGTCGCCGCTGTCGCCGCGAAGCCGCGACAACATGCCCAACCCGGTCGTGACGCCCGCCAAGCCGTACCAGCCGATCAACGGGCCGGCGGTGGGTGACCTGATGTCGATGTTCCAGTTCTGATCCGAACGACCGACGGCGACACTCCGCCGTCGGCTGGCCCGCGATGCGCTGTTTCTCCGACACCTGGCTCGGTCCGCGTGCCGTCGTTGCCCTCGCGGTGGCGGCGGTGATCGCGTGCGTCGGCGGCGGTTGGTCGGTCGTCGCCGCGCGCCGTCCGGTGGACACTACGCCGGCCGACGCGGCGATCCGCCAGTGGGTGCGTTATCCATCGATAGCCGACCATCTGAGTCCGCAGGCCGAGCTCGGCAAAAGGCTCTTCTTCGATACCACTCTGTCCGCCTCGAAGCGGATGTCCTGCGCCAGCTGCCACAGCCTCGCGCATGCCTACGGCCCGCCGAACGGGCGCGCCGTGCAGCTGGGTGGACTACACCTCGATCGCCCCGGCACCCGTGCCGTGCCCTCGCTGCGTTACCTCGATCACACGCCGCTGTTCAGCCTCGATGCCTTCACGCCGGGCTCGGAGGATGCCGAGTACGAAGGCCCGCGCGGCGGTTTCACCCGCGATGGCCGCGCTGCTTCGCGCCAGCAGCAGGCGGCGATCCCACTGCTGGACCGCAACGAGATGGCCAATGCCGATCCGCAGACCGTCGTCGCGGCGGTGCGCGACGGTCCGCATGCTGCGATGTTCCGCCAGGTCTTCGGCGCCGATGTGTTCGCCCATCCGGCGCAGGCGTTTGCCGACGTCGGCGCGGCACTGGCGGCGTTCCAGCGCGAGGACCCGAGCTTCCATCCCTACACCAGCAAGTTCGACGCGGTGATGTCCGGCCACGCCCGCTTCACCGCGCAGGAGCTGCGCGGCTACGCGCTGTTCAACAATCCGCGCAAGGGCAACTGCGCGTCCTGCCATATCGACGTGCCGGGGCCGGGGGGCCGTCCCGCGCCCTTCACCGACTTCGCCTACGCCGCGCTGGGTGTGCCGCGCAATCCGGCGATCCCGGCCAACCGCGATCCGCATCACGTCGATCTCGGCCTGTGCGGACCCTATCGCCGCGACCTGCGCGGGCAGGCGCGCTACTGCGGCATGTTCAAGACGCCGACGCTGCGCAATGTGGCCACCCGGCGGGTGTTCTTCCACAACGGCGTGTTCCACTCGCTCCGCGACGTGGTGGCGTTCTACGTGCAGCGCGACACCGACCCGCGCCGGTGGTATCCGGTAGTGCATGGCAAAGCAGTCGCCTACGACGATCTGCCGCCACGCGATCGCGGCAACGTCGACCATGCCGATGCACCGATGGACCGCCGCCCGCGCGACCCGCCAGCGCTGGACGCGCAGGAGATCGCCGAGGTCTTAGCCTTCCTCCGCACGCTGGACGATGGTTATTCCGCCAACGCTGGTGGGCCGGCGCTGCGCGCCGATGCAACCATGGCCGGTGGCGCGAGCGGCAGCAGGCACGGCGCAGCTGGAGTTGATTCGCCGAGGTGATTCTGCGGTCGCGCGATACCGCCGGGGGGTGTATCTGCGCTCGCCGGCAACGCAACGAACCCCGGGGCCAGCCGTTGCGTCACTATGATCGGCAGGCCCCGCCACACGGATACCCGGCATGCATGCAGCTCGTCCCGCGTCCGCGCCACGCATGATCCGATCCTGGCCGGCGATGGCCGGCGCACTCGCGGCCATCGCCGCCATCCTCGGTGCACTGCTGGCCGCACCGGATACCGCCGACGGCTGGCGCTGGCTGCACTGGATCTGCAAGCCGCTGGCGACGGTGCTGATCCTGGCGATGGCCTGGCGCGCGAGGCCGCCGTTGTCGCTGCGCTATCGCCGACGCGTGCTGGCCGGTCTGGGTTTCGCCCTGCTTGGCGATGTACTGCTGATGCTGCCGGGCAATTTGTTCGTGCCCGGGCTGGCGGCGTTCCTGCTCGGGCACGTCGCCTTCCTCGCCGCATGGTTGGACGATAGCCGCTTCGCCATTCGGCCACTCGGGCTGCTGGCCTGCCTGCTCGCCGCGTGCGGCCTGTTGTGGCTGCTGTGGTCCCACGTGGCCGCGCCGCTGCGTGTGCCGGTGGTCGTCTACGCGCTGGTGCTGGCCACCATGGCGGGGCAGGCCGTGGGGCGCGCCTGGCAACACGCGTCCACCGGCGATGCGCGGGCACTGCCATCGCGCATCGCCGCACTCGGCGCCCTGCTGTTCATGGTCAGCGACAGCCTGATCGCCTGGGATCGCTTCCGTCATGCCTTGCCGTTGGCCACGCTGTGGATACTCGGCAGCTACTATCCGGCGATCGGGCTGATCGCATGGTCGGTGCGGAAGGCGCCGGATCGCGTGCCATGATCGCAGTGTTTAGCGTCCACATCGCGGCGAGCCATCGGGCCCTGCGTCGATAAGGACTCTTCCTGGTCCGATCATCGTCGGTGTTGTCTGCAGGGTGGTCGGATTGCCTGGGTAGCGATGCCCATCGAATTCGAGCGTGACGTCCTGTGGGGAACTGCCTCCACCTGCCACGTGCACGGTCAGGGCGTGCCAGCCCTTGTGACGTTGGTCCAGCAGGCGAATGGGTGGGCGCGTGACCGTGATCCGCGAGACCTGTCGCCATGTCTTCCCGAGGTTCCGAAGCACCAGCAGCGTGCAGCCACCGCTGCCGCACCAGTCACTGCCGTGCAGGTATACAAGGGCATCTCTCCGTCCGTCACCATCCAGGTCGGCCAGTGCGACCAGTCGATCGGTGGGCTCGACGCCCTGGGCGTCGAGGAGCCGATCCAGGCTGGCCGGAATCGGCTGGCTGGCACCGCAGGAATACGTCCCGGCGCCGGCGGATGCGGCACCCGGCATGCCTATGCAAAGGAGCGCGACCAGCAAGCGCCTGCTGCGTGTGTTGGCGGCACTGCCCCCTTCACCCTTGGGCTTCATCGCAGCCAGCCGCGTGCACTGGCCAGGCCCGCCAGCGGCACCAGGCCGATCGCCACCAGCAGCACCGCGCCCTGCAGCAGCGGGGCCACCGGGTTCGCCGCCTTCAGGTTCTCGAGCATGATGAACAGGCCGACATCCTGCGCCAGCACCCCGAGCAGGGAGGCGATCAGCAGGCCGGTCGCCCAGCGCTTGCGCAGCAACAGGCCGAGGCAGCCGACTGCGCCGCCGACGACGGCGATGCCGGTGGCAGCGACGGCCCACAACGGGCGTTCCCGATAGAGCATCTGCTGCGCGTCGGGCAGCTTGGCGATGTCCTCGGGACTCAAGTGGAGATCTGCGATAAAGGCCGCACATCCGGCCAGGTTCCACAGCAGGGCGGCGGTGGCGACGACGTAGAACCACATCGGGGGCTTGTTCACGGGCCATCCTCCAGGAGCGCAGGGGCGATCGACGCGGATTAGTGCGCCCGGTCGAGGCCCCGGGTCAAGAGGCGGCGCGCGAAGGGGCCGGCCGCTAGCGACTGAACTCGGTCGGCCGTTCCAGCTGCAGGATCGCGTCCTGCAGGTCGTCCAGCTTCTGGCCGAGCAGGGTATGGGCGTCGTACAGGCCGCGGTTGTAGAAGTACGCGCCGATTTCCTGGCCGATGAAATCGAGCAGGAACTCCGCGTCGAACTGGCCGATGCGTTGTTTCAGCTCCTCACTGAAGTAACCCTGGATCCTGCGCACCAAGATCGCGCGCTCGTCGGCGGTGAAGGTGATGTCGGTCATGGGAGATAGGTCACCTCGTCCGCGGGTCGAGGACCTGCGGGTGGTTGGGGAGAGCGGGTGGAGGGCGCGGGTTTCCGTACCCTCCGCTGTCGCCATCACCGGCATGGTGCCGGAGCTGGCGCTTGGCTCCCGGCAGCGAAAGGAGCCGGCCTCAGGCAGCTGCCTCCTTGTGCCGGTCGGGCAGGAAGAACAGCACCAGCAGACCGATCAGGCTGAGGATCCCGAGGGCGCCCCATAGTGGCGAGTGGCCCTTTGCCTTCGCGTACTGGCTGCATCCCCAGATGAACACGCCGAGCCCCACCAGCGCGATCAGGACACCGAGACCTTCGCTACCCGACTCCATCAGCACGCGGCCGATGATCGAGCCGATGAGGCCCAGGCCGACGCCGATGTTGGTGGTGCGCTTGTACTCTGCAAGCATGTCTTTCCCCTTGGTGACACGTCCCTGAGCACCCCTTGTGCGGGACGTGTTCCCGGATGGTCGGTGGAGCGGGCCGGCCGGTCAATCGACGTCCGCTCGCGCGCGCCCGATAAAGCAAAAGGCGCGGTTGCCCGCGCCTTTTGCCTTCCCAACGGCGATGTCGCCGGATGACTCAGGCCTCCAGCAGCGGCGGCTCTTCTTCCTTCGCCTGGTCCGCGTGGTGGTCGGTGGACAGCAGCATGTAGAACGCCGGCACCACGAACAGGGTGAACAGGGTGCCGATCGCCAGGCCGGTGGAGATCACCAGGCCCATGTTGAAGCGGCCCGCCGCACCGGCGCCGGAGGCGATCACCAGCGGCACCACGCCCAGCACCATCGCTGCGGTGGTCATCAGGATCGGGCGCAGGCGCACCGCGGCGGCATGTTCGATCGCCTCGCGCTTGCCCATGCCGGCCAGCTGCGAGTGGTTGGCGAACTCCACCATCAGGATGCCGTGCTTGGAGATCAGGCCCATCAGCGTCACCAGGCCCACTTCGGTGTAGATGTTGAGGCTGGTGAACAGGTTGACGAAGATCAGCGCGCCGAACAGCGCCAGCGGCACCGACACCAGGATCACGATCGGGTCGCGCAGGCTGTTGAACTGCGCGGCCAGCGCCAGGAACACGATGATCACCGCGAACAGCAGGGTGCCGCCGAAACCGCCCGACTCCTTCTCGAACTGCCGCGACTGGCCGGCGTAATCCACCGTGTAGCCGGTCGGCGCGACCTCCTTCACCAGGCCGCTCAGGTAGGCCAACGCATCGCCCTGCGACATGCCGGACACGCCGGAGATGGTCGCCGAGTTCAGCTGCTGGAAGTGGTTGAGCGAGCGCGGCACGACCGAGTGCTTGATGCTCGCCACGGTGGAGGCCTGGATCACCTGGCCGTTCGGGGTGTTGAGGTAGTAGTCCAGCACCTGGTGCGGATTGAGCCGGTCGACCTGCAACACCTGCGGGATCACCCGGTACGAACGGCCGGAGATCGAGAAGTAGTTGACGTAGCCGCCGCCGAGCGCCGCGCCCAGCGAGGCACCGACGTCCTTCTGGGTCAGGCCCAGCGAGGTGATCATGTCGCGGTCGAACGACACCGTGGCCTGGGGCTTGTCCACCTTCAGGTCCGAATCGATGAAGTAGAACTTGCCGCTGGCCTGGGCCTTGGCCAGCACTTCGCTGGCCACCTCGTTGAGGTTCTGGAACGGCTCGGTGGTGGTGATCACCATCTGGATCGGCAGGCCCGAGGCGCCCGGCAGCGGCGGGAACTGGAACGCCGCCACCTTGGCGCCGGCGATGCCGTTCCATGCGGCCTGCAGCTCCTGCTGCAACTCGTGGGCGCTGCGGCTGCGCTGGTCCCATGGCTTGAACAGCACGCCGCCGATGCCCTGGTTGGTGGTCGGCACGCCGGTGAGCTGGAACATCTGCTCGTACTCCGGCAGCTTTTTCGCCGCCGCATACATCTGCTCGGCGTACACGTTCATCTGCTGCGCGGTGGCGTTCGGCGCGCCGACGATCTGGCCGGCGACGATGCCCTGGTCCTCCTCCGGCGCCAGCTGCGACTGCGCGGTCATGCCCAGCGCGACCGTCGCCAATGCCAACAGGATGGACATCACCACCACCACCGACCAGGTCGACAAGGTGCCGTGCAGCAGGCGCTTGTAGGCGTTCTGCACGCGCTCGAACTGGTGGTCGATGAACTTCACGAAGCGGCCTTCGTCCTGGTCGCCGCGGAAGAACGTGGCGCACATCATCGGCGACAGCGTCAGCGCCACCACGGCCGACACCGTGACCGCACCGGCCAGGGTGAACGCGAACTCGGTGAACAGCGCGCCGGTGAGGCCCTTCTGGAAGCCGATCGGCACGTACACCGCGATCAGCACCACGGTCATCGCCAGGATCGGCCCGCCCAGCTCGCGTGCGGCCAGCAGGGCCGACTGCAGCGGGGTCTTGTGCTCCTCCTTCATGTGGCGGTCGACGTTCTCCACCACGATGATCGCGTCGTCCACCACCAGGCCGATCGCCAGCACCAGGGCGAGCAGGGTCAGCAGGTTGATCGAGTAGCCCAGCGCCAGCATCACGAAGAAAGTGCCAACCAGCGACAGCGGCATCGCGATCACCGGGATGATCACCGCGCGCAGGCTGCCGAGGAACAGGAAGATCACCAGCGTGACGATCACCAGCGCCTCGACCAGGGTCTTGATCACCTCGTCGATCGAGCTGTTCACGAACTCGGTGCCGTCGTAGACGATCTCGCCGGTCAGGCCGCTGGGCAGCTGGTGCTGGATCTCCGGGAACGCCTCGCGCACCTGCTTGGCCACGTCGAGCACGTTGGCATCCGGCGCCACCTTGATGCCGATGAACACCGAGCGCTTGCCGCTGAACGCCACGTTGAAGTCGTAGCTGTCCGAGCCCAGCGTCACCTTGGCCACGTCCTCCAGCCGCACGATGGCGCCGTTGACCTGCTTGACCGCCAGTTGCTTGAACTGCTCGACCGTGTGCAGGTCGCTGTCGGCGGTGAGGTCGACGGTAACCGCCTGGCCCTTCGACGAGCCGACCGCGGCCAGGTAGTTGTTGGCGGCCAGCGCGTTGTTGACGTCGGCGGCGGTGACGCCGTGCGCCGCCATCCGGGCCGGGTCGAGCCAGGCGCGCAGGGCGAAGTTGCGCGCGCCCAGCAGCTCGGCGGTCTGCACGCCGGGGATCGAATCCAGCTTCGGTTTGACCACGCGCGAGAGGTAGTCGGTGATGTTGTTGGTGGGCAGCACGTCGCTGTAGAAGCCCATGTACATCGCATCGACCGTCTCGCCGGTCTGCACCGTGAGCACCGGCTGCTGGGCCTGCGGCGGCAGCTGGTTCTTCACCGAATTCACCTGGGTGGTGATTTCGGTGAGGGCGCGGTTGGCGTCGTAGTTCAGGCGCAGCGTGGCGGTGATGGTCGACACGCCCTGCACGCTGGTGGAGGACAGGTAGTCGATGCCCTGCGCCTGCGAGATCGCCTGCTCCAGCGGCTGGGTGATGAAGCCCGCCATGGTCTGCGCGTCGGCGCCGTAGTAGGCGGTGGTGACGGTGACGGTGGCGTTCTCGGTTTCCGGGTACTGGCGCACCGTGAGGCTGGTGACGGCCTTCAGGCCGAGCACCAGGATCAGCAGGCTGACGACGATCGCCAGGACCGGCTTGTTGATGAACAGGTCGGTGAATTTCATGGGGCGTAGGGTCCGCTCGCAGTCATCCGGGTGAATCGCGTTGTCTTCGCAGCGTCTGTCAGACAAGGCGCGCGCCGCAGCGCCATAGCATCGCTATGGCCAAGGTGCGCACCGCCGGCTGGCGGGCGCTGCGGAGCAACCCTCGGGGCCGGGGGCCTTTGCCCCCGGGGATGCGTGGATGGTTGATTCATTAAAGGCATACATCGTCCTCGCGATGCCAACGATTGCGGGCAAAGGGCCGCGGCGCGACCAGCTGGGTGGCGGCGGGCGGACCCTATTGCTCCTGCGGCGTGGGCTGCGCGGAGTCGGCCGGCTGCACGCTGTTGTCGACGGTGATGGTGGCGTCGTTCTTGAGCTTCATCTGGCCGCTGGTCACCACCTCGGTGCCGGCGCTGATGCCCTTGAGGATCGCCACCTGGTCGCCGCGGGTGTCACCGGTGGTGACGAAGGCCTGCTTGACCGTCGGCGCATTCGGCTTGCCCTGTTCGTCCTTGCCCTTGGCCGGACGCACCACGTAGACGGTGTCGCCGTAGGGGTTGTAGACGATCGCCGCCTGCGGCAGCGTGAGCTGCCGGCGCTGCTGGCCGACGTCCACGGTGAGCTTGGCGAACATGCCGGGGGTCAGCGTGTTGTCGTGGTTGGGCACGGTCGCTTCCACCTGCACGTTGCGGGTGCTGGTGTCGACCTTGGGGTTGATCGCGCTGAGCCGGCCCGAGAAGGTGCGGTCCGGCCAGGCGTCCAGGTGCAGGCGCACCGCCTGGCCTACCTTCAGCCGGGCCAATTCGCCCTGCGGCACGTTGAAGTCCACGAACAGCGGGTCGAGCTGTTGCACCGTCACCACTTGGGTGCCGGCGGCCAGGTAGTCGCCCGGGCTGATGGTGATGATGCCGGCGCGGCCGTCGAACGGCGCGTGCAACTGTTTCTTGGCGATCACTACCTGCTGCTGCGCCACCGCGGCCAGGCGGGCCTTGTAGTCGGCCTGCGCGGTGTCGAAGTCGGCCTGACTGATCGCCTGGGCCGCGAGCTGCTTGCGGGCGCGCTCGAGGGTGAGCTTCGCCAGCTGGGCATTGGCCTGCAGCTGCTGCAACTGGGCCACTTCGTCGCCGTCACGCAGCTGCACCAGCAGCTGGCCCTTCTTCACGTCCTGGCCGGACTTGAGATGCACGTCGGTGACCAGTCCGGCCACCTCGGTGGCGAGGTCGGCGCCGTTGGCCGCACGCAGGCTGCCGACCGCATTGATCGAGGGCTGCCAGTCCTGCTCGCTGGCCTTCACCGTGCTCACGGTGACCGGCCCCGGCTTGGGCATGGAGTGGATCATCCTGACCACCAGCAGCACCTTGGCGCCGACGATCACGGCGATCAGGGCGAGCGTGCCCAGGATCACCCAGATCATCCGCTTGGTCGTGCTGGGCTTCTTGTCTGCGCGCGAGGTCATGCGCGAACTCCTTATCGGGAAACGTTGGAAGGGGAAGCGGTGGCCGCCGTCGGCGCGGCGGCGTCTCGGCGCCAGCCGCCGCCGAGCGCGGTGTACAGCGCGGCGGTGTCGGACAGGCGCGCGGCGCGTGCCTGGATCAGGGTGATATGCGCCTGCTGGTAGCTGCGTTCGGCGTCGAGCAGGTTCAGATAATTGGTGGCGCCGATGCGGTACTGCTCGCGGGTGAGCTCGAGCCGCTTCGATGCCGCCTGCTCGGCGGTGGCCTGGGCGGCCAGGGTCTGGGCGTCGTACTGAAGTGCCTGCAGCGCGTCGGCGACGTTCTGGAAGGCGGTCAGCACGGTCTGCTGCCAGTCGGCATCGGCCTTGTCGAGCCCGGCCTGGGCGGCGCGCTTGCGGTGCAGCAACTCGCCCCCGCGGAACAGCGGCTGGGTCAGCCCCAGGCCCAGCGACCAGGCGCGGGTGCCGGCGGAGAACAGATCGCCGCCGCTGAGCGCCTGCGAGCCGACGCTGCCGGACAGGGTGACCTGCGGCAGCATGTTCGCGGTGGCCACGCCGACCTGGGCCGAGGCGGCATGCAGCAGGGCCGAGGCGGCGCGGATATCCGGACGCTGGTCGACCAGCTGCGAGGGCAGGCTCACCGGGATGTCCTGCGGCAGGCGCACGTCGTCCAGTGCCAGCGGCGCGGCGTCGAACTGCGCCGGCGTGCTGCCGAGGTAGGTGGCCAGGCGGTTGCGCACGGCGGCGAGCTGGGCGCGCAGCGGCGGCAGCGTGGCCTCGGTGGCGGCCAGCTGCGCGCGCACGGCCAGCGTGTCGGACAGCGAGCGGGCGCCGATCTGCTGCTGTTGCTCGGCGATGTCCAGCGTCTTGCGCTGCCAGTCGACGATCTGCGCGGTGGCGCGCACCTGCTCGCGCAGCGAAGCCTCCTGCAGCGAGGCGGTCACCACGTTGCCGGCCAGAGTGAGGTAGGTGGAGTCCCGTTGCGCCTGCTGGTAATCCGCCTGCGCCTGCTGCGCCTCAATGCCGCGACGCACGCCGCCGAACAGGTCCAGCGTGTAGCCGACGCTGACCGAGGCGTTGTACAGGGTGAACGGACCGGCCCCTCCCGGCACGCCCGAGGCGGCGGCGGACTGCTTCTCGCGGGTGGCGCCGGCGGAGGCGTCGACTGACGGGAACAAAGCACCGCCCGCGGCGCGGGCGTTCTCCTGGGCCTGGCGCAGGGCGGCCTGGGCCGAGGCGATCGTGGGACTGTGCGCGAGCGCCTGCTGCACGCGCCGGTCCAGCTCTGCGCTGCCGAACGTGGCCCACCAGTACTCGGGCACGTCGCGCCCGGCGAGGAAGCGCTGTGCATCGCCATCGGCAGCATCGGCCGTCGCGGTGGCCGCGGGCAGGGCATCGTGGGTAAAGCGATCGACCGCCGGTGCGTCGGGGCGCCGGTAGTCCGGGCCGACCGCGCAGCCGGCGAGCCAGAGGGAGATGGCCGTCAGCGCAAGAAATTGCAGGCTGCGGGCGAGCGGGCGGGACGCTGGCAGAGCGGGTTGGCGGGACAAGATGGCTACCTGGAGTAGGGGCGGGAAGCGGGGCGGGACAATACCACACCAATCAGTTTACATATGCGTGTCGTCAGTCATGCACCGAAAAAGCGTGAATTCGTAACCGCTCGCGCCTGCGCGCCTTGGGCCTGCACGGTGGTCGTAGGCAACAGGGCGACGATTCGTCGGTGCCGATTTCGACACCCGGGGTTGTCCGGCATCCGCCTTGGCTATGATCGCGGACAGACCATGACGGAAACCCCCATGCGCCGATCGCCCACCGACCGTGTCCCGGACGACCGCCACCGATCCGACGGAGCGACGCGATGATCTCCGCCGAGACCGTCATCACTTTCGCCACGCCGGTGTTCTTCGCGCTGATCGGCGTCGAGCTGCTGGTGGCGAAGCTGCGGGGGCGTCGCGCCTATCGTGGCAACGACGCGGTCACCAGCATCGGGCTGGGGGTGATCTCGCAACTGGCCGGGGTGTTCCTCAAGGTGCTCACGGTGGGCGTGTACGCCTGGTGCGTGGAGCGCGTGGCGCTGTTCGCATTGCCGGCCGACGCATGGTGGGTGTGGGTCAGCGGCCTGCTGCTGTACGACTTCCTCTATTACTGGCTGCATCGCATGGGGCACGAGGTGAACATCCTCTGGGCCGCCCACGTGGTGCACCACCAGAGCGAGGACTACAACCTCTCCACCGCGCTGCGGCAGACCGCCACCGGCGGCCTGCTGGGCTGGCTGTTCTACCTGCCGATGGCGCTGATCGGCTACCCCGTCAGCGTGTTCGTGGCGATCGCGTTGATCGACCTGCTGTACCAGTTCTGGGTGCACACCGAGCAGGTCGGCAAGCTTGGCTGGTTCGACCGGGTGTTCTGCTCGCCGTCCAACCACCGCGCCCATCACGCAGTGAACGACCGCTACCTGGACCACAACTACGGCGGCATCCTGATCCTGTGGGATCGGCTGTTCGGCACCTTCGTCGAGGAGGACGAGGTGGATCGTCCGGTGTACGGCACACGCGCGCCGCTGCGCAGCTTTAATCCGCTGTGGGCGAACCTGGAGGTGTACTGGGCCACCTGGCAGGACGCGCGGCGTGCGACGCGCTGGCGCGACCGGCTGCAGATCTGGTTCCGGCCGCCGGGCTGGCGGCCGGCGGATGTGGCGGCGCGCTATCCGAAGCAGGCCTTCGACATCGGCCGCGAACGGTTCGACCCGCCGCTGTCGCGCGCACGCACCGCCTACGGCCTGGTGCAGTTCGCGCTGCTGCTGGGCATGACCACGCACTTCCTGGGGCTGGCCGCGCAGGCTGGGCTCGGCCTGTTGGTTGGCTACGCGCTGGTGATCGCGCTCAGCCTCACCGTGCTCGGTGCGTGGTGGGAAGGGCGGCCGGCAGCGATGTGGCTGGAGGGGCTTCGCGTGCTTGCGCTGGCGCTTGCGCCGCCGCTGGTCGGCGGCTGGTTCGCGCTGCCGGGTACGCCGGTCGGGGTGGTGTTCGCGGCGGTGTTCGGGCTCAGCGCGGTGGCGCTGGCCTGGGTCTCGCGCACCGGTGGCGATGCGTCCCACAAGCCTGTCGTCGGGCCGGCATGAGCTTCTAACGTTTGGCCGTATAGCCGTCTAAATATCTGATTTCGTTAGTCTTCAGTGAAGAAATTCACGGAATGGGTTGCTATAGTCACCGGCTGTTGTGCGTCGGTATCAAGGGGATACATGATGGGTTTTCTTGCCAAGCTGGTTCGGCACAAGTCGATCGAGCAGTTGCAGTCCGAAGCGGGCTCGCGTGGTGATTTCCGCCGCGTGCTGGGTCTGTGGCAGCTCACCGCGATCGGTGTGGGCGCGATCATCGGCGTGGGCGTGTTCGTGCTCGCCGGGCAGCAGGCGGCGGCCAATGCCGGCCCCGCCGTGGTACTCAGCTTCATCATCGCCGGGCTGGGCAGTGCCTGTGCCGCGCTGGCCTACGCCGAGTTCGCTGGGATGATCCCGGTCACCGGCAGCGCCTACACCTACGGCTACGCCGTGCTGGGCGAACTGTTCGCCTGGATCATCGGCTGGGACCTGCTGGTCGAGTACGCGCTGATCGTCGGTGTGGTGGCGATTGGCTGGTCGGGCTACGTGCAGGCGCTGGTCGAGCAGTTGTTCGGCGTCACCCTGCCGGTATGGGCGCAGGGTGCCTACGACCCGCACCATCCGGACAACGGCCACGTATTCAACGTGATCGCCGCGGCGATCACCCTGCTGATCGCGTGGATGCTCACGGTGAAAACCGAGTGGGGCGCGCGCGCCAACACCGCCATCGTCACCATCAAGGTGATCGGCGTGGCGCTGGTGATCGGCGTGGGCGCGTTCTACGTCAACACCGCCAACTGGCATCCGTTCGTTCCGCCCACGGTGATCAAGGACGGCGTCAGCACCTTCGGATGGGGTGGCGTGCTGGCCGCCTCCAGCGTGGTGTTCTTCGCCGTGTTCGGCTACGACACGCTGACCACCGCGGCGGAGGAGTCGAAGAACCCGCAGCGCGACCTGCCGCGCGCGGTGCTGCTGTCGCTGGCGGTGTCGATGGCGCTGTACCTGGCGGTGTCGCTGGTGCTCACCGGCATGGTGCCGTACACCGAGCTGGCCGGCGCCGCGCCGGTGGACGCCGCATTCAAGGCACTGGGCCTGCACTGGGTGCGCGCGATCATCTCGATCGCCGCGATCGCCGGCATCACCAGCGTGATGTTCGCCTTCATGCTCGGCGCGGCACGCATCTGGTTCGCGCTGTCGCGCGACGGCCTGCTGCCGAAGTGGTTCGCCCAGGTGCATCCGAAGTACGGCACGCCGGCGCGCCCGACGATGATCCTGGGCGTGTTCACCGCGCTGGTCGCCGGCTTCCTGCCGATCGGCGAGGTGGCCGAGCTGGTCAACATCGGCACGCTCGCCGCCTTCATCATCATCTGCGGCTCGGTGCTGATCCTGCGCGTGCGCCAGCCGCACGTGCAGCGCCGCTTCCGCACGCCGATGCTGTGGCTGGTGGCGCCGGCCGGCATGCTGTTCTCGCTGTTCCTGATCATCGGCTGGCCGTGGTTCGCCGATGGCAGGTTCCAGCTGCTCGGCGGCCTGCCGATGATCACCATCTGGCGTTTCATCGCCTGGATGGTGCTGGGGCTGGTCATCTATCTCGGCTACGGCATCCGCCACAGCGAGCTGGCGAAATCGTAAGCCTGCAAGCCGATAATTGACGCCCGCGGAGCCCGCCCGGTTCCGCGGGCGTTTCCTTTGCCGCGGCCAATAGATCGATCAGCGCTGCATGGCGGGTGGCGCGGCCATCGGGGCCTGGATCGGCGCCTGTGCTTGCGCCGGGGCCGCGTGCCCGGCGACGGACGACACCGGCATGCCGGCGGCTTGCACGGAACTCTGCTCCAGCGGCGTACGCACGGCCTGCGCAGTATCCACCACCGCATGGCGCTGGAAGGTGCGACCCAGCACCTGCTCGGTGGCGACCGCGCGGCTGCCGTCCTCGCTGAGCGTCACCGCGTCGATACGTGTCATGCCTTGCGCCTTGCAGGCGACCACCAGCATCCCCGTCAGGTTGGCGCTGCACTGGTCGGACGGGCGCCCAAGCCCGGCATCGATCCGCTGCACGTTGGTCCAGCCCCGCAGGAACATCGGATGATCGGGATGGCGGGGGTCATCGAGTCGCGGCGCGTCCTCCAGCACGTCGCGAAGCGCGTCGTGCGCGCGGGTCGAGGCCAGGCCCGCCATGGTGTGCTGTAGCCGATCGCCTGCATCCCGCCACTGCCGGGAGACCCACGATGCACTTTCATGCAGGGCGGCGCCGGCCTCGTGCATTTCGCGCGATGCCCAGCCGCTCGCCGCGTGGGCCAGTCGGCCGGTCGCATCGATCTGGGTGGCGAGATCGTCTGCCGCCATGTCCCCGGCGACGCCGACTATCCGCGAGCCCAGGCCCACCGTATCGGCCGCCAGCGGGGCGGCCGGTCGCCATTGCGCCGCGGTGTCGGCCGCCGCTCCGCTCGCCTGATGCCATGCCGCCCCACCCTCGCGCAGGGCGCGCGACGCGACGCGGGTGGCTTCGTCCAGCGCCTCGCCGGTATCGTGGATGCGCTCAGCGGTCGCCGCGACGTTGACCTGCACCACGGTCTCCAGCGCCTGCGTTGCCGCGGCGATCCGTTGCATGCTCGTTCCGGCGGCGTCGAGTCCCGTCACGTATTCCAGCCCGCGCACCGCGACCTTGTATCGCGCCACGTCGATGGCATCTTCAAGCTGGCCTGCAAGATGCGCCTTGCTGGCCTCCCGGTTCGTGTCGTTCAGCAGATCGTGTAGTGCCACGCGCGAGGCGAGCACGTCGTGGCGGAAGTGGTCGAAGGCGGCGTGATACTGCTCGTAGCGTGCTTCGTTCGCTGCCGTCAGGATGCTCTCGCCCTTGCCGGGCTCCGGCGCGAAATTTGAGATGAAGTGGGCGCCCAGCTGCCCGGTGATCATCGGGTTGGCAGGGTGGTGCGGATCCGGTGTGTTGAGATACCGCCCAGCCTGGAGGGCGGCTACGTCCTGCTCGGTGGCATAGACCCGCACCGTGCCGTAGTGGCGGCTCGCTGCGCTGACGATGTCGGTTGCCCTGACGTGGTTGATAAAACGGGGAGCGTTCCCCGGCTGGCCTTGGGGTACTCCGTAATCGAGATCGACCGCGCCGTAGCCGTTGAAGGCTTCGCCGGAGAGCTTGTAGCGGAAGGCCATGACTTCGGCCGGGACACCGCCGAGCGAGTGGCCGGCGACGCTTACCTCAAGCGGATGTCCGTACTGCGGTTCCAGTGTCCTGGCCTGGGCGAGCACGCGTCTCGTGAAAGCGTCGGCTTCAGGCAGCTGGGCGTCGATGCGCGACTTCACCATCCCGAAATCCACACGGTCGTCGCGCAGCCAATCGCCAAGCGCCTGGGTGCCGCGAAACTCGATCTTGATGTTGCCGTTGTCCACCCGTTGATAGGCGGTCGCCTGGAAACCGGTCGGCGACGAATTCACGGTGGCGAGGATCGTGTAAGCGACGCCGTGCACCTTGGTAGCCGATTGCGGTTTGTGATCCTTGTAGGCGTCGGCCGAAAGGCCAGCATTCTCATTCCAGGCTTGATCCATGGCGCCGCTCCTTGGCAATCAGCGTCATCGAGAAAAAATCATCAGGATGCGCGCGAACGTAATCCGACATGGGAACGCCGTTGACACCGAAGTCTTCAATGTCGGAAGGACGGAACAACTTCTTCGCGAAGAACTGGGTTGTCGGTTCTCCGGAACGCACGTCTTCGTCCGTCATTGTCCCGACGAAACGGACGCCGTAGGCCTGGAATGAGGCGAGAAGTCCAGTGAAATGCCATCGGCATCGACCCAATCCGAAGTAATCGCTGTCCCGAAGCAGATCGAGATACACCGTGCCCCTGTAGGTGCCGTCTCCCGCGGGTCGAAGCTCGAAAGCCGGATAATAGGTGGGCACCTTTCTGGCGCCGCTGAAGGGATCCTGGGGTACGCACTCGTGGTTCTCGACCTCGAAAGCCATTTCGCCCCTCACGGAATCGAACGGCCCCGGTGCATCCCGGAGGGTCACCGTGATGTCGTAAGCCTGCTTCGGGTGCGGGTTCTGCTTGATGTCGGAATCGTCCATGGTTCGGCTGCAGGCAGTGAGGAAGAGCAGGGCGAGGGCGGCGGCAACGGGAAGTCGCGGCATCGGGGTTCCATCTCCGCGGGCAACGAGTGGCGAACCTAGCACGCGTGCCGCGGCGCGATCTGTCGGTCATCGCCGATCCCTGCGTCCCCTGCCGCGCGTCGCGTGATCTTGCGCACGGTCGCCCGTCCGCTGCGCCGGGTGGCCCGAGCCCATGACACCGGTGTGACCAATGGCAGGGGGAGGGGCCATGACCTTCGGCCTACCATCGACCGCTCGATCCACACCGACCCCGCGCCACAGGACGTGACGGGTTGCCGGCGTGGCTGTCGCCGGGGGAGCGGCCATCGCGGTCCCGGTATCTGTCCGGAGTGAATCCTGTGCGCCGTTCTCCTCGCCTTTCCCTGCTGTCCTCGGCCCTGCTGCTCGCCGTGGCCGTACCGGTCGTCCATGCCGCCGAGCTGCCGGCGCCGGTCGACCAGCCCTATCCGGGCACGCTCACTCTCGCGGTGGATCTCTCTGGCGCACCGAAGAAGATCTTCCGCATCGCCGAGACCATCCCGGTCGCGCCCGGCCCGCTCACGCTGTACTACCCGAAGTGGATCCCCGGCGAGCACGCGCCATCCGGCCCGATCCAGAACGTCACCGGCCTGGTGATCAAGGCCAACGGCAAGCAGCTGGCCTGGCGCCGCGACCTGCGCGAGATGTACGCGGTGCACCTGGACGTACCTGCGGGCGTGAGCCAGCTCGACCTCTCGTTCCAGTTCCTCTCGCCCGGTGACGGCGGCGAGTTCGGCGCCAGCGCCTCGTCCACGCCGAACCTGGTGGACGTCGAGTTCAACCAGGCCGCGTTCTACCCGGCCGGCCACTACACCCGCCAGATCACCATCGCGCCCAGCGTCACGCTGCCGGCCGGCTGGAAGTTCGGCACCGCGCTGGAGGTGGCCAGCCAGTCCGGCGACACCACCACCTTCAAGCCGGTCACCTTCAACAACCTGGTCGACTCGCCGCTGATCGCCGGCAAGCACTTCAACCGGGTGGACCTGGATCCGGGCGCCAAGGTGCCGGTGCACCTCAACGTGGTCGGCGACGGAGCGGCCGACGTCAAGCTCACCGACAAGCAGCTGGCCGGCCAGCGCGCGGTGGTGCAGCAGACGCTGAAGCTGTTCGGCGCGCACCACTACGGCCACTACGACTTCCTGCTCACCCTGTCCGACCACACCGGCCACTTCGGCCTGGAGCACCACCAGTCCAGCGACGACCGCCTGCCGGCCAACTTCTTCACCGACGACACCATGCACAAGCTCGCGGCCAGCCTGATGCCGCACGAGTTCGTGCATTCGTGGAACGGCAAGTTCCGCCGCCCGGCCGACCTGTGGACGCCGACCTTCATGGAGCCGATGCAGGACGACCTGCTGTGGGTCTACGAAGGCCTCACCGACTACTGGTGCGGCGTGCTCACCGCGCGCGCCGGGCTGTGGTCGCCGTCCGACTACCGCGATTCGATCGCCTCGATCGCCGCGGCGATGGCCCATCGCACCGGCCGCAGCTGGCGTTCGCTGCAGGACACCGCCGATGCCGCGCCGCTGACCTACTTTGGCGGCGGCGGCTGGATCAACTGGCGCCGCGGCACCGATTTCTATCCGGAAGGCCAGCTGCTGTGGCTGGACGTGGACACCAAGATCCGCGAGCTCTCCCACGGCAAGCATTCGCTGGATGACTTCGCCAAGGCCTTCTACGGCATGGACAACGGCAGCTACGTCACCCGCACCTACACCTTCGACGACGTGGTCAACACGCTCAACCAGGTGCAGCCGTTCGACTGGGCCACGTTCCTGCGCCAGCGGCTGGACTACGTCGGCACCGACCTGCCCGAGCACGGCATCGAGCGCAGTGGCTGGAAGCTGGTCTACACCGACCAGCCCAACACCATGGACAAGGCGATGGAGCAGGTGCGCCACGGTGTCAACCTGGCCTACTCGATGGGCCTGTCGGTCGGCAGCAACGGCCGCATCTTCGACGTGCAGTGGGACGGTCCGGCATTCAAGGCCGGCCTAGTGCCGGGTCTCACCGTGGTGGCGGTGAACGGCAAGGAGTTCTCCGCCGACGCGCTGAAGGACGCGGTCACCGCGGCCAAGGGCGGCACCGCACCGATCGAGCTGCTGGTGAAGAACGAGGACACCTACACCACCTATCGCGTGGACTACCACGGCGGCCTGAAGTACCCGCACCTGGTCCGCGGCACCGGCAAGGATCTGTTCGACGCCATCGCTGCTCCCCGCAAGTAATCGCATGGCCGCCGGTGCGGCGACGCGCCGGCGGCCGCTCCCTTCCCCGCATCGAGGAGATGCCCGCTTGAAGACCTCCGCTCTCGCCTCCGCCCTGCTGCTTGCCGGTCTCGGCTTCGTCGCCGCACCGGCCCACGCCGACAACGTGCCGCCGGTGCAGGACACCCCGTACGCGCCCGGCGCGCTGAGCATCCATGTCGATGCCACCGATGTCGCCCAGCGCATTTTCCGCGTGCAGGAAACCATCCCCGCCGCGGCGGGCCCGCTGACCCTGCTGTATCCGCAGTGGATCCCGGGCAACCACTCGCCGACCGGCCCGATCGACAAGTTCGCCGGTCTCACGGTGAAGGCGAACGGCAAGGTGATCGAGTGGACGCGCGACCCGCTCAACGTCTACGCCTTCCACATCAACGTGCCGGAAGGCGCCAGCGCGGTCGACGTGGAGTTCCAGTTCCTGTCCTCGCAGGGCGGCCGCCAGGGCCGGGTGATGATGACCCCGGAAATGCTCAGCCTGCAGTGGGACAAGGTCTCGGTGTACCCGGCCGGGCACAACATCCGCCAGATCACCGCAAGCGCCAGCGTCACCCTGCCGGCCGGCTGGCAGGCCGCCACCGCGCTGCATGTGGCATCCAAGAGCGGCGACACCATCAGCTACGAGCCGATCAGCTACAACGCGCTGGTCGACTCGCCGCTGCTCGCCGGCAAGTACTACAAGCAGTTCGAGCTCAATCCGGGCGCCAGCGTGCCGGTGCGCATGAACCTGTTCGCCGACGCGGCGAAGAACCTCGACTTCAAGCCCGAGCTGATCAAGCCGTACCGCGAGCTGGTGCAGCAGATGTACAAGCTGTACGGCGCGCACCACTACAACCACTACGACTTCCTGGTCTCGCTCAGCGACAAGCTCGGCGGCATCGGCCTGGAGCACCACCGCTCCAGCGAGGACGGCGTCGGCGCGGACTACTTCACCGACCCCAAGAAGAACATCTTCGACCGCGACCTGTTCTCGCACGAGTACAACCACTCCTGGGACGGCAAGTACCGCCGCGGCGCGGACCTGACCACGCCGAACTTCAACGTGCCGATGGGCGACTCCCTGCTGTGGGTGTACGAGGGCCAGACCCAGTTCTGGGGCTACGTGATGGCCACGCGCGCCGGGCTGTGGACGCCGGAGCAGGCCCGCGACATCTGGGCCTACGCCGCCGCCACCTACGACAAGGGCCGCCCGGGCCTGGCGACCTGGCGCAACGTGCAGGACACCACCAACGACCCAACCATTGCCCAGCGCGCGCCGCTGCCGTACCGCAACTACCAGGCCAGCGAGGACTACTACGTCGCCGGCGCGATGATCTGGCTGGACGTGGACGCCAAGCTGCGTGAACTGAGCGGCGGCAAGGACAGCATCGACAACTTCGCCAAGGCCTTCTTCGGCATGAACAACGGCGACTGGAAGGTGAACACCTACACCTTCGACGACGTGGTCAAGACGCTCAACGGCATCAAGCCGTACGACTGGGCCAGCTTCCTGCGCAGCCGCCTGGACGGCCACGGCCCGCTGATCGGCGGCCTGGAGAAGCACGGCTGGAAGCTGGTCTACACCGACCAGCCGTCCGACGCCGCCAAGGCGATCGAGGCGCGCCGGCACACCGTCGACCTGACCTACTCGCTGGGCCTGTCGGTCGGCAAGGACGGCTCGATCAACGACGTGCTGTGGGACGGCCCGGCGTTCAAGGCCGGCATCGGCCCGTCGATGAAGATCGTCGCGGTGGACGGCAACGAGTACTCCGCCGATGCCATGAAGGACGCTATCGGCGCCTCGGCCAAGGACAAGTCCAAGCCGGTCGAGCTGCTGATCAAGGAGTTCGACAGCTACCGCACCGTGCGCATCGACTACCACGACGGCATGAAGTACCCGCATCTGGTGCGCGACACCAGCAAGCCGGACACGCTGAGCCAGCTGTTCAAGGCCCGCTGATCCAGGTCGCCCCGCCCGCCAGCGGGGCAGGACTGGAACCGGCGCTCTCGGGCGCCGGTTCCGTTTCCGGCCGATCGCGGCATGGATCGCGCCACGCCGCGCAACTTCGCTATACTGCGCGTCCGCCGCGGCCCCGCCCGCGGCGCGCATCCCAGAAGCGCCCGTAGCTCAGCCGGATAGAGTAGTGGCTTCCGAAGCCATTGGTCGGGGGTTCGAATCCCTCCGGGCGCGCCATCTGCCATGGGTCATCGCTTCGCCAGTATCGACTGGCACGCGGTGATCCCGAAGCGACTGAAAGCCGCCTCCAGCAAGCCTCCCAGGCCCTGTCGACATTCTCGGCGGGGCCTTTTTGCTTGGTTCGTCTGCGTCCGAACGGACCGAATTGACCCATGGCGTACGGGACACATTCGTCTCTTGAGATCAGTCTGGGACAAATCCGTGACAGTCCCTGGAACGGCCGCGAAAGCTCGCTCCTGAGCGTGACTCATGGCTTCCGGGCGACAGGGGTGTTGGCGCTCGCGTCGGATTGACCATCGTGCTCGCTTTCGATCGACCACCTTCATTGACCGCGAACCCCTCGCCGCGCGCCAGGTTGGACGGAGGCGGCCCTGATCAATCAATTCCCGGCTATCTGGTCAAATCTCGGCGCGCGCCAACACAGCGGCGGGAGACGTGCGTCCGCAGCGCCGAAAATCCGGTCCGATGCGCGCTGCCAAGAAAGCCATACATAGATCGGAGCTATCAGAAGTGGTACGGGACGGCGCTTCTCAATAGCCTGCCAATGCCGGATCCCCGGTGATCATCGTGTCGCCGGGAGCGCGCATCGGGCGGCATCTGTTTGCCGCTGCCGGACGCGGCCATTTATGCTGGTGGTCTTAGCTTCGTCGACACGTTGACGTGACCCCCGACACGCCCTCCCTGCCACCGTGCAACGCCTGCCGCCCCGGCGAGGAGCTGCCGTTCGACTTCACCATGGCCTTCCAGCCGATCGTCGACGTGCGCGAACGCAAGGTGTTCGCCTACGAGGCGCTGATCCGGGGGCTGCAGGGGGAGGGGGCGGAGACGATCCTGCCGCTGGTGACCACCGAGAACCGCTACGTGTTCGACCAGGCGTGCCGGGTGAATGCGGTGGAGCTCGCGGCGCGGCTGTCTGTGCCGTGCTTCGTGAGCATCAACTTCCTGCCCAATGCGGTGTATCAGGCTGCGACCTGCATCCGCGCCACGCTGGAGGCGGCGCGGCGCCACGGCTTTCCCACCGAGCAGCTGATCTTCGAGATCACCGAGCACGAGGAACTGGTCGACAAGGAGCACCTGAAGGGCATCATTCGCGAGTACCGGCGACAGGGCTTCAAGACGGCGATCGACGACTTCGGAGCCGGCTATTCGGGTCTCAACCTGCTGGCCGAATTCCAGCCGGACATCATCAAACTGGACATGGCGCTGGTGCGGGCGATCGACCACGATCCGGTGCGCCAGGCGATTGTCCGCGGCATCCTGGGCGTGTGCCAGGCACTGGCCATCGAAGTGATCGCCGAAGGCGTGGAAACGTTGGCCGAATTTACGCTGCTGCGCGAATTCGGGATCCGCCTGTTCCAGGGCTTTCTGTTCGCCCGGCCGGGCTTCGAGCGCCTCCCCGCGGTGGACTGGTCGGCGCTCGACGTGGGCTGATCCGCGGGCCGCTGACGGCGTTGACCGCCGAACTCGGTCCACCTGCGGGGTGGATCAGCATGTGGGTCACGTTCGTCTTCGGGCGGTGGGGCACCCTGGTCGTGGATGTTCAGATCGATGAAGCGAGGGTGTTCCACGTTTGGCCTGGTGGCCGCACCGGAGCGCAAGTCATTCCTTGCGAGGTCTTGGATTCGACGATAGTCGGGCAGCGTCCCGTCCACGATTGAACAGTGCGCCGATGCCGGCCAGCACCGTGAATGCGTTGAATATCAAAGCCTGGGTTCAGGAGGCCCACATTCGATCCCGGTGAGCCCTGCCGAGGCAACGAGTTCCTCGATGATCGCCTTGCCGGCATCGTTGACGTAGATGCGCGTCCTCGCCATCTCCGGATCTTTGAAGACGGCGGCTTCGGCGGGTACGTTGGAGGTGTCGAATACTTCCCGCCGTATATGACCGAGCCTGTTCCTCTCGGATTTTTCGGCATCTACGCAAGACACCAAATGGGTGACGTTATAGAAATAGTGGGTCGTGGGTTCTTTCTCGTTGTAAAACTCACCCGGGTCGAGTCCTGTCTCACTGCGCAATTCAAGCAGTTGTCCAAATTTCGACAAAAACGGTCCAAGCACCTCATTGGCACGAGCATTCAACACAAGCACTCCCCACTGCATCAAGCTGACATCAGCGGGTGGCTTCTTATGCTTTTTCCGCGAGCTGTCGGCAAAGCCGATGCGCGGCACTTTCCCCCAGTGCAACGGTTCACCATTGACCCGAAAGATCTGGGCGCTTATGTCGCTCTTGTCCAGTGGTACTGCCATTGAATAGTCGTCGACATTTGCGCAGCGCAATTCCCAGATCATCATTGATGTATCCATGTCAGAGCGGAAGCCGGCCATCCAGGATGTCCATCTTGAGCGATTTCAACGTGGCACGGCATGCCTGGGTGTCTCCTGAATCGACGAACTGGAGTTGATCCAACACCGCTGCGTGATAGCTGGGATGGTGGTGCGGATCATGGCGTGGCGCGTCGGGGTGGTTGGGTAGTTTGTTGGCGTAGCGAGGTAAAAAGACCCCGTTATCGACATCGTTAATGCCCACTCCGCAACGAAAAAGCACATCGCGCGAACGTGCCGCTGCGCTAGCGTGCAAAGCGACGATGTGATGGGCGCAGACGTCTTTGGGGCGGGTCTGCCCTGTTCCCCGGACGATGCTGTGAGACAGGGTACGCCGATGGTTGTAGTCACGGCGCTCGGCATTGGCCAGGAGCGCCTCCGCCGAAGTAGGCAGCGTGACGCCGCTGCGATAGCGGACCCGCGCTTTTTCTTTGCGCGTCAGCAGTTGGTTCCGCACCTGATACGAATTGACGGTGTCGGTCCCGGCAGCCATCCCGTTTACCGCGATGGTCAACTCAAGTAGCTGCTCTTGCGTGCGGGGCGCCAGTGCACCGGGCATCTGGACGTTTCTCGGCTTTGTCGTCATGGCCTGTCCCTGGGCGACGTATTCGCGCCTACCTGTCCTTGTCAGACGGCCAGTATGCCATGGTGGAAATCACCGGCATTCTCATGTGAGAAGTCGTTCGTGCCCGATAACGCCATGCACGGATCAGCCACGCACAAGCTCAATCATTTGAAAGCTCGGGTCAGCAAGCAAGCCGGAGCCGCAGCGAAGGACTTGGCATGGATGATCGGTATCAGCGGCTCGGTCAGCTGCGGCGACCATGTGGCCGGCGTAGCTGACAGGCACCTCTTGCGTCGCGCCGATGGGCGGCCCGTCGGCGCGATCGGACATCGTCATCCGATCCCGCCAGGGCAACCCAAGCTTTTCTTCCAGATACGTGTCCGATCGGGCACACCGGAGCAAGACCGGGGAAGCGTGCCTCAGCTGGCAGAGGGCTTCAAGCGATCGACCACGCCACCTGGCCACCGGCGCGCATCGGCACGCACACGCTCGACCCCAGCGGCACGGTGTCCGGCACGGTCCAGGCGCGGCGCTCCAGCACCATGCGCGCGGTGTTGCGCGGCAGGCGGTAGAAGTCCGGGCCGTTGAAGCTGGCGAAGCCTTCGAGGTTTTCCAGCTTGCCCGCTTCCTCGAACGCTTCGGCGTACAGCTCGATCGCCGCGTGCGCGGTGAAGATGCCGGCGCAGCCGCAGTCGGCCAGCTTGGCCTCGCGCGGATGCGGTGCGCTGTCGGTGCCGAGGAAGAAGCGGGTGTCGCCGCCGGTGGCTGCAACCAGCAGCGCCTGGCGGTGTTGTTCGCGCTTGAGCACCGGCGCGCAGTAGTGGTGCGGGCGCACGCCGCCGTCGAACAGCGCGTTGCGGTTGAGCAGCAGGTGGTGGACGGTGATCGTGGCGGCCACGTGCTTGTCCTGCGCCTGCACGAACTGCACGGCGTCGGCCGTGGTGATGTGCTCGAACACCACGCGCAGGTTCGGGAAGCGCGCGCGCAGCGGCACCATGTGGCGGTCGATGAAGGTCTTCTCGCGGTCGAACACGTCCACCGCGTGATCGGTCACCTCGCCGTGCACCAGCAGCGGCAGGTCGGCCTTCTCCATCGCCTCCAGCACCGGGTACACGGTGGAAAGATCCGACACGCCGGCGGCCGAGTTGGTGGTGGCGCCCTGCGGGTAGAACTTCACGCCGAACACCTTGCCGCTGGCCTTGGCCGCGACGATGTCGTCCGGCGTGGTCTGGCGGGTGAGGTACAGCGTCATCAGCGGCTCGAAGGTCATGCCAGCCGGCACCGCGGCGAGGATGCGCCCGCGGTAGGCCAGTGCCTGCGCCACGGTGGTCACCGGCGGCTTGAGGTTGGGCATCACGATCGCGCGGGCGAAGCGCCGCGCGGTGTGGCCGACCACCGAGGCCAGCGCCTCGCCATCGCGCAGGTGCAGATGCCAGTCGTCGGGGCGGACGATGTCCAGTCGGTCCGTGCTCATGGGCCGTTCCTCGTGCAGGGATGGGGAATCAAAGACGCATAGTGTCCCGCGTCCGGCGAAAAAAGTCCGGGGGGTGCGTCAGGGGTTGCAGGCGTCGCAGTGCGCGGGGTCGGCGGGGCCGTCATGGCGCGGCTGCCGCTCGAGGTGGCAGCAGCCGGCGCAGCGCCGTTCGTCGGCCAGCACCTGCCGGGTCGGCGCGCCGCACCATCCGCAGGGCCGGCCGGGCAGGCGGGCGGTGACCACGAAGCCCGGTCGCGCGCAGGCCGGGCAGGGGCTGCGCCACGCGCGCAGCAGGTCCACCGTGGCGCGGCGGATGCAGCGCATGCGCGGCGGATTGCGATGCGCGCGCATGTCGGTTTCCAGCGACGCCGCGCCGCAGGTGGCCAGCGCGCGGCGCACCGCGGCGATGAGCGTGTCGTCGTCGTGCGCGTCCTTGGCCAGCGCCACGGCGGGCGAGGGCTGGCCGTCGACCACGCCCATCACGATCACGCCCTGGCGGGGAAAGCCCACGCGCGCGGCGAAGGCCAGCGCGGCATTGATGTTGTCCACCTGCGCATGTACGAAATACGCGGCCGGCGCCTCGTGGCGGCCGACCAGTTCCAGATCGCTGGCGCGATCGACCAGCATCACCTGCTCGCTGCCCCAGGCCAGGAACGGCACCTGCGGATGCGGCCCGAAGCTGCCTTCGCTGGCCAGTCCGATCCGCGCGTCGGGGACGCGCGCGAAGCCGGCGGCGATCTTCGCCCGCGCCGTCTCCAGCGGCGTGCCGGTGCGTGCGATGTCGCGGCTGAAGGTGCCGAAGCGGTCGGTATCGAAATCCTGCGGCACCACCACCCGCAGGCCGAGGAAGCGCGCCAGCAGCGGCGCGATGGCTCGCTGCTTGCCGTGCATGGTGGCCAGCACGGCGGTCTCGCCGCGCAGCGAGTGCGCCGCTTCGGTCATCAGAAGTAGCCTTCGAGCTTCTGCTGTTCCAGGCTGCCGCCGCCTTCGCGATCGGCCAGCCGGCCCTGGCGCTCCGAGCCGCTGGCGCGCGCGGTCTCGGCGATCACCGTGCGCAGGTCGCGCGCGTCCGAGGCGATCGCCCCGGTCACCGGCCAGCAGCCCAGCGTGCGGAAGCGCACCGGGCGATGCGTGACGGTTTCGCCCGGAGCGAGCCGCATCCGCGCCGGGTCGTCCACCACCAGCAGGCCGCCGTCGCGCTCGACCACCGGGCGCGACGCGGCGAAATACAGCGGCGCCAGCGCCAGCTCGCGGCGCAGCGCGTAGCACCAGATGTCCAGCTCGGTCCAGTTGGACAGCGGGTAGGCGCGCAGCGACTGCCCCGACGCCAGTCGCGTGTTGTAGAGGTTCCACGGCTCCGGCCGCTGCTGGCGCGGGTTCCACGCGTGGGTGGCGCTGCGCACCGAGAACACCCGTTCCTTGGCGCGGGTACGCTCCTCGTCACGGCGCGCGCCGCCGAACACCACGTCGTGACGGCCGCGGTCCAGCGCCTGCTTCAGCGCGTCGGTGCGCATGGTGGTGGTGTAGGCGTCGCCGTGGTCGAACGGGTTGATGCCCGCGGCGCGCCCGGCCTCGTTGGCGTACACGTGCAGCTCGAAGCGGTGCGCCCGCGCGAACGCATCGCGGAACGCCAGCAGCTCGCGAAACTCCCAGGTGGAATCGACGTGCAGCAGCGGCATCGGCGGCGGCGCGGGATGGAACGCGCGCACCGCGAGATGGGCCAGCACGGTGGAGTCCTTGCCTGCGGAGAACAGCAACACCGGGCGCTGCGCCTGTGCCACACCCTCGCGCAGGATGTGGATCGCCTCGCTCTCCAGCGCGTCGAGGTGGCCGCCCAGCCGGCGGCCGCCCGCGACGTTCATGCAAAGCGTTCCCAGCGGCCGTCGGCGCCGCGGCGGCACAGGCCCTCGCCGCCGGGCGGCAGCGCGAACAGGTGCAGCCAGCCGTGCTCGACCAGTTCACGCACGCCGGCCTGCTTCGCCAGCACGCGCTCGATCGCCTCGGTAGGCGCGGCCAGCACCGCGCTGAGCCGGCGCGGCTCGTGCACCAGCGCCGTGCCGTCGGAGACCGACTGCCAGGGCAGGCCGCTGCGCAGGTGGCCACCGGCGCCTTCCATCACGCCGACGCCGGCGACCACGTTGTGCAGGGTCTTGTTGCCGCTGCCGAACGCATCGTTGTCCACGCTGGAGGCGTAGTACTGCAGGTTGATCCAGCTGGCGACCACCATCGGCGCGCTCATGATCTGCTCCAGCACGCGGCCCTCCGGATCCTGCGCCCAGTCGTAGCTGTGCAGGAACACGCGGCCGCCGAGATCGAGCGTGCGGGTGGCCTCGCGCGGCGCTGCGATGAACGCGGCGCAGCCGGCCAGGCCCCATTCCGGCCGCGGCTGGCTCCAGTCCTGGCTGCGCGCGAGCAGGGCACGCAGGCCGGCGGGCGAGGCGTCCAGCCCCAGCCGGGCGGCGCGCTCGGTGCGGGTGCGCGCGCCGGCTTCGGCCAGCGCCTGCTCGAGGCGGTCGAGGTCGTCGGCGTGGCTGGCCGGCACGTCGTCGCGGTCGTACAGGATGAGCGCGTCGATGGTGGTGTCGTGCAGGCCGGCCACGAACACGGTGTCGGCGGGAATCGCGATGCCGCGGGCGCCTAGGCCTGCGCGCACGGCCGCGTCGTTGAGCACGCGCGCGGCCAGCCGGGCGTTCGCCTCGCCGCTGTGGCCGCCGCAGGCGCCGCAGTCCAGCCCGCTGGCGTAGGGGTTGTTGGTGCTGCTGGCGCCGTGGCTGGCGAGCAGCACCAGCCGCGCGAAGCGGTCGGTGAGCGACATGCCGCGCAGCAGGTGGGTCGCCAGGTCCAGCCGGACCTCCGGCGGCGGCAGCGTGGCCTCCATGTCGTCGCGGCAGCGGCCGTGCGGGGTATGCCGGGCCAGCCCGAAGCCGTCCAGCAGCAGGCGCGCGGCGTAGACCAGGCCTAGGCTCTCGACGAAGGCGAACGAGGCCACCGCCGCGCGCTTGAACGCCTGCCAGCCGGCGGCACGCAGGTTGCGCGTGCGCTGTTGCGCGAGCCGTGCCGCGCGCTCGCGGTCGGAGCTGCGCTTGGGCTGTTCATGCACCGTCAGCGGCGGCGCGAGCAGCGCCGGGCACTGCGCGCGGCCGGCATCGTGGCCGAACGGGACGTAGCTCACCGGCATGCCGAAGAAGCCGGCGAAGCCGAGCGTCTCGGCCCCGGGCAGGCTGCCTTCCAGGGCGCGGCGGAATACTTCCGAACGCACGTCGATGCAGAACGCCGCCTGCAGCGGTGCGCGCGGTGCGGGCTCGGTCGCTGGCGTGCGGGTCGTCGCAAGCTTCGCGGCCAGCGTGCGCTGCCAGGCGATCTCGTAGGCGCGCTGCACGATCTCGTCGACCACGAAGGCGCGCAGTCGGCGCGGGTCGCGACCGTGCTCCACGAACCGTTCGCGGGCACCGGCCCAGGCCGCGGCGAGCCGCGGGCCGCCGAGGCGCAGCGCCAGCAGCTCCCACGCCAGCCGCACGGCAAGCAGTTCGGCCAGCTCGCTGCCGGCTTCGCCGCGCAGCTCGTCCTGCCAGTCGCGGTAGCGCGCATGGCCGGCCCAGCCGCCGAGCGTCGCCAGCAGGCGCTGGAAGTACAGCGGCAGGCCCGGCGCCGGCAGCGCCAGCGCGGCGGCCGCTTCGGCGATCAGCGCGGCGGGATCCGCCGGCAGCGCGCGCACCGCGGCGCGGAAGCCCGGCCAGCCCTCGATCTCCGGGCGACGGTCGCGCTGCGCCTGCTCGCGCCACGCCGCGTACGGGCGCAGCCCGCGCCAGGGCGAGGCCCACATCGCCTGGCCCTGGTCGTAGTGCGAGGCGGCCCACTGCGCGAGCTGGGCGTCGGCCAGTGCCTCGTCGTCGCGCCGGTGGACTGTCGCGGCCAGCGACAGCACGGTGGGCAGCGCATCACCGGCGGGGTCGTGCGGTTCGGCGAGCTGGCGCTTGAGCGCGGCCACGTCGGCCGGCCGGTGCGGGCCGGGCGCGACCTGGCGCAGCGCCTCGGCGAGGTCGGCGTCGGTGATCTCGCCGCGGGCGATCGCCTCGGCGTGGAGGCGCCGCGCGGGCGTGGCGCGGGCGCCCTCGGTGGCGGCGACCCGCTGCGCCGCTTCGGCGAAGGGCAGGTCGGTCAGGCCGAGGAAGGGATTGACCGCGACGAAGTGGGCGAGCGGCCACAGCGGGGCGACCCGGCGGCAGGCATCCGCGATCGCTGCCTGCAGGAGCGCCGTCGCGTCGGCGGTCGGGGCGGCGTCGGCTTCGGTGGGGCGCAGCATGGCGTTCATCGACGGGCCTCCGCGGCGGCGACGGGGGGAGTGGACACGCGGTTCTCCAGGCGATGCCACAGGAAGGCATCGACGTAGAGGCCCTGCGCGAGATGCACGTAGGCGGTGCGCCAGCCGCGGCGCGCCTGCAGCGTCTCGGGCATCAGCTGCACCAGTGCGATGGCGGCGAAGGCCAGCAGGGTCGGGCCGAGGATCGCCCAGGTGATCCAGTTCGCCGCCGGAGCGGGCGGCACACTGCCGGCCAGCGCGGCGCCGGCGATCGCGTGCAGCGCGGCGTAGGCGAGCATGGCGAAGGCGGCGAGTACGAGTCCGCGCACCAGATTGGCGGCCGGCTGCCGCGCCGGCGTGGCGCGTGCCAGCAGCATGCCGGTGCCGATCGCCAGCAGCAGTCCGAGCGCGCCGATGGCGGCGGGCTCCGGGTCGATGCGCTCCATCAGCGGACGCAGCGCGAGGTAGAGCACGATCGCCAGCACCGGGCCGAGCGCCCGCGCCAGACCGCCCGCGGCCGGTGCGGCAGCGCGGCGGCGGGCCACGGCATCCACCGCGGTGCCGGAGGCGAGGAAGCCGTGTGCCTTGTAGAACGAGTGGGCCAGCAGGTGCAGCAGCGCCAGCGGGAAGGCGCCGAGGCCGCACTCGAGCAGCATCAGGCCCATCTGGGCGATGGTCGACCAGGCCAGCGAGGCCTTGATGCTGGTCTGGGTCATCATCACCAGCGAACCGTAGACCGCGGTGATCGCGCCGATCGCCGCCAGCAGGTGCATCGCCGCTGGCACCGCCACCAGCACCTCGGCAAAGCGGATCGCCAGGAAGCCGCCGCCGTTGATGATGCCGGCGTGCAGCAGCGCCGAGACCGGCGTGGGCGTGTCGATGATGTCCGGCAGCCAGCCGTGCGCGGGGAACTGCGCCGACTTCAGCGCGGCGGCGATCACCAGCAGCACCGCCGCCGCCGGCACCGACGCGCCGGCCGGTGTGCCGTCGCGCACCTGCGCCAGCACCGTGGCGAGGTCGGCGCTGCGGCAGGTCCAGGCGAGCAGGGCGAAGGCGCCGAGCAGGCAGACGTCGCCGATGCGCGCGACGATGAACTTGCGGCCGGCCGCGCGCACCGCGGCGGCGCGCTCGGGATAGAACAGCAGCAGCCGGTGCAGTGCCAGGCTGGTGGCGATCCACGCCGCGGCGAGCAGGGCGAGGTTGCCGGCCAGCACCAGGGTCATCACCGCGGCCAAGGTCAGGCACAGCTCGGCGGCGAACAGGCCGCGGCGCGGATCGCCGTCGAGGTAGTTGCGGCTGTAGCGCAGCACGATCATCCCGATGAACCCGACCAGCAGGAACAGGCTGGTACCCAGCGCGTCCAGCCGCACCGACACGCCGGCGCCGTGCCAGCCCAGCATCGAGGCGGACAGCGGCCCGCGCATCACCGCCGCCGCCAGGGCCCCCAGCGCCAGTCCCACCGAGAGCGCGCCGGCCGCCTGGATCACCGCCCAGGAGAAGCGACGACGCCCTCCGGCATCGGCCATCGCCACCAGCGCGGCGAGGACGAACGAGGCGGGAGCGAGCAGCACGAGAGGGATGGGCATGGACGGGTCCGGACATATGAAAACCATGTCACCTTATCGCAGTGCGTTCATTCCATAAAATTCATAATATGAAGCACATGGTTCTATGAAAACGAACGATCATGGCCGCGCTCAACTACAACCACCTGCGCTACTTCTGGGCCGTTGCCCACGAGGGAAACCTCACCCGTACCGCCGAGAAGCTGCACGTGTCGCAGTCGGCGCTGTCGATCCAGATCCGCAAGCTGGAGGAGCAGCTCGGCCATGCGCTGTTCGATCGCAACGGCAAGCAGCTGCTGCTGACCGAGGCCGGGCGGATCGCGCTGGAGCACGCCGACACCATCTTCAGCGCCGGCGGCGAGCTGCTGAGCATCCTCGGCGACCGGCCCGGCGCGCGCCGGCAGATCCTGCGCGTGGGCGCGCT
This sequence comes from Dyella lutea, assembly GCF_024158035.1. GTDB lineage: Bacteria > Pseudomonadota > Gammaproteobacteria > Xanthomonadales > Rhodanobacteraceae > Dyella_A > Dyella_A lutea. The sequence goes on from NZ_JAMZEK010000001.1 coordinate 648,220, forward strand.
GGCCACGTTGTCGCGCAATTTCCAGATGGCGTTCCTGCGCCCGCTGCTGGCGCGCGAGGACGTGGAGCTGGTGCTGCGCTCGGGCACCACCGCCGAGCTGCTGCACGCGCTGGAGTCGCACCGGCTCGACGTGGTGCTGATCAACCTGCCGCCGGTCCACGACGCCGCCACGTCGTGGATTTCCCACCCGATCGCCGAGCAGCCGGTGAGCCTGATCGGCACGCCCGCCCACGCCGACCACGGGCTCGCGCTCAAGGACCTGCTGGCGCGCGAGCCGCTGGTGCTGCCGACGCTGGAAAGCAGTATCCGCATCGGCTTCGATGCGCTGGTCGACCGGCTCGGCGTGCGTGTGCGCATTGCCGCCGAGGTGGAGGACATGGCGATGATGCGACTGCTCGCACGGGAGGGCATCGGGCTGGCGGTGGTGCCGCCGATCGTGGTGCGCGACGAGCTGGCCAACGACAGCCTGGTGGAACTGGCGCAGTTGCCGGAACTGAGCGAGACCTTCGTCGCCGTGACGCTGTCGCGGCGTTTTCCCAACCCGCTGGCGCGCGAACTGATCGCCTCGTTCGCGCCCGCGGCGCACGATCCGGCCGGTTGAGGCGCCGTCGGCAGGGGGCGGGCGAGGGCGAGGCATCCGATCGATCCGGATCTGCGTAACAACAGCACCGTTGCAGCCCGGGCCGGGACCCGCGCCCCCCCTCCCGCACTTCCGGTCCGGGCTGCGCCGGTTCCCTGCCCTCCGACGGAACGCCGACGGCGCCCGCCGACCTGCGCGAGGCAATCGCCATGATGCCGAGGATGCCGTCTCCCGCGATCGCACCGAACGTGGCTCCTGCCCGGCTCGCGCGCGTCCACGCCGGCCAGGCCAGGACCCGCCGCTCGGTGCTGTCGCTGGCGCGGGCGGTCGAACCTGATGCGTGTGCGGTGCTGTTCTGGTACGACACGGTCGGCATCGACGAGCTGTGGGGTCGCACGGCCCGCGAGCTGGTCGATGCCGGGCAGGGGCGGCGCGTGCTCGGGTTCCTCGCCGAGGTGGCCAGCGGTCGCCGCGACTGAACAGCGCTCCTCCGGCGCGAAAAAAAGAGCGGCGTCCAGCGACGCCGCCCCGGGGAGAATCACGATCCGCCGATGAGCTACACGCGCGGCCCCCGTCGTATCCCGCCGAAGATCAGCGAGAGCACGAACAGCACCAGGAACACCACGAACAGGATCTTGGCGATGCTGGCCGCGCCGGCGGCAATGCCGGTGAAACCGAACAGGGCGGCGATCAGCGCGATCACCAGAAACACGATGGCGTAATGAAGCATGGGGAGGTCTCCTGCTTGGGCGGGTGGCGCGACGTTGGCGGTCGCGCTCTTGCTCAGTGGCGCAGCTGCTTTTCGAGAGCGCGGACCTGGGCCTCGGCCTCGTCGCGGGCCATGCCGTAGCGCTGCTGCAGCTTGCCAGCCAGGTACTCGGCGTTGCCTGAAGCAACGGTGAGATCGTCATCGGTCAGCTTGCCCCACTTCTGCTTGAGGGTGCCGGCGAGCTGCTTCCACTGGCCTTCGATGGTGTCCTGGTTCATGGCGGTCTCCTGTGGGTCGGGGGATGACGGGGCGACGACGCCCCGCGTGGGTCCATTCGATCCGGGTTGCCGTGAACGAGTCGTGCGTTTTCCGCAACCGCCGCGGGCGGCGTTCATCGCCGTGCAGGGACGATCACCGACCGTTCGCGGTGCCTCCACGCGAGTGTGAACGCCACGAAAAAAAGAGGCGCCCGGTGGGCGCCTCGGATCGCTAGCCGACGAAGCATGCAGGTCAGCCGGGACTCTTCACTTCGAAGGCGCGGGTCGACACCGGCTTGCCGTCGAGCGCGATCTCGACCTGGTACTTGCCGGCCGGCCACAGGTGCGGGTTCTGGATCTTGAAGGTGGTCACCGCCGGGCCGTCGGTGGCGATCGACTGGCTGATCGCGCTGACCAGCTGGCCCTTGCCCTCGAGGTAGCTCCAGCGCGCGCTGAGCGTGACGCCGTCGGTCTTGCCGCGGGTTTCCACGCTGGCATAGATCGCCTTGTGGTCGGCGGCGATGCTGTCCTTCGGCGCGGTCACGGCATGGCCGGAGTTCACCGCATCGCCGATCACCACCTGGTCGATGCCGAAGGCATTGTCGACGGCGGGCGTGGCGGCGGCTGTGGTGCCGGCATTCGCCGGGGCGCTGCTGCCGGCCGGAGCCGGCGCCGCTGTGGAGGCAGGAGCGGGCGCGGTGGCAGCCGGGACCGGCAACGGGCTCATCGGTGTCATCGGCGCAGTGGCCGCGGTGCTGGCGGGCGCCGGGGCCGGGGTAGTGTTGTCGTGCTTGCCGCAGGCGCCGAGCAGGAGCGCGCCGCTGGCTGCGAGACTGCATAACAGGAGATGGCGAGCGGACGTTTTCATGGCAGGTCTTCCGTCTTCGACTTGGGGAGTGGGAGGTGCCGTCCATGGCCGCACGGCGCGCTCGGCGCCGCAGGGTCGAGGAGGCTAGTCCGCCCGGTCTGAAGCGTCGGTTACCGTGGCGCTCGCCGGTTCATCTTGCAGTGAGGCAGGCCGCCCGCGGTTACTGCCGCGCACCGCGCAGATTGACCGGCACCTGCTCGCCGCTGCTGCGGAACGGATTGATGTCCAGCCCGCCGCGTCGCGTGTAGCGCGCGTACACGCTGAGGGTGTCCGGGGCACAGCGCGCCATCAGGTCGACATAGATCCGCTCCACGCACTGTTCGTGGAACTCGTTGTGGGTGCGGAACGAGATCAGGTAGCGCAACAGGCCCTCGCGATCGATCGGCCGGCCGCGGTAGCGGATCTGCACGCTGCCCCAATCCGGCTGCCCGGTGACCGGGCAGTTCGAACGCAGCAGGTCGGACACCAGTTCCTCCTCGACCACGTCCGTGCCGGCCACGCGCAGGTAGTCGGCCTTGGGCGGGCCGTAGTCGTCGATCTCCAGCGGCTGGTCGTCGATGTACTCGCCCTCGAGGTCGCGGATGGTGTGCACGATGGCCGCGGGCAGGCTCAGCTCCACTTTCACCGTCGCACCGGCGGCCGCGGAGAGGTCGCGTTCGAGCACACCGATCAGGTGCGGCGCATCGGGCATGCGTTCCTGCGAGAAGCCATTGAGATACAGCTTGAGCGACTTCGACTCGATGATGTTCGGCGAGGTCGCCGGCACGCGGATCTCGACGATCGCCACCATCGGCTTGCCGCGCGCGTCCAGCCACGAGAACTCGTAGGCGTTCCAGATATCCACGCCGTGGAAGGGCAACCGACCGGTGACGCCGATCTCCGCGCGCTTGGCGGCGCGGGCGATCGGAAAGAGCAGGGTCGGGTCGTAGCGGTCGGCGTAGACGGTGGTCTTGCCGAGCTGGGAGTCTTCGGGCGTGTTCATCGCACCAGTTTACCGGCGATGCGTGAACCGGCTGCGACGCCGGCCACGGCAGCGACAAGCCGCCGCGGCCGGCCGGGGCCGGGCAATCAGGCGTTCACGGCGCTCATCATCGCCTCGGGATAGCGGGTGCCGGCGGCGGCATCCGGTGGGAATACCGCATCGATCGCAGCCCGCTCGGCGGCGTCCAGCTGGACGTCGAGCGCGTCGAGGTTCTCGTCCAGCCGCGTGCGGCGCTTGGTGCCGGGAATCGGCACGATGTCCTCGCCCTGTGCCAGCACCCAGGCCAGCGCCAGCTGTGCCGGCGTGCAGCCCTTGCGGGCGGCCAGCGCCTTCACCTGGTCCACCAGTGCCAGGTTGCGGGCGAAGTTGTCGCCCTGGAAGCGCGGGCTGTGGCGGCGGTAGTCGTCGGCGTCGAAATCCCCGGGCTTGCTGATCGCGCCAGTGAGGAAGCCGCGACCCAGCGGCGAGTAGGCCACCAGTGCCACGCCGAGCCGGCGGCAGGCGGCGAGCATGCCGTTGGTCTCCGGGTCGCGCGTCCACAGCGAGAACTCGCTCTGCAGCGCGGCGATCGGGTGCACCTTGCAGGCGCGCTCGAGCGTGGCGCCGGAGGCTTCAGACAGGCCGAGATGACGCACCTTGCCGGCCTGCACCAGCTCGGCCATCGCGCCCACGGTTTCCTCGATCGGCACGCTCTTGTCCACGCGGTGCTGGTAGTACAGGTCGATCGTCTCCACACCGAGCCGCTTCAGGCTCGCGTCGCAGGCCGCGTGCACGTATTCCGGCCGGCCGTTGATGCCGCGCACGGTAGGGTCGTTCGGGTCGCGCAGGACACCGAACTTGGTGGCCAGGAACACCTCGTCGCGGCGGCCCTTGATCGCCTGGCCGACCAGCCGTTCGTTGGTGTGCGGGCCGTACATGTCGGCGGTGTCCAGCAGAGTGAGGCCGCGGTCCAGGGCGTGGCGGATGGTGGCGATCGACTCGGCGTCGTCACGGCCGCTGTAGAAATCGCTCATGCCCATGCAGCCCAGGCCGAGGGCAGAGACCTGGGGGCCGTTCCGGCCGAGGGTACGCATCTGCATCGTGATCGCTCCTTTGAGGGGGATGTGGGGTGCCGCAGGGAGCCAGTGTGCCGTCGGTCCGGAGGTGGATAAATGCTCAATAATGGCCAACACCATTTCAATGAAATAAACAATCATGGACCGCATCGAGGCCATGCGCCTGTTCACCCGCATCGTCGATCTGGGCAGCTTCACCGCGGCGGCGGATGACCTCAGCCTGCCGCGCGCCACCGTCACCCACGCGGTCAAGCGGCTGGAGGCACGGCTCGGCGCGCAGTTGCTCCAGCGCACCACCCGGCGCGTGCGCACCACCCGCGACGGCGAGGTCTACTACGGCCACTGCCAACGCCTGCTGGCCGACCTGGACGAGGTGGAGGCGGACTTCCGCGAGGCCGCCACGCAGCCGCGCGGGCGCCTGCGGGTGGACCTGCCTGGCGCGTTCGCGCGCAGCCGGATCATTCCGCACCTGCCCGGGTTCTGCGCCCGCTACCCTGGCATCGAGCTGGACATCGGCACCGGCGACCGTTTCGTCGACCTGCTGCGCGAGGGCGTGGACTGCGTGCTGCGCGCCGGCGAGTTGCCCGACTCGGGCATGGTCGGACGCCGGCTCGCCGTGCTCGAGCAGGTCACCGTGGCCAGTGCCGGCTACGTGCGCGAACACGGCATGCCGCGGACGCCGACCGATCTGGCGCAGGGCCATGTCGCGGTGAACTGGGCCTCGCCCACCACGCGCCGGGTCGAGCCGCTGGAGTTCATGGTCGGTCGCCACCGTCGCACCGTGCTGTTGCCCTCGCGAGTGGTGGTCAGCGGGGTGGACGCCTACCACGGCTGCTGCGAGGCCGGCCTGGGCATCGCGCAGTTTCCGCGCTACCACGTGGCCGAGGCGCTGGCGGCAGGCCGGCTGGTCGAGCTGCTGCCGGATACGCCACCGCCGGGCCTGCCCCTGACCGTGCTGTACCCGCCGCAGCGGCAGATGCCGGCGCGGCTGCGGGTGTTCGTCGACTGGCTGGCCGGTTTGTTTACCGCGCACGGGTTGGCATGAGGCAAGGCGCTCACGGGACGCGAGGCATTCGCGGCGATCGAGGGGCCTCTTCAGCTGGGGCCGGTCGGGGCTGAAGCCCCTCCTACAGGAGCAGGTGCGACTCCGCTCCGCCTTTTGTGGGAGCGGCTTCAGCCGCGACGAGTTGCATCTTCAGCTGGGGCCGGTCGGGGCTGAAGCCCCTCCTGCAGGGACAGGTGCGACTCCGCTCCGCTTTTGTGGGAGCGGCTTCAGCCGCGACGGTGTTCAGCGAAAGCCGCGCCGCGCAGGGGCGTCGCCCAGTGTCGCCTCGGTGAGCGCCACACCCATCGCCGCCAGTGCGGGGCGCTGCTCGGCCAGCGGCATGCGCACGATGCGGTCTTCGATCGTGCCGAGCTTCTGCATCGCCGGTAGCGCCATCACCGCAGCGACCAGCGCCGCCATGCGCGGCCAGCGTGCCGCATCGATCGCGTACTTCACGAACCCGGCGGTGCGGAAGAAGCTGGCGAGCGTGATGTCGGCGATGGACAGCTCGCCGAACGCGAATCCCGAAGTCGGCAGCTGCGCCTCCAGGTACTCCAGCGCGGCAGGGATCTCCTCCTCGCGCGCCCTGCGCACCATCGCCTCGTCGGCCTCCTCGCGAAACAGGAAACGCTTGGCACCGAGCTGGAAGAACAGCTTCCAGATCAGCACGTCGCCCAGGTGGGTGTCGGCGTACTCTTCCAGCCAGCGCGCCCGGGCGCGCTGGCCCGGATCGGCCGGGTACAGCGACGGCGTCGGGTGGCAGTCCTCCAGGTACTGGCAGATCACGCTGGAGTCGTTGAGCACCAGCTCGCCATCGATCAGCACCGGGATCCGGCGCAGCGGGCTGAGCCGGGTAAACGCCTCGTTGCCGACGAACGGGGCGATCGGGTCGATCCGGTAGGCGATGCCCTTCAGCTCCAGGCATGCGAGCACCTTGCGCACGTAGGGCGAGATGTAGCTGCCGATCACGCTGACGGCTTCGGCCATGGCCGGACTCCGAGGGGCGGGAGAGCCGGCAGGGTGCGATGGGGCCGTGCGCAGCGTCAAGGCGGGTTTGTCGACAGGACTTCTGGCAGGGGTACCCCCGTGGCTGGCGGGACTAGCATCCGGGATCGGGCAGCGACAGGGGCGCTGCGGGCTTCCGCGATGCGGGCACGCCGCGAATCAGGGATGCTGTCCGGATTATCGCCGGAGCCTTCCGGCGCACGTTCCCACGCAGCGGAGTCCCTCATGCGATCCATCCCCGCGACATCGCGCCTGCTCGGCGCGCTGGTCCTCGCCGGCCTTGCCGCCGGCGTCCATGCCGAAGGCCCCGTGCTCACCGATGCGGACTACGCCCGCGCCGAGCAGATGGTCGGCTACAAGGCGATCCCGCTGGTCAATCACGCGGTCACCCGCGTCTCCTGGCTGGACGATACGCACTTCGCCTACGACGACCACGACGCCAGCGGCGACCACTACCGCCGCATGGACACTGCCACCGGCCGCAGCGAACCGCTGTTCGACCAGGCCAGGCTGGCCCAATCGCTGAGCAAGCTGGCCGGCGGCAAGCCGATCGAGGCGGACAGGCTCGGCCTGCGCGGCATCGCCGTGGCGCCGGACGGCCGTTACCAGCTGGAAGTCCGCGGCAAGACCTACCTGTGCAGCGCCGACGCGGTGTGCGCCGAGCCGGCCAGGGGCGAAGCGAAGGGCGACGAGCCGGGCGTGCTGTCGCCGGACAAGAAGTCCGAGGCCTTCATCCGCGACTGGAACCTGTGGATCCGCGACGTCGCCACGGGCAAGGAGACCCAGCTCACCACCGACGGCGTGAAGAACTTCGGCTACGCCACCGACAACGCCGGCTGGAAGCACACCGACCATGCCATCCTGGAGTGGTCGCCGGACTCGAAAAGGATCGCGACCTTCCAGCAGGACCAGCGCAAGACCGGTGACATGTACATGTTCACCACCAACGTCGGCCATCCGAAGCTGGAGGCGTGGAAGTACCCGCTGGCCGGCGACAAGGACATCACCATGATCGAGCGCGTCGTCATCGACGTGCCGACGAAGAAGGTGGTGCGGCTGGACATGCCGGCCGACCAGCACCGCTCGACCCTGTGCGACGACGTCAGCTGCGGTCCGGACGGTGGCTGGGACGACGTGAAGTGGGCGCCGGACAGCAAGACCATTGCCTTCGTCTCCACTTCGCGTCATCACAAGCACGAGTGGTTCCGGATCGCCGACGCGGCCACCGGCAAGGTGCGCACGGTGTTCGAGGAGTCGGCCAAGACCTACTACGAGAGCGGCATCGGCAAGGCCAACTGGGCCTATCTGCCGGCCACCCACGAGGCGGTGTGGTACTCCGAGCGCAGCAACTGGGGCCAGCTGTACCTGTACGACCTGACCACCGGCAAGCTCAAGCACGCGATCACCACCGGCGACAGCGTGGTGACCGAGATGCTGAAGGTGGACCCGAAGACCCGCACCGTGTGGTTCGAGGCGGTGGGCCGCACCAAGGGGCTGGATCCGTACTTCACCCAGTTCTACAAAATCAGCCTCGACGGCGGCAAGCCGACCCTGCTCACGCCCGAGCCGTCCGATCACCAGATCAGCCTGTCCCCGGACGGCGACACCTTCGTCGACGCGTATTCCACCCCGACCGTGCCGCCGGTGACGGTGCTGCGCTCCAGCGGCGATGGCCACACCCTGGCCACCGTGGCCAAGGCCGACATCAGCCGCCTGCGGGCCGTGGGCTGGGTGCCGCCGGTGCCGATCACGGTGAAGGCGCGCGACGGCAAGACCGAGCTGTACGGCCTGATGTTCAAGCCGTCCAACTTCGACCCGCACAAGAAGTACCCGATCGTCGACTACGTGTACCCGGGTCCGCAGATCGGTTCGGTCGGATCGCGCGCGTTCTCGGCGGCGCGGGTCGACCACCAGGCGCTGGCCGAGCTGGGCTTCATCGTGGTGGCGATCGACGGCATGGGCACGCCCTACCGTTCCAAGGCCTTCCACGATGCGTGGTACGGCAACATGGGCGACAACACGCTGCCCGACCAGGTCGCCGGCATCAGGGAACTGGCCAAGCGCTATCCGTGGATCGACGCGACCCGCGTCGGCATCTGGGGCCACTCCGGCGGCGGCAACGCGTCCACCGACGCGATGTTCCGCTATCCCGACTTCTTCAAGGTCGGCTGGTCCGAGAGCGGCAACCACGACAACCGCAACTACGAGGACGACTGGGCCGAGAAGTACCAGGGCAAGCTGGTCACCGACAAGGACGGCAAGAGCAACTACGACGACCAGGCCAACCAGAACCACGCGGCCAACCTCAAGGGCCACCTGATGCTGGTGCACGGCACGATGGACGACAACGTGCCGGTGACCAACACGCTGCTGGTGGCGCAGGCGCTGATCAAGGCCAACAAGGACTTCGACATGCTGCTGCTGCCGAACATGCACCACGGCTACGCCGAGGACGCGCCGTACGTGATGCGCCGGCGCTGGGACTACTTTGTGCGCTACCTGATGGGCGGCACCCCGCCGAAGGAATACCCGATGCACCCGACGATGCCCTGAGCGGCGCGGGGTTTCAGACGAAAAAGGCCGGCCCCGCGGGGCCGGCCTTTTTGCTGCGCGACACGTGTGGGTCAGCGCACCGGCACAGCCTCGGCCAGGCCTTTGGCCAGCGCACCGTCGATCAGCGCGGAGAGCTCGCGGTCGGCGCGGGCGGAGGCCGCCTGCTGACGCTTGCCCAGCTCGGCCTGTTGCTTGCCGAGTTCGGCCTGCTGCCGGCCCAGTTCGGCCTGGCGCTTGCCGAGTTCGGCCTGGCGGGCCTGTAGGTCCTGCTCGCGGGCCTCCAGCGTGGCCGCGCGCGAGGCCGCGTCGTTCTGGCCGATCAGCGCCGCCCGTTGCATCGCCAGCTCGGCCTGCTGCTGGCCGAGTGCGCCCTGCTGCGCGCCCAGGCCACCCTGGCGTCCGCCTAGCTCGCCCTGTTTGCCACCGAGCTCGCCCTGCTTGCGGGCAAGCGCGGTGACCGGTGCATAGATCGCCCTGGCGTGGGCGACGGTGGCGGCATCGCGGATCACGTAGGACTTGTCGCCACGGCGCACCCATAGCAGCGGCTCGCTGCCCTTGCGCAGGCGACGTGCGATGGCGACGTCGCCGTCGGTACCACTCATCGTGACCGAGTCGCCGTCGAACAGCGCGAATCCGTTCTGCGCGTGGTCGTCGGTATCGATGTCGATGTGGCTGTAGCCGCTGAAGGCGATGTTGTGCGCGGGAGGCGCCGGCGGTGCGGGTGGGGCGGGCGGCGCCACCGGTGGCGGGGGCGGTGGCATCGATGCGGCGACCGGCGGAGTCGGGGGAGGCGCCGGCAGTGCGGGCGGCACCGGCATCGGCGCGGCATCCTGTCCGGCCGTGGCGGCGGCTGGTGCCGCGGCACTGGCCGGGCGGGCGGAGACGGCGGCGCCGGTCAGCGAGGGCTCGGCCGCGGTGACGCGGTAGGGCACCACGCCGACGGCGGCGATCAGCGCCACCAGCAGCCACCCGCGCAGGCGGGAGGAGGGATCGGTCTGTTGCAGCATGGTCAGTCGCCTCTTCAGGTTCTCGAACGTGGGGGATGCGCCGGCCAGGCCGGCGTGCAGGGGGTGGCCCACGCCCAGGCGCAGCAGCAGTCGGCCGTAGGCCTGTGGGGCCGAGCCGGAATGCCGAAGCACCTGCGCATCGCAGGCCGCTTCGCGGTGCAGGGCGTACTCGCGCATCGCCCAGCGCACCAGCGGATGGAAGAAGAACAACCGCAGCGCCAGCGCCGGGACCCAGGCCAGCCACAGGTCGCCGCGCTGCAGGTGGGCCAGTTCGTGGTCCAGCGCCATCGCTGTCTCGTCCGGCGAGAGCGAGTGTTCGGCAGGCAGCAGGATCGCCGGCCGCCAGGGTCCGACCACCTGCGGCGAGACGACCTGCGTGCTGGCGCGCAAGTCGGGAGCGCGGCGCAGCCCGAGTTCGCGGGCCCGTCGGGTGCACAGGGCCTGCAGGGCGGCATCGTCGAGCGGCGTCGAATCGCGGCGCAGCGACCATGCCTCGTGCTGCTGGCGCATAGCGCGGACCAGCAACAGCAGCAGGCCCGCGATCCAGCAGGCGGCGAGTTCCGCATGCCAGTGGCCACGCCCCGCATCATCCGGGGAACCCACCAGCACCGGGCTGTCCGTCGTAGCAGACACCATCAGCGGCGGCCCCTCGGTGTTGACCGCGGACCGCACCACCGAGACGTGTGCCGGAACTTCCGCCGGCGCAGCGGCCAGCCATCGCAGCGGCACCGGGTTGAGCCACAGCAGGCCCACCAGCAACTGCAGGCCGACCAGCCACCACAGCTGGCAGCGCACGGCTGCCGGCAGTCGCGGTCGCAGGCGGATCACCAGGGCAACCGCGCCGATCAGCACGCAGGCCTGCAGCGAGCTCCAGACCAGGCGCTCCAGCAGGGCGGTCGCGAGACTCTCGAGGGGGGCCATGTCAGCGCTCCTTGCGCTGCGACTGCAACTGGGCGACCAGCGATTCCAGCTCGGCCAGCTCGGCGTCGCTGACTTCGGCGCGTTCGGACAGGTAGGCCACGAACGGGGACACCGAGCCGCGCAGGGTCTTCTCCACGAAGCTGCCGACCGCGCTGCGCATCGCCTCGGCCGGGCCGGTGGCGGCGTCGTAGCGGTACACGCCCTTGAGCTGCCGGCGCTTGAGGTAACCCTTGCCGCGCAGACGCTCCATCATCGTCAGCACGGTGGAGCGGGCGAGGGCCCGCGCCTCGCCGAAGTCGGCCGCGACCTCGCCGACGGAGGCGGCGGGGTGCTCGGCCAGATAGTGCAGCAGCGCCAGTTCCTGGTCGCCGATCGTGGGCTTGCCCATGGCGGGGCTCCGTATGACTACAGGTGTAGTCAAGCTACGCCATGACTACACCTGTAGTCAACAGGCCTTCTGGCAGCCGATCCGGCAAAGAAAAACGGGCGCCCCGAGGGGCGCCCGTTTCCGGTACGACGGTGGTGCGATGGATCAGAACGTGTACTTCAGCGTCAGCATGGCCGACCACCGCGACACCACGCGGCTCGGGTCATAGAAGCCGCCGTCATATACCTGCAGCGGCTGCGGCTGGTAGTTGCCGTTCTTGTCGGTCGGCAGGTTGTAGACGTACTGGCCCTGCGCGTTCACGCCGCCGTAGTTGACCAGCGTGCGGGTCGGGTAGATGCCGGTGATGCGCTGCTGGCCCCAGTTCTTGTTCATCAGGTTGAGGAAGTTGTAGACGTCCAGACGGACCTCACCCTTGTTGCCCTTGAACAGACCCGGGATCTCCTGCGAGAAGCTCATGTCCAGCGTGGTCACCCACGGCGTGTGCGCGCCGTTGCGGGACGCGATCTGGCCGCGATGGTCCTTCAGGTACTTGTCGCTGGCGAGGAAATCCTGGAACTGCTGGATCTGCTGCGCGGTGGCGTTGCCGTAGCTGACCTTCGGATCGTTCGCGGTCGGGATGTACGCCGGATCCCAGCCGGAGATGCTGTCGCCGTTGGCGTCGTTGCCGAACACCCAGGTGTACGGGTTGCCGGTGCGGCCGTTGTAGAACATCGACACCTGCGTGGCGTAGTCGCCGAAGAAGTTGTGCCTCCAGTTCAGCGCCAGCTTGATGCTCTTGGCGGTGTTGTAGTTCGAGGTGGCCGCCACGTCGCTGTTCGGGTTCAGGCGCGCAATGCGCGAGTAGCCGGAGTAGGCGATGGTGTCGGCGCCCGGATCGACGTCGGTGGCGTGGTTGAGCGTCACGCTCGCGGTGCCGGACAGGCCGTCGGTGAACGGCTTGCTGACCGCCAGGGTGAAGCTGTCGGACTTGCCCTTGTGGGTGTTGGTCAGCAGCGTCGAGGCCGAGCTGAAGGCCAGGTTGCGGTTGGCCAGCGCGTCCTTCGAGGTGGGCGCCTCGCCCGGGGTCTTCCAGAACTGCTCGCGGCCGTCGGGCAGCACGCCGGTCGGCGCACCGAAGTTCACGACCTGGTACAGGATGCCGTCGCGCACCTGGATGTGCTGGTACTCGGCCGATGCGACCAGGCCCCACCACGGCAGCTCGCGGTCGAGCGCCAGGCTCGCCTTCCACACGGTCGGCAGCTTGAAGTTCTTGTCGATGGTGTCGATCGAGCCGGCGCCACCGCCGGCCGGGATGTTCTGGTTGAACGGATCGGCGCTGAACGCGGCGGTCGACGGATCGAACGAGGTATACGACAGCAGGGTGACGCCGTTGTTCTGGTACGGGTTGGTCATCCACACCGTCGGCGGCGAGGTCTGGAACAGGCCCACGCCACCGCGCAGCTGCGTGCGGTAGTCGCTGTCGAACGAGTAGTTGAAGCTCAGGCGCGGCTCGACCACGCGGTTGTGCGAACCGATGGTGTAGTTGTTCGGATAGCCGAACGCCTGCTCGAACGCGGCGTTGTACACCGGCGCGTTGCTGGAGTGCGGGATGTCCACGCGCACGCCGTACTGCACCGACAGCTGCTCGTTGACCTGCCAGGTGTCCTGCAGGAACGGGCTGTACTGGCTGTAGGTCCACTTGCCGGCGATGTCGTTGAGCGTGTAGCCCGGCGCCGGGTGATAGAGCTCGTACTTGTTGTAGTTGCCGGCAGCGAAGTTGGCCAGGCCCCAGAACGTGTACACGCCAAACTCGGCCTGGCCGAACAGGTTGTTGATCTTGTTGCGCTGGTAGTCGATACCGCCCTTGATGGTGTGGTCGCCGACGTAGTACGTGCCGGCCAGGAACACGCTGAGCTTCTTGGTATCGATGTGGTTGTAGTGGCGGTAGCGCTCCTCGCCCAGGTTCACCGACGGGCCCTTGCCGTCCGGCGACAGGTTCACCGTCACCGACGGCTGCTGGTACGGCGCGGTGGTGTCCTGCACGTACTTCTGGAAGCCGACCTTCGCTTCGGTGGAGAAGCTGTCCGACCAGTCGTCGAACAGGTGCGCGACGTAATTGTTGGTGGTGATCTTCTTGGTGTAGGTGTAGCTGGACAGGCCGACGCTGCTGGCGCCGTTGCCGCCGACGGCCGGCAGCAGCTCGCGCGTGTTCTGGTAGGTGAAGCTGGCGCGGTGGTTGTCGGTGATGTTCCAGTCGATCTTGCCCAGATAGCGCTTGTCGTCGTAGGTCAGGCCGGTGGAGCCGCCGAAGTTGCCGGGGGTCAGGCCCAGCGCGGTGGCGGTGTCGATCACCTTCTGCAGGTCGCCCGGCGACACCTTGTTGCTGGTCGACGCGCCGTCACCCAGCGAGGCGTCCAGGCCGTTGGCCGAATCGGCGCCGATGCCGGTGGTCTTCTCGTGCTCGGCCGAGACGAAGAAGAACAGCTTGTCCTTGATGATCGGGCCGCCGAAGGTCGCGCCGTAGGTCGCGTCCTTGTCGTAGCCGTTGTACTTGTAGCCCGGGTTGCTCGACGGCAGCCAGCCGGCGTCGCCGACCAGGTGGTTGGCGTTGCGGTACGAGTAGTACAGCGAGCCGTGGTACTGGTTGGTGCCGGACTTGGTCACCGCGTTGACGTCGGCGCCGACGGTGTCCGAGCTCACGTCGTAGTTGGCGGTGGAGATGTTGTACTCGGCGATGGTCTCCGGCGAGATCGCCGCCTTCTGGTACGGCAGGCCGTTGGCATTCAGGCCGAACGGGTCGCCCTGGGTCACGCCGTCCACCGCGATGTTGTTGTAGCGGTTGTTCATGCCGTTGGCGGAGATCGAACCCACGCCCTGGTCCAGCACGGTGATGCGCGGGTCGAGGCGGGCGACGTCGTCCACCGAGCGATTGCCCTGCGGGGTGGCGGCCAGCTGCTGCTGCGAGATGTTGGTCGACAGGCCCTTGTTCTCGCTGGAGAAGGTTTGCGCCAGCGCCGAGGCGCTCACGGTCACGGCCGAGAGATTGCGGGCCTGGGCGGCGCTCGGCGCCATGCTCAGATTGATCGACGAGGTCTGACCCAGCTGCAGGAACACGTTGTCCTGCTCGGCGGCGGTCGAACCACCCTTGTTCACCGTGATGTCGAACGGACCGCCTACGCGCAGGCCCTGCGCGGCGTAGCGCCCGTCGGCGTCGGTGGTCACGGTCTTGGTGGTGCCGGACGGACGGTGGACGATGGTCACCGTGGCGTTGGCGACCGGCTGGCCGGCGGTGTCGAGCACGCGGCCGGCGACGCCGGAGGTGGTCACGTTCTGCGCCGAGGCGGTGCCGACGGCGAGCAGAGTGGCGATGGCGACGGGCAGCAGCCGGCCGCGAAGGGTGGATTTCATCGGAAAGACCTCGGGTAGTGGGAAAACCGATGCGCCTCAGGCCCTTATCGGAGCCCAAGACGCGCAAACGCCGGGCCCCGGGGAGGGACTCGGCGTCTGTAACCACACAATTTTAACGATCTTTGTTACGCCCGGATATCACCCAGGTGTCGAAACATGCTGCTATCCGTTCAGAATGCCATGTCGAACGCCACCTCGCCCGACACGCCGACCTGGTAGGCCGACACGCGCCGTTCGAAGAAGTTGGTCACTTCCTGCACGTCCTGCAGGTCCATGAAGTCGAACGGGTTGGTCGCGCCGTACTTCTTCGGCAGGTCGAGCTGGGCCAGGCGCTGGTCGGCACAGTACTCCAGGTACTGGCGCATGTCCTTTACCGACAGGCCGGCGACGCCTCCGGACAGCACATCCTCGGCGAACTGGGTCTCGCAGGCGATCGCCTCTTCCAGCATCTGCTCGACCTGCATGCGCATGGCATCGTCGAACAGCTCGGGCTCTTCGGCGCGGACGGTGCGCACCACATCGAACGCGAAGGCCATGTGGCAACTCTCGTCGCGGAACACCCAGTTGGTGCCCGAAGCCAGCCCGTGCAGCAGGCCGCGCGAGCGCAGGAAGTAGACGTAGGCAAACGCCGCGAAGAAGAACAGCCCCTCGATGCAGGCCGCGAAGCAGATCAGGTTGAGCAGGAACTGCCGCCGCTGTTCGCGCGTATCCAGGCGGTCGAGCTGCTGGATCGAGTCGATCCACTTGAAGCAGAACGCGCCCTTGGCGCGGATCGAAGGGATGTTCTCGATCGCCGCGAACGCCCGATTGCGCTCGACCGGATCGGGGATGTAGGTGTCCAGCAGGGTCAGGTAGAACTGCACGTGCAGCGCTTCCTCGTAGAGCTGGCGCGACAGGTACATGCGCGCTTCCGGCGCGTTGACGTGCCGGTACAGGTTCAGCACCAGGTTGTTCGCCACGATGGTGTCGCCGGTGGCGAAGAACGCCACCAGCCGATGGATCAGGTGGCGATCGGCCGCCGACATCTTGCTGTTGAGGTCGCTGGTATCGAGCGAGAAATCCACCTCGTCCACCGTCCAGGTGTTCTTGATCGCGTTCCTGTACATCTCGTAGAACGCCGGGTAGCGCATGGGGCGCAGGGTGAGCTCGAAGCCGGGGTCGAGGAGGTGTGGGGGGTGCTCGGGTTGGGCGGACATGAGACTTCCTTATGAAGCGCTGCGGGCTGCGCGCGCAGGGTTGGTCTTGCCGTCATCCCAGCGAACGCTGGGATCCAGTGCCTTGCGCCTACGTGGTGTGGCGGTCAAATCCGAAGGCGCTGGATTCCAGCGTCCGCTGGAATGACGGGGTTGGGTTTTCTGGATCTATGGCGTCATGCGCGAACGTCAACCGTGCGTCTATCTGCTCGCGAGTGGCCGCAACGGCACGCTCTACATCGGTGTCGCCTCGAACCTCCCGGCGCGCATCTGGCAACACCGAAACGACGTCATCGAAGGATTCGGCAGCCGGCATCGTGTTCATGACCTTGTCTGGTTCGAGCTGCACGAAACCATGGAATCGGCGATAGCCCGCGAGAAGGCGCTGAAGGCGTGGAAGCGGACGTGGAAGATCGAACTCATCGAGGCGTCGAATCCCTACTGGCGTGATCTCTACCCGGAAATCTGCGGGTAGCCGTCCATGGCTCCCAGCAGAATGTTTTCCCTCGCCGTCATTCCAGCGAACGCTGGAATCCAGCGTCTTCCACGCTACGGACCACGTCACTGGATCCCAGCGTTCGCTGGGATGACGGTGAGGTACGTCAGGCTTACTGGCAGGCCTCGCAGTACTCGGGGTTTTCCAGCGAGCAGAACACCGCCGCGGTGGCCTGGTCCTGTTCTGCAGCAGGTTCGGCCACCGCCTTCCCCGCACTCACCGTCGCCTTGGCGATCTTCGTCGCCGGTCGCGAGCGCAGGTAGTAGGTGGTCTTGATGCCGGCCTTCCATGCGTACATGTACATCGAGCTGAGCTGACCGATGTTCGGGTTCTCCATGAACAGGTTCAGCGACTGGCTCTGGTCGATGTATGCACCGCGCGCGGCGGCCAGGTCGATCAGGGCCTTCTGCGGCAGTTCCCACACGGTGCGGTAGATCGCGCGCAGCCGTTCGGGGATAGCGGCTATGCCCTGGATCGAGCCCTCGGCCAGCTTGATCTGGTCGCGCACCTCGGCGGTCCACAGGCCCAGCGTCTTCAGTTCGTCGACCAGGTAGCGGTTCACCACCAGGAAATCGCCGGACAGCGTCTCGCGCTTGAACAGGTTGGACACCTGCGGCTCGATGCATTCGTAGCAGCCGGCGATCGAGGCGATCGTCGCGGTCGGTGCGATCGCGATGAGCAGCGAGTTGCGCAGGCCGTGCGACTTGATGCTTTCGCGCAGCGCCGCCCAGCGCGTCGGCTCGTGCGGCTGTGCGTTCGGCCAGTAGCCGAACTGCAGTTCGCCATTCGCAGCCCGGCTTTCGGCGAAGCCGGCGTGCGCGCCGTGCTCCATCGCCAGCTCGTTCGACTGGCCGAGCGCGTGGAAGTAGATCTCCTCGGCGATGCGCGTGGACAGCGCCAGCGCCTCGGCCGAGTCGAACGGCAGGCGCAGCTTGAAGAACACGTCCTGCAGGCCCATCACGCCCAGCCCGACCGGGCGCCACTTCATGTTGGCGCTGCGCGCGGTGGCGATCGGGTAGAAGTTGAGGTCGATCACGCGGTCGAGCTGGCGTACTGCGGTACGCACGGTGGCGGCGAGTTGGTCGAAGTCGAACGCGCCGTCGGCCACGTGCCGCGCCAGGTTCACCGAACCCAGGTTGCACACGGCGGTCTCGCCGGCCGAGGTCACCTCCAGGATCTCGGTGCACAGGTTGGACAGGTGGATCACGTTGTGCGGCTGGGCGGTCTGGTTGCTGGTGGCGTTGCAGCGGTCCTTGAAGGTCATCCAGCCGTTGCCGGTCTGCGCCAGCGTGCGCAGCATGCGGGCATAGAGCTCGCGCGCCTTTACCGTCTTCGCGGCGAGGCCGTCTGCCTCGGCCCGGCGATACGCGGTTTCGAAGGTTTCGCCCCAGCTGTCGACGAAATGCGGCACGACCTTGGGATCGAACAGCGACCACTCGCCGTCGCGCTCGACCCGGCGCATGAACTCGTCGGGAATCCAATTGGCCAGGTTCAGGTTGTGCGTGCGGCGCGCCTCGTCGCCGGTGTTGTCGCGCAGCTCGAGGAACTCCTCGATGTCGGCGTGCCAGGGCTCGAGGTACACGCAGGCGGCGCCCTTGCGCTTGCCGCCCTGGTTCACCGCGGCGACCGAGGCATCCAGCGTCTTCAGCCACGGCACCAGGCCGTTGGAGTGGCCGTTGGTGCCGCGGATCAGCGAGCCGCGCGAACGCACGCGCGACCAGGCGATGCCGATGCCGCCGGCGAACTTGGACAGCTTGGCCACGTCGGCATACTTGTCGTAGATCGACTCCAGCGAATCGACCGGCGAGTCGAGCAGGAAGCACGAGGACAGCTGCTCGTGCGTGGTGCCGGCGTTGAACAGCGTCGGCGAGCTGGGGATGTATTCCAGCGAAGAGAGCAGTCGGTACAGCTCCAGCGTCTCGCTGATCTGATGGGCGCCGCCGTCGTTGCCGCCCAGCGCGCAGGCGATGCGCATGAAGAAGTACTGCGGCGTCTCGATCACGTAGCGCTTCGTGGGGTGCCGCAAGAGATACCGGTCGTACACCGTGCGCAGGCCGAAGTACTCGAAGCGGCGCGATGCCAGCGGATCGATCGCGTCGTTGAGCTTGCGCGCATTGAGCGCCACGAAATCGCGCAGCCGCGCGTTGAGGAGGCCGACCTCGGCACCGTGGGCGATCGACTGCGAGAAGCTCTGGATCTCCTGTCCGGCCACTTCCTTGTCGATGAAGGCGGACAGCAGGCGCGCGGCGAGCTGGCCGTATTCGGGCTCCTCCGCGGTGAGCGCGGCGGCGGTGCGGATCGAGAGCTGATCCAGCTCGGCCGTGGTGGCGCCGTCGTACAGGCCGCCGATGGTCTTCAGCGCCACGCGCAGCGGATCGACCGCGTGCAGACCGTCGGCGCTGCGGGTGACCGCCCGGACGATCTTGTTGACGTCGACGATCTCCTGGCCACCGTTGCGCTTGGTCACGCGCATCTGGCCGGGGTTGTGCGGCGGGGTGAGGGTGAAGTCCGACGGCGGCATGCCGTCGGCGAGGGTGGGCGACGGGACCGCAGCCGGTGCGCGGTCGAGGGTGTCCAGCGATTCCATGGTGGAAGCTCCCGAAGGGGAATCCGCCGCGCCGGCCCGGGAGGGGTAAGGAGCCTCGACGGTAGAAACTCGAGGGGCTGCGGCTTCGCGCTTTTGGCCGGCTTTTTCGCTCCTTTTCGTCAGATAGCTACGGCTATCTTCCTCAAACGATCAAAAAATCCGACTCAAAATCGCTTTGCCTCGCTCCCTTGATTTCCACCGCCGAGGCCCCTGGGACGACGCGACGGTTCCGAAACTCAAACGCCTGCTCCCGCGCGCAGGGCCTGAGGCTTGGCTTCCATGGAAAAACGCGTCGACACGCAGGCGCATGAAGGCCTGCCATGCGACGCGTCTCCCCGCGGAAACGGTCACCTGCGCCGGGTCGCGAGAGCATCGGCGCACCGCGTCTCACCGGACGCGACCGCCGGCCCATGGGGCCCGACGTGCTGGCAGGTCTTCGGACTTGCGGACATGGACCTGGCAGTCCTCCTACTCGCGAAGGCTTCCCAGGCGCAGAGACCCAGTGCCATTGATCGCTTTCGTTTCCACTTACCGCTGCGGGGCAGTTCCGGATTCGCACCGGATTCCCTTTTAAGCCCGACCGACGATCACGTCTGGGCGGGCACCAACGAGCGCAACATAGTGGGCCGATCCGGGGCGGTCAACCCCAGATATTGTGGACAATCCTGTGGAAAAGCCCGGCTGGCCCAGCGCCTGCGCGGGCTGCGGCGTATCCGAAAAAAAACCGGTGGCTCAGAACCGCCCGGCCGCCTTGAGCGCCTCGACTTCCTCGTCGGTGAACAGCCGCGAGCGGGTCAGGAAGCGCACGCCCTCGCCGTTCTCCAGCGAGAACATGCCGCCGCGACCCTCGACCACGTCGATGATCAGTTGGGTGTGCTTCCAGTATTCGTACTGCGAGGGACTCATGTAGAACGGCGCGCCGGCGATCTCGCCCAGGCGCACGTCGCGGTCGCCGACGATGAAGTCGTCCTGCGGATAGCACATCGGCGAGGAGCCGTCGCAGCAGCCGCCGGACTGGTGGAACAGCAATGAGCCGTGCCGCTCGCGCAAACGCTCGATCAGCGCTTCGGCGGCGGGTGTGGCGAGCACCTTGGCGATGTCGGTGGCGGGGGCGGACATGGTGTTTCCTCCTCTTGAAGCGCGACCTCAGAAGGTCAGCCGCGCACCCAGCATGTAACTGCGGTCGGGGCCGGGTTCGAAGTAGCGGCCGTTGCCGTCGTTGACGATCACCGAGCCGACGTAGCGGCGGTCGGCCAGGTTGCTGATGCGCGCCGAGAGGTCGAGCCGGGTGGTTTCTCCCAGCGCGAAGGTGTAGCCGGCGTCGACGTCGACCAGCGCGTAGCCGGCAGCACGATCGGTGCCGAAGTCGTTCACCACGACTGAGCCGACGCCAGTGAGCGTGATGCCCTCGCGCCAGCCGTTGCCGTTGCCGTGTTCCAGCCGCAGCGAGCCGTAGTCCTGCGGCACGCCGGGGATGCGCGAGCCGGCGGCGACCGGCGTGGTCGGCACCGTGCACGGCGAGCCGGTGCAGGCGAGATAGCTGTCCTGGAAGCGTGCACGCAGGTGGGTGACGCCGGCGCTGAGGCGCCAGTCCGGCGCCAGCTCGCCGGTGGCGGACAGCTCCACGCCCTCGCGGCGGGTGTGGCCGGCATTGCGGTAGGTGGCGCGACCGTTGGTGTTGCTCGCTACCGCCAGTTCGTTGCGGGTATCGGCGCGGAACAGCGCAGCATCGACTTCAAGCCCTTTTGTCGCCTGCCACTTCGCACCCAGCTCGTAGTTGTTGCTGCGTGCGGGTTTGAGGTCGAAGGCGAGGCCGGCCTGGCCGTCGGCGCGGTAGCCCAGCTCGTTGTAGCTGGGTGTCTCGAAGCCGCGGCCGTAGCTGGCGTAGACGCGCAGCGCATCGCTGGCGCGGTACTGCAGGCCGACCACCGGCGTGGTGGCGCTGTAGGTGACGTGGCCGCTGTCGTCCGGGTTGTTCGGGGTGATGTAGAAGTCGTGCTCGGTGAAGCGCACGGTGTCGTGGCGCAGCCCAAGCAGCAGCGCCCACTGCGGCACGAAGTGCCAGTAGAACTGCGCGTACCCGGCCACGTTGTTGACGTTGTCGTGCTCGTTGCGGCGCAGCGTTCCCTTCACCCCCAGCGTGCTGCCGATGAAGTTCTCGTAGCCGGTACGACGCTGGATCTGGTAGTCGCCGCTGGCGCCGAGCACCGCCTCGTAGCTGCCGCTGCCGAGCTGGCCGCGGTGGGTCCAGCGCAGGTCGGCGCCGCCGTAGTTGGTGGCCGGCGCCACCACGCCGCCGGACTGCAGCGGGTTCTTCTGTACGAAGGTGGGGATCGACAAGTACTGGATGATGCTGCGGTAGCCGTAGTACGCCATCGCGCGCCACTGGTCGCTGGCGCTGAGGGTCTGGTCGTAGATCAGGCCGACCTGGTTCTGCTTCGCGCTCTTGCGGGTGTTGTAGGTCGCTGCCACCGCGGTGGCCTGGCGGGGATCCTGCTCCATCTGCGCGCGGGTCAGGCCGAGCGGGTCCTGGGTATCGGGCTGGTTGATCCGGTTCAGCACAACGGTGAGCTTGCGCTGTTGCCCAAGGTCGATGCCGAACTTGGCGTTGTCCGATTCGCGGCGCACGCGACTGTGCGCGCGGTAGCCGCCGGAGAGGAATTCCGACGCGGCGATGTTGTAGTCGACCGGGCCGACCGTGCCGCGGGTATCGGCCATGTAGCGGAAGCTGTCGTAGCTGCCGCCGTACACGCCCAGCGTGGTCTGCGGGGTGGGCGTGCCGTCGGCGGTGTAGAGCTGGATCACGCCACCGGCGGCGTTGCCGTAGAGCACCGAGAACGGACCGCGCAGCACCTCGATGCGGTCGGCCGAGTCCAGGTTGAACGCCGATACCTGGCCCTGGCCGTCCGGCAGCGTGGCCGGGATGCCGTCCATGTAGACGCGGATGCTGCGCACGCCGAAGGTGGTGCGCGAACCGAAGCCGCGGATCGAGATCTGTTCGTCCTGCGCGTAGTTCTGCCGGTCGCGGGCGAGGATGCCGGGTACGCCGGCGAGCGCTTCGGAGAAATTCACACCGGGCAGGCCGGCGTTGCCCGGATCGACATGGATCACGCTCAGCGCGGCCGGTACGTCGAACGGCGGGATATCCAGCCGGCTGGCGTTGACCTGGATCGCCGGCAGCGACGTGGCGTCATCGGTCGGAGCGGTCTGGGCAGCAGCTGGCGTGATCAGCGCGAGCGCGAGGGCGCTGGCCAGCGGCACCATCGCGAGGCGGTACCGCGAGCCGACAGTCCCGGTCGGACGGCCCATCGATCCATGCATCACATCCATCTCCTCGTCTCGTACGGAAAAGGGCGGGCCGGGGGAGCATGCGCCTCCGGCCCGCCCTTCGGCCAGTCATTCGCCGTGATAGAGCAGCTTCACCTTCGAGCTCAGCGCCTCGTCGTAGGTCAGTTGCTTGCCGCCGGCGGGGTAGCCATTCTGCTGCAGCAGGAACGCCATGATCTGCACGTAATCGTCGTGCGCGAGGCTGCCCGGCTCGGTCGCCGGCATGTTGTGCACGAGGATGGTGAAGATGTCCTTGACGTGGAACTGCGCTTCTTCCGAGGCGAAATTGGCGCCCTTCAGGGCCGGGCCGGCGCGGCCTTCCAGGTGCGGGCCGTGGCATACCGCGCAGTTCTCCTTGAACTTGGCCTGGCCGAGCTCCGCCTGGGCTGCGGTGTACAGCGCCGGCAGTGCGTCGTCGTCGTGGTGCGCCTTGCGATCGCCCATGGGCTTGGGTGCGGCACCGGCGCAATGGCGTGCGACACGGCGACCACTTCGTTCCGCCCGGGCGGTGCGGGCCACCGGACGCGAGGGTCCGACCGCCCCGGTGCGGGCGTACGGTGCCAGCAGGTCGGCAAGGCGTCCGGAGGCCTGGATCGCGGCGATCGCCTGCTCGAAGGCGTCGGCCGCGGCCTGGTGCCTGGCGTCATACAACGCCACCAGGTTGAAGTTGGCGTGCGGCTCGTGCAGCGGATGGATCTGCAGCCCGCTGCGCGATCCCGCCCCGGCGAGATAGCGGCGCACCGTTGGCTCCCACAGCATCGCCGCGGGCACCTGGTGCCGGGCCAGCGCACGCAGCGCGTTCTCGTCGCTCAGGTGCACGTCGGCGACCAGCTGGCGATGGTCGATGAAGTACAGGTTCGGCGTGGTCTGGTAGGTCACCGCCACGTTGCTGCCGGCGGCCAGCTGGTCCAGCGTGGCGACGTGGCTGCCGCGCGGGGTCACCAGCACGAAGCCGGTGTGGCCGTAGGGCGTGCTGGCCTTCAGCCCGGGCGGTGCGCCATGCGCGTCGGCATCGATCGGGAAGCCCAGCACCAGATCGCAGCTGTGCCCGGCGAGCTTGTTGAAGTGGTCGAGGTCGAAGCCGTCGTCGTCGCCGCTGCCGTCGAAGCGGTGGATTTGCAGCATGGCGTGCTCATGCTGCGCCACCGCCTGCGCCAGGCGGGTGTCCATGGCGGCGGTGGGACTGGAGCTGTCGATGCAGACCGACAGGTCGGCGGCTGCCGCGGTGCCGCCGTACAGAAGTACGGCGGCGATCGCGACCAGCCACGCACGCGGGCGGGAATGGCAGGTCAGTGTCATCGTCAGGCGCTCCGGTTACAGCGAGAACACATACAGGTGGCCACCGACCGGGATGTTCATCACGGCCGGATCCTTCGCCATGTCGCCACCCCAGATCGGCGTGGCGCCGCCCCAGCCGGCGTACACGCCGACATACTGCTTGCCGTCGACCACCCAGGTGCTCGGCACGCCGATCACGCCGGAAGTCATCTCCGGGCTCTTCCACAGCACCTTGCCGGTCTTGGCGTCGAACGCCACCAGGTGGCCGTCGGCACTGCCGGAGAACACCAGGCCGCCGGCGGTGCTGAGCATGCCGCTGTTCCACGGCAGCGCGGACGGGTAGCTCCACACCTGGTTGCCGGTGTTCACGTCGATCGCCTGCACCGAGCCCCACTGGCCCTTGTGCGCCGGATCGGCGACCACCTTGAAGGTCTCGCCGAGGAACGGCAGGCCCGCCTTGTAGGCCACCGTGGCGCCCTTGATGGTCATGCAGGTGTGCATGGTCGGCACGTAGGCGAGGTGGGTCTGCGGGTCGACCGAGATCGGCCACCAGTTCTTGCCGCCGAGGAAGCTGGGGCAGGTGAACACTTCCTTGTCGATGGTCGGGCGCAGCGCCGGGTCGGTCTGCGGCTTGCCGTCCTTGAAGCCGCTGACCGAGGTGGCGGTGGCGAACTTCTTGGCGTAGATCAGCTTGCCGTCGGTGCGGTCGATCGCATAGAACCAGCCGTTGCGGCTGGCGGTGACCAGCGCCTTGTGCTGCTTGCCCTCGTAGTCGATGTCGGTGAGCACCGTCTCGTTGGTGCCGTCGTAGTCCCAGGTGTCGTTCGGCGTGTACTGGTAGTGCCACTTGATCTTGCCGGTGGCCGGGTTCATCGCGATCACCGAGTCGGTGTACAGGTTGTCACCCGGGCGCAGCGTCGCCAGCCACGGGCCGGGGTTGCCCACGCCCCACAGCAGGGTGTCGGTATCGGCGTCGTAGGTGCCGGTCAGCCAGGCGCCGCCGCCGCCGGTCTTGTAGGCGCCCTTCGGCCAGGTGTCGCCGCCCGGCTCGTTCGGTGCCGGAATCGTGTACTGCTTCCACACCGGCTTGCCGGTCTTCGCGTCCAGCGCCTCGATGAAGCCGCGCGCGCCGTACTCGCCGCCGGACAGGCCGACCACCACCTTGCCCTTGACCACCAGCGGCGCCAGCGTCATCGCCGTGCCCTTGTCGGCCGGGGCGAGCTGGTGCTTCCACACGGTCCTGCCGGTGCGGCCGTCCAGCGCGACGACGTAGTTGTCCAGTGTGGCCATGTAGACGTCGTCGCCGTACAGCGCCACGCCGCGGTTCACCACGTCGCAGCACACGGTGCGCAGGCCGACGTGGGAGAGGTCGTGCTGGTACTTCCACAACAGCTTGCCGGTGCTCGCCTGGAAGGCCAGCAGCTCGTCCTTCGGCGTGGTGATGAACATGAAGTCGCCGTTGACCACCGGCGGTGCCTCATGGCCCTGGTCGAAGCCGGTCTTGTAGTCCCAGACCGGCTTCAGGTGGGCGACGTTGGCCGTGTCGATCTGGGTGAACGGAGCGTAGCCGGAGCTGGTGTAGTCGCGGCGGTACATCAGCCAGCCATTGTCGCTGGCTGCCGCCTTGAGTCGCGCGTCGGTGACGGGTGCGTAGTGCTCGGCGGCCATGGCCCCCGCGCTCGTGGCCAGCAGGGCGGCGATCAGGGCGGTGCGGCGAAGGTGTGCGATTCGCTTCATGTCGTGGGTCCTCGTGGCGGATGGTGCGGGTCAGAAAAAGACGATGCCGCCGACCGAGCCGCCATTGAGGCGGGCGGTATGGCCGGCGAAATCCTTCGATCGGGTCTGGCCGAGTTCGAAGGCCAGCGTCACGCTCTTGGTCAGCGCGTAGTACGCGCCGGCGGTGACGTTGCTGTTGGACTTGAAGTCGGCGGTGCTGGCGAGGTCGTCGCGGTTGCGGCTGAGGCCGTCGCTGAGGCCGAGCTTGAGCTTGTCGGTGACGGCATAGGTGGCCTGCACCAGGTAGTTCACGCCCTTGGCGTTGCCCTGGTCGCCGTCGGTGAGGATGCCGATGCCATGCCCGGCCTGGACGTTGCCGAGCAGGCTGAAGTCGCCGATGGCATAGGAGGCACCGATCTCCGCGGCCGTCATGGTGAACTGTGCCGGCATCGCGCCGGTACCGTCCTTGGCGTAGAAGCGCTGCGTCTTGCCGCCGATCCACGCCTTGAAGCCGCCGCTGGCATAGCCGAGCTGCAGCTGCACCTGCGGCGCCGAACGCGAGTCGTAGTTGCCGGTGTTGTCGACCGGGCTGAACACGCCGCCGGTGAAGGTGAAGCCGCTGGTGGTCGGCGAGGTGTAGACGATCTGGCCGTAGCTGCCCAGGTAGGTGTAGCCGGCGCCGATGTGGCCGAGCGTGACGCGGCCGCGCTGGGTGGCCTGGGTCGGTGCGCCGGCGCCCACCAGGGTCATGTCCGAGAGGATCGCGTTGGATCCGAACACGCCGTAGTCGCGGCCGAGCTTGACCGTGCCGAACTCCGGCGTGCCCAGGGTGAAGAATGCCTGGCGCACGTCCACGCCGCTGTTCGCGGACAGTGCGTCGCCGGTGGCGGTGTGCGCCATGATGCCGATCTGCGCGCCGACATCGATGCCCTCCTGCTGCGTGGTGAACTTGGTCACCAGTGCGTTCGGCAGCAGGCCGTTGCCGATCGTGGTGCGGTTCGGCTGGCCGCCGCAGCCCAGCGCGCGACCGGCCAGCGCGGTACCGCCGACGGCGTCGCCCGAGCAGCTCACGGTGGTGTAGTACGCGTTGACGTAGCCGCTGATGTCGACGGTCCAGCTGTCGCCCTTGAACTCGGTTGCACCGGCCGCCGCCGGTGCCGCGGCCAGGCCCAGCGCCAGCCAGGCGGCAAGCCGCCCGCGACGCGGCGCGGATCGACGCTGTCGGGCGTCGTGTTGCGGTGAACGTGCCTTCATTGCCCCTCTCCCCTCGGTTGGTCGGCGGCGCGGTCGTGGCCGTCCGCCGTGATGCGGAGCCGGCGGATGCCGTGCCCCGTGCTTGCCGCCGCATCGGCCAGGGACAGGGCGCACGCTCCGGGCACGCCCGCGCGAAGCGGGCATGGCGTGGCGAAAACCCTTTGGTGCAGTCCCCTCAGATGGCGGCCGCTCCCCAGCGACCACCGGACCGACAAGGCGGCTGGGGACGGCCGTTACGGCCGTCCCCGGTGCTGCGTCAGAAGAAGCCGAGCTTCTTCGGCGAGTAGCTCACCAGCATGTTCTTGGTCTGCTGGTAGTGGTCGAGCATCATCCGATGCGTCTCGCGACCGATGCCGGACTGCTTGTAGCCGCCGAACGCCGCGTGCGCGGGGTAGGCGTGGTAGCAGTTGGTCCACACGCGGCCGGCCTGGATCTCGCGGCCGAAGCGGTAGCAGCGATTGGCGTCGCGGCTCCATACGCCGGCGCCCAGCCCGTACAGCGTGTCGTTGGCGATCTCCAGCGCCTCGGCCTCGGTCTTGAACGTGGTCACCGACACCACCGGGCCGAAGATCTCCTCTTGGAACACGCGCATCTTGTTGTGGCCGTGGAACACGGTCGGCTGCACGTAGTAGCCGTCCTTCAACTCGCCGCCATGCTCGGCGCGCGCGCCGCCGGTGAGCACCTTGGCGCCTTCCTGCCGACCGATGTCGATGTAGGACAGGATCTTCTCCATCTGCTCGCCGGAGGCCTGCGCGCCGACCATCGTCGACGGGTCGAGCGGGTTGCCCAGCTTGATCGCCTGCACGCGCTTGACCGCGCGCTCCATGAAGCGGTCGAAGATCGACTCCTGCACCAGCGCACGGCTCGGGCAGGTGCACACCTCGCCCTGGTTGAGGGCGAACATGGTGAAGCCTTCCAGCGCCTTGTCGAAGAAGTCGTCGTCCTCGCGCGCCACGTCGTCGAAGAAAATGTTCGGCGACTTGCCGCCCAGCTCCAGCGTCACCGGGATCAGGTTCTGGCTGGCGTACTGCATGATCAGCCGGCCGGTGGTGGTCTCGCCGGTGAAGGCGATCTTGGCGATGCGCGGGTTGGAGGCCAGCGGCTTGCCCGCTTCCAGGCCGAAGCCGTTGACGATGTTGAGCACGCCAGCCGGCAGCAGGTCGCCGACCAGTTCGGCCCACACCAGGATGCTGGCCGGGGTCTGCTCGGCCGGCTTGAGCACCACGCAGTTGCCCGCGGCCAGCGCCGGGGCGAGTTTCCACGCGGCCATCAGCAGCGGGAAGTTCCACGGGATGATCTGGCCGACCACGCCCAGCGGTTCGTGGAAGTGGTAGGCGACGGTGTCGTGGTCGATCTCGCCGATGCTTCCTTCCTGCGCGCGGATGCAGCCGGCGAAGTAGCGGAAGTGGTCGATCGCCAGCGGCAGGTCGGCGGCCATCGTCTCGCGGATCGGCTTGCCGTTGTCCCAGGTCTCGGCGTGGGCGAGCAGGGCGAGGTTCTGCTCCATGCGGTCGGCGATGCGGTTGAGGATCAGCGCGCGCTCGGCCACAGGGGTACGGCCCCAGGCGGTCTTGGCCGCGTGCGCGGCATCGAGCGCGGCCTCGATGTCCGACGCGTCGGAGCGGGCGATCTCGCAGAACGCCTTGCCGGTGATCGGGGTGATGTTCTCGAAGTAGCGCCCGGCCTTCGGCGCCACCCACTGGCCGCCGATGAAGTTGTCGTAACGCTGCTTGAAGGGGACCTGCACGGCGAGGTGCTGTTGTTCGAGCTTGGTCATGGCGTGGCTCCGCGACTGGTGGAAGGTGGGTACAGCACAGCGAAAGCCGTGCCAGCCACCGGCCGCATGCGATCGATGTTGCGCCGTGCCAACCAGCCGGAAGGCGCGCACGCTCGCGAAAATTTCCCGGTCGCTGCATCGCAGCAGCGCCGTTCACCAAGGTCGCGTTGCGCTCCGCAAGAGCGTGTGCTTTGTATCGGAACACACCTCGCAACAGGTGTCGCAGATTGCGACACACCGGAGTGTTCCATGCGACACAACGTGATGTCCGAATCGATCGATACCGCCCGGCGCCGCTTCTTCGACGATGGCGCCGCTCCGCGCGGACTGGTCTCCGACACCATCCTCGCCTCGTGGCGCCGCTGCCTGGAGCAGGGGCTGGTGGCCAGTGCCAAGCCGAGCCTGATGCCGGTCGAGCGCCGTGCGCTGGGCGAGATGCAGGAGCGCCACGAGGCGCTGCGCCGGTTGTGCCGTCCCGAGCTGGAAGCGCTGTACGCCAGCGCCAACCAGGCCGGCTCGATCGTGGTGCTGACCGCGCCGGACGGCTTCATCCTGGATGCGCTGGGCGACCCGGATTTCCTAGACAAGGCCGCGCGCGTCTCGCTGCGCCCGGGCGTGCCGTGGAGCGAGCAGTCCACCGGCACCAACGCGATCGGCACCGCGCTGGTCGAGCGGCGTTCGGTCGAGGTGCGCGGTGCCGAGCACTACTACGCACCGCATCGTGTGCTGAGCTGCTCGGCCTCGCCGATCTTCGATCCGCAGGGTCGGGTGGTCGGTGTGCTCGACCTGTCCGGCCACGCCTCGGTACATCACCTGCACGCGCTGGGCATGGTGCAGCTGGCGGTGGAGCAGATCGAGCATCGTCTGTTCGAGTGCGCCTTCGACGGCGCCGACATCGTGCGCATCCAGCCGGATCCTGCACTGATCGGCACGGCGCGCGAGGGCATGCTGGTGTTCGAGGGGCATCGCCTCGCCGCGGCCAACCGCCACGCGCTGCGCCTGCTCGGACTGGACTGGAGCGAGCTGGGCAAGCGCCGCTACGACGAGCTGTTCGCCTCGGCCCTGCCGGTGCCAGGCAGCGTCGCCAGCATGCGTTGCCAGACCGGCGACATGGTGCACGCACGGCGTGACCCGCAGCGCTCGCGCATCGTCGTGCCGGGAACCGTGCGCTCTCCCCGCGAGTCCTCGCCGCCGAAGCAGGCGATCCGCCCGTTGCGCGCGCCCGCGACCGTGTTCGATACGCAGCTGGATG
Organism: Dyella lutea; assembly: GCF_024158035.1. Taxonomy (GTDB): domain Bacteria; phylum Pseudomonadota; class Gammaproteobacteria; order Xanthomonadales; family Rhodanobacteraceae; genus Dyella_A; species Dyella_A lutea. The sequence continues at coordinate 677,857 of NZ_JAMZEK010000001.1, forward strand.
CCGCGATCGAACGCCAGGTGCGCCTGCTCGACGCCGACATCACCGTGCTGCTGCAGGGCGAGACCGGCACCGGCAAGGAAGTGGTGGCGCGCGAACTGCATCGCCGCAGCTCACGCGCCGACGCCCCTTTCGTGGCGGTGAACTGCGCCTCGCTGCCGGAGGCGCTGATCGAGTCGGAGCTGTTCGGGCATCTGCCCGGTGCGTTCACCGGCGCTCGCCGCGAGGGCGCGCCAGGCCTGCTGCGCGAGGCGCACGGCGGCGTGCTGTTCCTGGACGAGCTGGGCGACATGCCGCTGTCGCTGCAGAGCCGACTGCTGCGTGTGCTACAGGAGCGCGAGGTAACGCCACTTGGTGGCGGCCGCTCGCATGCCATCGACGTGCGGGTGATCGCCGCCACGCATCGCCAGCTGCAGCAGTCGGTGGACCGCGGCGAATTCCGCGCCGATCTGTACTTCCGCGTGGCGCAGTCGGTGCTGCACCTGCCGCCGCTGCGCGAGCATCCGGACGTGGCCGACACCGTACGCCGCCTGTGGGCCGCGCTGGGCGCCGAGCAGGTGCCGATGTGGCTGGCGCCGGAACTGGTGCGCGAGCTGGCCGCCCGGCGCTGGCCGGGCAACGTGCGCGAGCTGGTCGGCGTGCTGCGCAGCCTGATGGCGCTCGGCACGGTGGGTGCGACGCTGACGGTGGACGACCTGCCCGATGGCTGGCGCCGCCCGGCAGCCAGCGCATCCGCGTCACCTGCGCTCGCCGCCGGTCCGGTCGCCGGCAACCTGCACGATCTGGAGGCCCAGGCGATCGACCAGGTGCTCGCTGCCTGCCGCGGCAACATGGCCGCGGCGGCGCGCAAGCTCGGCATCAGCCGCAGCACGCTGTACCGGCGGCTGGAAGCGCGCCAGCGCGGCGAGTGAGTCAGTGGGTGATGCTGACGTCGATCTCGATCGGGTAGGGCTTCGGGTCCTTCGGCGGCGGCGGCAGCGTCCAGCCCGCGAACTGCCCGGCCAGGCAGGTGGCCAGCACCGTCGCCGGCTGCACGTCCACCCGGACTGGATGACCGTCGGCCTGGATGTCGGCGACCAGGGTGAATGGTGATTTGTCCACGTTGCGGTTGTGCGCGATGCAACCCTTCAGCACATCGGTCATCGGGTCGCCGATCTTGGCCCACAGCGCCTTCTGGTAGGGCGCGCCGGTGGCGGCCGCCTCGGCCAGCCGGCCCTGCACGATGCGGTCGTGGAAATCCTCGGCGGGGGCAGCGGCAGCCGCGGGGGCCATCAGCAACGCGAGGGCAAGCAGGTTTGGCATGATCGGTCCGTGGGTCGACTCGGCCGCCAGACGGTAGCACCGCCGTCGCTTCCGGTGCAGCGCCACGCCATCCGATGGAACCCGCCATGCAAGCCTCGCCCAGTCACATCGCCGGCCCCACCGACCTGCCCCTGCTGGAGGACACCGTCGGTGGCCTGCTGGCGCGTATCGCCACGCGATGGCCGGAGCGCCCGGCGCTGGTGGTGCGCAGCCAGCAGGTGCGGCTGGACTACCGTGACCTGCATGCCGAAGTGGAACGGGTCGCGGCCGCGTTGCTCGCGCTGGGCCTGGCACCGGGCGAGCGCATCGGCATCTGGGCGCCGAACCGGGCGGAATGGGTGGTCCTGCAGTTCGCCGCGCCGATGGCCGGGCTGGTGCTGGTGAACATCAATCCGGCGTACCGCGCGCACGAACTGGCCTACGCGCTCAACCATGTCGACTGCCGCGCGCTGGTGCTGCCGCGCCGGTTCAGGACCTCGCACTACCTCGACGTGCTGATCGAGCTCGCGCCCGAGCTGGGCGATGCGCCCGCCGGCCAGCTGCACGCGGAGCGGCTACCGGGACTGCGCGAGGTGATCGTGCTGGACGACGAGCCCGTCCCCGGCGCGCGTCGCTGGACCGATCTGGCCGCCGACGACGCGGCGATGGCCCCTCTGCGTACCGTACAGGCCACGTTGTCGGCGGACGACGCCGTGAACATCCAGTTCACCTCCGGCACCACCGGCGCACCGAAGGGCGCCACGCTGACCCACCGCAACATCGTCAACAACGGCTGGTTCGTCGGCGAGGCGATGCGGCTGACCGAGCAGGATCGGCTGTGCATCCCGGTGCCGTTCTACCACTGCTTCGGCATGGTGCTGGGCAACCTGGCCTGTGTCACCCACGGCGCCTGCATGGTGATTCCCGGCGAGGGTTTCGATGCGCTGGCCACGCTGGAAACGGTGGCAGAGGAACGCTGCACCGGCCTGCATGGCGTGCCGACCATGTTCATCGCCGAGCTGGCGCATCCGCGCTTCGCCGAGTTCGACCTGTCGACCTTGCGCACCGGCATCATGGCCGGCTCGCCGTGCCCGGTGGAGGTGATGCGCCAGGTGGTCGAGCGCATGCACATGGCCGAGGTGACCATCGCCTACGGGATGACCGAGACCAGCCCGGTGAGCTTCCAGACCGTGCCGGACGATCCGCTGGAGCGGCGCGTGGACAGCGTCGGGCGGATCCATCCGCACCTGGAGGTGAAGCTGGTCGACGAGGCCGGTGCGACCGTGCCGCGCGGTGAGCCGGGCGAGCTGTGCACGCGCGGCTACTCGGTGATGCGCGGCTACTGGAACGACGAGGCGAACACCCGCGAGGCGATCGACGCCGAAGGCTGGATGCACACCGGCGATCTCGCGACGATCGACGATGACGGCTACTGCCGCATCGTCGGCCGGCTCAAGGACATGATCATCCGTGGCGGCGAGAACATCTATCCGCGCGAGATCGAGGAATTCCTCTACACCCATCCCAAGGTGCTGGACGTGCAGGTGTTCGGCGTGCCCGACGCGAAGTTCGGCGAGCAGGCCTGTGCCTGGGTGAAGCTGCGTGAGGGCGAGCACGCCAGCGAGGCGGAGATCCAGGACTACTGCCGCCACCACCTGGCCTACTTCAAGGTGCCGCACTACGTGCGCTTCGTGGACGCGTTCCCGATGACGGTCACCGGCAAGGTGCAGAAGTACCTGATGCGCGAGGCGATGACCGCCGAGCTGGCGGCACGCGAAGTTTGAGCGGAGCGCCGGGGGATCAGAGCTGGCCGAGTCGTCCGGCCTCGTAGTCGCGCACCACGCGCATCACGTCCTGCCGGGTGTTCATCACGAACGGGCCGTGCTGCACCAGCGGCTCGTGGATCGCCATGCCGGCCACCACCACCAGGTGCGAGCGCGTGCCGACGCCAAGGATGCGCAGCACCACGTCGTCGCTGGTTGCCGTGGCGATCACTGCGGTAGTCGCCGGCAGTGCACGAGTCGCGGCGCCGTCGGCGGCGACCGCCAGTTCGCCCGAGACGGCATAGCACCAGGCGTTCCAGCCGGCCGGCAACTCCAGCGGGAAGCTCGCGCCGCCGTCGATGCGGCCGTCCAGGATCAGCATCGGCTGCGGCAGCACCAGCTCCAGCGGAGAGACCTGCTCGCCGAAGCGGCCCGCGAGCAGGCGCATGCGGGTGCCGGGCAGAACCAGTTGCGGCACATCGGCCGCGGCCAGATGGAAGCTGGCCGGCGCCTGCTGCTTGAGCGCCGCGGGCGAGTTCACCAGCAGCTGCAGGGCATCCAGTGAAAGTGTGTCGTCGCCGGCCGACGCGCGGCGCACCAGGCCCCGACCGGCGAAGGTCCAGTGCAGGTCGCCCGGGCGGATCGTCTGGTGTGCCCCGGTGCTGTCCTCGGTCTCGATCGCGCCCTGCGCGTGTTCGAACAGCAGTGTCGCCACCGACAACCCCGCGTGGGGGGCCGGCTGGCTGTCCGGACCGGCCGACTGCACGTGGTCGACCACCAGCAGCGGCGACATGTCGCGATCGAAGGCATCGTGACGGAACTGGCGCAGCCGTCCGCCGGCGCCGGCCGGGTGCACCCGCGGGCGCAGCGGGCGCGAGAACACCTGGTCGCGCGGGGGCGGAGTGTCTGACATGGGGGGGCGGGAGCGTAGGGGGAGGGCGGGCATGCCGCACTTTGACGGGATGGCGGCCTTCGGGCTGTGGCACCGGTCACGCTGGGCAAAGCGTCTCGCTGCCGATTGGGCGCCGATTCACCCGGCCGGGCGGCGAAAGCGGGCGACGTCGTGGCGCGCCAGCCAGTCCGGCAGCTCCGCCGCCGCCATCGGCCTGGCCAGGTGGTAACCCTGCACTTCGTCGCAGGCCATGCCCTGCACGGATGCGAAAATGCTGGCCGTCTCCACCCCCTCGACCACCACGCGGAAGCCCAGCTCACGCGCCAGCTCGGTCATCGAGCGCACGATCGCCCCGTCGTGCGGGCTCGCTTCCATCCCGCGGACGAACGACTGGTCGATCTTCAGGCTGGTCGCGGGCATCTCGCGCAGCGAGGTGAGGTTGCTGTAGCCGGTGCCGAAGTCGTCGATGGCGATGCCCACGCCCAGTGCGCGGATCGCCGCGAGGATCTCGCGGGTGGTGTCCGAATGTTCCAGCAGGGTGCCCTCGGTGACCTCCAGCTCCAGCGCCTCCAGCGCCACCGCATGGCGGCCGGCGGCTTCGCGCAGACGGTCGATCAGCTCGGTGCCCAGGTCGCTGCTGGAAACATTGATCGACAGCTTCAGGTCCAGTCCGGCGCGCTGCCACAGGCCGAGCTGGGCCACGCCGTGATCGAGCACCCATTCGGTGAGGCTGCGCATCAGGCCCGCCTGTTCGGCCAGCTCGATGAAGCGTCCCGGCGGGATCGTTCCCTGGGTCGGGTGCTGCCAGCGCGCCAGCGCCTCCACCGCGATGCAGCGGCCGCTGGCCAGGTCGACCCGCGGCTGGTAATGCAGGTCCAGCTCCGCCCGCTCGTTGAGCGCGGCGGCCAGCTCGGTGACGAGGAAGAATTCCTGCCGGTGGCGCTCGTCGTCGCTCGGTTCGTAGGTTGCCCAGCCGCGCACGCTCTCCTGCGCGGCATGCGAGGCACTCATCACCAGCCGCAGCGGATCGCCGCCCTCCAGCTGATGGATGTCCAGGCTGAGCAGGCCCACGCCCGGCTGGACGCACAGCGGAATGCCGAGGCAGTCGAACGGCTGGCGCAGGCGATGCACCAGCTCGTCCATCCGTGCGGCATCGAGGCCGTCCACCGAACCGGGAAGAATCGCTGCGAAACGGCTGGTACCCACCTGGTAGAGGTGGGTGTGTTCGGGCATCCACACCTGCACGCGAGCCGCCACGTCGCGCATCAGTTCGTCGGCGTAGGCATGACCCATGGCGCGGATGAAGGCGCTGAAACGGCTGACCGGTGCCACGTCGACCGCAATCAGCCAGGCCTGGTGCGCGCCGCCACGCTGGCGTGCCCGCAGATCCTCGAAGAAGGCATTGCGGTGCGGCAGTTGGGTCACCGGATCGATGCGGCCGACGTAGCTGCCCAGCACCAGGCCGGTGCCGGCGAGACGGGCCGCGTCGCGCAGGTCCGCGCACTCGCTCTCGTTGAGCCCGTCCCGCGGCGAGTAATCCATGACGCACAGCGCGCCCACGTGCTGGCCGCTGAGCGTGTATACCGGCTCGCTGGCGAAGAAGCGCATGCGCGTCGGGCCGATGTCGGTGAGCAGTGGCGCCCCGCCGAAGCGCGTGTCGGCCTCGGTGTCGGGCACGACCTGGGTCTGGCCCTGCCGGGTGGCTTCCAGATAGCGCGGATGCAGCGCATGCGGGGAGTCGGGCCGGTGCGCATCGGCGCTGAACCAGAATGCGCTGCCCGTGGAAAGCACCAGCGACACCAGCGGCACATGCAGCGAGTGCGCGGCCAGACGGGCCACCGCGTCGAAACCAGGCACCGCGAACCCTTCGCCGAACGCCTCGCGGGTGGCATCCGACGGAACGTCGAGCGCGCTTCCCGCCAGCCCCATGGATCCCGAATCGTGCACGGTCACTCGTCCATCCTCGCCTGCTCGCCCGCGGCCCCGTATGAGTTGAATTTAGCGCAGGTTCAGTCCTTTGGGCGGGGCGATCCGTAAGCAGGCCGCCGAATCGCAAGGAGATCCGGCGGTCCTTTCCCGCCCCTTCCTTGGAGAGTCCCCATGAAAGTCGCTTCCCCCGCAATCCTCGCCGGTGTCCTGCTGATGGCCGCCACCGGTGTGACCCAGGCGCAGCAGGCCCCGGGCGCAGGCTTCTATGGTGCGATCGGCTATCACTACGTCAACCCGAAAAGCGGCAACGGCACCCTGGCCGGAGTCTTCCGCAGCGACATCAACAGCGACTCCGAGCCGACCCTGACCGTGGGCTACAACTTCGACGCCAACTGGAGCGCCGAAGCCTGGCTGCCGCTGACCAGGTTCAAGCACGACGTCAGCCTCGACGGGGCGAAGTCGGCCAGCATCAAGCACATGCCGTACCTGTTCACGGCGCAGTACCACTTCCTGCCGGATAGCCCGGTGCGCCCATTCATCGGCGCCGGCTACGGCTTCGTCAACGTCAGCGGCGAGCGCACCACCGGCCCGATCGCCGGCACCACGCTCAACGTGAAGGGCGCGGACGGCTTCGTCGGGCAGTTCGGCGCGGACTGGTACGCCAGCGACAACGTGTTCGTGCGGGCAGACGCACGCTACTTCGACTGGAAGAGCAAGGTCGAGCTCAACGGTGCCGGCATCGGCGAAGTGAAGGTAAACCCCTGGATCTATGGCGTGAGCGTGGGCTACCGCTTCTGAGCCCGCCACGCAGGCGTTTCCTGCAGCGGCCGCCAGCATGGCGGCCGTCTTTTTATTCGGGGCGGTGCGGGGCGGCGAGATACTCCTCGCTCTGCATCTCGATCAGCCGCGACTCGGTGCGGCCGAACTCGGCGCGCAGACGCTCGCCGTCGTACAGCTCGGTGATCGGTGCGGCGGCCGACAGCACCAGCTTGACGCGGCGGTCGTAGAACTCGTCCACCAGCTGCACGAAGCGCTTGGCGGCGTCCTCGCTGTAGATGGTGAACTGCGGCACGTTGGACACCAGGATCGTGGCCGAAGACTTCGCCAGCGCGATGTAGTCGGCGACCGCGCGCGGCCCGTCGCACAGCGCGTCGAAGGCGAACCACAGCACGCCCTCGGCACGTCGGCGCACCGGGATCTCGCGGCCGTTGAGCACGATCGGGGTATCTTCCTCGGCGTCTTCCTGCGCCTGGCTGGCGAAGATGCGTGCCAGTGCACGTTCGGCCTCGGGGCCGGGCGGAGTGAGATACACCGCCGCCTGGGTCAGCGCGCGCAGTCGCCAGTCGTGCGGCGACACCATCTCGACCACGTGGCAGTGCTTCTCCAGCAGGGCGATCGCCGGCAGGAAGCGGGCACGTTGCAGGCCGTCGCGGTAGAGCTTCGCCGGCACCGTGTTGGAGGTGGTCACCAGCGTGACGCCGCGGGCGAACAGCGCGTCCAGCAGGTTGGCCAGGATCATCGCGTCGCCGATGTCGCTGACCAGGAATTCGTCCAGACACAGCACCCGGCAGCGTCTGGCGATGCGCGCGGCGACCTCGACCAGCGGGTCGGCCCGCTCGCCCAGCGCGCGCAGCTCCGCGTGCACCTCGCCCATGAAGCGGTGGAAGTGCCGCCGAAGCGCGGTCCCGGCCGGCAGGCTGGCCACGAACAGGTCCATCAGGAAGGTCTTGCCGCGACCCACGCTGCCCCACAGGTACAGGCCCGGCACCGGGGCGGCCGGATCGTTGCCGAGCAGCGTCTTCAGCCGACCGAACAAGCCCGGGGCTTCCGGCACGGCGCTCAGCGCGGTATGCATGCGGTCGAACTCGGGCAGCACGGCGAGCTGCGCCGGGTCGCTTTCCCAGCGGTGCGCGATCACGCCCTCGTGGTAGCGCGCGCTGGGCGCGCCGGCGATGGTCTCAGGCATCGGCGGTCGGACTCAGTGGCGTTCGGGCGGCAGCCAGCGGCGCGCGGCGGCCTTCACCGCACCGCGCAGGTCCATCAGGCGGCGGTGGAAGAAGTGGCCGGTCTCGGGCATGCGCACCAGCTCCGGCTTCACCTCGAGGCCGTCGATCCAGTCGAACACCGCCTGCGGGTCGACCACCTCGTCTTCCTCGCCCATCACCACCAGCCAGGGGCAGCGCGGGATCTCGAAGCCGTCGAACGGCCAGCGCCCGGCCGGCGGCGCGATGCTGATCAGCGCGTGGGCGCCCAGTCGCACCGCATTGCGGATGGTGACGTAGCTGCCGAACGAGAAGCCGGCCAGCCACAGGTCTTCGCCGGGGCGCACGCGGCGCACCCAGTCGACCACCGCGGCCAGGTCGTCGCCTTCGCCGTTGCCTTGGTCGTACTGGCCTTCCGAGGCGCCGGTGCCGCGGAAATTGAAGCGCACCGTGTCCAGGCCGGATTCGCGCAGCGCGCGCTCGACCATGGTCACCACCTTGTTGTGCATGGTGCCGCCCTGCACCGGATTGGGGTGGCAGATCACGGCAACGCCGCGGCGGGCACCCGGGCGCTCGGCCAGGTCGGTGATGGTTTCCAGCTCGCCGGCCGGGCCGGTGAGCATGAAGCTGGCGGCCTCGTCGGGGAACCGGGCCGGATCATGGGGCAGGGCGGCAATGTTCATCTGCAGCATGATAACCGCGCGGCTTGTCCCCCGTCCGCGGCGGCCGCATCTGGGTCAGGCGATGAACCATCTTGCCCACGCCCTGCTGGCCGGTAACGACGAGGCGCTGCGCCTGGGCGGCATGCTCGGCGACTTCGTGCGCGGCGCACCGGAGGCGGACTGGTCGGCCGGGGTCGCGGCCGGCATCCGCCTGCACCGGGCGATCGACGCCTACACCGATGCACACCCGCAGGTGCTGGCGGCCAAGGCGCGGCTGGAACCGCCGTTCCGGCGCTATGCGGGGATCCTGCTGGACGTGTGGTTCGATCATCTGCTGGCGCGCGATTTCGACCGATGGTCGTCGACGTCGCTGGATGCGTTCTCCGGTCACCTGCGCCAGTTGCTGGTCGATCACCGGGCGAGCCTGCCGCCCGGCCTGGCGCGCTTTCTCGCCTATATGCAGGTGAACGATCTGCCGGCCACCTACGCGCGGCCGGAGGTGGTCGGGCGGGCGTTGGCGGGGATCGGCCAGCGACTGCGCCGTGACAATCCGCTCGCCGACGCCCTGCCCGTGCTGCAGGCGAATGCTCCCGTGCTGGCCGGACATTTCGAGGCGTTCTTCCCTGACCTGCTGGATTTCGCGCGGGACTGGCAGGCGACCAGAGGCGTCGACGGCGCATAAAAAAACGCCGCCCGGTCGGGGCGGCGTTCTTCGATCGCGGAAGGGTGCGGCTTACTTGGCCTGGTCGGTGATCCAGGTCACTGCGGCCTTGACCTGCGCGTCGGTCAACGCCGGGTTGCCGCCCTTGGGCGGCATGAAGTTGCCGTCCGGGCCGTGGTAGCCCTCGGTCGCATGCTTGATCAGCGTGGCCATGCCCTGTGCCAGTCGCGGCGCCCAGGCGGCCTTGTCGCCAAGCTTGGGCGCACCGGCGACGCCGGCGGTGTGGCAGCTGTGGCAGAGGTTTCCGTAGATGGTCTTGCCGTCGGTGGTGCCACCGTAGGCCACCTGTGCGGCGGCCGCCTTGGCCGCGGCTTCCGCGGCGGCGGCGATCGCCGCACGGCCGGTGTTGCCCGAGTACACCGCGCCGACCGGCGCAATGCGCGCGGCAAGCTGCTTGGCGGCGACCGGGTTGGTTTCCTTCGGTTCGTGGTTGTAGATCGTCCAGCCCAGGGCGATTAGCAACACGGTCAGCACAGCCAGGCCTGCGATCAGCCAGGAGAACTGGCGCATGAAGCTCTGATCGGATTTGCTCAGGGAACCGCTCACGAACGTACTCCAGTCGATGGGAGGAGCCGCGGGGCCACCATGAATCCCCCGGCGCGACACCGCGGGTCCCCGTCGGACCCGGTTCGGTGGCAACCGCGGGAGTATAGACGAAGCCCCGGCCAACTTTCAGCGCGTCCGCATGGCGGCGGCGGGCGGCGCGCGGTATCTTGCGCCTGCTGCGGCGCGGCGTGGCACTCACCCCGCGAACCCTCCACCCTGCCATCGGTCATAGCTCGACCATGTCAACCGGCAGTGTCCGGTCTCGTTGCAGTGCACCTATCCTTTTCCCAGCCACAACCCAAGGCAGGGCGCGCTCCTTGCGCGCAGGGCCCCCAGCCTCGCCGTCTGAACCCGGGAGTTTCACATGTCGCGTTTTTGGAAGATCGCGCTGATCGTCGTTGCCGTGCTCGTGGTGGGCGCGGTCGGTCTTCGCCTCGTGCACAAGCCTGGCGCCGCGGGGCGCAGCCAAGCCGGCGCGCCGTCCGGCCAGCCGGGTGCGCCGGGCGAGGGCAAGGGCAAGGACGAGCCGGTGCCGGTGACGGTCGAGCCGGTCGCCGTGCAGAACGTGCCGGTCTACCTCACCGCGCTGGGCACGGTGCAGGCGCTCAACACAGTGACCGTCAGCCCGCAGGTCGGCGGCCTGCTGATGAAGCTGAATTTCACCGAGGGCCAGGAAGTGCACAAGGGCGAGGTGCTGGCCGAGATCGATCCGCGCTCGCTGCAGGCCACCTACGACCAGGCGGTGGCCCGCAAGGGACAGGATGCCGCGCAGCTCTCCACGGCGCGCAGCAACCTGGCGCGCAGCCTGGACCTGGCCAAGCAGGGCTACATCTCCAAGCAGGACATGGACACGCTGCGCAACACCGTCAGCCAGTACGAGGCCGCGGTGGCGGCGGACGAGGCCAGCATCAACGATGCCAAGGTGCAGCTGGGCTACACCAAGGTGATCGCGCCGATCACCGGCCTGGCCGGCATCCGCGGCGTGGACCCGGGCAACATCGTCACCACCAGCTCGAGCATCGTCACCTTGACCGAGGTGCACCCGATCAACGTGATCTTCCCGCTGCCGGAGCAGAACGTGGAGCTGGTGCGCAGTTCGCAGGCCCGCGGCGAGCCGCTGGAGGTGGCGGCGCTGGACAGCGCCGGCAGCAAGGTGATCGCCGGCAAGGGCGTGCTGAAGGTGATCAACAACCAGATCGACACCAGTACCGGCACCTTCAACCTGAAGGCCGAGTTCCCCAACGACGAGAACGCCCTGTTCCCGGGCCAGTTCGTCAACGTGCGGCTAAAGGTGAACACGGTGCAGGGCGGCCTGGTGATCCCGTCGCAGGCGGTGCAGCGCGGGCCGGACGGCGACTACGTGTACCTGCTGCAGCCGGACAGCACGGTGAAGATGCAGCCGGTGACCACCGGCCAGGAAGTGGGCGATACCCACGTGATGGTCACCCAGGGCCTGAAGGCCGCCGAGCAGGTGGTCACCGAGGGGCAGTTCCGCCTCAAGCCCGGCAGCAAGGTCAAGGCGCTCAAGCCGGGCGAGGTGCCCGCCGCGCCGACCGAGGCCGAGCTGAAGAAGGCGGCACAGGGCGCGAAGGAAGGTGGTCGCCGCGGTCACCGCGGCTGACGATGATCGATCGCCGTGGCCGGCGGAGCCGGCCCCGGCGTGCGGGTGTCCGGCACCCGCGCATCCACCGAGGGCGGGGCCGGGGCCCCGCCACTGACGGCAGACCAGGACACCATGGGATTCTCATCGCTCTTCATCCGACGCCCGATCGCCACCTCGCTGCTGATGGTGGCGGTGCTGCTGCTGGGCGTGCTCGGCTATCGCCAGCTGCCGGTGTCGGCACTGCCTGAAATCGACGCGCCCAGTCTGGTCGTCACCACGCAGTATCCCGGCGCCAGCGCGGCCACCATGGCGGCCCTGGTCACCACGCCGCTGGAGCGCCAGTTCGGACAGATCTCCGGCCTGGCGATGATGAGCTCGGACTCCTCCGCCGGCCTGTCGACGATCGTGCTGCAGTTCAACATGGACCGCGACATCGACATCGCGGCGCAGGACGTGCAGGCGGCGATCAGCACCTCCAAGGGCACGCTGCCGAACAACCTGCCGTATCCGCCCGTCTACAACCGGGTGAATCCGGCCGACGCGCCGATCCTCACCCTGATGCTCACTTCCGACAGCCGCCAGCTGCGCGAGGTGAACGACCTGGCCGATTCGATCATTGCCCAGAAGCTGTCGCAGGTGCAGGGCGTGGGCCTGGTGTCGATCGCCGGCAACGTGCGCCCGGCGGTGCGCGTGCAGGTGAATCCGGCACAGCTGTCCAACCTCGGCCTGACCATGGAGGACGTGCGCAGCGCGCTCAGCCAGGCCAACGTCAACGCGCCCAAGGGCACGCTCAACGGCAAGACGCAGAGCTACTCGATCGGCACCAACGACCAGCTGGTCGACGCGCAGCAGTACAAGAACACCATCATCAGCTACAGGAACGGCGCGCCGGTGCGTCTGTCCGACGTGGCCAAGGTGGTCGACGGCGTGGAGAACGACCAGCTCGCCGCCTGGGCCAACGGCAAGCCGGCGGTACTGCTGGACATCCGCCGCCAGCCCGGCGCGAACATCGTCAAGACGGTGGAGCAGATCCGCGCGACGCTGCCGTCGCTCAAGGCGGTGCTGCCGGCCGACGTGCACCTGGACGTGTTCGCCGACCGCACCATCACCATCCGCGCCTCGGTGCACGACGTGCAGTTCACCCTGATCCTGACCATCTTCCTGGTGGTGGCGGTGATCTTCGTGTTCCTGCGCCGGCTGTGGGCGACGATCATTCCGTCGGTGGCGGTGCCGCTGTCCTTGATGGGCACGTTCGGCGTGATGTCGTTCGCCGGCATGTCGCTGGACAACCTCTCGCTGATGGCGCTCACCGTGGCCACCGGCTTCGTGGTGGACGATGCGATCGTGATGATCGAGAACATCGTGCGCTACATCGAACAGGGCAAGAGCGGCAAGGAGGCGGCCGAGATCGGCGCCAAGGAGATCGGCTTCACCGTGCTGTCGCTTACCGTGTCGCTGGTCGCGGTATTCCTGCCGCTGCTGCTGATGCCCGGCGTCACCGGCCGCCTGTTCCACGAATTCGCCTGGGTGCTGACCATCGCGGTGGCGATCTCGATGCTCGTGTCGCTGACGCTGACGCCGATGATGTGCGCCTACCTGCTCAAGCCCGACCAGCTGCCGCCGGGCGACGACAGCCACGAGCGCCATGCCGTCGGCGGCAAGCGCGACCTGTGGACGCGTACGGTGGATCTTTATGCCAGCACGCTGGACTGGGTGCTCGACCATCGCCGGCTGACCATGCTGGTGGCCGGTGCGGCGGTGGTGCTCACCGTGTTCCTGTACATCGCCATCCCCAAGGGCCTGCTGCCAGAGCAGGACACCGGCCTGATTACCGGCGTGGTGCAGGCCGACGAGAACGTCGCGTTCCCGCAGATGGAGGCGCGCACCAAGGCGGTCGCCGACGCGCTGCGCAAGAACCCGGCCGTGACCGGCGTGGCCGCGTTCATCGGCGCCGGCTCGATCAACCCCACGCTCAACCAGGGCCAGCTGTCGATCGTGCTGAAGGACCGTTCCGAACGCGGCGGCCTGGACAAGGTGCTGCCCAGCCTGCAGGCCGCCGTGGCCAATATCCCGGGCGTGGCGCTCTACCTCAAGCCGGTGCAGGACGTCACGCTGGACAGCCGCGTTTCGGCCACCGAGTACCAGTACTCGCTGTCCGACGTGAATGCCTCGGAGCTGTCCGGCTACGCCGAGAAACTGACCCAGACGCTGCGCCAGCTGCCTGCGCTGGCCGACGTGGACAACAACCTGGCCGACTCCGGCAATGCGTTGAAGCTCACCATCGACCGCGACAAGGCCAGTCGCCTCGGGGTGCCGGTGCAGACCATCGACGACACGCTGTACGACGCGTTCGGCCAGCGCCAGATCTCGACCATCTTCACCCAGCTCAACCAGTACCGCGTGGTGCTGGAGGTGGCGCCACAGTTCCGCAACACCACCGATCTGCTCAACAAGCTCACCGTGCGCGGCAACGGAAACGGCGCGCTGACCGGCTCCAACGCCACCAGCTTCGGCCAGCTCACCTCTAGCAACTCGGCCACGCCCTCGGGCATCGGCAACACCGGCAACGTCGGCTTCCAGGTCGGCGCCGGCGGCAGCATCCCGATCTCGTCGCTGGCCAGCGCCGAGTACACCAGTGCGCCGCTGGTGGTCAGCCACCAGCAGCAGCTGCCGGCGGTGACCATCTCGTTCAACCTGGCGCCGGGCTATTCGCTGTCGCAGGCGGTCGATGCGATCAACCAGACGGTGAAGCAGCAGAACCTGCCGCCGCAGGTGCGTGGCGAGTTCGTCGGCAAGGCGGCGGAGTTCTCCTCCTCGCTGGGTGACGAGGTGCTGCTGCTGCTCGCCTCGGTAATCGTGATCTACATCGTGCTGGGCGTGCTGTACGAGAGCTACATCCACCCGATCACGATCATTTCCACCCTGCCGCCGGCCGGCGTGGGCGCACTGCTGGCGCTGATCCTGTGCGGCTTCAGCCTGTCGGTGGACGGCATTGTCGGCATCGTGCTGCTGATCGGCATCGTGAAAAAGAACGCGATCATGATGATCGACTTCGCGATCGAGGCGCAGCGCGAGGGGCTGTCGCCGCACGATGCGATCCGCCGTGCCTGCCTGCTGCGCTTCCGCCCGATCATGATGACCACGGCGGCGGCGATGCTCGGCGCATTGCCGCTGGCGCTGGGTACCGGCATCGGTTCGGAGCTGCGCCAGCCGCTGGGCGTGTCGATCGTCGGCGGCCTGTTGCTGTCGCAGTTGGTGACGCTGTACACCACGCCGGTGATCTACCTGTACATGGAGCGCTTCTCCGACTGGCTGAAGCACCGGCGCGAGCAGCGCGAACTGGCGCGGGCCCGCCACGGCACCGCCTGAGCGGGTGTCCGGCCCTTTCCACGGCGCGCCCTTGCGGGCGCGCCGTTCGCGTTTGCGGCGGCCGGCGTGCGGGAAGCCTCCATCGGCCCCGCTCGCGCGTATCAACCGATCTCGCCCCCGTGCGTTAGGGGTGCGATGATCCGTCCACGCGCTGCGTGCCTTGCTTCCCCTTGCGCAATGGCCCCGACCCCTGCATGAACATTTCCGCCCTTTTCGTGCGCCGTCCGATCGGCACCTCGCTGCTGGCGATCGGCCTGTTCCTGGTCGGCACCGTCTGCTACAGCCTGCTCGGCGTGTCGGCGCTGCCGACGATCCAGTTTCCGGCGATCTTCGTGCAGACCTCGCAGCCCGGGGCCGATGCCGGCACCATGGCCGCCACCGTGGCGGCGCCGCTGGAGCGCCACCTGGGCCAGGTGCCGGGCATCGACACGATGCGCTCGAGCAGTTCGGAAGGGCGCACCTTCGTCTTCATGATCTTCGACGGCAGCCGCAACCTGGATGCCGCCGCCCGCGACGTGCAGCAGGCGATCAATGCCGCCGCGCCGGATCTGCCGCCCGGGCTCACCAATGCCCCGTCGCTGCAGAAGGCCAACCCCAACGACGACGCGGTGATCATCCTCGCGCTGACCTCGCAGACGCAGTCGGCCACCGACCTCTACAACGTTGCCGACACCTTCCTGATGCCGCGGCTGACCCAGCTCAAGGGCGTGTCCTCGGTGGAGATCGCCGGCGCGGCGACCCCGGCGGTCCGCGTCGACGTGGACCTGCGCAAGCTCAACGCCATGGGCCTGTCGCCCGACCAGTTGCGCAACGCGCTCAACGCCGCCAATGTCAGCTCGCCGTTGGGCACGCTCAGCAACGGCGTCACCAACCTGCTGGTGACCGCCAACGACGAGCTGCACACCGCTGCCGATTTCGCCGGGCTGGTGGTGGCGGTGAAGAACGGCACCACGATCCGCCTGCGCGACGTGGCCCACGTCTACGACGGTCCCGAGGACGCCTACCAGGCCGGTACCTTCGGGCACCAGCCGGCGATCCTGCTGTACGTGTACAAGAAGCCGGACGCGAACGTGATCGCCACGGTCGACCGGGTGCGCGCGACGCTGCCGGAGCTGCGCAGCTTTCTGCAGCCGGCGACCACACTCACCCCGTATTTCGACGGCACGCCGACCATCCGCGCCTCGCTGCGCGAGGTGCAGGTCACGCTGCTGATCAGCCTGGCGATGGTGGTGCTGACCATGGCGCTGTTCCTGCGCCGGCTCGCGCCGACACTGATCGCCGCGGCCGCGGTGCCGCTGTCGCTGGCCGGTGCATCCATCATGATGTACGTGCTCGGCTACACCCTCAACAACCTCACCCTGCTGGCGCTGGTGATCGCCATCGGCTTCGTGGTGGACGACGCGATCGTGGTGATCGAGAACATCATCCGCCACATCGACGAGGGCGTGCCGCGGCTGGAGGCCGCCCTGCGCGGCGGACGCGAGATCGGCTTCACCATCGTCTCGATCACCGCCTCGCTGATCGCGGTGTTCATCCCGCTGCTGTTCGCCAGCGGCATCGTCGGCATGTTTTTCCGCGAGTTCACCATGACGCTGATCTCGGCGATCGCGGTGTCGGCGGTGGTGTCGTTGACGCTTACGCCCGCGCTGTGCGGGCGTTTCCTGCAGGGGCATGCGGCGGACGATCATGCCGAGCGACGCCCGCGCCGCTTCGCGCGGCTGGGGCAATGGCTGGATCGCGCCCACGAGCGCATGCTCGCGGTCTATGTGCGCGCGCTGAACTTCTCGCTGCGCCACGCGCTGGCGTTCTCGCTCACGCCGCTGGTGCTGATCGTGCTCACCGTGCTGCTGTTCGGCAAGGTCAAGGCCGGCCTGTTTCCGCCGCAGGACACCGGCCTGATCCATGGCTTCGCCACGTCCGGTGCGACCGTATCGTTCCAGGACATGGTCAAGCGCCAGCAGCGGCTGGTCGACATGCTGATGGCCGACAAGGACGTGGCGGTGGTTGGCTCGCGCCTGGGCACCAGCCGCCGCGGCGCGGCCAGTTCGTTCGACATCCAGCTCAAGACCCGCGCCGAAGGTCGCAAGGACGACACCTTCGCCGTGCTCGACCGACTCAGCGCCAAGGCCGCCAGGTACCCGGACCTCAACCTGCGCCTGCGGCCGATCCAGGACCTGCCCAGCGGCGGCGGCAACAGCAATCAGGGCGCGCAGTACGAGATCTCGCTGCAGGGCGACAACCTCGAGGAGCTGGAGGTGTGGCTGCCCAGGCTGGTGAAGGAGCTGGCGAAGAACAAGCTGTTCCGCGACGTGGGTTCCGATGTGGAGGAGGGTGGCCTGCGCCAGAACATCGTGGTGGACCGCGATGCCGCCTCACGCCTGGGCATCTCGATGGGCACCATCGACGGCGCGCTGTACGACGCCTTCGGCCAGCGCCAGGTCTCGACCATCTATTCGGACGTCAACCAGTACAAGGTGGTGGTGAACGCGCTGCCCAGCCAGACCGCCTCGCCCGAGGCGCTCAACCGCATCTACGTGCGCTCCAACACCGGCAAGATGGTGCCGATCACCGCCGTGGCACACCAGGAGCCGGGCCTGGCGCCTTCGCAGATCAGCCACGTGAACCAGATGACCACGATGGACCTGAGCTTCAACCTTGCGCCCGGTGCGTCGATGGGCCAGGCGCTGCAGATCATCAACCAGGTGGTGAAGGACATGCGCATGCCCGGCGACATCCGGGTGGGGCTGGGCGACGACTTCCGCCGCTTCCAGCAGTCGCAGGGCGACATGCTGTGGCTGATGCTGGCGGCCATCGTCACCGTCTACATCGTGCTGGGCATGCTCTACGAGAGCCTGATCCACCCGGTCACCATCCTCTCCACGCTGCCAGCCGCCGGCGTCGGTGCGCTGGCCGCGCTGGTGGTCACCAACACCGAGCTCTCCATCGTGGCGATGATCGCGCTGGTGCTGCTGATCGGCATCGTCAAGAAAAACGCGATCATGATGATCGACTTCGCCCTGGTGGCGCAGCGCGAGCACGGCAAGCCCCCGCTGGAGGCCGTGCGCGAAGCGTGCATCGTGCGCTTCCGCCCGATCATGATGACCTCGATTGTGGCTATTCTTGCCGCGCTGCCGATTGCCATCGGCCTGGGCGAAGGCTCCGAGCTGCGCCGCCCGCTGGGCATCGCGATGATCGGCGGCCTGCTGATCTCGCAGACCCTCACCCTGCTCAGCACTCCGGCGCTGTACGTGATCTTCTCGTGCCTGGCCGAGCGCGCGCGGGTGCGGCGGGAGAAGCGCCGCGAGCGACGCGCGGCGCGGCGGTTGCGCAAGCTGGCGAACGCTTGAGGCGCGTCCCGCCGGAGCCCGGCACGACGATGAACCGGGCGGCCCGGTCGCGGCTCCGTCAGATCGGAGGCCATGCCCGCGCGGCCTGCGCCGCGGGTCGGCCGCTCGCGATGCGTCAGGCCATCAAGGTGGCGGGCGGTGCATCCCCGCCCGGGCGCGCCGGCGTGGCGGTCTGCCCGGGGACCGGATTGGCGGCGGGCGGCGCCACCACCTGCACCTGTCGCACGTCGACGCTGCTCCGCTCGATGGGGGGCGTACCGCTTCGGCGGTTGAGACGTCAGCCATCCGCCGGACCGGCGTCGTTTCCTGTGCGACGAAGGTGCGCGAGCCGTCATCGCTCAGTGCGACGGCATCGATCCGCGTCAGGCCATGGGCCTTGGCCACCGACACCAGTGCGGCGGCCAGCCGCTCGCCGTGCTCGTCGGAGCGACGTCCCATATCGGCATCGATCTTCTGAACCTGTGCGAGTGCCTGCCGGTAGAGCGGGTTGTCCGGGTTCCTGGGGTCGCTCAGAGGCGGGTTCGTCGGCGCAGCGGATGACTGCGCCCGGTGTGTCAGCGCCGCATCGAGCTCACCCTGTGTCCGGGGCGCGACCTTGCCATCGATGCTGAGGTGGTGGTCGCGCTGGAAAGCCTCGACCGCGAAGCGTGTCTGCGCCCCGAAGTCCCCGTCGACCTGCAGGGGCCGCCCGTCGCTGTCGGTGTAGCCGAACCGGTTCAACCCGGACTGGAGCCCGGTGGTCCGGTGCGCGGCAAGCGCTTCGTCAATCGCCGCATCGGTACTTGGGCCCACCTTGCCGTCGACGTCGAGCGCGTGGCCACGCTGGAATGCCTGCACGGCGTGCAGGGTGTTGGCGCAGAACACCCCGTCGGCGGTCAGCGGGGTCTGGCCTGTGCCGCTGTAGCCGAGCTGGCCAAGCGCGCGCTGCAGCTAGGCGACGTCCGTACCGCGACTGCCTTCGCCGAGTAGCGCCTCCATGCCGCCCGGGCTGTTGCGTGGGATGACGCCCGGGCGGATCGTGCCGTTGTTGATGTCGCGGATGTAACGCTCGAACTGCCCGACTTCCAGCTCGACGTGTGCATGGATGGAGCCTGGGCTGCCGGTCTGGCCCATCTCGCCCAGCCGCTGGCCGTAGCGGATGTGGGCGCCTTCGCCGAACGGCGAGCTGCCGGGGACCATGTGCAGCACCTGGCCCTCGCGCTGTGCGCCGGGCGTGCCGTAGGGTTTGTCTTAGATCTGCACGGTGTTCCAGGCGTCGTGCAGGAAGTGCGCAAAGCCAGCGACCGGTGCGGGGATCTCCACCGGGCCGGGGACGTCCTGGGCGAGCACGAAATCCTTCTTCACGAACACCCGGCCGTCGACGCGACGGATCTCCTCCAGCTCCCCGTGCGCCGTGCCGTACTGGCGATTGGGCTCGCGCCCTGAGCTCGGGTGGTGCTTGTGCAGGTCTTCGTACGAATGGACCGGCAGCATGCGGGAGCCGAAGCTCTCGCTGATGGTGTAGCGGGACATAGGGGCCTCCCTCCGTGTAGTGATCCGGGGACTCCGCGTGCGGTGGTGATCAGGGGCCGGTGGGCCGGAGGTTCCCGGTCAGGTACCAGCAGTCCTCGCGTCGGATGAATTCGAAGCTTCGGCCTTCCGACGAGCCATAGACATAAGAGACATCGCGCACGTCGGGCGAAGGCGTGCGGATGTCGAGCGGGAGCGGGTCGGCATCGATGCCGTCGACGCCAACGTGATGAAAGCTGCCCGCGCGATAGGCGACGTTGAACGCATCCGCCCGTTCGCCGCGGATGTACGCCGGCTCCAGTCGATCCCTGTCGGCATCGGACACCAGCACGGTCGCGCGCACCAGTGGCACCACGAACGCCCGCCGCACCGCGGGTGCGCTGGCGAAGACCCGAAGGAATTGCCCGAAATCGGTCGAAGGACAGCGCGCGGCGGCAGGCGAAACCGCCTGCACCGGGCGCTCGGCGGTGTCTTTCACCATCACCTGCGCCTGTCTGGGATCCGCATCGTCGCCGGCGGGCATGCCGGAAACCTCCACCCGCATCACCCTGGCGCCGTCCCCGTCGCCCCATTGCATCAGGCAGCGGCCGTCGCTTCCGCATCGCTGCAGCTCCAGCCAGCGATTGCATGCCTGTGCCCTCCCGGATTCCGCGGTGCACCGGGCGTTCTGCACGGGCAACCATCCATCGAGCAGCAGGCGTTCGCGCAGGAGCGGGTAGGGACGATCCTTCGCAGCATCCACGACCTTGGGCGGCGCGCTACCGGAAGCAGCGACCGACGCAAATACCACGCACACAGATGCAAGCAGTCCCACCAGCACGATGGCAGCCAGCTTACCGTTGGCCATCTTCATGAGATTCCAGACCTTGCGGACTTGCGCTCCTTATCGACCTCACGTCTTGGGCTTTTCACCTGGCCGACGGGGACAAAGGCGTGCGGGCAGACTCGCGCGTATTGCGCGGCTGAAACGGGGTTGAAGCAGTAGTAGTTCCAGACGCCGAAGGTGCCGGTCGCCGGGTTGATGGGAAACCAGCAATCGGTAGGGACCCCGAACGTGCAGAACACGAAGGGATCATTGCCGTAGTAGGGGATCAGCTCGTAGTAGCCCTGTGCCACCACTCCGCCGCTACTTGCCAGCATGAGGACCAAGGCGAGGACTTTCCCGCCGGTGCGCTTCTTCATCAGAATCCCTCCCTGGGTAATCCGGTCTCACTGCCCGGGACTGCAATCCGAATAGATGACCCGGCAATGTTGATTGCCGTTCTTCCTGCAAACCGTGATACCGGTCTGCTGCGCGTGTCGAACCGTGACGTCGGCGAAGCCCTGCCAACCCTTCTCTCCGGCCACCAGAACTCCGCAGCCATTGCCGAAGGCAGTCGCCACTTCGCAATGTGTGCCTCCGGTCTGCCTGCATCGTGTCATGGCCTGTTCCGTTGCGGCCAGCCTGTTCGGCAGGTCACGCGCAGCGCCGAAATTACCTCTCACCTCATCGGCAGCGATTGCTCCCCAGTGCGTTGCGGGCTGTGGTAGATCAAGCCTTACACCCTGCAGATTCCGTGGGACTGGCACGCAACGGCCGGGGCCTGGGGTGCCCGAAGGTAACGCTTGGTATTGCCCTTGGGGGCAATGACCCTGAGCGTGAAGTGCTAGCGGCACGGCAAGCGATATGGCGATAAAACGCAAGAAGTCGGAGCGCAAACGCCGCATCATCTAATCCGCACTGGGAGGCTACAAGCGGTGTAGAAGACCAGACAATGCTTATCTGACTTGTTGCACGTCTCCAAGCCAAGGGCTATCGCTTCGCTGCGTGTTGGGGCGCTGCTCGAATTGTGTTCATCATCACCCAAAATCATTGCTACGCAGGCGTTGACGTAGGTGTTTTCAACTTGGCACCCAAGTCCCCCTTTTTGTTTGCAGTCTGCCAGCGCAATTGCTTCCGCCGTAGCCTTGGTCCAGGCGTCGGTCGATACGCCAAGGTGACCACCTAATCCGTCGGTTGCTATTGCGCCCCAGTGATCCTGCCATTCTGGTGGGGGCGGCAAGGATGGCGATGAGGATGGGTTCGAGTCGCTCGGTATGGGCGCACAACCTTGAGGGCCAGCTTGTCCCTGAGGGGCGCCTGTCGGGTAGTAGCCAGGAGGGCAATTCCCTTCAGCGCGTGCGCTGCTGAACGTCATCGAGAGCGAGAGTATTAATAGGAGGATTCGGCATATCCGCATAATTTTTGCCTTGTCGTAGCTTCAATGACGCCTGTCCGGCATGGACCTTACGGCGTCGGCATCTGATCTTGCAGGTGGGGGCGATCGCATGGTCGAGTGAAGGAACGCTTCGGAGCCGCCCCTCGCCGTGCTGGTTTGTTGCACGGGAACTGTGGGGCCGTATTGACTCTGCCCGAAGTAGCCGAATGATCCGGGTGGTTGGCCCTGAGGACCTAGCCGATTGCCACCCACCATTCCCGTACCAAAGGCTGAGTAAGTCAGGAAGTTCCCAACCGTACCCTGAAAGAACGTCGCCGCGAGCGGCGGAACAGAGATGATCAGGACCGTTAGTAGGAGGCCAATGCCACCCTGCTGCAAGGCCTGGCTCGAAAATCCCTCGGCTCCGAGCCCGGTAATGTTGTTTATCACGTTCGCTCCCCATAGCGCGGCTGCCACATTCACGGTGAGCTTGAGCACGATGCTGGTGACGACGCATAGCACGGCGATCGAAAAAAGTGTGCCGATGCCGTAGAGGAGCCATCGCCGGAACAGTTCCTTGGTTTGATCGAAGATCAGACAGAGGATGAAAAATGGCCCCAGCCCGACGAAGATCGCCATGGTGAATTGATACAGGAGAAGCATGGCGCCCGCGGCCATGGCCGGACTGGCCGCACCGAAGCCGGCGAGCAGCATCGCATGGGCCTTTTGTTCGGCGGTTGCGGTATCGCCTGGGGGGACTTGTACTACATCGATCGCAGCAAGCGTCAGTTGCGTAGCGGCCATGTTCTTGTCGATGGCGGATACCGGGGAATCTTCGCCTGACACCGCCTTGCTGATCTCGGTGCCGAGGGTTCCATTGGCCGACAGCACGCCTTGAAGCGAGCTACCGAAGATGCTCATCGTGGTGGCTGCCGTAACGATGATGACGATGCGGGTCATGTTGACCACCATCGCCATCATCGAGTCGCGTGACTGTCCGGTGATGAGGCGAAAGCCCTGGATCATGATCCAGAGGGTGACCAGCACCAGCGCGATGCCGCTTGCCCACGTCATCATGTTCTCCAGCACGTTGTGCTGGAAGTCGGCGATCTGCTTCTGCAGGTAGTCGTAGACCAGCGCGAAGTAGACATAGTCACCCAAATTGCTCATCGCACATCCCGTGTGTCGCCATGTGGAGGTATCGCCGTCGGATCCACCGGCTAGTCGTTGATGGTGAAGGCGGCTTTAAGCGCAGCTGCCTGCACGACGTTGCCGAGTACGGTGTTGCTCCCGGTAAGCGCGACCTTGGCAAGAATGCCCTGCTGACGCTTCAGGGTCTGGATGACCGCTTCGTCTGCCTCGATCTGCTTCTGCCAGGTCTCGGCAGCAGTCTGGAGTTGGGAGAGGTACTGCTCCGTCTGGGAGGTTGCGCTCGCTGCTTTGCCCATGGAACTGATCGAGTTCACTACTTTGCTCAGCTTTTGAACGGTACTCGCCTGCACCGCAAGTTGCCCCATGGCATCGACTGTCACGTTGTATTCGTCCGCCTGCAGCATCACGATCTGCTGGCAGATCACCTGTTGGCTCTCCGTGATGGGCTTGTTGAACGATGCTTCGTACTCGAGCGTCGAAGTGATCGCTCCGATGACGCCCGTGCCGAGTGAAGGTCCGGGGCAGGCCTGTTCGACGAGTTTCTGGATCTGCGCGTCACTCATGCGTTGCATGGTTTTCGGAAAGAGCGAAATGCCCGTGCCGAGACTCTCGATGGATGTCAGCATGTTCTGATATTGCTGCAGCTGCGTCGCATATTGCTGGGCCTGCATCGCATACTGTTCGATGGTTTTGGCGAGCTGCGATGCGAAGCCGCTCTCGTTGATTACGGCGTTCCCGGGATCGTGGACGATCCACTGGGCGCTCGCCGATCCCGCGAACATGATGACGCTGGCTGTGATCAAGGCACGAGAGATCGCACCAGTGAGCGCACGGGTTCCATTCGATTTCTCATTCATAGAAATGCTCCATCTTCATCGCGATAGCTTTCAGCCCGTCCTGACTTTGGACAGCGAGTTACGGGTCCCTGGGGAAGTTCCGCCTTTCCCGCTTCCCTTGCGGTTCTCATAGAACGTCTCAAGCCACTGCTCAGGCGCGAGGTCGTCCGGTGAGCAGCCCACAGCCTGCGCGCTGGCCTTGAGCACCTCGTGCATGATCTCGATGTTGTCGGTGGAGGCCGATATCACTGCCAGGTGGTCGTCGAGGCCGCGCAGGTTGAGTTGGCAGACGGCGCTGGCGTGGCCCTGCTTGACCAGGAAGCAGCGGGAGCGCTCGTCCAGGCTGACCACTACCTGGTATTCCGCCTCGGTGAGCTTGAGGCCGTCGACGTAGTCCTCGCGGCTGGCGTTGGGATTGGGTAGCAGGATCATCGTGGCGGTCTGCTCGATCAGTGCGGCGGCGATGTCGCTGGCCAGCGCGTCCTCCGGGCTCTGCGTGGCGAAGATGCCCAGGCCGTTCTGCTTGCGGATGGTCTTCTGCTTGTTCTTGGCGAATTCCTTCAGGCCGCCCTTGCCGTCGAGGATCTTCCAGAACTCGTCCATCACGTAGATCAGCGGACGGCCGTCGATCAGTGCCTCCAGTCGGTGCAGCAGGTAATTGATGACCGGCACGCGTACTTCCGGGTTGTCGATGATGTCGGTGTAGTCGAAGCCGATGATGCTGGCCTTCTCCAGGTCGATGGTGTCGACCGGGTTGTCGAACACCCATCCCAGCGAGTTGCCGGCTGTCCACTTGCGCATGCGGATGTAGAGCCCGTCGTCGCCCATGTTGGGCAGGCTCTTCTGGAAGTTGGTCATGGTGCGCAGGTGCATCGGCGTGTCGAGGATGTTCTCGACCGCGCGGAAGATGTCCTCCTCCTCGCGCGAGCTGTAGACGGCCTTGCCGACCAGCACCTTCACCAGTTCGGCAAGGAACTGCACGTTGGCTTCGGTGCGTTCGCAGTGGAACGGGTTGAATCCGGTGGGGCGGCCGTTCTCCAGCGCCAGGTAGTTGCCCCCGCAGGCGCGCACGAAGATTTCTGCGCCGCGATCCTTGTCGAAGAAGAAGATCGTCGGCGAGGGATCGAGCTTCTGCACCTGGCTGAGCAGGAAGTTGATCAGCGCCGTCTTGCCCGTGCCGGACTTGCCGATGACCATGGTGTTGGCGATCGCCTTCTCGCCGAGCGAGTTCTCCGCCGGATGGGTGGCGTGGAAGTTGAAGTAGTAAGGCTGGCCGTTGGTGGTCTGCAGTGTGGTGACGCACGCGCCCCAGGGGTTGTTGTCCTTCTTGCCGGTGGCGAAGTTGTGCAGCGGGCACAGGCCGAGGAAGTTCAGCGAGCTGACGTTGGCCAGCCGGGTGCGGTACTTCCAGTTTCCCGGAAACTGCGCATAGAACGCGGCGGTGACGGCCAGGTCCTCCTTCACCGACACGAAGCCGGCGTTGGACAGCTCGGCGCGGGTGGTGGCGAGCTGCTGCGACAGGGCCTCCTGGCTGACGGCGTAGATGGCGATGCTGAAATGGTATTCGCCAAGCACGAAATTGCCGGAGGCCAGCTGGTCCATCGCCTGGTCCAGCTCGGCGATCTGGCTGAAGGCCTTGTCGCCGGAGGAGATCATCATGCCTTTGGTGCGGTCCAGCGCCTTCAGCGCGTCGTGCCGGCCCATCGGGCTGAAGGAGTGGGTGATGACGTATTCGAAATCCAGGTACTTCAGGCCGTTGAGGATGCCCGGGTAGGTACCCTCGGTGTATTCCTTGATGTTGAGGATGGCGCCGAACTGGTTGGTCCCGTCAGGGGTGGTAAGTACGAAGTCGCCGGTCCGGGCCGAAAAACGCTGCTTGCTGAGCGGCAGGTACTCCGGCACCGGGGCCGGCAGCACCGGCACCGGCTCGTCGATGCGGTTGAGCAGGTAGCCATAGAACTCCAGTGCCTCGGAGAACACGACGCCGTTGGTCGCCTCGTACATGCCCAGCCGATACGGAGCGTAATCCTTCAGTACGGCCTCGACGTTGCCAGCCAGCTCGAGGATGGTGTTGACCGCATCGGCCTGCTCGGCTTCCAGCCGGGTGAGGTCGGCGGACTTCTCGGCAAAGCGCTTGCCGCTGACCACGGGGCGGTAGAGCAGGGTCAGGTAAAGCTCGTTCTGCATCAACTTCTGCGACGACAGCGCCTGGTAGTAGGCATCGGACAGCGATTGGTTGAAGGCCTGGCCGAACCGGCTGTGGTCGCGCAGGCGCCGGCGCCGGCGAATGTCGTGCACCCAGAACGCCACGTTGACGAAGTCCGGCGCGCGGAGGGTCTGCAGCAGGCGGTTGAAGGTGCTGTGCCTGTGCTCGATCTCCCACTCCTCGCGGCCCACGAACGGCAGGCCACCGAGTCGCCACACCAGCAGGAAATCGCCGCCGGTGGTCTTGAGCACCGTGGGCGACACGTGCGTGGACAGCGGGACGAACTCGCTGATCGGCGTATCGGGAATGAAGGCGGCTTTGGGCATGGCGAAGATCCAGAGGGCACCCCGCATCAGCGGGGCGCCCGGAGTGGCTCACGGTTTGGTTTTTGCCGGGTCGCGATAGAGGTTGGGCGTCAATACCCACATGCCGTCGTTTTCCCGGATGTTCCGCATGCGTGTGCGGAACTGCAGGCGAAGGCCGAGCAGGCGGAAGATCATCTCGTCGCGACGCGCCATCTGGCGCATCACGAAGATCACCACCGGCATCAGCAGCAGGTAGAACAGATTGGTGTACATCGCCAGCAGCATGCACCCGCCCGCGCCGAGGAAGAACGGCACGTAGGGCACGCCGAGGAACATCGGCGGGCGGGTGCAGCCACGAAACAGCGCGTTCTTATGCATAGTGCGTCAGCAGGTGTGTCACCACCTGCGCGGTGCACGCGGTGGCGCCTGCGGCCGTGGTGCTGCCGGCCAGGAACATCTTGGCGATCTGGCCCGCCGCGCCGATCAGGATCGCGCCGATCAGCACCGGCGACACATCGGAAATGCGCTTGTGTGCGAAGGCGATCTGGTAGCCGGAGAAGATCACCGCGATGGTCACTACCACGATCGAAACAGCATTGAGTACATTGTTGATACTGCTGGCAAACCCGCACACGGTGGTAGCGGTCTCATCGCCTGATGCGAACGCGGTGCCGGGAAGCACGAACGCCAGCAGTGCGGCCATGCACATGAAGACGAAGAGGCGGGTGCGCTGGGAATGAAGCACGGAGTCCTTGCGGGTCAGGTTCGGAGCCATCTCGAATTTCCTTGTCGACGTTGAACAGGTGGCCGGGTGCATGGCCGGAAGGTGGGCGACCGTCAGGGGCGGCCGTCCGGTGGATGCCCGGGAGCGAGCGGATTCGCGTCCGGGCGTCGGCCAGTTGGCCGGATCGGTGGCGCGCACGTGGCCATGGCCACGCATCGCGTGCGAGCCGTTTCAGAACACGAAGGCGGCATCGGCATGCTCCTGGCGCAGGTCGGCGCGATCGACTGCCCGCTGCGCAGGCGGTGGCGCGGCGCTTGCGATGGCGGTCGGATCGCCGGGGCCGCGCACGATGGGGTGGAACACGTCGTCGGTCGACGCCCCAGCGGGTCGTGCGGCGACCGGCGGGGTTGGAGTGGGCGCGGCGTCTGCCGCAGACGGGCTGTGGCCTTCATGGCCATCGACCGCGGGTGTCCCCGGTTGCCCGGCCATCTTCGAGACGACGGCCGCGGCGGCTGTATCCAGTGCCATGCTGCGGAGGGTGACGAGGCGGTTGGACACGGAACCCGCCCGGTCGTGCGTGCGCTTCCGGACGGGCTTGCCCCGTTCCAGCGGGATGGCGGTCCCTCCACCGTCGCGGTCGCCGGGCGCGCCCATCGAGGCGTATACCCGCTGCACGTAGCCGTCGCGGTAGCCGGTGACGAAATTGCCCGAGTAGTAGCAGCTGAACGCCTTGCCCCAGTCGCCGCCGGCCCGCGCATAGCAGTTGGCGAGGATGCTTGCGCCCGCCTGCAGGTTGCTGCAGCGATCGAAGGCCCTGGCGTAGGTGTGCAGTCCGTAATGTCCCAGGTTGGCGCGGTTCACCTGGGCGATGCCCAGCGAGTAGTTGTATCCCCGGCGCTCAAGCATGCGCGCGGTGGCCGTGGCTTCGGCCAGGTTGCGTGGCTGGCGCTGCAGTCGTCCCCCCACTACGCCGATGGCGAAGGGATTGTTGCCGGATTCCACCTGGGCGACGTGCTGCATCACCTCGGCCGGGACGGCGAGATTGGGGCAGGTGGACAAGTCGATGGCGGCGAGCATGGTGAACCCTCCGGATCAGTGGCCCGCGGCCGCGCGGCCTGGGTCGAAGTCGATGCCGGTGATGCAGCGGCGTCCGGCGTGGGCCTTGATGTGCACGACGATGTCGATCGTCATGCGCAGCAGGCGCTTGATCGTGTCGAATTCCAGCCCGGCACCCTCGGTGGAGGCCTTCACCATCAGAGCCAGTTGGTCCCAGGTCTGCTCGGTGCTGCCGGCGTGGCAGCTGGTGATCGAGCCGGGGTGGCCCGAGGCGCAATTGCGGATGAAGTAGAACGATTCGTCGCCGCGCAGCTCGGCCAGGATGATGCGGTCCGGCTTCATGCGCAGGCAGGCTTCCATGCAGCTCTTGGCGGTGACGTTGCTCGCGCTCTGGCCGCCCTTGGAGTAAAGCAGGTGCACCACGTTCGGCTGCGCGATGAAAAGCTCGCGCGCGTCCTCGATGGTCACCAGCCGCTCGTCGGCCGGGATGTGGTTGACCAGCGACTTCATGAAGGTGGTCTTGCCGCTGCCGGTGGCGCCGGACACCACGATGTTCTTCTTGTCGAGCACCGCCTGCCGAAAAAACTCCGCATAGCGGCGCGCGGCGCGCAGTTCGAGCAGCGCGCTGTCCTGCTCGCCGATGCCCTGCTGCACTTCGACGATCTCGTCGAAGAAGCCGTCGGCCTGGTACTGATCGAGCGTGCGCAGCTGCCTGGACGGCAGCCGGATGGTGATCGACACCCGGCCGGCCTCGCACGCCGGAGGGATCACGAACTGCGCGCGCTGGCCGGTGGGGAAGGTGAGCGAGACCACCGGGTCCACGTCGGTGATGCGCTGCCCGGTGTTGCTCTCGTTGATCACCGCGGTGCAGAACTGGCGCGCGCGCTCGAAGGTAAGCGAGGGTACGTCGACCCGGTGCCACCCACCGCGCCGCTCCAGGTAGATTTCGCCCGGCTGGTTGATGCAGATCTCGGTGACGTCCGGCGAGGCCATGAACTCGCGCAGCCCCAGCACCTCGTACTGGTAGTCGAGGAAGTCGCTGGAGATGGCTGCCATCCGGTCGTCCATGACCTGCTCCTCAGAGCCGCGCGACCACGCCGCTGAAGTCCACGTCCTTGGCGACGTAGACGTAGATGACGGTGCCCTGGTTGATGGTCACGGTCGGCGGACGGTTCGCCGCTTCGCGCACGGCCTGGTCGGCCAGGTTCTGCACGGTACGGGCAGTATTGCTCTCGAACGGTTCCTGGGTGACGTAGCCGTTGCTGATGGTGGTGGTGGTCGGACCGTGCTTCGCGGCCTCGTACTTGAACGCGTCGCTGAGCATGCTGATCAGCAGGGCCGCGCCGATGCGGCTGCCCCAGTGCGCGTCGTACTGGCCAGGCAGGCCGGCGCCGCCCAGGTTGTCGATGCCCGGGCTCTTCATGTTCACATCGATGCCAGTGGGGGTGATGATGCGATCCCACACCACCTCGACGCGCCGCTGGCTCTGGTTCTTCTGGTACGAGCCAAGGATCTTCGAGCCCTTCGGCAGCAGCAGCGTGTGGCCGTTGAACGAGTACACCGGTTCGGTCACCAGGCAGGTGCTGTAGCCGGAGATGTCGGAGATGATCCGCGTCTCCAGCACGCAACGGATATAGGTGCCGCGCTGCATCAGCGTGTCCGGCTTGGTCAGTGGCTGGGCGCTGGTGATCTCCGAATCGCCGCTGCCCGGCAGGCCGTTGCCCGCAGAAGTAAGCGCTGCCGGAATCGTAGGCGGCGCGGCTTCGCCAGCCTCGGCGGCGGCAATGCGGCGCTGGACCAGGCCGGGTTCCTGCGGTGCCTGTGCGGCGGGCGTACGCGGCAACGCCGGTGTGGACGGCGGCGGCATCAGGGGAATCGGTTGTGCTGCCGCCACGGGCGCGGGCGCCGGCTGGGGCAGCTGCGGCAGCGCTACCGCCGCGGGAGCTTCGGCGACGGTGAC
Source organism: Dyella lutea (assembly GCF_024158035.1). GTDB lineage: Bacteria > Pseudomonadota > Gammaproteobacteria > Xanthomonadales > Rhodanobacteraceae > Dyella_A > Dyella_A lutea. The sequence continues at coordinate 707,874 of NZ_JAMZEK010000001.1, forward strand.
TTTTTCCTCGCGCATCTTGGGCCGCTCGCGCGGGGTCATCGCGCTCTGGATCATCCAGTAGGCGACCATCAGCAACAGCAGCACGACGGCGGCCAGCAGGAACAGCGCGCGGCGATTCATGCGCCGCAGTTCCGCGGTGCGCAGTTGCGGGGCACCGGCGTCCAGATCCGGTTCCTCGACGCGCTGCTGGTAATGGCTGGCGTAGGGGTTGCCGGCTACCGGATCGTGTCGCGGGTCCGTCGGTGCTTCGTGCCCGTGCTCGTCGCCGGGCTGTTGGGGTGTTTGGGCGCTCACTTCTTCACGTTCCTTCGCAGGCCCACGACGTAGTCGCCGTGCCGGATCACCAGGTAGGAATAGGTGCCGTGGACGATGATCGTGTTGCCTTCCACGGTGGTGTTCACGAGCGAGTCCTCGCCGTGCTCTGTCTCGCGCATGAAGACCGCCGGGAAGTCACCGGTCGGGAAAGCCTTCATGTCGCTCATGCGGATGTAGGTGAAGCGGCCATCGTCGTAGACGTTGACCGGTACCAGCCAGGGCGCCTTCTTCGCGGTGCGTGTGGCGTAGTCGTAGTCGAAGTTGTAGCTGCGCCCCGGCACCAGCGCGGCACTCTGCGCGGATGCGTTCTCCTGCTGCTTCTTGGCTGCCGCGAAGCTGGTGTCGTCCGGGTACTTGAAGGTGATCTTGTACTGCACGCCGGCGCGGCGCGCCTGGTCCAGCGTCTTCCAGTCGGTGGCCACCACCTTGAGCTCGAAGATGTACGAGTGCGTCGCCGTGCGGACCATCATGTTGGTGTCCACGTCGACGTTCTTTGGCTTGAGGTAGAAGACGTTGTCGCGTCGGGTCAGCTCCCAGCCGCTGCTGAAGCCGGTGCTGTAGTCGAGGATCTTTTCGCTCGGACTCAGTTCGATCTGGGTGGTGATGCCCAGCCCGGTGCGCACAGGGTAGATGCGGTCGGGCTGATAGTCGTAGGTCTGCAGCGCCTGGGCGCTCGCCGATGGCGCAGCCACCAGCAGGGCAAGGATCGGCGTGGCGAGCAGACACCATGGCAGAGGCCGATTCATCAGTGGGTCGTCCCCGTGGTTGCCGTGGGAGGTGTCATGGCGGGCTCTGTCGCCGCCGGCACCGGCGGTGCGGTGGTCGCCGCCGGCGGAACGGACTCGATCGTGGTGGGCACTGGCGCGGCAGCGACCTCTGGGGGAGGTGCCGAGGCGTAATCGTTGTCGACGCGGTAGCCGGTGACCCAGAAGCCGAGCGGATTCTCGATGCGGCTCTGGTCGTCCATCTCCAGGTTCGGCTTGTAGGTGAACTCCAGCGTCGCGATCTTGTTGTCCATCGGATGCGTCGCGCCGGTGGCCTTGTCGTACAGGCTGCGCTGGAAGCGGACGGTGGCGCCGCGTGGCGGGCGGCCCGGACCGGAGTCGAGCAGGACGATGCTGAGCAGGCGGATACGGATTGCGCGGTCCTTGCCGTACTGCTTGTACAGACTGTCCGGGTTCTGCGAGGAGTACTCGGCCATGTAGGCGGCCTTTACGCCAGGGGAGGCCATGGTCTGCACGGTTTTCCAGTCGCCGAGGTTCAGCATGGCCAAGTCGTAGGACTCGCGCGCCAGCACGAAGTGGGCGACGTTGCTGCGGTTGATCGCCTCGTTGGTGGTGATGCCGTGCGGGCCGAAGTTGCCGGTCAGGTGGGCCACCGTGGCGGTGCCGGTATAGGCGTCGGCCATCACCAGGTAGGGCACCTTCTGCTTGAGCGGCAGCATGTAGAAATAGCCACCGGCGAGGATCAGCGACATGCCGATGGCACTGAAAGCCACCATCCAGGCGCGTCGTTCGCTACGCCGGGCCATGTCGGCGATGCTCAGCTCGAAATTGACCGAGCGGGCGACGGCCTTGTCGATCGCCGGCGTGGGGGACTTCTTCATGTTCATCGCGGGGCTTCCGTGGTCGTGCGACGGTGGCGCGGCGGCGTCATGGGCGTGCTCCCGTCGCCGGCGCGGACGCCGCACCGCCAGCGGCAGCGCGGACCAGGATCCGCCGTGGCTGGCCGACGACCTGTACGCCTTGGGCGGCGTAGATCCTGCTCAGCTCCTCGGTGGCCTGCGCAAGGTCCGCCGTGTGGATGTCCGACACCGGTCGATACAGGGTGACGTCGTAGCCCAGTTCGTAGTCCAGCGCGCGACCGGTGTCCTTCGCCCAGCGCTCGAGCATCGTGCGCAGCGTTTCGTCCAGCGGCGCGGCGAAGAAGGTGTACGGCTGCTCCAGCGGAATCTCGGTGGGCCGGGCCTGGAATCGGTTGACCGGTTTCCACGAGCCACGGAAGTCGCGCGCCGGCTGGGTGCCACACCCGGCCAGGGCGAGCGCGGCGAGGACCAGCAGCCCGGCGAGCGCATGCCGCTTGTCGCCGGCGCGCCGTCCGGCGCCAGGCGCGACGCGCGTGGTCGTTGTAGTCGAGAAAGGTGTGGGCCCCGCGTGGGGCGAGATGTTCAAGCGCATCCTGCGTTCCTGCCTGGCGTGCCGGGGTGTCCGGCCGTGTCAAAACGATCCGTGTGGTCCGTGGGTCGCGACCGACGGACAAGCTTCATCCGCGACGCAACGAGATGCGACGGCGGACGGATATCGGGGAAAGGGTGGCTGCGTGCCACCGGGACGTGCTGCCCGTTCCATGGCGATCCTTGGCTCTTGCTCGCGGGAGTTGCTTCCTGCGACGTGCTCCTTGCTCATCCGTGCCGGATGCGCATCGCCTGTTCGCGGCGATTCGGAGTACGCCCCCTGTGGATGGCTCGGCCATCCGCGGCAGAGTTTTGCCAAAAGCGGCGTGCCCTGCCAATAGGAAAATCCTGCTTGAAAAATTCCTAGGCGTGCGCTTCGCCCACTTTAACTCGATCGTTTGATCGATCGGTTGCAGGCCGTGCACGGAGGGACCGACATCTGTTTGTCACGTGCCGCGCAGCGCTTGTACGACAAGGGCTGGCAAGTGCCGCATCGCATCCGGAAAAGCGCGTGGTGGCGCCCGCGACGGGCCGTTTCCGACCGTTTTGTTGCAGCGGCGAATTGTGCGACCGGTCACGTCTTTGCAGGCATTCCTGAAGCTCGGGACGCGGTGCGTCGGATGCGTGAATTTGCGATCGGCCTCACATCTGCCATGTCGGTCGACCAGTCGTTCGGGCGCAAAAAACGAGGCATCGACTGATCTGGTGTCAGCTTCTTCCTACACGTGGACGCGTCACACGGTGAGCTCGGGAATCGTCACCTTTGGCAGCAGACGCGACGTGAAGTGCTTGTCCTGGTAGTAGCGGATCTTGTCGCACTTCACCGGGTGCGGGATGCCCTCGTAGAAGAAGACTTCCTTGCCCGTGCCCATCGCCTTGAGCTCCTGCGGCAGCATCAGCGCGCGACGCTCTTCGGTGTGGCTGCGCGAGACGTCGGCGCGGGTGCGGCCGCGGGTGACGTTCTGCTTGCGCACCGTGGTGTAGCCGAGCATCTCGGAATAGTCGTTGGCGTCCTGCTGTTCGCGCGGCGCGTAGACGATCTGCAGCGCATGGTTGGTGATCATCGTGCGCGAGACGTCCTTGCCGTAGGTGGCGTCCAGCTGCGCCATGCTCTGGATGATCGGCAGCAGGCGGACGTTGTAGCCGGCCATGTACGACACCGCCGAAGCGATGATCTCCACCCGGCCGATCGAGGTGAACTCGTCCATCAGCAGCAGGCACTGGTGCTTCAGCGCAGGGTTGTTCTGCGGCAGCTCGCGGGTGTTGAGGTTGATCAGCTGACTGAAGAACAGGTTCACGATCAGCCGGCTCTCGGCCAGCTTGTTCGGCTGGATCCCGATGTAGATGGTCATGCGCTTCCTGCGTACGTCGGTGAGCAGGAAGTCGTCGGCGCTGGTGGCCGCGTCCAGCACCGGGTTGATCCAGGCGTTCAGCGGTTCCTTGAAGGTGCCCAGGATCGAGGCGAAGGTTTCCGCCGCCTGCGACAGCAGGTTGGCGAAGGCGGACTTCGCGTTGCTGCCCAGGAACGGCTGCTGCGCGAGCTGCTGGTAGAACGCCTTCAGCTCGGTGCCGTCGCCGGAGGACAACCGGTAGATCTCGCCGAGCGTGGGCTTCGTGCGCAGCGAGGCCGGCACGCCGCGCCGCTCGGCGTCGTCCCAGGCCTCGAACAGGAACAGCGCGAAGGCCATGAAGGCGTTGCGTGCCTGGCTGACCCAGAATTTCTGGTCATCGGCACCGTCCGGGTAGAGCATCGCGGCAATGCTCATCAGGTCCGAGACGCGGAACGCCGGATCGCTGGAGACATAGCTGAGCGGGTTCCAGCGGTGCGTTCGACGGTCCTCCGCGAACGGGTTGAACAGGTAGACCTCGTGGCCCTGGGCCGCGCGCCAGCCGCTGGTGAGTTCGTAGTTCTCCTGCTTGATGTCCAGCACCACCACCGACTCGCGGTATTCCAGCAGGTTGGGGATGACCACGCCCACGCCCTTGCCCGAACGGGTGGGCGCGGCGAGGATCACGAACTGCTGGCCGCTGAGCCGCACCAGGCGGCCGCGGAACTTGCCGACCAGGATGCCGTCATCGGCCGGCTTGAACAGCCCGTGGCTGGACAGCTCGCCACCCTTGGCGAAGCGCGCGTCGCCGTGCAGGGAGGGGCGCTTCGACCGCAACAGGAAATACAGTGCGACCAGCCAGAGCAGCAGGGGCAGTCCGAACCCAAGCCACCCCGCCGCATGGATGCGCCCGGCATAAGGCTGCGCCTGCGGCAGGTGCAGCGCTCGCACGTAGATGTAGTAGGTGTTCCAGCGCAGCGTCTGCGTTCCCAGGTCGAGAAAACGCCGCGTCAGCCAGCCCGACAGCGCATCGCCCGCGGCCAGGGCGGCCACGCCAAGCGTCGCCACCGTCCATGCTTTTCCCTTGTGCATGCCATCCCGTCCTTGGTGTGGAGCGGCGATGGTAAGCCACGGAAAACGCCAAGCCGAGCCCGCTGCCCACGCGGATTCGCGTAGGCCGGGTCTGTGTCACATCTTCAGGTGGCCCGGATTCAGGCGGTCGTGGTCTGCAGCGAGGCCAGTTTCTGCACAGCCTCTCTCGCCAGCGGCTCCAGCCCGACGCCGCCGCCCTGCAGGTGTTCGATGATCTGCCTGCGCATCACTGGGTCCCAGAACTTCTTCAGGTGGTCGGCGACCCCGGCCACGCCGGCGGCGTGGTCGGGCTCGGCGGCGAAGTAGTTGGCGATGTCGTTGACCATCTGGGAGAGGCGTTCGATGTTCATGGCGGGCCGTTTGGTGATGCGGGTTGAGCGGGGCGCAGGTGTGGGCGAAACTCGCGAGCGTGCGCCCGCGGGGTTTGAAGCCTTCAGCGCGTGACGGGCTCGGCAGCCTTGAGCAGATCCTGCTGCTGCTGGTCGAAGTTCTGGAAGCGCTTCTGCCAGGCCGACGGCTGGCTGACCTTGAGCACCTGCACTGCGGTCACCTTGTACTCGGGGCAGTTGGTGGCCCAGTCGGAGTTGTCGGTGGTGATGACGTTGGCGCCCGAGCCGGGGAAGTGGAACGTGGTGTAGACCACGCCCGGCTGCATGCGGTCGGCGATCTTGGCGCGCAGCACGGTTTCGCCGCTGCGGCTGGAAATGCCGACCCAGTCGCCGTCGTTGATGCCGCGCTCCTCCGCGTCGTGCGGGTGGATCTCCAGCCGGTCTTCCTCGTGCCACATGGAGTTTTCGGTGCGTCGGGTCTGCGCGCCCACGTTGTACTGGCTCAGGATGCGGCCGGTGGTGAGGATCAGCGGATGCTCGGCGTTGACCTTCTCGCGGGTGGGCACGTACTCGGTGAGCATGAAGCGGCCCTTGCCGCGCACGAACTCGTCCACGTGCATCACCGGCGTGCCTTCCGGCGCCTCGTCGTTGCACGGCCACTGGATCGAGCCGAGCCGGTCGATCTTGTCGAAACTGACGCCGTGGAAGGTGGGCGTGAGCGCGGCGATCTCGTCCATGATCTCGGACGGGTGCGCGTAGTTCATCGGATAGCCCATGGCCTGGGCCAGTTTCTGGGTGATCTCCCAGTCGGCGTAACCGGACTGCGGCTTCATCACCTTGCGCACGCGCGAGATGCGACGCTCGGCGTTGGTGAAGGTGCCGTCCTTCTCCAGGAACGAGCTTCCCGGCAGGAACACATGCGCGTACTTGGCCGTCTCGTTGAGGAACAGGTCCTGCACCACCACGCACTCCATCGCGCTGAGCGCAGCGGTCACGTGCTGGGTGTCCGGGTCGGACTGGGCGATGTCCTCACCTTCCACGTATAGGCCGAGGAAGGTGCCGTCCAGCGCGGACTCGAACATGTTGGGAATGCGCAGGCCCGGCTCGTCCAGCAGCGGCACGCCCCAGGCCTTCTCGAACAGCTGGCGGGTGGCGGTGTCGCTGACGTGGCGATAGCCCGGGAACTCGTGCGGGAACGAGCCCATGTCGCATGAGCCCTGCACGTTGTTCTGACCGCGCAGCGGGTTCACGCCCACGCCCTCGCGGCCGATGTTGCCGGTGGCCATGGCGAGGTTGGCGATGCCCATTACCGCGGTGGAACCCTGCGCGTGCTCAGTGACGCCCAGGCCATAGTAGATGGCGCCGTTGCCGCCGGTGGCGTAGAGCCGGGCGGCGCCGCGCACCACGTCGGCGGGCACGCCGGTGGTCGCTTCCATCGCTTCGGGGCTGTACTTGTCCTGCGAGACGAAGGTCTTCCAGCGCTCGAACGCCTCCGGCTCGCAGCGGGCGGCGACGAAATCGTCCTTCACCAGCCCTTCGGTCACGATGACGTGGGCCAGCGTGTTCAGCACCGCCACGTTGGTGCCGGGCTTGAGCTTGAGGTGGAAGTCCGCCTTGATGTGCGGCGACCGCACCAGGTCGATGCGGCGCGGGTCGACCACGATCAGCTTGGCGCCCTGGCGCAGGCGATGCTTCATCTGCGAGCCGAACACCGGGTGCGCGTCGGTGGGGTTGGCGCCGATCACCAGCACCACATCGGTCTGTTCGATGGAGTCGAAATCCTGCGTGCCGGCCGACTCACCCAGGGTGCTCTTCAAGCCGTAGCCGGTCGGCGAGTGACAGACGCGGGCGCAGGTGTCCACGTTGTTGTTGCCGAAGCCGGCACGCACCAGCTTCTGCACCAGGTAGGTTTCCTCGTTGGTGCAGCGCGAGGAGGTGATGCCGCCCACCGCGTGCTTGCCGTGCTTTTCCTGGATGCGCTTGAACTCGCTGGCGGTGTACGCGAACGCCTCGTCCCAGCTCACCACCTGCCACGGGTCGGAGATCTTCTTGCGGATCATCGGCGTGGTGATGCGGTCCGGATGGCTGGCGTAGCCGATCGCGAAGCGGCCCTTGACGCAGGAGTGGCCGTGGTTCGCCTGACCCTCCACGTTGGGCACCATACGCACGATCTCCTCGCCCTTCATCTCGGCGCGGAAGCTGCAGCCCACGCCGCAGTAGGCGCAGGTGGTGGTGACGCTGTGCTCAGCCTGGCCGCGCTCGATCAGCGTGGTTTCGCTCAAGGTGGCGGTAGGGCAGGCCTGCACGCAGGCGCCGCACGACACGCACTCGGAACCGAGGAAATCCTCGTTCTGGCTGGGCGACACCTTCGAATCGAAGCCGCGGCCCTGGATGGTCAGCGCGAAGGTGCCCTGCACCTCGTCGCAGGCGCGCACGCAGCGCGAGCAGACGATGCACTTGGACGGATCGAAGGTGAAGTAAGGGGTGGAGGTGTCCTTGGCCACGAACAGCGGGTTGGCGCTGCCGTCGGACTGCTTCGCGTAGACGTGGTTGGCGCCGTCGTAGCCGTAGCGCACCTCGCGCAGGCCGACCACGCCGGCCATGTCCTGCAGCTCGCAGTGGCCGTTGGCCGGGCAGGTGAGGCAGTCCAGCGGGTGGTCGGAGATGTACAGCTCCATCACGCCGCGGCGGATCTCGGCCAGTTTCGGCGTCTGCGTGGCGACCTTCATGCCGTCGCTCACCGGCGTGGTGCACGAGGCCGGGTAGCCGCGCCGCCCTTCGATCTCCACCAGGCACAGCCGGCACGAGCCGAACGCGTCGAGCATTTCGGTGGCGCACAGTTTGGGGATGGCGATGCCGGCTAGCGACGCGGCGCGCATCACCGAGGTGCCCTCGGGCACGGCGATGGAGCGGCCGTCGATCTCCAGCGAGACGGTCTTGGTGGACGTGGCGGCCGGGGTGCCGCGGTCGATTTCGACGATGGAAAGCATGGGGGAACCTCCAGCGCGCGGACGCTCAGGCGCTGCGCGCGAAATCCTCGGGGTAATGGTCCAGCGCGCTCAGCACCGGGAACGGCGCCATGCCGCCCAGGGCGCACAGCGAGCCGTGCAGCATGGTCTGGCACAGGTCGCGCAGCAGGGCCTCGTTGCGGTCGCGCTCGACGTTCGCACGCATGCGGTCGATCACTTCCACACCGCGGGTGGAACCGATGCGGCACGGCGTGCACTTGCCGCACGATTCGATGGCGCAGAACTCCATCGCGTAGCGCGCCTGCGCGGCCATGTCGACGCTGTCGTCGAAGGCCACCAAGCCGCCGTGGCCGATCATGCCGCCGATCGCCGCGAACGCTTCGTAGTCCATCGGCGTGTCGTAGCGCGAGGGCGGAATGTAGGCGCCGAGCGGGCCGCCCAGCTGCACGGTTTTGATCGGCCGACCGGTGGCGCTGCCGCCGCCGAAGTCCTCGATCAGCTCCTTCAGCGTGACACCGAAGGCCTTCTCGACCAGGCCTGGACGCTTGAGGTTGCCGGCGAGCTGGAACGGCAGCGTGCCGCGCGAGCGGCCCATGCCGAAATCGCGGTAGTGCGCCGCGCCCTTGTCCAGGATGCCGGGCACCGAGCACAGCGTGACCACGTTGTTGATCACCGTGGGCTTGCCGAACAGGCCCTCGATCGCCGGCAGCGGCGGCTTGAAGCGGACCTGGCCGCGCTTGCCTTCCAGCGACTCCAGCAACGAGGTTTCCTCGCCGCAGATGTAGGCGCCGGCGGCCATGCGCACTTCCAGGTGGAAGGCCTTGTCGCTGCCGAGCACGTCGTTGCCCAAATAGCCAGCGGCTGTCGTGGCGGCGATCGCCGCGTTCAACGCATCGCGCGCATGCGGATATTCGCAGCGCAGGTAGATGTAGCCCTGCGTGGCGCCCACCGCGAGGCCGGCGATGGTCATGCCTTCGATCAGCACGAACGGATCGCCTTCCATCACCATGCGGTCGGCGAAGGTGCCCGAGTCGCCTTCGTCGGCGTTGCAGACGATGTACTTCTTATCGGCGCTGGCGTCGAGGCAGGTCTTCCACTTGATGCCGGTGGGGAAGGCGGCGCCGCCGCGGCCGCGCAGGCCCGAATCGGTGACGGCGGCGACGATATCGGCCGGCGCCATCTTCAAGGCGTTCTCCAGGCCACGGTAGCCGCCGTGGGCGCGGTAGTCGTCCAGGCTGCGCGGATCGACGATGCCGACGCGGGCAAAGGTCAACCGCTCCTGCTTCGCCAGGTAGGGAATCTGTTCGGTCGGGCCCAGCGCCAGCGCGTGCCTGCCACCGTGGAGGAAGTCGGCGTCGAACAGCGCGGCGACATCATCGGCCTGCACCGGGCCGTAGGCCACGCGACCTTCGGGCGCGGCCACCTCGACCATCGGTTCCAGCCAGTACAGGCCGCGTGAGCCGTTGCGCACGAGCGCGACATCGATACCGCGACGCGCGGCCTCGGCGGCGATCGCCGAGGCGGTCGCCTCCGCCCCCAGCGAGAGGGCGCTGGCGTCGCGGGGAACGTAGACGGTGAAACTCATGAAGCCTCCCGGGCGGCCTTCAGCCAGGCATCGAAGCGTTCCGGCGTCATCCGCCCGTGCAGTTCCTCGTCGACCATCACGGCCGGCGAACAGGCACAGTTGCCCAGACAGTAGACCGGTTCGAGCGTAAACAACCCGTCATCCGTGGTTTCGTGGAAATCCACGCCCAGCCTTTGCTTGACGTGGCTTTCCAGTGCTGCGGCGCCCATCGCCTGGCAGGACTCGGCGCGGCACAGGTAGACGATCCGCTTGCCCGACGGCCGGGTGCGGAAGAAGTGGTAGAAGCTGACCACGCCGTGCACGTCGGCGCGGGACAGGTTGAGCTCCCGCGCGATCAGTGCGACGGCGCCTTCAGGCACGTAACCCAGTGCTTCCTGCACGCCGTGCAGGACAGGCAGCAGGGCGCCCGGCTGATCCTTCAGCCGGGCGGTGACCTCGAGCACCGCGGCGTGATTCTCCGGGGAGAGCCACCTGTTGTTGTCCTGCGGGCCGGAGCCCGCACGCGCCGCGTGATTCATGGCAAACAACCTTTGGATATCAGAACAGGGCCGCGGCCTTCGCCAGGGCGATGTACAGGCCGATCAGGAACGGTACGCCCACCGCCAGCCAGTACACGACACCGGCAACGCCGAACGCACCGCGCGCGGCACTCTCCGCCGCCTTGCCGGTCGCCGTCGAGGCATCGTGCTGCAGGGCGCGCTCGCGGGCGAGTTCCTCGTCGCTCATGAACTCGCTCTGCTTCACCGGGCGGACCAGCAGGTTGCAGATCAGGCCGACGAACAGCAGCGCAGCCATGATGTACAGCGTACGGTCGTATACCAGGTTCTTCGCTACGCCCGCGTCAAGCTGTGCCTGGCGGATGCTGGCGATGATGATCGGACCGACGATGCCCGCCGCCGACCAGGCGGTGAGCAGGCGGCCGTGGATCGCGCCCACCATCTGCGTGCCGAAAAGGTCGGCCAAGTAGGCCGGCACGGTGGAGAAGCCGCCGCCGTACATGCTCAGGATCACGCAGATCGAGATCACGAACAGGCCGGCCGTGCCCATGTGGCCCCAGGTCGGCAGCGCGCAGTACACGATGATGCCCAGCACGAAGAACGTGTAGTAGGTGTTCTTGCGGCCGATCTTGTCCGACAGCGAGGCCCAGAACAGGCGACCGAGGCTGTTGAACAGGCTGATCAGGCCGACCAGGCCTGCCGCCGCCGCCACCACCGCCGCCTTCTGCGCCGGCGTGAGGTCAGCAGCCGCTTCGGTGAGGCCGGCCAGCTTGCCGCCGAACACGTCCTGCAGCATCGGGCTGGCCATCGAGATCACCGCGATGCCGGCGGTCACGTTGAGGAACAGCACCAGCCACACCAGCCAGAACTGCGGCGTCTTCCACGCCCGGTTCAGGTGCACGTGGTGCTGGGTGATCATGCTGCCGGCGTCGGCGGCCTTCGGGGTCCAGCCGGCCGGCTTCCAGCCCACCGGGGCGACGCGGAAACCGAACGCGCCGGCGGACATCACCAGCAGATAGATCACGCCCATCGCCATCAGCGTGGTGGCCACGCCCTGCGGGCTGACGCCAGAGAAGTGTTTCATCAAGGCCACTGCCAGCGGTGCACCGACCATCGCACCACCGCCATAGCCCATGATGGCGAAGCCGGTCGCCATGCCGCGCCGGTCCGGGAACCACTTGATCAGCGTCGACACCGGGGTGATATAGCCCAGGCCCTGGCCGACGCCACCGAGCACGCCGCAGCCGAGGTACACCAGCCACAGCTGGTGCATCGACACGCCGATGCCACCCAGCACCAGGCCGCCGCCCCAGCAAAGCGCGGCGATGAAGCCGGCCTTGCGCGGGCCCGCATGCTCGAGCCAGCCGCCCCACAGCGCGGCGGAGATGCCGAGCATGGCGATGAAGGTCTCGAAGATGTGGGTGACCTGGGGCACCGTCCAGTTGCAGCTGGTGGTGGTCAGCGCGGCGGTGAAGCTGAGGTTGCTGCACATCGCCGGATCGGCCGTGGCCACCAGCTTGGTCATCGGCAGCCAGAACACCGAAAAGCCGTAGGCCATGCCGATGCACAGGTGGATCGCCAGCGCGGCCGGCACCACCCACCACCGGTTGTAGCCCGGCCCCGCGATGGTGCGTTCCCTCGCCAGAATTCCTCCGGAGCCCCCCTGGCTTCCGATATTCGTTGCCCCCGGCACACTGGCCATACCGTTCTCCCCTGCAGTGGTGGAAAGACTTGCCGCTTACGTCCACCCTCGCGGGGTGGATGCACAGCATTTCGATCATTGCGCCCGCCCGCGCGGGGTCGCCACTCGACAAAAGTCGCAACGGGATGCGGCAGGAAAATGACGCGGTGCCGCCGCCCCGGGCGGACCTGTCCGCGCGCAGAGCGGCCTGCGGCATGGCTGCAGTGCAACATCCTGGGCGGTTCGTCGGATCGTGCGATATCCAACTCGGCAGGCACAGGCCTCACAATAGGGGCTTGTCGCGTCGGCCTTGCGTATCGATGGTGCAACCTCCATGGTTGCCGGCTGACCCATATCCGCCCCCAGTCCAGGAAGAGTGCTGCCCATGTCCGAGACCCCCAAGATCATCTACACGCTCACCGACGAAGCGCCGTTCCTGGCCACGCAGTCGCTGCTGCCGATCGTCAAGGCCTTCGCCGGCACCGCGGGTATCGGGGTGGAGACGCGGGATATCTCGCTGGCCGGGCGCATCCTGTCGCAGTTCCCCGAGTCGCTGCGCGAGGACCAGCGCATCCCCGACGACCTTGCCGAGCTGGGCGAGTTGGCCACCACGCCGGCGGCCAACATCATCAAGCTGCCCAACATCAGCGCCTCGGTGCCGCAGCTGAACGCGGCGATCAAGGAGCTGCAGGCGCAGGGCTACGCGCTGCCGGACTATCCGGACGAGCCGCACGGCGACGTCGAGCTGTGGAACATCAAGGCGCGCTACGACAAGGTGAAGGGCAGCGCGGTGAACCCGGTGCTGCGCGAGGGCAACTCCGACCGCCGCGCGCCGGCCTCGGTGAAGAGCTACGCCCGCAAGCATCCGCACCGCATGGGCGCCTGGAGCAAGGATTCGAAGACCCGCGTGGCGCACATGGACGGCGGCGATTTCTACGGCAGCGAAAAGTCCGCCACGCTGGACAAGGCCGGCGCGCTGAAGATCGAGCTGATCGGCAAGGACGGCGCCAGCACCGTGCTGAAGGAAAAGGTGGCGGTGAAGGTCGGCGAGATCGTCGATGCCGCCGTGATGAGCCGCGCCGCGCTGGCGCGTTTCGTCGATGCCGAGATCGCGCGGGTGAAGGACGAGGGCGCGCTGTTCTCGCTGCACCTGAAGGCGACCATGATGAAGGTCTCCGACCCGATCATGTTCGGCGTGGTGGTAGGCGAGTTCTACAAGGACGCGCTGGCCAGGCACGCCGACGCGCTCAAGCAGATCGGCTTCGACCGCAACAACGGCATCGGCGATCTCTATGCGCGTCTCGGCACGCTGCCGCAGGCGCAGCAGGATGCGATCAAGGCCGACATCGCCGCCGAGTACGCCAAGCGCCCGCCGCTGGCGATGGTCAACTCCGACAAGGGCATCACCAACCTGCACGTGCCGTCGGACGTGATCGTCGATGCCTCGATGCCGGCGATGATCCGCGACTCCGGCAAGATGTGGAACGCCAAGGGCGAGCTGCAGGACACCGTGGCGCTGATCCCGGACCGCAGCTACGCCGGCATCTACCAGGCGGTGATCGAGGACTGCAAGGCGCACGGCGCGTTCAACCCGGCCACCATGGGCTCGGTGCCCAACGTGGGCCTGATGGCGCAGAAGGCCGAGGAGTACGGCTCGCACGACAAGACCTTCCAGGTGGAGAGCGACGGCACCGTGCGCGTCACCGACCAGGACGGCCGCGTGGTGTTCGAGCATGCGGTGGAGGCAGGCGACATCTGGCGCATGTGCCAGGCCAAGGACGCGCCGATCCAGGACTGGGTCAAGCTCGCCGTCACCCGCGCGCGGCTGTCGAACACGCCGGCGGTGTTCTGGCTGGACGCCGAGCGCGCGCACGACGCGCAGGTGATCGCCAAGGTCGAGCGCTACCTCAAGGACCACGACACCGCCGGGCTGGACATCCGCATCCTGTCGCCGGAAGACGCCATGGCCTTCTCGCTCTCGCGCATCCGCCAGGGCGAGGACACCATCTCGGTCACCGGCAACGTGCTGCGCGACTACCTCACCGACCTGTTCCCGATCATGGAGCTGGGCACCAGCGCCAAGATGCTGTCCATCGTGCCGCTGATGGCCGGCGGCGGCCTGTTCGAGACCGGCGCGGGTGGCTCGGCGCCCAAGCACGTGCAGCAGTTCGTCGAGGAGAACTACCTGCGCTGGGATTCGCTCGGCGAATTCCTCGCGCTGCAGGCCTCGCTGGAGTTCGTCGGCGACAAGACCGGCAACGCCAAGGCGAAGGTGCTGGCCAAGGCGCTGGACCGCGCCAACGGGCAGATCCTGGACAACAACCGCTCGCCGGCGCGCAAGGTCGGCGAGCTGGACAACCGCGGCAGCCATTTCTACCTGGCCCTGTACTGGGCGCAGGCGCTGGCCGCGCAGGACGAGGACGCCGAGTTGAAGGCAAAGTTCGCCCCGCTGGCCAGGGCGCTGGCGGACAACGAGGCAGCCATCGTCGGCGAGCTCAACGGCGCCCAGGGCAAGCCGGTCGACATCGGTGGCTACTACCACCCGGATCTGGCCCGGGTGAGCGAGGCGATGCGTCCGAGCGCCACCTTCAACGCGGCCATGAACGAGCTGAAATGAGCGGTGGCATCGCTTAGGTGAAATGAAACGGGGCGCCTTGGCGCCCCGTTTCATCATGGGATGGCTGCTCCGCGTGGTCAGGCAGTCGGGGTCGCGTGCAGCCGGGTGGCAAGCTGATCGTCGGCGTCGACATGGTGGCGTGCCTGCTTGCGACACCCACCTGGGGGCGTGAGCGACCATGGCGTCCCGGGTGGCCCCTGTCGGAGGTCGACCGGTTCGATGCGTCAATCTCCCGCGGGCCGAATCTGGTGCAGTTGTTCCATCGCCTGATGGATCACCGGGAGGCCCCCGCGAAGGATGAAGAACATCAACACCGTGAGGGCGAGGACGAGCGTCCATGCGATCAAGCGATAGGCGCCGTTGGATGACTTATCCAGAAGCTCGGTTAGCGAGGCATCCCCGAAATTGCTCATCGACATGAACAGGCCCCGGAACTTCGGGTCGTCGAAGTCATCCGGATCGAGTACGAATCGGGTCTTGTCCGGCGCCTTGCCGGGCTCATGGTGGACAATCGAGAAGCGCAAGGTAGACGGGCCTCGCGATTGCCTGATCGAATCGACGGCGTAGCCCACGATATGGGCTGACGGGATGGTTGTCTTCCACAGCGGCTGCGCGAACCGGATCGCTTTGCCGGTGATGGTCATTTTTCTCCAGCTGATGCTCAGCATGTACAGGCAGACGCTGCAGACGAATACATACAGGGCTTCCGTGAGATGGATGGAACGTGCATAGGCGCTCGCATGTCTTTCCTCGTCCACCAGATCTGGAAAGGAGATCGCGATGATCGAAACGACGATGTTGATCGTCATGATCGGTGCGAGGATCCGGGTGATGAGGGGTTGGCGGTAGGTGTGCGGCAGGATGTAAAACCTGCGCAGGTAGTTGGCACAGCTATCCGCTGCATAGGGGCTATCCATCGCTCCTCCTTGAGTGCCCGCATGTTGTTGCGAGGTGGCGCAAAAGATAAGCGCCGCGACCGTGGGTTCGGGATATCGCCTTGGATCGACCGCTTTTCCGGCGATTGTTTCGCGCTCGGCCCCGACACCATTTCGCGAAGTAACATGCGTTGATCGGCAGGTACGGTTCAAGTGCCTTTGTCGCGTATGAGCGAACGTCGCGCATCGCCTGTGGTCGGAACACCTCGATCGTGCCGGGAAGTTTCCCTGTGCCGGACCGCAGCCTGCCATGTCGGTATGGCTGACTCGAGCGCTTGCCGATCAACCGATCCAGGGAGAACCCACGATGCGTCGTCGCGAACTGATCAAGGCCGGGCTGCTGGGCGTGGCCGCCTGGCCGCTGCTTCCATTGTCCTCCGCCGTCGCGGCGGACGCTCCCGACGCGTTCGCTGCGCTGGAGAAGAGTCACGGCGGTCGGCTCGGTGTGGCCGTGCTCGATACCGGCAGCGGCAAGCGGCTGCTGCATCGCGCCGATGAGCGCTTCCTGCTGTGCAGTACCGGCAAGCTGCTGGCGGTGGCCGCGGTGCTGGCCCGGGTGGACCGCGGCGAGGAGCGGCTGGACCGGCGCATCGTCTTCCGCCGCGAGGACGTGCTCGAGTGGGCGCCGGTGACGCGTTCGCACGCTGGCCCGCCCGGGATGACCATCGAGGAGCTGTGCCAGGCCGCGATGATCGTCAGCGACAACACCGCGATGAACCTGCTGCTGGCCTCGCTCGGCGGCCCGGCCCGGCTGACCGGTTTCGTGCATGGCCTGGGCGATCCGCTGACCCGCTTCGACCGGAGCGAGCCGTCGCTCAACCTGCCGGGGCCGCAAGGGTTCGAGGACACCACCACGCCGTTGGCGATGCTGGGCGACATGCGCCGTGTGCTGCTCGGCGACGTGCTGTCGCCGGCCTCGCGCGAGCGGCTGCTCGACTGGCTGCGCCACAACACCACCGGCACCGCGCAGCTGCGCGCGGGCTTGCCCGCCGGCTGGGGTGCGGGCGACAAGACCGGCGCCAGCCAGACGCAGAACAACGACGTGGCGATCGTCTGGCCACCGGGCCGCGCACCACTGCTGATCGCCGTGTACTACGAAGGCCCGCAACAGACGGCCGAGGCACGCAAGGCGGTGCTGGCCCAGGTGGGTGCGCTGGCCGCCGGCGTGTAGCGACGGCAACGCGGCGCTTCAGCCGACGGTTGCTAGCATGCGCGTTCCCGACCGGAGATCGCGCATGCCACGGATGCCCGTGCTGTTGTTGTCCTCGCTGCTGGTGGTCACCCCACTGGTTGCGCAGGAGCTGCCTGCACCGCCTTCGACCACCGACATCCCCGTGCTCGCGCCGGTCACCGTCAGTGGCGTGCAACCGGGCCCCGGCCTGTGGAAGGTGAGCAAGGACGGCCATGTGCTGTGGCTGTTGGGCACCACCAGCACGTTACCGAAGAACATGCAGTGGCGTTCGGAAGAGGTGGAGCGGATCGTCGCCGGTAGCCAGGAGGTGATCCGTGCACCGCGGGTCAAGTTCAAGCTGGACGTCGGCTTCTTCGGCAGGCTGTTCCTGCTGCCCTCGGCGTTCAGCGCGCGCAAGAACCCCGATGGCAAGACGCTGGACCAGGTGCTGCCCGCGCCGCTCTACGCGCGCTGGACGGCGCTCAAGGCGCGCTACATCGGTCGCGACCATGGCATCGAGCGCTGGCGGCCGATCTTTGCCGGGATGGAGTTGTACAAGAAGGCACTGAAGAAGAGCGGCCTGCGCAGCGGCGGCCAGATCGAGGACACCGTCGAGAGCCTGGCCAAGCAGCACGGCGTGAAGATCGTCGACGCCACCTACCAGTTGGAGATCAAGGATCCGCGCGGGGCGATCAAGGCGTTCAAGGCCGCCGGGCCGGAGGACACCGAGTGCTTCTCGCGCACGCTGGACAGCGTCGAGCACGACCTGCCGGCGATGGCCGAGCGGGCCAACGCCTGGTCCACCGGCGACATCGCCACGTTGCGCCGGTTGCCGGACAGCCGCTTCCGCAACGCCTGTGCCGATGCGCTGACCGAGAGCGGTTTCGCCCGCCAGCTCGGCATCAGCGACCTGCCGGCACGGGTCGATGCCACCTGGCTCGCGACCGCGCGCCAGGCCCTGGGCAACGACACGCAGGCGCTGGCGGTGCTGTCGATGGATCAGCTGCTGGGACCGGGGAGCTACCTCGACGCACTGAAGGCCGAGGGGTACGCGGTGCAGGCACCGGATGGCGACGATACCGCGGAGCCGGCACCGGCCGCCTCGGCCGTCGCACCGCCTCAGTAGGCGCTGGCGCGGTCCAGGGCAGCGATCTCGTCCGCCGCCAGCGCGAGCTGCGCGGCGCCGATCAGCTCCTGCAACTGGTCCACGCTGGTGGCGCTGGCGATCGGTGCGGTGATGCCCGGTCGTGCCATCAGCCAGGCCAACGCGACCTGGGCCGGCGTCGCACCGGGATGGGTGCCGGCCACCTCGTCGAGTGCGGCAAGGATGCGCAGTCCGCGTGGGTCCAGGTACTTCTTCACCGAGCCGCCGCGGGCGGCGCTCTTGGCCAGGTCGGCGGTGCTGCGGTACTTGCCGGTGAGAAAGCCGCTGGCCAGCGCGTAGTAGCAGATCACGCCCACGTTTTCCTGACGGATCAGCGGCTCGAGCGCGACCTCGTAGCCGGCGCGGTCGGCTAGGTTGTATTGCGGCTGCAATGTCTCGTAGCGCGGCAGGCCGTGCTCGCGGGCCACCGCGAGCGCGTCGGCAAAACGGGCGGCGGAATAGTTGGACGCACCGATCGCGCGCACCTTGCCCTGCTCGATCAGCCGCCCGAACGCACCCAGTGTCTCGGCCAGCGGTACGCTCGCGTCGTCGGCGTGGGCCTGGTACAGGTCAATGCAGTCGGTCTGCAGTCGCCTGAGCGAGCCCTCGACCGCCTGTTCGATATTGGCCGGCGATAGCCCGGGTTGTTCGACCCACTTGCCGACCTTGGTGGCGATCACCACACGGTCGCGCTTGCCGCTGCGCTTGAGCCATTTGCCGATCAGGGTCTCCGACTCGCCGCCGCGGTTGCCCGGCGCCCAGGCGGAGTAGACGTCGGCGGTATCCACCAGGTTGAAGCCGGCGTCGACGAAGGCATCGAGCAGGGCGAACGAACGCGCTTCATCGGCGCTCCAGCCGAATACGTTGCCGCCGAAGGCGAGCGGGGCGATGGACAACGACGATTTGCCAAGTGGACGCATGCGCACGGTGGGGATACCTCGGACGGTCGAAAGCGACAAGCATGCACGCGTCCGGGAAAAGAAGCGTGACGTTCCCGGCAATCACCGACCGGACGTGCGGCCGGCGTCGCTCAGCGCGGCGCCGCCAGTCGCGGCCAGACGACCGCCGCCATGCAGCACTTCAGCGCGGTCGATCCGGTCTTCTTGGCGCCATGCTTGTCGCGATCGGTGTCCGGGAGGGTGTCGGGAGCCCAGGCCAGGTCCTCTTTCCAGACGAGATGGCCGTGCAGGATCAGCAGGTCTTTCCAGAGCGAATTCATGGTGCCTCCGGGAGAGTGCAACTTTGTGGGCGCTCAAGATAGGTGCACAGCAAATGCCCAAAAAGCGATAAATTGACAAGCGTGGCTTGAGGAATATTCAAAATGGGCAAACTGCCGTTGGGGCTGCTCCAGCAGTTCGTGCTGGTCGCCAGGCTGGGCAACCTGTCGCGCGCCGCCGAACAGGCGAATCTCACGGTCAGCGCCCTCAGCCACCAGATGCGCCAGCTCGAGGAGCGGCTGGAACGCCGCCTGCTCGTGCGCGGGCCGCGCGGTGTGACGCTGACGGTGGACGGCCAGCGATTGCTCGAGGCCCTCGGCGAGCATTTCGATGGCATCGAGCGCGCGCTTGCACGGTTCCGGACGCCCCGCGACCACGCCCTCCGGCTCAGCGCCAGCCCTGGCCTCATGTCGAGCTGGCTGGTGCCGCGATTGCCCCGACTGGTCGCGGCGCATCCGGAACTGGAGCTCAGCCTGCAGTCCGGCTCGGCCCTGGTGGACTTCGAGCGCGAGCCGGTCGACGCCGCCATGCGCTATGGCCGTGGAGAATGGGCCGGGCTGCACAGCGAGCGCCTGTTCGACGAATGGATCGCGCCCGTGGCGGCCCCCGAACTGGTGGCGCGGATGGCCGGCATGGACGTGCACGACCTGTCGCGCTGGCCGCTGCTCGGCGATCCCAATCCAGCCAATCGCTGGCGCGAGTGGTTCGCCCACTACGGCGGCGAGCTGCCGCATCGCTACGTTGCGCACTTCGACAGCTTCGAGGCACAACGTCATGCGGCGCTGGAGGGGCTGGGCGTCGCCATGGGCCGCATGGTGATGTCCAAGTCGCTGATCGACGCCGGGCGTCTGGTGGTCCTGGGCGAGCGCTACCTGCCGGTGCCGGATGCCTACTGGCTGGTGTATCCGCCGCGCTCGCTGGAGCATCGTGGCTTCGCCACATTCCGCGCGTGGCTGCTTGCCGAGGCGGACACGTACTGCCGCCAATTGCCCGGACCGCGCCCGGGCGACGGCGCCAGCTAGCCGATAGTCCGTATGCCCGGCCTCGCCGCCCGGCCGGTTGTGCATCCGCCGCAACGGCAGGCCGGCCCGGTGCGCTTGTCCCCCCAATGAGCCAAATCTGCAGCAGCGGGTGTTGCGGAATGAGCACACCCGCCGTGGCGAGGGCCCCTGGCCGGCGATCGCGAACCGGTCGCAAGTGCATGAATCGACGATGGATTCGTCGGCCGCCCCGGAAGTGGCACGACGCCTGCAGCGAACGGGCCACGCATTCCGGCGGCGGCGCCTCGGCGGCCCGCTCCGTTCCACGGCAGAGAAAAGGGAATCCACCATGCGAAACCGTTTCGTTCGTTCCCGTCCATGGTCGATCGTGCTCGGGCTGGGACTGGGCCTGACCGCGGTCGGCGCCCTGGCCAATGACTCGCTGATGCAGATGGCAAAGGACCCCAACCAGTGGGTGATGCCGTCGGGCAGCTACACCGCCCAGCGCTACAGCGCGCTGGACCAGATCACCACCGACAACGTGAAGAACCTGCACGTGGCCTGGACCATGTCCTCGGGCTCGCTGCGCGGCCATGAGGGCCAGCCGCTGGTGGTCGGCAACATGCTGTACTTCGAGAGTTCCTACCCGAACCACGTCTACGCGGTGTCGCTGGACGACCCCGGCAAGATCGTCTGGAGCTTCACCCCGGACCAGAACAAGTTCGCGCCGTCGGTGGCCTGCTGCGACGTGGTCAACCGCGGCCCGGCCTACGGCGACGGGATGATTTTCGCCAACGCGCTGGACGGCAATCTCTACGCGCTGGACGCCAAGACCGGCAAGGTGGTTTGGAAGGCCAAGAACGCCGACCCGATGATCGGCCAGACCCAGACCATGGCGCCGATCGTGATCAAGGACAAGGTGATCACCGGCGTGTCCGGCGCCGAGTACGGCGTGCACGGCTACATCACTGCCAACGACATCAAGACCGGCAAGCAACTGTGGCGTGCCTACAGCACCGGGCCGGACGACCAGTTGATGTTCAACCCGAGGAAGACCATCGACGGCGCCACCCAGAAGCCGGTCGGCAAGGACTCCAGCCTGAAATCCTGGCAGGGCGACCAGTGGAAGCTCGGCGGCGGCACCACCTGGGGCTGGTACACCTACGATCCCAAGCTCAACCTGCTGTATTACGGCACCGGCAACCCCGGTACCTGGAACCCGACCCAGCGCCCCGGCGACAACAAGTACTCGATGTCGGTGATCGCGCGTAATCCGGACACCGGCGAGGCCAAGTGGGTGTTCCAGATGACCCCGCACGACGGCTGGGACTACGACGGCGTCAACGAAAGCATCCTCACCGACACCAAGATCGACGGCCGCACCGTGCCGACGCTCACCCACTTCGACCGCAACGGCTTCGCCTACGTGTGGGATCGCTCCAACGGCAAGCTGCTGGCGGCGCACAAGTTCGACCCGGTGGTGAACTGGGCTACCGGCATCGACATGAAGACCGGCCGGCCGATGGTCGATCCGGCCAAGATGACCAAGGAAGGCGTCAACGTGAAGGACATCTGCCCGTCCTCGCAGGGCTCGAAGGACCAGCAGCCGGCCTCCTACGACCCGAACACCGGCCTGTTCTACGTGCCCACCAACCACGTCTGCATGGACTACCAGGCGTTCAACGTGAAGTACAAGGCCGGTTTCCCGTACGTCGGCGCGCTGGTGAACATGTATCCGGCCAACCACGGCGACGTGGGCGGACGCTTCATCGCCTTCGACGCGGCGACCGGCGACACCAAGTGGGCGATCAACGACCGCTTCCAGGACTGGTCCGGCGTGCTCACCACCAAGGGCGGCCTGGCCTTCTACGGCACGCTGACCGGCTGGTTCCGCGCAGTCGACCTGAACACCGGCAAGGTGCTGTGGCAGTTCAAGTGCCCGTCCGGAATCATCGGCAACCCGATCACCTACACGCATGACGGCAAGCAGTACGTCGCGATCCTCAGCGGCGTTGGCGGCTGGGCGGCGATCGGCCTGTCGAACAACCTGACCAAGGCGACCGAGGGCCTCGGCGCGGTCGGCGCCACCGCCACCCTCGGCGACTACACCAACCTCGGCGGCACCCTGATGGTGTTTGCCCTGAACTGATCCGCGAACCGGCGCCATGCCCCCGCAAGGGGGCGTGGCGCCACCGTGTCCATACCGCCGGGAGACCGCCATGAGCACCTGCAAGCCCATCTTCCTCGCCGCCGGCATGCTGGTGCTGCTGGCTGCTGCCGTGCCGGCCCATGCCGGCGGCCAGCTCAAGGTCTGCGCCGATCCCGACTACCTGCCGTACTCCAACCAGGCCGGCCAGGGTTTCGAGAACGCCGTCGCGCAGTACGTGGCCAAGGAGCTGGGTGCCACCGTCGACTACACCTGGGCCGACTCGCGCGGTCACGGCGGCTACTCCGAGTGGCTGGCGCGCAACCTCGACAACGGGCACTGCGACGTGGTGATGAGCATGCCGTACGGCAACCAGGAGGAACTCACCACCGATCCCTACTACGTGTCCTCGTACGTGTTCGTGTTCAAGAAGGACAAGGGTTACGACCTCGCCGACCTCAACTCGCCGGACCTGCACAAGCTGAAGATCGGCTTCGAGTCCGACACGCCGGTGGAAGCGGGCCTGCAGCTGCGCGGCATGGTGCAGGCCGCCAAGGCCTATGACGTCGGCGGCAAGAGCGGGGTCTCGCCGCGCAGCGTGCTGGACGACCTGGAGAGCGGAAAGATCGACGTGATGATCACCTGGCAACCGGCGATCGGTGCCTTTCTCAAGGACTATCCCGACCTGACCACGGTGACCCTGCCCAACTCGCGCGCCACCGGATCACCGGAGATGTACACCTTCCCGATGTCGATGGCGGTGCGCCAGGGCGACACCGCGCTCAAGCAGCGGCTGGACCGGCTGATCAAGGCCCACGACGGCGAGCTGAAGGCGATCCTGCGCCAGCACGGTGTGGAGACGCATCCCGAGCCTGCCGCCGGCATGGATGGCATGGCCAACCTCTGATCCCCTTTCCCGCCCGATGGAGCCCGTGCCCATGCATCGTCCCCTGCTGCGCTGTCTGTCCCTGCTCGGCCTCGCCCTTGGCCTGGCCGCACCGCTGGTCGCCCGTGCGGGGGACGGGGGCATGCCGTCGGGAGAGGCCAAGGCGCGTGCCAGCAACTGCTTCGCCTGCCATGCGATCGACCACAAGCTGGTCGGCCCCGCCTACGACGCGGTGGCCGACCGCTATCGGGGCAAGGGTGCGGCGACCGTCGCGATGCTGGTGAAGAAGATCAAGGAGGGCGGTTCGGGCAACTGGGGCGACATCGCGATGACGGCCCATCCGGAGCTCAGCGATGCGGACATTACCGAGATGGTGCACTGGATCCTCTCGCTGCACGGGCAGTCGTCCGAAGCCAAGGCCAACCAGCCGGCCGCGACAGCGCAGGAGAGCCACTCCTACAAGACCCCCGACGGCAAGTCGGTGACGACCGACTTCGCCGTGTTCACCGGGGCTGACCAGAAGCAGGTGACCGACACCGTGTTCCACGGCTACGAGCAGTACAACTCGTACTGCTTCCGCTGCCACGGCGGCGACGCGATCGGCGGCGAGTACGCGCCGGACCTGCGCAAGTCGCTGGAAGGCGGCATGACCTGGCAGCAGTTCCTCAGCACGGCGATGGCCGGGCGGCAGGCCAAGGGCATGCCGTCGTGGGCCGGCTTCTTCGAGGAGAAGGACATCCGCGCGATCTACGACTACATCAAGGCGCGCCAGCTCGACCTGGTATCGCCGGGCCGTCCGCCCAGTGCGCAGGACTGAAGACCGTTTGCCACGGCGGGCAGCGGGCTGGGACCATCCGCCTTCCCCCAGTTCCGTTCCAACCATCGAGGAGTCGCATCCATGAAATCCAGAGCCGCCGTCGCCTGGGAAGCAGGCAAGCCGCTGAGCATCGAGCAGGTCGACGTGGAGGGGCCGAAGGCCGGCGAGGTGCTGGTGCGCATCGTCGCCACCGGCGTGTGCCACACCGATGCCTACACCCTTTCCGGCGCCGATCCGGAAGGCGCCTTCCCGGCGATCCTCGGCCACGAGGGCGGTGGCATCGTCGAGGAGGTCGGGCCGGGCGTCACCTCGGTGAAGCCGGGCGACCACGTGATCCCGCTGTACACGCCCGAATGCGGCGAGTGCGAATACTGCCGCTCGGGCAAGACCAACCTGTGCCAGAAGATCCGCATCACCCAGGGCAAGGGCCTGATGCCGGACGGCACCTCGCGCTTCTCGATCAACGGCAAGACCATCCTGCACTACATGGGCACCAGCACCTTCTCCGAGTACACCGTGCTGCCGGAGATCTCGCTGGCCAAGATCAACCCGGCCGCGCCGCTGGACAAGGTCTGCCTGCTCGGTTGTGGCATCACCACCGGCATCGGCGCGGTGCTCAACACCGCCAAGGTCACGCCCGGTTCCACCGTGGCGGTGTTCGGCATGGGCGGCATCGGCCTGTCGGTGGTGCAGGGCGCGGTGATGGCCAAGGCCTCGCGCATCCTCTGCGTGGACATCAATCCGTCCAAGTGGGAGATGGCCAAGGCACTGGGCGCCACCGACTTCGTCAATCCGAAGGACTACCCGGACACGCCGATCCAGCAGGTCATCGTCGACATGACCAACGGCGGCGTGGACTACTCGTTCGAGTGCATCGGCAACGTCAACGTGATGCGCTCGGCGCTGGAGTG
Organism: Dyella lutea; assembly: GCF_024158035.1. Taxonomy (GTDB): domain Bacteria; phylum Pseudomonadota; class Gammaproteobacteria; order Xanthomonadales; family Rhodanobacteraceae; genus Dyella_A; species Dyella_A lutea. The sequence continues at coordinate 732,667 of NZ_JAMZEK010000001.1, forward strand.
CTGCCACAAGGGCTGGGGCGAGTCGACCATCATCGGCGTGGCCGGCGCGGGCCAGGAGATCTCCACCCGACCGTTCCAGCTGGTCACCGGACGCGTCTGGCGCGGCTCCGCCTTCGGCGGCGTGAAGGGACGCAGCCAGCTGCCGGGTTACGTCGAGCGCTATCTCAAGGGCGAGATCAAGATCGACGAGATGATCACCGAGGTGATGCCGCTTCAGGACATCAACCGCGCCTTCGACCTGATGCACGAGGGCAAGGTGATCCGCTCGGTAATCAAGTATTGAGTCGACCATGTACGGCATCGTCGCCCTCGTCGTCTTCGCGCTGCTTGCTTCGCTGGCGGTGGCGACGGCGGACGGTGCGACGGTGCCGTCGCTGTTGCTGCCGGCGGTGGAGCTGGTGGAGCTGGCGCCGCCGGACCAGCGCTACGACCAGCGCGAGGATGCGGCCCGCGTGGCGATGCTCGGCGCGCAGCTGCGCCGGGCGCTGGCCGCCTCGCCGCGCTACCGCCTGCTCGACGCCACCGCGATGGCCCGGCCGCCGTACCGCTACCTGGACTGCAAGGCCTGCATGGCCGACTGGGCCCGACGGCAGGGCGCCGACTTCGTGCTGGTCACCTGGGTGCAGAAGGAGAGCCGGCTGATCCTGATGATCAACATGGCGCTGATCGATGTCGCCCATCCGGACCGCCCGGCCGCCGGCGGTTCGATCGACCTGCGCGGCGACACCGACGCCACCTGGCTGGCCGGTGCCAGTCAGTTGCTCGAACGCACGGCGGGAGTGTCCCTGCCGCCCTGACACCGCTTTCCGTTCCACGCACCCCGCGGCCGTCGGCATCGCCCGCCCGCGCTCCTGCCGTCGTCACCCACGCTCATCTGGAGGTCACATCATGGCAAGCGTAACGATCCATCCCGCCGTCGATCACGGCGTCAAACCCGGCAAGGACGGTTTCGGCGGAGGCACGCTCACTTGCCTGTGCGCGGACAAGCCGGTGAAGGTGAAGGTCGGTGCGCAGACCGCGCACAACCATGTCTGCGGCTGCAGCAAGTGCTGGAAGCCGAAGGGTGCGGTGTTCGCGCAGATCGCGGTGGTCGGCCGCGACAAGGTCGTGGTGCTGGAGAACGGCGACAAGCTCGGCATCGTCGACGCCAGCGCGGCGATCGAGCGCCACGCCTGCAAGGTCTGCGGCACCCACATGATCGGCCGCATCGAGAACAAGGACCATCCGTTCTACGGGCTGGACTTCGTGCACACCGAACTGTCGAAGGAAGAGGGCTGGGCGGCGCCGGGCTTCGCCGCCTTCGTCTCCTCGATCATCGAGTCCGGCTACAACCCGGCCGGCATGGATGCGGTACGCGCACGCCTCAACGAGCTGGGCCTGCCGCCGTACGACTGCCTGTCGCCGCCGCTGATGGACGCCATCGCCACGCATACGGCCAAGGCCAAAGGCACGCTGTACAAGGGAGCGTGAGTCGCACCGCGTGCGGCGGGTCGTTCGACCAAGGTCGCCTTGGGCGAGCGGCCGGGCGGTTGGGATGATCGGCACCCGGACCCTCGCCGAACGGAATGCCCCGCCCATGTCGAGCCGTCGCATCACATGGACGTGTGTCGCCGCCCGCCGCGCATGGAACGCCGCAGGGCGCTTGGGGCTGGCCGCGCTCTGCCTGGCGGCCAGCCCGCGCGCCCTGGCCGATCGCCCGGTCAAGCAGTTCCACGAAGTGAAGGTGATCGCGATCGCGCCGCTGCCCGGCTTCGAGGTGCCGCCGCTGCAGATTCCGCTCAACGTGCAGAGCGCGCAGGCCGACGACATGGCGCAGCTGCACGGGCAGGCGGTCACCGGCCTGCTGGAGGCGAATTTCCAGGGCGTGAGCCTGACCCAGTCGCAGGGCAACCCGTGGCAGGCCAACCTGATCTTCCACGGCTACACGCTGTCGCCGCTGCTCGGTTCGCCGTCGGGCATCTCGGTGTACTTCGACGGCGTGCGCCAGAACGAGCCGTTCGCCGAGACGATGAACTGGGAGTCGATCCCCGACTTTGCCGTGCGCGACGTCGAGCTGGTGCCCGGCTCCAACCCGCTGTACGGCCTGAACACGCTGGCCGGTGCGCTGCTGGTGACCAGCAAGAGCGGCTTCACCGATCCGGGCGGCACGGTGGATGTCTCCGGCGGCTCGTGGGGACGGCTCCAGTCCGATGCCAGCTTCGGCGCGCATGGCCGCGCCGGGGCGATCTTCGTCGGTGCGGCGAACGACTACGAGCGCGGCTGGCGCGAGTATTCGCCCAGTCGTGTGCAGCAGGCCTTCGTGCGCGGCGACTGGCGGCCGGACGAGAACACATCGCTGATGCTCAGCTACACCGGCACGGCCGGACGCCTGTCGGGCACGCAGTCCCTGCCGGTGGAATGGATCGATACGCCGAAGGCCGGCTTCACCTGGCCGGACCACTTCCGCAACCGCCTCAATGCATTCACCGCGCAGGGGACGCATGAGCTCGGCGCCGACTGGGCGGTGCAGGCGAACGGCTATCTGCGCCTGTCGCGCAGCAGCAGCTTCAATTCCAACACCAACGACTTCGCCGCCTACGATCCGGCGGCGGACGGGCCGCTCGGTTACGCGGTCGACGGCGCCTACGACCCGGCCTCGGTCGGCCAGTTCTGGTACGCCGGGGTGAGCCCGGCGTACGACCCGGCGAACCCGCAGGCGACGATCAACAACGTGCCGGCCAGCAATGTGCTCGGCCAGGTGCACACGCGCGGCTATGGCTTTTCGCTGCAGGCGGTGGACGGCGCGGCATTCGCCGGTCACGACAACCAGCTCACCGTCGGCGTGAGCCTGGATGCGGGCGCCAGCGATTTCACCCAGTTCGCCCAACCGGCCTATTTTCCGCTCGACCCGGCGCGGCGCGGCGAGGCGATCGGGCTGGCGCCGTTCGCGCTCGATCCGCTGACGAATGCCGGTGCGACCAACCGCAGCATCGGCGTGTACGCGATGGACGTGTTCGCGCTCACGCCGGCGGTGCACGTCAGTGCTGGCGGCCGCTACAACCTCAGCCGGCTGGCAGTGACCGACCGCTCCGGCGCAGAGCCTGACATCAACGGTCGCCAGCGCTTCCACCGTTTCAACCCGAGCCTCGGCGTCACCTGGAACCCGTCACCGGCGTTCGGCCTCTACGCGAACTACGACGAGGGCATGCGCACGCCCACGCCGATCGAGTTCGAATGCGCCGACCCGGCGGCCCCCTGCGCGCTGCCCAACGACCTCACCGGCGATCCGCCGCTCAGGCCGGTGGTGGTGCGCACGCTGAGCGGTGGCCTGCGCGGCAGCACCGCCGACGGCCGGTTGCGCTGGAACGTGTCGCCCTACCTGAGCCGGGCCAGCGACGACATCCTCACCGTGTTCACCGGCGGCAGCTCGCAGGGCTACTTCGCCAACGTGCCGGGCACGCGCCGGCGCGGCATCGACCTGGGGCTGGGCGGCGAACGCGGCCGGCTGGAGTGGCAGGCCAACCTCAGCCTGGTGCGGGCCACCTACGACGCGTCGTTCGAGACGGTCAGCGGCGCCAACTCCAGTGCCGATGCCGGGGGAGTGATCCGGGTGCGCCGCGGCGACCGCCTGCCCGGCGTACCGGAGCGCTTGCTGAACCTGTCGGGCGAATACCGGCTGACATCGCGGTGGTCGTTCGGCGCCAACCTGCGCGCGTACTCCGGGCAGTTCGTGGTGGGCGACGAGAACAACGCCGACCGCCACGGTGCGCTGCCGGGCTACGGCGTGGTCGCGCTGGACCTGCATTACCGGCCGAGCCGCGCGCTGGCGTTCTTCGCCAGCGTCGACAACCTGTTCGATCGCCGCTACGTCAACGGGGGCCTGCTCAGTACCAACGTGTTCGACACGCCGAACCGGCTGATCGACACCACCGGTCCGGGCACGCCTACGCTGTTCGTGGCGCCGGGCGCGCCGCGCTCGTTCCTGCTCGGGGTGAGCTACGCCTTCGGCGGCGCGGCCGCGGACGACGACTGAGCGCGCCAGGCGTTCAGCCGGGCAGCACGATGCGGTGCTTGCGGATCTTGCGGTACAGCGTGTTGCGGCTCACCCCCAGAGCGGTGGCGGTGCGGCTGATGTTCCAGTGCATGCGTTCGAGCTCGAGCATCAGCGCGTCGCGTTCGGCGGTGCCCAGCGCATTGGTTGCTTCGTCGCGTCCGCCGTCGCCTTGTACCGCCGGCGGTTGGCCCGGCGGGGTGTCGCCGAATTCGCGTCCGAGCTGGGCGACGCCGATCCGGCCGTCCTCGCCGCACAGCGCCGTAGCCATGCGCAGCACGTTGCGCAACTGGCGGATGTTGCCCGGCCACGGGTGCGCCAGCAGCCGCTCCATCGCCTCGTCGTCGATCGCCGGCACGGGGCCGTCGGGAACGTCCTCTTGCAGCAGGGCCTGGATCAGCTCGCGCTTGTCGGTGCGCTCGCGCAGTGTGGGCAGCTCCAGGGTGATGCCGTTGAGGCGGTAGTAGAGGTCTTCGCGGAATTCGCCCTGCTGCACCATGGCGAGCAGGTTGCGATGGCTGGCGCTGATCACGTGCAGATCCACCGGAATCGCCGCGTCGCCGCCCAGCGGCACGATCTCGTGCTCTTCCAGCACGCGCAGCAGGCGGGTCTGCAGCGCCAGCGGCATGTCGCCGATCTCGTCCAGGAACAGCGTGCCGCCGCTGGACTGGCGGATTTTTCCGACATGCCCCTCGCGCGCGGCGTCGGTGAACGCACCGCGGGTGTAGCCGAACAGCTCGCTCTCTATCAGCGCCTCGGGAATCGCCGCGCAGTTCACCGCCACAAAGGGCTTGTCGGCCCAGCTGGCGGCCTGGTGCAGTGCCTTGGCGAACACTTCCTTGCCGGTGCCGGTGGCACCCTGCAACAGGATCGGCACGCGCCGGCCGAACAGCTGGCGACCGCAATTGAGGTTGTGCTGCATGCGCGGGTCACCGCCCACGTGGCGGCGTGCCGCCGGAGTGCCGGGAGCGGTCCGCTTGATGCTCGCCGCCGTCGCCGCGCGCCGCTGCATCGGCGCCCGGGCGTTGGCGAAGAAGCGGCGTCCGTAGGCGATGTCGCGCACCGGCCACAGCGACGCGGCCTCGTGCATGGCGTGGCGGCGCAGGGTGTCCATGTCCAGCGGCAACAGGCTGGCGAGCGGCTTGCCGACCAGTTGCGCGCGGCTGCTGATGCCCAGTTGCAACAGCGCCGCCTCGTTCACCGCCAGCACGTTGCCGTCGTCGTCGATCGCCATCAGCGCCTCGTGCAACAGGCCGACGAACTCGGCACGGCTGTGGAAGCGCAGCACCCAGGCATCGCGGAAGCGGCCGAGAAAATGGCAACGGGCGATCAAGTTGGCCGACATGCTGACCAGGGCCATCGTGTGGCTCTGCACCAGCCGCGTGTCGGCGGTGCTGGCGGCGGAGGCGTCGAGCACGCCCAGCACCTCGCCGTCGACATCGAGGATCGGCGCGCCGCAGCACGACAGCCCGGCGTTGTAGCGACGGAAGTGCTCGCCGCAGTACACCGTCACCGGCGCCCGCTCGGCCACCGCCGTGCCGATGCCGTTGGTGCCTTCGTGCTGTTCGCTCCACACCGCGCCGACCCACAGCCCCGCGCCACGGAAGTCGCGCCGAGCCTGGCTGTCGGTGATTGCGCTGAGCACTACTGCGTCGGCGTCGCTGAGGATCACCGCATAGCCCGAGCCGGCGATCTGTTCGTACAGGTTTTCCATCTCGGCGCGGGCCACGCCGAGCAGCTCGCCCAGGGTTTCCTGGCGTGCCCGCACCGAAGCGGTGTCGAGCACGACGGTGCGCCGCTCGGCGTCCGGCTCGATGCTGTAGCGGTTCAGGCAGCGGTCCCACGACTTGGCGACGTAGGGCGAAACCTGGCTGGTGCCGATGCGCGCCTGCAGCAGGCTCGCGATGCGAGAGGAGGGTGGGCTTGCCGTCAGGGCATTGCTCATGACCGTGGCTCCTTCGGTCCCTGGCGCCTGGATGTGCGGCACGCTGTCCCGCGTCGCATCGGTCGGAGGTGGTCTTGCGCGTCAGGTGGGTTCCGAGCATCGCGCCCACCACGGATCGCCGCAAACTGCAGCGCAGCATCGGGACGCCCTGGCGTGAAGCATTTGACACGCCGTGTCACGGGTCGGTTGCGCCACGGAAGCAACACCTGCGGCAGCGACCGCCGGTCCGAAGGGGCTTTGCGCGCTGGTCCGGGTCTTGCGTGGCTCCTGCGGCCGGCGAGGCGCCGGGCAGGGACCACACCGCATGACCCGCATCCAGGTGACGCAGCACATCGGGCATCCGGCCGAGGCGGTCTGGGCGGTGGTGGGCGACTTCGGCGGCCTGCACCGGTGGCATCCGCAGGTGCGGCGGCTGGACCTGTCGTGGGAGGGACGCATCCGCACCCTGCACCTGGCCGACGGCGGTCGCGTGGTCGAGCGGCTGGAGGCGCGCAACGATGCCGCCTGCCGTTGCGTCTACGTGCTGGTGGACGGCTCGCTGCCGCTGGCCGCCTGCCGCTCGATCCTGGCCGTGCATGCCGACGGTCCGGCCTGTCGGGTCGACTGGTCGTGCGAATTCGAGCCGCGGCGCGAAGCCGGGGCGGACGTCGCGCGGCTGATGGCGGGACTCTACGACGAGGGCCTGCAGGCCTTGGCACGGGCGCTGGCCATCCGCTGAGGCCGGCCTGGATGTAAGATGGTGCAGCGCCGCGACTTCCCGCGTGCGCACGCTTCCCGGCGATTCCGAGCGGCTCCGCACCCTGTGCGGACCGGGTCGGTGACCGCCCGATCCGGCCCTTGAGGACTGCATGCCCGCCACTGCGTTTCTTGTCGATGGTGCGTTTTTTCTCGCCCGCTACCGCAAGGTCTGGGGCGACCGCGATCCGAACGACGCGCGCACGGTGGCCAAGACCGTGTTCGGTATGGCGCTGGAGCACCTCAAGACGCTGGATCGTCCACGCGAGGCGCTGTACCGCATCTTCTTCTATGACTGCCCGCCGCTGGAGCGCACCCTGGTCAAGCCGGTCAGCGGCGACAGCGTGGATTTCGGACGCACCGGCGCGGCCGCGTTCCGCCGCGAGCTGCACGACCAGCTGCGCCGCCAGCGCAAGATGGCGCTGCGCCTCGGGCGGCTGAGCGAGCGCGGCGAGTGGCAGCTGCGCCGCAGTGCGTTCCAGCAGCTGCGCGAGGGCACGCTCGCCTGGGACGACCTGGGCGACGAGCATTTCGAGCCGGAGATGCGCCAGACCCAGGTCGACATGAAGATCGGCATCGACATCGCCGCGCTGGCTTACAAAAAGCAGGTCGACCAGATCATCCTGGTCGCCGGCGACGCGGACTTCATTCCGGCGGCCAAGCTGGCGCGGTACGAGGGCATCGATTTCATCCTGGATCCGATGTGGCAGGGCATCGCACCGGATCTGCACGAACACATCGACGGCCTGCAGTCGGTCTGTCCGCGTCCATACTGAAAGGCCAGCCGTATCTGCACGCCTTTATCACTTTGCCTGCGCCAGCGTGCCGGGCGGGGAGGCGCCGCCAGGCGCCATCGAACAGGGAGCACACCATGACATCGTCGGTTCCGGGAAAGTGGCTGCTGGCCGGGCTGTGCGCCCTTGCGCTGGCGGTGCCCGCGGTGGCGCAGACCGTGGCCGAAGCGGACGGGCAGGACCAGCCGCCGGGCGAGCTGGTGCCGCCAACCAGCGCGGTGGATTTCACCGCGGCCCAGCTCGACAGCGTGCTGGCCGGCGACTGGCGCAGCGCCGCCGAGCGCGCGCGCGACCGCTATCGCCACCCCAAGCAGACGCTGGAGTTCTTCGGCGTGCAGCCGGACCAGACGGTGGTGGAGATCACCCCGGGCGGCGGCTGGTACGCCGACATCCTGGCGCCGCTGCTGCGCGACAACGGGCAGTACGTGGCCGCGGTGGCCGCGCCGGCCCCGGGCAAGGCGGCCGAGGACACGCTGAAGCAGAAATTCGCCGCCGCCCCGGCGGTGTTTGGCGACGCGCGCATCGTCATTTTCGACCCGAAAGCGCCGGTGTTCGGCCCGCCTGGCAGCGCCGACACCGTGCTCACTTTCCGCAACGTGCACAACTGGGTGATGGCCGGCACCGCGCCGGCGATGTTCAAGGGATTCTTCAGGGTGCTTCGGCCGGGCGGCGTGCTCGGCGTGGTCGACCATCGTGCCGCCGCGGGCGTATCGCTGGATGCGGTGAAGGGCAGCGGCTACCTGCCGGTGGCCGCGGTGGTGAAGCTGGCTACCGATGCCGGGTTCAAGCTGGAGGAGTCCAGCGAGATCAACGCCAATCCGGCCGATACGAAGGACTACCCCAAGGGCGTGTGGACGCTGCCGCCCACGCTGGCCCTGGGCGAGACGGGCCGCGCGAAGTACCTGGCGATCGGCGAATCGGACCGGATGACGCTGCGCTTCGTGAAGCCGGAAGGTCCGGTGCCGGCCGCATCGGTGCCGTCACCGGCCAAGGCCGCCTCATCCCCCTGACGGCGTCCGTCGCTCCGTGCTGATCGCGTTGAACAAGCCCTATGGCGTGCTCTGCCAGTTCACCGATGCGGACGGCCGCGCCACCTTGGCCGACCATGTCGCCCAGAAGGGGGTGTATGCCGCTGGCCGGCTCGACCAGGACAGCGAAGGCCTGCTGCTGCTCACCGACGACGGCGCGCTGGCCCACCGGCTGACCGATCCGAAGCACAAGCAGCCCAAGACCTACCTGGCGCAGGTGGATGGCGCGATCACCGACGAGGCGATCGCCGCGCTGCGCCGGGGAGTGATGCTGAAGGACGGCCCGACCCTGCCGGCCGGCGCCGAACATGCCACCGAGCCGGATTGGCTGTGGCCGCGCGATCCGCCTGTGCGTTTCCGCAAGGCGATCCCCACCAGCTGGCTGCGCATCACCCTGCGCGAGGGCCGCAACCGGCAGGTGCGCCGGATGACCGCGGCGGTGGGTTTTCCCACCCTGCGGCTGATCCGCGAGCGGATCGGTCCGTACGACCTCGGCGGTCTCGCGCCGGGCGCGTGGCGTCGGGTCGACTGAGCTCGGTCGGCGCGGTCAGTCGTCGAGCGGGATGCCCATCTGGCGCAGGCCCGCTCGCCCGGGTGAGGTCAGCACGAGTGCGCGCGTGCGTTCATGCCGGCGCAACCAATCGCGTTGCAGCAACTGGTCGGTGATCGCCACGCCCAGCGGCCCACCGAGGTGGAAGCGGCGCTCGGTCCAGTCCAGGCAACTGCGGCCCGGCGGCCCGGGCGGCTGGGCCCCGTCCGGCAGCAGGTCGTACGCGCGCAGGGCATTGCAGCCATGCTCGCTCAGCCGCACCGCCTGGTCGCCGAGCTCGATCCAGCCCTGCTCGCGCAATTGCCGGTAGAGCGCCACGCCCAGATACCCGGCCAGGTGCCGGTAGCAGGTGCGGGCAAAGGCCAGCGGCCGTTCGGCGGCTGTGGGGCCTGGCGGTCGCGACCGTGCTGGTCGCAGCAGGGGCAACACCTCGAGCATCGCCGAGACGTGATCGCCGGCCACCTGGAAGTAGCGGTGCCGCCCCTGGTTCAGTACCTGCAGCAGGCCGCCCTCGACCAGGCGCCCGAGGTGCGCGCTGGCGGTGCTGGGGGCGATGCCGGCCAGGCGGGCCAGCTCACCCGCGGGCCGCGCGCGGTCGTCCGCCAGGGCGAGCAGGATCGCCGCGCGCGAAGGATCGGCGAGCAGACTGCCGATCTCGGCGAGCTGGTAGCGGGAGGGCGAGCCGTGCATGCGCGCATGCTAGCGTGCTTGCCGGAGCCGACGCTTCGATGTGTGGCGAAGCGTCGGCCGCACCGCCGCACCCATCATGGCGGTCATGCATACCTCGATTCCCGCCCGGTCGATCCATCCCGGCATTCTCTACTTCGGCACGCCGGTCCTGCTGATCGCCACCCGCAACGAAGACGGCAGCGCCAACCTCACGCCGATGTCCTCGGCCTGGGCGCTGGCCGACCGGGTCGTGCTCGGCCTGGCCGCCGGAGGGCAGGGGCTGGCCAATCTGCTCCGCGAGCGCGAATGCACCCTCAATGTCGTCGCGCCCGGGCAATGGCGCGCGGTCGAGGCACTGGCCCCTACCACCGGGTGCGATCCGGTACCGGCCTGGAAGCGCGGCTATTGCTACGAGGGCGACAAGTTCGCACTGGCCGGGCTGACCCCGCTTGCCTCGGAGCGGGTGCGCGCGCCGCGGGTGATGGAATGCCCACTGCAGATGGAAGCGCGGGTGGTCGCCTGGCACGAGCGGCCGTTGGCCGCCTGGGCCGGCGGCGCCGGCGGCTTCGTCACGGTCGAGACGGAGGTCGTCGGGGTCCACGCGCACGAAGACCTGGTGATCCCGGGCAGCGACTACGTCGATCCGCAGCGGTTCCGGCCGCTGCTCTATGTGTTCCGTCACTACGTCGGTGGCGGGCCGGCGCTGGGGCGCACGTTCAAGGCCGAGTTCTAGGGCTGGCCGGGTGCCCGCCGGTCAGGGCGTGCCGGCGCCCAGGCCGAAGAAGGCCGCCGCGGTGGCGGTGGTATGCACGGCCAGTGCTTCCAGCGATTCCCCGCGGTCGCGCGCGATTTCCTCGGCGATGTGCTTCAGGTACATCGGCTCGTTGCGCCGGTGGCTGGGCTGCGGGCGCACCGTGCGCGGCAGCAGGTAGGGCGCGTCGGTCTCGATCATCAGCCGGCCGGCCGGGATCTCCCTCACCAGCTCGCGCAGGTGCAGGCCGCGGCGCTCGTCGCAGATCCAGCCGGTGATGCCGATGTGGCAGTCCAGCGCCAGGTAATCGCGCAGCGCCTCGCCGGTATCGGTGAAGCAGTGCACCACCACTGCCGGCACCCGGTCGCGGTAGCGGCGCAGCAGGGCGAGGAAGTCCTCGTGCGCGTCGCGCTGGTGCAGGAACAGCGGCTTGCCCAGCTCCGCGGCGATGCGCAGCTGGCGCTCGAACACCTCGCGCTGCAAGTCACGCGGCGAATAGTTGCGGTGGTAGTCCAGCCCGGTCTCGCCGACCGCACGCACTTCCGGGTGCGTGGCCAACTCGCGCAGCAGGGCATCGGTGGTGTCGTCGTAGTCCACCGCGTGGTGCGGATGCACGCCGGCGGTGGCGTAGAGCACGCCGGGGTGGGCCTGGGCCAGCGCCAGCGAGGCCCGGCTGCCGTCGCGGCTGGCCCCGGTGACCACCATCCGCGCCACGTCGCGGGCGCGGGCGCGGGCCAGCACGGCGTCGAAGTCGTGGGCAAAGGATTCGTGGGTCAGGTTGGCCCCGATGTCGATCAGCATGCGTCGGTCTTGGCAGGCAAAGTCCGTATTGTCGCAAGCCCGCGCCGCGCGCGCGACGCGCAACGCATCGTTCCCGGAATACCCCATAGGCCATTGCCGTATTGCCGGATCGGCCGGGCTTGCCTAGGGTGGCCGGCCTTCGCGCGCGCCCGGCTTCCGGTGAGGGCGGAGATTCTTGCGCCTGTCCGTCTGGGGCCGGTGCTTTGTGAACGGGGCGCCCGCGGTCGCCGCCCCGGGGGAGACCGGATGTGCTAACAATGCGCGTCTGGTCGGTGCGGGGGCGACGACCGGCAGAAGAGGTCCGTAATCGCAGTGGAACGGGGTGGGTGATGTCGGCAGTGGTGAGCGCGTCGGGGGACGCAACACAGGCGGCCATGGATGACCGCGAAGCGGCCGTATGCGCCCTGCTGGTCTCGCGCGGCGCGCTCAAGGACGGTGACCTGGTCCGCGCCCGACGGCTGCATGAAGAGGCTCCGGAGGGCACGCTGACCGCCCTGATGGCGCGGCTCGGCCTGGTGTCCGAGCGCGACCTGGCCCAGGCCTGGTCGGAGCTGCTGGGCGCGCCGCTGGTGGCCACCCGTGACGTGCCCGAGCTGCCGCCGTCCGAACTGGACGTGTCGCCACGCTTCCTCAAGCAGCAGCACGTGGTGCCGATGCGCCACGGCGAGGACGGCCTCGCGTTGATCGTCTCCGACCCGGCCGACCCGTATCCGCTGGACGCGGTGCAGCTGGCTGCCGGCAAGCCGGTGACGCTGTGCATCGGCCTGCGCTCGGAGATCGACGACCTGATCGAGCGCTACTACGGCCAGGGCCGTTCGGCGATGGGATCGATCGTGGAGAACCTCGACGGCGCCGGCGCGACCGAGGAGGAGGACGTCGAGCACCTGCGCGACCTCGCCTCCGAGGCGCCCGTCATCCGTCTGGTCAATCTGATCCTGCAGCGTGCGGTGGAGCAGCGTGCTTCGGACGTGCACATCGAGCCGTTCGAGAACCGGCTCAAGGTGCGCTACCGCATCGACGGCGTGTTGCACGAGGTGGAAGCACCGCCGTCGTCCTCGACCGCGGCGGTGATCAGCCGCGTCAAGATCATGGCCAAGCTCAACATCGCCGAGCGCCGGCTGCCGCAGGACGGCCGCATCCAGCTGCGCGTGCAGGGCAAGGAGCTGGACCTGCGCGTGTCGACCGTGCCCACCGCGTTCGGCGAGTCGGTGGTGATGCGTATCCTGGACCGCGAATCGGTGGTGTTCGACTTCGCCTCGCTGGGCTTCACCGACAACTTCCAGCAGCGCTTCGTCGACGTGCTGCAGCGTCCGCACGGCATCCTGCTGGTCACCGGTCCGACCGGCTCGGGCAAGACCACCACGCTGTACACCGCGCTGTCGCAGATCAACACGCCCGACGTGAAGATCATCACCGTCGAGGACCCGGTCGAGTACCAGCTCGAAGGCATCAACCAGATCCAGGTGAAGCCGCAGATCGGACTGGACTTCGCCGGCGCGCTGCGCTCGATCATGCGCCAGGACCCGGACGTGATCATGATCGGCGAGATGCGCGACCTGGAAACTTGCCGCATCGCGATCCAGTCCGCGCTGACCGGCCACCTGGTGCTCTCCACCCTGCACACCAACTCGGCCGCTGGTGGCGTCACGCGCCTGCTCGACATGGGCGTGGAGGACTACCTGCTCGGCTCCACCGTCAACGGCATCCTGGCGCAGCGGCTGGTGCGCCGGCTCGATCCGGAGACGGCGATCCCGTACGAGCCCTCGCCCGAGGTGATCGCCGAGTTCGAGCTGGACAAGTACACCGACCAGCGGCCGATCCGGCTGTGGAAGCCGGGTGCCAGCGCGTCCAACCCCACCGGCTACCGCGGTCGCCGCGCGATCATGGAATTCCTGGTGATGACCGACCCGCTGCGCCGGCTGATCATGCAGCGCGCCGACGCCGGCGAGATCGAGCGCGCCGCCCGCGCCGAGGGCATGCGCACCATGTACGAGGACGGCATCGCCAAGGCGGTGGCCGGCGTGACCACGCTGGAAGAGGTCCTGCGCGTGACGCAGGAAGGCTGACGTGGCGCAGTTCCGCTACCGCGCGGTCAGCGACGCCGGCGACATGCTGCAGGGCCAGATGGAGGCAGCGTCGGTCGAGGACGTGATCGCCCGCCTGCAGGATCAGGGCCACACCCCGCTGGAAGCGGCCCCCGCCGACGCGCCGGGCGGCGGCAGCGGCCTGGCCGCGCTGTTCGCGCGCGGCCCGTTCAGCGGCGACCAGCTGGCCCAGTTCACCCATCAGCTGGCGACCCTGCTCGGCGCGGGTCAGCCGCTGGACCGCGCGCTCGGCATCCTGCTCGAGCTGCCCGAGGGCGAGCGGGCGAAGAAGCTGATCGAGCGCGTGCGCGACCGCGTACGCGGCGGCACCACGCTGTCGCAGGCGCTGGACGAAGAGCACGGCGTGTTCCCCAAGCTTTACGTGTCGCTGGTGCGCGCGGGCGAGGCCGGCGGTTCGCTGGAGGAGACGCTGCGCCGCCTCGCCGACTACCTGGAGCGCGCCCAGCAGCTGCGCGGCAGCATCGTCAACGCACTGATCTATCCGGCCTTCCTGCTGGTCGGCGTGCTCGGTTCGCTGGTGCTGCTGCTGGCCTACGTGGTGCCGCAGTTCGTCCCGATCTTCCAGGACATGCAGGTGCCGATCCCGCTGATCACCCAGGCGGTGCTGGCACTGGGCAACCTGATCCAGGGCTGGTGGTGGCTGATCGTGCTGCTGATCGCCGGTGCGGTGGCCGTGCGTCGCGCGCAGCTGCGCGATCCCGAGGCGCGGCTGGCCGCGCACGCCAGGCTGCTGCAGCGGCGGGTGGTCGGACCGCTGCTGGTGAAGGTGGAGACCGCGCGCATCGCCCGCACGCTGGGCACGCTGTTGAAGAACGGCGTGCCGCTACTGTCTTCGCTGACCATCGCGCGCCAGGTCACTTCCAACCGCGCGCTGGACGAGGCGCTGGCCACCGCCGCCGAGCAGGTCAAGGGCGGAGCCGGTCTCGGTTTCGCGCTGGCGCAGTCGCAGCGTTTCCCGCGGCTGGCCCTGCAGATGGTGCAGGTGGGCGAGGAGGCCGGCCAGCTCGACACCATGCTGCTGAAGGTGGCCGACACCTTCGAGCTGGAGAGCCGCCGCGCGATCGACCGCCTGCTCGCCGCGCTGGTGCCGGCGCTGACCATCGTGATGACCGTGCTGGTGGCGATCATCATGGCGGCGATCCTGCTGCCGCTGCTCAGCCTGACCAGCAACATCCAGTGATCGGCGGTGTCCGAGAGTTTCCGAACGTTCCATGACGAGAGGTAAGTCCATGCAGTCCAGGTCCCTCCGCGCCGCGCGCCGCAGCGCCGGCTTCACCCTGCTCGAGATGCTCGCGGTGATCGTGCTGATCGGCATCATCGGCGCCGTGGTGGTCACCCAGGTCGGCAAGAACGTGGACAAGGGCAAGTACGGTGCCGGCAAGGCGCAGCTCACCACGCTCGGCCAGAAGATCGAGAATTACGCGCTGGACAATGGCACGCCGCCGCGCCAGCTCGAGGACCTGGTGACCAAGCCGTCCAATGCGACCAACTGGCAGGGACCGTACGCCAAGCCGTCCGAACTGAAGGACCCGTGGGGGCATGCCTTCGGCTACAAGTACCCGGGCGAGCACGGCAGCTTCGACCTGATCTTCTACGGCCAGGACGGGCAGCCGGGTGGCGACGGCTTCAGCAAGGACGTGGGCAACTGGCAGTAGGCGCCGCCCGCTCGGATCTCTCCGATGAGTACCCGCTGCTCCCGTCGCCGATCCGCCGTGCACCATGCGCGGGGCTTCACGCTGTTCGAGATGCTGGCGGTGATCCTGCTGATCGGCATCGCGGCGGCGGCGGTGTCGATCTCGGTCTCGCAAGGCCTGGCCGGTGCGCGCGTCAGCGCGGCCAGCGGTGAACTGGCCGCCACCCTGCGCGCCACCCGCGCCCAGGCCATCGTGAAGGGGCAGGAGCAGCATTTCGACCTGGACATCCGCGCCGGCAGCTACACCGGCGCGGACGACCGCACCCGCGAGCTGCCGAAGGGCATGAAGGTCAGCATCACCAGCGCGAAGGAAGACCAGGTGTCGCCCACCGTCGGACGCATCCGCTTCTTCCCCGACGGCAGCTCCACCGGGGGGCACATCACCCTGCAACAGGGGCAGCGGCGCTGGCAGGTCAACGTGGGCTGGCTGACCGGCGCGGTCAGCGTGGTGCAGCCTGGTGCGGCGCCGCCATGAAGACGCCTCGCCGCCAGCGGGGTTTCAGCCTGATCGAGGTGATCGCGGCGCTGCTGCTGCTGGCGATCGCCTTCACCGCGCTGATGAAGGTGGCCGGCGGCGCGATCGACCTGACCCACCGCGCCGCCCAGCGCAGCGAGGCGGCGATGTGGGCGCGCAGCCTGCTGGACAGCGCCTTCGTGATCGAGCCGCCGCAGGCGGGCACCCGCACCGGTCGGTTCGACAACCGCTACCGCTGGCAGTTGCAGGTGACGCCATGGACGCCGGAGGGCAAGCCGCCGCCGAATCCGCCGTTGCAGCTGTACCGGCTGGACCTCGACGTGCGCTGGAGCGAAGGCGGCCACGAACAGGACGCGCGCTTCAGCACGCTTCGCGCCGGGATGCCAACGGGTGCGGGCGGAGGCGGGCGGTGATGCGCGCCCGCGGTTTCAGCCTGCTCGAGGTGCTGCTGGCGCTGGTGCTGCTCAGCGTGCTGCTGCTGGGTGTGTACTCGGGGATCCGCACCGCTACCCACGGCGTGCGCTCGGGCACCGCGGCGGTGGAGCGGCTCGACCAGATCCGCTCCACCCAGCAGCTGCTGCGACGCGAGCTGGCGCAGGCGATGGTGGCGCCGATCGATCACGACGCCAACGGCGATGCGCTGTTCTTCGAAGGCAAGGCCGATGCCATGCGCTTCGTCGCCCCGCTGCCGGGCTATCTCGACAAGCTCGGGCCCCAACTGCTGAAGCTGTCCCTGGTCGACGATCATCATGGCGGCAAGCAGCTGCAGTTGCAGTTGGCCCTGCTGCCGCCGGACGGCAAGCCGCCGCGCCCGCTGGGCAAGCCGCAGCTGCTGCTCGATCACGTCAGGCAGGGGCGATTCCAGTACCGCGGGGTGGATGCGCAAGGGCGCGTCGGCGATTGGCAGGACAACTGGCCGGACGGCCGCCTGATGCCGCAGCTGGTGCGCATCGAACTGACCCCGCAGGGCACCACGCCCTGGCCGGAGCTGACCATGCCCCTGCGGATCGACCCGAGCAGCGGGCTGATGCTGCAGGGGCCGCTGCTGCGCATGCGGGCGGCGGGAGCGCGATGATGCAAAGGTCGCCTCTCCCACGTCGCCAGCGCGGCGTCGCACTGCTGGTGGTGCTGTGGGCCTGCACCCTGCTGGCGGTGCTGCTCGGCGGCTACGCGCTGATGGCGCGCACCGAGGCCCTGCAGGCGCGCTATGCGTTTGCCCACACCCAGGCGCACTACGCGGCCGAGGCGGGTATCGCGCGGGCGGTGTACGCGCTGCAGGATCCGAGACTGGCACAGCGCTGGATTCCCGACGGACGGTCGTACACCTTCCCGTTCGGCGACGCCTCCGTGCAGGTCCAGATCGTCGACGAGAGCGGCAAGGTGGACCTCAATGCGGCGTCGCCGGCCGTGCTCGCCGGCCTGTTCAAGGCGGCCGGCATGGAGCCGCGGGCCGCCGAGCAGCTGGCGGGCCGGGTGGCGGCCTGGCGCAGCTTCAGCGATGCGGTGGGACCGAACCCGGCCGACGCCGCCTACACCGCGGCCGGGCTCGACTACCTGCCGCGGCATGGGCCGTTCGCCAGCATCGAGGAACTGCGGATGGTGCTCGGCATGCCGGCGGCCATCTACAAGGCGGTCGCTTCGCAGGTCACGCTGTGGTCAGGGCGCGACGCGCCCAATCCGGCTACCGCGCCGCCGCTGGCGCTGGCGGCGATTCCTGGCATGGATGCGGCGCGGATCCAGCAGGCCGAGGACGCGCGACAGGCGCTGGATCCAGCGACCGCGATGGCGTCCGGTGCCGGGGTAACGCATAGTATCCGTTCGCAGGCGACGCTTCCCGACGGCACCCGGGCCGTGGTGCGGGCAACGGTTCGCCTGCGCGGGATCGGGGCTGGCGTGCAGCCGTACGCGGTGTTGCGCTGGCAGGAGGGAGACGGGGAATGAGTACCGCAATGCAGTCGCTGCGGCCGTCGCTGGAGCGCGCGCGGCGCGCCTGGCGCGGCTCGCCGCTGCCGGCGTTCCTGGCGTGGTGGGGCGGCGAACTGCGCACCCTGCTGCCGGTCCGGATGCGCCAGATGCTGGCCAGCGGTGCCGACTGGCACCTGTTGGAGCATCGGAATGGACACTGGAGCGTGCGCCGTGCCGGCGAGCCGGGCCTGCTGGCGCAATGGCCCGACGACGGCGATCCGACGATCCAGCAGCAGGCCCTGCGCCAGGCACTGGCCGCGGTCGATCCACAGGATCTGCGGCTGGCCCTGTGCCTGCCGGTATCGGCAGGCCTGCGCCGCACACTGGCATTGCCGTTGGCCGCCCGCGACAACCTGGCCCAGGTGGTCGGTTTCGAGATCGATCGGCAGACCCCGTTCCGCGCCGAGCAGGTGGCGACCGATGTGCGCGAGCTGGCGCGCCCGGTCGGCGAGGGCCGCTTCGCGGTCGAGCTGATTGCCTTGCCGCGCAGCACGCTCGATCCCCTGCTCGATCGACTGGCCGCCCTGCGCATCCGCATCGATGCGGTCGACCTGCTCGACGGCGATGCCCGGCTCGGCGCGAACCTGTTGCCGCCCGCGCAACGACCGCGCCGGGTCGATCCGCGCGCGCGGCTGAATCTCGCGCTCGTTGCCGCCTGCGTGGTGCTGGCGGGGCTGGTGCTGGGGCAGTGGCTGCACAACCGGCAGGTCGCGCTGGACGCGATGCAGGCCCAGGTCGATGCCATGCACGGCGAGGCGCAGCAGGTGGCTCTGCTGCGCCAGCAACTGCAGGACAATGCCGGCGCAGCCGGCTTCCTGGCACTCAAGAAGAAAGACACCGTGCCGGTGCTGGCGCTGCTGGACGAACTCACCCGCCGTCTGCCCGACAGCGCCTGGCTGGAGCGCTTCAGTGTCGACAGCAACGGTCACCTCGGTTTCCAGGGCCAGGCGACGCAGGCGGCCAGGCTGGTCGATGCGCTGAAGGACGATCCGCTGATCCGCGATGTCGGCTTCCAGGGCTCGATCCAGGCCGATCCGACCACCGGCAAGGAGCGCTTCTACCTCGTTGCCAATGTACGCACGCCGGCGACCCCCGCCGCTGCGGCATCCGCGGGAGCCACGCCATGAGCCGGCTGGTGATGAAGCCGCGCGACAGCCGGCTGGCGGCGATCGGTCTGCTGCTGCTGGTGCTGGTGATCGCCTACTTCGTGCTGCTGCACTGGTGGTTCGTGGCGCCGCTGCAGTCGATCAACGCGCAGATGAGCGATCTGCGCGATACCCAGAGCCGCTACGCCGCCGCCATCGCGCAGAAGCCGGAGCTGGAGAAGCGCCTCGCCGCGATGGGCGCCGGGCAGGCGGCGAGCAGCGCGTTCCTGCCCGAGGACGATCCCAACGCCGCGACCGCCGGGCTGATGCAGCGGGTGGTCGACGTGACCGGTGCGCACCGGCGCGACGGAGGTTGCGAGGTGACCCAGAAGATGCCGCTGCCCGAGCCCCAGGCGGACGGCAGCGAGCCCTACCGGAAAGCCGCGGTGAGCATCAGCCTGCGCTGCGACATCGAGCCGCTGGCCGCGGTGCTGAACGATCTGGAGCAGGGCACGCCTTACCTGTTCGTCGGCGACCTGAGCATCTTTCGCAATCCGGTGATCACCCAGCAGAACGCCCAGGCGCCGCTGGAGGTGCAGTTCACGCTGACCGGCTATGTGCGTCCGTCGCACGCCGGCACCGGCACCGGCACTACCCAGGGAGCCGCCCCGTGAAGGCCGCCACGCAACGCCGGCTGACGCCGATGCTGGTGCTGGCTGCCGGCGTTCTCGGCGCCGCGCTGGTGGTCCTGTTGCTCGGTCTTGGCCAGGGTGTGCGCTGGCGTGCGCCGCATCCGGTGGCACCGCTGCCGCCGCCCGGGCACGGTGCCGCGCTGCCGCCGCCACAGCCGCTGGACCGCTTCGCTACCGTCTGGCAGCGACCGCTGTTCCGTCCCGACCGGCGTCCCGGCGCACGTTCCGGTGACGGCGGTGCCGTCGGCGACCTGGCGCTGACCGGGGTGATCCTCACCCCCAGCTTGCGGATGGCGCTGGCGCACGACAAGACCAACAACCGCGACCTGCAGATCGCCCAGGGCAAGACCACGCCGGACGGCCGCTGGACCCTGGTCGAGGTACAGCCGCGCGCAGCGGTGTTCGATGGCCCCGACGGCCGGGTCGAACTCAAGCTGCCGGCCGGCGCCCCGTTCGACAAGACGCCGCCGGCGCCGGACAACGCGCCCGGTGCCGCCGAGATGCGCAAGGAGGCCGGCGGCGCGCCGTTTCCGGCGACCGGATCGTCGCCGCGCATGGGCCTGACCCCGCCCGGCGCCGGGCGTGCGCAACGCGGGCACCAGACCGAAGCGCAGCTCCAGGCCGAGCGGCTGCGCCAGCTCAACGCCATCATCCAGAAACGTCGGGCCGAGCAGGCAGCCTCGACCCAGCAAGGAGACCATTGATGTTCCGCATGCTGAAGCACCCGATGATCCGCGTGGCCGCGCTGGCCAGCGTGGTCTGGCTGGCCGGCTGCGCCACGATGCCGCCGCCGCCGGACGACGGCGCGCTGCAGCGCGAGGCGATGGCCGGCACCGAAAAGCCGGTGCCGCCGCCGCTGCCGCTGGCCAACCGGCTAGGTGCCGAAACGCCGGCCGCGGTACAGCCGGAACTGCGTACCGGCACCGGCCAGTTCATTCATCCGACCGCCCTGGCGACGCCGCATCCCGCGGCCAAGGGCGACGGCGCGGTCACCTTCAACTTTGAGAACCAGCCGGTGCAGGCGGTGGTGAAGGCGGTGCTCGGCGACCTGCTGAAGAAGAACTACACCATCGCGCCGGGTGTGCAGGGCAACATCTCCTTCGCCACCGCCGAGCCGGTGGACTCCAGCCAGGCGCTGCCGATCCTGGAGATGCTGTTGTCGTGGACCGGCAACGCGCTGGTCAGCAACGCCGGCGGCTACGTGGTGATGCCGGCCAAGGACGCCGCCGCCGGCAACCTGGTGCCGGGCCTGGGCGCCAGCGCGCCGGCCGGTGGCCTGCAGGCGCGGCTGTTCCCGCTGCACTACATCAGCGCGGTGGAGATGCAGAAGCTGATCAAGCCATTCGCGCGGACCGACTCGGTGCTGCTGGTTGATCCGGCGCGCAACCTGCTGGTGCTCTCCGGCACGCCGCAGGAGCTGGCCAACTACGCGAGCACCGTGCGCACCTTCGACGTGGACTGGCTGCGTGGCATGTCGGTGGGCGTGTTCTCGCTCGAGCATGCCAGCGTCACCGACCTGATGCCCAAGCTCGACAGCCTGTTCGGCAAGGACGGCAACACGCCGCTGGCCGGCATGCTGCGCTTCATCCCGATCGAGCGCACCAACGCGCTGGTGGTGATCTCCACCCAGCCGGACTACCTGCACGAGGTCGGCGACTGGATCCACCGCATCGACCGCGGCGGCGGCAACGAACCGCAGCTCTACGTCTACGACGTGCGCAACATCAAGGCCTCGGACCTGGCCCGTTACCTGGCGCAGATCTACACCGACAACGCGGGCGGCGGCAGCAGCTCCGGCGGCGAGGTGGGGCCGGGCCTCACCGGCGCCACGATCGGCAACACCGGCGGCGCAGGTGGCAAGTCGATGGGCAGCACCGCGGGCAGCTTCGGCAGCAGCAGTGGTGGGTTCGGTGGCAATGATGGTGCGCGCGGCGGCGGGCTCGGCAGCTCCAGCGGGATGGGCGACACCGGCGGTGCATCCGGCGGCCAGGGCGGCACCGGCGGGGCGCTGATCAACGCCAGCGGCAGTGCCGGCGGCGCATCGGGCAACCAGGAGTACAGCTCCGGTGACGGCAGCATCCGGATCAGCTCGGTCGATGCCAACAACCAGCTGCTGGTGCGCGCGCGGCCGTCGCAGTGGGCAGAGATCCAGGATGCGATCCAGCGTCTGGACACCGTGCCGCTGCAGGTGCAGATCGAGACCCGGATTCTCGAAGTGAACCTGAGCGGCGACTTCAAGTTCGGCGTGCAGTGGTATCTGCAGGGCCTGGCCGGTGGCACCCAGAACAGCGATGGCAGCTTCACCCCGGGCAACCCGAACAATCCGCGCCAGGGTGCGCTGGGCATCGGCGGCAACACCTACGTGCCCAGCAACGGCGTCACTGGCGATGCGCTGTTCTATTCCTTCGTCAACTCCAACCTGCAGGTCGCGCTGCACGCGATGGAGACCAGCGGCAATACCAAGACGCTGTCGGCCCCGTCGATGGTGGTGCTGAACAACCAGGTGGCGCACATCCAGGTCGGTAGCCGGGTGCCGATCAACAGCACCAGCATTGCGCTCAATGCTGGTACGAGCACACCCGTCACCGATGCGAAGTACCTCGATACCGGCGTGATCCTCAACGTGCAGCCGCGGGTCAATCCCGGCGGCCTGGTCTACCTCAACATCGGCCAGCAGGTCAGCCAGGTCGACCGCACTGCCGCACTGGTCAACGGCAACCCGACCATCTCGCAGCGCGAGCTGGCCACCCAGGTGGCGGTACAGAGCGGGCAGACCGTGCTGCTCGGTGGCCTGATCCAGCAGGACGAGGGCACCTCCGACGGCGGCGTGCCCGGCCTGAACCGCGTGCCCATCCTCGGCCGGCTGTTCGGCACCACCAGCCGCACGCACAGCCGCACCGAGCTGATCGTGCTGATTACGCCGCGGGTGATCACCAGCAGCGACGACGCCCGCCAGATCACCGAGGAGTACCAGCGCAAGTTCGAATCGCTGGCGCCGCTTAGGGCGAAGGAGGCGGCCGTACCGACGGCCGCCAAGACCCCGTCGTCGTTGGGCGCACCGGCCGGGGACGCGGCAGCGACGCCCGAGCAGCTGCAGCAGCAGGCCGAGGCCGCGCTGGCACAGACCGACTACGTGGGCGCCCAGGCATTGGCACTGCGCTCGTGGCGGCAGGGCACGCGCCACGGCGAGCTGTGTGTGCAGAACTGGCGGGTGATCGGCGAGGCGCGGGCGCGACTGAAGGACACGGCGGGCGCCCAGACCGCCGACAAATGGATGCAGCAGTGCGTCGCGGCTGAGCCACGCTAGCTGTCGCGCGGCGACCAGCGCGCCGGCGGGGCGTGTCGCGCCCGCTCCGCCGTTACCATTGGCGCGGATGACTGCAACGCCTGCCGACTTCCCGATCACCCCGCTGCTGCCGGACATCCGCGCCTCGCTCGCCGCGCATCCGCGGCTGGTGCTGGAGGCGCCTCCCGGTGCCGGCAAGACCACTCAGGTGCCGCTGGCCCTGCTCGACGCACCATGGCTGGAAGGACGGAAGATCCTGATGCTGGAACCGCGCCGCATCGCCGCCCGCGCCGCCGCGCAGTTCATGGCGCAGCAGCTGGGCGAGCCGGTGGGGCAGACGGTCGGCTACTCGATCCGCTTCGAGTCGCGCACCAGCGCGGCGACGCGGATCGAGGTGGTCACCGAGGGCATCCTGACCCGGCTGATCCAGGACGATCCGGAGCTCGCCGGCATTGGCGCGATCCTGTTCGACGAATTCCACGAGCGGCATCTTGCCGGCGACCTCGGCGCAGCTCTGGCGCTGGACGTGCAGGGCACGCTTCGGCCCGACCTGCGCCTCGTGGTGATGTCGGCCACGCTGGACGGCGAGCGCGTCGCGCAGTGGCTGGATGCACCGCGGATCAGCAGTCCCGGGCGCAGCTTTCGGGTGCGTATCGAGCATCCCCCGGCGCGGGCGCAGGAGACGCTGGAGCAGCACCTGGCGCGCACGGTGCGGCAGGCGCTGGCGGAGAACGACGGCGACGTCCTGGTGTTCCTGCCCGGACGGCGCGAGATCGCCCGTGCGCAGACGGTGCTCGGGCACACCCTGGACGAGGCGATCGAACTGGTGCCGCTGCACGGCGAGCTGTCGCTGGCCGAGCAGCAGCTCGCACTCGGCGCGGCCGAGCCGGGGACGCGGCGGGTGGTGCTGGCGACCAACGTGGCCGAGTCCAGCGTGACCCTGCCGGGGATCCGCGCGGTGGTCGACAGCGGGCTGGCGCGCGAGCCGCGCTTCGATCCGAATTCCGGCTTCACCCGGCTGGAAACGGTGGCGATCTCGCAGGCTTCGGCCGACCAGCGCGCCGGCCGCGCCGGCCGCGTCGCCGAAGGCACGGCGTACCGGCTGTGGCCGCAGAGCAGGCGGCTGGAGCCCTCGCGTACCGCCGAGATCGCCCAGGCCGAGCTGTCCGCGCTGGCGCTGGAACTGGCGGCCTGGGGCATCACCGCCGGCAGCTGCAGCGACCTGACCTGGCTCGACCCGCCACCGCCTGGTGCCCTGGCGCAGGGACGCGAACTGCTCACGGCACTGGGCGCACTGGATGCCGACGGACGCATCACCGCGCTGGGTCGCCGGATGCTCGCACTTGGTGCCACGCCGCGACTGGCTGCGGCCGCCCTGCGCGCACCGGAGGAACGTCGCGCCCTGGTCGCCGACCTGCTGGCGCTGACCGAGGCGCGCTCGCCGCTGCGTGGCGAGCAGGCGCGCACCGACGACTTCCGCGTGCGCGTCGGCGCCCTGCACGTGTGGCGCGATCGTCGCGGCGGCGGCAGCCACGCCGGTGCCGATGCCGGCGCGCTGGCAGCGATCGAACAGGCCGCCAAGGGCTGGCGCCGCCGGCTGGACCTGCGCACCGCGGCCAGCGGGGTGCCGGACAGCCATGCCGTCGGCGACCTGCTGGTGCACGCCTACCCCGACCGCATCGCCTACCGCGATGCCGGCAATCCGCTGCGCTACACCCTGGCCAACGGCCGCGGCGTGCGCCTGCACGAGCAGACCGCCCTGCTCGGCGAACCCTGGCTGGTGGTGCTGGACCTGCGCCACGAGGCACGCGACAGCTTGGTGCTGGCCGCCGCACCGCTGGACCCGCGCACGCTGGAGGCCGAGTTTCCCCAACGCTTCGCGCGCGCGCGCGTCCTGCGCTGGAACGAGGCGCGCGGCGCGGTGGAGGCGTTCGAGGAACGCCGCTTCGGCGCCATCGTGATGGAGCGCCGCAGCGTGCCGGTACAGCCGGCCGATGCGCTGCCGGCGCTGCTCGCCGCGGTGCGCAGCCGCGGGCTGGAGGTCCTGCCGTGGAGCGACGCGGCGCGCCGCCTGCGCCTGCGCATCCAGGCGCTGCGCGGCTGGATGCCCGAGCTCGACTTGCCGGACGTATCCGACGCCGCGCTGCTGGCCACGCTGGAGGACTGGCTGGCGCCTTATCTCGCGGGCAAGCGCGGCCTCGATGCGCTGGGCGCGGACGACCTGTCGCAGGCGCTCGCCGCGATGCTCGGCTATGGCCAACGCCAACAACTCGACACGCAGGCACCGGACCAGTGGCTGGCGCCCAGCGGCCAGCATCGCCGGCTCGAGTACGCACCGGACGAGCCGCCGGTGCTGGCGGTGAAACTGCAGGAGCTGTTCGGCCTGGCCGACACGCCGCGGGTCGGCGGCGGCCGCGTGCCGGTGACCCTGCACCTGCTGTCGCCGGCCGGTCGGCCGATCCAGATGACGCAGGACCTCAAGGGCTTCTGGGAGCGCACCTATCCGGAGGTGAAGAAGGAGCTCAAGGGGCGCTATCCGCGCCATCCGTGGCCGGACGATCCGTGGACCGCCACGCCCACCCACCGGGCCAAGCCGCGCGGCACCTGAGGCACCGCGCGACTGGCGCGGTCAGGCGGTCTTGCGGCGAAACAGCTTTTTGAACACGCCGACGATCGCCGCCACGATGAAGATCACGAACTTCTTCAGCGCCAGCAGCAGTACGCCGAGCTTGGCGAACAGTCCGGCCTTGGCGGCGATGCCGCCAGCGACCAGCGCACCGATGCCGTAGGCAGCCAGCTTGTCGGTGCGCGAGTCGTAATCGGTGTAGCGCTGGCCGGCGTCGAAGTCTGTCATGTCGAGCACCTCGGGCATGTCCGCCCGCACCTGCGCCAGCTCGCCCATCGGCGCCACCGCATTGAGCGACAGGTAGCCTTCGCGGCCGAGCACGCGGATGTCGTAGTTGAGCGAATGCCCGCTGTGGCCGTCGCGGGTGAACACGAGGTCGCGCGCCCAGTACAGCTTGTGGCTGGATGCGTCGTAGTGTGGCGGCTCGGCCCAGCCGGCCAGCTCGAGCTCCGGATAGCCCTGCTTGCGCCGCTCGGCATTCTCGTGCCGGGTCGACTCCTTCATCTTCGACAGCATGTCGTCGTAGTCGATCGAGGACGCATCGGCGTCGGACACGTAGCCGTCGTCGACGTAGGTCACCACCACCGCCCACTGCTTCGGATCGAGCAGACCGTGCGGGTCGGAGTCGGGCAGGATCATGCCGAGTACGTCCTTGTCCGGCGGGTTGTCCCACAGCTGGGTCAGCACGCGCTGCGCGTCCTGCGGCCCCAGGAACGCGTAGCCCGGCTTCAGCGCCAGGTGGGCGTGCGCGGGGGCAATCGCCACGTCGCCAGTGGCCGGATGCAGCGAGGCCAGGAACTGCTCGGTGCGGGCGTCGCCGGCATCATCCGCCCGGGCGGGCGAGGCGTGCGTGGCACAGAGCAGGACGAGGGCGGGCAGTACGAGTCGTGCCGGCGCGCCGAAGCGGTAGGTCATCGGAAAATCCCCCTGGTGTCGGTCCATCGAGAAGACGCCTGGCAGCAGGCGCCGTCCGGGGACGCCCCCTGCGCCCCGTCCGGGTTTTTAGCAGTCGCCGCACCTTCCCGCCAGCGCCGGGCTTTTTCGTACTGCGGCGTGACGCCGGATGTGCTCAGATAGCGCGGTTGCCCGACGGCGATAGGGACTTCCGCTTGAGTTCTGCCCCCGTTCCTCGTCCCGATCCGGACCTTTCCCCGCAGACGCCCGTGGTGCGCCCACCGTGGGGAGGGTTGGCATGGGTGTGGGTGCTGGCGACGCTGCTCGCCGGGGTGCTGCTGACGCTGGTGCTCCATCAGCAGCAGCAGGTGCGGCAACGGGCCGCGGCGCGGGCCGCCCTGGACGAGCTGGCGGACAAGAGCTTCACCGCCCTGCAGGTGCGGCTGGTGACTTCCGAGTTGCTGATCCGCTCGGTGCAGACGCTGTACATCGCCTCCGACCAGGTGACCGCCGACGATTTCCAGCACTTCTACGCCAACCTGCGACCACGCAGCCTGTTCCCGAGCCTGGTCGCGCTGGCCTATGCGCAGCGCGAGGCCGGGCCGTCCGGTGCGCGCTACATCACCCGTCATGTCGCACCGCTGGAAGGCAACGAGCGCCTGCTAGGTCTGGACGTCACCTCGCAGACGCCGAATATGTCCGCCCTGGTCGCCGCCCAGGAAAGCGGCCAGCCGGTTCTTTCCGCGCCGTTCGATCTGGTCCAGCACGAGCCGGATGGTCGCCCGATCCATGGCGTCACCATGCGCCTCCCGGTCTACAGCGAGGGACCGCCCCCGGCGACATCGGCCGAGCGGCTGGCGCGGCTCGAGGGATCGATCGCCGCATCCTTCCGGGTTTCCCAGCTGATCGGCGGCGCGTTTACCCCCGAGGCGCTGCACAAAATGCACGTCCAGGTCTTCGACCTTGCCCGGCCCGGACAGGCGCTGTTCGATTCCGATGCGGCGGCCGTCGCGGGCAGCGAAGGCGACTTCCGGCGCGACCTGCATTACGGCGGCCGAGTGTGGCGGGTGCGCATGGATTATCCGTTGCTGCCCGAGCGCTGGAGCTGGAGCGGTACGCTGCTGCCCGCCGGCCTGCTGATCAGCCTGCTGCTCGCGTTGCTGGTCTGGTCGGTGGCGGGTACGCAACGCCGGGCGATGGAGCTGGGCTGGCGGATGAGTCGTCGCTATCGCGAGAGCGAAGAGCGGTTCCGCGCGCTCAACGAGCTGTTGCCTGCGCTGGTGCTGCTGGCCGATGCGAACGAGGGGCGGGTGACCTACGCCAACCGTGCCGCCCGCGACCGGCTGGGCGACCCGCTGGGTCAGGCGCTGCCGACGTTGTTCGAGGATGCCGCCGTGCGTGGGCGGCTCGCCGATCCGCAGGCCGGTGCGGTCGAGCAGCTCGAGGCGGTGTTGCGGCATGGGCAGCGGCAGCGTTTCTGGGCCAGCGTGTCGATCGCCCACGTCGAGCTCGACGGCGTCTCCAAGCTGCTGATGGTCGCTTCCGACATCACCGAGCAGCGCCTGCTCAACGACCGGCTGCTTCACCAGGCCAGCCACGACGCGCTGACCGAGCTGTACAACCGGCGCGAGTTCGAGCGTCATCTGGGCGAGGCGATGGCGGCGATCGCCGCCGGTGCGCCGGCGGCGGCACTGCTGTACATCGACCTGGACCAGTTCAAGCTGATCAACGACACCTCCGGCCACATGGCCGGTGACCAGCTGCTGGCACAACTGGCGATGACCATGCACGAGCAGTTGGGTGACCATGACGTGCTGGCGCGGCTGGGCGGCGACGAATTCGGCGTGCTGTTGCCGCGCATCGGCAGCCTGGCAGCGGCCGAGGCGCAGGCCGAGCGGTTGCGGCGACGCATCGACGGCTACGTGTTCATGTGGGAGCAGCGCAGCTACTCGGTCAGCGCCAGCGTCGGCGGCGTCATGCTCGACAAGCCCGGCATGCACCTGCACGAATTGTTCGCCCAGGCCGACACCGCCTGCTACATGGCCAAGGAGGCCGGCCGCAACCGGGTGCACTTCTATTCCGAGCACGACGACGAGACGGCTCGTCGGCGCAGCGAGATGGAGTGGGCCAACCGGCTGCGCTGGGCGGCGGACGAGGGCCGGCTGCTGCTCTATTACCAGGAGCTGCTGCCGTTGGCGCCACAGCCCGGGGAGGGCGTGCGGATCGAGTTGCTGCTGCGTTTCCGCGACGAGGAGGGGCGACTGGTGGTGCCTGGCGCGTTCATCCCGGCCGCCGAGCGCTACGGCCTGATGCCGACGATCGACCGCTGGGTGATCGAGACCGCGCTGGCCCATTTCGACCAGTTGCACCCGGCCGGCGCCTCGCTGCAACTGGCCACGATCAATCTTTCCGGCGCCAGCGTCGAGGACGACGCGCTGGCCGATCGCATCATCGAACTGCTCGGTCAGCACCGGGTGGATCCGTCGCGGGTCTGCTTCGAAGTGACCGAGACGGTGGCGGTGCGGCACCTGTCGCAGGTCGCCCGGTTCATGCAGCGGCTGCGCGCGGTCGGCTGCAAGGTGGCACTGGACGACTTCGGCGCCGGCATGTCCTCGTTCGGCTACCTGAAGAACCTGCCGGTGGACATCATCAAGATCGACGGCAGCTTCATCCGCGACATGCTGGATGACCCGGTGAGTCACGCAATGGTGCGCGCGGCCACCGACATCGGCCATCGTATCGGCCTGCTGGTGGTGGCCGAATGGGTCACCAGCGACGCGGTGATGCAGGCACTGCGCGAGCTGGGCGTGGACCTGGCCCAGGGGTTCTCGCTGCACCGGCCGGAGCCGGTGCCGTTCCAGCGCGACTGAGCGCGGCGCCTACTTCGCCGGCGCCTCGGGCGCCTGCCGCTCGAAGCTGCCGGCCGCCCCCGGGAACACCACCGGGCTCTCGTAGCCGTCGGCCGAGACTGAGGACACGCCGAAGAACCAGTCGTCGATCACCACGTCCTTGATCACCGCTTTGTCGACGTCGCCGACCGCGCGCGCGTACTGCCAGCGCGGCGCCGTGGTGTCGCGCCAGTGCACGCGGTAGCCGGCGGCGCCGGGCACCTTGTGCCAGCTCACGGTGGTGTCGGTGGCCAGCGCTCCCTCGGTCTTCACGCCGGTCGGCGGCGCCGGTGCGTTGGCCATCGCGGCCATCGTCACCGTGTTGAGCGCAGTGACCCGGGCCAGGTAGCGGAAGTCGATGCCGTCGATCGTGTCGCCGTAGTGGACTCCATGCTCGGTGCGCAGGTCCTGGTGCTGCCTGGTGTAGTCCTCGTGGCCTTCGCTGACGCGGATCGCCGGGTAGCCGGCCTTGAGGAATTCCACCTGGTCGCCACCGCGACCGTAGCGGTCGGTGCGGTAGATCATCTTCACGCGGAAGTCGGGCAGGTACTGGTCGGCGATCGAGGCCATGTAGCGGGCCACGTTGCGCGAGGGCGAGTCGACCTCGCCGCCGAAGTAGTTGCGGATGCGCGCCTGCTTCGCCGTCTCGGTACTGCGGGTGCCCTCGCTGAACACGCGCACGGTGGTGTTGTCGCGCACGCCGTTCTGGCCGCGGCTGTTGCCGACGATGTCGTTGTTGAGGTCGGCTTCCACCTTCCAGCCGTGCGCCGCGGCGTAGTCGGCCAGCACCTTGCCGCCGTACAGGCCCTGCTCCTCGCCGGACAGCGCGGCGAACACCACGGTGGCGCGGTTGTCCTGCTTCGACAGCAGCCGCGCCGCCTCCATCAGCGCCGCCACGCCTGAGGCGTCGTCGTTGGCGCCGGGGGCGTCGCTGGTCGCATTCATGATGTCGGTGACGCGCGAGTCCAGATGTCCGCTCATCACGATTACCCGGTCCGGATCGCTGCTGCCGCGCTTGATCGCCACCACGTCCATCACCTCGGTGGGTTTCGGAATCCGCTCGCCGGTGAACACCTGCGAGGGCGTGACCACCTCCAGGCAGCCGCCGCAGTCGCGCGAGATCGCCTCGAACTGCGCCTTGACCCAGCGCCGCGCCGCGCCGATGCCGCGCTTGTCCGACCGGGTGTCGGACAGCGTGTGGCGGGTGCCGAAGCCCACCAGGTGGGCGATGGTGTCGTGCAGGCGTGCCTCGCTGGGGGCGCTGGCCAGCGCGTGCAGGGGCGCCTGTTCGCGTGGCTGGGCGGCGTTCTGCGCGGCGAGCGGTGCGCTTGCGGCGAGCAGCAGGGCTGCGGCGAGGGACAGCGGGCGGAGTCGGGACATCGGATCACCTCGTGGAAACGGTCGCGTCGTACAGCGCCTGAGTATGCGCAGCGCACCGCGACTGCACCAGTCGACCTTCGGCATGCGACCATCCGCGGCATGACCGATGCTTCTTCTTCGCGCGTCGCCGTGGTCGGCGGCGGGCCGGCCGGACTGATGGCCGCCGAACAGCTGTGCCAGGCCGGCCTGGCGGTGGACCTCTACGACGCCATGGGTTCGGTCGGACGCAAGTTCCTGCTGGCCGGCAAGGGCGGACTCAATCTCACCCACGGCGAGGGTTTCGCCGATTTCGTCGGGCGTTACGGCGCGAGCGCGGCGCAGGTCGGTGCGTGGTTGCGTGAGTTCGATGCGGAGGCATTGCGCGACTGGGCGCGCGGGCTGGGTGTGGAAACCTTCGTCGGCAGCTCGGGCCGGGTGTTTCCGTCGGACCTGAAGGCTGCACCGCTGCTGCGCCGCTGGGTGCGCCGGCTGCATGCCGACGGCGTGCGCTTCCACATGCATCATCGCTGGTCGGGGTGGCGCGACGATGGTGCGTTGCGTTTCTCCACCCCCGACGGCGAGCGCGCCGTGGCGCCGGCGGCCACCGTGCTGGCACTGGGCGGCGGAAGCTGGCCGCAGCTCGGTTCCGACGGCGCGTGGATGGACGTACTGGCTGCGGCCGGCGTCGCCACCACGCCACTGGAAGCGGCCAACTGCGGCTTCGAGCACGCCTGGAGCGAGCACCTCGCCAGTCGTTTCGCCGGCGCGCCGTTGAAGGCCGTGGTGGCGCATTGGCAGGACGCGGACGGCACGTCACGGCAGCGCCAGGGCGAATGCGTGATCAGCGGCTATGGCCTGGAGGGCAGCCTGCTCTATGCGATCGGCCCGGCATTGCGCCGGCAGATCCGCGAACGCGGCGAGGCGGCGCTGCAGCTCGACCTGGCCCCCGGCTACAGCGTCGACTTGCTCGCCGCCCGGCTCGCCGCGCCCCGCGGCAGGCACAGCCTGGGCGACTGGCTGCGCCGCCGGGCGGGGCTGGACGCCGCGAAGTGTGCGCTGGTGTTCGAGGTGGCCGACAAGACGTTGCTGGCCGATGCCGCGCGACTGGCCGCGCTGGTCAAGGCACTGCCGTTGACGTTCAGCGCGCCGCGGCCGGTGGCCGAGGCGATCAGCACCGCCGGCGGCGTGACGCTGGCCGCGCTGGACGAGAGCCTGATGCTGATCGACCGGCCGGGGGTCTTCTGCGCCGGCGAGATGCTGGACTGGGAGGCCCCGACCGGCGGGTATCTGCTGACCGCCTGCTTCGCCAGTGGTCGGCGGGCGGGACTCGGCGCGGTGGCCTGGCTGCAGTCCACGTCCGCCGCAGGACGGGAATGAATACGTTTACTCACGCGATGCAGCATCGATCGTGCTGGTAGCGTCGAAATTTCGGCGCTACGCTGGGGAGCGGGGGATATGGACACAGGGCTTCGCACCGCTGCCGACCGTACGGGCCAGGCCGCAACGAAGGCGACGCCATCAATCGGCGAGGAGATTGCAGCTCATGAAGATTCGTACCCTTTCCATGGTAGCGGTGCTGACGGCGGTGGCCAGTGGTGCGGTAGCTGGTGAGGCCATCCACTCGGCATCGAACCGGGCGCCGGTCAACCGCATGCACGAGGCATTGGGCATTCGCGATACCCGTGGTTTTGCGGATGTGGTGGACGTGCGCGGTTTCCGTGCCGCGGCGGCGATGCCCGCCTGCAGCACCTGTCACAATAGGCAATAACGCCTAGCGCCCTGCGGCTGCAGGGTGTCCGGATCGAGCGGCCCGCCTTGCGCGGGCCGTTCTGCATCGGGGCTCGGTCAACGATCGTGTCGTGGCGGGCCGGGTGCCCGCGCCGCCTCTTCGTCAGCGGATGTGCCGGGGCTTTCCCGGGATCACCACTGCGTACGGCCAGGCAGTAGACCTTTCAGCTCCACATCGGTGAGATTGCGCCACTGGCCGGGCTTGAGGTGGCCCAGCTTGATGTTGTCGATGCGCACGCGGCGCAGCTGGGTGACGCGGTAGCCGAACGCCGCGGCCATCAGGCGGATCTGGCGGTTCAGGCCCTGGGTCAGCACGATGCCGAAGCCGAATTTGGCGATGCGCCGCACGCGGCAGCGCTGGGTCATCTGGCCATGGATGCGCACGCCCTTGCTCATGCCGGCGAGGAACTCGTCGGTAACCGCCTTGTTCACCGCAACCAGGTATTCCTTTTCGTGCCGGTTTTCGGCGCGCAGGATCTCGTTGACGATGTCGCCGTTGCTGGTGAGCAGGATCAGGCCTTCGGAATCCTTGTCCAGCCGGCCGACCGGGAAGATGCGCTGCGGGTGGTCGACGAAGTCGACGATGTTGCCGGCTACGCTCGTGTCGGTGGTGCAGGTGATGCCGACCGGCTTGTTCAGCGCGATGTAGACCGCCTTCTTGGCCGAGGGCGTGGTGGCCAGGACGCGCGCCTTGACGATCTCGCCGTCCACTCGGACCTCGTCGCCCTCCAGCGCCTTGGCGCCGGTGGTCACGACGTCGCCGTTGATCGTCACCCGCCCGGCAAGCAGCAGCTCGTCCGCCTCACGGCGCGAGCACAGACCGGCTTCGCTGATGTATTTATTGACGCGCATGGGACGAGGAGTGAGTTCAGAGGAGTGAGAGAGGGCGTGGCGGTTGAGGGTCAGGAAGATCGATGAGCGGCGTGCCTGTCGTCCCTGCTTCGGCAGTGAACGAGCGGGCAGGGAGCGCTGCGGGAAGTTCCACCTCCCACTCCTCACTCCTCTCCACTCACTCCTTTGCTCTTACGACCTGAGCCCCACGCCGCGCTTGAGCAACTGCAACGCCACCGCCGACAGCACCACCACAAACAGCACCATCACCGCGAAGGCGGTGCCGATGCCCACATCGCTCACGCCGAGCACGCCGAAGCGGAACGCGTTGACCATGTACAGGATCGGGTTGATCCGCGAGATCGCCTGCCACGGTTCGCCCAGCATGTTGATCGAATAGAACACGCCGCCCAGGTAGGTCAGCGGGGTGAGCACGAAGGTGGGCACCAGCGCGATGTCGTCGAACTTCTTCGCGTAGACGGCATTCACGAAGCCGGCCAACGAGAAGATCGTGGCGCCCAGCAGAACCGAGAGGAAGGTGAGTAGCGGGTGCACCACGTGCAGCGAGGTGAAGAACAGCGCAATCATCAGCACCAGCACGCCCACCACCAGGCCGCGCACCACGGCACCGGTGACGTAGCCGAGCAGGATCACCCAGTTCGGCATCGGCGACACCAGCATCTCTTCCACCGCACGACTGAACTTTGCGCCGAAGAACGAGCTGGAGATGTTGCCGTAGCTGTTGGTGATGATCGACATCATCACCAGGCCCGGCACGATGTATTGCATGTAGGTGAAGCCGCCTTCGATCGTGCCGATGCGGCTGCCGATCAGCTTGCCGAAGATCACGAAGTACAGCGTCATGGTGATCGCCGGCGGGATCAGCGTCTGCGTCCAGATACGCATGATGCGGGCGATCTCGCGGCGCACGATGGTGTATAGCGCGACCATGTTCAGTGAATGGCTCATGCCGCCTTCTCCCGGCCGTTCTCGACGAGCCGCACGAACAGCTCCTCCAGGCGATTGGTCTTGTTGCGCATCGACTTCACTGCGATGCCGTGTTCGGTCAGTGCGGCGAACAGCGCGTTGAGGTCGGAGGTGCGTGGCATTTCAGCTTCCAGCGTGTGCTCGTCGATGCGGCGCAGGGTGATGTCAGACAACTGCGGCAGCTGGTCGGGCGCAGCGGTGACGTCGAGCACGAAGGTCTCCGAGTCGAGCTTGGCCAGCAGGCGCTTCATCGAGGTGTTCTCCACGATGGTGCCGTGGTCGATGATCGCGATGTTGCGGCACAGTTGCTCGGCTTCCTCCAGGTAGTGCGTGGTGAGGATCACCGTGGTGCCGGCGGCATTGATGGCGCTGACGAACTGCCACATCGAGCGGCGGATCTCGATGTCGACGCCGGCGGTGGGTTCGTCGAGGATCAAGAGCTTCGGCTCGTTCATCATCGCGCGGGCGATCATCAGGCGTCGCTTCATACCGCCGGAGAGCATGCGTGCCTGGTGGTGCGCCTTGTCCCACAGGCGCAGCTCCTTCAGGTATTTCTCGGCGCGCTCGGCGGCGATCTTCCGCGGGATGCCGTAGAAGCCGGCCTCGTTGACGCAGATGTCGAACGGCTTCTCGAACTGGTTGAAGTTGATCTCCTGCGGCACGAGGCCGATCAGCTTCATCGCCTCGTTGCGCTGCTTGTTGACGGAGACGCCGAACACCTGGGCGTCGCCGCCGGTGGAGTTCACCAGCGAGGAGAGGATGCCGATCAGGGTCGACTTGCCGGCGCCGTTGGGGCCGAGCAGGGCGAAGAAGTCGCCGGGCTGCACGGTCAGGCTGACGCCCTTGAGCGCCTCGACGCCGTTGCCGTAGGTCTTGCGCAGGTTGTCGACGACGAGCGCCGGAACCGGGGAAGCGGTAGGTGTGGACATGGGCTGCATCGATGGGGGCAAGCCCCCTATTATAAAGGGCTTGTCCACGCCGCCCGCGTCTGCCGGGTGCACACAGCGTTTCCGGGAGCCCCATGGCCGACCACTTCACCCTCCGCCTCGTCGACAGCCGCATGCTGGCGCCCACCGTGCGCCACCTCGTGTTCGAGCGGGCCGACAGCCAGCCGCTGGCCTTCGTGCCGGGGCAGTTCCTGCAGGTCCACTTCCACTACGCCGACGGCACGGCGACCAAGCGCAGCTACTCGGTGGCCACGGTGGGCGACGGCCGCTCGCCGGTGCAGCGCATCGAGATCGCGGTGAGCTACGTGGAGGGCGGCGCGGCCACCGCGCTGCTAGGTGGGCTGACCGAGGGCGACATGATCGAGGCCAGCGGGCCTTACGGCCGCTTCTGCCTGCAGGCCGGCGATATCCACCCGCGCTACCTGCTGCTGGCCACCGGCACCGGCGTGACCCCGTACCGGGCAATGCTGCCGCAGCTGGCCGAGTGGCTGGCGCCCGGTGGCCGCGAAGCGGTGCTGATCTACGGCGCCCGCAAGGAGGCCGAGCTGCTCTACGACGAGGAGTTCACCGCTTTCGCCGCGGCGCACCCGGGCTTCACCTACCTCAGCTGCCTGAGCCGCGAGCCCCGCGCCGTGCCGCGCGCCACCGATCGCATGGGCCACGTGCAAACCGCCCTGCCGGAGCTGGCGCCGGCTGCTGATCGCGACATCGCCTACCTGTGCGGCAACCCCAACATGGTCGACGCTGCATTCGCGGCACTGAAGGAGTTCGGCCTGCCGGTGCCGCAGATCCGCCGCGAGAAGTACATCTCCTCGCGCTGACCCGCCCCGGCAAGGCGGGTGACGCCGGAAAGCCCGGCGTCGGCGCCGTGGGCCGGAAAAGCGTGAAGTGCATCACGGAATCGGGCTCGTCCCCGGGACACCCGGTCAAGTTGCTCCAGTAGCGGCCGATGACCGTCCAAGCCCTCCCCAGCGGAGGCGCCAGGACGAGATTCATGAGGCGGATATTCACAGCAGCCGGATGTGCGATGGCCCTTGCGATGGGGGTCACCTTCGCGCGCGCCGACGCCGGATCCATCAGCTTTTCCGGTGCCGTGGTGGAGCCCACCTGTACGGTGGTCGCCTCCGACGGAATCGCCGGCCCGCAGGGCGCCGGCGTCGCCCAGCCCGACCTGCGCAGCTGTGGCAGCACGGCCAGCGATGCCGGCCAAACCTACGCCCGCAGCGTGGTCCAGCTGGATGCGGCATCCGTCGCGCGAGATCGCCTGCTCAACTACTACGCCGGCTATGCCGGCGCCGGCGCTACCGGCCAGCCGGACGTACGACTTGTCGTGCGCACGTACGAGTGACGTCCTGACGCGGTAGCGGCTACTGGTAGGACAGCGTGAACGTGGCGGTCGCTCCCAGCGTACCCGGACCCACGGTCGCGGCGGTCTGGAAGTAGCGCGCCGAATAGTTCACCGTCATCGTGCCGTTCGGTGTTGCGCCGATCACCGCCGCCGTACCGAACTGCACCGGGTTTCCCGACGAGCTCAACACCTGCACCCCGACTCCCGTGGTCGTGCCGCTTGATGGCGCGATCACGCCGGTCTGTCCGCCGACGGGCGTGCCCGTGGTCATGGTGATCCGCACCGTCGCGCCACTGGAACACTGCAGCCGGATCTGGAACGGTGTGGCGCCGGTCACCGAGCCGACGCCGCTGAACGCGCCGCTGGAGACGGTCGGCAGCGTCACGTCGACGTTCGGCGTGGATACCTGGCATGCGGGGGCAGTGAAGGTCAGCGAGTTCGCCAGGTTGATCACCGCGTCGTAGATCGAGCCGCTGCCGCCCGAGCCGGCCTCGAAGCTCACCAGCGGCCCCATCGACAGCGTGCTGCCGTCGGCGATGGTGCCGGTCTTGACGATTTCCAGGGTCACCGCGTCGGACTCGTACCATGAACTCGACCCGTCGAGGCTGAAGTAGGGATAGGGATAAATGTAGTTGCCGCTCTGCAGGATGCGGTAGCCGACGCCGGGCACGTTGGAGGGAAACAGGTTGGTGGTCGTGCCCGGGGTGACACCGACATCGTTC
The DNA here is from genome assembly GCF_024158035.1 of Dyella lutea. Classification (GTDB taxonomy): domain Bacteria; phylum Pseudomonadota; class Gammaproteobacteria; order Xanthomonadales; family Rhodanobacteraceae; genus Dyella_A; species Dyella_A lutea. Next base: position 769,661 of record NZ_JAMZEK010000001.1, read on the forward strand.
ACCAGGCCCCAGCCGTTGCCGCGGTGCCGGCAGTTGAAATAGACAGTCGGACTGATTGGTGTGGCGGTCGAAGTGAAGAGCACCTGCCCGACCGCGATGCCGGGGTCGTTGACGATGCTGCTGGGCACGGACACGTAGTAATTGCCCTGGCTTGAGCCGCGATCGAATGAGCATGAGGCCCGTGCCGACTGCGACAGGCCGAGCAGCGATAGGGCGGCAAGCAGCACCAGTGCGCCGATACGCCTCCAGCCAGCAGAGGAACGCCGCCTGGTGCCGGCCGCGTCGGGCTTGCCCTGTTTCATCCGTTCGCCCTCCCGGACGGCTTGTTCGTTGATGTGTCCACGCAGGTCGCCTGCTCGGTCGCGTAGACGCCGTTGCTGTCGCGCGACGGGCTCGCCGGGACGCGATAGTCGAAGCTGCAGCGATGGGACGGGTCGTCCGGGTCGCCCCACGCGACGCTGAGCCGCCCGCTCTTGCGGGTGACGCGGGCCATGATGCGCCCGGCCTGGCCGACCACGCCGACCACCTGGCCCTGGTCGTCCTGCACTTCGGCGCCGAACGGCAATGCCGCACCGTCGGGGCGCTGCGCCTGGATCAGCATGAAGCGGCCGCTCTGGGTGGAGAACTTCACCATCACCACTGCACCGGCGCGCGGGGCGACCTGGGTGCTGGTGTTGGCGAGCTGCACGTCCAGCGGCAAGCCGTTCGGGTCGATGGTGATCGTATTGAGCAGGTACGGCGTGAGATACGGCACCACCGCATAACCGCGCCGGTCCACCTTCAGCCCGGTGGTGTTGCCGACGCTTGCGCCGGCGGCATCGGTGGCCTGCACGATGGCCACGGTGTCTCCCAGCGGCTGGCCGAACGTCACGCCGCCCGGGTGCGCGACGATGCCGCCTGCTGCGCTGAACGAGGCCTGCGAGTAGCCGCTGCCCTTGCCGTAGCCGGCATTGAGCAGCACATGCGAGCCGCGGTAACCGCCGCTGAGGCTGGCCGTGGTGCCCGGGCTGCCGCCGCTGACGGTGTCGTCGTGCGTGGCGGTTACGCCGTAGTTGAAGCGGTTGTCGTCGCCGGCGTTGCCACTGAGCGTGGCCTGTTCCTGCATGCCGCCGGCGGTGTCACGTGCGGCGCTGCTGGTAAGTACCGGCGCATGCTCCGTGCTGCCGAGCGGCACGGTGAACGAGGCCATGAAGCGGTTGTCGTTGCGACCGAACAGGTCGCGCTCGCGGCTTGCCGACAGGTTGTAGGTGACCCGGCCCCAGGCGTTGTTGTAGCCGAGCTGGAACTGGGTGTCGGTGCCGCCGCGGTTCCAGTAGCTGCGGACCGATCCGCTCAGGTAGAGCGAGCCACCGCGCTGGCCCAGCGACTGGGTCAGCGCGAGGCTGAAATTGTCGCGCTGGCGGTCGACGCCGTTCTGTGCCGTGAAGTCGACACCGGCCAGGGCCGCCTGCTGCGAGGGGGTCAGCAGGCCGGTCACCGGTACGCCGTTGATCGCCAGGGGGTAGCTGGAGGCGCTGCTGGCGAATACCGGCAGGCCGCGGCGGGCGTAGTCGCGGGCGCTCACCGCGTCGCCGAGCGAGAGATAGCCGCCGGTGGAGCGGCGATAGGCGGCGACGGTGAGCGTCGTGCCGGTTTCGGCGAGCGTCTTGCTGTAGCTCAGTCGCAGGCTCTGCCCGGTCATCGAGTCCATGCCGGGCAGGCGCGTGTGCGCGGCGGCGAGGTCCATGGCGAAGGCGCCGTAGCGGGTGTTCAGTGCCGTGCCGAGCAGCGCCGAGGCGTAGCCGTTCGAGCCGATCACGCCGGCGTAGCCGGTCAGCAGATTGCTGAAGCCGTGCTGGATCGTTCCCTGGATCAGGGTCGGTGTGTCGAGGATGCCTTGCTGGCGCACCTGGCCGGCGACCGCGCTGAAGCGGCTCACGCCCGGGCGCAGCAACTGCGGCACCGAGGCATACGGCACCGAGAAAGTGTGGACGCGGCCGTTGGCCTCGGTGACGCTGACCTGGAGGTCGCCGCCGTAGCCGGTGGCGTAGAGGTCGTTGATGGCGAACGGGCCCGGAGCCACCGTGGTCTGGTAGATCACCATGCCGTTCTGGCGCACGGTCACCTTGGCGTTGCTGTCCGCCACGCCACGCACCGTGGGCGCATAGCCGCGCAGGGACTGCGGCAGCATGCGGTCGTCGGTGGCCAGCTGGACGCCGCGGATGCCCACGCTGTCGAAGATCTCGCCGCTGGTCCACGAGTCGCCGATGGTCAGCTGCGCGTGCAGTTCGGGCACGTCGCGCTGCGCGTAGCTGGCGATCGTCTGCCAGCGGCGGCGGGCGGGCGTGACGCCGATGGCGGACTGCCAGTTCAGCGAGGACTGGTGGCGGAAATGCCAGCGACCGAGGTTGAGGCCGGCGTCCAGGCCGAGGAAGGCGGAGGTCTGCGACACGCCCTGGCTGCTGGTGCGGTAGCTGTTGAAGTTGTAGTTGAGCAGTCCGGCCGTCACCCCGGAGTCCCAGAACTTCGGATCGACGTAGCCGCGCGCCGCCTGGCCGAGGAACGCCTGGGGCACGCTGATGTCCAGCCGCAGGTCGCCCATGTCGAAGTTCGCGCTGGCGCCCGGGATGATGTCGGCGATGTCGATGCAACCCTGTCCGCCGGCGAGGGCGGCCTGGGTCGATTTCGACAGGTCGGCCGGATGCAGGCCGAGCTGGTCGAGCAGTGCGCGGGTGAAGCAGGGCGAGGCGCTCGCGTCGGGGGACGGTGCACTGAAGCGCACATCGTTGCGGCCGACCGGGCGCTCGTTGAGGTAGATGTCGACACTGTAGCTGCCGGCCGGCACGAAATCGCCGCGCTCGAAGCGCGATAGATCGGTGGTGTTCTGCCCGGCGCCGGAGAGCATGCTGCGGTCGAAGTTGGTGTCGACGGCATCGGCATCAGCGCTGGCAGCGTTGGCGCTGGAACCGGCGGGCGCTCCGCTTGCGGCGGCAGCGCGGGCGTGCGGAGCCATGCCGCCGGCGAGCGTGAGCCCGATCAGCAATGACAGGGCCTGGCGCTGGACCGACCGTCCGCGCGAGGCTGCCGTCACGGCGCTCGCCCGTGCCCGGTTCACGGCGCGAGGCTGCCCTTGTAGGTTGCGCCGGCGCCGAAGTCGTTGATGACCGTGTAGTCGACCTGCGCACCGGTGACGGCGCGGTGGAGCGCGGCCAGCGGCAGTCGCAGCGAGGACCTGGGGGCGACCATGCCGGTGCCGGCATCGTAGGTGTGCCCGGCGGCGGTCAGCGAAACCTTGTTGAAGGTGATGTAGTAGGGCGAGCTGTTGCGCGCCTCGAGGGCGAAGCCCCGTGCGTCGGAAATCAGCGACCAGGCGATCTGCCGCGATGCCGTGGCGAAGTCCCCCGCCAGTCCGGAGGGACGGAAGAACAGCTTCAGTCGCGAGCGGATCGCGAACTGCAGGGTGTTCTGTTCCTCGCCGGCCTTGGCCGTGGGCTTGGGCGGGATCTCCAGCACGTTCAGCCAGAACAGCGATTCGCGGTCGGTCGGCAGCGGCTGTCCCGTGTAGACGATGCGCAGGCTCTGACCCTTGCCGGCATTCATGCGCACCAGCGGCGGGGTCACCAGGAACGGCACCTTGGCCGTGTCGGGCGTGGAATTGGGGTCGCCATCGTCGATCCACGCTTCGATGAGCGCGGGATGGCTGCCGTTGTTGGTGAGGCGGATCGTCACCTCGCCGGTGGCGGCGGGAAACACCACGCGGGTCCCGGCGATCACGACGCTGGCATGGGCGGAGGGTGCGCCAAGCACGAGCGCGAGCACGAGCAAGGCTGCGCCGACGGTGCAGAGCAGGCTTTTCATGGTGCGTTCCGGAGACAGGGCCGGGTACGGCAGGCGGAGGGCGGCCGCCCTCCCGATGACGGGCGGCCGCGAGACAGCGACTTACTGATAGGTCAGGGTGAAGCCCACGGACGAGGTCACCAGACCGGCGGTGGTGGACGCCGCCGTCGCGATGTACTGCGCCTTCATGCCGGTCGAGCCCGAACCGCCGCTGACGGCGATGGTCGGCGCGTTGGCCTGGCTCGAGGTGTTGATCACCGCGTTGGACGAGTTCAGCAGCTGGATCTGCACATTCGAACCGCCGGTGGTCGTGGTGTTCTTGAGATTGCCGGTGGTGCCGTCGATGTTGGCGCCGTTGAAGGCCATGGCGGCGCTGGTGGTGTTCGCATCGCAGCCGCTGACGCCGACGGTGAAGGAAGTGGTGCCGGCGACGGCGCCCACGGAGCCGAAGGCGCCGGTCATCACGGTCGGCAGCGCCACGGTGGTGCCGGGACCGCCATTGATCGTGATGGTGCAGGTATCGGCCAGGACCTTGCCGGTGAAGTTGATGGTGCCGGTGTTGGTGGCGTGGGCCGGCGAGGCGGCAAAGGCCAGGAAGCCCAGGCCGGCGACAAGGGCGGTCGAAAGCAGCGTCTTCTTGTGGAGCATGGGTTCCCCCTTTGATGATCAGGAAAGTGAATCAGGACAGCAGCCAAGCGTTGGTGGTTTTGGATACCGCGAGTGGATTTAAGCAAGCGACATGCCATGTTTCACCAGCTTCGGGATTTTTCCAGAAAAATCCCATATTTAACAAATTGTTGGGAGTGATTCCTCAGAATCTTGCTGTGAAATTCGCAGGCCCGATTGCGACATACCACGTCACAAATTGCAATCCAGTTCACACTTTTGGCCTAAAGTTTTGTCAGGCACCGCCGACATACGCCGCCCATGTAAAGCTCGCTTGACATGCGCTGGCGCCAGATCTAGGCTTCCTGTCAAGCACGCTTGACAGGAGGGGTCATGAAGCAACCGGGCAACGGGCTGGATCGTCTCGGCGGGGCGGGGACATGAAGCGACTTTCCGAACGCCAGTACCGGCGCCAGGTCGGCGTCACCATGACGCTGTACGTCATCGCGATGCTGGCGGTGTGGCCGCTGGCGAAAGCGGCGCCGGGGCTGTGGGAGAAGGCGGCGCTGACCCTGGTGCCGGCGTTGCCGATGCTCTACGTCATCGGGCTGCTGGTCTACAAGATCGCCTCCAGCGACGAACTCGAGCAGCGTACCCACCTGGTGGCGCTGGGCGTGGCCACGGCCGTGACCGCTTCTTTGAGCCTGGTCGGTGGTCTGCTCGCCACGTCCGGCGCGATCCGGCTCGACGGCACCGTCCTGATCTGGGTGTTCCCGCTGATCATGTTCTGCTACGGCGCGACGCACTGGTGGGTGGTCACCCGCCGCTACGGCGGCAGCATGGATTGTGACGAGACGTCCTCCTGGTCACTTCCGCTCTACTTCCTGCTGGTCGCCGCTTTGCTCGGTGTCGCCACCGTGTTCGCCTGGTGGCATGGGCACATGGACGGATTCAGCCTGGGAGTGATGCTGGGAACGCAGACCAGCTTCGTCGGATTCGCCGCATGGACTGCCTGGCGCCGTTGGCGTCGCCGTCGAGTTGCCGTGGACGCGGCGGGACCATGACCTCCTTGCCTTCCACTCCAGCGGGGCGCGCGCCCCGATGAACAACCGCGTCCGCGACCTGCGCGGAGCGCAAGGCTGGTCGCAGGCGGATCTGGCCGAGCGACTGGACGTCTCGCGCCAGACCGTCAATGCCATCGAGACGGGCAAGTACGACCCCAGCCTGCCGCTGGCCTTCAAGATCGCCCGGCTGTTCGGACAGCCGATCGAATCCATTTTCGACCCGGGGAGCAGCACGTGAGCATGAATCGAAAAGCCCGCATGGGCGTGGCCGTCGCCGTGGCGGTCGCGATCATCGCGGCCAACCACGTCCGCCATCGCCAGGCGCCACCGGCCGTGTCGACACCGGCATCGGCCAGCACCGCCGCTCTGGACACGCCGGTGAAGTCGGCGCCACCGGCCACCTGGAAACTCGGCTCGCTCACGCTGCATGCGTGCGAGCTGGGCCAGCCCGACAGTGGCCGGACCAGCGCGGCCTGGTGCGCGCCGTTCGACGTGCCGGAAAACCGCGCCGATCCGCACGGTCGGCACATCACGCTCAAGCTTGCCGTGGTGCGTTCGGAAGCCGAGGTGCCGGCGAAGGACATGCTGGTGTTCCTCGCCGGTGGCCCCGGCCAGGCCGCGACCGAGAGTGCCGGCGCGGCAATCGCCGCACTTGGCCCGCTGCTCGCGCACCGCAACCTGCTGCTGCTCGACCAGCGCGGTACCGGCGGCTCGAACCCGCTCAGCTGCAAGGACGAAAGCAAGCCGGCCGCGCCGGACGAGGATGTCGACAACGACCCGGCCAAGCTCAAGGCCGAGGTGCAACGCTGCCTGGCGCAGGTGCAGAAAAACGCCGATCCGCGCTTCTACACCACCACGGTCGCGGCGCAGGACCTGGAGGATGTGCGCAAGGCCCTGGGCTCGCCCACGTTCGACCTGGTCGGCGTCTCCTACGGTACGCGCATGGCGCAGCAGTACCTGATGCATTATCCCGACGCGGTGCGTTCGGTGGTGCTCGATGGCGTGGTGCCGAACCAGCTTGTGCTCGGCGAGGACTTCGCGCGCAACCTGGACGACGCGCTGAAGGCGCAGTTCGCGCGCTGCACGGCCGATCCGGCGTGCAAGAAGCGCTTCGGCGATCCCTACCAGACGCTGTACCAGCTGCGCGATGCGCTGCGCGCCAATCCGCACGTGGTCAGCTTCCGCGATCCGCAGAGCTACCAGACCGTGCAGCGCAGGCTCAGCGAGTTCTCGCTAGCCAGCGTGGTGCGCATGTTCGCCTACACGCCGCCGACGGCCGCGCTGCTGCCGCTGTCGATCGACGCCGCCGCGCACGGTGATGTCGGGCCGTTGCTCGGCCAGGCCAAGCTGCTGTCCGGCGACCTGGCCGACACCATGAACGGCGGTATGCAGTCCTCGGTGATCTGCAGCGAGGACGCCGACCTGTTCACCCCGCGACCGCAGGACAAGGACACCATCCTCGGCACACGGATGATCGATGCGCTGACCACCGTGTGCAGCGCGTGGCCGCACGGCACGCGTCCGAAGGATTTCCACGATCCGCTGAAGAGCGACAAGCCGGTGCTGCTGATGTCCGGGCAGTACGACCCGGTGACCCCTCCCCGCTACGGCGACGAGGTGCTGAAGGGGCTGACCGATGGGCGTCATCTGGTCGCGCCCGGCCAGGGCCACAACGTGATCGCCGCCGGCTGCATGCCGAAGCTGGTCAAGCGCTTCGTCGAGGACCTGAAGCCGAAGACGCTCGATGCGTCCTGCCTGAAACGGCTGCAGCCGACGCCGATGTTCATCGATTTCAACGGAGCGACACCATGATCGAGGTAAAGGATCTGCACAAGGCCTTCGGCGCGGTGAAGGCCGTCGACGGCGTTACGTTCGCCGCGCGCGACGGCCAGATCACCGGCCTGCTCGGTCCCAACGGCGCCGGCAAGACCACCACGCTGCGCATGCTCTACACGCTGATGAAGCCGGATCGCGGCCAGGTGCTGGTGGACGGCATCGACGCGGCGGTCGACCCGCTCTCGGTGCGCCGCCGGCTCGGCGTGCTGCCGGACGCGCGCGGCCTGTACAAGCGGCTGACCGCGCGCGAAAACATCGACTATTTCGCCCGTCTGCAGGGCCTGCCGGAAGACGAGTTGCGTACCCGTCGCGAAGCGCTGGTGGCGGCACTGGAGATGGCCGACATCGCCGACCGCCGCACCGAGGGCTTCTCGCAGGGCCAGCGGGTGAAGACCGCGATCGCACGGGCGCTGATCCACGACCCGCGCAACGTGATCCTGGACGAGCCGACCAACGGCCTGGACGTGATGGCCACCCGCGCGCTGCGCGAGTTCATGCGCAACCTGAAGGCGGAGGGGCGCTGCGTGCTGTTCTCCAGCCACATCATGCAGGAGGTCGGCGCGCTGTGTGACCGCATCGTGGTGATCGCCCGCGGCCGCGTTGTCGCAGACGCGACGCCGGACGAGCTGCGCGCGCAGACCGGCGAGTCCAACCTGGAGGAAGCCTTCGTGAAACTGATCGGCAGCGAGGAGGGCCTCGCCGCATGAATGCCCCGATGACCCCCGTACGGCGCGCGCGTGCCGTCCTCACCGTGTTCCTCAAGGAAGTGCGCGAGAACCTGCGCGACCGCCGCACGCTGACCAGCGCATTCCTCACCGGCCCACTGCTGACCCCGCTGATGTTCGTCATGCTGATCAACTTCAGCATCAACCGCGAGCTGGACAAGGCCGAGCAGCCGCTGAAGGTACCGGTGATCGGTGCGCAGTACGCGCCCAACCTGATCAACGCGCTGAAGGAGGGCGGCGTGGTGCCGCAGCCGCCGGTGGCCGATCCGGAGCAGGCGGTACGCGACCAGCAGATCGACCTGGCCCTGCGCATCCGCAAGGATTATCCCGAGGCCTGGCGCAAGGGCGAGCCGGTGCAGGTGGAGTTGATCTACGACTCCTCGCAGCGCGACTCGCGCACGCCGGTCGATCGCGTCACCGACCTGATCGATCATTACTCGAGGATGCAGGGGGCGATGCGACTGGTGGCGCGCGGCCTGTCGCCGGCCACCGCCGTCCCCGTGGTGGTGGCCAAGCGCGACCAGGCCACGGCGCAGTCGCGCGCGGTGCTGCTGTTCAACATCCTGCCATACCTGTTCGTGCTCACGCTGTTCATCGGGGGCATGTACCTGGCGATCGACCTCACGGCGGGCGAGCGCGAACGGCAGTCGCTGGAGCCGCTGTTCGCCAACCCGGTGCCGCGCTGGAAGATCTTCCTCGGCAAGCTGGCGGCGATCTGCGCGTTCTCCACCGCCAGCCTGTTGATCTGCCTGGTCGGCTTCAGCATCGTCGGTCGCTTCGTACCCACCGAGAAGCTCGGCATGGAACTGCACATGGGGCCATCGTTCGCCTTGCACGTACTGCTGCTGCAAGCGCCGATGATCGTCTTGCTGGCGTCGCTGCAGTCGCTGGTGGCCGCGTTCGCCAAGAGCTACCGCGAGGCGCAGACCTACGTGTCGCTGCTTATGATGCTGCCGATCCTGCCCAGCGTGGTGCTGATGGTGATGCCGATCAAGCCGCAGGACTGGATGTATTCGGTGCCGCTGCTGGGCCAGCACCTGGGCATCCTCGACCTGGTCCGCGGTTCCGGCGTCAGCCCGCTGCACCTCGCGCTGTGCCTGGGCGGCAGTGCGGTCGCCGCGGTGATCGTCGCCGGCATCACGATGCAGCTGTACCGCTCGGAGCGGCTGGCTATTTCGGGCTAACTGGAAAGCGAGGAGTGAGCGGAGAGGAGTGAGAGAAAAGCATGGTGCGCGTGCTTTTGCTCACCTACTCCTTTTGCCACTCACTCCGCCGCGATGCGCGCCGGCGAGTGAGGTAGGGCAAGTGCGAGGCTCTGCTTTTGCTTTCTCTCACTCCTCACTCCTCTTTACTCACTTCCGATCCGAGGCCCAATCCGCCACGGCCTCCGGATGCTCCAGCTGCAGATGGTGTCCTCCGGCCAGATGCGTCACCCGGATATCGCGCACGCGTTCGGCGCGGCGCTGCATCGGTCCACCGGGCAGGTAGGAAGTGGCCGGTTCGGCCAGCAGCAGGCGCGTCGGCGCCTCGATGCCGGCGAGCAGGGCATGGATCTGGCTCTCGGCCAGGCGCATCGGGGTGAGGCGATTGATCCGCGGATCGCTGCGCCACTGCCAGCCCCCGTCGACCGCGCGAACGGCACGCTCGATGATCGGCCGGGCCTGGTCGGCAGGCAGGCCGGTGGCCAGGGTGCGCGCGCTGATCGCCTGCTCGATGCTGGCGAAAGTGCGCAGCCGCTTGCCGGCCGGTTCGGCGGCGAACGCACTGCGGAAACGCTGCAGCGTCTGCGTGCCGTCGTCGCCGAGCAGCCCCAGGCCCTCGATCAGCAGCAGTCTTTCGATGCGTTCCGGCCGCGCCGCGGCGACCATCGAGGCGATGCCGGCGCCCAGCGAGTGACCAAGCAGGGCGAAGCGGTCCAGCGCCAGCGCGTCGGCGGCGGCGATTGCCGCGCGCACGTACTCGGGCCAGTGGTAGCTGGCGCCTTCGGCCAGATGATCGGAGTGCCCGTGTCCGGGCAGGTCCAATGCGATCACGTGATAGCTCGCCGCCAGGCGCGGCGCCAGCCGGGCGAAGCTGCCGGCGTTGTCCAGCCAGCCGTGCAGGGCCAGCAGCGGTGGCAACTGCTCGTCGCCCCAGCACTGCGCCGCAAGGGTGAGTGTGGGCAGGGCGATGCGCCGTTCGCGCGGCGAATCCCCGATCTTCATCCGGTACGGCCGCCCATCGCGTCGGCGCGGCCTTTGGCTGCGTTCTGGCGCAGCAGTGCGGCCTTGGCGTCGTAGTCCGGGGCGAACTCAGGCCAGCCCTGCGCGTGGCGCTGCACCAGGTCGGCGATTGCCTTCACCTGACTGGGCGAATCGTTGAGCGCGGGAATGTAGCGCAGGTCGGTACCGCCGCCGGCGAGGAAGAACTCGCGGTTCTGCATCGCGATCTCCTCCAGCGTCTCCAGGCAGTCCACGGCGAAGCCGGGCGAGATCACGTCGAGCCTCTTCACGCCCTCCCTGGCCAGCCGCTTCACCGTCTCGTCGGTGTACGGATGCAGCCAGCGTTCGCGGCCGACCCGCGACTGGAAGCTGACCAGCATCTGTTCCTCGCCCAGCCCAAGCCTGTCGCGCAGCAGTCGCGCGGTGGCGTGGCACTGGCAGAAGTACGGGTCGCCGGCGCGCAGGTAGCGCTCGGGGATGCCGTGGAAGGACAGCAGCAGCTTGTCGCCGCGGCCGCGTTCGGCCCAGAACGCCTCGATGCTGCGCGCCAGCGCGTCGATGTGCGCCGGCTGGTCGTGGTAGTCGTTGACCAGCCGCAGCTCGGGCGGCCAGCGCAGCGTCTTCAGCGTATCGGCCACCGCGTCGATCACCGAGCCGGTGGATGTCGCGGAATATTGCGGATACAGCGGCAGCACCAGCAGGCGGCGCACCCCTTCGCGCTGCATCGCCTCGATCCGTTCGCGCACCGAGGGGCGGCCATAGCGCATGGCCAGGTCGACCCGCACCGGCCCGGGCAGCCGCCCGGCCAGTTCCGACTGCAGGGCGCGGGCCAGTCCCTCGCTGCCGGTCCGCAGCGGCGAACCGTGCTCGGTCCAGATGCGCGCGTACGCATGTGCCGAGCGCTTGGGACGCACGCGCAGGATGACGCCGTGCAGGATCAGCCGCCACAGCCAGCGCGGATACTCGATGACGCGCGGGTCGCCCAGGAATTCCGCCAGGTAGGGGCGCACGGCGGCGGCCGTAGGTGCTTCCGGTGTGCCAAGGTTCACCAGCAATACGCCAGCCTTGGGCGGCTGGTCGTGGGCGTATCCGGCCAGGCCGGTATAGTGGCGGCTCATGTGCGTCGGCGTCGGTCTGGAAATGGCCGTCCAGTCTGCCACAGGGCCGGCTCCGGCCCGCCAGGTCCGCGACCGCACGATCGCCACACCAACCTTCAAGAAATTGCGGAGCCACCCCATGCTGAAAGCTTCCCTGCGTCGATGGTCGCTGCTTGCCCTGGTCCTGCTGCTGCCGGCCGTGGCCGTGCGCGCCGAGGACGCCCCGCTGGACCGCGCGCACAACGCCGTGCGCGTGCTCAACGAGATCATGCAGGCGCCGGACAAGGCGATTCCGCAGGATCTGCTGCGCGATGCCAGGGCGATTGCGGTCATTCCGGACATGATCAAGGCCGGCTTCATCTTCGGCGGTCGCCGCGGCGAAGGCCTGATCTCGGTGAAGACCCGGGACGGCACCTGGTCCAATCCCAGCTTCATCACCATGACCGGCGGCAGCATCGGCTTCCAGGCCGGCGTGTCCTCGACCGACGTGATCCTGGTCTTCCGCACCCAGCGTGGCGTGGATTCCATCGTCAACGGCAAGTTCACCCTCGGTGCCGACGCCTCGGCCGCCGCCGGCCCGGTCGGTCGCACCGCCAGCGCCTCGACCGACAGCCAGATGAAGGCCGAGATCTACTCCTACTCGCGCTCGCGCGGCCTGTTCGCCGGCGTGGCACTGGACGGTTCGGCGCTGCGCATCGACTACGACGCCAATGCCGCCGTGTACGGTGCCGGCATCACCCCGCGGCGCATCTTCGAGGGCGGCGTCAGCAACGTGCCCGGTCCGGTGGTCGACTTCCGCGACCGCCTGGAGGAGTACACTTCCCGCTGATCGGATGGCGCGATCCCGCCCTGCGGGGTCCGCCCTCCCACCGGTTGGGCTTCCTGAGGACATCATGAGCATCTGGCATCTCATCATCCTGCTTATCGTGGTCGTGGTGATTTTCGGCACCGGCAAGCTGCGCAACGTCGGCTCGGACCTCGGTGGCGCGATCCGCGACTTCAAGAAGGGCCTGAACGGCGACGATGAGGGCGAGCCCAAGCCGACCCAGTCCAGCGAGAAGCTGCAGGCCGATCCGCCGCCGGCCGACCGCGCCACGCAGAGTCAGCGCGACTCCAGCGACGCCAAGTAAGCACGTCGGCGGCGTGCAGCCATGATCGAGATCAGCTTCGGCAAGCTGCTGCTGCTGGCCGTCATCGCGTTGATCGTGCTCGGACCGGAGAAGCTGCCGGTGGCCGCGCGTACCGCCGGCACCCTGCTGCGCCGGCTTCGGTCCGGCTGGGACAGTGTGCGCGCCGAGGTCGAGCGCGAGCTGCAGGTGGAGGAGATCCGCCGTGCCGCCCGCGAAGCCGCGGCGCAGGCCGAGGCCGCCCAGGCCCGGCTCAATGAAGTGCAGTCGAAGGTCGACGAGGCCGCGCGCCAGGCCGGGAAGGTCGCCGCGCCGGACGTCTCGACGCTGGCCGATGCTCCGGTCGCGTCCCCCGCGCCGGACGAGCCGGCGCTGATGACCGGCAAGCCCAAGGACGACCCGTCCACTCCGCCGCAGGACGAGGTGCCGCGTGGCCAAGGCTGACGAATCGATCGATCTCGAACAGGGGCTGTTCTCGCACCTGCTGGAGCTGCGTTCGCGCATCGTGCGCGCCAGCGTCACCGTACTGCTGGTGCTGCTGGCGCTGGTGCCGGTGGCCAACCATCTTTACACCGAGCTGGCCGCGCCGCTGGTCGCGCGCCTGCCGCACGGCGCCCACCTGATCGCCACCGAGGTGGCCAGCCCGTTCGTGACGCCGTTGAAGCTGGCGTTCTATGCGGCGCTGTTCATCTCGATGCCGATGATCCTGTACCAGTTGTGGGCTTTCGTCAGCCCGGGGCTGTACAAGCACGAGAAGCGGCTGGCGCGTCCGCTGCTGGGCGCCGCGCTGGTGCTGTTCTACATGGGCTGCGCGTTCGCCTATTTCCTGGTGCTGCCGGCGGCGTTCCGCTTCCTCGCCGCGGTGACGCCCGAGGGCGTGGAGATGATGACCGACATCAGCCACTACCTCGATTTCGTGATGCTGATGTTCTTCGCCTTCGGCCTCTGTTTCGAGGTGCCGGTGGCGGTGGTGATCCTCGCCGCGATCGGCCTGGTGAGCCTGGACAAGCTGCGCAGCGGACGCCGTTACGCGATCGTCGGTGCCTTCGCCGTCGCCGCCTTCATTACGCCGCCGGACATCACCTCAATGATCATGCTGGCCGTGCCGATGTGCCTGCTCTACGAGCTGGGTATCCTGGCGGTGGCCTGGCTGCTCAAGCCGCAGCCGAAGGCGCCGGCGGACAAGGCGGCCTGATCGCATGCATCCGCGTGCGGCGCAGCTGATCGGGCAGCTCGCGCTCGGGCCGCATGTCGAGGGCGGGCATTTCCGCCGCATCCACACTGCCGCCGCGTCCGCCGGCGAGCGGCCACCGCTCAGCGCGATCCAGTTCCTGCTGGCGGCAGGCGAGCAGAGCGCCTGGCATCGGGTGGATGCCCACGAGGCCTGGCATTTCGTCGAGGGTGATCCGCTGGAGCTGCTGGTCTATCACCCTGCGGAGGACCGGCTCGAATGCCTCTGGCTCGGCCCGCTCGGGCACGAGCACGGCGTCGCCGGGCCCCTCCACGTGGTGCCTGCGGGGGCCTGGCAGGCGGCCCGGACGCGGGGCGATTACACGCTGTGCACCTGCCTGGTGGCGCCGGCGTTCGAGTTCACCGGCTTCACCCTGCTCGACGATCCCGCGCTGGCCGCACGGCTGGGCGAGCTGGCGCCGCAGATCCGGCGTTGACCGGCCGCCCTCAGCGCGACGCGGGCGAGGCGGCCGGACGATTCAGTGCCAGGCCCTTGAGCACGTTCATCGCCTGCGACAGGGCGTAGTCCTTGGTCGCCAGCTTGGCGTTCTCGGCGCTGCCGTCGTTGTTGATGTCCTTGCCGTTGCTGCCGTCCTCGTTCGCCAGGTGGTGGCTGAGGTCCGCCTCGGAGCTGATCAGCTGCGGCGCGCTGTCGGCCTTGCGCACGGTGAGGTCGGCCAGTGCGATGTCCGGCTTGATCCCCTCGGCCTGGATCGAGGTGCCGTTGGGTGTGTAGTAGCGCGCCGTGGTGATCTTCACCGCGTGGGTGGCATCCAGCGGCAGCACGGTCTGCACCACGCCCTTGCCGAAGGTACGGCGCCCGACGACCAGGGCGCGGTGGTTGTCCTTCAGGGCGCCGGAAACGATCTCGGCGGCCGAGGCGGTGCCGTTGTCCACCAGCAGCACCAGCGGCGCGCCGTCGAGCAGGTCGCCCGGGTGGGCGCTGAAGTTCATGTTGGCGTCGGCCAGTCGCCCCCGGGTGGTGACGATGGTGCCGGAGTTCAGGAAATCGTCGCTGACCGCCACCGCCGAGGTGAGCAGGCCGCCCGGGTTGGAGCGCAGATCGAGGATCGCGCCCTTCGGCTGGCCGTGCTTGGCGATCAGCTCGCCGAGCTTCTTCTCCAGGTCGGGCGCGGTGTCCTCCTGGAACTGGCTGATGCGGATGTAGGCGTAGCCGGGCTCGATCTCGCGGACCCGGACGCTGGGCACCGAGATCTTCTCGCGCACCAGCGGCAGGTCGACCAGCTTGTCGCTGTTTTCGTGGACGATGGTCAGGGTGATCCTGGTGCCCGGTGCGCCACGCAGGTCCTTGAACATCTTGTCGATGTTCTCGTCGGTGACCAGCTTGCCGTCGATCTTGACGATCACGTCGCCCGGCTTGATCCCGGCGCGCGACGCCGGGGTGTCGTCGATCGGCGCGACGATGCGCAGCGTATCGCCATCCTCGATCACCTCGATGCCCAGGCCGCTGTAGGCGCCGGTGGTGTCTTCGTTGAGCTCGGCGAGGCCTTCCTTGTCCAGGTACTCGCTGTGCGGGTCGAGGCCGGCCAGCATGCCGGTGATCGCCGCCTTCATCAGCGTCTTGTTGTCCACCTTCTCCACGTAGGCCTGGCGCACCACCTCGTACACCCGGCTGAAGTTGCGGATGTCCTCGAGATCGACCGGGTCGCTCCCCGCTGCCGAGCTGGCCGCGGCGGGCGCATCGCTGCTGGCGGCCGCGGCAGGGGCGGCCTGGCCCCAGGCGGTCGGGGCGAGCAGCAGCAGGGCGATCAGGCCGTAGGGGGAAACACGCATCGGGGGACTCCGGACTACCAGGCTTGGGGGCGCTTCGCGCACTCCCGATTGGACCACGAAAGCGGGGCGGAAATTCCGTCGCACGTCGCGCTCGCCAGCCTGCGCGCTGGCTGGCGCGGCGTCAACGATGGCGGGCCAGCCAGCTGCGCGGGTCGACCGGCTTGTTGGCGTGTCGCAGCTCGAAGTAGGCCCCGGTGTTGACGCCGGTCGGTGCCATCGCCGTGCCGACCGCTTCGCCGGCCTCCACGGTCTCGCCGACCCGGTGCAGCAGCGCTTCGTTGTTGCCGTACATGCTCATCCAGCCGCCGCCATGGTCGAGGATCACCAGCATGCCGTAGCCGCGAAGGAAGTTGGCGTAGACCACCCGCCCCTTCGCCACCGCATGCACCTCGCTGCCGCCCGGGGCGCGGATCAGCACGCCATTGCCGTAGCTGTGCACTTCGCCGGGCGCCGGCCAGGGCAGGCTGCCGCGGATGTTCGCCAGCACCGGCCCCTTGCCGCCACCTGGGCCGGCGTGCCCGCCACCGCGTCGCTCGGCCTCGCGTGCCGCCTTGTCGATGGCTGCCTGCAGCTTGTTCACCAGCGAGGTCAGGGAGCGCTCGTCCTGTTTCAGTGCGGCCAGCCGTTCGCCTTCGTTGCGGTAGGTGGCGTCGATGGCGTCGGCCAGTTTCTTCTGTTCGGCGCGGCGCGCACCCAGCGCCCTGGCCTGCTCGGCCTGCTGCGCGCGCGTGGCTTCCAGCGCCTGCTGTTCCTGCGTGATGGCGTCCTGCAGCGACTGCAGTTTGGCGAGGTCGGCCATCAACTGCTGCACGCGCTGCAGCCGGTCCTGCTGGAAATACTTCGAATAGGCCAGCGACCGGGCGATGCGTGCCACGTCCTCGTCGCCGAGCAGCAGGCGCAGGTCGGAGCCCTGGCCGAGCGCATAGGTGGCGCGCAGCAGTTCGGCGATCGCCTGCTTCTGCCGGTCGAGCTTGCCCTGCAGCTGGGATCGTTGCTCCTGCAACTGTTCGAGATCCTTTTGCCTGGTGGCGATCTTCTGCTCGGTGGCGCGGACCGCGCTCGCCGCCGCCGCCAGGGCGTGGGCCCGGCGGGCCAGCTCGGCGTTGATCCTGTCACGCTCGCCGGCGGTCTGCTCGCGGCTCTTGGTCAGCGCTTCCATGCGGCTGCGCACGTCATCCAGCCGTTGTTCTGCCTGGGCTTTTTCGGTCGCGCTCTGCCGGCTGGCGTGGGCCGGCGCAGACGGGGTGGGGAGCAGGAGGAGGCTGGCGAGCAGCGGCAGCAGGGGCAGGTGGCGTCGGGCGGCGTTGGGCATGTGGCCGATTATCACCGAGCACCATGACGGCGGCGAGCCGGCCGGGCCGGATCGATCCGGAACACCTTGCGCCTGGCGATCGCGTTTTTCCGTTTAGACGCCCAAATGCCTTTGACGCGGCGCGTCATTTGTGCGTACAGTCGGGGCGCACGTCTTGTCAATCACCTGCGGCGCGTGCGCCGCAGGCTTTGCTGTCTCCCACCGTTCCACCCGGCGAATCGAGAGAGGAAGGCACCCTTGCGACAACACACCACCCCGGGCCTGTACGACGCGAGTTTCGAACACGACAGCTGCGGCTTCGGCCTGGTGTCGAACGTGGACGGGCGCGCCAGCGCCTGGGTGGTGGATACGGCGTTCGAGGCGCTGGCCAAACTTTCCCATCGTGGCGGCGTGAATGCCGATGGTGTCAGCGGCGACGGCTGCGGCGTGCTGATCCACCGCCCGCAGCCGTGGCTGCGCGCGCTGGCCAAGTCGGCCGGCATCGCGCTGGGCGAGCGTTTCGCCGCCGGCGTGGTGTTCCTCGATCCGGCTGGCGGCGACGCCGCCGCGGTGCAGCTGGAGCGCAGCCTGCGCGAGGAAGGCGTGGAAACTGCCGGCTGGCGCGAGGTGGCGGTGGTGCAGGAGGCCTGTGGCCCGCTCGCTGCCGCGGCACAGCCGCGGGTGCGACAGATCTTCGTCGAGCCGGGCGAGGGCATGGCCGAGGAGGTGTTCGAACTGGCGCTGTTCCGGGCGCGCCGCCGTGCCGAACACGTACTGCGCCACGATGAGCATTTCTACGTGGTCACGCTGTCGGCCGACGTGGTCGGCTACAAGGCGATGGCCGCCCCCGGCAAGCTGCGCGAGGTGTATCCGGACCTGCAGCACTCGGCGCTGAGCTCCGACGCGGTGGTGTTCCATCAGCGCTTCTCCACCAACACCATGCCGCAGTGGCGGCTGGCGCAACCGTTCCGCCTGCTGGCACACAACGGCGAGATCAACACCATCCGCGCCAACCGCCGCTGGATGCAGGCGCGCGAGGCGATCCTGCGCTCGCCGCGGGTCGAACTCGGCGACATCGGCCCGCTGGTGCGCCAGACCGGCTCGGATTCCGAGAGCCTGGACAACGCGCTGGAGGTGCTGCTCGCCGGTGGGCTGGACCTGCTCGCCGCGATGCGCGTGCTGGTGCCGCCGGCATTCGCCGCGCGCGAGGGCATCGACGAGGACCTCGCCGCTTTCTACGAGTACTACGCGCTGCATTCCGAGCCGTGGGACGGCCCGGCCGGGCTGGTGATGTGCGACGGCCATTACGCCGCCTGTACGCTGGACCGCAACGGCCTGCGACCGGCGCGCTGGGCGCTGTCGGCCGACCACCACCTGATCGTCGCCTCCGAGGCGGGCCTGTGGGAGGTGCCGTCGTCGCAGGTGGTCGCCAAGGGCCGGCTGGCGCCGGGCGAGATGATCGCGGTGGACCTGAAGGCCCACCGCCTGCTGCGCGACGCGGACATCGACGCCATCAACCGCAGCCGCGCACCGTTCCGCGACTGGATCCGCGCCGGCGTCAGCTACCTGGAATCGGACCTGATCGACCCCTCGCTGGCCGCCGAACCGCTGCCGCCGGACGAACTGCACCGCTACCAGAAGCTGTACGGCCTGACCCGCGAAGAGCGCGAGTCGGTGCTCAAGGTGCTGGCCGACCTGGAAGCCGAAGCTACCGGCTCGATGGGCGACGACACGCCGATCGCGGCGATGTCGCGCCAGGTGCGTCCGCTGTTCGACCGCTTCCGCCAGGCCTTCGCCCAGGTCACCAACCCGCCGATCGACCCGCTGCGCGAGAAGCTGGTGATGTCGCTGGTGACCCAGCTCGGTCCGGAGGGCAATCCGTTCGAGCTGTCGGCGGAAAACGCCAGGCAGACGCTGATCAACTCGCCCATCCTCAGCCAGCGCAAGCTGCGCCAGCTGCTGGCACTGCCGCAGTACGCCGGCACGCCGCGTTTCGACCTGATGTACGCGCCGGAGGAGGGTCTGGAGCAGGCGCTGCGCCGGCTCTGCCGGGAGACTGCCCAGGCGGTGCGCGACGGCCACCAGCTGGTATTCCTCAGCGACCGCTACCCCGAGCGCGACAAGCTGCCGATCCACGCGCTGCTGGCCACCGGCGCGGTGCATGCGCACCTGATCGACGAAGGCCTGCGCTGCCAGTGCAACCTGATCGTGGAGACCGCCACCCCGCGCGACCCGCACCAGTTCGCCTGCCTGATCGGCTACGGCGCCACCGCGATCTACCCGTGGCTGGCCTACCAGAGCCTGTTCGAGCTGGGCCGCCAGGGCCACATCGACGCCGACCGCGCCGAGGTGGGCCGCAGCTATCGCCGCGGCATCCGCAAGGGCCTGTTGAAGATCCTCTCCAAGATGGGCATCTCGACCATCGCCGGCTACCGCGGCGCGCAGCTGTTCGAGATCGTCGGCCTGTCGCCGGAGGTGGTCGAGCTGTGCTTCCCCGGCACACCCTCGCGCATCGGCGGCGCCACCTTCGAGGACCTGGAGCACGACCAGCGCCTGCTGGCCGCCGAGGCCTGGGACGAGGCGCTGCCGCTGCGCGCCGGCGGCCTGTACAAGTACATCCACGGCGGCGAGTACCACATGTACAACCCCGACGTGATCGGCAGCCTGCAGCTGGCGGTGCGCACCGGCAACCATGACGACTACCGCGTCTACGCCGATCACGTCGATCGCCGCCCGCCCTCGGCACTGCGCGACCTGCTCGATCCGCAGCCGCTGGGTGAGGCGATCCCGCTGGACCAGGTCGAGCCGGTGGAGTCCATCCTCAAGCGCTTCGACTCGGCCGGCATGTCGCTCGGCGCGCTGTCGCCGGAGGCGCACGAGGCGCTGGCGATCGCGATGAACCGGCTCGGCGCGCGCTCCAACTCGGGCGAGGGTGGCGAGGACCCGGCGCGCTACGGCACCGAGAAGATGTCCAAGATCAAGCAGGTCGCCTCCGGCCGCTTCGGTGTCACCCCGCATTACCTGGTCAACGCCGAGGTGCTGCAGATCAAGGTGGCGCAGGGCGCCAAGCCCGGTGAGGGCGGCCAGCTGCCCGGCCACAAGGTCGACGCCACCATCGCCCGGCTGCGCTACGCCAAGCCCGGCATCGGCCTGATCTCGCCGCCGCCGCACCACGACATCTATTCGATCGAGGATCTCGCCGAACTGATCCACGACCTGAAGGAAGTGAACCCCGCGGCACTGGTATCGGTGAAGCTGGTGTCGCACGCCGGCGTCGGCACCGTCGCCGCGGGCGTGGTGAAGGCCGGTGCGGATCTCATCACCGTGTCCGGCCACGACGGCGGCACCGGCGCCAGCCCGCTGACCTCGATCAAGTACGCCGGCACGCCGTGGGAACTCGGCCTGGCCGAGACCCAGCAGACCCTGCGTCGCAACGAGCTGCGCGGCCGCGTGCGGCTGCAGACCGACGGCGGCCTGAAGACCGGCCTGGATGTGATCAAGGCGGCGATGCTCGGCGCGGAGAGTTTCGGCTTCGGCACCGGCCCGATGGTCGCGCTGGGCTGCAAGTACCTGCGCATTTGCCATCTCAACAACTGCGCCACCGGCGTGGCCACGCAGCATCCGGTGCTGCGCAAGGACCACTTCACCGGCCTGCCCGAGATGGTGATGAACTACTTCCGCTTCATTGCCGAGGATGTGCGCGCGCACCTGGCCCGGCTGGGCGCCCGCTCGCTGGACGAGCTGATTGGCCGCAGCGAAATGCTCCGGCAGGCCGAGGGCGCCACGCCGGTGCAGCACCGGCTCGATCTCAGCCCGCTCACCGATGGCCGCGGTCTGGGCGCCAGCGTCGACACGGCCTGCACGCTGCCGCGCAACCCGATGCGCGATCCCGCCGAACTGGCCGCGCGGATCAGCGCCGATGCGCACGAGGCGGTGCTGGCCCGTCGCGGCGGCACGTTCAGCTACCCCATCGCCAACACCGACCGGGCGATCGGCGCGCGGCTGTCCGGCGACGTGGCCCGCCTGTACGGCGACCACGGCATGGACGACCGGCCGATCATCCTCAAGCTCACCGGTGCGGCCGGTCAGAGCCTGGGCGCCTGGAATGCCGGCGGCGTGCACATCGAGCTGACCGGCGAGGCCAACGACGGCGTCGGCAAGGGCATGGCGGGAGGACGCATCATCGTGCGGCCGCCGGCCGACTCGCCGTTCGCCAGCCAGGACGCGGCGATCATCGGCAACACCTGCCTGTACGGCGCCACCGACGGCGAGCTGTTCGCCGCCGGCCGCGCCGGCGAGCGCTTCGCGGTGCGCAATTCCGGCGCGCTCGCCGTGGTGGAAGGCGCCGGCGACCATTGCTGCGAGTACATGACCGGCGGCATCGTCGCCGTGCTCGGCAAGGTCGGCCTGAACTTCGGCGCCGGCATGACCGGCGGCTTCGCCTACGTGCTCGACCTCGAGCGCGATTTCGTCGACTGCTACAACCACGAGCTGGTCGACATCCTGCGCATCTCGCCGGAGGGCATGGAGCACTACATGCAGCACCTGCGCGGGCTGGTGATGCACCACGTGGAATACACCGGCAGCGCCTGGGGGAGGCAGATCCTGCGCGACTTCCGCGGCCTGCAGTACAAGTTCTGGCTGGTCAAGCCGAAGGCCGCGAGCCTGGCGGCGCTGGCGGACGAGCTGAGGAGCGCCGCATGACCGACAAGACCTTCCAGTTCCTCAACCTGCCGCGCCAGCCGCCGCGCACCGTGCCGGTCAACGTGCGCGTGCTCGGCTACGGCGAGATCGCCGGCGGCTTCGAGCCGGGCCAGGCCGACAGCCAGGCCGGGCGCTGCATCGACTGCGGCAACCCGTACTGCGAGCATGCCTGCCCGGTGCACAACTACATCCCGAACTGGCTGAAGCTGGTGCAGGACGGCCGCATCATGGAAGCGGCCACGCTGATGCACGAGACCAACCCGCTGCCGGAGATCTGCGGTCGCATCTGCCCGCAGGACCGCCTGTGCGAAGGCGCCTGCACGCTGGAGCAGACCGCATTCGGCGCGGTCACCATCGGCAGCATCGAGCGCTGGGTCACCGACGAGGCGCTGCGCCAGGGCTGGCGCCCGGACCTGAGCCACGTGCGCGAGACCGGCCAGCGCGTCGCCATCGTCGGCGCAGGCCCGGCCGGCCTGGCCTGCGCTGATCGCCTGCGCCGCGCCGGCATCGCCGCCGACGTGTACGACCGGCAGAGCGAGATCGGCGGCCTGCTGACCTTCGGCATCCCGCCGTTCAAGCTGGAGAAGGACGTGGTCCGGATCCGCCGCACGGTGCTGGAGGAAATGGGCGTGCGCTTCTTCCTCAACAAGGAAGTGGGCCGCGACATCGGGTTCGGCCAGTTGCTGGACGACTACGACGCGGTGTTCGTCGGCACCGGCGCCTACACCTTCGTCGACGGCGAGCTGCCGGGCCGCCAGCTGCACGGCGTGCACGACGCGCTGCCGTTCCTGATTGCCAACACCGAGCGCCTGCTGCGCGACGAGCCCTCGCCGATCGACCTCAACGGCAAGCGCGTGGTGGTGCTCGGCGGGGGCGACACCGGCATGGACTGCGTGCGTACCGCCGTGCGCCTCGGCGCGTCCGCGGTGAGCTGCGTCTACCGCCGCGACGAGGCGAGCATGCCCGGCTCGGCGCGCGAGGTGAAACACGCGCGCGAGGAAGGGGTGGAGTTCGTGTTCCAGCGCCAGCCGCTGGAGATCCTCGACGACGGCGCCGGCCACGTGCGCGGCGTGCGGGTAATCACCACCGAACTGGTGGCCGACGGCCACGGCCGCCCGCGTCCGCAGAACGTGCCGGGCAGCGAGACCGAGATCGCCGCCGACGTGGTGATCCAGTCGTTCGGCTTCCTGCCCAGTCCGCCGGACTGGCTGAAGGCGCACGGCGTCACCCTGCAGCGCAACGGCCGCGTGATCACCGGCGCCGATGGCGCGCTGCCGCTGCAGACCGCGAACAGGCAGATCTTCGCCGGCGGCGACAACGTGCGCGGCGCCGACCTGGTGGTGCGCGCGGTGTACGACGGTCGCGAGGCCGCCGTCTCGATCGCGCGGATGCTGGCCCAGGCCAGCGTCGCCGCCGCCTGAACCGGTCGCGCAGCGGTTACACCGCGTGCGCGACCAGGGTCACCGTGTCCAGCGTGAACGCCCCGTCCGCGGCGATCGCGAAATGCTCGCGCACCGCCGCTGGGGCGATCTGCTGCAACTGGCGGATCGCCGTCACCTGGGCGGCCGGCGTGCGTGTGCGAGCTGTCCATTCGCCGAAGTCGGGCAGCGGCAGCCGTCGCGGCGTGAGGCTGTGAATCGCGAAGCCGGCCCGGGCCAGCGCGGCGGTCCACTCGGACACCCGGTAGTTGCGCACGTGCGACACGTCGCGCAGCAGTTCGAGCGTTTGCAGCCAGCTGTCCAGCAGCGCCGGCTCGGGCGACACCACGTCGATGAACAAGGCCAGGCCATCGGACGCCAGCACGCGACGAGCTTCGCGCAGGCCGGCGTCGCGGTCCTGCCAGTGGTGGGTGGTGAAGCGGGCGACCAGGGCATCGAAGGCGCCGTCGGCGAACGGCAGCCGTTCGGCCACGGCGTGCTGCACCGCGATGTTGGCCAGGCCGCGTTCGCGGGCGCCGGCCTGCACCGCATCGAGCATGCTCGGCGTCGGATCGCAGGCGGTGACCGCAGCCACCAGCGGCGCGACGCGATAGCTGACATGGCCGCCACCACAGCCCAGGTCGAGCAGCCGCTGCGGCCGGTGTTCGCGCAGCAGCGCCTCGACCTGGTCGAGGTCGGCGCCGCCGGCGTGCACGGCGCTGGTCACGTAGTCGTTGGCGCGTGGCGCGTACTGCTCGACGACGAAACGGGCATTCGGGTCCATCGCGATTCTCCTCGTGTGGGTCGGCGCGATTCTGCGTGTCGCCCGCAAGCGGTGTAAGTTGCGCGCTTATCCTGGTATGAACGCTACCCCTCACGACATCGACGGCGAACTGCGCCAGCGTCTGGCGCGTTTCCTGCGCGCGCGCCGCGAGGCTATGCCGCCACCGAGCGGCGTCGTCGGCCGGCGACGCACACCCGGCCTGCGGCGCGAGGAAGTGGCGCAGCACGCCGGCATCAGCACCACCTGGTACACCTGGCTCGAGCAGGGGCGCGACATCGCGCTGTCGGCCGAGGCGCTGGCGCGGCTGGCCGAGGTGCTGGCGCTGTCACCGGCCGAGCGCAGCTACCTGTTCGAGCTGGCGCGCCGGCGCGACCCGCATCGGCCCGACGGAGATGATCCGGCCGTGCCCACCACGCTGCTCGCCGCGGTGGAGGCGATGCCGATACCCGCCTACGTGCTGGACCGCTACTGGTGCCGGCGGGCATGGAATGCGGCGGCCGCCGAGCTGTTCGCACCCTGGGCCGCCAGCGGCGAGTCGAGCCTATTGCGCTACGTGTTCCTCGACCCCTCGGCGCGCGGTTTCATCGCCGACTGGGACACGCGCGCCAACCGCGTGGTGGCCGAATTCCGCGCCGATACGGCACTGCATCCGGACGACGTGGCAATGGCGTCGCTGGTGGATGCACTGTGCGCGTCGAGCCCGGACTTCGCCAAGCGCTGGCGTCGTCACGACGTGCTGGCACGCGAGGGCGGTCGTCGCGACTTCGTGCATCCCGGACGAGGTGCGCTGAGCTGCGAACAGCTCACCCTGGTCCCTGCCGGGCACAGCGACCACAAGCTGGTACTGCTGCTGCCGGAGGCCGGGCAAGCCGGCTAGCGATCGTCGGTTGACGCCGCCCGGGTGCCGTCGGTCACATGGATGGTCTGCTTCACCTGAGGCAAGCCGTCGCCTTCGGTGACGCGTAACCGATAGTCGCCAGGCCTCAGGTAGAGCTCGGCCTGGGTGGCGCCGCGCAGCGAACGCAGTCGGTCGTGCAACGGCAGCGGATCGGGCGGAGGCTCGAACAATATGCGGTCTGCAGCCACCGCATCGTCGCCCTCGCCTGCGTACAGCGCCTCGACCAGGCAGGGCCAGGTGTTGTCGCACAGGCGCTTGCCGTTGACGAACACATGCTTGCGCAGGCCGAGCAGGTTCAGCCAGGTCGGTCGTTCCCGCCGCATCTTCGCGGGCGGGAAGAACACGCTCACGTCGTACCCCGGGCGCAGCGACCATGCCTTGCCGTCCGGGTGGACGAACACGAAGGGCACGTCGGGAACCCGGCTCTTGACCACCGCGGTGTACCAGGGATGGTCGCTGTCCGGCTCCGGGTGGGGGATCATCATGGTCTGCTCGATCGACAGCGGCTCGATGCCGGTGATCGACTGGAAATACTCCGCCATGCTCTTGCCGCCCAGGTAGCGGCCGCTCTTCAGGATATGCGCGTAGCCGGCGTTCACCACCACGCGGGCATTGGGGTCCTTGCGAAAAATCCGCTCGTAGAGGTTGTGCGCTTGCGCCCGCTCGCGCGCATCGGGCGTACCGGGCTGGTCCGATTCGTAGGCCACCACCTTGAAGCCGAGCTGCAGCGCGCTGCGCACCATTTCGCCGTAGATCGGCTCGTTCACGTAGAAGCCGCTGTCCGCGGTGGGATAGCCGCGGGAGGCCAGATGCGCGTCGTCGTCGTAGAGCGTCTCCACCGCGAGATAGTCGAAACCCTCGCGCCGGAGTGCGGGCAGCATGGCCACGGTGAGCGTGCGGGTCAGCGGGATGTTGTGGGCCTCGTTGAAGAACACCGCCTGGCGCCCGTGCACGAGCGGCATCAGCGCCTGCGTCGCCGGCTCCGCCGTCCAGCCGCCGGACAGCGGCGAAGGCGCGTCCTCTTTCTGGGCCGGCTGCGCGATCGAATAGCTGATCGCCGCGTCCGGGTAGTCACCGACATAGGTCTGGAACCAGCTCAGGTACTGGCTGAAGATCACGTTGAACGCGCGATCCTCGGGCGACGCCCTGGCCGCGGCGTCCATCATCACGCGGTATTCGCCAAGCAGGTTCTTGCGCTGCATGGCCGACGCCATGATGCGTTCGGAGCGTTCGGCCGCAGCGACCTGTGCCTTGCGCCAGGCGTCGTCGTCCTGGGCGCGCAGTAGCGCCGGCGCCAGCACGAGGGCGGCTGCGAGTAAACCGGTGAACCGACTGCAACGCATGCGATCTCCTTCCGCCACGCTTTGCCAGGCAAGCGATATCGACGACCGGCTGGCCATGGTGTCGTCGCCTGACCGAGAATGCCACGTGAGGCCCGGCGCCGCGTATGCCGCTCGTCGCGGGTCCGCCGATCCACCACCGTTGCGAGGGGTAGTTCCGGATGCGCCTGGGCCTTGCCGCCAACCGTCTCCACCACAGCCACCGCGAGGCGGCGCTGTTCCGCTGGCTGCACGCCTGCGAGCGCGGCATCCGCGAGCTGGGAGTGGACCTGCACGCGGTCGGACGCACCTACGACGCGCTGGCCGGCGAGCGCATCCTGTTCGGCTACGAGGGCCTCAAGCGCTACCCCTACGGCCGCGCCGGCGGCCTGATGAAGCTGGTGGCCGAAGTGGTCGGGATGGGGCCGGAGCGCACGCTCGACGGGGCGATCTACCTGATCGACCCGGTCGATCCGTCCTCGATCTTCCCCGAGGCGGTGGCGCTCAAGCGCCAGTGCGTGATCCACGGCAAGCCGTTCATCTCCACCGTGGCCTCGGCGCGCGACTGGATCGAGATGGAGCGCGTGCACGCGGGCCTGCCGGCCGACCCCGGCGCCGACGCGCTGTACGCGCTGGAGTCCCAGACCCTGGCGCTGATCGCCCACGATGCGATGAAGCCGCAGATGCTGGCCTTCGCCGCCGAGCAGTTCGACGTGCTCTCGCGCTTCGCCGGTCGCGTGGCCACCGGCACCACCGGCCAGCGCCTCAACGAACTGGCCTGGAGCCGCGGTTGGCCGACCGACCGCGAGTGGGCGCAGCGCTTCCAGAGCGGCCCGATGGGCGGTGATGCGCAGATCGCCGACCTGGTGCTGGAGCACCGCTGCCAGCGCGCGATCTTCTTCGAGGACCCGCACGTGCCGCGCCAGCACGAGGCCGACATCCAACTGCTCGAGCGCGCGGTCACCACGGTAACCGACGAGGCCGTATGCATGACCACGCCGAGGGTCGCGGCGCGCTGGGCGGAGGCGGCAAGGCGCAGGGCGAGAAGTGAGTGAAGGGGAGCGAGAAGCGAGAGGTGAAAAGCAAATGCCGCGAGTGCTGTCCGGCGTGTCGCGCTGTGCGCAGCGTAGAACGCTTCTCCGAGTGATAGACAACGCGCCCGCCGAGCCCGGGCATGCGCGGTTATGCCCGTCACCCCGTACCTTAGTTCTCACTCCTCACTCCTCTTCACTCACTCCTCGCTCATGTGCCTGATCGGTTTCGCCTGGAACGTCCATCCCCGCTGGCGGCTGGTGCTCGCCGGCAATCGTGACGAGTTCCACCCGCGGCCTGCCGCGCCGCTGGCACGCTGGCCGGATACGACGATGGCCGCCGGCCGCGATCTGGAGGCGGGAGGCACCTGGCTCGGGGTGACCGATGACGGTCGCTGCGCGGTGGTGACCAACGTGCGCGATCCGCGCGATCCGCAACTGGGTCGATCGCGCGGCCTGCTGGCGCTGGACTACCTCACCGGCGGAGACGACGCGGTGGTGCATGCCGCGCACCTGCATGCCGACGCGGCACACTACCGGCCGTTCAACCTGCTCACCTTCGACGCGCAGGCTGGGTTCTACCTCGGCAACCGGCCCGAGCCGCGCGTGCAGGCGGTCACGCCGGGTGTGCATGGCCTGTCCAATGCCGACTTCAACACCCCGTGGCCGAAGACCCGTGCGCTGATGGCGCGCATCGAGGCGTGGCTGGCGCACGATGCGCAGGAGGTCGAGCCCCTGTTCGCCGCGCTGGCCGACGAGCATCAGGCTCCGGACGATCTCCTGCCCGATACGGGGATCGGACTGGAGCGCGAACGCTGGCTGTCCTCGGCCTTCATCCGCGGCGAGCGCTATGGCACGCGGGCCAGCACGGTGGTGCTGATCGGCCATGACGGCGCGGGCACCATCGTCGAGCGTCGCTTCGGGCCGTACGGTCGCGATGACGGTCGGACGACGCTGCACTTCGGGCCGGGCGGTTGACCGGCACGGTCGACGGCCGCAACCGGCTTCAGGGATCTGCCGGCACCCACAGCGATCCACCGGTCCGCCGGCTGCCGTGGGTCGGTAACCGCGACTAGGGTGGTCGGTGACCGGCGGATGGAACGCGCCGGCGGAGAGCAGCGATGCGATGGACAGCAAAACCGGCCGGCAGCGTGCTGCTGGCCCTGGCATGGATGACGAATGGCGCGGCGCAGGCCGGTTGCCCGGCGTGGCCGCCCGCGCGCGCCCGGCAGGAGCTGCTTGGGCTGCGCGACCGGCTGGCCGCCTGGAACCACGCCTATCGGGTGGACGGCAGGTCGCCGGTCAGCGATGCGGTCTACGACCAGTCGCTGGCACAGTACCGTGCCTGGCGTGACTGCTTCCCGTCGCAGGCACCGGCCGAACTGCCGCACCTGGCCGACGCCAGTGGCCGGGTACGTGCGCCGGTGGTGCAGACCGGGCTGGCCAAGCTGCCCGATGCGGCAGCGGTGCGGGCATGGATGGCTGCACGTGGCGGCCGCGATCTTTGGATTCAGCCGAAGGCCGACGGCGTGGCCGTCACACTGCTCTACGAGCACGGCAAACTGCGCGAGGCAGTGAGCCGCGGTGACGGTACGCGCGGCTCGGACTGGACCGCCGCGGCGCGCCGCATCGCCGCCGTGCCGGACTTCCTGCCGAACGCCCCGCCGCGGGTGGTGCTGCAGGGCGAACTGGTGTGGCATCTGCCCGGGCACGTGCAGGCGCGCGATGGCGGTGACAACGCACGCTCGCGGGTCGCGGGCGCGTTGGCGAGAACCACTCTGGACGATGCCACTGCGGCGCACATCGGTTTGTTCGTCTGGGACTGGCCGAGTGGCCCGTCCGCCATGCGCGATCGCCTCGCCGGCCTGCGTGCGATGGGGCTGACCGCCAGTGCCGCACTGACCGAGCCGGTCGCGAATCTCGCCGAGGCTACCGCCTGGCGCGAGCGTTGGTACCGGCAGGGGCTGCCGTTCGCCGCGGACGGGGTGGTGCTGCGGCAGGGGACCCGGCCGGCCGCCGGTACCTGGAAGGCCGCGCCGCCGGACTGGGCCGTGGCCTGGAAGTACCCCGCCGCGCAGGCGCTCGCCACGGTGCGGGCGGTGGAGTTCCGCACCGGCCGCAGCGGACGGGTGAGTGTGGTGCTGGTGCTCGATCCGGTGCAGCTGGGCGATCACCGGGTGCGACGGGTGAGTGCCGGCTCGCTGGCCCGCTGGCGGCGACTGGACGTACGTCCCGGCGATCGCGTCGGTCTCTCGCTGGCCGGCCTGACCATCCCCCGGCTCGACGGCGTGGCCTGGCATCCGGCGCGGCGCGGACCATTGCCGCAGCCGCCCGCGCGGCACGGACCGATGGACTGCTGGCGGTACACCCGTGACTGCCAGGCGCAGTTCCTCGCCCGGCTGGACTGGCTGGGTGGGCACCACGGGCTGGACCTCGACGGGGTGGGCGAGGGCACCTGGCAGCGCCTGCTGGATGCCGGCAAGTTGAACGGATTGCTGGACTGGCTGGCACTGGATGCGGCCGAGCTGGCGCAGGTCGACGGCATCGGGCCGGCCCGTGCCGTCGCCATCGCTAGCTCGTTCGCCGTGGCTCGCCGGGCCGGATTCCAGCGCTGGCTGGCAGCGCTGGCGCCACCGCCGATGGGCGACGCGTCCGCTCCGGACTGGGCCACGCTGGTATCGCGCAGCGAGGCCCAGTGGCAGGCGCAGCCCCGAATAGGCGCCGTCCGCGCGCATCGCCTGCACGCCTTCTTCCGGCATCCCGAGGTGATGGCACTGGCTGCCCGCCTGCACGAGGTTGGCGTGGCCGGCTTCTGACCGCCGCTCAGTCGCCCAGGTCGCCGTCGAGGTAGTACCAGCGGCCGTCCTCGCGCACGAAGCGACTCACCTCGCGCATGCGCCGCGCCTTGCCGCCGCCGTAGCGCAGGCGCGCGACGAACTCGACCACGGCGCGGTCGCCCTCCGGGACGTGGCGCTTCACGTCCAGCCCGAGCCAGGTCGGTGCCGGCTGCTGTGCCGCAAGGTCGAGCGAGGGCGGCCGCGTACTGGCATGCCAGCTGGCCAGTAGATAGGCCTCGTCGTGGCGCACGTAGGCGCTGTAGCGCGAGCGCATCAGGGCTTCGGCATCGGCGGCCGGGACGCCCGCGTGCAGCGCACCGCAGCAGTGGGAATATTCGCGCGGCAGGCCGCAGGGACAGGGGTCGCGAAGAGCAGGCATCGCACCGGACGGAAGTTGCAGCAGGGACCGGCGATGGTGCGCGCCGGGCGGCGTCTTGCCAAGGTGCTTCTGGTCAGAGCACGTGGAAGGTCTGCAGCCGGCCGCTGACCACCAGCGGTGCCAGGTCGTAACCCAGGCCGCGGGCGACCGACTTCAGCGCCTCGAGCACCTGGCGCTCCATGGTCGGTGCACGCGACAGGATCCACAGCTCGCGGCGGCGCGGCTCACCCAGCATCAGCCATTGAAAGTCGGCGTCGTTGGCCAGCACCCACAGGTCCTTCCAGGCCGAGGGCAGCCACTGCGCCCACGCCGGTGCGGCGGTACGCTGGAACTGGCCTGGCTCCTCCATCGCGAACCGGCGACGGGCCTGCAGGTCGTCGACCCGTTCGTTGCCGTTCGGCTCGGTCGAGGTACGCCGCATCCGCAGCATGCCGGGCTCCAGTTCCTCCAGGTCCAGGCGGATATCGCGGTCGGTTGCGTTCTGCTGCGGCGAAGGCAGGCGCGCCATCTCGTGCCACCGTCCCAGCATTCGCGCCAGGTCCAGCTGCGGTACGGCCTTCATCACGCCCGGGGTCGACACGGACAACGCCACGCCGGTGGTCAGCGTGATCGGCAGGGATGACGGGTGGGACCAGTTCATGTCGCGTTCCTTGGATGCAGCCGGCCCGCATTGCCGCGGGTTTTCGCCGCTCGCGGGCCCGGCCGGAGACGACGCTCTGCAGACACCCAGGCGTGCGATATGCGCGGGCACTGCCCTAGGACATCGGCATCCCGTGGAAAAGCTTGAGTCGCGTTGGGGCCTTCTCGCGGGAACGCCCGCGTTGCAGGAGACCGGTCCAGCGACCGGCGGACGATCACCCGGTAAAGAGCGGCAGAAGGGCAGGCCGCGCGCCTGCCCGCAGGGTCATCAGGCGGGGCGGCCCCGCAGCACGCGCGCCGGCAGCATCAGCAGCGCACCGAGGAAGGCGAACACGGCGCTGACGGTAATGCCGACCAGCCGGAACGGCAGCGTGATCAGCCACACGATGGGATACAGCACCAGCGCCAGCAGGGCGATCGGCCAGCAGAACACCAGCAGCAGCAACCAGAGCAGGAAACCGACCATGGCGCACCTCGCGCTCGGGATGGGGGGATGAGTGGAATGTTACGCGCTCAGCTGAAAGGACTCACCCCAACGATCAGCCTATGCAGCCAGAACGCGAACACCGCCCAGGCCGCCATGCCCACCACCACGGTGATCACAGTGCGCGAGGCCGGCCCCTTCGGGTAGGTGACGCCGGCGGCCCGGTCGCGTCGGCGCGAGACCATGAAATCCGCCACCGCCCACAGCAGGAAGCCGCCGAACAGCACGATGTCGTGCAGCATGCCGGCCGCCAGCAGGTGGCCGAACGCCCACAGCTTCACCGCGGCCAGCATCGGGTGGCCGAGGCGCGCCTTGATCGCGTTGCCGGGCACGTAGGCCGCCGCCAGCAGCACGAAGGCCACCAGGGTGAACAGCGCGTTGAGATGGCGCAGCGCCATCGGCGGCACCCACACCAGCACCGGATGCTGGCGGGCCAGACCGAAGCCCCACACCAGCAGTGCGAAGCCGGCAATCGAGAGGATGGAATACAGCCCCTTCCAGCCCTTCTCTCCGAGCCGGACGATCTGCCGCGTCCGCCAGTCGTCGGCGAACACGCGCACCGAGTGCACGCCGAGGAACAGCACCAGTCCGAGGATCAGCATCGCCATCGAACGTTGCTCCGTGCCCTGAGGGAATGGAGGCAAGTGTAGCGGTGGCTCAGCCGGCGAGGTGCACCCGCACGGCAAGGGCCTCGCCATCGATCTGGATCGTGCCGGGCGCGTCTGCACCGGGCAGCCAGCTGTCGCCGGGGCCGAGATCACCGTCTGGCGTGCGGGCATGGCCATGCACGAGGTGCAGCAGAAGCAGATCCGATGGGGCCCTACGGGCGGCTTCGTCGCGCCATACCTCGACCTCGCCGGTGGCGCGGCCACGCCGCAGCATCAGGTTGAAGTCGCGGGTCGGGCCGCCGGCCAGCCCCACCGCTACCTCCGCCTCGCCGGGAAAGGCGAACGGCGCACACGGCGTGGTGAGTTCGTGGACCTGCGCGCCGTCCAGCGTCATGCGGAAGCCGGCACCGTCGATCAGCACGATGGTCCGGTCCACACCGGGAAAGCGCGAGAACGGCGCGGCGCCGACCACGTCGGCGAGGCTCACGCGCCACAGGAAATCGTCCATTCCCGCGCCCGGCGGCATCGCCGCGATCTCGCGGGTGATGCCCTGGCCGTTGCGCCACGGCACCGGCTGCAATTCGTCCGCGCGCAGGATGCGGCCGACGGCACTCATGCGGCACGCTCGATCACGCGCGCGAACGGCGGCAACGCCTGCAGCATGCGTTCGCCGTAGCGCTTGACCACCACGCGGCGGTCCAGCAGCACGATGCGGCCGCGGTCGGCCTCGCTGCGGATCAGCCGTCCGCAGTACTGGATCAGCAGGCGCGTGGCCTCGGGAATGGTCACTTCGATGAACGGGTTGCGGCCGCGCGATTCCAGCCACTCGGCGTAGGTGGCGCCGACCGGGTCGGTCGGCACGGCGAACGGCAGTTGGGTGATCACCACCGTCTCGCAGAGCTTGCCGGGCAGGTCCAGGCCCTCGCCGAACGAGGCCAGGCCGAACAGCGTGCTGCCCTTGCCGGCCTCGATGTCGGCGATGTGCTCGGCGACCAGCTGCGACTTGCCCAGCGAGCCCTGCGCACGCACCTTGCGCACCATCGCGATCGGGAGCTTCTGCAGCACGCGGTCGAGCTTGGCGCGCGAGGTGAACAGCACCAGGTTGCCGGCGTCCCAGTCCAGGTTTTCGGCCAGCCACGCGCACACCTCTTCGGCATGCGCGTCGCGGGCGTCGGGCAGGCTGTGCATCGCCGGCACTTCCAGCCGCGCCTGTTCGGCCAGGTTGAACGGCGAGGGCAGGCTCAGCGTGACCGCCTCGTCGGGCAGGCCGACCGCATCGGCGAAGTGGCGGAAATTGGCACCGGCGCTGAGCGTGGCCGAGGTCATCACCACGCCGCTGGCGTTGCCCCACAGCACGTTGCGCAGCAGGCCCGCGGCCGACACCGCCGAGGCGTGGCAGACCAGCTGCTGGTCCGTCGCCTGGGTGACCCAGCGCGCCAGCGGCGGCGCGTGTTCGTGGTCCGGCGTGGACCAGGCGCGCCAGCAGCGGCCCTGCCGTTCCAGCCGCTCCAGCGCGATGCCCAGTTCGCGCGCCAGCGCTTCCTGGGTCGGGCCACCCTCGCTCATCTCCACCACCGCGCGACGCACGGCGTTGAGCCAGCGCTGCACCTCGCCGGTGAGCACGGCCAGGTGCTCGGCGTGCAGCGTCCACTGCTCCGGCAGCTGGCCGAGCGAGCCGCGGTACATCGGTACGTCTTCGCCCGGATCGGGCATCCAGGCCAGGCGGATCTCGCGCTCCAGTTCCTCCAGCGCGTCGCTGAGTTCCTGCAGCTTGGCGTCGCCCTGGTCCAGCGTGAGCTTGCCCAGCGATTCCTTGTCGGTGAGCGAATAGGCCGCGTGCACCTGGCGGCCGAGCCGGCTCAGCTGGCGTGCGGCCGCGCCAAGGAAGACCTCGGCGGTGCCGCGGTCGATCGCCTTGCTCGCGACGTGGTGGGCCTCGTCGAACACGTACAGCGTCTCGTCCGGCTTGGGCAGGATCACGCCGCCCCAGCTGTCCTCCTCGCTGCCGGGCATGGTCAGGTCGGCCAGCACCAGGTCCTGGTTGGCGACCACGATCTCGGCGTCGGCCACCGCACGGCGCGCGGCGAAGAACGGGCAGCCCATGAACTGCGCGCAGCGGCGGCCGGTGCAGCCGCCGGCGCTGGTCGTGATCATCGAGCGCACCAGGTCGCCGACCGCTTCCGGCGCGGCGTCCATGTCGCCGTCCCAGCGGCCGGTGTCCAGCGCGGTCACCAGCTTGCCCAGCGCAGCCTTGTCGCGCGCGTCCGGCGGTTTGCTCCACAGCGCCAGGTCGGTGTCGAAGCCCAGTCCAAGCTGGGCGTCGGCGGCCACGCTGTTGCCGGCCATCAGCAGGTTGCGCGGGCAGACGTAGCGGCCGCGGCCCTTGGCCAGCGCCACCTTGGCCTCGATGCCGTTGATCGACAGGTACAGCGGGATGTCCCGCTGCACCAACTGCTCCTGCAGCGCGACCGTGGCGGTGGCGATCAGCAGCTTCTTCTTCTGCGCCCGCGCTACCGCGTGGCCGGCGATCAGGTAGGCCATCGACTTGCCGGTGCCGGTCGGCGCCTCGATTGCCGCCGCGCCGCCTTCCTCGGCCAGCGCCTTGGCCACCTCGGCGATCATCCGCCCCTGCGAGGCGCGCGGACGGAAGCCGGGCAGGCCGTCTTTGAGACGGGTGTAGGCGGCGCGGATGGCGTCCTTGGTGTCGTCGGTCAGCACGGGGTCAAGCCGGAGGGGAAGCGGTCGATAAGGGGCGATGAGGCGTGGAAGCGAGGGCAGGCACGCGGGTAGACCAGTGTATCGGATCGTCCCCGGCAGGCTTCGCCGATGGCCATGGAGCGACGAGATCCGATGAAGCCACTACCGCACGACGAGATGCCGAGCACGCCCGTCGCCAGCCCGCTGACGTGGCTGGAGCGGTTGCTGGAAGCGCCGAGCCCGTCGGCCGTGGCCGGCGTGGTGACGGACATGGCGCTGAGCTCGCCGGAGGTCGAGGCGGCCTGGGTGCTGTGGTGGATGCCCGGGCAGGTGCAGCCGGAGTGCTGTCCACCGATGCGCCTGGACGCCGATGCGACCGATGTTGTCCTTGCCGTGACCGGACAGGAGCGGCTGCACGGCAGCGCCGATGGCTCGCTGCTGGCCTGGCGGCTGTGCCGTCCGGCGCGCGCGGTGTTGCTGCTGCGCTGGCGCGAGGCCCGACGGGACCCCGTGCAGGCCATGGCGAGCCTGCCCGCGGCGCTGCTCCAGCTGGCCGGCCGCCAGCTCCAGCGCACGCTGGAACTGACCGACCTGCAGCGTTCGCACGACCAGCTGGAGCGCTCGGAGCTGCTGCAGCGGGCCCTGCTGAGCATCTCCGAGCTGTCCGCCTCGGAGCTGGAGATGCCGGACATGCTGCGGGCCGTCCACGACATCGTCGGTGGCCTGATGTATGCGGAGAATTTCTTCATCGTCCGCCATGATCCGGTCCGCGGCACGCTGCGCTTCCTGTACTACGCCGACACCCTGGACGAGGAGGGGCAGCCGGGCGAGGAGACCCCACTGGCTCGGCTGGAGGGCACCTGGACCTGGCATCTGCTCACCGGCGGGCGGCCGTTGCGCGGGACGCCGGAGGAGATCGAGCGCGAGCTCGGCGCCACGCTGCGGCTGGTCGGGCCGCAATGCGTCTACTGGCTGGGTGTGCCGATGCTGTGCGAGGGAGCGGTGTGTGGCGCGCTGGTCGTGCAGACCTACGAACCGGGCAGCCGCTATACGCCGGAGGACCAGGCACTGCTGCAGTTCGTCGGTAACCACATGCTCACCGCGCTGCAGCGCCGGGAAGGGCGCGAGGACCTCGAGCGGCGCGTGCGTGAGCGTACCGCCGAGCTGGACACGCTGAACCGGGGCCTCAAGCAGGAGGTGGCCGAGCGCCAACGTGCCGAGCGCCTGCAGGGTACCCTGTTCCGCATCGCCCGCCTGGCCACCGACGAGATCGACCGCCAGGCCTTCTATCGCGAGGTGCACGCCACGGTCGGCGGGCTGATCGAGGCCAGCAACTTCTTCATCGCGCTGGTCGATGAGCCGAGCGGCATGCTCGAGTTTCCCTACGCAGTGGACATCACCGGCGAATGCTATGCGCCGCGACCGCTCGGACGCGGCCTGTGCGAATACGTGCTGGGCCATGGCGCGCTCCTGCTCGATGCCGATGCGATGGATGACATGCGCAGGCGGGGGATGATCGACGTCCACAACACCGGTACGCCCTCGCAGTGCTGGCTCGGTGTGCCGTTGCGCGACGGCGACCGCACGATCGGCGTGGTCGCCGTGCAGAGCTACACCGGTCCGGAGACCTATGGCCCCTCGGAACTCGAACTGCTCGGCTTCGTCGCCTCGCAGATCGCCATCAGCCTGCAGCGTCGCCGCGTCGCCGATGCCTTGCAGCACGCCTATGCGCAGCTCGAGGAGCGCGTGCACGAACGCACCCGCGAACTGCGCCGCGAGATCCGCGAGCGCGAGCGCATGCAGCAGCAGCTGCGCCACCAGGTGATGCACGATCCGCTCACCGGCCTGCCCAACCGCGATTTCCTGCGCGGCCGCATCGACCGCGCGCTGGAGCGAATGGCGCTGGATCCGCAGGTCCGCTGCGCGCTGCTCTACATCGACGTGGACCGCTTCAAGATCATCAACGACAGCCTCGGCCACCTGGCCGGCGACGCCGTGCTGAAGGAGGTCGCGCAGCGCCTGCAGGCCTGCGTGCGCGAACCGGACGTGGTCGCGCGGCTGGCCGGCGACGAGTTCGCGATCCTGCTCGAGCATGTGGACACCCCCGAGTCCGCGGCCCGCGTGGCCCAGCGCGTACTCGACGCGGTCGGCCACGCGCTGCCGGTGTCCGGCCGCGAGCTGCAGCCCAGCGCCAGCCTGGGCATCGCCCTGGGCGACAGCCGCTACACCCACGCCGACGAGCTGCTGCGCGACGCGGACAAGGCGCTCTATCGCGCCAAGGAGCTCGGTCGCAAGCGCTACGCGATGTTCGACGACACCCTGGCAAGAAACCTGGTGGACGAGTTGAGCATGGAGGGCGAGCTGCGCCAGGGCCTGCAGCGCGGCGAGTTCCAGCCCTACCTGCAGCCGATCTGCCGGCTGGAGACCGGCGAGCTGGTCGGTTACGAAGCGCTGCTGCGCTGGCACCATCCCGAGCGCGGCACGCTGCTGCCCGGCGCCTTCCTGCGGGTGGCCGAGGATTGCGGACAGATCGAGGCGATCGACTGGCAACTGTTCGAACGCGCCTGCGAGGCGCTCCTTCGACTGCCGGGAGACAGCGAATTCCTCACCCTCAACGTGTCGGCACAGCACCTGCGCCATGGCGACTTCGACCATCGCCTGCTGGGCATGATCGCGCGCGTGGGCGTGTCGCCGTCGCGGGTGATCGTGGAGGTGACCGAGGGCTCGCTGCTGGACGATCCCGACCGCGTGCGCAACATCCTCGAGCGCCTGCGCCTGGCCGGCGTGGGGGCGGCGCTGGACGACTTCGGCACCGGGTATTCCTCGCTCAACTACCTTCACTCGCTGCCGTTGCGCATCCTCAAGATCGACCGCAGCTTCGTGCAGGCGCTGGATGCCGGCGATGCCAACAGTTCCACCGTGGTCGAGGCGATCCTGGCGCTGGCGCGTGCGCTGGACATCCACGTGATCGCCGAGGGCATCGAGACGCAGCGTCAGCGCTCCCTGCTGCGCAACATGGCCTGCGAGCTGGGCCAGGGCTTCCTGCTCGGCCGGCCCGAGCCGGTCGAGCACTGGGTGGTCGAGCCGGCCTGAGCCCGCTTCAGCCGCCGGCGATCTGCCGCAGTGCCTGCTCGAAGACTTCCGGCGGCTGGCCGCCGGAGATCAGGTGCTGCCGGTTGACGATCACCGCCGGTACCGAGTGGATGCCGGCGCGCAGGAAGAACTGCTCGTCACCGCGCACGTCCTGCGCGTGACGGTCACTGGCGAGCACGGCTGCGGCCTCGGCGGCATCCAGACCTACCGACGCGGCCACGCTCGCCAGCACGGCGTGGTCGCTGACGTCCTGGCCGTGGGTGAAATAGGCGACCAGCA
Organism: Dyella lutea; assembly: GCF_024158035.1. Taxonomy (GTDB): domain Bacteria; phylum Pseudomonadota; class Gammaproteobacteria; order Xanthomonadales; family Rhodanobacteraceae; genus Dyella_A; species Dyella_A lutea. The sequence goes on from NZ_JAMZEK010000001.1 coordinate 807,618, forward strand.
GGGCACGCTTCAGCGCGTGCTGCCGGCCGCTCTCTTCGGCCCAGTGCAGCAGGCGGTGCGCATCGAAGGTGTTGACGATGCGGCGCTGGTCCTGGTGGGCGAAGGTGAAGCCCACCGATGCACCGCGCTGGCGCAGCGCCTCCTGGTTCTGCGCCAGCTGCGCGGCGTTCAGGCCGTACTTGCGGCCCAGGTGCTCGGCAATGTCCTCGCCTTCCGGCGCCATCTGCGGGTTCAGCTCGAACGGCTGGAAGTGGATCTCGGCCTGCACTTCGCCTTGCAGTGCGCCCAGCGCCTGCTCCAGCGAAGCCAGGCCGACGGCGCACCAGGGACACACCACGTCGGAAACGAAGTCGATGCGAAGGGTTTTGGGTTCGGACATGGGGACGTTCCGTGAGCGCCAGCGACGGGCTGGCCGACCCCCGCCAGATGGTGGCGGATCGGCCCAGGCTCAACCGCCGGTCAGGCTCAGCGCCACCGCCTCGGCCACGCGGATGCCGTCCACGCCCGCCGAGAGGATGCCGCCGGCGTAGCCCGCGCCCTCGCCGGCCGGGTACAGGCCGGTGGTGTTCAGGCTCTGCAGCGACTCGTCGCGCTTGATGCGGATCGGCGAGGAGGTGCGCGTTTCCACCCCGGTGAACACCGCGTCGTGCATGCCGAAGCCGCGGATCTGCCGGTCGAACGCGGGCATCGCCTCGCGGATCGCGGCGATCGCGTAGTCGGGCAGCGCGCTGTCCAGGCTGCCCAGGGTGACGCCCGGCTTGAACGAGGGCAGCACCTCGCCGAAGGCCGACGAGGCCCGCCCGGCGAGGAAGTCGCCGACCAGCTGGCCCGGCGCGTTGTAGTTCTCCCCGCCCAGCACGTAGGCATGGCTCTCCAGCGCGCGCTGCAGGGCGATGCCGGCCAGCGGGCTGCCGCTGGGATCGAACGCGGCGTAGTCGGCCGGATCGATGCCGACCACGATCGCCGCATTCGCGTTGCGCTCGTTGCGCGAGTACTGGCTCATGCCGTTGGTGACCACGCGACCCGGTTCGCTGGTTGCCGCCACCACGGTGCCGCCCGGGCACATGCAGAAGCTGTAGACGCTGCGGCCGTTCTTCGCGTGGTGCACCAGCTTGTAGTCGGCCGCGCCGAGCCGCTCGTGGCCGGCCTGCGGGCCGTAGCGGGCGCGGTCGATCACCGACTGTGGATGCTCCACGCGGAAGCCGACCGAGAACGGCTTGGCCTCCACGTACACGCCGCGCGCGTACAGCATGGCGAAGGTGTCGCGCGCGCTGTGGCCCACCGCCAGTACCACGTGCTCGCTGCGCAGTTCCTCGCCGCTGGCCAGGCGCACGCCGCGCATGCGCTGGCGCTCGTTGCCTTCGGCCTCAAGCAGCAGGTCCTCGACGCGCTGGCTGAAGCGGATCTCGCCGCCCAGCGACTCGATCGTGGCGCGCATGTGCTCGACCATCGATACCAGCCGGAAGGTGCCGATGTGCGGCCGGTTGATCCACAGGATCTCCTCCGGCGCGCCCGCCTTCACGAATTCGGTCAGCACCTTGCGGCCGTAGTGCTTCGGGTCGGAGATCTGGCTGTACAGCTTGCCGTCGGAAAAGGTGCCGGCGCCGCCTTCGCCGAACTGCACGTTCGACTCCGGGTGCAGGTTGCGCTTGCGCCACAGGTCCCAGGTGTCCTTCGTACGCTCGCGCACCGCCTTGCCGCGGTCCAGGATGATCGGCCGGAAGCCCATCTGCGCCAGCACCAGCCCGGCGAACAGGCCGCACGGGCCCATGCCGATCACGATCGGTCGGTGCGGGCTTTTCGCCGGCGACTGCGTGACGAAGCGGTAGCTGGTATCCGGGGTGGGGCCGAGGTGGCGGTCGTCGGCGAAGCGCGCCAGCACGGCGGCCTCGTCGGCCAGCTCCAGGTCCAGCGCGTAGATCAGGGCGATCGCGCCGCGCTTGCGCGCGTCGGTGCTGCGTTTGGCCACGCTGTAGCCGCGCAGCGCACCCTTGCCGAGCTTGAGACGGGTGAGGATCGCCTGCTCGAGATCGGCCTCGGTGTGGTCCAGCGGCAGCTTGAGGTCGGTCAGTCGCAGCATGTCGGCGCGCTCGCTTGTTCGGCGGGATGGCGGCGGCCACGAGGGCCGCAGGCGCGCATTGTCCGGGCCGCGCGGGGCGCGGACAAGGATCGGCCCGCCGGAGGCGGGCCGTGGGTGAGCGGCGGGGAGGAAAAATCAGCGGCCGGCGGGGGGCTGGCGGGGGTAGGGGGAGGCCTTGCTCCGCCGGTCGCTGAAAGGGAAAGCGGTGCGGTCAGGCCGCCAGCATGGTGAGGAACTGGTCGCCCGTGGCCTTGGGGTGAAGCAGCAGCATGCGGGGACCGGGGCCGCGAGTGTGCCGGCGCGCGGCGGCGCGGCACAGCTCTCCGTCGCCGGTCGCGATGGCGATGGCCTCGGCGGGCAGCGACGGCAGCGGGTGGCGGCAGGTCATGCCGTGTTGCGGGCCTCCGACGATGACGTACTCGATGATGGTTTCCATGGTCCTGTCCTCAACTGGCGAGGGAACATCCCTTGATCGCACCGGGAAGACCGTCGGGGGGATGGGGGAGCCGCCGGCCTGTCCTGGCTGAAAGGAAGCAGGGGCCGCGCCAGCGAGGCAGGCACAATTGCGGGGTCGATCACACTTCGGAAACGCGCTGCGACCCGTATCCCCGGATCGGTCATCGGTCCGGGGTCGGTACCGGCCGGAAATCGGCCCCTTCGGGCTGCCGGAGAGGGGGTCGCCGACCCGGAAGGGCTTTGCGCGCCCGGGAAAGGTGGCCCTGATGGGCGATCGGAACGTTCGAATGCGACCAAACAGGTCCGGACTGACGTCCCGCGTCACCCGTCCCGGCCGGTCGGGTCCGGAAGGGGCGGCTCGAGCGGCGGCAGCCGGTCGGCGACGCAGCGCCGGGCCAGTCCGATCCAATGGGTCAGACGCTCGCGATACACCGCCATGCTTTCCAGATCCGGCGGCTGGTTGAGCTCGGCGTCTTCCGAGTCGGCATCGGCCAGACGGCTCAGCCGATCCAGCACCATCAGGGGGGCCGGATGGGCGGTGAGCAGCGCAGCGATCACCACGCTGTCCGCCTGCTGGCGGGCGGAAATCAATCGGATCACCTGGGCGAGGTCGTCCGTGTTCATGGCGCACTCCCGGTTACTGCTGGAGGGCTGCCGTCCGGCACGAGGTGCCGGACGGCCATTGGTCGTCAGTGGCGGCCGATGAAGTCCTGCTTGCCGATCTCGGTGCCGGCCTCGCGCAGGATGTTGTACGCGGTCGTGCAATGGAAGAACACGTTGGGCAGCACGAATTCGAGCAGATAGGCCTGGCCGTCGTAGTGCAGTTCGCCGCTGCGCATCTTCAGGTGGATCGCACGCGTCTCGCTGCCGTCGATCTGCTCCGCGCCGAAACCCCTGACGTAGGCGACGGCGCGGGCGATGCGGTCGTAGACCTGTTCGAACGTGGTCTCGTTGTCCTCGAACGAGGCCGGTTCCACGCCGGCGAGGCGGGCGGTGCCGCGGCAGGCCATGTCGCAGGCGATCTGCACCTGCTTGACCAGCGGCAGCATGTCCGGGATCAGCCGCGTCTGCAGCAGCACGGCATCGTCCACGCCCTTGGCCTGGGCGTGGGCATGGCCCTTCTTGAGCACAGCGGTGAGGTTTTCCAGCGCGCGCACGAAAACGGGAACCGAGGCCTGGTACATCGAAAGTGTCATGGGTGGTGCTCCGTGGGGTCGGGGGTGGAAGAGCCGTTAGCCGGTACCGCCAGCGCGGCCGCGTGAGCAGCATGGGCCGGGTCTGGGCCCGCCGGCGTGCCCGCCGACGCCAGCCCGCGGGTGGCCCGCATCGCGGTGAACAGTGCGACGGCCAGCAGCGCGGCTGCCAGCAGGAACGCCGAACCGGGTACGTGCACGGCGTTGCCCGGCGCGATCGACCAGGCGAATACCTGGGCGAACAGGTACGGGCCGAAGATGCCGGCGAAGCTGCCCAGCGAGGTGTTGGCACCCTGCAGCCGGCCCTGCTCGGTCGCTTCGACCTGATGGGTCATGATCGACTGCAGCGGCGGGTTGGACAGCCCCCACAGCGCCATCAGCGGGATGCCCAGCAGGAACACCCCGCCGGTGCTTGCCAGTCCCATCAGCACGAACGAGGCGATGCCACACACCATGCCGAACAGCAGCACCGGTCGTTCGCCGAAGCGCGGCGTCAGCCGGCGGGTCAGCAGCGCCTGCACCAAGCCGTCGCAGGCACCGACCAGCATCAGCACCAGGCCGACTGCCTGCGGGCCCCAGTGGTAACGGTAATCGCCGTACAGCACGAAGGTGATCTGCAGTGCGTAGTGGGCGAGAAACACCAGGAAGCTCGCGGCGCCCAGGCCCAGCAGGGTCGGCGTGCGGCGCAGCAGCTTCAGTGCCCCGATCGGGTGCGCGCTGTGCATCTCGAAGCGCGGCGCGCGGCGATCCCTCGGTAGCGACTCGGGCAGCACGAACAGGCCGTAGAGGAAATTGCACAGCGCCAGCGTCCCGGCCACATAGAACGGCAGCCGCAGGTGCATCGCGCCGAGCCAGCCGCCGAGGCCGGGGCCGAGCACGAAGCCTACGCCGAACGCGGCGCCGAGCAGGCCGTAGGCCCCGGCGCGCTTCTCCTTCGGCGTGATGTCGGCGATGTAGGCGTTGGCGGTGCTGAAGCTGGCCGCAGTCATGCCCATCACGGTGCGGCCGACGAACAGCAGCCACAGCGTGGGCGCCATCGCCATCACGAAGAAGTCGATCGCCAGCCCGAAGTTGGAGATCAGGATCACCGGCCGCCGGCCGAAGCGGTCCGACAGCGCGCCCTGGATCGGCGAGAAGATGAACTGGGTGATCGCGAACACCGTGCTCAGCACGCCGACCCACCAGGCGGCGCGGGCGGTGCCGCCGCCGATCAGCTGCTCCACCAGGTGCGGCAGCACCGGGATGATGATGCCGAAAGCCAGCATGTCCAGCAGCACCGTCACGAAGATGAAGGCGAGCGCGGCGCGGCGCGGGGTGGAAGCGGTATCCAAGGTGTCCGGACAGTCTGGGCGAAGCGCGCACGATAGCCCAGCGTCGGGTGCGCGGGCAGTGCCGGGGTTCAGGGTCCGGGCGGAGCGGTCAGTTCGCGGGCGTCGAGCAAACCGTCGTGGTTGCGGTCGAGCCGGCGGAACTGGCGGCGCAGGTCGGCCTCGTGCCGGGCGAGGGTCACGGCACGACCGCGGCCGCCCGGCAGTTCCGACGGCTCCAGCGTGCCGTCGTGGTTGGTGTCCATGGCGACGAAGCCGCGGTCCAGGTAGCCGACGTACTCGGCCTCGCTGACCCGGCCGTCGCCGTTGCGGTCGAACATCGCCAGGTAGGCGCTGCGCGATGCCTGCGCCGATGCATCCGCCGCGGCCAGGCCGGCCACGGCAATGGCGAGGCATGCGGCGCGGCGCAGCATCCTCAGCAGGTGCGCTGGATGCAGAGGAACTGCAGGATCTCGGCGCGCGTGCGCGGATCCTCGCGGAACACCCCGAGCATCTGGCTGGTGACCATCGACACGCCGCGCTTGTGCACGCCGCGGGTGGTCATGCACTCGTGGCTGGCCTCGATCACCACCGCCACGCCACGCGGCTGCAGTGTCTCGTTGATGCACTGGGCGATCTGCGCGGTCATCTTTTCCTGCACCTGGAAGCGGCGCGCGTAGCCGTCCACCACGCGGGCCAGCTTGCTGATGCCCACCACGCGGTTGGTCGGCAGGTAGCCGACGTGCGCGCGGCCGATGATCGGCGCCATGTGGTGCTCGCAGTGGCTCTCGAACTCGATGTCGCGCAGCACCACCATTTCGTCGTAGCCCTCGACTTCCTCGAAGGTGCGCTTGAGGTAATCGGCAGGGTCTTCCACGTAGCCGGAGAACCAGTCGCCGTACGCCTTCACCACGCGCTTGGGCGTGTCGAGCAGGCCTTCGCGCGACGGGTCGTCGCCGGCCCAGCGCAGCAGGGTGCGCACGGCCTCCTCGGCCTGCTCGCGGGTGACGTCGTTGCGCGTGGGATGGTCGCTCATGCGTGTTCCTGGATCAGATCAAGCGGGAGAGTTTAGCGGGATGCCTTCGGACCGGGGTCGGCCGGGGCCGAATGAGGGGCGAGTTGGAGGCATACGTGGGGCGTTGCTGGTCGGATGCGAAACGACGCGTTGTCGTCCCCGTCGGGCGAGCCTAGACTCGCGGCTCATCCACGAAAGGAGTCGATGATGAAGCATGCTGCTCTGATCCTGCTTGGTTCCCTGGTGGCGTGCGGTGTCGCGCATGCCGATGCCCGTGCCGTGCGCAGGACCGCCGAGGCCAGCATGCTGGTGACCGGCCATGTTCAGGTGAAGCCGGACGGCACGATGCAGGGCTACACCATCGATCACTGGCAGGCCTTGCCGGCACCGGTGCGGGCCTTGATCGGCAAACTGCTGCCGCAGTGGACGTTTCAGCCCACCGGTTCGGACAGTCAGGTGGTCGATTCGTCGATGAGCCTGCGGGTACTGGCGCGCCCTCAGGATGACGGAAGCTACAAGCTGACCATCGCGGGCAGCTCGTTCGGTGGTCCGCCCAATCCCGGCGAGGCGGTTGCGCTGCTCACGCGCAGGGCACCCATCTATCCGCGCGGCGCCGCCAAAGCAGGTGTCTCGGGCACCGTCTATCTTCTGGTGCAGGTGGGACGGGATGGCCACGTGCTCGATGCCATCGCCGAACAGGTGAACCTCGACCAGTACGGCACCGAACTGCAGATGCGCTATTTCCGCCGACTGCTGGCGGATGCATCGCTGGATGCCGCCCATGCCTGGACATTCCGCATACCTACCGTCGGGCCCCGGGCCGGCGCGCCGTTCTGGGTCGCGCGCATACCTGTGCACTTCAACCTGGGTGGCGAGGGTGGCCCCGGCAAGGATATGGCCTACGGTCACTGGCAGCGCTACATCCCCGGCCCGCGTGAGCAGGCGCCGTGGGCTGGCAAGCGTCTGGCCGAGGGTGCGCCCGATGCAGTGCCGAACGGCAGCACGCAGACCCTGGGTGCCGGTCTGCGTCTCAAGTCGCCGATGGGCAGCTAGCGGTGGTCGCCCGGTAGGCCGGTCGGCCCCAGCAGTCGCCGCTCGATCGGCGCGCACAGCCTGGTGACCAGCAACGCGGCGACTGCGCCCATCACCACCTCGCCGAGGCGGAACAGCGCGAACTGCAGGAAGGTGCCCGCGTGCGGCACCAGCATCACGATGGTCACGGTGACGCCGGCCACGCGTCCGGCGGCACCGAGGTCGAGCATCCAGCACAGCGTCAGGCCGACCACCAGGGCCAGCGCGTAGGCGGGAAACTGGTTGTGCACCAGCGCCGCGGCGGCGATTCCGACCACACCGCCGATGATCGCCCCGATGAACTGGTCGCGCGAGGAATGGCTCACTTCCGCATAGCTGGCCTGGGTCACCGAGATCGCGGTGATCGCCGCCCAGAAACCCTGCGTGAGCCCCACCGCCAGCGCGCCGTAGTAGCCGAGCGCGGCGGCGGCGACGGCGCGCAACGCATAGGCCAGCCCGGTCAGCAGCCGGTCGCGCCGCGACAGCGCGCGGCGTAGCTGCGCCACCTCCTCGCCCACCTGCTCGACGCGCCGGAGCAGCTCGGCCAGCGGGCGCGGGGTCTCGCTCACGCGTCGTTGTCCGCTTCGCTCTCGCCGTTGCCGAGCAGGCCCGAGGCATCCTCGCCCGGCAGCGATTCCACGTCGCGCAGCTTGCGTTCGATCGCGCGCGTGCGCACGCCGGTCTGGTCGATCTGCTTGCTGGCCTGGTCGAGCTTGTTCTTCACGTTGTCCAGCACGTCGCCGAACTTGCCGAACTCGGTCTTGGCCGCGCCGAGGATGCGCCATACCTCCGACGAGCGCTTCTCGATCGCCACCGTGCGGAATCCGACCTGCAGGCTGGTCAGCAGCGCCAGCAGGGTGGTCGGGCCGGCCAGGGTGATGCGGTGCTCGCGCTGCATCGCCTCGAACAGGCCGGGCCGGCGCAGCACCTCGGCGTACAGGCCCTCGGTGGGCAGGAACAGCACGGCGAACTCGGTGCTGTGCGGCGGCGCCACGTACTTGGTGCGGATCCGCTTGGCCTCCTCGCGCACGCGGCGCTCCAGCGCGTCGCCCGCTGCGCGGGCGGCGTCGGCGTCGGCGCGTTCCTGCGCGTCGAGCAGGCGCTCGTAGTCCTCGCGCGGGAACTTGGCGTCGATCGGCAGCCACACCGGCGCTTCCGGACTGGAGCCGGGAAACTTCACCGCGAACTCCACCCGTTCGGCACTGCCCGGCACGGTGGCCACATTGGCGGCGTACTGGTCCGGCGTGAACACCTGCTCGAGCAGGCCGGCCAGCTGCACCTCGCCGAACACGCCGCGGGACTTCACATTGGTCAGCACCCGCTGCAGGCCGCCGACGTCGGCGGCGAGCTTGGTCATGTCGCCCAGGCCCTGGTGCACCTGCGCCAGCATCCTGGTGACGTTGCCGAAGCTCTCGGTCAGTCGCGTCTCCAGCGTGGCATGCAGTTTCTCGTCGACGGTGGCGCGCATCTTCTCCAGCTGCTGCGCGTTGTCCTGCTGCAGCGCCTTGAGCTGGGCGTCGAGGGTGCCGCGTACCTCGACCATACGGCGCTCGTTGCCCTCGGCCACCGCGGCCAGCCGCGCCTGCATCTGCTCGCCGAACTGGCCGAGGGTCTGGCGCTGGTCCTCGCGGGACTTGCGGGCGTCCTCGGCCAAGCCGTTGCGCAGCGCCTCCAGGCCGCGCTCGGTGCGGTCGGTGAGGGTGGCCAGCCGCTGGCCGAACGCATCGATGCGCTCCAACTGCTGCTGCGATACCGCACCAAGCTGCTCGCCGACGTGCTGACGGAAGCGGTCGAAGCCCTGCTGCAGTTCCTCGCGACCGGCGCGTTGTTCCTCACGCAGCACGCGTTGCAGGCGCTCGTTGTCGTCCTTCAGCGCGTCCAGCCGCGCGGCGAGGTCGGTGTCGCCCCGCCCGCGCAGGAGCAGCACCAGTTGCAGCACCAGCCCGGCCAATGCGACCAGCAGCAGGGCGACGAGGAGGATCCTTTCGGGAGACATCGGTGATTCCATGGAGCACGAGACGCGAAGTCTACGCGCTGCCGTCTCGGATCCGGAGACGCCTGGTCGGCATGTGCCGTTGGTCGCTGTGCCTTTGGGCCGATGCGGCCGTTGCGCGTGGACGGCGATGCTGTGCGTCCTGCCCGAACGGGTGAATCGGAGCGATGGCGTGTCGCGAAGCTGGTCGAACTGGGCGCTGGTCGCCATCTGCATGGTGGCGATGCCGCTGCATGCCACCGATACCGCGGCGGTGCTGGCCCGCGCCAGGGCGGCCAGCGGCGGCGACCGCTGGAACACGGTGGGCGGCATCGAGATGCGGGGCCGGCTCGAGGCCAGCGGCCTGGCCGGCGAGGTCGTCGAATGGCAGGACCCGCGCACCGGGCGCTGGGCCAGTCGTGGCCGACTCGGCCAGCTGCAGCGGGCCGAAGGCTATGACGGTAGCAGCTCCTGGCAGCGCGATCCGGGCGGCGAGGTGAGCCGCACCACCGGTGCCAGCGAGCAGGCCCATGCCCGCACGGAAGCCTGGCTGGTCGCGCGCGGCTACTGGTTCCCCACGCGCTGGCCGGCGCAACTCGGCGCCGCCGAGTCGCGGAGCGAGGACGGCCGTCGCTACGAGGTGATCCGCGCCACCCCACGCGACGGCGTGGCGGTGGAGCTGTGGTTCGACCAGGCCAGCGGCCTGCTGGTGCGCACGCGCATGCGGCAGGGGCTGGACAGGCGCACCACCCGCTACGCCGACTGGCGCACGGTGGACGGGGTGCGGCTGCCGTTCCGCCGCGTGGAAGATCGCGGCGACCCGCGCACGGTGCAGCGGCTGACCTTGCACGAAGTGGCGATCCATCGCCCGGTACGCGACGCGCTCTATGCCGCCCCGGCGATGGACGACAGCGTGCGCATCGACAACGCCCGCGGCGTCGCCACGGTGCCGCTGCAGGTGATCAACAACCACCTGTTCGTCGACGCCCGCATCAACGGCCAGCCGGTGCACCTGCTGGTGGATACCGGTGGCTTCAACCTGCTCACGCCCGCCGCCGCGCGCCGACTGGGCCTGGCGACCGAGGGGCGGATGCGCGGTCGCGGCGCCGGTCAGAAGCAGACCGACGTCGCGCTGGCGCGTGCCGGCACGCTGCGGCTGGGCGACGCGCTGATGGAAAAGCCGGTGCTCTACGTGATCGACCTGGGCCGGCTCGACCAGGTCGAGGGCACGCGGGTCGACGGCCTGGTCGGCTACGAACTATTCCGCCGTTTTGGTGTGACCATCGATTACGCCGCGCACACGCTGACACTGGTCCGGCCGGACCGTTTCCAGCCACCGGCCGGGGCGGCGATGCTGCCGTTTACCCTGGACGAGCGCATCCCGCTGGTCCACGGCACGCTCGACGGCGTGCCGATGCGGGTCAGCATCGACACCGGCTCGCGTTCCACGGTGACCCTGCATGCGCCGTTCGCGCGCCGCCACGACCTGGTCGCGCGCTACCACGCGGCGGCCGAGGCGGTGGTGGGGTGGGGCGTCGGCGGGGCCTCCTACGGACGCCCGGCGCGGCTGGGGAGGCTTGACCTGGGCGGCATCCCGCTCGGCGGGCTGGTCGGCGACATCTACGTGCGCGACAGCGGCGCCTTCGCCGATCCGGACATCGACGCCAATGTGGGTGGTGGGCTGCTGCGCCGCTTCACCGTGGCGTTCGACTACGCACACAGCCGCATGTACCTCAAACCCAATGCGGACGCCCGTCGCCCTGACGACTATGACCGCTGCGGCTGCTGGCTGCTCGCCGACGGCGATCGACTGGAAGTGGCAGCGGTCACCGGAGCCGCGGCGGCCGCCGGGCTGGCGCTGGGCGACCGGATCACCGCGATCGGCGACGAGCCGGTCGGCCGACGCAGTCTGGACGCCTGGCGCCAGCGGCTTCGCGAGCTGCCGGCGGGCACGCGGCTGCGGGTGGACTACCTGCGCGGCGGGCGCGCGGAGACGCTCGAACTGGTGCTGGCCGACCGGGTGCCGCCGCCGCGTTGAGCGACGCATCGCCGCGAGCCCACGGCGGTGCTCACAGCACCTTGCAGAACACCGCCTTCAGGTAGCGGCTTTCCGGCACGTCGGCGCGCACCGGGTGGTCCGGGCCGGCGCCGCGCACGTAGAGGATCTGGATCTCGCGGCCGGCGTTGAGCGACACCCTGCGCAGCATCTCCAGGAAATCCGCCTCGCTGACCAGGCCGGTGCACGAGCAGGTCAGCAGCAGGCCGCCGGGCGGGATCACGTCCAGCACCATGCGGTTCATCGCGAAGTATTTCTTCAGCGCGTCCATCACCCGGTTGCGGTCGCGGGTGAGCTTGGCCGGGTCGAGGATCACCGCGTCGTAGCTCTCGCCGCGGGCTACCGCCGCGCGCACCCAGTCGAAGATGTCCGCCTGCTCGAAGGCGATGTCCAAGTGGTTTGCCGCCGCGTTGGCGCGGGCGATCTCCAGGATGCCAGCGTCCATGTCCACGCCGATCGCCGACTGCGCGCCGACGGCCATCGCGTGCACGGCGAAGCCGCCGGCGTTGCAGCACAGGTCGAGCACGCGGCGGCCCTTCGCCAGTTCGGCGAAGCGGCGGCGGTTGTCACGCTGGTCGGCGAAGAAGCCGGTCTTGTGGCCCAGCCCCGGCGCCGCATGGAAGGCCAGGCCGTGCTCGTGCACCTCGACCGGCTGCGGCGGCTCGGGGCTGCGGCAGTCGAAGGATTCCTGCTTCTGCACGTGGTTCTCGGCGAACCAGTACAGCCGCGCGTCGGGAAAGTGCGCGAGCAGGGCGGCGTGGATCGCCTCGCGGAACTTCCACATGCCGGCGGCGAAATACTCCACCACCAGGATGTCGGCGTAGCGGTCGACGATCAGGCCCGAGAGCCCGTCGCCCTCGCTGTGCACCACGCGCCAGGCGTCGCTGGCACCGTCCAGTTGCAGCCAGTCGCGGCGCAGCTGCACCGCCACGCCGATGCGGCGGGCGATCCAGTCGGCGTCGATGGTCTCGTCGTCCCTGTTGCTCAGAATACGCAGCGCGATGCGCGCATGGCCGTTCCAGAAGCCGCGGCCGACGAAGCGGCCCTTGGCATCGACTACCTCGACCACGCTACCCGGCGGCAGCCGGCCCTCCGGCTTGTGCACCTGCGCCGACCACACCCACGGGTGGCCGGGCGTGCGGTCGGACTTGAGCTGGATGACGGGGAGCGTGGCGGGCGTGTTCATCGGGGAATGATAGCTGGCGCCATCGGCGTTGTCGGCGGAGCGCACCTTCTGGTCAACTAGCCGAAGACCCAAGGCAAGGAGCGCACTGATGACATGGGCATTCGTTCGGGGCTGCATGCTGGGGGTGGGGCTTGTGCTCGGCGCCCCCGCGATCGCCGCCGTGCCGGCTCAAGGCAAGGCGTCCTCGGGACTCGACAAGCTGCTGAACATGGAGGGTATCGACGGCAGCTACGCCATTACCTATCGAGATGCCGAGGGCAAGGCGATCGCGCGCGCGGCATTCATCACCGCGGTGTTCGACCATCACGGCACTTTCAGCTTCGACCACGATCCGGCGAAACACACGGCCGACCTGCGACTCAATCGCCCCGGGAGCCAGGCTGCCCTGCTGGCTAAGGCCGCGGCGTCCAGCGCGCATGCGCGCGGAGCGATGCTCAAGTCCGGTCAGGCATGGCCGGCATTCCGGCTTGCCGATCTGCAGGGGCGCACGGTCGACGCGGCGTCACTGCGCGGCCACACCACGCTGATCAATTTCTACTTTTCGCAGTGCGCGCCGTGCATTCAGGAGACGCCCGTCCTGACCGCCTATGCGCACGGACATCCGGAGGTATCGGTGCTCGCCGTCACCTTCGACGATGCCGGAACCACCCGCGATTACGTCGCCAAACACCACTTCGGCTGGCCGGTACTGCCGGATGCCATGCCGTTGATCGAGTCTGTCGGCGTGAGCGCCTACCCTGCCATGGCGGTGGTCGGACCGGACGGCCGCGTCCTGCGCATGGCGCTATCGTCGGATATCGACCCGGGCCACGCCCTGACGGTGGCCGCGTTGTCGAGTTGGGTGGCCGGCGCGCAAGCGCCAGCCTCCCGCAACCATCCCATCGGGCGCTGACCAGCCGATCACTCGGCCTGCATCACCGCCAGTTCGTTGCCGTGCGGGTCGCGGAACTGGAAGCGGCGGCCGCCGGGGAAGCCGAAGATCGGCCGCACTACGGTGCCGCCGGCCGCGGTGACGGCGGCCAGCGCGGCCTCCAGATCATCCACCTGGACCACCGGCAGCGGCGCGGCCGGCGCCTCGCTGGCGTCGCCCTGCAGGCCGACGTCGACGTCGCCGGTGGTGGTCGCCGCGTAGGTTGGGCCGAAGTCGGCGAGCGCCCAGCCGAAGGCCTGGGTGTAGAAGGCCTTGGACGCCGCAATGTCGGCGGCGGGCAGCTCGATGTAGCAGGGTCGTGCCATGAAACCTCTCCTTGGTGGTTGACGATCGTTCCGGAAGATCAGCGCAGCTTGAGCACCAGCCAGGACAGCAGCGCCAGCAGGTTGAGGCCGATCCGCGACACGCCGGGTCCAGCCACCGCCAGCACGAAGCCGTGCGAGCCGATGTGGTAGTCCAGCCCCAGCCGCATGCCGTCGTGGATCACCGCGAACACGTTGACGAAGCCACCCGCGTGCAGCGCGTAGCTGAACACCGGGGTGGCGATCAGCGGCAGCTGCAGCAGCTGCGCCACGCGCGACAGCGACACACCGCGCTCGCTGCCTTCCAGCAGCAGCACGCCCGCGATGAGGATGAAGCCGAACAGCGCCAGGCCGATCAGCGCCATCAGCGTTTCGTAGGTGGAACCCAGCGGCAGCAACCGGCGGATCATCGCCACCACGCCGAGGAAGCCGCCGGCCACTTCGAGGATGCCGATCAGGCGGAACAGGAACGAACGCATGCAGTGCTCCGGAACAAAGGGAAATGGTTCTTGCAGGAGCGACCTTGGTCGCGATGTTCTTGCGGTTGCTGAGACAGCAAGAGCCAAAAGCATCGCGCCCGAGGGCGCTCCTACCTGAGGTAGCGCATCATTCCAGATCGTCGGCCAGTTCGTGCAGGTCTGTGACGTGCTGCTCCCACCAGCGCGGCTCGGCCACGAACGGGAACGCCAGCGGGAACGCCGGATCGTGCCAGCGCTGGGCGATCCAGCCGGCGTGGTGTACCTGGCGCATCGCACGCAGCGCCGGCACCAGCGCCAGCTCGGCCGGGTCGAAGTCGCGCATGCTGTTGTACCCCTCGAGCAGGGCCTCCATCGCCGCTTCGTCGTTGGCCAGCATCCACAGGTCCTGCACGGCCGGGCCGCTGCGCGCGTCGTCGAGGTCGACGAAGTGCGGGCCGGCGTCGGTCCACAGCACGTTGCCGGGGTGGCAGTCGCCATGCAGGCGCAGCGTGCGTATCGGGCCGACCGCCTCGAGCCGATCGGCCACGGCCTGGTCGAGCCGGTCGGTGGCGGCGCGGTAGGCGCCTTCCAGCGAGGGCGGCAGCAGCGGCGAAGCCAGCACGGCGGCCACCGGCGCGGCGATCATCGTGGCGCGGTCCAGCCGGCCGCGATGCGCGAACGGCGCGCGCGCACCGACGGTGTGGATACGGGCGATCAGCCGGCCCAGCCACTCCAGCTGGTCGCGCGATTCCAGCGACGGCGCGCGGCCGCCGTGGCGCGGCGCCAGCGCATAGCGGTAGCCGCCGTGCTGCAGCAGGCTGCGGCCGTCGAAGCGCAGCGGCGCGACCACCGGGATCTCCGCGTCGGCCAGTTCCTGCGCGAAGGCGTGCTCCTCCTCGATCGCCGCATCGCTCCAGCGGCCGGGCCGGTAGAACTTGGCGATCACCGGCGCGGCATCCTCGATGCCGACCTGCCACACGCGGTTCTCGTAGCTGTTCAGCGCCAGCAGGCGGCCGTCCGGCCACAGCCGGCAGGCGGCGACGGCATCCAGCACCAGGTCGGGGGTGAGCTGCGCGTAGGGCGCTTCGTTCGGCATCGGGGCGGGCGGCTCAGCCCTTGTTGCCGATCACGCGGGCCGGCACCACCGCCATGGTCAGGCGCGAGATGCACACCAGCGAGCCGTCCTCGTTCTCGATGCGGATCTCCCACACCTGGGTGGTGCGGCCGATGTGCAGCGGCCGCGCGGTGCCGGTGACGGTGCCGCTGCGCACGCCGCGCACGTGGTTGGCGTTGATGTCCAGGCCCACGGTGAGTTCCTGCGTCGGGTCCAGCGTGAGCATCGCCGCGGTGGACCCCAGCGTCTCGGCCAGCGCCACCGAGGCGCCGCCGTGCAGCAGGCCGTAGGGCTGGTGGGTGCGCGCATCCACCGGCATCGTGCCGCGCAGGAAATCCTCGCCGCGCTCGGTGATGCGGATGCCCAGCGCCTCCATCAGCGTGTGCTTCGACCAGTCGTTGATGGTGTCGACGCTGATGTCCTGCTTCCAGATACCCATGCTTGAACCCCGTATGACGAACCCGCATTGTCGGCTGACACCCGTCGCGGCGACAATCTCGCAAGTGTTCACCATCACCCTCCAGGCCACCGGCCACCGCTTCGCGGCGCAGCCGGGGGAAACCGTGCTCGAAGCCGCGCAGCGCGCCGGCATCGCCTTGCCGTATTCCTGTCGTTCCGGCGTGTGCGGCAGCTGCAAGGCGACTCTCATCGAGGGCCAGGTGGACTATCCGCGCCATCCGCCGCTGGCGCTGGACGCCGGCGAGCGCGCGCACCGCGCCGTGCTGCTGTGCCAGGCGGTGGCGACCAGCGACCTGCTGATCGCCGCGCGAGAAGTCACCTCGGTGGAGGACATCGCCCGCCGCGCGCTCGAGGTGCGCATCGTCGACAAGCGCCGGCTGGCGCCGGAGGTGACTGGCCTGCGGCTGGAGCCAGCCCCCGGCGAGCGCCCGCTGCGCCACCTGGCCGGGCAGTACCTCGACGTGCTGCTGGAGGAGGGCAAGCGTCGCCCGTTCTCCATCGCCAACATGCCCGCGCCCGACGGCAGCCTGGAACTGCATGTGCGCCATGTCGCCGGCGGCGGCTTCACCTCGTGGGTCAGCGACCGGGCGCAGGTGGGCGACACGCTGCGCATCGAGGGCCCACTGGGCACCTTCGTGCCGCGCGAGGATTCCGAGCGGCCGATGATCTTCATGGCCGGCGGCACCGGCTTCGCGCCGGTCAAGGCGGTGGTGGAGCACTTCCTCGCGCTGGGCACCCGTCGCGCCATCCGCGTCTACTGGGGCGCGCGCCAGCGCGGCGACCTGTACCTGCGCGAGCTCGCCGAGCAGTGGCAACGCGACGCGCACGACCTGGTCTTCATCCCGGTGCTGTCCGAAGCCGACGAGGCCACCGTCCGCACGGGCCTGGTGCACGAGGCCGTGCTCGCCGACCATCCGGATCTCTCCGCCCACGACCTCTACATGAGCGGCCCGCCCGCCATGATCGACAGCGCCCGCCACCGCTTCGTCGACGCCGGCCTGCCGGAAGATCGGCTCTATTACGACTCGTTCGAATACGCGCCGGACGTGCTGGCGCAGATCCTGGCGGGACGGGCGGGGATCCGGGCGCAGGGGTAGCGTGAGCAATCATCAAGTGGCTTGGTTAATTGCCTCCGTCCCCTTATGTCGACTCGACAGAAGGGGTGAGGCGGAGTGCCATCATGTGTCATTGCAGATTCGAAAAGACGGAGTCTTCTCATGAATCAGCTTGTTGAATCGATTATAAGCAGGGTCTATTTACTCATTGGTGCTCGCGGCACCTTTCGAAGGTATATTTTCGTGTTAATGGTCTTCTTCGCCATTATTTTCCTGGAGAAATATCTCGGGCGCTAGGAGCTGATCGCATTTTCCGCTAATGGGGTGCGGAGGTAATTAAGCCCCCGCCCGCACCGGTCTGGTGCACGAAGCCGTGCTCGCCGACCACCCGGACCTCTCCGCCCACGACCTCTGCATGAGCGGCCCGCCCGCCATGATCGACAGCGCCCGCCACCGCTTCGTCGACGCCGGCCTGCCGGAAGACCGGCTCTACTACGACTCGTTCGAATACGCGCCGGACGTGCTGGCGCAGATTCTGGCGGGAAGGGCGGGGATCCGGTGGCGAGGGTGATCTAGCTAGGGGCGGGCCTGAGTCCGCCTTTTTGCTCCAAGGACGACAATCCTTTGGGAAAAATTCTTACTTGATGCTCTCAGGGTTGGGATGTAACGTGACGATTGCCTTGGAAGGCCTTTGGAAATATTCGGAGAAATTGTGTGAAAGGACGCACAACTGCGGCACTCTTTTGTGTCTTAGCCCTGGTTTTGATAGGCGGTTAAGCTGAGGCTGCCTCATATATAAATTACAATGGATGCAATTCATGTCAAATGAATAATGCGGCCTTGGCAAACGGGGTTGGCAGGATTTTGGTAGGCAATCTTCAAGGTGATGATCTACAGGCGTTTCGCATTTATTATGCGCCTCAGCCAAGATCTGTTGGTGGCGTCGGTGCAAGCCTAAAAGTAAATAAATATGCGGAGCTGGACTCTTCGACGAGCAGCGAGGCAAACGCATTTTCTGCCTACAGGGCCTTGTATGTGGCTGCTGGAGGATCATACGTAAGGGTCGTTGCGAATATTTCGCTAAACAAGTCCAGCGTGGGTGCGGATCGAGCAAGGTACATCGAGCTGGCAAAGCCTGGAGCCCAGAGTAACCAGGTTTCTGGGGATGGAAATATTGACGCTTTCGATGTGGTTTCTACGCCAGTATATAGGGATCAAGTTGCCTCCAATATCAATGGGATTGCCATAAGCGGTTTCAAGAACATTCCCAATAGTTTGCAGCTTGCGATAGTTCGAGTTTTGAATTACGCGGGTATAGGAAAGATCATTTCTAGCCCCATTACGATTACTGTGACCGTGCAGTTTCAGGATCTTAGTCAGTCGGATTTTCACTGGGATTCCGTAAGCGGTGGCTGGATCTATATGCCGGGATCGTCCAAAGATTCTTCTGGAAATCCGATTCCTGAGAATGAGGCTGCGGCTCCCGGGATGCCAGCTGCTTCGGCACAAAAATATGTCTTCCCCGGCAATGTATACGGCATGCTGGATGGTTTTAACTAGATTGAAAATCTAAATCGTCTAGGTATTCCCATCAATAAACCAACTGTGAAGTCTGGCTATGGTTGGATAGTTGCATGTACATTTCTTGATGGTCATTCGCACTGTGTCGCTCAGCCGCAGTAGAAGTTCCGCCGGGGCGTCGTTCCGACAATCGTATAATTTTCGTCTGCTGAGATTGGCTAATGGCTGAATCAATGGTTTTCCTGGTGAGGTCCGCGTTTTTATTTTTCTTGTCATTGGTTGCTCTTACATGGGTGCAAGTTGCATGGGACGGAAACGCGGATTTCGTTCTTCTATTGAGTGCCTGCCCGGTAGTACTTGGGATCTTGGTTGCTCTGTTTAGGAAGTATTTGCTCAGGCGGGGTTTGATGGGAAGCGTGAGCGTACTTCTGTGCAATTTTTCAATTGTAGTATTGATATTTGCATCGGCCATTCCCGTGGTTCGAAAAATATTTTTCTCCTGATTGCTCCAATGTCGGATTGAGTGGTGCCAGGGTCTTAGGTTTCCCCACGTTTCATGCTGATAGCGCCATCTGATCGAGCACCTGCGGAGGCAGTGATCGCAGGCGATCGAGCCAACTTGATAGGGGCTCCATCGGCCAGCGTCCGACGAGCGCTTCGCGGCCGACGCGCAGCGTGGAGTAGAGTTTGCGCGTGCTGTGGATCGGGCAGAGCCATCGGTCGATACCGGTGGCTTCGCACCCAAGCACGCCAGCCAGCTGGCAAACGCAGCCAGCGTGTGGACGTCGGTGAGGCCGGCCGGCGTCAGCTCCTTGAACTTGCGCAGCAGGGTCATGAGCCATGTGACGACCGGCGCCAAATGCAGGCTCGCTTCAATCGCCTTGCGTGATCGTCAGGCCGGCTTTGCCACAAGCAGGCAGCTGCCGCCAAAGCGCATGGTCTTGCCGCGGGCCAGGCGGCTGATTTCGCTCTCCAGCACCCGGTCCAGCAGGCGGGCCACGGCGCCGCCGCGCGTTGCATGCTCACGGGCCGACGCCTCCGCGGCCTTCTCCTTCGACGACCATCCCAGGCGATAGGGAAATGCTCGGAGCAGCGCGATCGGAAGCGGCAGGAAGCGGAAGATGTAGGAGGAGAATTCCACCTCGAAGCCGGCGCGTTCGAGGACCCGGCGGATGCCCTCGCGTGTGTATCTCCGGTAGTGCCCCGCCGCGACGTCGTCCTGCGACCAGAGGAACGAATAGGCCGGCACCGTGATGTAGAGCCGCCCCTGCTCCATCATCAGCGCCCTGATCGACCGGAGGAATGCCAGGTCGTCCTCGATGTGCTCGACCACATCGAACAGACCGACCGCCGGAAGGGAGTTCGGGGTCAGTTGCGCCGAGTCGGTGGTGGCGCAGATCACGGTCTCCAACCCGCGGCGCTTTGCGTTGGCGGCTCCGGCTCGTCCGGGTTCGACCAGCGCGACCTCGAAGCCGGCGGCGGCGAGTGCGGCCGATACGCAGCCATTGCCCCCGCCAATGTCGAAGATCGCCCCTCGATTCGCTGGCGGATACAAACGCGCCATGGACAGGATGCAGTTGTTCCTGTGCCTGAACCAGAACGACTGGTCTTCCACCGCGAAGCAGAGTTCGTTGCCATCACTCGGGTAACTCACGCTGGCTTCGTGCTTGCCATACCAGATGCCATCCTCGCCAAGCTCGAGATTGGCGCTTATGGCCAGCATGTCCAGCATGAGTGACCCTCGGTTTGTTCGTTGCCGTCCGCTCGGCAGTCTATCGTCTCGCGTCGCCCCAGAGGCCAGGAGGGGCCGCTGCGCAAGACCGGGGGGCGACCCGGCTGATCCTTTGCCGGTGATCGCGTAGCGTGTCCGGCCCACGCTGCCACACCGGGACGGAGGCGGAAGCTCCCCCCAGCGAGCAAGGATTCCAGCGTTCCATCCGTGGTTTGGAGGTTTGTTCGGCTACGGTTTGCACCTTTCCCGTCTGGCGCAGATTCCATGAATCGGCGTGCTGAGACGCAGTCGCCTGATCCGGCAAAAAGATTGACCTGCCCGGACTGGCTGGGGGCAAAAAGAAACCCGCCGCGGCGCGATGGCCTCGGCGGGTCTGCGGCTTCGGTCGGCGTGTGCCGGATCGCCCTCTTTTAGGTAGTGAAGGTGGGGTTACTTTCCTTTCACCACCGGCAGCTGCGCCTGGGTCCACGCGCCCATGCCGCCGCCGAGGTAGAAGACCTTCTGGAAGCCGGCCTTCACCAGGCGCTGGGCGGCGCCCTGGGCGGTCTGGCCAGAGCGGCAGATGACGACCACCGGCAGGTCCCTGGCCTTGGCCAGGTCCTTGCTCTCCGGGTCGAACTGGCTCATCAGCACGTGCTTGGCACCCGGGATGTGGCCCTTCTCGAAGCTGTCGCGCGGGGAGATGTCCACCAGCAGCGGGTTTTCGCGGTTCATCAGCAGGGTAAGGCCGGCCGGCGTCAGCTCCTTGAACTTGCGCAGCAGGGTCATCAGCTGGGTGACGATCAGCGCCAGCAGCAGGACAACGAACAGCGCCGAGAGCGCGAGGTGGTTGCCCACGAAGGCGGGCAGCTTGTGCAGGAAATCGTTCATCGGGACTCGATTGGTGCGACCGCTGGGGTCGCCTGGGCATGCGGAAAGGAACGCGATTATAGGGGCAAGCGGTGGCGCCGCCCCTGCGGCATCACTGCCCGGGATCCAGGTCGGGCAGGCCGGTAGTCAGCCACCAGTGCTTGGCCTGCGGGTCGTATTTCCAGGTCTGGTGGTCGACGAGGGTGCGTTCGACCTGGGTGTGCACGTTGACGATGCCGATGTGCACCACCTGTTTGACCTCGTTCTCGCCGGTGGCGACCGGGCCCGAGCCGTCGTCGTAGTCGCTGACCCGGTACTGGGTGATCCGGGACAGCTCGATCGGGGTGAGCGGGTGCTGGTTGCGGATCGCCGGGTCGACGAACTGCTCGGCGTTGGCCAGGTTGCCCCAGCGGACGGTGCTGGCGTAGGCGTTGAGGGTGGCGGTCAGCGTCTGGTTGCGCTGGTCGGTGGCGCAGCCGGCGACCAGCAACAGGGCGGCGACGGCGGTGATGCGGGCGATACGACGCATGGCGCGTTCTCTTCGCGGGGAGGGCGTCGGCCATTGTGCCGGATGACGCCGTGCGGGCAAGCCCGCGAACGGCTCAGGAACTTGCGCGGCGCTTAGCGACGAAGCGCGCGGCCAGCGTGGCGGCGGGCTCGCCGTCCTCGCCGGGGACGGCGCAGCTCACCTCGATGCGGGCGCGCCCCCGAGCGGTCAAGGTGGCGAAGAAGGTGGCCCAGTCCGACGCCGGCGCCAGCACGGCATCAGCGCGGAAATCCGTCCACACCGGTGCCAGATAGCGCACGGTGGACTCGCCGACGAACACGTCGCAATCCTCCCCGCGTTCGCGCAGCGCCAGTTCCACCAGGGCCCAGCCGGCCAGCGTCATCAGGCTGACCAGGCTGCCGCCGAAGGCGCAGCCCTTGTCGTTGACGTTGGGCGCCAGCGGCACGGCCAGGCTGAGGCGATCCGGGGTGTGGGTGTCCAGATGCAGGTCCATCGCGCGGGCCAGCGGGATCTCGTCGCGGATGAATTGCACCAGCGCCTCGGCGGTGGCGTCGCGGGCGCGGGAGGGCACGGGGGAGGAAGTCGACATCGATATCTCGTGGTGCAGGGAGGACAGCAGCCCGGCGCGCCGGGCGGGGCAGGCCAGTGTAAGTGGCGGCAACGCTAGACTGCGACCCTGCCGCGCATCGTCGCCGACCTCCCCCGAACGCGAGGAACCCATCGCCATGTCCCGATCGCCTGTCCCGTCGCTGCATGGTCGCGTGGTGGTGATCACCCGTCCGGCCGGCACCGGTGCCAGCCTGGCGCGACGGGTGCGTGCGCAGGGCGGCCGGCCGCTGCTGCTGCCGGGCCTGTCGCTGCATGCGATCGACGATGAGGCGACGCGGGCGGGGCTGGTCCGGGCGCTGCGGGCGACGGCGGTGGTCTTCACCAGTCCGGCCGCGGTGCGCTTTGCGGCGGCACTGGCACCGATCCCGGCCGACTGCGCGGCGATCGGCGTGGGCCAGGGCACTGCACGCGCGCTGCGGCGGGCCGGCGTGACCGACCCGCAATCGCCGGCCCGGCAGGACAGCGAGGGCGTGCTGGCGCTGCCGGGGCTGCAGTCGCTGACCGGCCGGCCCGTGGCGCTGGTCGGCGCGGCCGGCGGACGCGGGCTGCTGCGCGAAACGCTGCTGGCGCGCGGTGCGCGGCTGGACGAGGTGCACGTCTACACGCGCGGCGCGCCGCGGCTGGACCGTCGCCACATCGCGGCCGTGCACGCCCTGCCGGCCGACGCCCGGCTGCTGCTGTCCAGCGCCGAGGCGTTGCACAACCTCGCCCGTTCGCTGCCGCCGGAGGCCTGGGCGGTCCTGCAGCGGGCGGTGGCCGTGGTCAGCAGCGAGCGGCTGGCCGAGGCCGCCCGCAAGGCCGGATTTTCCCGCATGGCGCTGGCCCGCTCGGCCGGCGCCACCGACCTGCTGGCGGCCGCCGGCGGGGACTTCACGCTGCCTTGATACGGCCCGGTGGGCCGCCGCTGCTAGCATGCGCGCATGAACAACGATGCCGCTCCGAACGAGACCGCCAAGGTCGCCCCCGCTTCCTCGCGCCCCGTCGCGTCGCGTCCGTCCGAGCCGAAGGGCGGCGGCAGCGCGCTTGCCCTGGCGCTCCTGCTCGCCCTGCTGGCCATCGCCGGCACGGCCTACGTCGGCTGGCAGCAGTGGCAGCGGGCCCGCGGCGATGCCGCTGCGGCCGGTACCGTGGCCCAGCTCGATACCCGCGTCGCCACGCTGGAAACCAGCCTGAAGGCGCTGGATGACGATCGCCGCTCGCTCAGCGCGCGGCTGCGCGACGCCGACGACGTCAACCGTGGCCTGCGCGAGGAGGTACTGGGCCAGAACGAGCGCCTGCGCAACCTCGAGGACGCGGTGGCCAAGCTGTCGGAAAAGAGCCTGTCCAGCCACGACGCGATGCTGCTGGACGAGACCGAGTCGCTGCTGCGCATGGGCAAGGAACGCTACGAGCTGTTCCACGACGCCGCGGGCGCGGCCGCCGCCTACGGGTTGGCCGATCAAGCGCTGTCCGGCGTGGACGACAGTGCTTTCTACGGCCTGCGCCAGAGCGTGGCCGCCGAGCACGAGGCGCTCGATCGTGCCGCTGCCAGCCACGACAGCGCCGCGCTGGCGAAGCTGCAGCAGTTGCGCGGCCAGATCGGCAGCCTGCCGCTGCGTCCGCTGGACGCACCGGCATCTTCATCGAGCAGTGGCGCGTGGGCGCGGATCGGGCAGGCATTGTCCAGCGTGGTGCGGATCGGTCGCGACAATGGCGCGCCGATGGCCGTGGCGGATGCGCGTCTCTCGCGTGAGCTGGTGGCGCTGGACCTGGCCCAGGCCGAGGCCGCGCTGCTCGCGCACGATGGCACAGCCTATCGCGCCGCCCTGAAGCGGGCCGACACCGGCCTGGCTGGCCAGTTCGACGCCGCCGATGCGACGGTGAAGACGGTGCGCGACACGTTGGCCGGCCTCATCAGGGACGCCGCGCCCGGCACGCCGGTGGAACTGGGTGAGGCGCTCACCGAGCTGCGCAATCTGCGTGCCGTGCACGCGCTCAAGCCGGCGGCTGGCGCCGCCCCGACCAAGCCCGCCGCGAACGGAGCACGTCCGTGAAGCTGTGGCGCTGGATTCTCCTGCTGGTGCTGATCGCCGCACTGGCGGCGTTCGGCTGGCACTGGGTCGCCGAAGACCCCGGCTACGTGCTGGTGCGCATCCGCGGCTGGTATGCCGAAACCACCGTGCTGGCGGCGGTCGTCATCCTGCTGCTGCTGTGGGCCGCGCTGGGCGCGCTGTGGCAGCTCGGGCGCTGGCCGCTGGGCGCATTCACCCGCCGGCATCGCCGGGTCAGTCGGCGCCGGTTGGCCGATGGCCTGGTGGCGCTGGCCGAAGGCCGTCACGGCGACGCCGAGCGCGACCTGGCCCGCGCCTCGCGGCTTGATGCGCTGCGCGGCCCGGCGCTGCTCGCCGCCGCCGAAGCCGCCGCCCGCCGCGGCGAGACCACGCGCGCCCGCGAATTCCTCGATCAGGCCGCACAGGACGTCCCGCCGGCCGCGCGCGTGCTGCGTGCCTCGCTGCTGCGCCGTGAGGGCAAGCCGGCCGAGGCGGTCGCCCTGCTGGCGCCGGAGGCCGACAACGGCAAGCTGACCCCAGGTGGCTGGCGCGAGCTCGCGCTCGCTGCGCTGGCCGCCGGCGATACCCGTCGTGCCCGCGCCGCACTGGCTCCCTTGCAGAAGAGTTCCGCACTCGGCACCCGCAGCTACCAGGCGCTGGAGACCCAGGTGCTGGTTGCCAGCGTGGCCGCCGCGCCGGATGCCGCGGCGCTCAACCAGCTGTGGTCGCAGCTGCCGAAGAACCAGCGGCGGACGCCGGCGGTGATCGAGGCCTATGCCCGCCGCGCCGCGGCGCTGGGCATGATCCTGCCGGCGATGGACGAGCTGGACTCGGCGCTGCGCCGCGAGTGGTCGTCCTCGCTGGTGCAGGTGTGGGGTGCGCTGGGTGACGAGGATCTGGAGGCGCGCCTGCGTCGCGCCGAAGGCTGGCTGGACGCGCATCCCAACGATGCCGGTCTGCTGCTGGCGATGGGCCGGCTGTGCGTGAAGCTCAAGCTGTGGGGCCAGGCACGCAAGCACCTGGAGCGTTCCATCGCGCTCGCCCCCAGTGCCGGGGCATGGGAAGCGCTGGCCGAGGTGTGGACCGGCCAGGGCGACGCGGTGATGGCACAGCGCTGCTACCGCAACGCACTGGCGCTGACCCGCGGCGACTCGGTGCTGAACGTGCCGACGGCATCGCTGGGTGCGATCGACACCCGCCCGATCGCTATCGAGGACCGCAACGAGCACGGCATGCCGCGTCTGCGCGAGTAGGGCACGCGCTTCGCGAGCGGGTCCGCTAGAGCACCACGCCGAGGCTGGCCAGCCGGGGATCGGCTATGCGCCAGTGCGGCCAGTAGCCCAATTGCACGCACTGGCGGATGTAGTGTCCGAGTCGACGCTTTTCGTCGTCGGACGCCGGCGGCGTCCAGCCCTGTCGGTGCACGCGGGATTCGACGCGCTGGCAGTCCGGTCCGTCGACCGTTGCCGGTGGTGCGGAGACCAGCAACGACACGGGTCGGGGCGCGCCGGCGGTCTGCTCGCTGACCTGCTGAGGGGGCGGAGTCCAGATCGACGCCGTGGGTGACGAATGACTGCCCACCAGATCGAGCAGCATGCGCAGCGCAAAGAAGATGCCTACCGCGAGTGCGCCAAAAGGGGCACCCTGGCGGGACCTTTGCCGGGGCCGGGTGCGCCGGTACGCGGCCGGCGAAGCCGGCGCGAATCCGGCACTCGCCCGCCCCTCGGCCAGTCCCCGTTGAAGCTCCGGCAACGCGGCGAATGCCTGTTGCCACGCCTCCAGCATCGGCCGGCCCGCGCGCAGTGGGATCAGGTTGGGGAACAGGCGCAGCGCCTGCAGGACAAACGGCCATTGCGCCGCCATGTCGGGATCCGGCGGCGAGCGGTCGCCGCGGATCAGGCGTTCGAACCAGCCGGCGCCCTGGCACGGTGTGGTGGCCTGTTCCCAGTGGCGCTGCTCGTGCATCACCTGCTGCAGCCACTGGCCGCGCGGGCCGAGCTGGGCCAGACGGGTCACGTCCATCCAGTCGAAGGCCTCGCGTGCCGTGTTGAACACCTCCAGCGGTGCATCCAGCGCGCCGGAGGCGAGGGCATCGATCAGCAGGCACTCGAAGATGGCCGGAAGCTGCAGGTGGCCCTGGCGGACCGCGGCAAGTACGCCGGTCAGCGCCGCGGTCGGCGGGGTGCCGGATGACAAGGCCTGCTGCAGCCTTGCCAGGGCTTGCCGGGCCTCGGTGACGACCGGGTTCAGCGGTGCGGCGGATGCGCCGGACGCGGATGCGGATGCGGATGTGCTGGTCGGTGGGTGGGACGGCGTCGCGGGTGCCGCCACCGGCGCCCCGTCGAGCGCGCGCAGCGCCGCCTCGTAGGCCTGGCGCGGGCGCGTGAAGCCCTCGATGTCGGTGGCCGGATCGAGCCGCTTGAGCTGCCTGGCATAGGCCTGCTTGATCGCGCGCTGGTCGGCATCGGCGGGCAGCTCGAGGTGCTGGAGATACCAGGGGACGTCCATGTGCTCGTCAGGCTTGCGAAGGTGATGCGAGGCTAGCGCGACGCCAGGGCGCTCGCCCAGTGGCGGGCGGGGACCCGGCTCCGGGGTTCGGCGTTGCCCTCAGCGCACCGAGATCGCCCAGGTGATCAGGCCGGCACTGACCGCGGTAAGGGTGAGGGCGACCAGGAACACCACGTCGGCGGTGCGCTCGACCCGGTGGTTGCGCTTGTGGTGGCGCGTGCGCAGCGCCCAGTAGGCGAGCAGGCAGGCGGCGAGGTAGAGGATCGCGTCGCCGGCCAGCAGGTCGTCGACGAACAGGTCCGCCTTCCGCAGCGAGATCACCACGCGGATGATGCCGATGACCGTCAGGCACACGCCGACCATGCCCGCCGAGGCGGTGAAGATGTGCACGCACAGGTCGTAGTCCAGCAGGCGGCTGGCGGGATCGTCGCGGCGCATGGTTCGCGCTCCGGTCGGTGGCTCCGGGGAAACGGAGCCTTGGACAACGCGGGCGCGACGAGTTCCCGGGGACGGGTTAGGCCGTCCTCAGAGCGGGGTGAGGTTGGCGTAGGCCGCCACAAGCCACTTGCTGCCGGCGTCGGCGAAATTCACCTGCAGCCGCGCGTGCGCGCCGGCACCCTCGGCGCTGAGCACCACGCCCTCGCCGAAGGTGGGGTGGCTGACGCGCTGGCCCAGCTTCACCGGCAGCGGTTCCTCCAGCGAGGCGCCGGCGCCGTAGCGGGATGCGCCGCCGTACAGCGGGCGGCTCACCTGCACGCGCGGACGCACCTCGTCGATCAGTTCGGCCGGCATCTCGGCGAGGAAGCGCGAGGGCCGCGCCAGCATCTCGGTGCCGTGCATGCGGCGCGATTCGGCATGGGTGAGGAACAGCTTCTGCCGCGCGCGGGTGATGCCGACGTAGGCGAGGCGGCGTTCCTCTTCCAGCCGGCCCTCGTCCTCGACCGAACGCTGGCTGGGGAACAGACCTTCCTCCATGCCGACCAGGAACACCACCGGGAATTCCAGGCCCTTGGCCGAGTGCAGCGTCATCAGCTGCACGCAGTCGTCCCAGGCCTCGCCCTGGCCCTCGCCGGCTTCCAGTGCAGCGTGCGAGAGGAAGGCGGCCAGTTCGGTGAGGCCGGCGTCGACGTCTTCGGCGGTCGGCTCGAAGCGGCTGGCGACGTTGACCAGCTCGTCCAGGTTCTCGGTGCGCGACTCGGCGTTGCCGCGGCTGTCCTTCTCGTAGAAGTCGCGCAGGCCGGTGTGGCTGATGGCGTGGTCCATCTGCTCGGCCAGGGTGAGGCTCTTTTCATTCCTCTCCCCCAAGCTTGCTTGGGGGAGAGGGTAGGGTGAGGGGGGCTCTTGATCATCGCGAGAGCCTGCCCCCTCACCCCGACCCTCTCCCTCGGCATCGCCGGGGGAGAGGGAGCCCGACAAGGCGGGGTTGAAGTCACGCGCCATCTGCTCGATCAGGGTGAGGAAGGCCTTCACCGCGTTCTTCGCGCGGCCGGCCAGCTCGCTGGCGCCGGACAGCTCGCCCAGCGCGGCTTCCCACATCGAGGTGTTGCTGCCGCGCGCGCGCCGGCGCAGCACGTCCAGCGTGCGGTCGCCGATGCCGCGCGGCGGGGTGTTCACGGCGCGCTCGAAGGCGGCGTCGTCGTGGCGGTTGGCGGTGAGCCGCAGGTAGGCCAGCGCGTCCTTGATTTCCGCGCGCTCGAAGAAGCGCAGCCCGCCGTAGACGCGGTAGGGAATGTTGCGCTGGGACAGCTGTTCCTCGAAGTTGCGCGACTGCGCATTGGAGCGGTAGAGGATCGCGCAGTCCCTGGCGTCGCCGTGTTCGTCGATGTACTCGCGGATGCGCTCGACCACGAAGCGCGCCTCGTCCTGCTCGTTGTAGGCGGCGTACAGCGCGATGCGCTCGCCGTCGCCGCCGTCGGTCCACAGCTGCTTGCCAAGGCGGCCGCCGTTGCGGGCGATCACCGCGTTGGCGGCCTTGAGGATGGTGGCGGTGGAGCGGTAGTTCTGCTCCAGCTTGATGGTGCGCGCGCCGGGGAAGTCCTTCAGGAACTGCTGCACGTTCTCCACTTTGGCGCCGCGCCAGCCGTAGATCGCCTGGTCGTCGTCGCCGACCACGAAGACCTGGCCGGTGGCGCCGGCGAGCACGCGGATCCAGGCGTACTGCAGCGTGTTGGTGTCCTGGAACTCGTCGATCAGCAGGTAGCGCCAGCGGTGCTGGTAGTGCTCCAGCACGGCCGGGTTCTTCAGCCACAGCTCGTGGGCGCGCAGCAGCAGCTCGGCGAAGTCGACCAGGCCGGCGCGGCGGCAGGCGTCCTCATAGGCCTGGTAGATCTGCACGAAGGTACGGGTGACCGGGTGGTCGTGGTGCTCGATGTTCTGCGGCCGCTTGCCCTCGTCCTTCCAGCTGTTGATCTGCCAGGTGGCCTGGCGCGGCGGGAACTTCGCGTCATCCAGGCCCAGTCCGGCGACCACGCGCTTGACCAGTCGCTGCTGGTCGTCCGAGTCGAGGATCTGGAAACCCTCCGGCAGGCCGGCCTCGGCCCAGTGCCGGCGCAGCAGGCGATGGGCGATGCCGTGGAAGGTGCCCACGGTGAGGCCCTGCGTGCTGTTGGGGATCAAGGCGCCGAGCCGCGCGCGCATCTCGCCGGCGGCCTTGTTGGTGAAGGTGACGGCGAGGATCGCCCACGGCGGCGCGCGCTCGACTTCGGTGAGCCAGCCGACGCGGTGGGTGAGCACGCGGGTCTTGCCGGAGCCGGCGCCGGCCAGCACGAGATAGTGGCCGGGCGGGGCGCAGACGGCTTCGCGCTGCGCATCGTTGAGCGAATCGATCAGGTGGGAAACATCCATCCGCGCCATTGTAGCGGCGCCGGGGCGATTGCTCCGGATAAAAGAAGGCCGCCGACCCTGGGGGCGACGGCCGGATGTCCTCGCGGATGAGGCCTCAGCGCTTGCTGACGAAGCCGCCGATGGCCAGCACGCCGCCGATCACGATGCCGGCGATGCCGACCCACTGCGGGATGGCCTGGTCGTGGGTCGCGGTGATCTCGGCCGGGCCGAGCTTGGCCACGGTATCGGTCTTCTTGTAGCTGCCGTTGCCGACGGTGACCCAGATACCTGCGGCCAACAGCAAGACGCCGACGATGATGAGACCTGCACGCATGGGTGATCCTCCTGTTTGGGTGCGCCGATCATACGGGGTTGGCGCGTGCAGGCCGGGTGCAGGCGATCGCCTTCATTCATGTCCCGCAGGCAAAAAAAGCCCCGAAGGCCAGGGGGTGCCTTCGGGGCCGGGTTTGGCGAAGCGGCCCAGGGGAAGACCGGTATCGCCGCGATACGGAGGCCCAGGGGAAGGCGCGTATCGGATGGGTTCTCCAGGGAGGGGTGGAACCCATGGATGCCGTTGCGTGCATCCGAGGGAATAGATCGTCCGAAGCCGGGAAAAGTTGCCCTCACCCCCGGGAAAGATTTAGCGCCGATTCATTTGACGAAAATCCAACAACCGCGCGGGTTCAGTGCGCCTCGTCCCAGTTGGCGCCAACGCCTACGTCGACCAGCAGCGGCACCTTCAGTTCGGCCGCGCCGCTCATCCGCGCGACCACGCCCTCGCGCACCGCGTCGACCGCGTCCGCTCGGACCTCGAACACCAGTTCATCGTGCACCTGCATCAGCATGCGGGCGTCGTCGCGACCGGCCAGCCAGCCGTCCACGGCGATCATCGCGCGCTTGATAATGTCCGCCGCGCTGCCCTGCATCGGCGCGTTCACTGCGGCGCGCTCGGCGCCCTGGCGCAGCGACTGGTTGCGGGCGCTGAGGTTCTCCAGGTACAGCCGGCGGCCGAAGATGGTCTGCACGTAACCGTCGCGGTGCGCCTGGGCGCGGGTGGCTTCCATGAAGGCGTGCACGCCGGGATAGCGGGCGAAGTAGCGCGCCATGTAATCGCCGGCCTCACCGCGATCCACGCCCAGCTGCCTGGCCAGGCCGAACGCGCTCATGCCGTACATCAGGCCGAAGTTGATCGCCTTGGCGGCGCGGCGCTGGTTGGCGCTGACTTCCTCCGGCGGCAGGCCGAACACCTCGGCCGCGGTGGCCCGATGCACGTCGCCGCCTTCCTGGAACGCCTTGAGCAGGCCCTCGTCGCCGGACAAGTGGGCCATGATGCGCAGCTCGATCTGCGAGTAGTCGGCCGCCATCACCCGCCAGCCCTCGGGAGCGATGAAGGCCTGGCGGATGCGCCGGCCCTCCTCGGTGCGCACCGGGATGTTCTGCAGGTTCGGGTCGGACGAGGAGATCCGCCCGGTCGCCGCGCCGCCCTGGTGGTAGCTGGTATGCACGCGGCCGGTGCGCGGGTTGACCATGCCGGAGAGCTTGTCGGTGTAGGTCGAGCGCAGCTTGGCCAGACCGCGGTAGTCGAGGATCAGCCGCGGCAGCGCGTGCTCGTCGGCGATCGCCTCCAGCGCCTCCTCGTTGGTGGAGGGCTGGCCGGTGGGCGTCTTCACCTTGGCCGCCAGGCCCAGCTCGTCGAACAGGATCGCCTGCAGTTGCTTGGGCGAGTCAAGGTTGAAGTCGCGGCCGGCCTCGGCGTACGCCTGCTGCTGGATCTCATGCATGCGCTTGCCCAACTGCTGGCTCTGCCGGCGCAGCTCGTCCACGTCGATCAGCACACCGCGCTGCTCCATCCGCGCCAGCACCGGCACCAGCGGCATCTCGATGGTCTCGTAGACCTCGCGCAGCTTCGGTTCGCTCCGCAGCTTCGGCCACAGTGCGTGGTGCAGGCGCAGGGTAACGTCGGCGTCCTCGGCGGCGTAGTCGCGCGCGGTTTCCAGGTCGACCTGGGAGAAGGAAATCTGCCTGGCGCCCTTGCCGGCCACCTGCTCGTACTTGATGGTCTCGTAGCCGAGGTACTTGCTCGCCAGCGAATCCATATCGTGCCGGGTGGCGGTGGCGTTCCACACGAAGGACTCGAGCAGCGTGTCGTGCTTCAGCCCCTGCACGGTGATGCCGTACTGGCTCAGCACGTTCATGTCGTACTTGGCGTGCTGGCCGAGTTTGGGGCGCGCGGGGTTTTCCAGGATCGGCTTGAGCGCGGCCAGCGTGGCGGCGCGATCGAGCTGCACCGGCGCGCCGGGGTAGTCGTGCGCCAGCGGGACATAGCAGGCGTGGCCGGTCTCGACCGCGAACGAGGCGCCGACGATCTCCGCCTGCATCGCATCCAGGCTGGTGGTCTCGGTGTCGAAGGCGATCAGCTCGGCTTTTTCCAGTTTCGCCAGCCAGGCATCGAGCTGGGCCGGGGTGGTGACCAGTTCGTAACTGCCCGGCGCGTTGTCTGCGGGTAGGAGCGCACCCTGTGCGCGATCGCCTTCTGCTGCATCAGGAGCAAGAGCATCGCGCACAGGGTGCGCTCCTACCGGGGCGTCGGTGCTGTCCAGTTCCTTCAGCGCCTGCTTGAACTCGTAGCGCGTGTAGAGCTCGCGCAGCGTCGCCACGTCGATGTCGCGGCGGGCCAGATCGGTCGGCACCTGTTCCAGTGCCACGTCGGTCTTGATGGTGACCAGGTCGCGCGACAGCGGCAGCTGCGGCAGCGCGGCGCGCAGGCTCTCGCCGATCTTGCCGCCGACCTGGTCGGCGTGCGCGATCACGCCGTCCAGCGAGTCGTATTCGGCCAGCCACTTGGCGGCGGTCTTCGGGCCGCATTTGGGCACGCCGGGCACGTTGTCGATGGTGTCGCCGGTGAGTGCCAGGAAGTCGATGATCCGCTCCGGCGGCACGCCGAATTTCTCCTTTACCGCGGCACCGTCCATCACGGAGTTGGTCATGGTGTTGACCAGGGTGATGTGCGGGCTGACCAGTTGCGCCATGTCCTTGTCGCTGGTGGAGATCTCCACCTCGATGCCGACCGCCTCGGCCTGCCGCGCCAGCGTGCCGATCACGTCGTCGGCTTCCACCCCGGGCACGCGCAGGATCGGGAAGCCCAGTGCCTCGACAATCGCCAGCATCGGCTCGACCTGGGCGCGCAGGTCGTCCGGCATCGGCGGCCGGTTCGCCTTGTACTGGTCGTACATGTCGTCGCGGAATGTCTTGCCGGGCGCGTCGCTGACGAAGGCGAGGTAATCCGGATTCGCCTTCAGCGTGGCGCGCAGCATGTTGACCACGCCGAACAACGCGCCGGTCGGCTCGCCCTGCGCGTTGGTCAGCGGCGGCAGCGCGTGGAAAGCGCGGTAGAGGTAGGAGGAACCGTCGATCAGGATGAGCTTGGCCATGCGTGGCATTCTCGCATGG
The DNA here is from genome assembly GCF_024158035.1 of Dyella lutea. GTDB lineage: Bacteria > Pseudomonadota > Gammaproteobacteria > Xanthomonadales > Rhodanobacteraceae > Dyella_A > Dyella_A lutea. Next base: position 840,303 of record NZ_JAMZEK010000001.1, read on the forward strand.
GCCTGCGCAGGTGACCGCTGCGACATGGCCTTCAGCATTTGCGCGGGGTGGCCGCTGCTATGCTGCGGACCTGTCCCCTGCGTGAGGTTACGCGCCATGTCCGCCCGCCTTCCCCTGGCTCTCGCCGCCCTGCTGCTCGCTGCGCAGGTGCATGCGCAGGATGTTCCGGCCAAACCCGACCTGCCGGCCCTGCCGCCGCCGGGCCTGAACGACCCGGGCGTGAACACGGCCACCGCCCCTGCTCCGGCGAAGACTGCGCCGACGCCGGAATCGACGCCCGCCGAGATCACCCCGACCCATCTGCCCGGCAAGCCGATCCCGCTGCCGCGTGCACCGGGCGATAAGCGTCCGGCGGAGGCGATGCCCCAGGTCAGCGTGCATCGCGACGGCGACCAGACGGTGCAGGAGTACCGTCGCAGCGGCCGCCTGTACATGGTGGTCGTGACACCGAAGAACGGGATCGAGCAGACCTACATGGTCGATCCGAACGGGCGCTGGGTCGACGAGCACGGCCAGAAGCCGGTGGGTCCGGTGATGTACAAGATCCTGGAGTGGGGGAAGAGCCGCCCGCCGGCCGAGACCAGAGATAGCGGCGACGACGGCTCGAACTGAGTCGCGCAGGATGCCGCTGCGCGACAGCTGGCTGCTCTTCGCGTTGGGCTCGGCGTTCTTCGCCGCGCTCACCTCGCTGTTCGGCAAGCTGGGCGTGGCCGGGATCAATTCGAACCTGGCCACCTTCATCCGCACGGTGGTGATTCTCGGCGTGACCGCCGCAATTCTCAGCCTGCGCGGAGAGTGGGCCCGGCCGTCCGGCCTGCCCTGGCATAGCTGGCTGTTTCTGGTGCTCTCGGGTATCGCCACCGGATTGAGCTGGCTGTGCTACTACCGCGCGCTGCAGCTGGGGCCGGTGAGCAAGGTGGCGCCGATCGACAAGCTCAGCGTGGCGATGGTGATCGTGCTGGGCCTGATGTTTCTGGGGGAGAAGCCCAGCGTGCCGATGCTGGTGGGTGGCGGCCTGATCGTTGCCGGCGCCATGGTGATCGCCCTGTTCTAGCGCTCCCTGTGTAGGAGCCCGCTCGCGGGCGATGCTCCTGCTCCTGATTCCCATCAACGCCAAAAGGCATCGCCCGCGAGCGGGCTCCTACAGAGGCTGTAGTGACTCCGCGCGAGGATGCGACGTGCGATGCCACGGCGGGGTCCCAGGCAAGCGCAACCGTCAGCCGTCCAGCTCCGGGTAGTGGCGAAAGATGCCCTGCGTGTTGAAGGCCAGCCGCCGCGGTGACGCGAGATAGGCGGCGATGTTCGGGCGCTGCTCCACCCGGTCGGCCAGCGCGCGCAGGTGCGGCAGCTTGCGCGCCTGCCTGCGCATCGCCTTCGGGTAGGCGTATTCGAGCCCGCGCATCAGCTGGAACAGCGACAGGTCGACATAGGAATGCCGGCCCAGCGCGTGGTGCCCACCGGCCGCAGCGAGCTCGCGCTCGAAGTAGCCGAGAAAACGGCCCAGCCGATCGCGACGGAACGCCTCGGCCCGGCGCGCCGCTTCCTTGCGCTGCTCCTCGTAGTACAGCGATCCGCCCAGCGGGTGGTGGCTGTCGTGGATCTCGGTGACGAAGTCCGCGATGGTCAGTTGCCACTGCAGCGCCTGCAGGCGCCGTGCCTCGCTAGGCGGCACCAGCGCCAGCGCGGGGCCGAGGTAGTGCAGGATGTTCGCCACGTGCGCGATCACCTGCCGCCCGGCCTTGAGGAACGGCGGCGCAAAGGGCGTGACGCCCGGCTTCGCGCCGTCGAGGAACGGCTGCATGGCGCCGTCGCCGTGCACGCGCGCCACATCCACGTAGTCTGCTCCGGCATCTTCCAGCGCCAGTCGTACGAATTCACCGCGGCCCTGGATACCGGTCCAGTAGAAGAGCTGATAGCGCACGTCGGCTGCCTCGCAGGAAGTCGCCCCGACGCTAGCGGGCCGCGGCTTAAGCGGGCGTGTTCACCGCGGCACTCAGGCGCGCGCGAGCACGGCTACGTGCACGTCCGTGCGCCAGGCAAAGCCGAGCTGCTCGTAGAGCCGGATCGCCGAGGTGTTGTCACGCCAGGCATGCAGGAACGCGACATCGCCGCGTAGGGCGATGCGGGCGGCAACGTGCTGCGACAGCCGCCGCGCCAGGCCGCGGCCGCGGAAGTCCGGATGCGTGCACACCCCGCTGACTTCGGTCCAGCCGGGGAAGCGGAAGCGTTCGCCGGCCATCGCCGCGAGGCGGCCGTCGATGCGGATGCCGACGAAGCGGCCCATGCGATGCGTGCGGGCGAGAAACGGGCCGGGCTGGGTGAGCGTGGCCAGCGCCAGCATCTCCGCTGCGTCGTCGTCGCCCAGCGGCACGATGCCGCTCTCGTCCTCGCCTTTGGCCAGCGGCTGCTCGGCCAACATCTGCACGCCCCACGCCTGCTTCACGGCGACCAGGCCGGGCGGCACCGTGATGGCCGGCACCTGCAGCTGGTAGACCTGCTCGCCCGGGCCGACCAGCGCGGTGAGTGCGGCGAGCGCCTGGTCGCTGTCGTCGCGCGCCGAGGCGAACAGATTCACGTCGGGGAGGTAACGCCGCGCCAGCGCGTCGCCCAGCGACAGCGCTTCGTGCGCCGTCGACAAGCTGGACCAGATCGGGCGGTCGAGCGGATGCACGGCGCTGCGGCGATCAGTGGCGGAAGTGGCGCATGCCGGTGAACACCATCGCCATGCCGTGCTCGTCGGCGGCGGCGATCACCTCTGCGTCGCGCATCGAGCCGCCCGGCTGGATCACCGCGCTGATGCCGGCGGCGGCCGCCGCGTCGATGCCGTCGCGGAATGGGAAGAACGCGTCCGACGCCATCACCGATCCGCGCACTTCGAGCTTCTCGTCGGCGGCCTTGATGCCGGCGATCTTGGCGCTGTACACGCGGCTCATCTGGCCGGCGCCGATGCCGATGGTCTGGCGGTGCTTGGCGTAGACGATGGCGTTCGACTTGACGAACTTGGCCACCTTCCAGGCGAAGATCAGGTCGTCGATCTGTTGCGGCGTCGGCGCGACCTGGGTGACCACCTTGAGGTCTTCGGCCTTGACCATGCCGGTATCGGCTGTCTGGATGAGCAGGCCCGAACCGACCCGCTTGACGTTGTTGCCCGGGTGCGCGGCGACCAGGTCGGTGCCCGGCGGCACGGGAATTTCCAGCACGCGCACGTTGCCTTTCTTCGCAAACGCCTTGAGCGCCTCGTCGCTGTAGGACGGCGCCAGCACCACTTCGACAAACTGACGCGCCACGATCGCCTGCGCAGTCGCGCCGTCGCACTCGCGGTTGAAGGCGATGATGCCGCCGAAGGCCGAAGTCGGGTCGGTCTGGTAGGCCAGGTCATACGCCTTGCCGATGCCGTCCAGGCTCACCGCCACGCCGCAGGGGTTGGCGTGCTTGACGATCACGCAGGCCGGCTTGACGAAGCTGCGCACGCATTCCCACGCAGCGTCGGCGTCGGCGATGTTGTTGAACGACAGCTCCTTGCCCTGCAGCTGCTTGAACGTGGCGAGCGTGCCGGCGTGCGGATAAAGATCGCGGTAGAACGCGGCGCTCTGGTGCGGGTTCTCGCCGTAGCGCAGGTCCATCACCTTGACGAAGCGGGAGTTGCTTTGCGCCGGGAAGGCCTCGTGGCCGGCGATCGCCTCGTGCGCCTCGTCGAGCTTCAGGCCCGAGAGGTAGTCGCTGATCGCGCCGTCGTAGTTGGCCACGTTATTGAACGCGGCGACGGAGAGCTTGAAGCGAGTGGCGCGGGTCAGGCCGCCATGCTGCTCGATCTCGGCGATCGCCTCGGCGTACTGCGCCGGCTCGGTAAGCACGCCGACGTCGTTCCAGTTCTTCGCCGCCGAGCGCAGCATCGCCGGACCGCCGATGTCGATGTTCTCGATCGCCTGTTCCAGCGTGCAGTCCGGCTTGGCCACGGTGGCCTCGAACGGATACAGGTTCAGCACCAAGAGGTCGATCGGTGCGATTCCCAGTTCGGCCATTACCGCATCGTCGGTACCGCGGCGGCCGAGCAGGCCGCCGTGCACCTTCGGGTGCAGCGTCTTCACGCGGCCGTCCATGATTTCGGGGAAGCCGGTGATCTCGCTGACGTCGGTCACCGCGATGCCGGCCTCGCGCAGCGCCTTGGCGGTGCCGCCGGTGGACAGCAGCTGCACGCCGGCCGCGGCGAGGCGCTTGCCCAGGTCGAGCAGCCCGGTCTTGTCGGAGACGCTGAGCAGGGCGCGGCGGACGGGCGTGACGGCAGGGGCGGACATGGCGGCTTCCAGGGCTTCGGGAACCGGAGATTATAGCTCAGGAGCCCCGCGTCATTCCGCCCGTTGCCGGGAATCGCTCGGCGGTATGGATGGCCAAACGAAACAGGGCCCCGCAGGGCCCTGATGCATCGCTGGGCGATGTCCCGCCCGGTCAGAGCAGGCCGTGCTGGGCCAGTTTCTTGCGCAGCGTGGCGCGGTTGATGCCAAGCGCGGTGGCAGCGCGGCTCTGGTTGCCTTCGTGGAACGCCATCACCTCACGCAGGAGCGGCCCCTCGACCTCGCGGATCACCAGCGCGTGCAGGCCCTCGCTGCATTCCGTGTCGCCGATGTCGGCGAGGTAGCGACGCACGGTGCGCGCGACACACTCGCTCAGCGCGCTCTGTGACGAGGCATCCCGGCCGGCCTCGGGGACAGGCAGTCTCACGGCATTCAAAGGCATATCCCTCACGTCCTAGGGCGACGGCTGCGTCGGCCGTCGCCTCGATCTGATTGGTGGTTGCCGCGGAAGCGGCAGGCAGCCGATGCCGAACGACCTGCTGCGCGAAGTCACGGAGTGTACTCGCGCCGGGGTGCAAAATTAAGTGCGTGGCGCCCTTGACTATTCGAAGCCGAACTCGAACGCCACGGCCCTGCGGCCGGGATCCTCGACCTCCAGCACGACGGCGGTGGTCGCGCCGGGCGCCATGCCGGCGCGCAGGCTTTCGCTGTCGTCCAGGTACTCTGACGGCCGCAGGCGGCGCATCGCCACGTGATGCCCCTGCGGGTCGGACAGCACGAGGGTGATGATCGGATAGGGCTGGGCGAACGGGGCATCGTTGCGGAACGTGGCGCTGATCATCAGCGCGCCCTTGACGCTGGGATGCGCCTCCACGTCACGGGCGAGCAGATGCATCTGCCGCACGCTGCGTACCAGTGGCAGCCGGCAACCGAGGACGGTGCACGCCTGCCGCAGCCAGGGACCGGTCACCGGGTCCGACAACAGGGTGTTGCGCTGGGCCCATGCGACCTGGGCGCCGAGCAGCAGCGTCAGCAGCAGACACACCGTCACCCAGGGCCAGCGGCGCTCGCCCAGGCCGTGGTCCGATGCACTGCGTCTCCGCCGCCGGGCGAAGCGCGGGGCGATGTCCTGGTCCTGCCAGGCAACGGGCAGTCCGTTCGCCCCCACCACGGCTTCCGGCTCGGGGCGTGGCCGATACACGGCCAGCTCCAGCTGGGGCGGAGGACCGGCCACGGCAGGCGGCGCCAGGCGCTGGAAGGGTTCGGGCGGCAGCTGGCTGGCGATGCAGGCGAGCGCATCGAACACCGTCTGGCAATGTCCGCATTGCACGTGCCCACCCGCCGGCATCAGGGCGTCGGCGTCGAGCGAAAAAACGGTGAGGCAGTCAGGGCACTGGGTGTACATGCGGACCGGCGCGGTGAAGTGCCGCCAGCCTAGTGCAGCGGAGGCGACAAATCATCGTGGCATTGCGCGGAACGCGCGGCTCAGCGGCGGCGTCCGCTGATGCGGACCCAGTCCTCCCGCCGGTCCACGCGCAGTTCGTCGAACCACTCGGCGTAGTGCTCGAGCAGTTCGTCCTGCTGCCCGTCCAGGATGCCGGAGATGGCGAACGGTGCACCCGGCTTCGCCGCGGCGGCGAAGGTCGGTGCCAGTTCGCCCAGCGGGCCGGCCAGGATGTTGGCGACGAACACGTCGGCTGGCGGTGCATGGAAATCCTCCGGCAGGCACACGGCGAGGCGGTTGGCCACACCGTTGCGTTCGGCGTTGTCGAGCGAGGCGGTCAGTGCCTGCGGATCGTTGTCCACACCGACCGCGTTGGCGGCGCCGAGCTTGAGTGCGGCGATGGCGAGGATGCCGGAGCCGCAGCCGAAGTCGGTCACCGTCCTGCCGGCGAGGTCGAGCGAGTCCAGCCACTCCAGGCAAAGCGCCGTGGTGGGGTGGGTGCCGCTGCCGAAGGCCAGGCCCGGATCGAGACGGACGACCACGATGGCGTCGTCCTGCGGCGGCTCGATGTTCCACGGATAGATCCAGGTCCGCCGGCCGAAGGCCATCGGCTGGAACTGGTCCATCCACGCGCGCTCCCAGTCCTGGTCCTCGACGTCGGTGAAGGCGAGCTGGTCCGGCTCCACCCAGGGCAGCAGCTCGGCCACCGCCTCGGCTAGGCCGCGGCGGTCGGTGTTGGCCTCGAACAGGACGTTCAGCGTGATCGTCGGCCACAGCGGCAGCTCACCCACGCCCGGCTCGAAGATCGCCCGCTCGTCCGGCGTTTCGGCGTCGGCATCGCGCAGGGTGATCGACAGCGCGCCCAGTTCCTCCAGCGCCTCCTCGACTTGGGGCTGCTGTTCGGCACGGACGGTGAGAGAGAGTTCGAGGAAGGGCATGAGGAGGGAGGTGGGCGAAGAGAAGTGAGGAGTGGGAGAAGTGCGTGTCGGCTGGGAAGAAAAAGAGGCAGGGCGATCGCACCTGCCTCTGAGGTTTTTGATATCCGCTGCGGGGTCAGTGGTCGCCGGACGGATGGCCCTTGTGCTCGGCCATGCGCTTTTCCAGGTAGTGGATGTTCTGCCCACCCTGCTGGAAACCGACGTCGGCCATGATGCGCTGCTGCAGCGGAATGTTGCACTTCACCCCTTCGATCACCGTCTCGGCCAGCGCCAGGCGCATGCGCGCGATGGCGGTGGCACGGTCGCGGCCGTGCACGATCAGCTTGCCGATCATCGAGTCGTAGTTCGGCGGGATGCGGTAACCGTCGTACAGGTGGGTGTCCACGCGCACGCCGGGGCCGCCCGGGGCCTCGAAGCGCTTCACCGTACCGGGTGAGGGCATGAAGTTGTCCGGGTCCTCGGCGTTGATGCGGCACTCGATCGCATGGCCGGTGATCTTGATGTCCTCCTGCCGGATCGACAGCTTCTCGCCGCCGGCGATCAGCAGCTGTTCGCGCACCAGGTCGACGCCGGTGATCAGCTCGGTCACCGGATGCTCCACCTGGATACGGGTGTTCATCTCGATGAAGTAGAAGCGGCCGTTCTCGAACAGGAACTCGAACGTGCCGGCGCCGCGGTAGCCGATGCGGATGCAGGCATCCACGCAGACCTTGCCGATCTCCGCGCGCAGCTCCGGCGTGATGCCGGGGGCCGGCGCCTCCTCCACCACCTTCTGGTGGCGACGCTGCATCGAGCAGTCGCGCTCGCCCAGGTGGATCGCATTGCCCTGGCCGTCGGCCAGTACCTGGATCTCCACGTGGCGCGGGTTCTCCAGGAATTTCTCCATGTACACCATGTCGTTGCCGAAGGCCGCCTTGGCCTCCTGCTTGGTCATGGTGATGGCATTGCCCAGGTGTGCCTCGGTGCGCACCACGCGCATGCCGCGACCGCCGCCGCCGCCGGCGGCCTTGATGATCACCGGGTAGCCGATCTCGCGCGCGATGCGCATGTTCTGATCATTGTCTTCGCCCAGCGGGCCGCCGGAGCCCGGCACGCAGGGCACGCCGGCCGCCTTCATCGCCTTGATCGCCTCGACCTTGTCGCCCATCAGGCGGATCACGTCGGCGGTCGGGCCGATGAAGATGAACCCCGACTGCTCCACCTGCTCGGCGAAGTCGGCGCGCTCGGAGAGGAAGCCGTAGCCCGGGTGGATCGCCTGGGCGTCGGTGATCTCCGCCGCGGCGATGATGCGTGGGATGTTGAGGTAGCTGTCGGTCGATGGCGCCGGACCGATGCAGATCGCCTCGTCGGCCAGGCCCACGTGCTTGAGGTTGCGGTCGGCGGTGGAGTGCACCGCGACCGTCTTGATGCCAAGGCTGTGGCAGGCGCGCAGCACGCGCAGCGCGATCTCGCCGCGGTTGGCAATGACGACTTTTTCTAGCATCGGAATATGTCCTGCCGGATCAGGCGATGACGAACATCGGCTGGTCGAATTCCACCGGCTGGCCGTTCTCGACCAGGATGGCCTGCACCGTGCCGCCGACGTCGGCTTCGATCTGGTTGAACATCTTCATCGCCTCGATGATGCCGATCGTCTCGCCCTGCTTGACCTGCTGGCCGACCTTCACGAACGCCGGGGCGCCCGGGGTGGAGGAGGCGTAGAAGGTGCCGACCATCGGCGCCTTGACCACATGGCCGGCCGGCAGCGCGTCGGCGGCAGGCGCCGCGTCTGCCGCCGGGGCGGCGGCCACCGGGGCCGCCGGAGCCGGCGCCGCGACCGGCGTCGCCGCCGGTGCCGGGGCGGCCACGGTGATGCCGCCCTTGGGTACGCGCGACAGGCGGACGACTTCCTCGCCCTCCTTGATTTCCAGTTCGGCGAGGTTGGACTCCTCGAGCAGGTCGATGAGCTTCTTGATCTTGCGCAGGTCCATAAGGCAAACCTTTTTGCAGGGTTACCGCCCGCGGGCGGCTGGAAAGGAAAACGGAATCCGGACTGCCGCGCTCAGCGCGGCATGTCGGCCTCGGGCCGGGCCAGCCGACGTACCGCGGCATCCAGCGCCAGCCGATAGCTGTCGCTGCCGAAGCCGCTGACCACGCCGACGGCGATGTCCACCAGGTAGGAGTGGTGGCGGAACGGCTCGCGGGCGTGCACGTTGGACAGGTGCACCTCGATGAACGGGATCGCCACGGCGGACAGCGCGTCACGCAGGGCGATGCTGGTGTGAGTGAATGCGCCGGCGTTGCACAGGATCATCGCGGTCCGGTCGTCGCGCGCCTGGTGGATGCGGCCGATCAGTTCGTGCTCGGCATTGGACTGGTACCAGCTCAGTTCGTGACCCGCGGCGTGTGCCTGTTCGGCCAGGCCGGCGTTGATGTCCGCCAGCGTCTCGCGGCCGTAGATGTCCGGCTCGCGCACACCCAGCAGGTTCAGGTTGGGGCCGTGCAGGGCCAGGATCTTCGCCATGCGGCTGCCTTCGCCAAGGTCGGAACGGGTCCGGAAGCGCCTCAGTGTGATCGCACCGATTCGAGTTGTCCAGTTCGGCGCAGATCGACGATGTTTGACGGAGAAGTCCGCGTTAAACCGTGCGCGGACGTATGTGACCGGTCAAGTTCAGTCCACCGGGCCGCCGCCGAGCCAGCGCGCCAGCGTGGTGGGGTCGAGCGGGCCGCGGCGCGTGGCGAGCAGGCGCCCGTCCGCGTCCAGCAGGGCGCTGTACGGCAGCACCTGCGTGGTATCGCCGAAACGCAGCGAGGTACTGGGCGAGACCAACTCGCCCAGCAGAATCGGGTAATCCACCGGGTGCACGGAAAGAAAGGCGCGGGCGCGGGCCGGATCGTCCATCGCGATGCCGATCACCGTCGCGCTCCCGGCATGCTGCCGGGCAGCCTGTGCCAGCGTCGGCATCTCCTCCAGGCAGGGGCCGCACCAGCTGGCCCAGAAGTTCAGCAGCACCCGCTTGCCGCGGTAGTCGGACAGCCGATGCTGGCGGCCGTCGCTACCCATCAGGGCAAGGTCGGGAGCGAGGTCGCCGATGGTCGTCACGTGCACGCCTGCCGGCACGCGGGCCAGCCGGCTCCGGTGCTGCAGCCAGCCGCCGGCGGCGGCGAACAGGGTGGCGACCAGCAGCACGGTCCAGGTCTGGCGGTTGAACATCAGTGGCTGGCCTCGGTCAGTGCCTGCTCGACGATGCCGGCGGTCAGGACGGTCGGCAGCGCCTTGCCCTCGCCGCCGCCCTTCGGGAACACCACGTACAGCGGTACACCCGGCGAGTGGTACTGCTGCAGGAAGGCGGCGATGGTCGGGTTCACGTCGGTCCAGTCCCCCTTCATGTAGACCGCGCCGGTGCGCTGGAGCAGGGTGCGGAAGCGGTCGGTGTCGAGCACCGTGTGTTCGTTGGCCTTGCAGGTGACGCACCAGTCGGCGGTCATATCGACGAACACCGGCGTGCCGGCCGCGCGCAGTTCGGCCAGCTTCGCGGGCGAGTAGGCGACCACGCCCTCGGCGGCCACGGGTCTGACCGACGGCGGCGGCATGCGGGTGAGGTAGTAGAGCGGCACCACGGTCAGCGCGAGGAGAGCCAGCACCCACAGGCGGCTGGCCGGGCGGCCGCCACGGCTGCGCTCGAACCACCAAAGCGCCATGGCCAGCAGCACCATCGCCACCAGCAGCAGGCCGATCGCGTCGGCGCCGCGCTGGTGCGCCAGCACCCAGGCCAGCCACACGGCGGTGAGGTACATCGGGAACGCCAGCACCTGCTTGAGCGTCTCCATCCAGCGGCCCGGGCGCGGCAGGCGGCGAGCCAGCGACGGCACGAAGCCCACCAGCAGGAACGGCAGCGCCAGGCCCACGCCGAGCATCAGGAACACCGCCAGCGCGGCAGCGATCGGTGCGGCGAACGCGTACGCCAGCGCGCTGCCCATGAACGGCGCGGTGCACGGGCTGGCGACCACCACGGCGAGCACGCCGGTGAAGAAGTCGCCGGCCGGGCCGGAGCGGCTGGCCAACCCGGCGCCGGTGTTGCCCAGCGAAGCGCCGAACTGCACCACGCCGGACATCGACAGGCCGACCGCGAACATCACGCAGGCCAGCAGGGCCACCACCAGCGGCTGCTGCAGCTGGGCGCCCCAGCCCAGCGCGTGGCCGGCGGCGCGCAGGCCGACGATCGCCACGCCGAGCACGGCGAAGCTGCTCATCACGCCGGCGGTATAGGTCAGCGCGTGGCGGCGGGCGCGGGCAGGACTCTCGCCGCTTTCGAGCAGGCTCACCGCCTTGATCGACAGTACCGGCAGCACGCACGGCATCAGGTTCAGCACCAGGCCGCCGCCGAGGGCGAGCAGCAGGGCGAGCAGCAGCCCATCGTGCGGGGCGGCGGAGGCGGTATCGCCGCCAGTCGCTTCGGTAGATGCCGATGCCTGGCCGGCGCCGGCGGCGGGCAGCGACACCTGCAGTGTGCGGGTCATGACCGGGTAGCAGATGCCACCGTCCTGGCAGCCCTGGAAGCGCGCCTGCACGCTGAGTTGATGGCGGCCGCCGAGGTCGCCGGCGATGCCGACCGGGACTTCCACCTCGTCGTAGTAGATGACCGTCTCGCCCTGGTAATCGTCCTGGTGGTGCGTGCCGGCCGGCCAGGCGGGCTGCAGCTTCAGGCCGCCGGCGCCGGGTGTGGAGAGTTCGGTCTTGTCGCGATACAGGTAATAGCCGTGCGGCATGGACCAGCGCAGCAGCAGCCGGTCCGGGGCCGTCGCCACGGCATCGAGGCGAAAGGCCTGCTCCGGTGGCAGCGGCGTGCCCGGCGCACCCAGGGCCCCGGCCGCGCCCAGCTTGCCGAGGGTGGCCCCGAAGCCAGTCGGGCTGGTGGCGCCGGCGGCTGCCGCCGGCAGCGGCAGGTCGAGCTTCTCGGTATGCGGCGGGTAGCAGATCTTCGGGTCGACCTCATGGCAGCCCTGGAACTGCACCGCCACCTGCAGCCTCGTGGCGCCCGCGGCGGCGGTGTAGGGCAGGCGAGCATCGATGCCGTGGTGATAGGTCTCGACGTCGCCGAGGTATTCGTCGTGGTGCTTGTCGCCATCGGGCAACTGCGCGGTGCCGAGTGTGATGCCTTCGCCGGCGGTGAACTTCATCCGTCCGCGATACAGGTAGTAGTCCGGGGCGATGTCCCAGTGCAGCTTCAAGACACCGGGCTGGCTGGCATCGGCGCTGAGCTTGTAGGCCTCGGTGACCGGCAGCAGGCTGGAGGTGTCCTGGGCCAGGGCTGGGCCAGCGGACAGCGACAGTGCGGCGAGAAGGAGGCGGGCGACGAGCCGCCCCGGGTTGATCAATCGCATTACGTTTCCAGCGTTTCGGTTCGCGGAGAGCGAACGGGGATTATGGAGCAGGGGACGGCGCGGTGCCGTCGCCCCCGCCGACCGCGCCGTGGGCGCGCACCCAGTCCAGATAGGGCGCATGTCCGTCGACCACCGGCAGGGCGACCAGTTCGGGTACCTCGTACGGATGCAGGGCGATCAGCCGTTCCCGCAGCGCCTCGAAGCGGCCGGTAGTGGTCTTGATGACCAGCAGCACCTCCGGATCGGAGTGCAGGCGGCCCTGCCACGCATAGGTGGAGATCGCCCCGGGCAGCTGGTTCACGCAGGCGGCCAGACCCTCGGCGACCAGCGTCTCGGCCAGCGCCCGGGCGGACTCGGCTCCGGGGCAGGTGCTCAGGCAGACCAGGACATCGTCGGGCATGACAGGTGGGGGCGAGAACGGAAAATGCAGCCTAGCAGGCAGTGCCGGGGTGTTCGCCTCTTGAGATGACCAGGTTACGTCCCAACTTGGCAGCGAGCCGCCCGGGCCTTGCATGGGGTTCATGCATCGCTAGAATTGGCACTCATCGGTACCGAGTGCTAACAACGGCATCGGACCGGGCCTTTTCCCTCAACCATCCAAAGTGAGCTGGAGCCACCCATGAGCAAACTGCGTCCGCTGCACGATCGCGTCATCGTCAAGCGCCTGGAAGAGGAGCGCGTCTCCGCCGGCGGTATCGTGATCCCCGATAGCGCCACCGAGAAGCCGACCCGCGGCAAGGTGATCGCCGCCGGTACCGGCCGCATCCTCGAGGACGGCAACGTCCGCCCGATGAGCCTGAAGGAAGGCGACATCGTCCTGTTCGGCAAGTACGCCGGCCAGGAAATCAAGATCGACGGCGAAGAGCTGGTCTTCCTCAAGGAAGACGACATCGTCGCGGTGATCGAAGGCTGATCGGCCTCTCCCGCATCTCTCGCCAAAACCACTGAATTTCGAGGAATACAAAGATGGCAGCCAAAGAAGTCCGCTTCAGCGAAGACGTCCGCGCCCGCATGCTCAAGGGTGTCAACACCCTGGCCAACGCGGTCAAGGTCACCCTCGGCCCGAAGGGCCGCAACGTCGTGCTCGAGAAGAGCTTCGGCGCTCCGACCGTGACCAAGGACGGCGTGTCCGTGGCCAAGGAAATCGAGCTGGCCGACAAGTACGAGAACATCGGCGCGCAGATCGTCAAGGAAGCCGCCTCCAAGACCTCCGATGTGGCCGGTGACGGCACCACCACCGCCACCGTGCTGGCGCAGGCGTTCATCCAGGAAGGCCTCAAGGCGGTCGCCGCCGGCATGAACCCGATGGACCTCAAGCGCGGCATCGACCAGGCCGTGGTCGCCGCGGTCGGCGAGCTGAAGAAGCTCTCCAACCCGACCACCGACGACAAGGCGATCGCCCAGGTCGGCACCATCTCGGCCAACTCCGACGCGGCGATCGGCGAGATCATCGCCACCGCGATGAAGAAGGTCGGCAAGGAAGGCGTGATCACCGTCGAGGAAGGCTCGGGTCTGGAGAACGAGCTGGACGTGGTCGAGGGCATGCAGTTCGACCGCGGCTACCTGTCGCCGTACTTCATCAACAACCAGCAGAGCCAGCAGGTCGAGCTGGATGACCCGTTCATCCTGCTGCACGACAAGAAGGTCTCGAACGTTCGCGAGCTGCTGCCGATCCTCGAGGGCGTGGCCAAGGCCGGCAAGCCGCTGCTGATCGTCGCCGAGGAAGTGGAAGGCGAGGCGCTGGCCACCCTGGTGGTCAACACCATCCGCGGCATCGTGAAGGTGGCCGCCGTGAAGGCGCCGGGCTTCGGCGACCGTCGCAAGGCGATGCTGGAAGACATGGCGATCCTGACCAACGGCCAGGTGATCTCCGAGGAAGTCGGCCTGTCGCTCGAGAAGGCGACCATCGCCGACCTCGGCCGCGCCAAGAAGGTCGTGATCACCAAGGAGAACTCGACCATCATCGACGGCGCCGGTGAGGCCGACAAGATCCAGGCCCGCATCGCGCAGATCAAGGCGCAGATCGAGGAGACCTCCTCCGACTACGACCGCGAGAAGCTGCAGGAGCGCGTGGCGAAGCTGGCCGGCGGCGTGGCCGTCATCAAGGTCGGTGCCGCCACCGAGGTCGAGATGAAGGAAAAGAAGGCGCGTGTCGAAGACGCCCTGCACGCGACCCGTGCGGCCGTCGAGGAAGGCGTGGTGCCGGGTGGTGGCGTGGCGCTGATCCGCTCGCTGAAGGCGGTCGAGGGTCTGAAGGGTGCCAACGCCGACCAGGACCTGGGCATCGCGATCACCCGTCGCGCGCTCGAGGCGCCGCTGCGCGCCATCGTGGCCAACGCCGGCGAGGAGCCGAGCGTGGTGCTCAACAAGGTGAAGGAAGGCCAGGGCAATTTCGGCTACAACGCCGCGACCGGCGAGTTCGGCGACATGATCGCCTTCGGCATCCTGGACCCGACCAAGGTGACCCGTTCGGCGCTGCAGTTCGCCGCCTCGGTGGCCGGCTCGATCATCACGACCGAAGCGGCCGTGACCGAAGTGCCGAAGAAGGAAGAAGCCCACGCCCACGGCCCGGCCGGCGGCATGGGTGGCATGGGCGGCATGGACTTCTAAGTCCGCCTCGCCATCGCAGTACCCGGAAACCCCGTCGCAAGGCGGGGTTTTCCTTTTGCAGAGGGTCGATTTCCGTTTGGCCCGGCTCGAACGTCATGCAGGCAGTCACCACACGGATGCTCCAAGCATGCCTCGGGAGAGTGCCTTGTCTCTTGCTGATGCCGGAACGGCGGAAACCATGCCGCCAGATCCGGCCATGGCTACCATCGGCAGGCCCCTGCCGAACCCGGATGAACGCCGGACACCGCCCATGCATACGCCAGATCACGATCGCGGCACGATGCGGGAATCGCCCGATCCGGCACATGCTCTTCGCGTGGCCGAGCTGTTCCGCGAGCACAACCGCGCGCTCGTAGCGTTCCTTCGCTGCCGGCTGGACTCGCTCGCCGACGCACAGGAGGTGGCGCAGGAAGCCTATGTGCGACTGGTCACCCTGGAACATCCGGAGGCGGTGGATTCGCTGCGGGCGTATCTGTTCCGGATCGCTTCGAATCTCGCGGTGGACCGGCTGCGGATGCGCCAGGTGCGCACCAGCCATGCGCCCGAGCCGGAGGGGCCGGAACTGCATCTTGCGCCGGTGCCGGAGCGCACGGCCGAGGCCGGCGAGCGCCTGCACCGGGTGGCAGCAGCATTGCGCGAACTGCCCGCGAAGACCGCCCGGGCGTTTGTCGCCCACATGATCGACGGCCGCGACGTCGGTGCAATCGCCCGCGACATGCGGGTCACCGAGCGCATGGTGCGCTACCACGTCACCCGTGCCCTCGCCCATTGCCGGGCGCGGATGGACGAACCGGAGAACCCCTGATGCCCCGTCCCATCGACGAACAGACCCTGCACATGGCCGCCGACTGGTGGATGCGCCTGCGCGCCGCCGATGCCGGCGAGCGCACGACCAACGAGTGGCTGGTCTGGATCGACCAGGATGCCAGCCACCTGCCGGCGTTCGAACAGATCGGCGACATGGCCGAGCGGCTCGGGCAAGCCGGCGCGGTGACACGGGCCCGGCTGGTAGCCGAGTTCGCTCCCGCGCGCGTGCGCCCGCGCTGGATGCCGTTGGCGGCCGCCGCGGCCGTTCTGCTTGCGGTGGGACTTGGCTATCTCGCCTGGCCGGATCGCGGCAGCACCACACAACGTTATGCCAGCGGGACCGGCGCTCGCCAGGAGATCCGCCTGGCCGACGGCTCGCAGATCGTCCTCGGCGCAGCCACGGCGCTCCGCACCCGGCTGGCCGACGGACGGCGCGCGGTCGAGCTTGAGCGCGGCGAGGCTCTCTTCCGCGTCGTGCACGACCCTCGGCGACCGTTCCTGGTGCGGGCGGGCGCGGTGACGATCCAGGACATCGGCACTGCGTTCGACGTGCGCCGCACCGGTGAGCAAGTGACGATCTCCGTGGCCGAGGGCCGCGTGCGCGTGGCCGACGGGCATGGGGGCAGCCTGGAGGCCGGCGCCGGGCAGGCCATCCGCTTCGATCCCACGCATCCGGCGATGCAGGTGGTCGCGATCGATCCGGCCCAGGTGGCCACCTGGCGCGACGGTCGGCTGGATTTCGACAATGAGCCGTTGCCGGTGGTGGTGGCCAACATCAATCGCTACCGGCCCTCCCCGCTGCGCATCGGCGATGCCCGGCTGGAGGCATTGACCTTCACCGGCACCGTGCGCATCGATGCCATCGACGAGTGGCTGCGCACGCTACCGCAGGTGTTGCCGGTGGTAGTGCGCCAGCAGGCCGGCTCGACCGTGCTCGAACGCAACGGGGGCGACCGCGGGCCACGCTGACATCTGTCGCCGCGGCGGTCAGCCCATGCCACACTGCCGGCTTTCGCCGGGGAGCGCGGGGGCACATGGGGAGGGCAAGGGCATGCTGGCTGCTGGGCAGCCTGCTGGTCGGGCTGCCCCGGCTTTGCGCGGCGGTCCCTTCCACCGCATGCCGGCGTTTCGACCTGCCCGCCCAGCCACTGGCCACAGCGCTGATCGCATTCGGCCGGCAGGCGAACCTCCAGGTGCTCACCGACGGCGCCGCCGTGGCACGGGTGCGCTCGCCGGGTGTCCGCGGTTGCCTCGGGTCGGAGGTCGCGCTGGCGGATCTGCTGCAGGGCACCGGGCTCGGCTTCTCGTTCAGCGGCGCGGATACCGTGGCGGTGACGCCCCTGGCTACCCGCGCCGCTTCGCGGCCGGCATCGCCGCCGACCCGCGAACTGGCGCCGGTGGAGGCCGACGCGATGGTGGCCAGGGATCGCGGCTTTCTGGCCATGCTGACCAGCACGGCGGCGCGTGACGATGCGGCGCTGATCGACGTGCCGCAGTCGGTCAGCGTGATCACCCGCGACCTGATGGACGCGCAGCAGGCGCAGAGCGTGGCCGACGTGGTGCGCAACGTCGCCGGCGTGCAGGCGATCGCCGGCGCCGGTGGCTTGCCGTCGTTCCGGATCCGCGGCTTCGATACCGGCAACGGGTTGATCGACGGCATGCCGGGCAGCATCGCCGGCTCGGGTGACCTGCCGCCGCTGATCGGGCTGGATCGGGTGGAGGTGTTCAAGGGGCCGCAGTCGATCCTTGGCGACAGCACCGGCAACACCTTCGGTGGTCTGCTCAACGTCACCCTGAAACAACCACAGGACCGGCCGGCACGCATGCTGCAGTACGCGCTCGACGGCGGCGGTCGGACCAGCCTCGGCGTGGACCTGACCGGGCCGCTGCGTGGACATCCCGGATTTGACTACCGCCTGATCACCTACGGCGACTATGCCGACCATTCGGTCCAGGGGTATCGCAACCGTCGCAGCGGCTACCTCGCTCCCTCGATCGCCTGGCAGGACGGGCGCAGCCGGCTGGTGGTGGGCTACCAGCGCATCGCCAACCGCCTGCCGGTGCCGGATCATCTGGTGCTGCTTGGCGGGAGCCTGTCACAGGCCTCGCCGTTCGGCGTGCTGCCGGGCTACCCGGGTGACTACGCCAGCTATCACACCAGCCGTCTCTACTACCTGTTCGACCGCCAGCTCGATACGCGCTGGACCTGGCGCAGCCGCGGCCAATACGTGCGGCAACGCAACGCTTCATCGGCGTGGACGCTGACCGACCCGCAGCCAGGTGGTCAGGTGCTGGCGATCGCCCAGCAGTACCGCTACAGCGACGCCTACGCTTCGTTGCAGAACGACCTGATCGGCACGTTCACGACCGCTGCGACCGAACACACGGTGACGCTGGGGTTGGACTATGCACGCGCCCACGTCGGCCACATCGAGGACCGCGTAGGGCTGGACAGCAACCCGTTCTTCGACTTCAGTGGGACCGCCACGCTGCCTCCGGCTGCGTCTGTCCTCACGCCCGCCGACGATCAGCCACAGCCGGGTTCGCCCTGGCAGACCGACACCGGCCTGTTCGTGCAGGACCAGTGGGCGATCGGCGAGCGCTGGAACCTGATCACCACGGCCCGGCGATCCGCCTACGAGGTGTTCGCCGCGGACGGGCAGGGGCGGACCGTACGACTGCGCCGCGCGCGGTGGGTGCCCGATGCCGGCGTGGCCTTCGAGCCCGTGCCGGGAGCGACGCTGTACGCCAGCGTGGCCAGCGGATTCCAGTCGCTTTCCTACCTGGGCAGTGACGGTCGCCTGTTGCCGCCGGCGCTGTCCCGCCAGGTGGAGGCCGGTGCCAAGTTCGAGCTGTTCGACCACCAGGCGCGATTGACCGTTGCGGCCTATCGCATCCGGCTCGATCACAGTTACCTGCTGGTATCCGCGCAGCAACCGGGCTTCGCCTCGCTCGGGCCGGGTCAGACCAACCGCGGCGCGGAGGTGGAGCTGATCGGGCGTCTCGCCAGCGGACTGGATGCCAGCCTGGGCTACACCCGCGCGCACATCGCCAACCGCGACGGCACCGCGGCCCCCGGCGCGCCGCGACAGCGCCTGGACCTGTGGCTGGATTACCGGTTCCGGGGGGCATGGCTGCAGGGCTGGGGTATCGGTGGTGGGGTCCACGCACGCAGCCGTTCGCTGGGACAGAGTTCGGACTTCAGCACCCGGTATCGCGTACCCGGGCAGGCCGAGTTCGAGCTTGCCCTGTCCTATCGCACCCCGCGCTGGCGGGTCGCCCTCGGGGCGGCCAATCTGTTCGGTCGAAGGCTCTATGCCGCCGATTTCGACGAGACCTTCGTGCCCTTGCGCACCCGCACCCGGCTGCGCCTCAGCGGCAGCGTCGACTTCTGACGCCCGCCATTTCCGTTTCCCCGCCCTCGCACGTCCTGTGAGCGAAGGGCCGGTTGCCCGCGCGGCAGCCGGTCCCTTTCGTCGGCCCCGCCGGGGCCCGGCGAGACCGTCAAGACAAAAACCGGGGAGACAGGGGTGAGCAAGATTGCATACCGGCCATTGGCCATCGCACTGGCGTGCGCGTTCGCGTCCCACGCCTGGGCACAGACCACCGACGTGCCACTGGACCTGATCAGGCAGGACTACGGCAACGGCCAGTACGGCTACCGCCTGGGCATCAACGTGGGCGTCAACGGTGCTGCCCCGAAGGAGTACCTGTTCGACACCGGCTCCGACTCCTTCAACATCGACGTGGGCCTGGGCGCCCTGCAGGGCAGCTCGCCCGACTGGTTTCCCAACGAGGCCGGCGCCAGCACCGGGCCGCTGCAGTTCTACCTGTACGGCGACGGCAGCTACGGCTACCTGCAGTCCTCCACGACCGTGTCCAGCATGCAGTTCTACAACAGTGGCTCCAGCACGCGGGTGGGCAGCTTCGGCACTGCCGCCGGGGCACCGGTCGCCATCAACTACGCCTGGGTGAGCTCCACCTCCACCGGCGATCCGGTCGGCACCGTCGGCAACGTGACGCTCAAGATCGACACCGACTTCCAGAAAAACCTCGCTGACGGCAAGGCGCCGGAAGAGGGGGCGTTCTACGGCACCTTCGGTGCCGGCGACTTCGGCAACGGCGTGCCGGGCATGCTCACCAAGAGCGGCTACATCGTCGAGGCCAACGGCGGTGCCGGCGTGCCGGGCCAGTGCGGCCAGGGCTGCATGATCCTTGGCCTGACGCCGGCGTTGCGTGCGCAGTTCCTCAGCGTGGTGTCCTGGAGCGGTGGCGCGCAGGGTCAGTTCGCGCTGTCCGGGGCGCCCTCGGCCAGCCAGTTCGATACCCAGTTCGTGTACGCACTGAGCGACGGCAGGCACACCTCCACGGCAGTGCTTCCGACGCTGTTCGATACCGGCACGCCGAACATCATGCTGATCGACAACGGCGTGGGCCTGGTCGCTGGCGAAACCACCGCGGGCCATCTCAATCCGTATGGCGACGAGAACCCTGGCATCACCCTCACGGTGACCGGGGCGGCGCACGGTGCCTTGCCCGCCTCGATCACCACCGGCAACGATGCCAGCGGCGACTACAGCAACGTGGTCACGCTGGGCCCTTACGGCGGCTTCCCGAGCAGTGCGATCTACGGCATCAGCTTCTTCATGCACAACGCGGTGATGTACGACCTGGCCAATCAGTCGACCGGCTACACGCCGTTCTACGTCACCGACGCGCCGATCACCACCGGCTTCACCGCGACCGCGGCGATGGGGCCGCTGGGCCTGGCCGGCACCATCTCCGGGAACGGACCATTCGCGGTGGCGACCGGTGGCGTGGCCAATCTCAGCGGCAGCAATACCTACACCGGTGCGACGGTGGTCGAGCATGGCGGCTGGCTGGGCCTGGCCGGGCCGGGCAGCATTGCGCAGTCCTCGGGCGCGCAGATCGATGGGGCGTTGGACATCTCACGTACCGCGCAAGCTACCAAGCTGGCCTCGCTTTCCGGTAGCGGCGAGGTGCTGCTTGGCAGCAACGTGCTGATGCTGACCGGGGCTTCAGGCAACTTCGCCGGCCGTCTCGCCGATGGTGGCCTGAGCGGTACGGGCGGTGGTGCCCTGGTGGTCGCGGGAGGGCGCCAACAGCTCAGCGGCAGCAACACCTACACCGGGACGACCGGGGTGGCGGCCCGTGGCGAACTGCTGCTGACCGGCTCGCTGGTCAGCGGAGTCCTCAACCTCGGCGTGTTGGACAACCAGGGCCGTATCGGTGGCTCGGTGGTGAACCAGGGACTGCTGAATGACAGCGGCGACATCGGCGGTGGCCTGGACAGCAGCGGCATCCTTGCCGGACAGGGCCGGATCGGCGGCGATCTGCTGGCCAGCGCCGGCGGCATCGCACCGGATGGAAGGGGCCTGCTCGGCGCAGGGGACTATCGCCAGTCCGCCGGGGCGACCCTCCGCGTGCAGCCGCTGGCCAGCCAGCCGGACGCCGCCGCCGGCATCGCCGTCGACGGTTCGGCGTACCTGGCCGCCGGGGCCCTGCTCGGAGCGGCACCCTCCGTGCCCGGCCGGTTCTATCAGGCTGGCGCGCGCTACACCGTGCTGAGCGCGGGGCGGGGCGTGCAGGGGCGGTATACCCTGGCCGGCAACGGTGCGGTCAGCGCAGTGCTCGGTGTGGCGCCTGCCTACGATGCCGATCACGTCTACCTCGACGTGGTCCAGCAGCGCAGCCTCGCCAGCATCGACGGGACGCGGAACCAGCGGGCCGTACTTGGCGGCGTGCAGACGCTCGCTGTTGCCAACCCGGTGTTCACCGCGGTCGCCAACCAGCCGACCGATGCCGCGATCCGCAACGCGGGCGATGCGCTTTCCGGCGACATCCATCCGAGCTTTCAAGGCACCCTGCTCGACGACAGCCGCTTCATCCGCGACGCGGCGGACGGACGCCTGGTGCAATCGACCGGAGCAGACCTTGCCGCGGGCCCGGCGGTCGACGCGCCCACCGCGAACGGGCTGACCGCCTGGGGTCAGGTGGTCGGTGCGTGGGGACACCGGGCGAGCGATGGCAACGCGGCGGGAACGCCTCGTTCGCTGGGCGGTGCGATCGTCGGAGGTGACCTGCCGGTCGGCGAGCAGGCGCGCGTGGGCTTGATGGCGGGCTATACCCGCACCTCGCTGCGTGTACCGGCGCGCGCTGGCACCGACCGCAGCAACGACACGCACCTGGGCATCTACGCCGGTGAGCAGCGTGGCAACTGGCGCCTGCGCGGCGCCCTCGCGTACAGCTGGCATCGGTTCGATGCGGCGCGTACCGCGGCATTCGACGGCTTTTCCGAGCGCCTGTTCGCGCATGGTCATGCGGGCACCACGCAGGCGTTCGGCGAGCTCGGGCGCCTGATGTCCTGGCATGGCACGTCGCTGGAGCCATTTGCGCAGGTGGCCTACGTGCGCCTGGCCAGTCCGGCTTTCGCCGAGCGGGGCGGGCAGGCTGCCCTGGCCGTGCAGGGGCATGATGACGTGCTGGCCTACGGCACCCTGGGTACCCGTGCCGGCACGCGCTTCCTGATGGGCCGCCGCACTCTAGATGCGCATCTGCAGATCGGCTGGAGGCACGGCTTCGGGCGGATGCGCCCGCAGGCGGAGATGACGTTTGACGGAAGCTCGGCCTTCATCGTCGAGGGCGTCCCAATGGCGCGGGATGCGATGGTGCTGGATGCCGATCTGACCATGCCGCTGTCACGCAGCACCGCGCTCACCCTGGCGTACGACGGCCTGCTCGGCCATCGCAGCGTGGACGGTGCCGTCCGTGGCGGGATCGTCTGGAGGTTCTGATCCGCGGCGTGTCCGGTCGGCGGGTCGCCGACCGGACACGCGCGTTCATTGCGTGGCGCCGACGCTGCCGTCGGATGGTCCGTGCGGCGGCGGTGCGTTGGTGGCCGGGGACGTGGCGAGTTGCTGCTGCGGAAGCAGTGCTTCCAGCTTGCCGTCCAGGCGGAGCAGCGCGACATCGGACATCTCGTGGTCGGTCTGGCGTTCCTGCGTGTCTTCCGGCGGCGGCGGTGCATCGGGCGCGCGGGTCAGCGCAGCCAGGTCCTGACCGACCACCTGGGTGAGCGCGAAGTAGGCATCGTGGATGCCCGCTGCCTGCAGCAGTCGGCCGGGCAGCATCCACGAGGCGGTATCCACGTGCTGCGGTGTCATCGCCTTGCGTGGGTCGACCAGCAGCCAGGTGCCGGGCTCACCCAGCATGTCGCCGCCATCGACGAAGCCGTCGGTCTGGAACACGCCGCTGAGCGCAGGCAGGTGGTCGCCGTAGAACATCAGCAGGGTCGGCCGGTCGCGCTTGGCCAGCGCCGCGGCGAGGCGCCCCAGCTCCTGGTCGGCATGGCCGATGTGATAGAGGTAATTCTGCAATTCCAGCTTGTCCTTGCCGGTAATGCCGGCCGGCACCGGGATTGCGTCGCGCTCGGCCGGATCGGAAGGCACCGTGTCGTAGGGGCCGTGTGCCTCGATGCTGATCGCGAACAGGAACTGCGGCGGGCCACTGTCTTTCAGCTGGGTCAGGATCTCGTCGGTCATGCCGCGGTCGGCCATGTACTGCCCGTCGTTGGTGGCGCTGGGCGGGAACGACGACTGCGAGACGAACCGGTCGAAGCCGATCGCCTTGAATGCGCTGGTGCGGTTCCAGAACGACGGGTCGTTGCCGTGGATCGCCACCGTCTCGTAACCATGTGCGCGCAGCGTGCGCACCAGGCTCGGCACCACCTTGGCGTTGAGTTGCAGGTACGGGAACTGCAGGTTGCGGAAGTAGCGCAGCGACAACCCGGTAAGCACCTCGAACTCGGTGCGGATGGTGCCGCCGCCGAAGGTCGGCACGTGCAGCGCCCCGCTGACGCCGTGGCGGGCCAGGCGATCCAGGTTAGGGGTCAGGTCGGCGTGCTGGAAGCCCTTGAGGATGCGCGGGTCGAAGAACGATTCGCTCTGCACCACCACGATGTCCGGCTGCGCGCCGTCGGTAGCCGGCGTCTGCAGCTCCTGCCGCAGTGCGTCGTCGTTGCGACCGATCAGCTCGCGCGCGGCGGAGGGGTCGGGCTTGCGGTCGTGCTTGCCGTATTGCAGGTGGTAGATCATCAGCGAGCTGACCAGGCCCGAGTGGGTGGCGGTCGAGCTGGCCGACCACGGCTCCAGCCACAGCATGCGTCCGTTGTAGAGCTTCGCCCAGGCCGGGGTGCCGGCCAGCAGGGTCGCCAGCAGGACGAAGCAAACGGCGCCCGCGGTCATCCTGGGCGGGCGCGGCCGCCTGGCCAGGAAAGGGGGCTCGAGCCGCCAGAGTGCCACCACCAGCGCGATGGCGGCGGCGATCGCCAGGTAAGGCCACGGACTGTGCGGCAGATAGGCGCCCAACACGTGCATGCCGCCCTTGTCGAGCTGGCCAAGCATGTGGAAGTCCGCCGGGATCAGCGGCGTCCCCAGGTTGTCGACCTTGAGCCTGTTCACCGCATACACCAGCCCCTCGGCGGCCAGTGCCAGGCCGAAAGACAGCAGCACGCGACGGGTCAGTGCCAGCAGGGTGAAGGCCAGCAGCAGGCCGGGCAACGCATTGGCGAACACGTAGGCCGGCTGGTCCAGCAGTCGCCGCGGCACCACGCCGACGCCACCATCGATGGTGCCGGTGAGCAGGGTGAACGCCAGCACCATGACCGCCAGCGCCAGGGCTTTCTGCCAGGCGGGGCGCAGGCGAACCGGGCGATCCGGAGAGGGGTTCATGGCTGTCCGTAAGATGTCACGATCTGGACGCAGGAATGTAACGCCGTCCAGATGAACCGCCGGCATGGGGCCGGAAGATGGCTCCCCTGGGCCGTATCGCCGGCCGGCGTCGGTTGCTGCGGCACAATGGTCGCCATGAAGGCTCCCGAATCCACCGCGCTGCAGGCGCTGATCGACGATCGCTATGCCCAACTGGTGGCGGCCTGCCGCGGGGCCGGCGTGGCTGTGCAGGACGATGCCGGTGTCGCCGAGCGCATCCGTCGCACCCTGCTGGCCAGCGACTTTGCGTTCGAAGTCTGGCGCAGCCAGCCGCAGCTGCTCGCCCCCGCTGGACTGGAACGCCTGAGCTCCTCTTCCGACGCGGCTTCGCGCGGCGAGGCCTTGCGCCTGCCGGCGGACGAGGCCGAAACGCTGTCGCTGCTGCGCCGGTTCCGCCGGGCCGAGTCGCTGCGGCTGGTGTTCCGCGACGTCAACGACCTGGACGACGTGCCGACCACGCTGGCCGACACCAGCGTGCTCTACGAGGTGTTGCTCGATCGGGCGCTGGCCTGGTCCGAGCAGATGCTGGCCGGCCGCTACGGCCAGCCGCGCGGAGCCGACGGCAGCCTGCAGCGGCTGGTCGTGGTCGGCTTCGGCAAGCTCGGCGGCAACGAGCTGAACTTCTCCTCCGACATCGACCTGGTGATGGCCTACCCCCAGGGCGGCCAGAGCGACGGCGCGCGCAGCCTGGACAACAGCGAATACTTCGTGCGGCTGGTGCGCCAGCTGGTACGCCTGCTCAACGAGCCGACCGTCGACGGCATCTGCGCCCGGGTCGACCTGCGCCTGCGGCCGTTCGGCACGGCTGGGCGGCTGGCGCTACCGTTCGCCGCGATGGAGCAGTACTACCAGAGCGAGGGACGCGACTGGGAGCGCTACGCCTGGATCAAGGCGCGTCCGGTGGCCGGTGACCGCGTGGCAGGCAAGCAATTGCAGGAGCTGCTGCGCCCGTTCGTCTATCGAAAGTACCTCGACTACACGGCGTTCGCCGGGCTGCGCGAGATGAAGGCGCTGATCGACGCGGAGGTGGCGCGCAAGGACCTGGCCGATAACCTCAAGCTCGGTCCGGGCGGCATCCGCGAGATCGAGTTCATCGTGCAGCTCACCCAGCTGATCCGCGGTGGCCGCGAGCCGACCCTGCGCGTGCGCGGACTGCTGCCGGCGCTCACCGCCTGCGAGGCGCGCGGACACATCCCGGCGGTCCGCGCCCGCGCCCTGCGGGAGGCGTACTTCTGCCTGCGCCGGGTGGAGAACCGGGTGCAGATGCTGCGCGACGCGCAGACCCACGACATCCCCGAGGACGCGCTCAGCCGCGAGCGGATCGCCCGTGGCCTGGGCCATCACGACTGGCTGTCGCTGGCCGCCGAGCTGGCGCGTCACCGGGCCGTGGTCAGCGAGGAGTTCGCCGCGGTGCTGATGCCGCAGGGCGGACGCGCCGCCAGCGCCCCGGTCGCCGACACCCGCCTTTGGCACGACGCCTGCGCCGGCACGTTGGAGCCGGCCATGATGGAGGGTTCCGGCTTCGTGCCCGGCGACGCCGCGGCCGAGGCGCTGGCGAAACTGCCGCAGGGCTCCAACGTGAAGGCGATGTCGCCCGGTTCGCGCGAGCGGCTGGACCGGGTGATGCCGCAACTGCTGATCGCCGCGCGGCAGACCGCCGCGCCTGTGGCCTGCCTGCTGCGGCTGGTGCAGTTGGTGCACGCGGTGGCTCGGCGCTCGTCCTACCTGGCCCTGCTGGAGGAACAGCCGGCGGCGCGGCGCCGGCTGGCGCGGCTGTTCGCCGACCGGGCCTTCCTCGCCGAGCGGGTGATCGCCCAGCCGCTGCTGCTGGACGACGTGCTCGATCCGCGCATCGATCAGTTGCCACTCAAGCGCGCCGACATCAGCGCGGAGATCGCCCGTGTGCTGTCGACGCTCGACGAGCGCGAGGCCGAGGCCGAGCTCGACCGCATCAACGAGTTCAAGGCCAGCGTGGCGTTCCGGCTGGGCCTGGCCTTCAGCGATGGCCGCGCCGATGCGGTGTCCACCGCGCGACGGCTGGCCGCACTGGCCGAATCGGTGGTGGTGGCGGTGACCGCGCTGGCCGAGCGCGAACTCGCCGCCCAGCATGGACGATTGCCGGGCCAGGGCTCGGGCTTCGCGGTGCTGGGCTACGGCAGCCTCGGCGGCGAAGAGCTGGGTTTCGCCTCGGATCTCGACCTGGTGTTCGTCTACGACGGCCGCCGCGCGCAGGCGATGAGCGATGGTGCCCGGCCACTGGAGGGCTCGCGCTGGTACCAGCGGCTGGCGCAGCGGGTGATGAACTGGCTCACCATGATGACCCGCGCCGGACGCCTGTACGAAGTCGATACCCGGCTGCGCCCGGATGGCTCCAAGGGCCTGCTGGTATCCAGCTTCGATGCGTTCGCCGCCTATCAACGGGGGCGCGCCTGGACCTGGGAGCACCAGGCCCTGCTGCGCGCGCGGCCGGTGGCCGGCGACGTCGCGTTGCATGCCGACCTGGCGGCGCTTCGACGGGAGATCCTGGCGATCGCGCGCGATGTAGACGTGGTGTACGACGAGGTGTCGAGCATGCGTCGCCGCTGGCGCGCCGAACGCGATCGTTCAGACCCGTCACGCTTCGACCTGAAGCAGGGGCCGGGTGGCCTGCTCGACATCGAGTTCGCCCTGCAGGGACTGGTGCTCGCCCATGCGGTGCGCCATCCGAGCCTGCTCGAGATGACCAGCAATGCAGCCCTGATCGAAGCCTGTCGCGAAGCGGCCCTGCTCGACGCCGGCCAGGCGGAGGTATTCCTGCACGCCCACGCCGAATTGCTGCAGCGTGCGCTGACCTGCACGCTCGACCTGCGCTCGCGCATCGGCGAACGCGAGCCGGAGCTGATGCAGCGGGTCGCGACGGTCCAGGCGGTGACGCGTGCGCTGGGTTTCGCCTTCGAACCCTAGGCCGCGTCGATGCCGGGGTGCCGGGCACGGATCGCCTGGCCCACCCGGGCAGCGAGGGTGGCAGTTTCGCGCAGCGGTCCGGCGGCAGGGCCGCCATCGCCGAGCCAGCCACCATCGCGCAGGGCCCGGTGGAAGCTTGCGATGCGCGGTGGCAGTCGAGCGGGTGCCAGTGTTTCGACCGGGCAGCCGACCGCACAGGCTTCGCTCAGCATGTTGACCGAGTCCGGCGTCACCAGCAGCCGGTCCGCCCAGCCGAGCACGCCCGGATAGGGGTTGGGGCCGTCCGATGGGCCACGCCAGAACAGGCCGGGCAAGTCGCGCACGGCATGCCCCACGGCATCGCTGAGCGAGGATGGCGTCCGTCGCGATGCGACCACCATGGCGCTGCCGCCGTTCCCGGTGACCTGCCGGCGCACTTCGTCGCCCAGCGCGTGGGCATAGCCCGCGTCCATCGGAACACCACGCCGCGGACCGCCGAGCAGCACGCCGAGGCGTGGCCCCGGTAGCTCGCCCAGAGCGGGAAACGCCTCGCGGGCGTCGTCCAGCCAGGCGTCGTCGATGGGATTCAGCGAACCGACCGGGTGGAGCACGTTGGGTCCGGTGAGCTCGTCGTGCCGTGGCGCGATGACCAGGTCCCATTCGCCCGGATCGATGCGTGGATCGAGGATCTGCACGGTGAAGCAGTCACCGTCGGAGAGTCCGCGCAGCATCCGCGTGAACAGCGCCGCGGCGCGGCCGCAGCCGATCGCGGCCACTGGCCAGGGGGGGGCGAACAGCTCGCGCTGCGCCGCGGGCAGGGCAAGCCGGCCGCCGGAGAGCAGGCGTGGCGCGAACCACGACCAGGGTGCGCGCGGCTCCAGCACCAAGTGGCGAACGGGCATGGCCAGCCGCTCGGCCAGCGCGAGCGCCTGCCGCTGGTTGCCGGCGGCGTCGTCGGTGATCGCCCAGCACTCGCCCGCGGACCTCAGCATGCGCGCGTCGCCACGACGATTGTTTCCGGATCAAGCACAGTTCGTTCCACGCGGCGGGGTCCTGTGGGCGGGGCCGCCCACGTAAACTGGCGACTTCCTGCGCCAACATCGGCGCGTCACGCTGGAACAAGGATACCCATGAGCGAGATGCTTTCCGATACCGCCCTCGACCAGCTCTTCCGCAACGCGCGCACGTTCAATGCGTGGCTGGATCGCGAGGTGACCGACGCGCAGCTGCATCAGCTGTACGACCTGCTGAAGTTCGGCCCGACCAGTGCGAACAGCTCGCCGATGCGGCTGGTGTTCGTGAAGTCGGTCGAGGCCAAGGCGAAGCTGTCGCCGTTCCTGTCCGAGGGCAATCGCGCTAAGACCATGGCGGCCCCGGTCACGGCGATCGTCGCCAACGACCACGCCTTCCACGACAAGCTGCCGCAGCTGTTTCCGCATGCCGACGCGAAGAGCTGGTTCGAGGGCAATCAGCCGCTGATCGACACCACCGCGTTCCGCAACGCCACGCTGCAGGGCGCCTACCTGATCCTGGCGGCCCGTGCGGTGGGCCTGGACTGCGGCCCGATGTCCGGCTTCGACAACGCCGGCGTCGATGCCGCGTTCTTCGCCGGTACCTCGGTCAAGTCCAACTTCCTGATCAACATCGGTTACGGCGATGCCAGCCGCGACCTGTTCCCGCGCAGCCCGCGCCTGTCGTTCGACGAAGCGTGCACGATCGCCTGATCGGCCGTTCCTCCCTTTCCCTTCGGAGTTTTCCCATGCGTGCATTGAAAGTATTCGCCCTCGCCGGCCTGCTTGGCGCCGCGTTCGCTGCCCAGGCGGCCCCGCAGACCTTCAACCTCGATCCCACCCACACCGTGGTGACGTTCACCTGGAACCACCTGGGCTTCTCCAACCCCAGCGGCTACGCAGCACTGGGCTCGGGCACGGTGGTGTTCGACAAGGCCGATCCGTCCAAGTCCTCGGTCGAGGTGACCCTGCCGGTGTCCGGCTTCGACACCCACGTGGCCAAGCTCAACGAGGAATTCCAGTCGCCGGCCTTCTTCGACGCCGCGAAGTATCCCAACGCCGTGTTCAAGAGCACCAAGGTGCAGGCGCTGGGTGGCGACAAGTACAAGGTGACCGGTGACCTTACCCTGCACGGCGTGACCAAGCCGGTGGTGCTGACCGCCCACCTGAACAAGCTCGGCATGCACCCGATGGCCAAGGTCGAGGCGATCGCCTTCGACGCCACCGGTACCCTCAAGCGCTCGGATTTCGGTGTGTCGAACTACGTGCCGTACGTCAGCGACGAGATCAAGCTGCAGATCACCACCGAAGGCGAAATCGCCAAGTAATCCGGTTACCTGCGGTACCCGTCTGGACAAGGGCCGTACCTCCGGGTGCGGCCCTTGTCATTGGGTCGGGCGTCGGGTCTACCCCGGACCCGGCCGGGGTGTCCGTGCGGCCTTGGCACGGAGGGTTCTCCCCATCGCCTGCTAAGATCGCCTTCTTGCATCCCCTCCCGGAGCCCGATCCATGTCGTCCCCCTCTGCAGCGGCGGTCACCCCGATCCCGGCGAATGCCCAAAATCGTTACGAAGTGACGCTCAGCGACCTTCCGTTGTCCTGTCCGATGCCTGGCATGGCCCTGTGGAACTCCCATCCTAAGGTCTACCTGCCGATCGTCGACGACGGCGGGGAGTCCACCTGTCCCTACTGCGGCGCGCATTACGTCCTGCGCGACTGATCATGGGGCCGGAAACTTCGGCCGGATCGCGGCTTTAGGCACGATCGCTGCTTGCCTGAAGGGATGAAGGCCTTGATGCAAGACACCATGCCTGCAGCCGCCAGTCATCCCGCCCGGGTCCTGACCGTGGTCCAGCTGATCCCGGCGCTTCATTCCGGCGGGGCCGAACGGTCTGCGCTGGAGATTGCCCGTGCGCTGGTGGCGGCGGGGCATCGTTCGGTGGTGGTGTCGGCCGGCGGCCGTCTGGTGGACCGCCTGCTGGCCGAGGGCAGCGAGCACGTCACGCTGGATATCGGCCGCAAGTCGCTTGGCACGCTTACACGGGTGGGCGCGGTGCGCCGGGTGCTGAAGTCGTTGGATGCCGACATCGTGCACGCCCGCTCGCGCATGCCGGCCTGGATCGGTCGTCTGGCGATCCGTGGCATGGAGCGCAAGCCGCACTTCATCACGACCGTGCACGGGCTCAACTCGCCGGGCCGATACAGCGCGGTGATGCTTCGTGGCGAGCGCGTGATTGCCGTGTCTCAGACCGTGCGCGCCTACGTACTGGGTCACTACCGGTGGCTGGAGCCGGCGCGCGTACGGGTGATACCCCGCGGCATCGACCCCGAGGCCTTTCCCTACGGTCACCGCCCCGACGATGCTTGGCAGAAGGCGTTCTTCGCCGAATTTCCGCAGCTCGACGGCGCCCCCCTGCTCACCCTCCCCGGGCGCGGTACCCGCTTGAAGGGTCACCACGACGCCATCGAACTGCTGGCCGACCTGCGCGATCGTGGCGTGGCGGCCCGGCTGCTTCTGCTGGGTGTGCTCGAACCCGGGCGCGAGGCCTATGCCGAGGAATTGCGTGAGCTGGTCCGCTCGCGCGGACTGCAGGCGGAGGTGGTGATGACGCCGCCGCGCGACGATATCCGCGACATCTATGCGATATCCGCGCTGGTGCTGCAGTTGTCGAACAAACCGGAAGCCTTCGGGCGGACCGTGGTGGAGGCGCTGTCGCTGTGCCGTCCGGTGCTCGGTTATGCGCACGGCGGGGTTGGCGAATTGCTGGCCGAGCTCTATCCGGCTGGCCGGGTGCCGCTGGGCGACCGTGAAAAACTGGTCGAGCGGGCTGCGGAATTGCTGCGTGTCGCGCCCCCGATCCCGATGCTGCAGAGCTACCGGCTGGCCGACATGCAGCAGGCCACGCTGGAGTTGTACGAGGAAGTGGCGGGCGCGGACCCGCATTGATCGAGGCCGCGCTGTCCTCGTCGCCCAGCGCCGGAGCGCTCGCCTACAATGCCGGCTTTCTCCATGCCGGCCACAGCATGCCTTTGCTCTCCCCGCATCTCGTTGCTGCGCTGCGCTCGCCGTTGCTGCCGTTCTGGCTGGTGGTGGCGCTGCTGCCGTTCGGACGCAGCGCCGAGCTGGGAACCGCGCTGTGCCTGTTCGGCACGGTCATGCTGTTCCTGCGCTTCCCGCATGCGCTGTCACAGCACGAGGGCGCGCGCTGCCTGCTGGTGATCCTGGCCGGATACGTGGGCGCGGCCCTCGTTTCCGCGCTGGACTCGGTGGCGCCGGGCAAGAGCTGGGAAACCGTCGCGGGCCTGTTGCGTTTCGCGCCGCTGGGCATCTACGCCTGTTTCGCCCTGCGCCGGGCCGACCGCGTGCGCACGCTCTACATCGCGGTGGCCGCGGTAGTCGCGCTCTGGGCGCTCGACGCCTGGGTACAGGCGCTGACCGGTTGGAGCCTGGGCGGACATGCCGAGGCAGAGCGCCTGTCGGGCATCTTCGGCGCCGATAATCTCAAGCTGGGGCCGACCCTCGCCGTGCTCTCGCCGTTCGTGCTGTGGGCTGCGCACGCACGGTGGGGACGTTGGGCGTTGTGGCTGGCCACGCTGGTACTGCTCGGGCCGGTGCTGCTGGCTGGCTCGCGCGCGGCGTGGGTCTGCTACGCCGTGGTGGTGCTGGCGTTCGCCTGGCGCGAGCTGGGCTCGTTTCGCCGGTTTCTGACGTTCGGGCTGGTTGCCGCCGTGGTGCTGGTGTTGGCCGGCGCGTTGGCGTGGAAGACGTCGACCCGCTTCCATGCACGCATGGAGCGCACGCTGGAGGTCTTCAATGGCAGCGAGCATGCGGTGGACCAGGCGCTGACCGGGCGGCTCGACATTTGGGGCACCAGCCTGCGCATGATCGCGGCGCACCCGGTCAACGGCGTCGGCGTACGCGGCTATCGCTATGCCTACCCGGCGTTCGCACCGGCCAACGACCACTTCGTCACGGCAGAGGCCTGTGGCGTGGGCGAGGGTGCCTGCCACGCCCACCAGATCGTGCTGGAGGTGCTGACCGAGACCGGCACGATCGGGCTGCTGCTGTGGCTGGCCGCGCTGGCCTGGGCGCTGCGCTATTGGCGACGGGTCGGGCGCGAGGCGCGCGCGCTGGCTTTTCCGGCCACGGTGGCGCTGGGCGCGATGCTGTTTCCGCTGAACACCCATCTGGCGTTCTACTCGGCCTGGTGGGGGCTGCTGTTCGCCTGGCTGCTCGGCCTTTGGTGCGCGTCGCTGGGCGCGTTGCCGGAGGAGCGCGCCGATGCCGCGTGAACCGCTGTCGGTGGTGGTGATCACCTACAACAACGCCGACACGCTCGACGCCTGCCTGCACGAGGTGGGCTGGGCCGACGAGATCGTGGTGCTCGATTCCGGCTCCACCGACGACACCGTCGCCATCGCCGAACGCCACGGCGCGCGCGTGGCGGTGCACCCGTTCGACGACTACGGCCCCCAGAAGCAGCGCGCGATCGACCTGGCGCGTCACGACTGGGTGCTCAACCTCGATGCCGACGAAGTTCTTTCGCCGGGTACCCGCGAAGCGATCGAGCGGGCGCTGGAACACCCGCGTCACGCGGGCTTCCGCTTGCCCCGCCGCGAGCGCATGTTCTGGACCGTGCAGCACCGGCGCAGCTGGCGCAACGGCCACCTGCGCCTGTTCGACCGCCGGCGCGGCCGCATGAACGACGTCGAGGTGCACGCCGCGGTGGAGGTGGACGGACCGGTGAGGACGTTGCGCAGCGCGGACTTCGTCAACGATGGCGACGGCGACATCGCCACCCGCGTGGACAAGATCAACCGCTACACGACCGGCATGGTGGCGTACAAACTGCGCAGGCGTCAGCGCTTCACCGGCCTGCGCATGGTGCTCTACCCGCCGGTGTTCTTTCTGCGCCAGTACTTCGGCAAGCGATACTTCCTCAACGGCTGGGCCGGCTTCATCGCCAGCGTCACCGGGGCGTTCTACGCCTTCCTCAAGTACGCCAAGCTGCACGAAGCGCGCCAGCACCAGCGGGCATCAACCCGGCGTGGCACCTAGCCCGTCGAGCCCCGCTGAGCCGTGGCCGGCCGGCGCCGGCTGCAGTTGGGCCACGAAGTCGCGGGCGATCACATGGGTGGCAAATCGTTGCAGCACCCACTCGCGTGCGGCCGATCCCATCTGCTGCCGGATGGCGTCGTCGCACATGGCCAGGATTGCGTCTCGCCATGCCGCCACGTCACCCGGTGGCAGCAGCATGCCGCTCTCACCGGGCGACAGGGTTTCCGGCACTCCGCCGATGTCGCTGGCCAGCACCGGCACTCCGCAGGCCTGCGCCTCGATCGAAACCCGGCCGAACGTCTCGGTGGCGATCGAGGGGAAGGCCAGCATCGACAGACTGCGGAAGTAGTCCGCGGTGTGGTTGTTCCAGCCAGCGAAGCGATGCCGGGTGCCGACGGCGGTGTCCGCGACCGCCAGCGCCTGCAGCCGGACCGCGTCCGGTCCGTCGCCGATCCACAGGCAGTACAGGCGGGGCTCGCGCCGCATGGCCGCGCTGGCCGCCTCCAGCAGCGGGAACACGCCCTTGCCGGTGTGCATGCGTCCGACGTAGCCGAGCACGATCGCGTCATCGGGGATACCCAGCGACGCGCGCATGGCGGCGCCGGCATCCGCATCCGGACGGAACAATGAGGCGTTCACCGGGTTGTACAGCACCTGCACCCGCTGCGCAGGGATGCCGCGGTCCAGGTAGGCCTGGCGCGCGTGCCGCGAGACCGCGAAGAAGCGCGAGGCCAGCCGCGGCAGGAGCAGCGCCGACAATCGCTTCATCGGTGGCGTGCGGTGCCGGAAGAGCGCCACCGGAATGCCGAGGGCACGGCCGATCAGCACCAGCGGCCAGTACTCCTTGCCGAAGTTGCCGACGATCCAGTCCGGTCGTGCTTCGGCGATCTGCCGTCGTACCGTGGCGTAGCCGCGCGGGTCGAGCGCATTGCGGAAGAAGCCCGGCTGGCAGCGCACGCCGCTGTAAGCCAGCCCCTCCCAGATCAGGGTGTCCGGGCGCAGGATCGCGTCCACGTCATGTCCCGATTCGACCAGCGACTGCGCCAGTGCGACGAAGTGTGTGGCTGCACCGGTGTTCTCCGGGTGGGTGCCCACGAACAGGAACCTCATGCGCGGCGGTCCTCGTAGGCGGTGAACACCCGTTGGGCGAACGGCAGCAGCCAGTGGTGACGGGCTACCTGCACGCGCGGAAGCTGGAACAGGTCCATGCCGGGTCGGGCGCGGCCGCGCCGGGTAGCCGTGGCCGCTTCGTAACCGGCCCGGCGCGCGGCTTCGGCGACCCGTTCGTCGGTGTCGCCATACGGGTAGCAGAATTGGCTCACGGTCGCGCCGATCACGTCCTCGAGTTCGGCGCGGGAGCCGGCGACCTCGTCGCGCAGCGACGACTCGTCGCATTGGGTCAGGCGCGGGTGGCTGCGGCTGTGCGCTCCGACCTCCATGCCGGCGTCGTGCCACTGGCGCAGCTGGGCGCCGTCCATCAACCGCTTGCGCACCCCGAGCTTTTGCTCGTCCCAAAGGTTGTGGCTTCCGAGGGTGGCACTGACCACATAGCAGGTGGCGGTGAAACCCTGGGCGAGCAGCGCCGGTAGCGCGTTCTCGAGATTGTCCAGGTAGCCGTCGTCCAGCGTGATCACGGCGACGCGGCCGCGCCGCTCGCCACGCAGGTAAGGCATCGCGTCGCGCATCGACAGGCCGGTGTAGCCGGCGCGCCGCAGCAGGGTCATCTGACGCGCGAAGGCTCGCGGCGCGACATACAGGCTGCGGTAGACGCGAGCCTCCCGCGGCGGCCGGGAGACGTTGTGATACATGAGGATGGGCACGGGAAAGGTGGGTTCCACGTGCTGCTGTTTCAGGGGCGAGGGCATGGTCATGCTGCTGAGCGCGTGCCGGCGCCATGGCGGGTGCTGCTGCACCGCTTCCCTGGCCTGCGCCGGCTGTGGCGCGGAGCTTCCGCGCCGTGACTTTCAGCCGGCTGTCGATACGGGTGTCGAGGTGTGCTCAGTACACCGAAGGTTTACCTTCGGGGCGGGTCTTGAACCGCTTGTGCACCCACAGGTACTGCTCGGGTGCCTCGCGCGCCATCTGTTCGATGCAGGCGTTGACCCGGGCGGTGTCCTCCAGCACGTCGTCGCTTGGAATGCCCTGCAGCGGCGCGCCCAGGCGCAGCGCGTAACCACCGTTGCCGGGCAGGCGACGGTGGAAGAACGGAATCACCACGGCGTTGCCCATGCGCGCCAGGTGATGGGTGGCGGTAATGGTGGCCGCCGGCACGCCGAAGAACGGCACGAACACGCTGTCCTTGCTGCGCATGTCCTGGTCCGGGGCGTACCAGAGCGTGCCGCCGCCGCGCAGGTATTTCACCGTGCCGCGGATGTCATCCTTTTCGAACATCGCATCGGCGTAATGCAGGCGTGCGCGCAGCACCACCCATTCGAACACGGTCGAGTCCATGCGGCGGTACATGCCGGCAATGCGGATGCGCTGGGAGACCAGCCGGGCGCACAGTTCCAGGTGCGAAAAATGACCGCCGACCAGCAACACACCCTTGCCCGCGGCGCGCGCCTGTTCCAGATGCTCCAGTCCCTCGATGCTCAGCGGCAGACGGGCGATCGCCTCGTCCCGCCCCATCCAGCCGAGGGCGAATTCGACCAGCATGAGGCCGATGTCGCGCAGGTGGGCGTCGACCAGCGCAGCCTGCTGGTCCGCGTCGAGTTCGGGGAAGCACAGCGCGATGTTCGCCTCGGCCACCGGACGACGGGCCGAGTCGATGCGCATGGCGAGCGCACCCAACCAGTGTCCCACGCGCATCAGCGCGGAATAGGGCAGGCGGGCGATCAGCCATATGCATCCCACACCGAGCCAGGCGGGCCAATGGCGGGGAGACAGCAGGGAGGCACGAAATGAGGGGCGGGGCATGCCGGGCATCCGCCCATTGTAGCCAAGGCATCGCGCCGAGCCGCGGGGCACGCGCTTTATACTGGCGGACCGCACAGGGGATGCTGCCGTTGCGTTATCTCTACACCTTGCTGATGTACCTGGCGACACCGGTGATCGTGTTGCGCCTGCTCACGCGCGGGATCCGCTATGGCAGTTACCACCAGCGCTGGCCGGAGCGGTTCGGACTGTTCCCCGCGCCCGGGCTGAACGGTTCGTTGTGGGTGCATGCGGTTTCCGTCGGCGAGGTCAATGCGGCCGAGCCCCTGATCAAGGCGCTCAGGCTGGCCTACCCCCACGCGCCACTGGTGATCACCACGGTGACGCCGACCGGTTCCGAGCGCGTGCGCCAGCTGTTCGGCGACAGCGTGTTCCATGTGTATCTCCCCTACGACCTGCCGTTCGCGGTGCGGCGCTTTCTGCTTCGGGTGCGTCCGCGGCTGGCGGTGATCGTGGAGACGGAGATCTGGCCGAACCTCTACTTTGCCTGCCGCCGACGCGGCATTCCGCTGATGATCGTCAACGCGCGGCTCTCGGAGCGCTCGATGCGCGGTTACCGGCCCGCACGCGGACTGGTGCGGGCCGCGCTGCGCTGCGTGAGCCTAGTGGCAGCGCAGTCGCGGACTGATGCCGCGCGCTATCGGGTGCTCGGGGCACCGGCCGAGCGGGTGGTGGTCAGCGGCAACCTCAAGTTCGACATGCCGGTGCCCGCGCAGGCGAAGGTGGACGGCGAGGCGATGCGCGATCGATGGGGGCGCCTGCGCCCGGTGTGGATGGCGGCGAGCACCCATGAGGGTGAGGAGCTGGCCGTGCTGGAGGCTCACCTGGAAGTGCTGCAGCGCCTGCCCGATGCCCTGCTGCTGCTGGCGCCGCGTCACCCCGACCGCTTCCGGCTGGTCGAACATCTGGTGCGAAATCTCGGGTTCACAGCCGGTACGCGCAGCGCCGACCGGGTTCCCGCGGCGGCGCACCAGGTGTTCGTGATCGATGCGATGGGCGAGCTGATGCCGTTTTTCGCCGCGTCGGATCTTGCGTTTGTCGGTGGCAGTTTGGTGCCGATCGGCGGCCATAACGTGCTCGAGCCTGCGTCGCTGTCGCGGCCGGTGCTAGTGGGGCCGCACACCTTCAATTTCGACGACATCACGCAGACGCTCGTCCGCGAGGGCGGGGCCGTCCGGATCGAGAGTGGCGACCGGCTCGGGGCTGCCGTTCAGCAGTTGCTGCGGGACGCGCCGACCTTGGGGCAGATGGGGCGCTGCGCGCACGATGTCTTCGCCAGCGAGCAGGGCGCGGTGCAGCGCGTGATGACCCTGGTCGACCGCATGCTGCAGGAGTAAGTGCGGAAACAGAAAGGCCGCCCGGAGGCGGCCTTTCTTGCCGGGTTCGCGAGGGTCGCCCGCCAGCGGCGTCACTCGAGCAGGGTGTTGATCGACTCCATGTCCTTGAAGTCCGCCGCGCCCGCGGCCTGCTTCAGCAGCAGCTTGTCGAGGATGAACTGGTGGCGCGCCTGCGAGTACTGGCTTTCGGAGGAAGTCAGGGTCTGGATGGCAGTCAGCACGTCCAGGATGGTCTTGGTGCCGACGCTGAAGCCGGCACGCGTGGCATCCAGTGCCTTCTGACCCGCCTCAACGGCGGACTTGGCCGCTTCTACCTGGCTGATCCCGGCAATCACCGAGCGGTAGTAGTTCAGCGTGTTGCGCTGGACCTGACGGCGGTCGGCTTCCAGCGAGTCCTGGGCGGCATCGCGCTGATAGATCGACTGGCGTACCCGCGACTGGGTGGCGCCACCGGAGAACAGCGGCACCGACAGCGTCAGGCCGACCGTGGTGGAACTGGGGCGACGGAAATGGTCTGTCGAGTTCTGGTACCAGGTCGCACTCTTGCCATAGTTCACCGTCGCGCTGATCGTCGGCAGGTGGCCGGCGCGCGCTGCGGAAATGCTGTGTTCTGCCGCATCTACGCTGTACTTGTCCGACAGAAGGTTGGGGTTGTTCTGCAGCGCCTGCTGCACCCAGGCTTTCTGATCGTTCGGCTGCGGCGGGTCCATCGGCAGGTCGTCGCGGAGCTTCTTCAGCTCGCCGGTGGGCTTGCCGGTGATCTGCGCGAGCGCTTCGCGGGCGTCGTCCAACGCATTCTGTGCGGCGATGGTCTGCGCCTTGGCCGACTCGTAGAACGATTTGGCCTGGTAGACATCGGTGATCGCCGACAGACCGACCTTGTAGCGCTGGTCCGACTGCTCGTACTGCTGCCGGTAGGCCTCTTCGTTGGCCTTGGCGAACGTCAGCGAGTCCTGGCTGGTGAGCACGTTGAAGTAGGCGGTGGCCACGCGTACGAAAAGATCCTGCAGCGCCGCCTGGTACAGCGCATCCTGCGCGCTCGCCTGAGAATGCGCGGCCTTGAGATCGGCAATCTTGCTCAGGTCGAGAATGCTCTGGCTGAGGGTGGCCGAAATATCCCGAGTACGAGAGTGACCGACATTGCTGTTGGCCGCGCTCGACTGCAATGGGCCAGTGCAGTTGTAGCTGCCGCTCCCCGCCGCGATGCCGCTGCAGAGGTAGCTGTCGGGGCCGTAATTTTGCGAGCTGCTGCTGGTGCTGCTGCTGGTGCCATTGGTCTGGCTCAGCGTCAGCCCAGCCGAGATCTGCGGCAGCAGCAACGCGCGTGCCTGGGTTACACCCTCGCCGACCGACAGGCGCTGGGCATCTGCCTGGGAGAGCACCGGGTCATTGGCGCGCGCTTCCCGATAAGCATCCAGCAAATCCTCGCCGTGGCTGGGCAGCGAAATTGCCGACAGAGCCAGGGCAAGAGTCAGAAGCTTCAAACGCATGAGGTGCCTCGCAGGTCTCGAATGGGGTCAGAAAACGAACTGGCGCGGCGGTTCAGCGTGCACCAGGTAGGGGAGGTCGGTTTCCAGCAGCACCTCTTCGCGATAGCGGCCGGCGCCTTCCTGGGTCATCAGCACGACCTGCTGCGCCGGAGACATACCACGGATCGCCAGCAGGCGACCGCCGGGCTTGAGCCAGGCGAGCATGCGTTCGGGCAAGTGGGCCACGGCGCCGGTCAGCACGACGACGTCGAACTGGCCGGCGGGCGACCAGCCGATCACGGCGTCACCGGTGTCCAGCGTGACGTTGCCCACGCCGGCGGCAGTCAGCCGCTGTGCGGCGGAGTGGGTGAAATCGGCATGGATATCCACACTGACCACCTGTCCGGCAAGACCTGCCAGGCAGGCCGTGAAAAAGCCCGAACCGGTGCCGACTTCCAGCACCCGGGCATCCGGATTGAGCCCGAGCCCCTGCAGCAGGCGACCCTCAAGCACCGGTTTCATCATCACTTCGCCGTGGCCCAGCGGCAGGCACACGTCGGCAAAGGCCAGCTGGCGATGTTCGGGGGCCACGAAATCCTCGCGCCGAACCCGTCCAAGGACGTCCAGCACTCGCGCGTCAAGCACCTCCCAGGGGCGCACCTGGTTTTCCACCATGTTCTGCCGCGCCTGTTCGAAGTTCATCGCCATGTTCTGTCACGTCCCGTACGGATCGAAAAAGGTCAAAAAGGATAAGCGCTTAGGCCATTTCCGACAATCGCTAGCGTGCGGGCTGAGCGCACGCAGCCGAAGTGCCGGAAGTCACCGCGTGGCGCTGACGGAAGTCATGCGTGGCGCGGTGTCCGCGGACACCGGCCGTTCGGCGGCCAGGCGCACGGCCTCCACCGCATGCATGGGCGGCAATGTCGCCAGAGTGGTCCGCATCGATGCGTGCAGGGATGCGTCCAGTTGTCGCAGGCGTTCATCCAGGCGCCGGCTGCCCCGGCAGCGCTCGGCGCTGACGATCCAGGCCAGCCAGCGGGCGAGCCTGTGGCGATCGGCCAGGTCCAGCTGGGCGACGGCGGTCCGCGCCCTGAACGCCTCGCGTCGGGCGGCCGCATGCCGGGCATCGATCCACTGCGAAAGTACGCGCTGCGCGTGGCGATACACTGACGAGAGGGTCAGTTCCATGAACGTCGTCTGCACTGGCGGGATTTCCCTGAGCTGGAAATAATTGGACCGATCCGTATAATAATTTTGCTGCCGAGCATTGTGAAGGTATGTCGATGAGTTCTGCCTCGCCCGTGAAGTGCCAAGGCCCGGGCCGCCCGAAAGACATGGAAAAGCGCGCCGCTATCCTCGAAGCGGCCAAGGCGCTGTTTGTCCGAAATGCTTTTGCCGGCACCAGCATGGACGCGGTGGCCTCCGAGGCCGGCGTCTCAAAACTGACCGTCTACAGCCATTTCGGCGACAAGGACAACCTGTTTCGCGAGGTCATCCGCGCCCGCGTGCAGGACCTCATTCCGGACAACATCTACGACTTCGATCCCTCCACCGACATCGGCCAGACCCTGCTCCGGATCGCGTTGACCCACGCGCGGCTGGATTGCGATCGCGAGACCGTCGGCACGTTCCGTGCCATCCTCAGCGATTGTCGCCAGGGCAATCCCCGTTACGGGCGGCTGCTGTGGGAAGAGGGTCCCATGCGCACGCACAGGCTGATGGAACGCCTGCTGCAGCGGGCCGTTGACGCGGGCTTGCTGCATATCGAGGACATTCCGCGTGCCGCCGTGCAGTTCCTGTCGCTGATCAAGGGGGATCTGGTCCTGCGTCGCATGTTCGGCTGCGACGATTGCCAGCAGGCTTACGCGGAGGAGATCGAGGCGACCGCCAGGGCGGGCGTGTCGACATTCCTGCGGGCGTACCAGCAGCGCTGAGCCGGGCGCGGGCGTTCGCTCGCAAAATCCTCGCGTCGGTTTCACCGGCGCTTCGCACCGCATTCCTAGGATGGTACGGGTGCCTGCCGTCAAAGGCAGACAAGCCCCCGACCACGCCAAGGAGTTGCGGTATGTCCAGCAAACCGTTCATCAGCGATATAGAGACGATCCGCAAGCGCGCCCGCGAGCACATCGAACGCGGCGCGGTGACCGCGGGCTACGGCGCCGACCGCGATACCGTGGTCAACCTGCTCAACGAAGCGCTCGCGACCGAGATCGTCTGCGTGCTGCGCTACAAGCGGCATTACTTCATGGCTTCCGGGATTCACGCCAAGAGCGTCGCCGCCGAATTCCTCGAACATGCCAACGAGGAGCAGTCGCATGCCGATCGGATTGCCGAACGCATCACCCAGCTCGACGGCGCGCCCAATTTCAATCCGGAAGGGCTGCTCACCCGCGCCCATGCCGACTACGTGGAAGGCGACGATCTCGTCGACATGATCAAGGAGGACCTGGTCGCCGAGCGCATCGCGATCGACAGCTACCGGGCAATCATCCGCTTCCTGGGCAATGACGATCCGACCACCCGCCGGATGATGGAAGAGATCCTCGCCATGGAAGAGGAGCACGCCGAGGACATGGCCACCCTGCTGGAAGAGCTCGGCAAGAAGGGGGAGCCCGCCAGGGCGGCCCGGAAGACGCACTGATCCGGTGCGCACCGGGCCATCTCACGGCATGGAACCGAGGAGCCGCCCCATGAGCATTCTGCAAGGACGTTGTGCCTGCGGAACGATCGGTTACGAGGCACGCGTGGATTACCTCGATCGACGCTTTTGCCAATGCCCGTTGTGTCGCGGACTGCTCGATCACCGTGTGGTGGTAGGCGTGTTGGTCGTGCCGCGAGGCGGCCTGAGCTGGCATGGCGAGGCGCCGGTACTCTACGAGGACGGGGGCAGGGGCATACGTGCGGTCTGTGGTGTCTGCGGCAGCACGCTCGCCACGTGGTCGCCAGGCGGAAGCCTTGTGGATCTGGATGCGAGCCTGCTGGAGGACGAGGGGGCGATCGGCACGCGCTCGCACGTGCGGCCTCCGCCACGGGTTCCGCTGACCGGCGTCGCGCCGGCATCTGCCGGATAGTCGTGTCGACGACCGGAAACAAAAAAGGCGCGCCCGGGGCGCGCCTTTTCATGCCAGGGAGAGGGATGGATCAGGCCCTGTCCTGCACGTAGCGCTCGATGCCCTTGAGCACTTCTGCCTTGGCTTCGGCCGCCTTGGCCCAGCCATCGAGCTTGACCCACTTGCCCTTCTCCAGATCCTTGTAGTGCTCGAAGAAGTGACCGATGCGCTCAAGCCAGTGGCCGGACACACCATCGATGTCGCGGATGTGGGCGTAGCCGGCGAAGATCTTTTCCACCGGTACCACCACCAGCTTCTCGTCGCCGCCGGCTTCGTCGGTCATGCGGAGCATGCCGACCGGATGGCAGCGGATCACCGAGCCCGGAATCAGCGGCAGCGGCAGGATGACCAGCGCGTCGAGGGGGTCGCCGTCGTCGCCCAGTGTGCCCGGCACGTAGCCGTAGTTGCAGGGATAGCGCATCGGGGTGGACAGGATGCGGTCGACGAAGATCGCGCCCGAGGCCTTGTCGACTTCGTACTTGACCGGCTCGGCGTCCTTGGGGATTTCGATGATGACGTTGATTTCGTCCGGCACGTTGCGGCCGGCGCTGACCAGATCCAGACCCATGAAGGTGATCCTGCACTAGGAGAAAGTAGGGCCAGATAGGATAAGGCAACTGCTGTTGCGACGCAGCACTCCCGCGGTCAGCGGACGAACGGGCGTTCACGCAGCCATTTGGTGGCGATCCATTTTTCGCCGCGCTCCACCGGCAGTCCGGCGTGCAGCGAGGACGTGTCGTTCGTCTCGTAGGCGAAATAGGCAGCCCCCCCTTTGAGCGCCGTGACGGTGAGTCCGGCGTTGGGGAAGCCGGTACCACCCCCGGCCTCTGGGGTGTTGAGATACATCACCACACTGGCGATGCGCTGGCCGCCGTGGGCAGTAACCGCCTCGAAGCCGGGCTGGGTCGGATCGAACCAGTCGTAATGGGGCTCGTACTCCTGGCCTGGGCCGTAGTGAAGCACCTGCAGCCCCTCGCCATGACTGACCGGGATTCCGAGCAGGGCGGCTAGCCGGGATTCGATCCGCTCGATCAGCGGCGTCTCGCCGAGACGGAAGAACATGCCCTCGCTGGTGCGGCGCTGGTCCACCTGCTGCCCGCCCTGGGCGTCCACGGTTCTTGCCCGGTCGAGGCGGGGACGCGCCAGCGCGATCAGCTCGTCGCATTCCAGCGGATCGA
Organism: Dyella lutea; assembly: GCF_024158035.1. Taxonomy (GTDB): domain Bacteria; phylum Pseudomonadota; class Gammaproteobacteria; order Xanthomonadales; family Rhodanobacteraceae; genus Dyella_A; species Dyella_A lutea. Next base: position 883,565 of record NZ_JAMZEK010000001.1, read on the forward strand.
GCAGCTGGTCGAGCACGCGCACCACCGGTTCATCCAGCGAGGCCAGTACCCGCACGTCGCGGTCGCCGGCGCGGGTGGCCGGTGCCTCCGGGTGGCGTGGCCGCAGGGCATGGGGATGTGCCACGCCGGTCAACGCCGCGAGCGGCATTTTGAGTACCGTGGCGACCATGCTGCGGCTCTCCCGCGGGTCGTAGCCGGCCTCCTTCAGTTGCTGAAGGATCTGGTCGACGCTCTGGCCGTTGCGGGTGGAGTCGAGGATCCACTGGCGCAGTTCGGGACGGATGCTGGTATTTCGCTTCATACCGGAACCGGGGGAAAGCTGAAAATCTGATGATAAGCCAGCCCCGCCGCCTGTGCCGGCAGCGGGGCTTCGCAATCACCGCAGCTGATTCCAGAGGAACGAGTAGGCCAGCGCGTGCATGTACGCCGACTGGCGGTTGTCCGCACCTGCGCCGTGACCGCCCTCGGTGTTCTCGTAGAACCAGACGTTGCGGTAGCCCATGCCCTGCATCTTCGCGGCCATCTTGCGTGCCTGCACCGGACCGACGCGGTCGTCGCTGGTAGCGGTGTAGAACAGCACGGGCGGATAGTGCATGCCCGGCTTGACGTTCTGGTACGGCGAAAAGGTGCGGATGAAGTTCCAATCCGAGGTGTCGGGATTGCCGTACTCGGCCATCCACGAGGCGCCAGCGGACAGGTGGCTGTACCGCTTCATGTCCAGCAGCGGCACCTCGCAGGCGATCGCTCCGAACAGTTGCGGGTACAGCGTAAGCATGTTGCCCATCAGCAGACCGCCGTTGCTGCCGCCCTCGGCGCCGAGGTGCTTCGGCGAAGTGATCCCCCGGCGCACCAGGTCTTGCGCCACCGCGGCGAAATCCTCGTAGGCGCGCAGCCGCTTGGCCTTGAGCGCGGCCTGGTGCCAGGCCGGGCCGTACTCGCCGCCGCCGCGGATGTTGGCGATGACGTAGACGCCGCCGCGATCGAGCCAGGCGCGTCCGATGCTGCCGCTGTAGGTAGGTAGCAGCGAGACTTCGAAGCCACCGTAGCCGTATAGCAGCGTACGATTGCTGCCGTCCAGCTTCATCGTCTTCGGAGCGATCTCGAAATAAGGCACACGGGTGCCGTCCTTCGAGGCCACGAAGTGCTGGCTGACCACGAACTTCGACGCATCGAAGAACGCCGGTTCGCGTTTGAGCGTTTCCGGGGCCGCGCCCCCGATCACGCCGTATTGCAGCGAGGACGGGGTGAGGAAGCCGGTGACGCCCAGCCAGTATTCGTCACTGTGGTCCGGGTCGGTATCCACCACGCTGACCGTACTGAGCGCGGGCGCGCCCTCCATCGGGGCCTGCTTCCAGCCGCCCGCTTCCGGGGTCAGCACTTCCAGCCGGCTCTTCACGTCGTCCAGCACGTCGAGGATCAGGTGGTGGCGCGTCCAGCTGTAGGATGCCAGCGAGGTGTGCGCATCGGGCCGGAACAGGACTTCGAACTGCCGCTTGCCTGCCATGAAGTCGTCGAAGCGGGTGACCAGCAGGGCACCGGAGGGATAGGTGGTGTCTCCCACGGTCCACGGCGATCGCGTCTCGACCAGCAGCCATTCGCGATGGGCGTCGGCGGTGGCGTCCTCGGGCACCTCGACCCGCTGCAGCTTGCCGTCCTTGCGCAGGAACAGCTGGCTGTGGAAGAAGTCCTTGGCGACCGAGACGAAGTCCCGCTCGAATCCGGTCGTGTCGTCGTGGCTGGCGCCCACCGCCAGATCCTTGGGCGTGCCCTCGTATACGACCGTGGCTTGGTCCAGCGGCGTGCCGCGGCGCCATTGTTTGACGATGCGGGGATAACTGGACTCGGTCATCGAACCCGGGCCGAAGTCGGTGCCGACGTAGATGGTGTCGCGATCGATCCAGTCCACTTCGCTCTTGGCGACCGGCAGCGCGAAGCCGCTCTTGACGAAGGAGCGCGAGGTCACGTCGAACTCGCGCACGGCCACCGCGTCGCCGCCGTCCGGTGACAACGAGACCAGGCAGCGGGTGTAATCGGGCTTCAGGCACTGCACGCCCTTGAACACCCAGCGCCTGTTCTCGGCCTTGTTCAGTGCGTCGACGTCAAGCAGCACGTCCCAGTGCGGCTTCTCCTTGCGGAACTCCGTCAGCGTGGTGCGACGCCACAGACCACGCGGGTGCGCTTTGTCGCGCCAGAAGTTGTACAGGTACTCCCCCATTCTGCTGACGTAGGGGATGTGCTCATCCGAGTCGAGCACCTCGAGAATCTGCTTGCGCGTCTTCTCGAACGGGGCGTCGTCGGCGAACCGCTTGGCGGTGGCCTCGTTCTGCTGCTCTACCCAGGCCAGCGGCTTCTGTCCGTGGATATTCTCCAACCAGAGATAAGGATCGTCAGCGACCGGAGGCTTGGCCTGGTGTTCATCGGCGTGGGTCATGCCGGCCAGTGTGAGACCGAAGATGCAGAACAGCCAATGGAGGCCAACGATTCTTCCTTGCCGAGGGATCACGGAGTCACTCCTGTCTGGACGTCTGCGCCAGTGTGGGACGACTCCGTGCTCGAGTACGCATGACTAAAGTCACGTGTGTCGAAAGTCATGCATGGCCGCCGCCCTGCAAGGTTTCAGCGGCGGTCCAATGCGGGGCTGGTAGCAGTCGGCCATCGCAAGAACAATCCGATGCATCCAATTACTTGACATGAACGTTAAAAACGCATGATCTTGCCTCTACAGGGAGCTTGGGGGAGCAAGTACAGATGTCTCTCATGGATGAGCCAAGTACATCCGGCCCGTGGAGGGCCAGACAAGGGATCGCTTGATCTACGCCAAGTGCGCGGTGGACAGCGGTTGTTCTGTTTTAAGGGGAGAAGTCGATGAATCGGAAGTTGCTCTATGTTGCGCTGGGTGCCGCCCTTTCGTGGGGTCTGCCGGCCATTTCTCTGCATGCCCAGCCGGCCAGCGGGCAGGATGCCAGTGGGTCTCAGGACACCTCGGGCGATCAGGCCAAGAAAGCAAAGAAGCTCGAAACCATCACCGTGACCGGCTCGCTGCTGCCGCAGGCAGAGATCGAGACCTCTGCGCCCACGGTGCAGATCACGGCCAAGGACATCGAGTCGCGCGGCTATGCAAACGTGTATGACGTGCTGCGTTCGCAGCCGCTGGCCACCGGCCAGGTGCAGGATAGTCAGTATGCCGGCGGATTCACGCAGGGTGCGACTACCGTTAGCCTGCTGGGCCTGGATCCGGGATTCACCCTGATCCTGTTGAACGGCCACCCGCTGGCTGACTATCCGCTGCTCTACAACGGCAGCAGCAACTTCACTGACTTGTCCTCGATCCCGGTGTCGATGATCGATCACATCGACATCCTGCCGGGCAACCAGTCGGCGATCTATGGTTCGAGCGCGATCGCCGGCGTGATCAACATCATCCTCAAGGACCGCGTCGAGGGCGTCGACGTAACCGCGCGCATGGGTGGCTATACCGACGGCGGCGGCGAGAACCAGCGCCTGGCGCTCAGCTTCGGCCACAGCTGGGGCAAGTTCGACCTGACCGGCGCGCTGCAGCTTGAGCATCAGTCACCCATCTGGGGCTACGACCGCAGCTACACCAACTCGGCCGCGGACAATCCTGCGCTCAATGGTGCTACGCCCATTGCTCCGCGCGACGTGCTGATCCTCAACGGCAGCACCGGGAAGTATGTGGATCCCGGTCAGGCGGCCTGCAATAACCTCAGCAACACGTACGGCGGCACGTTGAAGTACGCCTACCGCCCGAATTCCGGCTACTACTGCGGCAGCCTCAACGAGCCGGGTTACACCACCTTCATGAACGGCTCGAAGTCGGCGAGCCTGTACCTGCACTCCAAGTACCACCTCACCGACAACACCACGCTGTACGGCGACCTGCTGTACAACCACAACAAGATCAACCTCAATGCGGGCACCCGCTTCTGGTACTCGTCGATCGGCACCGGCGGCTACTTCCTGAATGCCAATACCGGACAGTTCGAGCTGTGGCAGCGCGTATTCGCGCCCGAGGAAATCGGCGCCACCACCAACAACGACAGTCAGACTTCCGACAGCGTGACCCTGACCCTCGGCGCGCGCGGTACCTTTGGCCATTCGGACTGGGATTGGGACACCTACTACTTCCGTTCGCAGCAGCAGGTGAAGGACAAGATGCTGTGGCCGCTGGCGTCCAAGGTTGAGCAGTTCTTCCTCGGCCAGCAGCAGGGTTCGTATTACGGCTATCCGATCTATGCGCCGGACACCAGCAGGCTTTATACCCCGCTGACTCCGGCCGACTATCGCGGCTTCAGTGACTACGACCAGACCACTTCCAAGACCTACACGCAGAACCTCAACCTGCAGATCACCAACACCAGCCTGTTCTCGCTGCCGGCGGGCGACGTGGGCGTGGCAGGCCTGCTGCAGGCCGGCGAGCAGTACTGGTCGAACCCGACCGACCCGCGCGTCATCGCCGGTGATTTCTGGGGCCTGACCGGCACCCAGGGCAAGGGCACCCGCCGCAACTACGCAGCGGCGGCCGAGTTCCACGTGCCGATCTTCAGCATGCTGTCGGCCAATCTCTCGGGTCGCTACGACAAGTTCAACTACCAGGGTCTCAGCGACAGCAAGGCCACCTACAAGCTGGGCCTGGAGTTCCGTCCGTTCGAAAGCCTGCTGATCCGCGGCAACTACGCCACCGCATTCCGTTCGCCGGACATGGGCTACCTGTTCGCCGGCCCGAGCGGCTACTACACCAGTGCGACGGACTATTACTACTGCCGCACGCAGGAGCCCGGCGTACCGATCGCGAACTGCTCGAAGAACAGCGTGCAGATCTCCGGTCGCACCGGCGGCAATCCGAAGCTGAAGAGCATTACCGCCAAGTCGTGGGGCTATGGCGTGGTGTGGTCACCGTCGAGCGACTTCAACATCAAGGCCGACTACTACCACATTGCGATCAAGGACGAGGTCAACAGCCTCAGCATCGATCGCATCCTGCAGGACGAGGCCAACTGCCGCATCGGCCAGAGCACCGGTGGCGTGCCGTACGACATCAATTCCGGCCTGTGCCAGAGCGAAATTGCGCTGGTCCATCGCAATGCTGCCAACGCACCGCTGAATCCGGACGGCCTGCAGGCGGTGGACACGCTGCCGATCAACATCTCCGACGAGACGGTGAACGGCATCATCGCCAGCACCAACTGGCGCCACGACATGGGCCGCTGGGGCGAGTTGGGCCTGGGCGCGCAGTACAACGTGCTGCTCAAGCACGACTACCGCCAGATCGCTGGCGATCCGGTGCAGAACATCCTGAGCCTGCGCAGCTACTACAACGGCTATCGCCAGGTGGCGTCGGCCAATGTCGATTGGTCGGTGGGCAAGTGGTCGTTCTCGGTGCTCGGTACCCGTCGCGGCAAGACCTACAACTACGCCGGCACGGGTAGCGTGGGTGCCTGGACGACCTACAACGCCAGCATCGGCTACAAGTTCAGCGACATGGTCGACCTGTCGCTGATCTCCAACAATGTCACCAACAAGCGGCCGCCGCGCGACAACACGTACTCGGCCTACCCGTACTACAACGTGTTCAACTACAACTCCTACGGACGTGCCGTATGGTTCCAGGCAGCCATCCACTTCAAGTGATCGAAGTGGCTTGATCCGAGCCGGAAGGGCCGGTCGTGAGACCGGCCCTTTTCTTTGCCCGGTCACCATTCCTGCCGTCGGGCCTCGAGGCGTTGCCCGTTCCTGTCCCGGCATGGATTCCGTGCAATCTCTTGAGGCCAGGGCAGATGTGCCCGTGGTTCCAAGAAAAAGGGCCCCGCCGAAGCGGGACCCCTGAGGTGTTGCCGAACCCCGGTCCTACAGCAACGGGATCAGTAGCAGTGCCACGATGTTGATTATCTTGATCAGCGGATTCACCGCCGGACCGGCGGTGTCCTTGTAGGGGTCGCCCACGGTGTCGCCGGTGACGGCGGCCTTGTGTGCCTCCGAACCCTTGCCGCCGTGGTGGCCGTCCTCGATGTATTTCTTGGCGTTGTCCCAGGCGCCGCCGCCGGTGGTCATCGAGATCGCCACGAACAGGCCGGTGACGATGGTGCCGATCAGCACGCCGCCCAGCGCCTGCGCGCCGGCTTCCGAGCCACCCAGCCACTTGAAGCCCACCACGACGACGACCGGCACCAGCACCGGCAGCAGCGATGGCACGATCATCTCCTTGATCGCCGCGCGGGTGAGCATGTCCACCGCCTTGTCGTACTGCGGCTTGCCGGTGCCCTCCATGATGCCGGGGATGGAGCGGAACTGGCGGCGCACTTCCTCTACCACCGCGCCAGCGGCGCGGCCGACCGCCTCCATCGCCATCGCGCCGAACAGGTACGGGATCAGGCCGCCGATCAGCAGGCCGATGATCACGTAGCGGTTGGACAGGTCGAACGCCGGCGCGTGGCCGCCGAAGTGCGTGGCCAGGTTGTGCGTGTAGTCGGCGAACAGCACCAGTGCGGCCAGTGCCGCCGAACCGATCGCATAGCCCTTGGTCACCGCCTTGGTGGTGTTGCCCACCGCATCCAGCGGATCGGTGATCGCACGCACTTCCGGCGGCAGCTCGGCCATCTCGGCAATGCCGCCGGCGTTGTCGGTGATCGGGCCGTAGGCGTCGAGCGCGACGATCATGCCGGCCATCGACAGCATGGCCGTGGCGGCGATGGCGATGCCGTACAGACCGGCGAACGCATAGGCGCTCCAGATCGCCGCGCAGATCACGATCACCGGCAGCGCAGTGGCCTTCATCGAGATGCCCAGGCCGGCGATGATGTTGGTCCCGTGGCCGGTCGTCGAGGCCTGCGCGATGTGCTGCACCGGCTTGAACTGGGTGCCGGTGTAGTACTCGGTGATCCACACGATCAGGCCGGTCAGCACCAGGCCGATGAGCGAGCAGTAGAAGATCGCGTGGCTGGAGATGACCAGTCCGTCGGCGTCGGTCAGCCCCTGCGGCAGCAGGCCCGCGGTGACGAACCAGAAGGCGACTGCCGAGAGTACCGCCGAGACGATCACGCCCTTGTACAGCGCACCCATGATCGAGCCGCCTTCCTTCACCCGCACAAAGAAGGTGGCGATGATCGAGGCGATGATCGACACGCCGCCCAGCAGCAGCGGGTACATCACCGCATCCACGTTGCCGGCGAAGCTTAGGCCGGCCAGCAGCATCGTGGCGATGATGGTCACCGCGTAGGTCTCGAACAGGTCGGCCGCCATGCCGGCGCAGTCGCCCACGTTGTCGCCCACGTTGTCGGCGATCACCGCCGGGTTGCGCGGGTCGTCCTCGGGAATGCCGGCCTCCACCTTGCCGACCAGATCGGCACCGACGTCGGCCCCCTTGGTGAAGATGCCGCCGCCGAGGCGGGCGAAGATCGAGATCAGCGACGAGCCGAACGCCAGCCCGACCAGCGCGTGCAGCGCGGATTCCCCGCTGGCACCCAGATGGCCGAGCACCAGGTAGTAGCCGGCCACGCCCAGCAGGCCCAGGCCGACCACCAGCATGCCGGTAATCGCGCCACCGCGGAACGCCACGTCCATCGCCTGCCGCATGCCCTGGCGCGCCGCTTCGGCGGTACGCACGTTGGCGCGCACCGAGACGTTCATGCCGATGTAGCCGGCGGCGCCGGAGAGCACCGCGCCGACCAGGAAGCCCACCGCGGTGAGCCAGTTCAGGCCGAAGCCGATCACCACGAACAGCACCACGCCCGCGACGGCGATGGTGGAGTACTGGCGATTCAGGTAGGCGCGGGCGCCTTCCTGCACGGCGGCAGCGATTTCCCGCATCCGCTCATTGCCGGCCGACTGCGCCAGGATCCAGCGCACCGACAATCCCCCGTAAAGAATCGCTATTACCGCGCAAGCCAATACCAACCACACGCCATACTGCTGCAGCATCGGAACCTCCCCATGAGTAGTCACCGTGGTGCCGGGCGGTCCGGGAACGCGCCCGAGATGGCCGTCTAGAGATCAGGCGGTCCCGGCGAGTATAGGCAGAGCGTGTGACGCTCGCCGTTGTGCGCTGCAATGCATGGGGCCGCGGGGTAGCGCAAAAAGAAAGGCGGCGCCGAAGCGCCGCCTTGCCGGACATTCATCACTTCGCCGCGGGATCAGTGCAGCGCCATGTCCAGGATGATGCCGGTAGCGATGCCGACCAGCAGGTAATCGCCATCGTCGGCGCGAACCCAGTGGTAGCCGCGCGGCGGCGTGCGCAACCGGTACTCGCGATAGTCATGGACCACGTAGACCGGTCCTTCATAGCGATGACCGCGCTCCCAACGGTGGCCAGGGGGCACCCAGTCCCGATCGTGGCCGCGGCCGTGACCGTGGTCCCGGTAGTCATCGTCCCGGCGGCCTTCGTACCGGCGCCTGTCGTCATAGCGGTCGTGGTCGCGATCGTCGCCGCGGTCATGACCGTGACCATGACCACGCTCGTGATCCTGATCGTGCCAGCCGTGGTCACCGCGATCACCGTGGTCTGGCTGCGCCATGGCCAGCCCGCTGCAGGTCACCAGTGCAGTCGCAAGCAGCATGGAAGTGAGCAGTTTCATGGCGTCCTCCTTCTGGACGTCGGCCGGGATTGGCCTTTGCGGTGTTGCGACTGTGAGCCTAGGGAGTCGAGCCTGAATCAAATACCTGTCGTGTCCAGCAGCTTTTCAGACGGGGGTCATCAAGCTGAGCGAGCCGTTCATTCTTGCTTCGGGGGGAGCCGCCTGGCTACGGGGGCGAGGCGCAGAGTCCCGTAAGCGGGAAGTCCATCACGCCTCCATGGCAGTGGAGCCTCGCCGGCGATCAGTGGCGACAGGTAGCGGCGGGCTGCGGCGGTGATGCCGAAGCCATCGCGGCGGATGAAGCCCTTCGGCATCTTTTTTTCCTTGTTGGCGATCTTTGCCAGCGGCGCCGGTTCCACCTTCCAGCGATAGGGCGCGTCGGACGTGCGCACGATCACCGGCATCACCGCGTTCATGCCCGCCAGCGCGTAGTCGACCGCCGCCTTGCCGACCGCGTAGGCCTGCTCGGCGTCCACCCTCGAGGCGGCATGGCGGGCCGAGCGCTGCAGGTAGTCCGGCAGGGCCCAGTGGTACTTGTAGCCGAGCTTCTCCTTGACCAGCCGCGCCAGCACCGGCGCGACGCCGCCAAGCTGGGTGTGGCCGAACGCGTCGCGGGTGCCGGCCTCGGCGAGGAACTGCCCCTGCGCATTGCGCACGCCTTCGGAGGCGACCACGGTGCACCAGCCGACGCGTTCGACCGTGGCCTTCACCCTGGCCAGGAAGGCGGCCTCGTCGAACGCAACTTCCGGGAACAGGATGACGTGCGGCGCGCCATCCACGCCGTCGCCGGCCAGGCCGGCCGCCGCGGCGATCCAGCCCGCGTGGCGGCCCATCACCTCGAGGATGAATACCTTGGTCGAGGTCTCGGCCATCGAGGCGACGTCCAGGCTCGCCTCCAGCGTGGAGACAGCCGTGTACTTGGCCACCGAGCCGAAGCCCGGGCAGCAGTCGGTGATCGCCAGGTCGTTGTCCACCGTCTTGGGCACGCCGATGCAGCGGATGTCGTAGCCCATCGCCTTGCCAAGCTGGGAGACCTTCAGCGCGGTGTCGGCCGAGTCGTTGCCGCCGTTGTAGAGGAACCAGCGGATGTCGTGGGCGCGGAACACCTCGATCAGCCGCTCGTACTCGGCCCGGTTGGCCTCCAGCGACTTCAGCTTGTAGCGGCAGCTGCCGAACGCTCCGCCCGGCGTGTGGCGCAGGGCGGTGATGGCCGCCCTGGACTCCTTGGTGGTGTCGATCAGATCCTCGCGCAGTGCGCCGAGGATGCCGTTGCGGGCGGCGTAGACCGGCACCCCCTTCGCGCGCGCTGCTTCGATCACGCCGGCCGCGGTGGCGTTGATCACAGAGGTGACACCGCCGGACTGCGCATAGAGGAGACGGCCTTGGGGACTGCGGGTAGCACGGGTCATACGGGCTCCTTGATTCGCTCGTTGCGCCGCGTCAATTCGACTTTGGCAGGACAGACAGACACTTGCCGCATCTCTGGCGCCGGATCGGTTTGACGACCCCGGGGCCAGACGGTACTTTGAGCGTCATTTTGATGAATCCGGCGAAGCGCCGCAGCGTGCGGCCCGACGCGGATGGTGTGGAGCATTATGCGACTCGTGCTACTCGGCGCGCCCGGTTCGGGCAAGGGAACCCAGGCTGGCCGTCTCAAGGCCGAACTCGGCGTTCCGCACATCTCCACTGGTGACATGCTGCGCGCCGCCGTCGCGGCCGGTACCGCCCTGGGCATGAAGGCCAAGGCCGTGATGGATGCCGGGCATCTGGTGTCCGATGACATCCTGCTCGGCATGCTGGAGGAGCGCCTGGCTCAGGATGACGCCCGCGCCGGCTTCATCCTCGATGGCTACCCGCGCAACCTCGCCCAGGCCGCCGCGCTGGACGAGCTGCTGGCCAAGATCGGCCAGCCGCTGGACGCGGTGGTCAAGCTCGAGGTGCCGAACCAGGCGATCATCGAACGCTGCGAGCTCCGCTTCGCGGCGGAAGGCCGGGCCGACGACAACCCGGACACCGTGCGTCGCCGTCTCGGTGTGTATGCCGAGCAGACGGCTCCGGTGGCCGATTTCTATTCCCGCCGCGGCAAGCTGCAGGTGGTCGATGGTGTCGGCGACCTGGACGAAGTCACCGCGCGCGTGAAGCGGGCACTGGCGGGCGACTCGGCGACGGTCAACGGCTGATCCGGCTCCCTGTCCGAGGGGGTCACGTTTCCGCGACGGCAGCGCCTGGTGCGCTGCCGTCGTCGTATCCGGCGGGCATACTCGCGACGACGCGCTCCGCGCGCGGGTTTCCAGAAGGACTTTTCATGCGTCTGCACATCCTCGGTATCTGCGGCACTTTCATGGGCGGTGTGGCGGCGCTTGCGCGCGAGCTGGGCCAGACCGTGGAAGGCAGCGACGCCAACGTCTATCCGCCGATGAGCACCCAGCTCGAGGCGCTCGGCATCCGCCTGATGGAGGGCTACGCGACGGAGCACCTGCAGCCGGCGCCGGATCTGGTCGTGGTGGGAAATGCGTTGACCCGCGGCAACCCCGCCATCGAATACATGCTCGATGCGCAGCTGCGCTACATCTCCGGCCCGCAGTGGCTGGGCGAGACGCTGCTGCACGGTCGCGAGGTGCTGGCGGTGGCGGGCACCCACGGCAAGACCACCACCACCAGCCTGCTAGCGCACCTGCTCGAAAGCGCGGGGATGGCGCCCGGCTTCCTGGTCGGCGGCGTGCCGGGCAACTTCGGCGTGTCTGCCCGGCTGGGCGAGGGCGGGCCGTTCGTGATCGAAGCGGACGAGTACGACACCGCATTCTTTGACAAGCGCTCGAAGTTCGTGCACTACCGTCCGCGCATCGCCATCCTCAACAACCTCGAATACGACCATGCGGACATCTTCCCCGACGTGGCGGCGATCCAGCGCCAGTTCCATCATCTGGTGCGCACCGTGCCGGGCAACGGCCGGCTGATCGTCAACGCGCACGATGCCTATCTGGCCGAGGTGCTGGCGATGGGCTGCTGGACGCCGGTGGAGACCTTCGGCATCGGCGCGGGCGACTGGCAGGCCGAGCTGGTCGAAGCGGACGGTACGCGCTTCCTCGTCAGTCTTCGTGGCGAACGGCTGGGCGAGGTCACCTGGCCGCTGCTGGGCCGGCACAACGTGATGAACGCGCTGGCTGCGCTGGCGGCCGCGGCGGCCGCCGGTACCGATCCGGTGGCCCTGTTGCCGGCGTTCGCCGACTTCCGCAGCGCGGCGCGGCGCATGGAGCAGGTGGCCGAGGTCGACGGCATCACCGTCTACGACGATTTCGCCCATCACCCCACGGCGATCGCCACCACGCTGGCCGGGCTGCGCGCGAAGGTCGGCAAGGCGCGCATCCTCGTGGCGCTGGAGCCGCGTTCGAACTCGATGCGGCTGGGTGCGCACGCCGAAGGCTTGGCCCCTTCGCTGGCCGATGCCGATGCGGTGGTGTTCCTGCATCGTCCAGAGCTGCCGTGGGATGCGCAGAAGGTCACCGGCGCGCTCGGCGGCCGAGGTCGCACCGTGCCCACCGTCGATGCGTTGGTCGATGCGCTGCGGGTGGCGGCCCGGCCCGGTGACCACGTGGTGTTCATGTCCAACGGTGGCTTCGAGGCGGCGCCCCGGCGTTTCGCCGAGGCGCTGCGTCAGCGCGGCGACTGATTCAGGCCGGCGGCGGATCGAAACAAGGTGTGCGACGCTGGTACTCGCGCTGCGCGGCGAACCACACGCCCAGACCGAAGCTGATCGCCACCAGCGCCAGCAGCGCACCGCCCAGCTCCACGCCGAGCAGGCCGAGCAGCAGGTAGCCGCCCCAGTAGCTGGCCATCGCTCCGAGCACCACGGCAATGTTGACCAGGCCGCGACCGAAGCTGCCTTCCGGGCCGATCAGGTGCACCGCCAGCGCCACCAGGCTGGCGCTCGCTCCAACGATCGCCGCGGTCAGCAGCATCCGGCCCGGTTCGGTGGCATGCACCAGCACAATACCCAGCGCGGTGTAGGCCAGCGCGCTCAGCACGGTGACCGGCACCAGCAGGAGCAGGGCGTGCACCAGGGTCCGCTGGTACTCGGAACGACTCTCCGGTGCCAGCGTGAGATAGAGGTCGGCCAGGTTTGGCCGCATCCGCAGCATGCCGCGCCCGAGCTGCGGGAAGCGGGTCAGCGAGAGCAGGACGGCGTAGGCGCCCACCACCGCTGCGTTGTAGTGCGGACGATGCAGTATAGCGAAGAAGTAAGCCCCGACGATCGCCGCGACCAGCACCAGGCGCAGCGCGATCGCTTCCGGGTTGTCGTGTGGCAGCAGCAGGCTGCGGATCAGCGTCATGCGCTGGCGCGTGCCGGGATGTCGGCGGTATGCGGCCAAGGCCCGCTCCATTGCCCGCTGCGCCATGCCGTCGAACCAGCCCTGGATGCGCTTGCCGATCGCCCCGCGCGCCGGCCGTCCCTGCATGGCAGGCGACTGCATCCGGCCCAGCCCCGTGCTCTCCAGCGGCGAGGTATCCGGTTCGATGTCCTCGATGCGCAGCAACGGCCGCAGCGCCAGCCGGAACACGAGCACGGCAGCGAGCGCCAGCAGTGCAGGCGTCCATGGCGAGTGCATGGCGATGTCGACCACCCGCGCGGCCAGATGCGGCTTCCAGCCGACGGCGATGAAACCCGCCCAGATGAATAGCCCGACCCGCTTGCCTGTGCCGCTGGCCAGCCCGACCGCGGTTATCAGCAACAGCCCGGCGGCGCCCATGACGACATGGGGCATGCCACACAACGCGGCGACCATCGCCGGCAACGCGACCCAGAGCGTCAGATCCAGCGCGCCGGCGCCGGCCAGCCGGGCGCGGAAACGCGGCAGCAGGTGGATTTCCGGCCGGCACAGGCCGCGCAGCATCTGCCCCTGGCCGATGTGCCAGAACCAGCCCCCGAAGGCGACCAGGCCCAGTCCGGTGCCGGTCAGGGAGGCGTCCGTGTGCGTCGACCACACCAGCAGTCCCAGGCCGCAGAGCCACAGCGCGCCGGCCAGCACCACCAGCACCGCCATCTGTCGCCACAGCTGCAGCGAAAGCTGCCACACCGCCCTCATGCCAGCTCCACGAACAGGTCTTCCAGCGTCGGCGTCTCGATCTGCACGGTCGCGCCCTCGCGGGTAGCCAGCGCCTCAAGGCTCTCCGGCATCGGGTCTTCCACCAGCAGCTCGGCGCGTGGGCCCTTGATGCCGGCCTTGAGCAGGCCGGCCACCACCGGCGCCTGCGGCCAGCCGCTCTCCCGCGTGAACACCACGCGGCGCAGGCGTGCGCGCAGCTCGGCCAGCGGGCGGGTGAACTGGATCCGCCCGTCGCGCAGCAGGGCAATGTCCGCTTCGGCGCGCTCCAGGTCGGCGGTGATGTGGGTGGAGAAGATCACCGTCTTGTCGGGCCCGCGCATCAGCTCCAGCAGCTCGGCCATGAAGGCGCGGCGGGCCTGCGGATCCAGGCTGGCGACCGGCTCGTCCAGCACCAGCAGGTCCGGTTCCGGCGCGATCGCCCGCACGATGGCCAGCTTCTGCCGCTGGCCCTGCGAGAGCTGGCCAATCTTCTGCTTCGGATCCAGCTGCCACTCGCCGAGCAGGCGATCGGCCAGCGACCGGTTCCAGCGTGCGTAGAACGCAGCGGTGAAGTCGAGATAGGCGCGCACCTTCATCCACGGAAACAGGTCGAAGGTCTGCGGTACGAAGCCGATGCGATGCATGCGCTCGCCGCCGGGTTCGGTCATCGGCTCGCCGAACAGGGCGATCTCGCCGCCATCGATCGGCGACAGACCGAGCAGGCAGCGCAGCAGGGTGGTCTTGCCGGCGCCATTGCGACCCAGCAGGCCGATCACGCGACCGGCCGGCACGTTCCAGTCCAGCCCGCGCAGGACCTCGCGCTTGGCGAATGATTTCTCCAGCCCCTTCACCGCGACGACGGTCGGCGACGATGCCGGCGGATGCGCCGGAGGGTGTGCGGCAGGCGACAGGTCGAAGAGGGACATCCGTGCTCCTGGGTGCGCGGCCGCCGGTGGCGGCAGGCCCTCCATCGTCCATCGCGAGGCGGGCCGCGGCAACCGTCGGCCGTTACACTGACGCCGATGGATACTCCGATACCACTGGCCGACCTGCCGCTGTTTCCGCTCGCTACCGTGCTCTACCCCGGGGCACCGCTGCAGCTGCGCATCTTCGAGCCGCGCTACCTGGACATGGTGCGCGAATGCGCGCGCACCGGTGGCGGTTTCGGCGTCTGCCTGATCCTGGACGGCTACGAGGTGGGCGAGCCGGCGATGCCCGAGGCAGTCGGCACGGTCGCCACCATCACCGACTTCCACACCACGGAAGAGGGGCTGCTGGGCATCGTCGCGCGGGGCGGCTCCCGCTTTCGCGTCGAGCGCGCGCGGGCGGCCGGTGACGGCCTGCTGCGTGGCGACGTGGCGCAGTGGCCGGACGAGCCGAAGGTGACGGTGCCGGTGGAGTTCGCGCTGCTGCAGGTGATCCTTGAACGTCTGGTGGAGACGCTGGGCCCGCACTGGCGTGATGCCCCGCAAGCCGACTACGACGACGCCAGCTGGCTCGGCTTCCGTTTGGCCGAGTTGCTGCCGCTGGCGAATCCGGAGCGCCAGCAACTGCTCGAACTCACCGATCCGGTCGAGCGCCTCGGCCAGCTGCGCGACATTCTGCCCCGCTTCCAGAAGCCCTGAGCGGCGGCGCTACACTCGCGCCTCCGAGCAACCGAGGATCACCCGCATGACCACCCTGGCCGGCAAGACCCTGTTCATCACCGGCGCCTCGCGCGGCATCGGCCTGGCGATCGCGCTGCGCGCTGCGCGCGACGGCGCCAACGTGGTGATCGCGGCGAAGAGTGGTGTGGCCAATCCCAAGCTGCCCGGAACGATCCATACCGCGGCAGCCGCGGTCGAGGAGGCCGGTGGCCGCGCGCTGGCGCTCAAGGTCGACATCCGCGACGAGACTCAGGTGGTCGACGCCGCCGCGCAGGCTGCCGAGCACTTCGGCGGCATCGACATCCTGGTCAACAACGCCAGCGCGATCTGGCTGGCCGGCGTGGAAGGCACGCCGATGAAGCGCTTCGACCTGATGAGTCAGGTGAACACCCGCGGCACGTTCGTGACCACCCAGGCTTGCCTTCCCTACCTCAAGCGCGCCGCCAATCCGCACGTACTGATGCTGTCGCCGCCGCCCACGCTCGATCCGAAGTGGTACGCGCCGCATACCGCCTACACCATCGCCAAGATGGGCATGAGCCTGTGTGTGCTCGGCATGGCCGAGGAGTTCCGGCCGCTCGGCATCGCCGTCAACGCGCTGTGGCCGCGCACGGTGATCGCCACGGCGGCGATCGCGATGATCGATGGTGTGAGGCCGCAAAACTGCCGTACCCCGGCGATCGTTGCCGATGCTGCGCACGCAATGCTGGTGCGATCGTCCCGCGAGGTGACGGGGCAATTCGCCATCGATGACGAAATACTGGCCGGGATCGGGGTGACCGAGGTCGATCGCTATGCCCTGCAGCCAGGCGCTCCGCTACTGCCGGATCTGTTCCTGTAGAGCGGTCGGCGCGGGGTATGGGACTGGCAATTCATGAATGCTAAGTCCATGAATATTGGATAAATATTGGCGACTTTTCGGCGGTAGATCCTGCTCTGTTTACGTGCTTCTGTCATGGACGAGGCGTAGCATGAAGTACTGTTGTGTCGTGGTAAGTGTGTTCGACAGCGACACGACACCACGTGAGGAGCCACAGGGGGACCATCGGCTGGAGAGATGGCCATGCAGTTGGAGGTGGTCGCAGCGCAACGCTGCGTGATTTGGCTCGGCAGGCCCACCGGCGAGGAGGTTCGGGCGTTGGCGAGCGAGGGCTGGTCGATCAGGGTGGTCGATGCAGTCGATGTCGGCAGGCTGCAGCAGCGCGAGGGCGATCCGATGGTCGCGCTGGCCGATCTGCGCGGTTGCGATGTGCAGATGCAGTCGGCGATTGCGCGTCAGCTTGAGGAGTCTTCGAACCTGACGTGGCTGGCGCTGCTGGGGACCGGAACCAAGACAGGCTCTCCGGCGGTGCAGCGCATTCTTCGGGACAGCGCCGAGTATTTCACGGTGCCGCTGGACGTCGCGCGGCTGGCCAGGGTGTTGTCCTCGATCGCGCAGGGCGTGCCCGCGCCGGAGGGCGATGACTTCCCGGATATCGTCGGGCAGAGCGACATCGTCCGCAGCATGTGCTCTTACCTGCGCAAGTTCGCGCCGGTCGACCTGCCGGTGCTCATCACCGGCGAAACCGGCACCGGCAAGGAGGGGGCTGCCCAGGCACTGCACCGCTTTTCCCGGCGGCGGGATCGTCCCTTCGTGCCGATCAACTGCGGTGCCTTGCCGGTGCATCTGGTGCAGTCCGAACTGTTCGGACATGAGCGAGGCGCATTCACCGGTGCGACGGCACGGCGGATCGGCCACATCGAGAGCGCGGCGGGCGGCACCGTATTCCTCGATGAGATCGGCGACCTGCCGCTGGATGCGCAGACCAGCCTGCTGCGCTTCCTGCAGGAAGGCACGATCGAGCGACTCGGCAGCAGCCAGCCGATCCGCGCCGACGCACGCGTGGTGGCGGCGACCCACGTGGACCTGGAGCGCGCGGTGGAGGCCGGCCGGTTTCGCGAGGACCTGTTCTACCGGCTCAACGTACTGCGCCTGGCCGTACCGCCGCTGCGCGAGCGGGGCGGCGATGTCGAGCTGATCGCACAGCACGTGCTCGATCGTTTCCGCGAGCATCATCCCTGCCGCGCGCGGACTTTCGGCGTGGCAGCGCGTGCGGCGATGCGAAGGTATGCGTGGCCCGGCAACGTGCGCGAGCTGATCAACCGTGTGCAGCGCGCGGCGGTGGTCGCAGAAGATGCAGTAATCGGGGCCGCGGATCTGGACTTGTCCACTGCGGTGGGGCAGGGCGACGGTGTTGCCTCATTGGACGCCACCCGCGTCCGGGCAGAGCGGGAAGCCATCCTCGCCTGCCTGCGCGAGAGCCGCTTCAATATCAGCGAATGCGCGCGTCGCCTCAGCATCTCGCGGGTCACCGTGTACCGGTTGTGCAAGAAGCACCATCTGGCGCTCGACGAGCTGCGCTGAACCGGCGGGTCGCGGGAGGCACGCCAGGCGTCTGCATGCGGCAGCTCCTTGCTGGACACCTCAGATGCCGGCCAGGTGCCGCTCTTGCGAAGCCATCCTTGGCATCGGTCGAGGGCAGTGCCCACCGCGGGCGCCAGCATCGCAACCTTGTTCGCAGAGAAGGCGGCGATATCACCCTGGCCTTGTTCGGAGCGGCGGCGGTTGCATCCGGCCGCCATCCGGGGTCTCTCCCGAAGCGGCGAGTGAAAAGGGGCTGCGAAGGGGATGCCGCAATCGCGAGGCTTCCTCATCCTGCCATTCGCGCTCCGTGCAAAGACCTCGACGAGGTTCTACGATGACGCCCCTTCCACCCTTGGCGGCGCCTGTCGCCTGGCACCCGTTGGACCGGCGATGCAACCGAAGAATGGCCATCTGATCGAGCTTGGCAAACGCTACTGGCTGCCCGTGTACAAGCCCCGCGAGCTGGTGCTCGATCACGGCAAGGGTGCGCGGGTGTGGGATGCCGAGGGGCGCGAGTACGTAGACTTCGGCGCCGGCATAGCGGTGAATGCGCTGGGTCATGCCGATCCCGGACTGCTGGCCGCGCTGACCGCGCAGGCGGGGAAGCTCTGGCACAGTTCCAACGTGTTCTACACGGAGCCGCCGCTGCGGCTGGCCGAGGAACTGGTCGAGGCGTCCGGCTTCGCCGAGCGCGTGTTCTTCTGCAACTCGGGCGCGGAGGCGAACGAGGCGGCGATCAAGCTGGTGCGCAAGTGGGCCACCGCACAGGGCCGGCCGCCCGAGCGCCGCACCATCGTCACCTTCCGCGGCTCGTTCCACGGTCGCACGCTGGCGACCGTGACCGCGACCGCGCAGCCGAAGTACCAGGAAGGCTACGAGCCGCTGCCGGCCGGCTTCCGCTACATCGATTTCAACGACGAGGCCGCGCTGGAGGCCGCATTCGCCCCGGGCGACGTCGCCGCCGTGATGCTCGAGCCGGTGCAGGGTGAGGGTGGCGTGCTGCCGGCGGCGCCGGGCTTCATCCGGCGCGTGCGCGCGTTGTGCGACCGCCATGGCGCGCTGCTGGTGCTCGACGAGATCCAGTGCGGCATGGGCCGCACCGGCACCCTGTTCGCCCACGTGCAGGACCACGTCACGCCGGACATCGTCACCCTGGCCAAGGCGCTTGGTTGCGGCTTCCCGATCGGCGCGATGCTGGCCGGGCCGAAGGTGGCCCAGGTGATGCAGTACGGCGCGCACGGCACCACGTTCGGCGGCAACCCGATGGGCGCGGCGGTGGCCCGGGCGGCGCTGGCCAGGCTCGGTTCGCCGGAGGTGCTGCTGAACGTGGAGCGCCAGGCGCACGACCTGCGCGAGGGCCTGGCGGACATCAACGCGGAGCTTGGGCTGTTCGAGCAGGTGCGCGGCCGCGGCCTGATGCTGGGCGCGGTGCTGGCCGGGCCGTGGAAGGGGCGCGCCGGCGAGGTGCTCGACTGCGCTGCGGCCCACGGCCTGCTGCTGCTGCAGGCCGGCCCGGACGTGCTGCGCTTCGTGCCGCCCCTGGTGCTCACCGACGCGGACGTCGCCGAGGGCCTGCAGCGCCTGCGCGCGGCCTTGGCGGATTTCGTCGCGGCGACGGGAGCGGCGGCATGAAGTACCTCCACACCATGGTCCGCGTGCGCGACCTCGATGCCTCGCTGCGCTTCTACTGCGAGGGGCTTGGCCTGCGTGAGGTGCGCCGGCGCGACGTGCCGGCCGGCAAGTTCACGCTGGTGTTCCTGGCCGCGCCGGAGAGCCCGGACGCGGAGATCGAGCTCACCTGGAACTGGGACTCCAGCGAGGACTACGGCTCGGCCCGCAACTTCGGCCACCTGGCGTTCCGCGTGGACGACATCTACGCCACCTGCGCCCATCTGCAGGCGATGGGCTACACCATCCATCGTCCGCCGCGCGACGGGCACATGGCCTTCGTCCGCTCGCCGGACCTGATTTCGGTGGAACTGCTGCAGGCCGGCGACGCGCTGCCGCCGGCCGAGCCGTGGTCATCGATGCCGAACACCGGCAGCTGGTGAACCCGCCCCTGGCGTTCCGGGCCCGGACAGCTTCTCGCCGCAATGACGGCAGAACCGGGCATCCGCCTCGTGGCCGGCCAGCCCGCAGCCTTCGCAGCGCCGAGCTTCGCGCGCCTGGCGCATGCCGTTGGCGAGCTCGGCGGTGAAGATGCCGGTCGGCACCACGATGATGCTGTAGCCGACCAGGATGATCAGCGACGTGAACATCTGGCCCAGCGGCGTCTTCGGCGTGATGTCGCCGAACCCCACCGTCGTCATCGTCACCACCGCCCAGTACATCGACTGCGGGATCGAGGTGAAGCCGTGCTCCGGGCCCTCGATCAGGTACATCGCCGCGCCGAAGATGAGCACCAGGGTCAGGAAAGTGCTGACGAAGACCAGGATCTTCCTCCGGCTGCGGATCAGCGCCGACCAGAGCAGGGTTGCCTCGCCCACGTAACGCGTGAGCTTGAGCACGCGGAAAATGCGCAGGATGCGCAGCGCCCGGATCACCAGCAGATACTGGCTGCCGGTCAGCATCAGGCTCAGGTAGGTCGGCAGCACCGACAGTAGGTCGACGATGCCGAAGAAACTGCGCGCATAGCGCCAGGGACGCCGCACCACGTAGAGCCGGACCAGGTACTCGGCGGTGAAGAGCATGGTGAACAGCCATTCCAGGCGATAGAGCAGCTCGCCGAAGCGCTGATGCAGGGACTGCACCGAGTCCAGCAGGGTCACCAGGATGCTGGCGACGATCGCCACGATGAGTGCCACATCGAACAGGCGGCCGGCACGATCGTGGTGGCCGAAGATCACGTGGAACCCGCGCTCGCGCCAGGTCGCACCCGCGGGCGGGTGCGGTTCGCCGGGGTGTCGTGGTGTCGGTTCCCCGCTCATCCCCGGCGACTCCGGATCAGTCCGGCGTCAGGGTCGTCATGACCTGGCGCGCCGCCTCCAGGGTGGCGGCGATATCGTCATCGCTGTGCGCCGAGGACATGAAGCCCGCCTCGAACGCGCTCGGTGCCAGGTAGATACCCCGCTCGAGCATGCCGTGGAAGAAGCGGTTGAACCGTGCGGTGTCGGCAGCGGTGGCCTGGGCGAAGGTCTCGACCTTCTCGCCGGTGAAGAACAGGCCGAACATGCCGCCCACGCTGTTCGTGCTGAATGGCACGCTGGCGCCGTCCGCCACCGCCTGCAGGCCGTCGCACAGCAGGCGTGTCCGGGCCGCCAGCGCGTCGTGGAAGCCCGGGGCCTGGACCAGCCCGAGCATGGCCAGGCCGGCGGCCATCGCCACCGGATTGCCGCTCAGCGTGCCCGCCTGGTAGATCGGCCCGGCCGGTGCCACCTGCTCCATCAGGTCGCGGCGGCCGCCGTAGGCGCCGACCGGCATGCCGCCGCCGATCACCTTGCCGAAAGTGGTCAGGTCGGGTTTCACGCCGTAGTGCGCCTGGGCACCACCGAGCGCCACGCGGAAGCCGGTCATCACCTCGTCGAAGATCAGCAGGGCGCCATGCTCGTCGCACAGCGTGCGCAGGCCCGCGAGGTAGCCCTCGCGCGGGAGGATGCAGTTCATGTTGCCGGCGACCGGCTCGATGATCAGCGCGGCGATGTCCTGACCGTGTTCGGCAAACAGCGTGCGCGCCGCGTCGAGGTCGTTGTAGGGCAGGGTGAGGGTGAGGTCGGC
>NZ_JAMZEK010000001.1:910000-1660685 GCF_024158035.1 Dyella lutea
CTGGGGGTAGAGCACTGTTATGGCTAGCGGGTCATCGCGACTTAGCAAACCATGGCAAACTCCGAATACCAGGACAGACTATCCGGGAGACACACGGCGGGTGCTAACGTCCGTCGTGAAAAGGGAAACAACCCAGACCCGCAGCTAAGGTCCCAAAGTTAGTGCTAAGTGGAAAACGATGTGGAAAGGCATAGACAGCCAGGAGGTTGGCTTAGAAGCAGCCACCCTTTAAAGAAAGCGTAATAGCTCACTGGTCGAGTCGGTCTGCGCGGAAGATTTAACGGGGCTAAGCACTACACCGAAGCTCGGGGTGCACACGCAAGTGTGCGCGGTAGAGGAGCGTTCCGTAAGCCTGTGAAGGTGAGTTGAGAAGCTTGCTGGAGGTATCGGAAGTGCGAATGCTGACATGAGTAACGATAATGCGGGTGAAAAGCCCGCACGCCGAAAGCCCAAGGTTTCCTCGCGCAACGTTCATCGGCGCAGGGTGAGTCGGCCCCTAAGGCGAGGCAGAAATGCGTAGTCGATGGGAAGCTGGTTAATATTCCAGCACTTTTCTTAAGTGCGATGTGGGGACGGAGAAAGTTAGGTCTACCGGGCGTTGGTTGTCCCGGGGAAAGGCGGTAGGCATGGATCTTAGGCAAATCCGGGATCCTTTATGCCGAGCACCGAGACGAGTCCTATGGGACGAAGTGACTGATACTACGCTTCCAGGAAAAGCCACTAAGCTTCAGCTTAAGAAAAACCGTACCGTAAACCGACACTGGTAGGCAGGGTGAGAATCCCAAGGCGCTTGAGAGAACTCGGGTGAAGGAACTAGGCAAAATGGCACCGTAACTTCGGGAGAAGGTGCGCCCTCCGGTGTGGTCACGTGCGTGACTGAGCACTGGAGGGTCGCAGTAACCTGGCCGCTGCGACTGTTTATCAAAAACACAGCACTCTGCAAACACGAAAGTGGACGTATAGGGTGTGACGCCTGCCCGGTGCTGGAAGGTTAATTGATGGGGTCAGCCGCAAGGCGAAGCTCTTGATCGAAGCCCCAGTAAACGGCGGCCGTAACTATAACGGTCCTAAGGTAGCGAAATTCCTTGTCGGGTAAGTTCCGACCTGCACGAATGGCGTAACGACAGCGGCGCTGTCTCCACCCGAGACTCAGTGAAATTGAAATCGCTGTGAAGATGCAGCGTTCCCGCGGCAAGACGGAAAGACCCCGTGAACCTTTACTATAGCTTTACACTGAACGTTGAGTTCTTCTGTGTAGGATAGGTGGGAGGCTATGAAACCAGGACGCCAGTCTTGGTGGAGCCATCCTTGAAATACCACCCTGAAGTGCTTGACGTTCTAACCTAGGCCCGTAATCCGGGTCAGGGACCGTGTATGGTGGGTAGTTTGACTGGGGCGGTCTCCTCCCAAAGAGTAACGGAGGAGCACGAAGGTACGCTCAGCGCGGTCGGACATCGCGCACTGTGTGCAAAGGCATAAGCGTGCTTGACTGCGAGATCGACGGATCAAGCAGGTACGAAAGTAGGTCTTAGTGATCCGGTGGTTCTGTATGGAAGGGCCATCGCTCAACGGATAAAAGGTACTCCGGGGATAACAGGCTGATACCGCCCAAGAGTTCATATCGACGGCGGTGTTTGGCACCTCGATGTCGGCTCATCACATCCTGGGGCTGTAGTCGGTCCCAAGGGTATGGCTGTTCGCCATTTAAAGTGGTACGCGAGCTGGGTTCAGAACGTCGTGAGACAGTTCGGTCCCTATCTGTCGTGGGCGTTGGAGATTTGAGGGGGGCTGCTCCTAGTACGAGAGGACCGGAGTGGACGTTCCGCTGGTGTTCGGGTTGTCATGCCAATGGCATTGCCCGGTAGCTATGAACGGAAGCGATAACCGCTGAAAGCATCTAAGCGGGAAGCGCGCCCCAAGATGAGATCTCCCGAGAGCTCGACTCTCCTTAAGGCCCCATCTAGACTAGGTGGTTGATAGGCGCGGTGTGGAAGTGCAGCAATGCATTGAGCTTACGCGTACTAATGAGCCGTGCGGCTTGACCATATAACCCCAAGACGCTTCGCTTCTCTTCAGCGAAACATCTCGTAAGGTTCCAAATCGCTTGTCACTCGTTTACCCCTTTAGCCGGTCCGGCGCTCCTGAGCGCTGACCGCACCCCTTCCCTGGCGGCTATAGCGCTGTGGCCCCACCCGATCCCATCCCGAACTCGGAAGTGAAACGCAGCCGCGCCGATGGTAGTGTGCATCCGCATGCAAGAGTAGGTCACTGCCAGGGACCTTTTTTTGAAAAGCCCCCTCCAACAGGAGGGGGCTTTTTATTTGATCGCTTTCGTGCGAATCAGCGACTATTAGCCCCTCTTTCGCGAACTACCACGCGCCATTCAACGCCTTGGGTGAACCAGCTCGTGGGTGACATCTCACCAGTAGTTCGGGCACAAAAAAGCGGGGAAGTCCCCGCCTCTCGCGTTGATCGAATGGCTGACGCGCTCAATCCAACGTATAGCCGAACTGCTCGTGGAATTCGGAGTGGAACTGCTCGTAGTTGAAGCGCTGGTTCTGCGTGCCGGGGTGCTCCACCTTCAGTGCACCCATTAGCGAGGCCATGCGGCCGATCGTCGGCCAATCACGGCCTTGCATGATGCCGAAGATCAGGCCGGCCCGGTAGGCATCGCCGCAGCCAGTCGGGTCGACTATGCGGCGTTCCCGTGCCGCCGGAATGACGTGTGTCGTCCCATCGGCGTGGATGACGGAGCCTCGAGGCCCCTGCGTCACGATATAGGCGCCGACCCGAGCAGCGATCTCTCCCGCTGACCAGCCGGTGCGCGTCTGCAGTAGTTGTGACTCGTAATCGTTGACGATCACGTAGGTCGCCTTCTCGATCATCGAACGAAACTCGGCGCCATCGAACAATGGCATGGCCTGACCGGGATCGAAAATGAACGGCACGCCCCGCGCAGCAAACTCATCGACATGCTGCAGCATCGCCTCGCGGCTGTCAGGCGCGACGATCGCAAAGCTGATTCCCGGAATGTCCTTCACATGGTTCTCGTGGGCACTGGACATCGCGCCGGGGTGGAACGCCGTAATCTGGTTGTTGTCCAGATCGGTCGTGATGAAACACTGCGGCGTGAACTGATCGCTGTACTCGCGGACGTGGTCCAACCGGATGCCGCACTCCACCAGATGCTGCCGGTACGGCGCGAAGTCCTGGCCGACGGCCGCGACCGGCAGCGGATCGGCGCCGAGCAGCTTGAGGTTGTAAGCGATGTTGCCGGCGCAACCGCCGAACTCGCGCCGCATCCGGGGCACCAGGAACGAGACGTTCAGGATGTGCACCTGGTCCGGCAGGATGTGGTTCTTGAACTGGTCCTGGAACACCATGATGGTGTCGTAGGCCAACGATCCGCAGATGACGGCTGACATGATGCTTGGGTGCCTCGGCAAGATGTTCGGACCGCCCAGTTGGCGGCCACGCAGACTGCCGCGACCGAAGGCCCCGGCAAAGTTGCGAATCGTACCTCGAACGCCCCTGCTTGGCGACTTTCTGCCCTCCGGTGATGCTGCGTGGGCACTCAAGAAACTGTCGATATCATCCCGTCCTACAAGGATTTCTTAACGTTACAGTCCTTGCGCCCCATGGCAGCGCTGACTAGACTGGCGCGCTTACTTTTTAGCCAGTCGGATGCGCGGCGCTGCCCATGTTCAAGAAGTTTCGCGGGATCTTCTCCAACGACATCTCCATCGATCTCGGCACCGCCAACACGCTGATATACGTGCGTGGCCAGGGTATCGTGCTGAACGAGCCTTCGGTGGTCGCCATCCGCCAGGACCGTGGCCCGGGCGGTCCCCGCGCGGTGGCGGCGGTCGGTGGCGAGGCCAAGCGCATGCTGGGCCGTACGCCAGGCAACATCGCCACCGTGCGTCCGATGAAGGACGGCGTGATTGCCGACTTCACCATGACCGAGGCGATGCTGCAGCACTTCATCAAGCAGGTGCACAAGTCGCGCATGCTTCGTCCCAGCCCGCGCGTGCTGGTGTGTGTGCCGTGCGGCTCGACCCAGGTCGAGCGCCGCGCGATCAAGGAATCCGCCGAAGGCGCCGGTGCCCGTGACGTGTTCCTGATCGAGGAGCCGATGGCTGCCGCAATCGGTGCCGGCATTCCGGTGCATGAGGCGCGTGGCTCGATGGTGCTCGATATCGGCGGCGGTACCTCCGAGGTGGCGGTGATTTCGCTCAACGGCATCGTCTACTCCGCTTCGGTGCGCGTGGGCGGGGACCGCTTCGACGAAGCGATCATCAACTACGTGCGTCGCAACCACGGCACGCTGATCGGCGAGTCGACAGCCGAGCGGATAAAGCTGGAGATCGGCTGCGCGTTCCCGCAGAGCGAGGTCAAGGAGATCGAGATCTCTGGCCGCAATCTCGCCGAGGGCGTGCCGCGCATGTTCACCATCAACTCCAACGAGATTCTCGAGGCGCTTCACGAGCCGCTCGCCGGTATCGTCGCCGCAGTGAAGTCGGCGTTGGAGCAGACGCCGCCGGAGCTTTGCTCCGACGTGGCCGAGCGCGGCATCGTTCTCACCGGTGGCGGTGCGTTGCTGCGCGACCTGGATCGCCTGATTTCCGAGGAAACCGGCCTCCACGTGCAGGTCGCCGACGACCCGCTGACCTGCGTGGCCCGGGGCGGCGGCAAGGCGCTGGAACTGATCGACCAGCACGGCAGCGATTTCTTCGCTCCCGAGTGAGCCGTGCCGGGCCGCGCGTCCGGTCGTCGTTGAATTCCGACAAACACCGTGCGGGCCGGTGCGAGGCAGCCCGAGGAGTCCTGTCGTTGAAACAGCGCAGCAGCATCCATGACGGAAGGGCGCCATGCCGCTGACCCGTGAGGAACCCTCACCGCTGTTCGCCGGCACGGTCGCCGGCACGCTGCGTCTGCTCACCTACCTCGCTCTGGCGATGGTGCTGATGGTGCTGGACCACCGTAATGGCTGGACGTGGCGGGTACGCTACGCCGCTGCCGTTGTCGTCGAGCCGCTCTACCGGCTCGCCGGTGCACCCAGTGCCGGATTCCACTCGCTTGCCGTCGCGTTCGCGGAGCGCAAGACCCTCACCGAGGAAAACCAGCGCCTGCGTGAGGATCTGCTGCTGGCCAATGCCAAGCTCAACCGCATGGCTGCAGTGGCCGAACAGAACCAGCGCCTGAAGGAACTGCTCGATACCCAGCGCAGCCTCGAACTCAATGTGCAGCTCGCGCGGGTCATCGGCGTCGATCTCGGCCCGGGAGAAGACCGCATCATGCTCGGCGTGGGTGCCAACAGCGGCATTCATGTGGGCCAGCCGGTAATCGATGCCCGGGGAGTGATGGGCCAGGTGGTGCATGTGCTGCCCAGCACCTCGGTGGTGATGCTGGTGACCGACCCGGCACACGCCATTCCGGTGACGGTGGAGCGCACGGGGCTGCGCACGATCGCCTATGGCACCCGCGACGGCAACGGACTGCTCCTGCCGGACATCCCGATGGCGGCCGACGTCCGTGCCGGCGATCGTCTGCTCACCTCTGGCATTGGCGGGCGGTTCCCGCCGGGGTTCCCGGTGGGCACGGTCGACAAGGTGCAGCCGGCACCCACCGGCATGTTTCTGCAGGCCAGCGCGAAGCCGGCCGCCGACCTGGACCGCAGCGAGGACGTGTTGCTCCTCCACGATTTGGCCGAGCCTGCCGGCCCGCCGGCACCGGCGACGTCGGTGGGGCCGCCGGAAGACCTGGCGATGCCGGCATCGGCAACCTCCTCGACATCCACGGCGAATACGGGCGTGAAGCGATGAACCGCCAGCGTGTCGCCCTGTTCTGGTTCAGCGCGACCGTCGCGGTCTCGCTGATCGCCATGCTGGTGCCGCTGCCGGCGGTACTGCAGCCGTTCAAACCGTACTGGCCGGCGCTGGTCCTGCTCTACTGGGCGCTGGAGTCCGGCGATCGGGTGAGCCTGGGACTGGCCTTTGCGGTGGGCCTGTTCGCCGACCTGCTCGATGGCGTTTTGCTGGGTGAGCAGGCGTTGCGACTGACTGCGTTGATGTTCATCGCGCTGCGCTTCCGCTCGCGGCTGCGCTTCTTCCCGATGTGGCAACAGACCCTGGCCGTGCTTGCGCTGCTGCTCAATGACCGCATCCTCCTGCTGATCGTGCGCACCTTCGCTGGCGAAGCCTCGCCCACGTTGAGTTGGTGGTTCTCGCCGTTCGTCGGCGCCGCGCTCTGGCCGTTCCTGTTCCTGCTGCTGGATGACCTTCGCATCCGGCTGCGTATCGCCTGATCGGTGCGCCGGTGAGCAAGCGCCGCATCCATCGTCCGCGCCGCGCCATCAAGGACCCGCGGGGTGAAAGTGCACTGTTCCGCGGTCGCGCCGTGGCGGGTTTTGCACTGATTCTGCTCGGCCTGCTGGCCCTGGTCGGTCGCTATGCCTTCCTGCAGGTGCTGCACCACGACGAGTTCGCCACCCGCTCGGATGCGAACCGGATCAAGCCACGCGCGTTGCAGCCGGCGCGCGGACTGATCTATGACCGCAACGGCGTGCTTCTGGCCGACAACGTTCCTGCCTTCCGGCTCGAGGTGGTGCCCGAGCAGGTGCCTGACATGAAGGCGATGCTGGCGCGGATCGGCTCGGTGGTGCCGCTTGGCGACGACGACATCGATGCGTTCAGGAAGCAGCTGGCCCAGAGCCGTCGTTTCGACAGCATCCCGTTGAAGATGCACCTGTCCGAGGACGACATCGCCCGGTTCTCGGTCAATCGCTGGCGCTTTCCCGGCGTGGACGTGGTGCCCTACCTGACCCGGCGCTACACCTTCGGCGCCCGCTTCGCGCACGTGATCGGCTACGTCAACCGGATCGACGACAACGATCTGAAGCGGCTCGACCCGGCCAGGTACAAGGGGGCCACGCACGTCGGGCGCAGCGGCATCGAGCGCTCCTACGAGGATCTGCTGCACGGAACGCCGGGCTACGAGCTGGTGGAGGTGAACGCCGACGGGCGTACCCAGCGCGTGCTGGAAACCCATCCGCCGGTCCCCGGCAAGAACCTTTACCTGAGCATCGATGCCCGCATCCAGAAGGCGGCCGAGGATGCATTCGCCGGACGTCCTGGCGCGGCAGTCGCGATCGATCCGCGCAACGGCCAGGTGCTGGCCATGGTCAGCGTGCCAAGTTTCGATCCCAACCTGTTCGTCAACGGCATCAGCTCGGCCGACTACAAGGCGCTGACCACCGACCCGGAGAAGCCCCTTTACAACCGTGCCCTGCGCGGGGTGTATCCGCCCGGCTCCACGGTCAAGCCGTTGATTGGTCTTGCCGGCCTGGAATCCGGCCTGCGTACGCCGGACGACACGGTCGTCTCCACCGGCCAGTACTGCATCCCCGGCACCACTTTCTGCCGGCGCGACGACCAGCGCGGCGGCGCCGGGCGCGTCGATCTGGCCGAAGCCATCGAGCAGTCGGTCAATACCTATTTCTACAAGCTCGCGCTCGACCTGGGGATCGACCGCCTGAGCCACTACATGAGCCAGTTCGGCTTCGGCCACGCGACCGGCATCGACCTGGTCGGCGAATCGGACGGCGTCCTGCCCTCACGCGAGTGGAAGGCGGCGCATTCGAAGATGCCGTGGTTCCCGGGCGAGACGATGATCGCCGGCATCGGCCAGGGCTACTGGGCGGTCACGCCACTGCAGCTCGCCCATGCCATTGCCACCTTCGCCGGCGGCGGGGTGCCCTACAAGCCACGCCTGGTGATGGCCACCCAGGATGGCGTGGATGCGAAGGCCGTGCCGTTGCCGAACCCGCCGGAAGGCCCTTCGCTGATCAGCTCGAAGACGAACTGGGAGGCGATCGACAAGGGCATGGAGATGGTGATGTACGGCGACAAGGGCACCGGCAGGAGCCTGACCGTCGGTTTCCCGTACCGCATTGCCGGCAAGAGCGGTACGGCCCAGCGCTACTCGCGCACGGGCAACAGCTACGACGACCGCAGCAACCTGGCCTATCTCGCCAGCCGCAACCGCGCATGGTTCGAGATGTATGCGCCCGCCGACGATCCCCAGATCGCCGTGGCCGTGGTTCTTGAAGCCGGTGCCTGGGGTTCGTCCTCGGCCGGTCCGATCGCGCGGCACATCCTCGACGCCTGGCTGGCGACGAAGGGCAGCAAGGCACCACCGTTCACACCCTACAGCGATCCTTCGCTTGGCGACGTGCCGCCGCTGCCAGCGGAGGACCTGCCGGTCGCTCCCCCGGACGGAGACACACCATGATCCGTCCCTACTACACGCGCCTGCGCCGCTTCGTCCGGCGTCTGATGACCCGGCCGCGGATCGACCTGCCGCTGGCCTTCGGCTTGTTCGTGCTTGGCTGCGTGGGCCTGATGACGCTCTACAGCGCGGGTGATCGCAGCCTTTCGCTGGTGGGCGGACAGGCGGCCCGTTTCGTGCTCGGCGGCGTACTGCTGTTGCTGGTATCGCGCATACCGCCATCGACCCTGCGCACATGGACGCCGTGGCTCTACGCGGGAAGTACCGCGCTATTGGTCGTGGTGGCGGCGTTGGGCGAGGGGCGTGGTGCGTACCGCTGGCTCGACCTCGGCGTGATGCGCTTCCAGCCATCGGAGCTGCTGAAGCTCACGATGCCGATGATGGTGGCGTGGTACCTGCATCCGCGCCAGCTGCCACCGAGCTGGAAGGACATTGCCGTGGTCGGCCTGCTGATCGTCCTCCCTGCCGGCCTGATCGCCGAGCAGCCGGACCTCGGTACCGCGCTGCTCGTGGCCGCCGCCGGCGCATTCGCACTGTTTCTCTCCGGCATGGCGTGGTGGCGCATCGGCATGCTGCTGGCCGGCGCGGCCGCCATGGTGCCGGTGGGCTGGCACTTCATGCACCAGTACCAGCGCGATCGCGTGATGACCCTGCTGAACCCCGAGTCGGATCCGCTCGGCAATGGCTGGCACATCATCCAGTCGCAGATTGCCGTGGGTTCCGGCGGCGTCTTCGGCAAGGGCTGGCTGCACAGTACCCAGTCGCGGCTGGATTTCCTGCCCGAACACACCACCGACTTCATCTTCGCGGTGTTCTCCGAAGAGTTCGGCTTGGTCGGCGTCGTCGGCATCCTACTGCTGTATGCCTTCATCATCGGCCGCTGCCTGTGGATCGCGATGGAGGCGCGCGACACCTACTCGCGACTGCTCGCCGGCGCAATCGGCATGAGCTTCTTCGTCTACGTGCTGGTCAACGGCGGCATGGTCGCCGGCATGCTGCCGGTGGTCGGTGTGCCGATGCCGCTGGTCAGCTACGGCGGTACCTCGGCGGTGTCGCTGCTGACCGGTTTCGGCGTGCTGATGTCGATCCACGCCAACCGCAAGATGCACCAGTGACCGCCCCGCGCGCATGCGCTGCAGGCCCCGGGCGGGTCGCGGCACGCGTGCTAGGCTCTCCGCGCCCACCACAAAGCGAGCTTTGTTCCGATGACTGTCCGCAACGCGACCCGTGTCCTCCGCCTGGTCATCGCGTGGGGTCTGCTGGTCGCCCCGGCACTCATCCCGCTGCATGCCGAAACCCATCCGGGCCAGGCCGCGCTGGTACGCGAGGTGGCACGCGATACCGGCAAGGATCCGGTCGCGCTGAACCGCCTGCTGGATGGCGCCATCCGGCAACAGAGCATCCTCGATGCGATCAGTCGCCCGGCCGAAGCCAAGCCGTGGCGGGACTACCGGCCGATCTTCCTGACCCCGCAGCGCATCGCTGATGGCGTGGCGTTCTACCGCGATCACCGCGCGTTGCTCGAACAGGTGGGTCAGCAGTACGGCGTCGCACCGGAATACATCGTGGCGATCCTCGGGGTGGAGACCAACTACGGGCGGCTCACCGGCAAGTACAAGGTGCTCGACGCGCTGGTCACGCTGGGCCTGTACTACCCGCCACGTGCGAAATTCTTCCGCGAGCAGCTCAAGGTGCTGCTGGAGCTGCCGGACAACCACCTGGCCGGTCCGCTCGACACCCTGATGGGCTCGTATGCCGGAGCGCAGGGCTGGGGCCAGTTCATGCCATCGAGCATCCGCGACTTCGCGGTGGACGCCGATGACGACGGCCATATCAATCTGGTCGATTCGCTGCCGGACATCGTGGCCAGCGTCGCCAACTACTTTGCCCGGCACGGCTGGGTCCGCGGTGGTCCGGTCGCGATGCGCGCCCAGCCGGATGCGGCGGCGAAAGTCATCACGGCCGACGACACCAGGCCGCATTGGTCGCTGGAGCAGCTGGAGGCCTGGGGCTACGCCCCGTTGCAGCGCGCCAATCCGGGGGAACTGACCGGCCTGCAGACGCTGGAGGGGGCGAATGGCCCGGAGTACTGGTTCACTTTCCAGAATTTCTACGTGATCACCACCTACAACCGCAGTCCGCTATACGCCATGGCCGTCTATCAGCTGGCGCAGGCGATCGATGCAGGCGTGCAGGCGGCGGACCGCCAGCCGTGAGTCGGATCGGAGCACTGCTGGCGGTCGTCACGGCCCTGCTGCTGGCCGGCTGTGCGGGCCACCGCACCCGGCCGGCGACGCATCATGGATCGCGCGGGGCGGCAACAACCGGGCAGGAGGCGGGTGCTTCGCCGGGTGTGCCCGCCGACGGCGATCGGTTCCACGACGACATCAGCCGGAATCAGGCGGACCGCTACAGCGAGCAGGCGGACAGCGTGCCGTCGGGCCCGCCGCCGGACGTGGACAAGCTGCCCGAACCGGTGCCGCACTGGGAGCCTCGTTCGACCTACGGCAACCGGTCGCCGTACACGGTGCTTGGCCACACCTACCGCGTGCTGCCGAGCGCAAAGGGTTACGACGAGCGCGGCATCGCTTCGTTCTACGGCAACAAGTTTCACGGCTACAAGACGTCCAACCTCGAGAACTACGACATGTACAAGTTCTCGGCGGCGCACAAGACATTGCCCCTGCCGAGCTACGCGCGGGTCACCAACCTGGCCAACGGCAAGAGCGTGATCGTGCGGATCAATGATCGCGGCCCGTTCCACGACAACCGCCTGATCGACCTTTCCTATGCGGCGGCGGTGAAGATCGGCATCTGGCCGAAGGGCACGGGGCTGGTGGAAGTACGCGCGATCGACCCGGCCCATCCGGAGCAGACGCCGCCACCGGTCGCCGTGGTCAACGGCCAGATCAAGCCCGCCGCAGCTGCCGCTGGCAGGGAACCTGCGTCCGCTGCGTCGGTCCCTGTGCTCGGCAGCAAGCCGGCGATCTATCTGCAGGTGGGAGCTTTCTCAGATGCGTCGAATGCAGAGCGCCTGGCCCAGCGCCTGCGCGCGGCGAACCTCGGTGACGTACGGGTGATCGAGGCGCAGAGTGGTGGACGGACTGTTCGCCGCGTGCGCGTCGGACCTGTGCCAGACGCTGAACAGGCCGACGCCATCGCTCGCCGGATCGAGGCCATGGGCCTGCCGCATCCTCAGGTCGCGGTAGACTGAACGGTATTTCTCATGCGACGGCGCCATGTCTGCCGTCCCCAGCCAGACGGGATTGAACACAACGATGAGCTTTTTCCGCCGTACCCTGGTTTCGCTCGCAGCCACCGCCCTCATGGTCGGGGCCGCCATGGCCCAGCAGGCTCCACCGCACCCCACCGCCGTGCCGCGGCCGGTCGCGCCTGCAGTGCCCGTGCCGCCGCCGCCGGACGTGGATGCCCAGAGCTGGGTGCTGATGGATTACGCCACCGGGCAGATCCTCGCCTCGAAGAATCCCGACGAGCGCCGCGCCCCGGCTTCGCTGACCAAGGTGATGACCGACTACGTGATCTCCGCCGAGATCGGCGCCGGCCGCATCCATCCCGACGACACGGTGACCATCAGCGAGCACGCCTGGCGTGCCGGCGGCGGCGGCACCGACGGTTCCACCAGCTTCCTCAAGCTGGGCAGCCAGGTGAAGCTGGAGGACCTGCTCAAGGGTATGATCGTGCAGTCCGGCAACGACGCGGCGATCGCGCTGGCCGAGCATGCGGCCGGCTCCGAGGACGCGTTCGCCAACCTGATGAACGCGTATGCCAAGCAACTGGGCATGGTCAACACGCATTACTCCAATGCCTCCGGTTACCCGGTGGACGATCACTACTCCACCGCGCGCGACATCGCGATCCTCTCTCGCGCGCTGATCCACAACTTCCCCGAGGACTACGCGATCTCCAAGATCAAGGAGTTCGAGTGGAACGGCATCAAGCAGCAGAACCGCAACGCCCTGTTGTGGCGTGATCCCGCGGTGGACGGCATCAAGACTGGCCATACCGCCGCCGCCGGCTTCTGCCTGGATGCTTCGGCGGTGCACGGCGACGAGCGCATGATCGCGGTGGTGATGGGGTCGAGCACCGACAAGGGGCGCGCCGACGCGGCCATGGCCCTGCTCAACTACGGCTTCCGTTTTTACGAGACGCACAAGCTGTACGAGGCCGGCAAGGCGCTCGCCACGCCGCGGTTGTGGAAGGGTGCGGCAGACCAGTTGCCGATCGGCGTGTCCGACGACGTACTGGTGACGGTCAAGACCGGCCAGTACGACAAGCTGAAGGCCACCATGGACATCCCGGCCACCCTGATCGCCCCGTTCAAGAAGGGGCAGCAGATCGGCCTGCTGCGCATCGCGCTGGACGGCCAGCCGGTGCAGAGCGTGCCGCTGGTGGCGCTGGCCGACGCGCCGCAGGGCGGGTTCTTCTCGCGGCTTTGGGATTCGATCCTGCTGTGGTTCCATGGCAGCGGCAAGAAGGCCGACGCGGACGCGAAGTGATGCAAGAGATCGATTTCACCCAGGCGAAGAAGGACGGCAAAGGCTTCCAGTTTCCCGGCGAGTTCGAGATCACCGCCATGGGCAACGCTGGCGCCGACCTGCCGGTACACGTGCCGCGGCTGCTTGAGGGCGCCGGCCTGCACGTGTTGCACGAGACGGTGCGCTACAAGCACTCGGCCGGCGGCAACTACGTCTCGGTGACGGTCAGCTTCCGCGCCCAGACGCGGGAGCAGTACGACTCGGCCCATACGGTGCTGCGGGCCGATCCGGACGTGCGTTATACGCTGTGAGCGGCAGTGGCTGAGCCAGTCACCACGGGGAACGCGCCAGGCGCGTTCCCCGTTTGTTTTGGTGGCCGGTGCCCTTGAATCGTCCGGACGCCCCCCTGATCTCAACGGCATTTCCTCCGATCCACCCAGGCTTCACCCCATGTCCCTGCCACTGAAAGTCCGCCGCCTTGGCCGCCAGCCCTACGAGGCGACCTGGAAGGCGATGAGCGAGTTCACCGACCGTCGCACCGCCGATACGCCGGACGAGCTGTGGCTGCTCGAGCACGACCCGGTGTTCACCCAGGGCCAGGCCGGCAAGGCCGAGCACGTGCTGGCGCCGGGCAATATCCCGGTGGTGCAGGTGGACCGGGGCGGTCAGGTGACCTACCACGGCCCGGGCCAGATCGTCGGCTACCCCCTGATCGACCTGCGCCGGGTGGGCGTGGGCGTGCGCGAGCTGGTGCACCGGATCGAGCAGTCCATCATCGATACCCTGGGCCATTGGGACATCGGCGCCGAACGGCTGGAAGGCGCCCCCGGCGTCTACGTGGCCGGGGCCAAGGTGGCGGCCCTGGGCCTGCGCGTGCGGCGCGGCTGCAGCTTCCATGGACTGGCCTTCAACGTGGCCATGGACCTGGAGCCCTACCAGCGCATCAATCCTTGCGGCTACAAGGGTTTGGCGGTGACGCAGGTGCTAGACTTGGGCGGTCCGTCGCGCCTGGCGGACGTCGAAGACGTGCTGATCGGCGAGTTCTGTCGCCAGTTCGGCTTCGACGCCGAGCCGGCCGCCCCCCAACTCCCCGAAC
Organism: Dyella lutea; assembly: GCF_024158035.1. GTDB lineage: Bacteria > Pseudomonadota > Gammaproteobacteria > Xanthomonadales > Rhodanobacteraceae > Dyella_A > Dyella_A lutea. The sequence continues at coordinate 923,882 of NZ_JAMZEK010000001.1, forward strand.
TCCCCGCGCGCGCCGCGGTCTAGGCCCGAGCACATGAGCGAATCCTCCGCCACTCCCACCAAGACCATCCCGATCCAGACATTGTCTGTACCGGTGGTCGAAAAACAGCTCGGCAACGACAAGATCGCGCGCAACCGCGCCGGCTTCGACACCGAGACGCCAACCCTGCGAAAGCCGAGTTGGATCCGCGTGCGCCTGCCGCAGGGCAACGCCGTGCAGGACCTGAAGTCGCGCCTGCGCCAGAACGCGCTGGTGACGGTGTGCGAGGAGGCGTCCTGCCCGAACATCCACGAGTGCTTCTCCAAGGGCACCGCCACCTTCATGATCCTCGGCGAGGTCTGCACCCGCCGTTGCTCGTTCTGCGACGTGGCCCACGGCCGCCCGGCGCCGCCCGACCCGCTGGAGCCGGCGCGCCTGGCCGAGACCATCGCCGACATGCGCCTGAAGTACGTGGTGATCACCTCGGTCGACCGCGACGACCTGCGCGACGGCGGCGCCGAGCACTTCGCCAGCTGCATCCGGGCGGTGCGCCATGCCAGTCCGCAGATCAAGATCGAGATCCTCACCCCCGACTTCCGCGGCAAGGGCCGGATGGAGCGCGCACTCGAGGTGCTGAAGGATTTCCCGCCGGACGTGTTCAACCACAACCTGGAAACCGTGCCGCACCTGTACCGCGAAGTGCGTCCGGGTGCGGACTATCAGTGGTCGCTTGACCTGCTCAAGCGCTTCAAGGCGCAGCATCCGGACGTGCCGACCAAGTCCGGCATCATGCTGGGCCTGGGCGAGACGTACGAGCAGGTGATCGAGACGCTGCGCGATCTACGTAATCACGACGTGGAGATGATCACCATCGGCCAGTACCTGCAGCCCACGCCGCACCACCACCCGGTGGTGCGCTACTGGACGCCGGACGAATTCGACGCGCTGCGTCGGCAAGGCGAGGCGATGGGTTTCCATCACGTCGCGTCCGGCCCGCTGGTGCGCTCCTCCTACCACGCCGACCTGCAGGCACATGCCGCGGGCGTCACCGAACTTGCCTAAAGGGACCTGCATGACCCTCCGCCCCGCGCTTGCCCTGCTGATTGCCTTCACTCTCGCCGGCAGCGCGCCGGGTGCGCTGGCCGGGGATGCCACCGCACCGGCCGCCGCATCCACCGCGGCGCCGAAGTACGCGACGCTGCCGCTGGAGCCCACCGCCACCGAGGCGGACGCGGCGCAGCTCTCCGCGCGCTTCCTCACCCGCTTCCACTACGACGCGCAGCCGCTCGACGACGCGATGTCGGCGCGCATCTACAAGAAGTACCTCGACCAGCTCGACGGCGAGAAGGTGTTCTTCACCCAGGAGGACCTGGCGAAGTTCGCGCCGCTGAAGACCCGGCTGGACGATGCGATCTGGAACAAGGATCTCACCGGTCCGTTCGCGATCTTCAACCGCTACGTGCAGCGCGCCAAGGAGCGCATGCACTTCGCGCTGGGCCTGCTGCCCAAGGGCTTCGACTTCACCAAGGACGAAAGTTATATCGTCGACCGCGAGAAGGCCGACTGGCCGAAGAACCAGGCCGAGCTGGACAACCTGTGGCGCGAGCGGGTGAAGAACGACTGGCTGCGCCTGAAGCTGGCCGGCAAGGACGACGCGGACATCCGCAAGACCCTCACCAAGCGTTACAACACGCTGCTGGACCGCATCAAGCAGCTTGACGGCGAGGACGCGTTCCAGAGCTTCATGACCGCCTACGCGGAAACCACCGACCCGCACACCGACTACCTCGGTCCGCGCCTGGCGGAGAACTTCGACATCTCGATGAAGCTCTCGCTGGAGGGCATCGGTGCAGTGCTGCAGGCGCGCGACGAGTACACCCAGATCCGCGAGGTGGTGCCCGGCGGCCCGGCGGCCAAGTCCGGCAAGCTGCATGTGGGCGACCGCATCGTGGCGATCGGCCAGGACAACGGCCCGATGGTCGATGTGATCGGCTGGCGCCTGGATGACGTGGTCGCCAAGATCCGCGGCAAGAAGGACACCACCGTACGGCTGGAGATCCTGCCCGCCGATGCCGGCCCCGACGGCAAGCACGAGCTGATTACGCTGGTACGCAAGAAGGTCGTGGTGGAGGAGCAGGCGGCCAAGTCCAAGGTCATCGACGTGAAGGACGGCGACGTCAGCCGCAAGATCGGCGTGATCGAGCTGCCCACCTTCTATGCCGACTTCGCCGCCCGCGCCAAGGGCGACCCGAACTACAAGAGCGCCACCCGCGACGTCGCCAAGCTGCTGACCAAGCTCAAGGCCGATGGCGTGCAGGGCGTGATCGTGGACCTGCGCAACAACGGCGGCGGTTCGCTGGACGAGGCCAATGAGCTCACCGGCCTGTTCATCGACAAGGGCCCGGTGGTGCAGGTGCGCAAGGCCGACGGTGATGTCGAAGTCGAGGGCGACGACCAGCCGGGTCTGGCCTGGAGCGGTCCGATGGCCGTACTGGTCAACCGCGGCACCGCCTCGGCCTCGGAGATCTTCTCCGCGGCGATCCAGGACTATGGTCGCGGCCTGGTGATCGGCGAGCCGACCTTCGGCAAGGGCACCGTGCAGAACCTGGTCGACCTCGACCGCTTCGCCCAGACCGCCGGCGAGAAACCGCAGATGGGCGAGCTGAAGATGACCATCGCCGAGTTCTTCCGCATCAACGGCGGCTCCACCCAGCTCAAGGGCGTCACGCCGGACATCCAGTACCCGAAGAACGGCGACGAGAAGGATTTCGGCGAGTCCACCTACGACAACGCGCTGCCCTGGACCCAGATCCCGCCGGCCGACTACAAGCCGGTGGCCGACCTGAAGGCCTACCTGCCGCAGCTCATGCAGATGCACGACGCGCGCGTGGCCAAGTCGCCGGCGTGGAAGCTGATGCTCGACCAGCTCGCGCAGTACAAGAAGATGCGCGACCAGACCACCATCTCGCTCAACTACGACAAGCGTCTGGCCGAGCGCAAGGAGCTGGACAAGATCCAGGCCGATTTCCTGGCCCGTCGCAAGGCGATCGACGGCGATGCGGTACCGTCCAACCCGGACAGCACGCTGGACGATGGCCTCAACGCCAACGAGCGCAGCCTGAAGTCCGAGCTGAAGGCCGAGAAGGAGGCGAAGGAAGCCAAGGACGTGGAGCTGGACGAGACCGCGCACATCCTGTTCGACGCGATTGGCCTGATCCAGTCCAACCCGAAGCTGGCCGCCGAGGTGCTGCCCTACGGCGGCAAGTTCTCCGAAGCGGTGGCCGCGGCCCCCGCAAAGGGTACCGCAGGGGCTTCGCCGGGCACCAAGCAGTAGGGCAGGGCCTCGCAACGAAAAAGCCGGCGCATGCGCCGGCTTTTTCGTTGGCCCTTGTAGGAGTCCGCTCGCGGGCGATGCTCTTCTGCCTCGATGTTGGTCAGGAGCAGGAGCATCGCCCGCAAGCGGTATCTACCAAGAGGGCATCGCATCAGGATTTGGTGCTGGCCCTCCCGCGGGCCTGCTTCTGCTGCTCCAGCCACTGCCGGAACGCTTCGACGTGCGGCATCTCGCGTAGCACCTTCGAGTGCGGGTCGGCGATCACCAGCGTGCCCGGTGCGGCGTGCACCTCGCCATGGCCGTCGGTCATCGGCAGCGTCTGCACCGTGTGGCCGACCTGCACGTCCAGCGGCATCGGGAATGGCTCGCCGTGCTCGGTCTGCCAGTGGAACGCCAGCGTGTCGCCGCGGCGCTCTTGGACCAGCTTTGGCAGCTTGGCATCGTACAGGTACGCCTTGAAGAACCAGCCGTAGTCCTTGCCGGTGATCTTGTCGACGATGTCGATGTAGTCCTTCGTGGTGGCGTAGCGCGGCTGGAAATTGCCGGGCTTCGGGTCGGGGCGGCCGTAGACCAGCTCGCGGATGGAGGCGAAGAACGCGTCGTCGCCGATCAGCTGGCGCAGGGTGTGCAGCACCAACGCCCCCTTGTTGTAGATGTCCTGGCCGGGGCCGGTCGCGGGGTTGTAGACGTCGTCCTCGGTACGCGGCCGGCCGGAGACGATCGGCTTCCGGTCGCGCACCATCAGCCGCAACTGGTGCAGCCAGTCGAAGTAGTCCATGTCGCCGTACAGGTACTGGCTGTAGAGCGGCTGCATGTAGGTGCCGAAACCCTCGTGCAGCCACATGTCGTCCCAGTTCGTGTTGGTGACCTGGTTGCCGAACCACTCGTGCGCGAATTCGTGCTGCAGCAGCCGGTCGAAGCCGAAGCCGTCCTTCACGTAGTGGTTGCCGTAGGCATTGATGGTCTGGTGCTCCATGCCCTTGTGCGGGGTCTCCACCACGCCCATCTTCTCGTCGCCGAACGGGTACGGGCCGATCTCCTGCTCGAAGAAGTCCAGCATTGGCTTGAAGCCGGCGAACAGCTCCTTCGCCTGTGCCTGGTGCTCGGGCAGGTACCAGAACTCCATCGGGATGGTGTTGCCGTAGCGGCTGGCGTAGTTGCCCTTGAGCTCCTTGAACGGGCCCACGTTCAAGGTGATCGCATAGGTGTCCGGGTGCTTGATGCGCCAGTGCCACGTGCGTGTGGCGCCATGGTCTTCGATGCCGATCAGCACGCCATTGCCGGGCGCCGCGAGTTCCTTCGGCACGTTCACCCAGGTGTCGACCAGGTCGGGCTTGCCGATGGGCTGGTCGATGCACGGCCAGAACAGATCGCAGCCTTCGCCCTCCACCGCGGTGGCGACCCACGGCTTGCCGTCGGGCGCGGTGGCCCAGACGAAGCCGCCGTCCCATGGGGCATTCTTCGCCACGTGGGGCACGCCGGCGTAGCGCACGCCCACGGTGACCTTGTCGCCCTTGGCCAGCGCGCGCGGCAGGGCGATGCGCAGGCGGCCTTCCGGATTGCTCCAGGCGCTGGCCGGCATCGGCTTGCCGTCGACCGTGACCTGCGAGATCGGCAGGTTGCGATCCAGGTCGAGCACGATCGCGTCGGTGGCGGCGGTGGCGGTGAAGGTCAGCCGCGCGTCGCCGGCCAGCCGCTTGTGCGGGATGTCGAGCGTGAAGTGCAGGTCGGCGTGGTCGAAGTGCACCCGCGTCTGCTCCACCGGCATCGGGCCGCCGGAGGCAAGCGTCTGCGCGGTCAGTTCGGGTTGCCGGGACGTGGACGGTTCGGCGGCAGTCGCACTGGCGCAGGCGGCGAGACCGATTGCTGCGCCAAGCGCCAGCGCGGACAGGCGTGAATGCATGGGGAGGCTCCTAGGCTTTCCGATCCAGGAGCATGCCCCGTGCACGCTCGGCGCGACTAGGCCGGAAGTCACGTCGGTCCTGCAGGGTTGGATCGATCGCTCATCGGCTGTAGCCGAGGCGGTCGATCATCGGTTGCAGCAGCGGGAGTACCGGCTCGAACTGCTCGCGATAGCCCTGCCAGCGGTTGACTGCCCCTGGATGGATGCCCTGGGTGACCTGGGCGTAGCTTGGGGTGCTGATGAAGCGCTTGGTCCGGGCATGGTCCGCAAAGCGGGCCATGGGCGACGCATCGGCGACTTCCAGAAATGCAGCCAACTCGGCCAGCTGCCCGTCCAGGTTTTCCACGACCGATTCATAGCGCCACTCGAGCACCCGTGGCGCGAACACCTCCATTTGCCGGAACCACTGTTCGAAGGCGGCGACATACCCCCGCGCGAGCCGTTGCAGGGACGAGCACAGCACCATGAAGGCCGGCGAGCGGAACGACTGCATGGTGCAGCTGAGCAGCACGTCGCAGGGGTGGCGCAGACACAGGACGATGCGCGCCTGCGGGAACAGCCGCATGATCATCGGCAGGCAAAGCATGTTGAGTGGATTCTTGTCGACCAGCCGGCGTTGCCCAAGATCCGGCAACACGCGCCCGACCATCCGGAAGTAGGTTTCCCGCAACTGCGCGACCTCGGTCCCGCTCAGGTTCGCCAGGTCGGCGGGGTAGTGCTGGCCGACCTGCTCCATGCGCTCCGTCAATTCATGAATGAAGGCTCGCTCGTCCATCGAGCGGAAGTCCGGATGGGCATCCAGCATCTGCTCCAGCAGCGTGGTGCCCGAGCGAGGGAAACCAACCACGAAGACCGGACTCTGCCGGCTGGCAGGGGCGGCCATTGGCCTCCAGCGGGCATACGCGACGCGATCGACTTCCGCCATCTGCAGCGGCTGGCTGTCTTGCGCCAGAAGTTCCGGCACCACCTCGCGTGCGATCTCCAGTTGCGCGGCATGGGCGGCGTGCGAGGCCTGCCAGGCGTCGGCGTGTTGTCCTTGACGATCGCACGCCGAGGCCAGGCCGAAGCCGGCGCTGGCACGTGCCTCGGCATCCACCCCGAGCGCGAGAACGCGCCGGTACAGCGCCGCGGCCTCGCCCCAGGCGCCAGCGCGCATTGCCAGCGCAGCGTGCGCGCGCCAGCCTTCGGCCCGTAGCTGGCTTGCATCCGCCGGTAGCGCGTCGAGTGCGGCCGGCGGCACCTGCTCCAGTTCCCGCCGTGACAGTTCCACTTCGTTGCTTCGCTCGTAGAGCAGGGCGCGCTGGGCGGCGATGCGCAGCCGCAGCTGCTCATCTGCGGGCGGGTCAGGCAACTTCGCGCGTGCCAGCGTGCGCAGGGCCGCCTCCAGGTCTCCCTGGGTCGACAGCATCGCAGCCAGGATCAATGCCTGCTCCGCCGGTTGGGCGGACCAGTCGCCGGCCCCGGCCAGCATCGCTTCCTGACCGGTGTTGTCCGCGCAGACGTAACAGGCGTACGCGGCCTGCAAGCGGGCCTCGACAAACTCCGGCGAGCGGTCCACCGCGTCGAGCAGGATTTCCCGCGCCAGTGGCCAGCGGCGCTGCTGGATATAGAGCAGGCCCAGGTTGTAGAGCACGTCGGCGTCGTCTGGCGCGAGCGACCTGGCCTTCGCCAGGGCCTGCTCGGCAGCACCCATGTCACCCATCAACCGGCAGGCGACGCCCAGGTTGTTCCAGTAGGCGGAGACCTCCGGCCATTGATGAGCCAGCTGGCGAAAGGTTGTCGCGGCGCGGTCGTAGCGGCCGGTGGCCTGCTCGGCCAGCCCGCGCAGTATCCGGACGCCCTCGTCGACCTCCTCGACGGCCTGCGCGGCCAGCGTGATCACACGCTCCATGTCGCCGGCCTTATAGGCGTCGGCCATGGCGCTGGCGAGGTGGGCGGCGGGATCCGGCATGCGTCTCTCACTCGAAGTCGGCACCCGCATTATGCAAGAGGGGCCGCGGTGTGACCCACGGCCCCTCTGGATGCCATCAAGGCCCTGCGGCCTTTGCCGGCGTGCTACGCCATCAGAACTTCACCGTCGCGCGGGCCCAGTAGTAGCGTCCGAGCACGTCGTAGGTGGCGGTGTCCACGTTGTAGTTCGAACCGTTCTGGTACAGCAGCGGCGGTTGCTTGTCGAAAATATTGTCCACGCCGATGTCGAAGCGGGTGTGGATCGACGGCACCGCATAGCCCAGCTGGAACGAGTGGTAGATCACCGAGGCCACCGGGATGTTCACGCCGGAAATGGCGGCATCGGCATTGAGGGCGGTCAGGTGGTTGATGTAGCGCGACTGCCACTGGGCGTTCCAGTTGCCCTTGTCCCAGTTGAGCGTGACCGTGCCGCGCCAGCGCGCGATGTTGCCGAACTGCGGGGTGAACGTGCCGGCGTAGTTGATGGTCTTGGCTCCCGGCTGCCCGGGGGTGGCATTGACGTTGTACGTGGAGGTGTAGCTGGTATTCAGCGCCGCCCGGAAGTTGCCCGGGTCGATGCTGCCCACATTGAAGTGCGGCAGCTTGTAGCGCAGCGTGTAGTCGATGCCGCTGGTGCTGAGGTTGCCCAGGTTGACCACCGGGGTGTTGATCAGGAACACCTGGCCGGGCTGCCGGCTGGTGTTGTCCTCGCGATGGATGAACGAGCAGTACGGGCTGGCGCTGTTGTTGAAGCACGAGCTGACGACCGTATCGGCCTGGATGGCCGTGAGGGTGTCGGACAGGTAGATATGCCAGAAGTCGAGGCTGGTGGACAGGCCCGGCAACCAGTCGGGGTCATAGACCAGGCCCACGTCGATGGACTTGCCCTTTTCCGGCTTCAGCTTGGCCCCCACCGTGGCCGCACCGGAATAGAACGTGTTGACCTGCGCCGGCGAGTTGCCTGCCCAGTTCACCGGTACGTACTGGCAGGCCGCGGGATGCGCCGCCAGTTCGGCCGCGCTCAGCCCGACGCAAGGGTCGTTGAGGTTCGGCTGGACCAGCGTGCGGCCATCGTAGAGCTCGTTGAGATTAGGCGCGCGGAACACCTGGGAGACCGTGCCGCGCACCAGCAGGTCGTCGGTCGGACGCCATTCGATCGCGAGCTTGCCGTTGGTGGTGGTGCCGGTGGTGCTGTAGTTGGAGCTGCGCACGCCCAGGTCGATGTTCAGCGAACGGGCCCAGGGCTTGTCCGAAAGCAGCGGGATCAGCGTCTCGGCGAAGATTTCCTTCACGTCAAAGCTGCCGCGCCCGGGCGAACCGCAGGCTTCCTGCAGGATCTGGCAAGTGGTCGTGACCGGATTGAGCACCGCGAAGTCGCTCACGGTGTAGTTCATGAACTGCTTTCGATACAGCGCGCCCACGGACAGCTGCATCGCGCCGGCCGGCAGGTCCCACAGCTCGCCGCTGGCGTCGACCTGGGCCTGCTTGGTCGACTGGGTGAATACGTAGATCGGCGTCTTCACGCCCGCGCTCAACAGCGAGCCGACGGACGGATCGGCCTGGTTGAAGATGTTCGCGCCGCCGTCGACGGCGGCCTGCAGCGCCGGGATATCGATCTCGTTGGTGTCGCGCTGGTCGCGCTTGGTGTGGCTGTAGTTGACCGAGGCGTCCCAGATCCAGCTGCTGGTCTGGCCGAAGTTGCCGCGCAACCCCGCGTTCACCTGTCCGGTATTGGTGGTGTAGCTGTGCACGCGCGTGCCGGCACCGGTCAGGCGGGTCTGGAAGTTGTAGCCGCTGTTCGGGTCGCCGGCGACCGGGTTCTGGCTGAAGGTGATGCCGAACGGATTGATCGGGTTGCTGGAGGAGATGATCAGGCCATCACCGGTGCCCACCGGCGAGGGCGCATCCTGTCCGCTCGACACCGTGTGGTTGTAGAACGCATCGACGAACGCGGTGACGTTGTCGGTGATGTTGAAGCTGCCCAGCACGAAGCCATTGGTGCGCTTCTGTGCGGTCTGGATGTAGTTGAGCGCCGCGTAGTTGTAGGTGTCCGAGGCCAGCCGGCAACGGTAGTCGCCGAGCGCCGAGCCATCGCCCGACGCCAGGGTCACGTTGGCGGTGCCCGACGAATTGATGTCGCAACCGTACTGGCTGGCGATCGACGCCGGCACCTGGATGCGGCCGGTCGGGATCGAGCTGGAGCCGGCCGCCACCACGGCACCGCTGGACAGGTACAACTGCTGCCGGGAGAACCTGCGCCGCGCGGCCAGCGTCGCGTCGTACTTGTTGTAGTCCAGACCGGCGGCAATGCTGTACCGGTCGCCCGTGGTGCCTGCAGTCAGGTTGAACCCGTGCCGCTTGGCGTCGCCGTGGCTGGAAATGCCGTCATTGAGGCTGAACTGCGCGCCCTTGTAGTTCTTGCGCAGGATGAAATTGACGACGCCGCCGATCGCGTCGGAGCCGTAGACAGTGGACGCACCCTCGGCCAGCACGTCGACCCGCTCGATCATGTCCGGCGGAATCAGGTTGATGTCCGGGTTGGACATGCGCTGACCGTCCACCAGCACCAGCGTGCGATTGATCCCCAAGCCGCGCAGCGAGACGCGTGAGGCTCCGTCGCCGGCCTCGAGCAGAGGGCTGGCCACGCCGCCGCCGTTGCTGTTGTTCTGTGGGTTGGTGGCGTTGCCCGAAATGCTCGGCAACTGCTGCAGCACGTCGCCAAGCACGGGCTTGCCCGAATTGGTGAGGGTCGATCGATCCAGCGTCACGACCGGACTGGCCGTTTCCACGTCGACGCGCTTGATCAGCGAGCCGGTCACCACCACCGACTGCAGGGTTTTCGCGTCCTTCTTGGACGGTGGTGCCGTCTGGTCGGTCGACTGCGGATTGTCCGGCGTGGTGGCTTGCGCCTGCGCCGCTCCTGCCACCGAGAAAATCCCCGCGCACAACGCGAGGCGCACTGCCGAAGACAAGCGATTCAAGTCGTATTTCATGTGTTCTCCCCGGTGATGTAGTCCCTGTCATTCCCCTGCTTTTTCAAGCGTCCCGAGTATGCCAGCAAGGACTGTTCGCCCAACAAGTGCCTGGCGCCTGTTCCGGCGTAGGGAGGCGGAGCATTCAGGTGTCCGCTGCGCAAGAACATGAGAGCGGTATGGAGCCGGCTGTCGGCGCGCCAGGCGGGCGGCCGGGTCAGGGTGCAGGCGCGGGCCGGTTGAAATCCCCGATGGCCGCGACCAGGTCGGTCACCGCCAGCCGCTCCGCTTCGGTCAGGTCGGGGTTCCAGCTGTCCATGATCAGCACCACGCGGGTCTGTCCGCTGCGGTTCCACGCCTCGTGCTCATAGGTGTCGTCGAAGGTGACGCAGCGACCCTCTTCCCACACGTGGGTCTGGCCGCCCACGCGCAATGCGCAGTCCGGTGGCACGGTGAGCGGAAGGTGCGTGACCAGGCGGGTGTTGGTCACGCCCCGATGCGGCAGGATGTGGGTGCCGGGGCGCAGCACCGAATAGAGGGTCTCCGGGGCGTGGTCGCGAATCCGCACCAGCGGCAGGGTATCCAGCAATGCGCTGGTGCGCGGGCAGCGCGCGCAGTTGTCGTCATAGCGTTCGCCGTGCCGGTAGAAGAAGAACGCATCCCAGCCAGCTTCCTGCGCGCCGGTGGACTCGAGCAGTCGCGCCGCTTCTGCCTCGGCGGGGGGCGCGCCGAGGAATGGCTCGAGCGGGTCGTCGGCGTCTGCCAGCACGGTGCGCAGCTCCCCGCGGATGGCCTCGACTGCCGCCTCCAGCCGGGCGTGTTCGGGAAAGCGCTCGTGCGGATAGAACGGCTGGCTGGGTACGCCGGGGAAATACAGGAACAACGGACGCTGCCGAGGATCGGGCAAAGGAGGGGGCAGTTCGTGCAGATAGATGGCCAGGCACTGGTCGACCCGGGCCAGCTCCGCGCGTCCGTAGCGCTGGCGCAACGGTTCGATGACCGCGTCGAACAACTCGCGGCGTCCTGCGGCGACATACCTGGCGGCGTGCTTCACGGCATCGCGCAGGCCCGGGGCCGTGGTCTCGTCGCTGAGCCAGCGCCCCTGTGCCTGCGCGGCGTTGATTGCACCGAGGTAGGTGCGGATGGCCTCGTGCCGCAGCCCCTGTTGCTCGAACACGACACCCAGCCGCAGTCGCGCGACGAACATGCCCGGCGCCAGTTCCAGCGCCTCACGCAGGCTGGCTTCGGCACCGCGCCAGTCGCCGCTCTGCACCTGTGCGGCCCCCAGCTGGTGCAGGACGGCCGGATCGCGGGGGTGGGCGCGCCGGGCCGCGCCCAGTCGCTCGATCGCGCCGGCCGAGTGGCCCCGTTCAAGCTCGCGCGAGGCCAGGAACAACAGCGCCTCGGCATCGTCGGGCAGCTGTTCGATCAGGCGTGCGAAGGCCTGCTCGGCCGACGCCGCATCGCCGCGCTGCCATGCCTCCAGTGCCTGCGCGCGGCAGCGTGCGGCGTGGTCGTGCGGATTCCGGTCGGTCGGTGCGTTCATGGGCGCAGCGTAGCGGACGGCAGGCCGGCGCGGCTGCACCGTCCGCATCAACGCGGGTAGCGCTCCTGCAGCCAGGCGAACACGGCGCGCAGGCCCATGGCCTCGCCGCCGCGCGGGCGACCCGGACGGTCGCCATCGTTCCAGGCGTAGGTGTCCAGGTGCATCCACGCCTGCGATCCGGGCACGAAACGCTCCAGGTACAGCGCGGCGGTGATGGCGCCGGCGTGACGCGAGGCGCCGGCGTTGGCCATGTCGGCCAGGTAGGAATCGAGCATCTTGCGGTACGGCCGCCACAGCGGCAGTTGCCACAACGGATCGGCGGTGCGCTTGCCGGCGGCGAGCACCGCCTCGGCCAGCTCGTCGCGGTTGGCGAACAGGGCCGGCAGGTCCGGGCCCAGCGCCACGCGGGCGGCACCGGTGAGCGTGGCGAAGTCGACGATCAGGTCCGGCTTCTGCTCGCTGGCATAGGCCAGCGCATCGCACAGGATCAGCCGGCCCTCGGCGTCGGTGTTGTCCACTTCCACGGTGATGCCGGCGCGGGTGGTGATCACCTCGCCCGGACGCATCGCATTGCCGCTGACCGCGTTCTCCACCGCCGGCACCAGCAGGGTCAGGCGCACCGGCAGCTTCGCGTCCATCACCAGGCCGGCTAGCGCGATGGCATGCGCCGCACCGCCCATGTCCTTTTTCATCCAGCGCATCCCGTCGCTGCCCTTGAGGTCCAGGCCGCCGGTGTCGAAGCACACGCCCTTGCCGACGATCACCAGCTTCGGATGGCTCTGCTTGCCCCACGTCAGCTCGACCAGCCGTGGCTCGCGATGGCTGGCGCGGCCCACCGCGTGGATGGTGGGGAAGTTGTGCTTGAGCAGCTCCTGACCGACCCAGTCGCGCACCTTGGCCTTATGGGCCTTGCCGAGCTTGTGCACGGCGTCCCCCAGTTGCTCCGGCCCCATGTCCTCGGTCGGCGTGTTGACCAGATCGCGCACCAGCACGGTGGCTTCCACCAGCGGCGCCAGCGCTTCCAGATCCTCGGCCGGCACGGCCAGCGTCGCCGGTGCGCGGCGCGGCTTGCGGTAGCGGGTGAACTGGTAGGCGCCCAGGGCCCAGCCCAGCGCGGCCTGCCGTGCATCCAGCGCCACGCCCTCGTCGGCCAGGTGGTAATGGCCGGGCGGCAGCGACATCGGCAGGCCGGCCAGTGCGCCGAGCGGATCGGCCGGGTCCACGCCCACCAGCACCCGCGCCAGCTTGCCGCCGGCATCGGCCAGCAGCACCTGCGCACCGGGGGCGGCTTCGAACGCCCACTCGTCCAGCCAGCGCTTCTGCGCGGCGCTCAAACGCTTGCGCGCGGCGGCCAGGGTGGCGGGCGTGACGGCTTCGATGGGGAGGCTGCGGCGGTCGCTGCGCTTGCGTTCGATCAGGACGGACATGGTGGCTCCTTGGCGTCGCGCCGCAAGGGCGCGCTGACGGAAACGGTGTCCCGGCAGATCGGGGGGCGCGCCGGCGATGCCGGCACGTGCGGGACAGCGCGACATGATGCGCGCTTCGCACCCGCGCTGGCTACGCGTGGGCGTCCAGCCAGTCGGCCAGCGCGGTCATGTCCGGCAGGTCCAGTTCGGGCGGATCGCCGAGTTCGGCCGGCCAGGGTTCGCCGCGGCGGTTGATCCACGCCGTGCGCAGGCCGGCGGCACGGGCGCCGGCCACGTCCAGCGCCGGGTCGTCGCCGACGTGCAGCACTTCGTGCGGGGCCGCACCCAGCCGCTCCAGCGCGGCGCGGAAGATCGCCGGATCCGGCTTCGGCGCGCCGATCTCCCGCGCGCTCACGTGATGCCGGAAATGCGCGGCAATGCCCACGCGCTCCAGGTCGGCATTGCCGTTGGTGAGCGCGGCCACCGGCAGGCGTTCGGCGATGCGGCGCAAAGCCGGCAGGCTGTCGTCGTAAAGCTCCACTGCGTTGCGGGCGGCGAAGTAGACCTCCCACAGCGCCTCCACCGGCGCCTCGTCGATGCCGCAGGCGGCGAACGCGTAGCGCATGGTGAGGTTGCGCTGGGTGGTGAAGTCGTGGGCCAGGTCGGTGCGTTCGGCGGCGATGCGGGCGCGCAGCTCGCGCATCGCCGGGATCGGCCAGGCCTCGGCCACGGCCGGATGATGCGTGCGCAGCCACGCGTGCACGTCCTGGTCGGCGCGTTCCAGCGCCGGCCACACCGGCCACAGGGTGTCGTCCAGATCCAGCGTCAGTGCGCGGATCGTCACGCCCGGCACGCTCAGCGCGGGCTGACCACCAGCATCTGGCCCGGCTTCACGCTGTCGCTGCGCAGGTGGTTCCAGCGGCGCAGCTCGGCCACCGTCACCGAGTGCTTGTGGGCGATCGAGGAGAGCGTGTCGCCACGCCCCACCTTGTACGACTTGCCCTTGAGCTGCGGCTGCGAAGCGCTCGCGTCGACCCTGGCGAAGCGCTGGTCGGACGAGGACTCCACCGTGGTCGCCTGGCCGTCCACGCCGGCCAGGCTGGCGCGACCGGCTTCGTCGGCCTTCTCCTGGGCGTCGCGGGCGCGGCGCTCCTCCAGCGCCTGGCGAGCGGCGAGCGTGCGCTCGGACGTCGGCGCGCGGGCGGCGCCGGCGGCGTAGGTCGCGCCCGGTGCGGCGATCGGCGTGGCCGCTGGCTGCGCCACCGCGCGCGCGCCCACCTCGGCGAGGATCTTGCCGCGGCGCGAGGCATCCATCGAGGCGAGCATGGCGCCCTCCTGGTACGGCACCAGGTCGTGGCGACGGATCACCTCGGCGCCCGCGGGAGAGTTGGTGAAGTCGACGAAGGCCTGCGCCTGCGCCGCCTTCGGACCGGACGAACGGGTGATCAGGTAGAGCGGGGTGTACAGCGGATAGCTGCCGTTGGCGACCGTGGCGCGGGTCGGCGCGACGCCGTCGATGCGCAGCATCTTCAGCTTCGGGTTGCCAACGACGTTGGACAGCGTGGTCGCGCCCAGACCCTTGGTGTCCAGCGCGATGCCCTGCTGCAGCGAGGTGGTGTTGAGGTACTGGCGGGGCGCGGCCACCGGCTGGTTGCCGCGACCGAACAGCAGGGTGCGCAGGCTGTATTCCACGCCGTCGGCCGGGCTGGCCACCGCGTTCACGTCGATCGGCTCGTCGCGGCCGCCGACCTGCGACCAATTGGTGATCTTGCCGTAGTAGATGTCGTGCACCTGCTTGAGCGTGAGGCTGCTGACCGGGTTGGCCGAGTTGGTGATCATCACCAGGCCGTCCCACGCCACCGGCGTGAAGGTCAGGCCGGCCTCGTTCGGATCCATGCTGGCGCCGCGCGCGGCACCGGCGATGTCGGCCGTGCCCAGGCGCACCGCGTCCAGGCCCGAGGCGGTGTTGAACGGTTCCACCGTCACGCTGCCGTGGCCGGCGCGCTGCCAGGCCTTGGCCATGTCGTCCACCACGCCGTGCGCCACGGTGACGTCGCCGCGCCAGATCAGCGCCGGGCCGGCAGCGTGCCCCGCGCCATGGTGGCTGGAGGCGTGCTTCGTCTTGGCGGTGACGGAGGTGGCGAGGCAGAGGCCGACAAGGGCGACCGGCAGCAGGCGGACGGGACGGAAGGACATGGCGATGGACAACCTCGAGGACGTGCTTTGGGAAGGCGTCGTGGCACGACGCGGCGACATGCGGTCCGTCGCATGGCGGCAAGGAGGCTATTTCATCGGTCCACCCGGCAAACATCAAGCGCATGCCGGGGCTGCGGTTAAGGAAGCGATGCGGCTGTGCGCCGCTTCACTGTGCGTTTGTGCGCCGATCGTTACGGCCGGGGCCGCGCGACAGCATCGCGCGGCCCCGTGCAGTCACTCGATCACCACGTAGTGCATGCCGTCGTCGTCGGCCACCGCCAGCGCGAGCTGGCGCGGGTGCACGCCGGCCAGTCCCTGCAGCCCGCGCACGCTGGTGATGCGGCGGTTGCCCACACCGATCACCACGTCGCCCTTCTGCAGGCCGCTGCGCGCGGCGAGGCTGCCAGGCCGCACTTCGGTCACGCGCACCCCGGCCAGTCCCTGCGAACGATCGCTCTGGCCGAGATCGCTGAAGTCCACGCCCACCAGCCGAGGGTCCAGCCGCGCCCCGGACAGGGTCGCCAGTTTTTCCGCGGCCAGCGTGGCGCCCACTTCGCGCGCCTTGCCGTTGCGCATCAGTTCCAGCGTCACCCGGCTGCCGAGCGGCAGCAGGCCCTCGCTGTTGCGCAGCTCGTTGCTGTCGTGCAGCGGCTTGCCGTTGAGTGCGGTGATCACGTCGCCGGGCTGGATGCCGGCCGCATCGGCGGTGGACCCTTCGGCCACGCGCGTCACCACCGCGCCCTCGGTGCCGGACACGCCGAGCAGGCGGGCGATGCGCGGGGTGATGTCCTGCGTCTGGAGCCCCAGCGTGCCGCGCTGCACCCGGCCGTGCGCGATCAGCTGCTTCATCACCTCGCCGGAGAGGTTGGTCGGGATGGCGAAGCCGATGCCGGCGCTGGCGCCGGACGGCGAGAAGATCATCGAATTGATGCCCACCAGCTCGCCGCGCAGGTTGACCAGCGCGCCGCCGGAGTTGCCCGGGTTGATCGAGGCGTCGGTCTGGATGAAGTTCTGGTAGTTGGTGCCGCCCAGGCCCGAGCGGCCCAGCGCCGAGACGATGCCCGAGGTCACCGTCTGGCCCAGTCCGAACGGGTCGCCCACCGCCACCACGAAGTCGCCCACCTGCAGCTTCGCCGAGTCGGCCATCGGCAGCGCCTGCAGGCCACTGGCGTGGATCTGCACCACCGCGATGTCGGTGTCCGGATCGGTGCCGATCAGCGTGCCCTTGAAGTTGCGACCGTCCTGCAGCGTCACGGTGATGTCGTCGGCGCCGCCGACCACGTGGTTGTTGGTGAGGATGTAGCCCTTGTCCGCATCCACGATCACGCCCGAGCCCAGGCTCTGCTCGGTGCGCTCGCGCGGCACGTCGGGCAGGCCAAAGAACTGGCGGAACAGCGGATCGCTGAAATACGGGTCGCTCACCTGCACGCGGGTCTTGGTGGAGATGTTCACCACCGCCGGGGTCACCTTCTTCAGCATCGGCGCCAGCGACGGCAGCGGCTGGCCGTCGACCGCCGGGGGCAGGGTGGCACGACTGGCCAGCGGCAGCGCACCCAGCAGCAGGGTGCAGCACAGGACCAGCGCGCGCCCGAGGCGACGATTCGGGAGCTTCATGCATTCCTCCTTCGTGAAGTGGTTCGAGGGGAGGCGACGCGCATCGCGCGTCGCGAACCGGGGTTCGACTGCCGACGGCGCCGAGGGTTCCGGACCACGCATGTCGTGGACCGAGCGCGATTTCCAGCCGGGCCGCGCAACCGCGCGGGCTGGGCCCGGATGCCTGTCGCGACATGCTGCGCTGCGCCGTCGGCGACGCGCGGAAAAGCGCAAAAAATTCTTTACTTCCCGCGCGCTCGGCAGTACGGTCTCCATCCGTTCGCAACCACAACATCTTGTGTGCGCGTCCTGGGGTCTTACCCCAAAGCTGGTGTGGTAATGGTTGTCTCTCGAGGGGGCGGCCGTTGCAACGAGCGATGCCGCCAGGCGAGTTGCCAGGGGCCCCGTGGCGGGCCCGATGCAGCACCGGCGAGTCGTTGCGAACGGTCGAGTCGATAAGCAACTACATGCCGTCGTGAGGCGGCATCCGGAGGTCAGTAAACCGATGAGTACCGCTCGCGCGCCAGCAGTGGGTCGCGATGCCGTGCAGATTCCTCTGCAGCCGGCGTCCTACGACATCTGGGACAAGAAGTACCGTTTGAAGAACAAGGCCGGCGAACCGGTCGACGACAGCGTGGACGGCACCTACCGCCGCGTGGCGCGCGCGCTCGCCGAAGTGGAAGCCACGCCGGAACTGCGCGAGCACTGGTACGAGCGTTTCGTCTGGGCGCTGCGCCGTGGCGCGATCCCGGCCGGCCGCATCACCTCCAACGCCGGTGCGCTGGAGCACAAGCCCGCCACCAGCACCATCAACTGCACCGTCTCGGGCACCATCCGCGACTCCATGGACGACATCCTGGAGAAGGTGCACGAGGCCGGCCTCACGCTGAAGGCCGGCTGCGGCATCGGCTACGAGTTCTCCACGCTGCGTCCGCGCGGCGCGTACGTGTCCGGCGCCGGCGCCTACACCTCCGGTCCGCTGTCCTTCATGGATATCTACGACAAGATGTGCTTCACCGTGTCCTCGGCCGGTGGCCGTCGTGGCGCGCAGATGGGCACGTTCGACGTCAGCCATCCGGACGTGAAGGAGTTCATCCGCGCCAAGCGCGAGGACGGACGCCTGCGCCAGTTCAACCTGTCGCTGCTGGTCACCGGCGGCTTCATGGAGGCGGTCGAGCACGATGAGGACTGGCCGCTGGTGTTCCCGATCCACGTCAAGGAGCAGGGCGACATCGACCTCAACGACCCGGCCAAGGTCGTGTGGCGCGAGTGGCCCACCCACGACAACTACGTGGAGCGCGAGGACGGCCTGGTCGCCTGCAAGATCTACGGCTCCATCCGTGCGCGCCACCTGTGGGACATGATCATGGTCTCCACGTACGACTACGCGGAGCCCGGGTTCATCCTGATCGACAAGGTCAACGAGATGAACAACAACTGGTGGTGCGAGCACATCCGCGCCACCAACCCGTGCGGCGAGCAGCCGCTGCCGCCGTACGGCTCGTGCCTGCTCGGCTCGGTCAACCTCACCACCTTCGTGCGCGACCCGTTCGGCCCCAAGGCCCGCTTCGACTGGGACGAATACCGCGAAGTGGTGAAGGTATTCACCCGCATGCTCGACAACGTGGTGGAGATCAACGGCCTGCCGCTGCAGCAGCAGCGCGACGAGATCATGGGCAAGCGCCGCCACGGCATGGGCTTCCTGGGCCTGGGCAGCACGCTGACCATGCTCAAGATGCGCTACGGCTCGGACGACGCGGTGAGCTTCACCGAGGACGTCTCGCGCGAGATGGCCGTGGCCGGCTGGGAAGTGGCGCTGGAGCTGGCGAAGGAAAAGGGCCCGGCCCCGATCCTGGCCCGCGAGTTCACCGTCACCGGCGACATGCTGCGCAAGCGTCCGGAAATGGCGGCCGACGGCTACAAGGTCGGCGACACCATCCCCGGCCGGGTGCTGCACGCCAAATACAGCCGCTACATGCAGCGGGTGGCCAGCGTGGCCCCCAACCTGGTGAAGGGGCTGGCCGAGGTCGGCGCCCGCTTCACCCACCACTCCTCGATCGCGCCCACCGGCACGATCTCGCTGTCGCTGGCCAACAATGCCTCCAACGGCATCGAGCCCAGCTTTGCCCACCACTACTCGCGCAACGTGATCCGTGAGGGCAAGAAGTCCAAGGAAAAGGTGGAGGTGTACAGCTACGAGCTGCTCGCCTACCGCGAGCTGATCAACGGCAAGGCCATGCCCTACAGCACCGATGCCGACGCCAAGCTGCCGGACTACTTCGTGGCCGCCGACGACATCAGCCCGAAGGAGCACGTGGACATCCAGGCCGCCTCGCAGAAATGGATCGACTCGTCCATTTCCAAGACCGCCAACGTGCCCACCGACTACCCGTACGAAGACTTCAAGGACATCTACTTCTACGCGTACAAACAGGGCCTCAAGGGCTGCACCACGTTCCGCTTCAACCCCGCCGCTTTCCAGGGCGTGCTGGTGAAGGAAGCCGACCTTGAGAACACCCTCTACCGCTTCGAATTGGAAGACGGTAGCGTTGTCGAACTGAAAGGCAATGAGCAGGTGGAGTACGACGGTGAAATGCACACCGCGGCAAACCTCTTCGATGCCTTGAAGGAAGGCTATTACGGCAAGTTCTGAGTGCTCGGACCAGGCTCGGCGCACCGGTTGTAGTCTTGTCCGTGGCGACTTCCGCCACGGACGCACGGCAAGCACCAATAACAGTCGGAGGGGAACCCCAGCATGTCCATCGATACCGAAGTGAAAGACGTACCTGCCGCCGACGCGGCTCCCGCAGCCGAAGCCCCCGCTCCGGTGGTGACTGCGGCACCGAAGAAGGCTCCGGCCAAGAAGAAGCCCGCCAAGAAGGCCGCGGCCAAGAAGGCGGCTCCGAAGAAGGCTGCCAAGAAGGCCGCCGCCAAGAAGGCAGCTCCGAAGAAGGCCGCAGCCAAGAAGACCGCTGCCAAGAAGACCGCCAAGAAGGCGGTGAAGAAGGCCGCTCCGAAGAAGGCTGCCGCCAAGAAAGCTGCCAAGAAGGCAGTGAAGAAGGCCGCCCCGAAGAAGGCCGCCCCGAAGAAGGCCGCAGCCAAGAAGACCGCCAAGAAGGCCGCCGCCAAGAAGGCAGCGCCGAAGAAGGCTGCAAAGAAGGTCAGCAGCAAGAAAGCGGTGAAGAAAGCCGCACCGAAGAAGACGGCCAAGAAGGCCGCCGTGAAAAAGGCCGCCCCCAAGGCAGCCAAGAGGTCCACTGCCAGCAAGAAGGCGAGCGTGAAGGTGGCGAAGGCGAAGAAGCCCGCCGCCAAGAAGGCCGCCCGCAAGAAGTAAGTCGTGAACGCAGCCGGCCCGGTCCGCCGGGCCGGCTGTCTTTTCTCCAGGCGCACGCTTCGTGATGCGCGCAGACGCCGAGGCCCCGCCTCCCGCCGCCGTCACCGGCCTCGCCCCACGCCGTCATTCCCGCGAATGCGGGAATCCATTTCGCCCCCGGGCGATGCCAAGTGGATTCCCGCATTCGCAGGCAAAACGATCCACCCGGCCGCCTCCGACGCGCCCCAGACAAGCGAGACACACCATGGCGATGAAGATCGAAAAGAAAATCAAGGGCTACGCCGTCGTCAAGCCCGAAGACAAGGCCGCGCCGGCCGCTGCCTCCGCTCCCGCCGCGCCCGAGAAGAAAGAGGCGCCCAAGGCGGAAGTCATCCAGATGCACGAGAGCGTCGAGCGCCCCGAGCAGCTCGTCGGCGAAACCTACAAGATCAAGTCGCCGCTGTTCGAGCACGCGCTGTACGTCACCATCAACGACATCGTGCTCAACGCCGGCACGCCGCACGAGCAGCGCCGCCCCTTCGAGATCTTCATCAACTCGAAGAACATGGACCACTTCCAGTGGATCGTGGCGCTCACCCGCATCATCTCCGCCGTGTTCCGCAAGGGCGGCGACGTCACCTTCCTGGCCGAGGAGATGAAGGCCGTGTTCGACCCGCGCGGCGGCTACTTCAAGGCCGGCGGCGTCTACATGCCCTCCATCGTCGCCGAGATCGGCGCGGTGATCGAGCAGCACATGAAGCACATCGGCCTGATCCAGGATCCGGAGATGGACGAGGCCACCAAGCGGCTGATCGCCGAGAAGCGCGCCGCCTACGAGCAGGCCAGCACCCCCGTAGGAGCGGCTTCAGCCGCGACCGCTTCCAGCGGCAACGCCGAACCCACCGCCTCCGGCTTCCCGCCCGGCGCCACGATGTGCGCCAAGTGCAATACCCAGGCGCTGGTGCTGATGGACGGGTGCCAGACTTGTTTGAATTGTGGGTATAGCAAGTGTGGGTGAACGCCTGCATCTAAAGATATTGCTTAGCTGGACGAACTGCTCACTAGTAGTATGAGAAACGGAGTTTTCGGCAGTGGCTCAGCCATCGCGATTCTATTTGGGGCGGGTGATCAAGCTAGGATCTATGACCGCGGATCTCTTGATTCGTACGATTTTTGATCCGGCAACGATCAGCGCTCGTGGCGCCCGATACACCTTTATATCAGCTCAGGTCGTTAGGGCTGATGATGGTCGAGATGCGGTCTATGCCATGCTCGCAAAGTACCGTCCAGACGGCGAAGTCGCAGTGGTCGATCCGTCGGAGCATTCCCTGAAGCAGACATCCGTACAAGACCTGCTGCGGGCATCAAGTTCGTTTGTGTACATTCCTTCGTTGAGCGGCATAGCATACCGCCACATATCGGGCGCGCTTCCGTACGACCTCTTTGAACGAATGTTCTATGAGCTCGTTTCCCAAAGCGCGTATGGGCTTCTGGGCAGCGCGGAGATCAATCCAATCTCGGATATCCGCACCTTTGTATCTAAGCTTGCACGGATGGAGTCGGTTACCGAGATTTCGGCGACAGTGCAGCCGCCAAATCCCCTATTCGGACCGTTATGGGAGTCTTTGCTTGAGTACGTGAAGAAGCGTGGACTCGATCAGCTTTCGGTAAATGAGCAATCGAACGGAGGGATTAATACGGATCTACCTAAGATTGCGGCTTCGATGGGGCCAGAGAGCATCGTGAGCAGTAGCGCGTTGTCTCTCATGGAAGCCCAAGTCGGCGCGAGTGGTGATGCCGCTGTTTTGATGGCAGCTGACGGTTATGGTAAGGCGACTGTGCGTGGGCGCCATGATGGGGAATGGGTCACCTATAGCTCGACGAACGACCAACGCACGTTTTTGATAGACGGCGACCCGTCACCCGAACGGCTGGCAAATGAAGCTGTCAGTCAGTTGCTTCGCGTAAACGGCGAAAGCGGGCTGGCGCATTGAATCGGCGAGCTGCTTTCCTTCTCGTTGCGATCTCTCCCGAGGTCGTTGCGTATGTTGTTGTAGTGTGCGTTTGCGCTTTTTTTCCTAATATAGTTTTTAATGCATTTGATTTCGTCGCTGAGGATATCAAATGGCTCTGGGGGGCGGTTCTTGTTCCGGTGGGCATCGCCGCTGCGTCTATCTCGAAAATCGACGGCCTTCTAAGTCCTAAAGGTAAAAGGGCCCTGTTGTTAAGCTGGCCTGACTATCGCTTGTTTAAGGATCTGGCTATCGCAGTCCTTGGTCTCTACGGCTTCGGCTTGGTGGTTGCGGCGATTGGATTTTATGTCGTAGCAATAACCAAGCACCCCTATGGCCTTGTTCTTATTTTTGCGGCGCTGGTACAGGTGCTTTTTACCTTTGCAACTCTTCTCCTGGCCTGTTGGAAAAGTAGAGAAATTCTGGGTGAGTGATTTTCTGAATTAAAGGAATTAACAAGAATTAAAGGGGACGTGAGAATAAAAGGGGACGTGGCTAATTAAATTTGGTCGTCGTCCGGCGGTGTTCTTACCCGAATGGCTTGATTTTCCGTATCTTCTTTTCCGCGCTTGCCTTGACTCCCCTCCACTTCAGTAGCAGACTCGAACACAAGGAGCCTAGAAACTCCGCAGAGAGCGGTACCCACCTCCGTCAAACCGGTGGGTTTTTTGTGCCTGCACGGTTGCGGGCACAAGCCGACGTGATACCTGCGTCGGGAGGGCGGCTAATACAACACCCGCAAGGGGAATACGCCCGCCGGCTCTCTGCGGTTTCTAGCCTCCCGACTTCCCGTCGCCATCCAGGCGTGCGGGTACTTCATGGAACGAGGAGGCGAGCATGTCGACCATCGATACGGACGATCTGGGAGTAACCGGCTATTTCCTGCCGGAGGACAGCCAGCTACGGCTGAAGCAACTGCGCGAGTACGTGGGTTTCCTCACCAACCTGGCCCGACCTCGTCGGCCGGACGAAGACAGCGAGTGCTACAGCGAGATTCGCCCGGGCGAAGTGGCGATCTGCATGGAGTTGATCGAAGAGCAGATAGGGCAGGTGCTGGAGGAACTCTCCTACCCGGCCGAGCGTGGCGAAAGTGCGGGGGCACCCAAGGCGGCTGCGGGTACGGCAGCAGAAGCAGAGGCCGCAGACACGGACGCCGAGGAACCGTGCGTCGCCAAACCGGCGAGTGAGGAGGCGGGCCACCGCTGGATAGCCGGCGTCAGTCTGAGCCAGATCGACGAGATCCACCTGCTGCTCGACAGCCTCCGCGCCCACGGCAACGTCGTCGCCTCCAGCGACGAGGCGAAGTTGAAAGACGTCACGCTGTCGGTCATGGGCGATGCTATCTGCCACGACGCCCAGAAGCTGCGCGACATCGTCGACGCGATCTACGACGAGCAGCGACTGCAGCCGCGCGGCAGCAAACCCGGTGTGCGCGAAGAGGAAGCCACCTACCTCGCGTTTTCGCCGCCCATGACCTCGGGTGCTCGATCGCCCATCCACCGGCCGCATCCCACCTACCAGTAGCAGCGCGACTCAGCGCCAGCGAGCCCGTGGCGCTCGCTGGCGCGCACCTTGTCACAGACTAAAGGGGACGTGGCTTTGAATTCAGCCGTCGTCCGGCAGGTCGGGCTTTGGCTTGGCTTAATTTGCCACGTCCCCTTTTCTCGCTTTTCTCGCACACCGTTCTCATAGGCCCAACGGTCCATCACTGAACCGCCCCAGGATTCGTGGAGGTTCCCACTCTTCCTCAGCGCAACTTCGGCCCTCGTCCGCACTTCATGTAGCCGAACCGGTCAATGCCACGGCAGGGGGATGGCCCGGCTGCCTGGCGCACCTACCGGATACCAGCCGCCCGGATAAGCCCATTCGGTGGTCATCGTTCGTGGCGCGGCGCCGGAAGTTTCCGCGTCACCGGTGAAGAGGCCGCCGGTCTGGATGGACAGGCGATTGGGATCCAGGGCATACAGCGCAGACGCAGGCGACTGTCCTCCGGTGACGAGATAGCTGGCAGCTTGCGGGTTGTCCACCCACAGTCCTCCATACCACGCTTGGGTGCTTTCGAAGCCGGTCTGGTTTCCGGAGGCATCAAATGTGCGGTTGAGGATGAGTGCACCGCCAGCGCCGTCGCCGTTCCACTCCAGGCCGATTCCCTTGCCCGCGGTTCCGCCCCCCAGCGCCCATGCCTGGGACAGATCGAATCCTGCATAACCGTGGCTGTTCAACTCTGTACCCAGGTCATACGACCGGAACGCGGAGCCGAGCGAGTCCCAGATGTAAAGATCCTTTGCAGCACTGCTCCAGAGCACGCTGATCCGGTTGGTCGGAGTGAAATAGCCCACCGCCATGGGGTAATAGCCGCAGGCAATCTGGAGGGTCCGTGCGCCCTTTCGCACGCTCCCGTTCATCAACCAGTAGCCGAACTGGCATTCGGACGGATTCAGCCAGAGCAGATCGTCCTTGCCGTCACCATCGACATCGCCGGCACCGACCAGTTGCCACCCCGCCGGATAATTATACGAGCGCACTGACCGCCAACCGCCATTGCGATTGTTGGTCCAAAGCCAGAGATCGTGATTGCTGCTGGTGAACATCAGGTCGGTATAGCCATCTCCGTCGAAGTCTCCCATGGCGCCCACGAAATAGCCCGGCGAGATGTTGAAGGTTCGTGCACCCGTGCGTCGTACCGAAGGGTCGGCCAGTGATGCCGCGCTGGCTGGTTGCATGGTCCAGTAACCGAGCTGGCTCGTCCCGGGGTTGAACCAGAGCAGGTCCGAGACGCCGTCGCCATTGAAGTCGCCCGGAACGCGTGTGGTCCCCGGAACAGCATTGGTCGCATGGAGCACCGGAAGCGTGTCGAATGAGACGAGCGGAACGTAGGCACTGGGGTCGGCAGTCACGTTGACGGTCACGGTGCCGTCGGCCCAAGCCTGCCCATAATGGACACGGTAGACGAAGCTGTCCTGGCCGTCGAAGCCGGGTGCCGGAACGTAGGTGGCGACGTCGCCTTTGACGAAGACCTCGCCGTGCCCCGGCTGGGTGCGGATGTCATAGGTCAGCGGGCCATTGTTGCCAATGTGACCCTGCAGGGTGATGTCCACCCGCTGTCCGGCCGTGCTTGAACTTACATCGTCCGCACCGAGACCTGCGAAGAGGCGCAAGTAGCGCACTCCGTCGGAGAAGCGCGCAAGCAGCATCGAGCCATCGCGGGAGATACGCAGCGGTTGCCTCGCATCGACCGACCAGACCGGATGTGCGAATTGGACGCCGAAATCGTAGGTGGTCAGCATTGAGTAGTTCGTCAGGTCATAAACGCCGAGCAGGCTTGAGCCGTCGAAAGCAAAGTAGCCAACCGGGAGGACGGGATCATCCACCGACGCAGTGGGATAAAGGGTGCCGTCGTGGATCGAAATTATCCCCCGACTGTTCTGATCGTAGATGCCGTACCCATTCAGGGTGAAGCGGCTCCCGTCTGCATTCGTGGCGATCGACGTGTTGTAGGTCGAGGTTCCGAAAAGGTAGCTGCTCTGCGTGCCAGTGCGCGCGTTGTAAAACCTCCACGGTCCGCCCGAGTCGTCGCCCTCGGCAATGCCGACGATTCGACCGTCTCCGCTGGTGGACAATGCAGCCGGCGCAAACGGGTCGAAGCCGGGTGCGGTGAGCCGGGTGAACGAGCCGGTCTGCCCGTCGAGCTTCCTCAATGGCATTGGGCCCGAGCCCGAAATGGACGTGGTGACCAGCAGGTTGCCATCACGCGTATATGCCAACTGGTATACGCCGGCCTCCAAAGGTTCGGCGGTATCCGAGCTCACGGTATCGACAAGGGTGTCCAGGTCGATCAGATGCACCTTGACCGCGATGGCGTCGCCATCCCCTGCGGCGAGGGTGTGCCCGTCGGGCGACAGGTCGATACCCGTCAGGGGGCCGCCCGTGATGGTGATTGGGGTCTGGAACGAGCTCGACGCCAGGTCATAGCGCAGGACGCTGTTACCGTCCGCCATGTAGATCATGTTGCGATGCGCATCGTAGGCGATGTCGCTGACCAGATGATCAATGGGGATCAATGTCGCGTCAGCCGCAAAAACCGCCACAGGAACAAATACCGTCAAGAGCGCCACGAGCGCCCGCATCCAATGCCTGCCCATTCCTTTCCCCTGAAGCCCACCGCCGAGGTGGGTGTGTGCACGGATTAAACAACGCCGGCATTCTCGCACGAGGCCGCGCCAGCGTGACAAGACGTCCATGTAGGGCATTCCGGAGAACTACCCGAGGCAAAGAAAGCAGGGGGCAGAGTCTGAGGTTTCCCTCAAAAAGGGGACGTGGCTAATTAACTCCGGTCGACTAAAGGGGACGTGGCTAATTAAATCCGGATAACGGGGCGTGGCTCGCTGAGGCGGGTCAAGGCTCCCCGCTCCACACAATGGAGGAGACCCCGGGCTCTGCCCTCTCTTTCGATTTGATGGAACGTGGCCCCCCACTCTCGTCGTCAGCGCGTCGGCCTGGACGCTGGAGCTGCGGCGAGCGGGATGTCCGAGCTGCCGGCGTGGTGGCGCACAAGCTACGATGGCGTGTCGATGGTGACATCCAGGGAGAGGGAGCAGTCATGGCAGCAGGTGCAAGGGATCTTGAGTCGTTTGTGCGGGATGCGCTGACGCGGGGCTGCACCCGCGAGCAGACCGCGGTGGCCTTGGCGCAGGCAGGGTGGGCGCCCGAGCAGGTCAAGGATGCCTTGTCGGCATTCGCCGAGGTCGACTTCCCGGTGCCGGTGCCGCGACCCAGGCCTTACCTGTCGGCCCGCGAGGCGTTTCTCTACCTGGTGCTTTTCACCACGCTCTACCTCAGCGCGTACCACCTCGGGTCGCTGCTGTTCGACCTCGTCAATCGGGCCTTCCCGGATCCGGCCATGCTCTATCTCTCGCGGCAGGGGGACAGCATGCGCTGGTCGGTGGCGACCATCGTCATCGCGTTTCCGGTGTTCCTGTGGCTATCCGTGCGCATCGGCCGCGAGTTGGCCGATCAGCCGGTGAAGCGGCAATCCGCGGTGCGCCGCTGGCTCACCTACCTGACCTTGTTCGTGTCCGCGGTGACGCTGATCATCGACCTCATCACCCTGGTCGACAGCATGCTCGGCGGCGAGTTGACCGTGCGGTTCATACTGAAGGTGGTGATCGTTGCGCTCATCGCGGGCACGGCCTTTGGCTACTACCTGCGCGACTTGCGGCAGGATGAGGTGGCGGCATGATCGGGCACCGCGCGTCACGCACCCTGGCCATCGCGGCATCCATCGCGATGGCGGCCGCGGTGATCGCCGGCCTCGTCGTGCTCGGTTCCCCGACCCACCAGCGCCACCTGCGGCTGGACAGGAAGCGCGTGAAGGATCTGGGCATGCTCAACACGATGATTTCCACGTACTGGCAGCAGCACCAGACGCTGCCGCCGGACCTGAAGGCGGTCGACCCGGCCAGCTACTTTGGCGATCCGGTCAGTGGCGAGCCCTTTGGCTATGTCGTTACCGGCAAGCGCAGCTATCGCCTGTGCGCCCGCTTCGACCTGCCATCCGACCCCGAAGACACCGGCGTTTTCTCGACGCATCCGTCCGGACAGCATTGCATCGATCGGACGGTAGGGGTGCATTGAGGGAGACGGATCCATTTCCCGGAGATCGGGCCTTGGATCCGCTGCCCGTTTCCATCGAAATCGACAGGGGGTAGGAATGTCCAGGCCATTCGTCATCTGGGTGAGCGTGGTGGTATCCGGGGTGTACGCACTCTTTGCCGCATGGGGATTGCTCGGCGACTTTCTCATGCTTCCGCGCTGGCTGCAGACCGTCGGCATGGCCCGCGCCGGCGTCGTGATCGTCCTCCAGATGGTGGTTACCGCTTTCCTGGTGGTCGTCGTCCATGCCGGCCTTGCGCGTCCGCGCTGGGGGCATGTCGTGTGCAGCCTGTTCGCCGTGCTGTTTGTCTGCCTGCTTGCCTACAAGGCGTTGCAGCCCGACCCGCATCCACTGTTCGCGATCAAGCCGGGCGCGGAAGAGGCCGGTGCTTTCGCGGGCCGGTGGACCGTGGTGGTGCTGTTCCTCGTCCACGCCTATCACATGGTGTTTGGGGCAAAGGCGCGGGACTATTTCGCCCTGAAGACTCACACAAGCCGTTGACGCGTGGTTCGTCCGGCAAGTTCGCGCGCTGAGAACATCAAAAAGGGGACGTGCCTAATTAACTCCGGTTGTTGCGCGGCACCATTGCCACGCCCCCTTTTCGGCCACGCGTGCCCGCTGCTGCCGGCGCGGCCGGGGCACCGCAGGCTTTCCTCCTCGCATGCGCGCTTTCGGAGGCTGCGGTCAGGTGCCGGATGGGCAGGCGCAGTAGGCGAGCTGCAACACCTGACGACTAGTCCGCTTTCAACAATGCCAGCGCCTGATGCCGCGCCGAAGCCCGCAGCGATTTGCGCAGGTCAGGATCGTTGGTGGTGCGCGCCAGCACCATGCCGCCCACGCACAGCGCCACGATCGTCTCTGCACGGCGGCTGGCATCGCGCACGCCCTTGAGCGCGCTGCGGTAGATGTGGCCCATGCCGCGGATGAGATCGGTGTAGGCCTCCTGCGGCTCCAGCCCCGCGCGCGCCACGTCGGCGGGCAGGGCGTAGAGCGGGCAGTGCAGGTCGATGTTCTCCAGCACCTCGTCGCTCAGGTACAGCTCCACCAGCATGCGCGCGAGCCGGCGCGGGTCGCGCAGCTGCTCGGCCGCTTCGGCCGTCTGGATGGCGAACGGATTGCAGGTGATGAAGCTGGCCACGGCGGCGGCGTACAGCTCGTTCTTGCTCTGGAAGTGGTGATAGAACGCGCCGCGGGTGAGCCCGGCCGCGGCCATGATCTGGTCGATGGTGACCTGCTCGAAGCCGTGGCGATTGAACAGGCGGCGCGCCGATTCGACGATGCGCCCGCGCGTCTGCACGGCGTGTTCGGGACTGTAGGGCATGGGCTTGGACCTCCGATGGCGAGGTATAGCAGGCCGGCAAATTATGTTCTTTAACATATTCTGCCGCCGCGTAAGCTGCGTCACCGGTCACCCCATCCACCGGAGAAACCATGAAGATCTACTGGATCAAGGCGCAGGCGCCGCGCCGCGTGCTGGCGCTGGTCAAGCACCTGGGCATCGATGCCGAGTGCATCGAGGTCGATATCAAGGCGGGCGGCCTGAAGGCGCCGTCGTATCGCGCGCTCAATCCCAACGGTAAGGCGCCCACCCTGGTCGATGGCGAGGTCACGCTATGGGAGTCGTCGGCGATCATGGCCTACCTGTGCAACAAGGCCGGCTCGGACATGTGGCCGGCGCAGCAACCGGCCGAGCAGGTCGAAGTGCTGCGCTGGCTATCGTGGAGCAACAGCCAGTGGTCGTCCGCGGTCGCGCCGTTCTACTTCGAGCACGTGATCAAGCCGGCCTTCCACCTGGGCGACACCGATCACGCCGCACTCGCCACCGCCTTGCCGGAACTGCACCGGCTGGCTGCGATTCTCGACGCCCACCTCGCCTCGCACGAGCACGTCGCCTGCCACCGGCTGACCATCGCCGACTTCCACATGGCATCGATGGCCTGCGAATGGCGCCACACGGAGATGCCGTTTGCCGACTACCCCAACATCGCGCGCTGGCTCGACCGGCTGATGACGATTCCTGCCTGGGCCGATCCGTGGCCCGTAAAGCACGGCGCCACGCCGACTCCGGCGCTGGCCTGACTCCACCGCCGACTCCGGCTTGCCGGGGCGGCCCCAACCTCGAGGACGAGCGATGAAGCATTTTCTGGCGGTGTACACCGGTTCGCCGGCCGCGCGCGAAGCGAGCGGCTGGGATGCCCTGAATGAAACCGAGCGACAGGCACGGCAGCAGCAAGGCGTGGAAGCGTGGGGCCAGTGGGTGGCTGCGCATCGCAGCGCGATCGTCGATACGGGTGCCCCGCTGGGCAGCACCTTGCGCGTGGACGCGCGCGGTATCGAAAGCATTCACAACGCGATGGCCGCTTTCACCGTCGTGCAGGCCGAGTCGCATCAGGCCGCTGCGGCGATGTTCGAAGGGCATCCGCACTTCACGATCTTTCCGGGCGAGGCGGTGGAAATCATGGAGTGCCTGCCGCTACCGGGATGACGGTGCGGGCCGCGCGTGAGCCGAAAGAAAGCAGGGTTCAGAGTGCACTTTCTAGAAAGCGCGGCTCTGATATCCGGTCTCCTTGGTGGGGGTGTCGTAGGTGCCGCCACGTGCCGCAGACGGCCAAAGAGAAGGGCCAGATTCGCTCAATTGGCAACTGGCGACTATCGTGGGCAGGGTCGTCTTCCTTCGTCGACGCGAGCGTAGGGCGGCACACGAGCGGCATCGCAACCTGGAGTAGGCCATGGCTCATTACTCTCGACTCTGCGCAGTCCTGATCGACTGCCATACGGACGACGTGGATCGGGCGGCGACATTCTGGGCGGGGGCGCTCGGTCGCCCCGTCGATCCCGGCACCCGCGGCAACTACCGCATGCTCGAAACGCCACCCGATGAGCCCATCGCCCAGATCCAGCGCGTGGACCACGAAAGTCGCGTACACCTGGACATCGAGACGGACGACATCCCTGCCGAGGTCGCGCGCCTGGAGGCATTGGGCGCTACCGTGGTTCAGCGCCTCGAGCGCTGGGTGGTCATGCAGGCCCCTACGGGGCAGCGGTTCTGCGTCGTCCGGGTCCAGCGGCCGGGCTACCCGAAGAATGCCAATCGGTGGGATTGAACCCACCGAGACGGAATCAGGGTGGCTGACGAAAGAAAAAGCAGCGCTCAGGGCCACTCTCTCGTGATTTCGATCCGGTCCAGCGATGCAAGGGCAACTTCCCCACCAGGTGACTCGGCGGTGCGAACACGGGCCGCCCGGTGAACGCACGCGCTCATGGCCAGCCGATCCGGGCGCCTACGAAAGGACTAGACTGGCCTCGGTAAACGTTCCCGCCGCTCGGCGTGGAGGGTTTGGGCATGGTGACCTGGGCGTACGCCGCCATCCTGGCATGGTCTGTTGCCGTGCCCGCGCCCGCCGTGTCGGCTGCACCGGTTCCGTCGGCCACGCCGGTCACGCCGCTCATGTTGCCGATGCCGCGCCCGGAGCAGGTTTTGGCGGTACCGCCGGAGTTGCATATCCTGCTGCAGCAACAGGTCATTGCCGCCGGTGGTTCCGGAAGGTCGCGGCTGGACCGGTTGACGGCTTTCCTGTCCGGCGGGCCGCCGGGTCTGGGCATCGTGTACTCCGCCGACGCCACCCTGACCGTCGAACAGGCCTTCCGTCTGCGCAAGGCCAACTGCCTGACCTTCACCTTGCTGATCGTGGCGCTGGCGCGCGAGTCCGGCTTGCAGGCCTACGGGCAGGAGCTCGACGACGTGGTGACCTGGGGCGGGGGCAACGACATCGCCTACCGGTTCAATCACGTCAACGCCGGAATCACCATCGGCCGCTCCCGCCTCACCGTGGATCTGGCGGCCGCCCAGCTGCCGGGGCACCACCCGCCCAGCGCGATTTCCGATCGGCGTCTGCTGGCGCTGTACTACAACAACCGCGCCGCCGAGCTGGTGGCCGGAGCCGCGTCCGCGGCGGCGGTCCCGTACGTGGCCATGGCGCTGCAGCTGGCTCCGCGCTACGCCAACGGCTGGGTCAATACCGGTGTGGTCCAGCTGCTCCAGGGCGATCCGCTGGCGGCCGAACGCGATTACCTGAAGGCGTTGACGCTCGACCCGGACAACGAGGCGGCGCTTCTGAACCTGGTGGCGCTGTACCGGAAGACCGGCGACGAGGCACGCCACGCCATCTTTGCGCGGCGCCTCGAGAAGGTGCAGGTGAAAGACCCCTACTTCCACTTCCT
Organism: Dyella lutea; assembly: GCF_024158035.1. Lineage (GTDB taxonomy): Bacteria > Pseudomonadota > Gammaproteobacteria > Xanthomonadales > Rhodanobacteraceae > Dyella_A > Dyella_A lutea. Next base: position 955,960 of record NZ_JAMZEK010000001.1, read on the forward strand.
GAAGGCCGAGGACTCCGAGAAGCGGGGCGACTACGCCGGGGCGGTGCAGCACCTTCTGCGGGCCATCCGCCTTTATGACGGCGATCCGCGCTTCTACCTGGGACTGGCCCACGCGTATCGGCAACTGGGTAAGGCACGCCACGCGCAGCGAGCCATGACTCGTGCCCGTGCGCTCGATCCGCAGGCGCAGGGGGACGGGAGCGAATGAGTCGGTCGGCCGGATCGGCAGCGGAATCAGGGGTCAGCCGAATCATGGGTCGGAGTGGCCTTTCTCATCTGGCTTACTCACACAAATGACCCTGCCCTCGTTTTGCAGACCCTGCCTTGACGCTGTTGCGGGCCGCCCCGCTACTCCGCTGATTTCCCGCCGCGTGTCGAAACCAGGCGCAGGAAGGTTTCGTGCTGGTAGCGGCTCATGCGCAGTTTCTGCCCGGTATCCATCGTCACGACGTGGTAGCCGTTGAACCAGGGATGGATCGCCTGGACCCGGCGCACGTTGATGATGGCCGAGCGGTGGACACGCGCGAAATGCCGAGGATCGAGCCGCGCGGCGAGTGCGCTCATGGTTTCGCGCATTTCATGCACGCGGTCGGCCAGGTGGATCTGCACCGTGTTGCCACTGGCCTTGATCCACACGATGTCGTCGACATCGATGAAGCCGATGTGCTCGTCGATGCGGACGGGAATGCGTTGCATGTGCTCGTCGCGCTGCCGCAATGCCTGCAGCGCCTGCAGGATTTGCGCGGACGAGCCTTCGCCGGCGGACAGCCGCGTCTTCACGCGCCGCAGTGTGGCGGCAAAGCGCTCGCGGCTGAAGGGCTTCACCAGGTAATCCACCGCGTTTGCCTCGAACGCCCGCACGGCATACTGCTCGAAGGCCGTGACGAATACGGTCGCCGGCATGCGCTCCGCGCCGATGGTTGCGGCTACCTCCATGCCGCTCATCGCTGGCATCTGGATGTCGAGAAACACCAGCGTGGGTGACTGGTGGCCAATCGCCTCGACCGCCGACGCGCCATCGCCACACTCGCCCAGCAGTTCGATATCGGGATCGTCACGCAGCAGGCGGACGATGGCGCGACGCGCAATCGGCTCGTCGTCCACAACGAGGGTGCCGATCTTCACCGGGACGCGACCTCGGGCGCATCGTCAAGCTGTTCGATCTGGCGGAAAGGCAGGCGAAGACGGCAGACCACGCCTTCGGGCCAGACCATCTCCAGACTGACCTGCGCGACCTGGCCATACAGTTCGCGCAGGCGCAGCCTGGTATTGGAAAGGCCGATTCCATGTCCCGTGGTGGATGCGGATCCGGCCTCCAGCTTGCTGTTGCGGTTGCGCACATCGATACATAGCGCATTACCTTCGCGCCGGGCTTCGACCTCGATGCAGTCCGCGCCGACCCGCTTGCTGATCCCATGCGAAATGGCGTTCTCCACGATCGGCTGCAGAATCAGGCTGGGCACCGCGCAGTCCAGCGTGTCGGGAGCAACGTAGATACGGGTGGTGAGGCGATCCTTGAAACGTATGCGCTGTATGCCGAGGTAAAGATCCAGCAGCACCAGCTCCTGCCGCAGGCTGACTTCCTGGCCGTCATAGTCCTCCAGGAACGCGCGCAGCAATTCGCTCAGGCGCAGCAGCATGTCCTCGGCAGACAGCGTGTCCTCATCCAGCAAGGTCGCGATGGCATGCAGCGTGTTGAACAGGAAATGCGGCTGCAGCTGTGACTTCAGTGCGCGCAGGCGCGATTGCGCGAGCTCCGTCGCCATCTGGCTGGCCTCGATCTCGCGGCGCGTCTTCTCGGCGTGGAACTGCATGGCCTGTTGAATCGCGAACAGCGACCAATAGGTCAGTAGGCCGGTGGCGAAATGCTGACCGAGAAACTGCCTGACTTGCTCATCGAACGAACTGGGTTCGAATGGCGTCGACACGAATGCACCGATGAGCATCGCGAGCAACGTCACACCTACGCTTGCCGGCACTTGCATGCCCAGTCCGCGCAGATGCACCGGCGACTGGATCGGATACTTCGCCGAAAGCCGGAACACCAGCGGCGCCAGTGCGGCCCACGTGTACCACTGAATAACCGACCAGCGCAGATCATCGAAGACCGTCCAGTCTCTTCCGTACAACGCGTCCTGCATGGATCGCTGGATCGTAAACACGGCCACGACCACCGCCCAAAGCCCGAGATAGTGGAACAGGCCGATCCTCGTGTTGCCCAGGCGAACCATCATCAGCGGCATGTTCCGGGGGGTGGAGCGGCCATCCTAGGCGCTCCCCACGGCACCGGAAAGCACTTCGTGACGCCGCTACGATTCGCCATCGCGTCACGACGATTCACCCCGAATTGCTTTCGCCGCGGATCTCCATCCGGCCATATCGCAGTGCCTGCCGTGCGCATACAAGCCCACGGCGGCGCCCTGTTTCGGCCGGAGCCCCCGCATGAATTCGATCCGCATCATCTTCCCCGCCGCCCTGCTTTTCGCCGTGCTTGGCAGCCTGCTCGTCGCTTCATCGTCAGCCTGCATCGCCGCAACTCGGATACCCCAGCGGCAGTTCGATCTGGTGAACGCCACCTACGACAGCATCACCGCGCTAGCCATCGCGCCCGCCGGTCGGGATGCCTTCCGCGACATCGCGCTCGGACGGCCGCTGCAGGGCGGCACGAATGCCATGACCTTCGATATTCCGGCGGGCGGGTGTCTGCGCGACCTGCGCGTCACCTTCCACGGTGGGCGCACCAGGATCTTTTCGCGCATCGATGTCTGTCGGAGCACCGGACTGCGCCTGACGTCTGGAGGCGGGGGAAAGTGAAAAGGCGAAGAGGGTGTCAGGGACAATTTCAAGAATGAGGGGGATTTGCCCAATTGAATCCGCGCCAAGTTGACCTCGGTCGCCGCCGCGCAGGGACGGTCCCTGCGCGGCTTAATTGGCCACCGATCCTGGCGCTAGAATCGTCGCGCCAGGCCGCGGCCCGCCATGGGGGCAGACCGGTGATGCTGGCAATCGGGGGAAAATCAGTGAGAGAGTTCAATCGCTTCGCGGCAATAGCCGCAGTGGCCTCGGGCCTGTGTGCCTGTGCCGCTGCGCCACAGCGTCCCGCGCATCTTTCCGCGCAGCAGCTGACCCAGGTGCTGCCGTTGACGGTGTCCGAGGTCGTACCCCAGAAGGAGCTGTTGGCGCAGAGTACCTACACTCTTCGGGACGTCCAGGTGATTCCGGGCGGGGGCGTGCCGATTCTCCCGGCGGCACTCGGCGGTGCCCTGGGCAGTTACATTGGCAATGCCATCGACAAGGCTGCGGCAGAGCGGTTCGCGAATGCTCACGTGCAGCCGGTACGATCTGCGCTCGCCGGCTACGACGCCACAGGAGGCGTGCGCCGTTCGGTCGACGAGGCGTTCGCAGCCGATCATTCCGTCTTCGCAGCGGTAACGCCCGTCGATGAGATCCCCCGGGCCGTATCGGATGCTCCTCACGCCGTGGCCGTGACCTCGTACGCGCTGACACCCGACTTTTCCGCTGTGCAGGTCACCCTTGCGCTGCAGATCTTCGACGGCGGGAGCAAGCCGACGTACACGAACCGCTATGTATTCCAGTCTGCGCGCATGACGCTGGCGTCCAAGACCGCTGAGGACATTCGCCAGGCCGTCGAGGAGGAGGAGCATCGTTACGCTGCTCTGCATGTGAACGATCAGATAGTGCGGGCGAACGCGCTCGGGCGCAGTACGGAAGGAGCTCGTCTCCGCAGGGAGATCCTGGCCGAGCAGAACGAGCATCGACTGCGCATGGCGAGTGCCCGCAGGTCGGACTGGGATGCCGATGCTTCAGCCAACCGCTTCGCCGCGATGTGGGCGAAGGACGGAGGCGCGGCGGTCAAGCGTGCTTTGGATGAGAGTGGTCCGGTACTGGAACACCTGGTCGCCATGGACCTGATGGCGCCCTCCCTTGGCGGGGACATCCCCCCCAAGGGCAGGGAGATTGCCAGCGCTGCCGGCCGTAGGGTACTGATGCGCCAGGACGGCAGCCTGATCTCGCTCGCAGGAAAGGACGACTATGCCGACGGTACCCCCAAGGCCGGGCCGACGACCGCGGTGACTGTCTCGGCGCCGCGCTGATCCTTGTTCTTGGAGGCTCGCTTGTGGTTTCCGGCAGGTGAGCCTCGCGCTACCGTGCGACGAAAAAGGGGACGTGGCTAATTAAATTCGGTCGTCGTCTGGCAGGGCGAGCCCCTGCCTGGCGTCATGGGGCACGGGCCTTTTCACAGCACAAAGCGACTCGCCGGCCAGGTGTTGAAGGCCGGGGCCCGGAGGTAAAACGGGGCGGGGTCAGGGTTCTCACACCAGGAGTCGGCCTGCTTTTTCTGAGGGATCGATCACTGCTACAGTGCCGCCCTCTCATCGGCGCCGTGCTTCCCATGTGCGGGTTGGTGGAGAGCGAAAAGTCGCCACAGTCGGCAAATACCCGGGACAGGGAGTCCACATGATGAATCCGGCAAGGACGCAGCGCGTATGGCTGCTTTCGGCATTTCTTCTGCTGTTGTCGGTACCTGGCATGGTGTTCGCCAGGGCGACGTGCGTGTCCGGCCTCGATCAGATGACGACCCATGACGGCGCTCGACTGTTCATGGCCTCATCCAGCTACGACGGGCTTGCCGCAAACCAGGCTCTGGATGCGGTGCAACGCATCGCGCAGGCGGACGGCTACGTCATCGCGACGAAGCCCAGTTACGACACCGCAACGCCGAGTCTGGGCCTTGGAAAGCCGCCTTCGCCGACGGCGACGCTGGTTCAGATCCAGCCACCTTCCCGGATCTCTTTCACAAGCATTGTGCCGGCGGGCGCGCAGGTCGATCCCCAGGAGGTGCGTACACGCTTGTGCGCGCTGGTCGCTGGGTTCGATGCGGGGCGGCCTGCGTCGAGCGGGCAATCGTCCGGCGGCAAGACGGCCGTGGAGCGGTTGGAGGAGTCGCGCACGACCATCCCGGAGACCAGGCCCAGCGTGAATCTGCTCAAGCCGGGCGTTCCGTTCGACCTTGCTTCGGCCAAGGCTGCGCTTGAGCCGGGGCACTCGATCATCCGCGGACAAGTGTGTGGCGCCTGGCGAGGCAACCTCGTGCTGGGGACCCAGCCGGTGGCTTTGTATCCCGCCACGACATATCTGGAGCAGCTCGTCGCGCTCGCCAAGAAGGCGAAGCCCGGCAGGGACCGGGTGTTGATGGACCCGGAGATGGCCTCGGTCCGCATGGTGGCCAAGCCCAATGACAACGGCGAATTCCAGTTCTCCCAGATGAAGCCGGGCAAGTACTACCTGGTGACCAGCATTTCTGCGTTGCTCGGTGGGTCACGCGACGTCTATGCAGGTACGGTCACCACCGGCTACGGCTCGGCGGACGTGTACACGAGCCAGGACTTCAGTTACGGATCGGAGGGTCAGATCGAGCGGTTTGTGAAAGTGCGCAAGGACGGCGCCGAGGTGAAGGTGACGATGCAGCCTCCGATCAGCCCGTTCTCCCATGCGGGACTGGGCGGCTCCATTCTGGGCTGCAGCAAGTTCGGCATGAAAGTCTCCCACGGGCTCTGAGGGACTGGCGCTCGCCTTCGTCGATGTGAAGTCGGGTGGCAAACACGGAAGCGGTTCGACCTTTCCGGGCGACCCGGCGCTCGCGGCGCCGCGTGAAAGCAGGAAGGAAGGGGTAAATGCCGCGGAAGTTGGCGTTGCCCCGCGTGTGCTGGAGGGGGGCTTCGTTGATGGATGGAGATGCATGTGAGGGCGATACGGATACTTGCGTGCCTGGCGGTGGTGTCTGCGGTCCCACGGGCGGCTGCGGCGGCCGATCGGTCCCTGGCGAGGCTGCTCGTGAGCAACCTGAGCTCGCACTACCAGTCGCCTGCCAGGGTCGGGGCTTCGGTGCGATTCGCCTGCGCTGGCGTGCACGGGCGCTACATGTGGGAACAGTCGAGCGATGCGGCAACGGGCGATTTCCGCGTCAGGCTCACTCGCGTCGAGGCGAACGGGGGTTCCCTGCCTGCCTCCGCGCTGGCCAGGATCAATGGCGTGCTGGCGGGACCGGCCATGTTGCGATCCAGTTCTGTGAGCTGCAGCGGGCAGTACGTAAACCTCCAGATCGACCTGCATCGGATGGCATCGAAACCGACGGCGTTTATAAGGGCCGCCCAGGCCTCATACGTGGTCGAGATGAAGGGTGACGACCTTCTCGACGTCAGGACGCTCACCGGCATCTGAACGTGGGCGGCTCGTCCATCTAGGAGGGTGCGCGTCGCTGAAAGGCGGACGTCGCCCTCGATCTTCCACCGCCGAACCCGAAGCGCCCCGAGTAGCGGCACCGTCGGATCCGACTCTTCTTGAGATCCTCCTGTGCCCGCCACGACTCCCAGCATCCCCGGGTTCGTTCGTCCATGGTCCCCTTTCCCGGCGTGTTCCCTGGCCTTGCTGCTCTCTGCGCAATCGGCTCTTGGCGCGGGGGCGGGGCAGAGCGCGCCGCCCTCGGCCGCATCCGTCGCGGAGGTGGCCAGGGCGCTCGACGCTTTCATGAGGCTGCCTGCGGATCTGCGCGAGGATTGCATGGCATCCGGCTTCGGGCTGATCACCCCCACCCTGGATTACTCGGGGATCGTCGACGCCAGCACGCTCGAAGATTCGGCCCGGGCGATCCTCGATGCAGGCCAGAAGGTGCACGCCAAACGCCTGCAGAACGACTTCCAGACCACTGCCGCCGAGGTGAGCCATCACGGCGGCGATGCGTTGAAGGACGACGCCACCATGACTGCCGCGCTGGCCGATGTGGGCGCGTGGCAACGGGCCACCTGTCCGCGCCCGCCCAGGCGGCAGGGCGGTCAGAAATAGCGGGACGGGCCACACGGAGGGGCGGGTTCGAGTTTCCGGGAAGCCGGACGCGCGAGCGGTCGGGAGGCAAGCCTGCCCCCTGTCCTGGCCTGCCCTCATCGCGCCTTGCAGCCAATCCCCTCGAAACGCGCGTTGACGATGTGCCGGTCGCGCGAGAGTTCGGAAGAGGTGGTGTAATCGTTCATTACGTAGACGCCGTCGTGTGTGGTGGCCGTCAATGTAAGGATGTTGATTCGGCCTGGCGGTTTCGTGCGCTGTGGAGAATCAGAGCGCATTTTTTACAGTCAACAACCACGTCCCACTCGATTCCCGCGCCCGTTATTCCAGTGACGGGTCTGCAACGAGTGCGCTTCTTGCTAATATTACCGACCGAATCCGGCTCGCGGGGTGCCGGTTGATGGATGGTCCGTATTCCGTCGATATATTCGTCGTGCGGTAGTGGATCCCAAAGGGAGGGGGGCATGCATTGGCATCGTTTTGTTGGTCGGGGCTGCGGAATTTTCGTTCTCGTCGCACTGGCATCGGTATTCGGGGGAGTTGGGGTGGCGGCTGCAGCCAGCAGCTATTCCCCCGTGGTTTCGTTCCAGCACCTTCCCGCGCTGCAGGTGGCGACCCCGGTCCCCGGAAGCTCGCGGATCACGGGTGACATGAACGGAGACGGCGAGTCCGATCTGCTCTGGTTCAATCCCGGCACGAGCCAGTTCGCCTACTGGCTGATGAAATCCACCCCGAGCACCACCAATCTGTCCCATGTGGTGACCCGAATAGGATCACGCACGTTCAACGTCACACCGGGTTACTTCGTTGCGGCCGTCGGTGATTTCGACGGCGACGGTTACACCGACCTGGTCTTCACCAGCGCCAGGCGCGACCTGTGGTTGTGGAGAAACAATCACAGTGGTGGATTCTCCTCCGTCTACATGGGTACCTATCCCAGTCAGTGGCAACTGGTGGGCGCAGGTGACGTAAACGGGGATAACCGCGACGATCTTCTCTGGATGGACCCGGGTGACTGCGAATTCGCGCAGTGGATGATGAATGGCGCCGTCCGGATCGGCTCCCGCCTCCAGCACGTCGCCTGTGGCTATTATCCGATCGGGGTCGGCTACTACGGCCCGAGCAACCGGTTGAGCGTCCTGTGGACGAGTGCTGCTAACGATCTCTACATATGGGACAGCCAATCGAGTGGCTGGCAGTCGTACAAGGTCGCCATCGACATGAGCCATGTCTGGGCGTTCGGTGGCGGCTATATGGGCCAGGAAATCGGCGATGAGGATTACCTGCGCGACAGCAACGGGCAGTACTCACTTGCCGCCGGCGGTGACTATTACCGCTCTTTTGACAGCCAGGGGCGGCAGACGAGCATCACCACTGGCGGCGGCTGGGATGGGGGCTCCATCGGCACTCCGGGGTCTGCCGGTTACTTCATCGAGGGGAACGGCATCAATGCGACCGGCCTGTACGTATTCGATCCCACTTACGGGACGCTCGCCATCGCAGGCTTGCACCAGAACTCGCCGACCTATCCCTCTTACTGCAAATGGCAGATCCCTGCCGGCTGGTACGTGATCGGCGCACCTGCAAACCATACGGCAGCGCTTCCCTGGCAGTAGCATTGCGGGTGGACGCAAGGCGAGGGGCGGAACGCACTTCCTCGTCCTGGCGCCACTGGCCTATATTTCACCACCGTCGCCGTCTTCACCAGGCTGCGGCGTCACCTCCTCGACTCCCCTCGGAGCGGGTTGTCTGCCATGGGTATTTCGAGCATCTACGGCACCCAGCGGCCCTCTCCGGGAGGCTTGGCCGCGCTTCGGCGCGCGCAGCCCGGGAATGCGTCCGGCACCTCGACTTCTGCCCCCGCGACGGCCATTTCGCGCCTCCCGGCCGCGGACGCGGGCCAGTGGACGGCCGCGATCGGGGCGGCCATGGCGCAACTGGGGCTGGCCGTTTCGCCGGGCCAGGCGCCGGCCGCCGCCACGGGCACTGCATGGGCGCAGGGCGACGCATCGACGGCCAGCCGGCGCGGTGCGCAGCAGGTGCAGCAGTACCGGAGCATCGCCTCGACCTCCTCGCGCCTGGTGCAGGCGCTGCAGGCCAGCGCATCCGGTGCTTCGGCCGGGCTGACCACGGCCTTGCAGGGTCTGTGGACGTCGCTGGGCGCGCGTCCGGAAGGCGCCGGCCCTGCCCATCCGGCTGTCCCGCACCTGCCGACGTTCCTGCAATCGCTGGCGAGCCACGTCGGCGAGAGTGGCATATCGGGTTTGCGCGGGGTGTTTGTCGACGCGGTGGCCTGAGCGACGGGCCCGTCGGCGTGCGCTGTGCCCCGGGGCGGCGCATGACCCGCAGCTAGAGATAGCCGAGCCGGATCAGCGTGAAGGCACCCATGTCGGCGCAGGCGTGGAAGCCGATCAGGTACCAGAGGTTGTCCGGCCAGCGCTGCCGCAGCGCAGCGGCGATCAGCGCGAAGACCAGCGCGTTGGCGACGCCGAACGCACCGAGCTGCAGGTGATAGAGCGCGAACAGCAGCGCGGTGAGTGCCGCCGCCACGACCATGCGCCTGCGATGCACCGGCAGATGCCGCAGCAGCATGGTCTGCAGGAAACCGCGGAACACCAGTTCCTCGTAGAAGCCACCGATCACCCACGCCAGCAGCAGCGCCAGCAGATAGCCGCCGAGGCTGTGACGGACGAAGTCGAAGTCGCTCAGGTCCGGGTACTCACCGAGCAGGCGCGCCAACAGCGGACCGATGACGCTGTAGTTGAGCGCCGCATACGCCACGCCGAGCAGGCCACCGAGCAGCAGCGGCAGCGCTTTGCGCGCGCGCCAGCGAAAGCCGAGTGCGGAAAAGTCCAGCCGCTGCCAGCGCAGCATGGCCCAGCACAGTCCGAGTCCGAACACGGGGTAGAGCAGCATCGGCACGCCGAGGTGCGGCGCCAGCAGCACGGCTGCCGTGCCCAGGGTCAGAAGGGCGGCCTGCCGGTGTCGGGGGGACGGCAGCGTCGGAGTCGTCGCTCGCATCGGTAATTAATGCCAGCGCCCGTCGGAAATGGCCAGGTCCCGCCGATGGCGCGGGTCCGAAGCAGGTGCCTTGTTCGCGGGCTCCCTCATGCACTCCGGTCGCCGCATCCTGGGGGCTCAGGTTCTGCCTCCGCGTGTCGACAAGGGGAGGCAGGCCTCTTCACTGGGCAGGTTGCCACGGCTCGAGGGGGATGTCTGCCACAAGAATCGGTCGTCTGACGGTCGCTGCGGTCACCCCGTGCCGGTTCCGCGCATCGCGTCAAACACGGCCTGTTCGTGTCCGCGTCCCCGCCAGTGCGAGGGTTTGGCATGCCCGGTCAGGCGCTCGAATGGCGGTCGTGGGAGGGTATCCGGGGGAATCCATGCTTGAATCCGCTCCGGCAAGGCTGTATCCATCATGCGTCGACAGCGGCCTGGTCCGGTGCTCGACAAGCTATGACAGGCATCATGCAAGCAAGTACACAGGGGATCAATGTTCCGCGAGCATGCCGCTCAAGGCGTGGGTCCCCTTTTGCTCAAGTTCGAGGGCTTCGGCGCGTACCGCTGGAACCTCACGTTTAGGGAAGAACCCATTCATGCGTCGGAAGTTCACCAAAGTCATTACGGCTACGGCCACTCTCATGCTCCTGGCGGGCGCTGCCCGATCGGCCGATGCGGCCGTTACCCAGGTCACCACCAACCCCTACTCGCCGGCATACAACCATCCGTATCGCCACGGCGTCATGCCCACGCTCGAGACCGCACAGGCCGTACGGAGCTATGACGCCGCGCGGGCGGCCGCGCCGGCGATCGGAATGGCCGCGACGAGCGCCAACACCCTGAGTTACGGCGGCGGCTACTACGGCTACGGCGTGCTCAGCGGACATCCGAAGGTCTACCTGGTGGTGTACGGCAGCCAGTGGGGAACTGCCGGCACCGACGGCGATGGCAACATGACCTTGTCCAACGATCCGGTCAGCGCCGTGCCGTATCTCCAGCGCATGTTCCAGGGCCTGGGTACCGCCGGTGAATTGTGGTCCGGCGTGCTCACCCAGTATTGCGATGGAGCCGCCGTATCGAACGCGGCGACGTCCTGTCCCGACAATGCGAACTTCATCGCGTACCCCACTGGCGGCGGCGTGTTCGCCGGCATCTGGTACGACAACGCGTCGCCCTCGCCGGCCAGCGCCACCCAGTCCCAGCTGAGCGCGGAGGCCGTGAAGGCCGCCCAGCACTTTGGCAACACCACCGCGGCCTCCAACCGCTACGCGCAGTACGTGATCCTGTCGCCGACCGGCACCACGCCGGATGGATTCAATACGTCGAGCGGCAACTTCTGCGCCTGGCACAGCGCGGGGGGCTTTACCGACCCGTCGACCTCCAGCTATGTGCCGGTGCCGTACACCAACATGCCGTATGTGTACGACGCGGGTTACAGCTGCGGGCAGAACTACGTCAACGGTGGCACGCCGGGTTACCTGGACGGCTTCTCCATCGTCGAGGGGCATGAGTACGCCGAGACCCTGACCGACGCGCTCCCGGGCTATGGCTGGGTGAACTCCAGCTCCGGCGACGAGAACGCGGACGAGTGCGCATGGATCCATTCGGGGCAGGGCGCATCCGCCAATGTCACGATGTCGACCGGCAGCTTCGCCATGCAGAGCACGTGGTCCAACGACACGGACAGGTGCGAGATCGAGCATGCCATCAGCGGGGGGCTCCCCATTCCCGACGATCTGACCGGCCAGGGGATGTCGTCCCTGATCATGGCTGGCCCGGGGGCGCTGAATGTCGGGACGATCGCCGACGCTGGCTCCACCACGGCGATCGCCAGTGGCTACTATCCGGCAGCAACCGCGGACCTCAACGGCGACAGTTTCGCCGACATCATCTGGACCAGCGGCAATAACGATCTCTACGTGTGGCTGGGCGGCCCCAGCGGCTTCACGCCCAGGGCCATCGGCAGCTACCCGGCCGGATGGGTGCTCGAGGGTGCTGGAGACGTCAACGGCGACGGCAAGGGCGACCTCATCTGGTTGAACGACCAGACCCATCAGTTCGCCTACTGGCTCATGGATGGCTCCAAGCGAATCGGTTCCAGCGTCATCAATGTCGCCCCCGGCTACTACCCGGTCACCATGGGCGATTTCGACGGCAACGGGAAGCTGGATATCGTATGGACCAGCGCCAACCGCGATCTCTATATGTGGCTGGGCAACGGAAAGGGCTTTGCCTCGTCCTATGTCACGACCTATCCGGCAGGCTGGCGCATCGTGGGTAGCGGAATCCTGAGCTCCAGCGGAAACGATGACCTGATCTGGGAGAGCACTGACGGCAGTCAGTGGGGCTATTGGCTGATGAACGGCGCCAAAGTCGCAAAGGTCGCTGCGTTCAGCGTGCCGGGGGGGCTGAGCGGATACTCCGTCGCCGCCAATGGCGATTACGACGGCAACGGCCTGGCGGACATCATCTGGTCGAACGGTTCCAGCGTGGTGCCGTGGCTCAACGACGGGGTGTGCTCCACCACGGTCAGCTGCACCTTCACGTCGCAGTCGGCTCTGGCGTTGCCGTCGAACGAGAGCGTCTACAACAGCTCGCTGCCGAGTACGCTGCAGGTCACTCCGTAAGGCGTGCTTCATGAGAAGGGGCCAGGCTCGTGGCGCGGAAGCCACGAGCCTGGCCCTGGTTCTTGCCTGGGTGGTGAGAAGGGATACAGGCCTGCGGATCGCATTCGTGGCCTGGCGTGCGGGTACTGTCCGGGCCTGTAGGCGCGGTCGATCCGCAGGGCCCGGGGCATGGCAGTTTCGCGCCGGAAAGGTCTTTCCCGACTTACGTGCCCTCCCGCAGCCGCGCCGCGATGCGTTCGACGTCGGCGGGATTCACCGGGTTGTAGAGCACCAGGCTCAGGTCCGGACGGCCGTCCACGGCGAAGGCGGAGTACTCGAAGCTCAGCGGCCCCAGTTCCGGGTGGCGGATGTGCTTGATGCCCTCGCCGTGGCTTCCCACGTCGTGCTCGTGCCACAGCGTGTTGAACTCGGGGCTGGCGCGGCACAACTCGTCCACCAGCGCCTCGACCGCCTTGCCGGCGCCGGCGCGGGCGGCATCGAGGCGGAACGCGCCCACCACGTAGCGCGCCACGCTGAGCCAGTCGTACTGCACGTCCCTGGCACGGGCGTCGAGGAAGAGATAACGCAGGATGTTCCGTCGCTCGGGCGGCAGCGAGCCGTAGTCGATCAGCATCACGGTCGCGGCGCGATTCCACGCCACCACATCCCAGGTAGCCGTGCGCATGATCGCGGGGCAGGGCTCCAGTGCGTCGAGTACGCGCTGCAGTCGAGGCGTGATGCCGGCGGGCTCGCGGTAGCGCGCTTCCGGCGGCCGGCCCAGCCCGAGCAGGAACAGATGCTCTCGTTCCGCGTCGGTCAGCATCAGGGCGTGCGCGATCCGTTCGAGCACGTCGCCGGAGGGCGCGCCGCCGCGTCCCTGCTCGAGCCAGGTGTACCAGGTGGTGCTGATGTGGGCGCGCTGGGCGACCTCCTCGCGGCGCAGCCCGGGCGTGCGTCGGCGCGCGCCGGTCAGGCCGAGGGCGGCCGGGTCGACGCGCTCGCGGCGGTCCCGTAGGTAGGTTCCCAGACGATGTTCCTGCGGCACGCGTGCACCATCCTGTTAGAGGATATACCACGATAAAGACACGACTTTACCCGGATATTACCCGGCCGGGATAGTGATCGCCGTCCCTTCCAAGGAGAGCGATCCATGCGAGTTTTCGTCACCGGCGCCACCGGATTCATCGGCACCCGCGTCGTCAGAGAGTTGCTGGCGCACGGTCATGAGGTGACCGGCCTGTGCCGGTCGGAAGATAAGGCGCGGTCGCTTGCCGCCCTCGGTGCGGCCGCGTATCGCGGGTCGCTGGAACAACCCGACAGCCTGCGCGCCGGTGCGGCGCAGGCCGATGCGGTCATCCACACCGCGTTCGATCACGACTTCGCCCATTTCGCTGCCAACTGCGAGAAGGACTACCGCGCGATCCACGCGCTCGGTTCGGCGTTGGCCGGTTCCGACCGCCCGCTGCTGATCACCTCGGGCACCGGCATGGGCAGCCCGGGTGCGGGGCTGCCGGCGCGCGAGGACGTGCTCAACCTGGACCATCCCAACCCGCGCCTGGCGTCCGAGCGGGCCGGCCAGGAGCTGCTGGATGCGGGTGTGGCGGTGTCGGTCGTGCGCCTGCCGCAGGTGCATGACACGACGCGGCAGGGGCTGGTGTCGCCATGGATCCAGATGGCGCGCGCCAGGGGCGTGTGCGCCTATGTCGGCGACGGCCGCAATCGCTGGCCTGCGGCGCACGTGCAGGACGTGGCCCGGCTTTATCGCCTGGCGCTGGAACACCGCATGCCGGGGGCTCGCTACCACGCCGTCGCCGAGCAGGGGATCGCCGCATGCGACATCGCCCGGGTGCTCGGCGAGCGGCTGGATCTGCCGGTGATCTCCATTGCGGCCGCCGACGCTCCCGACTATTTCGGCTGGCTTGCCGCCTTTGTCGCCATGGATCTGCCGGCATCGAGCGAGTGGACCCGGCGGACGCTCGGCTGGGATACGAGCGGACCCGGGCTGCTCGACGACCTCGAGCGGCTGGAGCTTCAGGCGGACGCGGCCTGAGCCGGGCAGCCGGGGCGGCTCACGGCGCCCCAGTTGCGAGCCGGGCGACGGGCGTGAGGCATGCGCCGCGCTTTCAAGGCGGGGATGCGGTCGTGGTGCCGGTCTGCTGCTGGAGGTGGCGAGCCAGGCCCTCGGCCGCGCCGAGCGCCTGGTCCTCGGTGTCGAAGGTGTCGTCGTCATCGTGCTCGATACGATGCTCGCAGACCTGGACGGAAACCGTGTACTCACCCTCGTTGAGCTGGCGGACCCATGCGACGTACGGGCCAAGCTCGGTGTAGCGATCGAATCTGCGGATGGTGGCCATGGTGCGATCACCCCATGCTGTTCGGTCCGTTGATGGTGCGCGTCCCTTTCCGGGGCTGCAAGCCGATGGCATGAACGGCGTGTGGCTGCATCGATGCGTCGCATCGCGTTAGCATGCGGAGCGGCGCCGCCCCCATCGCATGCCGCCATCCCCCATCCCAGCAGGAACGCCATGAGCACGCACTGCGCAACTCGGCGGGGTATCCGCCGATGACCCGGTTGTCGCCTGAAGTGCCCGCGGGCACCGATCCGATCATCGTCATCAAAGGCCTGGACAAGACCTACGCTTCCGGCTTCCGGGCACTGAAGCCGATCGACCTGGAGATCCGCCGCGGCGAGATCTTCGCCCTGCTCGGCCCCAACGGGGCGGGCAAGACCACGCTGATAAGCATCATCTGCGGCATCGTCAACCCCGGCAGCGGCTCGATCTCCGTGGACGGCCACGACGTGGTGCGCGATTTTCGCGCCACCCGTTCGCGCATTGGCCTGGTGCCGCAGGAGCTCACCACCGATGCGTTCGAGACGGTGTGGAATACGGTGAGCTTCAGTCGCGGACTGTTCGGGCTGCCGCCGAAGCCCGAGCACATCGAGCAGGTGCTGAAGGACCTGTCGCTGTGGGACAAGCGCAACAACCGGATCCTCACCCTGTCCGGCGGCATGAAGCGGCGCGTGATGATCGCCAAGGCGCTGTCGCACGAGCCGCGCGTGCTGTTCCTGGACGAGCCCACCGCGGGCGTCGACGTGGAGCTGCGCCGCGACATGTGGAACATGGTGCGGCGCCTGCGCGACAACGGCGTCACCATCATCCTCACCACGCACTACATCGAGGAGGCCGAGGAGATGGCCGACCGCGTGGGCGTGATCAACAAGGGCGAGCTGATCCTGGTAGAGGAAACCGCCACGCTGATGCACAAGCTGGGCAAGAAGGCGCTGACGCTGCAGTTGCACCAGCCGTTGACGACTATTCCCACGTCGCTGGCGGACTACCCCCTCGCGCTGTCCGCCGACGGCACCGAGCTCACCTATACCTACGACACCCAGGCCGAACGCACCGGCATCACCACCCTGCTCGGCGAGCTCGCCGCTGCGGGCATCCGGTTCCGCGATCTGAGCACCAAGCAGAACACGCTGGAAGAGATCTTCGTCGACCTGGTGAGGAGCCGCTGATGAACTGGCACGCGATCCGCGCCATCTACCGTTTCGAGATGTCCCGCACCCGCCGCACGCTGATGCAGTCGATCGCCTCGCCGGTGCTGTCCACCTCGCTGTACTTCGTGGTGTTCGGCTCGGCCATCGGCTCGCGCATCACCTCGGTGGAAGGGGTGAGCTACGGCGCTTTCATCATTCCCGGGCTGATCATGCTCTCGCTGCTGATGCAGAGCGTGTCCAACGCCTCGTTCGGCATCTACTTTCCCAAGTTCACCGGCACCATCTACGAGATCCATTCCGCGCCGATCTCCTTCGTGGAGATTGTCTGTGGCTACGTGGGGGCGGCGGCGACCAAGTCGGTGATCGTGGGCGTGATCATCCTGGCCACCGCGCGATTGTTCGTGGACTACCACATTGCCCACCCGCTGCTGATGGTGAGCTTCCTGCTGCTGACCGCGATCACCTTCAGCCTGTTCGGCTTCATCATCGGCATCTGGGCGGACAACTTCGAGAAGCTGCAGGTGATCCCGCTGCTGGTGATCACGCCGCTGACCTTCCTCGGCGGCAGCTTCTATTCCATCCACATGCTGCCGCCGCTGTGGCAGAAGATCACCCTGCTCAACCCGGTGGTGTACCTGGTGAGCGGCTTCCGCTGGAGCTTCTACGACCTGGCCGACGTCAGCGTCGGCATCAGCCTGGCGGCGATCGCCGGTTTCCTCGTCGCCTGCCTGCTGGCGATCGGCTGGATCTTCCGCACCGGGTACAAGCTCAGGAGTTGAGCGATCCGCCGGCGCCGACCCTTGGCGTGGTCCGGGCGGAGCTAACATGCACCACCGCCCGAACCGCATCCCTGGAACCCACCCATGACCGACGAGATGAAGCGCTGCCCGGCCTGTGCCGAGCTGATCCAGGCGGCGGCGCGCAAATGCCGCTATTGCGGCACCGACATCGAGGCGTACGAGGCGGCGCATGCGCCCAGCGTGGAGCAGACACTGTTCACCGGTCATCCAAAGGTGATCTACACCTTCGGCCAGTATGTGCTGGTGGTATGCACGCTGGGGCTGGCGTGGCTGGTGTACTGGCTGCGCAGCCTGAGCCTGACCTTCACCATCACCACCCAGCGGGTGCGGGTGGAGCGCGGGTTGTTGTCCAAGGCGCAGGACAATGTCGAACTCTTCCGCGTCGACCACTTCGACATTCTCAAGCCGCTGGGC
Source organism: Dyella lutea (assembly GCF_024158035.1). Taxonomy (GTDB): domain Bacteria; phylum Pseudomonadota; class Gammaproteobacteria; order Xanthomonadales; family Rhodanobacteraceae; genus Dyella_A; species Dyella_A lutea. Next base: position 973,143 of record NZ_JAMZEK010000001.1, read on the forward strand.
ATGCGCCTGCTCGGCCTGTGCCGGGTCACCCTGCATTCGTCCGACGACGAGATGCCGGTGGTCGACCTCTACGGCATCCCCGGCCTGGAAGCGCTGGCGGACACCCTGCGCGAATGCTCGCTGCGCGAGCGCGCCCGTCGGCGGGTGCTGCCGATGGAGCAGATGTAGCGCCCGGTTCCGGACCGGTCGGTGCGCGTGGCCCGCACGCAGCGGAAGTCGACGATCGGTGTCAGGCGATGTGTGGCGTCTCCGCGGCCGGGATGTCGCGCTGCCGTGCCATGGTCTGCGTCGGCAGGGACGGTGCGGCGGTCGTTGCGGACAGCTTCGCCGCGCTCTGCGCCATCGGCGTGTGCACGGCCTGGGCGGTGGGGACGTCGGCGTAGCGTTTGATGCCGGCGTCGTTCTGCACGGCGAAGGTGCGCGAGCCGTCCTCGCTGATCGCCACCGCGTCGATGCGGGTGAGGCCCTGTGTCCTCGCCTCGGCGGCCAGTGCGGTGGCCAAGTTGCGGCTGAGCTGGTCCGAGCGCCGTCCCATGTCGGCGTCGATCTTCTGCACCCCGGCCAGCGCCTGGCGGTAGAGCGGGTTGTCGGGTTCGGTCGGGCCGGCTGTCGTCGCCTGCGGTCGGCGCGCTGTCAGCGCCTGCTCGAGCGCGGCGCGGGTCTGCGCGCCGGCGATGCCGTCGACGGCGAGGTGGTGGTCACGCTGGAAGGCCTCGGTCGCCGCGCGCGTGGCCTGGCCCGGCACGCCGTCGACGGCCAGCGGCTGACCCTGCGCGTCGGGATAGCCCAGGGTGACCAGGGCCTGCTGCAGCGTGCGCACCTCGTGCGCTTGCTCTGCCTGACCGAGGGCCGCCTGGGTGCGCGGACCGACTCTGCCGTCCACGTCCAGCCGCTGCGCGCGCTGGAACGCCTCGACCGCGGCCTCGGTGGCTGGCCCGAAGACGCCGTCGATCGCCAGCGGCCGGCCACCGGTGCCGGTGTAGCCCTGTCCCGCTAGCGCATGCTGGAGGTCGCGCACCTGCTCGCCGTGGTCGCCCGGTTGCAGCAGGCCCGCCTCGTCGGCGACACGGCCGCGGTGGGTCGTCTGCAGCGGCGCATCGCCGATCGCCACAGCGCGGAACGCGGCGTCGGGGGACAGCCCGCGGGCGAGGCCGGCGCGGTAGTCCGCCCGCATCTGCTCCAGCGCGCGGGCGGTTTCGTCGACGCCGATGCTGGCGCTGTTGGCGCCGCCGTAGTGGCTGGCGCCACCGCGATCCGGGTCGCCGAAGCTGGCCCACTCCAGTGCCATCGCCACCTCGGCCGCGTGCAGCGTGGCGTGCGGTTGGCCGGTGACGTAGTCGCGCACCTCGGGGCGTTTGTCGGTCACCAGGTACTCGGCAAAGATCCGGTCCTGCAGTTCGGGCGTGAAGCGCTGGTTCGGATCCAGGCCCAGGCTCGCCACCGCGCTGTCCATGGTGTCCGGGATGATCTGGTACAGGCCCACCGCGAAGATCTCGCCGCGATGCTGGCGCGCCTGCACCTCGCCCAGCGTCATGCTGGAAAAGTCGATGGCACGGCTGGAGCCGCGGATATGTGGCTGGCCGTCGTGGCCGATGTAGGTGCCGCCGTTGTAGTCGTCGTAGCCGCGGGCCTGCGATTCGCCGCGGTGGATGAGGTCGCGAAGGGGTTGCTGGCTCATGGAGACCCTCCCAGGATCGAGTGAGCGAACGTGTGGAGGCGCCGACGATCTGCGGGTGCCGCGATCGTCGGCGCGGGTGCCGGTATGCGTCAGTGCGGCGCCGCCCCGGACGTGCCGGCCGGCGCCGGCTCGACCTGCCAGCTGGTGATGCGCAGCTGCGACTGGCCGGCGGGTGCGTTCCAGTCGCGCAGCGGGCCGAAGGTGTTGGCACGCATCACGTCATGCGCGTCGCCGTGCCGGAACTGCATCTGGCAGTGGCCGTCGCCGCTGCAGGCGCTGAGCTCGGGGATCTCGCTACAGGCGCGGCAGCTGGCCAGCTCCGGATGGGACGAACACAGCTTTTGTGCGTTGCCGCCGACCACGTTGGCCAGGCACTTCGCGTCCGGCAGCGGGCGCCAGCCGTGGTCGAGCATCTGTTTGCGGAAGCTGCCGTAGGCCATGCCGGTGCGCAGCGCTCCCCGAGGCACGTCCGTCGACGCGGAATCCCGAGCCGGGGCGGAGGCCACCGGTGCCGAGGTCCCGGAGGACGGCAGCGGGTGCGCCTGGCATGCGCCGAGGGGCAGCGCCAGCGGGAAGCCAAGCAGGGGGAGGAAACGTTTCATGGTGGCGAGCTCCATGCCGGTGGAATCGACGGTCCGTGTGCTGCCGCCTTGTAGCGAGTCGACGCTGCAGTAGGCGGCTGCTGCAGAGCATGCCTCAGCCGCCGGCAGGGAAATGCGAGCCAGGCCGCGTTGTCGCCGGCTGCCCGGTCTCCCGGCGGATCGCGCGTGCCAGCACCCGCACCGCCCCGCGAAGCGGGTGTCCCGGCCCGCCCTCGCGGGGTTCCGCGACGCCTGTGGCGATGCCGATGCCGGGTCCGTCACGGTGCGCGCGCGGGCCAGTCGACGCCGGCGCGCTTTCGCTGCACTCTTCGATTGCCAGTACTGTGCCAGCGGGGGAATCCACGAGTGAACTGCGCCGTCGTCGACGGATCGTGCGTGCGCCATGGATGAGCATCGGGGCATTCCCGGCTGGCTACCGGTGGTGGGCTTCGCGCTGATCACCGGAGTCGCGTTGGCCGGCCTGCATGCGACGCGTCAGGAGCCGGCACCCCAGGCCGCCACGCCCGTGACCCGCATCGCCGACGAGCCGATCCTGCCGACCGTGCAGGTGTGGCTGAGCACGGCCGATCGCCGCGAGCTGCTGGCCCGCCAGCCGGATATCGGGATGATTCCGGGCACGGCGCAGCCGGGCGACGTGGTGGTCGATCCGCACGCCACCTACCAGACCATGACCGGCTTTGGCGCCGCCGTGACCGATGCGTCGGCGTGGCTGATCCAGAACCGGATGGATGGCGAGCAGCGCGCGGCCCTGCTGCGCGAGATGTTCGGTCCGCCGCCGGGTCTGAACATGGCCATGACGCGCCTGACCATCGGGGCCTCGGATTTCTCGCCCAGGCCCTACACCCTCGACGACATGCCAGCCGGGCAGGTCGATCCGGAGCTGGCGCATTTCAACGTCGGCACCAATCTGCACGACCTGATCCCGACCGTGCGCGAGGCGCTGGCGATCAACCCGCAACTGCGGATCGTCGCTTCGCCGTGGAGTCCGCCGGCGTGGATGAAGACCAGCGGCAAGCTGATCGGCGGCGAACTGCTGCCGGAGTACGAAAGCGCCTATGCCGACTATCTGGTGAAGTACGTCGACACGTTTCGCGGTTACGGCATCCCGATCTTCGCGCTCACCGTGCAGAACGAGCCGGGTTACGAGCCGGCGACCTATCCCGGGATGCTGATGCCGGCGGCAATGCGGGCCAGCCTGATCGGGCAGTACCTCGGTCCGGCACTGGCTGCGCGCAGGCGTCGGGTGCGCATCCTGGCGTGGGACCACAACTGGGACGCACCGGACCAGCCGCTGGACGTGCTGGCCGATCCGCTGGCCGCGCCCTACGTGTCCGGCGTGGCGTGGCACTGCTACGCCGGCACGCCCTCGGTACAGACCGACGTGCATCGCGCGCATCCGGACAAGGATACCTACATCACTGAATGCTCGGGCGGCGACTGGGCATCGGCGAAGCACGGCGAGCTGTTGTGGTTCGCGCGCGACCTGCTGCTGGCCGGCATCCGCAACTGGGCGCGCGGCGTCATCTACTGGAACCTGGCGCTGGACGAGAACCACGGTCCGCATGCCGGTGGCTGCGACCTGTGCAAGGGCGTGGTCACCATCGACTCGCAGACCGGCGCGGTGATCCGCAATGACGAGTACTACGCGTTCGCGCATTTCAGCCGCTTCGTGCCGCCGGGCGCGGTGCGGGTGGGTTCGAGCGAGCCGGACAAGGACATCGTCAACGTGGCGTTCGTGATTCCGGACGACGGCACGCTGGTCATGGTCATGGTCAACAGCCGCACCGAGGCTTTTGCGGCGAAGGTGGACGCGGGCGACGTCGGTTTCCGCTACACCCTGCCGGCGCAGAGCGTGGCCACCTTTGTCTGGCAGCCGGATCCGGTCGGTAGCTGGGCGAGGCGGCTCAAGCGTTGGCTGGGCGATCTTCGCGCCGTGGTGCCGCACGGCTGAGGCGCCGCGCCCGGCATCGCTCAGTCGGCCCGTTGCGATGCAACGTGCGATGGCCCTCGCGCATAGTGCGAGGGCGTCACGCCGACATGGCGACTGAAGGCGATGCTGAAGGTGCTGGCCGAGCTGTAGCCGACGCGCTCGGCGACCTCGGCGACGTTGTTTTCGCGACGACGCAGCAGCTGCTTGGCCAGCGCCATGCGCCAGCCGAGCAGGTAGGCCATCGGCGTTACGCCGACGGTGCGGTTGAAGCGCTCGAAGAACGCCGAGCGCGACAGCGCGGCCTGCTTCGCCAGCTCCGCCACGGTCCAGCCGCGGGTGGGGTGCGCGTGCATGGCGCGGATCGCCATGGCCACGCGTTCGTCGGCCAGTCCGCGCACCAGGCCGGGAGAGGCATCCGTGCCGGCGGTGGAACGCAGCGCCTCGATCAGCAACACTTCCAGCAGGCGGGCCAGCACCACCTCGCGTGCCGGCCGCTGCGCGCGCGACTCCTCGCCCACCAGCTTCGTCAGCAATGCGAGCCGGCGCTCGCCGCGCACGTGCACCAGTTGCGGCAGCAGCGACACCAGCAGGGCGGCGTCGGGCGAGTCGAAGCTGCAGTGGCCGACCAGCATGCGCAGATCGGTCGGGCCATCTTCACTGCCGATGCGGTACACGCCTTCGGCCTGCGCCACCGGCACGCTGCGGGTGCCGGCCGGCGGCGGCTGCAGGCTGGACATCGTCATGCCCCAGACCGCCGGCACCAGCAGGAAGTCGCCGGGTTCGAGAGCGATCGGCGCGTGCTCGTCCACCGCGACGCGGCAGCCTCCTTCCAGCAACAGGCAGTAGAACGGCTGCCCGGTGTCGGAACGCTGCACGTGCCACTGGCCGGCGCCGGCCACGGTCTTGGCGAACCGGGCGGCGGGTTGCAGCAGGGAGACCACCTCGGCGAGGGGATCGGTCATGCCAGGACTCCTGGAAAACAGATATGGACTTCTGATCGTAGATGGTACGGTCTCGGCCACCTATCGTGGCGCTCCTGCCTCTTTCCCCGCACCCAAGGAGCTTCCATGAAGACCGTCCTGATCACCGGCTGTTCGTCGGGCTTCGGCCTGGCCATTGCCCGCACTTTCCTCGACCGTGGCTGGCAGGTCGTAGCCACCATGCGCACGCCGCGCGAGGACCTGTTGCCGGTCTCCGACCGCCTGCGCGTAGTGCCGCTGGATGTCACCGACCCGGCCAGCATCGACCGCGCGGTGGCCGCGGCCGGGGCGGTCGACGTGCTGGTCAACAACGCCGGCTTCGGTGCCGCGGCTCCCTTCGAATTGACCTCGCCGGCACTGGCCCGCGAACTGTTCGAGACCAACACCCTCGGCACGATGGCGCTGACCCAGGCGGTGTTGCCGCAGTTCCGGGCACGCCAGGCGGGCGTGATCGTCAATGTCACCTCCAGCGTCACCCTGAAGGCGCTGCCGCTGCTGGCGATGTACACCGCGAGCAAGGCCGCGGTGAACGCCTTCACCGGATCGATGGCAGTGGAGCTGGCGCCGTTCGGCATCCGCGTGCACCTGGTGCTGCCCGGTCGGTCGCCGGAAACCCGGTTCGGCGACAACGCGCGCCGCGAAGGTCTGGAGCACGACGCCTACGCCGGGACGGTGCGGCAGGTGCTGGCCGGCATGCGCGACACATCGGGTCCGGTCACCCATGCCGCCGACGTGGCCGAGGCGGTGTGGTGCGCTGCCACCGATCCCGACTCGCCGATGCGCCTGCCGGCGGGGGAGGATGCGCTGGCCTGGGCGCGGGCCAGTTGAGCGGAGCGGATGGCATGCGTTCGCGCGCGGATGTCGATGCGCGGCGTGCCGGCACGTCGGGAGAGTGAGGGGGCGCTGGTGCACCCCCGGATTTCACCCACCCAAGGAGCCTCCCCATGCAACTGGTCGCCTATCTCAACTTTCCCGGTACCGCACGCGAAGCAATGGATTTCTACGCCGAGGCGCTCGGCGGCAAGGTCACCCAGCGCTTCACCTACGGCCAGTCGCCGATGTGCGAGCAGATGTCGGAGGCCGATCGCGACAAGGTGATGCACTCGCAGGTGGAGGTCGGCGCTGCCCTGCTGATGGGCGCCGACGGCCCTTCGCCGCACGCAGCCGGCAGCACCACGGTCAACGTCATGCCGGAGACGCCGGAAGAGGCCGAACGCATCTTCGCCGCGCTGGCGGCCGGCGGCGAGGTGACGATGCCGCTGGAGGAGACGTTCTGGGCCCACCGCTTCGGCGCAATCACCGACCGGTTCGGCAAACGCTGGATGGTGAATTGCCTCAAGCCGATGTGACCGCCACCGGCGGGCATGACGCCCCGGCGCGCGGGAGCCGGGGCGGTGCCGTCACCCGTCGCTGATCAATCGATACCTGCGCTGACTGCGATCTCACGGGCGCGCGGGGATTCACGGGTGTGCGACAGACGCGCGCCTAGAACGGACTTGCCGCCGTCGCGGCATTCCCCCCCCACTGAGACGAGGTAGCGCCATGGACCCCAATCGCACCGAAGGCACCAAGCACGAGATCAAGGGCACGCTGAAGGAAGCATCCGGCAAGATCACCGGTAACCATGCCAGGGCAGCGGCCGGCAAGCTCGAGAAGAACGCTGGCAAAGTGCAGAAGGAGCTGGGCAAGGCAGCTGACGAGATCCGCAAGGACAACAAGCGCCATCACTGACGCGTTTGCGCGGGGCGGGCGGTCGGGACCGGCAGAGGTTCCGGCCGCCCTTTCGTTGAGGGGCGCCGGAATGCGCTCAACGTCGGCCGGGCGGTGTCAGCAGCGGATTGCTGCCGGGTCCGCCGCGACTGGCCGCAGGGCGGCAGCCGTGGTCCCGTTCTACCCGGTCCATGTCCTCGTCGGTGATGCCCTGGGTGGCGCGCTCGCGCCGGGACAGGTCCCGCCATTGCGCGAGCTGCAGGCACTTCGGGTCGGCGCCGCCGGTGAGCCCGGCGATCGCCCGGGCCAGGCCGCCCGCCCCCTGCGAGCGTGGATCGGTCATGCGGAACACCGGCACGCCCGGCACGAACGCCTGCCCGGGCAGGCGGACGACCGATGGTGCGGCGGGTTGCAGTCGGTTTCCTCCGGGGATGTAGTCCGGCTCCACCGATGCCGCCGGGAGCGAGGTGAGGGGCGGTGGCGCGGCGGGTGTCGGCGCCTGGGTCCTCGCCGCCGTCTGGCGTATGGCGGCGCGCGACAGGCGATGCTGGCGCTTGGCAGCGTCCGGCGGTGGCGCGTGGTGCGAGCCATGGATGGCTTTTGTCGGGGCAGATGTCGTGGCAGGGGCGCGGGTAATCCAACGCAGGCGAAGCGCGTCGTCCATCCGCCGGCTGGGCGGGCGTTCCTGCCGGCCCGGTGCCCCGGGCGTCGTCAGCACCAGCCACGCGGCCAGGTGCAGGGTCAGGGTGAGTGCCAGCGGCACGGCGCGCGCCATTGCTCGTGTCATCGCCTTCCAGCGGGATGGCGCTACAGCAACCGCGGGTCGTGGCAGGGGCATCCGTCTTCCATGGCGGGTGGGCCTCGTTGGGACCGTGCAGGGACGCGGCAAGTTTCCGTGGATGCCACGTCGCGACGGCCACCGGAGGGCGCGCTTTGGCCGGCGATGCCCCGCATGGCAGGATCCGCGTTGGCGTCGCAGGCGGGCGGCGCGGACAGCGGGGACGATCGCGTGGATCACGAATTCTGGCTGCAGCGCTGGCGAGAGGGTCGCATCGGCTTCCACCAGGACGCGGTGACGCCCTGGTTGCGCGAGTACTGGCCGGGCCTGCGCTTGCCGCCGGGCAGCCAGGTGTTCGTGCCGCTTGCGGGCAAGTCGCTGGACCTGGCGTGGCTGGCCGCGCAGGGGCACGACGTGCTCGGTGTGGAACTGTCGTCGCTGGCGGTGGAGCAGTTCTTCGCCGAACAGCGCCTGGCGCCGCAGATGCGCGAGTCGCGTTATGGCCGTCACTACCGCGCGGGCAACATCGAGCTGATCTGCGGCGACGCGTTCGGGCTGGATACGGACGTGTTGGCCGACTGCGCGGCGGTATATGACCGCGCCGCGCTGATCGCCTTGCCGCCGCCGTTGCGCCAGCGCTACGCGAACCAGCTGTATGCATGCCTTCCGCCGGGCTGCCGCGGCCTGCTGGTTACGCTGGAGTATCCGCAGCAGGAAAAGGACGGCCCGCCGTTTTCGGTAAGCGGGCGCGAAGTGCGGGAGCTGTACGAGCGAGACTGGGACGTGGCGGTGCTGGCCCGTCACGACATCCTCGCCCGTCAGCCTGGCTTCATCGCAGAAGGCGTGACGGCGCTGGAGACGGTGGCCTACCGGCTGCTGCGGCAAGGCTGACCCACGCTGCAGCCCGGCGGGCGCAGGGCATAGCGCGTGGCATGATCGCGGCGCTATGCGGCATCAGCGTCGCCGTGTGGTGGCAGGTCGGCCAGCCTCTAACGGTAGGCGATCGGGCCCGGCGATGTCGTGCTGGCCGGGCGGATGGTCTTTACACCGGAACGGCCCTTGGCAAGATGGTGACGCCCGTCACACTCGGGTGCGGGTGGATCCAGATTCCCGGGCTTTCGTTCCGCGCAGGGAAGCGCCGTCATCGTCATGCGTGCGCCGACCGTCAACGGAGCGCGTTCGGGATCATGACAGGGGGAAGGGGAATGAACGTTGCCTTTCGGTGGACCGCCGCGATGGTCGGTGCCGCCACTGGCCGAGGCCGCGACGCTTGTCCGCGTACTGGGCGCGGGGCTGGTGAACATCCACCAGTACCGGCTCGCACATCCGGAGGCCTGCCACTGCCGCCCGAGCCACCGCTGCCGCCGGCGCGCATCCACCCTCCGTTTCTCCAGGCCCCGGTCCAGAAGACTTGACCGGAGTCGCGGCAGCACCAATCGGGGCCGACATGAAGACAAAGACCATCATCCGGGTGATGCCTACCCTCGCCGACGCGACGGCCGGGCGCGCATTCGCCGTGCCACTCGCCGTCTGGTGTGCGTTCGTCGCGCGCCCCGGTCGCGCGGCGCGCGCCCACCTCGCGGCAGTCCGGCTCCCGGATGCCGGGCAGGTGGGGGCGTTGATCCGCGCCGCATGGCTTTGCGTGTGGCTTGGTGCGAGCCTCGCGTTGGCGGCCTGCCATGGCGAGGAGTCCTCGTATCCGGCGAAGGAAGGCGTGCAGTTCCATCTCGGTTCGATCCAGCCGCGGGCTGGCTGGCAACAGCACGACGGGGTGCCATCGGTGGGGCGCCTGTACATCGATCCGAACATCGTGATCGGGGCACGCGACATCGTCGCGGTGGGCATCCATGGGTGCCATGCCGGCGGGTGCAGTGTCGACTTCAGGTTCAGCGCCGCCGGAGCGAGGCGCATGCGTGAGGTGACCCGGGCAGCGGTCGGCCGGCCGATGGCGATCCTGGTCGACGGACGGGCCGTGGCGATGGGTGTGGTCGAAGCACCCATCGGCGACGCGCTTCGCCAGTCGACGAACTCCCGTACCGAGGCGCAGGCATTGCTCGAGGCGGTTGCAGTGGTACCGCACGCCCCCTGAGCCAAGGCGACCCGGCATGGCCGGGTACGATCCTCGGTGCTTCCAGAACCGTTGCAGCCACAGCGCCTGCGCAGGTGCGCGCGCACGCCGCAGGAAAGGAAGTACGAGGTGTAGCGCGCGTCGCCCTCCATGATGTGGCCGGTGAGCCACTTCTTGAGGAAGTGCAGCAGTTCGAAGGTGATCGGCCTGCCTTCGGAGAACAGGCGTGACTGCATCGCTTCGTCGATCAGCGCCTCGAGGCTGTGCTCGTGCTCCTCGTATTCGGGGTAGTCGAACAGGTGCATCAGGCTCTCTTCCACGGCGAAGTGGATGTGGGTGTATTCGACCAGTCGATCGAGGATGGCAGGCGCGTCCTTGGTCGCGTGGTGCTCGACGATCGACGCGTGCAACTGGTTGAGCGGGTCGACCGGCACGCGGTGCTGTTCATCGATCCCCTCGATGCCCACGCTGAGCGCGTGACTCCATTCGGTCGGGGCGTGCGGCTGGCTGACGCCGCCGTTCATGTGGGGCCCCCAAGGTGGGACATGCGTACTCCGGGCGCGCGAATCGACCCGTCCCTTGAGCGACGTCGACCGCTTGCCGGGCGCATCCATGACCGCGATCACCCTCCGCGCGTGGTCGCCGGGAGCGTGCCCGGACACGTCGGCGGCCATTGCCCGCCAACGGCTCCCCGCGATTCGCAATTTCTTGCATGACAATCAACGACTTGTTTGTCCCGGAACGTTCATCTCCGGCTGCTTGAATCACCGCGAGGCCGCTGGCGACGCGCAGGTCCATTCGCCACCGGTACGAAGGGGGAATCCATCGATCGGGCCCGCCTGTGGGCCCGCGCTGCCGTCTTCTTTTCAGGAGTCTTCTCGTGCTCAGTCTTCGCATCCTCCGCAAGGCGCTGCTGCCGGCGTCGATCGCCCTCTTGGGGCTCGCGTTCGCGGCATCCGCCCATCCCGGTCCGGACCACGATGGCTTCGGCCACCCGGACCATCCGGGTCATCCCTGGCCGGGACACGGCCATTCGCCACAGGACGAGGTGCCGACCGCCACGCCGATCAAGCACCTGGTGGTGATCTTCGGCGAGAACCGTTCGTTCGATCACTACTTCGGCACCTATCCGGTGGCGGCCAACCCGGCCGGCGAACCGGTGTTCAGGGCGCGCCCTTGGACGCCCCGCGTGGATGGCCTGTCCGGCACGCTGCTGACGCAGAACCCGAACAAGCTCAACCCGCTCAACGGCGAAAACGCGGTCAACCCGTTCCGCCTCGATCGCACCCAGGCCAACACCGAAGGCCAGAACCACAACTACACCCCCGAGCAACTGGCCTACGACAACGGCAAGGCCGATCTCTTCCCGCACTACACCGGCAACAACACCGTCTCCAGCACCGGCACCTTCGGCACCCATGGCCTGGTGATGGGCTACTACGACGGCAACACCGTCACCGCGCTGTGGAATTACGCCCAGCACTACGCGATGGACGACAACACCTACACCGACACCTACGGCCCGTCGACGCCGGGGGCGATCGCGGTGGTGTCGGGCACCAACAACGGCGCGCAGATCGTGCTGGGCAAGGGCGCCACGATCCCCGACGGCATCGGCGGCCTCAGCCTGGTCGGCGATACCGACCCGGCCTACGACGTGTGCTCGTCGACCAGCAACACGCTGATGATGAGCTCGAAGAACATCGGTGACCTGCTCAGCGCCCACCACCTCACCTGGGGTGGCTTCATGGGTGGCTTCGACCTCACCGCGACGAACGACAACGGCTCCACCGGCTGCGGGCGCAGCACCTATTCGAGCGTGCTGGCGGCGACCAAGAGCGACTACATCCCGCACCACAACTGGTTCCAGTACTACGCCTCCACGTCCAACCCGACCCACGAGCGTCCGACCTCGGTGGCGCTGATCGGCCATGCGGACCCGAAGGACGCCACTGCTACCCCGGTGCACCACGAGTACGACCTCAACGACTTCTTCGCGGCGGTGTCGGCGGGCAATTACCCGTCGGTGAGCTACCTGAAGATGCCGGCGGTGGGCGACGCCCACCCGGGCAACTCCGATCCGCTGGACGAGCAGGCGTACATCGTCAAGGTGGTGAACTTCCTGATGCAGCAGCCGGACTGGAGGAGCACCGCCATTGTCATCACCTACGACGACTCCGACGGCTGGTACGACCATCGCTACGCCGCGCCGACCACCGCCTCGTTCGACGGTGTCACGCCGGAGGGCACCGTCACCGGCGCCGATCAGGTCAATGGCCCGGGCGTGTGCAATGCGCCGAGGGCCAAGCCGGGGATCGGCGTGAATGGCGGTCGCGTCAACGGCCGTTGCGGCCCGGGCACGCGCATCCCGTTCCTGGTGATCTCGCCGTATGCGCGCGAGAACTACGTCAGCGACGTGCGCCTGACGCAATCCTCGGTGGTGCGCTTCATCGAGGACAACTGGTTGTACGGCGAGCGCATTGGCCAGGGTTCGAACGACGCCAGCGCGGGCAGCATGATGAGCCTGTTCGACTTCGGCCATCGCGACCGCGACGACCGCGCGTCGCGGCTGATCCTCGACCCGGACCAGGGCACGGTGGTGCCGCCGTCGCGTCCGTGGCACTCGTGATGCGGCGCCCTGCCGGTGGATGCCGCCGGCAGCGTTGAGAGGTAACCCGGACCGCCCGGCGCTGTCGGGTGGTCCGGGCTGTTCCCGCGCGGAGCGCGATCCGCGCGATGGCCGGATGGGTTTATGACCAAGGTTTCCCCGATCTTTCCCGGTGTCGCGAGGCGGCGCGGCGTTCCGTCCGTGCTGCTGCCGGGCCTGCTGAGTCTGCTTGGCCTGTGCGGTGGCGGCCTGCTGGTGCAGCGGGTCGCTCATGCCTCCGTGGATACCGGCGGCATCAATCCCCATCCGGTGACCCTGCGCCTGCCGCCGGACGCGCCGTTGAGCGCGGTCGCGCGACTGGGCAAGGCGCTGTTCTTCGATCCGATGCTGAGTGGCTCGGGCCAGCAATCGTGCGCGTCCTGCCACAGCCCGGCGTTCGGCTACAACCCGCCCAACGCGCGCGTCGTGCAACCCGGCGGCATGCACATGAAGCAGGCCGGGTTCCGACCGCCGCCTTCGCTGGCTTACCTTTACCGCCAGCAGCCCTTCGGCATCGGTCCGGATACGGTCGACAACGACGTGCCGGTCAATCTGGACAGGCTCGCTGCGTCGGTCCGTAATGACCCGCGGGCCCGCAAGTCGGCCGGAACGCGGCCGGCCGGCGTGGCGATGGTGCCGCAGGGCGGGCTGTTCTGGGACGGTCGCGCCGACTCGCTGCAGCGTCAGGCGATCATCCCCATGCTCAATCCGGTGGAGATGGCCAATAGCGACGTGGCGTCGGTGGCGAGAAAGCTGGCGCAAGGCCGCTATCGCGCCACCTTCGCGCAACTGTTCGGCCCGGGCATCGTCGACGACCCGGTGCAACTCGTGGACGAGGCGATGTTCGCGATCGGCCGCTTCGAGCTTGAGGATCGCTCCTTCCACAGGTTCACCAGCAAGTACGACGCCTGGCTCGAAGGCCGGGCGCGATTGACACCGGCCGAGCAGCGCGGTCTGGCCCTGTTCAACGATCCGCACAAGGGCAACTGTGCCGCCTGCCACCTGAGCCAACCGAGCCGCGACGGCCTGCCGCCGCTGTTCACCGACACCCAGTACGAGGCGCTGGGCGTGCCGCGCAATCCGGCCATCCCGGCCAATCGCGATCCGCGCTTCTTCGACCTGGGCCTGTGCGGGCCGTTCCGTCGCGACCTGGCCAGCCAGGTCCAGTACTGCGGCATGTTCCTCACGCCGACCCTGCGCAACGTGGACCGCCGCCGGGTGTTCTTCCACAACGGCGTGTACCGCACGCTCAGGCAGGTGCTGGATTTCTACAACCTGCGCGCGGTGGCGCCGCAGAAGATCTATCCGCGCGGCGCGGATGGCCGGGTGGCGATCTACGACGACCTGCCGAGGAAGTACCGCGCGAACGTCGATAACGCCGACGCGCCGTTCGACCGCCACGTGGGCGATCCACCGCCACTCAGCGGACGGGACATCGATGATCTGATCGCGTTCCTGCACGCGCTGGATGACGGCTACGCGGCGCGGCCCGCCTCGCCCCGCACGGGAACATCGGCACGATAGGCACACACCGCCGGGCGCGGGACCGGGGTGTCACCCGCGTCCGTGCCGGTTACCCTGAGGGCATGGACCTACCACACACAGCCGCTGCCCGCCGGCCACTCCGTTTCGCCCTGTTCCTGACGATCCTGCTCGCCCTCGGTGGCTGTGCGACCGCACCGCCGCGCAACACCGGCAACCTCTGCCAGGTGTTCGACGAATACCCGGGCTGGTACCACGACGCCCGCGATGCGCAGAAGCGTTGGGGCACGCCGGCCAACGTGCTGATGGCGTTCGTGCAGCGCGAGTCCGGTTTCCGGCAGAAGGCGAGGCCCGACCGGCCGTGGTTCCTGTTCATTCCCCTGCCGCGGCGATCGAGCGCCTACGGCTACGCGCAGGCGCAGGATCCGGTGTGGAAGGAGTACCGCAAGGAGAACGGCGGCTGGTTCAAGCGTCGTAGCGACATGGAGGACGCGCTGGACTTCCTCGGCTGGTACACCGATCGCATCCATCGCGAACTGGGCATCTCCAAGTGGGATCCGAAGCACCTGTACATCGCCTACCACGAAGGCATCGGCGGTTACCGCGCGGGCCACTGGAAGCGTGATCGTCACCTGCTCGAGACCGCGGACGAGGTGGACCGGCGTGCGCGCGAGTACGGCGCCCAGCTGCGACGCTGCCGGTAGATCAGGCCGTTGCCGGTGGCTGTCGGGGCATGAAAAAGGCGCCCGCGAAGGCGCCTTGTCCGCCGGCCGTCGCGGGATCGCGGGCGATCCCGGGCGGCAACGTTTAGGACGGGTCAGGAGGTCGGCGTGCTGGTGTTGCCGGCGAAGTCGACCACCAGCGTCACGCGGCGGTTGTTGGCGCCGGCGTCGCGAATCTGGCCCTTCTCCACCTGGCGGTTGCTGGACTCGCCGTAACTGACCGCACGCACCTTGTCGGCAGACAGGCCGCCGGTATTGACCAGGTAATCGCGCACCGCGTCGGCGCGCTTCATGCCGAGGCGTTTGTTGAACGCGGCCGAGCCGGCCGGGTCGGTGAAGCCTTCCACGGTGATCACCGCATCGGGATGGTGCTGCGTGATGACCTTGGCGAAATCGTCGAGCAGCGGCTTGTCCTGGTCGCGCAGCGTGGCATCGCCGAAGGCGAAGTGCGCTGCGGTGTCGACGTTGATGCGGCCCTGCATAGCGGTGATCTGCGCATCGTACTTGGCGAAGCGCTGCTGCATGTCCTGGGTGAGCGCGTCGATTTCCTGCTGCTGCTTCTGGTCGTTGGCGCGAAGCTCGCTGATCGCCGCGTCGAAATCCGTTTTCTTCACGTAGTTGGAACATCCGCCCAGCGCGATTCCCATCAGGCAAAGCGGAAGGAGGGCGAGGCGTGCGGTCTTGATGCTCATGGTCTGTCTCCTCATGCAACGGGCCCGTAGCGAGAGGTCGCTCGCATACTTCAGGCCGTCTCCGGTGCGTCTGCGTGGTCCCCTGTCCGCGCAGATGCCCGCTCCCGAGGCTACCCCGTGACGCCAGGCGCGAACTGAACCGATCCGCACCAGCACGCGCGGGGCGCGCTGGCCGTGATGCATGGCACGTGCCGGGAGTGTTGCCTTCGGGCCGGTGCATCGCGGACGGACGCTGTGGGGACTGGCGCGGCGGACCTGCCTGTTGCGGTGCAATGCCGAATCTCCTTGCCGCGGTCCGCTTCCGGGTGCTCCCGCTGACGTCGGGGCGCGTCGGCAAGGGGGCTGAACGAGTTCTGCGCTTGGTGCCATACTGCCCGCGTTAAGCACTCGGGAACGTGGGCGCTACGCGGCTGCGGGGGGCAGGGATGAAGCTGAAGATGTCGGCAAGGCGAGGCGGTACTCTCGCCGCGGCACTGCTGGTGCTGGTGGTGGTGTCGCTGGCGGTCAACCTGGTGATCGCGGGCATCGAAAGGGGCTCGCTCCGACGGCAGGTGCAGGCCGACAACGGCCATGCCATCGCACTCATTGCGCGCACGTTGCGCGACGACCTGGCGCGCGTCCGCGGCGACGCGATCATCCTCTCGCGCACCGTGGTGGCCGAGCAGATGCTGCAGGACGGAGGCCCGGCGCTGCGCCAGCGGGCCGAACGCCTGCTGCACGCGATGGCCGATGCGCGGGGCGACTATTCGCAGCTGCGCTTCATCGATGCAGGCGGCCGCGAAGTGGTGCGCGTGGACAGCCGCGCCAGGGTGGTCGAGGTGGTTCCGCCGGAGCAACTGCAGGACAAGAGCCAGCGACCATACGTCCATGCGGTGGCGAAGATGTCGGCGGGTCAGGTCTACATTTCCCGGATCGACCTCAATATCGAACACGGACAGATCGTCGAGCCGCAGGAGCCGACCCTGCGTGTCGGGGCGCCGGTGTTTTCCGGGGACGGGCAGCGCCTGGGCATGGTGATGATCAATGTCGATGGCCGCCACCTGCTGCAGCGCTTCGTGGTCGACGCGCAGCAGGCGCATGGAAGTGTCTGGCTGGTCGACGCCGCCGGCAACTGGCTGCATGGCCCGGATGCTTCACGTGACTGGCGCTTCGCCATCCCGGGCGCCCGTCGTGCCGGCATGGACACGGATTTTCCCGGCGCCTGGGCGGTGATGCGGGCGCATAAGCAGGGACAGTCTCGCGGTGCGTTCGGCCTGCTGACCTTCGATCAGCTGGCCGCTGCCGGAACAGGTCTCGTCCAGCCGGATTCGGCGTTCGGCCTGCGCGTCGTCGCGTTGGCGCCTGATCCGACGCTGGCCTCGATCATGTTCGATCGCGCGCACATGGTCGGGTATGCATTGACCCTGCCGGCGTTGCTGTTGCTGGCGGCGTGGCTGGCGCATCTGCGCGTGCGCCTGAGTGGTGTGGAGGCCGAGGTGGCCGCCAACAGCCGCCTGCTTAAAGACATCTTCGACCATTCGCGACTGTCGATGAAGGTAAAGGATCTGCAAGGCCGGATCGTGCGCGCCAACGATGCGGCCGGCGAGTTGCTTGGCCGGTCGCCGGACCAGTTGATCGGGCAGACCATCGATGCCGTCGCCACCGAAGCCACTGCGGCGACCATCGGCCAGCACGATCGCGAGGTCATCGACAGTGGCGAGGTGACCACCTACGAGGAGCAGGTCGAATACCTCGGCGGCAACTTCACGCTGCTCACCACCCGCTTCCCGGTGACCGACGAACATGATCGGGTCGTAGGGGTGGGCGCAATGTCGTTGGACATCACCTCGCGTATCCGCATGGAACAGTGGCTGCGCGTGGCGAAGGACCAAGCCGAGGCGGCCAACACCGCCAAGGCCGCCTTCCTGGCCAACATGAGCCACGAATTGCGCACGCCGCTCAACAGCATCATCGGGATCAGCGAACTGCTGCTCGAGCAGGCCGAGGAAGAGGATGACGATCCGCTGACGGTGGAGTCGCTGCACCGGGTGGTCGGGGCCGGACGCCACCTGCTTACGCTGATCAACGATATCCTGGACATCTCGCGCATCGACGCCGGTCGCGTGGAACTGGTGCTGGAGCCGATCCTGGTGAGCACGCTGGCCGAGAGCGCATTGAGCACGCTGCAGCCGCTGGCGGTGGCCAACGGCAACCGACTCTCGATGGTGGTGGCTGCGGATCCGGGAGTGGTCGCGATCGATGCGGTGCGCATGCGCCAGGTGCTGATCAACCTGCTCGGCAATGCGATCAAGTTCACCCGCGATGGCGAAATCACCCTCCGCCTCGAGCGCGACGTGGACACCCTCCGCATCGCGGTGACCGACACCGGCATCGGCATGACCCCCGAGCAGATGGAGCGCATTTTCACCCCGTTCGAGCAGGCCGACCGGTCGATCACGCGCCGCTTCGGCGGATCCGGACTGGGGCTGGCGATCAGCCGCCAACTGGTCCAGCTGATGGGAGGCTGGATTGCCGTGGAGAGCGAACCGGGGCGGGGGAGCACCTTCACGGTGTCGATCCCTGTCGGCGCATTCGAGGCGCCTTCGCGAGATCCCGGACCGGCCGCCCCGGACGAGCCGTCGCGCGACTCGCTGGTGCTGGTGGCCGATGACGACGAGGATGCCCGCCGGTTGCTGATCGGTGCACTGGAGCGTCACGGTTTGCCGGTGATCACGGCCTGTTCGGGGGCCGAAGCGCTGCAGCAGGTTCGCAGCCAGCGGCCGGCGGTGATGCTGCTCGACATCCTGCTTGGAGACATGAGCGGCTGGGATGTGCTCGCGGCATTGCGTGCCGATCCGCTCTACGCCAACCTGCCGGTGATCCTGTGCACGGTGACCGATCCGGACCACCGTACTGCCGCGCTGGGCGTGGTCGAGCACATGACCAAGCCGGTCGATCGTGACCAGCTCGTCAGGCTGGTCAAGCGCTTCGTCCGGTCCGGTCCGCAGTCGAACGTGCTGGTGGTCGACGACGACGATCACTATCGCGAGCAGCTTGCCATGGTCCTGCGTCGCGCCGGCTGTCGTGTGCGCATGGCGGCCAACGGGCAACAGGCACTGATGCACATGGAGCAGGAGCCGCCCGACCTGGTGCTGCTGGACCTGGTGATGCCGGTGATGGACGGGCTGGAGGTGATCGGTGCGATGCAGGGGCACCCGCTGCTAGCCCATGTCCAGGTCGTGCTGGTGACGGCGGCCGATGTGCCGCAACACACGGTGCAGAAGCTCAACGAGAGTGCGGTGATGCTGGTCAGCAAGGCGGAGGTCGGCCTCGACTGCATTGCGCGCCGGGCACGCGATCTGCTCGACCGCGTGGAGAGCGAGACACGGGACGCAGGGACGCGCGGATGAATACGGTGCTGTATGTCGAGGACGACGAAAACAATGTGTTCATGCTCACCCACCGGCTTCGCCGGCACGGGGTTCGCGTGCAGCACGTGGAGGATGGCGAGAGGGCGCTGGTCGCGGCGGCGTGGGACCCACCGGCAGCGGTATTGCTGGACATCAACCTGCCCGGCATGGACGGCCTGGCCGTGCTGCACCGCCTGCGCAGCGACGCGGCTACGCGGACCCTGCCGGTGATCGTGGTATCCGCCTCGGTACGCGAGCAGGATCGTGCCCGGGCACTGGGTGCGGGCGCCGATGCCTTCGTGCCGAAGCCGATCGACTTTCCGCACCTGCTCAAGGTGTTGTCACGCTGGGTCACGGTCGGAACACCGCCCGGAGGGCAGGCATGAATGCGGATGTGCACGTGCTGGTGGTCGACGACAACGAGAACAACCGCTTCATGCTGGTGCGGTACCTGCACCGGCTGGGCTTCCGCCAGATCACCGAGGCGGATGACGGTACCAGCGCGCTCGTGCGGATCCGCGAGTCCCGTCCCGACCTGGTGCTGCTGGACGTGATCATGCCGGACATGGATGGGGTACAGATGCTGGAGGTGCTCCGGCGCGAGGGCCGCATGGGCGACATGCCGGTGATCATGGTCTCGGCGCACGACACCAGCGAGATCGTCGTGCGCTGCATCGAACTGGGCGCCGAGGATTACCTGACCAAGCCGATCCAGACTCCGATGCTGCGCGCGAGGGTGATGGCGATCCTCGAGAAGCGGCGCCTGCGCGAGATCGAGCTGGAGTTCCTCACCCACTTCGATCCGGATACCCGTTTGCCCAACCGCCATGCGCTGATCGAGCGGATCGAGCGGCTGGTCGCCGGTGGCCGCCGCTTCGCCCTCGTCGCGATCAGCTGCCGCAACCATGGGAGCATCGCGCTCAGTTCGGGGGAAGACGACGCCACCGCCGGGCTGCGCGTGCTCAACGATCGTATCCAGGCCAGCGCATTGCCCACCGATATCGTCGCCCGGGTCGGCGACGGCACGCTGGCATGGCTGTTGCCCGACGTTTCGCCCGACCACGTCCTGCTGCGCGCGGTGGAGGATGTTCTGTCCGGCGATGCGCATGGTCGCGCCGGCATCGCCAGCGACTGCACGGCGGCCATCGCCTCCGGCCCCCCGGCGGACGCGGGCGAGGGTGCCGGAGATCTGCTCAGGCTGGCCATGAGCGAAGCGATGCGTGTCTCGCCGGAGTCCAGCGAACGGGTGCTGATTGCCGATCCGGCCCTGCGCAACCAAGCGCGCGAGGCCCTGGCGATGCTTCGGGACGTGGAGCGGGCATTGGCCGAGGGCGAGCTGCTGCTGTACTTCCAGCCGATCTTCGACCGTGATGCCCAGCGCCTGGTCGGGGCCGAGGCCTTGCTGCGGTGGATGCACCCGGTACGTGGCCTGCTGCCACCCGGAGCCTTCCTGGGCGCGGTGGAGGCCTCCCCATTGATGGAAACCCTCGACCTCTGGGTGGTGACGACCGCCAGTCAGGCGCTCGCGTCCTGGGAGCGGTATTTGACCGAGGACTTCCGCCTGCACGTGAATCTCACCGCGCACGGGATCATGTCGGGCCGCTTGCCCGGTCACGTCGAGCAGGTCGTGCCCATGCCGCTGCGTGGCAACTTGACCCTCGAGCTCACCGAGCGCGTGCACGTGGTCGACATGCCTGCCTGCGTGGGAGCGCTGCAGCAGATCCGCGCCCTGGGCATCCAGGTGGCGCTGGACGACTTCGGCACCGGGTTTTCCTCGCTCAGCCACATCAACCTGCTGCCGTGCGACCTGCTGAAGATCGACCGCAGCTTCGTCACCGGAGTGCAGGGAGACCCCAAGCGTCGACGCCTGCTGAGTTCGCTGATCGGCATGGCGCAGGCCCTGGAACTCGGCGTAGTGGCCGAGGGCATCGAGCATGAGGACGAGCTGCAGGTGTTGCAGGAACTCGGTCCGTTGCAACTGCAGGGCTACCTGCTGGGCCGCCCGATGCCGGCCGGCGAGCTGCTCGCGCGGATGGGCGGCTGATCTGCCTGCACCCGGCTGCGACCAGTGGCAGGCGGCAGCGCCACCGGGCAAGATGGGCGACCGGGTGCGGCCACGTTGCGGCAGCCGGCCGTCCCCGGGAGCTGCCATGGAACCGCAACCCCACATTCATTGCCCGCTGTGCCGCTGGGAGCCGCATGTCGACTCCCGCTGGGTGTGCACGCCCGCCGAGCCCGGGGCGGGCTGCGGCACCCGCTGGAACACGTTCTGGACCGCCGGATGTTGCCCGGGATGCGGGCATTTCTGGTCCCGAACCCAGTGCCCGGCCTGCAAGCAGGCATCGCCGCACCAGGACTGGTATCACTATCCGCCGGATGGCCAGACCGGGCATCCGCATCGCAAGGCCCTCGAAAAGGTGGACTGACCGCATGCTAACCAGGGTGGCCGCCTCAGACGCGGGAACCTACGGCCGCTGTCGGCGTCCATGCATCTTCACCTCTCCAACTCCGGACCCATCATGACCCTGCACCGCTCTCTGCTCCTCGCCTCGTTGTTCACCGCCACCACGCTCACGCTGGCGCCACTCTCCGTCGCGCATGCCGACGAAGCCCTCGGCGGCAAGCCCGTCCCAGGCCTGTGCATGATTTCGCGCGAGGCGGTGTTCGCCCAGTCCAAGGTCGGCCAGGCCGCCAGCGAGCGGCTCAAGCAGCTCGCCGAGCAGGAGCAGAACCAGCTCGGCAACGAGCGCGGGCCGCTGCAGAGCGACATCCAGAAATTCCAGCAGGAAGCCCCCAAGCTCGCCGAGGCCCAGCGCAAGCAGCAGGGCGAGGCGCTGCAGCAGCGCATGCAGCAGTTCCAGCAGAAGGCCGGCGAGCTCAACGAGCGCATCCAGCTCACCCGCTCGAAGGTGATGCAGCGCATCGGCCAGCAGGCCGAGCCGATCGTTGCATCGGCCTACAAGAGCCACAGCTGCGGCCTGCTGCTGAACCGTGACGCGGTGCTCGGCGGCAACGTCAGCAACGACCTGACCCCGGACGTGGTGAAGGGCCTGGATGCCAAGATCACCACCCTGAGCTTCAGCCTCGAGCCACTGCCGGCGCAGTCGCAGGGCGGCAAGTAAGTCAGGCGGGAAAACACGCGATGGCGGGTGCCAGGCTCCCCGCCATCGCACGACGGCGCTCCCGGCTCATCCCGGGCGATCGCACGGCGCGTTGTCCAGCAGCGAGTCGACCTTCGCGCGCAGGGCCTGCGTGGACATCGGCGCCCGTATGCCCGTCTCGAGCGCGCCGGCGCGGATGATCAGCCCCTGGCGCATGGCGATCGTGTCGGCCTCCTCGCCCTCGAAATCCAGTCTGTCGCCCGGCACGAGTGCGCGCAGAAACAGCAGATAGTCTTGTCCCGGCAGGTAGGGCCGCTGGTCGCCGTAGGCGTACGAGAGCGTATGTCCTTCTGTATGCACGGTTCCGCCGATTCGCCAGACCCGCACGGCGGATCCGGGGGCGCGCGCCGCGCCCGGCTTGAGCCACTCCCGCACCGCGAATGCCGTGCGGGTCAGCACCGCGCCGTGTGACGGCGTGGCGTAGCCGTGGCTGTCGAGGGCGTGCCCGACGAGGACCTCGGAGGCATGGCAGTAGGCATCGCGCAGGTTCGCGTTCGCTATCCCGATACGCCGGGGCAGTGGTCCGCCGGGCAGTTCGCGACTTTCGAACATGCCCTGTCCGCGGCCGTCGTGTGGCATGCCGCGAAGGTCGTCGTCGGGCAGGTGCCAGTGCGCCTGCATGGCGTGTATGGCGTCTTCATCGCGGGCGTCCTGGCTGCGCACGGGACAGGTGGTGGTCGCCATCCAGGCCAGGAACGCGAGAAGGAGGCGACTGCGCGGGACCCGCGGCATCATGGCGCTATCGTCGCATCGGCCGCCTGGGCGCGGCAGTGGCGGTCGATGTACTCGCGCTGCGTCGGCATTGCCGCGGCGACTTCGGCGATCACCTGCCGCAGGCTCGCCAGGCGGCTGGCGGCGTCGACCCCGGTGCGCAGGTCGGCCAACGGGTCATGGCGTTCCGGCCACACCTCCTGGCCGACCATCACCGCCAGCCAGTTCGGGTTCTGGAACAGCTCCAGGCTCTCGGCCACCAGGCGCCCGTGGCCTCGGAAATGCGCCAGCTTGTAGGCGAGCGGCTCGGGGATCTCCATCGTCGCCACGTGGCGCCACATCGGCTCGTCGCGCGTGTTGGCGTGGTAGTGCAGGATCAGGAAGTCGCGGATGCGCTCGTATTCCACGCCGGTCAGGCGATTGAATTCGGCCGTGGTCACCGCGTCGAAATCGCGGTCCGGGAACAGCGCCAGCAGGCGCGTGATGGCGGTCTGGATCAGGTGGATGCTGGTGGACTCCAGCGGTTCCAGGAAACCCGCGGACAGGCCGATCGCCACGCAGTTGCGGTGCCAGAAGCGCCGCCGCCGCCCGGTGGTGAAGCGCAGCGGCCGCGGCGTGCCCAGCGGCTGACCGGTGAGGTTGTCCAGCAGTACCCGGGTGGCGGTGTCCTCGTCGGTGAAGGCGCTGCAGTACACGTGGCCGTTGCCGACCCGGTGCTGCAGCGGGATCCGCCACTGCCATCCTGCTGCATGGGCGGTGGAGCGCGTGTACGGCGCGAACGTGTCGTCGTGTTCGCAGGCCACCGCCACCGCGCGGTCGCACGGCAGCCAGTGGCGCCAGTCCTCGTAGCCGGTGTGCAGGGCCTCTTCGATCAGCAGGCCGCGGAAGCCGGAGCAGTCGATGAACAGGTCGCCGTCGATCGTCGCGCCGCCGTCCAGCCGCACGCGCTCGATGAAGCCGTCGTCCGCTCGCAGGTCGGTGCCGACGATGCGCCCCTCGCTGCGACGCACGCCACGGGCTTCGGCGTAGCGGCGCAGGAAGGCCGCGTACAGGCCGGCGTCGAACTGGTAGGCGTAGTCCAGCGTGGAGAGCACCTGGCGGCGGTCGGTGGAGGGCAGGGTGAACCTGCCGTCGCGCGCGGCGACCCAGGCCAGCGAGTGGTCCTCCAGCGCGGACGTGTCGCCGCGCGAGCGCTCGCGCAGCCAGTAGTGATGCAGCGGCACCTTGTCGAACTCGGCGCCGATCTGGCCGAACGGATGGAAATAGCGATGCCCGGCGCGGCCCCAGCCGACGAACTCGATGCCGAGTTTGAAGGTGCCCCGGGTCGCGGCCAGGAAGGTGTTCTCGTCGATGCCCAGGGTCTGGTTGAACAGCTTGATCGGCGGGATGGTCGCCTCGCCCACGCCGATCGTGCCGATCTGCTCGGACTCCACCAGCTCGATCCGGCAGCTGCCCTGTAGCGCCTGGGCGAGAGCAGCGGCGGTCATCCACCCGGCGGTGCCGCCACCGACGATGACGATGCTGCGTATGCGGCGGTCGGTCGATTCCACAGTGCTGGGCCCCGGTTCATCGTTCGGAGCGACGATTCTAGGGCGAGCCGGGGATGGAGGGGCGGCGGCTATTTGCGTCCTGTCGCCGCCTTGCGTGCCGGCATCAGCGCGAACAACACCTCGTTGGCGGGCACGGCCGAAGCGCTGGCGATATCGCTGGGCGTGTCGCGCGTCGAGTTTGCCTTGTAGCCGCGCGCCTGCAGCTGCCGGAGCAGGTCGGGTGCCGGCACGCGGACGATCGGTGCGAGGTCCTCCAGCGAGGCGCGGGTCATCAGGGCGATCGTCTGGAAAGCCGGATTGCCGGCGCGCCCCTTGCCCGCGGTGAGGGCGAACGGCAGGGCCACGAACAGCGAGAGCACCAGTGGAACCAGCAGTGTCCGGCGCCTGGCATAGGCCAGCAGCGGCTTCCAGTTCTTGATCATGTGCAGGGCGAACGGCGCCAGCAGCAGCATGCTCAGCCATTCGTGCATGCTGTGGAAGGTGGCCGAGGACCAGTGGAAGAACAGCGCCACGCCGGAGATCGCGGATACGAAGAAGAGCCCGACGGTGAGCGGTGTGCCGTAGCGGTGCGTGAAGTTCTTGAACACGGATTTCCTTGGCTGGGGTGCGAGGAGTGTATTTCGCAAATGATATCTATTCGCATTTGAGTGCTCAACCGGGTGGTACGCCCGCGAGTGGCGGAGAGGTCGGGTGGTAGAGTGGCCGCCCTTTTCCGATGGCATCGAATGAAGGAGTGCAGAACGTGACGACGCCCCAGGCCCCGTACCCGATCGGCATGCCCGGAATCCCCTGGGGGCCGGCGGAAGTCGTGGCCTGGCGTGCCGGACAGCAGCCTCGCCGAAGCTACGCGGAGGACGTGCTCCGGGCGATCGATCGCTTGCGCGAGCGTTTCGACGTGCGTGAATACGGGCGGCTCGACTACGCCCCGGACAGCTACGCGCTGTTCGCGGTGCGCAGCCCGGACTGGCGCGACGACCTGCCGACCGCGGTGGTCACTGGCGGCGTGCACGGCTACGAGACCAGCGGCGTGCACGGTGCGCTGCAGTTTCTCGAGCGTGAGGCGGCGCGCTTTGCCGGGCGCGCGAACCTGCTGGTGGTACCGTGCGTCAGTCCCTGGGCGTACGAGCGGATCCACCGCTGGAATCCGGATGCGATCGACCCGAATCGTTCGTTCCGTGCCGACAGCCCGGCCGGCGAGTCGGCCGCGTTGTGGCGGCTGCTGGCGCCATATCGCGATGTCGCACTGCTGCACATCGACCTGCACGAGACCACCGACAGCGACGAGTCCGAGTTCCGACCGGCGCTGGCTGCGCGTGATGGTGTGGATTTCGAGCCCGGCGAGATTCCCGACGGTTTCTACCTGGTGGGCGATACCGAAAACCCGCAGCCGGCCTTCCAGCAGGCGATTATCGCGGCGGTCGAAAAAGTCACTCACATCGCGCCGGCCGACGAGCGTGGCGAGATCATCGGCTCCCCGGTGGTGGCGCCGGGTGTCATCAACTACGCGCTGAAGCAGCTCGGACTTTGCGCAGGCATCACCGATGCCCGCTACACCACCACCACCGAGGTGTACCCGGACAGTCCGCGCGCCACACCGCAGCAGTGCAACGATGCCCAGGTCGCCGCGGTCTGTGCGGCGATCGATTTCGCATTGGGCTGAGCGCAAGGGGCAAACGACAGCGTGCTCTGGACGCAGGCAAGGCCGGCGGCGCGCTCTCGAGCCGCCGTACCTCCTGCGGTCCTGCCACTGCGTCGAGTCCCCGAGCGGAGAGCCGTGACGCCATCGCCGGCACGGACACTTCGAGGGAGCGCGCGGCATGGTGGAGCAGGTACTGGCGTTCTGGCTCGCGGAGGCGGGTGAGGCTGCCTGGTGACGGCCACCCCGGATTTCGACGATCAGGTGCGTCGTCGTTTCGCCCCGTTGCTGCGGCAGGCCGCGCGTGGCGAACGATGGAGCTGGCATGCCCGGTCGCGCGGCCGCCTGGCGGAGATCCTGGTGCTGGACCAGTTTTCACGGAATATCCATCGCGGTACGCCGGCAGCATTCGCGCAGGACGCGGTGACTCTGGTGCTGGCCCAGGAGGCGGTCGCCGACGACGCCCTGGCTGTTCTGCCTCCGGACGAACGCGGCTTCGTGCTGATGCCATTCATGCACAGTGAGTCGGCGGCGATCCATGTCGAAGCCGAGTGCCTGTTCCGCGAACACGCGCCCGCGCGCAACCTGGAGTTCGAGCTTCGGCAAAGGGCGATCATCGACCGCTTTGGCCGTTATCCCCATCGCAACACGATCCCGGGACGCGCCTCGACCGGGCAGGAGCTGGCCTTCCTGGCCGAGCCCGATTCGAGCTTCTGACGCGTCCATGCGGCCGGTTATCCTGCCGAGGTCCGCGCCATCGCTTGTCGCGGGAGGGCATCGGTCCGCGGCAGAAACGGGACAACGTGACCCGTGCGGCACGCCCGCCGTTCGCGCCTGAGTCGATGGGGCCGGCGATCCGGCCGTTCGCGGGCCAGGCTCTGGCCAGCTGGCGAACAGGCCTGCCCGATAGGCACAATCGCCAATCCGGTCCCCGTGGTGGAAGCCATGATTCTTCGCGATGGCACGGCAGATGACGCTCTGGCCGTTCTTGCCCTCAACCACGCATTCGTCTCGGTACTGAGTCCGCTGGACGACGAGCGCCTGGCGCATCTGGTCGGGCAGGCCACCCTGTACCGGGTGGCGGAGGAAGAGGGGCGCGTCCTCGCCTTCCTGCTTGCGATGAGCGAGGGGGCGGACTACCACAGCCCGAACTACCGCTGGTTCGCCGCGCGCTACCCCCGCTTTCTCTACATCGACCGTATCGTGGTCGCTGCAGAGGCACAGGGCCTGGGCCTGGGTGAAACGCTCTACCGAGGTGCGTTCGGTCATGCGGCATCACGCGGTGTGTCCCTGGTGACCTGCGAATTCGACATTGCGCCACCCAATCCGGCGTCCTCTCGTTTCCATGCCCGCCTGGGTTTCCGCGAGGTCGGCCGGCAGGTCCTGGGTGCGGGCAAGGAGGTATCCCTGCAAGCGCTCGCTCTGGCCGATGCCGTGCTGCGCCCGCCCGATTGACCCGCCCCGGCGCCCTCCGGGAGTCGGGAGGGAGTGATCGCCGTATCGTGCTAACTTGCGATCCGGTCGCCGGTCCTTGCGGCACCAATCGCACCAGGGAGGAAAACACGTGAATTACTGGAAGCTGTTGGTGGCAGTGGTTTCGCTGGGCGCCTGTGGGGTCGTCGTGGGCCAGGAAGCGAGTAACCAGGGAATGGCTGCCCAGAGAGCGCTGGATGAGGCGAATCGCCGTGCGGTGATGTCGCGCGAGGAATCCTTCCGGTTCGGCAATGACCAGGCGTGGAAGTCCGGCATGATCTCTCTGGCCACCGCACGCAAAAGCCTCGCCAAGGAATGGGAGAAGCTCGGCCTGTCACCCGAGATGGCCACCACCGTCGCCAACACATATCGTGCGGACAGCTCGTCGTTGTTGAGCCACCCGCCGCTTGAAGGGCGCAGTGACAAGGAGGTTTCGGGAATGATCCAGCAGGCGCTGGTATCCAAGAATTACCGCATGGCCAATCAGTTGCTGATCGACTTCGAGCGGAAAAAGCTCCACGCCGAGCCCGTGTCGAGCAAGCCGCCGTCGCACTGATTCCGTTCCGGACCGGGGATCGCGCGCGTGCGGCCCCGGTCCGGCCGGTAGCGGCATCAGCTGCTGCGCGAACCGGCGACGATCCGGTTGCGGCCACGCTGCTTGGCCAGATAGAGCGAGCGGTCCACCTCGGCGATGAAGCTCAGTGGCGGCTCGTTGTCGTCCGGGATGCGGGTACCCACGCCCATGCTCACGGTAAGCACCCCGGCCACCGGTGAGGCGCTGTGCGGGATCGCCTCGGCGGCGATGGCATCACGGCAGCATTCGGCGACCCGCAGCGCCGAATCCGCGTCCGTATCCGGCAGCACCAGCACGAACTCCTCGCCGCCGAAACGCCCGATGAAATCGCGCGGCCGACCGGTGGCGGTATCCAGCAGGCGGCCGACGCGACGCAGGCAGTCGTCGCCGGCGACATGGCCATAGCGGTCGTTGTACTGCTTGAAGTAGTCGATATCGATCATCACCACCGACAGCGGACGCCGACTCTCGCGTGCCTGGTGCCACTCGCGCTCGAGCACGCTCTCGAAATGGCGACGATTGCCCACGCCGGTCAGGCCGTCCTTGAATGACAGCCTTTCGAGCTCGCGTTGCAACTCGAGCAGCTTCTGTTCGGTCTTCTTGCGCTCGCTGATGTCGAACATGAATCCAACCAGCGCTTCGACTTCACCCTGCTCGTCGCGGACCACGTGCACGACGTCGCGGATCCACACGTAGCGGCCGTCCCTGGTAAGGGCGCGGTAATCCGCCTCGTGGTCGATTCCCGCCTTGGACTGCGCCACGCAGAAGTCCACCGCCCATGCCCGCTCATCCGGGTGCATGCGCATCGCCCAGTCCTCCACCGTCTTCCAGCTGGAGGGTTCCCATCCGAGCAGTTCCTCGATCTGCGGGCCGATGTAGGTGAACGTCGCCGTCGCCCAGTCGATCCTCCAGGGAATGGCGCGGGTCGACTCCAGCAGGGTCTTGTAGACGGCCGGGTCGGTAGCGAGGGTCGGGTCGGAGCTGTCGTGCGGTTGGCTGGAGTCGGACATGGGGGAGGCGCGTGTCGAATGGAGGTCGGATCATAAGCAAACCCTGGACCATGCGTTGCCCGCCCCCAATCCGATCATCGGGGGGGGGGCTGTGTCGGCCGGCGCGCCACGGCGCAAGTCGTCGCACTTGGGACGATCGGGAAGGGGGGGCAGAATGTCGGCTTACGCCTACAAAGCGTCATCCTTTTGGCCTATTGGCCGAGACTTTCCGCAGTAGCATGCTCCGCGGATAGCACCTACCTGGACCAGGACGGCCGGGCGGCCGGCACAACGGATGATGCGGAAGCCCTGGGCAGGATGTAAGAGCGTTTCTTCGTGGTGGGGCAACCACCCCCGTTGCCCTTCTCTTGACGCCCGGCCCCGGGCGTCCTTTCTATTCTGTGCGGAGCGGACGGCCATGCTGGAAGTGCGCGACAGCAAGAACGGTTTCATCGTCTACGACAGCGATGCGGACGAAGAGGTCATGGTCTTCACCACGCAGCGCGACGCGGATTCGTTCGTCGCCGAGTTGGTGATCGCCGAAGAGCACGCCAAGCTGCAACGCTGGTCGTTGGATCGGGTGCCGGCCACCTGGTGAACCTGCTTCGGGAGCCCTCCTGCGACGGTTTCCGCCCGCGCAGCCGGGCCGGCCTCCCGCAACAGGGCACAATGGCGCGATGGTCATGCACGCGCCTCGAATGAATATCCCCCGAGCTTTCCTCATGTCCGACTTGCACCTGGAGGCAGGTCGGCCGGAGCTGACGGCGATCTTCCAGCGATTTCTGGCCGGCTGCCCGGGCCGCGTCGACGAGCTGTTCCTTCTGGGCGACATCTTTGAGGCCTGGATCGGCGACGACGACGATGCGCCCTGGCTCGTGCCGGTGGTGGATGCGCTATGGCGTACCAGCGATGCGGGGGTACGCATCTTTTTCCAGCACGGCAACCGCGATTTCCTGCTGGGCGAGGCATTCGCCGCGCGTGCCGGGATGATCCTGTTGCCGGAGTCGCTGTCGCTGGACCTGGGCGGGGTCGCCACGGTCCTGTGCCATGGCGATGCGCTCTGCACCGAAGACGCGGACTATCAGGCGTTCCGGGCCCGCTCGCGCGATCCCGCCTGGCAGGCCCAGATTCTGGCGATGCCGCTCGAGGCCCGTCGCGGACTGGCGCGACAACTGCGCCAGGAGAGCATGGACGGACAGCAGCGCCGGCTTGCCGAGGGTGGTGTGCTGACCGATGTGAACGAGGCGGCGGTCCGTGACTGCATGCGCGACCATGGTGCGATGCGGCTGATCCATGGCCACACGCATCGGCCAGCCGTCCACGGCGTGGCGCTCGATGGCGGAAGCGGCGAGCGCGTGGTGCTGGCCGACTGGCGCTCCGAGGGCGAGGTGCTGGAGGTGCGGTCCGACGGAAGCATCCGCCGCCACGCGCTCAGGGGCTGATCGACTCCCATTGTCGCCAGAGGTCGTCCAGTACGTGGCGGACATGCTGTTGCAGTCGGGCTTTGGCTGCCGCTTCGCCCTTGCCCGATCGGACCGCATCGCGCAGCCCGGTGCACAGCGCTTCGCCGTCGTCGTCGCCGATTGCCAGAAAGACGTTCTTCATCTCGTGAAGCAGGCTGGCGGTGTCGCCGCCGCCGTCGCTCTCCTCCAGCACCCGATCCAGCCGTGACAGCTCGCGGTGGCCGAGACGGATGTAGTCGCGCACCTCGTCGGAGGGTGCAAGTGTCCGCAGCAGGTCGATCGAGATGCGCCCGGTCGCGGTTCCGGCCCTGGACGTCGCCGTCGTCCCGGTGGCCTGTCCGGCATCGCCGACCGCCGCCAGCAACCGGTCGAGCGCGATCGGCTTGGTCAGGTAGCCCGACGCCCCCATCGCGAGGGCGCGCTGCACCACCTCGGCGTCCGAGTCGGCACTGAGCATGAGCAGTCGCGGTCGCGGGCCAGCCTGCGCCTTGGCGAGGGCGGCCAGCACGTCGAGTCCGGACATGCCTGGCATATGCACGTCGAGCAGCAGCAGGTCGAACGTGTCGCCATGCTGTAGCCGGGCGATCACCTCGTTGCCGCTGCGCGCGGTGGAGACCACGTGGCCGGCGCGCTCCAGCAGCCGGGTGACCACTTGCCGGTTGGCCTCGTTGTCGTCCACCACCAGGCAGTGCCGCGGCGGAAACCGGCGACGGTGGTCTTCGAGCAGTTGGAGGACGTCCGCGTCACCTGGCAGCAACGTGCCGGCCGGTGCACGTGCCAGTGGCAGTTCCAGGCGGAACACGCTGCCACCGCCCTCGCGGTCGTGCACGCTTATCGTGCCGCCGCTGTGGTGTGCGAAGCCCTGCACGATGTGCAACCCGAGGCCGACGCCCTCCTCGCGGCGCGCGTGACCGTAGCTGATCTGCACGAAGGGATCGAAGATTCGTGCGCGGTCCGCGGCCGGTATGCCGGGTCCGCTGTCGGCGACCTCGAGCGTGATCTGGCGATCGGTGCAAGACGCATGCAGCGACACGCGCCCGCCCTCGGGCGTGAACTTGATGGCGTTGCCGAGCAGGTTGGTCAGCACCTGCTCAAGGCGACCGGCATCGCCGATGGCCAGCAGCCCCGCCGGACTGTCGTCGTGCAGCGTGATGGCGAGCTCTCTGCGGTCGGCCAGCGGCTTCATCATTTCGAAGGCCTGCCGAACGACCTGGCGTAGATCGAACGGCTCGCGCGCCAGCCCGAAGCGGCCTGCGTTCAGGGCTGCCACGTCCAGCACGTCGTTCACCCTCTGCAGCAGCGAGCGGGCGTTGACCTGCACCGCGCGCAGGCTCTCCCGGTCGTCGTCGGACAGGCGCCCGGAGTCGATCAGCGAGGAAGCATGGATCACCGTGTTCAGCGGCGTGCGCAGCTCGTGACTCATGGTCGCCAGGAAGCGGCCCTGGGCGTCCCGCGATGCCAGCGCTGACTGCGATACCTCCGCCAGCAGCGCGAGCAGCCGGTTCACCGTCATCGGCAGGCCGCAGAGCAGCAACAGCGCGAATGGGATGAATGCCGGTCGCACCGCCCAATAGCCGGATGGTGCGGCCAGGCCCACCACCAGTACGGTGCTGGCCATGCAGGCCAGGAATGCCCGTCGTCCCAGTCGGGCACCTACCAGGATGGTGGTGAATGGCAGCACCGCGATCATCGAGATCGAAATGTTCCATGCCAGGTGCAGCATCAGGCCGATGCCCAGCACGTTGGCGATGGCGCCGGCGGTATCGATACGGTCGCCGTCGGGAATCCACCCTTGCCTCACACCCACTGCCCATACGACCGCCAGCCACAGCAACAGGGGAACCCAGGGCAGCAGCCGGGCGGCCTCCAGCGGCAAGGTGTTGCCCTGGCTGGGCGGGCCGGCGTAGCGGGCCCACCAAACGGTCCACAGCGAGACCAGCGCCAGGAAGCCGACGCGGCGCAGGCTTGCCTGCCGTTCGCCGTAGCCTGCCACCACCCGGTCGAGCCGTTCGTTGGCGAGGCGTCGTGCGATCTGGCGCAGGGAGGTCGAAGGTGCCAGGGTCGGGCGTTCCATGGAATCCGCGGTCGAAGGGACGTCGATCGACATTCTCGCAGCGTCGGGTCGGCGCTGTCCGCCCGGAGGAGTGGACCGGGCCGGCGCCGGGCCCGATCCTGTCCGGCAACCGCGCATTCCGCGACGCCCATGGCGTAGCGTTGCGCCTTGCCTTTGCCGACATCAGGGAAGCACCGCCGTGACAACCATGAGAACGATCGGACTGCTGGGCGGCATGAGCTGGGAATCGACCGTTCCCTATTACCGGCTGATCAACGAGGCCGTGAGGCAGCGGCTGGGCGGCCTGCATTCGGCCAGACTGTTGCTGCACAGCGTGGATTTCGCCGAGATCGAGGCGTTGCAGCGCAGCGGCGACTGGGAGGCCGCCGGGCGCCAGCTCGCGGCCGCGGCACGGCGGCTGGAGGTGGCTGGGGCCGAGCTGCTGCTGATCGGCACCAACACCATGCACAAGGTCGCCCCAGCGGTCGAGGCGGCCATCGGTATCCCCCTGCTGCATGTGGGAGATGCCACGGCGCGGGCGGTGCGCGCGGCGGACATCGCGCGCGTGGGGCTGCTCGGCACGCGCTTCACGATGGAGCAGGCGTTCTACGTCGATCGCCTCGCCTCGCACGGTCTGGAGGTGCTGGTGCCATCGTCCGCCGAGCGGGAGGAGGTGCATCGGGTGATCTACCAGGAGCTGTGCGCCGGTCGCTTCGAGCCGGCTTCGCGCGCACGCTTCCGGCAGGTCATGGCCGATCTGGTGGCGCGCGGTGCGCAGGGCGTGATCCTCGGTTGCACCGAGATCGGCCTGCTGGTCGATGTGGGTGACGCCAGCGTGCCGCTGTTCGACACCACGCGCCTGCATGCACTGGCCGCAGTCGAGCTGGCGCTGGGCGGTTGATAGACGCGCGGCGGCCATCGCATCGATGGCGAGTCCGTGCATTGGCTGGCCGGCGCGGCCTGTTCTAGGCTTGGTCGCTCCCCGTCCGCCCTCCATGGAGATCCGCCGATGCCACGTTCGTCCCTGCTGCAGTGTTGCCGATGGTCGCCGCTCCTGTTTCTCTTTGTGGCGCTGACGCTCCCGGCCGGCGCCGCGTGGGCCGGCGGTGTATCGGCGCCGCACGCCCGGATTTCAGGTGGCACCGTGGCCGGCAAGCAGGCCACCGTCGATGGCGTGGCGTTGCAGGAATTCCAGGGCATCCCCTATGCGGCGCCACCGCTCGGTCCCCTGCGCTGGAAGCCGCCGCAACCGGTGGCGGCATGGCAGGGCATGCGCGAGGCGACCGCTTTCGGGCCGCGCTGCATGCAGCTGCCGCTGTTCGGCGACATGGTGTTCCGCTCGCGCGGCATGAGCGAAGACTGCCTTTACCTGAACGTCTGGGCGCCGGCTGACCGCAGCAACGGGAAGCGCCCGGTGCTGGTGTACTTCTACGGCGGTGGCTTTCTCGCCGGCGACGGTTCGGAGCCGCGTTACGACGGTGCCAGCCTCGCGGCGAAGGGCCTGGTCACGGTCACGGTGAACTATCGCCTGGGCGTGTTCGGATTCCTGGCCACGTCGTCGCTTGCGGCCGAATCGCCGCAGCACGCCGCCGGCAATTACGGGCTGCTTGACCAGGCGGCCGCTTTGCGCTGGGTGCGCGCCAACATCGCGCAGTTC
The DNA here is from genome assembly GCF_024158035.1 of Dyella lutea. Lineage (GTDB taxonomy): Bacteria > Pseudomonadota > Gammaproteobacteria > Xanthomonadales > Rhodanobacteraceae > Dyella_A > Dyella_A lutea. Next base: position 1,007,088 of record NZ_JAMZEK010000001.1, read on the forward strand.
GGCGGCGACCCCGCTCACATCACCATCGGCGGCGAGTCGGCCGGCTCGATCTCGGTCAGCGCACTGATGGCCTCGCCCATGACCAGGCACCTGATCGTCGGCGCGATCGGCGAGAGCGGCGCGTTGATCGCCCCGATCGCGCCGCAGGCGCGCGCGCAGGCGGAAGCCACCGGCGCGGCGTTCATGAAGCAGGTCGGCGCGGGCTCGTTGGAGGCACTGCGTGGCATGCCGGCGGCGACCCTGCTGCAGGCGAGTAGTCCCCAGGTTGCGCCGGCGCCCGGGTTCTCACCCGATATCGACGGTCTGTTCCTCACCGAGCCGCCGGCCGACACGTTTGCGCGCGGCGCGCAGGCACAGGTGCCGCTGCTGCTCGGCTCCAATTCGCAGGAAGGTTTCTACCCCGCGCTGCTGAAGAACGAGCCGCCGACCCCGGCGAACTATCGTGCCGCGCTGCAGCGGCTGTTCGGCGATCGCGCGGACGAGGCGCTGCGGCTGTATCCCGGCGCGACGCGCGAGGAAGTGATGCGCTCGGCCACCGCACTGGCCGGCGACCTGTTCATCGCGCACAGCACCTGGCGCTGGATGGAGCTGCAGCATGCGCACAGCGCCGCGCCGGTGTACTTCTACTACTACGCCCATCCGCGCCCGGCCAAGCGCGAGCCGGCGGCGGGCGAGCAGCCGGACCATGGCGCCGTGCACAGCGGCGAGATCGAGTACGCACTGGGCAACCTGGATGGCAACCACGTCTACGCATGGACGTCGGCTGACCGGGCCGTGTCGCGCACCATGCAGGACTACTTCGCGAATTTCATCGTGCACGGGGATCCCAACGGCGCAGGCCTGCCGCAGTGGCCTGCGGTCGCCGCCTCGCACGGCGGCCTGCTGCGGCAGACGATCGATGTGGATACCCGTACCGAGGTGGACCGTGGCGCGGCGCGGCAGGCGTTCCTTCGCGAATTCCTGGCCGTGCATCCCGATCCACTCTGAGTTCGTAGAGTTTCCACCACCTCACGATCCGCTCATCCGGGCGGAGGCATGATTTCCCGCGGTTGAGCTGGAGTCTGTCCATGATCGCTCCCGATCCGGAAACCGAAGCCCGGCGCCTGGCCAGGCTGCGGACGCTCTCGGTGCTGGACACCGCGCCGGAGCCACTCTTTGATGGGCTGGCGCAGGCGGCAGCCGCGGCCCTGGGCACCCCGATCGCCGCGGTAAACCTGATCGACGCGGATCGCCAGTGGACCAAGGCCGGCGTTGGCGTGGAGGTCGGCGCCAGCCGTCCGCGCAGCGAGGCGCTCTGTGCGCATGCCATTCTCGGCGACGCCGTGCTCGAGGTGTCCGATGCCCGGCGCGACCCCCGCTTCGCCGACAACCCCATGGTGAGCTGCCCGGGCGGCATCCGCTTCTACGCGGGCGCGCCGATCACCCTGGACGACGGCTCGCGGCTTGGTGCGCTGTGTGCGGTGGATCGCCAACCCCGTACGCTCAACACGTCCCAGCGCGAACTGCTTCAGTCGCTGGCCAGGGTGGCATCCGAGGCCCTGCAGCTGCGACTGGATTCGCTCGAGCGGGAGGTGCTGCTCGAGCGCACCGGTCGCCTGGCGCAGGTCGGCGGATGGTCGTTGGATCTTTCCGGCAATGTGCTGCGCTGGTCTCCGCAGACGTTTCGCCTGCACGATCTTCCGGTCGGAGCCGCGCCGTCGCTCGAGCAGGCGCTGGCTTTCTATCCGGCCGAGGCGCGGCAACGGCTGGTGCAGGCGATCGAACGCGCCCGTCGCGAGGGTGGCGACTGGGATCTGGAGCTGCCGCTGGTGACGGCAACCGGGCGCAAGCTCTGGGTGCGCGCCATGGGTCGGGTGGAATACCTCGACGACGGCCAGCCGCACCGGCTGGTCGGCGCGATCCAGGACATCAGCATCCGGCGCCAGGTGACGACCGCGCTGGAAACCAGCGAGCGCCGCTTCCGCCAGATGTTCCAGTACAGCCCCGGCCTGATCTGCACGCATGACCACGAGGGCGTGCTGCTGTCGGTGAACCCGGCCGCGGCGCGCGCCCTCGGATACTCGGTGGGCGAGTTGCTGGGCCGGCCGCTTTCCGACTTCATGCCCGAATCGCGCCGCCCCGCGTTCCGCGACTACCTGCTGCGGATCATCACCACCGGGAGCGACAGCGGCGTGATGGAGCTGCTGGCCAAGGACGGGCGACACCTCATGTGGCAGTACCACAACGTGCTCGACGACGAGGCGGACGAGCCTTACATCCTGGGCCACGCCCAGGACATCACCGAGCGCTTCGAGATGGAGCAGCAACTGCGCGAGTGGTCGGTGCACGACGCGCTGACCGGCTGCTACAACCGGCGCTACCTGGCCGAGCTGGAGGCCGGCCCGTCGCGCCGCTGGGGCTGTATCACGGTGGACCTGGACCACTTCAAGCAGGTCAACGATACCTACGGCCACCAGCGCGGCGACGAAGTGCTGCAGGAGATGGCGCACTTCCTGAAGAGCCACGTGCGCGCAGGGGACGCCGTGGTGCGCCTGGGCGGCGACGAATTCCTCATGCTGCTGCGCGACGCCGACGACGAAGTGACCGCCGAGGCGATGCTGCGGATCGACCAGGACCGGGCGACGGCACCGATCGGCTTCACCCTGGGCGCGGCCAACTTCGGTGGCGAAGTGTCCCTGGACGAGGGTCTGGCCGAGGCGGACCGTCGCCTGTACGCGCAGCGGGCGCTGGATCGCGGCGGCTGAGCGGCTTTCCTCGCGCGGGCGTTCGCGCCAACATGCGCATCCCGCGCGCATCGCGCACCGCCGGCAGCACCGCCATGCACGAGTTCGACGACGATCCGGCCGACGATTCCGACGACTCGCTGGAAGCGCGCGTATGGCAGCTGCTGCTGCTGGTCAACCCGGGCGACGAGGACACCGCGCTGCGCCACTTCGCCACCTGGCGCGACGTGCAGGCCGAGTCCGACGGCCTCGCCGATCCGCTGGAAACGATCGGAGAGGTGATCGACTGGAGTGCCGGCTTCCGCGTCGAGGACGCGACCACCCTGGTGCAGGCGCTGGATGAGCTGGCGGCGCGCTGGAACCTGGCGATCGACTGGGGCGGCGATGCCGACGACGACGATTTCCTCGGCGCCCACGAGGTGCCGGACCTGTTGGCGATCGCCTACGACCGACTGCTCGAGCACCGCTACACGGTGTGGATCTACGAATCGCCGGGGGCCACCTGGGCCGGCTGGATCACCCGCACCGACGAGGCCGAACCGATGCGCGAGGTGGCCACCGCACTGGGCGTGAACCTGCGCCCCGCCTGCGACGCCGTTTGAGCGGTCAGTCCGGTTCGCCCGGGGCGTCGTCGAAGCCGGTGTAGTCGTCCGGGAACTGTGGGGTGCCGTCTTCCTCCAGCCCGGACAGGTCTGCCAGCGCCCTTTCGGCGGCGGCCTCGGCCTTGTGCGGGTCGCGGAAGCTGCGGTTCTCGCAGATCGCGTAGTACACGGGGAACCCGCCTGCCAGCGGGGTGACCGCCAGCCATGCGGTGTAGCGCGACCCTTCGAGGGTGGCCCCCGAACGGACGTGGTAGCGGTCGAAGCGGCGCTCGGCCATGGACGATCTCCTGTGGCAGGTGCAGAAGTGTAGCGGCGCATGCGCCGAACGTCGGGCTGCCCAGTCATGCGGGCTGCCGGTAGAGTCGGCGGGCCATTCCACCCAGGGGGAGCTCTCGATGTCCAAGCGTTCGTCTTTCGTCCCGCGCCTGCTCTGCGGCGCCGTCCTTGTTGCGCTGGCCGGTCAGGCTCTTGCCCGCGACACTTCGCCTGCCGCGCCGCTGACCGCGGTGAGGGCCGCACACTGGATCGACGCCGAGTCCGGCCGCGAGCGCGGCCCGGTGGTGGTACTGGTGCGGGGCGAGCGGATCACCGCGGTGAACGAAGGCACCGCCGTACCGGCTGGCGCCAAGCTGATCGACCTGGGCGATGCGACCCTGCTGCCCGGCCTGATCGACGTGCATGTGCACCTGACCTCCGACCCGACCACCGGTACCGGCAACTACTACCAGGACGCACTCACCCTGGACGTGATCGACGACGCGGTGATCGCACCGACGCTGGCCAAGCGTACGCTCGACGCCGGCTTCACCACCGTGCGCAATGTCGGTGCGCCCGGCTATGTCGACGTGTCGCTGCGCAACGCGATCGACCGCGGGCTGATCCCCGGCCCGCGCATGCTGGTGGCGACCGTGCCGCTGGGTTCGACCGGCGGCCATGCCGACGACACCACCGGTTTCTCGCCGGACATCCATTTCGAGGGACCGACCGGCGTGGCCGACGGCGTCGATGCGGTTCGCGCGCGCGTGCGCGAGGATGTCAAGCGCGGCGCCGACGTGATCAAGTTCATGGCCAGCGCCGGCGTGCTCAGCAACGAGGCCTCGGTGGGCGCGCCGCAGTACACCCAGGCGGAGATGGACGCGATCGTCGACGAGGCGCACCGCTGGGGCAAGAAGGTGGCGGCGCACGCGCACGGCGCCGAGGCGATCAAGATGGCGATCCGCGCCGGGGTGGATTCGGTCGAGCACTGCAGCTTCATCGACGCCGAGGGCCTGAAGATGGCCAAGGCGCGCGGCACCTACCTCGACTTCGACATCTACAACGACGACTACATCCTGGCCGAGTACGCCAAGCTCGGTACGCCGCCGGCGCAGATCGCCAAGGAAAAGCTCGTTGGCCGCGTGCAGCGGGAAAACTTCCGCAAGGCGGTCGAGGCCGGCGAGAAGATGGCCTTCGCCACCGATGCCGGCGTGTATCCGCACGGCTGGAACGGCAAGCAGTTCGCCAAGATGGTGCAGTGGGGCATGACGCCGATGCAGGCGATCCAGTCCGCCACCTGGAATGCCGCCGACCTGCTCGGCTGGCGCGACCGCGTCGGCGCGATCAAGCCGGGCCTGTACGCCGACCTCGTTGCGGTGAAGGCCGATCCGCTCAAGGACGTCGGCGTGCTTGAGCACGTCGACTTCGTGATGAAGGGCGGCGTGGTCGATCGCAGCGACATCGGCGAGCGTTGATCTCGCGCGCCCCTGGGGCTGCGGCGTTCCGCCACGCCCCAGGGGCGCACTATCGTGCGAACGCTGGCGCGCGTTGACGCGAGTCAATTCGAATCCGGTCGTGCAGGCCGATGCTTCCTCCAAGGCCGCCAAACAGGGGCGGTGATGCCTGGAGGATTCCAAAATGAAAGCTGTGTCTCCCGGAAGGGGCAAGCGCGTGTTGCGCGCAGGTGGCGGCCTCGCGCTGCTCGGACTGGTCGTGGCCATGTTCGGCATGGCGGCCAGCCGGGTCGATGCAGTGCCGTCTTTCGCTCGCCAGACCAAGCTGCCGTGCAGTGCCTGCCACATCGGCGGCTTCGGCCCGCAGCTCACCAGTTTCGGTCGCCAGTTCAAGCTGATGGGCTACACCATGAAGACCGGCGATGGCCCCGACGTGCCGCTGTCGGCGATGCTGGTCGAGTCCTTCACGCACACCGCGAAGGCGCAGACCGACCCGCCGGCCGACGGCTTCAGTCGCAACAACAACGCCGAGCTGCAGCAGGCCTCGGTGTTCCTCGCCGGGCGCGTCAGCCAGCACGTGGGCGTGTTCGCGCAGGCCACCTACTCGGAGAACGGCGGGCTGCTCGGCTGGGACAACATGGACGTGCGCTACGCCAACAGCTTCACTTCGGGTGCGCACAACGCGATCTGGGGCGTCTCGCTCAACAACAACCCGACCGTCACCGACGTGTTCAACACCGCACCGGCCTGGCAGTTCCCGTACATGGGGGCCGACCTGGCCCCCGGTGCACCGGCGATGCCGATGCTGTTCGGCGGACTCGGCGGCCAGGTGATCGGCGTCAACGGCTACCTGCAGCTGGACGGCAAGTGGTACGGCGAGGTGGGTGCGTACCGCTCGCTGTCGCCCTCGTTCCTGCGCGACGTGAACGCGGACTTCGACGGTCGCCTCGCCTCGACCGCACCCTACGCGAGGCTCGCCTACACCTGGAACCTGCCCGCGGGCAACGTCGAGCTGGGCGGCTTCTACCTGCACGCCCGCCGCGGCCTGCCAGGCACCAACGCCGCCGGCAACGCCGTCGCGGTGGCCGGCCCGTCCGATCGCTTCGACGACCTCGGCGTCGATGCCAGCTACCAGCGCGCCTTCGGCAGCAACCATCTGGTGACGGTCAACGCCCTGTATGTCGACGAGCGCCAGAAGCTGGACGCGACCTACGGCTCGGGCGGATCGAGCAACCTCAACGGTCGTCTCGATGCGCTCAACCTGGACGGCAGCTACTGGTACCGCAACACCTGGGGTGCCACGCTGGACCTGTTCGCCGACAACGGCCGCAGCGACACGATCCTCTACGGCGATGCCGGCAAGCCGGATACCCGCGGCGGCACGATCGAGGCCGACTGGAATCCGTTCGGCGAGTCCGACTCGTGGGAGCAGCCGTGGGCCAATGTGCGCGTGGGTCTGGAGTACACCTTCTACACCCGCTTCGCCGGACGCGTGCACAACGTGGATGGTGCCGGCCGCAGCGCCAGCGACAACAACACGACCTACCTGTACGTCTGGCTGGCGATCTGATCGCCACCGCAGCGGTCACATGCAGGGGGAGGGGGACACCGGCTAAGGTGTCCCCCTCTCTTTTTCTGCGGCACGGACGGTGAGGGCGCGATGAAGTTCCTGGTGATGATCTATAGCGACGACCAACTGCTTGGCGAGCTGCCTTCCGGCCAGTTCGAGCACATGATGCAGGGCTGCTTCCGGCATGCCGACGAGTTGGCGGCGGAGGGTTGCCTGCTCGGCTCGCAGCAGCTCGAGCATCCGGTCACCGCGCGCACCGTGCGCGTGCGCGACGGCAAGACGGCGGTGTTCGACGGCCCGTTCGCCGAGACCCGCGAATACCTGGCCGGTTTCAACCTGATCGAGGCCGCCGACATGGACGAGGCGGTGCGTATCGCGCAGAGCTTTCCGTGGTCGCGTACCGGCGCGATCGAGGTGCGGCCGATCCGCGACATGGATGCCGTGCGCCAGCACGTCGGCGCCTGAATGCAAAAAAGGCCGCGCCGGGGCGACCGGCGCGGCCAAGGGGTTTGAACCGACCACTGCCATGGACGGAGCCGTTGCCGGAGGGGGATCCGTAGCGGCCCGCGCAGTATCGGGAGCGGGTGTCTCAGATGCCGCGACGACCGCTCAGGGCTGTTTCCAGTCCAGTACCGCGACCACCGGGAAGTGGTCCGACGGGTACACCTTGCCGTCATGCACGGTGATCGTGTCGGCACTCAGCGCGGTGAAGCCGCGAGTAAGGATCCAGTCGATCTGTTCGGTCGGTTGACCGGTGAAGGCATGGAAGGTCTTGTCCGGGCCGGTGTGCTCGGCGGCGGTAGCGCGCGCGTCAGTGAGTACCCGGGTGAGCAGGGCGTGGGCCTGGCTCGCCGGGGTGGTGTTGAAGTCGCCCACCAGCACCACCGGCACGTCCTTCGGCAGTGCCTCGATGCGTGCGAGGATCTCCTTCGCGCCCTTGGTGCGCGCCGCTTCGTCCTCATCGCGGTAGGGCAGGTGGGTGTCGAAGAAGTAGAAGCGGCGGCCGTCGGCTTTCCGTTCGAACAGCGCCCAGGTGACCATGCGCGGGAACGGATGGCCCCAGGAAATGCTGCCCGGCACGCTCGGGGTGTCGGACAGCCAGAAATTGCCGGACTTGAGCACCTTCAGGCGATCGGTGCGGTAGAACACGCCCATGTGCTCGTCCCCGTCGCCGCCGCGGCGGCCCTCGCCGAACCAGGCGTAGTGCGGCAGCTTCCGCACCACGTAGTCGCCCTGTTCCTTGTGCAGCTCCTGCGTGCCGAACACGTCCGGGTCGGCGTCGTGGACGGTGCGCACGAACAGGTCGCGGCGGTTCTCCCACACGTTCACCCCGTCGGGCGAGGGCGTGCGCACGTTGAAGGTCATCACGCGCAGCGGCGCGATGGTCGCCGCCCCCGCCGATCCGGCGACGGCGAGCAGCACGATGGTGAGCAACCAGGTCAGGGAACGATGCATGGGAGGCTCCTTCGGGGGTGGTCAGCCGGCCAGTGCGGCGGCATCGGCCACGGCGATGCCGTCACGCGCAAGTGCGGCCCGGGTGGGCTCGTCGCCGCCCGGGGTCACCGGCCGGCACAGGTCCCACAATACCCGCGTGCGGAAACCCATGCGGGCGGCATCCTGCGCACTCCACAGCACGCAGACGTCGCGTGCCAGGCCGCACAGGTAGACGGTATCCACGCCTCGTTCGCGCAGCCAGCCCGCCAGGCCGGTCGAGGGACGTGCGCCGCCCGGTCCATGGTTCTCGCGGAACGCGCTGTAGGAGTCCACGCGCGGGTCGTTGCCCTTGCGGATCACCATGCCCACGCCGGACCAGTCCACCCCGGGGTGCAGCGCCGCCCCCGGCGTGCCCTGCACGCAGTGGTCGGGCCACAGCGTCTGCGGGTGGTCGTAGAGGTCGATGTTCTCGAACGGTGCGCGGTCGGGATGCGAACTGGCGAACGAGACGTGGCCGGGCGGGTGCCAGTCCTGGGTGGCGACCACGTGGCCGAAGCAGCGCGTGCGCAGCAGCGCGTCGATGCCCGGCACGATCGCGTCACCCTCGTGGCAGGCCAGCGCGCCGCCGGGCATGAAATCCCGCTGCAGGTCGATGACGAGGAGGGCGGCACGGGAGAGATGGGTGGTGGCCATGGCGGTAGCCCGGGAGAGACCAGCCCCGATGATGCCTGTTCGACGGCTCCGGCGGCGAGTCGGCGACGTCGCCGGAGGCTTCTGCGACAATCCATGTCCCCGCCGACGGCGGGCGGCACTGCCATACACCCAGGGACAGGCGCATCCATGATCACGATGGTCGGCTTCGACGGCGACGACACCCTCTGGCACAGCGAGGGTTACTACCAGGCCGCCCATGCGGCTTTCTCGGAAATCCTCGGGCACTACGTGGACCTGGGCGATCGCGGCCTGCACGATGACATGCTGCTGACCGAACGGCGCAACCTGGCGCTGTTCGGCTACGGCGCCAAGGGCATGACGCTGTCGATGGTCGAGACCGCCATCGCGCTGACCGACGCGCGCATCTCGGCGAAGGACATCCATCGGCTGGTGGAAATCGGCAAGGGCGTGCTGCAGCATCCGATCGAGCTGCTGCCGGGCATCCGCGAGGCGGTGGAGGCGGTGGCGGACGAGCATGCGCTGGTGCTGATCACCAAGGGCGACCTGTTCCACCAGGAGAAGAAGGTCGCCCAGTCGGGGCTGGCCGACCTGTTCCGCCGCATCGAGATCGTGTCGGAAAAGAACGCAGACACCTATCGCCGGCTGTTCGACGAGTTCGCCGTGACCCCGGCCCAGTTCGCGATGGTCGGCAACTCGCTGCGTTCGGACATCGAGCCGGTGGTGCGCCTGGGCGGCTGGGGCGTGCACGTGCCCTACCACGTGACCTGGAGCCACGAGCTCGATCACGGGCTGGGCGACTCGCACGAGCGGCTGCTTACGGTGGAGTCCCCGGCGGGCATTCCCGCGGCGGTGAGGACACTGGGCGAACTGGCCGGAGGCTGAACGCGCCACGCCCCCTGCACACAGGTGAAGGTCCCGCTGGCGCGGGCTTCACCCGCGAGCGCAGGCATCCCGGCCAGCATGCGGACAAGGGCGTATCGCCCCGCCCAAGACCACTGAGGAGCGTCCCATGCAAGCCAGCCAGCACGATGCCGATCGACTGACCACCCTGATCGCCTATGCCAGCGCCAATGCCGACGCCTGTCGCGAGGCGGCCAGCGACGCGGAGGGTTTCCGCGTCGCAGCGTCGCTGGCGCATCGCGCGCAGGAGCGTCGGGCGGTCGCTGCGCATCTGCGATGCTGTCTCCACGAAGAAGGCTTCGGCGAGGCGCTTTCGCAGCCGTCAGCCCCCGAACCGGTCGCCCCCGTGGTGACGGCCCGGCGCGGTGTCGCGCCGGCGGATGCCAGGGTGGTCGAAATGGCCGGACGCGACGAGGAAGAGCTGCAGGCGGCCTTCGAGTCGGCGCTCGACGACGAGGCGCTGTCGCCGCAGGCGCGGATGGTCGTGCTCAAGGCTTACGTTGCCGTGCGCACGGGGAGCGACCAGATGCGCGATCTGCACCGCTCGCTGCAGAACGGCGCCTGACCCGCCGGGGTCGCTTGGGCTAAAGTGCGGCCGCCTCCGCATGCCAGTGGCTCCGCCATGTCCCACGAGTCCAGCGATGCCGTGCCGCGCATCGTGCTCGATACCAATGTCTGCCTGGACCTGTTCCTGTTCCGGGATCCCGCCTGCGCACCGCTGGCGGGCGCGTTGACCGCAGGTCGGGTCCGCGCGGTGGCCGATGCCGCTTGCCGCGACGAGTGGCTGCGCGTGCTGGAGTATCCCAGCGTACCGATCCGCCCGGAGCAGCGTGACGGCCTGCGCGAGCGCTTCGATGCCACGCTGGAGCGGTTCGTCGGGCTTCCCGATCCGGCCGGCCTCGGGCCATTGCCGGTGTGTCGCGATCCTGACGACCAGAAGTTTCTCGAGCTTGCCCTGGCCTGCGGCGCGCAATGGCTGCTCAGCAAGGATCGCCACCTGCTCAAGCTGGCGCGACGCACCCGCAAGGCGGGCCAGTTCCTGATCCTCAGGCCGGACCAGTGGTCCGAGGCGCTGCTTGGAAGGACGCTTTTGCGCGAGGCGGGCTGAAGCTTCCGGGGCCGGCTGGGGCATCGTCGTTGTCGGCCTGGCGACACTGCTGGCGGAGCGGCTCGATCGACACCAGCCGCTGCGACAGCCAGTCGAGCAAGCCCGGACCGAACAGCACGTGGGCCTTGCTCTGCGGGACGCGCAGGTTGCCCTGGATGGCGTGGCGCTTCCACGGCTCGTCGGCCAGGTCGGCGATCGGCTGGGCGCAGGCATCGGCCAGCGGCGCATCGGGATCCAGCGTCAGCGCCTCGCATAGCCGTCGCCATTCGCGCGGGGTGTCGGAGACGAAATCGTCGAGGAACACGAAATGGTGATTCGGCTTGCCGACCTGCCGACGATGCAGGGTGGTCGCCCGGTTCCAGCGTTGCGCCCACAGTTTCGCGCCGCCGCCGAAGCCATGGTTGTCGTCGTAGTGGAGGTTGGCATCGGCAATCGATGCAACCACGTCCAGACCATCGCGGATCACATGGACGAAGCGGGCATCCGGCACGTGCCGCTCGATCTCGGGGATGTACAGCAGGTGATTCGGGGTCTTCTCGATCCACATCGAACACCCGGCTGCCGCGGCGTGGTCGTCGAGCAGCCTGACGAAGCGTCCGGTGCATGCGGCCAGCCGCAACGGCACGACCGTCTCCCCGCTGCCCAGCCGACCCTGCAGCTGCTGCAGCACGCGTCGGCCGTGCCTGCGGGCGAAGCCCATCTCGACCGCGTGCCGTCGCCGCTGCGGGACGCCATGGTCCCGCCAACGCCAGTGCAGCTCGCCGTAAAGATGCTCGAAGAGCGCCGTCTCCGGCAGCGTCGCGACCTCGGGGTGGCGCGCCAGCATGGCCTGGACGATGGTCGTGCCTGAGCGGGGGCATCCGACGATGAAGGTGCGGCGCATGGGCGGCTCCGGTGCGGCAGCGGCGTGGATCGGCCCTGTCCGAACGTTGCTGCGGGGATCGGGTTGACGCATCCGGCGGCCGGCCCGACGGTCGGCGTTCCGCGGGCGATATGGTTCAATCGCAGCTTCCCCGAAGTGCCGAGGCCTGCATGCTGGATGCCGTGATGATCGATTGTCCCTACTGCGGCGAGCCGATCGAACTCTTGATCGAGCCGGCGGAGGGCTCATACAGCTACGTCGAGGATTGCCACGTGTGCTGCCGCCCCATCGACGTCTCGGTGCAGATGGATCCGGCGGGTGGAATCGCGGTGAGCGTGGGGTCGCAGGACGATGTCTGAGCAGCTTTCCGCCTGCCCCGGAGCATCCCATGCCGTATGACCAGTCCTGGATGGGTTACGGCTTCGTTGGAGGGCTGGAGGCCGGCGCCATCAGCGCCATCGCCGGGGCCGTGCTGTTCGCGCTGTTCCACGCCGTCGGCCGCCACGGTGGCTGGAACGAAGCCCGGAAGATCGGCTGGTCGTACCTGCTCGGCGTGGTGCTGAGTGCCGGTGCGGACATCGGCAACCTGTTCTATTTCAACTACGGGAGGCTGCAGTCGCTGGCCCTGTTGCGCGCCAAGCTGGCCGAGGTGCACGACCCGGACAACCTGGGCACGCGGGTGTTCTGCGAACTGGTCGGGGTCGGCGTGGGGATCTGGCTGGCCTGGCTGGTGATCGACTGGCGCAGGCGGCGCGGCCGCGGACCCGCCCGCTAGAGAATCGGGTCGAACAGCCGCGCCACGTGCATGGCCACGCGGCGCAGATAGGGGGCCTGGCGGTACTCGGTCTCGGTGACCGGGCGGCATAGCGCCAGATCTTCCTGCAGCATGGCTTCCACCGCGCGCGCGAAGCCATCGTCGACGGCGATGGCGCTCAGCTCGAAGTTCAGTCGGAACGATCGGCTGTCCAGGTTCATGCTGCCAATGGCGGCGGTGTGTCCGTCGACCAGCAGGGCTTTCTGGTGCAGGAAGCCCGGCTGGTAGCGATAGATGCCGATGCCGCGCTGCACCGCCTCGTGTGCGTGCAGGGTGGAGGCGAGGAACACGCCGCGGTGATCGGGGCGCGAGGGGATCAGCACGCGCACGTCGACGCCCCGCAGCACCGCCAGCTGCAGCGCGGCCATCACCGCCGCGTCGGGCACGAAATAGGGCGTGCTCAGCCACAGCCGCTCGCGTGCGGCATGGATCAGCGCGGTGAAGCACAGCGAGCCGGTTTCCTGCGGGTCGGCGGGGCCGCTGGTCACCACCAGCAGGCTGGCATCCCCTCGCGGTGCCGTGGGGGTGCCGTCGGGGAGCCGCATGCCGGTGGTCCAGCGCCAGTCGTCGGCGAACGCCTGGCGCAGATCGGCCACCGCCGGTCCGGCGAAGCCCAGGTGGGTGTCGCGCCAGGGCGACAGCGGCGGACGGGCGCCGAGGTATTCGTCGCCGACGTTGAGCCCGCCGACGAAGCCTTGGGCGCCGTCGATCACCAGCAGCTTGCGGTGGTTGCGGAAGTTGAGCTGGAAGCGGTTGCGCCAGCGCCGCCCGGCGAAGGCGTGGACCTCGACACCGCCCGTGCGCAAGGCGTCGACGTACGACTCCGGCAGCTCGTGGCTGCCGATGCCGTCGTAGAGCAGGTGCACGCGCACGCCGGCGGCGGCCCGGTCCAGCAGGACCCGGGCGAAACGCTGGCCGAGGGTGTCGTCGTGGACGATGAAGAATTGCGCCAGCACCTCGTGGCGCGCGGTGGCGATCGCGGCGAACATCGCATCGAATGCCGCCTCGCCGTTCACCAGCAGCTGCAGCGCGTGGCCGCGGCGGAACGGGCGCCCGGCCAGCGTGGCCAGCGCATCCAGGCGCAGGCAGGCCGGATGCGTGCCGGCTTCCACCGGCGGGGCGCCGGGCAGCCGGCGCGGCGTCTCCAGATAGCCATGCACCTGGCTCGACCCGAGGTAGAGGTAGGGCACCAGCGTCACGTACGGCAGCAGTACCAGGCCGAGCGCCCATGCCATTGCCCCCTGCGGCGTGCGCGCATGCACCACCGCGTGCATCGCCGCGACCGCGCCCAACGCGTGCAGGCAGAGTGCCGACAGGGCGATGAGGTCGGTGAGCATGTCAGCTCATCGCCCGGCGCACGGTGTCGAGCACGTCGGTCTCGTGCCGTTGCAGCCGCTCGTGCAGGAAGTCGACGAACAGCCGGATGCGCGCGGGCAGGAAGCGGCGGCTGGGATAGATGGCATGGATGTTCGCCTCCGGCGTGGCGATCTCGGCCAACAGCGGCACCAGCCGCCCGGTCCGCACATCCTCGGCGATGTCCCAGGCCGATTTGAAGGTCAGGCCATGGCCTGCGATGGCGAACTGGCGCAGCAGGTCGCCGCTGTCGCAGGTCATCGTTGCCTCGAGCCGCAACGGTCGCGGCCCTTGTGCGGTCTGCAGCGTCCACGGCAACAGGCCGCGCCCCGGGCGATGCAGCATCAGGCAGGCGTGTCCGGCCAGTTCGTCCACGTTCGCCGGGCGTCCGTGCTTCTCCAGGTAGGACGGGGCGGCGCAGACCACCCGGTGGTTGAGGGCGAGTCGCCGCGAGACCAGTCGCGAGTCGCCCAGCGCGCCGCTGCGCACGGCCACGTCCACGCCGTGCTCGAACAGGTCGAGGGTGGCGTCGGAGACGCTGATGCGCAGGCGCAGTCGCGGGTGGATCGCGGCGAATTCGGCGGCCAGCGGGGCGATCCAGTGCCGGCCGAGGTCAGCCGGCGCCGCCACGTGCAGCAGGCCGCGTGCCTCCATCTGGCCCGCGCCGAGGCTGGCGTGGGCTTCGTCGAGGTCGGCGAGGATGGCGACGCAGCGCTCGTAATAGGCCGCGCCTTCGTCGGTGAGGGTGAGGTGGCGCGAACTGCGCTGCAGCAGCCGTACGCCAAGGGCGTGCTCCAGCCGGGTCAGCCGCTTGCTGGCCGCAGCGGGCGACAGCCCGAGCTCGCGCCCGGCCGCCGACAGGCTGCCATCGGCTACGGCGCGAACGAAGAGCCGCATGGCGTCCAGATCGACCATCTTTAACTCTCAGGAAAAGATGCTTGCCCAGTTTGGCCAATTCTCTGCCTTGGCGGCAAGTTGCACGATGGCGCCGTCGAAATCCTTCCCCGAGGCTCCATCGTGAAACGAGTTTCCTCCTCGCTGGTCGCACTGGCCATCGCCACGACTGCATCCGCGACCGGCGTGACGCCGACCTTGGTCCGGGCGCATCAGACCATCGTCACGGCCCCGGTCGATGCGACCGCCATGACCCTCGCCGCCCTGCGCTACGCCAACTTCTGGAACACCGGCAACGAGGCGCTGGCGCGCGCCGCGCTCGCCCCCGATTTCGTCGATCACACACCGCCACCCGGACGCGTCCCGGGAGTGGAGGGTGCGCTGGCTGCATCACGCAATTTCCGCGCTGCGGTGCCGGACCTCAGCTGCACCGTGGAGCAGCTGATCGTCGCCGGTGACCGGGTGGTCTCGCACCTGCGTTTCCGCGGCCATTTCACCGGACGCTTCGGCGACCGCCAGGGCCACGGTCAGCCGGTGGATTTCATCGCCACCGACATCTACCGCATCGTCGACGGCCGGATCGCCGACAACTGGCACCTGGAAGACAACCTGACCTTGCTCAAGCAGCTCGGGGTGGTGGCGCCATGAGTGTGCAACGTTCCCGCCTGGCGCTGTTCGCGCTGGCCGTGGCGGCGTTCGCCATCGGCACCACCGAGTTCGTGATCATGGGGTTGCTGCCGGAAGTGGCCGGCGACCTGCACGTGAGCATCCCTTCCGCCGGCCTGCTGGTCTCCGGCTACGCGCTGGGCGTGGCTGGCGGTGCGCCGCTGCTGGCGATGCTGACTGCGCGCATGGAGCGACGTCACGCGCTGCTGCTCCTGCTCGGCCTGTTCATCGCCGGCAACGCGCTGTGCGCGGTGGCGCCGGATTATGCGGTGCTGATGCTGGCCCGCGTGCTCGCCGCGTTCTGCCATGGCTCGTTCTTCGGCATCGGCGCGGTGGTCGCGGCGCACCTGGTGCCGCCGTCGAAGCGGGCGCAGGCGATCGCGCTGATGTTCGCCGGGCTGACCCTGGCCAACGTGCTGGGCGTGCCGTTCGGTACCTTCCTCGGCCAGTGGGCCGGCTGGCGTTCCACCTTCGCCGCGGTGACCGGGCTGGGGGTGCTGGCGGCAGTCGCGGTGTGGCGCTTCGTGCCGCCGTTGCCGGACCTGACCGCGCCTGACCTGCGCCGTGAGCTCGGCGTGCTGCGTCAGGGACAGGTGCTGCTGGCGCTGGCGATGACCGTGCTCGGTTTCGGCGGCGTGTTCACCGTGTTCACCTACATCGCGCCGATCCTGCAGCAGCAGGCACACGTCAGTATCGGCGCGACCGGCTGGGTGCTGGTGCTGTTCGGAGCCGGCACCACGCTGGGCAACCTGCTCGGCGGACGGCTGGCCGACTGGCGGCTGATGCCGTCGCTGATCGGTATCCTCGCCGCGCTCGGGCTGGTGTTGCTGGGTTTCGCCTGGACCATGCAGCACACGTTGTTGGCGGTAGTGACCGTGTTCGTCTGGGGCGTGGCCGCCTTCGCCACCGTGCCGCCGCTGCAGATGCGCGTGGTGCAGCAGGCCGGTGCAGCGCCGAACCTGGCTTCCACGCTCAACATCGCCGCGTTCAATCTCGGCAACGCGCTGGGCGCCTTCCTCGGTGGCGCGGTGATCAGTGCGGGGCTCGGCCTGCCGGCGGTGAGCGTGGCCGGCGCCGCAGTCGCGTGGCTGGGGTTGGCGGTCACCGTGGCCAGTCTGGCGTTGCAGCATGCCCGTCCCCCGGCAGGCACCACCCCCTGTGCCGAGCTGGGTTAGCCTGATTCCTTCCTCTCCCATCCCCGTTTCCGAGGAGTTGCCATGAAAGCCGTCGTCTACCGCCAGTCGTTGCCGATCGAGGACACGGACAGCCTGATCGACGCGAGCCTGCCCGATCCTCCGGCACCTGCCGGCCGCGACCTGCTGGTGCGCGTGCATGCGGTGTCGGTCAATCCGGTGGATACCAAGATCCGCCGCAACGTGGATCCGGCCGGTAGCGACAAGGTGCTGGGCTGGGACGCCGCCGGCGTGGTGGTCGCGGCCGGTCCCGAGGCTTCCTTGTTCAGGCCTGGCGACGCGGTCTATTACGCCGGCGCCATCGACCGTGCCGGCAGCAACGCCGAGCTGCAACTTGTCGACGAGCGCATCGTCGGGCGCAAGCCGGTGTCGCTGGGTTTCGCCCAGGCGGCGGCACTGCCGCTGACCACGGTCACTGCTTGGGAGCTGCTGTTCGACCGGCTCGGCGTGGCGCGCGGGGCGGCAAGCGGGACGCTGCTGGTGGTCGGTGCGGCCGGTGGCGTGGGTTCGATGGCGGTGCAGATCGCGCGCAAGCTCACCGGCCTGACCGTGATCGGCACCGCCTCGCGCCCGGAAACCCAGGCCTGGGTCCGCGAGCTGGGTGCCCATCATGTGGTCGACCATCGCCATGGCCTGCTTGAGCCGGTGCGTACGGTGGCGCCGGAAGGCGTCGACTACGCGATGAGCCTGACCCATACCGAGCAGCACTACGAGGCGCTGGTCGAGCTGCTCAAGCCGCAGGGCAAACTTGGCCTGATCGACGATCCGGCCTCGCCGATCGACATCCGTGCGATGAAGCGCAAGAGCATCTCGCTGCACTGGGAGTTCATGTATACACGGTCGCTGTTCCACACGGCGGACGTTGCCGCCCAGCACAGGTTGCTGCAGGAGGTGGCCGACCTGGTCGATGCCGGCGCACTGCGCGGCACGATGCGCGAGCACTACGGCACGATCAACGCGGACAACCTGCGCCGGGCGCACGCCCAGTTGGAGAGCGGCAGCACCATCGGCAAGATCGTGCTGGAGGGTTTTGGCGGCTGAGCCCGCAACCTTTTCCCTGTGGCCTGCATCTGATCGATGCGGGCGCCCGGTTGGCGCCGATCGAAGGAGTGGGACGATGGTCACCCTGGCCGTGCTGGTGATGGTGGTGGGTTTCCTGTGGCTGGCGGCGTCGCTGGTCGGGTTCGTGTTCAAGCTGGCGTTCGCCCTGCTCGGGGGCGTGATCGGCCTGATGGCCGGTCTGCTGGGTCTGCTGGTGGGCGGGCTGGCGTTGCTGCTGGTCGCGCCCGTAGTGCTGCTGGCGCTGTTGCCGGTAATGCTGCCGGCGCTGGCGCTGGTCGCCCTGGTGTGGCTGGTGGCGCGGGCCTCGCGTCGTCCTGCGCCGGTCAACGCCGGCCACTGATGCATGAAGCCCCCGGCGTGGCGCCGGGGGGCTTTGTTCGCGCCGCTACTCGCCGCGCAGGTCGAAATTCACCGGCACCCGCGCCCAGGCGCGTACCGGCTTGCCGTCGACCAGGGCGGGCTGGAACACCCAGCCGCCCAGCACCTGCGATCGTGCACTGCGGTCCAGCAGCGAATAGCCGCTGCTCCGCTCGATCACCACGTCGACCGGCTTTCCCTGTTCGTCCACCAGCACCCGCAGCAGCACGGTGCCGTGCATGCGCTGGCGCACCGCCTGGGCGGGAAAGCTCAGGGGTGCGTGCCGGTAGGCCAGGCTGGCCTCGATCGGTGCCGGTGCCGCCGTGGCTTCACGGGTCGGCGGTGAGAGCGTCGGCAAGGAGACCGGGGGGGCCTGCACATTGCCGTTTTCGATCGGTGCCACCACGGGCGGGGTCACGGGAGCCGGCTCGACCCGGGTGACCGGCGCCGGTGGTACCGGGACCGGCAATGGCTTGATATCCAGCACAGGTGGCGGTGGAGGGATCGGCGGGGGTGGTTCGCTCCAGCGGATTGTGAGTGCGCGCGGTTCGGGTGCCGGCGGGCTGAACTGCGGCGCCAGCGGCCGCAGGGCGTTGACCAGCACGGCAAGATTGAGGGCGATGGCGGCACTCAGCGCGGCGACGCGCAACTGGTCCGGACGCGAACGACGGGCAACAGCCAGGCTTGCGGACGACATGGGCGACCTCCTGACGATCATCGATGCGGGTTGTGTGGCGCCGCCGCGCTGCCGGGGAGGCAGTGGGGATCGCGGGGACGCAGCCCGAGCCTATGCCGGAAGTCATGGTCCGGGCAAGTGGACGTCTGGACGTCCAATTGTTTCATCTGCAACCAGATGAAGCGCGGCCGCCGCCGAGAGCAACGGCCGGTCGTCATCGGAGGGACGACGGGGCGCTTCCGCTCATGCCGATGCGCCACAATGCGCCACTACCGGCCGGGCGCCGGCCACCCAGACGGAGCAGACCCATGACGATGCGAACCCTCCTGGCTGCCGCGGCCCTGCTGGCCGGGCTGGCGCTCCTGCCATCCGCCGCCGCCCGGGCGGGGGATATTTCCTGCAGCATGACCTTCCAGCTGTCTGGCTGGTCGGTGTTCTACAAGACCGCCACCGGCAGCGGCACCGTCACCTGCAGCAACGGCCAGAGCATGCATGTGAAACTGCGGGCCAAGGGCGGCGGCCTCACCTTCGGCAAGACCCGGATCGACCACGGCATCGGCAAGTTCACCGGCGTCGACAGCATCGCCGACATCAAGGGGCACTACGCCAACGCAGAGGCCCACGCCGGTGCCGAGCAGTCGGCCGACGCACAGGTGGTCACCAAGGGCAGCGTATCGCTGGCGCTCAGCGGCAGGGGCAAGGGCTGGAACCTGGGCATCGCCTTCGGCGCCTTCATCATCGAGTGAGCCGGGGCGACCGCGTTGCGTGCGCTGCTGCCGATTTCCGTGCGCAGGCGTATGCAGACGCGGTCATCCGCGTTATGGTGCGGCGCACGAGAGGCCGCGAGGCGGCCGGTGGAGAGATGGTCGTGACCGCACAACCCTTCGTCGCAGTGCCGCGATACAGCTTTGGCGACGAGCTCGCCAGTAGCATCGTGCACGGCATCGGCGTGCTGCTGGCGATCATCGGGCTGGCAGCGCTGGTGGTGGTGTCCTCGCGCTATGGCGAGACCCGCGACGTGATCGCAAGTGCGGTGTACGGCACGACCCTGGTGCTGCTCTACACCGCATCCACGCTCTATCACGCGGTGCCCGTGCCATCGGCCAAGCCGGTGCTGCGCACGCTCGATCACATCGCGATCTACCTGCTGATTGCCGGCACCTACACGCCTTTCACCCTGATCGCCCTGCCGGGGCGCTGGGGCTGGAGCCTGTTCGCCGCGGTGTGGACACTGGCGGCGATCGGCAGCGCGCTGGAGTTCGGCATGTTCCGCCGCTACCGCAAGCTCTCGGTGCTGCTCTACGTGGCGATGGGCTGGATCGGCATGGTCGCCTTCAGGCCGCTGGCTGCGCACCTGCAGGGCGGCGGCATGGCGTTGCTGATCGCCGGGGGCGTCGCCTACACCGCCGGCGTGCCGTTCTACCTCTGGCGGCGACTGCCATACCACCACTCGGTGTGGCACTGCTTCGTGCTGGCCGGCAGCGTGCTGCACTACATGGCGATCCTGCTGTACGTGATTCCCGACGCGGGCTGAGCGATCAGCCCAGCAGCATCCCCAGCGCGAACAGGCCCAGCATCGCGAACGACACCACCAGCTTGACCAGGGTGCCGAACAGCAGGCCGAGCCAGGTGCCGACGCCGACGTGGGTGGATCGCAGCACGCTCTGGCCGGCCAGCAGCTCGCCAGCGAGCGCCCCGGCGAAAGGCCCCAGCAGCAATCCGGGAATACCGAAGAACAGGCCGGCGAACGTACCCAGCGTGGCGCCCCATATGGCCTGACGGCTGGCCCCCACCCGCCTGGCACCGAGCGCGCCGGCGATAAAGTCCACGGCCACGCCGAAGGTGCCAAGCACGCCGAGCCCGATGAGCCACCACGGGCCGAGGTGGCGGTAGCCGTCCACCGCAGCGGCCAGCCAGATGCCGGCGAAGATCATCGGGATGCCGGGCAGCGCCGGCAGTACGGCACCGGCCAGGCCGCCGAGCATCAGCAGGGTGGCGAGAACATACAGGGCGATGTCGAACACGGCGGGCCCGGAAAGGCGCGGCCAGTCGCCGCCCGGCCACGGTAACGCGGCGGGCGGCTGGCGTCAGGTCACTTCTCGACGAAGGCCCGCTCGATCACGTAGTCGCCCGGCTCACGGGTGCGCGGGGAGACCTGGAAGCCGCGCGCATCGAGAATCGCCGCGGTGTCATCGAGCATGTGCTGGCTGCCGCACAGCATGGCGCGGTCCACCGCCGGATCCAGCGGCGGCAGGCCGATCGCCTGGCTCATGCGGCCCTCGACGATGGCGTCGGTGATCCGGCCCTGGTTGATGAACGCTTCGCGCGACACGCTGGGGTAGTAGATCAGTTTCTCGCGCACCATCTCGCCGAGGTATTCGTGCTGCGGCAGTTCGTTTTGCAGGTAGTCGCCATAGGCGAGATCGCTGGTCTCGCGCACGCCGTGGGCGACCACCACCTTGTCGAAGCGCTCGTAGGTCTCCGGATCGCGCACCAGGCTCATGAACGGCGCCAGGCCGGTGCCGGTGCTGAGCAGGTACAGCCGCTTGCCGGGCTTGAGGTCGTTCAGCACCAGCGTGCCGGTGGGCTTGCGGCTGACGATGACCTCGTCGCCGGGCTTGAGGTGCTGCAGGCGCGAGGTCAGCGGGCCGTTCGGCACCTTGATCGAGAAGAACTCCAGGTGCTCCTCCCAGTTGGCGCTGGCGATCGAATAGGCGCGCATCAGCGGACGCCCGTCCACCTCCAGGCCGATCATCACGAACTGGCCGCTGTCGAAGCGGAAGCCTGGGTCGCGGGTCGTGCGGAAGCTGAAGAGCGAATCGTTCCAGTGGTGCACGTCGATGACGCGCTCGGTTGCGAGAGCCACCATGGGGAGTACCGTTGTCCGTCGCAGTAGATGGGGCTGGCGCGCGGCCGAAGCGGCGCAGGCAGCCGCTCATTATCGCATTGCAGCGCAAAACCGTCAGATACCTGCGTCACACTGTCAGATGCCCGGTGACAGCGGTGGGGCAGGGACCGGTATCATTCGGCGAATTCCATGGGTTCAGGGGGCGGCATGCGGCAGATCGACCAGGCAAGGATCGCGATCGTGGGGTTGGGCTATGTCGGCCTGCCGCTTGCGGTCGAGTTCGGCAGGCACTATCCCACCGTCGGTTTCGACATCAATGCTTCGCGCATCGAGGAGCTTCGGGCCGGTCGCGACTCCACGCTCGAGGTGGACGAGGCCGAACTGGCCCAGGCGACCCGGCTCGCTTTCAGTGCCCAGCTGTCCGACCTGGAAGGCTGCAACTTCTACATCGTCACGGTGCCGACCCCGATCGACGCGGCGCGCCGCCCCGATCTCACGCCGCTGGTCAAGGCCAGCGAGATGCTCGGCAAGGTGATCAAGGCAGGCGACATCGTGGTGTACGAGTCGACCGTCTACCCGGGCTGCACCGAAGAGGTCTGCGTGCCGATCCTGGAGCGGGTGTCGGGGCTGAAGTTCAACCAGGACTTCTTCGCCGGCTACAGCCCGGAGCGCATCAATCCGGGCGACAAGCAGCATCGCGTCACCACCATCCTCAAGGTGACCTCCGGTTCCACCCCGGAAGTGGCCGATTTCGTCGACCGCGTCTACGGCTCGATCATCACCGCCGGCACGCACCGCGCCAGCTCGATCAAGGTGGCCGAGGCGGCCAAGGTGATCGAGAACACCCAGCGCGACCTCAACATCGCCCTGGTCAACGACCTGGCGATCCTGTTCAACAAGCTCGGCATAGACACGCTGGAAGTGCTGCAGGCGGCGGGCACCAAGTGGAACTTCCTGCCGTTCCGGCCGGGCCTGGTCGGTGGCCACTGCATCGGCGTGGATCCGTATTACCTCACCCACAAGGCCCAGGAGGTCGGCCATCACCCCGATGTGATCCTCGCCGGCCGCCGCACCAACGACGGCATGGGGCCCTACGTGGCGAACGAGGTGATCCGGCTGATGGTGCGCAAGGGCATCAACCCGGTGCACGCGAAGATCCTGATCCTTGGCCTGACCTTCAAGGAAAACTGCCCGGACCTGCGCAATACCCGTGTGGTCGACATCGTGCAGGCGCTGCACGGCTACAACGCCGATGTCGATGTGTACGACCCCTGGGTCGACGCCGACGAGGCGGAGCACGAATACGGTCTGCGCCCCATCGATGCACCGGCACAGGGCGGCTACGACGCGGTGATCGTGGCAGTCGCCCACCATCAGTTCGTGGCGCTGGGCGCCGAGGGCGTGCGCGCACTGGGGCGCGATGGCGCGGTGATCTACGACGTGAAGTACGTGCTGCCGCGCGAAGCGGTCGACGGGAGGTTGTGATGGAGCGCAACGAGGTGTTCATTCCTGCCGCATTGCAGGCGCGCGTGCGCGCCGCACAGGGCCCTTGGCTGGTGACCGGCGCGGCGGGTTTCATCGGCTCCAACCTGGTCGAGACGCTGCTGCGGCTCGACCAGCAGGTGGTCGGTCTGGACAACTTCGCCACCGGCTACCGGCACAATCTCGACGAAGTGCGTGATGCGGTCGGGCCAGGCGCCTGGTCGCGCTTCCGCTTCATCGAGGGCGACATCCGGTCGCTCGAGGACTGCCAGGTGGCCTGCCGTGGCGTCACCCACGTGCTGCACCAGGCCGCGCTGGGTTCGGTGCCGCGCTCAATCGAAGATCCCCTGGCCACCCATGCCGCCAACGCGACGGGTTTCCTCAACATGCTGACGGCGGCGCGCGATGCCGGGGTGTCCAGCTTCACCTATGCCGCCTCCAGTTCGACCTACGGTGACGAGCCGACCCTGCCGAAGGTCGAGGACCGCATCGGCCGACCGCTGTCGCCGTATGCTGCCACCAAGTTGATCAACGAGATCTACGCCGAGGTCTACGCGCGCTGCTACGGTTTCCGCGCGATCGGCCTGCGCTACTTCAACGTGTTCGGTCGACGGCAGGATCCGGATGGCGCCTACGCCGCGGTGATCCCGCAGTGGATCGCCTCGCTGATCCGCGGCGACGACCTGTTCATCAACGGCGATGGCGAGACCACCCGCGACTTCTGCCATGTTGCCAATGCGGTGCAGGCCAACCTGCTGGCCGCATTGTCTGCCGATGAGGCGCGCGACCGCGTCTACAACGTGGCGGTCGGCCAGCGCACCAGCCTCAACCAGTTGTTCGACCTGCTGGTGGGTGGCCTGCGGGCGCAGGGGGTGAATTACGATCGCCGGCCGGTCTATCGCGATTTCCGGGCCGGGGACGTGCGTCATTCCCTGGCGGATATCGCTCTGGCCACCAGGCATCTCGGCTACGCGCCCACCCACACCATCGCCGATGGCCTGCATGACGCGATGCCCTGGTATCTGGAGTTCATCGCCCGGCAAGCCGGCTGATTCCGGCCGGCCCCGGGTGATGGAGACGAGGGGTGGGCGGTTTGCCGGGCAGGTCGACGTGGCCCTGGAGCGGGCCGGTGTCAGGCAGTTGCACGGGGCACAGGCCTGCGTGGTGGTGTTCGACACTGCCGAGTGGTCCAACGGTCGGCAGCAGGCGGCTTTGATGCTGGACGCGTGGGAGCGGGCGCGCGCCGCGCGCTTCCGGTTCGAGGCCGACCGCACCCGTTACGTTCTCGCCCACGCGTTCTGGCGCCGGGTGCTTCGGATGTGCCTCGGCACCGGTTCGGTGCTGCCGCGAGTATTACCTGACGCACTCGGGCGGCCGCTGCTTCCCGATCATCCCGGTCATGTGACCAGCTTGAGCCGATCCGGACCATTCGCGGCAGTAGCCGTGGCCCGGTGGACGGCCGTGGGCGTGGATATCGAACGCTTTCCGCCGCGACATGCCATCGACGACGTGCTGGCGGTGGTCAGCACGCCGGGCGAGCGGGAGGCGCTGGCCGGACTGGTTGGCGAACCGCGGCAGCGGGCCGCGCTTGGGCTGTGGACGGCCAAGGAGGCGGTACTGAAGGCCTGTGGCACCGGACTCCAGGTCGATCCGGCCCGGGTGGACACGTCATGCCACCCGATTCCCGACCCCTGTGGAAGGTCGTTGGCATGGAGGCTGCTACGGCTGGAGCTGCCGGGTGGCGTCATGGGCGCCGTTGCCACGCCCGGCGAAGCCGGAGCGCTCAGCGTCTGCTGGCTTGGTGCTGGCGGGGGATCTACCGCATGCGCTGACTGGACACTGTAACAAAATCGCGCATACCATAGCGGTCCGGCGTGTGTAAAGCGAACTGAGTCACATTACAGGGGGTGGTGCCATGTTTCGCTCATCCAAGAATAGCGGCCTTCGATGGCTGCTATTGCTTGCCGTCATCGAACTGTTGCTGCTGAGCGTGTCGCTCTACGTGGCCGCGCGTCTGCGTTACCCGGGAGCGCCGGAGGATCTCGCGCGCTTCACCCGCTCGCTGATGCTGCGTTCGCTGGTGTTTGCCGCCGTGCTCATGCTCGGCCTTGCCGCACTGGGGCAGTACCAGCTGAACATGCGGACCAGCTGGTTCGGTCTGCTGGCCAGGCAGGCCGTCGGCTTCTGCTTCGGCGCGGTGATGCTCGTAGTGCTGTATTACGTGTTTCCCCAGGCCTACGTCGGCCGCGGTGTGTTCGGTATCGGGCTGGCGGTGGGGTTCGCCCTGGTCACCGGATTCCGCCTGGTGTTCCAGCACCTGACCGAAGTCGAGGGGCTCAAGCGCCGGATCCTTATCCTGGGCGCGGGCCAGCGTGCTGCCGAGGTGCACAGTCGCATGCGCCGTCGCTCCGATCGCCGTGGGTTCATCGTGGTCGGGTTCCTGCCTCGGGCCAGCGAGGAGGTCTGCGTGCCGGCCGAGCATCTGCTCGATCCGCAGCACACCCTGCTGCAGTGGGTGAACGAGCGCCAGGTCGACGAGGTCGTGGTGGGCGTGGAGGATCGTCGCGGCAACCTGCCGATGACCGACCTGCTGGAGCTGCGCCAGATCGGTGTCGAGGTGACCGATCTGACGACCTTCGTCGAGCGCGAGGCCGGTCGCGTCCAGCTCTCCTTCACCGACCCGTCCTGGCTGGTGTTCTCCGGCGGCTTCGACTCGACCCCGCTGCGCCGTTTCAGCAAGCGCTGCTTCGACCTGTTTGCCGCGGTCGTCGTGCTGTTGCTGACCTGGCCGTTTATGCTGCTGACGGCGTTGGCGATCCGCATGGAATCCGGTCCCGGCCAGCCCATCCTGTATCGGCAGGAGCGGGTCGGTGCCCGTGGCAAGACCTTCTGGCTGACCAAGTTCCGCAGCATGGCGACCGACGCCGAGCGCGATGGCGTGGCGCGCTGGGCGAGCAAGAACGACGACCGCGTGACGCGGGTGGGTCGCTTTATCCGCAAGACGCGCCTGGATGAGCTGCCGCAGCTGTGGAACGTGGTGAAGGGCGACATGAGTTTCATCGGTCCGCGGCCGGAGCGTCCCCAGTTCGTGGCCGACCTGAGCCGCAAGATCCGCTACTACGAGGTCCGGCACTGCCTCAAGCCCGGTCTCGCAGGCTGGGCGCAACTGCGTTACCCGTATGGCGCCTCGGACGAAGATGCCGCGGAAAAGCTCAAGTACGACCTCTACTACGTCAAGAACCACAATCTGTTGTTCGATCTGCTGATCCTCATCCAGACCGTAGAGGTCGTTCTGTTTGGTCGTGGCGCGCGTTGACGGATGCTGAACGACCACGGATGGGACGGAGACAAGGGCATGCGCGATGCCACAAAACGGCGCATGCTGACCGGGCGCTGCCCAAGCCCCTACGTTCTCTGTGATCAGGGAATGCACACGCGTACCCAAGGGACTCGCCCAGATGAACGCCGATGACGTCGAATCCGTCCGTGCCGACGGCAGCTCCCGACCCCGCCGCTGGCCTCGCGGACCGCGCATAGGCGCCACGATCGTGCTGCTTTTGTCGGTGGCATTCGGCATCGCCGGCATGGTCCGGCCCGACCTCGTGGCTCCCCTCGGCTCGGGCAGGGTTGGCCACTCGCAGGCCCTATCCGCACCGGCCGTTGCAGCTTCCGCGGCCAGAACGGGCGAGGACGTCCAGGCGCCGTCGGAGGATTCCGCTGCCGCTGCGGCGGACGCTCCCGTGACAAACCAGGCCCGGGCGGACGCGACCACGCGTTCGGACCATCTGCTCCAGCGTTATGTCGAAGCCGTCACGCCTGGCAGTGCCGGCGCCGCGTGGCCCTGCAGCGCCAACGGACCGGCGCTCGGGTTCACCCCGGTCGGCAACGGAGTGCTGCGGCGCGGTCAGGCGAGTGACTGCTCGTCGGTCGTCACGTGGTCGCGCGCACTGTTTCCCACTGCGGCGAGCAGCCTTGGCATGGCGCTGTCGGCCAAGGTGCTGGTTGCCGGTGCGTCCGGGGCACCGGCATCGACAGGGGCCGGCAGTTCGATGACCTCCGGCAGCGGGGCCCATTCCGGCATCGTGGCCGCGTCGGTCGGTGGCGCCACGCCGGCTGTCGTGGGCCCGACCATCACCGCCGCACACCCTCGCATGATCCTGGACTCGGCGACGCTGGCAACGCTGCGCCAGCATGCGACCGCCAACACCACCGAATGGCAGGCGCTGAAAGCGACCTGCGACAGCTACATCGGCGGCTCGGTGCAGTATCCGAACGGGAACGCCTACCCGAACCTGCCCAACCTCGGTTCCGGCTATCAGGGGGAAGACTATCTCCCGGCCTTGCTGGCCGAGGCGATGTGCTACCAGGTGCTGCGCGCCACGAACGCCGGCCAGGCAGCGACCTACGGGGCCAAGGCGGTGGACATCCTGATGAAGATGTCCTCGCCCTTCGGCACCGGGCAGGGAATCGACCCCTGCACGGACAGTGGCTATGGCATCCGCTTCTTCGGTGTGGGTTTCGGTCTTGGCTACGACTGGCTATATGACCTGCTCTCCAGCAGTCAGCGCACGCAGGTCTACACTACGGCCAATGCCTGGCTCACCGCCTGGGAACAGCCCGGAGGCTGCGCGGCGTTCGAGTACGCGCATCCGCAGAGCAACTACTACGCCGGCTATTTCCACGCCAAGGCGGTGATCGCGATCGGTACCTACGGCGAGAACCCGTCGGCGCCCGCCGAGTGGGACGACTGGTACGGCAATCAGTTCACGGCGCGCGTGCTGCCCTACTACAACCTCCATCTGGCAGGCGGTGGCTGGCCGGAAGGCTTCGCCAACTATGCGCCGCTGGGCGTCTTCAACATGAGCCTCCCGGCACGCGAGGTGAAGACCGCCACCGGTGTCGATCTGGTGCATGCCTCGACCGCGTACACCTTCCCCACCGACAATGCCGCGTACCTTATGCATTTCACCTGGCCGTCGCGCGGTTACATCGACGACCGCGATACCAATCGATCATCGGGCAGCCTTCCGGATCCGGGGACGGCGCAGCTGAGCCTGTTCCAGCAGGTCTACGGCGAGGCCGCCTACTGGCGATCGTCGCTGGCACCGGTGCTCCTCCAGTATCTGGGCCAGGTATCCAGCGCTACGTCCGGCTACAGTCCCGCTGCACCATGGCTGGCTTTTCTGGAGAGTGCGCCGGGCGGAGCGACGGCTTCGGTCAGCACGCTGCCCCTGTCGTACTTCGCCAGCGGCCTGAATGCGGTCTCGGCGCGCTCGGACTGGACGACTTCGGCGGTCTGGATGTCTTTCCGCGCCGGTCCTTACGTCAACAATCCCGGCCAGGGTGAGGAATACTTCGATCAGGGCTCGCTCGCCCTGGTGCGAGGTGCCACACCGCTGCTGCTGAACGCGACCGGCTGGCTGGTGCACAGCCCGAACGGCAGCGCCGAAGAGAGCCGCATCTACGACGACAACTACGGCAGCTTCGACGGCACGCCCTACAAAGGCAACCGGCAAATCTACAATGTGTTCTACGTGCGCAGCATGAGCGGTTCGACCGTTCAGAGCGCCTACGGACAGGGCGCCTACACGACCGAGAGCGATGGCGTGCGGACGGCGGTCAGTGCATTCGAGGACGGCAGCGACTACGTCTATCTTCGGGCGACCCACCTGGAAGACATGTACCGCTCGTCGGGCGGCTCGCTCGGCAAGGGCGTCAGTGCGTGGTCGCGCGAGGTCACCTATCTGCGGCCCGGCCGCTTCGTCGTGCATGACCGCACGACCGCCAGCAGTGCCTCGCTGGACCAGTACATGGCCTGGCACTTTCCGGCCAGCCCGACGAGTCAGGTCACATCGTCCGGCGGCGCCCGCTTCGATGTCACCTACAACGGCACCTACGCCGGCGCGATGACCGTGGTGACGCCGGTCAACCCGGTCACCACCACCCTGGCGATGTATCCGGCCAGCAACCCGACCAAGGCATGGCAGGTGCAGGTGCGGCCGGCGACCGCGGCGGCCAGCAACCAGTGGCTCACCGTATTCGATCTCTCCGGCACGGCTGCGGCGGTGGCTGCCGCATCGCCGGTGACGATCAACCAGGGCAGCATCGTCGGCGTGCGGCTGGCGGGCACCGATGGCGTCAGCGTGGTGATCAACAACGCCGGCACCCCCGGTACGCCGATCAGCGGGACGATCGCCTACTTCGTGCCGGCCGAATCCGCGCACCACGTGGTCACCGGGCTGGCCCCGTACACCGGCTACAGCATCACCACGGCTTCCCAGGGAGGCGGGCGCGTGGTGACCATCGCCCCGGGCGGCACGTTCACGAGCAGCGGCAAGGGGGTGCTGGATTTCTACGTGACCGGTGCCGGGGCCGTGCAGATGAACACGCCCGGCTACGTCAACCTGCCGATCAGCACGATCCCGGTCGGCAATCCGACGCCCTACACGCCGGGAGGCTGAGCATCGTCGTGGCGGGAGTGGCTTTCGCCGCCCCCGCTGCTCGTCGGTGGCGGATGGTATCCGCGGCGGCTTCCGGCGGTGCCTGGGGCCATCGCGGCGACGGGTGATCGCTGGAGCGATTCGCTGCCAGTTTTCTCCAAATAATGAGATGCTTGTCACAGAATCGGGATAAGTTCTGCGGAGTCAGCGCCACAGCCTGTACAGCGGCCGGCGCTCGGGGGGGGAGAGGGGTATGGCGAACCTGAATGTCGTCGTCGCGTCGCAGGCGGACGCGCTCTCATCGGCGGAATCGAGTGATCTTCCGCCGGTGGATCGCGTCGAAGGGTTGGGGGTGGATGATTTCGTGGCGCGCTATCGGCTGCCGCGAAGGCCGGTCGTCCTCACCGATGCGCTGAAGCAGTGGCCGGCCAACGGCCGCTACACGCCGGAATTCTTCGCGCGCGCTCACGCGGATCTGGAGATCCGCTGCGCCGGGAAGACCTACCGGCTCGCCGAGGCGCTGTCGTTGCAGGATCAGGCGACCGAAGGCCACCCCGGTCCGTATCCATGCACGATCAAGGATGCCCGTTCGTTCGTTCGGGACATCATGCCGCGCCTGCCCTGGGCCTTGCCCAATCGCCACACCCACCCGCTGGTGCCGGAGCTGATCTTCAACTCGATCAGCCACATCGACATCTTCTTCGGTGGGGCCGGCAACCAGTTCCCGTTCCCGCACTACGACTACCTGCGCATGCATGGCTGGGTCGCCCAGCTTTACGGAAACAAGGAGATGACCCTGTACGAGCCGGGGCAGGAACACCTGATGTATGTCGACCCCCAGCGCCCCTGGCGTTCGGTCATGGAGTACGCCGACCAGCCGGACTATGAGCGTTACCCCTTGTTCCGGCAGGTGCGTAGCCGCAAGGTGCTGGTGCGGGCGGGTGAGGCGCTGTTCATTCCCTGCGGCACCTGGCACACCGCGCGCTGCCTCGATCCGGGTATCAGCGTGCTGTTCGACCAGCTCGAGGCGAGCAACTGGCGCGAATTCACCGGGGAAGTAGTGGCGATGCGCCGTCGCGCGGGCCAGCCGCTGAAGGCCGCGGCGATCGGCGCCTACCTGCGGGTACTCGGGCCGTTGCTTGGCATTGCCGAGCGCTTCGGTGCCAATCGACGACCCGACTGGGGCGTGCCGACGCACGCCGGCGAGGGAACGATGCTGCATACGGCAGGAGCAGGCTGATGTCGGCGACAGGAGAAGCGACCATGGCAAGCCAGATGACCGCTGAGCCCGGGGCGCTGAGTACGGACGGTGCTTGCGCCTCCTTCGTGGAGGTGGATCGCTGCAGTGGATTGAGCCGCGCCGAATTCGTGGCGCGTTACCAGCGGCCGCGTCGACCGGTGATCCTCACCGACGCGGCGCGCGCATGGCCGCTCTACGGCAAGGCCGATCCGGAATACTTCCGCCAGCACTTCGGTCAGAAGGTCGTGCGCGTGCGCGGCCGGGAATACCCGCTCGGCGAGCTGCTCGAGCTGCTGCAGGCGTCCACGCCGGAGAAGCCGGGACCGTACCCGTGCAAGTTCGCCATGGCGGTGGATTTCCCGGAGCTGCTCGAGCAGGTCGAGCCGCGCTTCGGCTACAGCCTGCCGGACCGCCAGGGCAGCGCGCTGCTGCCGCAGCGTCTGTTCCATGGGGTCAACAACCTGGAGATCTTCTTCGGCGGGCGGGGTGGCGAGTTTCCCTACCTGCACTACGACGTGATGCGGTTGCACGCCTGGATCACCCAGCTCCACGGGGACAAGGAGTTCACGGTCTACGCGCCGGGGCAGGAGCACCTGCTCTACGTGAATCCGGAGATCCCCTGGCAGTCGAGCGTGGAGAACCACCATCACCCCGATTACGAGCGCTATCCGCTGATGCGCCAGGCGGTCTCGCAGAAGATCCTGGTGCGTGCTGGCGAAACGCTGTTCCTGCCCTGCGGCTGGTGGCACACCGCGCGCAGCCTGACCCCGACCATCTCGGTCGCGTTCGACCAGCTCGGTCCGGACAACTGGTCCGACTTCATCGGCGACGTGGTGGCCGACCGGCGTCGCCTCGGCGCGGCGGCCAAGGGCTTGGCGCTGGGCCTGTATCTGCGGGGTGCGGGTGTGCTCATGAGCGTGGCCGAGCGCTTTGGCGCACATCGCCAGGCGCACTGGGGCGGTCGATGATGTCTGGTGGTGCGTCTTGGGTAACGGTGGATCCGGTCAGTTGTGCGCATGTCGGCAGCCACGAAGAGGGGTTCCGACCGAATATGTGGCGTGGCGCCCGTGGGATTGCCCAGCCGGAAGGCCTGGCGCCGGGCATCCGTCGCTGATGGGGGCGGTCATGTTCAGGCGAGCCCCGAAGGGGGCGGGTGAGACGCGGTTCCGTTTGTACGCCGATCGCTGCGACAGGCTGGGCCGGCTCGTGACCGCAGGTGGCGCGGGCGTCACCGGATGCGGTACATCGTTTCGAAGAACGAGCAGGGGAGCCCCGTGAACGGGTCGGGTGCCAATCCATTCGATGTGGCCAGCGCCATTGCGCGGCAGTTGCGCGCGCGCAAAAGCACCCCGGTGCTGCGGGCGCAGGGCGTGGCAACCGATGGCGAAGCCCTCGAGCGGGCCATCCGGTTGCGCGCGGCGCGCTTGCAGCAGCAGGGCGTGGTGGCCGGCGACGTGGTGGCCTGCGAGGCCGGCCATCGGGTCGACACCGTGGCATGGATGCTCGCCTGTCTGCGGCTCGGCGCGGTGTGGATGCCGCTGGACGCCGGCTACCCGCCTGTGCGCTTGGAGGCGATGCTGGCCGATGCCCGGCCCCGTGTACTGATCGATCCATTGCAACGACTGCCGGCCCTGGATCTGCCGCCCGGGTTGCCGCAGATCGTCGATGACGACCATCCTGACGCGGACGCGGCCTTCGACTCGGCGGCCATGTCCGGGCTGGACTACGTGCTGTTCACCTCCGGCTCCAGCGGCCAGCCCAAGGGCGTGGCGATGCGCGGCGCGGTGATCGGGCACCTGATCGGCTGGCATGTTGCGCATCCGGCGCTGGGTCGCGCGGCGCGTACCCTGCAGTTCGCGCCGCTGACCTTCGATGTCTCGGTGCAGGAAATCCTCTCCACCCTCGCCACCGGTGGAGAGCTGGTGCTGCCGAGCGAGGACGAGCGCCGCGATCCCTACGCCCTGCTGTCGCGGCTGGTGGCCGATCGTGTCGAGCGGCTGTTCCTGCCCTACGTCGCGCTGCAGGCGCTGGCCGAGGCGGTGGCGGCCGGTGGCGAGCTGCCGGTGCATCTGCGCGATGTGGTCACCGCCGGCGAACAGCTGCGCGTGACGCCGGCGATCCGCGCGCTGTTCCGCCAGTTGTCGGGTGCGACGCTGCACAACCATTACGGCCCCACCGAGGCGCACGTGGTCACCGCGCTCACGCTGGACGGCGATCCGGCCGGCTGGCCGGAGCTACCGTCGATCGGCACGGCCCTGCCGCACGTGGCGCTGCGCGTGGCGGATGTGCAAGGCAAGCCCGTGCCCGATGGCGACGATGGCGAACTGCTGCTCGGCGGCGACTGCCTGGCGTCCGGCTATATCGGCCGGCCCGAGCTCACCGCCGAGCGCTTCGTCGAACGAACCGACGGACGCTGGTACCGCACCGGCGACCGTGCGCGCATCGAGCGCGACGGCAGCGTCACCTGGCTGGGCCGGCTGGACGACCAGGTGAAGATCGACGGCTACCGCATCGAGCCGGCCGGCATTGAGGCGGTGCTGGCACGCCATCCCGCGGTGGCCGAGGTGGTGGTGGTGCCGACCGGCGAAATGGGGCGGCAGCGGCTGGTGGCGCATGTGGTGCCGCGCGATGCCATGGCGGATGAGTCGGCCCTGATCACCTCGTTGCGTCAGTACGCGGAAACCGAACTCGCCGCCTACCAGTTGCCGCAGGCCTGGGCGCTGCAGGCCGCGCTGCCGTTGACCGGCAGCGGCAAGATCGATCGCCGCGCCCTGGCCGCCGAAGGCACGCGGGCGCCACTGGCGTGGACGGACGATGCGCCGCTGGTCGAGCAACTCGCCGCCTTGTGGCAACAGCTGCTGGGTGTGGCTACGGTGCCGCACGACGCCAACGTGTTCGATCTCGGCGCGCGTTCGCTGACCGTGGTGCGCGCGCTCACTGAACTGCGCCGACGCGGTCATCGCACGCTGCGTGCAGTCGACCTCTACGAACACCCCACGGTGCAGGCGCTGGCCGCGCGGATCACGCAGGGGCACGCGGTGTCGCCTGCGCGAGCATCCACGGGCCGCCGCGCCCGGCCATCGGAAGGCGAGGCGGGCGTCGCCATCGTCGGCATGGCCGGCCGCTTCCCTGCCGCAGACTCCATCGACGCCTTGTGGGAACTGCTGCTCGCCGGTCGCGAGGCGCTGAGCCGCTTCACGCCGGAACAGGTCTCGCCGCTGGTGCCGGCTTCGCTGCGCGAACACCCGCGCTATGTGCCGGTGCGCGGCGTGATGGCCGATGCCGACCGCTTCGATGCGGCCTTCTTCGGTGTGCCGGCGCGCGAGGCGTTGCTGATGGACCCGCAGCAGCGGGTGTTCCTCGAGCTGTGCTGGAACGCGCTGGAAGATGCCGGCATCGATCCGGCACGCGCGGACGGTTCCGTCGGCGTCTACGCCGGTAGTTCGAACAACAGCTACCGCCGGCTGGTCGATGCGCGCGCCGACCTGGTACAGGCCGTCGGCGAATTCGCTGCCATGCTGGCCAACGAGAAGGACTACCTCGCCACCCGCGTGGCGCATCGGCTCGATCTCACCGGGCCCGCACTGAACATCCAGACCGCGTGCTCCACCTCGCTGGTCGCGGTGGTGCAGGCCTGGCACGCCCTGATGAGCGGGCAGTGCGATGTTGCGCTGGCCGGCGGCGTGCACGTGCCGGCGCCGCAGGAGGCAGGCTACCTGCCGGTCGAGGGCGGCATGGAATCGGACGACGGCCATTGCCGCCCGTTCGATGCCGCTGCCAACGGCACGGTGTTCTCCGCCGGGGCCGGCGTGGTGGTGCTCAAGCGCGTGGCCGACGCGCTGGCCGCCGGCGATCGCATCGTCGCGGTGATCCGTGGCGTGGGCATCAACAACGACGGCGCCGACAAGGCCAGCTTCACCGCGCCCAGCGTGCGCGGGCAGGCCGATGCCCTCGCGCAGGCGCTGGCCTGCGCTGGCGTGACGCCCGATACGGTGGGCTACATCGAGGCGCACGGTACGGCCACGCCGCTGGGTGATCCGATCGAAGTCGCAGCGCTCAATCGTGCCTACGCCGTCGACGGCACGATGCCGGACAGCTGCTGGCTGGGTTCGCTGAAAGGCAACCTCGGCCACCTCAACGCCGCCAGCGGCGTCGCTGGCCTGATCAAGGCGGCGCTGGCTTTGCAGCACGGCGAACTGCCACCGACCCTGCATTACCGCACGCCCAATCCCGAGGTGCCGTTCGCCGAGGGACCGTTCCGGGTGGTGGCCGAACGCATGCCATGGCGCGCCGGCGAGACACCGCGGCGCGCCGGCGTCAGCTCCTTCGGCGTGGGCGGGACCAAC
Source organism: Dyella lutea (assembly GCF_024158035.1). Taxonomy (GTDB): domain Bacteria; phylum Pseudomonadota; class Gammaproteobacteria; order Xanthomonadales; family Rhodanobacteraceae; genus Dyella_A; species Dyella_A lutea. The sequence goes on from NZ_JAMZEK010000001.1 coordinate 1,042,042, forward strand.
GCACACGTGATCCTGGAGGAGGCGCCCGCCGTCGCCGCGCGGGACGACGCCCAACCGTTCGTGCTGTTGCCGCTGTCGGCACGCGACGAGGCGGCCCTGGCGCGTCGTGGCGAGGCGCTGGCCGATGCGCTCGTCGGGGCCGATGCGGTGACGCTGGCCGACGCCGGTTGGACGCTGGCGCTGGGACGACAGCCGATGGCGGTACGCGGCTTCGCCGTGGCCGACTGCGGCGAGACTGCCGCCACCCGGCTTCGCCAGCTTTCGCCGCATCGTGTGGCGAAGCGGCCGCGGGTGGTGTTCCTGTTCTCCGGCCAGGGTTCGCAGCATGCCGGCATGGCGCGCGAACTGGTGGCCAGCGAGCCGGTGTTCGCCGAGGCTTTCGCACGCTGTTGCGCGCTGGCGTCGGTACCGCTCGGGCTGGATCTGGCCGCGCTGATCCTGGACGGTGGCGACAACGCCGATGCGCAGCTGGCGCAGACGCGCTGCGCGCAGCCGGCGCTGTTCGCCGTGTCCTACGCACTGGCCGAGCTGTGGGAACACTGGGGTGTGGTCGCCGACGCGATGATCGGCCACAGCATCGGCGAGTACGTCGCAGCCTGTCGCGCCGGCGTGTTCGCACTGGAGGATGCGGTGGCCCTGGTGGTCGCGCGGGGCGCGGCGATGCAGGCGCAGCCGCCGGGCGCGATGCTGGCGGTGCGCTGCGGCCTGGCCGCGTTGCCGGTGCCGCTGCCCGAGGCGGTGTCGCTGGCCGCGGTGAACGGTCCGTCGCTGGTCGTCGTCGCCGGACCACAGGCCGAGGTGACCGCGTATGCCGAGGCGCTGGCCGCGCACGAGGTGGCGAGCACCGCGCTGAAGGTCAGCCACGCGTTCCACAGCGCGATGATGGACGGCGCGTTGCCGCCATTCCGCGCGGCGCTGGAGACGGTGCCGCGGCATGCGCCGACGCGGCCGTTCCACAGCAGCGTCAGCGGCGCGCCGATCACCGCGGACGAGGCCGTCTCGGCCGACTACTGGTGCCGCCAGCTGCGCCAGCCGGTGCGCTTCGCCGACGCGGTGGCGCAGGTGCTGGGCGAGGGCGAGGCGGTGCTGCTCGAAGTCGGCCCGGCGCAGGCACTGACCAGTCTGGTGCGCAGCATGCTCGACGGCCGTGGCCGCGCGGTGCCCTCGCTGGGGCCGGCCTCGCGTCCCGGCGATGCCCGCGAGCAACTGCTGCGTGCACTCGGCGAGTGCTGGTGCGCCGGTATCGAACCGGACTGGCCGGCGGTGTACGCCGGACAGTTCCGCCGCAAGACACGCCTGCCCGGCTACCCGTTCGCCGGCGAGCGCTACTGGATCACGCCGGACGCGGCCACGACGTCAGCGCCATCCGCGGCCGCGTCCGGGCAGGGAGCATCGATCATGCCCACACCGACACCCACGCCCGTTGCCTTGGCACGGCGCCCGCGCCTCGCCGCCGAGCTGCGTTCACTGTTCGAGCAGCTCACTGGCGAGACGCTGGACGCCAGCCAAGACGGCGTGGCATTCCTCGACCTCGGCCTCGATTCCCTGGCGCTGACCCAGGCCACGCTGGAGATCGAGCGCCGCTTCGGCCTGAAGCTGAAATTCCGCCGGCTGATGGAGGACCTCGACACCGTCGACGCGTTGGCCAACCTGCTCGACGTCGAGTTGCCGCCGGAAGCCGCGGCCGCGCCCGCGCTCGCGCCGGCACCGGTGGCCGCAGCGTTGCCGACGACCGCCGCGCTCCCGGCGGGCGACGCTACGCCGCTGGCCCAGCTGATCCAGAGCCAGGTTGCCCTGCTCAACCAGCAGGCCGAGCTGCTGCGCCTGTTGGCGGGGCAGGGCAGTGCGGCGGTCGTCCCTGCTCCAGCTGCCGCGACACCAGTAGCACCCGCGGTTGCGCCCGCAGCCGACGAGGACGCCGCGCCGGCCAACCTGGTGGCACGCCCGTTCGGTGCTTCCGCGCGGATCGTCACAGACCGCCGCGCCGAACTGTCCGAAGCACAGCGCACGTGGCTGGCGCGCTTCGTCGCGGACTACACCGCGCGCACCCGCGGCTCGCGCGACTTCAACCAGCAGCACCGCGCGCTGATGGCCGACCCGCGCGTGGTCACCGGCTTCAATCCGCTGTGGAAGGAGCTGACCTACCCGATCGTGGCCGAGCGCTCCGAGGGCGCGCGGCTGTGGGACGTGGACGGCAACGAATACATCGACCTGCTGAACGGTTTCGGCGTGAACTTCCTCGGCTATCAGCCGAAGTTCGTCGTCGATGCGCTGCACACCCAGCTCGACACCGGCCTGGAGATCGGTCCGCAGCATCCGCTCACCGCCGAGGTCTCGCAGCTGATCAGCGAGATGACCGGCATGCCGCGGGTGGCCTTCTGCAACACCGGCTCCGAAGCGGTGATGGGGGCCATGCGCATGGCCCGCACGGTGACCGGCCGGCAGACCATCGTGGTGTTCCGCGATTCGTACCACGGCATCTTCGACGAGGTGATCGTGCGCGGCACCCGCACGCTGCGTTCGATCGCCGCCGCACCTGGCATCCTGGCCAGCGCGGTGGAGAACGTGCTGGTGCTCGACTACGGCAGCGACGAGGCGCTGCGCGTCATCGGCGAGCGCGCGCACGAGCTGGCCGCGGTGCTGATCGAACCGGTGCAGAGCAAGCATCCGACACTGCAACCGCAGGCCTTCGTGCAGGCGCTGCGCGGCATCTGCGACCGCGCCGGCTGCGCGCTGATCTTCGACGAGGTGATCACCGGCTTCCGCATGGCGCCGGGTGGCGCGCAGGAGGCCTACGGCGTGCGCGCCGACATTGCCACCTACGGCAAGATCATCGGCGGCGGCCTGCCGTTCGCCGCGATCGCCGGCACCGCGCGCTGGATGGATGCGCTGGACGGCGGCTTCTGGCGCTTCGGCGACGACAGCTATCCGGAGGCCGGCGTCACCTACTTCGCCGGCACCTTCGTGCGCCATCCGCTGGCATTGGCCGCGGCGCGTGCTGCGTTGCACTGGATCAAGGCGCAGGGGCCGCAGCTGCAGGCGGGCCTGAACGCGCGCACGCGCGCCATGATCGACCGCCTCAACGCGGTGTTCGCCGCGCGTCGCGCACCGGTGACTGCGGTCGGCTACAGCTCGCTGTGGAAGCTGCTGGTCGACGACGGCCAGCCCTGCGCCAGCCTGTTCTACTACCGCCTGCGCCACGCCGGGCTGCATCTGTTCGAGCAGTTCAACTGCTTCCTCTCGGTGGCGCACGGCGAGGCCGAGGTGGAGCGCATCGTGGCGGCGGTCACCGAATCGGTCGACGACCTGCTGGCCGGCAGCGTGCTGCTGCCGCGTGGCGAGGTGGGCGCGTCGATGCCGGCTCCGGTCGCTGCCCCGGCGACGGTCGCTACTGCTACCGCGGATGCGCTGCCGGCCAAGGTGCCGCTGTCCGATGCGCAGATGGGTCGCTGGCTGGGCATGCACTACAACGATGCCATCGCGCCGGCCTTCAACGAGTCGACCCGGCTTGCCTTCGACGGGACGCTCGACGTCGCGGCGCTCGAACGCGCCTTCGATGCACTGGTGGCACGCCACGATATCTTCGCCATGCGCTTCGCCGAGGACGGCAGCGGGCAGGTTTTTGCGCCGCCGTCGCCGGTGCGGTTGGCATTGCTGGACCTCTCGAAGGCGACCGATCCGCAGGCTGCATTCGACGCGCTGGCGCGCGATGAAGCCGCGCGCCCGTTCGACGCGCTGGAATTCCCGCTGCTGCGCGCCTGGCTGGTCAAGCTCGCCACCGACCGCCATGTGCTGCTGATGGTCGCCCATCACATCGTCATGGACGGCTGGTCGCTGAGCCTGTTCCTGCGCGAGCTGGCGTTGTCCTACAACGCCTTCCGCCAGGGGCGGTCTCCGGCGCTGCCGCCGGCCGATGCCTGGCGTCGCTTCGTGCTCGACGAACACGCCCGCCGCGACGGCGCGGAAGGTCAGGCCTCGCTGGCCTGGTGGATGACGCAGTACCGCACGCTGCCCGATCCGCTGGCGCTGCCGCTGGATCGGCCGCGCCAGCGCGACCCGCGCTTCCGCGGTGCCACCTTCGGCGGCAGCCTGGATGCCGAGACCGTACGCCTGGTTCGCGAATCCGCACGCACGCAGAGGGTAACCCTGTTCGCGTTCCTGCTCAGCGGCTATTACGCGTTGCTGCAACGCCTCTCCGGCCAGGACGACCTGATCTGCGGCATCCCCTTTGCCGGGCAGGCGGCCAGCCGCTTCGGCCAGACCCTGGGCGATGCCGACAACACCCTGCCGCTGCGCATGACGGTGGATCCGGGCGAGTCGTTCGGCGCGCTGGTCAAGCGCGTGCAGGCCGGGCTGCTGGATGCGGGCGAGCATCAGGATGTCTCGATCGCGCGCATCGCGCAGGAGCTGAAGCTGCCGCGCGACACCGGCCGTTTGCCGCTGACCGAGGTGCTGTTCAACTTCAACCCGGCTACGGCGGACACGCCCTGGGACGGCGTGGCGGTGACGCACAGCGATTTGCCCAAGAGCCACATGAACTGGGACATGGAGTTCCATTTCAACGAGCACGCCGGGCGGCTGGACTTCCTGTTCCACTACAACCCCGACCTGTTCGACGCGGCGACCATCGAACGCTGGAGCGGCTATCTCGGCGCGATCCTGCGCCAGGGCGCGGCGCGCCCGGAGCAGGCACCCGGCGACCACGTGCTGATGGACGAGGCCGAACGCCGCCAGGTGCTGGAGGGCTGGAACGACACGGCCGCGCCGCTGGACCGCCAGCAGTCGCTGGTCGACCTCATCGGCACGATCATGCGCGAGCACCCGTTCCGCACCGCGGTCAGCGGCAGCGGCCTGTCGGTGGACTACGCCGGCCTCGACGCGGCCTCGCGGTCGCTGGCGCTGGCGCTGGGGCGCCGCGGTGTCGGCCGCGGCGACTACGTCGGCGTGTGCGTGCCACGTACGGTGGACATGCTGGTGGCGGTGCTGGGCGTGCTGCGCAGCGGTGCCGCCTACGTGCCGCTGGATCCGGAATTTCCGCCCGAGCGCCTGCAGTACATGGCGGACAAGGCGGGCGTCCGCTGCATCCTGTGCGGTCCGGAAGATGCCGTGCCGGCGGTGCTTGCGCAGGCGGCGCAACGGCTCCCGGTGGCGCAGTTGATGCGCGAGCCGGACGATGGCCGCGAACTGCCGGTGGTCCATGGCGACGACCAGGCCTACGTGTTGTTCACTTCCGGCTCGACCGGGCAGCCGAAAGGCGTGCGCATCCTGCATCGCAACCTGGTGAACTTCCTGTGCTCGATGCAGCGCGATCCGGGGTTCTCGGCCAACGACGTGCTGTGCGCGGTGACCACGCTGTCGTTCGACATCGCTGGACTGGAGATGTATCTGCCGCTGATCTGCGGTGGCCAGGTGGTGGTGGCCACCGAAGCGGACCACCGCGATCCGAAGGCACTGTGCGAGCTGATCGAGCGCAGCGGCTGCACGGTGCTGCAGACCACGCCGTCGCTGCTCAAGCTGGTGGAGGAGATCGGTTACGACGCGGTCTTCCGCGACCTGCGCCTGCTGGTCGGCGGCGAAGCGCTGCCGCTCGCGCTGGCCCGCTCGCTGGCCGCGCGCTGCCGCGGCCTGTGGAACCTGTATGGCCCCACGGAGACCACGATCTGGTCGACGGTGGCGCCGATCGGCGCGGGCGTGGAGGTGGTACCGCTGGGCCGGCCGATCGCCAACACGCGGATTTACGTGCTCGACCGCCGCGGCCAGCCGGTGCCGCCGGGGGTGATCGGCGAGATCGTGATCGCCGGCGACGGTGTGGCGGACGGCTATCTCGGCGAGCCGGCGCTGACCGCGCAGCGCTTCGTGCCCGAACCCTTCCGTGCCAGCGGCGGGCGCATGTATCGCACCGGCGACCTCGGTGCCTGGCGCAACGGCATGCTGTATTTCCATGGCCGCGTCGACCACCAGATCAAGATCCGCGGTTTCCGCATCGAGCCCGGCGACATCGAGGCGGTCGCCGGCAGCGACCAGGCGGTGCGCGAATGCGTGGTACTGGCCCACCGCTTCGGCGACAACGACCTGCGACTGGTGCTCTACGCAGCGGTCGACGGCGACCCGGCGGAAGTGGCGCCGCGCCTGCGTGGCAGCCTGCGCGCCAGGTTGCCTGCCTACATGCAACCGCAGCACATCGAGATCCTCGACCAGCTGCCGAAGACCGCCAACGGCAAGATCGACCGCAAAGCCCTGCCGGCTCCGGCAGCGACCCACGAGGCGCCGCCGCGCGAGGTGACACCGGCCGGTTTCGACGATCCACGCCAGGCCTACATCGCCGCGCTGTGGTGCGAGATGATCGGCGTGCCGTCGGTGCGGGTCAGCGACAACTTCTTCGACGTCGGCGGCCATTCACTGCTGGCGGTCACCTTCACCAGCCGGGTGCAGCGGGAGACCGGCGTGCGCATCAACCTGCTCGATGTAGCCACCAGCACCCTGGCGGCGCTGGCCACCGCGTTGCCGGAGCAGGCGGCAGTGGCCCAGGCTCCGGCAACGCCGCCGGATGGCTCGCTGCTTGCCCGGATGTCGCGCCTGTTCGGTCGCGGCAAGGACGGTGGGAAGCGCGCTCCATGATCTATCTGCACGGGCTGTTCTGGCTGAGCGCCATAGCCCTCGGACATACCTTCGTCGGCTACCCGCTCTGGGTGGTGTTGCGGGCCCGGTGGCGTCCCCGTCCGGTTCGCCGCGGCCAGGGGACACCGACGGTCTCGGCGATCGTCGCCGTGCACAATGCCGGGGCCCAGGTGGAGGCGCGGCTGGCCAATCTGGCCGCACTGGATTATCCGCAGGGCCTGATCGACATCGTCGTGGTCTGCGACGGCTGCGAGGACGACTCGGCCGCGCGCTGCCGTCGTTTCGGCGACGAGCGGGTGCGCGTGCTGGAGTTCATCCGCCGGCGCGGCAAGGCGGCCTGTCTCAACGACGCGATCGCCGCGGCCCGGGGCGAGGTGTTGCTGATGCTCGATGTGCGCCAGCGCCTGGAGCCGCAGGCCCTGCGCGAGCTGGTCGCCAACCTGGCCGATCCGGAAGTGGGCGTGGTGGGCGGCGAGCTGTGCTTCGAGGATCCCGAGACGGGCTTCGCCCGCAGCGTGGATGCGTACTGGCGCTACGAGACGCTGATTCGTCGCAGCGAGAGCCAGTCCGGCTCGATGATCGGCGTCAGCGGAGCGTTGTATGCGATGCGCCGCGAAGTGTTCCAGCCGCTGCCGGAGGGGACGGTGCTAGACGACGTGCTGGTGCCGATGCGCGCGGCCCGTGCCGGCTGGCGCGTGGTCTTCGAGCCGGGTGCGCGTGCCTGGGATCGGCCGTCGACCGAACCGGTGCAGGAGCAGCGGCGCAAGATCCGCACCCTGGCGGGCAATTTCCAGCTGGTGCAGCTGTCTCCCTGGCTGCTGCGGCCCGGGCGCAACCCGCTCTGGTTCCGGTTCGTCAGCCACAAGTTGCTGCGCCTGGCCGCGCCATGGCTGGTGCTGGTGCTGGGGCTGACCGCCGCCGCGCTGGCCACGCGCCATGTGTGGTGCGCACTGACCCTGGCCGCACTGCTCGCCGGAGTGGCGATGGTGCTGGCGTCGCGCCTGCTGCCGGCACTGGGGCGTCTGCTGCCGGTGCGCCTGAGCGTGGCGTTTTTCTACATGAACGCGTATGCGGCGATGGCCCTGCTGACGTTCGCCCGCAACCGGCGCCTGCACCTATGGTGAGCTATCGCAAGGTGATTCCCTGGCGCGGCGACCTGCGGGTGCGGCTGGGCACGTGGTGCCATCGGACCGGTCTGCTCGGGCCGCTGCGGCAGATGCGCGCCTGGCATACCCGGGACCTGCGCATCCTGGCCTACCACCGCGTGCTCACGGTGCCGGATCCGGACCGCTTCGAGTTCGACCTCGAGGTGGTCAGCGCGTCGGCCGAGTGCTTCCGCGAGCAGATGCAGCTGCTCCGGCGCAACTTTCATCCGCTGTCGCTGGGCGAGGTGGTCCGGCGCATCGAGGCCGGCCAGCCGATGCCGCGCAATGCGGTCGCGGTGACGTTTGACGACGGCTACGACGACAACTACCGCATCGCTTTCCCGATCCTGCGCGAACTCGGCGTACCGGCTACCTTCTTCGTTTCCACCGGTCACGTCGACGACGGCCTGCCGTTCGCCTACGACTGGCTGGCGCATATGGTGCTGCATGCGCCCGAGTCGCGCTTGCAACTGCCCGAAGTAAAGCTCGATGTGCGGGTGCCGACCCCCCTCGAGCTTCGGCGCAAGCTGGTCGAGAACCTGCTCGACCGACTGAAGAGCCTCGACGATGCCGCTCAGGCGGCGTTGATCGCGGGGCTGGAGAAGGCCTGGAACATGCCGCGCGACCGCGCGGTTGCGGACTGCCGTCCGATGGGCTGGGCCCAACTTCGCGAGATGCACCAGGCCGGCTTCGAGATCGGATCGCACGGAGTCACCCACCGCATGCTGGCCAAGCTGCCGCAGGACGAGCTGGAGTGGGAGTTGTGCGAGTCCAAGCGGGTACTGGAGCGAGAGCTGGGCTCTGCCCCGAATCTGTTGTCGTATCCCGTGGGCGGCGATCGCGCGTTCGACGCACGGGTGATCCAGGCCGCCCGCGCCGCAGGTTACCGGCTCGCCTGCAGCTACATCAGCGGTACCAATCCGGAGCCCGCGACCAACCGCTATGCACTCTACCGGCTTCCGGTGGAGCGGCAGATGGGGCCGGGCTGGTTCGCCGCCATGCTTTCCCTCCCTGGCCTTATGGCCTATCCCACGGCCCGTCGCACCGGCGTTACTGCCGGGGAGTCCTGATGTTTCCGTTGATCATCCTCTACCTCTCGCTCACCATCGTGCGCCCGCAGGACTACATCCCCGCGCTGGCCGGCGTCCCGTTGTTGCCCATCGTGCTGGCGATGGCGCTGCTGGCCTGGATGGCCTCGCGCTACAAGACCTTCAGTGCACCCCATTTCGTGCTGCTGCCGGTGTTCCTGCTGGCGCTGATGATGTCCGAGGTCGCCAACGGCTGGATCGGCGGCGCCATCGAGCAGTTCACCGGCTTTGCACCGGTGGTCGTGTCGTTCGTGATCCTCGCGGCGGGCGTTAGCGCCAATCAGAAGCGGGTGTCGGTCACGTTCGCGGTATTTGCGCTCTGCTCGTGCGTACTGGCGCTACATGGCGTGGAACAGAAGCATCTGGGCATGGGCTGGACCGGCATGGGTCTGTCCGAGGACGGACGCATCCAGTACGTGGGTATCTTCAACGATCCGAACGATCTCGGCCTGCTGTTCGTCACTGCGGTGCCGATGGCCGTGTACATGGTCGGCCGGTCGCGGTTCCTGATGCGGCTGGTCTGGCTGACCGGTACCGGCCTGCTGCTCTATGGCGTGTATCTCACCAACTCGCGCGGCGCGATGCTGGCGTTGCTGGTCGAGGGAGGCATCTACATCTGGATGCAGCGCGGCGTGGTGGTGGCTGGCCTGCTCGGCGGCGCCGGGCTCGCCGCGATGCGCATGCTGTCCTCGCGCATGGACGAACTGGATGCAGGCGAGGACTCCGCGGCGGGCCGTGTGGATGCCTGGTACGAAGGCCTGCACATGTTCACCTCGCACCCGCTGTTCGGCGTGGGGGCGGGCAACTTCACCGACTACAACTACCTCACCGCACACAACTCCTTCATCCTGGTGCTGGCCGAAACCGGATTCTTCGGTTACGTCACCTGGCTGGCCTTCGTCGGCTACAGCTTCCTGATGCTTCGTCAGGTGCTGCGGCACCAGCCCTCGGAGGAGGTGCTGCACGAATACGAGATCGACTGGCCGGCCGAAAAGACCATCGCACGCACGCTGCTGCTGTCGCTGTGCGGCCTGTTCACCGCGGCGTTCTTCCTGAGCCGCAGCTACACCGTGATCCTCTATCTCACCCTGGCCATCGTGGTCGGTGCCTATGTGGGCATCCGCCGCCGCGTCCCGGATCTGCCGCCGATGCGGCTCGGACGATCGTGGTGGACCTGGGTTCCCGCGGCGATCGGCAGCATCGCGTTCTTCTTCGTCCTCGTCGCCGTCCTGTTGCATTCCGAATGAACGACCGCCGTACTACCCTGCGCAACACCGCATTCTCGTCGATCGGCATCTACGCCGAGTATTTCCTCGGCATGGTCGCGTCGATCGTGATCGCCCGGCACCTGGGGCCGGGTCACTACGGCGTTTACAGCATGTTCATCTGGTTCGCCGCGATCGGTATCGTGGTGACCAACTCGGGGATCACCACCGGGGTGATCAAGTTCATCGCCGAGTTTCGCGGCAACGGCAACGAGGCGATGATCCGGCCGCTGCTCACCTACATGCGGAGGGTGCAGGCCTGGCACATGGTGCTGGTGGTCGGCCTGGCCGGAGCGGGCCTCGCGCTGGCGGGGCATCGCTGGGCGAATACGCCGAACCTGGTCGAGTTCCTGCTGCTCGCTGCCGCAGTGGCGATGCGCGCGCCGTACATGTTCAACATCGCCGTGACGAGAGGCTTCGAGGCCTTCGACGCCACGGCGCGGGTGTCCATGGTTGCCGCGCCGCTGAACCTGGCTCTGGTGGTCGGCGCGGTGCTGCTGAAGGCGCCGATGTTCTGGTTCCTGGTGGTGTACACCACCTCCAGTGCGATCTTCCTCGGCATCTCCTGGTGGCAGGCGCGGCGGCTGGTGGCCAGGGTACCGCCGGCCGTGCCGATGGCCAATGAGCTGAGCCAGCGCATCCGCCGCCATCTGCGCATCGTCTCGGTCACCATCGTGGTGAGCTTCCTGATCACCAGCGACGTGGAGATCGTCTTCCTCAATACCTTCGCCAGCTCGGCCGAGGCCGGCTACTTCAAGGTGGCCTACCAACTGGCGACCGGCATGATGCTGCTGGTTCCCGGGGTGTTCGCCGCGGTGCTGCTGCCGATGATGTCCAAGGCGCTCAGCCGCGGGCGCGACCAGGCGGCGCAAAAGTTCGTGGCGGTGACGACATACCTGGTGATGCTGTCCGCTCCGGTGGTGATCTTCGGCGTGTGCTTCGCCTCGCCGATCATCGACCTGCTCTACGGCAGCCGCTACGGCGCCGCCGCACCGGTGTTCGCCGTGGCGATCCTGGCCAGTGCGATCGGCACCGCCAACCAGGGGGCGACGAGCCTGCTGGTGAGTGCGGACCGGCAGCATACGATTCTCGTCATGGTGGTGGCGTTCGGCGCAATCAAACTCACCCTGGACGCCCTTTTGATCCGCCAGTTCGCACTCCAGGGCGCCATGGTGGCGATCCTGACCGAAGCGGTGTCCAGTTCCACCGCCTACGTGCTGATCGGTATACGGGTGAGCGGTGCGCGGCTGGACGGTCGGCGCCTGGCCGCAGTGGCGCTGGCTGCGGCCGGTGCCGCATTGCTCGCGCTGCCGGTGCTGCTGCTGCGGATGCCCGTCTTGCTGACCGTGCTGCTGGGAGGAGTCGTCGTGCTCGGAAGTTATGGGGTGCTCACCCTGTGGTTGCCGTGCTGGAGTCGCGGCGACATCGCGCAGCTGCAGGAATTGCACGCGCGCTTCGCGCGCAACTGGCCGCGGCCCCTGCACCGGTTGTTGCTTCGTGCCGGCGAGCGCGCCAGCGCGCGGGCGGAGCGGACGGCATGAGCGCACCGGTGCTCGCCCGGATCTACGAGGCGGCCTTCCGCCACGTACTGTTTCCGGCCTACGAGAGCGGCCTGCGACGCCGCCATACGCTGCGCTGGCTTGCCGCGTACGAGCGCGACCAGTGGTTGTCGGCCGACGAGGTACAGGCGCTGCAGTGGCAGCGGCTGAAGGCCTTGCTGGATCACTGCTACCGTGAGGTGCCGTTCTACCGCGAGCGCTTCCGGTCGGTCGGCGCGACGCCGGACGACATCCGCAACCGGGCCGACTACGCGCGGCTGCCGCGGCTCACCAAGGCCGACATCCGCGCGCATTTCGCCGAGCTGCAGGCGCCCTCGCTGGCCGGGCAGATGGTCTACAAGGCCACCGGCGGCTCCACCGGCGAGCCGCTGCGCTTCGGCTGCGACCGCGGCAGCAACGACCGGCGGACCGCGGTGATGTGGCGCGGCTACGGCTGGGCCGGCGCGCGCATGGGCCGGCGCACGCTGTACCTGTGGGGCGGCACGGTGGGGCAGCCCAGCCGTGCCAGGTTGTTGAAGGACCGCCTCTACAACGCCGCCTTCGCCCGTCGCATGCTCGACAGCTTCGGCATGAGCGAGGCGACCATGGCCGAATACGCCGCGGCGATCGACCGCTATCGGCCGGAGATCATCGTCTCCTACGTCGGGCCGCTGGTGCGGCTGGCCGAGTGGATGCTCGCCACCGGGCGTCGCGTGCATGCGCCGGTCGCGATCCTCGGCGCGGCCGAGGCGCTGCACGAGTTCCAGCGCGAGCTGCTGGAGCGCGCGTTCGGCTGCCCGGCCTTCAACACCTACGGCTGCCGAGAATTCATGCTGATCGCCGCCGAGTGCGAGCATCGGCAGGGACTGCACGTGAACGCCGACCACCTGCTGGTGGAGCTGGAGCCGATGCCCGGCGGGCAAGGTCCGGCCGAGGTGTTGGTGACCGACCTGTTCAACTACGGCATGCCGTTCCTGCGCTATGCCAATGGCGACGCAGCCACGCCGTCCGACCGCACCTGCGCCTGCGGGCGCGGCCTGCCGCTGGTGGAGCGCGTCGACGGCCGGGTGCTCGATGCGATCCGCACGCCGGCCGGCCACGTGCTGCCGGGCGAGTTTTTTCCGCACATGCTCAAGGACGTGCCTGGGGTGGAGCGCTTCCAGCTGGTGCAGCGCCGGCTGGACCGGCTGGATCTGTCGATCGTGCGCACTGATGGCTTCGACGACGCCTCGCTGGCCTACATCCGCCGCGAGGTCGGCAAGAAGCTCGGCGACAGCGTGGCGCTGGACGTGAACTTTGTCGACGACATCCCGCTCACTCCCAGCGGCAAGCTGCGGGTGACCGTGTCCGAGCTGCCACCGGATGCACGAGCGATGAGGGCGCCATGAACGTCACCCACGTGGTGGAGAACCTCAATCGCGGCGGGCTCGAGCGGATGGTGCTCGACCTGGTCGGGCTGCAGCGGCGTCAGGGCCTGAAGCCCCAGGTCGTGTGCGTATTCGAGGCCGGCTCGCTGGCCGGGGAACTCGATGCCCTCGGTGTGCCGCTGCGGGTCTGCGGCAAACGCAGGGGGCCGGACCTGCGCGCGCTGCACCGGCTGCGCCGTGCCGTGCGCGACCATCGCACCGAGGTGTTGCATACCCACAATGCTGCCGCGCATTACCAGGCGGTGCTGGCGACGTTTGGCCTGCCGGATCGCCGCCGAGTGATCAACACCCGGCACGGCATGGGGGCCGGCCCGAGCGCGTCGCGGCGCGATGCCCTGTATCGCGCCGCGATGGGGCGCACCGATGCGGTGGTGACCGTGTGCGATGCCGCCCGTCGCGACGCCGTGGCGCGCGGGCTGGTACCCGAGTCGCGCACGGTGGTGATTCCCAACGGCATCCGGGTCGAGCGCTTTGCCGCGGCCGGCGAAGCCGCCCGCATGGTCTTGAGGCAGGCCTTGGGCCTGGCGCCGACGACCCGCCTGATCGGTACGGTCGGCCGGCTGAACTGGGCCAAGGACCAGGACAGCCTGATCCGCGCCTTCGCCCGTGTGCACGCGACCCGACCCGATACGGCCCTGGTGCTGGTCGGCCAGGGCGAACTGCGTGGCGACCTGGAAGATCGCGCCCGGCTGGAGGGGGTGGCATCGGCGGTGCACTTCCTCGGCGACCGCAATGACGTGGTGCAACTGCTGCAGGGCTTCGATCTGTTCGCGCTGTCTTCGGTCAGCGAGGGCTACTCGATGGCATTGCTTGAGGCGGCGGCCAGCGCCCTGCCGATCGTTGCGACCGATGTGGGCGGCAATGCCGAGATCGTCCACCACGGGCAGACCGGCATGCTGGTGCCGGCCGGTGTGCCGGAATCGCTGGCCCTGACGCTGGGCACACTGCTGGATACGCCGGACCTGGCGAGCGCACTGGGCGACGCCGCGCGCGCCTGGGTGCTCGAGCATGGCTCGCTGGAGGCGATGGCATCCGGCTATGCCCGCCTGTATGCCGGGGAGGGCGTGACGGCATGAGCCTGCGCATCCTCGTCCTCACCAATCTGTTTCCGACCCGCTGGGATCCCCATCGCGGCGCGTTCAACCGCCAGCAGTTCGAGCGCCTGGGGCAGCGCCACGAGGTGGAGGTGATCACCGCCGTGCCGCTGCCCGAACGGTTGCGCGGGCGCAGCGCCGGGCAAGCTCCGGCAGTAGCCGGGTTGCACCTGCGTACCTTCGTGTTCGTCTACCTGCCGCGCGTCGGCCGCTCGCTGCACGCGTTCTTCTGGGCCGTATCGTTGTTGGCGCAGCAGGGATGGCATCTGCTGCGCGGACACTACGACTGCGTACTGGCCAGTTGGGCCTATCCCGATGCCGCCGCCGCCGGCTGGCTAGCGCGGCGCATGGGCTGGCCCTACGTGGTCAAGGTGCACGGAAGCGACCTCAACGTGCAGGCAGAGGACCCGGCCCGGCGACCGCAGATCCGCAAGGCGCTGGTGGGCGCGCGCGCCGTGGTGGCGGTGAGCCGGGCCCTGGCCGACAAGGCGGTGGCGCTAGGGGTCGAGCCGGCGCGGGTCCACGTGGTCTACAACGGCGTCGATCATGCGCGCTTCTCGCCCGGCTCGCGGCCGGAGGCGCGCCATCGTCTCGATCTGCCCGGCGACGTGCCGGTGCTGCTCTACGTCGGCAACCTCAAGGCAAGCAAGGGCTGCATGGACCTGCTCGAGGCCTTTGCGCCGGTCGCACAGGCGCGACCAGGCGCCCGGCTCGTGTTCGTCGGTGCCGGCGAGTGCCGTGACGCGCTGCGCGCGCGTGCCGATGAACTCGGACTTGGCGGTGCTGTCCGTCTGGTCGGGGCGACACCGCATGCCGATCTGCCGGACTGGTTCCGCGCCGCGACCCTGCTTTGCCTGCCCAGCCACAACGAGGGGGTGCCCAACGTGGTGCTGGAGGCGATGGCTTGCGGCATTCCCGTGGTGGCCACGCGCGTGGGCGGGATTCCCGAAGTGGTTCCGGGCGAGGGCGGATTGCTGGTCCCGGTGCGCGATCGCCATGCCCTTGCCGAAGCGCTGGTCCAAGCCACTGCCCTTCCATGGGACACTGGACGCATCCTGGAACACGCCAGGCAGTTCAGTTGGGAACGGAATCTGCAATCGCTGTCGGACATTCTCGAGGCTGCGGCAGCCGACTCCCCTCTCCCCACTTCGCTCCCGACATGAACATCCGGCCCAAGAAACACCAGATTCTCGGTCTGCTGCCGCGCTCGATCGTGCAGACGCACGGCGACCGCGCCGGCACCGGCCGCTTCCTCAGCTTCGACGATGGTCCGCATCCCGAGCACACCCCGCGCCTGCTCGATCTGCTCGCGGCACATGGCCTGCGGGCGAGCTTTTTCGTGGTGGGCCGCCACGCCGAACAGTATCCGTCGATCGTCGAGCGGATCGTCCGGGACGGGCACCTGTTGGGCAACCACTCCTACAGCCATACCCGTTTCGCACACATGAGCACCGCGGACCAGGTCGCGGACCTGGAACGGGCCGACCGGCTGCTTGCGGCCTTCGACGGACGCGCGCGGCACCGGATCCGCACGCCGCAGGGGCATGTGACGCTGCCCCTGTTACTGCATTTCGCGCGCAGCGGCCGCAGCCTGGCCTACTGGTGCTACGACAGCATGGACTACCACGACGACGATGCCGCGGTCGTCAGGAGGCGCCTGCAGACACAGCCTCCGAACGCCGGCGACATCGTGCTGATGCACGATGACGGGGATTCCGGCGTGCATGCCCTGGCCGAGCTGTTGCCGGCGTGGTGCCGGGACGGATGGACCTTCCACGCCCTCGAACAGGACGCCGCATGCGAGTGATCTATCACCACCGCACCCGCGGTCGCGACGTCGAAGGCGTGCACATCCGCGGCATCGTCGGCGCACTGCGCGGGCTGGGGCACCAGGTCACCATCGTCTCGTTCCCCGGCGCTGATCCGGAACAGGCGCCGTCGGCAGGCGGCGGCGCTCCGCGGCGCAAGGGGTGGTTGGCCACGCTGGTCACGCGGCTGCCCGGCGTGGTGTTCGAGCTGGCCGAGCTGGCCTACAACGCGGTCACCCTGGTGCGGATGGGGCGCGTGCTGAAGCGCGCACGGCCGGACATGGTCTACGAGCGCTACTCGCTGTTCCTGTTCGCCACGGTGTGGCTGGCCCGCCGGCGTGGCGTGCCGATCGTGCTGGAAATCAACGATTCGGCGCTGGTCGAACGCGTGCGTCCCCTCTACATGAAGGGATTGGCGCGACGGATCGAGCGCTGGTGCATGCGCCATTGCACCGGGCTGGTATTCATCTCCAGCTACTTCCGCGATCAGGCACAGGCTGCCTACGGCGACATCGCCCCCAGCGTGATTTCGCCGAATGCGGCCGACCTGGCGCATTTCGATCCGGCGCGTTTCGACCGCGAGGCACTGCGCCGCGAGCGCGGGCTGGAGGGAAGGGTGGTGTGCGGCTTCATCGGTTCGTTCGCCCGCTGGCACGGGGTGGACGGCTTCGTGCGCGCGATCGCCCCGCAACTGGTGCGGGCGCCGGAGCTGACCCTGCTGCTGGTTGGCGATGGCGTCACCCTGCCGGAGGTGCGCGATCTGGTCGACCGTGAGCGGCTCGGCCTGCAGGTGCGTCTGCCGGGCCGTGTGCCGCACCCGGACATTGCCAGCTGGGTGGCCTGCATGGACTACGCCGTGCTGCCCGACTCCAACGAATATGGCTCGCCGATGAAGCTCTTCGAGTTCATGGCGATGGGCGTGGCGGTGGTCGCGCCGGACTACGCGCCGGTGGCCGAGGTGACCGAGGATGGCTGCACCGGTTGGCTGTTCCCGCGGCGCGATACGCTGGCGTGCATTGAGCGCCTACTGGCACTGGCACCACGCGACGAGGAGCGTCGGCGCGTCGGTGCCGCGGCGCGCGACTACATCGCGCGCGAGCGGCAGTGGCGCAACAACGCCGAGCAGCTGCTGGCGCTGGCATTCGGGGGGAAGGGCGGATGACGGTCGTGGCTATCGGCGTACTGGCGGTTCTGGTCGGCGGGTTGCTCGCCTTGGCGAAGTTGCTGCGCGGGCGCAACATGCACATCTGGCTGGGCGACTACCTGCGCCGCCGCGTGCCCAAGGTCGATGGGCCGGTGCACGTGATGTTCTGTTTCGTCGATCACTACGAACCGGCCTGGGGTAAGGTCGATCTCGCCACCCAGCGCGCCCGCGTCGACCGCTGGTGCACCGACTACCGCGCGATGGCCTCCAAACACCGCGATGCCGACGGTCGCCATCCGCAGCACAGTTTCTTCTACCCGGAAGAGGAATACCTGCCCGAGCACCTGGACAAGCTGGCCGCGCTCTGCGCCGACGGCTTCGGCGAGATCGAGATCCACCTGCATCACGACAACGACACGCAGGAGAACTTCCGCCAGACCATCGCCGGCTTCTGCCGCACCCTGCGCGAGCGTCACGGCGCACTCAGTCGCGATCCGGCCACCGGTGAGCTCACCTTCGGCTTCATCCACGGCAACTGGAGCCTGGACAACTCGCGCGCCGACGGCCGCTGGTGCGGCCTCAACAACGAGCTGATCCTGCTGCGCGAACTGGGCTGCTACGCCGACTTCACCCTGCCGTCGGCGCCCAGCGACACGCAGACGCGCCTGAGCAATGCGATCTACTACGCGACCGACGATCCGCAGCGTCCCAAGTCGCACGACACCGGCGTGCCGGTGCGCGTGGGCGGCAAGCCCAGCGGCGACCTGATGATCGTGCAGGGGCCGCTGGGACTGAACTGGGCCGAGCGGCGCAAGGGCATCGTGCCGCGCATCGAGAACGCCGACGTGCGCCGTGCCTGCCCGCCGACCCGTGCCCGCGTCGACCTGTGGGTGCGTACCGGCATCCACGTCGAGGGTCGGCCGGAGTGGGTGTTCATCAAGGTGCACACGCACGGCACCCAGGAGCGCGACATGGACACCCTGCTGGGCCAGGCCATGCATGACATGCACAGCTATCTCGAGAACGCCTACAACGACGGCAAGCGGCACGTATTGCACTACGTGACCGCGCGCGAGGCCTACAACATCATCAAGGCGGCGGAGGCCGGCAAGTCAGGCGACCCGAACGACTGGCGCGACTTCATGCTGCCGCCGCCACCGCATCGCACCGCGTGAACAACCACGGGGTCAGAACGACTGCTGCATCCAGTCGGCGATACACTCGCGCAGCCGTGCACGGTCGCCTGCCAGGATGAAGGTGTGGTCGGCTTCCGGGAATGTCCGCACCTGCACGTTCGGATCGGCGGCAAGCGAGCCGAAACACTCGCCGAACTGCCGCGGGTGGTTGAAGTAGCCCAGGGCGCCGCCGCTGTAGATGAAGCAGAGCTTCCGCCCCTGCCGCACCATGTCGGTCAGTTCCGAGACCACCTGCTGCCTGGACGGCCATTCCACGGCGAAGCCTGCCAGGTCCACATCGTCGTGCCGGCCGATGCGTCGCAGCCGCCGCCAGGCCGCCCGGGCCACCCGGACGGGGTGGAGCAGTCGCGGCAGGTAGTGCCGCAGGTAGAAGCCGCGCGTCGGATACGCATAGCCATCCATGAACACAGCGCCGACCACGCGCTGGTCGATGCTTGCCACGTGGTGGGCGTTCTGCGCCCCGGAGCACAGGCCCATCAACACGAAGCGCGAGCAGCCGGCATGCTGCTGCAGCAACGCCATGGCGTCCTGCACATCGGCCAGCACATGGTCTTCGCGCGAGCCGGCGTCGGCGGTGCCGGCGCTGTCGCCGATGGTGGAAAGGTCGAACCGGATCGACGCGTATCCCTGACCGGCAAGCATGCGCGCCAGCTCCACCGTCATCCGGAAGGGGCCGATACGATGCACCAGTCCCGCGTTGAGCAGGATGACTCCCGGACGGGGCGCGGCATCGTCGTGGGACCCCGGTGTGGAGAGCACCCCGACCAGATGATCGTGTCGGCCGAAGCGGCAGGCCACCTCCGTCATTGCAGCGTCTCCATATGCTGCTGTACGCGCGAGATCAGCTCGTGCGATTGGATGGCCACCTCGAGGCGATCGAGGTCGTCCCAGCCGAGCGGCTCGTCCAGCGCCACGATGTTTCCGGCGCGGGGGAACGCGTTGGCCGAGTCGAGCAGCAACGCAGCAGGTGGAACGGACAGGTGCATGGCTGCCAGCTCCTCGCCGAGCTGTTCGCCGTGCGGAAAGCCCAGCCACTGGCCGGCCCCTTCCGCTGCAGTCCGCGGACGGACGAAGCGGCGGGTGTCGGCAAGCATCCCTGCATGCAGCGCCTCGAGCTGCGCCCGATGCGCGGGGCCATCGAGGATCGGATCGCACACCATCAGCGCGTCGAACGGCTGGCGGTCATGCGCCTGCAGCGCGATGCTGGCGCCGAGACGGGCCCCGAAGGCGATCAGCCGACGGCAGCGGGTGCGCTGGCGCAGTTCCCCGGCAGCGGTCAGGGTGTCCTCGACGCAGCGGGTGAGCGTCGTCTGGTCGGTGTCGCCGCAGGAGTCGCCGCTGCCGTAGTAGTCGAAACGCATGACGACAAGTCCTCGCCGCACGAGCATGTGCGCGAGCTGGCGGTACAGGCGGTGGCTGCGGATCAGCTCCTGCCCCAGTGGCGGACAGAGCAGGACTGCTGTGCTGGGGGGGTAGGCCGGTTCGGCCGTGATGCCGAACAGCGATCCCTGCGGCCCGAAATTACCGGGTATCTCCTTGACGAGTTCGCCACTCATCGCCGGAAGATCACCCCGACATAGATGCGGTTCTCGTGAAAGCTCTGGCCCGCGGCGTCGCTGTGTCGCTGCTGGTGCAGGAAGGACACGCGCCAGGACCAGTGCACCGTGCGCTGGTCGGTAAGGGCGACCTCGTAGCTGACCGTGCGGTCCAGGCGCTGGAGAGTGTCGTAGCGCAGCCGCTCGCCGTTGGCAAAGGCGGACAGCTGCAGAGTGGGCCGGAACCGGTAGTCCAGGCCGATATTGGCGCCCCGGCCGACCTGATTGTAGGTGGTGTCGTTCACATAGCTCAGCTTGTGATAGTAGGGAGCGAGCGAGAACGTCAGGCGGTCCGAGCGCCAGGCATAGGCCAGTTCGGCGCGGCGTTCCAGATAGACCTGCGGTCCCACCACGGTCTTCCCGGTCACGATGCCGGTGCGGCTCTCGACCGGCGAGGTGAGGTCCGGCTGGATCATGCTCTGCGCTGCGTCCGTGTATTGCCGCGCCAGGTTCACGCTCAGCGAATTGGCGTCGCTGGGGTGCCAAGTGCCGGTGGCGCTGAGCAGCGAGCCGGAATACGTACGGGGGGAGCCCTGGTCGAACTGAAGGTGGTTCCAGCCGGCCGACACGTCCAGCTCGGTGTGAGCGGAGCTGCCCTGGTAGCGGCCGTAGACCTGATCGCGACGGTAATCCGAACCCGGCAACGCCGAGGTGTAATGCACCGTCTGGGTCTCGGCGTTCAGCGATCCCAAGGCGCTGTGGCTGAAATCGTGGATCAGCCGGGCGGCGAACTGCCCGCGCTGGGAGTCGAACTGCTTGGTCTTCTGCGCCCGGCTGTCGATGTAGCGGGCATCGACCTGACCATGCCAGGCCGAAACGAGATCGAAGCGCAGGGTTGGCCCCAGGCTGAGCACGTTGGTCTGCTGGAGGTTGGCCGGCGAATTGCTGACCGTCGGGTCGACCGGCTGCACCGCGGCATAGTCCTCCACCACGAAATCCAGGCGCTGCGGCGAGATGGTCCAGTTGGCCTGGCCGGAGAGCTGGGTCTGGGTCTGGTTGCTGAAGCGCGAGCCGAGGTAGTCCCGGTACTCGATGCTGCCGAGCACATGGGCCTGGAGATCCGAGCCCTGCTGGTCGAAGCGGAAGGTCGCCCCCGGGATCAGCGTGTTCTGGCTGATCGGATTGGTCGCGCTCAGCGCGATGTTGTCGCTGTGCTCGATGCCGGTGTAGAGGGTGTAGTCCAGCTGCCCGGCCCGTGCTCCGGCGCAGGCGAACAGGCTGGTGATGGTGGCGGCGAGCGTGCGCCGTGAGCAGCGATGTTTGGCGGACATGTTCGTACCCCTTCCGGGTCAGGATGCGGGGATGCGCGTGCTCCTCCCATCGGGCATGCCGATGGAAAACAGCTTGCCTGCTCCCCTGTTTTGGGCCGCGCGGCCCTTGCGGGCGTCGCGCGGGTATCACGCGAAAGGCCTCGCCAGGCGTCCTCTCAAGGAGCCTGGTTGAAGATCACGCCCGCGAGCTTGGAACGGTCAAACCTGCTGGCCGCCTGCATGATCGCGGCGGGCGTGTCCTTGCCGTAGCCGGCCACGAGCACCACGAAGTCCGCCAGCTCGGCCAGGATGCGGGCATCCGGCGATCCCTTCACGGCAGGGCCGTCGAGGAAGATGTAGCGGTCGTTGTAGCGGCTCCGCAGCGAATCCACCATCGCGCGCATACGGAACGAGGAAAAGTATTCGGCGACGTTCTCGCGCGCAGTACCGGCGGGGATGAGTCGCACGTGGCGAAGCACGGTCGGATAGATCACCGACTGGATCCCGCGCGAGGGATGGTCGAGGAAGTCGATCAGACCGCCGTTGTCGGTATCCACGCCGAGCACGCGGTGCTGCTCGGGATAGCGCAGGTTGCAGTCGATCAGCAGGCTGGTCTTGGATTGGTCGAACGCAAAGGCCGCAGCCAGGTTGCGCGCCACGAAGCTTGCGCCGCAGCCGGGACTCACGGCCACCACCAGGGTGATGAAGTTCTGGTCGTTGGCCAGTTCCAGGAGCCGGGTACGGATCTCGCGGAAGACATCGGCCTGGCTGCGCGAAGACTGCTCGGCATGGATCAGCCGTCGCTGCTCGAGCTGGGACGGCACCAGGGCACGCGTCTCCTCCATGAGCGCGATCGACTGGCTGTCGCTCCTGCGCGGAAGCTGGTCGCCCGGTCCGGCGCTGGAACCGACGGGCAGCTGGCCTTCCCCGGTATGGTTGTCGCGCATGTTCATGCTGCAGCCCTCAGGTTGATCCATACCGAAACGAGGTAGGCCAGCACGATGGCGAAGGCGACCGCTCCCAGCAGGACAAACTGCATCTGCTGGCGACGACGGTCCTGCGGCGCCTGATAGTACGGAATGGTTGCCAGCATGGGCAGCCCGGTGAGCTGCTCAAGCTGTTCGGCCGAGCGCACGCGTGGGTCGAACCGTACCAGCAGGAACAGCAGTCCGAGCGGTACGCCGACGGCCATCACGATGCCGACCAGGGCGAAATGGATGAAGCGCAGCCCGGACGGCGCCAGCGGCAGCACGGCGGGGTCCTGAACGATGAAGTTCAGTCCCTGCTGGGTGGCGTCCAGGTTCATCGAAACGCGCGCGTTCTCGCGCCGCTTGAGCAGATCCTGGTAGACGTCGCGATTGACGTCGTAATCGCGGGTGAGCTCGGCGACCACGTTCTCCGAGCCGGCCACGCGCTTGGCGCGCTCGAGCTCGTCGTTGAGCATGGCCTGGCTGGCGCTCAAGCGCGCGGCGGTGGCGGCGATGTCTCCGCGCAGTGCGGCGAGCTGGCTCTTCAGTTGCTGGTACAGCGGGTTGAATTGCGCGTTGCCGTCGATCGCCACCGGTGTGCCGGCGAGCTTGGCGGCCTGCCGCTTGGCGTCTTCGGCCTGGATCTGCCGTTTGATGTCGTCCATCTGGTGGCGGGTCCGCACCACGTCCGGATATTCGTTGGTGTAATTGAGCAGCAGCTTGTCCAATTTCGCCTGCAGGTCGGCCAGTTGGGCGCGGTAGACGCCGTCGGTGGTCTGCACTGCGGTCACTTCGGATTCGCCCGAGAGCTGGGACATCAGCGAGGCTTCCTGCGAGCGCTTCTGCATCAGGTCGAGCTTGGCCGTCTCCACCTGGCTGCGCAGCTCGCTGATGCGCGAATTGATGTTGGCGTCGCTGCCGGGTCGCGCGTCGACGTTGTTCTCGCGATAGCGCTTGAGGTTTTCCTCGGCAGCCGTCAGTTTCTGCCGGTACGCCTCGACCTGGCTGTCGATGAACTTGTAGGCATCGCGGCTCTCGCGCTGCTTGGACGCGAGACTCTCGCTGATGAACAGCTTGCCGAAGTCGCGGGTCACCTCGAACGCACGCTTCGGATCGGAATCGTGATAGCTGATGGTGATCAGGTTGCCGTGGCTCAGATGGACCACGGTGCGAGCCTTGATGCCGTCGATGATGCGGTCGATCTCGGCCGGGGACGGTTTGTTCTGGAGCAGACCGGCGTCGGCAAGCACCTGGTTCATCACCGGGCGACTGAAGATCACGTCACGTGCGATGTTGGCGCGATTCTTGGTGCCCGTCGGCGAGGCGGCGCCCTCCATCAGCGGCGTGATGATACTGCTCTCCTGCGCGAGGATCGTGGTGCTCGCGTCGTAACGCTTTGGCCACGCCAGACCCAGTGCGAGCGCGCCGAGCGCGATCACCACGAAGATCAGGATCATCGTGCCCAGCCGCCGCCTCGCTTCGGTCAACAGCACCGGTAGCAAGGACTGCAGGCTCGGTTGTTCGTCCTTCATGAGTACCGCTCCCCCTGTCGGGCTTTCCTGGTTCAGAACGACCGCTGCGGCACGGTGATCACGTCGCCCGGCTGGACCGGATAGTTGGTGCCCAGCTTTCCATCCTGCAGGATCTGACCAAGCCGCACCGCGTAGGACGAGGTGGTCGACTTGGTCTTGCGGTAGAGCTCGGTCCGGTCCGGTGCCGCGAACTCGGTGATGCCGCCTGCGGCCAACACCGCATCGAGCACCGTCATGCCCTGGTGATAGGGAATCGAGACCGGATTGCGTACCGCGCCGGTCACGCGTACCCGCAGCAGATACTCGTGACTACGCAGTTCGGTGACGATGACCGCCACCTGCGGGTCGCGGATGAAACTCTTCAGGCGCTCCTTGATGTCGGCCGACACCTGGTCCGGCGTCTTGCCGCCAGCCACCACGTCTCCGATCAGCGGCACGGTAATGCGACCGTCCGGGCGGACCGGCACCTTCACGCTGAGGTCGGGATTGTTCCAGACCGAGACCTCGAGCAGGTCATCGACGCCGATGTGGTACTGCGTCATCGCCTGCGCGTCGGGGTTGAACACGGGCGCGTCGGTCGAGCCCTGGGTGGTCGCACATGCGGCGAGCACGAGGCTGAAGAGCGCAGCAAGTAGAGCCTGATAGATCTTCATAAATGTGAACCAGTTCCATTGACTCGTTGTTAACTGGATATTAGCAGCCAATTGTTTCCGGGAGCCATGCCGGGATGCCGGGAGCGCAGATCGGTTCCGACCCCAAGCGACCGGTTTTCGGCGACCATATGCCGATGCCAATCGCGATTTCGCCCTCTGCCACCCCCTGGCGCGTCTGTGTCGCCCCGATGATGGACTGGACCGACCGGCATTGCCGGTATTTCCACCGTCTGCTGTCCCCCCGCTCCAGGCTTTACACGGAAATGGTCACCAGCGCGGCGCTGGTGCGCGGCGGACAGCTCCGGCTGCTCGAGCACAGCCAGCAGGAACACCCCGTCGCGCTGCAACTGGGCGGCAGCGAACCGGAGGAGCTGGCGCAGGCCGCGGTGTTCGGTGCGCGGGCCGGCTATGACGAGATCAACCTCAACGTCGGCTGCCCGTCCGATCGCGTCCAGTCCGGTCGCTTCGGTGCCTGTCTGATGCTCGATCCGGCGCTGGTCGGCCAGTGCGTCCAGGCCATGCGGGATGCCGTGCAGGCAGCGGGCTCAAGCGTCCCGGTCACCGTCAAATGCCGCATCGGGGTGGACGACCAGGACGCCTACGCCGGCCTGCAGCGCTTCACCGAAGCGATGGTGGAGGCCGGTGTGCAGATCCTGGTCGTGCATGCCCGCAAGGCGTGGTTGCAGGGGCTGAGCCCGAAGGAGAACCGCGAGATCCCGCCGCTGGATTATGACCGGGTCTACCGCCTCAAGCGGGAGTTCGCCGGCCTCACCGTGGTGATCAACGGTGGCATCACCACGGTGCCCCAGGTGCGCGAGCACCTGCAATTCGTCGATGGCGTGATGCTCGGGCGGGCCGCGTACCACGATCCGTTCCTGCTGGCGGAGCTGGAGAGCTCCCTCTACGGCGAACCGCTGCCGACCCGCGAGGCGGTACTGAACCACCTGCGGCCCTACGTGGAGGCGGAGCTGGCCCGCGGCACGGCGCTCAAGCACATCACCCGGCACCTGCTGGGTCTCTACCAGGGCCAGCCGGGGGCGCGGACTTTCCGCCGGGTACTGAGCGAGGGGGCACATCGACCGGGGGCGGGCTGGAGCCTGCTGGAAGAGGCGATGGATCCGGTACGCGCCGCGGCATGACAGGGGGTGTCGTTCGGGCCACTATTCAGGCCGCGGCCCTTAACCTCGGGCGCTCCTCGGATTCCCCGTCGAGGCCGGATCACGAACGCATGACACCCAAGACGCTTATCCTGTCGCGCCTGCTGGTCGTGCCGCTGCTGTTGGCGGTGGCCGATCCCTGCCGGGCCAAGCAGGACACGAATCTCACGTTGGACCAGGCGGTGGAGCAGGTGCAGCACGACACGGGGGGCAAGGTGCTGTCGGCGGATCGCCGCGAGTTCGGGCGCAGGACCGAGTACCGCATCAAGGTACTCACGCCCAGCGGTTACGTCCGCACCTTCACGGTGCCCTCCGAGTCGGACCGGCGTCCGCCGCCGGCCCAGTCAACCAAGAATCCGGTCGGAAACGGCCGGGGCAACAAGGAGAAACACTGATGCGCATCCTTTTGGTGGAGGACGAGGCTCCGCTGCGTGAGACGCTTGCCGCGCGCCTGAAGCGCGACGGGTTCGCCGTGGACACCGCCCAGGATGGCGAAGAGGGCATGTATCTGGGTCGTGAGGTGCCGTTCGACCTGGCCATCATCGATCTCGGTCTGCCCAAGATGTCCGGCATGGACCTGATCAAGTCGCTGCGCGAGGCCGGCCAGCGCTATCCGATCCTCATCCTCACCGCCCGCGGCGGCTGGCAGGACAAGGTGGAAGGCCTCAAGCACGGTGCCGACGACTACCTGGTCAAGCCGTTCCACGTCGAGGAACTGCTCGCACGCATCAACGCCCTGGTGCGCCGCGCCAGCGGCTGGTCCAAGCCGGTGCTCGCCTGTGGCCCGATCAAGCTCGACACCACCGCGCAGACGGTCTCCGTCGAGGGCAAGGTGGTCGATCTCACCAGCTACGAGTACAAGGTGCTCGAATATCTGATGCTGCACGCCGGCGAACTGGTCTCCAAGGCCGACCTGACCGAGCACATCTACCAGCAGGATTTCGACCGCGATTCCAACGTGCTCGAGGTGTTCATCGGCCGCCTGCGCCGCAAGCTCGACCCCGAGAGCACCATCAAGCCTATCGAGACCGTACGTGGACGCGGATACCGTTTTGCCATCCCCCGAAGCGACGGCGACGAGGACTGAGCCCTTGTCAACGCGCCGCCCGCTGTCGCTGGCGGCGCGTGCGGCGATGGCGACCGGCCTGGCGCTGGCCGGGTTCCTCGGCATCATCGGCGTCACCCTGTCCCAGGCCAAATACCAGACCGCCCTGAGCGGGCTGCGCGACCGGCTGGAAAACGACGTGCTGGCCTATCTGGCGCTGATCGACGTGGGCCGCAACGGGCGGCTGCTGATGCCGTACTCATCGCCGGATCCGAGCTTCTCGCGCCCCGGTTCCGGGCTGTATGCGGTAGCGACCGGCGAGAATGGGTTCCACTGGGAATCGTCCTCGGCGATCGGCCGGGATTTCGGCTTCCTGTCACCGTTGAAGCCGGGCGAGACGCGCTTCGTCGGACCGATCGATACCCGCATGGGCCGGCTGTACTACTACAGCTATGGCGTGGTGTTCGAGTCGCAGGATGACCGGAAGGTGCCGCTGACGTTCACCGTCGCCCAGACCGAGGACCAGTTCAAGGGCGAGAACGCGACCTACCGCCGCTCGCTGATCGTCTATCTCTCGACCCTCGGGGTGATGCTGATCGTGCTGCAGATGCTGCTGCTGCGCTGGAGCCTCACGCCGCTGCGCAAGGTGGCGGCGGACATGAGCCGGGTCGAGCGCGGCAAGATCGATTCGCTCGATAGCCAGTACCCGCTCGAGCTGACCGGACTCACTGAGCGCATCAACGGTTTCATCGAGAGCGAGCGCGAACAGCGCGCGCGTTACCGCAACACGCTGGCCGATCTGGCCCACAGCCTGAAGACGCCGCTGGCGGTGATCCGCTCCCGGCTGGAGTCTTCCAGCGAAGCGCCCCAGCTGGCCCATGACGTGCTGGACCAGGTGCGGCGTATGGACGAGCTGGTCGCCTACCAGCTCGCGCGGGCGGCCACGACGGGGCGCCAGCCGTTCGCCACGGCGATCCCGCTCGGCGGGCATGCCGAAGACCTGGTGCAGAGCCTGGAAAAGGTCTACGCGGCGAAGAACGTGCTGTGCGAGTTCGAGATCGAGGAGGGCGTCGCCTTCTACGGTGAACAGGGCGATCTGCTCGAGCTGATGGGCAACTTGCTGGAGAACGCCTTCAAGTGGTCGCGCCACCGGGTGTTGCTGATGGCCAGTGCACGGACCCAGCCGGGGAAGCAGCGTCCCGGGCTGTCGCTCAGTGTCGAGGACGATGGCCCGGGCATCGAGCCGGACCAGATCGAGCGGATCCTGCAGCGTGGCGTGCGCGGCGACGAGCGGGTCCAGGGCCATGGTATCGGCCTGTCCATCGTGCAGGACATCGTCAGGGCCTATCGGGGCGAACTGGTCGTGGACCGCTCGCCGGAACTGGGCGGAGCGCGATTCAGCGTGGAACTGCCGCCGGGCTGACCGGCGAAGCCGCGGTTACTGGATCGAGCCGGGCAGCAGCGACTGCCAGCCCGGGCTGGCGTGGTGCGGTGCGGCCTGGCGCGCGCTGCCGCTGACGGGCAGGTTGCCGGTTGGATCGCTGTCGGCGTCGCTCGAGCTGCTGGCCGGAGCGCTTGCACCGGTGTGCTGCGGGAGGCCGGTGACGTCGCCGCCGCCGGATGCCGATGCGCTGTTGACCAGGGTCCGCGAGGACGTGCTGTCGGAGCTGGACTGCTGTCCGCCGCCGTTGAGACCGCCGAGATCCGAAGACGCCGCAGACGCGAGCGCGGGCAGCGACAAGGCCGCCGCGAGGGCACTTCCGACGATCCAGTGCGGAGCGTTCATGGCGACTCAACCCCTTGATTCGCATGATCCAGACCATTGAGGGTGACAGAAAGCCCGACCCGCCGCCAGTGTCGCGCCCGGGCGTCGGGAGCGCGCCGGATGGGGATGTGTGAAACCTCGGGATAGAATCGGACGCCATGCAAGCCATTCCGCTTCCCCTCGGCACGTTCGCGCCGATCACGCTCCCGTCCCTCGATGCAAGCGCCTGACCTGCTCGCCGCGCTGGCCGGTGGCCACCCCGTGTCCGGTGCACGGCTCGCCAAAGCCGCCGGGGTGACCCGCGCTGCGATCTGGAAGCAGGTCGAGGCCTTGCGTGCGCGGGGTGTGCCGGTCGAATCCCGCGGGAGCGCCGGCTACTGCCTGCCCTGGGCGGTGGAATTGCTCGACGCGGACAGCATCGCAGCCCTGCTGTCGTCATCCGCGCGCAACCGGCTCGGCACGCTGGAGGTGTTCTGGGAGCTGGACTCGACCTCCAGCGAGCTGCAGCGCCGCGGTGCGGCGACGCCCGACCTCAGCATCGTGCTGGCGGAGACCCAGACGGCCGGTCGCGGTCGACGCGGGCGTACCTGGCTGTCGCCGCCAGCGCTCAATCTGTATATGTCGTGCCTGAAGCGTTTCGAGTCCGGGATGGCCGGGCTGGGCGGACTCTCGCTGGCGGTGGGGGTGATCGTGATGCGTGCGCTCGATGCGCTCGGGGTGAGCGGTGCCGGGCTGAAATGGCCAAACGACGTGCTGGCCGATGCCGGCAAGCTGGCCGGCATCCTGGTCGAGGTCAGCGGCGAGTACCAGGGCCCCTGCGCGGCGGTGATCGGCATTGGCCTGAACCTGCGGCTGACTCCCGCATTGCGCGACCAGGCCGGTCAGCCGGTAGCTGACCTGGCCGGGCTGTGCGGCGGCGAGCCGCCCTCGCGCATCCGCACGGCGGCGGCCCTGATCGAGGCCCTGGCCACGGGCCTGGAGGCCTTCGAGCGGGATGGCTTCGCCGCCTTCGTCGACGACTACGCCCGCCACGATCTGCTGCGCGACCAGCCGTTGGCGCTCAGTGGCGCACAGGGCGATCTGCGCGGCACCGGTGCCGGCATCGATGCGCGTGGCGCGCTGTGCCTGCGACTGGACGATGGCCGCATGCAGCGGATCGACAGCGCCGAAGTCACGGTGCGCCGCGCATGAGGCTGCTGCTTGATCTGGGCAATACCCGGCTGAAGTGGTGGGCGCTGGACGCGGGCCGGCGGCTCGGCGAGGGCGCGGTCGCCTGGGCCGAGCCCGTCGCCGAGCGCCTGGCGGCCGCCTGGGCTGCCCTGCCGGAGCCGGAAACAGTGTTCGGAGCGTCGGTGGTCGACAGCGAACGCGAGCAGCTGGTCGACTCCCAGGTTCGTCGGCGTGGCGGGGGGGCGACCGTCTGGGTGCGCAGTCCGGCCGAAGCCTGCGGCGTGCGCAGCGCCTATGCCGATCCCCCGCGCCTGGGCGTGGACCGTTTCCTCGCCATGGTCGCGGCCCATGCCGACGGCCGCTCGCCCTGCGTGCTGGTCGGTGTCGGCACCGCGCTCACCCTGGATGCCCTGCGCGGCGATGGCCGCCACCTCGGCGGGCTGATCGCGCCTGGGCCACAGCTGATGCAGCACTCCCTGCTCGGTGCCACCGTGCAGGTGCGGCCCGAGCGCCCGGGCGAAGTCGCCGTGCTGGCCGACAACACCGCCGATGCGGTCGCTTCCGGTTGCTGGGGCGCCTGTGCGGCGCTGGTCGAGCGTTTCGTGGCGCAGGTCGAGCCGATGCTCGGGACCAGCTCGACGCTGCTTTTCGGCGGCGGCGATGCGCCTCTGCTCCGCGAACTTGTCGCCCGGCCCGGTGAGCTGGTCGTCGACGGCGTGCTGCGTGGCCTGGCAGTGTGGAGCGTTACCACGTTGCCGCCCGCCGCGGACGACTAGAATCCACCGTAGTACCGGAAGAGAACTCTGGATGTTCCTGCGTCTCCTGTTCGTTCTGCTGATCGCACTCAACATCGCCGTGGGCGCCTGGCTGGTGCTCGGGCAGGACGAGGTGACCGTACCGAGCGCCGCCGATCCGGGCGTGCCCGTGCTGCACCTGCTGACCGAGCGACCTGATCTGTCTGCCGCCGGCCCCGCGCTGGGAGCCAGCGCGCCCGCCGATCCTTCCGCTGCGGATGCCGTCGCGATGGCCGCCTCCTCGCCGGCAGCCGGCCGATCGACGCCCCTGGCGGTCGGCGGCTCCACCGCGGCAAGCTACCAGTGCCTGGCGCTGGGGCCGTTCCCGAGCCTGCAGTCCCTGCGCAGTGCGCGCGAACGACTGGCGCCGGAGTTGGCGCGTAGCCAATCGCGTCAGGAGCAGTCGCAGCAGTCCCGTGGCTGGTGGGTCTATCTGCCGGCGCAGGCCAGCCGCGCCCAGGCGCTCGCCGTGGCGCAGCGGCTGGCTGACGCGCACTTCAGCGACTATTTCGTGGTCAGCTCCGGCGACCAGCCCAACACGATCTCGCTCGGCCTGTTCAAGGATCCGGCCAACGCGCGCAAGCGTCGCGAAGACCTGGTGGCGGCCGGCTTCCCCGCCCAGATGACCGAGCGGGTGGAGACCGTGCCCGAGTACTGGCTCGACGTCGTCGTGCCCGATGCCAACTCGGCAACCTGGCGCCAGCGCGTGCGCGAGCTCGCCGTCGGTTCGCACAGTACGGGTTGCTTCTGAGCGGTGCGCAGCGGACGTCGCCTGCTAGAATGAAGGGAGATGCCGGTATAGCTCAGTTGGTAGAGCAACTGATTTGTAATCAGTAGGTCGCGGGTTCGATTCCTGCTGCCGGCACCAGGTTGTGCAGTGAAGGCCGCGCTTGCGCGGCCTTTTCGCTTTCGGGTGCGCGGAGCGGCCTATCCCGCGTCGGATCGCGGCTCGACCGGACGTTGCCCAGATGCCAGCAGGGCAGGGTCCTGACCGGCCTTCCTGGCCGGCCGCTTCATCGAATGCGGTGCGGGCGTCGAGCCATCGCTGCGTTGCCCGAGCAGTTCGCCCAGCGGCACCGGGCGCGCCACGCCGTGCCCCTGGACATAGTCGACGCCGATCTCGCGAAGCAGGCCGCGGGTCGCGTCGTTCTCGACGAACTCGGCGATCGTCCGCAGCCCGAAGATCTTGCCGATCTGGTTGATCGAATCGACCATGGCGCGGTCGGCCCGGTCCGAGCGCATCTGGCGCACGAAGGCGCCGTCGATCTTCAGGTAGTCCAGCGGCAGATGCTTGAGATACCCGAAGGACGCCATGCCGGAGCCGAAGTCGTCCAGCGCGAAGCGGAACCCGCGTGCGCGCAGGAGTCCGATGAATTTCTGTGCCTTGTAGATTTCCGAGATCACGGCGGTCTCGGTGACCTCGAAGCAGATGCGTCCGGGGGGCACCTGCTGTTCCGCGGCCATGGCCAGGATGCTTTCGGCAAAGCGCAGATCGCCGAGGCTGGCGCCGGAGAGGTTGATCGCACAGGTGTGCACATTCTCCATGCCGATCCGCCGCAACGCCCCGAAGGTGGCGCAGACCACCCAGCGATCCACTGCCTGGATGAGGCCATAGCGCTCGGCGGCGGGGAGGAACACCGAAGGCGGGATCAGCCGGCCGCCCGGTTCGCGCATGCGCAGCAGCACCTCGAAGTGCAACGGGGCCCCGATGGCCGGGGCGGCAGGCTCGATCCGCTGCGCGTACAGGCAGAACAGGTCCTGATCCAGTGCTTCGCGAACGCGGGCCGTCCATTGCACCAAGCCGCGCCGTCGGTTCAGGTCGGCATCGGTGGCGCGGTAGATCTGGATGCGGTCGCGTCCCTTTTCCTTGGCCAGATAGCAGGCCGCGTCGGCCGCGTGGATGATGGCGGACAAGTCCTCGAAGTCCGCGCCGATGCCGACCAGTCCGACGCTCACGCCGACCGAGAACGCGCGGCCATCGGCGTAGAAGCGGAAGCGAGATACCTGTTCGCGCAGCGCCTCGGCGACTCGCGCGGCGTGTCGGAGCGTGCAGTCGTGAAGCAGTACGCCGAACTCGTCGCCGCCGAGCCGGGCCAGCGTATCGCCATTGCGCAGGCTGCCCGGCATCAGGCGGGACAGCTGGCGCAGCAACTCGTCGCCGGCCACGTGCCCGCAGGTGTCGTTGACGATCTTGAACTGGTCCAGGTCGAGGAACATCAGGGCATGGGGTACCCCGGTGCGACGGACCTGCTCCAGCGCAGCGCCCACGCGGTGTTCGAACTCGCTGCGGTTGATCAGGCCGGTCAGCGGGTCGTGCGTTGCCTGGTAGGTGATCTGCGCGGCGCTGGCCCGTTCCTGCCGCGCGTCGCGCAGCACCAGCACCGCGCCCCGGGTGCTGCCGTCCTGGCCCAGGATCAGCGAAGACGAGGCGTCGGCGGGAATCTCGCTGCCATCGCGAAGCAGCAGTGCGGCACGGGCGGCCAGCGTCACCGGGTGCGATTCGGCCAGCGCCAGAGCGACCGGGTTGTCCAGCTCCTGCCGCGAGGCCTCGTCGATGAAGCGGCAGAGCGATGTCGCAGGTGCGCCGTGCACCGACTCCCCGGTGGTCTGCAATAGCGCTTCGGCGCTCGGGTTCATGTAATCCACGCGTCCCTGGGCGTCGGTGGTGATCACCGCCTCGCGGATCGACTGCAGGGTCACGAGGGCTCGCGCCTTCTGTTCGAACAGTTGCTGTTCGGCCAGTCGCTGCTCGGTGATGTCCCGCATGGCACCGGCCAGGCGGGTGCGCCGACCGTGTTCGTCGCGCATGGCCCCGCCCTGCAGGCGGATCCAGCGGATCTCGCCGTGTGCCGACAGCAGGCGATAGTCGCATTCGTGCCCGTCTTCGTCGCTCTCGCCGACGCTCACGCGGCGGGCGAACAGGGGACGGTCGACGGGGTGGAACAGCTCCAGCATGCGCGCCAGCGGTACCTGGTCGGGCCAATCCGGGTAGCCCAGTGCTGCCATGAAGCCCGGCGAGACGTGCACGGCGGCACGGTCGACGTCGATGTCCCAGATCCCGTGCTTGCTGGCCGCGATGGCGAGTTTCTGCCGCGCTTCGCTGAATTCCAGCGAAGAGGCCATCCGTCGCTCGCTGGCAACGGTACCCCGCGCCCGGACCAGACCAGCCCCCGTGAGCAGGGCCGCACACATCAGCGTCACCCACTGCAGCAGGTCCTCGGCCTGTCGGGACGCCTCGCCGAGTGCGGCGGAAAACTGCTTCTCCAATGGCGTGGTGGCGCGATCGATGGCGCGGACCCGTTCCAGCGCGAGCATGGCGCGCGCCTGCTCGCCATGTTCGACCTGTTTGCGGATCTCCGTCGCGACCCGCATCAGGTCGAGGATCCGGGTGTCCGCATCGCGCCAGATGGCAATGGCGCGCGCCACCGGGCCGTAGCCGTGGAAATGGCGGTAGAGCCTGATCATCCGCGGGAAATCGCCGGGATGATTGCCACCCTGCCCGAAGCCGTGCTCGACGATGCCGGGGTCCGGTGCCGGCTTGTCCAGCTCCACCCGTGCGGCATGGTCGCCGAGCGGAACCGCAATTGCCTGCAGGTATGCCGCATAGTGCCGCGCATCGCCGGTGCGGACGTACAGCTCCAGCTGTTGCACTGCCTCCTTCTGCCCCTTGGTCCAAAGGCTCTCGCCGCCGACGTACGCGCGCGCAGCCGAGAGGGTGTCCATGCTGAAGAAGGACAGCAGGACGAGGAACGTGATGATCGACAGGAAGGGCCAGGTGATGGCCAGGACCCCTTTCGCGACCGTCCTGGCCGTTGGGTAGGTGGACATGCGGACTCCGGGAGCTTCGCGACCTCCAAGGGGGATTTCAGGTGGTCCGGATACCTGTTCGAGTCGGCGAAGCGGCTTCGCCGGGGACCGGATCCGGGCCATGTCACGCTTTCGGCATCGACATGGCGCCACTTGAGTCGCCGGGCCCGGTCCCGGTGCGATCCGCCTGAAAGGCCGCCCGACGCGGGTTAGAATGGGCGTTCCAGGACGCCGGGCGTGCCTCGCACGTCCGGCGCGGCGGGGCGGCGGTTCCCGCTTTCACCGCGCAACGCCCGCGCTCCCGGCAGACGGGATGCGGACGCATCGAGACGACGAGGCATCATGAGCAAGCAGAGCATTTCCCTGATTGGCGTTCCCACCGATATCGGCGCGGGTCATCGTGGCGCTTCGATGGGACCGGAGGCTTTGCGCGTGGCCCGGCTGGGCGAGAAGCTGACCAAGCGCGGGTTGCAGGTGCACGACCGGGGCAACCTGGCTGGTCCGCTCAATCCGTGGCAGCCGCCGACGGATGGCTACCGCCACCTGGCCGAAGTCGCCGCCTGGAATCAGGCAGTGTTCACCGCGGTGCAGACCGAGCTCACCGCCGGGCACCTGCCGATCATGCTCGGTGGCGACCACTGCCTGGCGATCGGCTCGATTGCCGCGGTCGCCGCGCACTGCCGCGCGCAGGGCCGCTCGCTGCGCGTGCTGTGGCTGGATGCCCACTCGGATTTCAACACCGCGCTGGCCACGCCCTCGGGCAACATCCACGGCATGCCGGTGGCCTGCCTGTGCGGCAACGGACCGAAGGAACTGGTGGAAGTGGGCGGTCACGTGCCGGCGACCACGCCGGACGTGTTCCGGCAGATCGGCATCCGCTCGGTGGACGACATCGAGAAGCAGCTGATCCGCGATGCCAAGGTGCAGGTGTTCGACATGCGCCACATCGACGAGAACGGCATGAAGCGCACGATGGAAGAGGCGCTCGCCGGCATCGACGCCAACACCCACCTGCACGTGAGCTTCGACGTGGACTTCCTCGACCCGACCATCGCGCCGGGCGTCGGCACCACGGTGCGCGGCGGCCCGAACTACCGCGAGGCGCAGCTGTGCATGGAGATGATCGCCGACACCGGCCGCCTCGGCTCGCTCGACATCGTCGAGCTCAATCCCGCCTACGACAAGCGCAACCAGACCGCGAAGCTCGCGGTGGACCTGGTGGAATCGCTGTTCGGCAAGTCCACCCTGATCCACTGAGCACGATCGCCCCCGCATGCAGACCCGAGTCCTTACCGGCATCACCACCACCGGCACGCCGCACCTGGGCAACTACGTCGGCGCGATCCGCCCGGCGATCGCCGCCAGCCGCCGCGACGAGGTGGACGCGTTCTACTTCATGGCCGACTACCACGCGCTGATCAAGAGCGACGATCCGGCGCGCATCGAGCGCTCGCGGCTGGAGATCGCCGCGACGTGGCTGGCCGCGGGGCTGGACCCGGAGCGCGTCACGTTCTACCGGCAGTCGGATATTCCGGAGATCCCGGAGTTGACCTGGTTCCTCACCTGCGTCACCGCCAAGGGCCTGCTCAACCGCGCGCATGCCTACAAGGCCGCGGTGGACAAGAACGTGGCCGAGGGCGAGGACGCCGATGCGGGCATCACCGCCGGCCTGTACATGTACCCGGTGCTGATGGCCGCCGACATCCTCGCCTTCAACGCACACCAGGTGCCGGTGGGGCGCGACCAGATCCAGCACATCGAGATGGCGCGCGACATCGCGCAGCGCTTCAACCACATCTACGGCCGCGACTTCTTCGTGCTGCCGGAGGCGCTGATCGAGGAGCAGGTGGCCACGCTGCCCGGCCTGGACGGGCGCAAGATGTCCAAGAGCTACGACAACACCATTCCGCTGTTCGCCGCGGGCGCCAAGGGCATGCGCGAGGCGATCCTGCGCATCGTCACCGACTCGCGCCTGCCCGGCGAGCCGAAGGATCCGGACAGCTCGTCGCTGTTCACCATCTTCCGCGCCTTTGCCAGCGAAGCGGAGAGCCAGGCCTTCCGTACTGCGCTGATCGACGGCATCGGCTGGGGCGAGGCCAAGCAGGTGCTGTTCGAACGCATCGAAACCGACGTGGCGCCGATGCGTGCGCGCTACGACGAGCTGATGGCCAGGCCCGCGCAGATCGAGGCGATCCTGCAGGAAGGCGCCAGGAAGGCGCGCGCCATCGCCGTGCCGCTGGTCGCCGAACTGCGCGATGCGATCGGTCTGCGTTCCGGTGCGGCGGTGGCCGTGGCCACGCCGGCGGCGGCATCGGCGCCGAAGGCGGAAAAGCCGCCGCGCTTCGCCAGCTTCCGCGATGGCGACGGTCGCTTCCGCTTCCGCCTGTTCTCCGGCGACGGCGAGGAGCTGCTGCTGTCGCAGCCGTTCGACGATCCCAAGGCCGCCGGCATCGTGCAGAAGCGGCTGCGATCGCTCGGTGGGGCCGCGGCCGTGGTGCAGGCCTCGGCCGCCGGCACGATGCTGGAACTGGATGGCGCCGCCGTCGCCCAGCTGCAGCTCGGCAGCGGCGAGGCGGCGGCGGACGAGGCGCTGGCGCGGCTGCGCCAGGCGCTGGACCAGTTGGCTGCGCAGGACTGATTTCGCCGATGCGCTATCTCGCCCTGCTGCTGCTTGCCCCCTGGCTCGTCATACTCGGTTGGGCTTATTCCGCCTACCCGAAGCACCTGCCGCGCACCCTGGGGCGGCGCGTATTCGACCTGACCGCGCTGCTCGCGGCCGCGGCCGCCACGGTGGGCGCGGCCGTGCTCGGGTACGAGGCGGTTGAGCTGCCCCGGGTCGACCAGTTCGGCCGGGCCAGCGGAGCGATCTGGCAGCAGGTGTTGCCGGCGCTGTACGGCTACGGCGCGTGCGTGGCAGTCCTGCTGTTTGCGCTGGGGGCGCGCTGGCTGATTTGGGGGCGGCGTCGCTGACGCACGCAAACGGCGCCGGCTGCGGCATGATCGGCCACATCGGGCTGGCCCGTCCCGGAGAGTCCCCTTGTCCTCCATCGCTTTCGCCGTTGTCGCGCGCGGTATCGCCGGCCTTCATCGGGGCGTGACGCGGTGAACGGGTGGATCGGTCTGGCGGTGGCGCTCGGCATCGGCCTGCTGATGGGCGCCGAGCGCGAGCGGCGCAAGGGCGTGGGCATCCAGCGAGCGGTCGCCGGCATCCGCACCTTCGCAGTGGTGGCAGTGCTGGGCGCGGTCTGCGCCAGCGTGGACCTGCGCCTGCTGGTCGCGGCGCTGCTGGCGCTCACCGGGTTGCTGGCGGTGGCCTATGCGCGCGACCGCAGCGACGATCCCGGGCTGACCACCGAAACCGCGCTGATCGCCTGCCTGGTCCTGGGCGGCATGGCGGTGGAACACTCGGGGTTGGCTGCCGCCACTGGCGTGGCGGTCACCGGGCTGTTGGCGTCGCGCGACTGGCTGCACCGTTTCGTCAGCGGTGTGCTGACCGCCGCCGAACTCAACAATCTGCTGGTGCTGGCGGCCGCCACCCTGATGGTGCTGCCGCTGATTCCGGACCGCGCGATGGGTCCGTTCGGGGCGATCCAGCCGCACACGATCTGGATCATCGTGATCCTGGTGATGGCGATCGGCGCCGCGGCGCACGTGTTGCTGCGCTGGCTGGGCAGCGGGCTCGCGCTGCCGCTGGCAGGGCTGCTGTCGGGCTTCGTCTCCAGCGCCGCCACGATCGGTGTGATGGGTGCTCGCGCGCGCAGCCTGCCGGACCAGCGGTCGCGGTCGGTTGCGGCCGCCGTGCTCTCTACCGTGGCGACCTTCGTGCAGATGTCGGTCGTCCTCGCGGTGGCAGACCTGCACGTGTTGCGGCAACTGGCCGTGCCGCTGGTCGCCGGCGGCACGGCTGCCGCGTTGGTGGCCTTACTCGTGCTCTGGCGGACCCGCGATGCCGCGGACGGGCGGACGGTGGAGGCAGGGGCTGCCGCCTTCAGCCTGAAGGGAGCGCTGGTGCTTGGCGCCACTATCGCTCTGGTGCAACTCGTGGCCGCCGCGTTGCGGGCCTGGCTGGGCGAGGGTGGCCTGTTGCTCACCGCTGCAGTCGCCGGACTGGCCGACACCCACGCGCCTGCGGTCAGTTTCGCCACGCTGT
Organism: Dyella lutea; assembly: GCF_024158035.1. Classification (GTDB taxonomy): domain Bacteria; phylum Pseudomonadota; class Gammaproteobacteria; order Xanthomonadales; family Rhodanobacteraceae; genus Dyella_A; species Dyella_A lutea. Next base: position 1,080,251 of record NZ_JAMZEK010000001.1, read on the forward strand.
CCGCCCAGGGCAGCATCGCGCCAGCGGGAGCGGTGGTGCCGATCCTCGTGGCGCTGACGGCCAACACCGCATCCAAGGCCGTGATCGCGGCCGCGGCCGGTGGTTGGGCGTTCGCCCGGCCGGTGATCGGCGGGCTCGCCGTGGTGTTGCTGGCGACGTGGGCGGGCGCCCTGCTGGCTTGACGGAGGTCAGGCAGTTGCGGCGCTGCGTCCCATCGAATCGCCTGCAAAGGCCGGCTAGTCTGGGCGGCTGATCGAACGCGGTGTCCCCTATGACCGACAGTTACGACGACCTGCAGGCCAGCTACGGACGCTGTCTGCGCAAGGGTCACTTCATCGAACGCTTCTACACGCTGTTCATGGACAGCCATCCGGACATTCCACCGCTGTTCGCCGGCACCGATTTCAGCAGGCAGTACATGGCGTTGCGAAGGGGGATCAGTTCGGCCATCGTGCACGCCGCCGGCAGTCGCCTGGCGGAGCGCACGATGGCGGCGATGGCCGACGTGCACGGTTCGCGCGGGCGCGCGCTGGTGCCGCCGGCCCTCTATCCGTACTGGGTCGACAGCCTGGTCGCTGCGGTAGCGGAGTTCGACCCGGAGTACACGCCCCAGCTCGGCCGGCGATGGCGCCAGGCGATGGAAGCCACCACGGCATTCTTCGTCAGCCACTACTGAGTCGCCGTTCGACGGGCGACGGGGCTCGGCGCCTGCTGCCGGGCGTGCGAACATCGCGGTCGTGACCACGCTGCGCTATCTCCAGGGCTACCCCGACCACCTGCAAGAGCAGGTGCGCACGGCTTTGGCCGCCGACCGGCTCGGCTGCTGGCTGGCCGAGCGCTATCCCGAACGCCACGACGTGCAGAGCGACAAGGCGCTGTACGCCTACACCATGGCCCTCAAGCAGTCCCATCTGCGCAACGCGCCGGGCATCGACAAGGTGCTCTACGACGCCAAGCTCGACGTGGTGAAGAACGCGCTCGGCCTGCACACCGCGATCTCGCGCGTGCATGGCGGACGGTTGAAGGCGAAGAAGGAGATCCGCATCGCCTCGGTATTCCGCGATGCGCCGGCCGCGTTCCTCGAGACCATCGTGGTGCACGAGCTGGCGCACTTGAAGGAAATCGAGCACAACAAGGCCTTCTACCAGCTGTGCGAGCACATGCAGCCGGACTACCACCAGCGCGAGTTCGACCTGCGCGTGTATCTGACCTGGCGCCAGCTGGCGCCCGACGCCGCCGTCACGGCGCGCACCGATTCCAACAAGGCATGACGATGGAAGACGCTGCACTGCAATCCGCCCTGCGGCGGCTGTTCGCACGACATGAGGTGGAGCTAGAGCCGGACGAGGACGGCTGGCTGCTCACCGACGGCGATTTTCCCGCGATCCGTGCCCACTGGCGTCCCGGCACGGGTGGTGAACCCGGACGGCTCGACGTCGACGTGGTGGTGGCGGAGGACCGCTGCCTCGAGGACAGCTTCGCCGGCGCCGATGCCCGCGAAGCGCTGGACGGCTTCGAGCAGTCGAGCTTCCACCTGCTGCTGGCCGCCTGCTGGTACGTCACCGACGACCGCCGCATGCGCATCGCCTCGTGGGACATCGGCCTGCGCACGTGGGACGTCTTCGTCGGCCCGCTGGTGCAGCGTCCGCGCGACGGGGAAGGGCAGCCGATGCCGGTCGAGGCCGCACTCGCCCTGCAGCAGGCGGTGGCGCAGCTGTCGCTGGCTCCGCAGCTGCACTGGATCCATCTGCTGCATCGCCGGGATGCCGAGCGCGAAGCCACCCACGAAGCCCTGCTCGACGGCGAACCCTGGGCCGCCGGCACCGCAATGCTTGCGGCCGGCACGTGGCCCGGGCTGTCGGCCGGCAGTTCGGCACGGCAGCTGGTGCTGCTGGACGTGCGCGATTACTGAGCACGCCGGCATCGCCCGATATCGCACGATAAGATGGGCCTGATCCCCGGACGGGGACGGAATCCTTCCATGCACCCGCTGCTTTCCGGAGCGGCGGGTGCATGCCACCGGCGGCGGACCCCATCGTGTCTCCAAGCAATTTGCAGGAACCCACGGCGACGGATGGTCGCACCCGGCCACCCCAGGTGCCGCTGAGCATCGTCACCTGCCTGTACCGCTCGCGGCCGTACCTGGACGAGTTCCTGCGCCAGTGCGACGAGGCGGCGGGCGCGCTGGGCATCACCGCAGTCGAATACGTCTTCGTCGACGACGGCTCGCCGGACGATTCGGCCGGCTGGGTACGGCAGAAGCGCCGCGAGCGCGCGGACATCCGGCTGGTCGAGCTCTCCCGCAACTTCGGCCACCACCAGGCAGCCGTGGCCGCGCTGGCCCATGCGCGAGGCGAGCGCGTCTTCCTGATCGACTGTGACCTGGAGGTCTCCCCGGGATTCCTCGTCGAGCTCTGGCGCAGGATGGGCGAGACGCAGGCGGATGTCGTCTACGGCTACCAGGAAGAGCGCAAGGGTGGTGTGCTGGAGCGCTGGGGCGGCCGGGTGTTCTGGTCCGCCTTCAATCGCCTGAGCGATACCGCGGTGCCCCCCAGCGTGGTTACCGAACGCTTGATGACCCGTCGCTACGTGCAGGCGCTGCTGAGCCTCGGCGACCGCAACATCTTCCTGGCCGGCATGATGTACTGGGCGGGTTTCAAGCAGCTGGGCGTGCCGGTGCGCAAGCTGCGTCGCTCGGGCGCATCGACCTATAATCTGGCGCGCCGGCTGGCGCTGCTGGGGCAGGCGGTCACCTCGTTCTCCGCCAAGCCGCTGTATGCCAGCTTGTGGGTTGGCGGCGTCGCACTGGTCTTCGCGATGGCCAATGCCGCCTACGTAGTGGTGCGCAAGCTGCTCCACCCGGAAGCCACGCTGCTGGGCTTTCCCACCATCGTGGCGCTGCTGACCGCCTTCTTCGGGGTGCTCATGATCGGGCTGGGCGTGATCGGCATCTATGTGGCGAGAATCTTCGTGCAGACCCAGCAGCGTCCTCTCTACATCGTCAAACACATCGAGCCATCCGACGTTGAACCCGAATGACATGCTGATCGAGCAGGACAGCGCCGCCTACGCACCCGCCTTCAGTTTCTACGACGACAACGTGCGACTGCTGCAGGCCGGACTGGAGCAGGTGCTGCGGCGCACCCGTCATCTGGAGCGGCTCTCCCTGCTGAGCCTCGGAGTGGGCCACCGGATCACCATACGGGGGCTTCTCGACGGGCTTGGCGACCGCCTTTCCGAGTACCTGATCGTGGAAGGCTCCGCCGACATCATCGAGATGTTCAATCGCGAGGTCGAGCCGCCGCCACACGTGCATGTCGAGCAGGCGTATTTCGAGGACTTCGACACCGATCGGCGCTTCGACGTCATCGAAATGGGCTTCGTGCTGGAGCATGTGCTGGACCCTGCCCTCGTGCTGCGGCGGTTCGCCGGATTCCTTGCACCCGAGGGGCGACTGATGGTCGCCGTGCCCAATGCCCACTCCCTGCATCGACTGATCGGGCACGAGGCAGGCCTGCTCGAGGATGTGCACAACCTCAGCGAGGCCGATCTCGCGCTGGGTCACCGGCGCTACTTCGACCCGCAGTCGCTCGAGGCACTTATGTCCGAGTGCGGGCTGGAAGTGGTCGGACGTGCGGGCCTCATGCTCAAGCCGTTCGCCACGGCCCAGCTCGCCACTCTGGGGCTCACGCCGGAGGTCGTCCGCGCGATGGACGAGGTCGGGTTCGGTCTTCCGGACGTCTGCAATGCGGTCTTCCTGGAGGCGCGGGCGTGCCTCTGACCGTTGCCGTCATAGCGGGGGGCGGCTTCCAGGGTCAGGGCATCATCGAGGCAATCCATGCACTGCCCGACGGGCGCGCGCTGGTGGTGGACAGTACGGCCGACGCCCCCGGCGAGCTGCTGGCAGACCGTTACGTGGTGGCGCCCCTGCTGGATGCGCCGGAGTTCCAGGACTTCCTGCTGGACCTGGTGCGGACCGAGCGCGTCTCGTTGATCCTGCCGGCGACGCAGCGCGAGCTCCGGTGCCTGGCGGACATGACCGCGCGATTGTCGGAGGCTGGAGCGCGCGTCGCTGCATGCCCGGGCGAACTGCTCGACATCCTGCTGGACAAGCAGGCGCTGTATCGGTCCCTGGACGCTGCGGGGCTGCCGGTGCAGGCCCTGGTCGAGCTGACTGCGTCGGCGGCGTTCCCCCTGTTCGGGCGGCCGCGCTCCGGTTGGGGTGGTCGGGACGTGCAGGTATTGCACTCACTTTCCGGGCTCCGCGCCGTCGATGTCGAGGCACTGGCCCGCTCGTATGCGTGGGTATCCTGGCTGCCGGCCTTCGAGGAGGTGTCGGCGGACTTCGCGATCGACTTCGAACGGCACGTATCGCCGTTGACCTTGCGCCGCCGGGTGCGCACCTCCGGCGGCTTCGCCGTCATCAGCGAGAGCGAGCAAGCGCCGCAGGTTGCCGTGCTCGTCGGGCGTCTCGCGGCATGGCTGGCGTCGCGCGGAGCCTGCGGGCTGTTCAACGTGCAGTTGCTCAGGACGTCAGACGGCGCGCTGCTTGTCTCGGATGTCAATCCGCGGCACGGCACATCCAGCGGCCATGCGCTCGGCGAGGGCAACAACCTTGTGGCCTTCCTGCTCGGGCGCGACGGCGGAGCTTCACGGCGACCGGTCCGGACGATCCGCACGCTGGAGCAGCACGCCTTGCCTCGGTTCGCCCCAGACGCCATCAAGGGCGTGGTCTTCGACCTGGACGACACCCTGCTCGACCACAAGCAATGGATCGTCGATCGCATGCGGCTGGCGGCAAGCCGATTGGGTGCCGGGGTCGACGCGCCTGGCCTGCTGGAGCAGACCTACCTCGCGCTGGAGGAGGGCGAGCACGCGCGGCTGATCGACGTCGTGACCACGCGGCTGGGCGTTCCGGCGCTCCGCGACGCGCTTCTTCAGGCGTACCGGGCGGCGGTGCCGCAGGCGGCGAGGATCTTTCCCGAGGTCGCGGACGTGCTGGCGGTCCTGCGGGCGCGCGGCCTGAAGCTGGCGATCCTGACCGACAATCCGCCGGCCTCGCAGCAGGCGAAGCTGGATGCGAGCGAAGGATTGGCACAGGCCTTCGATGCGGTTGTCTTCAGCCGGGAGCACGGCGCGGAGAAGCCGGCGATCGAACCGTTCCGCGCCGTTGCCGAGCGCCTGGAGCTGCCGCCGGAATCCCTGCTGATGGTTGGCGACAGCGTCGCACGCGATGCCTTCGGCGCAATCCGCGCGGGTTGGCTGGCCTGCGTGCTGGTGGACCGACCGGGCGGGCGTTACCGCGCCCATGCCGGGCTCATGGCCTCGCTGGCAGCAGACGTTGCAGCGCGGACCAGTATCCACCCTGATCTCCGCGTGCTCCCGCCGATGCTGCGCCCGGCCGAACAGAAGGGCCTGAGTTGACCATGCGTGTTGCCGTTATCCAGTCCAACTACATTCCGTGGAAGGGCTATTTCGACATCATCCACGATGTCGACACCTTCATCTTTCTGGATGATGTCCAGTTCACCGCGCAGGACTGGCGTTCACGGAATCGCATCAAGACCAAGGACGGGCTCAAGTGGCTCAGCGTGCCGGTCGGCACCGACAAGGTCAGGTTGATCCATGAAGTGCGCCTCGCCAGCTCGCTCTGGCAGACCAAGCACTGGCGGAGCATCTCCCAGAGTTATTCGCGCGCGCCGCATTTTCTGCGCTATCGGGAGATGCTGGAGGATTTCTATCTCGGGCGGTCCTGGGAAAGCCTGTCGGAAATGAACCAGCACCTGATCCAGCTCATTGCCAGGGAATGCCTGGGTATCACCACCCGCTTCCGCGACTCGAGGGAATTCGAGTTGCGCGGACGGAAGCTCGACCGGCTGCTGGACCTGATCGGTCAGAGCGGTGCCAGCCACTACCTGTCCGGTCCCACGGCCCGGGATTACATCGACGACCGTTGCTTCCAGCAGGCAGGCATCGAGCTGGAGTACAAGGACTATTCCGGTTACCCCGTCTACGATCAGCTCCATCCGCCGTTCGAGCATGCCGTCACCATCCTGGATCTGCTCTTCCATACGGGACCGGATGCACCTTACTACCTGTGGGGCTGGCGGAAGGAGGCAAATCGATGAGCTATCTGTTCGTGGCACTGACCATCGTCTTGACGGTATACGGCCAGTTGGTGCTCAAGTGGCAGGCCGGCCTCATCCCCCCCTCGCCGCAAGTGGGGCACGGCCTTCTGCTGTACGTCGTGCGGATGCTGCTCCGTCCTTGGGTTCTGAGCGGGCTGGCGGCGGCGTTCCTGGCTTCCGCGTGCTGGATCGCAGCGGTTTCTCGGTTTCCGCTCAGCAAGATCTACCCGTTCATGGCGCTCAACTTCGTCCTCGTCGGCCTGCTCGCGGTGCCGCTCTTCGGCGAGTCGTTGTCCCAGTCCAAGATTGTCGGGTTGCTGCTGGTGATCGCGGGTCTGATCGTGACCAGTCGCGCCTGACAATCCAAGGACCTGATTGTGCGGACGGTCCGGCAGCTAGGGCACAGAACGCTCACGGCTGCTGGCTCTGCGTCGGTACAGATCGAGAGCGTGCATAGACTATCCAGTGATCGACCGCGCCGTCAGGATGCAGATCCTGTTCCGTCAGCGCCGCTGTCATGGCCGTCGACAACGCCTGTCGCGCAACAATGACGGTCGATGGTCTCAATCGCTGCATGACATCAACCAAATCCTCCAAGCGCCCGCCAGTTCCCGCGATGAAGGCCGCGGCACTCATGCGTTGTGCGAAATCCCCTGGCTCAGCGAACAGCGCGTTTCTCAGAAAGTCCCCCCGGGTGACCACCTGGGGGTGCTCTGCGGACAGCACTACCATGTCCTGTGCCAGCGGCACCGGGGCCAGCATCACACCGGGGTTGGCGAGCCGCAGGCAGTTGCGCGCTTCATCTGCATAGGTGTCCAGCGGGTAGCCGGTGAGCGACACGGTGACGTGGTTGCCCGGGTGCATGACGGACCAGGGGGAGACCACGACCGCTGCGGCAAGGGCAGCGAACAGGACGAACGGTGCGAGGTGCCGGGAGGGCGCGTCCTTATCGGGCCGGTCGAACAGGGCGCCTGCCGCGGCTCCGACAAGCAGGGGGAGCGGGATCAGGAAAACCAGCCGCCAGTAGATATTTTCCGTGGTCAGGTAGCGCATGATCGCCGGCGCCACCCACGGGTTGAGATAGCACGCGACGGTCAGCACGGACCAGGCCAACAGGAACCGGTGGCGGGCTTCGCGCCAACGCCAGCCAAGGAAAAGGAGCGCCGCCAGTAGCATTACGATGCTCGCCGACAACGCCGTCCCGCCGGTAACGAGGTGGAACTGGCCACTGAAGGTGCGGGGGAACCCGGCGTTGATCTGCGAGCCGTAGGCAACTCGAGCGATCGCGTAGTGGCGGTAGTCCAGCGCGAAGGCGAGAGCAGGAGACAGTGTTGCGGCATAGGCTGCCCCGCGCGCTATTCCCTCGGCGAGGGGCCATTCCCGGCCAAATGCGAACCACCAGGCCAGGAACAAAGGCAGCGACAGCAGCGGCAGCATGACCAGGGCAGACGTCGTCATGCTGGACACCGCCACCACACCGGCCAGCAGAAGCAGCCATCGGCCGATGCCCGGCTTGCGCAGGAACAGCATCGACTGGGCGATGTACATGGGCAGGCCGAGGAAGATGAAGGCGCACTTCGACTGGAACAGCCGCAGCAGCGTGAAGTTCCCGAAGCTACGGTGGCTCTCGCCCAGCAGCAGGATCAGCGGGACCAGGATCAGTGCGGCGCATGCCGCCGCCCGCCGCGATAGCCCCAGGAGTCGAAGGTTCGCCGCCAGCAGCAGGATGCCGAATATCGCGGCCAGCGAGGGCGCCAGGCGGTAGTAGACCCACAACAGGTCCACTCCTGTCAGATGTGCGAATGCGGCCTGACAGAATTCGTAGGCGGTGGGGTAGTAGGCCGCCGCCGACTGCGGCAGGGCCAGCGCAGGGGTGTGCGCGATTTCGTGGATGACGCCATTCATCCGAACCTCCGGATGCGCCACCGCATAGACGATCTTCGGCAGGTAGATGACGTCGTCGGCGTCGGGGCGGTGCAGGAGTGCGACGACCAGCGCCGCCGACACGCAGGCGATCACCAGCGCGAGCACGACGTCCAGGTTCCAGTGGACAGGGCGGAAATCCGGTCCGCGGCGTGCGACCAGGAGCCCGGTCACGGAAAGCACCAGCGCTGCGATGACGGTAGCGGCCAGGGCCCAGGATGCGACGTGGAAGGAAAGCCCCAGCCGGAGCGCCATCCGCTGCACCAGTGCGCTCGACGCGAGCGGCAGCGAGAGGGCTGCCAGCATCACTATTAGGGGGAAGTCGTCCACCTGATCATGCCGGGAAGCACCGGCCGATGTGGCATTCCCTGTGGTTGGTCGAATACTCAATGCGCCGGCAACGGTGTTGAAGGACGGCCGATAATACAGCGGCGCGCGGCCATCCTTGAGGTGTCATGCCGCTTGGACGGACCGACGATCAGAAAGCCTCGCGCGCTCGCTACGTCACCGATGACGGGCTGCAGGGGCCTCGATCAACCGGACAAAACTCTCTGTGATCAGCTCGTTCCGGTCCAGCCCGATACCCTGCGGGACCGGAAGCCACGTCAGTCGGTGAGATGCTGCCAGGTGACCTGGCCGGGCCAAAGTGCGGGTACGCACAATCATATGGCGATCCATGCATCTGGGCCGGCGAGAGTTTTCGACTGCAGGCGTGGTTTGTCCATCTTCCATGGGAGCTTGTGTCAAGCTAACAAGGCGGGAGGGGGGGGGCAGTTATTGCCGGTCATGCGGAGTCGCAGTGCGGCTGCTCCGCGCCATGAGGACAGACAATGGGGCGACGACTTTGGTCTATGGCCATATTGGCCACAATGCTGGCGTTGAGCCAGGCGCCGGTCCGGGCACAGGACGTGGGGGTTGATACTCTCCAGGTACTGCAATCCACTACACCGATACCCGGTAGACAGGGCACTCCAGGGGATTTCAATGGGGACGGCGTTTCAGACCTGCTGTGGTACAACCCACTGACAAGCCAGATGGCTTATTGGCTGCTAGGCAATGGGGCGAATGGCGCCATAGTGCGTAGTGGGGCGCGGACCTTCAGCATAACGAAGGGCTACTACGTCGGTGCAGTTGGTGATTTCGACGGCAGCGGGTTGGCCGATGTCGTATTCACAAGTGCCAAGCGTGACCTCTACCTGTGGACGAACGACGGGCACGGAGGGTTCCGGTCGAGCTTCATCGGCACTTATCCAGATGGTTGGCAGCTGACTGGCGCCGGTGATGTCGATGGCGATGGCCATGACGATCTGCTCTGGTTCAACGCAGCTTCCTGTCAATTCGGCTACTGGCTGATGAGCGGTGGTGCACGTATTGGATCGAAGACTGCTTCTGCGCCATGTGGCTATTATCCGATTTCGATTGGCTACTACACCCCGGCCAATCGCATCTCGATCATTTGGACGAGTGCACATAACGACCTGACCGTCTGGGACAGTCTGCCGACCGGATTCGTCCCGTACACATTGGGAAGCTTTGCGAGCAGCTACCATGCTATCGCCATAGGTGGCGGTTTCGCCGGGCAGATGCTGACCGTGATCGCCGGTGCAGAAGATTCGCCAACTGCTGGAAATGGGACTGGTGGGGCACGACAACAGATGCTCAGTCGCACGTTTGACGCCAGTGGCATGCAGACTGGAATAGTCAATTCGGGTGGGTTCCTGGGAGGGTTCAATTTTCCATGGAGATCGGCAGGCTTCTTTATGGCGGCGCACGGAGCTACCCAAACTGGCGCGATCTACCAGTTTGGCAACGGGGCGCTGGATGCCTGCTCTGCTGAAGGGATGGCGGGTGTGAACTACGCGCCGGCGGACGATTCCCATGCTCTCGTTCAGCCTGACAATTGCACCCGGATCAGCTTCCCGCGGGGATGGTTCGTGGTTGGTGCTTTGGCCAATGGCGTCATTCCGAAGGTGGCGCCATGAGTCGCCCGGCAGGCTTTTTTGTCGCCAGCACCTTCGTTGTGTTCGGTTTACTGCTCCCGGGCAGTAATGCAAAGGCGCAGCAGGTCGTTGGGTTGAATACGCTTCAGGCATTGACGGTAACCACGCCGAAGCCTGGCAGCGATGCCGTGCCAGGCGATTTCAATGGTGATGGTCTGTCTGATCTGCTCTGGTTCAACGCAGATACCAGCCAGCTGGCGTACTGGATCATGGCGACTGATGCCAATGGCGAAGTGACACGCACGTCGTCGCGGACGATAGCGGTAACACCCGGCTACTTCATTGGTGCGACCGGTGATCTCAACGGGGATGGCCTGGCAGATATCGTGTTCACTGGCGCCAATCACGATCTTTACCTGTGGACCAATAGTGGCAAGGGCAGTTTCCATTCGACGTCGCTCGGTACCTATCCGGCGGGATGGCAACTGTTCGGTGCAGGTGATATCGATGGGGATGGACAGGACGACCTGCTCTGGTTGAATAGTGGAACTTGTCAGTTTGCCTACTGGCTGATGAAGAGCGGGAAGCGTGTTGGTTCCAGGACACTGCCTGTGACGTGTGGTTCCTATCCGCTGTCGATCGGCTATTACTCGCTTAGCAATCGATTGTCGATTGTCTGGACCAATGCGGCGCACGATCTTTTCGTCTGGGACGCAACGGCCGACGGTTTCAACAGCTATTCCTTCGACAACTACACGAACGGTGGAACCGATCCAACATTCCTGGCTTTCGGCGGCGGCTATGCCGGTGGCGACATGAGCTATGTCTTGAGTCCAAGTCCTGGCAGCGCATTTGGTCAGTCGTTGGAGCGGGCTTTCTTTATCGGCGGGGAGCAAGATACTTACGCGCGCACGACAGTTTGGACCGGGGGGGTGAATCCTGTTTCAGCGGGCGGCTTTCTCATTGAGGGGCGGCAGGTAAACAAGACCGGCAATATTTATCGGCTTGATGCCACCCATATCGGAGTTTGTCCGCCCGTTAGCCCGCGCTTCGGCTCCTACGAGAGTGGTCCAACTGCAGCTCCGGCGGATTGTGTGCCTTTTAGCTTTCCGTCAGGTTGGATTTTAATCGGCGCGGACAATGGTGTTGTGCCAACAACTTAGTGACGGTGGCGCGGCTCATGATCCAGAGATGAAAATAGGGTGCCCGTCCGGGCACCCTATTTTTCTTTCTCGTAATGGTGACTAGTTCGGCAGCGCCATGTCGTCCAGCAGCGCCTTGAGGAAGCGTGCCGCTTCGCCACCGGTGGCGGCGCGGTGGTCGAAGGTGAGGCTGATCGGCATGCGCTTGTGCACTTCGATGCCGCCGATCACCGCCACCACGTCGTGGCTGAGCTTGCCCGCGCCGATGATCGCCACGGTCGGCGGCACCACCACCGGGGTGGCGTAGCGGCCGGCGAACATGCCGAAGTTCGACAGGCTGATGGTGTAGCCGGACAGCTCGGTCGACGGGATCGAGCGGTCCTCTACCTGGGTGCGCAGGCGCTTGATCGCCGCGCGCACACCGTGGCCGTCGAGCATGTCGGCGTTGCGCAGGGCCGGCACGAACAGTCCGTCGTCGGTGTCCACGGCGATACCGATGTCCACGTGCGGGTGCAGGGTGCGGGTCAGGTTCTTGCCGTCGAACCAGGCGTTCAGCGCCGGCACCGCCTTGCAGGCGGCGACGATCGCGCGCACCAGGCGGGCGGTGATGTCCTGCTTTCCGATCCAGGCGTGCAGGTCGGCGTCGTCGACCAGGGTGGTCGGCACCACGTTGGCGTGGGCTTCGGCCATCACGCGCGCCATGTTCCGGCGTACGCCCTTGAGCTGCTCCGGCTGGCCGCTGGCGGTCTGCGAGGGCGGGGCGGTACGCACCGGCTTGCCGGCCAGCGAGACCGCGGTGCGCGAGGGTGCCGGGCCCGGCTCGGGCAGTTGCGGCGCCAGGTGGCGACCGGCCGACTCCGGTACGGCGCGCGCCGGGGCGGCACCGAGCGCGGCGCTGCCGTTGGCGGCGGCCTGCTTCACATCCTGCAGGGTGACCACGCCGCCGGCACCGCTGGGGCGCACGCGGGTCAGGTCGACCTTGAGCTTCTTCGCCAGCGCACGCACCGCGGGCACGGCCTTCACGCCGCCGACGTCGGCGGCCTGTTCCACATGCACGGTGTTGCCGCTGACCATGGCGCCGACCACGGTGCCTTCGTCCTCGCGGTCCGCACTGGCGGCGGCCGGGGCGGGCGCCAGCGCGGGAGCGGCCTTCTTCGGCGGTGCATGGTGGTGCCCGGTCGGCTCGGCCTCGGCGCGCTGCTTGGCGTTCGGGTCGGGCTCGAAGTCGGCCAGCGCGGCGCCGGTCTCGATGATGTCGCCGGCGGCGCCGTGCAGTTTGGTTACCTTGCCGGTGTACGGCGAGGGCACGTCGACCACCGCCTTGGCGGTCTCCATCGACACCAGCGGGGCGTCGAGCTTGACGGTGTCGCCTTCCTTCACGTGCCACTCGACGATGGTGGCGTCGGGCAGGCCTTCGCCGAGGTCGGGCAGGTGGAATGTCTTGATGTCAGCCATGGGGATTCGATCCGTTGAGGGTTAGCTGGCAGCCAGCGTGCGCAGGGCGGCGTCGACGATGCGCGCGGTGCTCGGCATCTGCTTCATTTCGAGGCGATAGAGCGGCGTGTGGATGTCGTAGCCGGTGACGCGCTCGACCGGGGCGAGCAGCTCGTACAGGCACTCCTCGGCCACGCGTGCGGCGATCTCGGCGCCGAAGCCGGCGGTCTTCGGGGCTTCGTGCACGATCACGCAGCGGCCGGTCTTGCTGACCGACTCGGCGATGGTGTCGAAGTCCAGCGGGGTCAGCGTGGCGACGTCGATCACCTCGGCGCTGATGCCCTGCTCGGCCAGCGCGTCGGCGGCTTCCAGGCACTCCTTAACCGGCGCGCCCCAGGTCACCAGGGTCACGTCGGTGCCGTCGCGCAGCACGAAGCACACGTCCAGCGGCAGCGCCTCGCCGTCGTCCGGCACCTCTTCCTTGTACTGGCGATAGATGCGCTTGGGCTCGAAGAACATCACCGGATCCGGATCGCGGATCGCCGCCAGCAGCAGGCCGTAGGCGCGCGCCGGCGAAGAGGGCATCACCACGCGCAGGCCGGGGATGTTGGTGAACAGGTGCTCGTTCGCTTCCGAGTGATGCTCGGGGGCATGGATGCCGCCGCCCCACGGGGCGCGGAACACGGCCGGCACGGTCAGGCGGCCGCGGGTGCGGTTGCGCATGCGTGCGGCGTGGCAGGCGATCTGCTCCATCATCGGGTAGATGAAGCCTTCGAACTGCGCCTCGGCGACCGGCTTCATGCCCTGCACGGCCATGCCGACGGTGACGCCGGCGATGGTGGTTTCGTCCAGTGGCGTGTCGAGCACGCGCAGTTCGCCGAACTTCTGCTGCAGGCCCTGGGTGGCGCGGAACACGCCGCCGTTGACGCCGACGTCCTCGCCCAGCACCACGACCGAGTCGTCGTGGGCCATCTCGTAGGCGAGCGCCTGCGTGACTGCTTCGATAAGGGTGATCTGTGCCATGACTTAGTGCGCCTTGTTTTCGAGCGAGAGCGCGAAGTCGCGCTGCTTTTCCAGGTCAGCCGGGATCTCGGCGTAGGTGTAGTCGAACATCGCCGTGATCGGCTGGGTCTTGGTCTCGAGATAGGCGTTGACCTCGTTGTCCATCCAGTCGTCGCACTCGGCCTTCCAGGCTTCTTCCTTGGCGTCGTCCCACACGCCCTTGGCCACCAGCCAGTTGCGCAAGCGCTTCATCGGCTCCTTCGCCCAGCCTTCCTTCACTTCTTCCTCGCCGCGGTAGCGACGGGCGTCGTCGGCGGTGGTGTGGTCGCCGAGGCGGTAGGTGACCGCTTCGATCACGCTGCCGCCCTGGCCGCTGCGGGCGCGCTCGAGCGCGTCTTCCATCGCCTTGCGCACCGCGATGATGTCGTTGCCGTCGACCTGGATGCAGTAAAGGCCGGCCGCGATGCCCTTCTGCGCCAGCGTGGGTGCGCCGGACTGGATCTTGCGCGGCACCGAGATCGCCCACTGGTTGTTGACGATCACCGCGACCATCGGCAGGTTCTGCGCGCCGGCGATGTTGATCGCGCCGTAGAAGTCGCCCTTGGACGAACCGCCGTCACCGATGGTGCACACCGCCACGCGCTTCTCGCCGCGGATCTTGAACGCCAGCGCGGAACCGGCCGCGTGCAGGCACTGCGTGGCGATCGGCACCGACCAGGCGAAGTCGTGGCGGGCCGGCTCGTTCTGGTAGTCGTTGCCGCGCTCGTCGCCGCCCCAGTACATGTAGACCTCGCGCGGCTGCACGCCGCGGTACAGCTGCGCGCCGTACTCGCGGTAGCTCGGTGCGTAGACGTCTTCCGGCTTCATCGCCGAACCGATGCCGACGTGGGCGGCCTCGTGGCCCAGGCAGCTGGCGTAGGTGCCGAGCTTGCCGGTGCGTTGCAGCGCGATCGACTTGGCATCGAACACGCGGGTGGACATCATCAGCTTGTACAGCTTGACCATGTACTCGAGGTCCTGCGTGAATGCAGGGAGGTCGTCACGCACCTGCTTGCCCTCGGCATCGAGGTACTGCAGGTATTCGATCTCAAACTTGGCGGCAATCGACACGAGTCGCTCCGAAGGTGGGAAAAGGGGAGGCGCACAGGCCGCTGGGGGTGCGCCGGGAGAGCTCCCGCTGGCGCACAAAACTCCCAGAAAATCCTGCAATTGATAGCAGGCCGGGCGGTTTTGCCGCAAGGCACAGCGCAGCATGCGGGGTAGTACGGGACGGTTGCCGGATGGCGCTACCATGCGGGTTTTGACGGGGAATGACGCCGACATGACGGACAACCGCCGCGACCTCGAAACAGGCATCGAAACCGACCTGGAAGGGAGGCTCACCTACGGCGGCTACCTGCGTCTGGACGTGCTTCTCTCGGCCCAGCAGCCGCGCAGCGAGCCGCCGCATCACGACGAAATGCTGTTCATCGTGCAGCATCAGGTCAGCGAGTTGTGGATGAAGCTGGTGATCCACGAGATGGCCGCGGCGATGGATTTCCTGCGCCGCGACCAGGTCTGGCAGGTGCGCAAGGTGCTGGCGCGCTGCAAGTCGGTGCTGCGCCAGCTGATCGAGCAGTGGGCAGTGCTGGAGACCATGACTCCGTCGGAATACCTGGAGTTCCGCGAGACGCTCGGGCCGTCGTCGGGCTTCCAGTCGCTGCAGTACCGCATCATGGAATTCCTGCTCGGCAACAAGAACGCCGACATGCTCAAGGTGTTCGACCACGACCCGGCCGGCCAGGCGCGGCTGCGCGCCGTGCTGGAGACGCCGAGCCTGTACGACGAGTTCCTGCGCTATCTGGCGCGCTTCGGCCACGCGGTGCCGGCGCGGCATCTCGACCGCGACTGGCGCGAGCCGCACGTGACGGATGCAGACCTGCTGCCGGTTTTCGAGCGCATCTACGGCGACACCGACCGCTACTGGCGCGAGTACGCGCTGTGCGAGGACCTGGTCGACCTGGAGACGCAGTTCCAGCTGTGGCGCTTCCGCCACATGCGCACGGTGCAGAGGATCATCGGCTTCCGTCGCGGCACCGGCGGCTCGTCCGGCGTGGCGTTCCTGAAGCGGGCGCTGGAGCTGGAGTTCTTCCCCGAGCTGTTCGAGGTGCGCACGACCTTGCGGGCGCGCCCCGGCTGACGCCGCGCTCCGCCTCTGGCACGATCCGGGGACTTTCCGGGGCGAGACCACCATGACCGACACGTCCACCGCCGCGCCGAACGCGGCGCCCGACTTCCCGCAGCTGCTCGGCCACCCGCGCCCGCTGTGGATGCTGTTCATGACCGAGTTCTGGGAGCGCTTTGCGTATTACAGCGTCAGCTGGGCGCTGGTGCTCTACATCGTCGCGCAGTTCTTCCACGGCGATCCGGCCGGGCAGGCCTGGGCGGCCGGCATCTATGGCGCCTACACCGCGCTGATCTACGCCGCGTCCATCTTCGGCGGCTTCCTGGCCGATCGGGTGATCGGCTACCAGCGCTCGATCCTGCTGGGCGCGGGAGTGATGGCCGCCGGACTGTTCACCCTGCTGGTACCGAGCAAGCCGCTGATGATGCTGGGACTGGCGCTGGTGATCGCGGGCGACGGCCTGTTCAAGCCGAACATCTCCACCATGGTGGGGCAGCTCTACGGGCGCGACGATCCACGGCGCGACCGCGGTTTCACCCTGTTCTACATGGGCATCAATGCCGGCGCCTTCGTGGCGCCACTCCTCACCGGCTGGATGGCCGGCCATTTCACCGACTCGCCGATGCAGCAGAACTACCGCGTGGTGTTCGGTGCGGCAGGCGTGGGCATGCTGCTGAGCATGCTTTGGTTCTGGTTCGGGCGGCGCAGCCTGAAGGGCGTGGGCCGGCCGCTGGCGGGCATGGAGGGGCGCGGCCGCGTGCTGTGGGTGCTGGTCGGTACGGTGCTGGCGGTGCCGCTGATCTACGCCATGCTCGCCTATGTCGGTGCCGACGGCCTGCAGTGGTTGCTCGGCCTGCTGTTCGTGGGTGTGGCGGCCGCGTTGATCGTCGAGGCGCTGCGGCACGATCGCGTGCAACTGCACCGGGTGATCGCAATGCTGATCGTGTTCGTCTTCAGCGTGCTGTTCTGGACCTTCTACTTCCAGTTCGGGACCTCGCTCAACTTCCTGGCCGAGAACTGGGTGGACCGGCAGATGTTCGGCGGCTGGACCTTCCCGGTCGGCTGGTTCCAGTCGGTCACGCCGCTGGCGATCCTGGTGTTCGCCCCGCTGGTGACGCTGGTGTGGAGCGCGCTAGGGCGCCGCAACGCGGAGCCGTCGATCCCGCGCAAGTTCGGCTTCGGCCTGATCTTCAACGGGCTGGGCTTCGTGGTGCTGGTGTATGCACTGAAGGATCTGCTCGGCCCGACCGGGCTGATCCCGTTCTGGCCGCTGGTGCTGTGCTACGTGATGCAGACGCTGGGCGAGCTGTGTCTGTCGCCGATCGGCCTGTCGATGGTGACCAAGCTGGCGCCGCCACGCTTGGTCGGCCTGGCGATGGGCGGCTGGTTCCTGTCGCTGGCGGCGGGCGGCGATTTCTCCGGGCTCGTGGCAGGCTCGATCAGCGGCGAGCACGGCATGACGGTGGCCTCGGCGCTGTCCGGTTTCAGCTTCTGCTTCTGGGCGCTGGTCGGCTCCGGCGTGCTGCTGCTGGCGATCTCACCGCTGATCAACCGGCTGATGCACGGGGTGAAATGAGTGGAGCTTGGGGTGAGTGAAGAGGAGTGAGAAGCGAGAGAAAGGCAGGCGCCGTGGCTTTGCTTCTCACCCCCTGGGCTTCACCGCTCTCCACTTGACTCTGCAGCCGCGCATGGCGGTCCGGGCGAGTGATGATGCCCGGGCGAGGTGGGACACCGACGCTGTTGCCCCTCTCTCAATCCTCACTTCTCTTCACTCGTTTCTCGCCCGTAATGCATTCCCGGCCCCAACCGGCTAGGGTTCGCAAAATATTGCGAATCCACCGAGGGGACGTCCGCATGACCGACACCGCCGAACCCGCGCCGAACGCGCCGGACTATCCACAGACCCTGGGTCACCCCCGCCCGCTGTGGATGCTGTTCATGACCGAGTTCTGGGAGCGCTTCGCCTTCTACGGCATGCGCTGGGCGCTGGCGCTGTACATCGTGGCGCAGTTCTTCGATGGCGATCCGTCCGGTCAGGCCTATGCCAGCCGCACCTACGGCGCCTACTTGGCGCTGGTTTATGCGGCGGCGGTGTTCGGCGGCTACGTGGCGGACAAGGTGATCGGTTACCAGCGCTCGATCCTGCTCGGCGCGGTGGTGATGGCCGGCGGCCTGTTCCTGATCATGTGGCCGGACCAGCGGGTGTTCCTGTTCGGTCTGGCCACGGTGATCGTCGGCAACGGCCTGTTCAAGCCGAACATCTCCTCGATGGTCGGTCAGCTCTACGGCCAGGGCGACCCGCGCCGCGATCGCGGCTTCACGCTGTTCTACATGGGCATCAACGGCGGCGCGCTGGTCGCGCCGCTGGTCACCGGCTGGCTGGCCGCCTATTTCAGCGACACGCCGATGCAGCAGAACTACAAGGCGGTGTTCCTCGCCGCGGGCCTGGGCATGCTGGTGAGCCTGGCATGGTTCGAATGGGGACGCGGCGAGCTCAAGGGCGTGGGCCAGCCGACGCCGGAGCAGGCCTCGCCGGTCCGCGTGGTCTGGGTGGCGGTCGGCTGCGTGCTGGCGATACCGCTGGTCTACCTGCTGATGGCCAAGGCCGGCGCCATCGCGCTGCAGTGGTTGCTCAGCGCGATGTTCCTGGCGCTGGCGGTGATGCTGTTCGTCGAGGGCCTGCGCGAAGGCGCGGTGCAGCGCGACCGGGTGATCGCGATGCTGATCATCTTCGCCTTCAACGTGTTGTTCTGGATGTTCTACGAACAGGCCGGCAGCTCGTTCAACTTCCTTGCGCAGAACCTGGTGGACCGGACGATGTTCGGCGGCTGGATGTTCCCGGTCGGCTGGTTCCAGTCGGTCGCGCCGCTGGCGATCGTGCTGCTGGCGCCGTTTGTGTCGCTGGCCTGGGGCTGGCTGGACCGGCGCAAGGCGGAGCCGTCGATCCCGCGCAAGTTCGGCCTCGGCCTGCTGTTCAACGCGCTGGCCTTCGTGGTGCTGATGTTCGCGCTGTCACGGCTGGTCGGCGGCAGCGGCCACATCCCGTTCTGGCCGCTGGTGCTGGTCTACGTGCTGCAGGTGGTCGGCGAGCTGTGCCTGTCGCCGATCGGGCTGTCGATGGTGACCAAGCTGGCGCCGGTGCGCATGGTCGGCTTCGCGATGGGCGGCTGGTTCCTCTCCACTGGCATCGGCAACAACCTGTCCGGAATCTTCGCCGGCCATGTCAGCGGCGAGAGCGGCATGACCGTGGCCTCGGCGCTGTCCGGCTTCACTTTCAGCTTCTGGCTGCTGGTAGTGCCGGGAGCCCTGCTGTTCCTCGCCGCGCCGTTGGTCGCGAGGTTGATGCATGGGGTGAAGTAGAGAAGTGAGAGACGAGGAGTGAGAAGTGAGAGAGGAGCCAGAGCGTCGGCCGCCGTCTACGCTCTGCCTATGTCGCTCACCGGCGCGTGTCGCACGAGTTCAGAACCGGGTGCGGAATCAGGAATGTGAGAGGAGTGGCCGGTTCCGGCGCCGGCTTTTCTCTCACTTCTCACTCCTCTCCACTCACTCCCCGCTCTAGCGCTCCTGCAGCCTGTCGAGGATGCGCATCAACCAGGTGCGCTCCTCGGCGTTGAGCTTGTCCAGCAGCGCCTGCTCGCGGGCGCGGGCCATCGGCGCGACCACGTCGTGGATCGCCCAGCCCTCTTCGGTGAGGTCGAGCACCGAGCGGCGCTTGTCGTTGTCCGCCATGTGCCGGCTGACCCGGCCGGCTTCCACCAGGCGCGCCAGCGCGCGGCTCACCGCCACCTTGTCCATCGCCGTGCGGTCGGCGACTTCACGCGCCGACAGTCCCTCGAACCGGGCCAGCACCGCCATCACGCGCCACTCGGTCATGCTGAGGTCGTAGCGCTGCTGGTAGTCGTCGGCGATGCCCTGGCTGACCGTGTTGGACAGGATCGACAGGCGATAGGGCAGGAAGTGCTCAAGCTCCAACGGGGCGTGCTTGATGCCGGGCGGGGTGGCTTTGCGAGGGGTGGACACTGCGGCGACGCTCCTTGCAGTTGGTTTCAAATGTAACTATAAAGAAGGGCTCATGCGGACTTTCGCACCGGCAGCGCATGCTGCAAAGCCGCATCCGTGACATTAGCGCAGCTGACGTAAGGAGAGCGCCATGAACGCCCAGCCCCAGACCGCCGCCCAGCCCAATCTCGGCATGCAGGTGACCACGTTCGAGAACCCGATGGGTATCGACGGCTTCGAGTTCGTCGAGTTCGCCGCGCCGGCCGACCAGGCCGCCGCGATGCACGACCTGTTCCGCCGCATGGGCTTCAGCGCCGTGCTGCGTCACAAGCGCCGCGCGATCACGGTGTACCGCCAGAACGGCGTGAACTTCCTGCTCAACGAGGAACCGGACTCGTTCGCCGCCGACTTTGCCGCCCAGCACGGTCCGAGCGCCTGCGGTTTCGCGATCCGTTTCAGGAAGTCGGCGGCGGACGTGCTCGACACCGTGCTCGGCAACGGCGGCGAGGCGGTGGGGCACAAGGCCGATACCCGCGCGGTCGATGCGCCGGTGGTCAAGGGCATCGGCGACTGCATGCTCTACCTGGTGGACCGCTACGGCGAGGCCGGCAGCATCTACGACGGCGACTACGAGCCAGTGCCCGGCGCCGAGCCGAACCTGAAGGGCTTCGGGCTCACCTTCATCGACCACCTCACCCACAACCTCTACTTCGGCAACATGCAGAAGTGGTCGGACTACTACGAGCGGCTGTTCAACTTCCGCGAGATCCGCTACTTCGACATCAAGGGCGCCAAGACCGGCCTGGTGTCCAAGGCGATGACCGCGCCGGACGGCATCGTGCGCATCCCGCTCAACGAGTCGAACGATCCGAAGAGCCAGATCAACGAGTACCTCGACGCCTATCACGGCGAGGGCATCCAGCACATCGCCTGCTTCACCGACGACATCTACGCCACGGTCGAGGCGATGCATGCGCAGGGGGTGGAGTTCCTCGATACGCCCGACACCTACTTCGACGTGATTGACATGCGTATCCCCAACCACGGCGAAGACGTGCCGCGCCTGCGCGCGAACAAGATCCTGATCGACGCCGACCCGGAGACCAAGCAGCGCAAGCTGCTGCAGATCTTCACCCAGAACTGCATCGGCCCGATCTTCTTCGAGATCATCCAGCGCAAGGGCAACGAAGGCTTCGGCGAAGGCAATTTCCAGGCGCTGTTCGAGTCGATCGAGCGCGACCAGATGAAGCGCGGCGTGCTCTGACGGGAGGTTGAGTTTTTCCCCTCTCCCGCCGGGAGAGGGGCAGGGGTGAGGGTACGCGGATGAGAAAGCGCACCAACCCGCCGCTACCTACTCGATCCCTCCAGCATGCCCGAGACTTGAGGCAAGTCTCGACGGATTTGGAAAGGAGGCTCTGGTTTCACCTGCGCGCCGGACGGCTGCGTGGCCTGAAGTTCCGCCGTCAGCACCCGGTGCCACCATACATTGTTGATTTCTGCTGCGTGGCGGCCAAGCTGGTGATCGAACTGGACGGCTCGCAACATGGACCGGAGGCTGATCGCATCCGGACCCGATTCCTTGAGCGCAGTGGCTACCGGGTGCTGCGCTTTTGGGACAATGAAGTGCTTAAGGATCTGGACGCGGTGCTTGAGGTGATCGGCGCCACCGCGAGCCAGCGAACCCTCACCCCAACCCCTCTCCCGGCGGGAGAGGGGCTTACGAGCGAAGAGCGATGAGCACGAGGCAATCGAGCCACTACCAATCCGGCTTCGGCAACGAGTTCGCCAGCGAGGCGCTGGCCGGCGTGCTGCCTATCGGGCAGAACTCGCCGCAGCGCGTGGCGCACGGTCTCTACGCCGAGCAGCTCTCCGGCACCGCATTCACCGCGCCGCGGCGCGAGAACCGGCGCAGCTGGTTGTACCGCATCCGCCCGGCGGCGATGCACAAGCCGTTCGCCCCGCTGGAGCACGCCAGCTTCCACAACCGCTTCGACGAGGCACCGGCGACGCCGAACCAGCTGCGCTGGGACCCGTGGCCGCTGCCGAGCGCGCCGACCGACTTCCTCGACGGGCTGGTCACCATCGCCGGCAACGGCGGTGCAGCCGAGCAGGGCGGCATCGGCGTACACGTCTACGCCGCCAACCGCTCGATGGAAGGGCGGTATTTCTACGACGCCGACGGCGAGCTGCTGATCGTGCCGCAGCTGGGCCGGCTGCGCCTGCTCACCGAGCTGGGCGTGCTCGACGTGGCGCCGCTGGAGATCGCAGTGATCCCTCGCGGCATCCGCTTCCGTGTCGAGCTGCTCGACGCCGAGGCGCGCGGCTACGTGGCCGAAAACTTCGGCGCGCTGCTGCGCCTGCCGGACCTGGGGCCGATCGGCGCCAACTCGATGGCGCTGCCGCGCGACTTCCTGGTGCCCCACGCGGCCTGGGAAGACGTCGAGGGCGATTTCAGGCTGGTCGCCAAGTTCCAGGGTGCGCTGTGGCAGGCCGACATCGGCCACTCGCCGCTGGACGTGGTCGCCTGGCACGGCAACTACGCGCCCTACAAGTACGACCTGACCCGCTTCAACACCGTCGGCTCGATCAGCGTCGACCATCCGGACCCGTCGATCTTCACCGTGCTGACCTCGCCCAGCGACACCCCCGGCACGGCCAACCTCGACTTCGTGATCTTCCCGCCGCGCTGGCTGGTGGCCGAACACACCTTCCGCCCGCCGTACTTCCACCGCAACGTGGCGAGCGAGTTCATGGGCCTGATCGAGGGTGCCTACGACGCCAAGGCTGGCGGCTTCGCCCCCGGTGGCATGAGCCTGCACAACTGCATGAGCGGCCACGGCCCCGACGCGGCCAGCTTCGAGAAGGCGACCGCCGCGGACCTGAGCCAGCCGGAGCACCTGACCGGTACCATGGCCTTCATGTTCGAGACGCGGAAGGTGTTCCGTCCCAGCGCGCAGGCGCTGTCCGCGCCGCAACTGCAGGACGACTACTACACGTGCTGGCAGGGCATCGCGAAGCACTTCGACCCGACGAAGCCCTGACCGCATCCGTTCCAGGAGTATTGATTCGATGAAGCTTGGCAGTCTCAAGGAAGGCGGCCGCGACGGCACGCTGATCGTCGTTAGCCGCGACCTGACCCACGCCGCCCGCGCCACCGGCATCGCGCCGACCCTGCAGGCCGCGCTGGACGACTGGCACAACGCCGCACCGCGCCTCAACGCGCTGTACGACGAGGTGAATGCCGGTACCGCCGAAGGCCGCTTCGCGCTGGACCTCAATGCGCTGGCCGCGCCGCTGCCGCGCGCGTACGAGTTCGTCGACGGCTCGGCGTACCTGCCGCACGTGGAGCGCGTGCGCAGGGCGCGCGGCGCCGAGGTGCCGGCCAGCTTCTACACCGATCCGCTGATGTACCAGGCGACCAGCGCCATGTTCCTGGGCCCGCGCGATCCGGTGGTAGTGCCCAGCGAGGACTACGGCATCGACCTGGAGGCCGAGGTGCTGGTGGTGACTGACGACGTGCCAATGGCGGTGACGCCGGAGCAGGCCGCGGAGCACATCCAGCTGGTCGGCCTGGTCAACGATGTCAGCCTGCGCGGCCTGATCCCGGCCGAACTGGCCAAGGGCTTCGGCTTCCTGCAGTCCAAGCCGCGCTCGGCGCTGTCGCCGGTGCTGGTGACGCCGGACGAGCTCGGCGACGCCTGGCAGGACAGCAAGCTGCATCTGCCCATGCGTACCTGGATCAACGGTCAGTGGTTCGGCGAGGCCGAGTGCGGGGTGGACATGCAGTTCAACTTCGCCCAGCTGGTGGCGCACGCGGCCAAGACCCGCCCGCTGACTGCCGGCACCCTGGTCGGTTCGGGCACCATTGCCAACCAGGACACGGCCAAGGGCGCTTCCTGCCTGGCCGAGCAGCGCACCGTGGAAACCCTGCGCGACGGCCAGCCGTCCACGCCGTTCCTGAAGTACGAAGACACCGTACGCATCGAGATCACCGATGCGGCCGGCCAGTCGATCTTCGGCGCCATCGAGCAGGTCATCGCGCCGCTCAAGCGCTGAAGTTCGCGCCGCGCTGCCCATGGGGCGGCGCGGTATATCCATAGGCGAAGTGGTTATCACCCGTACGGACGGCGCTGGCTAGAATGGTCGGATGATGACTGTTCTCCAGACCAATCCCGACGATGCGTTGGCTGCCCGCCAGTCGCACCTCAAGCGCCTCGAAGCCGAGAGCATCCACATCCTTCGCGAGGTGGCGGCCGAGTTCCGCCATCCGGTGATGCTGTATTCCATCGGCAAGGATTCCTCGGTGCTGCTGCATCTGCTGCAGAAGGCCTTTTATCCGGCGCCGCCGCCGATCCCGCTGCTGCACGTGGACACCACCTGGAAATTCCGCGAGATGATCGCCTTCCGCGATCGCCGCGCGGCCGAGGTGGGCGCGAAGCTGATCGTTCACATCAACCAGGAAGGCGTGCACCAGGGGGTCGGCCCGTTCACCCACGGCGCCACCGTGCACACCGACATCATGAAGACCCAGGCGCTGAAGCAGGCGCTGGACGCGCACGGCTTCGACGCGGCGATCGGCGGCGCCCGTCGCGACGAGGAGAAGTCGCGCGCCAAGGAGCGCGTGTTCTCGTTCCGCACCGCGCAGCATCGCTGGGATCCGAAGCGACAGCGGCCCGAGCTGTGGAACCTCTACAACGGCCGCATCGCCAAGGGCGAAAGCGTGCGCGTGTTCCCGCTGTCGAACTGGACCGAGCTGGATATCTGGCTCTACATCTACCGCGAGGCGATCGAGGTGCCGTCGCTGTACTTCGCCGCGCCGCGCCCGGTGGTCGAGCGCGACGGCATGCTGCTGATGGTCGATGACGAGCGCCTGCCGCTCAAACCCGGTGAACAGCCCGAAATGCGCAAGGTGCGTTTCCGCACGCTGGGCTGCTACCCGCTCACCGGCGCGATCGAATCGGAGGCCGACGACCTGCCCAAGGTGATCCAGGAGATGCTCATCGCACGCACCTCCGAGCGGCAGGGGCGGGCGATCGACCACGATCCGTCCGCTTCGATGGAAAAGAAGAAGCAGGAGGGCTACTTCTGATGGGCCGCGAACCGAACCTCTCGGTGGACGAGTACCTCGCCCGCCACGAATCGAAGGACCTGCTGCGCTTCATCACCTGCGGCAGCGTCGACGACGGCAAGAGCACCCTGCTCGGTCGCCTGCTGTACGACACTAAGCTGCTGTTCGATGACCAGCTCGCGGCACTGGAGGGCGACTCGCGGCGCCACGGCACGCAGAACGGCGAGCTGGATTTCGCGCTGCTGGTCGACGGCTTGTCGGCCGAGCGCGAGCAAGGCATCACCATCGACGTGGCGTACCGCTTCTTCACCACCGAGCGGCGCAAGTTCATCGTCGCCGACTGCCCGGGCCACGAGCAGTACACCCGCAACATGGCCACCGGTGCCAGCACGGCTGACCTTGCCGTGGTGCTGATCGACGCGCGCAAGGGCGTGCTCACGCAGACCCGCCGGCATACCTACATCGCCGCGCTGCTGGGCATCCGCCATGTGCTGCTGGCGGTGAACAAGATGGATCTGGTCGGCTACGACGAGGCGACCTTCCGCGCCATCGAAACCGAGTACGCGGCGCTCGCCGCGGGCATGGGCATTCCCCAGGTCAGTGCGATCCCGGTGTCGGCGCTGCGCGGCGAAAACATCAGCGCGCGCGCCACGGCGATGCCCTGGTTCGACGGTCCGAGCCTGCTCGAGCACCTGGAGACGGTGGTGATCCAGCCGCCGGCGCGGACGCTGGGCTTCCGCCTGCCGGTGCAGTGGGTATGCCGGCCGGACCAGAATTTCCGCGGCTACGCCGGGCCAGTGGTGGCCGGATCGATCGCCCCGGGTGATGAGGTCGTGGTGCTGCCTGGCGGCGCGCGCTCGCGCGTGGCGCGGATCGTCACCGCCGACGGCGATCGCACGCAGGCGGTGGTCGGCGACGCCGTCACGCTGACCCTGGAAGACGAGCGTGACATCAGTCGCGGCGACGTGATCGCCGCGGCGGGCGATCCGCCGCAGGTGGCCGACCAGTTCGCTGCCCACCTGCTGTGGATGGACGAGGCGGCGCTGCTGCCCGGACGCGGCTACTGGCTGAAGATCGGCACGCGCACGGTCGGTGCGCAGGTCACCGAGATCAAGCACAAGGTCGACGTGAACACCCAGGAAGAGCTGGCCGCCAAGCGGCTGGAGCTCAACGAGGTGGGTTACTGCAACCTGTCGCTTGACCAGCCGGTGGCGTTCGAGCCCTACGCGGCATGCCGCGAGCTGGGCGCCTTCATCCTGATCGACCGGCAGACCAACGCCACGGTCGGTGCCGGCACGCTGGACTTCGCCCTGCGCCGCGCCGACAACATCCACTGGCAGCACCTGGACATTGATCGCGCCGCCCGCGCGCGGCTGAAGGGCCAGTCGCCGGCCTGCCTGTGGTTCACCGGCTTGTCCGGCTCCGGCAAATCCACCGTGGCCAACCTGGTGGAGAAACGGCTGTTCGCGCTGGGCCGACACACCTACCTGCTCGACGGCGACAACGTGCGCCACGGGCTCAACCGCGACCTGGGCTTCACCGACGAGGATCGCGTGGAGAACATCCGCCGCGTGGCGGAGGTCGCCAAATTGATGGTCGATGCCGGGCTGATCGTGCTGGTCTCCTTCATCAGTCCGTTCCGCGAGGAGCGTCGGATGGCGCGCGAGCTGTTCGCGCCCGGCGAGTTCCACGAGGTGTTCGTCGACACGCCGCTGGCGGTGTGCGAGGCGCGCGACGTGAAGGGTCTGTACGCCAAGGCACGTGCCGGCGGCATCAGGAACTTCACCGGTATCGATTCTCCATACGAGGCACCCGAGGCGCCGGAAGTGCATCTGCATGGCGGTGACCAGGCTCCGGAACAGCTCGCCGAGCGGGTGATCCGGGAGCTGCTTGGCGAGCACTGAGTGCGCGACACGGGAGCGGTCAGCCTCTAGGATGGCGCTCCCGACTTATCCGCACGAGGCATCCCATGTCGCAGAACGTTACGCTCAAGGGCAATCCGGTCGAGGTCCAGGGCGACTTCCCCGCCGTGGGCGACAAGGCTCCCGGCTTCCGCCTGGTCGCCAAGGATCTGGCCGACGTCTCGCTGGCCGACTTCACCGGCAAGCGCAAGATCCTGAACATCTTCCCCAGCGTCGATACGCCGGTGTGCGCCGCGTCGGTGCGCCACTTCAACCAGGATGCCTCCGAACTCGCCAACACCGTGGTGCTGTGCATCTCGGCCGACCTGCCGTTCGCGCAGGCGCGCTTCTGCGGCGCCGAGGGCCTGGACAACGTGGTGACGCTGTCGACCCTGCGCGGCGCCGATTTCCTCAAGACCTACGGCGTGGCGCTGTCCAGCGGCCCGCTGGCCGGCCTGGCGGCGCGCGCGGTGGTGGTGCTGGATGAGCACGACCACGTGAAGCATGCCGAGCTGGTGCCGGAAATCACCCAGGAGCCGGACTACGACGCGGCGCTGGCCGCGCTGAAGTAAGGCGATCGACTCGATCAGGCCCCCGCGGTAGCTCGCTGCTCAGGGTCTGGTCCTTCCCTTGTCGTCATTCCAGCGAACGCTGGAATCCAGCGTCTGCCCGGGCATCGCGTGCCAGGGCACTGGATTTCGGCTTGCGCCCGAATGACGTGTCGTTGGAAGTTTCATGGTGAGGCGGCCGTCCCGCCCACCGAACCAAAAAGAAAGGCGCCCTGGGGCGCCTTTCTTCGTATCGCGGCGGCAGGTCTTACTTCGCCACCACGCGGGCCATTTCCAGGCACTTGTTGGAATAGCCCCACTCGTTGTCGTACCAGGACACGAGCTTGACGAAAGTGGAGTCCAGTGCGATGCCGGCCTCGGCGTCGAATACCGAGGTGCGGGTCTCGCCGCGGAAGTCGGTGGCGACCACCTTGTCCTCGGTGTAGCCCAGCACGCCCTTCAGCGCGCCCTCGGACTGTGCCTTCATCTCCGCGCAGATCTCGGCGTAGGTCGCCGGCTTTTCCAGCTCGCAGGTCAGGTCGACCACCGAGACGTCGGAGGTCGGCACGCGGAAGCTCATGCCGGTGAGCTTCTTGTTGAGCTCGGGGATCACCACGCCCACGGCCTTGGCCGCGCCGGTGGAGGACGGGATGATGTTCTCCAGGATGCCGCGGCCGCCGCGCCAGTCCTTGTTGGACGGGCCGTCGACGGTCTTCTGGGTGGCGGTGGCGGCGTGCACGGTGGTCATCAGGCCGCGCTTGATGCCCCACTTGTCGTTGATCACCTTGGCCAGCGGCGCCAGGCAGTTGGTGGTGCACGAGGCGTTGGAGATGATCGCCTCGCCCTTGTAGCTCTTGTCGTTCACGCCGTAGACGAACATCGGCGTGTCGTCCTTGGACGGGGCCGACAGGATCACCTTCTTCGCGCCGGCGTCGAGGTGCTTCTGCGCGCCTTCCTTGGTCAGGAAGATACCGGTGGACTCGATCACCACCTCGGCGCTGACCTCGTCCCACTTCAGCGCAGCCGGGTCGCGCTCGGCGGTGAGGCGGATTTTCCTGCCGTTGACGATGAGCGTGTTGCCCTCGACCGACACGGTGCCCTTGAAGCGGCCGTGCACGGAGTCGTACTGCAGCATGTAGGCGAGGTAGTCCGGCTCGAGCAGGTCGTTGATCGCAACGATCTCGATGTCGCTGAAGTTCTGCACGGCTGCACGCAGCACATTGCGTCCGATGCGGCCGAAGCCGTTGATACCCACCTTGATCGTCATTGCCGTTGACTCCTGCGTCTGGCCCATGCCTGTGGAAAGAGCCCTTTATTCTAGCAGGCCGTCGGGCCGCTTCGACGGCGGGGACAAGCGGCGCCGGGCCCCGCCTGGTGTCATCCGGCGGAGCACGGGGCTGTGGCAGACTCCCGGCCTTTCCCATCACGGCCCTGATGATCCGATGAAGCTGCGTCCTTCCCGCCTGAGCCTGCTGTCTCTTGCCCTCACCCTCGGGTTCGCCGCCCCGCACGCCATGGCCTGGGGCCCGGAAGGTCACGCGATCGTGGCGGACATCGCCCAATCGCACCTGGATCCTGCCGCCGCCGCGCAGGTGCAGGCGTTGCTCGGGTTGGAGGGCTACGACCGGCTCGACCAGATCGCCTCGTGGGCTGACCAGCACCGCAAGGAGATGCCCGGGACGGCGGGCTGGCACTACGTCGACATCCCGCTCCAGACACCGGATTACCAGGCAGCGCGCGACTGTCCCCGGGGCAACTGCATCGTGGCCCAGCTGGAGCATTTCACTCGCGTCCTTGCCAACCGCTCGGCCAACCCGCGGACACGGCTGGAGGCGTTGAAGTGGGTGGTCCACCTGGCCGGCGACATCCACCAGCCGATGCACGCGGTGGACGATGACGACAAGGGCGGCAACACCGTCCAGGCGCAGTTCTTCGGTATCGGCACCAACCTGCATTCGGTCTGGGACGGTCGCGTGATCGAGCACCAGCTCGACCTCAAGCTGGGTCCGAACTATTCGATCGACCGGACGGCGGTGGCCGCGCGCGCGAAGCAGCTGGAAGCGGGGATCACCCCGGCCGAGCTTGCGCAGTGGGCGCCTGCCGGGACGCTCGCCACGCTCGATACGCGTGTCGTGGACTGGGCCAACGAGTCGCACCACATCGCTCGGACCATCGCCTACACCGATCTGGCCAAGCCGTCCGGCGTGGCCTGGTCCGAGCGCTACCAGGCCAAAGCGTGGCCGGTGATACGCGAGCGGCTCGAGCAAGGCGGTGTGCGCCTCGCCGAGATATTGGACGAGGCGCTGGGCAGCCGCTGAGGCATCGCTGCTCGTGCCGTCGCGGCGACCGGTCGTGACGGTGCAGGCTCAGGGTTCGGGACGCCCGCCGGGCCTGGCTGTGCACCGATAAGCCGGCAGGGCGGTCAGCCGGGAAAATTTTTTTACCGGGGTTGCTGCGACGCAGCACATCGATGCCGCATCGCGGGGCGTTACGTGGTCTGCATCGTTGTAGACCGCAGATTGCTGGTCGACGCCGACTGGTATCTTCATGCCGCGTTTTCATGGCCGGCGACGCACGTCGCACAGCCGTCCAAACGGCTGAAAATTAGCGATTTGAATCGTGGCGATGCAGCTCGCGTTGTTGCTACGCTTCCAGGATGACTACCCAATCCCTGCAAGTCCGCCGTACCAAGATCGTCGCCACGCTCGGCCCCGCCACCGATGCGCCGGGGATGCTCGAGAAGATCATCGCCGAGGGCGTCAATGTCGCCCGCCTCAACCTGTCGCATGGCACGCCCGACGACCATCGCGCCCGCGCCGAGGCGGTGCGGGCCGCTGCCGCCAAGGTCGGCGTGGAGGTCGGCATTCTGGCCGACCTGCAGGGCCCGAAGATCCGCGTCGAGAAGTTTGCGGACGGTCCGGTGCAACTGGAAGTCGGTGACGCGTTCACGCTCGACTGTCGTGACGATGCGCCGGACGGCGATGCCACCCGCGTCGGCGTGAGTTACCTCGGCCTGCCGAAGGACGTGAGTCGCGGCGACATCCTGCTGTTCGACGACGGACTGGTCGCGATGCGGGTGGAGTCGATCGACGGCACCGAGATCCACTGCACGGTCACCGTCGGTGGCAAGCTGTCCAACCGCAAGGGCCTGAACCGGCAGGGCGGTGGACTCACCGTCGATGCGCTGTCGGACAAGGATCGCAACGACATCAAGCTGGCCGCCGAGCTCGGCGCCGATTTCCTGGCCGTGTCGTTCGTGCGCTCGGCCGAGGATATGCATACCGCGCGTCGCCTGATGCGCGAGGCCGGCGGCCACGCCGTGATGGTGGCCAAGATCGAGCGTGCCGACGCGATTCCGGTGCTGGGCGAGATCATCGACGCCACCGACGTGGTGATGGTGGCGCGCGGCGACCTGGGCGTGGAGATCGGCGACGCCGAGCTGCCGGGACTGCAGAAGAAGATCATCCGCGAAACGGTGCAGCGCAACCGCGCGGTGATCACCGCCACGCAGATGCTGCAGTCGATGGTGCGTTCGCCGATCCCGACCCGTGCCGAAGTGCTCGACGTGGCCAATGCGGTGATCGACGGCACCGATGCGGTAATGCTGTCGGAAGAATCCGCGGCCGGCGCGCATCCGGACAAGGCGGTGGCGGCGATGGTGCGCATCTGCCTGGGGGCCGAGCGCCAGTTCGAGCCGAAGGACGAGCGCATGCTCGATGCGGCGCTGCAGCTGGACCGGGCCGATCAGGCGATCGCCCTGGCCGCGATGGTGCTGGCCGGACACCTGGGCGTGCGCGCGATCGTTGCGTTGACCGAGTCCGGCGCCACCGCCCAGTGGCTGTCGCGCTACCGCAGTGCGGTGCCGATCTACGGCATGTCGCCGTTCGGCGAGGCGCGCCGCCGCATGCAGGTGCTGCGCGACGTGCATCCGGTGGAGTTCAGCCACGGCGAGCAGCAGAGCATGGCCGCGTCCACCCGCGCCGCCGTGCGCATGCTGTTCGAGCAGGGCAAGCTGGC
Source organism: Dyella lutea (assembly GCF_024158035.1). Classification (GTDB taxonomy): domain Bacteria; phylum Pseudomonadota; class Gammaproteobacteria; order Xanthomonadales; family Rhodanobacteraceae; genus Dyella_A; species Dyella_A lutea. The sequence continues at coordinate 1,111,517 of NZ_JAMZEK010000001.1, forward strand.
CGAGGGCGACCGCGTGGTGATCACCTACGGCGACCGGGTCGGCCAGGCCGGTGGTACCAATACGCTGAAGCTGCTCTCGGTCGGCGCTGACGGCATCGTCGACAGCCTGCGCGAGCTCTGAGGTAGGCGGCCCGCATCGGGCGGCAGCGAGGGAACGCATGAAGACCAGTGTCTACACGGTGCTGTGCACCGCCATCCGGCTGGGTGCCGTGCTGTTGTCGGTGCATGCGCTGGAGGACGTGGCGGCGGTGGTTGCCGCCTCCGATGGCAACACGCATCGCCTGCTCGGTAGCCTGCTGTTCGCCGGCTTGTACCTCGTTGTCGGTGCCGTGCTCTGGCTATGGCCCGGCATGCTGGCCTGGTGGGCCAGCAGTCGCTCGAACGGGCAGGTGCTGGAGATGCCGATCGGCGCGGATGAGTTGCAGCGCGTGGCGCTCTCGGTGCTTGGTGTATGGCAGGTGGTGCAGGGGGTGTCCGGTTTGCTGAGCCATGGCGTCGTGATGGTCTTCCTGCATGACCGGATGACCGATTACTCCACCGGCCACCTGCCACCTGCCGAGTGGCGCTGGATGGTCTTCTACGTCCTGCAGGCGATGGCCGGCGCTGCGGTGGCCCTGGGGGCAGCCGGATTGGTGAATCTGTTCCACCGGCTGCGCCGGTTCCCCGAGGCGTCGCCGGCGGCAACGGAGATCGACGCCGATGCCGTGCGCTGACGCTAGACTGGGCTACCACCCCATCCCCGGAGGCGACCGATGAAGAAGAACATGCTTCGCTTGCAACTGCCGTTGTGCCTGCTGGCGCTGGCCGTTTCCTCCCCGCTGATGGCCCAGGCGCGACGTGTGTCGCCGGACAAGATCAACGGCTACTGGATCCTGCTCAATCGCAGCGTGGACGTGGACGTGCCGAACAGCGGCAAGAACATCTACAAGCCGGGCTGCGTGGCTGTCACCTTCACCATCGGCTCGGACGGCATCCCGCGCGACATCAAGGCGGTCAAGACCGTCCCGGCGAGTGATCTGACGCCGGTGGCGGTCAATGCGGTCAAGCACTTCACCTATGGCCCCTCGCTTACCAACCGGGCCGGCGAGCCGGTGGACACCTACTATGTGGTGCCCTTCAACGGGCCGTCCGACAAGGCCGGCCAGCAGGCCCTGATGGCTCCCTGCCAGCTGCCCGGCTACGACCAGAACTGAGCCGGTCTTCCGGTCGCCCCGGTGCTGTCGGGCGATCTGGCCTATAATCCGCCGCTTTCAGCCTTGCCGCTCCCGGTTTCGGGGGCGGCGTGTCCTTTGCGCGGCCTGGCGGCCGCTGTCGTTTCCACGGAGTCGTCATGAGCATCGAAGATCTGGAAAGCATCGCGCTGGCGATGGTCGCGCCCGGCAAGGGCATCATCGCCATCGATGAGTCGACCAAGACGATCGCCAAGCGGTTCGAATCGGTCGGCATCGAGAACACCGAAGAGAACCGCCGCGCCTACCGCGAGCTGCTGCTGACCGCGCCCGGGCTGAACGAGCACATCTCCGGCGCGATTCTTTACGACGAGACGATCCGCCAGTCGACCAGGGACGGTGTGCCGTTCACCCAGGTGATGAAGAAGCTCGGCATCATCCCTGGCATCAAGGTCGACAAGGGCCCGGTGCCGCTGGCCGGCTTCCCCGGCGATGTGGTCACCGAGGGCCTGGACGGCCTACGCGAGCGCCTGGCCGAGTACGCCAAGCTCGGCGCGCAGTTCGCCAAGTGGCGCGCAGTGATCAACATCTCCGAGGACAACCCCAGCTCCACCGCGATCGAGGCCAATTGCCACGCGCTGGCCCGCTACGCCGCGCTGTGCCAGGAAGCCGGCCTGGTGCCGATGGTCGAACCGGAAGTGATCATGGACGGCGACCACAGCATCGACGTCAGCTACGAAGTGCACGAGGCCGTGCTGCGCAGCCTGTTCAACGCGCTGTACGAGCAGAACGTGATGCTCGAGGGCGCGATCCTGAAGGTGTCGATGGTGATCCCTGGCAAGGACGCCGAGGAGCAGGCCGAGGTCGAGGAAGTTGCCGAGGCCACGGTGCGCGTGCTCAAGTCCACCGTGCCGGCCTCGCTGCCGGGCATTGTTTTCCTCTCCGGTGGCCAGACCGACGAGCAGTCCACCGCCCACCTCAATGCGATGAACCGCATCGGCCCGCATCCGTGGCCACTGTCGTTCTCCTACGGCCGCGCCATGCAGCAGGCTGCATTGAAGTTGTGGGCCAAGGACATGAAGGCGAACTACGCCGAGGCGCAGAAGACGGTCGCCGCGCGCGCGAAGGAAAACGGTCAGGCCGCGCTGGGTCGCTGGACCGGCGGCAAGTAAGCCGGGTTCCCGATCCACGAAAAAGGGCGCCCCGAGGGGCGCCCTTTTTTTTGCCTTGCAGCGTGGATCAGAAGCGGTATTCGGCGCTGACCGAGACCATGTCGGTGCTCAGGTCGACGTTGTGCTTCTTGGCGTCGAAGTAGTCGTAGTTCAGACCGACGCTGAGGTTGTTGCTGAAGTCGTAGCCGAAGCCGGCGCCGGCATACCAGCTGGTCTTGTCCAGGCTCTCGCGGATCGGGTTGGAGTCGTTGCTCAGGCCATGGCCCTTCCACGCGTACAGGCCGGTACGGGCGCTGATATACCAGTTCGGGTTGAGGTTGAAATGGCCATTCACGCCAGCGGTCCAGCCGTGCAGCTGGGAGCGGCCGCTGTCGACGACGTTGTTGCTGTTGAAGATGTTCTTGACGTGGATGTTGCCAAGGTCGTTGTAGCCGGCCTCGACACCCAGCGCCACATTCGGATTCACCGACCAGCGGTAGCCGCCGTTGAGGGCGTAGCCGGTGTCGTGACCGTCGTACGGGCCCTTGTTGATGGACGTGCGGCCCACGTTGCCGTTGATGAACCAGCCGCCGTTGTCGGAGGGGGCGCTCTGTGCGAACGCGGCAGGTGCGGCCACCAGGCCGGCGGACACCAGGGCAAGGGCAAGCAGAGTCTTCTTCATCGTGATGTTCCTCTTGTTGTTATCGCAGCCGGGCTGCTTGGGGGGATGCCCGGGCTGTCGTGGGGCGTGCCGGCCGTTCTGGCCGGCACAGGGGCTTAGATGGATGGGTGCCCCGAAAGATTCAATACTTATCAGTACAGTATTAATCTCGGGTTAAGCGTGTCCACTCGCGCATACCCGCTGGCGGGGGTTCAGAACCGGTATTCGGCGGTCAGCGAGGCCGCATCGGTGGTCAGCTTCACCCCGCTCTTGGCGGCGTGGTAGTAGTCGTAGGACAGGCCGAGGCCGAAATGGTTGTTGATGTCGTAGCCGATGCCGGCTCCGGCGTAGTAGTCGACCTTGCTCAGATCGCGGCGGTTGCCTGCATCCGGATCCTGCATGCCCGGCGCATGCCAGCCATACAGGCCGGTGCGCCCGCTCAGGTACAACCCGCGATAGATGTCGATACGACCGTTGACGCCCGCCGTCCAGCCGCGCAGGGCGTGACGCTGCGAGGTCAGGTTGACGTCGTTGCTGTTGAAGACGTTCTTGACCTTGAAATTGCCGAGATCGTTGTAGCCGGCCTCGAGGCCCAGTCCCATGTCCTGGCCGACCTTCCAGCGATAGCCGCCGTTGATGCCATAGGTCGTCGGGTGGTCGTCGTATGGGCCCTGGGAAACGTGCGCCTGGCCGACGCTGCCGCCAATGAACCAGTTGCCGGTGCCGACCGCCTGACCGGGCTGATAGTTGCCTGCCGTCTGCGGCGAGGCATTGCCTGCATCCTGGGACATGGCGGGGAGGGCGCAGGCACTGGCGGAAACGAAAGCAAGGGCGAGCAGTGACTTCTTCATCGGGACTTCTCCTTTTTTATGCTTTTCGCTGTACGGCCGGGGATGCCGTAATCAGGGCGCCTGGGGAAGGGCGCGGGGGCATTGAACGGCGGCGAGCCTGAAGCGGGCCGATATCCAGCCCCAAAAAGTTAAGCGGCAATTAATCGCCGTTGTCCTACGCGTGCGCGCCCGGCGCATCCGGTCGCCGCTGCGCCGGTCGGCGGGTCGCGGCGGTCGCGCGACTCGGGTCGCCGAATCGGCGACAATGGCGTCTTTTCATGCCCCTTCCGGAGACGCCGATGACCACCCGCCGCGAACTCGCCAATGCCGTGCGCGCCCTCGCCATGGACGCCGTGCAGGCGGCCAATTCCGGCCACCCGGGCATGCCGATGGGCATGGCCGATATCGCCGAAGTGCTGTGGAACGATTTCCTGCACTTCAACCCGGCCAATCCAAAATGGCCAAACCGCGACCGCTTCTTGCTCTCCAACGGCCACGGCTCGATGCTGCAGTACGCGCTGCTGCATCTGACCGGCTTCGACCTGCCGATGAGCGAGCTGAAGCGCTTCCGCCAACTGCACTCCAAGACCGCCGGCCACCCGGAAGCCAGCGAGACCCCCGGGGTGGAGACCACCACCGGCCCGCTCGGCCAGGGCTTGGCCAACGCGGTGGGCATGGCCCTGGCGGAGAAGGTGCTGGCGGCGCACTTCAACCGCCCCGGTCACGCCGTGGTCGACCACCACACCTACGTGTTCCTTGGCGATGGCTGCCTGATGGAAGGCATCTCGCATGAAGTGGCCTCGCTGGCCGGCACCTGGGGCCTGGGGAAGCTGGTCGCGGTCTACGACGACAACGGCATCTCCATCGACGGCGAGGTGCACGGCTGGTTCACCGACGACACGCCGGGCCGTTTCGAAGCCTATGGCTGGAACGTGATCCGGGGTGTGGACGGCCACGACGCCGAGGCGGTCAAGGCGGCGATCGCGCAGGCCACCGCGCAGTCCGCCAAGCCGACCCTGATCTGCTGCAAGACCATCATCGGCTTCGGCTCGCCGAACAAGCAGGGCAAGGAAGAGAGCCACGGCGCCGCGCTGGGCAAGGACGAGGTGGCCGCCGCGCGCGAGCAGCTCGGCTGGAAGTACCCGCCGTTCGAGATCCCGGCCGAGATCTACGCTGGCTGGGACCACAAGGCCAAGGGCGCTGCTGTCGAGCAGTCCTGGAAGGACGCCTTCGCCGCCTACGCCAAGGCGTACCCGGAACTGGCCGCCGAGTTCGAGCGCCGCCAGCGCGGCGAACTGCCGGCGGACTGGGCCGAGAAGTCGCAGGCCTACGTGGCCAAGCTGCAGCTCGAGGGGCCGGAAGTGGCTTCGCGCAAGGCCTCGCAGATGACGCTGGACGCATTCGGCCCGCTGCTGCCGGAACTGATCGGCGGTTCGGCTGACCTGGCCGGCTCCAACCTCACCAAGTGGAAGGGCAGCAAGGACGCCGGCAACGGCGACAGCGCCGGTGGCCAGGGCAACTACGTCTACTACGGCGTGCGCGAGTTCGGCATGAGCGCGATCGCCAACGGCCTGGCGCTGCACGGCGGCTTCATCCCGTACGACGCGACCTTCCTGGTGTTCTCCGACTACGCGCGCAACGCGGTGCGGATGAGCGCGCTGATCCCGGCGCAGGCGATCCACGTCTACACCCACGACTCGATCGGCCTGGGCGAGGACGGTCCGACCCACCAGCCGGTCGAGCACCTGGCCAGCCTGCGCTACATCCCGAACAACCACGTGTGGCGTCCCTGCGATGCGGTCGAGTCGGCGGCTTCGTGGAAGGCGGCGATCGAGCGCAAGGGCCTGCCCAGCTGCCTGGTGTTCTCGCGCCAGAACCTCAAGCACCAGCAGCGCACGACCGAGCAGGTCGCGGACATCGAGCGCGGGGGCTACGTGCTGTCCGATCCGGCCGACGCGCGCTTCCAGGCGATCCTGATCGCCACCGGCTCGGAAGTGGAACTGGCGATGGAGGCGATGCGTACCCTGGCCCAGCAGGGCATGGCGGTGCGCGTGGTCTCGATGCCGTGCACCGAGGTGTTCGATGCCCAGCCGCAGGCCTACCGCGAGGCGGTGCTGCCCGCCTGGTGCCGCGCCCGCGTGGCGGTAGAGGCGGCCACGGCCGACTTCTGGCGCAAGTACGTCGGACTGGATGGCGAGGTGGTCGGTATGCACTCGTTCGGTGCGTCGGCGCCGGCGCCCCAGCTGTTCGAGCACTTCGGCTTCACCGTCAGCCACGTGGTGGACGCAGTCAAACGCGTGGTCCATTGACCGCAAATGATGTTTTGATGACGGGCCGCGCAAGCGGCCCGGCGCTTCCTTCTTTAGGATTGTCGGGCATGGTCGATCAGGAACGTTTCATCGTCTTCGGTGCGCCGGGCATCGGCGAAGAAGAGATCGCCGAAGTCGTGGCCTGCATGCGCTCCGGCTGGCTGGGTACCGGACCGCGGGTCGCACGCTTCGAGCAGGCCTTCGCCGAGTACAGGCAGGCCGGCGCCGAGTGCGTCGCGGCGGTGAATTCCTGCACCGCGGCCCTGCACGTGAGCATGGTCGCGGCCGGCCTCGAGCCGGGAGCCGAAGTGATCACCACGCCGCTCACGTTCTGCGCGACCGTCAATGCGATCGAGCATGCCGGGTTGGTGCCGGTGCTGGCGGACGTCGATCCGGTCACCCAGAACATCGATCCGGATGCGATCGAGGCGGCGATCACCCCGCGCACCCGCGCGATCCTGCCGGTGCACTTCGCCGGTCGGCCCTGCGCGATGGACCGGATCATGGACATCGCCCAACGGCACGGCCTGGTGGTGATCGAGGACTGTGCCCATGCGATCGAAACCACCTTTCGCGGCCAGCCGGCCGGCACGTTCGGGGATTTCGGCTGCTTCAGCTTCTACGTGACCAAGAACGTGGTCACCGGCGAGGGCGGCATGATCCTCGGCCGCGACCGCGAACGCATTGCCCGTGCCCGCATGCTCGCCCTGCACGGCATGAGCAAGGATGCCTGGCATCGCTTCGGTGACAGCGGCTACAAGCACTATCAGGTGCTGGAGTGCGGCTTCAAATACAACATGATGGACCTGCAGGCGGCAATCGGGCTGCCGCAGCTGGCCAAGGTTGAAGCCCACTGGGCGCGTCGCCAGGCGATCTGGCGACGTTACGAGGCGGCCTTTGCCGACCTGCCGATCGGCCTGCCGGCGGCGCAGGAGGCGGATACCCGGCACGGTCTGCACCTGTACACCGTGATGATCGACGAGGCGCGATGCGGTATTTCGCGCGACGCCTTCCTCGACGCCATGAACGCAGCGCGGATTGGTACGGGCGTGCATTACCTGGCCGTTCCCGAACACCCCTACTACCAGCGGCGCTACGGCTGGTCGCCAGAGCGGTGGCCGAACGCAATGCGTCTGGGCCGGCAGACCGTCAGCCTGCCGCTCTCCCCCGCCTTGTCCGACGGTGACGTGGAGCGCGTGATCGCCGCCGTGCGGGGCATCCTGCGCGACAGAGGCTGAGCGTTGCAGGAGCCCGCTCGCGGGCGATGCTTCTGCTCCTGATTCACAGTGGGGTCGGAAGCATCGCCCGCGAGCGGGCTCCTACGAGAGGGGAGTCTCAGCCCTTGGCGCGGGCCTTGAGTGCCGCCACCGCCGGCAGTTCCTTGCCCTCGAGGAACTCGAGGAACGCGCCGCCGCCGGTGGAGATGTAGGACACGTCCTTCTCGATGCCGTACTTGTCCACGGCCGCCAGGGTGTCGCCGCCACCGGCGATCGAGAACGCCGGGGAGGCGGCGATCGCGCGGGCGAGGGTCTCGGTGCCCATGCCGAAGGCGTCGAACTCGAACACGCCGACCGGGCCGTTCCACACCACCGTGCCGGCCTTGGCGATCAGCGCGGCGTAGCGTTTGGCGGTCTCCGGGCCGATGTCCAGGATCATCTCGCCGTCCTTGACCTGGTCCACCGCCTTCACCGTCGGCGTCGCCTGCGCGGAGAACTCGGGGGCGACCACCACGTCGACCGGCAGCGGCACCTCGGCACCGCGCCGCTTGGCGTCGGCGATGACCCTCTTCGCCGCGTCGATCAGGTCGGGTTCGTACAGCGAGTTGCCGACGCCGTGGCCGGCGGCGGCGATGAAGGTATTGGCGATGCCTCCGCCCACGATCAGCTGGTCGACCTTGCCGATCAGGTTCTCCAGCAGGGTGAGCTTGGTCGAGACCTTGGAGCCGGCGACGATCGCCAACAGCGGCTTGGCCGGGTGCTCCAGCGCCTTGCCCAGCGCGTCGAGTTCGGCGGCCAGCAGCGGCCCGGCGGCAGCCACCTGGGCGAAGCGGATCACGCCGTGGGTGGAGGCCTGGGCGCGGTGTGCGGTGCCGAAGGCGTCCATCACGAACACGTCGCACAGTGCGGCGTACTTCTTCGACAGCGTCTCGTCGTCCTTGCCCTCGCCGACGTTCATGCGGCAGTTCTCCAGCACCACCACCTCGCCCTCGGCGACCTCCACGCCGTCGAGGTAGTCGCGCACCAGTCGCACCGGCTTGCCGAGCTTGTCGCCCAGCCAGGCGGCGACCGGAGCCAGCGAGGAGGCCTCGTCGAACTGGCCTTCCTTCGGCCGGCCCAGGTGCGACAGCACCATCACCCGGGCGCCGGCATCGCGCGCGGCCTTGATCGTGGGCAGCGAGGCGCCCAGGCGCTGGGTAGAGGTAATCCGGCCGTCCTCGATCGGCACGTTCAGGTCTTCGCGGATCAGCACACGCTTGCCGCGCAGATCGAGGTCGCTCATGCGGAGGAAGGACACGTCGGGACTCCTGGGTTGGGCTGCTGCATGGCGGGTCGGCCGGCGTGGCCGATCCCGGATAGGGATACCGTAGCCAGCTCATTTTCGTGCCGCCCCTCCGGCGATGCAAACGCGGCCGTATATGCTTGGCGCCCACCGGCCCGGCAGGAGACAGCCCATGCTTCAGGATCTCGCGCTTTACGGCTACTGGCGTTCGACCGCCGCCTACCGCGTGCGCATCGCGCTGGCGTTGAAGGGACTGGACTGGGAAAACCACCCGGTCCACCTGGTGCGCGACGGCGGCGAGCAGCACGGGGCCACCTACCGGGCGATCAACCCGCAGGAGCTGGTCCCCGCGCTGGTCGACGGCGAGCGGGTGTTCACCCAGTCGCTGGCGATCGTCGAATACCTCGACGAGATGGTGCCGGAGCCGCCGCTGCTGCCGGTGGACCCGCGCGGCCGGGCGCGGGTACGCGCGCTGGCGCAGACCATCGCTTGCGACATCCACCCGCTGGGCAACCTGCGGGTGCTGCAGGCGCTGGAGGCGCGCTTCGGTGCCACCGAGGCGCAGCGGGCCGACTGGAACCGTCACTGGATGGCCGTGGGCCTGGCTGCGTTCGAGGCGATGCTGGCCGACAACGTCGCCACCGGTACGTTCTGCCACGGCGACGAGCCGGGGCTGGCCGATATCTGCCTGATCCCGCAGCTCTACAATGCCGCGCGCTGGCAGCTGCCGCTGGATGCGTACCCCACGATCCACCGCATCCAGGCCGAGTGCATGGCCTTGCCGGCGTTTCAGGCAGCGGCGCCGGAGCGGCAGCCGGATGCACCGCCTGCCGGCGCCTGAGGCGCCGACGACGGGGCAGGGGTCTAGAAGCCCAGGCCGTAGGGATCGTTGCCGGCCAGTTCGGTGTCGGTGTTGGATCCACCGCCCTCGGCCAGGCGGATCTTCAGCGCCAGGCCATCGCGCGAGTCGGCCTTGGCCAGCGCCTCGTCCAGTTCGATCCGGCCGCTCTTGTAGAGCCGGTACAGCGACTGGTCGAAGGTCTGCATGCCTTCCTGCAGGCTGCGGTCCATCGCTTCCTTTACCTCGTGGATCTGGCCGCGGCGGATCATGTCGCGGATCAGCGGGGTGTTCAGCAGCACCTCGACCGCCGGCAGGCGGCGGCCGTCCTTGCCGATCACAAGGCGCTGGCTGATCACCGCGCGCAGGTTGAGCGACAGGTTCATCAGCACGTTCTTGTGCGCCGACTCGGGGAAGAAGTTGAGGATGCGTTCCAGCGTCTGGTCGGCGTTGTTGGAGTGCAGGGTGGCCAGGCACAGGTGACCGGTTTCGGAGAAGGCGATCGCCGCCTCCATCGTGTCGGTGTCGCGGATCTCGCCGATCATGATCACGTCCGGCGCCTCGCGCATCGCGTTCTTCAGCGCCTCGTGGTAGCTGTGCGTATCCAGGCCCACCTCGCGCTGGTTGATGATCGACTTCTTGTGCCGGTGCAGGTACTCGATCGGATCCTCGATGGTGAGGATGTGGCCGGGCGAGTTGGAGTTGCGGTGGTCGAGCATCGCCGCCAAGGTGGTCGACTTGCCCGAGCCGGTGGCGCCGACCACCAGGATCAGGCCGCGCTGCTCCATGATCAGCTCGCGGAAGATCGAGGGCAGCTGCAACTGCTCGACGTTGGGGATCTCGCTCTTGATCGCGCGGATCACCATGCCGACCTCGCCGCGCTGCTTGAACACGTTGATGCGGAAGCGGCCCGCTTCCTTCACCGCCAGCGCCATGTTCAGCTCGAGATCGCGCTCGAACTGGGGCACCTGGCCCTCGTCCATCAGCGAGTAGGCGATCTTCTTGACCATGCCGCCCGGCAGGCCGGTATTGCCCAACGGGTAGAGCTTGCCCTCGACCTTGATGTTCACCGGAGCGCCCGTGGTCAGGAACATGTCCGACGCGCCCTTGTCCACCATCAGCTTGAGGAAGTAACCGATATCCACCTGAAGTCCCCTGGATTCAACTACATTGCACCGGCGATTATGCCCACGGACAATACGACGCAACACTACGAGGTACTGAGTGATGGTGCACAGCTTTTCCCGGCCTGAGGCCGGTGCCCCCCGTTCTTGCGGGTGGACGCGCAGCCTGCCCCTGGTCGCCCTGATGATGCTGGGCGGCTGCGCAAGCGTACCGCCTCCGGATGCTGCGATGAGCGCTGCCCAGACGCAATTGCAGGCTGCCCGCGATGCCGATGCGGCCGATTACGCCCCGGTGGACCTGACTTTCGCCCAGAACAAGTTCCAGCAGGCCCAGGCGGCCATGACCTCCCGCAAGTACGCCGATGCCGCCGATCTGGCCACCGAGGCCCAGGCCGATGCCGAGCTGGCTACGGCCAAGGCGCGGCTGGGCGACGTCCGGGCCAGGATCCAGACCAAGACCGACGAAAACGCGCGGCTGCGCAAGGCCATGGAGCAGGCCCACCCCGAGCTCTCCAGTCGCTCGCAGATGCCGGCCACTCTTCCTGCCGCGGCGCCGACCGGAGACATGCCGGCCCCCTCCGCCTCGGTGCTGTCGGCGCCCATGCCAAGCGGTGATGGTGGCTTCCAGACCGTGCCCCAGCCAGCCACGTCGTCCTCGGCAGGCAATGCCCAGGAGGGTCAGCCATGAAGCGACTCACGACCGCCCTGTTCGCCCTGGGCCTGTTGCTTGGCAGCGGTGTCGCCAGCGCCGCCAAGGACGACATCGATCTCGCCCGGCTGACCACCAGCCTCGACCAGCTGGCCCATGACCCGGTGCTCGGACATTACGCCACGGCCGAGCAGGCGCGCGCCCGCGATGCCCTGGCACAGTTGGCCGACGCCCGCTCGAAGGAGCGCCCGCATGCCCTCTACCTGGCCGAGCGCCGGGTCGATCTGGCCCGGGCGGCCGCTCAGCTGCAGGACGCCCAGGCCCGGCTGTCCAAGCTCGACCGTGAGCACGACCAGATCATGCTGGAGTCGGCCCGGCGCGACGCCGAGGCGGCCCGGTTGGAGCTGGAGCGCCAGCGCCTGCAGTACCAGCTCGCCCAGGAAGAGGCCCAGCGCCTGCAACAGCAGGGCATGGAGGCCGCCCAGGCCGCCGAACAGGCCAAGGCCGAGGCCGAGCATGCCAAGAAGCTGGCAGCGGCGCAGAGCCGGGTCGCGAATGCCGCCCGTCGGGAGGCAGCCCTGGCGGCCCAGGCAGCTCGGGCCCTGCGCTCCCAGATGGAGGGCGATCAGGCACCGGCCAAAGCCAAGCCGGCGAGGAAGAAGGGCAAGCCCTGAGGGGCCGGGGCGACCCTTTCCGGAGGGTCGCCCCCGAGTGCAACAAGCTGTTTCGGCAGGTTTTTCGCCTGTCCTCTACTAAGCATCAGTCGTGCCACGGCACGATCTTGCACCCACCCCGGCGGCGGAGTAGCGTCGGTCATCCGCGGGGCACATGCGCCGCGCGGACAACCTGACCCGTCGCATGCGCCCACCGTATCCCCAGCCGTCCTTGTCACGCACCATTTCCCCGGTGCGGGCGGTTTGCGCATGCCTCACCACGCCGCGGGCGCACCGGTCACGCGCCCGCTTTCCCAGCGAGGAGGTCGACCCATGTTCGAAAACCAGTCGCGTGATGACGTCGAAGCATTGCTGAAGTCCAACAAGGAGTTCCGCGCGCTGTACCAGCGCCACCGGGAACTCGACAGCAAGGTGCACGATGCGGATATCGGCGTGCTCCCCATTCCCGAAACCAAGCTCGCGGTGATGAAGCGCGAGAAGCTCTACGCCAAGGACCGCCTGCAACGCATCTGGGATGCGCAAACGCAGCGACAGCACTGACGTCACGCCGGTTGGCAGCGGCAAGGGCCCGGTATCCGATGGATGCCGGGCTTTTTTCTTGCCCGGTGTCGGTCGGAGGGACTCGGTTATCATGGCGACCCGCGGGTCGGCCGGTTGCCTGGCCCGGTTCTTTGCCACGGAGCTTCCATGACGGTTCACGCCAGCGTTCTCGACCTGATCGGCCACACCCCCATGGTGCGCGCCAACCATCTGGAGACGGGGAGCTGCGAGCTGTTCCTGAAGCTCGAGAGCGCCAACCCGGGCGGCTCGATCAAGGATCGCATCGGCCTGTCCATGATCGAGGCGGCGGAAAAGGCCGGCAAGATCCGCCCCGGCGCCACCCTGGTCGAGGGTACGGCTGGCAACACCGGCATCGGCCTGGCGCTGGTCGCCCAGCAGAAGGGCTACAAGCTGATCCTGGTGGTCCCGGACAAGATGAGCCGGGAGAAGATCTTCAACCTCAAGGCGATGGGCGCCGAGGTGGTGCTGACCCGTTCGGACGTGGCCAAGGGGCATCCGGAGTACTACCAGGACATGGCCCAGCGGATCGCCCGCGAGACCCCGGGCGCCTATTTCATCAACCAGTTCGGCAACCCGGACAACCCCCGCGCGCACTACGAGACGACCGGTCCGGAGATCCTCGAGCAGATGGATGGCCGGGTCGATGCGATCGTGTTCGGCTGCGGTTCGTCGGGCACCATGACCGGCCTGTCGCGCTTTCTCGCCGAGCACTCGCCGCACACCGAGCTGGTGCTGGCCGACCCGGTCGGTTCGATCCTCGCCCAGTACATCAACGAGGGCACGCTGTCGGAGAAATCCGGCAGTTGGATGGTCGAGGGCATCGGCGAGGACTTCCTGCCCTCGATCAGCGATTTCTCTCGCGTGAAGAAGGCGTACGCGATCTCCGACCGCGAGAGCTTCCTTGCCGGCCGCGAGCTGCTGGCGAAAGAGGGCATCCTCGGCGGGTCGTCGTCCGGCACCCTGCTGGCGGCGGCGCTGAAGTATTGCCGCGAGCAGGCCACGCCCAAGCGCGTGGTGTCGCTGGTGTGCGACACCGGCAACAAGTACCTGTCGAAGATGTACAACGACTACTGGATGCTGGACAACGGCTTCCTCGAGCGCGAGCAGCACGGCGACCTGCGCGACCTGCTGCTGCGTCCCTTCGCCCAGCGCGACACGGTGGTGGTCGGACCCAACGAGCTGCTGATGACCGCCTACACGCGGATGAAGCTCTACGACGTCTCGCAGTTGCCGGTGATGGACGGAGATCAGCTGGTCGGCATCGTCGACGAATCGGATGTGCTGATGCACGTGCATGCCGACCAGTCGCGGTTCCGCGACCCGGTGTCCACCGCGATGATCACCACGTTGCAGAAGATCGACGTGCACTCGCCGATCGAGTCGCTGCTGCCGGTGTTCGAGCGCGGGCTGGTGGCGATCGTGATGGATGGCGAGCGCTTCCTGGGCCTGATCACGCGCATCGACCTGCTCAATTACCTGCGCCGGCGGGTGCCCTGACGGCAGCTGTCTCACGCGCGAAAGGATGTTGGAAACCATCGCCGCCACCATGCGGCCGTCGGGCTCCGGGCCCGACCCCAGCTAAGGAATGACGACATGTGTGGAATCGTTGCAGCCGCAGCCCAGCGCGACGTCGCGCCCCTGCTGATCGCGGGGCTCAAGGCGCTCGAGTATCGCGGTTACGACTCGGCCGGCCTGGCCGTGCTGGACGATGGCGAGATCCACCGCGTACGCGCCAAGGGCAAGGTGCGCGAGATGGAGGCGCTGTATCTGGCCGATCCGCTGCCGGGCGGCACCGGCATCGCGCATACCCGCTGGGCCACCCATGGCGTGCCGAACGAGGCCAACGCCCATCCGCACATGGCCGGTCGTGTCGCGCTGGTGCACAACGGCATCATCGAGAACTACGCGCCGCTGCGTGCGGAGCTGCAGGCGAAGGGACACGTGTTCACGTCCGAGACGGACACCGAGGTCATCGCCGCGCTCGTCGAGTCGCGCCTTAGCCAAGGCGGCAGCCTGCGCGAGGCGGTGCTGGCAGTCGCCCGTGAACTGGAAGGTGCCTATGCGATCGCGGTGATCAGCCGGGACGAGCCCGGTCACGTGGTCGGCGCGCGGCGCGGTGCGCCGTTGCTGGTCGGCGTGGGCATCGGCGAGCACTTCCTCGGCTCCGATGCCCAGGCGCTGATCCAGGTGACCAACCGCATGATCTACCTGGAAGAAGACGACGTGGTGGAGATCACCCGCGAGTCGGCCCAGGTGTTCACGCTCGACGGCCAGCCCGCCGAGCGCGCGGTGCACGAGAGCGAGCTGTCCACCGATGCGGTGGAACGTGGCGAATACCGCCATTACATGCAGAAGGAAATCTTCGAGCAGCCGCGCGCGGTGGCCGACACGCTGGAATCGCGCATCGGCCCGCACGGCGTGCTGCCGAACATCTTCGGCGTGGGCGGCGACGAATTGCTGGCGAAGGTGCAGGGCATCCACATCGTCGCCTGCGGCACCAGTTACCACGCCGGCATGGTGGCGCGTTACTGGATCGAGGAATTCGCCCGCCTGCCGGTCAGCGTCGAGGTGGCCAGCGAGTACCGCTACCGCGAGGTGGTGGTGTCGCCAGGCACCCTGTTCGTGGCCATCTCCCAGTCCGGCGAGACCGCCGACACGCTGGCAGCGATGCGCGAATCGCGTCGGCGCGGCTACCTCGGCACGCTGGCGATCTGCAACGTGCCGGAATCCTCGGTGGTGCGCGAGGCCGACCTCAAGCTGATGACCCGGGCCGGCCCGGAGATCGGCGTGGCCTCGACCAAGGCGTTCACCACCCAGCTCACCGCGCTGGCGCTGCTCACGCTGCAGCTGGCCCAGCAGCGCGGGCTGGATGCCACGCGTTACGCCGACCTCTGCCAGCAGCTGATCTCGTTGCCGCGAGCGATCGAGCGCGCGCTGGCGCTGGAGCCGCAGGTGGTGGAGCTGTCGGCACGCTTCATCCACCGCCAGCACGCGCTGTTCCTCGGTCGTGGCGCGCAGTACCCGGTGGCGCTGGAGGGCTCGCTCAAGCTCAAGGAAATCTCCTACATCCACGCCGAGGCCTACCCGGCCGGCGAGCTCAAGCATGGCCCGCTGGCCTTGGTCGACGAGGAGATGCCGGTGGTGGCGGTCGCCCCGAGCGGTCCGTTGCTGGACAAGCTCAAGTCCAACCTGCAGGAAGTGAAGGCCCGCGGTGGCGAGCTGATCGTGTTCGCCGCCGGCGACGCCGGCATGGATGCCGAAACCGGCAAGGGCGTGGCCCTGCGGCTCGACCCGGTGGGTGAGTTCATCGCCCCGGCCGTGTTCACCATCCCGCTGCAGTTGCTCGCCTACCACGTGGCGGTGCTGCGCGGCACCGACGTGGACCAGCCGCGCAACCTCGCCAAGTCGGTGACAGTGGAATAACGACCGATGATCGAAAAGCTGATCGCCGCGCTGGCCGGCTTCGTCATCGCGGTGATCTCGCGGTTCCAGTACGCCGGTATCGCGCTATTGATGGCGGTGGAGAGCGCCTGCGTGCCGCTGCCCTCGGAGATCATCATGCCGTTCTCCGGGTACCTGGTTTCCCGGGGCGAGCTCAAGCTGTGGCTTGTCTCGCTGGCCGGGGCCGTGGGTTGCGTGATCGGCTCCTGGCTGGCCTACGCGATCGGTGCCTGGGGTGGGCGCCCCCTGGTCGAGCGCTACGGCAGGTACCTGCTGGTCTCGCACCGCGACCTGGACCTGGCCGACCGCTGGTTCCAGCGACATGGCGACATCACGATCTTCATCGGCCGCCTATTGCCGGTGGTGCGCACCTTCATCGCGTTCCCTGCCGGCGTCGCGCGCATGCCACTGTGGCGATTCACCGCCTACACCTTTATCGGCTCGCTGATCTGGTGCTGGGGACTGGCGTGGATCGGCGTGAAACTGGGCGAGCACTGGGACACGCTGGGCGTGTACTTCCATCGCTTCGATGCCGTGATCGTGGCGCTGATCGCGCTGGGCGCCGGGCTCTATGTCTGGCGGCACGTTCGCCACGCGCGCCGGCCCTGATCGACGCCGGCAGCCCCCTGAATCGGAATGCCCATGAAGTGCTTCAAGGCCTATGACATCCGCGGGCGGATGCCGGACGAGCTCAATCCCGATATCGCCTACCGGATCGGGCGCGCTTATGCCGAAGTCGTCGGCGCCGGGGCGGTGATCGTCGGCTACGACGTGCGCCTGGACAGCCCGGCGCTGGCCGCGGCCGTCACCCGGGGACTCAACGAAGGCGGCTGCGACGTCATCGACATCGGCCTGTGCGGCACCGAAGAGGTCTATTTCCAGACCGCCCGCCGCGGCGTGGCGGGCGGCATCATGGTGACCGCCAGCCACAATCCGATCGACTACAACGGCATGAAGCTGGTGCGCGAGGGTGCGCGGCCGATCAGTGGCGATACGGGTTTGCGCGACATCGAGCGCGCGGTCGAGGCAAATGCCTTCGGGCCGGCGGCGGCCACCGTCGGAGCGGTGGTGCGCGACCACGACAAGTCGGCCTACATCGAACACCTGCTCGGCTACCTGGATCGCCCCGCGTTACGCCCGCTGAAGATCGTGGTCAATGCGGGCAATGGCGGGGCCGGCGCGATCATCGATCTGCTGGCACCGCATCTGCCGTTCGAGTTCGTGCGCATCCAGCACGCGCCGGATGGTCGATTCCCCAACGGCATTCCCAATCCGCTGCTGCCGGAGAACCGCGCGGCGACGGTGCAGGCGGTGATCGACTCGGGCGCGGACCTGGGCATTGCCTGGGACGGCGACTTCGACCGCTGCTTCCTGTTCGATGCGGCCGGGCGTTTCATCGAGGGCTACTACATCGTCGGCCTGCTTGCTGCGCAGATGCTCGAAAAGCATCCGGGAGCGAAGATCATCCACGACCCCCGGCTGACCTGGAACACGATCGACATGGTGCACGCGGCCGGCGGCGTGCCGGTGGAAAGCAAGACCGGTCATGCCTTCATCAAGGAGCGCATGCGCGCCGAGGATGCGGTGTACGGCGGCGAGATGAGTGCGCACCACTATTTCCGCGACTTCGCCTACTGCGACTCCGGCATGATCCCGTGGCTGCTGGTGGCCGAGTGGATGTGCCGCAGCGGACAACCGCTGGCCGCGATGCTGGACGAGCGCATGCGCGCGTTCCCGTGCAGTGGCGAGATCAATTTCCGCGTGGACGACGCGGCGGCGACGGTGGAGCGCGTGCTCGCTTTCTACGCCGACCAGCGCCCCGAACTGGATCGCGTCGACGGCATCAGCGCCTCGTTCGGCAGCTGGCGCTTCAATCTGCGTTCGTCCAACACCGAGCCGCTGCTGCGGTTGAACGTGGAAGCTCGTGGTGACGAAGCGCTGATGCGGGAAAAGACGGCCGAGCTGGAAGCGCTGATCAAGCAGGGAGCTCGATAGGCCCGGTCCGCCCGGAACGTCGGGGCTGAAGCCCCTCCCACATACAGCGGCGAAGCCTGCGGCTTATGGTGGGAGCGACTTCAGTCGCGACGTCGGGGCTGAAGCCCCTCCCACATACAGCGGCGAAGCCTGCGGCTTATGGTGGGAGCGACTTCAGTCGCGACGTCGGGGCTGAAAGCCCCTCCCACATACAGCGGCGAAGCCTGCGGCTTATGGTGGGAGCGACTTCAGTCGCGACGCCGGGGCTGAAAGCCCCCCACACATACAGCTGCGAAGCCTGCGGCTTATGGTGGTAGCGACTTCGGTCGCGACGTCGGGGCTGAAAGCCCCTCCCACATACAGCTGCGAAGCCTGCGGCTTGTGGTGGGAGCGACTTCAGTCGCGACGTCGGGGCTGAAAGCCCCTCCACATACAGCTGCGAAGCCTGTGGCTTGTGGTGGGAGCGACTTCAGTCGCGACGCCGGGGCTGAAAGCCCCTCCCACATGCAGCCACGAAGCCTGCGGCTTATGGTGGGAGCGACTTCAGTCGCGACGTCGGGGCGGAAGCCCCCCGCAAGCCTCTTCCGAAGCGCCGCGATAACGTCCGGCCAAGCTCAGGCGCGCCCGTAGACGTCGTCGAAGCGGACGATATCGTCCTCTCCCAGGTAGCTGCCCGACTGCACCTCGATCAATTCCAGCGGCACCTTGCCCGGGTTGCGCAGGCGGTGGACGCTGCCCAGCGGGATGTAGGTGCTCTGGTTCTCGCCGAGCAGGAACACCTTGTCGTCGCAGGTGACCTCGGCGGTGCCGGAGACCACGATCCAGTGCTCGGCCCGATGGTGGTGCTTCTGCAGACTCAGCGAAGCGCCCGGCTTCACCACGATGCGCTTGACCTGGAAACGCTCGCCGGCCTCCAGTGAGTCGTAGCTGCCCCAGGGGCGCCGTACCACCCGGTGGAACGAATGCTCGGTGCGGCCCGACGCCTTGAGCTGGTCCACCACCTTCTTCACGTCCTGCGCGGCATCGCGGTGGGCGACCAGCGTGGCATCCGGGGTGGACACGACGACCAGGTTGTCCACGCCGACAGCGGCGATCAGGTGGCGCTCGTGCGAGCGCAGCAGACAGCCGTGGGCGTTGACGGTGAGCGTGTCGCCTTCGCGCAGGTTGCCGTCGGCGTCGCGCTCGCCGGCCAGCCACAGCGCCGACCACGAACCGATGTCGCTCCAGCCGCAGCTCACCGGCAGCACGGCGGCGCGGCGGGTCTTTTCCATCACCGCGTAGTCGATCGAGTCGTCCGGACTGCGGGCGAACAGGTCGGCGTCGATGCGTACGAAGTCCAGGTCGGCCTTCGCGGCGGCGTGGGCGGCGCGCACCGCCGCGAGCATCTCCGGCGCATGCCCGGCCAGTTCCTCGAGATAGCGCGAGGCCTTGAACAGGAACATGCCGGAGTTCCAGTCGTAGCCACCGTCCTCGAGATATGCCTGGGCCGTGGGCAGATCGGGCTTCTCCACGAAGCGCTCCACCCGGAAGCCCCCTTCGGGAAGCTGTTCGCCGCGGCGGATGTAGCCGAAGCCCGTTTCCGGTCGATCCGGGCGGATGCCGAATGTGACCAGCCACCCGGCCGCGGCCGTCGGCAGGGCGCGCGTCACGGCATCCACGAAGTTCGCCGTATCGCCGATCAGGTGATCGGCGGGAAGCACCAGCAGGATGGCGTCGGGATCCTGCTCGACGGCGTGCAGGGCACCCAGCGCGATCGCCGGCGCGGTGTTGCGGGCCATGGGTTCGAGGATGATGGTGGCACCCTCGACGCCGGCCTCCATCAGTTGCTCCGCGGCGAGGAACCGGTGGTCCTCGCTGGCCACCACGATCGGCGCGGTCACGCCCGGCAGCTCGCGGGTGCGGCGGATGGTCTGCTCGAATAACGTGCCGCTACCGGCCAGCGAGAGGAACTGCTTGGGCAGGTTGCGTCGCGACACCGGCCACAGGCGGGTGCCGCTGCCGCCGCTGAGGATGAGGGGGGTCAGCATGGATTCCAGATCCTGGTCGGGACTCCCGGAGGCGTATCGCCATCGATTGCGCCCAGGGAATTCGGTCCCGGGATTCTCGCCTACTCGCCCCGTGGCTGCCAGCCAGTTGCCGGGAAGCGATCAGCGCGCGGCGAGCCGGTCCATCACGGTGGCGAGCGCATCCTGCCAGGCCGGCGGTCGGTAACCGAAGCGACGGGTCAGTTCGCTCGTGTCCAGCACCGACCAGGCGGGGCGCTTCGCGGGCGTCGGGAACTGCGTCGTATCGATGGCCCGCACTTCCGGCGTGCACATAAGCAGGCCGCGCTCCCTGGCGGCAGCGAAAATGGCCTCGGCGAAGCCGTGCCAGGTCGTAGTGCCGCCGGCGACCAGGTGGTGGATGCCACGCATCGAGCTGCGGCCGGCGTCGTCGGCGGCAAGCCAGGTTCCCAGCACGGCAAGCGTGCCCTCGACGATGACGTCGGTGCTGGTCGGGGCACCGTGCTGGTCCGACACCACGCTCAGCGTGTCGCGTTCGCTGCCGAGTCGGAGCATCGTCCTGAGAAAGTTGTGCCCATGCTCGGAATAGACCCAGGCGGTGCGGAGCACCAGGTGGTCGGCTTCGCTCGATGCCAGCGCTCGCTCGCCCGCCAACTTGCTGCGGCCGTAGGCCCCGAGCGGTCCGGTGGCATCGGTAGTCCGGTAAGGCACGCTGGATGAGCCGCCGAACACGTAGTCGGTGGAAAAGTGCACGATCAGGGCGCCGTGCCGTTTTGCCCACCGGCCGAGTACGCCCACGGCGTCGGCGTTGACGAGCGTGGCCAGCTCCTCCTCCTGCTCGGCCCGGTCCACCGCGGTGTAGGCGGCGGTATTGACGACAATGTCCGGCCTGATCCGGTCGAGCACGTCGACCAGGGTATCCGGTGCAGCCAGGTCGGCGGTCTCGACCGATGTGCCGTCGAAGCGCTGTCCGTCCCGGCAGGCGGTGACCAGGCTGCCCAACCGGGCCAGACGGCCGTCGCCGACGAAGCTGCGGCCGAGCTGGCCGTTGGCACCCAGCAGCAGGATCTTCATGCGACGAAAGCCGGCAGGCGCTCCGCAGCCACTTCGCGCAGCAGCGGCGCCCTGGTGTCCTTGTCGGAGAGCAGCGGGTCGGAGATCGGCCAGTCTATGCCGATCTCGGCGTCGTTCCAGCGGATGCCCGCATCCGCCTTGGCGTCATACAGGGCGGTGCACTGGTAGGCGAAGGTGGCGTAGTCGGAGAGCACGCAGAAGCCGTGCGCGAAACCCTCCGGTACCCAGAAATGCCGGTGGTTCTCCGCCGTGAGCATGACCCCGGCCCACTGCCCGAACGTGGGCGACCCGCGGCGGATGTCCACGGCCACGTCGAACACCTCGCCTTCCAGCACGCTGACCAGCTTGCCCTGCGGGTTCGGCCACTGGTAGTGCAGGCCACGCAGTACGCCCCTGGCGGAGCGCGACACGTTCGACTGCACGAATCGGCGGTCGATGCCGGCCTCGCGGTACTTGGCCTCGTTGTAGCTTTCGTAGAAAAAGCCCCGGGCGTCGCCGAACACCTGCGGTTCGATCACCACCCCACCCGGCAGGCGGGTTTCGATCACCTTCATCGGGCGTGGCCCTCGCTCACCAGCTTGCGCAGGTACTGGCCGTAGCCGGTCTTGGCCAGCGGCTCGGCCAGCTTCAGCAGTTGTTCGTCGTCGATCCAGCCACGGAAGTGCGCGATTTCCTCGGGGCAGCAGACCTTGAGTCCCTGTCGATTCTCGATGGTCTCGATGTAGTTGCCCGCCTCCATCAGCGACTCATGCGTGCCGGTATCGAGCCAGGCGAACCCGCGACCAAGCTGTTCCAGGTGCAGCGAGCCATCGTCGAGGTAGCAGCGGTTGAGATCGGTGATCTCCAGTTCGCCGCGGGGTGACGGCCTCAGTGCGGCGGCATAGTCGCAAACGCGGTTGTCGTAGAAGTACAGTCCGGTGACGGCGTAGTGCGATTTCGGCCTGGCGGGCTTTTCCTCCAGGCCGATCACGCGCCCTTCGGCGTCGAACTCGGCCACGCCGTAGCGCTCCGGATCCTTGACCCAGTATCCGAATACGGTAGCGCCCGCATCGCGCGCGCTGGCCCGGCGCAGACTGTCGGTCAGTCCATGCCCGTAGAAGATGTTGTCACCCAGTACCAGGCAGCTCGGGTCGTTGCCGACGAAGTCGCGGCCAATCAGGAACGCCTGCGCCAACCCGTCCGGCGAAGGTTGGACGGCATACTGGATGTCGATCCCCCACTGCGAGCCGTCTCCGAGCAGCCGCTGGAACAGCGCCTGCTCGTGCGGCGTGTTGATGATCAGGATGTCGCGGATACCGGCCAGCATCAGCGTGGCCAGCGGGTAATAGATCATCGGCTTGTCGTACACCGGCAGCAACTGCTTGCTGATCGCCTGGGTGATTGGATACAGCCGCGTTCCGGAGCCGCCGGCGAGGATGATGCCCTTGCGCTTCGTGCTCATGATCCCAGTCGCTCCATGCGGTAGCTGCCATCGAGTACGCGCTGCACCCACGGCTGGTTGGCGAGGTACCAGTCCACCGTCTGCGCGATGCCGCTCTCGAAGGTCTGGGACGGCTTCCAGCCCAGTTCGCTCTGCAGCTTGGTGGCGTCGATGGCGTAACGGCGGTCGTGGCCCGGGCGGTCCTTGACGTAGGTCATCAGCGATTCGCGCGCGCGACCGTCAGCGAGTAGCTGGCGCTGATCGAGCAGCGCGCAGATCGTCTTGACCACAGTGAGGTTGGTGCGCTCGGCATTGCCGCCGACGTTGTAGGTTTCACCGACGCGGCCACTCTCGAGCACGCGCCGGATCGCGCTGCAGTGGTCGCCAACAAACAGCCAGTCGCGGATATTCAGGCCGTCGCCGTAGATCGGCAGCGGCTCACCGGCAAGTGCCTTCTGGATCACCAGCGGGATCAGCTTCTCCGGGAACTGGTACGGACCATAGTTGTTCGAGCAGTTGGTGGTGAGTACCGGCAGCCCGTAGGTGTGGTGGAACGCGCGTACCAGATGGTCCGATGCCGCCTTGGAAGCGGAATACGGCGAATTGGGGGCATAGGCGGTCAGTTCGGTGAACTTGCCCTCGTCGCCCAGCGAGCCATAGACCTCGTCGGTCGACACATGCAGGAAGCGAAATGCGTCCCGTGCATCGCCTTCGAGGCTGCGCCAGTAGTCGCGGGAACACTCCAGCAGGCCCAGGGTGCCGACCACGTTGGTCTCGACGAACGCAGCCGGCCCGTCGATCGACCGGTCCACGTGGGACTCCGCAGCGAAATTCACCACCGCGTCGGGCTTGTGCTCGGCCAGCAGGCGCGCGACAAGGCTGCGGTCACCGATATCACCGTGCACGAAGATGTGACGGTCGTTGCCGGCAAGACTGGCGAGCGTGTCGGGGTTGCCCGCGTAGGTGAGCTTGTCCAGATTGATCACGCGCAGGCCATCGGCGATCGCCTGCAATACGAAGTTGGCACCAATGAAGCCGGCGCCGCCGGTGACAAGTAGAGTTTTCATGCGGTTCCTGCATTCTTTCTTGGGGCAAACGTCAGCCATTCTCGCATGCGCGGGGCAGGGATAACCCCGGTCCCGCGGATACGCCGAACCCGTATTCATGTAAGCCCCTTGCAGCCGGGTACTATATCGGGCTGACGTCACGCCCACCCACAAGGACACACTCCATGGCGACAAAGCCGAATTCGGGCGCTCTTGGGCTCGGTACCCGAGCTATCCATGCTGGACAATCCCCCGATCCGGCCACCGGGGCGATCATGACCCCGATCTATGCCACGTCGACTTACGTTCAGGACAGTCCAGGGCGGCATAAGGGGTACGAATATTCCCGGACGCAGAACCCCACCCGGATGGCGTACGAACGCTGCGTGGCGGATCTCGAGGGTGGTGTTGGTGGTTTCGCCTTCGCGTCAGGGCTTGCCGCGGCTGCGACGGTGCTCGACTTGCTCGATTCGGGCAGTCATGTCATCGCCATGGATGATCTTTACGGGGGTACGTATCGCCTGTTCGAACGTGTGCGCAGGCGCTCAGCCGGCTTGGACTTCAGCTTCGTCGATCTCAACGACCCGAAAACCCTGCGTGCAGCACTTCGGCCGAATACGCGAATGATCTGGGCGGAGACACCCACGAACCCTATGCTGAAGCTGGTGGATCTGGCGAAGATTGCAGCCTTCGCAAAAAAACACGATCTCCTGCTGGTGGTCGACAACACCTTTTGCTCTCCGATGATCCAGCGTCCGCTAGAACTCGGTGCGGACTTGGTACTGCACTCGGCGACCAAATATCTGAACGGGCATTCCGACATGGTTGGGGGTGTTGTTGTCGCGGGCGCAGCGGAACTTGCCGAGCGCATGGCTTTCCTTCAGAACTCGGTGGGCGCCGTGGCCGGTCCGTTCGATTCCTTCCTCGCCATGCGGGGGCTCAAGACCTTGCATCTGCGCATGAAGGCGCATTGCGCCAGCGCTTTGGAGCTGGCGGGCTGGTTGGAAAAGCATCCGGCGATCGAGCGCGTGATCTATCCGGGGTTGAAGAGCCATCCGCAGCACGCTTTGGCCAAACGGCAGATGGATGGCTTTGGCGGCATCATCAGCGTGGAAGTCAAGGGCGGGTTGCGTCGTGCGCGCCGTATGCTCGAGCGCTGCGAGCTTTTTGCACTAGCCGAGTCGCTCGGTGGCGTTGAGAGCCTAATCGAGCATCCGGCGATCATGACTCATGCGTCGGTACCCGCTGCCAATCGCAAGCGGCTGGGAATCAGCGATGGGCTGGTGCGGTTGTCGGTGGGTGTGGAAAATGTAGATGACCTGCAGCGAGAGTTGTCCCTCGCCCTGGGGTGAGTCTCTCCTTAGTCTGCTCAGGTATAAAGATGGAAAAGTTAATCCGCAACTCCTCGAGTTGGCCTCGGGGGATTTTCACTACGGCCTTCGCTCACCGATCCCTCGTCGCCGAGTTGACCAGGAGAGAGATTCAGGGCAAGTACCGTGGTGCCAACTTTGGCATGCTCTGGACGCTAATCAGTCCGTTCTTAATGCTTGCCGTTTATG
Organism: Dyella lutea; assembly: GCF_024158035.1. Classification (GTDB taxonomy): domain Bacteria; phylum Pseudomonadota; class Gammaproteobacteria; order Xanthomonadales; family Rhodanobacteraceae; genus Dyella_A; species Dyella_A lutea. The sequence continues at coordinate 1,136,499 of NZ_JAMZEK010000001.1, forward strand.
CACTCGCTTTTGGAAATATCTTGCGAAGCCGATGGCCTCAGGCTGATTCCGGGGGGAACAGCTTTGCGTTGATTCTTTTTGTGGGGTTGATCATTCACGGATTTTTTGCCGAATGCATCAGTCGCGCGCCACTGCTCGTGGTTGGTAACCCAAACTACGTCAAGCGGGTTGTATTTCCGCTTGAGGTCCTTCCTTGGCCGATGGTTTTATCGGCCCTCTTTCATTTGTTCACGAGTCTGATCGCGTTTCTGGTTCTTCAGATCTTAGTTGACCATAGGTTTGCTTGGCAGGTTGTACTGTTTCCCGTGACCATCGCCCCGCTATTCGTTCTCGCCATGGGCGTGTCCTGGTGGCTAGCAGCCCTTGGGGTCTATTTCCGGGATATCGGGCAGGTCACAAGCGTAGTCGTGACTGCCTTGCTCTTCACCTCGACGGCGATCATGCCGCTGTCTGCGGTTGCACCGGGTATTCGCTGGCTGTTCGAGCTCAACCCATTGACCTTCATCATCGATCAATCTCGCGCGGTGGCGCTCTGGGGGCACTTTCCCGATTGGGTGGGGCTTGGTCTGTACGGCCTCGTCGCCTTGCTTTTTGCCTACCTGGGTTATGGCGTCTTTATGGTGACCAAGCGAGGGTTTGCTGATGTCATCTGAGATTTCCATCCGGGTCGACGATGTCAGCAAGAGCTTCCCGATCTATGCACAGCCGCACCATCGGCTGATGCAGATGTTCTCGGTGGGCGAAGCCAAGAATCGCTGGTTCAGCGAGTTTCATGCGCTCTCGAAGGTCTCTTTCGAGATCCGAAAGGGCGAGACCGTTGGCATCATGGGCCGAAATGGATCGGGTAAATCGACGCTCTTACAGATCATCTGCGGAACGTTGGCCCCTTCCGCGGGACAGGTTCAGGTCAGTGGCCGTGTCGCTGCGCTCCTGGAGCTGGGCGCCGGTTTCAATCCAGAGTTCACCGGGAGAGAGAACGTCTTTCTTAACGGGACACTTCTCGGCCTGACCCGCGAACAGATCGAGGCCAAGCTGGACGAGATTTTTGCCTTTGCGGATATCGGCCAATTCGTCGACCAACCGGTGAAAAGCTATTCCAGCGGCATGTATATCCGGCTGGCCTTCGCCGTCGCGATCAACGTGTCGCCGGACATCCTGATCGTGGACGAAGCACTCTCTGTTGGAGACGAGGCGTTCCAGAGGAAGTGCTTTGCCCGGATCGAGCGAATCCGGAACGAAGGGGCCACCATCCTGTTCGTTTCGCATTCGGCCGGTACCGTACTGGAGCTGTGTAACAGGGCGATCATGCTTGATGGTGGTGAGCTGTTGGCAATCGGCGCCCCGAAGGAGGTCGTATCCCGCTACCAGAAGCTTCTGTACGCGCCAGCAGACATGGTGAGCGGAATTCGCGAGCGCTATCGAAAAGAACTTCACGCAATCCCCGGTGGCAAGGTCGAGCCGGCCCAATCAATTGGGCGGAACGGAGCCGCTTCTTCCATTGCTGAGGCTGCCGAACTGGCAGACGCTTACTACGACCCGGGATTGCAGTCGCAAAGTCAGCTTCGTTTCGCATCCCAGGGGGCGACGATCGAGGCGCCGTGCCTGGAGACTCTGGCGGGTGAACGCGTAAACGTCGTCCGTTCTGGGGCGGAGTATGTCTTTTCCTACTGCGCGTCATTTGCCCAACTCGGTACCGGCGTGCGTTTCGGGATGCTGATCAAGTCCGTTTCCGGGCTGGAGCTCGGGGGGGCGGTAACTTCGGGTACCTTGGATGCCATCGACGTCGTCGAGCCGGGAACTTCGGTGCGAGTACGCTTCCGCTTCCGTTGCCTTCTCGCCCCAGGGACCTATTTCCTGAACGCAGGGATCCGTGGCCGGGTCGGAGAGGAAGAGACATTTCTCGACCGCGTGGTCGATGCGTTCACCTTTAGGGTGCTGCCGGATCCTGGGCGATTGGCGACCGGCTTCATCGATTTTCACGTGCAACCGCAGGTCGAATCGGTTCAGCCAGGGGACGGGGCATGAGCGAGAGCAGCACAGCCATCCTCGTGCTCGGTATGCATCGCAGCGGCACGTCTGCCTTGACTCGGGTGCTGAACCTTCTGGGAGCCCATGTCGGAGACGATCTGCTGGCTGCCAAGGCCGACAATGCACGAGGCTTCTGGGAGCACGCCGAGGCGGTTGCCATCCATGATCGGCTGCTTACTGCGCTCGGGATGAGTTGGCACGATCCCAGAGAGCTCCCGGCAGGATGGCTGGCTTCGTCCGCCGGGAGAACGGCTGCGGGAGAGGTCGCGCGGCTGATCGAGCGGGACATGAAGGGTAAAAGGCTTTGGGCGGTCAAGGACCCCCGCATGTGTCGGCTGGCCCCTTTGTGGATTGAGGCGTTGCGTAGTCTAGGAATTGGAGCCAAGGCGGTTCTGGCCGTCCGCGACCCCTACGAAGTGGCAAGCTCCCTGCATGTACGTGACGGGTGGAGCCACCAGCACACCTATCTGATGTGGGCAGAACACCTGCTCGAGGCACTGCGCGCGACGGCGGATATTCCCCGGGCTCTGGTTTCCTACGAGCAACTTTTGGGGAACTGGCGCATGCACATAGGCCGCTTGGCTGATCAGCTTGGAATAAGCTGGGACCCGGGCCCGGAACACGCTGGTCCTGCGATCGAAGCATTCCTTACGCCTGATGAGCGGCATCATGATGTGTCGCATTCGGGGCTGGATGTCCAGTTTGGATATGTGCCTCCGACCTTTCTGAAGCGCTTGCACGCGGCTTGCGTCGAAACCAGCCTGGACGCGAATTGGCGACGACTGGATGAGTTCGATCGGCAATTCAGCGCTGTGGCCGAGGTGTTCGCCGGTCCTATGGATGAAGTGACCACCAGCCGCGACAAGGCTGCTCAGGTCGGGCTTGAGCAAGGACATCTTGCTCAGGAGCGGCTGGAGCGTATCCACCAGTTGCAGGTCGAATTGGAGGAGGCTGTCCGCAATCAGGCCAACCTTCAAACTCTTGCTGTGGAGAGAATAGAACGCATCCACCAGTTGGATGCCGCATTGGCGACTGCCACAACTGAGCGGGGTGCCTTCGAGGCACTCTCTGCGGAGAGGATTGAACGAATTCACCAGCTGCAGGCCGATCTCGCTCGGCTACAGCATGTGGAGTTGGATCTGGCATCCCGCACCAGCGAGATGCACAGCGTCAGGGATCAGCTCAAGGACCTCTCGAATCTGGCCGGTAGCCGCTGGTGGGCTTTGAAGCGTGTCGTGCGACCGCTACGACCATCACAATCCCTAAGCGCACCAGTAAAAGGATGAGCGCAGGCGGTGTTTCGAGCCGGCCCTATTGTTGAGTCGCCGCAAGATGCCCTTTTGCAATGGAGTAGTGTGTGAATCTGTTTGAGAAAATCGCCTGGTATTACCGACACCGTGGCCTCGGGGCGCTAATCGCAAGGGTGATCAATGGCCGGCCGTTGACGGCAGATCAGATATTGGGCGGCGACGTTGGAGCGACTAACCAAGGCGGTGCTCCGGCAAAATCGGGGCAGGGCTTTGCCTCGGCTCACGCCGTTTTGTCCAGGCGTTTCCTCGCGATCCAGCCCATGCGCGTGTACAGCGTACCGGGTACTGAGGAGCGCCTTAACCTGGTCACCGACAGTATCAACATGGGTTCGCTGTTCGGCGGTGTTGGTACCGCGATCCTGCTGGCTGCCATGTTGGCAACCCGTCGCGGGGCGAAACTTCGTGTCGTCACGCGGACGGAAGCACCTGATGAGCGGGGTTTTGCCCAGGTCCTAGAGTGCAACGGCCTGATGGTGCCCGGGAACGTGGAGTTCGTGCATCTCAACGTGGCCGATAGCAAGGCGCAGCTGGACGTCTGCGATGGCGACAGGTTCCTCACCACGTCCTGGTGGACTACCGCCTCGGTGCTGGGCAGCGTGGCAGCCCGCAAGGTGGACTATCTGCTCCAGGAAGATGAGCGGATGTTCTATCCGTATGGCGATGACTGGATCCGTTGCAACGAGATCATGCTGCGAAGTGATATCCGCTTCGTGATCAATACCGAGTTGCTGTACCGCCACCTGCTTGAAACGGGTATGACGCATCTGCGGGATACGGCCGTATGGTTCGAACCGGCTTTTCCGGCGCCACCTGTCCGGCAACGCCAGGGTCGGCTGGATCAAGCCAAGCGCAAGCTGTTTTTCTATGCGCGCCCCAACAATGTCCGCAACCTCTTCTATCGCGGCCTGGAGGTCCTGGACAGGGCTGTATCGGAGGGCGTGCTCGCCCCTGAGCTATGGGAGGTGGTCTTGGTCGGTAAGGACGTACCCAAGGTGCGGCTGGGCGACTCGGTCGAGCCCACGGTGCTGCCCACCATGGGATGGCGCGAATACCGGGATTTCATTGCCGGAGTGGATGCCGGGTTCTGCCTGATGTCGACTCCGCACCCCAGTTACCCGCCGCTGGACCTGGCGTCCGCGGGCTCCTTCGTGCTCACCAACAAGTTCGGCATCAAGCAGGACCTGGGTAACTACTCGCCACGCATCGTGTGTGCGGATCTCAGTACGGCGGCGCTGCTGGACGGGTTGCGGACGGTTATTGCTATGGCGGAGGGTGCTGCAGTTGGGCCAGGCGATGACGACTGGAAGGGGGCGCGGTGCTGGAAGACCAGCTTGGGCGGCGTCATCGAGTTCCTGAGGTAGTCGCCGATGTTTATCGTTTCTGAGCAACCCCACGCCTACAAGGACCCGTGGGACATTCCGTTTTCCGAGCGGTTCAGGGCCCTTTGTGCGGGAAGTCGCCGGGTGGCGTATTTCTACGAGCGGCCCGATACCAGTACGTTCCGTTACCGTGTCTACAACATGATCCAGGTACTACGAAGCCTGGGCCAGGACATCGGTGCCGGGTTCTTCGGCAACGACGACAAGGACGACTTGACGCGGGTGGTGGATGCGGCCGACGTCATCGTGATCTGCCGGGCGCGCTACAACCAGCACATCAACCAGATGATCACCCGGGCCCGTGAGCAGGGTAAGCGGGTCGTCTTCGATGTGGACGACCTAGTCTTCAATACGGACTACGTGCACCTGATTCTGCGCACGCTGGACCAGGATATCGAAGTCCCTCAGGCCTGGGACACCTGGTTCGGTTTGATCGGCCGGATCGGCGCGACGCTGCGCATGTGTGACTCAGCCATCGCCACCAACGCCTACCTCGCCAACAAGATCAGCGAATATTCCGGCCTGCCTACGGAAGTGATCCCCAATTTTTTGAACCGGGAGCAACTGGCCATCTCCGACCGCATCTTCAAAGAGAAGGTGGACTCAGGGTTTCGGCGGACCGACGCGATCCACATCGGCTACTTCAGTGGTACGCCAACCCATAATCACGACTTTGCAGTTGCAGCCAAGGCGCTTGCCGCCGCGATGAAGGAAGACACAAGGCTCCGGCTGCTTGTTGTGGGCTTTCTGGAGCTGAAAGGGGGGCTTGAGGCGTATTCCGACCGCATCGAGTTCTATCCATTGCATGATTTTGTCAATCTGCAGCGGATCATGTCGTTGGTAGAGATAAACATCGTTCCGCTAGTCGATAACGGTTTCACCAACTGCAAGTCGGAGCTGAAATACTTCGAAGCCGCTGCGGTCGGAACGTTGACCGTTGCCACGCCCATCCACAGCTACGCAAGCGCCATAACGCCAGGGGAGAACGGCTATCTCGCCAGGAGTACGGATTGGGGTGACTGCATTGGCCGGCTGTCAGATGACTTCAGAGGTTATGCGGCGATGGCGGAAAGGGCGCATGCTCACACCATGGCAACGTATGGTTGGTTCAACCAACTGGAGCGTATCGAGCGGGTGCTGTTTGGTGGCAACAGCCGTCGACGGTAGCCTAAATGACGCAGGAGGCGGACACCGGACGGCCCAAGGCGATCAAGCCACGGCACTCGCCGGGGTAGGGTCCCGTTGCCGGCAGCTTGATACATCAAGCATCGCTACTTGGTGACAACGCGTAGTACACATGGACAGTGGTCGCAGTATGTGAGTTGGAAGTATGCGTTGAAGCCCGAGAATGAAAGGTCGGTTCATGCCTAGGACAGCGCGGGCGGTCTCATAGCGAGCAGCGCAGCGACGCTGATCAACACCGATACCAGCCAGCCAAAGAAATAAGCGCCCCCGTCTAGGGCCATGATGTGCTGGGGGGACACTTCGCGGATAGAAGCAAACCGCAGTGACAACGATCGCTTCTGGTCGGCTCCATTCATTGCTGCAACTCCTAACCTAGTGTCTGCCGTCAGCCAGGCGGTTGGGGCATGTCCGGATTTGATGCCGACGCCGGTAATGGCAATTTCGAATTTCTGCCCTGCGGCGATGCCTTTGCTCGGGCAAAAGTACTTGAACTCGTTGTCCTTGAGACGGACGGACCGGATGGCCCATTGGTCGAGGTCTTTCCCTTGTCGCCAAGTGATTTCTAGAGCGCCATGATTGGTCCGCGCATAAGTGGCAAACTGAATGCCGAAGCATAGGTGACGGCCCAACTCGGCAATGATGTTCGAAGCGGGGATATCTCCTTCTTGAAGTACCTTGGTTCCATCGACGAACTCCCCCGCAGGAACCGGATGCTGGGGCTCACTCCCAACGACTCGATCAGCGACATTAAACGGTGCCAACACAGTCAATGTGAGGATACAAAGTACGATTATGGCAGCAAATCGACGCATTTCAGGTCTCAAAGTTGACCATAAAACTTAAGCACGTGGTGGAGGTAGAAGTTGTCGACGACAAGCATCGCTCCGATTGATGCGTAAAGGGCAGCTCGCGAGAGATGGTGTCCTCGCATCGGGTAAGCCAGAACTACCGCAAGAAACGGTATGACTGGATAAAAATAGCGCCCTTGGGCAGCTCGGAGCTCCCCATAGTAGGCGGCCCATACTTGCTGATACAGGAGCAGGGCAAGGAACATCACACATAAACTTCCTGTGACCAGCAGCCATGCAGTACCCGTTGCGCTTGAAATTTCACGCACTCGGATAATCACCGTCGCTAGGAGCGCAAGCAAAATAGTGCCACAGTCGATGGCCGCGAACTGCGCATGCGTTTTGGTAAGTGCGATGACTGTGGTTGCTCCTACTGCGAGAACGATTGATGTCACCCATGCCCGCCGCGAAATACGACCCGCCAGAATGCGAAAGAGGACCAGCATCGCGCTCAGAAAGAAAGTGGCCTCAAAATAAACTAGGGCGAAACCGCTGACTTGCATGGCTGTTGGTAATGCATGGATCTTATATCCCCAGTCAACGAAAATGCCCACGTAGTTGATCAGGCATTGCTGCCAAAACGGCTGCACATGCATGTATTCAAAAAATCCGACTGCGACATGGGTGTGTTGTTGGGAGGGGTCGTCAAACGACGGAATAAGGTGATGCAGTAGAAGTATGTTTCTTATCATCCAGATGCATATGGGGAGAAACATGGTCAGCCAAAGTCCGCTGGCCTGCTTAATCACTTGAAGGACAGTGGTTGTCGTTGATTTGCGGTGCCAAAGCCGGTAGCTCATGGCGAAATAGAGTGGTATTGCCAAAGCCAGGACCGTGGCTTTCGTGATCAAGCCGAGCGCAATAAAAATGGCACACCAGATCGCGTGCCGGAAGTCATTTGTGGTCGACCAGCGAGCGCACCAGAATGTGGCCCATGCAGCCAAGCAAGCCACAAGCGTGTCGTGCGACACGCCGCTGGCCTGCTGGATGAACATCGGCGTGCAGCCGAAGAAGATGGCGCAGGCGAGTGCAAGTATTCCGTTGCCGGTCGCTTCGGTGATCAGGCAAATGAAACCAAAGATGGTCATTGCCCCGAACAGTGCGCTGACCAAGCGAACGCTGCGCACTTGAGACTCGAAGCTCAACCCCATGGCGCGGGCGGCGACCAATGACGGCGCTGCGAGCATATAGTAGAGAGGCGGGTGCTGTGCGATCCAGTTAAGGCCAGGTGTTTGATTCGGCCCGAATTGGGAGGCTGTTACATCTTCTCCCATCTGGGCCTGGCCCAGAACCGGTATATCTCCGTGGGAGATATCTTCCACATACGAATAATGGCCGGTTTCATCGGGAATTACCCACAAGGGAGTAATGAAAAATGCATAGGCCGCGTATTTCAGGAAAAAAGCGAGAACAATCACCCCGACGAGCGCGGGATGCAGAGCTTTGCGCTTTTGGCTTGATTCCATGACCTTGGGGCCGCCTTCTTTATGTTTATGCTGGATGACTGCCGGTTCTTATAAACCCTTTGCTTCTCGGTGCGGAATAAACTCCTGCTTTTGATGGACGCGAACTTGTTCCAGCAGCTTGCGGTTAGTGGTGATCAGGTCGGCAATGAATCCCATCATGTAAAAAAGCATCCCAAGAGTGATGCATAGAGATGCAAGGATGACCGACTGGATATGCCCCGCGCCGCCATCTACCGAATAGAAGTATAGGAAGCGTACGCCGCCGAGAAGACCTAGGCACATGAACATGGAACCCACCCAAAAAAACAAGGTGAGCGGGCGATAGATGACGAACACACGTAGTATGGTCAACAACGAGCGCCGCACGTAGCTGGAGATGCTCTTGACCAGCCGCGACGGGCGCAGATCACCATTGGTGCGGATAGGCACCGAGGCGATCCGCAGGTTGCTCTGCCCCGCCTGGATGATGGTTTCCAGCGTGTAGGTATAGGCGCTGAAGACATTCAGTCGCATGGCGGCCTCGCGGGACATGGCGCGAAAACCGCTTGGCGCATCCGCAACATCGGTGTTGCTGGCGACGCGCACGGCCCAGCTTCCCAGCCGCTGCAGCTTTTTCTTGATCCAGGAGAAATGCTCCGTGTCGTCAATCGGCCGTGCGCCAATCACGATATCGGCTTGTTGCGCGAGCACGGGCGCCGTGAGCTTGGGGATGTCAGCGCCGCAGTACTGGTTGTCAGCGTCCGTGTTCACAATGACGTCTGCACCGAGTTTGAGGCAGGCGTTCAATCCACTCATGAAGCCGACGGCCAGACCCCGGTTGACGGGATGGCGAACCACGTGATGAACCCCATTTTCTCTGGCCACTTCCGCGGTGTTGTCCGTAGAGCCGTCATCGATGATCAGCCACTCGACGGAGTCGAAGCCCTCGACCTCCCGGGGCAGGTCCGCCAGTGCGATCGCCAGTGTCTCGGCTTCGTTGAGGCAGGGGATCTGGATGATGAGTTTCATCGCTCTTCCTTGGTACTGGGAGACGCAGGGGCGTCGATCTGGCGTATGTGACGCCCTTCTCCGGTAAGGTGCCGTGGCCCACCATTCTGGCGGCCACCCGATTTTGGCTCAATGGCCGATGCGTCATTCAGGCAGGCCCGGGCGGGCCGGGGCCATGGCGCGTTATTCGTCAACTCTACCGGCAGGGCGTCGCAGAACAAATGCGCTGCCCCATGCAAAATTGAGCAGGTCGCCCAGCGTGGTTGCGATACGCAGCATGACCACGAGAAGAACCACGTCTGCCGGTGCGAGAACGCCGCTGAGCCAGGCGCTCAGCAGAGCCTCGCGAATGCCGAGGCCCGCGGGAGCCCCCGGTGCGATGAAGCCTAGTATCCAGCTGCTTGCGAAGGCCCCCACGAAGAACAGCACGCCCGGAATCGTGGCCGTTCCGGCGACTAGCGCATGGGCGACAAACCAGAGGCCGGTGCCGATCAACACGAAGCTGCTGCCGTAGAGCGCATAGCAGGCAATAACAGTGCCCGGGTCCAGGTGCAGGCGGGCCGGTGCCGCGTCGATGCCGGACGATGGTCCCGATCGCATCCGTCCAAGCCAGACCGCGAACCGAGGCGCCAGCCACAGGGCCGCCACCGCGAACAAGGTGACGGCGACGAGCAGTGGCAACCGATACTCGGTCATTCGCCATGTCAGTATCGCTGCCGGTGGCGACCACAGCAGAGTAAGCGCACCAATGTGCGCGCTGGCCACGAGGGCGAGCAGCAGCTCGTATGCAACCGAGAAGACGGCTGCCGACAATGTCACGCCAGCGCTGCGCGCAAGCGCGATTCTGCCGAGATGCTGGGCTACGTTGCCGGGAAGGTACTTGCCGAACTGCGTCGTTGCGACAATCGGCAGCAGGCGGCCCAGGCGGGCCGGCTGCCGCAGCGACCGGAGCAGGCGAGTCCAGGCCAGCGACGTCGTGAGAATGGACGCGGCATACAGCAGCGTCAGACATGCTCCTGCGAGCACGACCTTGCCGTCGAGCAGGGCGGAGAGGTCCTTGCCGGCAAGAGCACGGTGCGCATACAGGACGAAATAGGCGCCCGCGGCGAGCGCCAGCAAAATGCCGAAGGCCTTCAGAAGATGCTTCATCATGAAAAGTGCCGGGGCGAGTTCGGGCATGCGCAGCGACCGGGCGGCATCGGCTGGTCGCTGGTGCAAGGCTTATTTGGCGGCACGACGGAACTGCTCCCAGGTTTGTCGCAGGCCCGCTTCCAGTGATGTCCGGTGATGCCAGCCGAATACCTGTGCCGCCAGGCCGGGGTCCATGGCAATGCACGAGGCATCGACAGCGCGGCCCTGGTCATAGGTGCGCTGCAGCGTCTTGCCCGTGACAGATTCGATGGCGGAAAGGAGTTCGTTGAGGCTGATGCTGGTGCCGCTGCATGCATTGAACGTGCGTACGCCCGCTGTTGTCGGGCTGGTCAGCGCTAGGGCACACAGTTCGACCAGATCATCAATGTAGATGTAATCGCGCCGGGCGGACCCATCCCCCCAAATGTGCATCACATCGCCGCGCAGCAGAGTGCCGAACGCTGCAGGAATGACGCCGAACCCCTGGCGCTCGGGTTGGCCTGGGCCGTAGACGTTGGAGGGCCTGAGAATCGTCGCGCCGCCGCCGACCTGATGGCTCCAGGCGGAGATGAAAGTCTCGGCGGCGAGCTTGGCCGCGCCATGGTAAGAGCGCGGCTGAAGCCTCGCCGATTCACTTGAAGGTTCGGTAGTCGTGTCGGCGTACAGCGAGCCACCGGAGGACATGTACAGAAGACCGACCTGCGGATGTCGGTGCAGGGCCTGCAGCAAGGCGGCGGTGAAGTGAAGGTTTGTCTCGATTTCCTGGAGGGGCCGCGCGGCCGATGTTCCTGGGGTGGACGTCGTGGCCAGATGCACGACTGCCCGACTTCGCCGCAGCAGTGGTTCAAATTGCTCAGGTTCCCGAAAGTCCCCGGCGACCGTCTCGATCAGGGCGTGGGAGGTGTCACCACCGCTGTGGCTCACCGCAATCACGGGTACGCCCCGCTTCGCCAGCGTTTGCGTGAGACTCCGGCCGATAAAGCCACCCGCCCCGAGAATCAGGATCGCGTCAGGCACGTCCGCTGTCCCCGAGCAACTGCTCGTAGACCGTGACGTAGCGCCTGGCGCAGTCGTCCCACGTCCCCAGCTCGTCGCTGACATGCCGACGTGCGGCCAAGCCGAACTGGCGATTGGTCGAAGCTTCTTCCAGCGTCCGCAGTGCTTCGTCGTAGCTCTGCGGCGAATCGCATAGCAGCCCGGTTTCCCCGTCGATCACCACCGTGGCATGCGCCGGCATGCGTGACGCGACAATCGGCAGCCCCGCGGCCATCGCTTCAAGCATGACCTGGGGGCGTCCTTCGGCGTGACGACTCAGCGTAATCAATCCGCAAGCCTGCGGAAACCACTCGGCGGCGAGCTGTTCCGGTGCGGCCGGACCGTGGTAATGCACCCACGACGGCACGTCGATGGTCTGCTCCATCGGGCCGAACAGGTGCAGCTCGCGAGAGCCGCCTTCGAAGAGCGGGCGCGACCACTCGAAAAGCGGCCCCATCTTGTCTTCGGTCAACCGAGCGACAACGAGCCAGCGCGTGGGTGCTTCGGTGACAGCCTTGCGCTCAATCGCGTACCAGACCGGATCGATTCCGAACGAAATGGGGTGGATCGTGGCGATATCGCCAAATGCCTTCTGAAGTGGTTCCGCCATCCATTCGGCATTGGGGCAGATGGCCACCTTTCGCTTGCGCATCACGCGGCGCAGAAGCGGGCGCATCAGTGGCAGGCTGAGCAATTTCAGGTCATTGCCCAGCACCGTGATCAAGGCCGGCTTACCGTCATCTGGCAGGGGTAGGGCCGACTGCAGCCAGTTGATGTGATAGATGTCGACATCTCGCTGCCGGCGATACGCCGAAGCCAGCAGCTGCAGCAGTTTGATCGGTGAAAGCAGTGCGCGGATGCCGCCGCTACGCATCATGTGCGAAATGCCGCCCTTGTCGACGAGCTCGCCCAGCCATTTGCTGTCCGCGGGCGTGGTGGCCCTGACGACACCCTCGGGCAACTCGCCCGGCGGCGCCCATACATCAAGCGCGAGCCCCGGCGTGCGAGCCAGTCCGAACACCATGTTCCTGATGAATACGCCACGCCAACCGGCTGCATCGCGGGGATACATGGTGCTTGTCAGGAAAACCTTCATTTCGTGCTTCCATCACTCGCCGCGGGCTCTGCACGCTTGCGCAGTTCCAGATGGTGTCCGGTGGCGATATTTTTCCAGTCCGGCCAAACGATCGACATTAGCCAGGCCAATACATTGGTCGCGACGATCGCGAGTAGCGCAAAGGGCAGCAGGAGAGTCTTGGATACGCCTCTCCTCGCATCCACGCCGCCTGCAATCGCCAGGCACATCATCAGACCGGCCGCACGGATCGCATGCCCTGTCCGGTCGAGCGAAACCACCTCCAGCGAAGCGCGCGACACGTCCCGCCGCAAGCCGAACTCGGTGTACCGCTGGAAGTCGAAAGGCTCGTTGTGGAGTGGATACAGGAACGGCATCGACACCCACGCCCTGCCGCCGGGCTTGAGCACGCGTGCGATTTCAGTGATTGCCCGCGCCGGATCGGGTACATGCTCGATGACTTCCAGACACACCACGCCGTCCACGCATTGGTCGGCCAGGGGCAGGCTGCAGGCATCGGCGAAAATATCCGGACGCGCACCGTAAAACTCGTTGCCGGTGGCTGGATAGTCGAGCGCGACATAGCTTGTAGCCGGGGGCAGGTGGGCCGAGATCCAGCGGTCGGCGGCGCCGATGTCCATGATCACGCCGGTGGCCTGATCCAGTCCGCGGGGGGGCTTGCGTCGGCCCAGCAGCCATTGCGGATGAATCGGAGTGCGTCGGAGTAGCCGCGCCCATTCACGTACCAGGCTCATGTGTTGCACTCCGCCAGGCATTGCGATGTTGCATCCGTCCTGGCTTGCGATGCCGGACACTTGGAGTGGATGGACCCTCGCGACGCGAGACCGTGTTGATTCATCGACTGTTCCGACCCGGGGCGAAATGGGCGTTCATGCTAGACCAATCGCCAGGACTGTGGGCGCCACGCGGTGGCGCCGATCAGTGACCGGCATTAGGGCAAGCTGTTGTTCGGTCTCCAGCGGTGAGGGTGAGGCGCGCGACTCGACTCAGCTCAGCGCCTGCTCGAGTTCCGGGATGATCTTGAACAGGTCCCCGACGAGGCCGATGTCCGCTACCTCGAAGATCGGCGCCTCGCCATCCTTGTTGATCGCCACGATGGTGCCGGCGTCCTTGATGCCCGTGAGGTGCTGGATGGCGCCGGAGATGCCGATGGCCATGTACAGCTCGGGGGCGATGATCTTGCCGGTCTGGCCCACCTGCATTTCGTTCGGGCAGTAGCCGGCGTCGACAGCGGCGCGCGAGGCGCCCACGGCGGCGCCGATCCTGTCGGCGAATTTGTAGATGATGTCGAAATTCTCCTTCGAGCCGACGCCGCGGCCACCGGACACCACCTTGCTTGCGCTCTGCAGGTCGGGGCGGTCGCTCGAGCCCTGCTGCAGTTCCACGAAGCGGGTATGCGACGGCAGCGTCGTGTCCACGGTCAGCGTCTCGATCGGTGCGTTGTTCGCGCCGCTGGCGGCGGCGCCCCAGGATGCCGTACGGATGGTCGCGACCACGGTGTGCGAGGCATCGGCTTGGACAGTGACGATGGCGTTGCCGGCGTAGATCGGTCGGGTGAAGGTGTGTGCGCCTTCCACGGTCATCACGTCGCTGACCTGGGCCACGCCGAGCAGGGCGGCCACGCGGGGGGCGAGGTCCTTGCCGAAGGTCGTCGACGGCGCGAGGACGTGGCTGTAGCCGTTGGCCGCCTTGGCGATCTGTGGCGCCAGCACGGCCGCCAGCGGGTGCGCGTTCTCGGCCCGGGCGACGGTCAGCACTCGGCTGACACCTTCGATCTTTGCCGCTTCACCGGCGATGGCATCGACGCTGTCAGCCAGTACCAGCACGTCGATGGCTTCGGGCTTGATGGCGGCGGCGGCGCTCACGGCGCGCGCGGTAGCGGGGTTGAGCTTGCCGTGCAGGTGCTCGGCGATGACGAGGATCTTGCTCATGGATGTCTCCGGTTTTCCGAGTAGGAGCCCGCTTGCGGGCGATGCTGTTGATCTGATGCCGATTCAGAGCGAAGAGCATCGCCCGCGAGCGGGCTCCTACAGATGATGGGGGGTTACAGCAGGCCTTTCTGCTTGAGCGCCGCGACCAGCTCGGCCGCGTCCTTCACCATCACGCCCTTGCTGCGCTTGGCGGGCGCGGCGTAGCGGGTGGTGGTGAGGTGGTCGTGCGCTTCCACGCCCAGCGAGGCGAATTCGATCGTGTCGATCGGCTTGGACTTGGCCTTCATGATGTCCGGCAGCTTGATGAAGCGCGGCTCGTTGAGGCGCAGGTCGGTGGTCACCACGGCGGGCAGTTCGGCCTCGATCACTTCCAGGCCGGCATCCACTTCGCGCGTTACCGTGGCCTTGCCGTCGGCGATCTCCAGCTTGCTGGCGAAGGTGGCCTGCGGACGGTCCCACAGCGCAGCCAGCATCTGGCCGGTCTGGTTGGCGTCGTCGTCGATCGCCTGCTTGCCCATCAGCACCAGGCCCGGCTGTTCCTTCTCCACCAGCTTGAGGAAGGTGCGCGCGGCGGTGAGCGGCTGCACGGCCTCGCTGGTGACCACGTGGATGGCGCGGTTCGCGCCCATCGCCAGGCCGTTGCGCAGGTGTGCGGTGAGGTCGGCCGGGCCGATACCGACGACCACGACCTCGGTCGCGATGCCCTTTTCGCGCAGGCGCAGGGCTTCTTCCAGTGCGATGTCGTCGAAGGGATTGGCGGAGAGCTTGACGCCGTCGGTCACCACGCCGGTGCCGTCGGGCTTGACCTGGATGCGGACGTTGTAGTCCACGACGCGCTTGTAGCCGACCAGAATCTTCATTCGCGTTTCCTTGGGAGTTGCCGGCCGCAGGGGCCTGAAATCGAACGCCCATTGTAACCCGATAGCGCTTTCCGTGCGCCCGCGTATGGTTGCTCTGGACGAGCGCCCGGCAAGACTGTCTGTCCTGTCGCCCGGTAGCGACCGCGCAGCGGGGGCTTTCTATTGGCGACCGGCGCGCTCAGCTGCGCCGCGCGTAAGGGAAGGGACGATCATCCGGCGTCGACTCGCCGCAGACTCGTCCGGCCGTATCGGTCCGGTAGCCGGCGTGCCGCGCGGAGAGGAGGAATACACGCTCCACCGCGTGGGCCAGGGTGCCGTCCACCTGACCGGCCTCGGCCTCGAATTCGTCGATGCCAAGGTGTGCGTCGAACAGCGGCCGCAAGGCATCCAGCCGCAGCCAGAACATGCTTCCGGCGATGAAGTGCTCATTATCGAGGTCGAGGGGAGGCAGGCCGAGCCGGGCGACCAGGTATTCGCTGGCTTCGCGGTTCGCTCCCCAGTAATGGCCAAGACGTTGAATATGACCGTCCGCTGCAACCAACCCCAGCGAGGCATCGTCGCCGAAGGCTTGAAGCATCCTCTGTGCACGCTGTCGCTCCAGCAGGCCTTGGAGCAGCTCGTGTCGCCAGGTCTCGCCGTCCTGCCGGTGCAGCGAGCGCTTGGTGTGGAGCTTCAGCACGACCTGCACCCCTTCGTCGAGCAGACGGTCGGCGAGCCGGAGAAAAGGCAGGATGTCGCGGCCGCGGTTCTCCCCCGTCACGATCTCGCCGTCGGTGCCTGCGCGTGCCATGGCCAGGCGTACGGCATCCGACTTGTCCGGGGTCGTGGTCACGAACAGCCGCCAGTCCAGGCCCGAGGCTTTGAGGCGATCGAGGATCTCGCCCAGTACCTCCGGGTACCACGCGTGGATCACGGCGCAGGGGCGCGGGTCAGGTTCTACGGGGGGCTGCATCGCGGCGCGCGTGGCATGCAGCCACGCATGTCCGAGCCGCGCATCCGGTTCGAGCACGGCGCCCTCGGCCCACTCGTTCCACGCATTGATGAACACCAGCGGCGACCGATCAGGAGGCTGCGTGGCGGAGGCGTGCGCGATGCTTCGGCGCAGCCATTCACCGTACGAGCGAGGCGACGCGTGCATGAAAACGCGGCCCCGCCCGGAGCGACGCGGCTCGTTGTCCCAGCCCGGGTTGACCGCCGGATAAAGCGTATAAGACGGCTTCGGCAGCTCGGTGGCCGCGAGCTCGCGCCAGTCGTGGATATCGCCGCGGAAGTCGGGGTTGATCAGCCGGAAGCGGTCGGTGATCGGCCTGGGCGTGATGTTGTTCGGCGGGAAAGCCACGGCCGCGTCGAAGCCGATGTCCGCCGGATCCACGTTGTCGAAACTCCGCACGTAGGCGAGATGGATCTCGCCGATGCCGTGCTCGCGGCACCAACGGCGCCAGCGTTCGGCGGTCATCCGTGGCTCGGGCAGCAGCCCCGGGCGGTAGACCAGCAGCATGGGCTTGCCGCCTACGCGCAGGTAGCGCGGGTCGAGCAGGTATTCCGCCGCGTGCGCGATGAAGGCGAGGTCGTCCTCCGGACTGTGCCGCTGCGCGATCAGTACGTGATCGGTACGGCCATCCCATCGCCGCGACCAGTTCTCGTTCGCCCAGCACAGGCAGATCGGGAGGTCCAGCGTCGGATCGTCCAGCCATTGCCGCAACGGTTGCTCGAGCAGGGTCGTCCCTGCGAACCAGTAGAAGTAGCTGCAAAACGCGCCGATGCCGTACTCGCGCGCCAGGCGCATCTGCTGGCGCATGGCGTCGGGCAGTCGCAGGTCGTAGAAGCCCAGTGCACCGGGCAGCCGGGGCTGGATGTGGCCTTCGAACTGCGGCAGCGCGCGCGTCACGTTGCGCCATTCGGTGAAGCCTTCGCCCCACCACGCATCGTTCTCCGGGATCGGATGGAACTGCGGCAGGTAGAACGCCACCAGCGTGGCCGGGAGTGGCTCGGGCAGGGCGCCGGGAACGTGCTCCCGATAGCCGAGCGCACGACCGCCCGCATGGCGGAAAGGCCTCCGCGAGGTTGCATCCGCAGGTGCGTCCTGCCCGCGCGGTCCCTCCGGCACCAGCCCGGTGTACCGGTCAAGGAAGCGCTGACGCCAGCGGTCGCGCACGCCCGTTGGCAACGGAAGCAGGCGGAATGCCTGGCGCAGGGCCGAGAACAAGGGGCGGCGGAGGCGGTCGGGAAGCGGCATGGTCGTGGCGTGGGTGAGCCCGGATGGTTGCCGAGCGGGTGCGGTCGGTCAATCCAGCGCTTGCCGCAGCGCGGCGGCCGCCAGCTCCGGCGAGAAGTGGCGACGGATGTTGTCCATGCCGTGGCGAGACAGTGCGTCCCACAGTGCGGCATCGCCGTGCAGCCGGCGCACGGCGTCGGCGAACGCGGAGGCGTCGTCGGCCACCAGCACGTCATGGCCGTGCCGCAGCTGCATGCCCTCGACGGCCAGGGTGGTGGCGACGACCGGTACGCCGTGGCTCATTGCCATGTTGATCTTGCCTTTCACGCCCGCGCCGAAGCGCAGTGGCGCGATCGAAGCCAGGCAGTGATCCAGCCACGGGGCGAGGTCCGGTACGCGGCCGTGCAGCTCCAGCCCGGGCGTGGCCAGCTCGCGGCGCAGCGCCTCGGGCATGTCGCCCAAGGCATGCACGCACAGGTCCGGGATGACATTGCGCAGTCGCGGCAGGATCCCGGTGGCGATCCAGCGCAGCGCATCGACGTTCGGCGGGTGGCCGGCGCCGCCGATGAACACCAGGTCGCGGCGTTCCTCGTGACCGCGGCGGCCATCGTGTGCGCGGTGGATGTTGGACAGCAGCGACACTTTTGCCGAGGGGGCCAGCTGCGCCAGCAACTCCCTTTCGTAGGGACTGACGACGAAACTGGTGTCCGCCTGTTCAATCAGGGCGAGTTCGCTGCGGCGCGAGTGTCCCGCCTGCTGGGCCATGCCGTTATGGCCGGCCAGTGCGGCGGCGCGCTCTTCGCGCAGGAAATGCAGGTCCACCGTGTCGAACAGCAGCCGGGCCTGCGGCGCCAGCCGCCTCACCAGATCGGCATACTGTCCGGCGACCGTGTGCCGACAGAGCATGACGGCGTGCAGCTCACGGCCGTGCCGGCGCAGCCAGTCGGGCAGCCGGCCGATGTCGCGGTTGGCGAGTACCTCGCAACCGAGCGCGCCGAGGCGGTCGATACCGGCCTCGTCCGCCCGACCGTCATCGGGATGGAACGCGACGCTCCAGCCCAGCTCGTCGAGCATCCGCAGGATCTCGGACAGCCGCAGCGAGCCCGAGTCGCGCGTGGGGTCGGGCAGCGTGGCGTCCACCACCAGCACGCGGCCACGGCGATGCCAGCGCACGGCGCGATCCAGCGGTGTGCCGGGTGGCGGCAGCTCGGCGAGTTCGGCCTTCCACTTGTCGACGAACTTCGCCTGGTTCGGGCGCTGATGGCGCTTCATGCCGGCGTCCAGGTCGGTGCCGGCGCTGATGCCCTCGCAGTGCACGACCGTGCTGGCCGGCTCGTACCAGACATCGAGGCCGAGGCGGCGCACGGCGAAGGCGAGATCGGCGTCTTCGTAGTAGGCCGGTGCATAGCGTGTGTCGAAGCCACCGATGCGCTGGAACACCTCGCGCCGGATCATCAGCGAAGCACCGGAGACGTAGCTCGTGCGTCGCCGATAGCGAAAGGCCGTCGCATCGCGCGGTTCGAAGCGCCCGTAGTTCCAGGCGCTGCCATCGCTGAACATCAGCGCGCCAGCTTCCTGTAGTCGGCCATCCGGGTAGACCAGACGACTACCGGCGATGCCGCAGTCGGGGCGCTCGGCGAAGCAGCGCAGCAAGGCATCCATCCACCCGTCGGTGACCTGGGTGTCGTTGTTGAGGAACACCAGGTACTCGCCGCGCGCCAGGCCCGCACCAGCGTTGCAGCTGCCGATGAAGCCCAGGTTTTCGGTATTGCCATGCAGGTGCAGTCCGTGGACCGAGGCGAGAAGCGTGGCGGTGTTGTCTGGCGAGGCATCGTCGACCACGATCGTCTCGAACGGCACCGCGGCGCCATGCCGGGCCAGCGAGCGCAGGCAGGCCACGGTGTACTCGCACTTGCCATGCACCGGGATCACCACCGAAACCTTCGGTGTGTCCGGATCGGGCAGGGCAAACAGCGCGAAGGGTTCGTCCAGGGCGATCAGCGCGAGCGAATCATCCCGCGAGGCGACCGGCTGGAACTCCAGCCGTACGCGTGCCAGGGTACCGCGCCAACCGCGCAACGCCACGCTGCCGCGCAGGCGCTGCAGCAGGTAGGCGACGCGCTTGAGCCGCCAGGAGAGCTTGCCGGCCAACGGACGGGATGCCTGCGCTCAGAGGTTCTGGTAGTTGGGTCCCGACCCACCTTCCGGCGTGACCCAGTTGATGATCTGGTACGGGTCCTTGATGTCGCAGGTCTTGCAGTGCACGCAGTTGGCGGCATTGATCTGCAGGCGCTTGCCTGCCTCGTCGTCGACGATCTCGTAGACGTTGGCAGGACAGAAGCGGGTGCAGGGGTTGCCGTATTCCTCGGCGCACTTCGTGACGCAGACCGAGGTGTCGGCGATCTGCAGGTGCACCGGCTGGTCCTCGTCGTGCTCGGTCGCGGCGAAATAGACCGCGGCGAGGCGGTCGCGCGGCGGCAGCTCGCGCTGCACGTAGTCGCGCTTCGGCTCCTCCTGCTGGCCGAGCTTGTGCAGCATGGACCAGTCGGCCTTGTTCTTCAGGGTCCACGGCGAGGCGCCGCCGACGGCGGTCTCCCACGCGGCATTCACCATGCCGAACCACAGACCCTTCTTGAAGCCGGGCTTGATGTTGCGGACCTTCTTCAGCTCGGCCATCACCTCCGAGCCGCGCAGCTTCGCGTCGAAGCCGGCGGGCTTGAGATCGTGGGCCACGAGGTGTTCGGCGGCGAGCATGCCGCTCCTGATCGCCTGGTGGGTGCCCTTGATCTTCGGCACGTTGAGCAGGCCGGCGGTGTCGCCGATCAGCAGGGCGCCGGGCATCTCCACCTTCGGCAGCGACTGGTAGCCGCCGGTGACGATGGCGCGTGCGCCGCCCGAGAGGATGCTGCCGCCCTCGAGCAGCGGCTTGACCATCGGGTGGTTCTTCCACTGCTGGAAGGCTTCCCACGGCTGGTAGTTCGGGTCGGTGTAGTCCAGGCCGCTGACGTAGCCCAGCGCGATACGGTCACCGTCCAGGTGATAGAGGAAGCTGCCGCCGTAGGTGCGGCTGTCGGCCGGCCAGCCCACGCTGTGCACGATCTTGCCCGGCGTCACGCGACCGGCCGGCACCTGCCACAGCTCCTTGATGCCGATCGAGTAGCCCTGCGGGTCGCTGTCCGCATCGAGCCTGAAGCGCTTGATCAGCTGCTTGGTCAGGCTGCCGCGCGCGCCCTCGGCCAGCACGGTGACCTTGGCCCTGATGTCGATGCCCTGGGTGTAGCCGCTCTTGTGCGAACCGTCCTTCGCCACGCCCATGTCGCCGATGCGTACGCCGGCGACCGAACCGTCCTCGTTATAGATGGTGTCGGCGGCGGCGAAGCCGGGGAACACGTCCACGCCCAGCGCCTCGGCCTGCGGCGCCAGCCAGGCGCACATCGCGCCGAGCGAGACGATGAAGTTGCCGTGGTTGTTCATCCCCGGCGGCACTGGCAGCTTGCGTCCGCCGGTCTTGCTGAGCAGCCAGAACTCGTCGTCGGCGGCCGGCACGCAGATCGGCGGCGGATGGTCGCGCCAGCCCGGCAGCAGGGCGTCCAGCGGCTGCGGCTCGATCACCGCGCCGGAGAGGATCTGCGCGCCGATGGTCGAGGCCTTCTCGATCACGCATACAGATGTGTCCGGCTGCAGCTGCTTGAGCCGGATGGCGAAGGACAGGCCGGCGGGGCCTGCACCCACCACCACCACGTCGTATTCCATCGTCTCGCGTTCGCTCATGGCGGGCTCCATCGGGTCGGGCTGGGGCGCCGGATTGACCGTGCGCGCGGGTATCGAACAGGAGGCGCATTGTCCGGATTACCGCGCTGTCGGGCAAACGTGCTGCGGCAGGCCTTGCATTCACTTCACGTGGCGCGGGGATAATCCCGGCACGTCTTTTACAGGGAGCCCGCATGAATTCGTTGCCGCCGATCTCCGAACGGGACATGCGCCGGGCGACCCTTTGCCAATTGTTGCACTGGCTGGCGATCGACCGCGTGCAGCCGCAGGTGCTGGCCGACGCCTACCTGCAGGCGATCGAGCGCATCGATGCGCAGCTCAACTGTTACGTGGACGTGCGCGGCAGCCTGGTGCAGGAGCAGGCACGCACGGCCAGCAAGCGCCGGCGTGATGGCGTGATCGGGCGGCTCGACGGCATTCCAATCGCGATCAAGGACAACTTCGATGTGGCTGGCTGGCCGACCCGCGCCGGGCTGCCGGGGCGCCTGGTGCCGGCCGAGGACGACGCCCACATCGTCGCGCGCCTGCGTGCTTCCGGCTCCGTGCTGCTGGGCAAGACCAACATGGACGAGGGCGCACTGGGCGCCGTGACCGACAATCCGCATTTCGGCGCCACCCACAATCCGTGGAAGCACGGTTACAGCGCGGGTGGCTCGTCCGGTGGCGCAGCGGCGGCGGTGGCGGCTGGACTGGCGGTGGCGGCGGTCGGCTCGGACAGCCTCGGGTCGATCCGCATTCCGGCCAGCTACTGCGGCGTTTTCGCGCTCAAGCCCACCCACGGCGAGATCTCCGCCCGCGGCCTGGTGCCTGCCGCTCGGCGCCTCGATGCGGTGGGCCTGCTGGCGCGCGGCGTGGACGACCTCACGGTGCTGCTGCAGGTGCTCGCCGGCTACGACGCCGACGATGCCCGCTCGCGCCGCCGGCGCGTTGCCTTCGATCTGCCGGACTGGGAACCGGGACGGTTGCGCGCCGGCTTGCTGCCGGACCTGGCCGCGGTCGGCGTGGCACCGGAGGTGATCGACGTGTTCGACGCGGCGATGGCGAAGTTGCCGCGCGAGCTGGGCGAGCGCCGCTCCGTGGATTTCAGCGACTGGGATTTCGCCCGCACCCGCCGCGCCGGACTGCTGCTGATGGAAGCGGAGATGCTGGGCACCTTCGCTGCCGACCTGGTGAACACCGAGCGTCCGGTCTCGCCGCGCTTCCGCGAAATGCTCGACTACGCCGCACGCAAGTCCTCCGGCGACTATGCCAACGCCGACCGCGTGCTCGATGCAGCCACCCTGAAGATGCGCCGGCTGTTCTCGCAGGTGGATGTGCTGGTGCTGCCGACCACGCCGCAGGGGGCGTTTCCGCTCGATGGCCCGGTGCCGGATTCGATCGCCGACCTCACCAGCTTCGCCAGCCTGGCCGGCTGCCCGGCGGTGAGCATCCCGATGGGCACGTTGCCGGACGGCCTGCCGATCGGCCTGCAGCTGGTCGGTGCGCGCGGTTCGGACCTGCGCCTGCTGGAGCTGGCCAGCGTGGTCGCCGCCACGCTCGATGCCGAGCCGGTATACCCGGCGATCGCCTGAGTCGTTCAGGGTGGGCGAAGTCGTATGGCAGGTGCTGCCGCTGCCGGGCGCGGAGCTTGCGATCATCGAGGACTGGCTCGCGCCGACCGAGGCCGACAGGCTGCTCACCGACCTGCTGTCGTCGATTCCCTGGGAAATCCACCGCATCCGCATGTTCGGTCGCGAGGTCGCCTCACCGCGGCTGAGCTGCTGGATTGGCGACCCCGGTGCCAGCTACGTCTACTCGCGTACGCGCTTCGAGCCGCATCCTTGGCCGGGCGCCCTGGGCGCACTGCGCGCGCGGGTGGAGCAGGCCTGCGGTGTGCGTTTCAACAGCGTGCTGGCCAATCTCTACCGCGATGGCAGTGACGCGATGGGCTGGCACAGCGACGACGAGCCGGAGCTGGGTGCGCGTCCGGTGATCGCCTCGCTGAGCCTGGGGGCGGAGCGGCGGTTCGTGTTCCGTCCGCGGCGGCGCGATGAACCCGGCCGCCGCGCGTCGGAGCTGCGCCTGGCGCACGGCAGCCTGCTGCGCATGGCCGGCGATACCCAGCAGCTTTACCAGCACGCGCTGCCGCGCACGACGCGGGTGACGATGCCACGCATCAACCTGACCTTCCGGCACATTTCCTAGAGTCATCGCGCTGTTCGCTCAGCGAGCCGCATCGCTGGCAATGCGCGACCGGTGTGTCGGGGCTGAAGCCCCTCCCACAGTACCCCGGAGTTTTGCTGGCCCTGTGGGAGGGGCTTCAGCCCCGACTCGTGGGTCGGCATCGGAGGCCGGCAGCGCCGTTGCCCCGATCAAGGGCGGCCGGCGATAATCGACGCTTTCCCCAGGCGCGCTCCCCATGACTGCGAAGACCGTACTCAACGACACCCATCGCGCGCTTGGCGCCCGCATGGTCGATTTCGGCGGGTGGGACATGCCGATCAACTACGGCTCGCAGATCGAGGAGCATCACGCCGTGCGCGGCGACGCCGGCATGTTCGACGTGTCGCACATGACGGTGATCGACCTGCACGGCCCGCGCACGCGCGACTTCCTGCGCCACCTGCTGGCCAACAGCGTGGACAAGCTCAAGGTGAGCGGCAAGGCGCTGTATTCGTGCATGCTCAACGAGCGCGGCGGCGTGATCGATGACCTGATCGTCTACTTCTTCGACGACGCCCATTACCGCCTGGTGGTGAATGCCGCCACCCGCGCCAAGGATCTGGCCTGGATCGAGGCACAGGCGAAGGACTTCGACGTGGTGGTGAAGGAGCGCCCCGAGTTCGCGATGATCGCGGTGCAGGGACCGAACGCGCGCGGCAAGGTCATTGCGCTGCTGCACGAAGGCGATCGTCCGCGCATCGAGAAGCTGGGCAAGTTTGCCGCCGCGGCCGCGCAGGGTCCGCACGGCATGCCGCTGTTCGTCGCGCGTACCGGCTACACCGGCGAAGACGGCTTCGAAATCATCGTGCCGGAAGAGCATGCCGTGGCGTTGTGGCAGGCGCTGGTCGACGCAGGCGTGAAGCCCTGCGGCCTGGGCGCACGCGACACCCTGCGGCTGGAGGCGGGCATGAACCTGTACGGCCAGGACATGGACGAGGACGTCTCGCCGTGGGAGGCCAACCTCGGCTGGACCATCGCCTTCGACGAGGGTCGCGACTTCATCGGCCGCAGCGCGCTCGAGGCGCAGAAGGCCGAAGGCGTGAAGCGGGTGATGGTCGGACTGGTGCTGGACGACAAGGGCGTGTTGCGCCACGGCCAGAAGGTGCTCACCGCACAGGGCGAGGGTGAGATCCTCTCGGGCAGCTTCTCGCCGACGCTGGAAAAGGCGATCGCCTTTGCGCGCATCCCGGCCGGTGAGCCGGGCGACATCCGCGTGGACATCCGTGGTCGCGAGCTGCCGGTGCGTCTGGTGAGATATCCGTTCGTGCGCGACGGCAAGCCCTGCGAGGGCATCTGACTTCCTGCCGTCGGGGCGACTCGGCGGCACCGGACGCACGCGCTAGAATCGCCGCGTCCACCTTCCTCCCACTCCAACGACTGGACCCGATCATGAGCGAGATTCCCGGCGATCTGAAATTCCTCAAGTCCCACGAATGGGCCCGCGTCGAGGACGACGGCACCGTCCGCGTGGGTATCTCCGACCACGCCCAGGCGGCACTGGGCGACCTGGTGTACGTCGAGCTTCCCGAGGTCGGCGCCAGCGTGCAGGCCGGCAACGGTGTCGCGGTGGTCGAGTCGGTGAAGGCCGCTTCGGACATCTACGCGCCGGTGTCCGGCGAGATCGTGTCGGTGAACGAGGCGCTGACCGACAAGCCCGAGACGATCAACGAAGACGCGTTCGGCGACGGCTGGCTGTTCGTGATTCGCCCGAGCGATCGCGGCGAGCTGGACGAGCTGCTCGATGCCGATGCGTACGCCGAGCAGATCGAGAACGAAGACCACTGACGGAACCGCTTCGTCACCGTTCCCACGACGGCCGCGCGAGCGGCCGTCGTCGTGTCTGGAGGGTGTCGACGCGGGTGTCGGGAAAAAAAAATTAGCGGCCCGACGGGGTGCCGGTCGTCTTCCATTCATGCATTTCAGCAGGGCTCCGGATGCCGTTTCGTGCGGCGAACCTCCGTGCGTGCACGGCCGGTTCCATGCGGACATTTTTTTCTGGCTGTGGTCGCAAACCTTTATGCGGTGCGGCCTCCGAGGCATGCGGGTGAATTTTTAGTGTTTTTAAATAGACGTCTATACGTCCTTATGTTGATTACACTATCGCCTGCAATGCCTTGTGTGGCGGGACTTTTCGGCGGTCCGGGCGGGCGTCGGAGGGGTGTCTGCGGACGCGCAAAATCAATTGACAGTTGAAATCTTCGGGAATAGCTTTCGCACCAGATTCTGGGGAACAGGTGCTATGTCGGCAGTGAAGTACGTACAACCCTATGTCGAGCACGGCGAGAAAGCTGGCGCGGTACGCAAGATCACCGTCTCGATTCCACTTCACGTCCTGCGTCTTCTGTCCGATCTGCGCACCCACCGCCAGGTGAACAATCTTCGGCACGCCACCAACAGCGATTTGCTGGTCGAGGCGTTCCTTCACGCTTTTACTGGGCAACCACTGCCAACTGATGAGGAGCTGAGACGAACCATGGCCACTGCCAAGAAAACCGCTGCAAAGAAACCGGCCGCCAAGAAGGCCGCCAAGAAGACCACCGTGAAGAAAGTCGCCGCCAAGAAGCCGGTGGCGAAGAAGCCGGCCGCCAAGAAGGCTGCCGTGAAGAAGGTTGCCGCCAAGAAGGCTGCTCCGAAGAAGGCTGGTGCCAAGAAGCCGGCCGCCGCCAAGAAGACCGCCGCCAAGAAGACCGCGGTGAAGAAGGTCGCTGCCAAGAAGGCCGCGCCGAAGAAGGCCGCTCCGGCCAAGGTGGCCAAGGCCACCAAGACGGCCAAGGCCAAGAAGTAAGTCGCTACATAACTAGAAAGTTCGTTCGAATTTGTTTCCCCGCGGTGCCCAGCGCGGGGAAGCCCTTCGAAAGCGATTCGTCCCGGCCATGCGCCGGGATGCTTCGTTCTGGGGCCGGGAAAAGCCGTTCCGGGCCTTTTGCCGCGGCGGGCGCTGCGCCCGTTTGCCGTGACTCCGCAATGCGGTTACCTTTCGCTCATCCGCGCCGCGCCGCACCTGGGGGCAGGTCGTCGCTCCTGGATTTACGGGGGGAAAAAGCGCGGGTATCTGATGCCACTCAGCGAGAGATCATGGATACCCGAATCAAACTCGAGGCGCGTCGTCGTGCGCGCGGGGCCGTACGGCCCGTCACACTGGCCGCTCTGGCCATCATCGTCGTCCTGGCAGTCGCCTCCTGGTTCCTGGTGATCCAGCCGCATGAGGAGATGGTGCTGTCCGACGCAGGCGGCCATCCGTCCAGCCCGGTCACCACCAATACCGTGCAGGCGCCGCCGCCGGCCAACGTGGAGGCGATGGGCACCGACCAGCTGCTGGCCGAGGCGCGCAAGGCGATGAACGACCAGCGCTATCTGGCGCCGGCCGGCAACAACGCCTTCGAGTTCTACCTCAAGGCGCTGGAGCGCGAGCCGGGCAATCCGGTGGCGACCGACGCGTTGCGCGAGACTTTCCCGTTCGCGGCGAGCGCGGCCGAACAGCAGATCAATGCCGGCAACTTCAACGAGGCCCAGCGCGAGATCGACCTGCTCGCGAAGGCCGATCCGGCCAACTACACGCTGACGATCCTGCGTTCCAAGCTGGATGCCCAGCGCAAGGTGGCGGACAAGGCCCAGCAGGATGCTGCCGACCAGGCGCGCCAGCAGCAGCTCGCCGCGCAGAAGGCGGCCGAAGAAAAGGCGGCTGCGGACAAGGCGGCGCAGGAGCAGGCGACCCAGGTGGCTGCGACGACGACCAGGCCGGCTGGGCCGGCGACCACGCAGAAGCCTGCCAGCACGCCGAACCAGACCGCGCAGGTGGCACCGGTGCAGTCGAGCTCGACGCCGGCGGTGCTCATCCGCAGCGTGCAGCCGCGCTACCCGACCCAGGCGCAGCGCGCGCGGACCGAGGGCTTCGTGGTGCTGTCCTTTACGGTCAAGCCCGACGGGCATACCGCGGACATCAAGGTCGTCGAGGCGCAGCCGCGGCACGTCTTCGAGCGTGCAGCGATCGACGCGGTGGACCGCTGGGAGTTCAAGCCGGCGACCCGCAATGGCGAGCCGGTCGACAGCACGGTCACCAACCGCATCAACTTCAAGCTCTGACGCGTCACGAGGGTTGAACGGAAACGGCCAGCAGGCGACTGCTGGCCGTTTCTTCATCCGGGGGTGGGGACATCGACCTTCGTGGCCGACCCCGCGATCGCCATCAGCGACGGTGATGCCGTCGGGGGCCGTGTTTCCGTTGCGGCTTCTGCGGTGGCGGTGGACTTTCCAGTCCCGCCCAGTCCACGTGCGGCAGGCCGAGCAGGCGGTCGAACATCATCGGCATCAGACCGGATGGCGCTGCGCCAGCCGAGTTCCACATGGTCACGATGCCCACGTGGTACCTGGGGAAAAAGCCGATCATCGTGCGATAGCCCTGCACCGCTCCGGCGTGGAAGATCAGCGTCTCGCCGCCGTAGGTGAACACACGCCAGCCTAGTGCGTAATGGGCCTGGGTGATTCGCGCGCGGCGCCAGGGCGTGGAGTGCATCTCCACCGGTGTGGCCACGCCGGGGGCATGCAGTACCGCCAGCAGGTCGGCGGGCAGCACGTCGGGTCGGCCACCCATCTGGGCGATCAGCCATTTCTCCATGTCGCGCAGGCTGGCGTTTACACCGGCGGCGGGAGCAACGCGGTAATAGGCCTCCTTCGGCTCGAACGGGCGCCACTCGCCGTGGCCGACGGGTCGATGGGGCCGCGCCCAGCTCGGACTGGCCTCCAGCGCGGCGCGCCCGTAGCTCGCCGTCTTCATGCCGAGCGGGTAGAAGATCCGCTTGTCCACGAGGCGGTAGAAGAAGTCCCCTGTCTCGGTGTAGATCACATCGCCGATCAGGCTGAAGGCGACGTTCTGGTAGCCGTAGCACTGGCCCGGGCCGCAGGCCATGTCCACCTCGTCGAGCTTGCGCACCAGCTCCTCGTAGGGGACATCGTCCTCGAGCATGTTGTCGTAGGTGTTGCGCGGAAGGCCGACGCGCTGGCCGAGGATATCGCCTACCGTGACCTGCCCGGCCGCCTGCATGTCCTTGAGCTTGAAGAACGGCAGTACGTCGATCAGCCTGGTGTCCCAGCTCAGCTTGCCGTCGCGCACCAGCAGCGCGGTGAGCCCGGTGGCGAAAGCCTTGGACAGCGAGGCGAGACGGAACACCGTGTTCGGCTCCACCGGGGCCTTGGTGGAGGCATCGGCGTAACCCATGGTGTATTCGAAGGCCACCTTGTCGTTGACCACCACGGCGGTCGCCAGGCCCGCAACCGAATGGCGCCGGCTCAGTTCGTCCAGCCAGTGTCGGTAGTCGCCGAGGGCTGCCTTGACCCGGGCCGGTGGCACCTGGGCGGACGGCACGTTGCTGACCACCTGGGTGGCCGGATCCTGTCGAGGTGGGGCCGCGGCGGCGGACATGGTGACGGACAGGGCCAGCGCGCTGGCGAGGGCGAGGGTCAGGGGACGGAACGGCATGCGGCTCGAGGATGTGCCCGGCAGCGCTGCCGGAGGTGGGAAGAACGGGGGGACTTCCGGCAAGCGCCGGTCGTGCTTCTGATCGCCCGATTGTCGGCGAGTTCGCGCTCGCCCACAACGAAACCCTCAGCGCGCGAAAAGGTGGGAGTCAGCCACCTGGCAGAGCTGGCACCGCCAGCTTCAGCGCTCCATCCCGAGCAGCAGTGCGCTGGCTCGCTCGGCGATCATGATCGTCGGCGCGTTGGTGTTGCCCGACGGCACGCTGGGCATGACCGAGGCATCGACCACCCGCAGGCCGTCGATGCCGCGCAGGCGCAGTTCGCTGTCGACCACCGCCGCGTCGTCGCGGCCCATCCGGCAACTGCCGACCGGGTGGTAGACCGATTCGGCCTTGCGACGGATGAAGGCCTCGAACTCGGCATCGCTCGCCAGCGCCGTCTCCGGGAACACCGGTTCGCCCCGGTAGGGGTCGAAGGCGGGCTGGGCGAGGATGTCGCGCGACAGCTTCGCCGCCTCGATCATCCGGACGAGGTCATGGCCCTCGCCGTCGCCCAGGTAATTGGCGTGGATCGCCACCGGCCGGGTCGGGTCCGCCGAGCGCAGCCGCAGCCGTCCGCGGCTGCGCGGGTGCAGGTAGCAGGCATGCAGGGTGTAGCCGTCGCCGGGCAGACGGTGCCGGCCGTGGTCGTCGAGCAGGGCGGGCACGAAGTGGAACTGCAGGTCGCAGCGCTCGTCGGTGGCCAGCCGGCTGCGCAGGAAGCCGCCGGCCTCGGCGATGTTCGACGTACCCGGGCCCTGCCGCGCGATCAGGTAGCGCAGGCCGGCGGCCACTTCGTTCAGATGGTCGTAGGTGACCGGACGGGTGCTGCCGACCAGGGTGCAGATATCCAGATGGTCCTGCAGGTTGCCACCGACTTCCGGCCGGTCGAGCACGACGGGGATGCCGTGCTCGCGCAGGTGGTTGGCCGGGCCGATGCCCGACAGCATCAGCAGGTGCGGCGAATTGATCGCACCGGCCGCCAGCAGTACCTGGCCGGCGTCGATGCGCTGCAAACCGCTGCCGTTGCGCAGCTGCACCCCGACCGCGCGGCCGCGCTCGATGATTACGCGCTCGACCAGCGCACCCGTGCGTACCTCGAGGTTGGCGCGGTCGCGCACCGGCCGCAGGAAGCCGGTCGCGGTGGAGCAGCGCGCGCCGTTGCGCTGGGTAACCTGGTACAGGCCGAAGCCTTCCTGGCGCTCGCCGTTGAAGTCGTCGTTGCGCGCATGGCCGGCCTGGCTTGCGGCCTCGAGCAGGGCATCGGAGAGCATGTTGTGGTGGCGAAGGTCCGACACGCCCAGCGGCCCGCCGGTGCCGTGGCAGGCATCCGCACCGCGCGCATTGTCCTCGCTCAGCTTGAACCAGGGCAGCACCTGGTCCCAGCTCCAGCGCGGGTCGCCCGAGACCTCGGCCCAGCGGTCATAGTCGCCGGGCACACCGCGGATGTAGCACATCGCGTTGATCGAACTGGAGCCGCCCAGGGTCTTGCCGCGTGGCCACCACAGGCGTCGACCGAGCAAATGCGGCTCGGGCTCGGTGTGGTAGTCCCAGTTCACGCTGCGCACCTTGACCAGCCGCGCCAGGCCGGCGGGCATGTGGATCAGCGGATTCCAGTCGCGCGGCCCGGCCTCCAGCAGCAGTACCCGCGTGTTCGGATCCGCGCTCAGCCGGTGGGCCAGCACGCAGCCGGCCGAGCCGGCGCCGACGATGACGTAGTCGTAAGCCATTCCCGTCCCCCCGTGCCCCCGCGGGGGCCCTGATGACCCCATGCTAGTCTTTGCCGGACCCACGCTGGAACTCCCCTTGAGCGCATCCCCCCATCACGCTGCCAGGCTGGGCACCGCCTCGGCCCTGTCGGCACTGGCCTTCTTTTTCCTGATGACGTCGTACTACATCATCCGGCCGGTGATGAACCAGCTCGGCGGCGCCGTGGGTTCGCAGTCGTTGCCGCTTTTCTACGGGGCGGTGTTCGTG
This sequence comes from Dyella lutea, assembly GCF_024158035.1. Taxonomy (GTDB): domain Bacteria; phylum Pseudomonadota; class Gammaproteobacteria; order Xanthomonadales; family Rhodanobacteraceae; genus Dyella_A; species Dyella_A lutea. The sequence continues at coordinate 1,167,433 of NZ_JAMZEK010000001.1, forward strand.
GTCATGCTGGCGCTGACGCCGGTATTCGGCCTTCTGGTGGCGCGCTTCCCGAGGCGCCCTTTGCTGTGCTGGAGCTACAGCTTCTTCATCCTGTGCCTGCTGGCCTTCGTGCCTGCGTTCCTGGCGCAGGATCGTCTCGGCGCGCGCAACCTGGGCGTGGTGTTTTTTGTGTGGGTCAGCGTGTTCAACCTCTTCGTGGTGTCGCTGTTCTGGAGCTTCATGGCCGACATCTTCTCCAGTGTCGAGGCGCGCAAGGCGTTTTCGCTGATCGCACTGGGCGGCATGGGCGGGGCCATCTTCGGCCCGCTGCTGACCAAGCTGCTGCTGCAGCTCATCGGTGTGCCGCCGCTGCTGCTGGTGTCGGCGCTGGCGTTGGGTGCGTCGCTCGGACTGCTTCTGCTGCTGTCGGCCAGGGACCGGAGGGAGCCGCAAAGTCGCGGTGACCAGGTGATCGGCGGCTCGCTGTGGGCCGGCCTGCGCGCAGTGTGGGCCCAGCCGTTCATGCGCTACATGGCGCTGTTGATGCTGTTCGGCGACGGCATCGGCACCCTGGCTTATGCACTGGTGGCCGATTACGCCAAGGCACATTTCGCCGGCGTGGTGGCGCGCACGGCGTTCTACAACAACCTGGACCTGGCCACCAACACGCTGGGGGCGGTGCTGCAACTGAGCGCCACGCGATGGCTGCTGATCCGCCTCGGTCCCGGCTGGGGGCTGGTGGTGCCATCGGTGGTGAACGTGCTGCTGCTGGTCGCTCTGGCGCTGGCCGGTTCCGATGGCAGCGTCGTCGTGTTCGGCTCAAGCGTGTCGCTGCTGGCCCTGACGATGGTGATCACGCGCGGTTTTGCCTACGGCATGACCAAACCGGCCACCGATGCGCTCTACACGCGGGTATCCCGCGAAAACCGCTACAAAGGCAAGAACTTCGTCGAGACCGCCGTCTGGCGATTCGGCGATGTGGTGGTCACCAGCGCGGTCAGTGGCCTGCGCTTGCTTGGTCTCGGCGTGGGTGGCCTGGCACTGCTCGGCGCGGGGGTGGCCTCGATGGCCACCTGGGTGGCCACCCGTGCCGGCTGGTCGGCCGATCTGGCGCCCGACGAGCCGGCCGGGCCGGGTACCGACGGGACCGCGGCAGGGTAGGCCGCACGCTGCTGCCGCAGGCTCACCCGGTGATGTAGCGCTGCAGTTGCTCGATCTGCTCGGCCTGCTCGTCGATCACCGCCTTGACCAGGTCGCCGATCGAGATCACGCCGGCCACGCGGCCGTCTTCGATCACCGGCAGGTGCCGGATCCGGCTGTGCGTGCACAGGCGCATGCATTCGAGCACCTCGGTCTCCGGGGTCACCGTGATCGGTTGTGCGCTCATGATCTCGGACACCGGGGTGGACGCCGAGGCACGCCCCTGCAAGATCACCTTGCGCGCGTAGTCGCGTTCGGAAACGATCCCTTCCAGCCGCTCGGCATGCATCACGAGCAGGGCGCCGACGCGGCGCTCGGCCATCATCCGGATCGCCTCCAGCACCGGTGTCTCCGGCGCCACGGCGTGCACCGCGTGCCCCTTGATCTCCAGCAGATGCTTGACCTGGTTCATGGCCGCCTCCCGGGCTTGGATCTGTGCCGAGTCTAGCGCCGCCGAAGCCCTGCGGTGTGGTGGCGCCGTGAATCGCCTCAACGGTCGCTGCCGACACGCTCCTGCACGAAGTACAGCGGGCGCTGCTTGGTCTCGGTGTAGTTGCGGCCCAGGTACTCGCCGATCACACCCAGTGCCAGCAACTGCACGCCGCCGAGGAACAGGATCACCACCATCAGGGTCGGGTAGCCGCGCACCGGGTCGCCCCAGATCAGCGCCTTGGTGAACACCCAAGTGCCGTAGATGAAAGAGACCGCCGCCGCGGCCACGCCGATCCAGGTGGCCAGGCGCAGCGGGGCGCTGGAGAATGAGGTGATGCCCTCGATCGCCAGCTGGGTCAGTCGCCAGTAGTTCCACTTGGTGTCGCCGGCGAAGCGCGGGTCGCGCTGGTAGCGGATGGCGGTCTGGCGGAAGCCGATCCAGGCGAACAGGCCCTTCATGAAGCGCTGGCGCTCGCGCAGCGTGCCCAGTGCGTCCAGCGAGCGGCGCGAGAGCAGGCGGAAGTCGCCAGTATCGCGTGGCAGCGGGGTATTGGAGAGACGTTCCATGGTCCGGTAGAAGGCCGCCGCGGTGAACCGCTTGAGCCGGCTTTCGCCGGCGCGGGCGCTGCGCGTGGCATAGACCACGTCGTAGCCGGCCCGCCATTGCTCGACCAGCGCGGGGATCAGTTCGGGTGGATCCTGCAGGTCGGCGTCGATGACCACGGCGGCGCCCTCGGTGACGGCGTCGAGGCCGGCGGTGAGTGCCGCCTCCTTGCCGAAGTTGCGCGACAGGCACAGTCCGGTTACGCGCGGGTCCGCACAGTAGCCGCGGATCAGTTCCCAGGTGTTGTCGCGGCTGCCGTCGTCGACGTAGAGCAGCCGCCCTTCCATGCCCAAGGTGTCGAGCACGGCCAGCGCGCGCGCGTGGAACGCATCGAGCACGCTCGATTCGTTGTAGGCGGGGACGACGATGGTCAGTTCGGTCATGGGGAAGGCGGCTTGGGTTGACACGGCATGCTATGCACTGACCGGCCGTTGGCCAATAGAGGAAGTCAGCGCCGGCCGGTATGGGCAGGCGGGCGTTCGCTGTCCAGATATCCTGGCCCACCCAGTCTTTCCATTTGCTTTTCGATCCAGTCCACCCGGCGCTGCACATAGGCACTCGGACGGTCGACGTGGAACCGTCGCGGGCTGGGCAGTACCGCGGCGAGCCGCGCGGCCTGTTCCGGACCGAGGCGCGCGGGCGGCACATGGAAGTAGGTGTCGCTGGCCGCCCCCACGCCGTAGATGCCGTCGCCCAGCTCGGCGATGTTCATGTACACCTCGAGGATGCGTCGCTTCGGCCAGGTGGCCTCCAGCAGCACCGTGAAGTAGGCCTCCAGCCCCTTGCGGATGAAGCTGCGTCCGTTCCACAGGAACAGGTTCTTGGCCGTCTGCTGGCTGATCGTGCTGGCGCCGCGCAGGCGCCGGCCATCGTCGGCGGCGTCGATCGCGTCCTGGATCTGGTCGAAATCGAAGCCGTGGTGGAACGGGAATTTCTGATCCTCGCCGGCGACCATCGCCAGCGGCACCCAGGGCGAAACCTCCCGCCACGGCACCCAGCGGTGGCGCAAGTGGAAATCCTTCTCGCCGTGCACCCAGGCGCTGAGCTGCCGTTCCATCATCACCGCCGAAGTCCACGGCGGAACGAAGCGCAGCACCAGCACGAACAGCCAGCTCACGGCCACCCAAGCCAGGGCGAGCAGGCCAAGCCAGCGCAGCAGGCGGCGTAGTGCGGTTCGTGGAGGCATGGACGGCGGCTTGGCGCGAAAGCGTCGAGTATAAGGGGCGCGTGTGGATCGACCGTTGAGGCGGCGCTGGCCAGCCCCATATAGCCGGGTTCAACGAATGACGAGGCTTCCCGTGGAAACGATTCTGGTCGAAGACGTGCTGCACCGCTTCCTGCTCGAGCGCGCCGGTGTGCGTGGCGTGCTCGTGCGGCTGGGGCCGGCCTGGCGCGAAGTCGCCGGACGGGCCGACTATCCGGCGTCCCTGCGGGCGCTGCTGGGCCAGTCGCTGGCGGCCAGCGCGTTGCTGACCGGCAATATCAAGCTCGACGGCGCGTTGTCGATCGAGCTCAAGAGCACCGGTGCCCTGCGCCTGCTGTTCACCGAGTGCACCGATCGGGGGCGCCTGCGCGGCCTGGCGCGGTGGAGCGATCCGTTGCCGGAGCCGCTGGCGCTGGCAGACCTGCCCGGCGCGGTAATGGCGATCACCATCGGCTCGGCCGAGCGTGGCCAACGCTACCAGGGCTTGGTGGACCTGCATCAGCCCGATCTGGCCCGCTCGCTGGAAGCCTATTTCGTGCAGTCCGAGCAGTTGCCGGCGCGCATCGTGCTGGCCGCCGATGGCGAGCATGCGGTCGGCCTGATGCTGCAGCGCCTGCCGGGCGAGGGTGGGCACGACGCGGTGCAGGACGAGGACGCGTGGTCGCGCATCGAGCACCTCACCGCCACTCTGGGCGCGGACGAAATGCTGGCCACCGCGCCCGAACAATTGCTGTACCGGCTCTACCACGAGGAGAACGTGCGCCTGTTCGAGCCGCGTCCGCTGGCCTTCGGCTGCAGCTGCACCCGCGAGCGGGTGTCGGCCATGCTGCGTGCGCTGGGGCGCGAGGAGGTGGAGGCGGCACTCGCCGCGCGCGACGGCGAGATCGAAGTGGTCTGCGAGTTCTGCGCCCAGCGCTACACCTTCGATCGCATCGACGCCGAACACCTGCTGAGCAGCCCGGGTGGCAGCCAGCCGTCGACCACGGCGCAGTAAGGCGGCGAAGGCGGGCGCTCAGTCCGCCGGCGGCAGGAGCCTGGCCGGCGCGTCGGGCCCCAGCCAGTGCGAGGCGGGCTGCGCGCGTGCAAACAGGAAACCCTGCGCGTAGCGGGTGCCGATACGGAGCAGTGCTTCGCGCTGGTGTTCTTCCTCGATACCCTCGGCGATCACTTCCATCTTCAACGAGTCGGCCAGCACCTGGATGCCGCGCACCACGGCCAGTCCCTGGTTTTCCTCCAGTTCGGCCAGATCGCGGGGCAGCTCGGTGATGAAGGAGCGATCGATCTTCAGGGTCTGGATCGGATACTGGTGCAGGTAGCTCAGCGACGAATAGCCGGTGCCGAAGTCATCCAGGGAGATCCGCACGCCCTGTTGGCGCAGACTTTCCAGGATGCGTTTGACCTGCGGCGGGTTCTCCAGCAGCGCGCGTTCGGTGACCTCGATGCGGATGCAGTGGGTCGGCACGCCGTGACGTTCCATCGCCGCCAGCAGTCGTTCGTCCAGATCGGCCAGCCGGAAGTGCCGGCCGGACACGTTGATGCTGATGAAACCCTCGCCACGGGTCAGCACGAGCGTCTGAGCGAACACCTGCTCGAAGATCTGCCAGTCGATGTTTTCGGCGCAGCCGCTCTCCTCGGCGACGATCAGGAAGTCGCCGGGTGACAGTAGGCCGCGTTCCGGGTGGTTCCAGCGCAGCAGCGCCTCGAAGCCCACGATGCTGCCATCGGCGATCGCCACCACCGGCTGGTAGTAGGGCTCGAACTCGTTGCGCGCGAGGCCGCGGCGCAGGTCACCCTCCATCTCGAGCAGGGACAGCGCTTCGTAACGCAGGCGGTCGTCGAACAGCGCGGCGCGGTGGCGGCCGTCGTCCTTGGCGCTGTACATCGCTGCATCGGCGTCGCGCAGGAGCTCTTCGGGCTGCTGGTAATGAGGCGCGGGCAGGGAGATGCCGATCGAGGCCGAAGTGAAGATCTCCTTGATACCCAGCCGGAATGGGGCCTGGAGCTGGGTGATGATGCGCTCGGCGATCTGCTGCGCCATGGCCGGTTCGGTAATGCCGTCGAGCAGCACCGCGAACTCGTCGCCGCCGAGGCGGGCCACCAGGTCGCGCGTCTTCAGGCAGCCGCGGATGCGGCCGCCCACCTGGAACAGCAGGTCGTCGCCGACCAGATGGCCGACCGAGTCGTTGATGACCTTGAAGCGGTCCAGGTCGATGAACAGCACCGCGAACAGCCGCTGCGGATCGGCCTTGTACTGGTTCAGTGCGTGGTCGAGCCGTTGCAGCAGCAGGGTGCGGTTGGGCAGGCCGGTCAGCGAGTCGTGCAGCGTCTCGTACTTGAGTCGGCGCTCGACCCGCTCGCGTTCGGCGATCTGCTCGCGCAGATCCCGGTTGGCCAGCGCCAGCGCGCGTGTGCGCTCATCGACGCGACGCTCCAGGCTCGCATAGGCCTGCTTCAACGATTCGTTGGTGTGCTTGCGCTGCAGCGCATTGGCGATGTGGTAGCTGACGAAGGTGAGCAGTTCCTGGTCGCGCGCCGTGTAGGTGTGCTCCGGGGTATAGCTCTGCACCGCCAGCACACCCATGACACGGTCGTTCCAGACCAGCGGCACGCCCAGCCAGCATACCGAGCGGGCGCCGAACTGGCTGATTTCGCCGATCGACACCAACCGGTCGATCTCCGCCGGATCGGCCAGCAGCGGTTTGCCATGCCGGAGCACGTACTCGGTGGCGCCCCGGCCGTGGGTGCGGGGTGGGCGCACCGCATCGACCTCGTCCACGGAATAGGGGAAGTTGATCTGCTTGCCGTCCTCGTCCAGCAGCGCGATGTAGAAATTCCGGGCGTAGATCAGGCCGCTGATGATCCGATGCACCGCGGCGTAGAAGCCCTCCAGGCTCTCCGGTGCGCTGGCCATTTCGGCGATGCGGAACAGTGCGGCCTGCAGTCGCTCCCCGCGCTGGCGCTGCAGCACCTGCTGGCGCAGCACCCGGTTGGCCTCCCGCAGCGCCGCTGTGCGGTCGGCCACGCGACGCTCCAGCTCGGCGTGGGCCGCCCGGCGCTCCAGCGCTGTCTGCACGTGCTGGGCGACATAGCTGAGCAGCTCACGGTCATTCTGGGTATATCGCGTGTCGCTGCGATAGCTCTGCATTACGATACCGCCCACGACCCGCCCTTCGCGCAGCAGCGGGACGCCGAGCCAGTGCTCGCAATTCGGGCCGATCGGTATCAGCCGGCCGGGCAACTGTTGCGACACCTCCTCGATCGATCCCATGATCGGCTGCCCGCCCTTGAGCAGGTTCCAGGTGAGGCTGTACTCCATCTCCCTGAGCGGAACACTCTCGCCGGGCGAGGGCGGGTCTTTGTCCATCGTGTCCACGTAGTACGGGAAGCGCACGCTTCCCGAAGCTTCGTCGTACAACACGATGTAGAAATTCTCCGCGTACATCAGGCTGCCAACGATGCCGTGCAGGGCGCGCATCATGTCCGGCATCGCATGGTCGGAGCCGGCCTGCTCGGCGATCGCGTAGAGCGCGCGCTGCAGGCGCTCGGCCATGGCCAGGCGGGAGATGGCCTCGTAGAGCCTGGCGGTTTCGGCCAGTTGCCGCAGCCGCGAAGCCACCACCCGGCCCAGCCAGGCCAGTTCGGCCTCCAGGGTCACCGGCAGTGGTGCGGCAGGACACTCGAGAATCAGTGTGCGCAGGCCCTGCGGATCGTCGGCCAGGTCGATCTGCCGCACCCCGGGGTCCGGCGTCCAACTGTCGCCATGGAGTCGCCAGCGCAGGCGCCCGGCGAATCCGAGAGTAGCGAGCAGGCGCTCGCAGACATCGACGACGCCGGCCGCGTCGGTCACGCTGAACAGCCGTTCGACCGCTCCATGCAGCGCAAGCTGCCCGGAACTGGTCCGGCCAGATCCGCTCGCGCTCTGGGTGGGCACGAAGCTCATCAGGGAGGGTGAACTCGACGTGAAAAATTACAGGCAGCCTTTATAGCTCGGCAGCCTTGCTTTGTCGCCGGGCCTGGCGCGTTTTGGCGCCGGAAACCATTCGCTCGGACGGGGGTCCGACGTTGGCGTCAGCCCTGCCGTTCTGTGCACCACAGCGGCTTTTCGGTGCTGTTAGCAAAACGTAAAAAGGGATATACTGACCGTCATTCTCGACTTGGTGTGCTTTTTGCCGTTATGCGCCGCCCGCTTGTCCTCGCCGTGCTTCTGCTGCTGCCGCTCTCGGCGGCCGCCCAGGCGTTGCCCGGGAATGACCAGTTTGCCGGTCAGTTGCTGTCCGGGCAGGCGGACCAGGTGGCCGAGGTGTCTCCCGGGGTAGCGGTCCCGCTGTGGCGGGGCGCTGACGGTCGGGTACTCATGCTGGGGGCCGGTCGACAGCCGGCCGGCGTCTCCGCGGCGGATGCCCCGCTGGCTTTCAGCGTGGTGGATGCCGGCGCGGTCGCTACCAACGGGGTGCTTTACCGGCTCAGTCCGTCCCTGCAGGCCCACGCCGGGGTCACCGAGCATTCCTGGGCCAATGCCCCCTATCGGGTGCTTGGCAGCGAAGTCGGTGCAACCTACAGTGCCGGCCGTTACAGCCTCGGTCTGAGCATGGGCGCCGACGCCGTGAACAGTGCCGCGCGCCTTCCGCGGGTGCTGCCGGGCGCGCTTCCCGGCGTGAACGGGTTGTCCTCGTTCGGCAGCAGTACCCAACTCAATGCCCGTGGCCGTGTGGCGCTCGATGCCAGCAGTGGCATCGACCTTGGTGCCAGCGTGGGGCGCATCCATCTGCTCCCGGGCAACCTGATGGGCATCGATACGCTCGACCAGAAGGCGCTGAGCTTCGGCATCGACCGTGGTCCGCTCAGTGGCAGTCTGGTGGGGCGGGTGATGCAGCCTTCGGCTGGCATCCCCGGTGCCTATAGCCCGGATCGCCGTTGGAGCAGCATCGACTTCGGCGTGACCTGGAAGCTTCCCTGGCAGGGGCAATTGAGCGTCGGTGCGCAGAATCTCTGGTCCTCCGGCTCTTCGACCAGCACCCCGGCCGGCCCCGAGCCTGACCAGTCCAGGACGCCATACGTGCAGTATCACCAGGATCTCTGAGTTCCGCCTTCCGGCACCACGATCCCAATGAAAAATGCCGTCGCGATGCGACGGCATTTTTTTGCGCCCGATTCCGTCGGACTCAGTGATCGTCGGCGCGGATCCGCACGTCACCGCTGAAGCTCTCGATCACGATGCGGGCACTGCCACTGCCGGCCGTGGCGTCGAGTTCGCTGCCTGGCCCGTGTTCGTTGCGCTGCGCCGTGCCGAAGGCGCTGCGAAGGTTGCCACTGAAGCTGCTGGCGTGGATCGAGGTGGATACGCCGGTCGGCAACGACACCTGGACGTCGCCGCTCATGCTGTCGATGTCCATCTTGCCGTCTGCGGCCATGTCGCCGGCCACGTCCACGTCGCCCGATACGGTGCTGAGCGTGACTTTTTTCCACGGGCCGCCGTGCGCCTGTACCTTGCCGGATACCGTTTCAAGCCGGGCCTCGGCGCCCAGTACCGGAGCGAGGATGTCGCCGCTGACGGTCTGCAGATCGGCGGTCGCCGCATGGCCGGCCTGCTCGATGCTGCCGCTGACGCTGTCCACGCTGAGCTTCGGGGTTCGCGCATTGATGCGGACGCGACCGCTCACCGAGTTCACTTCGACCGTGCCGCCGTCGATCCCGTCGATGCTCAGGGGGGCGCTCACCACGCTTACGTCGAGCGATGCACCGCGTGGAACCTGCACATCAAGCGTGCTTGCCCCCATGGCGTTGTCGCTGCCCCAGTTGAGCAGCCCGGAGTGCCCCTGCGCGCGCACCTTGATCTCGAGATCGTCGTCTGACCCGGTGATCTCCAGCGGCCGGGCACCGTCGCCCAGCGTGCCGCCGACGTGGACGGTGTCGCGGTCCCACGCGGTAACGTTGACCTCGCCCTTGATATTGCTGATCGCTACGCGGACCTTTGGTGTGGCAGCGTGGGTGAGATCCAGCGGTGTGTCGGCCCATGCAGCTCCGGCATGGAGCGCGGCGAGCAGGGTCAGATAGCGGAATGTCTTCATGGCGATGCTCCGGGGCTTCAGCCCGCGTCGTGGCCCAGCTGGCGCAGGCGTGACTGTTGCTGTTCGGTACGTTCGAGCAGGCGCTGCAGCGCCGATGAATCGGGTGCCTGCGCGATGGCCTGGCGTAGTTCGATCTGGGCGGCGCCCAACTCGATCGCGGCGCCGGCCAGGCGCGGATCCTCGGGCTTCCAGCGACTGCTTGCGGCGATATCCGGTGTCGTCGGGGTCGGCGCCGGCTGCAGCCTTGCCAGGCCGATCGCGAGCACGGTCACGGCGGCCAGCCCGGCTGCGAAGAACCATGTTGCCCGCGCAGGCGTCCGTCCTCCCGGTGCGGCCGGACGGTCGACGCCGATCGCCTGCTCGATGCCGGCCCAGAGGTCGCGGCCCGGAGCATGCGGCTGGCCCAGATCGCGCAATCGCCGGCGCCATTCGAAATCGTTCATGCGGGTTCTCCCAGTAGCTTGCGCAGCAGGGCGCGGGCGCGGTGCAATTGCGCCTTGGAGGTTCCGACGGCCATGTCCAGGTCCCGGCTGATGTCCTCGTGTTTCCAGCCTTCGATGTCATGCAATACCAGCACCGCCCGTGCACGCGGCGGCAACTTGCCGATCGCGCGCTCAAGTTCGTCCCGCTCGGCGGCACAGAACGGCGTGTCGCCCTGTTCCGGGAGGGCGTCCTCGTCGACGAAACCCACCGGGTTGGCCCCGCGCGCGCGGATGTCCATCAGCGCCACGTTGACCGCCAGCCGATACAGCCAGGTGCCGAAGGCGCTCTCATGGCGGAACTCGGCGAGCTTCTGCCAGGCCCGGACGAAGGCGTCCTGCGTAAGGTCTTCGGCGCGGGCGTGGTCGTAGCCGGCCAGCCGAAGCACCGCTCCGTACACACGATCGACGTGGCGGCGATAAAGGCGCTGGAAGGCCACGCGATCACCGCTGGCGGCGGCGCGCACATCCTCCGTGTCGGGGGCCGGTGCGGTCATCGCGGGCGTCATCGGGTATCCGGTGGCGAGGCAGGCGGTGCTCATCTTGCCAGCTTCGATGCACCACCCTCGCAAAGGGTTTGAATCACCCGTCCGGTCGCCGTGGCGACCGGACGGGTGGAGAGGCTCACGCCGAGGCGACGCTGCGCCGGGGTGCTTCCGGGGCTTGCGCCAGGGCTGCGGCGATCCGGGCCTGCTCGCGCATGAGCGCCTCGGGCAACCGGGGAGCGAATTCCCGCAGGTAACCGCCGATCGCTTCCATCTCCTGTCGCCAGCCATCCTCGTCGATCGCCAGCAATGCCTCCAGGCTCTGTCGTGACAGGTCGAGCCCCTCCGATCGCAATTCGCCAGTCGAGGGCACCACGCCGACCGGAGTCTCCCGTCCTTCTGCCCGTCCCGCGACCCGCTCGATCATCCACTCGAGCACGCGCAGGTTGTCGCCGAACCCCGGCCAGAGGAAGCGACCATCTTCGCCCTTGCGGAACCAGTTGACGTGGAAGATGGCCGGCAGTTTCGCACCGGGGCGGTCGAGCGACAGCCAGTGCGCGAAGTAGTCGCCGTAGTGGTAGCCACAGAACGGCTTCATCGCCATCGGGTCGCGACGCAGCACGCCGACCGCTCCGGTGGCCGCGGCGGTGGTTTCCGAGCCCATCGCCGCGCCCATCAGTACGCCGTGGGTCCAGTCGCGCGCCTGCATCACGAGGGGCAGTAGCGACGGACGGCGGCCGCCGAAAACGATGGCACTGATCGGCACGCCCTGGGCATCTTCGGCCTTTTCCGACCAGGTCGGGCATTGCTTCGCGCTGACCGTGAAGCGCGCATTCGGATGGGCCGCCGGGCCGTTGGCCGGGTCGTAGGGACGGCCTTGCCAGTCGGTCGCGGGCCGACCTGGCAGGCCTTCCCACCACGGCTGGTTGTCGGCGGTCACCGCCACGTTGGTGAAGATGGTGTCGCGCGCAATGCTGGCCAGCGCGTTGGGGTTGCTGTTCGCGCTGGTGCCGGGAGCCACGCCGAAGAAGCCCGCCTCGGGGTTGATCGCGTACAGGCGGCCGTCCTCGCCCGGGCGCATCCAGCAGATGTCGTCGCCCACCGTCCAGACCTTCCAGCCCTCCCGGCGGTAACCCTCTGGCGGAATCAGCATGGCCAGGTTGGTCTTGCCGCAGGCCGACGGGAAGGCCGCGGCGATGTAGTGGGTTTCGCCGGCCGGGTTCTCGATACCGACGATCAGCATGTGCTCGGCGAGCCAGCCCTCGCGGCGGGCCTGGTGGCTGGCGATGCGCAGCGCATGGCATTTCTTGCCCAGCAGGGCATTGCCGCCGTAGCCGGAGCCGTAGGACTGGATCGAGAGCTCTTCCGGGAAATGCATGATGAAGCGGCGATCCGGATCCAGCTCGCCGGTGGAGTGCAGGCCCTTCACGAAGCTCGCTTCCCGCTCGATGCGGGACAGTGCGGCAGCACCCATGCGGGTCATCGTACGCATGTTGGCGACCACATAGGGGCTGTCGGTGATTTCCACGCCGCAACGCGACAGCGGCGAGTCGATCGGGCCCATGCAGTAGGGCACCACGTACATCGTGCGGCCCTCCATGCAGCCGTCGAACAGCGCATCCATCTTCGCGTGCGCCTCGGCCGGGTCCATCCAGTGGTTGTTCGGGCCGGCATCCTCGCGCTGCGGCGGGCAGACGAAGGTCAGGTGCTCCACCCGGGCCACGTCGGAGGTGTTCGACCGGTGCAGGTAGCAGCCGGGATGGGTTTCCTGGTTCAGCTCGATCAGGTCGCCGCTGGCCAGCATCTGCTGCACCAGGGCGGCGTACTCGGCATCGGAACCGTCGCACCAGTGGATCCGCGCCGGGCGCGTGCGCGCAGCCGTCTCGTTGACCCAGCTTTCCAATGCCTGCAGCGTGCTTGCCATGTGCTCCTCACCGTGGTCTTGCCAGAAAAAGAAGCGCGCACGCTAGTTTACGTGCACTGGCATTGCAAGGAAGGGTGCAGCAAAAACGGCGCCCGTGGGCGCCGTCTTGCGGGATCGGAGCGGGCCTCAGGCCGGGATCAGGGTCGCGATCATGTGCTCGACGTAGGCGTCGAACTCCTCATGGGTAATGCGTGGCAGGCCCAGGGTGAAATTGAGCTGGAGGAAACCGACGTAGGCGGCGTAGGTCAGGCGAGCCCGGTTGAGCGCCTCGACCGGAGGCATGCCGGCCTCGCGGTAGGCGGTGTTGAGGAACTCCATGCGCCGCTGCGACACGCGGGCCATCACCGGGATCACCTGCGGATGATCGAGCGCCTTGAGCAGCGCGGCATACACGCGGTGCGGCTGCAGCTCATGGGCGACCCGGCGGAACAGCTCGGGCAGTCGCACGCGAGGGTCGGGAATGGCCTCGATCTGGCTGATGATCTCGCGTTCGCCATAGAGCTCCCAGCGCTCGAGCGAGGCCTGCACGAGTGCCTCGCGGGTGCGGAAGTGCCAGTAGAAGCTGCCCTTGGTCACCCCCAGCTGCCGGGCGAGGGCCTCGACAGCCACCGCGTTGACGCCCTGTTCGGCGATCAGCTTGAGCGCGGCTTCTTCCCAGTCCTCGGCGCTGAGGCGGGTCCGTTCAGGTTTGGCGTTCGCATTCATCGGCGTATGGTAGCCCGCGTCCCCCTCTTTGCAATGTGCGACGCGCCACGCCAGTCCGGGACCGGAAGGGGCGTCCGGTCAATGCTGCATCGCGGGTTGACGGCGGCCGCGGGCAAAATCCATACTCATGCGTATGTTCGAAGTCGCCCCCCGTACCTCTCGCCTCAAGACTCCCGACGGCCTACAGCTGGCGGTGGAGACTCGCGGTGCTGCCGGCGGCCCGGTGCTGCTGTTCGCTCATGGTTTCGGCCAGACGCGCGGTGCGTGGTCGGGTAGCGCCACGGCGCTGGCGGCGGACGGCTGCCAATGCGTGAGTTTCGACAGCCGCGGTCATGGTGAGAGCGACCGTGTGCCCGGTGGCAGCTACCACATCGAGCAGTTCGCGGCCGACCTGGCGATCGTGGCAGCCGCCCAGCCGGAAGCCCCGATCCTGGTGGGTGCCTCGATGGGTGGCCTGCTCGGGCTGGTGGTCGCCGGCGAGCAACGCCCCGCGCCGTTCCGCGCGATGGTGCTGGTGGATATCACGCCGCGCTGGGAGACCGCGGGTGTGGAGCGCATCCTTGCTTTCATGCAGGCGCATCCGGACGGCTTCTCCGACTACACACACGCGGCCGAGGCGATCGCCGAGTACCTGCCGCAGCGGCGCGAACGCAAGACCGAAGACCAGCTCCGGCCGCTGTTGCGCGCAGGCGGCGACGGCCGGCTGCGCTGGCACTGGGACCCGGCCCTGCTGGCCGGCGTGGTCAGCGACAGCGAACGCTACCAGCCCCGTTTGATGGCCGCCGCGGCGAAAGTGGACGTGCCGGTGCTGCTGCTCTCCGGTGGTCGCAGCGACGTGGTGTCGCGCGCCACCGTGGAGGAATTCCTGCAACTGGTGCCGCATGCCCGCCACGTCGAACTGCCGGCGGCTACGCACATGCTGGCGGGCGATGCGAACGACGCATTCACGCGCGAGATCGCAACGTTCGTCCGCGACCTGGATCGCCAAGATGCCCGTGCGGGCATTGCGGCTGGTTGAACCGCAACACCAACCTGCAACGAGGGTGTCGAGATGTCCGTGTTACTGACCCTGCTGGCCGCGCTGATCGCCACCGGCGCCTGTGCCTATCACCGCACCAGCCTGCGCACGTGGGCGATCGCCACCGCCCTCGCGACTGTGGTGGTCGGCGTGCTTGCCGGCGCACCGGTGACCACGGTGATCCTGCTGATCATCGTGGCGGTAATCGCCGTACCGTTGCTGATGCCGGCGTTCCGCCGCCGCCAGATCAGCGCGCCGCTGCTGAAGATCTTCGCCAAGGTCACGCCCAAGCTGTCCGACACCGAGCAGACCGCGCTGGAGGCCGGCACCGTCGGTTTCGAGGGCGAGCTGTTTTCCGGCAAGCCGGACTGGCACGAACTGCTGAAGCAGCCCAAGCCGGAGCTCAGCGTGGAGGAGCAGGCCTTCCTCGATGGCCCGGTCGAGCAGTTGTGCTCGATGATCGATGATTGGCAGATCACCCATGAACTGGGCGACCTGCCCCCGGAGGTCTGGGAGTTCATCAAGAAGAACAAGTTCTTCGGCATGATCATCCCGAAGCAGTACGGCGGCCTGCAGTTCTCCGCGCTGGCCCATTCGGCGGTGCTGCAGAAGCTGGCCACGATGTCTGCCACGGTCGCCTCGACGGTCGCCGTGCCGAACTCGCTGGGCCCGGCCGAGCTGTTGCTGCATTACGGCAGCGACGAGCAGAAGAACTTCTACCTGCCGCGTCTGGCGGTGGGCGAGGAGATCCCGTGCTTCGCGCTGACCGGGCCGTACGCCGGCTCCGACGCGACCTCGCTGACCGACTACGGCGTGGTCTGCAAGCAGATGGTCGATGGTGTCGAGACGCTGGGCATCCGCCTCACCTTCGACAAGCGCTACATCACGCTGGCGCCGGTCGCCACCGTGGTCGGTCTCGCCTTCCGCATGTACGACCCGGACCACCTGCTAGGCGACAAGGAAGACCTGGGCATCACCCTGGCCCTGTTGCCGCGCTCGACGCCGGGGCTGGAGATCGGGCGCCGCCATTACCCGCTGAACATCCCGTTCCAGAACGGCCCGGTGCACGGCAAGGACGTGTTCGCGCCGCTGACCACGCTGATCGGCGGTCCGCACATGGCCGGCCACGGCTGGCGCATGCTGGTCGAGTGCCTGTCCGTCGGTCGCGCGATCTCGCTGCCGTCCAACGCCACCGGTGGCGTGCGCATGGCGGTGGCTGCCACCGGAGCCTACGCGCGCATGCGCAAGCAGTTCGGCCTGGCCGTCGCCCGCTTCGAGGGTGTCGAGGAGGCGCTGGCGCGCATCGGCGGCCTGACCTACGCCACGGCCGCGCTGTCGCGTGCCACCGCGGCGGCGGTCGACCGTGGCGAGAAGCCGGCGGTGCCGTCGGCGATCGCCAAGTACCATGCCACCGAGTGGGGCCGCGTGGTGGCCGGCGATTCGATGGACGTGCACGGCGGCAAGGGCGTGCAGCTCGGTCCGAAGAACTACGCCGGTCGCGCCTGGCAGGGCGTGCCGATCGCGATCACGGTAGAGGGCGCGAACATCATGACGCGCAGCCTGATGATCTTCGGCCAGGGCGCGATCCGCTGCCATCCATACGTGCTGAAGGAGATGCAGTCGCTGTCGATCGCTGACTATGGCGACCGCCTGAAGGCGTTCGACCGAGCGTTGTTCGGCCACATCGGTTTCGGCATCTCCAACGCGGTGCGCGCCTTCACGCTCGGCATCACCGGTTCGGCGATCGGTGACGCCGCAGGCGATGCCTACACCCGCCGTTACTACCGCAAGCTCAACCGCTACTCCGCCGCGCTGGCGTTGTGTGCCGACGTGTTCATGGGCGTGCTGGGCGGCAAGCTGAAGTTCAAGGAGAAGCTGTCCGCCCGCCTCGGCGACGTGCTCAGCTACCTCTACATCGCCAGTGCGATGCTCAAGCGCTACGAGGACACCGGCCGTCCCGAGGCCGACCGCCCGCTGCTGGCCTGGGCGTTCCACGAGTGCGTGTGGCGCATGCAGATGGCGCTGGATGGCGCGATCCGCAACTTCCCGGTGAAGCCGGTGGGCTGGTTGCTGCGCGTGCTGGTGTTCCCGTTCGGGCGTCGTGAGGTGCCGCCGTCGGATCGCCTCGGCCGTCGCGTCGCGGCGATCATCACCGCGCCGGGCGAGGCCCGCGATCGACTCACCGAATGGGCCTACCTCACTCCGAGCGCGAACAACACGGTGGGTCGCATGAATGCATTGCTGCCCGATGTGATCGCCGCCGAACCGGTGGAGCGCAAGTTCCTCAAGGCGCAGAAGACCGGCCAGTTCACCTCGCACGAGTACAACGACCAGTTGCTGGAAGCGGTAAAGGCGGGAGTCATTGCCGATGGCGAAGCGGCCCTGCTCAAGCGAGTGCGCGAGGGTACCTTCGAGTTCATCTCGGTGGACGACTTCGATCCGAAGGAGCTGCGTGCCGCCGTGGTGCGCAGCGAATCGGCTCCGAAAGGGCTTGCCGACGCGGCGTAAGCCCGGTCCGGAAAGAACGCACGGACAGCGGCCATCCGGCCGCTGTCCTTTTATGGGGGGACTCATGTCATCCAGCGTGCTTGCGCTGTACCGCCGTATCACCCGCTGGCCGCTCGGCCACTGGCTGTTCTCGCGAGCGGTGTGCCTGAAGGCGCCGTATTTCGCGACCATTGCGCCCCGCTTCGTGGAACTGGCTCCCGGTCGTTGCGTGGTGCGTATCCGTGACCGTCGCCGCGTGCACAATCATATCGGCACCGTGCATGCAATCGCCCTGTGCAACATGGCCGAACTCAGTGCCGGGGTGATGACCGACGCCACCATCCCGGAGGACATGCGCTGGATCCCCAAGGGCATGGAAGTGCGTTATCTGAAGAAGGCCGTGGGCACGCTGCACGCGACCGCGACAACCACGGTCCCGGCAACCTCGGTCGCGACTGGCTACGAGTGGCCTGTCGCGGTAAGAGTGACCGATGGCGCCGGCGAGGCAGTGTTCGAAGCCGAGGTACGGATGTGGGTTTCGCCCCGATCCCGCGGCTAGTGGAACAGTCGGCGTAGTCGCCTGGCGCGCTCCGCCCCCGCTGGGGCTTCGCCTCCTGGAGCGCGCAGTCGGCCTTCTGGTGCGGCAGCTGCTCGTCCCACGGTCCGTCGTGCCACGGCGTGATGCCCCGGCTGGCGCTGGCGTTTGCCATGAGATGTCCATCGCGGCGAGCAAGTGGGACTGGATGGGCAGCCGGCGCTCGGTATCGGCCGTCCAGTCGGTCAGGATGATCAGCGTGCTGACGCGCGTCCCGTGTTGTGCCAGCTCATCATCCCGGGCTTCAGCCCGCTCCCATGCCCGGCTTGCCATGGCGCACCCGCGACCAACGCAGCACTCGGGTGTGCCTCCCGGATCGGCGACGGTCCAGCTGGTCGGCCGCGGCGGATCGTTGGCGACAAGCCGGCGCAGTGGGGTTCATGCTTGCGTCACGGCCGGCGTACACGTGCTCCTGCGATGCTCCTGCCGCGCCGTTGAGCAGATGTCGCTCGCGCAAGCCCTGTCCGGTCTGGTCGAGCGGGATCGGTACTGCGTGGGTGCGTGGCGAGCCATCGCGCGCGGAGTTGTACGCATCGGCCCATGCGCGGAGCCGGTGTCGCCCCAAGCCAGGCAAGGCGGGTGCAATCCGGTGGGTGCATTCCGGCACGAGGGACCTCGTCGTCACCCATATCCATCCGAGGCTTGGCGCGGCATTCGTCCGGAATGGCTTGCCCCGTTGCAGTGCGCCGCAGCATTACACCCGAAGAAATTTCGGATAGGGTTCGTGCACGTGGAATTTAGATCGATCTAAATTCCACGTCTCAAATCAGGGGCTGTGAATGCTTCGGAGGGGCGAGCCAAGGGGCGGCTGCTCTGGAGTCGTGCTGATCCAGATCCAAGGGGTATAGATATGAAACGTCAATCCGTGCCGGCCAGGATGCTGACCGTGGCCGTGCTGTCGGCGTTGTACTGCGTGGGGGCCCAGGCGCAGGCCGATGCCGGGGACAAGGCCCAGCAGAGCCAGGCGCAACAGGGCAAGGCAACGCAAAAGAAGGCGAAGCAGGACAAGGTGGTCTCGCTGGACAAGATCACGGTCTCCGGCTACCGCTACTCGATCGAGAAGAGCCTGGACCAGAAGCGCGAAGCCAATGCCGTCGTCGAGGTCATCACCGCCGAGGACATCGGCAAGTTCCCCGACAAGAACGTGGCTGATGCGTTGCAGCGCGTGCCCGGCGTGATCATCAGCCGCGACGGCGGCGAGGGCAAGAACGTCAGCGTCCGCGGTCTGTCCTCGGAGCTGACGTTGACCGAATTGAACGGCAACTACATCGCCACGGCCGAATCCAACGGCGACCCGACGCGCTCGTTCAACTACACGCTGCTGCCGTCGAACATGCTCTCTAGTGCCGAGCTGTTCAAGACGCCGGAAGCGCGCATCGACGAGGGCGGAATCGGCGGCACGGTGATCCTGCACACCCGCCGTCCGCTGGACATGAAGGCGAACTCCGGCTTCGTTTCTGCCGAGGGCACCTGGGCCGACACGACCAAGAAGACCGACGGACAGTTCTCCGGCTTGTATTCCTGGCACGACAAGGACGACCGCCTCGGTATCCTCGTCGGCTACACCACCCAGCGACGCACGACGCGCACGATGGGCGCCAGCACCGAGAACTGGCAGTGGTACGGCGACGACTACAACGGGCATCCGGCCACCGACGTCAACGGCAGGCCGTCGGGCATGACCGGCTACTGGTGGGGGCAGTCGGGGTTCAACGACCAGAACCACCCGTACACCGGCCCCTTCGTCAATGGTTCGCCCACCGGCTGCGGCTATTACTGCAATTTCGCGATGCCGACCTCGGTCAACCTCAACATCAAGGACGAGCAGCGCGAGCGCAAGGGCGGGCAGTTGACCGTGCAGTTCCGGCCGGTGGACCAGCTCACCCTGACCGCCAACTACTTCCGCTTCGACCTGTCGCAGGACTCGCAGACCAATACGCTGAAGATCCCGGAATGGAACCTGGCCCGATACAACGGTGACGGCAACTGGCCCGGTGGCCGCATGCTCGACGGGCTGACTTTTGATCCCAGCGGCAC
Source organism: Dyella lutea (assembly GCF_024158035.1). Lineage (GTDB taxonomy): Bacteria > Pseudomonadota > Gammaproteobacteria > Xanthomonadales > Rhodanobacteraceae > Dyella_A > Dyella_A lutea. The sequence continues at coordinate 1,186,650 of NZ_JAMZEK010000001.1, forward strand.
CATCGTCACCGGCGCCAACTATTCGGTGCATCCGGGCAAGACCTACTACTGCAGCAGTGCCGAGGCGGCTGCGGGCGGACTGACCAATACCGGCGGCTTTGGTCCGGACGACTGCACCATCCCCACGCCGCAGATCACCGGCAGCTACAACCGCGAGCATGCGTTGTCGCAGACCATTGACCTCGGCGGCGAGTGGGAGGGCGAGTCGTTCAACGCCAGCTTCAAGGCCGGCCGCACCTGGGCCCAGGGCGGTCCGCAACTGCAGCTCTCGGTACCGATCAAGCCGCGCCGCCAGAATGCGACGGGCGACTACGACCTCGGCAACTATATGAGCGCCTGGAGCCTGGTCGGCACGCCGACGATGACGTTCTCGCCGGAATTGCTGCAGAACCTCAAGAATGGCATCGGCGAGATCGACCTCGGTTCGACCGGTTCTTCCTGGACACGCAACGCGACCCGGCAGAAGTATGCCCAGGCCGATTTCACCTGGCTCGCCTACGGCAACTGGCTGGACTCGCTGCAGTTCGGCGTGAAGTACCGAGACGGCGGCACCCATCGCAGCACCGGCAACAACTACTGGGTCTGCCAGGGTACCGATCCCTCCAACTACGACAACCGCTTCCAGAACGGCTGCGACCCGAATGCCTCGGTGTTCCAGCCGCAGTTCCTGTACGGGCAGTCGCTGGGCGACATCGCAGGCGGCATCCGCGCCAGTGCCTTCCCGGCGATCAACTACCCGGCCTACATCGCCTATCTGAACCAGACCTACGGCGGCATGCAGACCCGCAACGAGAACAACTTCGTCTACAACGTCGACGAGAAGATCTACTCGGGTTACCTGCAGGCGAACTTCAAGACCGAGCGCCTTCGCGGCAACTTCGGCGTGCATATCGCGCGTACCCGGCAGCACGCCGACTCGACGGACCAGGTCGACTACTACAACGACTACTTCTTCAACGGACCCAACGGCAGCCCGGCACCCTGCCAGACCGGCGGCCTGCCGGCGGTGGGTGCACCCGCCGGGTCCGGCTGCGTCAGCGGCTTCACGACGCTGCCGGACAGCCAGACCAACCCGGCCACCGGGCACATTTCCTCGTTCGTGGTCAGTTCGCTCGATCGTACCTACACCGACGTCCTGCCGAGCTTCAACATCGCCTACGACCTGACCGACAGCCTGCTGCTGCGCGGCGCCGCGTCCAAGGTGATTTCGCGTCCGAGCTACAACGACATCGCCGCCCCCGGCGGCCTGCAGTACTACAGCCAGGAATACGTCAACGACCGTCGCCTGATCGGTGGCGGCGACGAGGTGGGCTGGTACGGCGCAGGCAGCAACAAGAACCTGCAGCCGTACAAGGCCACCCAGTACGACCTGGCACTGGAGTGGTATTTCCATCCGGGCTCCGTGCTCGGCGCCGACCTGTTCCGCAAGAACGTCAGCAACTTCTCGGTGCCGGTGGTGCAGAACGTCTCGATGGACGTCGGTGGCCAGAAGGTGACCGTGCAAAACTACTCGACCACCGCCGGCGGCCGCAATGGCGTGTCCGAAGGCGTCGAGCTGTACGCCCAGCACACGCTCGATTTCGGTCTGGGCTTCCAGGTCAACTACACCTACAACAAGACCAACGAGGCGGCCATCACCCTCGGCGACGGCACCGCGATCGGCAAGTCGCCGCTGGTCGGCAGTGCCAAGAACCAGGCCAACTTCACCGTGTTCTACGAAACCGCCCGGTTCCTGGCGCGGGCCTCGTACAACCGGCGCGGCCAGGTGGTCGACGGGCTCGACAACGGCCTGAACGTCTACGAGGAGCCATATCAGCAGATCGACCTCAATGCGGCGTACAACATCACCAAGGCGCTCAGCGCGTCTGCTTCGGTGCTCAACCTGACCAAGGAGGAGTCGCGTTCGCACCTGGGCAACGACACCAAGGCCCGCTTCTACTCCAACGGTTACGCCGGTCGCATCGTCTACATGGGCCTGACGTACAAGTTCTGAGGCAACGGATCCTCCCGCGACGGCAGGGCCTGTACTTTTGCAGGTCCTGCCGTTTTCATTCACGGATCTCATCCCGGGCGCAGGGGCAATGAACGACCACCGGATCAGGAACATCGTCGTCGTGGGCGGCGGCAGCGCCGGCTGGATGGCGGCGGCGACCTTGGCTACCTACGTCGGCGAGGGCGCCACGATCCGCCTGGTCGAGTCCGAGGAGATCGGTATCGTCGGCGTGGGCGAGGCCAGCGTGCCGCACATGCAGACGTTCAACCGTTCGGTTCTGGGCATCGACGAGTGCGAGTTCGTGGTCCGCACCCAGGCCACCTTCAAACTGGGTATCCAGTTCAATGACTGGGGCCGCATCGGCGAGAGCTATATCCACGGTTTCGGCAAGATCGGCCGCGGCCTGGGGCCGCTGCCGTTCCACCAGTTCTGGCTGAAGCTGTTCCTCGGCGGACGCGCGGAGCCGATCGGCGCCTATTCGCTGCAGACCGTGGCAGCACCGATGGGGCGTTTCATGGCGAGCGCCGGCGACGCGCCACCCGGCTCGCCGCTGAGCGACATTGCCTACGCCTACCACTTCGACGCGGCCGCGTACGCCGGCTACCTGCGCGGCCTGGCCGAAAGGCGCGGTGTGCAACGGGTGGAAGGCAAGATCGTTTCGGTGAGCCGGCGCGCGGGCGACGGATTCGTCGATGCGGTGGTGATGGAGGGCGGCGAGCGCATCGAGGGTGAGTTGTTCATCGACTGCTCGGGCTTCCGCGGCCTGCTGATCGAGCAGGCACTGCAGACCGGCTATGAGGACTGGACGCACTGGCTTCCCTGCGACCGCGCGATGGCGGTGGCGTGCGAGATCACCGGGCCGCCGTTGCCCTACACGCGCGCCACGGCAAGGCCGGCCGGATGGCAGTGGCGCATTCCGTTGCAGCACCGAGTGGGCAATGGCTACGTGTACGCCAGCGGGCAGATCAGCGACGACGAGGCGGCCGCGACCCTGCTGGCGAACCTGGACGGCCCGGCGTTGGGCGATCCGCGCCCGCTGCGCTTCACCACCGGCCGGCGCAAGCGGTTCTGGGACCGGAACGTGGTGGCGCTGGGGCTCGCCGCCGGCTTCATGGAGCCGCTGGAGTCGACCAGCATCTACCTGATCCAGTCGGGTCTGCAGCGGTTGCTGGGCTTGTTCCCCGATCGCGATTTCGACCCGATGCTGGTCGAGCGCTACAACCGCGAAACGATCTTCGAGTACGAAAAGACCCGCGACTTCCTGATCCTGCACTACAAGGCGACGGAGCGTGACGACACGCCGTTCTGGGATACGTGCCGCACCATGGAGGTGCCTGCTTCGCTGCAGGAGAACATCGACCTGTTCCGCGCCAGCGGCCGCTTCTTCCGCGATGCGGAGGAATTCTTCGCGCTGCCGAGCTGGATCCAGGTGATGCTGGGGCAGGGCATCGTGCCGCGCAGCTACCACCCGGTGGTGGACCGCATGCCCGAGGCCGAGCTGGTGCAGTTCGTCGAGCGCGTGCGCCAGTCGATGGCCGAGGCAGCGGCGGCGATGCCGATGCACCAGGTGTTCATCGACCGCTACTGCAAGGCGCCGGCCCCTTGAGCCCCGCACGCCTTGCTGCGGAAGGTCAGACCTCGACCGAGGCCGCGTGCTCGCGTGTGGCAGAGAAGCGGACCTTCGGCCAGCGCTCCTGCGCCAGCTGGAGGTTGACCCGGGTCGGCGCGATGTAGACCAGCTCGCCGGCCGCATCCAGTGCCAGGTTCATGGCGTTCTTCTCGCGGAACTCGGCCAGCATCTTCTCGTCGTCGCAGTGCACCCAGCGGGCGGTGGACACGCTGACCGGCTCGAAGCTGGCGTCGACGTTGTATTCGTCCTTCAGCCGGTAGGCCACCACGTCGAACTGCAGCACGCCGACCGCGCCCAGGATCAGGTCGTTCGACATCAGCGGACGGAAGAACTGCGTGGCGCCTTCCTCCGACAGCTGGGCCAGGCCCTTCTGCAGGGCCTTGGCCTTGAGCGGATCGCGCAGGCGGGCGCGGCGGAACAGCTCCGGCGCGAAGTTGGGGATGCCGGTGAAGCTCAGCAGCTCGCCCTCGGTGAAGGTGTCGCCGATGGTGATGGTGCCGTGGTTGTGCAGGCCGATCACGTCGCCGGGGTAGGCCGTCTCGACGATCTCGCGGTCGCTGGCCATGAAGGTGAGCGCATTGGCGATGCGCACGTCCTTGCCGGTGCGCGGCTGGATCATTTTCATGCCGGCGGTGTAGGTGCCCGAGCAGACGCGCATGAAGGCGACGCGGTCGCGGTGCGCCGGGTCCATGTTCGCCTGGATCTTGAACACGAAGCCGGTGAGCTTCTCCTCCTCCGGCGACACCTCGCGGGTGAGCGTGCCGCGCGGACGCGGCGAGGGCGCGTGCTCGACGAAGAAGTCCAGCAGCAGCTGCACGCCGAAGTTGTTCACCGCCGAGCCGAAGAACACCGGGGTCAGCTTGCCGGCGAGGTACTCGTCCAGGTTGAATGCCGGCGCGGCCCCCTGCACCAGTTCCAGTTCCTCGCGCAGCTCGGCCATCGCCTCGGCGCCGATGGCTTCTTCCAGGCCGGGGGCGTCCAGGCCCTTGAAGATGGTCGAGTCCTGGCGGGTGAAGTTCTTGCCGGGCTCGAACAGGTGCACCTCGTCGAGCACCAGGTGGTACACGCCCTTCAGGCGCTTGCCCATGCCGATCGGCCAGGTCACCGGGGCGCAGGCGATGCCCAGCACCGACTCCACCTCGTCCATCAGCTCGATCGGCGAGCGGCCCTCGCGGTCGAGCTTGTTGATGAAGGTCATGATCGGCGTGTCGCGCAGGCGGCATACCTCCATCAGCTTGATCGTGCGCTCCTCCACGCCCTTCGCGCAGTCGATCACCATCAGCGCCGAGTCCACCGCGGTGAGCACGCGGTAGGTGTCCTCGGAGAAGTCCGCGTGGCCGGGGGTGTCGAGCAGGTTGACGATCTTGCCCTCGTACGGGAACTGCATCACCGACGAGGTCACCGAGATGCCGCGCTCCTTCTCCAGCGCCATCCAGTCGGAGGTGGCGTGGCGGGCCGCCTTGCGGCCCTTCACCGAGCCGGCCATCTGGATCGCGCCGCCGAACAGCAGCAGCTTTTCGGTCAGCGTGGTCTTGCCCGCGTCAGGGTGGCTGACGATGGCGAAGGTGCGGCGGCGGCGGGTTTCGGTCAGGTGGGGGGACATGGGGCAAGAGTCATGCTGGCCAACTGGTCATTGTAGCGTGGCCGGACTGCCATCGGCGGCCGATTCCCGCCCAGGCCCGCACCCCCCACTCACCGCCATTTCACACTCCGGCAGCCCGGGATCGGGGATGATGTAGATGCCGCCAACGGCAAGACGAATCGATTCAGGAGGAATTGATATGCGCATCGTGAGCTTTCCCGCCATGGCCATGGCATCCCTGTTGACCCTGAGCGGAGCCTGCGGGGCACAGGAAGTCCACCAGAACGTGATACCCACCGCCGTGCCGATCACCCCCAGGGCCACCCAACTCAAGCGCTGCGAGAACTTCGGCAATCTGGTCCGGATGGCGGCCGATGCCCGCGATCGGCAGATACCGCAGAGCCGCTTCACCTCACGCTTCGGGCCCCGCAAGCTGAGTCAGGGCATGCTGGGCGTGATACACGACGTATACGCAAGCAAGCAGAGTCCCGCGGCCCTGCAGGAACAGATGCAGAAGCAGTGCGAGGCCCGCATTTCCTGATGCCTTCACCTGCCGCGTGTATCGCGGTCTGTCCTGACAAAAGGCCCGGCAATTGCCGGGCCTTTCGCTTCCCCTGGGCAGGCCCCGGCTGGGTCACTTGGCCAGCTTCATCAGCACCTGGTGCCAGAACTGCAGGCCAGCGCCCACCTCGGACGCCGGCAGCTTTTCGTTGAGGCCGTGGGCGAAGGTGTCGTCGGGTTTGGTGAAGGCGGCATCGACGCCGTAGCTGGGCACGCCGGCGTTGCGGAAGTACATGCTGTCGGAGGCGCCGGCGGACATGCCCGGTACGATCTCGACGCCGGGGAAGCGTGCGTGCACCGCCTCGGTCACCGCGGCGATCACGTCCGGGCGCAGCGGGGAGGCGGGGCTCTCCACGGGCTTCGGATCGAGCACGGTGATGGTTGCCGTCGGGTCGTCGATCACCTTGGTCAGCGTCTCGCGCACGCTGGCCACCGGGGTGCCCGGGAAGATCCGGCAGTTCACGTTGACGCTGGCGCTCTGCGGGAGCGCGTTCAACGCGTGGCCGCCCTGCAGCATGGTGGCCACGCACGTGGTGCGGATCTGGCCGACATAGGCCGGGTCGGCCGAAATGGTGGCCGCGGCTTTCGCGTCGTCAGGGTGGTCCGCGAACTGCAGCATCGCCGCCCCCAGTGGCCCCGGCGTGTGTGCCCCGGTGGCGCGCAGCGAGGCGCGGGTGATGTCGTTGATCATCGGTGGAAACGCGTAGGCCGCCACCTTGTCGATCGCGTGTGACAGGCGGTAGATCGCGTTGTCGGGCGAGGGCTCGCTGGAGTGGCCGCCGGGCGAGGTGAAGGTGATTCGGAAGTCCGCGTAGGTCTTTTCCGCCGCCTGGATTTCGTAGACCGAGGGCTTGCCCGTGGTTGGGTCGATGGTGCCGCCGCCGGCGTCGGCGTTGAGCAGGAATTCGGCGTCGTGGTAGCGCCTGGCCAGCTCGCGGGTGGTCGCCATATCGGTTTCTTCGTCGCCGGACAGCAGCAGCACGATGTCGCGGCTGGGCTTGAAGCCCTCGCGCTTGAGTCGGATCAGCGTCTCCACCAGCACTACCACGGCGGTCTTCATGTCGGCGGTGCCGCGGCCGTAGAGGTAGCCGTTTTCCTGAAGCAGGGTGAACGGGTCGCGGGTCCAGTCCGCACGCTTGGCTGCCACCACGTCCATGTGGCCGGACAGGTAGATCGGCTTGCCGTGGCCGGTGCCGCGGTAGCGGGCGACCAGGGCGGCGGTTTCGCCGACCGGGATGATCTGGACGTCGTCTGCGGCGAAGCCGCCTTCCTTGAGCTTGCCGGCCAGATAGGTCGCCAGTGCCGGTACCTGGTGGTTGCCCTTGACCGTGGGCACGCTGATCGCATGGCGCAGCATGGCCATCGCCTCGCCCAGCTCGCGGGTCTGCATCGGCGGCCCGGGCGGTCCGGCGACGGCAGTGGTGGCGGTCAGGCCCAAGGCGATCAGGGCGGCCAGGGGCCGCAGGGTGCGTGCTGCTCTCATTTCGATGGTTCTCCCCAGGGTGCGTCGAGTGACGTTCGCCCGAGTATGCGTGGCGCCGCGTGCGCTGCCTATGGGGTCCCGGCCCGCGCTGGCGCGCGGGCCGGGTGGGCGGCCTCAGAGCTTGTAGTTCAGCCCGAACATGACCGTACGCCCCCAGGTGTCGTACTCCAGCGGGCGGGCGACCTGCACGTTGTTGGGCAGGCCGGCGATCTGCTGCCTGGTATCCGCCGAGTTGGTCAGGTTGTTGACCTGCAGCAGCAGGGACAGGCCCTTCATGCGGCCCTCGTCGAAGGCGTAGCCGAGCTGCAGGTCGGTCTGCCGGTTGGCCAGGATCGTGGTGTAGCCGAGTTGGTCGAACAGCGCGACCGCCTCCCCGGTGTAGGAGGAGCGGTAGCGCTCGGCTATGCGCGCGGAGAAGCCGTACTTTTCGTAGTAGATCGCGAGATTGGCTACCTTGCGCGACAGGCCGGGCAGGGTGTGCGGACCGCCGGGGATCGAGGATACCGAGCTCTTCGGGATGCTGCTGTTGGTCAGCGAGAAGTTCCCCTGCACACCGAAGCCGTCCAGTGCATCGGCGACCAGCCCGCCCTCCAGCGAACCGGACAGCTCCAGGCCTTCCATGCGTCCGCCGGTGCCGTTCTCCGGCCGGGTGAACGAACCGTAGTTGCTGGTCGGGGTGAGGGTGGGGTTGTCGTTGGTGTAGTTGGAGAAGTCGTAGTGCAGCGTGGTCTGGTTGTAGACGTAGTTCAGCAGGTTCTTGTTGAACACCGCGACCGCGACGTAGCTGGACTTGCCGAAGTAGTTCTCCCACGACAGGTCGGTGCCGACCGCGACGTACGGCTTGAGCTTCGGGTTGCCGCCGCTGCCCGACCACAGCACCTGGCCGGCGGCCGGACCGTTCTGCACCAGCGCCACGCCCGCCGAGGTGGCCACCTTTTCGTCGTCGATGCGGCCGCGGGCCATGGTCTTGGCCAGGCCGAAGCGCAGCACCTGGTGATCGGTGAGCTGGGCGAGAAGGTTCAGGCTGGGTAGCACGTTGGTGTAGGAGGCGCCGCCGGAGATGTGGCCGACCAGGGTGTCGCCGTTGGTCTGCAGCGCATCGGACGACTGGTTGGTATGCACCACCTGCACACCGACGTTGCCGCGCAGCGGGAGGTCGCCTAGGTGCGTGTCGATGTCGAACTTCACGTAGCCCAGCGGCACTTTCTCGCGCACCGTGTAGTTGCGGTTGTAGTCGGCCAGGCCGTTGCGGGCGGTCAGGTAGAACTGGTTGCCCAGGGCGCCGAGCACGTCGTAGTAGACGATGCCCGGGATGCCGCCGTAGGCCAGCGAGGTCGGCGAGCCGATCAGGTTGCCGTCGATCGGCGCCCCGAAGGTGTTGGCGTAGGTGCCGCTGGTCGAACCGTTGCCGTTGAGCCAGGCGAAATAGACGTCCGCCTGCTTGATCTTGGTGCGTTCCGAATAATCCGCGCCCAGGGTGAAGTCGGAGAAGATCCAGCCGGCCGGATGGGTGGCCTCCAGCCGGATCGCGCGGATCGTGTCGCGCTGGCGGTCGAACTCCTCGCGGCCGTTGTAGCCGTAGTTGTCCGGGTCGGTAAACACCACGTTGGCCGGATTGGACAGGTCCACACCGGTGCGGAATTCCGGGTAGCCATTGCCCACCGGGGTATTGAACTGCACGCTGGTGGTGCCGCCGTTGGGCAGGCCGGTGAACAGGTAGGCGTCGCGCAGCTTCCGCTTGGCGGTGGAATAGGACAGGTCGGCCATCGCCTGCCAGCCGTTGCCGAAGTCGTACTGGTTGTTCCAGCCGGCCGAGAACAGTTTGTCGTGCTCGCGGTTGAACTCGTTCTGCATGATCGGCTTGATGCCGTCGATGGTGCCCGAGGTCACCAGCGGGTAGGGCGAGTAGGGCGTCACCCCGACATTGCTGTAGGAGATGCCGTCCCAGGGACTGCTCGACCACTGCAGGCCGTTGGTGTATTGCCGCTGGTTGAAGGTCGAGTAGTACATGTCCAGGGTCGAGTGGTAGTGCTCGCCCGGCGCCCACTCGATCACCGCCATCAGGCCGTTGCGCTTCTGCCGCTCGGACTTGGCGCGCAACTGCATGCCCTCCTGCGAGATCACCCCGTCCGGCATCCCCGGCGTATGCGGCGCGCCCCAGTTCTGTTCGGCGCTGCCCGGGCCGTTGTCCATGCTCCACCACCAGGCCTGGTACTGCTTCTCCTGGATCGGCGAGTCGAGCTGGGCGAAGCCCACCGCCACGCCGAGCGTGTGGTCGAAGAACTGGTCGATGTAGGAGACGCTGGCGCGGTGGCCCATGTCGCCGACGCCAGCGCCTGGATTGAGGTCGCCGTTGGTGCTGTGCTCGCCGCGCAGGTTGAGCACGATCGCGCGATGGGGCAGATCGAGCGGGCGGATCGTGTGCAGGTCCACCGTGCCGGACAGGCCTTGGCCGATCACGCTGGCGTCCGGCGTCTTGTAGACCGTGACGCTGTTGATCAGCTCGGACGGGTACTGGTCGTATTCCACGCCGCGGTTCTCGCCGATGGTGGCCTGCTCGCGGCCGTTCAGCGTGGTGCCGGCGAAATCGGGCGACAGGCCGCGGATCGAGATCAGGTTGGCCCGGCCGTCCAGCCGCTGGGTGGCGAGGCCAGGCAGGCGCGCCAGGCTTTCGGCGATGCTGGCGTCCGGCAGCTTGCCGATATCCTCGGCCGAGATCGCCTCGATGATGTCGTTGGAGTTCTGCTTGGCCTTGATCGAGCTCTCGATGCTGCCGCGGATGCCGGTGACCACCACGGTCTGCAGTGTCGTGGCGGCGGGCTTGGTGGGCTTCTTCGCTGGCGTATCTTGACTGCTCTGCGGTGCGGGCGGCGGCGTGTCCTGCGCCTGCACCACACCGGTCGCGAGCAGTCCGAGCAAGGCCACCCGGCAAGCCTGCGCCAACCGTCGGTAACGGAGTGGCGGACTGAATTTGCCGGTGGTGCCCGATGGATGGCCGAAGTGCATGGTGATCTCCCTGGGTGACGATGCATCGATAATTCCGGCGATCCCCTGCATCACCGGTGGGCGCGGAGCATCCGTGAGCGTGTGCGGTGCTGTCACCATGCGACGCACCAACTGAAGCGGGCGGCCACTTGGACGGGCCGCACGAAATTGCGACAGGCAAAAAAAAAGCCCGGGGATCGCTCCCCGGGCCTTTTTCCGCCGCCGGCAGTGAAGCCGGCGTCATGAGGCGAATACTTACTTCGCCTCCTTCTCCATCAGCTTGTCGACCAGGTTCGCCGGCACTTCCTCGTAGTGATCGAAGATCATCGTGAAGTTGCCGCGGCCGGAGGTGGCCGAACGCAGGAAGTTGATGTAGCCGAACATCTCGGCCAGCGGCACAAAGCCCTGCACGTAGGCCTGCGGCCCCTTCTGGCCCTGCTCGCTCACCGAGCCGCGACGACGGTTGATGTCGCCGATGACGTCGCCGAGGTAATCGGCTTCGGTCACCACTTCCAGGCTCATGATCGGCTCGAGCAGCTTCGGCTTGGACATCCGCTGCGCTTCGCGGAAGCAGGCGCGGCCGGCGATTTCGAACGCCAGCGCCGACGAGTCGACGTCGTGGTACTTGCCGTCCACCAGGCGTGCCTTGAAGTCGAGCACTTCGTAGCCGGCCACCTGGCCCTGGCGCGACTCCACCTCGATCGCGTGCTGCACGGCCGGGATGTACTCGCGCGGCACGCGGCCACCGACGATCTCGTCGGAGAACACCACGCCCGAACCCGGCTCGCCCGGCTCGAAGATCATCTTCACTTCGGCGAACTGGCCCGAACCACCGGACTGCTTCTTGTGGGTGTAGGTGTGCTCGACGGTCTGACCGAAGGCTTCGCGGAAGCTGACCTTGGGCTTGCCCATGTTCGCGTCCACGCCCAGCTCGGTGCGCATGCGGTCGATGGTGATTTCCAGGTGCAGCTCGCCCATGCCCTTGAGCACGGTCTGCCCGGTTTCCTTGTCCACTTCCAGCTTCAGCGACGGGTCGGCCTTGACCATCTTGTAGAGCGCGGTGGACATCTTGTCGACGTCGTTGCGGCTCTTCGGCTCCACCGACACGCTGATCACCGGGTCCGGGAAGCGCATGCGCTCCAGCAGCACCGGGTGGGCCGGATCGGTCAGCGAGTCACCGGTCTCGGTTTCCTTCAGCGAGACGAAGGCGCAGATGTCGCCGGCGCGGACCTCGTCGATTTCCTTGGTGGCGTTCGCCTGCACTTCCACGATGCGGCCGATGCGCTCCTTCTTGCCGCGGGTGACGTTCTGCAGGGTGTCGCCCTTCTTGATCACGCCGGAGTAGATGCGGGTGAAGGTCAGGGTGCCGAACTGGTCGTTGATCACCTTGAACGCCAGCGCGCGGGCCGGGGCGTCGTCGGTCACTTCCTGCTCGCCGAGCACGTTGCCGTCCTCGTCCACCAGCTGGATGCCGCCGTTCTCGCCCGGGTACGGCATGTAGTCGATCACGCCGTCCAGCAGCTGCTGCACGCCCTTGTTGCGGTAGGAGGAACCGCAGAACACCGGCACCAGCTTGCCGGCCACGCAGCCCTTGCGGATGCACTCCTTCAGCTTCTCCAGCGACGGAACCTCGCCGTTGGAGAGGTAGGCGTCCATCGCCTCGTCGTCCATTTCCACGGCGGTCTCGATGCTCTGCTCGCGCAGCGCGGCGAGGTTGGCGACCCACTCCTTGTCGGCGGTGGCGCTAAGCGCCTGCACGCGCGGGTGGTTGGCCACTTCCTCCAGCGGGATCGACTCCCACTTGCTGTCCTTGTCGTCGCCCTGCCAGATGTAGCCCAGGCCAGCGATCAGGTCGACCATGCCCATGAAGTCGTCATGGCTGCCAAGCGGGACCTGGCACAGCACCACGTTGGCGCCGAGGCGGTTCTTGATGCCGTCGACGCAGTGTTTGAAGTTGGCACCGATGCGGTCCATCTTGTTGACGTAGCACATGCGCGGCACGTTGTACTGGTCGGCCAGGCGCCAGTTGGTCTCGGTCTGCGGCTCCACGCCGGCCACGCCGTCGAACACCACCACGGCGCCGTCCAGCACGCGCAGGGAGCGGTTCACCTCGATGGTGAAGTCCACGTGCCCGGGGGTGTCGATCACGTTGATCTGGTGGCCCTTCCACTCGGTCGACACGGCGGCCGACTGGATGGTGATACCGCGCTTGCGCTCCTGCTCCAGGTAGTCGGTCGTGGTCGAACCCTTGCCGTCCTTGGTGTCGTGAACGTCGACGATCTGGTGCTTTTTGCCGGTGTAGTACAGGACGCGCTCGGTGGTCGTCGTCTTGCCGGCGTCGATGTGCGCGATGATGCCGATGTTGCGATAGAGCTTGAGGGGTTTCTGTCGGGCCACTGTCGGAGTTCCGTAGGTGCGTTTTAAGGGAAGCGTGAGCAGGACAGCGCTCGTGCTGCCCCATGGAATATCGTGCGCTTTCGGTGGTTCGATGCTTGCAACGCGCCCGATTGCCCGGCGCGCAGGTGCGTCAAACTGCCGATTATAGCCGGGTTTCTTGGCAAATCAGAGCCCTGCGTTCAGTCGGCCGGCAGGGGGAGGGGCGATCCGGCAGCGAATGGCGTCCAGGCCGACCCCGGCGCGGTCCTCCGGCCCGGGCGCCCTGCGGACGGTGGTCCGCCACCGCGCCGTCTGGCGTGCAGGGATTTCCGCGCCCGGTGGGGCGCCGGGAACCCGTTCAGCCAGCCGTCGCCGAAGGATGGCCGAGGCGCCATCCCGTCGGCGTGGGGCATTCGACGGGCAAATGCCTGCCGCGCCGCCCGGACCGGGGCCGAGGCATGCCCCGGTGGCACGGGTGGCCGATGGCCCGGTCTCGCAGGACAGGGGGGGGGCGGCAGGTGCCGGCGGCTCAGGGCGCAGTGAGCCGCTCGACTCCGGGCAGCGGCGCGACGGCAGGTATCGCTGCACCCAATCGCCGCAGCCAGCGGTAATGCGAGGCGATGCCGGCGAAAAACGTGCGATGCGCATGGTACGGCACGCCGAATTCGCGGCATGTGGCTTCCACCACCTTCGCCACGGCCGGGTAGTGCACGTGGCTGATGCGTACGAACAGGTGGTGCTCCACCTGGAAGTTGAGCCCGCCGATCAGCCAGCTGAGCAGGCGGTTGTCGCGCGCGAAATCGACCGTGGTCCGCAACTGGTGGATTGCCCAGGGAGCCTCCATGCGGCCGCTGACGCCGTCCGGCTGAGGAAAGTCCGCCTCTTCCACCACGTGCGCAAGCTGGAACACGATCGCCAGCAGGAATCCGGCCACCGCCGACACCGCGGCGTAGAACAGCACCACCGTGCCCACCGGGTGAAGCGCCAGCGGCAGCCCGAACGCCAGCGTGAAAAACGCCAGCTTGCCCAACACGAACAGCGTCAGGTCCCAGCCGCGCGGCCGCTCGAAGGGCCGCTCGCCGATGCGGCCGGTCAGCATGTCGCGGAAGTCGCCGTACAGGTGCCAGCGGATCGCCGTGACGGTGTAGAGCGCCCACAGGTAGATGTGCTGGAAACGGTGCCAGGGTCGCCGCGGCTGGTCGGGCGAGAGCCGGCCGAGGACGCCGAGGTCGATGTCGCTGTCGTGCTGGTCGATGTTGACGTAGGTGTGGTGGTAGCGGGCGTGCTTCCACTGCCAGATGTACGAGCTGCCGCCGACCAGGTCGAGCGTGAACGCCATCAGCTTGTTGACCCAGCGGTGCTCCGAATACGCCTGGTGGCCGCCGTCATGCATGATGTTGAAGCCGATGCCGGCCATGGCCGCGCCGAGCAGCAGGGTCAGCGGCAGCGCCTGCCACCATGCCCGGGCCAGGAACACCAGCCCGACGTAGGCGGCGATGAAAACGGCCAGGATGATCGCGGTCTTCGCGTACATCGAGCCGGCGTCGCGCGGGTCACAGCCCCGCACCCGGAAATCGGCTTCGACCCGTCGCCGCAGTTCGCGCTGAAACGTGTTGTCGCCACTGAATCCCAGGCGTTCGCTGGTGGCGGTTGGGGGGCGATGCGTATCGTCCCGGCGTTGGGTGGACCCGTGGGACATGTCGCTGTTTTCCAGGCGGAACGGACACCGATGGTAGCCGCTATCCCGGTCGCCCCGTGCGAGCCGGGCGATCGTCAGGCGTTACCGGCCAGCAGCAGGGCCAGGCCCAGCACCGCAGGCGCGGCTTGGATCCACAACACCTTGCGCGTGGCGGTCAGCCCACCGTAGAGCCCGGCCACCAGCACGCAGCCGAGGAAAAATGTCTTCACGTGCAGGCCCTCCGGGCCGCCCAGCCACAGGCCCCAGGCGAGGCCCGCGGCGAGGAAGCCGTTGTACAGCCCCTGGTTGGCCGCCAGCACCCTGGATTGCTCGGCGAATTCGACGGTCAGCCCGAAGGCCCGCCGGCCGGCCGGCCGGGTCCACAGGAACATTTCCAGCACCAGGAACCACAGGTGCAGCAGGGCGATGATGGCGATGACGATGGAGGCGGCGGTGGCCATGGCGCGAGACCGGCAGCGGGTGGCCGGGCAGTGTCGCAAGTCACCGCGGCGGCCGGCAAATCCCGGCCGGGGACGCGACGTTTCCCTCAGGCCGCGCGGAAGGTGACCACCAGCACGTCGCGATGCGCCGGTTGCGCGGGATCCAGCGGGCTGACCGGGGTTACGCCGTGGAACACGCGGGCATCGTCGACCAGGGCGGCATCCAGCGGCCGGGTGAGGGTGAAGCTGCCCAGTTCGGTGCCGTCCGACGCCAGGATGGTGGTGGTCCCGCTGGCGATGTTGTGGCGGTCGATCATCAGCACCAGCACGTAGTCCACGCCGTCCCGGTGCATGCCCTCGGGCGTCGGTTCGCCGGCCTGCTCCGGCAGCGCCTCGATGCGGAACTGGTGCACTTCCACGTGCCACTGGCGGGCTGGCGGGGCCAGTGCGCCGAACAGGTCGCGACTGAAGGTCAGGATCCGCTGCAGGCTGTCGCCCTCGACCACCGCCGGCTCGATCGGCTCGAACCAGCGCTGTATGTCGCCCTGCAGCCGGTTGTAGGCCAGGCTCTGGAAGTGCGGCTGGTGGGGCTGGCGGACGATCGCGCCGTCCTCGCCGACGGCGAAGGTGGCGTGGCGCCGGCGCCGATGGCGGCCTTGCGCGGCGAGATAGGTGTCGGGCGCCAGGTCGTTCCAGCTCGCGGCGAAGGCCGGCCAGTCGCCAAGGGCGGCCGGAGCGCCAAGCAGGGCGCCGGTGACCGGGGCATCGAGGAAGGCGAAGCCGTCGCGCCGCAGGCGTTCGCCCAGCGCGGTGAGGTCGGGAGGGGGGGGCATGCATGAAAGCGTAGCAGCTGGCCGGCGCAATGGGCTTCGCCAGGCCGGCCCGGCCTGGCCTGGCCCGGCCGCCCGTCGCGGTGGTCGCCTCGCTGGATCGTTTCAACTGCACCGGATTTCTACATGATCAAATCTTATATGGGCGTATAGACGTCTATACGTCTGTTGACACGAACGCGCCGGCGTCGATACAGTCATCCCACTCATCGAGACCGGCGGAGGGACAGGCCCTTTGATGCCGGGGCAACCTGCAGGCGCAAGCCTGCGACGGTGCCAACTCCTGCGGGGCGCCCTCGGGTGCCACCGGTAGATGGGATGCCGCTTACGGGCGCCGACGGCGCGTCGCAACGGCAACTCACTCGGCTCTCCGCAGGTGCGATGTCACAGGAGAGTCCCGAATGTCCGCCCAGCTCGCCCACCTCCCCGTCACCGCGTCGGCCCAACCCCAGGCCGTTGCCACGCCATCGGTCTGTCCGTCCGCGCTCACCCGCCAGCGCAGCGCGCGCCGCATCACGCTGGAGCCCAAGTACGGCGGCGGCGCGCGGGGTGTCGAGGTCAGCTATCTCTGGTGCGGCGCGCCGGACGCGCCGACCGTGGTGGTGCAGGGCGGGATCTCCGCCAGCCGCGACGTGGTGGCGCCGGAAGGCGAGGCCGCCGGCTGGTGGCAGGCGCTGGTCGGCGACGGCCAGGCGATCGACCTGAACCGCTACCGCGTGCTCTCGATCGACTGGCTGAGTCCGGCCGAGCTCGGCTCCACCGCCGTCTCCAGCGAAGACCAGGCCAACGCGATCAGCGCGCTGGTCGACGCCCTCGGCATCGGCCGCATCGCCGCCTTCGTCGGCTCGTCCTACGGCGCGATGGTTGGCCTGGCGTTCGCCAAGCTGCACCCGTGGCAGCTCGACCAGCTGGTGCTGCTGGCCGGCGCGCACCGCGCCCACCCGATGGCCACCGCCCTGCGCAGCGTGCAGCGCGGCATCGTGCGGCTGGGCCAGTCCTCCGGCCAGCTCGACGAGGCGCTCGGCCTGGCGCGCCAGCTGGCAATGACCACCTACCGCGGCAGCGAGGAATTCGCCCGCCGCTTCGCCGGCTCCCCCGAACTGCGCGAAGACCGCTTCCACTTCCCGGTGGAGGACTACCTCGACCAGGCCGGCCGCCGCTTCGTCGAGCGTTTCGACGCCGAGCGCTTCCTGGCCCTGTCCGAGTCGATCGACCTGCACGACGTGCCACCGGAACAGGTGCCCACGCCGACCACGCTGATCGGCTTCCCCTCCGACCGGCTGGTACCGCTGGCCGACCTGTGCGAGCTGCAGCGCCGGCTCGCCGGGCCGGCCACGCTGGAAGTGGTCGAGTCGCCGTACGGCCACGACGGCTTCCTCAAGGAAACCGACCGTCTCGCCCTGCTGCTGCGCCAGGCGCTGCCCTGAATCGACGTTGTGGGAGCGACTTCAGTCGCGACCGCTTTGCCCCAAGCCCGCCGAAGGGGAGGAGCGTCGCGACTGAAGTCGCTCCCGCACAAGCGCGGCCATCCCCGTTCGACATCTGATGTACCGGAGAAACCCATGACCAACTCGGCCCCCAGCACCCGCGCCGTCCGCGCCGGCATCGAGTCCGACACCCAGCACGGCGCCATCGTGCCGCCGCTGCACCTGTCGACCAACTACAGCTTTACCGGGCTGGGCGGCAAGCGCGCCTACGATTACTCGCGCAGCGGCAATCCCACCCGTGACCTGCTCGGCGAGGCGTTGGCCGATCTGGAGCAGGGCGCCGGCGCGGTGATCACCGCCAGCGGCATGTCGGCGGTGGCGCTGGCGCTGGAACTGGTGCCCGCCGGTTCCACTGTGCTGGCCGCGCACGACTGCTACGGCGGCACCTGGCGCCTGCTCGATGCGTGGGCGAAGAAGGGGCGCTTCCGCGTAGTGTTCGCCGACCTCACCGACCCGGCCGCGCTGGCTGCCGGCCTGGCACATCGTCCGGCGCTGGTGTGGGTGGAGACCCCGTCCAACCCGCTGCTGCGGATCACCGACATCCGCCACGTGGCGCATGCCGCCCACACCGTCGGCGCGCTGGTGGTGGTGGACAACACCTTCCTCTCGCCGGCGCTGCAGCAGCCGCTGGCGCTGGGTGCGGACCTGGTGGTGCACTCCACCACCAAGTACATCAACGGCCACAGCGACGTCGTCGGCGGCGCGGTGGTCGCGCGCACGCCGGAGCTGGCCGAGCAGATCAAGTGGTGGGGCAACTGCAATGGTCTCACCGGCGGCGCCTTCGACAGCTACCTGACCCTGCGCGGCCTGCGCACGCTCGGCGTGCGGCTGCGCCAGCACGAGGCGAATGCCGCGCGCATCGCCGAACACCTGGCCGGTCACGGCGCCGTGCGCAAGATCTACTACCCAGGCCTGGCCGAGCATCCGGGGCACGCGCTGGCGGCGCGCCAGCAGCAGGGCTTCGGCGCCATGCTCAGCTTCGAGCTGCACGGCGAGGTGGAGGAAATCGCCGCCTTCGTCGACGGCCTGGAATACTTCTCGCTGGCCGAGTCGCTCGGCGGGGTGGAGAGCCTGATCGCCCATCCGGCGTCGATGACCCACGCCGCGATGGCGCCGGAAGCGCGCCGCAACGCCGGCATCGCCGATACGCTGCTACGCCTGTCGGTGGGCATCGAGGATGGCGATGACCTGCTGCGCGATCTCGACGCGGCGTTGCGCCGCGCCATGGCCGCCGCCGCGTCGAAACGCAAGGTGCGTGCATGAGCGCGGTGGTGGCGGACAAATCGGGCCCGGCGACGCGTTCGCTGAAAGCGCCGGCAGAGGCGCCGACCGCCGCCATCGTGCTGCTGGGCACGGGCGTGGTCGGCGGCGCCCTGCTCAAGCTCCTGTGTACGCCGGCCGCCGCGCGCATCCGGCTGGTCGGGGCGGCCAATTCGAAGCGCCAGCAGACCGAGCCGGCGAAGCTCGCCAACCGTCAGCTGCGCGAGCAGATCCGCACCGAGGGCGATCCGCGCGACAACGCCGCGCTGCTTGCCGCGCTGGACGCCAGTGGGGTGGCGGCGAAAGTGGTCGTGGATGCCACCGCCAACGCCTCGCTGGCCGCGCGCCACGCCGAATGGCTGGAGCGCGGCTATCACGTGGTCACCGCCAACAAGGCGCTGGCCGGCGGCGAACTGACCGGTTGGCGGGCGCTGCAGGCGGCCACCGCCGCTGGCCGGGCACAGTACGGCGATTCGGCCACCGTCGGCGCCGGTCTGCCGGTGCTGTCCACACTGCGCCGCCTGCGCGGCTGCGGCGATGCGCTGCTGACGCTGGAGGGGGTGTTCTCCGGTTCGCTGTCCTACCTATTCAATCTGTACGACGGCAGCGTGCCGTTCTCCTCCCTGCTCGCCGATGCGCGGCGGCTCGGCTACACCGAGCCGGACCCGCGCTCGGACCTGTCCGGCGAGGACGTGGCGCGCAAGCTGCTGATCCTCGCCCGCCACGCTGGCTTCTCGCTCAACGCCGACGAAGTGGAGGTGGAAAGCCTGGTGCCCGAGGCGCTGCGCGGCCTGTCCACCGAGGCCTTCCTCGAGCGGCTGGCCGAGCTGGACGCTCCCCTGGCGGCGCGCGTCACCGAGGCCCGCGAGCGCGGCCACGTATTGCGCTACCTGGCCCGGCTCAACCAGCGCGGGCATGCCCGCGTCGGGCTGATGGAGGTGCCGCCGACGCATCCGGCGGCGCGCCTGTACGGCACCGACAACCAGTTCGCGCTCACCACCACCCGCTACAACACCCAGCCGCTGGTGATCCAGGGACCGGGTGCCGGGCCGGAGGTCACTGCGCAGGCCCTGCTCGGCGACGTGCTGGCGCTGGCCGGGGGCTGAGCGGCTCAGGGGGCGGTGGCGTCGACCGCCGCGTGCCCAGGCGCCTGCGGACGCAGCAGCAGGCCGCCAACCAGTGCCGCGACCGCGGCCGCACCGGCTCCGGCCAGGAACGCCCGGTGGTAGCCGCCATTGAGTGCCGCCAGCGTCGAGGCACCGGCGCCGTCCAGGGCGTTCGTGGTGGCCGCTGCGAGGCTGGCGAGCACGGCCAGGCCCAGCGCGCCGCCCATCATGAAGGCGGTGTTGACCACCCCGGACGCCAGTCCCGACTGGTCCGGCGCCACGTCGCCCATCGCCGCGAGCAGCACCGGGTTGAACGCAATCCCCGCACCCAGGCCCAGCAGCATCATTGCCGGCAGCACGTCCGTGGCGAATCGTCCATCGAGCGGTGCGCGTGCGAACAGGGCCAGCCCGATCGCCGCCATCGCCAGGCCGGCGGCGAGCGGCCGGCGGATGCCGAAGCGCATCACCAGCCGCGCCGAGAGGCTGACCGAACAGACTGCCATCACCAGGTTTGCCGGCAGGAAGGCCAGGCCGACCCGGAACGGGTCGTAGCCCAGTACCTGCTGCATGTAGAGCGCCGAAAGGAAAAACCAGGCGAACATCGCCGCGCACCACAGCACGCCGATCAGGCTGGCCATGCTGAGGTTGCGGTGGCGGAACAGACCCAGCGGGATCAGCGGACTGCGGACGCGCGACTCGACGGTCACGAACAGCGCCAGCAAGGCCAGCGCGCCCGCCAGCACGCCCAGCGTGGCGGGGGAGGTCCAGCCGGCCTCGTTGCCGTTGACGACGGCGTAGATCGCCAGGGTCAGCGCCAGCGTCACGCTGGCTGCGCCGGCCACGTCCAGCCGGCCTTCGAACGGCTTGCGTGCGCCGGGGACCAGCCGCAGGGTGGCCAGTGCCACGGCGATGCCGATCGGCAGGTTCACCAGGAAGATCCAGTGCCAGCTCAGCGTGCTGGTCAGCAGGCCGCCCAACAGCACGCCGATGCTGCCGCCGCCGGCGCAGACGAAACCGTAGATGCCCATCGCCCGGGCGCGGTCGGCCGGGCCGGTGAACAGGTCCATGATCAGCGACAGCGCCACCGCCGACACCACTGCACCGCCCAACCCCTGCGCGGCGCGGGCCGCCACCAGCATCAGCTGGGACTGCGCCAGTCCGCAGGCCAGCGAGGCCAGCGTGAAGGCGGCCAGTCCGATCAGGAACACCCGGCGGTGCCCGAGCAGGTCGCCGAGCCGTCCCGCCAGCAGCAGGCAGCCGCCATAGGTCAGCATGTAGGCGTTGACCACCCAGGCCAGCGCGGTCTCGGAGAATCCGAGATCGGCCTTGATCGAGGGCAGCGCGACGTTAACGATCGTGGTGTCCAGCACGATCATCAGCACTCCCGCGCAAAGCACGTAGAACGCCAGCCAGTCGTGTCGGGCGGGTGCGGCAGCAGTCATCGGGAAGCTCCTCGGATCGTGGTCGGTCGGGCGGCTCACGGTTCCTGGATCGCCTCGACCTGGATGCGCAGCGTTACCCCCATGTGGAAGCCGTAGTCCTCGCCGGCGCTCATGCCGTAGGCGTCGCGCTGGAACGTGGCGAAGGCATCGGCGCCGCACACCTCGCGCTTGAGCAGCGGGTGCGGCATGCACTTGAAGCTGCGGATCGCCAGGGTGAGCGGATGGCTGACCCCATGCAAGGTGAGCGTACCGTCCACGCGCGTGGGCGCGCCGGCGCGGAACCCGGCCAGGTGGCCGGTGTAGTGCGCCTCGGGCCACTTCTTGGCATCGAACAGTTCCGGCCCCTGGGCCACCGCGTTGAGCTGGTCTTGGCCGAAGTCGACGCTGCGCATGTCGACGACGACGTCGACCGTGCCGGCCTGCTTCGCGCGGTCGAGCGTCACCGTGCCCCGGCTGTGGTTGAACTTGCCGCGCCAGGTCGACAGGCCGCCGAGGTGATCTGCCTCGAAGCTCGGGTAGGTGTGGTCCGGATCGATGCGGTAGGTCACCGGCGCGGCTGCGGCCTGGGCGGTGATGGACAAGGCGAGGGCGGCAAACAGCACGGTAGGGGACGGGCGACGCGGCATCGAGGGATTCCGGAAAGTGGGTTCGCCGGAACGACGGGTGACAGACGGTCGCTTCGACATGCTTCCAAAAGAACGCGCGGCCGGAGCCGCGCGTCTGGATCGAGCCCTGCCGCCGCGATCAGCGGTGGCCGGTCGTCTTCTCCACTTCGTCCTCGTCCGGCGGGATCTGCAGGTCGTCCGGATGCGCGTGGGCTTCGCTGCGCTCGGCGACGATCGAGGGCGTGCGCCAGCCCGACTTCACGCCCCACAGGAAGAACACCAGCCCGATCACCGCCACCAGCGCGAGGTCCCAGCCGTAGGGGATGTAGTCCAGGCCGCCGAACTTGGCGCTGCCGAACTTCGACACCACGGCCAGGGTGACCAGGTAGGCGATCAGCCACCACGCGCCCTTCAGGTGCGCGCCGAAGTCCTTCCAGCCGTGCTTGGCCTGGTAGTAGAAGTACACCGGCAGCGCCACGACCATCAGCAGGATGATCTCGCCGGTCAGCGGCCACTTGGCCCAGTACAGCAGCTCGGCCGACATGATGAAGGCGATCGCGGCGATGATCGGCAGCCCGGCCAGCCGGAACGGACGATGCAGCTCCGGGGCGGTGCGGCGCAGGGTCATCACGCTGACCGGGCCGGTCAGGTAGGAAATGATCGTCGCCACCGAGATCACCGCGGCCAGCGAATCCCAGCCGCGGAAGAAGAACAGGAACAGGAACGACACCGCCAGGTTCAGCCACATCGCCGGGCGCGGCACGCCGGACTTCGGATCGATGCGGCCGAAGATCGCCGGCAGCGTGCCGTTGCGCTCCATGCCGTAGATCATGCGGGCGGTGGTGGCGGTGTAGGTCATGCCGGTGCCGCTGGGGCTGACGAAGGCATCGGCGTACAGCAGGATCGCCAGCCAGTTGAGGTTGACCAGCACCGCCAGCTCGGCGAACGGCGAGCTGAAGTTGATACCCTTCCAGCCGGCCTGGGCCAGCAGGTCCGGCGGCACCGCGCCGAGGTAGGCGATCTGCAGCAGCACGTAGACCACGGTGGCCAGCGCGATCGCACCGATGATCGCGAACGGGATGCTGCGGCCCGGGTTGCGCGCTTCGCCGGCCAGGTTCACCGGGCTCTGGAAGCCATTGAAGCTGAACACGATGCCCGCCGTGGCCACCGCGGTGAGGATCGCCGCGAAGTCGTTCGCGTGGCTGCCGCCGGCCGCGCCCACCGCGAGGTTCTCGCTGTGGAAGCCGCTGGCGATCAGGGCGATACCGGTGGCCGCCGGGATGATCAGCTTGACGATGGTGATCAGGCTGTTGGAGCGGGCGAACAGCTTCACGCTCCAGTAGTTGAGCAGGAAGTACACGATCACCAGCACCGCGGCGATGCCTAAGCCCATGTGGCTCAGCTCGCCGTGCTTGCCCGGCATCGCATGGTAGAGGTCCTGCGCCCACTGCCACTTCCAGCCGGCCATGTACTGCACCGAGGCCTCGGCCTCCACCGGGATCACCGAGACGATC
This sequence comes from Dyella lutea, assembly GCF_024158035.1. Taxonomy (GTDB): domain Bacteria; phylum Pseudomonadota; class Gammaproteobacteria; order Xanthomonadales; family Rhodanobacteraceae; genus Dyella_A; species Dyella_A lutea. Next base: position 1,209,622 of record NZ_JAMZEK010000001.1, read on the forward strand.
GCGATCCAGTTCGCCCACGCCGCGATGAAGCCGACCAGCGAGCCGTGCGAGTAGTGGCCGTAGCGCACCATGCCGCCGGACTCGGGGAACATCGCGCCGAGCTCGGCGTAGGTCAGCGCGATCGACAGGATGATCACCGCGCCCAGCACCCAGGCCCAGATCGCGCCCGGGCCGGCCAGCTTGGCGGCGTTCCAGGCACCGAACAGCCAGCCTGAGCCGATGATCGAGCCCAGGCCGGTGAACATCAGGGCGAAGGGTCCGACGTCGCGCCGGATCGCGTTCTGGTTTGCCATCGAGAAATCCCCACGCGGCGCGGTCCGCCACGGTTCAAAACGGCGATAGTGGCAAAGTGGGCCGGGGCTGTCACGTCGCGCCACGGGGTGCTTCCGCAGGAAGCTTCGGCCCGGCTGGGGCAAGATGGGCGCCTTGCCCGGCACGATGGCCCGATGCACGACGAGGTCCGCCAGCACGCCATGACGCACCCGGTATGCCGCCTGCGCCGCTGGCTCGCGGGAGCTGCCGGCCTGCTGGCTGCCAGTGTGCTGGCCGCCGCCCCGGCTCCGCTTGCGACGCCTGCGGTGGCCGACCGGGCGATCGAGCTGCAGCAGTTCACCCCGGAGCAGGGCCTGGGCAACCTGGCCGCCAATGTCCTGCTGCGCGACCGGCAGGGTGTGCTCTGGGTGGGCACCGAGCACGGGCTGTACCGCTTCGACGGCGTCGGCTTCCAGCCGGTGCGGACCTCGGTGGATCCGCTCGACCTGGTGGTGAACGACCTGTATCTCTCTCCGGCCGGGCGACTGTGGGTCGGCACCCGCCGGCGCGTTTATGTGTGGGATGGCAGCGACCTGCGCCGCGTCGCCGACCTGCCGGTGGACGACCTGCAGCGCATCGCCGGTGACGGTGGCGAAGGCGTCTACGTGCGCCGCCAGCGCCAGCTCTGGCACGTGACGGCCGATGGCCTGGTGCAGACGGTGTCCTGGCCGCAGGCGCTCACGGTCGGAGCCCTCACCGATGGTCCGCTGCTCTGGCTGGACGGCAGCCTGTGGACGAGTTGCGGCCCGGCGTTGTGCCAGCGCACCGGCAGTGTCACCCGCGTGTGGGGAGCCGCCGACGGTGTGCCCGCCGACGACTGGCTCACCCTGCATGCGTCGCCGGAGGGCGAACTGTGGGCCGGAGGCGATGCCCACCTGCTGTTCCGGCGCGCGGGTGACAGCCGTTTCGCGGCGGCGGCCGCGCCGCATCCGCTCGATGCCCTCGACCTGGATGCCGAAGGGCGCGTGCTGGCGGCCAGTGCCGGAGCGGTGTGGCGCTGGAACGGCAGCGCCTGGACCAGCTTTTCCGACGACCGCACCCTGCAGCACGCGCATCTGCGCGACCTGCTGGCCGATCCGGCCGGTGCGGTCTGGCTGGCCAGTGGCGGCCGCGGCGTATTGCGCTGGCGCGGCTACGGCCAATTCCAGAACTGGACCACCGCGCAGGGGCTGGACAGCGCGCCGACCTGGGCGATCGCCCGCGATGCCGACGGCTGGCTGTGGTTCGGCAACCAGCGCCAGGGCAACCGCCTGGCGCCGGAGGCATCGCAACTGACCCCCTGGCCAGCCGCGCTGCTGCGCCCGGGCTGGACCGACGCGATGGCGATCGTCCCGCGCGGCCGGCAGGTGTGGATCGTGTTCAACCATGGCGTGCTGGTGCGCTACGACCTGGACAGCGGCAAGGCCCTGCAGGTGGCGACCCATCTCGGCTGGGCCAAGTTCGCGCTGGCCGACCCGCAGGGACGGCTGTGGATCGGTACCCACGGCATGCTCTGGCGCGTGGATACGCCGGACGCCCCCCAGCCCTCGGCGCAGGCGCTGCTGACCGGACTGCCGCCGGACACCAGTTTCCTGGGCGCCAGCGTGGACCGGCAGGGCCGCGTCTGGGTCGCCACCACGCACGGCCTGCTCCGTTTTGCCGATGGTCGTTTCACCCTGGTCGACCTGGGGTCGCACGAGCCGGCCGGGGGCTTCGCCGACGTGGCAGTCACGCCCGACGGGACGCTGTGGCTGGCGCCGGTGAAGGGCGGGCTGCTGCGCGGCAAAGCGGGCGCCGCCGACCGCATCGACGTGCAGGATGCCGGCGATCCCCTGCTGGGCGACACCGCGCTTTACTCGCTCGACGTCGATCCGGTGGGCCGGCTCTGGGCGTTCCACGATGCGGGCGTGGATGTGCATGCGGGCGATCACTGGCGGCGGCTGGACCACAGCGACGGCCTGGTGTGGAACGACCTGGCCACCGGCGCTTTCCATGCCGACAACGACGGTTCGATCTGGCTGGGCACCGCCGGCGGCGTCTCGCACGTGCTGCATCCCGGGCGTTTCATCGATGCCCGGCTCTCACCGACGGTACTGCTCGATGCGCGGTACGGCGCTGCGCCGATCCGCGCCGGCGTCGCCGCCTCGCTGCCGTGGGACCGTCGCGCGCTGGTGGTCAGCCTGGCCCAGCCGGGCGTCACCCACCCCGGCGAGCAGCAGTGGCAGTACCGGCTCGACCCGGTCGGCGCGCCGGCGCACTGGGAAACCTCCACCACGCAGCGGATGCGCTATCCCGCGCTGGCTCCGGGCGACTACCGCTTCCAGGCGCGCGTGTACGACCCGGCGATGCGCGCCTACGCGCCACCGGTCGGCTTCGGGCTCGACGTGCGGCCGCCGTGGTGGCAGACCCCGTTGGCCCGCCTCGGCTACGCCGTGCTGGCGGTGCTCGTGCTGTGGGCGGGTTGGCGTTGGCGCCACGCCCGCCTGCTGCGTCACCAGGCCGAGCTGGAGGCGATGGTGCGCGAGCGCACCGTGGCGCTGGAGCAGGACAAGCGTGCGCTGGAGATCGCGCACCAGGCCCTGCAGTACGAGGCCAGCCACGATGCGCTCACCGGCCTGCTCAACCGCGGCGCGGCGATCGAGGTGCTGGTGCGGCTGGCCAGCGAGGACGGGCCGCCGCGGCGACGGATCGCGGTCGCGCTGATCGACCTGGACCACTTCAAGCGCATCAACGACACCTGGGGGCACCTCGCCGGCGACGCGGTGCTGGTGCAGTGTGCCGATCGCCTGCGCACGCTGGCACCGGCGAGCGCCGCGCTGGGACGCTACGGCGGCGAGAGCTGCTGGTGGTCTGGCCCGGGCTGTCTGGCGAGACGGACCTGGCCGGGCTGTTCGCGCCGCTGATGGAGATGCCCTACCGGTTCCGCGACATCGACATGCACGTGACCTGTTCGGTCGGCATCACCTGGGTGCGCGCCGGCGAGGACGTCAATGCCATCCTGCACCGCGCGGACACAGCGCTCTACGAGGCGAAGGAGCGCGGCCGGGCGCGCGTGGTGCGGGCGGACTGAGGCGTCCGGCCCGGCGCTCGATCACATTGACCACGGCACCAGGTGGAGCAGGTCGCGGCATGCGTTGAAGCGCATGCCGTAGGGTTCGAGGGGGAGTCGTGAACCGGCGAACGGGGAAGTGGCAAAGCGATCTCGCGCTCAGCACTCGATCACGTTCACCGCGAGGCCGCCGCGCGAGGTTTCCTTGTATTTGTCCTTCATGTCGCGCCCGGTGGCGCGCATGGTGGCGATCACCTTGTCCAGCGACACGCGGTGCTTGCCGTCGCTCTTCAGCGCCATGCGGCTGGCGTTGATCGCCTTCACCGAGCCCATCGCGTTGCGTTCGATGCAGGGAATCTGCACCAGCCCGCCGATCGGGTCGCAGGTCAGGCCGAGGTTGTGTTCCATGCCGATCTCGGCGGCGTTCTCCACCTGGTGGATGCTGCCGCCCAGCGCCGCGGTGAGGCCGCCAGCGGCCATCGAGCAGGCCACGCCGACCTCGCCCTGGCAGCCGACCTCGGCGCCGGAGATCGAGGCGTTCTCCTTGTAGAGGATGCCGATCGCCGCCGCGGTAAGCAGGAACTCGATCACCCCGTGCTCGTCCGACTTCGGGCAGAAGCGGTGGTAGTAGTGCAGCACCGCCGGCACGATGCCGGCCGCGCCGTTGGTCGGCGCGGTGACCACGCGACCACCGGCGGCGTTTTCCTCGTTCACCGCCAGCGCGTACAGGTTCACCCAGTCCAGGATGGTCAGCGGGTCCTTCAGCGCGGCTTCCGGCTGGCGGCGCAGGTCCTCGGCCATCGCCGGTGCGCGGCGCCCCACCTTCAGGCCGCCGGGCAGCACGCCGGGCGAGCGCAGGCCGCGCGTCACGCAGTCCTGCATCGCCTGCCAGATGGTCAGCAGGCCGGCGCGGGTCTCCGCCTCCGGTCGCCACACGCTCTCGTTGGCCAGCATCAGCTGGGCGATGGACAGGCTGTGCTTCTCGCACAGCGCCAGCAGTTCGTCGCCGCTGGCGAACGGGTAGGGTTGCTCGGTGGTGTCGGCGACGATGCGGTCTTCGGCGGCCTCGTCGTGGTTCACCACGAAGCCGCCGCCGACCGAGTAGTAGTCGCGCGTGGCCAACTCGTTGCCCTGCGCGTCGTAGGCGGAAAAGCGCATGCCGTTGGTGTGGAACGGCAGCTTCTGGCGCTTGTTGAACACCAGGTCGGCCTTCTCGTCGAACACGATCTCGTGCCTGCCGAGCAGGCGGATGCGATGGGTCTTGCGGATCCGCGCCAGCGTCTCGGGAATCGTGTCCGGGTCCACCGTGTCCGGATGCGCGCCCTCCAGCCCCAGCAGTACCGCCTTGTCGGTGCCGTGGCCCCGGCCGGTCATCGCCAGCGAGCCGAACAGCTCGGCGCGCACGCGCGTCACGCGGTCGATCACCCCCTTCTCCTCCAGCCAGCGCTCGCAGAAGCGCGCCGCCGCGCGCATCGGGCCCACGGTGTGCGAGGAGGAGGGACCGATACCGATCTTGAAGAGGTCGAAAACGCTGACGGCCATGGATGCGCTGCGGGGGAGTGGGGAAGGACCGTTATTCTAGGCGCTCCCGCCGGTCCGGCGTCTGTACGCCCGCGTGTGTTGATGAGCCACCTGATCCTCTACCAGCGCGACTACTGCCACCTGTGCGACATGGCGCTGGCGGTGATGGCCGAGGCGCACGCGCCGGATTTCGACAGTGCCTGGGTCGACGACAGCCCGCAGCTGGAAGCGCGCTACGGCACCCGCCTGCCGGTGCTGCACGACACCCGCGACGGGCGCGAGCTGGACTGGCCGTTCGATGCGGCGGCGGTACGCGCCTTCCTTCGATGCAGGGCGGGGTAGATCAGCCCGCTTTCGATCGTGTCGGCCGGTACCTTGCTTCCGCGGTGCTCTCGGTATGGAGCACTCGGCAGCACGCGCTACACGACCTGCTCGCCGGGCGGAAGCCGGATGCCTCCAGCTTCCGCCCGGGGTTTTCGGTATGGATGCGCCGCCGATGTCGTGTCCTACCGCCAGGGCAGCGGAGTAGCTCCGTTGGCTGGTGCTCCCACGACGCGCCAGCCATACGGATAGGTCCAGCTGGTGCCACCCGGTTGCGGTGCGGCTCCCGAGATGGCCGGACTGCCGGCGACCGGGCCGTACGTCATGATGGTGTGGCTTTGCGGGTTCAGGGTGTACAGGCCGGTGTTCCCATTCTGGACGAGGTAGCCAGCCGAACCCGGTGAAATGAACGGCGCCGTGCCGCTCCAGGTCTGGCTCCTCACGACGTCGGTCTGGAAGCCGCGGGCATCGAACGTGCGCTGGAGTGTCAGGCCGTAGCCCTGGCCAGTCGCGCTGTCGTAGCGCTCCAAGCCGATGCCGTTGCCGGCATGGCCGCCGCCGATGGCCCAGGCGCTGCGGGCGGGCCGGTCGGTGGAGCCCGAGCCATCGAACGCACTGGACAGGTTGTAGCTGCGGAAGCCGCTGCCGGTGCTGTCCCACACGTAGAGGTCGCCTGCCGCACTGGTCCAGAAGATGCTGAGCCGCGGGCTCGAATTGAAGTACCCCAGCGAGACCGGGTAGTACCCGCAGCTCACGTTGACCACCTTGGAACCGATTCGCTTCGACCCTTTCATCAGCCAATAGCCGAACTGGCAGTCGGACGGATCCAGCCACAGCAGGTCGTCGTAGCCGTCGCCGTTGATGTCGCCGGCACCCACCAGCTGCCAGTTGTACGGGTAGGTGCCCACGTACTCGGACTGGAAGCCACGCCCCCCGACGTTGCTCCAGAGCCAGAGGTCGCGGTTGGTGCTGGTGAACACGAGATCGCCGTAGCCGTCGCCAGTGAAGTCGCCCGAGGCACCCACGTAATAGCCCGGGGTGATATTGAACGTACGGGCGCCGGTGCGGCGGGGGCCATGGGCGGATGAGGTCATCGTCCAGATCCCCAGCTCGCTCAGGTCGGGATTGAACCAGATCAGATCCGAGGCGCCGTCGCCGTTGAAGTCGTTCGGCACGGTATGGCTTCCCGGCGCCGCATTGGTCGGGGAAAGCGCCGGCAGCGTGCCGAAAGACACCAATGTGTAGGAGGTGCTGAACGGCGTCACGGTGATCGAGACCGGAGCGGAGGCCGAGGTGTTTCCGTAGTGCGCCGCGTAGCTGAAGGTGTCCGTGCCGCTGAAGCCCGGGTCCGGGACGTAGGTCATCACCCCGTCGTTCACGAACACCTGGCCGTGGGCCGGTGCGGTCGGGAAGTCGTAGGCCATCGGTCGGCCGTTGCCGATGCTGGCCGGGAGGCGGACGACCAAGCGGCCACCATTACTGGTCGCATTCAGGGGAGCGGCGGAGACGGGGGCGTACAGGTTGATGTACTGGACGCCTCCGGTCACCGAGACGGCGAGGATCGAGCCGTCGGCCGACATCTTGGTGCGGCCCTGCACGAAGGCGTTGATGCCGACGTTGTTGAATACATCCCCCACACTGTAGCTGCCGACCTGGGTCAGGGTGGAGCTGTCGTAGATCCGGACTTCGCTGGTGGTCGTCCACGGGAGGTACAGGAGCGGGCGCACCGGGTCGTAGGTGCCCCCGATCGGCTGGGGTGCCAGGGTCGCTCCGAGTGTGATGATCTGCTGGTAGCTGCTGTCATAGACGATGGCACCATGCGCCGTCGGGATCATGAACTGCGATCCGTCAGGGCTGGTCGCCATTTCGTAGTTGAATGCGGAGGTTCCGTCGGTATACCACTGGCGTCGGACGATGTTGCCCGTATCCGCGTAGTACACGCCCCATCGGCCATCGGAGATGTTCGACTCTGCAAAGCCGATGACCTTGCGATCGGCGCTGGGAGCAAGCATGGCGCGCTGCTGGACCATGGCGAGCTGGGTCCAGATTCCAGTCGAGGGATCCAGCTTTCGCAGCGGGACATCGCCTGAGCCCGGGAACTCGGATGTCGTCAGGAGGGTGCCATCGTAGGCATATGCGACCGAAAAAATGCCAACTTCGAAAATCTGCCCGTAGATATTCGCCAGCGGCACGGTGATCTTGTTGTCGCTGAACGTATCCAGATTGACGAGATGAACCCACGTATTCACGCCGTCGTTGGCTTCGTCGGCTACCGCCAGCGTGTTGCCGTCCGGCGACAGGTCCATGCCCTTGAGCACACCACCGAGGACGATCGGCGTCGACTCGCAGTCGCAGCTGAGGTCGTAGCGCAGCACCTCGGTGCCGTTGGCGATGTAGATCATCTGCCGTGCGGTGTCGATCACCATGTCGGTACGGTTGGGCGCGGCGATGAAGGTGCCGTCGGCCTGCGCCACGCTGGCGCACAAGGCCAAGGCTGCCGCGAAGACGGCAGCAATCGAACGATGCATGTTTTCCCCCTGAAATCCCTTTGCCGGAAGCATCCTGCTGCATTCCTGTCGCTCCGGCTCCTGTGACAGGATTCACGGATACTAGCCTCAAGATGTGATGAGGGGGAGTGCCGCCGGCGCCAGACAGCCAGCGTGAAGCTGCAGGAAGGATCTGGCGCTCGATGGCGGGCGTCATGACGACACCACTCTCCCGCGCGACGCGCCTCGACGCCACGCCGACACGCCGATGCGCAGACTCGGGCTTTCGTCGAGCGGGCCATCGATCCCATGAAACAGCCACGCCGCCTGGCCTGGATCGTTTTCGTCATCGCGCTGCTGCTCATCATTGCGGTGGGCTTCTTCCGCGCGTCGATGCATGACGAGGCACGTCCGGCGTCCGGGCCGGCTCCATCCGCGTCGACGGCCCGCTAGGTTCGCTGGCGTCGATCCGGCATCAGCTTTCCGCGCCGATCGGATCCACCGCCTCGCCGTGCGCCAGCACGCAGGTGATCACGCCGGCGACCAGCAGCACGAAGGCCAGCGCCTCCAGCGTGGTCGGCGGGCGGTGTTCCCAGACGAAGCCGTAGATCAATGCGAACAGCGTCTCGAACAGGATCATCTGGCCGACCAGGGTGAGCGGCAGCAGCCGGCTCATGCGGTTCCACAACGCGTTGCCGGTGATCGAGGCGAGCAGGGCCAGAGCTGCCGATATGCCGCCGAAGCGCAGCCAGTCGCCGGAAGCATGGCACGCCGTATCGCCGAGCAGGGCGAACGGCACCAGGGCGAGCGCCAGCGCGCCGGTCACCACGCCGGTGAGCAGGCTCCAGTCGTGCGCGGAAACGTCGTGCAGGCGCGCCAGCCAGCGGCTGTTCGATACCGCGTACCAGGTCCACGCGGCCAGTGCGCCGCAGGCGCACAGCAGCCCCAGCAGCGCGCGGGTTCCGGTCGCATGGCCGCTGGGCAGCAGCGCCTGCCAGCCGATGCAGACTGCGCCGGCGATGCACAGAACGATCGAGGGCAGCAGGCGGCGCAGCGGCACCGCACCGTGGTCGCGGCTACCGATCACGGTGACCGTCACCGGCAGGAAGCCGACCACCAGCGAGGTGATGGCGATGCCACCCAGCTGCACGGCGCTGGACAGCAGCACGAAGTACACCACGTTGCCGACCAGCCCCAGTCCGGCCAGCCCGAGCCATTCGCGTCGCCCCAGCGCGTCGGTGGCCGCCCGCCAGCGCGGGGCCAGCAGCGCCAGCGCGATTGCGCCGTAGGCGGTGTAGCGCCCGGTGGTCAGCTCCAACGGCGTGAAGCCATGTAGCAGGGCGGGGGCGAGAAACACCAGCCCCCAGATCGCGCCCGCGGCCATGCCGTAGCCGATGCCGGCGGCGGTACGCGACGAGGTGGAAAGCGAAGCTCGGTTCATGTCGGCCAGCGTGGCGCAGTGTCTGCGCCCGGTCTTGTTCAGGGCTCGCCCCGGTTTTGCCGGGACGCCTGCGCCTGCCGCCGGTAGGCTGCGGGCGGCAGGCCGACGGCCCGCCCGAACGCGCGGGTGAAGGCACTCTGGTCCGCATACCCGCAGGCCAGCGCGATCTCCGCCAGCGGCAGCGACGTGTCCGCCAGCCAGCGCCGTGCCCGCTCGATCCGGCGCTCGGCCAGCCAGGCCTGCGGGGTGGTGTCGAGCTCCTCGCGAAACACCGCATGCAGCCGGCTCGAGCTCAGCCCCACGCGGGCGGCCATGTCGGCGGCGGTCCAGTCGTACTCCGGGTGCTCGGTCATGGTCGCCAGCAGGCCGACCAGCCGTGAGGCCGGCCCCGGCGCGCTGCGCTCGACCGCATCCAGCAGCAACGGCAGCCACGCTGCGGCGCGTTGCGGCAGGCCGTCGTCGCCGAGGCTGGCCGCCATGTAGTCGATCAGGTGCGCGGCGCCCGGCCCGACCGGCAGGAAGCGCCGCGCGGCCAGCCGTTCGAGCTCTGGTTCGCCAAGCGCACGTGCATCCACGTCGACCACCAGGAACCGGTTCGCGGTGCCGCTGGACTGTGCATGCCGCGCCGTTGGCGCGACGAACGCCGCCCGCGTCCGGTCCAGCCACGCCCCATGGCCTTCCACGTCCACCTCCATCGAGCCGCCCAGCGGCAGCACCAACTGCGCGAACGTGTGTGCGTCGGCGGCTCCGTCACGGCCGTAGCTGCGGATATCGAGCGAGAGGGGCGAGGCCGGTTGCATGGTGGGGGCGGCGGCGAACGGGGACGGCAGAGCATAGCCCGCCGCATGCGTCACCGTGCGCCAGGGGTTGGGCATATCGGCGCCTGGCCGGTGGCGCGGCAGGGGGGGGGCAACGGGACGCCCGTTGACCCTGCCCGGGGCGCCTGCCTAGGCTGCATCGTTCGCTTCGCGCGATCCACACGGGGAACCACTCATGCGCGCACTTCGTCTTTGCCTTCCCGCCCTGCTGCTGGCGTCCACGGCGGTGACCGCCGCCGACACGGCCATTCACGGCTTTCCGCCCGCGCTGCCGGCCGCCGATCTGGTGTTGCGCGACGCCACCATCGCCACGCTCGATCCGCTGCAGCCCAGTGCGCAGGCGCTGGCGGTGCGCGACGGCCGCATCGCCGCGGTGGGTAGCGATGCGGCGATCGCGCGCTACATCGGCCCGCACACCCGCGTGCTGGACCTGCACGGCGCCTTCGTCACGCCGGGCTTCATCGAAGGCCACGGTCACCTGCTCGGCACCGGCACCGTGCTTACCGAACTCGACCTGGGCAAGGCGCCGGACTGGGACGGCATCGTGGCGATGGTGAAGGCCGCGGTGGCCAAGGCGAAGCCGGGTCAGTGGATCGTCGGGTCGGGCTGGCAGCAGAGCAAGTGGACGCATGCGCCGCAGCCGAACATCGACGGCCTGCCGCTGCGCGCCAGCCTGGATGCGGTATCGCCGGACAACCCGGTGCTGCTGGAACACGTCAGCGGCCACGCCGTGTTCGCCAATGGCGCGGCGCTGAAGCTGGCCGGCATCGGCCACGACACGCCGGACCCGGCCGGCGGCACCATCGTGCGCGACAAGCAGGGCAATGCCATCGGCATGCTGCGCGACACCGCCGATGCGCCCGTCTACGCCGCCTACCAGCACCACGTCGAATCACTGCCGCCGACGTTGCAGGCCGCGCGGCGCGAGCACGCGCTCAAGCTCGCGATGCAGAACGAGGTCAGCAAGGGCATCACCAGCTTCGTCGACATGGGCGAGGACTTCGCCACGGTGGACTGGCTCAAGCAGCAGGCGGCCAAGGGCATTCCGCTGCGTCTGTACGTGAACATCGCCGAGGAGCCGGTGGCGGCGCTCGATGCAAAGCTGGCGAGTTACCGCAGCATTGATGACGCCGACGGCCACTTCACCGTGCGCGGCATCGGCGAGATCCTCTCCGACGGTGCGCTGGGCACGCACAGCGCGTGGTTCCTCAAGCCCTACAACGACGACCCCGGCATCACCGGCAAGAACGTCGTCTCGATGGCGGAGGTCCGGCAGATCGCCGAGATCGCCGCGCGCGACGGCTTCCAGCTCTCCGTGCACGCCATCGGCGACCGCGCCAACCGCGAGGTGCTGGACACCTTCCAGGACATCTTCACCCAGGATCCCGCCGCGCATGCGCTGCGCTGGCGCATCGAGCATGCGCAGCACCTGGATCCGGCCGACATCCCGCGCTTCGCGCAGCTGGGCGTGATCGCCTCGATGCAGTCCATCCACGCCTGCTCCGATGCGCCGTTCGTGGTACAGCACCTGGGCGAGCAGCGGGCCCGTGAAGGCGCCTACGTGTGGCACACGCTGATCGAAAGCGGCGCCATCGTGCTGGACGGCAGCGACACCCCGGTGGAGGACACCAACCCGATCGCCGGCTTCTATTGCGCGGTGACCCGTCGCGAAGGCAACGGCACCGCGTTCTTCCCCGCCCAGGCGAAGACGCGCCTCGAAGCCCTGCGCTCCTACACCTTGAACAATGCCTACGCCATTTTCGAAGACCACCAGCTGGGCTCGCTCAGCCCCGGCAAGCGCGCCGACCTGGCGGTGTTCTCCGGCAATCTGCTGACCATGCCGGCCGACCGGATCCTGCGCACGCGCGTGCTGTACACCGTCGTGGGTGGGCAGGTGGTCTACCAGCGCCCCGGCGCGCAGGCATGGAAGCACGGCGAGCTGTTCGCGCCGATGCCGGAGTTCGATCACGTGAACTGAGCGGCGGCGGGTGGCACGTGTCCGGCAATCGCGCGGACACGGCTGTCTCCCGATTGCGCGATCAAATGCGTGGCGCCCATGAAGCCGAGGTCGGTCTCCGACCTCGGTTACATCGTCAGGCACTGCGCGGACCGTGTCGCGGATCCGAACATCCGCATACATGGCCGGGGCGCGATATCCGCGCCCCGCCTCTCAGATCGGGCGACCGTGGCTCGTGTCCACGGCGTTCCAGTACCAGTAGAAGTAGCCGTGCTTGAGCTGCAGCAGGGTGTGGGTCTGGACGCTGTCGTGCTCGATGTCGCCCCAGCAGGCGCGCGCCGAATTGCGGTTGTTGTGCAGGTCGATGCACTCCGGATCGGGCAGCTCAGGCTTGGGCGGGATGTACAGCGCCGAGCCCTGCGGCACCCACAGGTCGGCCAGACGGATCCGGCCGAGTTTCGGCCAGTAACGCCCCACCGAGATCACCAGCGGAAAGCGCGGGTCGGTGGAGGCGAACACGTGGGGAAAGTCGTGGTGTTCCAGGTCGGTGCAGACCACCGACAGCAGCCGGTTGCCGGTGTTCTGGTAAGGCGACCAGTGCCCGGCGAACACGCCGTACTCGTATTCCACCTGATCGAGCTGCTCGACCGGGCAGCTCATGCGCACCGCCTGACCCTTCTCCACCAGGGTGATGCCGAACGCGGCGGCGACGTCGCGGGTGGCCCACAGCGGCTGGTAGGACACCTTCTCGGCCACGAAACGCAGCTGGGTCTCCACGCCGTAGGGCGCGTTGGGCTTCACGCCGATGACCTGCGAGACGATGTGCTCATGACCCATCGCCATCTGCGGGTTGGTCGGTGCGACCTCCAGCGGCGTGACGCCCTTCGGTGGCCTGGCCAGGTAACGGGGCTTGCCCTTGTCGTTGAAGAAGAAGGGGGTCTTGGTCAGCGAGACTTTCTGCGTCGACTTGCTGATTTCGAACAAGGGTGGATCGAGGTACCCCTTGGGCATCGCGCAGCTCCATGGACTCGGGAATGGTGGTTGCGTGTGGGTGAGGCTGGGTCGGGAAGCCCCATGCTTCGGTCGATGGTAGACGGGGCCGATGCGCGCTACCAGACGCTTCGAATCGCGACGCAGGTTGCTACGGATATAGGGCGCATGCCGGCCCGGATCACCGCCCTGTCCAGCCAAAAGCCCGGTGCCTGGCGCCCGGTTGATTCCCTCCGTCCCTTTATCCGCCGGTGCCGCTGTGCCACGGAGAGCGTGTGACCATATTGCCCCACGCTCTGCGCACTCTCGATCAGGGGGCATGCCCGTCGATCCGGGCGGGAGAGTTGTCGCTTCTGGAGCGGGAGCGGCGTGTGCCGCACCCAACGATCCATGGAATGAACCCGAGGCGTCGGGACGTTAGGGAGTCGCGGCATGTTCAATACCTGCTTGATCCGCTTCGCGGTAAACCAATCCAACGACAACAACGAGATCGCCAAGGAGCTGCAGACGACGCTGCGGCGCGAGGCGCCCGCGCCGGTGTTCGTCATCGGAAGCTGGCAGACCGGTGATTTCTGCCACATCTATGCGGCCATCGTGCGGCACTTCTCCGAAACCCCGCATTCGCCATGCAGCATCCTCGTGCTCTGCGCCGAAGGATTTTCCGCGCGGTTCCTTCTCGCCGACATCGAATTCGCCATAAAGCCCTTGTGCGACAGCGTCGGCGGACATTTCACGCTGTACCACACCGACGTTCTCAGCAAAAACAGGCTCATCGAAGCGATGGGTCGGCTGATGAGGACGGAGCGCAACGCGAAGGAACCCTTCGACGCGACGTTCCTGGCGTCCGACCTGGTCAAGGGCATGCGGGCGGGCCAGCCGTTGACGCCGATATGGGCGGCCGTGACGCGGAAGGCCGAGTCCAGCCACTACCGGGACTACTCCGGTGTCTGCGCCTCGTTCATGGAGGAGTACGTGCAGAAGTTTGGCCTCTCTTCCGGGCGAGAGCGCTTCGTCTGCCTGTGGGGACGTACCTCGGGCATGCCGACGGAAGCCAGGAAGCTGGGCGGCGCCAATCCCCAGTACGACTCGTCGGAGGACGGCAATCAGCAATTGTGCCTGGCGCTGAAATACAACATCCCCGCAATCAAGGCGATCTTCACCGTTGGCGACGGATTCAACGACGCGACCAGGCGGCTGCCGCACGTATTCGATCTGGGCGAGTTCTGGCGGCGCATGCAGGTGGTCAAGGGGCGCTTCCAGGAGAATGGCTTTTTCGACTACATGACCGCATTCTTCGATTGCGACGTGGTGCACCTGGGGATGAAGAGCGGTGGGATGGACTCGCTGGGCGTCTGGGGCCAGAAGGTCGTCTTCATCGATTCAGTCCGTTCCCCCGCGATCACGGCCAGCCGCGTCCGCGCGTGGGAGACGCCGTCCATCGTTCCGGTGCCGATCGGCGCCATGCCCACCTCGCTGGGCAAGGCGATCGAAAGCGCACGCGAGGAAGACCCGAAGTCTTTCAAGACGACCTTCGCTTCGGCCAAGAAGGTCACGGAAATGCGCGACAGGGCAGCGCGGGCAGGCCACGACAACCTGTTCGAGAACGACGACCTGGCGGCGATCGTCGCGGCGGTCCGGAAGATGTTCGGAAATTAAAGGGGCGCGTCCAGCTGGACGGGCGCGTCGTTTGGCGGGGTGCGATCGCATGCTCACCTAAATTGGCCACGGCCCCTTTTCTCCGAAGCATGGGGGCATCGACGCCGCGCATGCCCCTGGCCCGGAAGCTCCGCCCGAGAGCGCACCTTGACCCCTGCCTTGGCGAGTCTTCCGTCGAAGTCGAAGGATCTAGGCGGCCACAACAGGAACCTTGCCAACGAACAGCATGCTTGCCGGTGACCAGTAGATCACCGTCAACAACCACATGTGGACAAAGCCAGTCAGGCCACCGACGAACAGACTCAATGGCCCGAACACGGCCTCGCCGCGTAGTGGGGCAGCAAGTAATGCCAGCAACAATGCGACAGCCAGGAGGTGCCGCCCCCAGGTCCTGAGCATGAATGTGCCCACGATGCCAAGCGTCAGCAGGGCAAGCTGAGCCAGCGCGACGATCTCCAGCAGCCACACTGGAACGAGCAAACCCTGATAGTTCCAGGTGCTGGCACGGTGTGCGACGGAGCCGAGGTAGCCGTGTCGTTCAGCCCATATCGACAGCATGGTCGCTGCGCAAAGTATGCCGAGCGCTACGCAGGTCGTGCGGATCTGGGTGCGTGTGACCGTGAGCATGGAGATCCCATCCTTGGAGGTGGCGCTTCGACGATAACGCCGAGCATCGGGGGCAGGAAAAGCGGCCCAGAGCGCACGTGCTCATGACCGGGAAAAGTGCGAAGTCGACTCTGGACCCATTTGGGGTCGCTGCATTCGAGTCGCGCGACAGGACGGGCTGCTGCCGGATCAGTCCTTGACCATCGCCTGGAACAGGTAGTGGTGCGAGCCGCCCTTGAACCCCTCCACGGCCACGCCACCCTGGGGCCGCCATCCCTCGCGCATGGCGCGGTTGATCTGTTCGGCCAGGTCCCTGGTGGCCTGCTCCACATCGGTCCCGAGGAATTTCGTCGCGTTGACCCGCAATATCTGGTGCTGCATGCCTCATCCCTTCTGCCAATGCGTGAGCGCCCACGCCACGGATTCAAGTGGCGGTGCCGTCCAGTCTAGCCGCACGGAGCAACGCCTCTTTGCCGCGATGGTCCGCTTGCGCGATGGCGTGCCGGCACGCGCCTGGAGCGGATCCGGTTGGACGACCGCCAGGCCAGGCTGCGATCCGTGGCCGTCGGCCCGATCGCGAGCGACCGTCCGAGGCCGAATCAGCGGCCTTCGTCCCGTTGGACGGGCGAGTTCTTGACGAAGCGGCGCTCGTCGATGGCGTATCCGACCGCCTGATAGAACGCATGTGCCGCCGGTCGGTGGTCGCCACTGGTGACCTCGATCCGTCTTGCCCCGGCACCCCACGCCCACGCCTCGACAGCCTTCACCAGCAGGCGGCCGAGGCCGGCTCTCTGCGCGGCCTTGCTGACGGCAAGCGCGGTGATGCGGACGAGGTAACCGCTGACGTGGAAGAGCGGCAGGCGGTGCGCGCTGGCAACGCCCATAACCCGACCGTGGGCATCTTCGGCGACGAATACCTTGTCGTTGGCAGCGGTGGAGAAATCCCGCAAACGTTCGAGCACCAGCTCCTCAGCTGTGTCGTATCCCAGTTCTGCCAGGCACGAAGCGATAGCCGCTGCGTCGTCAGGAACTGCTATCCGTACATGCATCGGCTTCTCCGGGAACATCGTCAGATCCACTTCGACGGGTCGGACAAGTGCTCACGACCCACGTGATGACGGCGGAATTTAATTGGCCACGTCCCCATTTTCTTAGCCGGTGGGGCGGCCGTGGCTCGTGTCCGGCGCGTTCGACGAGAACAGGGTCAGATTTACTTTCCGCGGGTCAGATAAGCGAACCTAACCCCGTTGTCGATAGATGGGATTGCCGCCGTCGTTGTAGAAGTAGGGCGTATCCGCCAGCGACACCTTATGGGTGAACTTGCTGACTTCGAACAAAGGCGGATCAAGGTATCCGTTGGCCACTGCGCGGCTCCGTGGAATGAATCGGGATCGAAGAGGTTGCGAAGGCAAGGCTCGATCCGGAAGCCTCGTCCACTGGTCGACGGTAGATGGCGTGTATGTCTGCCTCCAGAGACGACGGAGCGTTGCGCAGGTTGTTGCGGGCTGAGCAATTTGCTCCAGTCTCTGGCTTTCGCTTGCGTCCGGCCAAGGTGTGGCTGTCCTGGGTCGAATTAATTGCCTCCGTCCCATTAATTTCGCTAATAGATATGTTCGTCATAAAGTGACGACCTTGTTACTGCTGCCGAAAGATCAAACCGTCGGCAGACATCTTGTAACGATTCAGTAAGCCATGATGGTGATATGTAGAGATTCTCAATGAGGGTGTTTGGGTCGATTGTAAGGGCATGATTATCTGCGATAATTGAAGAGCGGGCAGCCTGCGACGCGTCTGGGGCTTGCCAATACATAACCCTAATCTCACGCTCGTGTTCGAAGCTCTTTCGCTTCAGGAATGGCGGAACTAAGACGTTCAGCTCGGGAGTTGGTTCAGTGTCAAAGTCTATGTACTTTACCTTGCCTATGTAATAACTCTTTTCGTCAGATATGGATCTTTGCAACGCCCCGACGGTTGACTGAATGGCCACCCCCGATTTCCCCGAGTAAAGGTCCCACAGTGCCGCTGATTCATGCTGACTAGAGTGCCAGCAACTCACATATATAGAGGATCTGATTTGGCTAGACAATTCGAGAAAACCGTCCACTTGTCCGGCAGGCCAGTTCGTTCTCGCAGCTTCCACGACTCGCCTGGGCCATGAGCCTTCCCATGGATCTCTGAACGCGTCGAGTCTGCATAAAAAAAGCGATCGTTTATGGAGTAGAGATAGGAGCTTCTCCAAATCTATGTAGCGCCAGATTGTTGTTTCCAGCGCGGGATTTTCAATGTGTGGATGGCTTGAAAGCATAGATGTGGGCCTATTAAGAAGGTATGAGCAAGGTCAAAAGCCTGGTCAGAGTGCACTTTCGAGTGTCTGCTTCGGGTAAGCGGTCGTCTACTTTGGTCCGGCTATTCGTGGCTCAAGCGCTCCGAGCTTTCAGGCGCTTGAAAATCTCCTCCCGCGCCTCCCGCAAAATCGAATCCCGGTCCAGGCTCTCCACCACATCCGCAACAGCGCGTTTGGCCCCGAGCGCGCCCCAGGACTTGCCCGCGACGAGGTAGCGTTCGGCGGCGCGGCCGATCAGCACGGTGGCGTAGTAGCCCATGGCGCCCTGCGCAGCGGCGGTGACGAGGACGGAGAGGCCGGCGCTGACGCCCTTGAGCGCGGAGGCGACCAGTTGCATGCCCCAGATCGCACCCATCAGGGCGATCAGTTGCGCGGAGATGGTGGCGACCAGTCGGCCGGATTCGGCGCGGGTGAGCGGCAGGCCGTAGACGCGGGAGAGCTGCACCACCATCGCGGCGTCCAGGCCGGCGGCGGCGAGCAGGTCGGCGACCGGCACTGGATTGAGCGCGACGGCGAGGCCCTTGGCCAGCGCGTAGTTGCGGATGAGTTGGGCGGCGACGCTGCGGCGCGTTTCGGCGATGCGCGCGCTGACCTGGTCGGTGAGGCGGCTGGCGTGCAGGCCAGCGTTGAGCGCGGTAAGCGTGCGGCCTTCGCGTTCGGCGATGGCGCGCAGGCGTTCGCGCAGGGCGGCGACCTGCGGCGGGATCGGTTCCAGTCGCTCGCCCTGTGTGTCGACCACGCGCCTGGGCGCGGGACGTGCGGCGACGGCGAGCACGTCGTCCGGCGCGACCAGGCCGGCGACCTTGCCGCGCAGGTGTTCCAGCAGGTCGGTGCGTTCGCCCTCGCCGTAGCGGTCGGCCTTGTTCAGCGCCAGCAGCAGCGGGCGCTGGGTGGCGGCGAGCGTGCGCAGGGCGTCCAGTTCGTCGCGGGTGAGGTCGCCGTCGCAGACGAACACCACCAGGTCGCTGATCTCGGCGACCTCGAAGGCGAGGCGCTCGCGCGCTTCGCCGTCCAGTTCGTTGATGCCGGGGGTGTCGACCAGCACAAGGCCGTCGGCGGCCGCCTCGTCCAGCGGCGCCTGCGCCGCTTCGGTGGTGGTGCCGTGGAGCACGCCGACCGCGAACGCCTCGCGGCCGAGCAGGGCATTGCCCAGCGCGGACTTGCCGGCGGAGACGCGGCCGAATACGGCGACGTGCAGCTCGCCGTGCTCCAGCCGTTTCAGCATCGCCTCGACGCGGGCGAAGTCGGCGGCCATCGCCTCGCGCACGCTGGGCGGGATCTGCGGATCGTCCAGCAGGTGGCGCAGGCTGTCGGCGACGCGATCGGGTGCGTCACCGCTCGCGCGCGGCGCTGGCGCATCGGCCCGGACCGGCGTGAACCGGTCGCGCAGGCGTTGCCACCAGCCGCCGTGCATGGCGGGCTTACTTGGCGACGAGGTTGAGGTGCGCGGTGACCGTCACGTCGTTGGCGATCACCGAGGTGTCGGCGTAGTCGCCGCCACCCACGCCGAAGTCCAGCCGCTTCACCGTGCCCTTCACGTCCAGCGTGGCGGCCTTGCCGCTCGGGGCGAAGTTCACGGTCAGGCTCACCGGCTTGGTCACTCCGCGCAGCGTGAGCGTGCCGTCGGCGGTGACCGTGCCGCCGTTCTGGTGGAACGCGGTGGTGACGAAGTGCGCCTTGGGAAACTTGGCCACGTCGAAGAAGTCGCTGCCGGGCAGGGCGCCATCGCGGTCGCTGTCGCCGGTCCTGGCGGTGGCGAGGTCGACGGTGACGTCGAACGTCGAGGCGTCGAGATGGGCCGGGTCGTAGGCGATGGCCGCATCGAACTTCTCGAAGTGGCCGTCGAAGCCGGCGCCCTGGAAGCTGCCGTGGAAGGCCAGCGTGCTGCCGGCGGGCTGCACGGTGTAGTCGGTGGCGCTGGCCAGTGCCGGCAGCGTCAGGGCGAGGAAGACAAGGGCGAGACGTTTCATGTGGGGCTCCTTTCGGGGATTCAGTCGCGCGGACGGCCGAACGGCAGCATCCGGCGCAGCACGTTGTCGTTGTCGAACACGTGGTGCTTGAGCGCGGCGCCCACATGCGCCACCAGCACCAGCAGTAGCGCCCAGAACAGCAGCTCGTGCGCTTCGTGCGCGACCTTGGCGAGGTCTTCGTTCTTGGCGGCGATGGCCGGCAGGTTGAACAGCTTGAAGTACTGCAGCGGGAAGCCGCGCAGCGAGTTGAACCACCAGCCGGTGAGCGGCAGCGCCACGATCATCAGGTACAGCACACCGTGCACCGCGTGCGCGGCGAGCTGCTGCCAGCGCGGACCGGGCTCGTCCTTCGGGCGGCGGTCGAACGCGCGCCACACCAGGCGGAGCAGGAACAGCGCCAGCACGGTGAGGCCGATCGACTTGTGCCAGGCGTACACGCTGATCTTGCTCATCGACGGCGTCATGTCGGTCATCAGCAGGCCCCACACGCCGTTGACCAGGATCGCCAGCGCCATGATCCAGTGGAAGAACTTGGCGACGACGCCCCACTGGCGGTCGGTGCTGCGAAGGCTCATGGCGTGTCCTTGGAGAAGGTGGCGGAAGCAGGGATGGCGCGGTCGTCGCGGATCGCCTCGATCTCCAGCCGCACCAGCACCTGGTCGCCGATGGAGTGCTTGAACGCGGTGATCCCGAAGTCGCGGCGATCCAGCGCGGCGGTGGCGGAGAAGCCGGCGACGGTATGCAGGCCGAAGATGGTGCGGGCCAGCCGGTTGAACTGGAACGTCACGTCCACTGGCTTGGTGATGCCGCGCAGGGTGATCTGGCCGTGGATCACGCCGTGGCTGGCGTCGGTGCGCTCCACCGAGGTGCTGGCGAAGTGCGCGTAGCGCTGGCCGGCGGCGTCGAGCAGGGAGGGTTTCAGCACCGCCTTGTTCCAGTCGGCGTCGCCCATGTCCAGGCTGTCCAGGTCGATGTCCAGCGCGGTGGACGAGCGGTCCCAGTGGTCCGGGTCGAAGCGCAGCCAGCCGCGGGCGATGTGGAAGCGCCCCCACGGCCGCGAGTAGCCGTCGTGGGTGATGTTGAAGAGCACCTGGCTGTGCACGGTGTCGAAGCGGTAGCTGTCGGTACCGGCACGCGCCGGAGCGGCGAAGGCCAGGGCGAGGCCGGCGAGCAGTATCGGGGCGGTCAGGCGCGGAGACATGCGGCGAGTCTGGATGAAGTCACATGACGGTGCCAGCGCGCTGGCGGGAACAGTTTGTCTCCCTGTGGGCGACGTTGGTTCCGTGGCCGCGGGCATCAGTCGATCGTGTCGCGATCCCGGTCGCGCTCGCGCCAGGCTTCCAGCGTGAGCGCGGCCATGCGTTGCAGCCGGCTGCTGCTTGCGTCGGCCAGCATCGATTTCAGCCGCTCGCCGGCGTCGTGCTGGTCCAGCGCGTGGCGCTCGGCCAGCGAGCCGGCCAGTGCGCGTCCCATCGCATCGAAGATCAGCGCGTAGGCGAAGGCGTGCAGCACACCGCCGCCCAGCGTGCCCAGGCCGGGGAAGGCCTTCAGCGCGTTGCCGGCGATGGCCAGCACGATGGAGCTGCCGGTGCGCACGGTGAGTTTGGCCTGGCGCACGAAGTCGTCGATCTGCACCTCGCTGACGCGCACGCCATACAGCGCCGCCAGCTCGCGGGTGAGCGCGGTGGCCAGCGCGCCCTGGATCAGCAGATCGCTGCCGGGAGCCACCGCCGCCATTGCGCCGACCACGGCACGGCGGGCGTAGCGTCTGACGATGCGTTCAGCCGCCTCGGCGCGGGTGCTCGCCTCCAGCGTGCCGGTGCGCTGGTGCAGTTCGGCCAGCACGGCGTTGGCACGGTCGCCTTCCAGCGCCTCGGCGCCAGGCGCGGTGAGCCGCGAAAGTGACTCGAGCAGCGGCGCGATGGCCGGTGCGCGGGCGCGTTCCACCTGCTCGCTGCCGCCGTCGGGAAGGGCGCGCACGAAGCGCTCGCGGCCGCCGGCGCTGATCGCTACCACGGCCGCGGCGGCGCCGTCGGCGGTGCGGCGCAGGCGCGCGAGCAGCGCCTGCAGGTCGTCCGCCGGCCACTGGTCGGCCTTGTTCAATGCCAGCACCAGCGGCTTGCCGAAATGCGCCAGCCAGCGCACCTCCTCGGCCTGGCTGCGGGTGAGGTCGCCGGCGCAGAGGTAGATCACCGCATGGGCGCGCAGCGCTTCGGCGCGGGCCAGCGCCTCGTGTGCCTCGCCACCCGCCTCGCGGCTGCCGGGCACGTCGGCCAGCACCAGCGCGCGGCCGTCGGGCAGGTTGCCGTCGACATGCTGCACCTGGCGCGTGGTGCCGCCGCGCACGTCGCTGGCCGCATCGGCATGCGGCGCCAGCGCGCGCAGCAGGCTGGACTTGCCGGTGGAGATCTCGCCGAACAGCGCCACGTAGACGCGCCCGCCGGCGCGGCGACGGTCCAGCTCGCCCAGTTCGGCGCGCAGTGCGCCGGTGTCGGCGCCGCGTTCGTCCAGGGTGGCGATGCGCTGCTCCAGGCTGGCGCGGTCCGGCGCGGCGACCGGGCGTCGCTTGCGCGGTGGCCGCAGCAGCCACCACAGCACGGCGGCGCCGAGCAGGGCGAAGAACACCAGTACTGCACCCAGCGTCCACTGCAGCCAGGTCGGCAGGGCGAGAAAGCGCTGCGCCAGTGCCAGCGCGCGTTCGGCGGCGCCGAACAGCAGCCACAGCAGGGCGGCGACGGCGAGGGCGGACAGCAGCAGGCGCAGGCGGCGTGACATGATGCCGATTCTAGGCGCAGCGGCTGCGGAACTGCCGGCGCGCGCCCTGCGTTGAGGTGGGCATCGGCGTTTTTTGGCATCATCCGGGTCCTGCGCCGGTGATGGTGCGCGGCGCGGCCGCGCTGCCGGGAGGGGGCCGGGAGGCACCGCGCGACAGCAGGGGAAGCTCATGGTGTCGTTGTTGTTCGGATGGATGTTCGCCCTGGCTGCGACCGCGGGAGGCGCGCCAGCCACTGCCCACCCCGCGGCCCCGCCGCTGGCCACGCCGCAGTTCCGCCGCTACGGCATCGCCGATGGCTTGCCGGGCGCGGCGGTGAACGCGGTGATGCAGGACCGCGAGGGCATGATGTGGTTTGGGGGCTCCGGCGGCGTCAGCCGCTATGACGGGGCCGGCTTTACCACCTGGGTGCACGAGCCGGACGACCCGGCATCGCTGGGCAGCCAGGACGTCACGCAACTGATGGACGCGGGCGACGGCACGGTGTGGATCGGTACTGGAGACGCTGGCGTGGACCGGCTCGATCCGGCCACCGGGCGCGTGCGGCACTGGCGTCACGACGACAAGCGCGCGGACAGCCTGTCCGACGACGTCGTCTATTCCCTCGCGCTGGCGCCGGACCGCAGCCTGTGGATCGGCACCGCGGCGGGACTCGACCACCTGTCGGCCGACGGCCGCACGCTCGCCCACGTGCCGTACCTGGCGGCCTTCGGGGGCAAGCCGGGCACCCGCGACACCGTGGTCGGCGCGCTGCGCGCCGAGGCGGACGGCACGCTGTGGATCGGCACCTGGTCCGGCGTGCTGCTGAAGCGCTTGTCCGACGGGCACATCGAGCGCGTGCCGGTGCGCAACGTCAGCGACAAGCCGAACCAGATCTGGCGCATCGAGGGCAGCGGTGCCGACCTGCGCATCGGCACCAAGTTCGGCCTGTACCGGATCGTCGACGGCGTGGCGCAGCCGGCCTATACCGCGGCGCAGATGTCACCCGGCTACGTGTTCGCCAGCACGCGTGACCGCGCCGGCCGCCTGTGGATGGCCACCCTGCATGGCGTGGTGCTGGACGATCCGCGCAGCGGGCTGCACGCGTTCCACCGCCAGCCGCTGCTGGTCGGCGGCCTGCCCGGCGAGTGGACCTGGCGCGTGCTGGCCGATCGCGAAGGCGGCGTGTGGCTGACCTTCTACGACGGTGGCGTGGCCTACCTGCCGCCGAACTGGCAGAACTTCGCCCGCTTCACCCACGTGCCGGACGACCCGGGCAGCCTCAGCGACAGCATGGCCTCCGGCGTGGCGCCGGCGGCCGACGGCACACTTTGGATCGGCGAGCCCGGGCGTATCGACCGGCTCGATCCGGTCACCGGCAAGGTCGAACACGTGCTGTCGGACCTGAAGACCGATCCCGTCGCGATGGTCGAGCAGGACGGCGCCCTGTGGTTCACCCTGCGCGGCCTGCTCGAGCGCTATGCAGACGGCCGCAAGCAGACAGTCGACCCGCAACGGCGATGGCTGAAGCGGCCTGAGATCCTCGCCAGCGGCGGCCCGGGTGTGCTGTATGCCACGGTGTCCGGTGCGGCGATCGTGCGCATCGACACCCGGACGCAGGCGATCACGCCGGTGCCGATGCCGCCGGACGCGAACCAGCCGGACCTGCGCCCGGCCGCGCTGGGCCTGGCCGACGGCGTGCTCTGGTACGCCAACCACGAGGGCGTGATGCACTGGGATTCGGCGCTGGGACGGTTGGCTTTCGTGCCAGGAGTGCCGCGCGGCGAGGATGTGCTGGGCGTGTCGTTCGACGCGGCGGGCTTCTGGCTGATCCGGCAGGACCGGCTCGAGCATTACCGCTGGAACGATCACCGCGCCACCCGCGACCGCGTGGTCGATGCGTCGAACGGCTGGCGAGCACCCGTGGTGCGCGACCTGTACGAGGACGCCAAGGGCGCGCTGTGGATCTTCACCGAGACCGGCCTGTGGCGACTGGAACCCGGCGCGACCCGGTTGCATCGACTGGGCGCCGAGGACGGCCTGATGAACAGCGAATTCCTCGGCGGCGTCGCACAGCCGGTGTCCGGCGGGCCGGTATACGCGCCCACGCACGGCGGCGTGGTCGGCTTCGATCCGGAGCAACTGGACGAGCGCGGCGTGCCAACGCGGGCGCCGCCGGTATCGCTGGCGGCGATCAGCGTGCGCGGGCGGGATGCGCGCACGCTTTCCGGCGAGGGCCTGCGGCAGCTCGACCTGGGCTGGCGCGACCGCGACCTGCGGGTGAAGGCGCGGGTCGCCTCGTTCGTGAATCCGGCGGGTAACCGCTATCGCTTCCGCCTGGTCGGGCTGGACCACGACTGGGTGGATCTTGGCGCGCACGGCGAGCGCGAATTCGCCGGCCTGCGTCCGGGCGACTACACCCTGCAGGTGATGGCCGCCGGGCCGGACGGGCCGTGGGGCCAGCTCGCCGTGCCGCTGGCGATCCATGTGCAGGCCCCGCCCTGGGACCGATGGTGGGCCTGGGCCGGCTATGCCCTCGTCGCGGTGGCTACGGCGGCCGCGCTGGCACTGGCGTGGCGGCGGCGCGAGGCGCAGCGGCACCGCATGCAGATGGCCGAACAGCAGCGCCTGCTCGCCGAGCAGGCAAATGCGGCCAAGACGCAGTTCCTGGCCACGCTGAGCCACGAGATCCGCACGCCGATGACCGGCGTGATCGGTATGGCCGAGCTGCTGCTGGCCACGCCGTTGCAACCCGGCCAGCGCGAGTACGCGCAGGCCATGCAACGCTCGGGCACGATGCTGTTGAAGCTGCTCAACGACGCGCTGGATCTGGCCCGGATCGAGGCCGGCCGCTTTGAGCTCGAGCCGGCACCCTTCGCGCCGCGCCAGTTGCTGGACGACGTGGCGCGACTGGTCGACGGACAGGCGCGCGCCAAGGGCATCGATTTCCGGCTGGAGATCGCCGCCGACCTGCCGGTGTCTTTGATGGGCGACATGCTGCGCATCGAGCAGATCCTGCTGAACCTGGCGACCAACGCGGTGAAATTCACCGAGCACGGCAGCATCACGCTGTGCGGACAGCGCATCCCCGGCGGCGTGATGTTCAGCGTCAGCGATACCGGTCCGGGCATTCCCGAGGCCAGCCAGTCGCGCCTGTTCGGTCGCTTCGAGCAGGCCGAGGGGCCGCAGCGCCGGGCGGGCAGCGGGCTGGGCCTGGCGATCTGCCGTGAGCTGGTGACCCTGATGGGCGGCTCGATCGAGCTGGAGTCGCGGTTGGGTCAGGGCAGCACGTTCCGCGTGCGTCTGCCGCTGGCCGAGCTGGCGCCGGTGGCGGCCGCGCTTCCGGCGACGGCATCGCCGTCCCCGGCATGGCAGGTCCTGCTGGTCGAAGACGACATCACCGTGGCCGCCGTGATCCGCGGACTGCTGGAGCGGCAGGGGCATGCCGTGGTGCATGTGGCGAATGGTCTGTCCGCGCTGGCCGAGCTCGAGCGCGGCCCGCCCGACGTGCTGCTGCTGGATCTGGACCTGCCCGGCCTCGACGGCTTCCAGCTGGCACGGCTGATCCGTCAGCGCGAGTGCGGCCGGGAGCACCTGGCGATCGTGGCGATCACCGCCCGTTCCGGCGGCGACGAGGAGCTGCGCGCACGGCAGGCCGGGATGGACGGATTCCTGCGCAAGCCGCTGTCCGGCGCGCAACTGGCAAGGGCGATGGAAGCGGCGATGGCCAGCGCGGCCGTGCCGGCCTGATCCGCGGGGCGCGGGTAAGGGAGCGCGCAATTTGGCATGATCGCGGTTGCGCCCGGTTGTCCGGTGCGCAAGGGGATCGCATGTTTTTGTCGTTGCTGATGTCGATCGGTCTGCTCGCCGGTGGGGGTGTCGCGCCAGCGTACGCGGCCGCGCCGGAGACATCGGTCGACGCCGGCGGTGCGCTGCCCACCCCGCAGTTCCGTCGTTTCGGTACCGCCGACGGCCTGCCGAGCAGCAGCGTGTACGCGGTCGTGCAGGACCATGACGGCGCGATGTGGTTCGGCACCAAGGGCGGGCTGGCGCGGTACGACGGTGTCGGCTTCCGGGTGTTCCACCACGTCGCCGGCGACCCGACCTCGTTGCCGGACAACACCGTGGGCGCGCTGCTGGTGGACCATGCCGGCCGATTGTGGACCAGCGGCCTGGAGGCGGGACTCAACCGCTACGACCCCGCCACCGGCGGCTTCGTGCACTGGCGGCACGATCCGGCCGATCCGGCCAGCCTGTCGATCGACAAGGTGTGGACCATCGCCGAATGCTCCGGCGGCACGATCTGGGTCGGCACCGAGGCGGGGCTGGACCGCATGCGTGCGGACGGACGCCATTTCGACCACATCCTTCCGCCGGAGGTCGACGGCCATCCCGGCAGGTTCGGCGCGGTGGGCGCGCTGTACGTGGATCGCCACGACCGGTTGTGGATCGGCAGCGCGAACGGCGTGTTCCGGCGCGATCCGGACGGCCGCATCCGCGCCATCAAAGGCGTGGATCCGGGACTGCTGATCGATGCCTGGGCGATCGAGGGCGATGCCGACGACGACGAGATTCGCATTTCCTCGACCCACGGCCTGTTCTTCGTCGGTGACGACGACGTGGCGCGTCCGCTCGACGTGCCGGGTCTGCCCGACACCAACATCATGACCAGCGCGCGCGACCGCGCCGGCCGCCTGTGGATCGGCACGCAGAAAGGGCTGTTCCTGCAGCCGGCACCGCACCAGCCGCTGGTGCCGGTGATCGACCGGCCGGTGATGTACGGCAACCTGCCCGGCAGCTGGGTGTGGAAGATCCTGCCCGACCGCGAGGGCGGGTTGTGGTTCGCGCTGTACGACGGCGGTGTCGGCTACCTGGCACCGGGCTGGTCCGGCATGAGCCGCTACACGCACATTCCGGACGATCCGGACAGCCTGCGCGACTCAATGGCCACGGCGATGGCGCATGCACGCGACGAGCAGGTGTGGGTGGGCGAGCGTGGCGGCCGGGTGGACAAGCTCGATCCGTCCACCGGACGGGTGCAGCACGTGATCACCGGCCTGCATGGCGACGTGGTCGGCATGACCGAGGATGCCGATCACAACCTGTGGATCGCCACCAAGGGCTCGTTCTACCGCTATCGCGACGGTCACGTCGACCAGGTCGACCCGCAGCAGCGCGTCCTCAGGAATCCGCTGGAGGTGGAGGCTGGACCGGATGGCCGCCTGTACGTGCGCACTTTCAACCAGGGCCTGTTCCGCATCGATCCGAAGACGCTGGCGGTCAGCCCGGTGGCGATCGTCGGCGGCGACGACCGCGCGCGCTGGGGCAGCCAGATGACCCTGCGCTTCGGGGTGTTCTGGTACGCGGGCGACGGCGGTCTGTACCGTCTCGATGCCAGCCATGATCACTTCGAGCCCGTGCCCGGCGTGGACAACAGCCAGGCGGTGAACGCCTTTGACACCTCGCCCGACGGCTTCTGGCTGGCCCGGCCCGACGGACTGGAGCACTACCAGCTGGCCCGCGACGGCCTGCGGCTGGACCGGCGCGTGCTGGCAGACCAGGGCTGGCCCTCGATCAACGTGGTGGACCTGCGCATCGACGCGCATCGCCGCGTGTGGATCTTCGGCAGCGACGGACTGTGGCGCTACACCCCCGACACCGGTCGTTTCCGCCAGATGGGCTTGCAGGATGGGCTGGCCAACGGCGAGTTCTTCCGCGGCTACAGCCGTCTGGCTGATGGCACCATCTACGCGCCGACCTTCGGCGGCGTGGTGGGATTCAACCCCGACCGCATCACCGAGCAGGATGGCGACGCACCGCTGGAGATCACCGGGGTGCACGTGCGCCGCAACGGCCGCCTGGTCGAACTGCCGGTGTCGGGCGTACTCCACGTGGGCTGGCACGACCGCGAGCTCGGCGTGGTCGCGCGGCTGTATTCCTATATCGATCCGGCGGCCAACCATTACCGCTTCCGCCTGTCAGGGCTGGATGGCAGCTGGGTCGACGTGGGCAACCGCGGCGAGCGCGAGTTTGCCGCGCTGGAGCCGGGCAGCTACACGCTGGACGTGATGGGCGCCGGGGCGAACGGCCGCTGGACCGAGCTGTCCGCGCCCCTGGACATCCGGGTCGATGCTCCGCCGTGGGAGCGCTGGTGGGCCTGGTTCGGCTATGCGATCGGATTGCTGCTGCTGGCGATGCTGGCGCTGAAGCTGTGGCAGCGCCGTGTGGACCAGCGCCATCGGCTGGACCTCTCCGAACAGCAACGTCAGCTGGCCGAGCAGGCCAGCGCGGCGAAGACCCGCTTCCTCGCCACGCTGAGTCACGAGATCCGCACGCCGATGACCGGGGTGATGGGCATGGCCGAGCTGCTGCTGTCCACGCCGTTGCGACCCGAGCAGAGCGAGTACGCCCAGGCCATGCAGCGCTCGGGCGCGATGCTGCTGAAGCTGCTCAACGACGCGCTGGACCTGGCGCGCATCGAGGCCGGACGGCTGGAGCTGGAGCTGGCGCCGTTCGACCCCTACGAGCTGTTGCAGGACGTGGCCCGCATGACCGCGGCGCAGGCGCGCGGCAAGGGTATCGGCTTCACCCTGGAGGCGGCGGCGGGTTTGCCGGGTCGCCTGGTGGGCGATGCCATGCGGATCAAGCAGATCCTGCTCAACCTCACCGGCAACGCGGTGAAGTTCACCGAACGTGGGCGCGTCACGCTGGCCGCGCGACCGCTGCCCGGCGGCGTGGAATTCAGCGTGCGCGATACCGGCCCCGGTATTCCCGAGGCCAGCCAGTCGCGGCTGTTCCAGCGCTTCGAGCAGGCCGAGGGGCCGCTGCGCCGTGCCGGCAGCGGGCTGGGCCTGGCGATCTGCCGCGAACTGGTCACCCTGATGGGCGGCGCCATCGATCTCGAGTCGCGGCTGACCATC
Source organism: Dyella lutea (assembly GCF_024158035.1). Lineage (GTDB taxonomy): Bacteria > Pseudomonadota > Gammaproteobacteria > Xanthomonadales > Rhodanobacteraceae > Dyella_A > Dyella_A lutea. The sequence continues at coordinate 1,238,744 of NZ_JAMZEK010000001.1, forward strand.
GGCAGTGTGTTCAGCGTGCGGCTGCCGCTGCCGTTGCCCGAGGATGAACTGCCGGAGCCGGCGGTGCCAGCGGTCGACGCCGGCGGCCGGCCGTCCTGCCGGGTGTTGCTGGTGGAGGACGATGCGATCGTCGCGTCGGTGATACGTGGCCTGCTCGAAGCGCAAGGTCACCGCGTGACCGGTGTGGCGCACGGCCTTGCCGCGCTGGCCGAGCTGAGCACGGCCAGCTTCGACCTGATGCTGCTCGACCTGGACCTGCCCGGCGTCGACGGTTTCCAGGTGGCCCGGCTGGTGCGCCAGCGCGAGCTGGTCGGCACCCATCTTCCGATCGTGGCGATCACTGCACGTTCGGTTGCCGGCGACGAGGCACGTACGCGCGCGGCGGGCATGGACGGATTCGTGCGCAAGCCGGTGTCCGGCGCGCAGCTGGCGCGGGCCATCGAGGACACCCTGGCAGCGGTGGACCTGCGCGCGGGTCGCGCCGACCAGCCGACCGCCTGAGGCGGCCGGCCGGTTACATGTCGAACTTGTTGACCGTGAAACCCAGCCCGGCGTACTCGCGCCAGCGCCGCCGCGATCCCTCGCGCTCGGCCGGGTCGGCAGCCACCACTTCCAGCACGCGCTCGTAGCGCCCTTCCGGACGCTGCTCGCGCAGGTTGATCAGCAGCGGGCGGTCCGGTGTCTCGATACCCGGCGGCACCAGCAGCACCGCTGTCTGCGCGTCATCGTCGTCGCCCGCGAGCTGGTGCGGGATGAACGCGTCCTCGTCGAAATCCCACAGCAGCTCGTCCAGCGCCTCGGCCTGCTCGAAGTCGCGGCACAGCACCAGCGTCGGCTGCTGCGCCGCGTACGCGCGCTTGGCCAGCTCGCAGGCCAGCAGCAGCGGCTGCTCGCGGAAGCGCGGCTTGTCGATCAGGTAGAAGTCGGCGCGGGGCATGAAGCGAGGAGTGAGTAGAGAGGAGTGAGAAGTGAGAAGTGAGAGAAGGGCGGAGGCGGAGAGGTTGAGGTGGCTTGCGCAAAGGCTGCCGGTTGGTCGCCGCCTTTTACGGCTTTGTTCCGGTCGCGCGCTACTTGCGGGTATCCGAGGGGTGGGGAGTGACAGGGAAGGTCGTGTGGCGACAGGCCCGACGCTTTCTCTCACTTCTCACTCATCCTCCCTCACTTCTCGCTCGACGCGCTTCGATCGATCAGCCACTGCGCCAGCAGCGGCACCGGGCGGCCGGTGGCCAGGCCCTTGCGGCCCTCGTCCCAGGCGGTGCCGGCGATGTCCAGGTGGGCCCAGCGCTGGCCTTCGGTGAAGCGCGAGAGGAAGCAACCGGCGGTGATCGCGCCGGCGCTCTTGCCGCCGATGTTGGCGACATCGGCGAAGCCGGACTCGAGCTGGGTCTGGTAGTCGTCCCACAGCGGCAGGCGCCACGCGCGGTCGAGCGTGGCCTCGCCGGCGGCGAGCAGTTCGGTGGCGAGGTCGTCGTGCTTGCTCATCAGGCCGGTGGCGTGCTTGCCCAGCGCGATCACGCAGGCGCCGGTGAGCGTGGCGGCGTCGACGATCGCCTGCGGCTGGTAGGTCTGCACGGTCCAGGTCAGCGCGTCGCAGAGGATCAGGCGGCCCTCGGCGTCGGTGTTGAGCACCTCGATGGTGAGGCCGGACAGGCTGGTCAGCACGTCGCTGGGACGGTAGCTGTCGCCGTCGGGCATGTTCTCCGCGGCGGGCACCACGCAGACCAGGTTGAGCTTCACGCCCAGCTTCACCGCCGCGACGAAGCTGCCGAGCACGCCAGCGGCGCCGCCCATGTCGAACTTCATCTCCTCCATGCCGGCACCGGGCTTGAGGCTGATGCCGCCGGAGTCGAAGGTGATGCCCTTGCCGACGAACGCGTAGGGCTTGTCGCCCTCGGCGCCGCCGGTGTACTCCAGCGCCACCAGCTTGGGCCGGTTGGCCGAGCCGCGGCCCACGGCCAGCAGCGAGCCGAAACCGAGCTTCTCCATCTCCTCGTGGTCGAGCACGCGGCAGCTCACGGTGTCGGCGTGTTCGGCGGCAAACGCCCGTGCCTGCTCGGCGATATAGGCCGGATTGCAGATGTTCGGCGGCAGGTTGGCCAGCTCGCGGGCGAAGCGGACGCCCTCGGCGATGGCCACGCCCTGGTCCAGGCCGGCCTGCAGCTCGGCGCCGCCGGCGAAGGCCACGCTGGCCAGCTCCGGCTGCGCGCTCTTCTCGCGCGGCTTGAACGTCGCGGTGTAGCGGTAGCTGGCATGATCGGTGGCGAGCACGGCGGTGCGCAGGCGCCAGGCCGCGTCGCGACCGGGCACGTCGATCTCGCTCAGGTAGGACACCGCGCTGTCCACCGGCAGTCGGCCCAGTGCGCGGGCGGCGTCGGCGTGGACGCGCTGGAAGCGGGCTGCATCGAAGGCCTTCTGCTGGCCCAGGCCAATCACCAGCACGCGCCGCGCGGTCACGCCGGCCGGAGCGAACAGCACCGCGGCACTGCCGCCCTTGCCGGTGATGTCGCCGCTCTCCACCTGCCGCTTGATCGCACCCTCCGCCGCGCTGTCGATGCGCGCCGCGGCGCTGGTGAGCACGCCACCCTCGTATACGCCTACCACCACGCAGGCGGTTTCGACGGCTTCGGGGGAGGCGGAGGCAAGGCTGAACTGGAGCGTCATGTAAGGGTCCTGCAGTAGGCGCCGGCATGGCCGGACAGGCTAGACTTGCGGTTTGCCGACGCCCCGAGGGACCCGGCGCAAGCCCCTGATTCTATCGCATGCTGAGCATCCTCGACCGTTACTTCCTGCGCGAGCTGGGCCAGACCATGGCGGCCACCGCCATCGTGCTGGTCACGGTGCTGGCCGGCAGCACCTTCGCCCACGTGCTGCAGCAGGTCGCCAACGGCAGCTATCCGGCCAGCGTGATGTTCCAGGTGCTGGGGCTGAACATGCTCGACGGCCTGTCCAACCTGCTGCCGCTGTCCGGCTACGTCGGCGCGCTGTGGGCGATGGGGCGGATGTATCGCGAGAGCGAGATGCACGTGCTGGCCTCCTCCGGCATGGGCGCGCGCGGCCTGTTCCGTCCGGTGGCGATGCTCGCCGTCGGCATCGCGCTGGCGGTGGGCGTGGTGTCGCTGTGGCTGGGGCCGTGGGCCTCCAGCACGTCCGCCGCGCTGATCGATGCGGCCAACCGCTCCGTGATCGCCGCCGGCCTCGACGCAGGACGTTTCACCGAACTGCCGGGCAAGGACGGGGTGATCTTCGTCGATTCGCTCAGCCGCGACGGCAGCCAGCTCGGTCGCACCTTCATCGCCACCGAACGCAAGTCCGGCGACGGCACCGTTCACCTGCGCCTGATCACCGGCAAGCACGGCCAGCTGTTCCAGGAGAGCGACGGCGAAGGCCGCTTCCTCGGCCTGCGCGACGGCTGGCAGTACGACGTGCCATTGGGCGGCGACAACTGGCGGCGCATCCGTTACCAGGGCAACGACGCCTCGCTGAGCAACGTGCAGGACGACGGCGACGACAACAACCCGATCCACAACGTGGACACGCTGGCGCTGACCCGCACCGACTCCAACGAGGCGCGGGCGGAACTGGCCTGGCGGGTGGGTTCGCCGGTGATGGCGCTGGTGCTGATGATGCTGTCGCTGCCGTTGGCCAGGCAGAACCCGCGCGAGGCGCGCTACGGCCGGCTGCTGCTGGCGGTGCTGGCGTTCTTCCTCTACTACAACCTGCTGGCGCTGTGTAACGGGCAGATCAGCAAGGGGCACTGGCACGGCTCCGGCCCCATGTGGCTGGTCAGCCTGGTGGCCTTCGGCATCGGGGCGTGGATGTTCCGCAACCAGTATCAGCCGCGTCGCGTGCGTGCGGCCGCGGGGGCATCGGCATGAGGGCGCTGCGGCTGCGCCGGGTCGACTGGCTGATCGGCACCACGGTGCTCGGCTCGCTGTTGACGGTGTGGATCCTGATCGCCGGCCTGGACGCGCTGCTGCAGTTCCTGCGCCAGCTCGGCCACGTCGGCAAGAACGGCTTTACCGTGGCCGATGCGGCACTGTACGTGCTGGTGACCTTCCCACGTCGTCTCTACGAGAACTTCGGCTACGCCACGGTGATCGGCGGTCTGCTTGGCCTGGGCAGCCTGGCCGGCAGCGGCGAGCTGACCGCGCTGCGTGCCGCAGGCATGTCGCAGCTGCGCATCGCCGCCTCCGCGGCCGGCGTGGTGGCGGTGCTGATCGTCGGCGTGGTGATCCTCGGCGAGACGGCCGCGCCGTGGGGCGACCAGAAGGCCCAGGCGATGCAGCTGGCGCAGCGTTCTGGCGGACTCGGCATGGCCGGCTCCACCGGACTGTGGGCGCGCGACGGCGACCGTGTCATCAACGCCAAGCGCAGCCTGCTCAAGGAAGTGGACGGGCACAACCAGGTGGAACTGGCCGACGTGCGCGTCTTCACTTTCACCCCGGATGGGCAGCTCACCCGTTTCGACTGGGCGAAGAGCGCGACCCACGACGGTCGTCAGTGGACCCTGTCGCAAGTGCGCAGCACCACGCTGGACGCCACCGGTACCCACAGCACCACGGTGGCCAGCGAGCCATGGAGCGTGAGGCTCAACCCGCGCGTGCTGGAGCAGTCGCTGGTGCAGCCGCAGTACCTGCCGATGCGCGACCTGCGGCGCAACATGCGCTATCTGGAGGCGAACGGACAGAGTCCGGGCGTCTATGCCGTGGCGTTCTGGACCCGTGCGCTGTACCCGCTGAACGTGCTGGTGCTGGTGCTGTGCGCGATGCCGTTCGCCTTCGGCAGCCTGCGCTCGGGCGGCCTGGGCAAGCGCATCTTCATCGGCATCCTGATGGCCATCGCCTGGTACTTCCTGCAGCAGGCGCTGATCAATTTCGGCACCGTCTACGGCGTGCCGCCGATGCTGGCCAACCTGCTGCCAGCCCTGGTGCTTGCGTCGATCGCCTGGTTCTACTTCCGCCGGCATCGCTGAGGTCTGCGTCGTCCCGCCACGCCGGGGCGTCTTGCAGCGGGGCCGCAGCCGTGGCCATGATGGCTGGGCGCGGCTTTTCGCCGATGCCGAGGACACGCCATGCAGACGCCGCTGATCGGTCGCTCGTTCTCCCTCATCGAAAAGGTCGGCCTGCTGGCCATCCTGGCGGCGACGCTGTTCGCCGGTTTCAGCGAGGTAAAACAGATGGTCCGGGCCGGCCACGCCGGCGTCAGCGACCTGCTGCTGCTGTTCATGTACCTCGAGCTGGTCTCGATGGTCGAGGTGTACTGGACGGCGGGCAAGCTGCCCGTGCGCATGCCGCTGTACATCGCGATGGTGGCCCTGGCGCGGCACATGCTGGTGGACCAGCAGTTGCCCGCGCTCGATCTGCTGGGCACGGCGGTGGCGATCCTGCTGCTGGCGGTGGCCGTGGTCGTGGTGCGCTACGGCCACCTGAAACTGCCGTACCGCGATGCGATCGACTCGCGCCACCTGAGCTGACCGTCGCCTTGTTCGCCCGATCGGTTCCAGGTCGACGCGCACAACGGTGACGGTGCCGGAGCCCGGCTAGTGCGTCAGGGTGTTCTGCTTGCCCAGGACGTCGCGCCGCCGCTGCCACGTCTCGGGCGTCTGCGGCTTTACGAACAGCGCCGCCAGTTCCGGATGGTTGGTCTTGGCCCGTCGCTCGATGCGCCCGATGCAGGCCTCGATATCCGGCGTGGCAAGTCGGTCCTCGAACTCCGCGCTCAAGGCGGCCACCACCCGATCCGGCCCCATCTGCACGGTGAAGACGCCGTTGGCGCTGCGCACGCCCGGGTCCGTCGAAGCGATGTCCATCAGCGAGCGGGCGACCGCCGGGCGGGCGGCTTCGCCAATCAGCAGCCCCTTGGTTTCGCGCGCAAGCACGAATGCCGACGCCGCGAGGATCGCACCGATTGCCAGCGATGCGATGCCGTCAAGCGCCGGCATTTCCAGCCAGTGGGACAGGCCCACCCCGGCCAGGGCGGCGGCCAGCCCGCTCAAGGCAGCGGTGTCTTCGAGCAGTACCGTGAAGATACTGGGGTCCTTACTCTGACGGACCGCCTCCAGATATCCCTGCGTTCCCTTGCGGGCGACGGAACTCGCGTAGCGCGATGATCCAGGTCGAGCCCTCGAACAGCGCCGAGACACCGAGCACCACGAGGCTGGTCACGAGATGTTCGGTGGGCTCGGGTGATCGCAGGTGCACCACGCCCTGGTAGAACGACACGCCTGCACCCATGGCCAGGATCAGTAGCGAAACGATGAAGCTCCAGAAGTAGAGCTCGCGCCCGTGACCGAAGGGGTGCTCGTCGTCCGCCGGCTGGCGCGAGCGATGCAGGCCGTACAGCAACAGCAGCTCGTTCGTCGTGTCGACCAACGAATGCACCCCTTCACTGAGCATCGCCGAGCTGCCGGACAGGGCGGCGGCGGCGAACTTGGCGACGGCGATGGCGAAATTGCCGGCGAGCGCGGCGATAACCACCATGGTGGACGCGCCGGAATGGCCGGTACGGTGGGACATGTGCCTCCTCCTACACAGGTGGGGCGAAGGGTGCCGCGCCGTACGTCGATCCACTGTGGAAGCGATGGCATCCCGCGCATGCTTGTGGCGCGACGGAGCGCGCGGCATGCTCGCGGTTTCCACGGAACTGACGAGAGCACGCGATGGCTTGGGTGGACCTGCGCAGCGACACCGTGACGCAACCGACCGCAGCGATGCGCGCGGCGATGGTCGAGGCGGCAGTGGGCGACGACGTCTACGGCGAGGACCCCACGGTCAACGCGCTGCAGCAGCGGCTCGCCGACGATCTGGGCTTCGAGGCCGGGCTGTTCGTGCCCACCGGCACCCAGTCCAACCTGATCGGCCTGATGGCGCACTGCGAGCGCGGCGACGAGTACATCGTGGGCGCCGACGCGCACACCTATCGCTGGGAGGGCGGCGGCGCCGCGGTGCTGGGCTCGATCCAGCCGCAGCCGATTCCGCAGGACGCCGACGGCACGCTGCCGCTGGAGAAGGTGGCTGCGGCGATCAAGCCGATCGACCCGCACTTTCCGCGCACCAAGATCCTCGCGCTGGAGAACACCTGGTGGGGTCGCGCGCTGCCGCTGGATTACCTTGCCGCGGCACGCGCGTTCACCCGCGAGCGCGGCCTTGGCTTGCATCTGGACGGCGCGCGGCTGTTCAACGCAGCGGTCGCCTGTGGCGTGCCGGCGCGCGAGATCACCCAGCACTTCGACAGCGTGTCGGTGTGCCTGTCGAAGGGTCTGGGCGCACCGGTGGGTTCGGTGCTGGTCGGCTCGGCGTCCTTGATCGAGAAAGCGCGGCGCTGGCGCAAGGTCGCCGGCGGCGGCTGGCGCCAGGCCGGCCTGCTGGCCGCCGCGTGCACCTATGCGCTGAATCACCACATCGATCGCCTCGCCGACGACCACGCTCGCGCCGCGCGCCTGGCCGAGGGGCTGGCGGCGATCCCCAACGTGAAGCTGCTCGGCCAGCACACCAACATGGTCTACGTCGACGTGCCGGTGGAGCAGCTGCGCGATCTGGACGTCCATCTGCGTGCGCGCGACATCCGCATCGGCATCGGCTACACGCCCACGCTGCGCCTGGTGACGCATCTGGATGTGGACGACGAGGGCGTGGCACGCACGGTGACGGCGTTCGAGGCGTTCTTCGCCGCGTAGGGTGATGGACGGCTTCGGTGCGCCGGTTATGCTGGGCCGTCGTTCTTCATGGAAGAGGAGTTCCTGATGCGACACCTGCGCATCCTCTGGCTCGGTGCAGCCGTGATGCTGACCGCCTGCCAGCGACCGGGCGATGCCCCGGCCGGGCCGCAGCAGGCGAGCCTGTTGCCGCCCGATCAGGCATCCGCCCACGTGATCGCGGCAGCCCCGCCCGCCGCGCATACCGCCGCCTCCGTTGCAGGTTCGCTGCCTGCGCCGCTGGCGCCGATCCGTGCGGTGGGGACGGACGAAGCAATCAAGCCGTTCGACTTCGCTGGAACCTCCGGCGGCATCGGCCCGGCCGTGTGTCGTTTCGACGGGCTGCAGTTGCCCCCGGGCACCAAGGTCTACGCCGCCGGTGGTTACGGTGGCGCGGCGCAGGCGTTCCAGATCGACCAGAGCGGCCATCAGGCCACCCGCATGGACGTGGCGGTGAACCAGCCATCGGCGCCCGTCGTACTGATGCTCGGCAGCTACGAGCCCACCGTGTGGAACGTGGGCTGGTCACCGGGCACGCGCATCCTCGCGGTGCTGGTCAGTGGCTACCACCGGCAGGTGATCAACGGCCTGCCATCGGGCGTGCCACGCATCGTCAGCACCCGCGACAACCACGGCGCCTGTCCGTCGTTCTCGCTGTCCGGCGATCGTCTCGACTCGCTCAATTCGGCGGCCCGGCTGGTGTTCGGGCGCAACGTCGACATGGTGTTCCCCGCGCGCAGCGGCAAAGTGCTGGTCAGCGAGAGTGGCGCCGAGGCGGGCCGCTGGGTGACCGACCGCGCAGCGCAGGCCGCCGAGTCGTTCCGCCTGGCCGATGCGCCGCTGGCCGGTGAAGCTGGACTGGAGGAAGCCGTGCGCAAGGGCTATCTGCGCGAGGCGACGCCTGCGGATGTACGCGATTGGCAGATGGCCGCCGCCGCGGCTCGCGGGCCGGGCGATGTGCCGCCGGTCTACGGCGGCACGAAGCCCCGGCCGATCGGGATGTATCACGCCTACGTGGTGCTGAAGCCGTTCACCCTGCCGGCTGGCCTGTACGGCGCCCACAGCGCCACGTTCTTCGTGCCGAAGGGCCTGCCGCGCCCGAAGGGCACGCTGGGGCACTCCACCCTGTACGACTTCAACACGCTCAGTTGTGCCGGTGTGGCGTGCTGGCATTAGGCGAGCCGGTCAGCGATAGCGCTGACGAACAAGCCGCGCGGCGGTGGACTGCCTCGTGCCAGCGCCGACCGATCAGAAAATCGACAGCCCGGTCAGGCTGGTGAAGCGCTCCAACGCCAGGCTGCCTGCCAGCGAGTTGCCCTTGGCGTTGAGCGCCGGCGACCACACCGCCACCGCCAGCTTGCCGGGGATCACTCCGACGATGCCGCCGCCGACGCCGCTCTTGGCCGGCATGCCCACGTGGTAGGCGAAGTCGCCCGCCGCGTCGTAGGTGCCGCAGGTGAGCATCAGCGCGTTGATGCGCTTGGCCAGGTCCGGCGACAGCAGCGCCTTGCCCGACCACGGGCAGCGGCCCTGATTGGCCAGGAACAGGAAGCCGCGCGCCAGGTCGGTGCAGCTCATCGCCAGCGAGCACTGATAGAAGTAGAAATCCAGCACCGCCTCGATCGGCTGCTCGAGGTTGTCGAAGCTGCGGATGAAGTTGGCCAGCGCGGCGTTGCGGTAGCCGTGCGACTTCTCCGACGCGGCCACTTCCGGGTCGTCGCGCAGCGCGGGATTGGCCGCGCAGCCACGCACCGCAGCCAGCAGCTCGGCGCGCGCGTCGGCGCGGCTCCCCAGCACCACGTCGGCCACCACCAGCGCGCCGGCGTTGATGAACGGGTTGCGCGGCACGCCGTGTTCCACTTCCAGCTGCACCAGCGAGTTGAATGCGCTGCCGGAGGGCTCGCGGCCGACCCGCTCCCACAGCCGCTCGCCGACCGCCTGCAGGGCGAGGGTGAGCGTGTAGACCTTGGAGATGCTCTGGATCGAGAACGGCTCGTCGGCGTCGCCGGTGCGGTACAGCTGGCCATCCAGCGTGACCACCGCCATGCCGAACTTCCCGCGCGGCACACTGGCGAGGCGCGGGATGTAGTCGGCCACTGCGCCCTGCGCCAGCACCGGACGCAGCTCGTCGCGGATCGCGTCGAGGACGCGCTGGTAATCCGGCGCGCTCATGCGCGTCGGGCCGTGCCGTGCGGACGATGGAGCATCACGCCTTGCGCTGGTCGAACTGCCGGATGAAGTCGCGCACCTGCGGGTAGACCGTCTCGCGCCAGCGGCGGCCGCTGAAGATGCCGTAGTGGCCGGCACCCTCGATCACGCGGTGCATGCGCGAGCGGGCCGGGATGCCGGTGCACAGGTCGTGTGCCGCCTCGGTCTGGCCCAGGCCGGAGATGTCGTCCAGCTCGCCTTCCACGGTAAGCAGCGCGGTGTGCTTGATCGCCGACGGATCGACCCGCTCGCCCGCCACGTCCCACACGCCGCGCGGCAGCAGGAACTGCTGGAACACCTTGGCGATGGTGTCGAGATAGAACTGCGCCGGCATGTCGAGCACGGCGTTGTACTCGTCGTAGAACTTGCGATGCGACTCGGCGTCGTCGAGGTCGCCGCGCACCAGGTCCTGGTAGAAATCCCAGTGCGAGTTGAGGTGGCGGCTGGGGTTCATCGCGATGAAGCCGGCATGCTGCAGGAAGCCCGGGTAGACCTCGCGGCCGGCACCCGGATAGTTGCTCGGCACGGTGTGGATCACGTTGCCCTTGAACCACGACAGCGGCTGGCGCGTGGCCAGGTTGTTGACGCTGGTGGGGCTGCGACGCGGGTCGATCGGGCCGCCCATCATGGTCATCGAGCGCGGCGTGGTCTCGCCGCGCGAGGCCATCAGCGAGATCGCGGCCAGCACCGGCACGGTCGGCTGGCACACCGAGATCACGTGCAGCGAGTCGGCGCCGATGTGGCGGATGAACTCCTGCACGTAGGCGACGTAATCGTCCAGGCCGAACGAGCCCGCGCTGGCCGGGATCATGCGCGCATCGACCCAGTCGGTGATGTAGACCTTGTGATCGCGCAGCAGGGTGCGCACGGTGTCGCGCAGCAGCGTCGAGTGATGCCCCGACAGCGGCGCCACCACCAGCACCACCGGGTCGTTCTTCATCTTCTCGATGGTGTCCGGGTCGTCGCTGAAGCGCTTGAACCGCTTGAGCTGGCAGAACGGCTTGTCCAGCGCCACGCGCTCGACGATGGCGATCTCATGGTCGTGCGCGATCGCCTGGTGGATGTCGAATTCCGGCTTCTCGTAATCCTTGCCGATGCGGTGCATCAGCTCGAACCCCGCCGCCCAGCGCTCGATGCCCGGCCACTGCGCGAGCGGGCTGGAGGGATCGTTGAGCATCTTGGCGTTGGCGTCGGCAAAGTGGCTCAGGGGGCCGAGGAAGGCACGCTGCCACTCGTGAATCTGGTAAAGCATAGGCAAGACCGTCGAACTCTAAAGTCCTGATCTTAGTTCCTTTCAAGTTGAATTGTGTTGCGGTGCCGCAAGAATTTGCACAGACCGCCGGCGCACAGGCTCAGCCGGCGCGGCGGACCTCGGTACCGGCGACGAGATCGTGCAGGGCGCGGCGGCGCGGGTCGACCAGGGCGACCGCGAACCAGACTGTCCAGGTCGCCAGCATCGCCAGTGCGGCCTCCCGCAGGCCGATCATCGGCGACAGGCCCAGTGCCAGCAGCGGCAGTGCGGCGACGGCCAGGCGCAGCAGCAGGCGCGCCGTTGGTACCGTGGCGCCGCTGGCGGACACCACGCGCAGGCGCCACGGACGCATGCCCACGGTCTGCCCGCCGCGCCGCCAGGACGCCACGAAATAGCCGCCCACGCAGGCCGCCTCGAAGAACGGGAACCACCACGCCCTCAGGTGCTGGTGCTCGTCGAGCAGATGGCCGCCGGTCAGGGCCAGGCCGACCATGTTGGCCACCAGCATGATCGCCACCACGATCAGCAGGTCGTAGACCAGGGCGATGAGGCGGAGCCAGAGCGGGGCGGGGAGCGAAGCGGTCGTGTCGGTCATCGGCGGCTTGCGTGAGGCGCGCGCCACGCCGAGCATGGTGCGCATGAGAGAGAACGAATCGCCCGGCAGTATCGCCGAAGCCGACCAGCGCAGCATCGCCACTTTCCTGGAGGGGGTGTGGTCGGAGGACGGTCTGTCCGATCGCACGCTCGACGCCTACCGCCGCGACCTGGAGGGCCTGGCGCGCTGGCTGGCGACGCGCGGGCGCAGCCTGCGCGATGCCCGGCGCGAGGACCTTTCCGCCTACCACGGCGCGCAGCCGGTGGCGGTGCGCTCGCTGGCGCGGCGGCAATCGGCGTTCCGCCGCTTCTACGGCCACCTCACCCGGCACGAGCCGGGTTTCGAGGATCCGACCCGGCTGATCGAGCGACCGAAGATGCCGCGCAGCCTGCCCAAGGCGCTGGCCGAACGAGAGATCGAGGCGCTGCTGGAGGCGCCGGACACCGGCACCACGCTGGGCCTGCGCGACAAGGCGATGCTGGAGCTGATGTACGCCTGCGGCCTGCGCGTGTCCGAACTGGTGGAGCTGCCACTGGCCGGGCTGAACCCTCGGCAGGGCGTGTTGCGGGTCACCGGCAAGGGCGGAAAGGACCGGCTGGTGCCGGTCGGCGAGATGGCGCTGGAGCGCATCGAGGCCTACCTGCGCGAGGCGCGACCGGTGCTCGCGCGCGGGCGCCAGCCGGCGGCGTTGTTTCTCAGCCGACGCGGCGAAGGCATGACCCGGCAGATGTTCTGGACCCTGGTCAAGCGCTACGCCGTGCGGGTCGGCATCACGCCCAAGCGCATCTCGCCGCACGTGCTCAGGCACTCCTTCGCCACCCACCTGCTCAACCACGGCGCCGACCTGCGCGCCTTGCAGATGCTGCTCGGCCACAGTGCACTGAGCACCACGCAGATCTACACCCTGGTGGCCAAGGAAGGACTCAAGCGCCTGCACGCGCAGCACCATCCGCGAGGGTGACGAGGCGGCCTGCCGCATGACGCGGTCGCCGGAACGGTTCAGGCGGCTGTGCCAGAATCCTGGCTCTTTCGGCGGCACATCGGGGCCGCCGCACGCATGACGAGGTTGGCGCGATGTGGAAACAGCTGGTCCTGGCCCTGGTCCTGGGGGCGATGTCGGTGGCGGTCGCGGCGGCCGACGGCGGTCGTGACAACGGCGTGTCGCCGGGGGCCGAGCGCGCGGTTCGTGCGGCGATCGCCAGTTTCGGGCCGGGCGTGAAGATCGAGCGCATCGCGCCGGCGGAGGTCCCCGGCTTCTACCGCGTGATCGCCGCCGGCCAGATGGTCTACGTCAGCGACGACGGCAAGTACATGCTCAACGGCGACCTGGTGCAGGTCGACGGCCACAAGAGCCTGGGTGATGCCGCCTGGGCCAGTTTCCGCAAGGCCCAACTGGCCTCGGTGCCGGCGTCGCAGCGGATCGTCTTCGCGCCGCCGCACCCGAAAACCACGCTGACCGTGTTCACCGACGTCAACTGCGGCTTTTGCCGCCAGCTGCACGAGCACATCGGGGACTTCATGAAAGCCGGCATCGCGGTCGAATACCTGGCCTGGCCGCGAGAGGGTGTCGCCACCACCGCGGGGCGGCCCACGCCGACTTATACCGAGATGGTCTCGGTCTGGTGCGCGGCCGACCGCAAGCAGGCGTTCGCCGAGGCCAAGGAAGGGCACGAGCCCAAGCCCGCCACCTGCAACAACCCGGTCAAGGCCCAGTACGAGCTTGGCCAGCGGATCGGGGTCAGCGGCACGCCCGCGATCTTCACCCCGGACGGCCGCGAGCTGGGTGGTTACGTCACCGCCCAGCAGGTGCTGGACGACCTCGCCAGGCACCCCGGTTCGGGCAGCTGATCCGGGGCAGGCCCGGGGGCAGGGCGATGCGGTGGTGCAGCATCGGGTAGAATGGCGGTTTTCCCGTACAGCGCCATTCCCCCTCGCATGATCGCTTTCGACGGGCAAAACGCCCTTTCGCCGTTCCGCCTCGACCGTCTCAACGCCCGCCTCGATGTGCTGCATCGCGGTGCTCGTGTGCAGGCGTCCTGGTTCGTTTACTTCCTCGATGCCGACCGCGTGCCCGAAGGCGAGCAGCGCAAGCGCCTGCTCGAGGTGCTCGAGGCGAAGGATGCCGAGCCGGAGGAAGCCACGCTGTGGGTCGTACCGCGGCTGGGCACCATCTCGCCGTGGTCGAGCAAGGCCACCGACATCCTGCATGGCGCCGGCTTCGACGTGCGCCGCGTCGAACGCGGCATGGCGTGGCTGGCGGTGGGTCTGCCCGAGGCCGGTGCCCCTGACCACGAAGCAGTGATGGGCGTGCTGCACGACGCGATGACGCAGTCGGTGCTGACCGACCTTTCCCGGGCGCAGGGCCTGTTCCTCGCCGGTACCCCGGGCGACCTGGTGCACATCCCCCTGGGCAGCGACCCGCTGGCGGCGCTGGCCGAGGCCAATGCGCGGCTTGGCCTGGCGCTGGCCGAGGACGAGATCGAATACCTGGCCGCCCGCTACGGCGACCTGGGCCGCGACCCGACCGACGCCGAGCTGTTCATGTTTGCTCAGGCCAATTCGGAGCACTGCCGCCACAAGGTGTTCAACGCCAGCTGGACGGTCGACGGCGAAGAGCAGGACAAGAGCCTGTTCGCCATGATCAAGAACACCCACCAGCACGCACCCGCGCACACGCTGTCGGCCTACAAGGACAACGCGGCGGTGATCGAGGGCAGCGAAGGCAAGCGCTTCTTCACCGACGACGACGGCACCTGGCGCGCGCACAGCGAGCGCATCGACTACGCGATCAAGGTCGAGACGCACAACCATCCCACCGCGATCGCGCCGTGGCCCGGTGCCGCCACCGGTGCCGGCGGCGAGATCCGCGACGAGGGCGCGACCGGCCGCGGCGCCAAGCCCAAGGCCGGCCTGACCGGCTTCTCGGTATCCGACCTGCGCATCCCCGGCCACTGGCAGCCGTGGGAGGTGGAGCGTCCGCTGCCGCCGCGCATGGCCACCGCGTTCGAGATCATGCGCGACGGCCCGCTCGGTGCCGCGGCGTTCAACAACGAATTCGGTCGTCCCTGCCTGGGCGGCTACTTCCGCACCTACGAGAACGAGCTGCCCGGTCAGGTCGGCTTCCGCCGCGGCTACGACAAGCCAATCATGATCGCCGGCGGCCTGGCCAACATCCGCGCCGACCACGTGCAGAAGCGCGAACTCAAGCCCGGTCACAAGGTGATCGTGCTGGGCGGCCCGGCCATGCTGATCGGCCTGGGCGGCGGCGCCGCCTCGTCGGTGGCCTCGGGTACCTCCAGCGCCGAGCTCGATTTCGCCTCGGTGCAGCGCGACAACGCCGAGATGGAGCGCCGCTGCCAGCAGGTGATCGACGCCTGCTGGGCGCGCGGCGACCACAATCCGATCGTCAGCGTCCACGACGTCGGCGCCGGCGGCCTGTCCAACGCGATTCCCGAGCTGCTCAACGATGCCGGTGTCGGCGGCGAGATCGACCTGTCCAAGGTGCCGTGCGACGACCCCTCGCTGTCGCCGATGCAGGTGTGGAGCAACGAGTCTCAGGAGCGCTACGTGCTCGGCATCGCCGAGGCCGACCTGGCCGAGTTCGAGGCCTACTGCGCCCGCGAGCGCTGTCCCTACGCGGTGGTCGGAACGGCGACCGAAGCACGCGTGCTGCGCGTGACCGATCCGCGTCGCGCGCTCACCGTGATCGACCTGCCGATGGATGTGCTGTTCGGCAAGCCGCCGCGCATGCATCGCGACGCCAGGCGCATCAAGGCGCGCATCGACCTGGTGCCCGACCTGTCCGGCGTGGGCATGGACGAGGCGGTGCTGCGCGTGCTGCGCCTGCCGACGGTGGGCTCGAAGAACTTCCTCATCACCATTGGCGACCGCACCGTCGGTGGCCTCAACCATCGCGATCCGATGGTCGGTCCGTGGCAGGTGCCGGTGGCCGACTGTGCGGTGACCATCGCCGACTTCGACGGCTATGCCGGCGAGGCGATGGCGATGGCCGAGCGCGCCCCGGTGGCGCTGCTCAACAGCGCAGACGCCGCGCGGCTGGCGGTGGGCGAGGCGATCACCAACCTGGCCGCCGCGGCGATCGATTCGCTGGGCGAAGTGCGCCTGTCGGCGAACTGGATGGCCGCGGTGAACACGCCGGGCGAGGACGCTGCGCTGTTCGACGCGGTCAAGGCGGTGGGCATGGAGCTGTGCCCGACGCTGGACATCTCGATCCCGGTCGGCAAGGACTCGCTGTCGATGCAGACGGTGTGGATGGACGGCGAGCAGCGCCAGTCCACCGTGTCGCCGGTGTCGCTGGTGATCACCGGCTTCGCCCGCGTCAGCGACGTGCGCCGCACGCTCACCCCGCAGCTCAAGCTCGACCGCGGTCCATCCGACCTGTGGCTGGTCGACCTCGGTGGCGGCCGCGACCGCCTCGGCGGTTCGGCGCTGACCCAGGTGTTCAACCGCGCCGGTGGCGTGCCGCCGGACCTGGAAGACCCCAAGCGCCTGAAGGGCCTGTTCGAGCTGGTGCAGGAAGCGAACCGCGCCGGCCTGCTGCTGGCCTATCATGACCGTTCCGACGGCGGCGTCATCACCACGCTGCTGGAGATGGCCTTCGCCGGTCACTGCGGCCTGGAGATCCACCTGGACGGCTGGGCCGAGGCCACGCTGCGCGCGCTCTTCAACGAGGAACTCGGCGCCGTGCTGCAGGTGGCCGAGGCCAACCGCGAGGCGTTCGAGGCGCTGCTGGTCAAGCACGGGCTGGCCGGGCTGAGCCATCGCATCGGCCGGCCCAAGGAAAAGCTCGGCATCAAGCTCTACCTCGGCAACGAGGCCACCTTCAAATGGCACTGGAGCACGCTGTTCAAGGCGTGGAACGAGACCAGCCACGCCATGCAGCGGTTGCGCGACAACCCGCTCAGCGCCGACGCCGAGCTGGAGTGGCGGCTGGACGACGCCGACCCGGGCATCACGCCGAAGCTCACCTTCGACATCACCAAGGACGTCGCCTCGCCGTACCTCGCCAGCGGCGCACCACGCCCGCGCGTGGCGATCCTGCGCGAGCAGGGCGTCAATGGCCAGGTGGAGATGGCCGCCGCGTTCACCCGCGCCGGCTTCGACGCGGTGGACGTGCACATGTCCGACCTGGCCTCGGGCCGGGTGAAGCTGGCCGACTTCCGCGGCTTTGCCGCCTGCGGCGGCTTCTCCTACGGCGACGTGCTCGGCGCGGGCCGCGGCTGGGCCACGTCGATCCTCTACAACGAAGACCTGCGCGCGCAGTTCGAGGCGTTCTTTGGCGATCCGTCGAAGTTCGCCCTCGGCGTGTGCAACGGCTGCCAGATGCTCAGCCAGCTCAAGGACATCATCCCCGGCGCGCAGCACTGGCCGAAGTTCCTGCGCAACGCCTCCGAGCAGTACGAGGCGCGCGTGGCGACGCTGGAGATCCTCGACTCGCCCAGCCTGTTCTTCAAGGGCATGACCGGATCGCGGATCCCGGTGGCGGTGGCGCACGGCGAAGGCCGCGTGCACTTCCCCAGCGTGTGCAGCCCGTCCAAGGCGCAGGCGGCGGTGCGTTTCGTCGACAACCGCGGCAAGCCGACCGAGAACTATCCGCTGAATCCGAATGGCTCGCCCGGCGGCCTGGCCGGCTTCACCGCCGCCGACGGCCGCGTGACCATCCTGATGCCGCATCCCGAGCGGGTGTTCCGCAGCGCCCAGCTGAGCTGGTGCCCGGACAGCTGGGGCGAGGATTCGCCGTGGATGCGCATGTTCCGCAACGCGCGGGCATGGTGCGGCTGAGCGGCAGCGGATCTCCCCGCGCCGCCGCGATCCGCGGCGGCTGAGTCATGCGCGGCCTCGCCCTGCGCCGCAGCTGGCCATACGCGCTCTGGCTGATCGCGCTGGCGCTGGTGCCGTGGTGGCTGGGTCTGCCGCTGTTGCTCGGTACCGCCGCGGCACTCCTGGTGCCGGTCGAACGCCTGCATGCCTGGCAAGGACGTCTGCGGCTGTCGCTGCGCTGGGGCTTGCCCGGCGTATCGCTCGCGCTCGGTCACCGCTTCGCCGAGGCGGCGCTCGGCTGGACCGTGGCGGCGGTGGCCGCACTGGCAGGATTCACCCTGCTGGCCGGACTCGAGGCCTGGCTGGACCGCCATCGTCGTGCGGATCGGGAGCTCGCCGTGACACCATCCGCAGGCGAAGAATGGCCGGAGCGTGTGTTGGCGCCGCCGCCGGTGGGCCACGGCATCATCGAGTTGGCGCCGCCCGACTGGCATGTCTGCGCGGCAGGATCGCCTGCGGGCCCGCCCGGCGGGCAAGTGCGTTACGTGCAGGAGGCGGGCTTTGCCGGCTTCCGTTTCGATGACGGCAGCCGCGTCGAGGCACCGCCCGGACGTTGCGCGATCGATCCCGGCGGCGGCTGGCTGGCGGTGGAGATTCGGCCGGGCGTCCTGCTCTGGGATCGCCGGAGCGGACGCGTGCACCGGCTGCGTCGGCGCGGCCTGTGCGGCTGGTATGCGGGCCATCCCTGGCTGCAGTCGAGCCCGGGCGAGATGCCGGTGCCGCTGGACGAGGCGCTGCGTCGCGAGCCGGCCGACTGAGTCGTTTTCCAATCGCCGCCGCGCGCGCATACTTGTGCCGGTGAGCACCCCTTCTTCCCCTCCTGCGCTTGCCGCGGGCGTGCCCGACGTCAGTGTCATCGTGGTCTCGGCCGACAGTGGCCCGGGGCTGCACGAATGCGTGCGGCGCGCGCTGGCCTGCCCCGGCGTGCGCGAGGTGCTGCTGATCGACAACGGCTCGCGCGACGGGATGCCCGAGGCCATTGCCCGTGCGCACGAGCAGGACCTGCGGCTCACCCTCATCTACAACCACGCCAACCTCGGCTTCGGGCCGGCGGTGAACCGCGCGGCGAAACGTTCGAGTGGACAGCGGCTGCTGATACTCAACCCGGATTGCCTGCTCGATCCGGACACGGTGCCGCGGCTGGTCGCCGCCTTCGACGCACAGTCGCGCACCGGCCTGGTCGGTGCGGTGGTCTGCGACGCGCAGGGCCATCCCGACCCGGCCTCGTACCGCCGCGACCCGCTGCTCGCGCGCTCGCTCAACACGTTGCTGGATCGTCCCGGCGAGGGCGTGAACATCGAAGGGCCGATCCCCGACCACGCGGTCGAGGCGGAGGCCGTGTCCGGTGCGCTGATGCTGGTTTCGCGCCGCGTGTTCGAGTATCTCGGCGGTTTCGACGAAGGCTACTTCCTGCACTGCGAAGACCTCGACCTGTGCCGCCGGGTGCGCGATGCGGGCTACCGCGTGATGCTCGCCGGCGACGTGCGCGTGCTGCACGGCAAGGGCGGCTCCAGCCGCCACCGACCGGTTTTCGTCAGCCGGCACAAGCATCGTGGCATGTGGCGCTGGTTCCGCAAGTTCGATCCGGCGGCGCGCAAGCCGCACGTGGCCGCGCTGGTCTGGCTGGGCATCTGGGCGCATTTCGCGCTGCAGGTGCCCGGGCAGCTGCTGCGGCGGCGCACCTCCCTCACGGACCCCGCATGAGTACTTCCCCCGCGCGCACCGGCGCGCTCGCCACCTTCGCGCTGGTCGTGGTGACCGCGGTGTGGGGGTCCACCTTTTTTCTCATCAAGGACGTCGTGCAGCGCGTGGCGGTGGCCGACTTCCTGGCCGTGCGCTTCGTGATCGCTGCGCTGGCGATGGCGCTGATGTTCGCCCGTCCGCTGATGCGCCTGCCGCGCCGGCAGTGGCTGCAGGGCCTGGCGCTGGGTGCGCTGTACGGCATCGCCCAGCTGCTGCAGACCACCGGGCAGATCTACGCCTCGGCCAGCGTCAGCGGCTTCGTCACCGGCATGTATGTGGTGTTCACCCCGCTGCTCGGCACGGTGCTGCTGCGCCAGCGCATGCCACCGGTCACCTGGATCGCGGTGCTGCTGGCCACCGGCGGGCTGGCGCTGCTGTCGCTGCAGGGCTTCAGCGTGAACAAGGGTGTGGTGCTGGTGCTGATTTCCGCGGCGTTGTACGGACTGCACATCGTCGGGCTCGGCCAGTGGTCGCGGCCAGGCGACGCGTTCGCGCTGTCCACCGTACAGATGCTGGCGATCGCCGTCGTCTGCCTGCTGGCCACGTTGCCGCACGGGCCGAAGCTGCCGCCGGACCGCGGCGTGTGGATCGCGCTGATCTACATGGCGCTGGCTGCCGGCGCCGGCGCCATGCTGGTGCAGACTTGGGCGCAGGCGCACATGCCGGCGACCCGCGCGGCGATCGTGATGACGCTGGAGCCGGTGTTCGCCGCCGGCTTCGCGGTGGCCTTCGGCGGCGAATCGCTGACCTGGCGCATGCTCGGCGGCGGCGCGCTGGTGCTGGCGGCGATGTACCTGGTGGAACTGGCGCCGCGGCGCAGCACACGCAAGGCCGAGGCGATGCCGGCCGAGGCGATCCACCACGAGGTGTGACGGACAACCGGCGTAGGAGCCCGCATGAGGCATGGTGAGCAAGTCTCCACGCCGCCGCTGGCGGCCGATGTTCGCGGTGGCCTCTCGGTGAGGCCGTGAGCATGCTCGCCGGCGGCGGTGCATCTGACGGAACTTGCAACGCGCGTCCTGCGTTCGACGCGATCCATCAGCAACCGTGACCGGAACCTGAGAGCCCGCTCGCGGGCGATGCTCCTCGCCCTGAATCGGGATCGAAGCGAAAGGCATCGCCCGCGAGCGGTATCTACACGGCCGCTTGCAGCACGGCGAGCACGTCGGCCTCGTTCACTCCTGCGACGATCTCCGCCCGGCCGATGCCGCGCCACAGGATCAACCGCAACGTGCCGGCGGTGTTCTTCTTGTCCAGCCGCATCAGGGCGAGCAACTGCTGCGGGTCCATGCCCTCGGGAATGTCGGTGGGCAGGCCGAGGGTGTCGAGCAGGCGTTGCAGGCGCAGGGTGTCGTCCAGCGCGGCCATGCCGAGCTGCTGCGAGAGCTGTGCCGCCAGCACCATGCCGACCGCCACCGCCTCGCCGTGCAGCAGGCTGGTGTAGCGGCCGGCGGTCTCCAGCGCGTGGCCGAAAGTGTGGCCGAGGTTGAGCAGGGCGCGCTCGCCCTGTTCGGTCTCGTCGCGGGCGACCACGCCGGCCTTGTAGGCGACCTTGCGCGCGATCGCCTCGGTGACCACCGCCGGCTCGCGCGCCGCCAGTGCATCGGCGTGCGCCTCCAGCCAGGCGAAGAAGTCCGCATCGCCGATCGCCGCGCCCTTCACCACCTCGGCCAGGCCGGCGCGAAACTCGCGTTCGGGCAGGGTGGCCAGGGTGCCGATGTCGGCGAACACGCCGCGCGGCTGGTGGAACGCACCGACCAGGTTCTTGCCGGCCGGCAGGTTCACGCCGGTCTTGCCGCCGACCGAGGAGTCGACCATCGCCAGCAGCGTGGTCGGCAGCTGGATGAAGTCGATGCCGCGCATCCAGCAGGCCGCGGTGAAACCGGCCAGATCGCCGACGACGCCGCCGCCCAGCGCGATGATGCAGGCGTCACGGGTGGCGCCGAGCTTCGCCAGCGCGGCCAGCGCGCGGCCGACGTTGTCGAAGGTCTTGTGGGCCTCGCCGTCGTCGATCAGGAAACTCGCCCAGTGGAGGCCCTCCAGCCCCTTCGCCACCGTGTCCAGATACAGCGGCGCCACCGTGGTGTTGCTGATCACCAGCACGTGGCGACCGCGGATCGCGGCGCGCCAGGCGGTGCTGTCGGAGAGCAGGCCCGGGCCGATGCGCACCGCGTAGCTGCGGAGGCCGAGGGCGACGTCGATGGAGCGTGGGGCAGGGGCGTTCATGCGGCTCGGGTGCGGTTCCAGTGGGTGTCGATCAGGGCGATGGCGCGCTGGGTGGCGGCGTGCACGCTCTCGTGCTCGTCCGGCAGCACCAGGTCGGCCAGTTCGCGGTACAGCGGTTCGCGCGCCTCGCGCATCGCAGCGAGCTTCGCGCGCCGATCCTCGCCGGCCAGCAGCGGCCGCTTGGTGTCGCGGGCGAGCCGCTCGAGCTGCTGCTCGATGCCGGCCTGCAGCCACAGCACGTAGCCGCGCGCGGCCAGCCGCTGGCGATTGACCGGATCGAGCACCGCACCGGCGCCGGTGGCCAGCACGATGCCTTGCGGCTGCGTGCAGAGGTCGAGCATGTCGCTCTCGCGCCGGCGGAAGCCGGCCTCGCCTTCCAGCTCGAACACCGTACCCACCGGCACGCCGCAGTGAAGCTCGATCTCGTAGTCGAGGTCGACGAAGGCGAGCTGGTAATGTTCGGCGAGGCGCCGGCCGATCGAGGTCTTGCCGGCTCCGGTCGGTCCGACGATGAACAGGTTGCACGACGGATTCATGCGCGCATGCTAGCAGGGCCGATCCGGCGTCAGAGGGGAATTCCAGGGCCATGAGCGAGCGTGTGCTGCTGTCCGGATGCGGCGATCTGGGCATGCGTGTGGCCCGATGCCTGCAGGCCCGCGGCGACTCGGTTTTCGCGCTGCGCCGGCATCCGCCGGAAGGCGAGGCGGAGGGCATCGCCTGGATGGCCGGCGACCTGACGCGCGACGACGGGCTGCCGCCGCTGCCGCCCGGTATCACGCAGCTGGTGCATCTGCCGACGCCCGGCGCGCGCGAAGAGGCGGCGTACCGCGCCGTGTTCGTCGACGGCCTGCGCCGGGTGCTGGCGGCACTGGACCGGGCGAGCCTGCGTCGCGTGCTGTTCGTCTCCTCCAGCGCCGTCCATGGCGACCACGACGGCGGTTGGGTCGATGAGCACACGCCGCCGGATCCGCCGGGTTTCAATGGCGCCGTGCTGCTCGAGGCCGAGCGCTGGCTGGCTGAGCATCCGGTGACGTCGATCGCATTGCGCCTGGCCGGACTCTACGGGCCGGGGCGCCTGCAGCTGCTCGATCGCCTGCGCGCCGGGGCGGCCCGCGTACCGCGCGGACACCCGCACTGGGCCAACCGCATCCATGTCGACGACGCAGCCGGGGCGATCGCGCACCTGCTCGCCGTGAACGATCCGCAACCGGTGTACCTCGGCGCCGACGACACGCCGCTGCCGCTGGACGTGCTGTACGACCATCTCGCCACGCTGGTCGGCGCGCCGCCGCCGGCAGACGGCCCGGCACCGGCCGGCGTCGGCAGCAAGCGCCTGTCCAATGCGCGCCTGCGTGCCAGCGGCTGGGTGCCGCGCTGGCCGGATGCCCGCACCGGCTACGCAGCGTTGTGGGACGATGCCGAACCGCGGTCTTGAACCGGTTGCCGTCGCGCAGCCACTTACCTCCAGGAGCCCGTCATGCCCACCCCGGTTTCCCGCCACATGGTCAGCACCACCAACGACGTTCCCGGTTATCGCGTGGTGCGCCCGCTCGGCATCGTGCGCGGCATCACGGTGCGCTCGCGCAGCATCGTCGGCAACGTCGGCGCGGCGCTGCAGACCCTGGTCGGCGGCAACATCACGCTCTACACCGAACTGTGCGAAAAGGCGCGTGTCGAGGCGTTCGAACTGATGCTCGACCACGCCGCGGCGCTCGGTGCGAACGCCGTGATCGGCATGCGCTACGACGCCAACGAAGTGGCGCAGGGAGTTACCGAGGTGCTCGCCTATGGCACCGCCGTGCAGGTCGAACCGGGCGGCTGAGCTCGGGTGATCGGACGTCAGTTGTGGTTGAGTCCGGTCACGTGGCGCTCGGTGTCGTACTCGACCCAGCTGTCGGCGAGGTTCGGCAGGGTGGCCAGGGCGTGGCGGCTGAGCCGCTCGAAGTGCGCCAGGAAACGTTCCATGGCTTCACCGTCCATCGCCAGTGGGGCATGGCGGGCGATCAGCAATTGCTCCTGTTCGCTGCGCCAGCGGCGCACCACGTCCCAGTGCGGGGCCTGCAGCACGATCAGGGCGTCGAGCTTGCGCCACAGCGGCTGGTAGCCGCGCAGCTGCTTGTTGACCCAGCGACGCCAGGCGCCGTCGGGATCTTCCTTGCGCTCCAGTTCGTTCACCGGCGCGTTCAACGCGGCGGCCGACTGCGGGCGGATGCCCAGCGCCCAGCCCTCCAGGATGATCAGCTTCGGCGGCCGGGTGACCTTGGGCCAGCGCGACGGCGGCAGCCGCGTATCGCGACCCTTGTCGAAGCGCGGGTAGGGCACCGGCAATTTGTCCGACGCCCTGGGCAGGCCGGCAAGCACCGACATCAGCAGCTCGATCTCGTGCGTGCCGGGCACGCCGCGGGTGCGCAGCAGCGGGTGGATCTCGCGCGCCATCAGCTCGCGGTCCGAACGCGAATAGTAGAAGTCGTCCAGCGACAGCACTTCGGTGGGGATGCCTCGTGATTGGGCCTGCGTCCGGATGACGCGGGCGAGCGTGCTCTTGCCGCTGCCCTGCAGGCCGGACAGGCCCATCAGGTAGGTGCGCCGTGCCCGTGCGATGCGACCGGCGTAATGGTCGAGCAGGAGCACGGCCAGCGCCTGATTCTGCGTGCTAGGATCATTGTTCATCCGCGCCATGATGACGCGCCCCGGCCACGATTCAAGACCTATGCTCAATCGCGAGATTCTGGACACCTTCACGCAGCTGCTGGAGGAGGCCAAGGCCAGCGGCGACCGCGAACCCACGGCCATGAACCTGGCCACCGTGGACGCAGCCGGGCGGGTGAGCTCCCGCGTGGTGCTGCTGAAGGATGTGGAGGAGCGCGGTTTCCGCTTCTTCACCAACTACCAGAGCGATAAGGGCAGCCAGATCGAGGCGCATCCGCAGGTGGCGCTCAATTTCCACTGGAAAGGGGTGCGCGAGGGCGTGCAGGTGCGCATCGAGGGCGTGGCGCGCAAGCTGATGCCGGAGGAATCCGACGCCTATTTCGCCACCCGGCCGCGCGGCAGCCAGGTCGGTGCCTGGGCCTCGCTGCAGTCGCAGACGCTGCCGGACCGCGAGACCTTCGAGCAGCGCGTGGCGCGCTACGAGCAGGAGTTCGAAGGGCGCGACGTGCCGCGCCCGCCGCACTGGGGCGGCTACGTGGTCGAGCCGGACATGGTGGAGTTCTGGTACGGCGCGCAGTTCCGGCTGCACGAGCGTGTGCGCTGGAGCCGCCACGGCCAGACCTGGACCCGTCGCCTGCTGTATCCCTGAGGAGAGCGCCGAGGTGCGTCGCCAGGCCGTCGACCATGTTGCCCAGGGCGGGTTCACCGTGCACACGCGCGGTCGCGGCTTCAGCGAGATCACCGACGAGGTGGCCAACGCCATCGCAGCCAGCGGCGTGCAGACCGGGCTGGCGCACGTGTTCACCGCACACACCAGCTGCTCGCTGCTGATCGGCGAGAACGCCGATCCGACCGTGCGCGAGGATCTGGAGCGATGGTTCGCCCGTGCGGTTCCCGATGGCGACCCGTTGTTCCGCCACAACGATGAAGGACCGGACGACATGCCGGCCCACGTGCGCTCCACCCTCACCGGTGTCAGCCTCACCGTGCCGGTGCACGGCGGTCGCCTGGCGCTCGGCACGTGGCAAGGGCTGTACCTGTGGGAGCACCGTACCGATGCGCACCAGCGCAAGGTGCAGGTGACGGTGATCGGCGCCGGCTGAGCGCGCCGCTACCATGGGCGATTCCGTTCCAGTGATCGCCCACCGTGACCGACGCCTTCCCCCAGCGCATCGTCTGCCTCACCGAAGAACCGACCGAAGTGCTCTACGCGCTGGGCGAGGAGCACCGCATCGTCGGCATCTCCGGATTCACCGTGCGCCCGTCTCGCGCGCGCAGGGAAAAACCCAAGGTGTCGGCCTTCACCAGCGCGAAGATCGGCGAGATCCTCGCGCTCAAGCCCGATCTGGCGATCGGCTTCTCCGACATCCAGGCGGACATCGCGCGCGAGCTGATCAAGGCGGGCGTGGAGGTGTGGATCTCCAACCATCGCAGCGTCGAGGGCATCGTCGCCTACATCCGCCGGCTCGGTGCAATGGTCGGCGCGCACGATGAGGCCGAGGCCTACGCGCAACGCGCCGAGGCGCACATCGCCGCCGTGCGTGAGGCCGCCGCCGCGCTGCCGCGCCGGCCCAGGGTGTATTTCGAGGAATGGGACGAACCGCTGATCACCGGCATCCGCTGGGTCGCCGAGCTGATCAACATTGCCGGCGGCGACGATATTTTTCCCGAACTGGCGCGCGAGCCGCTGGCGAAACAGCGCATTCTCACCGACGGTGCGCCGGTGATCGCGCGGGCACCGGACATCATCCTGGGCTCCTGGTGCGGCAAGCGCTTCCGGCCGGAGAAGGTCGCGGCGCGGCCGGGATGGGCGTCGATTCCCGCGGTCCGTGACGGCGAGCTGCACGAGGTGAAGTCGCCGATCATCCTGCAGCCGGGACCGGCCGCGCTGTTCGATGGCCTCGACGCGCTGCACCGGGTCATCGCCGCCTGGGCCGCACGGTGACTTGGGGGAGAGGCAGGGGCGTTGACTTGGAAATGAGAATGCTTATCATCTGAGTCGTAACCCTTTGTGGAGAAAGCCGTGATGAATCGACCCCTGCACATGACTTCGGCCGAGGCGACGGCCCGACCCGTCGGCAGCCTGAGCCTGCCGCTGGCTGCGCGAGAGGTCCCCAGCGTGAGCAGCGACGCCCTGTTGCGGGGCGCCCGCGAGCTGGTGATCCGCCATCAGGGAGGCGAGTACCGCCTGCGCCTGACGCGCAACGACAAGCTGATCCTCACCAAGTGATTCCCGGGGCGCTGCTGCCGTCGCCGCGCTCTTCCCCCCACCGGCCCACCGCCAGCACCGTCCCGCACGGTCAGTCAGGCCCCACCGCAATGGAGGCATGGTCATGCCGTTGCCGAGTGCGCGTTTTCTGGTCGCCGCAAACCCTGTCGAAACACCGCCCCGCTGGCTCTCCCCCGATCCGCGATGCTTCGCCCGCGACCTGGCTGCCCTGGGGCCGGTGTTCTGTGCCTGGACGGGACCGGCCGCCGGCCTGTCCGAAGGAGCGTCGGACATCGCCCCGGGTAGCCCGGACGGGCTGGTGCTGGCGCATCCCGGGCCGCTCGCTCATGCCTGCGCCGTCACGATCGACGGACCACGCGAATGGATCACCGTGCACGATGGCGCAGGCGTGCCCCGCTGTCGCCTTTACCTGCTGCCGGATACCGACTATCTCGCCTGGGACGCCTTGCTGGCCCACGCCGCTGCGACAGCGGCACCCGCGGCGCGGCCGAACTGGCGGGCCCGCCGCGGGCGTCGTCTGCGCTTCGAGGTGGCGTCGATCGGGCCATGGTCGCTGGTGTGCACCAGCTCGGCGCTGCCGGACTGCGTGCTGAGCTGGCGGACGGTGCGCGAGCTGGTACGCACCGAGGGCGTGGCGCTGGTCGCCTGACCGCCGTGTCCGGGGTCTTGTCCGGCTGTCCGTCCGGGTGTCCGCGGACACCGTCCGGCAACAGACAGGGTTTCTGTACATCATTGTTATAAATGCATTTTTGAGCGATATCCGGCATTGGCACGGCCATTGCTGAAAGGTCTACGTGGCTGCACCTGTCCGCAGCCGTTGGGGACCGATCGATGATCCGTGACACCTCCGCCCAAGACCGACTGGTCGAGGTCAAATCCAACCGCAAGCGCCGGGTGCTGCTGATCGGCGCGGGCGTTGCCGTGGTCGCCGTGCTGGCGCTGGCGATGCCCGGGGTGATGCGGATGTTCTCCGCCGACGCCTCGGTCAGCGCCTCGCGTCTGGCCTTCGCCACGGTGACCCGCGGTCCGTTCGTGCGCGACATCGCCGCCGAGGGCAAGGTGGTGGCGGCGAACAGCCCCACGCTCTACGCCACGTCCGGCGGCGCGGTCACGCTGAAGGTGCATGCCGGCGACACGGTGAAGCAGGGCCAGGTGCTGGCGACCATCGTGAGCCCGGAGCTGACCAACAAGCTGGCGCAGGAGCAGTCCAACGCCGATGCGATGGAGGTCGACTACAAACGCGCCCAGATCGACGCCAAGAAACAGCGCGCGGCGCTGCAACAGGCCTACGACAATGCGCAGATCGACGCCCAGGCGGCCAAGCGCACGGTCGAACGCAACGAGGCCGCCTACGCCAAGGGCGCCGTGTCCAAGACCGATGTCGATACCGCCCACGATACCCTGGAGAAGGCGCAGATCGCCGAGCGCCATGCCAAGGCCAACCTCGGCCTGGACAACGACAGCCTGAACTTCAACATCGAATCGAAGAAGCTCGCCTATGAGCGGCAGAGCCTGCTGGTGCAGGACCTGCAGCGCCAGGTGGACGACCTCAACGTGAAGTCGCCGGTAGACGGCCAGGTCGGCCAGTTGTTCATCGCCGAACGCGCCACCGTGGCCAAGGACGCCCAACTGCTCAGCGTGATCGACCTGACCGCGCTGCAGGTGGAGATGCAGGTGCCGGAGAGCTTCGCCCGCGACTTGGGCATCGGCATGCCCGGCGAAATCACCGGCAACGGCCAGACCTGGCATGGCAAGGTCAGCGCGATCTCGCCGGAAGTGGTCAATGGCGAGGTCGCCGCGCGGCTGGCCTTCGACGGCGCCACGCCCAAGCAGTTGCGCCAGAGCCAGCGCCTGTCGGTGCGCGTGCTGCTGGACAAGCGGGACAACGTGTTGACCGTGCAGCGCGGCTCGTTCGTCGACGAGTCCGGCGGCAACTATGCCTACGTGGTGCGCGACGGTATCGCGGTGAAGACGCCGATCCGCGTGGGCGCCAGCAGCATCGACAAGGTGGAGATCCTCGACGGCCTGAAGGAAGGCGACAAGATCGTGATCTCCGGTACCGACAGCTTCAAGGGCGCCCAGCGCGTCGCCATCAGCAGTTGAAGGCGCGCGGGGAACGGGGAATGGAGGGTCGGGAGATCAGAACCGCCGCCGCAGTTTGCCGTGACTGCCGGACGACGGGACCGCAAGGTGCTCTCCCCAGATCAGCGAATGCGGTGCTCCCGACTCTCCATTCCCCGTTCTCCGCCGCCACCCTCCAGACCACCACCGAGTAAGGAAAAACCATGCTCAAGATGACCCACCTGTCCAAGGTCTACCGCACCGAAGTGGTGGAGACCTACGCGCTGCGCGATTTCAACATCGACGTGAAGGAAGGCGAGTTCGTGGCCGTCACCGGCCCGTCCGGCTCGGGCAAGACCACCTTCCTCACCATCGCCGGCCTGCTGGAAACCTTCACCGGCGGCACCTATCACCTGGACAACATCGAGGTGAGCCAGCTCGACGACAACGCCCGCTCGAAGATCCGCAACGAGAAGATCGGCTTCATCTTCCAGGCGTTCAACCTGATTCCCGACCTCAACGTGTTCGACAACGTCGAAGTGCCGCTGCGCTACCGCGGGATGAAGGCGCCCGAGCGCAAGGAGCGGATCATGGGCGCGCTCGAGCGCGTCGGCCTGGCCTCGCGCGCCAAGCACTATCCGGCGGAACTGTCCGGCGGCCAGCAGCAGCGCGTGGCGATCGCCCGCGCGCTGGCCGGCTCGCCGCGCCTGCTGCTGGCGGACGAACCGACCGGCAACCTGGACACCCAGATGGCCCGCGGCGTGATGGAGCTGCTGGAGGAGATCCACCGCGAGGGCGCCACCATCGTGATGGTGACGCACGATCCGGAGCTGGCCGCACGCGCCCAGCGCAACGTGCACATCATCGACGGCCAGGTGGTCGACCTCGCCGAAGACCCGCGTTTCCACGCGCACGTCGTCGAGGCCCGCCAGGGGCAGGGACGCAGCTGAGCGTCTGCGGCGGCCACGGCCGCCGCGTCATGCAGGGGGAAGGTCCGCGGCAGCGATGCCGCGCGCCCCCGGTCGTGCAAGTCACCCCGAGGATCGGCTCATGTTTGCCTACTATTTCGAACTGGCGTTGCGAAGCCTCAAGCGCAGCCGCGGCCTGACCCTGCTGATGGTGCTGGCGATCGGCTTCGGCGTTGCCGCGTCGATGACCACCTATTCCGTATTCCGCGCGGTGTCGGGTGATCCGATCCCGTGGAAGTCGTCCAAGCTGTTCGTGCCGCAGATCGACATGTGGGGCCCGAAGGCGCGCGATCCGAACGGCGACCCACCGGACGCGATGGACTACGCCGACGCCATGGCACTGATGCGCGCGCACCGCGCCAGGTACCAGTCGGCGATGTACCAGATCTCGCCGTCGGTGGTTCCGGCCGATGCCAGCAAGCATCCGATCAACGTCAGCGGGCATGCAGTGTTCAGCGAGTTTTTCCCGATGGTCGACGTGCCGTTCAAGTACGGCGCCGGCTGGACGGCGGACGACGATACCCAGCGCTCCGCCGTGGTGGTGATCAGCAGCAAGCTCAACGACAAGCTGTTCGGTGGGCAAAACAGCGTCGGCCGCACGCTGGACATCGAAGGCAAGGACTACCGCGTGGTCGGCGTGACCGATCACTGGAACCCGCAGCCGCGCTTCTTCGACGTCGTCAATACCGGCGGCTTCACCGACGGCGCCGAGGACGTGCTCCTGCCATTCAACCGCGCCATCGACGTGGGCATGCCGAACAACGGCAACACCAACTGCAATGAAGTGCCGAAGGAGTCCGGCTTCGTCGGCCTGCAGCATTCCAGCTGCGTGTGGATGGCCTACATGGTGCAGCTGGACGATGCCGCGGCGGTGCAGGCCTATCGCGAGTACCTGGACGGCTACGCGCGGGACCAGCAGAAGGCCGGGCGTTTCGGCTGGGCACCCAACAATCGCCTGCGCGACGTGCCGGCCTGGCTCGACGCCGAGCACGTGGTGCCCAGCGACACCAAGGTCTCGCTGCTGGTCGCCCTGGGGCTGCTGGTGGTCTGCCTGGTCAACACCGCCGGCCTGCTGCTGGCCAAGTTCCTGCGTCGCAGCAGCGAGATCGGCGTGCGCCGCGCCCTGGGCGCCCAGCGCAGCGCGATCTACGCGCAGTTCCTCACCGAGGCCGGCATCGTGGGCCTGGCCGGCGGCGTGCTGGGACTGCTGCTGACGGGTGTCGGCGTGGCCAGCGTGGGCTGGGTGATGCCCAAGGACATCGCCTCGCTGGCGCGGCTGGACGTCTCGCTGCTGGCCATCACCCTGCTGGTCGCCGTGGTCGCCACGATGCTGGCCGGCCTCTATCCCACCTTCCGGGCCTCGCGCGTGCAGCCCGCCTGGCAGCTGAAGTCGAACTGAGGATCACGCCATGAAGCTCCATCCCATGATCGCGGCCCTGCGCCGGCACAAGGCAGGCGTGGTGCTGATCGCCCTGCAGATCGCGCTGACCCTGGCCATCGTCTGCAACGCGGTGTTCATCATCGGTCAGCGCATCGAGCGCGTGAACCGGCCCACCGGCCTGGTGGAAGACAACCTGATGCTGGTTTCCCAGGGCTGGGTCGGCGCACCCAGCGGCGATCAGCCCGGAGACGTGGAGAAGCTCGACAGCCTGCTGCAGGCCGACCTCGCCGCGCTGCGCGCGATGCCGGACGTGGAATCGGTGGTGCCGATCAACTCGCTGCCGCTGCTCAACTCGTCGTGGACCGGGTCGGTGGCGCTCAAGCCCGGCAGCGACCTGCGCGCGGGCAACGCGCGCAGCGTCTATTACTTCGGCGACGAGCACCTGCTCAAGACGCTGGGCCTGAAGCTGGTGGCCGGGCGCGGCTTCACCGCGGCCGACGTGCAGAATCGCGGATTCCGCGACAGCGGCACGCCGGCGGTGATCATCGTGACCAAGGCACTGGCCGACAAGCTGTATCCGAAAGGCGACGCGCTGGGCAAGGCGATCTACCTGGACGGCGGCAGCTCGCCCAGCACCATCATCGGCGAGGTGGAGCGCCTGCAGGCTCCGGCCACCGGCAGCTGGGTCAACGGTTTCCTCTGGAACGCGACGATCGAGCCGTTCCGCCTGAACGCCAACTTCTCGCGCTACGCGATCCGCACCAGGCCGGGGCGGCTGCAGGCGGTGATGCACGCGGTGCCCAACGTGCTGTACGGGGTGAGCCGCATGCGCGTGCTCGACGACGACAGCGTCAAGTCGTTCGCGCAGATCCGCCAGGAGGCCTACCGCTCCGACGTCGGCATGGCGGTCCTGATGGGCGTGGTCTGCCTGATCCTGCTGGGCGTGACCGCCGCTGGCATCGTCGGCCTGACCAGCTTCTGGGTCGGCCAGCGCCACCGCCAGATCGGCGTGCGCCGCGCCCTGGGTGCGCGAAAGATCGACATCCTGCACTACTTCCAGATGGAGAACCTGCTGATCTCCGGTGCCGGCGCGGTGATCGGGTTGGGCCTGGCCATCGGTCTGAACATGCTGCTGATGAAGCGTTTCGAGATGGACCGCTTGCCGGTGCTGTACGTGCTGGCCGGCATCGTGGCGGTGATGGCGCTGGGCCAGGGGGCGGTATTCGCACCGGCGCGGCGCGCTTCCAACGTGCCGCCGGTGGTGGCGACGCGCAGCGTGTGATCTCGCCCCCTCGCCTTCCAGGGGCGAGGGGGCAGCTCTGGGAGCTATGAATGTTCGGCTACTACTTTCAGCTCGGCCTGCGGAGCCTGCGCCGCAACCCGGCGCTTACCGCATTGATGGTCATGGCGATCGGCTTCGGCGTGGCCGCTTCGATGACCACCTACGCGGTGTTCCGTGCGGTATCGGGCAACCCCATCCCGGACCGGTCGGCGCGGCTGTTCACGCCGCAGATCGATGCCTGGGGACCGCAGCAGAACCTGAAGGGCGGCGAGCCGGCGGAAGCGCTCGGCTATGTCGACGCCATGGCGCTGATGCGCGCAAACGAGGCGAAGCGCCAGACACTGCTGTATCCCGTGCAACTCTCGGTGATCCCGCAGGGCAATCGCGACCTGCCTCTGAACGCCAACGGTTACGCGGTTACCAGCGATTTCTTCGCCATGTTCGAGGTGCCGTTCCGGTACGGCAGCGGCTGGAGCGGGCAGGACGACGCTGCGCGCACCGCCGATGTCGTGATCAGTGACGAGCTCGACCAGAAGCTGTTCGGCGGAGCCGACAGCGTGGGGCAAACGCTCAACCTCGGCGGCCACGATTACCGCATCGTGGGAGTGGCCAGCCACTGGAACCCGCGTCCGCGCTTCTACGATCTGTTCAGCACCGGCGGCTTTGCCGACGAACCGGACATCTACATGGTGTTCAACCGCGCCCTAGATCTGCAGATGCGCACCGGTGGTCGCAACAGCTGCCGCGGCTCGCTCAGCTTCACCACCTGGCAGGAGTATCTGCAGAGCAACTGCGTGTGGATCACTCCGTGGGTGGAGCTGGACAGTTCCGTCGACGTCGCTGGTTATCGTCGGTTCCTTACCAACTACGCCGCCGAGCAGCAGCATGCCGGCCGCTTCAACTGGGCGCCGAACGTACGGCTGCGTGACGTGATGCAGTGGATGGACCAGGAACAGGTGGTGCCGCCGGAGAGCCGCATTTCGCTGGCGGTGGCGCTGGGCTTTTTCGTGATCTGCCTGGTCAACACCATCGGCCTGCTGTTGGCGAAGTTCATGCGGCGCGCCGGAGAGATCGGCGTGCGCCGCGCCCTGGGGGCGACGCGCGGCGAGATCTATGCGCAATACCTGATCGAGGCCGGCACGGTGGGCCTGACCGGTGGTCTGGTGGGCCTGCTGCTCACCGCAGTGGGCGTCGGGGGCGTGAGCGTGCTGTTCCGGCCGGAGATCGCGAAGCTGGCCCGGCTCGATCCGTCGCTGGTGGCGCTCACGCTTGCCGTCGCCATCGTCGCCACCGTGATGGCCGCGTTCTACCCGGCGTGGCGCGCGGCGCACGTGCAGCCGGCCTGGCAACTGAAATCGAGCTGAGGAGAAAGCCATGGATATCCAGATCAGGCCCATCCTCGTCGCGCTGCGCCGGCACAAGGCGGGCACCTTGCTGATCGCGCTGCAGATCGCGCTGACACTCGCCATCGTCTGCAACGCGTTTTTCATCATCCACCAGCGACTGGCCAATTTGTCGCAGGCCAGCGGCGTGGACGAGGGGGACGTGTTCGTCATCGCCAACTATTGGGCCGACGTGAATCGCTCGACAGAGCAGGTCGATGCGCAAGTGCGCGCCGATCTGATTGCCTTGCGGCAATTGCCCGCCGTGCTCGATACCACGCCTGCCAGCGGTTATCCGCTGCGGGGCGGAGGGTGGGACAATTTCGTCACCATGACGCCCGACCAGGTCAAGCCGACCACGGATGCGGCGGTATACACCGGCGACGAACATTTCATCGACACGCTGGGCCTGAATCTCGTCGCGGGGCGCAACTTCCGCCCCGACGAAGTGACGGCCATGGGCACGCAGCAGGCGATCACTCCGTCGACCGCGATCGTGAGCAAGGCGCTGGCCGAGCGTCTCTTCCCCGGTGGCAACGCCCTCGGCAAGAGCTTCTACGCGATGGGTACTACGCCAAGCACCATCATCGGCATCGTCGATCCGCTGCATCGGCAGGGTGTGGATTCGTGGAGCAACAGCTACGCCGGCCAGGCGCTGATCTGGCCGTTGCGGGCGGATGACTCGAAAGGCATCTACTACATCGTGCGTGCCAGACCCGGACAGCTTGCTGCCGCGATGCGCGACGCACCCAAGGCTCTGTATGCACAAAACCGCATGCGCATCATCGATCCGAAGGACGGCATCCAGAGCTATGCCGAGATCCGCCACCGTGTCTACGACAGCGACCGCGGCATGGTCATCCTGATGAGTGTGATCAGCGTGGTGCTGCTGGCCATCACCGCCGCCGGCATCGTGGGCCTGACCAGTTTCTGGGTGGGGCAGCGGCGCAAGCAGATCGGGGTGCGCCGGGCGCTGGGTGCGCGTCAGCGCGACATCCTGAGCTACTTCCTCACCGAAAACCTGCTGATCACCGGCGGCGGCGTGCTGCTCGGGTTGCTGCTGGCCATCGGCACGAACCTGTGGCTGATGCTGCGCTTCGCTTCCCAGCCGATGCCGATGGTCTATCTGGTCGTCGGTGTCCTGCTGCTGTTGCTGCTGGGGCAGGGCGCGGTTTTCGCGCCGGCGCTGAGGGCGTCGCGCGTGCCGCCAGTCGAGGCCACGCGTTCGGTGTAAGTGCACGGTGGCGAAGCCGGGGCGTTCTTTCAAGGGGCAATCGGATGTTGGTCTACTACCTCGATCTGGCAGTGCGCAGCCTGAAGCGCAACCGGGTGCTCACCATGCTGATGGTGCTGGCGCTGGCGCTGGGCATCGGTGCGTCGATCACCACGCTCACCGTGCTGCGGCTGCTCTCGGGCGACCCACTGCCGCAGAAGAGCGCGCGATTGTTCTATCCGCAGCTCGATCCCAGTCCGAAGAACAGCGCCATCGACTCGAACGGCAGGCTGCCGCGGACGATGGGCTACGTGGATGCGATGAACCTGCTGCACGCCCATCGCGCGACGCGCCAGGCGGTGATGGCGCTGACCCAGGCCAAGATCATGCCGCCGCAGGCCCATGCGCATCCGTTCTTCAGTGACGGCGTGATGACCACCGCCGACTTCTTCGCGATGTTCGATGCCGGTTTCCAGTACGGCAGCGGCTGGAGCGCCACGGACGACGAGGGCGGCGCGCAGGTGGTGGTGATCGCCAGCTTCCTCAACGACAAGCTGTTCGATGGCGCCGACAGCGTGGGGCGGATGGTGCGCCTGAACGACCACGACTTCCGGGTGGTCGGCGTGCTCAAGCCGTGGGCGCCGCAGCCGCGCTTCTACACGCTGGGACTGGGTGGCGACCACTACGGCGACGGCGACGCGGTATTCCTGCCGCTCAAAGCCGCGCGTGCGCTGAAGATGGGTCCGCAGGACACCGAGTGCTACCAGGCCGTCGACGATTTCACCCATCTGGAATCGGCTCCCTGCGAGTGGCTCGGCCTGTGGGTCGAACTGGACGACTCCTCCGCCGTGGCTGGCTACCGCCGCTTCCTCGACGGCTATGTGAAGGAGCAGGTCGCCCTCGGCCGCTTTCAGCGCACCGATAGTTCCCTGCTCGACCTGATGGGCTGGCTGCGCGACCAGCACGTGGTGCCGGACGACGTGCGCCTGCAGGTCTATCTCGCCTTCGGCTTCCTGCTGATCTGCGTGGTGAACACCGTGGGTCTGCTGTTGGCCAAGTGCCTGCGACGCTCGCAGGAAATCGGCGTGCGGCGCGCGCTCGGCGCCACGCGGCGCGAGATCTTCGTGCAGTTCATGGTGGAGGCATCGATCATCGGCCTGGCCGGCGGGGTGCTCGGCTTGGCGTTAGCCGAGCTGGGGCTGTTTGGCATCCGCCACCAGCCGGCGCAGTACGCGCACCTGGCGCACCTGGATCCGGCGATGTTCGCATTCACGTTCGTGGTGGCATTGGTGGCCAGCCTGATCGCCGGTCTGCTGCCGGCCTGGCGCGCCTGCCTGCTGGCGCCCGCTCCCCAGCTCAAGGCGATGTGAGACCGATCATGGATATCCGCCCCATTCTTGCCAGCCTTCGCCGGCATCGCATTCCGGCCCTGCTGATCGTGCTGGAGATCGCGCTCGCCTGCGCGGTGCTGTGCAACGCCGTGTTCATGATCAGTCAGCGCGTGGCCTCGATCCACCTGCCCAACGCCATCGACGAGGCCGGCATTGCCGAGGTCACGCTCAATGGCACCGACCCCGAACTGGCCGGCAGCGACATCCCGCGCAATCTGGCGGCCCTGCGCGGCCTGCCGGGCGTGCAGGCCGCCGCCGTGGTAAGCACGCTGCCGCTCAGCCAGAACAACTGGGGCTGGGGTTTCGGCACCAAGCCGGGCGACACGCTTACTGACCGCGGCAGCCGGAACGTGTCGATGTACTTCCTGGGCAGCGGTGGGGATGCGGCGCTCGGCTTGCAGGTGCTCGAGGGCCGCTCGTTCAACGACGGCGACTACGCCGACAGCCGTTTCGACAAGTCGCCGCTGCCGGAAACCCATGTGGTGCTGGTCACCCGCAGCCTGGCCGCGAAAATGTGGCCGGGGCAGCCGGCCGTGGGCAAGACGCTGTATGCCACGCCTCACTACTACACCGTGATCGGCGTGGTGGCGGACGTGCTGCGCCCGTACATCGGCGACGTGAACTCCCCTGCCAACTACGACGCGGCGTTCTTCCCGATGAGCGCGGCCGGCTCCAAGGGGGCGCTGTCCCACTACGTGGTGCGCAGCGCGCCACGCGACCGCGACCGGCTGGTGCGCGAAGCCGAGCAGAAGCTGGCCGACCTCAATCCCGGCGGCGTGGCGCACGGACGCGGCTACCCGGAGATCCGCCGCGGCTACTTCGCCGACATGAGCTCGATGGCCTGGATGCTGGTGCTGGTGTGCGTGGTGATGCTGGCGGTCACCGCCTTCGGCATCGTCGGCCTGACCAGCTTCTGGGTGAACCAGCGGCGCCGGCAGATCGGCATCCGCCGGGCGGTCGGCGCCACCCGCGGCCACATCCTGCAGTACTTCCAGACCGAGAACTTTGTGCTCAGCACCGGCGGCGTGGCGCTGGGCATGGCGCTCGCCTTCGGCATCAACGTGTACCTGATGCAACGCTACGAGATGGCCCGCATGCCCTGGTTCTATCTGCCCGCCGGCGCCATCGCACTGTGGCTGATCGGCCAGGCCTCGGTGCTCGGCCCGGCGCTTCGCGCCGCCGCGGTACCGCCGGTGGTGGCGACGAGGTCGGCATGACAGTCCCGATGACGAGCCTGCCCGTAAGAGCCCGCTCGCGGGCGATGCCTTTGCCCTGGTTTTGCATCGAACCCAAGCGCATCGCCCGCGAGCGGGCTCCTACCGGAAATTCGACGATGAGCGCGGAGTAACTCCATGTTCCAGTACTACCTCGATCTCGCCGCGCGCAGCCTCAGGCGCAACAAGGCGCTGACCGCGCTGATGGTGCTGGCGATCGCGCTGGGCATCGGCGCCAGCATCACCACGCTGACCGTACTGCATGTGTTGTCAGGTGACCCGTTGCCGGGACGCAGCGGCGTGATCTACTACCCGCAGATCGATCCGCAGGACCTGCGTGGCATGTCGCCAAGCAAGGAGCCGCCCTCCCAGTTGACGCTGATCGATGGGATGAACCTGCTGCACGCAGCCCGGGCCGATCGCCAGGCCCTGATGAAGGGCGGTGAGGTGCCGATCCAGCCGGAGCAATCGGCGCTGGATCCCTTCTACGTGGATGCGCGCTACACCACCGCGGACTTCTTTGCGATGTTCGGCACGCCGTTCCGCTTCGGGCATGCCTGGAGCGCGGCGGACGACGAGGCCAAGGCCCGCCAGGTGGTGATCAGCCGCGATCTCGACGAGAAGCTGTTCGGCGGCGCCAACAGCGTGGGGCGGACCCTGCGCATTTCCGGCACCGCGTTCCAGATTGTCGGCGTGCTCGATCACTGGCAGCCCAATCCGCACTTCTACGATCTCAATACGGGCTCCTATGCCGCCGGCGAACAGGTGTTCCTGCCGCTGCAGACGATGATCGACCTGCACCTGAGCCGCGACGGCTCGAACGACTGCTGGGGCAATGGCGGCGGTGGCACCGATACGCTGCTGCCGGCGGATACCTGTGTCTGGTTGCAGTTCTGGGTGCAGCTCGATTCCCCCGCGAAGGTCGAGGCGTACCGCCAGTTCCTCGTCCACTACTCGCAGGAGCAGAAGGCGCTGGGCCGCTTCCAGCGACCGCCGAACGTGCGCCTGCGCAGCCTGATGCAGTGGCTGGACTACAACGGCGTGGTGCCGGACGACGTGCGCCTGCAGACCTGGCTGGCGTTCGGCTTCCTCGCGGTGTGCCTGGTCAACACGGTGGGCCTGATGCTCGCCAAGTTCATGCGCCGGGCCGGCGAGCTGGGGGTGCGTCGGGCGCTCGGTGCCTCGCGCCGCTCGCTGTTCGCGCAGCTGCTGGTGGAAGCCGGCGTGGTCGGGCTCGTCGGCGGCGTCGGAGGCGCGGTGCTGGCCCTCGGCGGCCTCTGGCTGGTGCGCCAACGATCCTCGGACTACGCGTCGCTGGCGCACCTGGACCCAAGCATGCTGCTCACGACGTTCGTGCTGGCCCTGGGCGCCACGCTGCTGGCCGGCCTGTTGCCGGCCTGGCGCGCCTGCCAGGTCGCACCCGCCCTCCAGCTGAAGAGCCACTGAGGCGACCATGGACATTCTTCCGATTCTCTCCACGCTGCGTCGCCACAAGCTCACGGCCGGCCTGCTGGTCATGCAGATCGCGCTGACCTGCGCGATCGTCTGCAACGCGGTGTTCCTGATCGGCCAGCGGCTGCAGCGCATGGACTTGCCCAGCGGCGTCGCGGAGCACGAGCTGCTGCAGATCCAGGTGGCCGACGTGGTCAAGTCCGGCAATCCCTATGCGCGCGTGCAGGAAGATCTGGCGCTGCTGCGCCAGGTGCCTGGCGTGCAGTCGGTGGCGTTCTCCAACCAGGTGCCGTTCGGTGGGTCGTCCTCCAATGGCAACGTGCTGCTCGACCCGAACCAGCCCCAGCGCACGCTCAACGCGACCACCTATTTTGGCCAGAACCTGGTGCCGACGATGGGCGTGCAAATGGTCGCCGGGCGCGACCTGCAGGACGACGATTTCGTCGACGTGGACACCGCGCTGAAGGGGCTGAAGACCGGCGACACCAAGAGCCTGCCGCATGTCACGCTGATCACCCGCGACATGGCCGAACGCCTCTGGCCCGGACAGAACCCGCTGGGTCGACTGATCTACCTGACGCCGACGGTGGGGCTGCGGGTGGTCGGTGTCATGGCCAGCCTGGTGCGCCCCAATGCCTACGATGCGAACACGGCGCAATACACCATGGTGATCCCGCTGCGCATGGGGGCGGACCGGGGCATGAGCTACGTGATCCGCGCCCGGCCGCAGGATCGGGCCAGTGTGCTGGCGGCGGCGCTGGCCGCCCTGAGGAAGGCCGACCCCCAGCGTATCGTCACGACCCAACGCAGCTTCGACGAGGTGCGTCGTCACTTCTTCCGCGACGATCGAGCCATGGCCGGCATCCTGGTCGGGGTGATCGCGGCGCTGCTGGTGGTGACCGCCCTGGGCATCGTCGGGCTGGCCAGCTTCTGGGTGGCACAGCGTCGACGCACGATCGGCGTGCGCCGTGCGCTGGGGGCGACCCGCAGCGACGTGCTGCATTACTTCCAGACCGAAAACTTCCTGCTCGCCACCATCGGCATCGGTCTCGGCATGGTGCTGGCCTACGGCATCAACCTGTTCCTGATGCAGCACTACGAGCTGCCCCGCCTGCCGGCGATCTACTTCCCGGTCGGTGCGGTCGCGCTGTGGCTGATCGGCCAGGTCGCCGTGCTGGGCCCGGCGCTGCGCGCCGCGGCGGTGCCGCCGGTGGTGGCGACGAGAGCAGGGTGAGGCGGCCCATGGTGATACGGGGGTTCGGCGAGTGCGTGGGACGGGGCAGCCCGTGATGATCGGCTACTACCTCGATCTGGCCATGCGCAGCCTGAAGCGCAACAAGGTGCTCACCGTGCTGATGGTGCTGGCCATCGCGGTGGGTATCGGCACCAGCATGACCACGTTGACCGTCATGCATGTGCTGTCGGGTGATCCGATCCCGCAGAAGAGTGCGGACCTGTTCCGTGTGGGCCTGAATGTGTTTCCGGACGACAATTTCAGGCCCGGCGAGGAAGTGCCGGACAACCTGACCCGTCGGGATGCCGAGGCGCTGCTGCGTGACGCCCGTGCCGATCGCCAGGCGATGATGTCGGCCGGCACCATGGTGGTGACGCCGGCACAGGGTGATCCGTTGAGCCTGGAGTCGCGCTACACCACCGCGGACTTCTTCACGATGTTCGCCGTGCCGTTCCGTTTCGGTCGCGCCTGGGACCGCGGCGACGACGGCAGTCATGCCCGTGTGGCGGTGATCTCGGCTGCGTTGAACGATCAGCTGTTCGGCGGTCGTGACAGCACCGGCTCGATGCTGCAGGTGGGAAGCCAGTCGCTGCGGATCGTCGGCGTGCTCGGCGACTGGAGCATGAATCCCCGCTTCTACGATCTCAGCAACGGCCGCTTCGGCGACAGCGAACAGGTATTCGTCCCGCTCGCCACGGCGCTGGATCTGCATCTGGCGACCAGCGGCACGATGAACTGCTGGGGCAACAACTCCGATGAGCACGCCGCGGATGCGCCCTGCCTGTGGTTGCAGTACTGGGCCGAGCTCGACGCCCCATCGACACGAGTGGCTTACCGGCAATACCTGCACAACTACATGGCCCAGCAGCAACAGGCCGGGCGCTTCACCCATCCCGGACAGATCCGCCTGCTGGATGTGATGCAGTGGCTGGACGCCAAGGGTGTGGTGCCCTCGGACGTGCGGCTGCAGGTGTGGCTGGCCCTCGGCTTCCTCGGCATCTGTCTGCTCAACACCGTGGGTCTTTTGCTGGCCAAGTTCCTGCGTCGCAGCGGCGAGATCAGTGTGCGACGTGCCCTGGGTGCGTCGCGTCGCGCGATCTTCATGCAGTGCCTGGTCGAGGCCGGGGTGGTCGGTCTGGCTGGCGGCGTCTGCGGGCTGGCGCTGGCCGGCCTGGGCCTGGTGCTGGTGCGCCATCAGCCGACCGACTACGCCGGCTTGATCCGCATGGATCCGAGCATGCTGCTGGCGACCTTCGTGCTGGCTCTGCTGAGCAGCCTGCTGGCCGGACTCCTGCCCGCCTGGAGGGCGATGCACGTTGCCCCGGCCGTGGCCCTGAAGTCGAACTAGGACGCCCACGATGCATCTACGCCACATTCTTCGTGCCCTGGGACGCCACCGGATCGCGGTGGGGCTGCTGGTGCTGGAGATTGCCTTCTCCTGTGCGGTGGTCTGCAACGCGCTGTTTCTCATCGGCACCCGGCTGGAGCGCATGCAGCGACCCACCGGCGTCGACGAGATGCACGTGGTCGAGGTGGGCGTGCGCAGCGTCACACCGGGTACGCCGGAGGCGACGATGGCGCAGACCCGCACCGATCTGGCACGCCTGCGCGCGCTGCCCGGCGTGAGCGACGCGGTGGTCGCCAACCCGACCCTGTTCGGTGATTCGGTGAGCTTCAGCAGCGTACGCCTGCGTGACGACGCGAAGGCACCGAGCCTGCCGGTGGCCCAGTATTTCGGCGGTGCTCCGCTGGCGCGCACGCTCGGCCTGAAGCTGGCGAGCGGCCGCTGGTTTCGACCCGACGAATTCGTCGGCTACGACGCGCTGCAGAACGACACGTCCGCCGTACCGGTGATCATCAGTCGCGCGCTGGCTCGGCATCTGTTTCCCGGGCAGGACGCCGCAGGCCAGACTATCTATGCCTTCGGTACCAACCGGGTGGTCGGCGTAGTCGACCGGCTGGTGCAGCCCATGGACTACGGCGCG
Source organism: Dyella lutea (assembly GCF_024158035.1). Taxonomy (GTDB): domain Bacteria; phylum Pseudomonadota; class Gammaproteobacteria; order Xanthomonadales; family Rhodanobacteraceae; genus Dyella_A; species Dyella_A lutea. The sequence goes on from NZ_JAMZEK010000001.1 coordinate 1,280,744, forward strand.
GCCGGAGGCTACGACTACGCGATGATGTTCCCGGTCGATCTGCCGTATTCGCGCGGCACCTACCTGATGCGGGTCGATGATCCGGCCCGTCGGCAGGCCGTGATCGGCCAGGCGTTGCAGGCACTGAAAGCCAATGGTCCGCTGCGGCTGATCGCGCCCCGGTACGCCACCACCCTGGAGGCGGCGCGCGCGAAGTACTACCGCAACGACCGCGCCATGGCCTGGCTGCTGGTCGGCGTGAGCCTGTTGCTGCTGCTGGTCACCGCGCTGGGCATTGTGGGGCTGAGCAGCTTCTGGGTGGGGCAGCGGCGCCGGCAGATCGGCATTCGCCGTGCCATCGGCGCCTCGCGCGCCGATATCCGGCGCTACTTCCAGGCCGAGAACTTCCTGATCGCCACCGGCGGCATCGCGCTTGGCATGGCGCTCGCCTACGGCATCAACCTGGTACTGATGCGGCATTACGAGCTCGGCCGCCTGCCCGGCTACTACCTGCCGATCGGCTCGGTGGCGCTTTGGGTGCTGGGGCAACTGGCGGTGCTGGGACCGGCGCTGCGCGCAGCGGCGGTGCCGCCGGTGGTGGCGACGCGGGCGGCATGAGGCAGACGAGGAGCTAAGGACATGTTCACCTACTACTTCGACCTGGCCCTGCGCAGCCTCAAGCGCAACAAGGTTCTGACAGCGCTGATGGTGCTGGCCATCGCCGTAGGCATCGGCGCCAGCATGACCACGCTGACGGTGATGCATCTGCTTTCGGGCGATCCGCTGCCCGGGCGCAGCGGTCATATCTACTACCCGCAGGTGGACGCCACGCCGGCCGGTTACACGAAGGGCGGGCCGTTGGACATGCTCGACTACCGATCGGCAGTCGACCTGTGGAGCGCGCGTCGCGCCGACCGCCAGGCGTTGATCGCCGGCAGCGACGTCAAGGTGAGTGCGCCAGGATCCAACCAGCCGCCCGTGATGCGTCCGATGCTGGCGACTACGGCCGATTTCTTCCCGATGTTCGACGTGCCGTTCCGCTACGGAAGCAGCTGGACCACGGCAGACGATGCGGCCCGGGCGCGGGTGGCGGTGATCTCCGCCAGTCTCAACGACCGGCTTTTCGGCGGCCGCAACAGCGTTGGCAGGACGCTGCACCTGAAGGACAGCGACGTGCGCATCGTCGGCGTGCTGGATGCATGGCGGCCCTCCCCGCTGTTCTACGACGTGCGCGGCGGCCGCTTCGCCCAGGGTCAGACGGCCGGCTTCTACGGCAAGCCGGAAGATGTCTTCATGCCATTCTTCGGGGCCCTGGAGGTCAACGCCGGCAACTTCTGGCAGTTCACCTGCTGGGGAAAGGTGACCACGCCGGGTCGTCTGCAGAACCAGCCATGCGTCTGGGTCGGCCTGTGGGTGCAGCTGGAGAGCGCCTCCAGAGCTGCAGATTACCGAGCCTTCATCGCGAGCTATGCGAGGGAGCAGAAGGCGCTCGGCCGCTTTGCCGAAACCCGGGTAAGGATGATGCATCTGATGCAGTGGCTGGACTTCAACCACGTGGTCCCCAGCGACGTGAAGCTGCAGACCTGGCTGGCGTTCGCGTTCCTCGCCATCTGCCTGTTCAACACCATCGGACTGCTGCTGGCGAAGTTCCTGCGTCGCGGCGGCGAGATCGGCGTGCGGCGGGCGCTGGGCGCCAGCCGGCGGGCGGTGTTCGCGCAATGCCTGGTGGAGGCCGGTGTGGTTGGCCTGGTCGGCGGTATCGGTGGTTGGTTGCTGACCCTGGCTGGCCTGTGGCTGGTGCGCCGGCAGCCCGTCGAGTACGCCGACATGGCGCATCTGGACCTGGGCATGTTCGGGGTGACGTTTGCGCTGGCCATCGCCGCCAGCCTGCTCGCCGGCGTATTGCCGGCGCTGCGTGCCAGTCGGGTCACCCCGGCACTGCAACTGAAGACGCTGTGAGGAGCCGGACATGCAGATAGCGCCCATTCTCGCCGCGTTGCGCAAACATCGCCTGGCCACCGTGCTGATCGCGCTGGAGATCGCGCTGGCCTGCGCGGTGCTGTGCAACGCCTGTTTCATTATTGCCAGCCGCCTCTCCGCGATGCATGTGGAGAGCGGCATCGACGAGCCTGCGCTGGCGACGGTGCAGCTGACCGGCTACGACCCCTCCCAATCCGTCGATGTCGACGCGCGCGCGCTGGCGGCGCTGCGTGCGGTACCCGGTGTGCAGTCGGTCACGTTGCTCAACTCCATCCCGTTCGGTGCCCGCCGCGGCACCGCGGGCATCACCACCGATGCGGAGAGGCAGCATTTCGGTGGCGTGATCGAGTTCTACGTCGGTGCGCCGGGTAGCTTGGACGCGCTCGGGTCCCGGATCGTCGCCGGCCGGGGACCGCGGCCGGAGGATTTCCAGCCGTTCACCGGCTTCATGCCCAACGAGGCCAACGTGCAGATCACCCAGGCCCTGGCCGACCACCTCTGGCCGGGTGTCGATCCGCTGGGCAAGGAGTTCTGGATGCTCAAGTCGCACTACCGCGTCGTCGGAGTGCTGAAAACCCTGGTCCGGCCGGATCCGCCCGGCTGGACGCCGCAGGAGCGGCTGTGGTCGGTATTCGTGCCGGCGCAGCCGGGGCCTTACCTTACCGGCAGTTACCTGCTGCGCGCTGATCCGAAGGAGATGCCGCGGGTGATGCGCGACGCGCTGGCGGCCGTCGCCAGGGCCCTGCCCGAGGTGGTGATCGACCGGGACGCCAGCCAGACCCTAACCGACCTGCGGCACGAGACCTTCAGGAACGACCGCATCATGGCCGGACTGATGCTCGGCGTGATCGCCGCCCTGCTGCTGGTGACCGCGCTGGGCATCGTCGGCCTGGCCAGCTTCTGGGTCGCCCAGCGCCGCAAGCAGATCGGCGTACGCCGTGCGCTGGGCGCCACCCGCGGCGACATCCTGCGTTACTTCCAGACCGAGAACTTCCTGATCGTCAGCCTCGGCATCGCGCTGGGCATGCTGCTGGCTTATGCGCTGAACGTGGCGCTGATGCAGGTCTACGAGCTGCCGCGCCTGCCGCTGGCCTACCTGCCGGTCGGTGCGCTGGCGCTGTGGGTGCTGGGCCAGCTCTCGGTGCTGGCGCCGGCGCTGCGTGCCGCGGCGGTGCCGCCGGTGGTGGCGACACGGAGTGTCTAGCTGGCCACGTGTGAGCGATCGCTTCATCTGGGAAAAGGAGATTCGCGATGTTGATGTATTACCTCGGTCTGGCGCGGCGCAGCCTGCGCCGCAGTCCCGTGCTGACCGGCCTGATGGTACTGGCGATCAGTCTCGGCATCGGTGCCAGCATGACCATGATCACGGTGCTGCACGTGATGACCGACGACCCGTTGCCCGGGCGCAGCGCGCAGCTGTACACCCCGCATCTGGACCCCTTGCCGCTGGACTACAAACGGCACGAAGGCAGCCCCGACCCGGCCGACGACCTGACCTGGCCCGATGCGATGGCGTTGCTCAAGGCCCATCGGGCCGTGCGACAGGCGGCGATGTCGGGCGGCTCGCTACTGCTGCGCCCTGCGCGGGCGGATCTGCATCCGATCTACGTGAGCGGTCGTTACGCCACGGCGGAGTTCTTCCCGATGTTCGGCGTGCCATTCGAGCGTGGCGGCGGCTGGAGCGCAGCAGACGACGCGACCGGTTCGCCGGTGCTGGTGCTGGCCGACGCACTGGCGCGCAAGCTGTTCGGCACGAGCGATGCGGTGGGGCAGACGGTGCGCCTGGGCGAACATGATTTCCGGGTGATCGGCGTGACCGCGGACTGGGCGCCCAAGCCGCTTTTCTACGCTGACCAGACCGGTACCCAATACAGCGATGCCGACTTGTTCTTCCTGCCGCTCTCGGTGGCGATGGATCAGAAGTTCCCGGTCAGCGGCAACCAGTCCGCCTGGGGCAAGGGCAGATCGCCATCGCTGACCAGCGCGAACATGAGCTGGCTGCAGTTCTGGGCGCAGCTGGACACGCCGGCACAGGTGGCGGCCTACCGGCAATACCTGGTCGACTACTCGGCGCAGCAGAAGGCGCTCGGCCGCTTCCAGCGTCCGCCGAGGAACGCGAAGTTGTACGGCTTGATGGGCTGGCTGGCACACGAAAACCTGGTGCCCGGGGATGTCGACCTGCAGCTGTGGCTGGCACTGGGCTTCCTGTTCGTATGCATGCTCAACATCGTGGCGTTGCTGCTGGCGAAGTTCCTGCGCCGCGGTGGCGAGATCAGCGTGCGCCGCGCGCTGGGGGCGAGGCGACGCGACATCTTCGTGCAGTTCGGCATCGAGTCGGCGTTGATCGGCGTAGCCGGTGGCGTGCTGGGCCTGGGTATCGCGCAACTCGGCCTGTGGAGCATCCGCCAGCGTCCGGACGACTACGCCAGGCTGGCGCAGATGGACCTGTCGATGCTGCTCGGAACCGTGGTACTCGCGGTGCTCGCCAGCGTGCTGGCCGGCCTGCTTCCGGCATGGCGGGCCTGTCGCGTACAGCCCGCGCTGCAACTCAAGGGAGGGTGACCCATGCAGATCCGGCCGATCCTCTCCACCCTGCGCCACCACAAGCTCACCGCCCTCCTGCTGACCCTGCAGGTGGCCTTCACCTGCGCCATCGTCTGCAACGTGGTGTTCATGGTGGCCCAGCGCGTGCAGCGCATCAGTGTGCCCACCGGCATCGCCGAAGACGAGGTGTCGGCGATCCACAGCACGGGGATAGAAAAAGGCGAAAACGCGCAGGCGCGGCAAACCGCCGACCTGGCCGCCTTGCGCGCGGTCCCCGGGGTGCGCTCCGCCGCGGCGGTCAGCTATTCGCTGCCGCTGGACCGGAGCGAATCGTCCAGTGGCATCTGCCCCAGCAAGCAGGCGCTGGACCGGGCGATGCAGCTCAATACGATCGAAGGCAGCGGATGCGTGGAGCCGGCCGGATACGACGGTACGCCGGGCCTGCTAGCCACCCTGGGCCTGCATCTCGTCGCCGGACGCGATTTCCTGCCGGACGACTACGTGAGCGAGGGCAAGCCGGCGGTGGCGATCGTCACGCGCGCGTTGGCGCAGAAGATGTATCCGGGGCAGCCCGCGTTGGGGCAGAGCATGTACGACGGCGACCACTTCATCCGCATCGTCGGTATCGTGGACACCCTGCTGCGGCCGGCACCGCGCAAGCCGGGGCTCGACGGCGACAGCATCATCTGGCCGCAGCGCCCCGAGGGTCCTGGCGTGCTCTACGTGCTGCGCAGCGCGCCTCGGGATCGCCAGCGGGTGCTGGGGGCTGCCGTGGCCGCGCTGCTCAAGGCCAACCCCAATCGCATCATCAATCCCGGGCAAGTGCAGACCTACACCGAGATCCGCCGCGCCTACTTCCAGCGGGACACCACCATGATCGGCCTGCTCATCGCCTCGGCACTGGGCCTGCTGTTCGTGACCGCACTCGGCATTGCGGGGCTGGCGAACTTCTGGGTGCAGCAGCGCAGGCGGAGCATCGGCATCCGCCGGGCGATCGGGGCCACGCGCAGCGACATCCTGCGCTATTTCCAGGCCGAGAATTTCCTGATCGTCAGCGCCGGCGTGCTGCTGGGCACGCTGTTGGCGGTGGCGCTCAACCTGCTGCTGATGAGCCACTACGAGTTGCTGCGTCTGCCGCTGTGGTACCTCCCGGTCGGTGCGCTGGCGCTGTGGGTGCTGGGCCAGCTCTCGGTGCTGGCGCCGGCGCTGCGTGCCGCGGCGGTGCCGCCGGTGGTGGCGACGCGCAGCGTGTGATGTCGGAGGAAAGGACATTGACGATGAAGGGAGCGGGTTGTGCTTGGTTATGAGCTTTCGTTGGCACTGCGTGGTCTGCGGCGCTTTCCGCGCAGCACGGTGCTGGTGGTGGTCACGGTCGCCCTGGGGATTGCCTCGTGCATGACCAGCCTGCTGCTGTTGCATGTCCTGTCCGGTGACCCGTTGCCGGGTCGCAGCCAGCATCTGTACCTCGCCTGGATGGATACTCTCCATCGGCCGCCGCGGGTGGACACTTCGGGCATGGCGCTCAACGGTGTCTCCGCCAACACGTTCGGCTATCGCCGCCTGAAACGGGAGGATGCCGAGGCGCTCATGCGCGGACGCGCCGGCGTACGGCAGGCCATCGTCGCGGATGTGCTTGCCGACGAGTCCACCGAGGATGGAACACGCCACCTGGCCTCGCAGGCCGTGTTGGCGACCAGTTCGGATTTCGTTGCCCTGTTCGGCGTCCCGCTGCTGCATGGGCGCAGCTGGACGGTCGCAGAGGAGACCGCGCGCGCCCCCGTGGTGCTGATCGACAGCGATACGGCGCAGCGCTTCTACGGCACCGTGGATGCGATCGGGCGGGAGATCCGGCTGGGCAAGCGGAACTACCGGATCATCGGCGTCTTCGCGCCGTATGCGCCGCAGCCGCACTTCTTCGGGCTCGACGTCGGTTCGTTCACCGGCAACGGTGGCGAGAATCTGCTGGTGCCCTACACCAGCGCGTTGGCCAATGGCCTGATGCCGATGACCGGCGACGGCTGCGATGCCGGTGTGGACGTATCGCAGACGGGAGCGTCGGACCCCGCCCATTGCGCCTCGTTGAGCCTGTGGGTGCAGCTCGGGACACCAGGCCAGGTGGCGAGCTACCGGACCTACCTCCGGGCCTATGCGGACGACCACCCCGGCGACCGCGGCAAGACGACTGCGGCACGGTACGGCCTCTACGGCGTGCGGCAGTGGCTCGACATGAACGGCGTGGTGCCGGCCAGTGCGCGCCTGAACGTGCTGATGGCCTCGTCGTTCCTGCTGCTGTGCATGTTCAACGTGATCGGACTGCTTACCGCGCGCTTCCTGCGGCGGAGCACCGAGATCGGCATTCGCCGCGCACTCGGGGCGTCGCGGCTGGCGGTCTTCGCGCAGCACATCGGCGAAGCCACCCTGGTCTGCCTGGCCGGAGGCCTGCTCGCCCTGCCGATGACCGAGCTGGGGGCGTGGATCCTGCGTCGACAGGGGGACGACTTCTCGCCCCTGGTGCGGTCCGATCCGTGGATGTTCGGTGCGCTGTTCGCGATCGCGATCGTGGTGGGCATGGCCGTGGGTATCGTGCCGGCCTGGCGTGCCTCCACAGTCGAGCCGGGCCTGCAGGTCAAGTCGGAGTAGGGACACGATGTCACTCAGAGTCATGCTTTCCACCCTTCGTCGCCAGCGCCTGTTGCCGGCCCTGGTCCTGCTGCAGGTCGCGGTGGCCTGCGCGATTCTCTGCAACGTGCTGTTCCTGCTCTGGCACCAGTTGCAGCCGATGGTGGCGCCCAGCGGGGTCGACGAAAGAGGGTTGATCCTGATCGATCAGCTCTCGGGCGACCGTGTCTGGACCGCTCCAGAGGTGCGCGCGACCGAAGCCATGCTGCGCGCGGTGCCAGGAGTCCGTGCCGCGACGGCGGCCGATGGCTTGCCGATGGTGACGGCGGAGATCTACGTGCTGGGGCTGCAAGGGCCTTCGGGCGCCAAGGCGGGAGTCAACGCCTACGTGGGCGAGGGTCTTGGGCAGCTGCTGGGCGTGAAGCTGGTGGCAGGGCGCCTTTTTTCGCCGGCGGACTATCGCGACGAGGGGGCGAAGTGGGGCGTGCCCGAACCCATCGTCATCACCCGCGCGCTGGCGCGCAGGCTGTTTGGGGCTGCGTCGGCCCTGGGGCAGCTGCTGCACCGGCCGGACGCCCTGCAGGGGCCCGGCTACCAGGTGGTCGGCGTCGTCGATCACCTGTTGCGCAACCAGCTCGGCTGGGCCGTCGACGGCAAGGCGGACAATACGGTGCTGCTGCCCGAACGGGTCGGCGCGACGCCCTCCATGAGTTTCGCCGTGCGGGTCGATCCTGACCACCAGGCGCTGGCGATGCGGGAGATCGGCAAGGCGATCGCCGCGCACTTCGCCGACGCCATGCAGGCCGGCATGACACCGCAGGTAGGTTCCTTCGCCGATCGGCGCGATGCGGCTTTCCGCTCGCGGCGTGCGGCGGCCTGGCTGTTCTTCGCCGTGGCCACGACCGTGCTGGCGGTGACTGTCATCGGCATCATGGGGCTGACCGGGTTCTGGGTGCAGCGCCGCACGCGACAGATCGGCATCCGCCGCGCGCTGGGGGCGAGGCGATCGCAGGTGCTGCGCGAGTTCATGCTGGAGAACGCGCTGATCGTGGGCGCCGGCGCACTGCTGGGCATGGCGCTGGGGTATGCGGGAAACCTCTGGCTGATGCGCTTCTACGAACTGCAGCGATTGCCCTGGGAATGGCTGCCTGTCGGCGCCGTCGCGATGCTGCTGGTCGGGCAGTTGTCGGCGATCGTGCCGGCACGGGAGGCCGCGCGTGTGCCGCCGGTGGTGGCGACGCGCAGTGTGTGACGGCTGGATGGCCATAAGAAAGCCCAAGGAGAACGGATTGAGGCAGATCACCTGGGCGCCGGCATGCCTTGCCGCGCTCGTATGCAGCGGCTGCGTGATGCATCTGGACCGGCCGACCGAGATCGCGGCGGGACACCTGCCGCGACCTGTCTATTCGGTCGATGGCGGCGTGCACCTGGCGGCCAGGGCGGAGGCGGGCAAGATCCGCATCGTGGACGGTGGCGTCACGCTGGGCGAAGGGGCAACGGCGAAGACCATCGACACCGTCGACGGTCCGGTCGTGCTGGAGCGCGGTGCGACCTGCCGGCACGACCTGTCCGCGGTGGACGGCCGGGTCTCGCTGGCCCCGGGGGGCCATGTCGGTGGAAATGTACGGACCCTGGTCGCCGGCCTCGACGGCCATGACGCCGAGATCGCCGGCGCGATCCGCACGGTGTCGGGAAAGATCCTGCTGCATGGCACCACACATGTCGGCAAGGGGATCTGTCTGGACAAGCCGCGCCCTTCCACCGATGCGCAGGACGAGGTGTGGAAGCGCCTGCCGCGGGTGGTGATCGGTCCGGGCGTGGTGGTGGACGGCCCGATTGTTGCGGCGCGCGGCGGCACGCTCTGGGTCAGCCGGCAGGCACGCATCGGTGCCGTCGAGGGCATCCGGACGCAATGGTTCGACGGAGCGACCCCGCCGGGCCCTGCCGGCATGAAGTGACCTGCCGGGAGGGGGACGGTAGTCGCGCGGCCATCCGTGGGGTGTGAGTAACGGCCCATCCCCGACCGCCCGGGTTCGGGCAGAATCGGGCTTCTTTCCAGGGAGATGTCGATGATGAAGCTGTTGCCGTTGGTGGTGGCCGTGGGCCTGGTGGTGGGTGGCGGCATGGTGCCGCAAGAAGTCTCGGCGGCATCCGCCCCGGCGACCGATCTGGCCACTCGCGTGGCCGCGCAGAACAAGCTGCTCGACGAGCAGTGGCAGCACACGCTGGAGAACGCGCCGGAGTTCGCGACCATCCTCGGCGACCTGCGCTACAACGACCGACTGAGCGACCTGTCGCTGGCCCATGCGCAGGCGGAGTACCGCTGGACCGGCGATTTCCTGCGCCGCTTCCAGGCGATCGACACTCGCGGCTTCAGCGAAAACGACACGCTCAACCACGAGCTGATGGTGCGCCAGTTGAAGGACGCGATGCGCGCGCACGAGCTGAAGCTGGACGAGATGCCGCTGGACCAGATGAACGGCATCCACCTGCAGCTGGCCGGCTTCATCAGCTCGATCCCGTTCGACAACACGAAGGAATACGAGGACTACCTGGCACGCCTGAAGGCGGTGCCGGCGGCGTTTGATCAGCTCACGGGCGTGGCGCGACAGGGCCTGCGCGACCGCATGATGCCGCCGAAGTACCTGCTCGAGGCGGTGGTCAAGCAGATCGACGCGATCGGCAAGCCGGCGGGCATGGACAGCGTGTTCGCCGAGCCGCTGAAGCATTTCCCCGCCTCGGTGTCCGCGGCCGACCAGGCCCGGCTGAAGCAGGCGATCCTGGCGGCGATCGACCAGGACGTGCGGCCGGCTTACGCGAAGCTGGGCACGTTCGTGGCCAAGGACTACGCCCCGCACGGCCGCCTGCAGCCGGGCGTGTGGGACCTGCCCAACGGCGATGCCATCTACCGCTTCGACGTGCGCCAGATGACCACCACCGACCAGACTCCCGAGCAGATCCACGAGCTCGGCCTGAAGGAGGTGGCGCGCATCGAGGGCGAGATGACCAGGATCGCCCATGCCCAGGGCTACAAGGACCTGGCCAGCTTCCGGGCGGCGCTGAAGACCAACCCGAAGGTGCATGCCACCTCGCGCGAAGACATCCTCAACCGCTACCGCGGCTACCTGGCGCAGATGCAGCCGGAACTGCCCAAGCTGTTCGGCCTGCTGCCCAAGACCAAGGTGGTGGTGGTGCCGGTCGAGCCGTTCCGCGAGAAGGAGGCGGCGGCGGCCGAATACCATCAGGGCACGCCGGACGGCTCGCGGCCGGGACAGATCTTCGTCAACACCGGCGATTTCGCCCATCGCAGCGTGCTGACCATCGAGTCGACCGCGTATCACGAGGGCATTCCCGGCCATCACATGCAGATCTCGATCGCGCAGACCTTGCCCAAGCTGCCGCCGTTCCGGCAGCAGGGCGGCTACACCGCCTACGTCGAGGGCTGGGCGCTGTACGCCGAGCAGCTGGGCAAGGACATCGGCTTCTACAAGGATCCGCTGTCGGACTACGGCCGCCTGTCCGACGAGCTGCTGCGCGCCGACCGGCTGGTGCTGGACACCGGCGTCCACTACAAGCACTGGACGCGGCAGCAGATGGTGGACTTCTTCCACGCCCATTCCAGCGAGGACGAGCCGGACGTGCAGGCGGAAACCGATCGCTACATCACCTGGCCCGGCCAGGCGCTGGCGTACAAGATGGGCGAGCTGAAGATCCTCGAGTTGCGTGCCCGGGCGAAGCGCGAGCTGGGCAAGCGCTTCGACATCCGCGCCTTCCACGACGAGATTCTCGATGGCGGCGCGCTGCCGCTGGACGTGCTGGAGCAGCGCGTGGACGGATGGATCGCAGCGCAGAAGGCCAAGGCGTGAGGCTCCCGGCTCCCGTTTTCCCTACCGGCGCCAACGGTGGAGAAAGCGCCGGGGCCGATGCTTCGGCCTGGATCCGGTCGGGGGGGCGTTGACGCCCCCCGGCCATGCAACCTTTTCGCATGGAGCGGCATCCATGCCCGCATGTGTAGACGAAAGATGCGCACCGTACTGATCATCGACGACAACCCGTCCGTGGGCGAGGCGCTCTCGCTGGCGTTGTCGCTGCACGAGATCCGCCCGCTGGTGGCGCTCACGCCGGAAGAGGGGCTGGCGGTGCTGGCCCGCGAGAACGTCTGCGTGGTGATCCAGGACATGAACTTCACCGCGGACACCACCTCGGGCGAGGAGGGCGTGGCGCTGTTCCGGGCGATCCGCGAGCAGCACCCGGACCTGCCGGTGATCCTGCTCACCGCGTGGACGCATCTGGAAACGGCGGTGGAGCTGGTCAAGGCGGGTGCCGCCGACTATCTCGCCAAGCCGTGGGACGACGCCAAGCTGCTGGCCACGGTGGAGAACCTGCTGGAACTGTCCGAATCTACCCGCGAGGTGGCGCGTTCGCGCAACGAGCGCCGCCGCCGCCGCGAGAACCTGCGCAGCCGCTACGAGCTGGACGGCCTGGTATTCGCCTCCGAGGCGATGGCGCAGACGCTGGAACTGGCCTGCCAGGTGGCGCGCTCGGAGGTGCCGGTGCTGATCACCGGGCCGAACGGGGCGGGCAAGGAGCGCATCGCGGCGATCATCCACGCCAACTCGGCGGTGAAGCGCGGGCCGTTCGTGGCGGTGAACTGCGGTGCGCTGCCGGGCGAGCTGATCGAGGCCGAGCTGTTCGGCGCGGAGGCCGGCGCCTACACCGGCGCGAACAAGGCGCGCGAGGGCCGCTTCGAGCTGGCCGACGGCGGCACGCTGTTCCTGGACGAGATCGGCAACCTGCCGCTGCCGGGCCAGATGAAGCTGCTGCGCGTGCTGGAGACCGGCCAGTTCGAGCGGCTGGGTTCCGGCCGCACGCGCCATGCGAAGGTGCGCGTGCTCAGCGCCACCAATGCCGATCTCAAGGCGATGATCAAGGCCGGGACGTTCCGCGAGGACCTGTACTACCGGCTCAACGTAATCGACGTGAACCTGCCGCCGCTGTCCGATCGCATCGACGACATCCTGCCGCTGGCCGAGCACTTCCTCGACGGCCGCGCCGAACTGGGCGACGCCGCGCGCGAGGCGCTGCTGGCGTATCCGTGGCCGGGCAACGTGCGCGAACTGAAAAACGCGATCGAGCGTGCGGCACTGCTCTCGGGCGGTCGCCCGATCACGCCAGAGCTGCTCAATCTTCCGACGGTAGCGGCCAGCCCTTCGCGCAACCTGGACGAGCCCAGCCGCGAATCGGTGGAGGCGGCATTGGCCAGGGCCGATGGCGTGGTCAGCCGGGCGGCGCAGGCGCTGGGCCTGTCGCGCCAGGCGCTGTATCGCCGCATCGAGCGTTACGGGCTGGCCGTCAGCGGTTGATGACGTGTCCACAGGTCGGCTGGCAGTGGCCTCCGGCCGCGCGGATGGCGTAAAAGGGGCACTCATGCCGACAAGGAGAGATGCCATGACCCTTCGACTGCTGTTCGCCGGCGCCCTGCTGGCTGCGGGCGCCATCCACGCGCAGACCACCCCCACGGCCGCCAGCGACCACTGGAACCAGCCAGCGCCGGCGTCGACGGTGAAGTACGAGGACGCCAATCCACTGAAGCCGGCGTCGGATTCGGACGGCCATTTCAAGTTCAAGGAGCGGCGCGGCGCCACGCCGATACGCAACGATGCCATGGAGGCTGCCGGCAAGGCGCCGGTGATGGGCGGCAACCAGCTCGGGCGCGACGGCCGTCCCACCGTGAACTGCGCTGCCACGCCGATGGATCCTGCATGTCGTTGACCCGCACCGGCCAGCGCACCGCATGATCCGCCGCCTGCGTTCGCTCGAGGGGCGGCTGAGCCTGCTGCTGATGCTGGCCGGCCTGGCTGGCGTGCTGGTGTACGTCGGCATCACCGCCTGGCCGCTGCCGCAGTTGCTTGCCCTGCTGCATACCGATGCGAAGGGCGTGGCACCCGGCCCGGTGCACCTGGGCTTCGGGGCGGGTCTTGCGGTCAGTCTGGCCGTGCTGGTGCCACTGGCGTTGTGGATGGCCAGCCTGGCGATGTCGCCAGTCAGCCGTCTACTGCGCGCGCTGGAGGGTTCGGTGGCCAGCTATCGCGACGGCGACTTCAGCATTTCGCTGGCAGTCAACCGGCGCGACGAACTGGGCGAGCTGATCGCCATGCACAACGCGCTGGGCCAGACCCTGCGCGACCAGCGCCAGCACCTGGTACAGCGCGAGCTGCTGCTCGACACGGTGGTGCAGAACACGCCGGTGGCGCTGGTACTCACCGATGCCGGCGAGCGCGTCGCTTACGCCAACATTGCCGCGCGGCACCTGTTCAATGACGGCCGCAGCCTGCATGGGCTGGTCTTCGCCGACGTCACCGCCGACGCACCGAAGGCGATGCGCGAGGCAGTGGAGCGGGGCGAGGACGCGCTGCTGACGGTGGAGATGGACAACAGCGAGGAGACCTTCCACATCTCCCAGCGCGCGTTTCGCCTGCAGGGGCGACCGCACCGACTGCTGCTGTTTCGCCGCATGACGCGCGAGCTGTCGCGGCAGGAGGTGGCGAGCTGGAAACGGGTGATCCGGGTGATCAGCCACGAGCTCAACAACTCGTTGGCGCCGATCTCCTCGCTGGCCCATTCCGGCGCCGAACTGGCGCGCCGTGGCGAGGTGGAACGACTGCCGGGCGTGTTCGCCACCATCGGCGAGCGTGCGCGGCACCTGCACGGCTTCATCGCCGGCTATGCCAGCTTCGCCAAGCTGCCGGCGCCGCGCAAGGCAGAGGTGTCCTGGGGGCCGTTCCTGGAGGGATTGGCGCTGCATTGCCGGTTCCGCCTGCTCGGCGGGGCGCCTGCGCAGCCGGGTTGGTTCGATGCCGCCCAGGTCGAGCAGGTGCTGATCAACCTGGTCAAGAACGCCCACGAGGCCGGCGGCCCCGACGACGAGGTCACCCTCGCGCTGCAGGTGCTGGGGCCCGATCTGCGCATCGAAGTGGCCGACCGCGGTCCGGGCATGAGCGAGACCGTGCTGGCGCAGGCGCTGCTGCCGTTCTACTCGACCAAGCGTTCGGGCACCGGCCTGGGCCTGGCGCTGGCCCGCGAGATCGCCGAAGCCCACGGTGGCCGCATTGCACTGACCAACCGCGAGGGCGGTGGCCTCCAGGTGAGCCTGTTGCTGCCGCTGGCCACGCCGCGGGAGGTTTGACCGCCGCGCCGCTCGCCTATACTCCGGACTTCACCGGAGGAAGGGGGTTGTGATGGGACAGATACTCGCGCTGGTCGTCGTCATCGTGGTGGTCATCGTGATCACCAAGCTCGTGCGCATCGTGCCGCAGGGCTTCGAATGGACGGTCGAGACCTTCGGAAAATACACCCGGACGCTGTCGCCCGGCCTGCACCTGCTGGTGCCGGTCTACCAGAGCGTCGGCCGCAAGATCAACATGATGGAACAGGTGCTGGACGTGCCCAGCCAGGACGTCATCACCAAGGACAACGCGGTGGTCCGCGTGGACGGCGTGGTGTTCTACCAGGTGCTGGACGCGGCCAAGGCGGCCTACGAGGTGTCCAACCTCGAGCAGGCCTCGCTGGCGCTGGTGATGACCAACATCCGTACCGTGCTCGGCTCGATGGACCTGGACGAGTCGCTGAGCAAGCGCGACGAGATCAATGCGCGCCTGCTCAGCGTGGTCGACGAGGCCACCCACCCGTGGGGCGTGAAGGTCAACCGCATCGAGATCAAGGACATCGCGCCGCCACGTGACCTGGTCGACTCGATGGCCCGGCAGATGAAGGCCGAGCGCGAGAAGCGCGCCAACATCCTGGAGGCCGAAGGCTTCAAGCAGGCGGCGATCCTCAAGGCCGACGGCGAAAAGCAGAGCGCGATCCTGGCGGCCGAGGGCAAGCGGGAGGCGGCGTTCCGCGAGGCCGAGGCGCGCGAGCGCCTGGCCGCGGCGGAAGCCAAGGCGACCACCCTGGTCTCCGACGCGATCGCCGGCGGCAACGTCAACGCGCTGAACTACTTCGTCGCCAACAAGTACGTCGAGGCGCTGAAGGAAATGGCCAACTCGCCTAACCAGAAGATGCTGCTGCTGCCGATGGAGGCCACCGGCATCCTCGGCTCGCTGGCCGGCATCGCCGAGCTGGCGAAGGAATCGCTGGGCCAGCAGCAGGCCAGGTCCACCATGCCGCCGCCGCGCTGAGCGGGCCGGAGAGCAACCATGTGGAATCTTTCCGCGCATTATTTGTGGTGGATCCTGGCCCTGCTGCTGATCGGCGGCGAAGTGCTGATCCCCGGTTATTTCCTGCTGTGGATCGGCATCGCGGCCGCGGCGATGGGCGTGCTGCTGTGGCTGGTGCCTGGCATGGGCCTGCTGCTGCAGGCGGTGCTGTTCGCGATGCTGGCGCTGGCTGCCTGTGTGTTCTATGCCCGCAAGCTGCGTCCGCGCATCGAACGCAGCGCACCGGGCAGCGAGCGCCTCAACCGCCGTGCCGAGCAGATGATCGGTCAGCGCTACGGGCTCAGCGAAGCGATCGTCAACGGCCGCGGCAAGGCACGCGTGGGTGACGGCCAGTGGCTGGTGGCTGGCCCGGAGTTGCCGGTCGGTGCCACGGTGGAGGTGGTGGCCGTGGACGGCACCACCCTGCAGGTGCGTTCCGCGGCATGAGCGGGTGGAGTCCGGCCAGGACCGGAGCGCGCGCGGCATGAGCGCCGTCGTCCCCGTCGCTGCATCGGCCGATTTCTCCACGGCCGCGCTGAATACCCGCATCAGCTTCCTGGTGGAGCTGGCGCGCCGGCTGCACCAGTACGGCACCACCGCGCCCCGGCTGGAGATGGCGATCGCCCGCTCGGCGCAGCAGTTGGGGCTGGCCGCCGACGTTTGGTCCAGTCCCACGGCGATCATCATTTCGTTCTCCGACCTGGCTCAGGGTGACGAGGGGCTGGCCCAGGTCACCCAGGTGATGCGGCTGTCGCCGGGCGACGTGAACCTGGCGCGGTTGTGCGAGGCGGATGAAATCGCCGATCGCGTGATGTCCGGGGAGATCGAGCTGCGCGAGGGTTTCCGCCTGCTCCGGCTGCTCGGCCTGCCTGACACGCGACGGGCGCAGGCTGGCGTGGTGGCCAGCTACGGACTGTCTGCCGCCTGCGTGGTCGGCCTGCTGCTGCACAGCTCGTGGGCGGACCTGCTGGCCTCGGGGCTGATCGGGCTGGTGATCGGTGCAATCACCATCCTCGCTGCCAGCCGGCCGCGGCTGGCAGCGGCCAGCGATGCGATCTGCGCGCTGGTGGCGACCACCATCGCGATCCTGGTCAGTGCCTACGTGGTACCGCTGGCGGTGAAGTCGGTGGTGCTGGCGGGGCTGATCGTGCTGGTGCCGGGGATGTCGCTGACCACTGCCGTGCGCGAGATCTCCAGCCAGCACCTGGTGTCAGGGGTGGCGCGCATGGGTGGGGCGATCTCCACGTTGCTCAAGCTCACCTTCGGCACCGTGGCAGCGACCCAACTGTGCGGGGCGTTGGGCATCGATCCGGGGACCTATGCATTGCCGCCACTTCCGGGCTGGGTCGATTATCCGTCGCTGCTGCTGGGCGCATTCGGCTTCGCGATCCTGTTTCGCGCCGCGCGCCGCGACTGGCCGGTGGTGATCGGTGCGGTGCTGGTCGGTTATCTGGCCACGCGTTGGGGAGGATTGATTTCCGGCTCCATTCCGGGGGCGCCGTTCGGCGTATTCCTGGGCGGGTTCCTGCTGGGCTCGATCGCCAATCTCTACGCCCGCTGGATGCATCGTCCCGGCGCGGTGATCCGCGAGCCGGGGATTATCCTGTTGGTGCCCGGAAGCGTGGGATTCCGCAGCGTGTCGTATCTGTTCGAGCGGGATACCGTACTGGGACTGGATACCGGCGTACTGCTGCTGACCTTGCTCGTTTCACTGGTGGCGGGGCTGCTTTTCGGCGACCTGCTGGTGTCGTCGCGACGCTCGCTCTAGCGCCTGTCTCCCGCGAGAAACAAAACGCCGGCGCAAAGGCCGGCGTTCCGCGGTTTCAATCGGCCGTGTGTCGATCAGATCGCCAGATCCTTTTCCTTCTTGCCGGCCTTCAGCGCGTCGTTGAACCAGCGCGGGCGCTTGCCGCGGCCGGACCAGGTCTGCTCGGGGTTGGCAGGGTTGCGGTACTTCGGCGCCACCGTGGTCTTGGCGCGGCGCAGCTTGCCGCCACGGGCCGAACCGAAGATGTCGTCGAAGGTGTAGCCCTCGGCCTTGATCAGCGCGTGGACCTTCTCGCGCAGCTTGCCGACCTTTTCCTTGCGCAGTTCTTCCTGGCGGGTCTGCGCTTTGGCGATCAGGTCGTTGAGCTGGTTGTGGTTGAGATTCTTGATATCGACGGCCATGGACAACTCCGCGTTGGAATATTCAAATGACTGGTTTTGGTATCGCCATTAAGGCGATGGCGCCATCCTGATGCGGAAAGCATTCTCCCGTAATGGATGGTGATTTGCAAAATATTCGTGCCAGCGTGATGGAATCGTCTTTGCGGGTGTTACCTGCCGCGTTTGCCAATAAAGTCGATACGGTCGGATTTCCAGGCGCTGGTGGCTGTGCGCGGGGGGATTATCAGGCGGTATCCGGCACGCAATAAAAAAGCCGCCCGAGGGCGGCTTTTCATTTGCAGTGTGGCGGCAATCAGCCAAATAGCCGAAGCAGCTCGTCCACCGTGACCTGGCGGCTCTCGGCCGCGTCGCGCGCGCGGTATTCCAGCGTGCCGGCAGCCACGCCGCGTTCGCTCACCACCACGCGATGCGGAATGCCGATCAGCTCCATGTCCGCGAACATCGCGCCCGGGCGCAGCCCGCGATCGTCCAGCACCACCTCGACACCGCGGGCGGCCAGCTCCGAATAGAGCGATTCGGCGGCCGCGGTGACCTCGGCCTGGCCCTTGGGGTTGATCATGCACACCGCCACGCGCCAGGGCGCCATCGGCTCCGGCCAGAGGATGCCTGCGTCGTCGTGGCGCTGTTCGATCGCGGCGGCCACGATGCGGCTCACGCCGATGCCGTAGCAGCCCATCAGCATCACCTGCGCCTTGCCCTGGTCGTCGAGCACGGTGGCGTCCATCGCCTCGGCGTATTTGGAGCCGAGCTGGAACACGTGGCCGACCTCGATGCCGCGGGCGATCCGCAGCGTGCCCAGGCCATCCGGCGAGGGGTCGCCGGCGACCACCTGGCGGATGTCTTCCACCCGGGTGATGCGTGCGTCGCGCTCCCAGTTGGCACCGGTGTAGTGGGTGTCGTCGGTATTACCGCCGCAGACGAAGTCGGCCAGCACGGCTGCGCTGCGGTCGACGATCAGCGGGATCGACTCCGGCAGGCCGACCGGACCGATCGAGCCGGGCTTCGCGCCGATGGCGGCCACGATCTCCTCCTCGGACGCCATCACGATGTCGTCCGGCAGCTCGGGCAGCTTGTTGGCCTTCACCTCGTTGAACGCGTGGTCGCCGCGCAGGCACAGCGCGACCAGGCCCTCGCGGCCCTTGACGATCAGCGTCTTCACGCACTGCGTCGCCGGCACCTTCAGGAAGGCGGAGACCTCGTCGATGGTCTTCTGCTTCGGCGTGTCGATGCGGGACAGGGAAGCGGACGGTGTCGGGCGCGCGACGGCGGGCGCCAGCGCCTCGGCCTTCTCCACGTTGGCGGCATAGTCCGAGCCGTCGGAGAAGGCGATCACGTCCTCGCCGGATTCGGCGATCACCTGGAACTCGTGGCTGGCGTTGCCGCCGATCGCGCCAGTGTCCGCCTGTACGGCGCGGAAGGTCAGGCCCAGCCGGGTGAAGATACGGCCATAGGCGTCGTACATCGCCTGGTAGGTCTGTGCCAGCGAATCCTGGCCAAGGTGGAAGGAGTAGGCGTCCTTCATCAGGAATTCGCGTGCGCGCATCACGCCGAAGCGCGGGCGGATCTCGTCGCGGAACTTGGTCTGGATCTGGTAGAAGTTGACCGGCAGCTGCTTGTAGCTCTTCAGCTCCTGGCGAGCGAAGTCGGTGATCACTTCTTCGGCGGTGGGCGCGTAGCAGAACTCCTGCGCCTTGCGGTCGGCGATCTTCAGCAGCTGGCCGCCGAACTTCTCCCAGCGGCCGGTTTCCTCCCACAGCTCTCTCGGCTGCACCGTGGGCATCAACATCTCGATCGCGCCGGCGCGGTCCATTTCCTCGCGCACGACCGCCTCGACCTTGCGCAGCACGCGCAGGCCAAGTGGGGTCCAGGTATACAGGCCGGCCGCCAGCTTGCGGATCATGCCGGCGCGCAACATCAGCTTGTGGCTGACCAGTTCGGCTTCGGCGGGGACTTCTTTGACGGTGGCCAGGTGGAATTGGCTGAGGCGCATGCGGGCGATCCGGCGTTCGGGGTAAAGGCCCCGATTATGCCAGCCGGAGGACCATCGGGGCTGTCCCCGACCGGGGCTATTGCTGCTCGAGGCAATACTGCGAGTACTGTGCCTGGGCCGAGTCGATCTGTGTCTTCCGCTGGCCGGCGTCGAGCAGTACCTGCTTTCCGTTCTGCTGCATGACGACGGGGCCGTTGCCGTGCAGGGCGGCGAGGTTGGTTTTCAGGGAAGCGCAGAGCTTGGCCCGGTTGGCAGGGGTGTCCTGCATGGGCAGGTTCGAGGAAACGGCCTCCGGCCCCGTGTCGGCCGGCTGGCTATCGGTCGGAGCGGCGGCCGGCTTGGCCAGGGGTTCGGCATCGCCGGTCAGGGTGATGCGCTTGTATTTCGTCCCCGGAGGAGGGGCGGACTCGGTGTAATGCACCACGCCATGAGTATCGACCCATTTGTAAGCCTGGGCCGATACGCTGCAACTGGCGGCCAGCAGCAGGACGAACAGGGGGCGACGGAACATGGTGCTCTCCAGGGGCGCGGGTTCAGGCGCTCTTCGTATCACCGGCGCGGGCCGGACTCAAGCGCCGGTGTTCTACAATGCGCGCCAGCTTCCACTGGACCGGTCGATGAACCCCGACACGCCCGTACGACGGCCGCGCCACCGCGGCATCTACCTGCTGCCGAACCTGTTCACCACCGCGGCCATGTTCTCGGGGTTCTACGCCATCGTGGCCAGCATCGGTGGCCGTTACACCGAGGCGGCGATCGCGGTGTTCGTGGCGGCGCTGCTGGACGGCCTGGATGGCCGCGTGGCGCGCATGACCCACACGCAGAGCGAGTTCGGCGTGCAGTACGACTCGCTGTCGGACCTGGTCAGTTTCGGTCTGGCGCCGGCGCTGGTGATGTACACCTGGTCGCTCTCGGCCCTGCGCGAGTACGGGCCGATGTGGGGCAAGGTGGGCTGGGCGGCGGCGTTCATCTACGCCGCCTGCGGCGCGCTGCGACTGGCCCGCTTCAACACCCAGGTGGCAGTGGTCGACAAGCGCTATTTCCAGGGGCTGGCCAGCCCGTCGGCCGCGGCCGTGTGCATGTCGTTCGTCTGGACCATGGAAAAGACCGGCATTGCCGGCGGCACGCTCTGCTTCGTCACGCCGGTACTGGCGGTGGTGACGGGCCTGCTGATGGTCAGCCGGTTCCGTTATTTCAGTTTCAAATCGTTGCCGTGGACCGCCGGCGAGGGCGTGTCGTTCGTCTGGATGGTCGTGGCCGTGCTGGTGCTGGTGCTGCTGGCGATCGATCCGCCGCGGCTGCTGCTGGCGGTGTTTTCCGCCTACCTGTTGTCCGGTCCGGTGCTGACCCTGTGGGGGCTCGCCACCCATCGCCGCGTCCGGCGGGGCGCCTGAGGAGGGCTGCCGATGCTCGATGCGCGCCGCCAGCAGGTCCTGCAGGCCATGGGCATCACGCCGTGGGTGCGGCGGGTGCGCGAGTCGGGCGCCCCGGCCGAGGAGCCGATGCTGGATGCGCCGGCGGTCGAACCACCGGTGGCGCGCTGCATCGTGGTGCTGCCGGCGCAGCTGCCGCCGCGGACCATGGACGTGCTGGGGCGGGCGTTGCAGGCGGCCGGTGCCGGGATCGCCCGGGCCGGGCGAGTGTTGGTGGCCGATGGCCAGACGCAGGCGTCCGTGCCGCATGCGCCGGCATATCTCGTGTTCGGGCAGGCCCAGGCGCATGCGCTTGGGCGGGAGCTGCCGGCAGCGGTAATGAGCCAGGCGCACATCGCCCTGGTCGATGCTCCGGAGGCGCTGTTTGCCGGTGCGGAGGGCAAGCGGCGATTGTGGGCGGCGCTCAGACAGTTGCGTCGCGCACTGGCGGTGGCCGGAGCGGGCTAGCGTGGCCGTGGTGAGTCCCCCGACGAGCGAAATCCGCGCCCTGCAGCCGCAGGACCTCGATGCCGTGGCCGCGCTGGAAGCGGAGTCCTACGAATTCCCCTGGAGCCGCGGGATCTTTTCCGACTGCCTGCGCGCGGGTCATCCATGCTGGGTGCTGTGGGTGGGCGGACAGATCGCCGGCTACGGCATCCTGTCGATCGCCGCCGGCGAGGCGCACGTGCTGAATCTTTGCATCGGGCGTCAGTGGCAGGGGCGCGGCCTGGGGCGGCGCCTGCTGATGCGCCTGCTCGACGTGATCCGCTGGAGCCGCGCCGAGCGCGTATTCCTGGAAGTGCGTCCGTCCAATCCGGTGGCGCAGAGCCTCTACCGCTCGGTGGGATTCACCGAGATCGGCCGGCGCCCGCGCTATTACCCGGCGCGCGAAGGGCGCGAGGACGCGATCGTGATGGAACTGGTGCTGCGCGAGTCCACCTCGTCCTGACCTGCCCCGGTAGAGGTTGTGAGGATCAGCCGAGCTTGGCCGCCTGATCGCGCAGCGCCGTCAGCGTCGTGTTCCAGTCGACGATGCGCTGGCGCTCCTGCGCCACCACCTCGGCCGGGGCGTTGGCGACGAAGTTGGCGTTGCCGAGCTTGCCTTCGCATTTTTTGATCTCGCCCTCGATGCGGCCGATCTCCTTGGCCAGGCGCGCCTTCTCGGCGGTGAGGTCGATCAGGCCGGCCAGCGGGATCAGCACGCGCAGGGTGCCGACCACCGCGGCGGCGGCGGCCGGTTCGTCGGCGCCGGTCTCGATCCACTGCGGCGCCTCGACACGGGCGAGGAAGGCGATCTGCGTGGCGAACTTGGCCGCGCGGGCGCGATCGGTGGCGTCGCCGTCGGCGAGCAGCAGTGGGATGGTCTTGCCCGGCGAGATGTTCATCTCCGCGCGGATCCTGCGCACGCCGGAGAGCACCGCCTTGAACCACTCGATCTCCGCCGTGGCGGCCTCGTCAGCGGCGATGGCGTCGGCCTGCGGCCAGGGGCGCAGGATCAGCTCGGCCTCGGTGAGGCCCAGCTTCGGCCCGACCGACTGCCAGATCTCCTCGGTGATGAACGGGATGATCGGGTGCAGCGCACGCAGCACCGTTTCCAGCACCACCAGCAGGGTGTGGCGGGTGGAAGCCGCGGCGGTGGCGTCGTCGCTGTTGAGCGCCGGCTTGGACAGCTCCAGGAACCAGTCGCAGTACTCGTTCCAGACGAACTCGTACAGCGCCTGCGCCAGCAGGTCTAAGCGGTAGGTGGCGAAATGCTGCTCCACCTCGGCCAGGGTCTGCTTCAGGCGGGTGAGGATCCAGCGCTCGGCCTCGGTGGCCGGGCCGCCGGCCGGGGCCTCGATGCGGCCCTCCGGAAGGTTCATCAGCACGAAGCGGGCGGCGTTCCACAGCTTGTTGCAGAACGCCTTGTAGCCCTCGGCGCGCTTGATGTCGAAGTTGATCGTGCGGCTGTAGCTGGCCAGTGCGGCGAAGGTGAAGCGCAGCGCGTCGGTGCCGATCGCGGTGATGCCCTCGGGGTAGTCGCGGCGCACGCGCTTCTCGACCTTCTCGCGCTCCTGCGGCAGCAGCAGGCTCTTGGTCGACTTGGCCACCAGCGGGTCCAGCGCGATGCCGTCGATCAGGTCCAGCGGGTCCAGCGTGTTGCCCTTGGACTTGGACATCTTCTGGCCTTCGGCGTCGCGCACGATGGCGTTGATGTACACCTCGCGGAACGGCACGCGGCCGGTGAAGTACCTGGTCGCCATCACCATGCGGGCGACCCAGAAGAAGATGATGTCGAAGCCGGTGACCAGCACCGCGCTGGGCAGGAACTGCTGGTCCTGCGCCCAGTTCGCGACCACCTCGCCGCGCTCGTTCGCCACCGGGCCGTCCAGCGGCCAGCCCAGGGTGGAGAACGGCCACAGCGCCGAGCTGAACCAGGTGTCGAGCACGTCCTCGTCGCGGCGCAGCGCGCCGACCGGTGCGGTGGCGGCATGCGCGCGTGCATCCGCCTCGTCCTCGCCGACGAAGATGTTGCCGGCCTCGTCGTACCACGCCGGGATCTGGTGGCCCCACCACAGCTGGCGGCTGACGCACCAGTCCTGGATGTTCTCCAGCCACTGCGTGTAGGTGGTGCTCCAGTTCTCCGGCACGAACTTAATGTCGCCACCGCGCACGGCCTCAAGCGCCGGCTCGGTGATCGCCTTGCGACCGCCGGGACGGCCGTCGGGCAGGGTGTCGCGGGTCAGGTCGAGGAACCACTGGTCGGTGAGCAGCGGCTCGATCACCGCGCCCGAGCGCTGGCTCACCGGCACCTTAAGCTTGTGCGGCTTGGTCTCGACCAGCAGGCCTTCGGACTCCAGGTCGGCCAGCACGGCCTTGCGCGCCTCGTAGCGGTCCAGCCCGCGGTACTTGTCCGGGCCGTTCTCGTTGACTCTGGCGTCCAGCGTGAACACGGTGATCGGCGTGAGCTGATGACGCTGGCCGATCGCGTAGTCGTTGAAGTCGTGCGCCGGGGTGATCTTCACGCAGCCGGTGCCGAACTCGCGGTCGACGTAGTCGTCGGCGATCACCGGGATCTGCCGGCCGGTCAGCGGCAAGGTCAGCGTCTGGCCGACCAGGTGCGCGTAGCGCTCATCCTCCGGGTGCACCGCCACGGCGACGTCGCCGAGCATGGTTTCCGGACGGGTGGTGGCCACCACCAGGCTCTCGTCGCTGCCGGTGACGGGATAGCGGATCGACCACAGGTGGCCGTCGCGCTCGACGTTGTCCACTTCCAGGTCCGACACCGCGGTGCCCAGCGCCGGGTCCCAGTTCACCAGCCGGTTGCCGCGGTAGATCAGGCCGGCGCGGTACCAGTCGACGAACACCTTGCGCACGGCGGCGGACAGGCCCTCGTCCATGGTGAAGCGCTCGCGCGACCAGTCGGCGGCGACGCCGAGGCGGCGCATCTGCCGGGTGATGGTGGAGCCGGATTCCTCCTTCCATTCCCACACGCGCTCGATGAAGGCCTCGCGGCCCAGGTCATGGCGGCTCTTGCCCTCGGCGGCGAGCTGGTTCTCGACGATCTTCTGGGTGGCGATGCCGGCGTGGTCGGTGCCGACCTGCCACAGCGTGTTCATCCCGCGCATGCGCTGGTAGCGCACCAGCATGTCCATCACCGTCTGCTGGAACGCATGGCCCATGTGCAGGGTGCCGGTGACGTTCGGCGGCGGCAGCAGGATGCAGTACGGGTCGCCCTGGCCGGACGGCTTGAACACGCCGCTGGCCTCCCAGCGGGCATACCAGGTGGACTCGATCTGGGCGGGTTCGAAGCTCTTTTCCATGGGGACTCGCTTGCGGCGCACGGCGAAGGCCGCGCGCAGGTTGGACGCAAAGGCAGCCATTGTACGGGGCTGGCCGGGGGCTGCCAAAACGGGGCCGTTCGCGCCGAAGCGTGCGCTGGGTGCGCTCCCCGACGGGGGCGGAGTGACAGAATCGACCCCGTGCGGACGGTCCGCCGGGAACAGGGTGTGGTGGTGAAGTCAGTGGAACAGGGGCAGCGCATGCCGCGGTCGCGGGTCTGGCAGGTGGTGTTGCTGGGCTTGCTTATGGCTCTGCCCGTGCTGCGGGCGAGGGCCGCCGTGCCGGCCATGCCCGGCTGGCAGACGGTTTTCAGCGACGACTTCGACGGCGCGGCCGGGCGGCGGCCCGATCCGGCGCGCTGGAAATTCGACCTCGGCCACAACTATCCGGGCGGTCCGGCGCACTGGGGCACCCACGAGGTGCAGCGCTACACCGACGACCCGGCCAACGTCAGCCTGGACGGTCGCGGTCATCTGCGGATCACCCCGCTGCGCGAGCCCGATGGCGAATGGACCTCGGCGCGCATCGAGACCTGGCGCGACGATTTCCGCCCGCCGGAAGGCGGCGTGCTGCGCATGGAGGCCCGTCTGCGTATGCCGCAGGTGAGCGGCGAGGCGGCGCTGGGCTACTGGCCGGCCTTCTGGGCACTGGGGGAAAGTTTCCGTCGCCTCGGCGTCTGGCCGCAGTCCGGCGAGTTCGACATCATGGAGAACGTCAACGGCCTGAACCTGGTGTGGGGCACCCTGCATTGCGGGGTGATTCCGGACGGCCCCTGTGACGAGCCCAACGGCATCGGCCAGCACGCCTCCTGCGAGGGCGGCAGTTGCCAGGACGGCTTCCACACCTACACCTTCGAATGGGACCGCAGCGTCGCGCCGGAGGCGCTGCGCTGGTACCTCGACGGCAAGTTGTACGGCGTGATCACCCGCGACCGGCTGCCGCCGGTCACCTGGCAGGAGATCACCGGCCAGCGCGGCTATTTCCTGCTGCTGGACGTGGCGATGGGCGGTGACTTCGCCTATGCCGTGTCCGGCGGGCGTGATACCCCGACGTCGGCCACCGAGCCCGGTCACCCGATGGTGGTGGACTACGTGGCGGTGTGGACCCGCGCCGGCTCGCCCTGAGCGTCCGCGGTGCCGGCGATCCGCTGCAGCAGCGGTGCGGCGTCCAGCAGCAGCACGGTGCCGTGCTGGGGGGTTTCGGCCACTTCGTGCAGGTCGCGCTGCAGCTCCGGATGCAGGTGGTGCGACATCAGCGCAGGTACCCGCAGCTTCTCGCTGCGATCGATCCCGAGAATGCTCTGCACCGAGTCGGCCACCAAGCCATATCTGGCACCGGCGTGGTCGACGATGAGGATCCTGCACGCCGCCGGATCGGCGGCGACCTCCATGCCGTAGAGCGTACGCAGGTCGATCACCGTGATCAGCTTCTGTCGCAGGTTCAGCACGCCGCGCACGAATGCCGGTGCGCCGGGCGGACGCATCAGTGACGGGTCGTAGTCGATCACTTCGCACAGCTGCTCGATGCGCAGGCCCATCAGGCGGTCGAGCCGGAAGGTCACCCAGGTCTCGCGCACGCGGCGCTGGGCGCTCTGCGCCACCGCTGCCTCGTCCGCCGCCACCAAGTAGAGATCGCGATGTCCGGTGGCCAGGTGGGCCAGGAACGGATCGGCATGCAGCGCCGGTGCGTCGACCAGGGCCAGGTCGTCCTGGTCGCTGTCCTTGCGGCTGATGCAGCCGGCGATCAGTCCGGTCTGCCCCTCGATCGGCGGCATCGGCAGTACCTGGGCATCGAGGTAGCCGACAATGCTGTCGACCTCGTCGACCCGCAGGCCGAGATAGGACTCGCCCTGGCGCAGCACGAGCACTCGCCGCAAGTCCTCGCCATCGTCCGCGGCCGCCCCGGTCGCACTGCTCGCCAGCCCGAGGAAGCGGGCGAAGTCGATCACCGGGACCGGGCGGCCACGTAGGTGGACGCGGCCCAGGCAGCGATCGTCCGCCAGCACCGAATGCTCCAGTGCGGGCAGTCGGATGATTTCGTGGATCGCCGCCATCGGCAGGGCCATGTGGCGCCCGCCGGCGCGGAACGACACCGCCTGGCGGCGACGTCCCTGGGCCAGGCGGCGCTGGCGCGCCTGCTCGGCCAGGTCCGGGTTCAACACCTGTGGCAGGCCGGGGAGCCGGGTCAGCGCATCGGCCGAGAGCACCTGCAGGATACGTTCGCCGAGATGGAACGCGCTCTCGATCAATCCCAGCGACTCGCTGCCGTGCCGGAACGGCACCACCTGGCCGGCCGGCAGTCGCAGCATTTCCCCGGTGCGGTCGAACAGTACGCCCAGCCTCGCCTCGCCGCTGGCCACCACGGCGATACGTGCATCGCTGCGGTCGGCCGTCTCGGCCAGCCCCATGAACCGGCCGAGGTCGGCCAGCGGTATCAGCATGCCGCGCAGGTTGAACAGGCCGAGCAGGTGCGGCGGTGCCAGCGGCACGCGGGTGATCGCGGCGGGAAAGGGCACGACTTCCTGCAGCGCGCCGATCGGCAGCGCCAGTTCGAATTCACCCAGATGGAACGAGCCGAACAGCTGCATCGCGTCCTGCGGGGCGGGGGAGAGCGGAGCGGCCGGACTGTCCATGGGCGGGCTTCCTCAGTCGATGCGTTCGAAGGTACGCACCGAGTACTGCCGGGTGCGGCAGTCGATGCTCAGCTGGCGGCCGTGGGTGCCGCCGGTGTCGGTGTGCACGACGTGGATGCCGGCCTGGGCCAGCAGGCGTTGCGCCATCTGCGTGTTCTGCTCGCCGATCAGGCCGTAAGGCGCCGGCCGGTCGTGCCGGACCATGCAGGCGCCGCCGGCGACGACGGCTTCGAGCTGGCCGTAGTCGGCCGGTTCGGCGCCGATCAGGCGCAACAGGGCGGGCAGGGTATCGGTGACGTACTTGGCCGAGGGCTGCCCCTGGCTGTTGGGCGGTTCGGGCAGCAGGCAGTGCGCCAGCGCGCAGCGGTCGCGCCGGTGCCACAGCAGGCCAATGCCGACGCAGGAGCCCAGCGTGGTGCGCAGGATCTCGTCGCCGTGGCCGGTGCGCATCTCGCACATCTTCACGTGGACATCGCGCCCGTTCATGCCGGTGGTCGATCGTTGCGATAGATCAGCGGCTGCTGGTAGGCGAAGCCGGTGCGCAGGCGGTTGAGCGATTCGGACTCGCCCACCAGCAGCACGGCTCGAGGCGACATCGACTGACGCACGTTCTCCAGCACCGTCTCCTGGCCCGGTTCGTCGAAGTAGATCAGCACATTGCGCAGCAGCACCAGGTCGAAGCGGGTGGGCTCCTCCAGTCGCTGGTACAGGTTGTGCGTGCGGAAATTCACCGCCGCGCGAAGCGTGGGCGAGGCGGTATAGACCTCGTCGACGCCGAGGAAATACTTCTCCAGCATCGCCGGGCGCGCCTTTCGCAGGCCGTCGACGTTGCGGCCCAGGTAATGACCGGCGCGGCCGGTCTCGAGTACACCGCCGGCGATATCGGTGCCCAGGATGCGGTAGCGGAACTCCGGGTGTTTCTCGCGGAATTCCTCGCACAGCATGGCGATGGAGTAGGCCTCCTCGCCGGTGGAGGCGGCCGCCGACCAGACCTGCAGCACATTGTCCGGATGGGCCGCGTACCAGGCCGGCAGGAAGCCGTGCCACAGGTAGTCCCAGATCCGCGGTGTCCGAAAGAACGAGGTCTCGTTGGTGGTGACCAGATCGATGAACCGGCCGACCTCGTCGTTGGAGCTGTCCAGGACGGCGAGGTAATCGCCGTAGCTGGACAGCGACAGTGCCTGCAGGCGCCGGCGCAGGCGGCCCTGCAGCAGGGTCCACTTGCGCTCGGCCATGGCGATGCCGGTGTGCCGGCGCACCCGGGCGAACAGCGCCGCCTGGATGGCCGGATCGACGGTGACCTCGGTCTCGAGCATCATCGGCTTGCTCCGTTACACCGCGAAATGGTTCACGGTGGTGTTGAGTCCGCCGGCTTCCTGCATCAGCTCGCCACAGGCGCGGGCGATGTTGTCGCAGGTGGCTGCGGTTTTCTCGGTCTCCTCGGCGATGTGCTGCACGGCGTTGGCCACTTCACGGG
Source organism: Dyella lutea (assembly GCF_024158035.1). Taxonomy (GTDB): domain Bacteria; phylum Pseudomonadota; class Gammaproteobacteria; order Xanthomonadales; family Rhodanobacteraceae; genus Dyella_A; species Dyella_A lutea. The sequence goes on from NZ_JAMZEK010000001.1 coordinate 1,309,566, forward strand.
CGGCCACGGCCTGCTCCTCGGCACCGCAGGAGATCTCCGACATCGCCTGGGTGGTGCGGGCCACGCCGAACACGATCTTGTCGAAGGCTTCAGCGGCCTCCTTGGAGATTTCGCTGCCCTGGGCGACGCGTCGGGTCGACTCGGTGATCAGCTTGGAGATCTCCTTGGCGGCCTGCGAGGAACGTTCGGCCAGCTTGCGCACCTCGTCGGCGACCACCGAGAAGCCCAGTCCGTGTTCGCCGGCGCGTGCCGCCTCGATCGCGGCGTTGAAGGCCAGCAGGTTGGTCTGGCTGGCGATCTCCCCGATCACCTTGATGATCTCGCCGATATCCTCGGACGACTTGTTGATCAGTCCCATCGCCTCGATCGACTTGTCGATCGCCTTGGCCCCGCGCTCGGCTTCGAGCTGGGTGTCCTTGGCCAGCGCGTCGGCGTTGCGCGCATTGCCGGCAATCGAATTGATCGACGCGGTGAGTTCCTCGATGGTGGCGTTCATCTCCTCCACCGTGGCGCCCAGCAGCTGTGCGCCGCTGGCCATGGAGTTGGACTCCCCGGCGATCTCGGTCGAGGCCTGCGAGAAATGGCTGGCACCACCGATCACCTTGGCGATCACGTGGCGCAGGTCGCCCATCATCTGGCGGATGCCCGCGGCGAGCTGGTCGATCGGCTCGTCGCCCTCGAGGGTGATCTCGCCGGTGAGATCGCCGGCGGCCGCCTTGCGGACGGTGTCGAGCAACAGGTCGACCTTGCGCTGGTCCTCGGCGGCGCGGCGCTTGACCGATTCCTCCAGTTCCACCTGGGCGGTGATGTCGGTGGCGAACTTGACCACCTTCTGCAGGCGTCCGGCGGAGTCGTGCACCGGGTTGTAGCTGGCCTGCAGCCAGATCGGGCGACCGCCCTTGCCGACGCGGTGATAACGCCCCGAGTCGAACTCGCCGCTGCGCAGCTTTTCCCAGAAGGCGGTGTATTCGGGGCTGGCCGCATGCGCCTCGTCGCAGAACATGCGGTGGTGCTTGCCGGCGATGTCCTCCAGCGCGTAGCCCACGGTGGCGAGGAAGTTGGCGTTGGCGGCCAGCACGTGGCCGGTGGGATCGAACTCGATCACCGCCTGCGACTTGTCCAGCGCAGCCATCTTGCCCTGCACCTCGGCAGCCTGGTTGCGCGAGGCGGTGATGTCGGTGGCGAACTTGATCACCTTGAAGGGCTTGCCTTCGCTGTTCAGCACCGGGTTGTAGGAGGCGTTGATCCATACCTCGCGTCCGTCCGCGGCAATGCGCTTGTATTCGCCCTTGTCGAACTTGCCGCTGGCCAGGCGCTCCCAGAATTTCCGGTACTCGGGACTGGCGGCGTGGTCCGGGTCGCAGAACATGCGATGGTGCTTGCCCTGCACGTCGCCCAGCGTGTACCCCATCAGCGCGAGGAAGTTGTCGTTCGCGTCGAGAATCTTTCCCTTGAGGTCGAACTCGATGACGGCCTGCACGCGGTTCAGCGCGTCGCTGAGCGCGCGCATTTCCTGCAGTTCCAACTGCGGGTCGGGTATTTCCTTGCCCATGGTGGTTTCCTCTCGCTTCTGGTCGGTACACCTGAAGGGAAACGGGCTGGATGCCGGCGACGGCCAGTGGCGAGGTGCCCGGGTCGGCGCACGGGGCACACCGGCCGGTCGCTGATGCAGTCGGTCCCTCACGATTGAACATCGCAGGAGGCGAGCGGGAGCCCTATCGCGCTCGCCCGTCCTTCTGACGAGGGGTTATCGACGTGAGCGGCACCGGACTTGAGGTGGTCCGGAGTGCTGGGTCAACGGCGTTCTGTGACGCAGATCACCTTGTGCGCAGGGTGCGACCGTAGGCGTGCACCTCGTCGACCAGGGCGGCGACGTGGTCCGGATCCACTTCCGGGGTGATGCCGTGGCCGAGGTTGAACACGTGGCCGGGGTGGTTGCCGTAGCTGTCCAGCACGGCGCGCGCCTCGCGGCGGACCACGTCCGGGCCGGCGCGAAGGATCGCCGGATCCAGGTTGCCCTGGAGTGCGACCCGGCCGGCCACCGCGCGGCGGGCATCGGCGAGGTCGACGGTCCAGTCCACGCCGAGCGCGGTGCAGCCGGTGTCGGCCATCGCCGCCAGGTGCTGGCCGGCCCCCTTGGAGAACAGGGTCGTGGGCAGCTCGCGGGCTACCGGGTCGGCCTTCAGTGTCTCGACCACCTGCTGCATGTATCGCAGCGAGAACTCGCGGAACGGTGCCGGACCGAGCAGGCCGCCCCAGGTGTCGAACACCATCAGCGCCTGCGCACCGGCATGCGCCTGGGCAATCAGGTAGGCCGCGACGGCGCGGGCCAGCGTGTCGAGCAGGCGATGGGCAACCGCCGGCTCGCTCCAGCACATCGCCTTGAGCGTGGCGAAGTCGCGCGAACCGGAGCCTTCCACCATGTAGCAGGCCAGCGTCCACGGGCTGCCGGAGAAGCCGATCAGCGGCACGCGGCCGTCCAGTTCCTTGCGGATCAGACGCACCGCATCCATCACGTAGCGCAGCTCGCCGTCCATGTCGGGCACGGCGAGCCGGTCGATCGCGGCGGCGTCGCGCACCGGGTGGGCGAACTGCGGGCCCTCGCCGGCGGCGAAAGACAGGCCCAGCCCCATCGCATCGGGAATGGTCAGGATGTCGGAGAACAGGATCGCCGCGTCCAGGTCGAACCGCGCCAGCGGCTGCAGCGTCACCTCGCAGGCGAACTCCGGGTGCTGCGCCAGCCCCATGAAACTGCCGGCGCGCGCGCGGGTGGCGCGGTACTCGGGCAGGTAGCGGCCGGCCTGGCGCATCACCCAGATCGGCGTGGTGTCGGTGGGTTCGCGCCGCAGCGCACGCAGGAAGCGGTCGTTCTTCAGGGAGGCGGTCATGGCGGTCACCGGCCGTAGGGGCCGTCGAGGCCCTGGCTGAACATCACGCGGTAGCCGCGCTTGAGTTGTGCATCGCGGGCCTTCTCGAACGCGGCGATGGCTGCCTCGCGTTCGAGAAACTGCTCGCGCTTGAGCGTGGCCTTGCCGCCCTGCGTGCCGGTTTCGCGGTACAGCGTCCAGCCGCCGAGCAGATCCTGCTCGAGCACGATCTGGACGTAGCGCGGCGCTTCGGCCGCGGCAGGCGGAGTTTGCAGATAGAGGCGCATGGCGTAAGAGGATGGACGTGGCAGCGAAGGGCTGCAAACCGGTCATTCTAGGGGGCGTGGGCGTCGGTAGCGAGCTTGGGTCACACGCCCGGTGGCGGCACGCGGCGGTGGCGTGTCAGCCGCTCGACCAGCAGCGGCAGCAGCGAGATCAGCGCGATGCCGCCGAGCGGCAGCAGCACGTTGCGGTGGAGCAGCATGCCCAGGCCGATGTGGTCGGCCTGGCTGAGCGCGTCGCCGAGCCCGGCACCGACCAGGGTCTCGAACACCAGCGTGATCGTGCCACCCAGCCAGGTTGCGCCGAGGAACAGCCACAGCCGGCAGCGCAGCCAGGCTAGGCACACGGTCACCGCGCCGAACGGAAGCACCGGCACGAAGCGCAGGAACAGCGTATAGCTCACCGGGTGATGGGCGAAGCCGTGGCGCAACCGCTCGACCAGTGCAGGCGGATGCTTGCGTCCGGCACCGAACGCGTAGCGGCTGGCGAGGAACAGGATCAGCGAGCCGAGAGTGAGTGCGATCGAGGAGTAGATCGTGCCCTCCACCACGCCGAAGGCGAAGCCGCCGGCGAGGATGATCACGATGGTGCCGGGGATACCGGTGGCCATGCCGAGGGTGAGCAGGCCGATGTAGCTCAGCCGGGCCAGCCACGGGTTCGCCGCGATTTCCTCGCGCATGCGCACCTGATGGGCGACCAGGTATTCCGGACTGAGCTGCGACAGCGCACCGGACGCATACAGCACCACGCCGGCCAGGACCAGCAGGATCAATGGCAGCGCGGCGCGCAGCCGGCTCAATAGTGCGGTCCGGTGGCGCCGTAGGCGGCCAGCACCGCCCGGGCGTCGTGGCGCAGGATGTCGCGGCGCACGGCGATGCCGCGGCGGGCCAGTTCGCCGGTCCAGTCGGCCGGCAGCGGGCCCTCGTCGAACTCGGTGAGCTCCTCCACGTCCTCGGCGCGGGCGCCGATCAGCAGCTCGTCGACGCCTGCCCATACGGTGGCGCCGTAGCACTGGCAGCAGGGTTGTGCGCTGGTGGCGAGCACATAGCGCACGCCGTCCTCGTTGATGCGGAAGCGCTGCAGCCGCTGCTGCGCGGCCATGTAGGCCATCATTTCGGCGTGTGCCGCCGAGCAGCTCTGCGGAATCACGCGATTGACCCCGGCCGCGATCAACCGCCCTTCGTCGTCGAACACCGCGGCACCGAACGGACCGCCCCCACCCAGCGCCACGTTCTGGCGGGCCAGCTCGATGGCCAGGCCCACGCGCTCCTCGTCGGTGACGTACAGGCGCGATGCGTCGGCGACGTCGGCGATCCACGGCGGCAGGGTCAGGTGGATCTGCTGCGGAAGCAAGCCCATCGTGCTCAGCCCTTCGCCGCCCAGATGTCGCGCAGCGTCACCACGCGGTTGAACACCGGATGGTGCGCGTGGTGGTCGAGGCGGTCGGCGACGAAGTAGCCCAGGCGCTCGAACTGGAAGTGCTGCTCCGGCTCGGCCAGCGAGGCGGCACGCTCCACCCAGCCGGTGATGACGCGCTTGGCCTCGGGGTTGATGTGCTCGATCCAGCTCTTGCCGTCACTCTCGTCGTCCGGTGCAGGCACGGCGAACAGCCGGTCGTACAGGCGCACCTCGGCGGCCACGCCGTGCACGGCGCTGACCCAGTGGATGGTGCCTTTCACCTTGCGGTCGGCGCCCGGCAGGCCGTGGCGCGATTCCGGATCGAGCGTGCAGCGCACCTCGATCACCTGGCCGTCGGCGTCCTTGACGATCTCCTCGCACTTCACGATGCCGACGCCGCGCAGGCGCACCTCGCCCTCGGGCTTGAGCCGGTGGAAACCCTTCGGCGGCACCTCGGCGAAGTCGTCGCGCTCGATCCACACCCCGCGCGCGAACGGCACGGTGCGGCTGCCGAAGCTCTCGTCCTTGGGGTGGTTGGCGAAGGTGAGGATTTCCTCGTGGTCTTCGGGCAGGTTGGTGATCACCAGCTTCAGCGGATCGAGTACGGCCATGCGGCGCGGCGCGGTGGCGTCGAGATCCTCGCGCACGCAGCCTTCGAACACGGCATAGTCGATCACGCTGTTCTGCTTGCTCACGCCCAGGCGCTCGATCAGCAGGCGGATACTGGCCGCGGTGAAGCCGCGCCGACGCAGGCCGCGCAGGGTGTTCATGCGCGGGTCGTCCCAGCCGTCCACGTGGCCTTCGTTCACCAGCTGGGCGAGCTTGCGCTTGGAGGTGATCGAGTAGCTGAGGTTCAGGCGCGAGAATTCGATCTGGCGCGGCTTGCTGGGCCTGGTCTCCAGCCCGGCATCGACCAGCGGCTGCCACAGCTCGGGGTGGTTGGGCAGGTCGACCGCGTCGACGAACCAGTCGTACAGCGGACGGTGATCCTCGAACTCCAGCGTGCACAGCGAGTGGGTGATCGACTCCAGCGCGTCGGACAGGCAGTGCGCGTAGTCGTACATCGGGTAGATCGGCCAGGCGTCGCCGGTGTTCTGGTGGGCGATCTTGCGCACGCGGTAGATCGCCGGGTCGCGCAGGTTGATGTTCCCGGCGGCCATGTCGATCTTCGCGCGCAGCGTCTTGCTGCCGTCTTCGAACTCGCCGGCGCGCATGCGGCGGAACAGGTCCAGGTTTTCCTCGACCGAACGATCGCGGAACGGCGAGTTGCGGCCCGGTTCGGTCAGCGTGCCGCGGTAGGCGCGCACTTCGTCGGCGTTGAGGTCGTCGACGTAGGCCTTGCCGTCCTCGATCAGCTTGATCGCGGCGCGGTAGAACACCTCGAAGTAGTCCGAGGCGTGGCGCAGCTCGTGCCACTCGTAGCCGAGCCAGCGCACGTCGTCCTTGATGCCCTCGACGAACTCGGGGTCTTCCTTGCCGGGGTTGGTGTCGTCCAGACGCAGGTTGCACCAGCCGCCGGCGAACTCCTGGGCGATGCCGAAGTTCAGGCAGATCGCCTTGGCGTGGCCGATGTGCAGGTAGCCGTTGGGCTCGGGCGGAAAGCGCGTGCGGGTGCTGGCGTGCTTGCCGCTGGCCAGGTCGTCGCGAATGATCTGGCGGATGAAATCGCGCGGGGCATCGGCGGCGGGACTGGACGGAGCGCTGGGGGTTTCGTTGGACATCGGGCGGATGGCTCGCGGCGCGTGATGGGGAAAATCCTTGCAGTTTACCCCGTAGCCGCCGCCCGGCCACCCCGTGCGGCGGCTTGCCCGGGATGGCTGCGGTGCTTGCCGGAGTGCCGGTTCCGCACTAGCGTGCGGGTCATGCACATTGCCTATCGCGCCGAATCGCTGATCGATGCCCATTTGGTGAAAGACGCGCTGGAGCGCGCCGGCATCCCCGCGTTCGTCACCGGGGAATACCTCACCGGCGGCGTCGGCCAGTTGCCGGCGATCGACTACGTGGCGGTGATGGTGCCCGAGGTGGCGCGCGAGGCGGCCGCCCCGGTAGTGGCCGAAGTCGAGCGTGCGCTGGCCGTCTCGCGTGCCGAGGCGGCCGCCTGGGAAATCGGCCCGGACCTGGACGGCCCGCTGCCCGCCTGAACCCCACGATGAGTGCCACTGCCCCTGTCGCGCCGGCGCGTCCGGCCGATCACCCGCTGCCGCATCGTGCCGACGTGCTGACCATGGCGCTGGGCGCCGCGCTGCTTTCGTGCACCAGCATCTTCGTGGTGCTGGCGCAGGTGGCGCCGGGCGTATCGGCGTTCTACCGCATGCTGTTCGGTGGCACTGCGCTGTTCGGCTGGGTGGCGCTCAGCGGTCGTTGGCGGGTGATCCGCGGCCGTGACGTGGTCCTGGCGCTGCTGCCGGCGATCGGTCTGGCGGCCGACCTGATCCTTTGGCACCGCTCGATCCTGTGGGTCGGGCCGGGCGTGGCCACCCTGCTCACCAACTTCCAGGTGTTCCTGCTCGCCGTGGCCGGCGTGCTGGCCTATCGCGAGCGACTCGCACCGGCGTTCTGGCCGGGCATGGCGCTGGCACTAGCCGGGTTGTGGTTGCTGGTGGGCGCGCACTGGTCGCTGTTCGATGCGCAGCATCGGCTCGGCGTGTGGTTCGGCCTGGCCAGCTGCCTGGCCTACACCGTGTACCTGCTGAGTTTCCGCCGCGCGCTGGTCGGGCGCACGGCGCTGCCGCCGGCGCAGTTCCTCGGCCTGATGAGCCTGCTGTGCGCCGGCATGCTGGCCCTGTGGTGCCTGGTCGACGGTGAGGCGATGGCACTGACCACCGTGCGCGGCTGGCTGTCGCTGCTGGCGCTCGGTCTGCTCGGCCAGGTGGTGGCGTGGCTGCTGATCGGGCGCGCGATGCCGCGGCTGCCGGCCTCGCTGGTCGGCCTGCTGCTGTTGCTGCAGCCGGCGCTGGCCTTCGTGGTGGACGTGCTGCTGTTAGGTCGTCCGACCCGTGCGACGGACTGGTGCGGACTGCTGCTGGCACTGGCCGGTATCCTGCTCGGCGCGTTGCGCCGCCGCCCGCCGCTGCCGCCCCCTGTTTCCGGATGATTCCGATGACCGACTTCGCTTCCCTGGTTCACGCCGTACCGGACTTTCCCAAGCCCGGCATCGTGTTCCGCGACATCACCCCCTTGCTCGCCAACGCCGGTGCGTTCGCCCGTTGCATCGACGCGCTGGCCGACCCGTGGCTGGGGCAGGGCGTGCAGGCGGTGTGCGGGATCGAGTCGCGCGGCTTCATCTTCGGCGCGGCGCTGGCGCAGAAGCTCAAGGCCGGCTTCGTGCCGCTGCGCAAGCCGGGCAAGCTGCCGCCGCCGGTCACCGGCGTGGACTACGAACTCGAATACGGCAGCGACCGGCTGGAGGCGCGCGCCGGCGCACTGCGTCCGGGCGAGCGCACGTTGATCGTCGACGACGTGCTGGCCACCGGCGGCACGCTGGCCGCGGCGCGGGCGCTGGTGGTCGAACTCGGCGCCGAGCTGGCCGGTGCCGCGGTGGTGATCGAACTGGATGCGCTGGACGGGCGCGCACGCTGGGATCGCGTCACGCCGCTGCATAGCCTGCTGCATTACTGACACCCGGTGCCCGTCGCTGATGACGGCATGTTCACCACGCTTAACGCCCATGTCCGTGCATGGATGGCCTTCGCCAGCGCTTGACGAACTCCATACCCGGCGACCCGGACCCTGCGGGACGACCGCGGCGACTGGAGTCGCGGAACGGGAGAAGCCCATGCTCATCACCATCCTCGTCGTGCTGCTCATCCTGGCCCTGATCGGCGGCTTGCCGACCTGGGGCTATTCACGGAGCTGGGGTTATGGTCCGTCCGGTGTCGTCGGCGTTATTCTGGCGATTCTGCTGGTGCTCTGGCTGTTGGGGCGGATCTGACCGCGGCGCGCCTGCATCAGCGGTCGATCACCAGCGACTCCACGAACACCAGTTCGCAGGCGCCGTTGCCGGTGTCGTCGCGGGTGAGCGAGGTATCCCAGTGCCAGCCGTCGGGCCGCCGCGCATCGACCAGGAACCCTTCGATGTGCACCACTTCGCCGGGGCGCACCCGCGCGAGCATGCCGCGTACGCCGGCGTCGGCCGGGATGATGTGCATGTTGGCGCTGGAGCGCTCGATCTCGCGCCGCGGGATCGGGAAATCGTCCACGTGCCAGTAGTAGAACCGGTTGCCCTGGGTGATGCGGATGCGTGCGAGCACCGCGCTGTCGGACATGCGGCCCCAGCCCATCGCCAGATCGGTCGGCGCCAGCGAAGCGCCCTCGTCGAAGCGATAGTCGTCGCGCGAGAGGACGCGCGCGGTGAGTTCGAAACGAGCCCGAGTGGTCAGCGTGAGGTCGCCGCGCCGCAGTTGCGAGGGTGTGTTCAGGTCGACCTGTTCGGGCGGATCGGGCGCGAGCACGCCAGGGTCGTCGTGCACCGGACGGTCGTGCCGCCACCAGTGCATGCCGCCCCACACGACGAGCAGGGTGGCGAAGGCGAGCCCAAGCTGGCGTCCGTTCATCGCGCGCCCGTTGTCGGATGTCGTCCGGTCATGCCGCGGATCGTGGTGCCGGTGCCCTCGTCGTCGCGACCGCGGACGGCGTCACGACTGAGCGCGTATCGAGCAGATCCACCGGCAACCGCTTGAACACCTCGGCCAGGCGGGTGAGGAAGCCATCCATCGCCGAACTCTTGCGCCACACCATGGCGAGGCGTCGGCTGGGCGGCGGCGCCTTGAACTCGATCAGCCGCAGGTTCCCCGACTGGGCCACCGGCGGCTTCACCGCGAGCACGGGCAACAGGGTGATGCCGACCTCGGCCGAGACCATCTGGCGCAGCGTCTCCAGGCTGGTGGCGCGGAAGCCATTGCGCTCGCCGGCGCCGGCCAGGTGGCAAACCTCCAGCGCCTGGTCGCGCAGGCAGTGGCCATCTTCCAGCAGCAGCAGGCTCTCATTGGACAGGTCGGCCAGCTTGAGCTGCCCCTGCCGGCGCGCCAGCGCGTGCGACTGCGGCACCGCCAGCACGAACGGTTCCTCGAACAGGAACTCGACGTGCAGGCTGTCCTCGTGCAGCGGCAGGGCGAGGATGCCGACGTCGAGCTTGCCCTCGCGCAGCAGGCGCAGGATCACTTCGGTCTTCTCCTCCACCAGCAGCAGCTCGAGCTTGGGAAAGGCTTCGCGCACCATCGGCACCGCGTGCGGCAGCAGGTAGGGGCCAAGGGTGGGGAAGATGCCCAACCGCACCGTGCCGGACTCGGGATCGCGGGTGCGTCGGGCGACCGCGCGGATCTGATCGACTTCGTTGAGCACTTCACGGGCGCGGGTGGCGATCTCGCTGCCGACCTCGGTCAGCAGCACCTTGCGGGGGGTGCGCTCGACCAGCGATACGCCCAATTCATCCTCGAGCTTTCTGATCTGCGTGGACAGCGTGGGCTGGCTGACGAAACACGCCTCCGCGGCGCGACCAAAGTGGCGATGCTCGGCCAGCGCCACGAGATATTGCAGGTCGCGCAGGTTCATGGCCCATCTCCTGTTGAATAGCTTCAAGCTATGATATCGATGGTAACAATCAATTTGTTCGATGCAATGGGGCGGCGTATCTTGCTCGCCGTGGCCCCGCGGCGGACCTCCCCGGTCCGTATTCCCCCCGCAAACCGCGCGGTCACGCGAGCACTCCCCGCGGCGCCCTTCCCCCTCCCGACCGGCGCCACGGTCGCTCACCGCCGGTGACCGGGTCCGCTCCCGCTCACCGGCATTTTTTTGCGCCGCGCCATGCCGGGGGTGCCTTCTGGCACTGGGTCATAGGTCATGGGCTGCCTAGCGTGCGGGGTTCACTTGCCACCGGACACGCCCCATGCGCCTCCTGCGACCGCTCCTGTTCACCGCCCTCGCGGCCAGTTGTGGCGTCGCGTTCGCTGCCGGCGGCGATGCCGTGCCGCACGGCCTGCTGCCCACCTGGGCGGTGCCGCAGTCGTACCGGCTCGCCTTCAAGGTCGATCCGCACCAGAAGGACTTCTCCGGCCACACCGTGATCAAGGTGAAGCTGACCCAGGCCTCCGACCACGTCTGGCTGCACGGCGCCGACCTCACGGTGACGAAGGTCCGCCTGACCGACGCCGCCGGCAAGACCACGATGGCGAAGTACGTGGCGGCCGTGCCGCACGAGGGTGTGGCCCGCGTCGACTTCGGCCACACCGTGAAGCCGCAGGAGATCACCCTCGCGTTCGACTACACCGCGCCGCTGAACCTGCAGCTGCAGGGCCTGTACAAGGTCAGCCACGAGGGCGAACCGTACGCGATGACGCAGATGGAGCCGATCAGCGCGCGCTACGCCTTCCCCGGTTTCGACCAGCCCGACTACAAGACCCCGTTCGACCTCACCCTGACGATTCCTGACAGCGAGAAGGCGGTGGCCAACACTGGCGAAGTGAGCGAGAAGCCGGCCGGCAAGGGCTGGAAGACGATCACCTTCGCGAAGACCCGCCCGCTGCCGACCTACCTGGTCGCCTTCGGCGTCGGTCCGTGGGACATCGTGGCCGGCCCGGACATCTCCCCCGACGCGTACCGCAGCGAGCCGCTGAAGCTGCGCGGCGTGGCCGCCAAGGGCGAGGGCCACCGCATGCAGCACGTGCTCAGCGAGACGCCGAGCATCATCCACACGCTGGAGAACTACTACGGTTTCGGCTACCCGTTCGGCAAGCTCGACCTGCTCGCCGCGCCGGACTTCGCTGCCGGCGCGATGGAGAACCCGGGCCTGGTCACCTTCCGCGACTGGCTGCTGCTGCTCGATCCCGATTCCCCGGCGCGGTACGTGCGCGGCTCGTTCAACGTCACCGCGCACGAGCTGGCCCATCAGTGGACCGGCGACACCGTCACCACCAAATGGTGGAACGACATCTGGCTCAACGAGGCCTTCGCCACCTGGATGCAGCAGAAGGTCACCATGGCGGTGCATCCGGAATACCGCGCCGACCTGGACCGCATCCGCGGTGCGCAGGGCGCCATGAACAACGACAGCCTGGTCAGCGCGCGCAAGATCCGCCAGCCGATCACCGGCAACGGCGACATCATGACCGCGTTCGACGGCATCACCTACCAGAAGGGGGCGGCGGTGCTCGGCATGTTCGAGCACTACGTGACGCCGGCGGTGTTCCAGAAGGGCATGCGCGCCTACATCCAGGACCACAAGTTCGGCAACGCCACCGCCGACGACCTGGTCGACTCGATCGCGCACGCCGCCGACAAGGGCGAGGCGTTCAAGGAAGCGTTCAAGAGCTTCCTCAACCAGTCCGGCGTGCCGTATGTCCAGACGAAGCTGGAGCAGAAGGACGGCCAGACCATCCTGCAGCTGAGCCAGAGCCGCTATCTGCCGGTTGGTTCCACCGGCGACAGCCAGCGCGTGTGGGGCGTGCCGGTGTGCGTGCGCTACGGCGTGCCGGGCGGCAGCAAGGTGAGCTGCGAGATGCTCGACAAGGCCGAGGGCTCGATGGTGCTGGCTGGCGCCAGCAACCCGACCTGGGTGATGCCCAATGCCGACGCGCAGGGCTACTACCGCTTCGGCATGACCCGCGCGGGCCTCGCCGCGCTCGGCCAGCAGATCGGTTCGCTGGCCGACACCGAGCAACTGGCCTACGCCGACGCGGTGGGCGCCAGCTTCCGTCACGGCGACATCGACGCGGCCGATGCACTGGCCGCGCTCAAGCCGCTGGCAGCCTCCAAGACCGACGACGTGGCCACTGCGCCGCTGAACACCTTCGGCTGGATCTGGCGCAACCTCGCCAGCACCGAGGCCGAGCGCGCCAAGCTGGTGGCCTGGGCGAAGGACGCCTACCTGCCGCGGCTGCAGGCGCTGGGCTACCACCGCAAGCCCGGCGAGGCCGACGGCGACTCGCTGATGCGCAGCACCCTGGCCGACTTCCTCGGCATGGACGTGAAGCTGCCCGCGGTGCGCGCCGAACTGCTCAAGCAGGGTGACGCGGTGATGCGGCGCAAGCCGGATGGCAGCCTCGACTACGCTGCAGCCGATCCGGACCTGCTCGGCGCGGCGCTGGGCGTGGCCGCGCAGGAGCACGGCAAGCCGGTGGTCGACGCGCTGATCGACACCCTTCCCAAGACCAGCGATCCGGCCACTCGCAACGCGATCCTCGCCGGCCTGGCCAGCGTCGAAGATCCGGCCCTGGTCGAGCGGATCCGCGACTTCGCCCTGAGCAAGGCGGTCAAGGTCGGCGAGATGGCGGCGCTGCTGCGCAGCGATCGCGACACCGCGGCGCAGCGTGATGCGATGTGGACCTGGTCGGTCGCCCACTACGACCAGATCCTCGCCCGCACCGGCAGCTTCGCCGGTGGACGCTTGCCCAGCCTGATGGGCGGTGGCGGGTGTTCGCAGGCCGAGGCCGAGCGCCTGCAGGCATTCTTCAAGGATCGTCTCGACCAGGCGCCGGGCGCGGCCCGCGGCCTGGCGCAGACCTCCGAGTCCACGCTGCTGTGCGCTGCGTTGAAGCAGAAGCAGGACGCTTCGGCGATCATGCGCTGACCGGCATTCCCCTCGCAGGGCAGACCGGAGCGCCGGGCGGGCAACCGCCCGGCGTTTTCCTTTCAGCGCACCGCGGCGCAGGCGGTCATCGCCGCGATGGCCGCCGGTACGGCCTGCTCGCGGACGAAGCCGGCCACGTCGTCCAGCACCGGCGCCCTGGCTCGCAGCGGTCGCGACATCGCGAACAGGATCGCGAAGTGGCCGATGTCCGGGTACAGCTTCAGCTCCGCCGTCTCGCCGGCGCGGGCCATTGCCGCGCTCAGCGAGCGCGCGTTGCGCGGCTGCACGATGCGGTCGGCGGCTCCCTGCAGCAGGAGCATCGGCGGCTCGTCGCCGTCGACGTAGTGCACCGGTTGCGAGGTGAGTTGCGCCGCATGGGTGGTGCCGAACATGTCGATGAAATCCGGGTCGGTGAGCGGCAGGAAGTCGTAGGGGCCGGCCAGGCCGATGAAGCCCTGCAACTGCGCCGGCTGCATGCCGACCGCGCGCAGCCAGCGACCGTCGGTGGCCAGCAGGGCGCCGATGTGTGCGCCGGCCGAGTGGCCCATCACGAACAGCGCTGCCGGATCGCCACCGTAGTCGGCCGCGTGCGCCTGCGCCCACGCCGTGGCGTGCGCCGCGTCCTGCATGAACCCGCCCAGCCGCACCCGCGGCCACAGCCGGTAGTCCGGGATCACCACCACCAGGCCGCGACGGGCCAGCGCCTCGCCGACCCAGCGATACCACTGGCGCTTGCCGGATTTCCAGCTGCCGCCGTGGAAGAACACCACCACCGGGGCACCGCGGGCGTCGACCGGGCGGTACACGTCCAGCGCGAGCCGGTGGCGTGCGTCGTAGACGATGTCTCGCGTGGCGACCACGCCGCTACTCCGCGCGGTGGCATTGAGCCCGGCGAACAGCGTGGCCTGGCAACCGGCCAGCAGGCCGGTCGCCAGCACGGCGAGCAGGGTACGGCCGGCCGGGCGCGCGGCTGCGCGCAGCGGCCCGGCTGGGGCGCGGGAAGAAGCGGGGGAACGGGGCATCGGCCATCCTGTCGGGAAGAATCAACCCCGGATGCGGCGCGTGTGCGTTTCACCGGGGAGCTGCTGTCCTGTACGAGGCAGCGGTCGTCTGGGATGCAGGGCCGGGCGACCGCGGGTCGGCGCCTATACACTGCCTGCGCCCACGAACCGGGAAGGGGAACATCATGGACCGTCGTTCACGCGTGGTCGGCCTGCTGCTCGGCCTGCTGCTGGTCGCGCTGCCGCTGTGCGCGCAGGACATCCCGCCGGTGCTGCGGGATTGGCAGGGCTGGGTGTTGCATGGCGTGCAGCAGCAGACCTGTCCGCTGTTCAACAGCCCCGCTGCCGGACAGGGCGCCCGGCAATGCGCATGGTCCGGCGAGCTCGCTTTGGCCGCCGACGCCCACGGCGCACATTTCGTCCTGCCGGTACAGCTCGATGCACCCGCCTGGGTCGCCCTGCCGGGTAGCGCGGCGGCCTGGCCGCAAGAGGTGAAGGTCGACGGCCAGGAGCAACCGGTGCTCGCGCATGGCGGTACGCCGGCGGTCTGGCTCGCCGCAGGGACGCACCACATCGAGGGTGACCTGGCGTGGACCTCGCGGCCACCGTCGCTGGAGGTTCCCGCCTCGATCGCCCTGCTGTCGCTGACCGTCGACGGCAAGCCGGTCAGCCGGATCGAGCGTCACGGCAATCGCCTCACTCTGGGCGAGGCCACGGCCAGCGCGCGCGCCGCCGATGCGCTGTCGATCCGCGTCTACCGCCGCCTGCAGGATGGACTGCCGGCGATGCTGGAGACCCAGCTGCAGCTCAACGTGGCCGGCTCGCCGCGCGAGCTGTTGCTCGGCCCCGCCTTGCCGGCGGGCTTCGTCGCCACCGCGCTGGCCGGCGAACTGCCGGCGCGGCTGGAGGCCGACGGGCGCCTGCGCGTTCAACTGCGCCCGGGCGAGTGGACGCTGACCCTGCAGGCGCGAGATACCGCAGCACTGGATGCCGTGCACTGGACGCCGCCCGCCGCGCCCTGGCCGGCGCAGGAAACCTGGAGCTACGACGATGCCCCGCGTCTGCGCAGCACCCGCGTGCATGGCTTGGCGGTCGACGCCGGTCGCGCCGGGGTGCCGGACGACTGGTCCGACCTGCCGGCCTTCCAGGTCGATGCGAGCCATGGGCTGACGGTGACCGAGGGCACCCGCGGCGACGCGAACGGTCGCGGTGACCAGTTGCGCCTGCGGCGCGAACTGTGGCTGGATTTCGATGGCGGCGGTCTGTCCGTGCTCGACCGGCTGGGCGGCACCCTGCGTCATCCCGGACGTCTCGACGTGGCCGCACCCTGGCAACTGCTGCAGGCCAGCCAGGACGGCGAGCCGCTGCTGGTGACCACCGGCGCGCACGGTCTGCGCGGGGTCGAGCTGCGCGAGCGCCAGGCCGATATCGAAGCCGGCCTGCGCCTGCCGTCGCACGTCGGTAGCCTGCCGGTGAACGGCTGGCAGGTGCCGCTGGATGCGATCGACGCGACGTTGCAGTTGCCGGCGGGCTACCGCCTGCTCGGCGCGCCCGGGGCGGATCGCTCGCCGGATTCCTGGATCGCCCAGTGGAGCCTGCTCGACCTGTTCGTGGTCGCGCTGATCGCGCTGCTGGCCGGTCGCGCGCTGGGCTGGCCGTGGGCGGCGGTGGCCGCCGTGTTCCTGGTGCTGGCCCAGCAGGAGAGCGGCGTGCCGCGTTGGACCCTGGCGGTCGCGCTGGCGCTTGCCCTGCTGCTGCGCGCACTGCCGGAGGGGCGGTTGCGGCTGGTGGCGCGGGCCGGTGCGCTGGCAGCCTTCGTGCTGGCGTTGCTCTGGACCCTGCCGTTCGCTGCCACGCAGCTGCAGTACGCGCTGCACCCTCAACTGGAGCGGAGTTCCCGCGTCGCCGTGGACTACGCGCCCGAGACGGCCGGGCTGGCGGCAAGGGTGGAGAAGAAAGTGCAGACGCCGATGCTCGAGGTTGCCGATGAGCAGCGCCAGCGCGCGCTGCCGGCACCGCCTCTACCACCACCGCCGCGCGAGCCGGCGGCCCCCCCGGCGTTGGCTCTCAGTGCCATCAGCGTCAGCGGTTCATCCCTCGTGCCTCCGCTCGACGCCGCCAACCAGCAACTGGACAGCCGCAGCGTGGTGCAGGCCGGCGACGGTACGCCGTCCTGGCGGATGGGCAACGCCTACCGGCTGGGCTGGTCCGGCCCGGTGGCGGTGGGGCAGACCGCGCGCCTGCTGATCGCGCCGTCCTGGCTGGTGCGGCTGCTGCGCGTGCTGCTGGTGGGGCTGCTGGCCGTGCTGCTGTCGCGGCTGGTGCCGCTGCTGGTCGTTCCCATGCGTGCGCACTGGAAGCAATGGGCGCGTGGCGTGGCCGGCACGGCGCTGCTGCTGCTGGCGGTACTGCCACCGGCGTCGCACGCCCAGGCGGCGGATTCCGCGCTGCCGGACCCGCAGCTGCTGGAGCAGCTGCGCCAGCGACTCACCGAGGCGCCGCGCTGCGCACCGTCGTGCATGGCCGTGGCCGGTGCCCAGGTGCAGGCACAGGGCGACAGCCTGCTGGTGGTATTGCAGGCCGATGCCGGTGCGGTCGGCGGTATCGCGCTGCCGCGCACCGACGCGGCCGGCGGCCTGCTCGACGTGTCGGTCGACGGCCATCCGGCGACGCTGGTGCAGCAGGGCGACGCGGTCGTCGCGCGGATCGATCGCGGCGTGCACCGGATCGCGTTGAGCTACCGGCTGGACGGGCTGGACAGCAGCACGGTGTTCTTCCCGCTGCGCCCGGGTCGCGTGGTGTTCGCCGGCCAGGGCTGGACCGCCAGCGGCCTCGACGGCGACCGCCTGCTCGGCGACAGCCTCGGCCTGAGCCAGGTCCGCGCCGCCTCCGACGGCAGCGTGCAGACCGTGGCCCAGCGCTTCCCGCCGTACGTGACGGTGACCCGGCAGCTGGTGTTCGGCATCGACTGGATGGTGCAGACCACGGTCGAGCGCGTCGCGCCGGAATCGGGTGGCTTCAGCGTCGACATCCCGCTGCTCCCCGGCGAACACCCGCTGGGCGAGAACCTGCCGATCCACGACGGCAAGCTGCAGGTCGGCTTCACCGCCGATGCGCCCCGGATGACCTGGCGCAGCCGGCTCGATCATGCCGGCACGCTGACGCTCGCCGCGCCGCCACTGGCCGACCGCGCCGAGACCTGGCAGGTCGACAGTGCGCCGATGTGGCACGTCGAGGCGAAGGGCGTGCCGACCAGTGCCAGCGACTCGGGCCTCACCTTCGACCCGCTGCCGGGCGAGCAGCTGACCCTGACGTTGTCCGAGCCGGACGCGGTGGCCGGCGACAGCCTGGCCTTCGACCAGGCGCGGGCAGCGATGCAGGTGGGTGAGCGCTCCAGCGAGCTGACCCTGCAGCTGACTGCACGCAGCACCCGCGGCGGCGAACACGCCATCACCCTGCCGACCGGCGCGGAGCTGCTGCAGTCCAGTCGCGACGGCCAGGCGCTGGACCTGGCGATCCGCGACGGCAAGCTGAGCCTGCCGCTGCTGCCCGGCAGTCATGCCTACGCGCTGCAGCTGCGCATCCCCGTCGGGGTCGGTTTCCGCACGCTGATGAGCCGTGTCGACCTGCGCGCGCCGGTCGCCAACCTGTCGCTGGAGCTGGCTCCGCCGCAGGACCGCTGGGTGCTGTGGACCTGGGGGCCGCAGGACGGACCGGCAGTGCTGTACTGGTCGCAGCTGGCCGTGCTGCTGCTGGCCGCCTGGCTGCTGGCGCGGTTCGCGCCGACACCGCTGCGCTTCCACCAGTGGCTGCTGCTGGGGCTGGGTTTCTCGGCGTTCGCCTGGGGTGCCTACGCGCTGGTGGTGGCCTGGCTGATCGCGCTGGGACTGCGGGCGCGCGGCGTTCGCCTGGGCAACACCGCCTTCAACCTGGCGCAGATCGGCTTGGCCGCGCTCACCGCCGTGGCGCTGCTTGCGCTGGTCGGTGCGGTGCCGAACGGCCTGCTCGGCCTGCCCGACATGCATGTGGCCGGCAACGGTTCCAGCGCGTTCGACTTGCGCTGGTTCGCCGACCGCAGCGCCGGGCAACTGCCCGGGGCGGGCGTCGCCAGCGTGCCGCTGTGGGTCTACAAGCTGGCGATGCTGGCCTGGGCGCTGTGGTTGGCCAACGCGCTGATCGGCTGGCTGCGCTGGGCATTCGCGGCATGGAGCGAGGGCGGCTACTGGCGCGCCCGCGAGCGCCGGGCCAGCCCGCCGGACCTGCCGCCGGCCACGGGGGATCAAGCGACACATGACTGAAATCCGCCATGCCCTGGGCGATGCCGCGCGTCGTCTCGGCGATCGCGTCGATGCCGAGGTGCTGTTGCAGCACGTGTTGCGACGTCCGCCGAGCTGGCTGATCGCACATGCCGACGACGTGCTGTCGCTGGGAGACGAGCAGGTGTTCGTCGAACTCGTGCGCCGGCGTCTCGCCGGCGAGCCGGTGGCCTATATCACCGGCCGGCGCGGGTTCTGGTCGCTGGAGCTGGAGGTCACTCCGGCCACGCTGATCCCGCGGCCGGAAACCGAACTGCTGGTCGAGCTGGCGCTGGCGCGACTGCCGGACGATGGTGCCGCCGGCGTTGCCGATCTGGGCACCGGCAGCGGTGCGATCGCCCTGGCGATCGGCACGGAGCGGCCGCATGCGCGCGTCCTCGCGGTGGATGCGAGCGCTGCCGCACTCGAGGTGGCGCAGCGCAACGCGCGAAGGCTGTGCATCCCCAACGTTCGCTTTGTCGAGGGCGACTGGCTGGCACCGCTGGCCGGGCTGCGTTTCGACCTGGTCGTGTCCAACCCGCCGTACATCGAGGCGGATGATCCGCATCTGTCCCGGGGCGACCTGCGCTTCGAGCCGGCCAGCGCCCTGGCCTCGGGTACCGACGGCCTGGACGACATCCGGCGCATCGTGGCCGACGCCCGCGACGTGCTGGAACCCGGCGGCTGGCTGTTGTTCGAGCACGGCTGGAACCAGGGCGAAGCCTGCCGCGCGCTGCTGCAGGCGGCCGGCTACCGCGAGATGTTCACGGCGCAGGACCTGGAGCAGCGCGACCGCGTCAGCGGTGGCCGGCGCTGAGTCGCGTGCCCGTACTCAGCCGGTGCTGACGCTGGTGGCTACCAGATTTGGAAAGCGTGCGCGGATGGCGTTGCGGATCGAGGGCAGATCCAGTCCGGCCATGCTGAGCACCTCCTCGCGGCTGCCGTGCTCCAGATACACGTCGGGCAAGCCCAGATGGAGGATCGGCAGAGTGATGCCATGCGCGGCCAGGCACTCGGCGACCGCCGAGCCGGCACCGCCGGCCACCGCGTTGTCTTCCAGCGTGACGAAGGCGGCGTGGGTCTTCGCCAGCTCCACCAGCATCGCCTCGTCGAGCGGCTTGACGAAGCGCATGTTGACCAGGGTGGCGTCCAGTTCGGCGGCGACCACGGCGGCCGGCGCCAGCATCGCGCCGAACGAGAGCAGGGCGAGACCGCGGCCGCGGCGGCGCAGCTCGGCCTTGCCGATCGGCAGCGTGTCCAGCTCGGCTCGCAGCGTCGCGCCGGGACCGCTGCCGCGCGGGTAACGCACGGCGGCCGGGCCTTCGTAGGCGAAGCCGGTGGAGAGCATCGTGCGGCACTCGTTCTCGTCGGCCGGGGCCATGATCACCATGTTCGGCAGGCAGCGCAGGAACGACAGGTCGAAGCTGCCGGCGTGGGTGGCGCCATCCGGGCCGACCACGCCGGCGCGGTCGATCGCGAAGGTGACGTCCAGGTTCTGCAGCGCCACGTCGTGGATCGCCTGGTCGTAGGCGCGCTGCAGGAAGGTGGAGTAGATCGCCACCACCGGCTTGGCGCCCTCGCAGGCCATGCCGGCGGCGAGCGTCACCGCGTGCTGCTCGGCGATCGCCACGTCGAAGTAGCGCTCCGGGTATTCCTTCGAGAACCGCACCAGCCCCGAGCCTTCGCGCATCGCCGGGGTGATGCCCATCAGGCGGTCGTCGGTCGCGGCCTGGTCGCACAGCCAGTCGCTGAACACGTCGGTGTAGGTGGGCTTGGCCGGGGCGGACCTCTTCACCAGGCCGGCCTGCGGGTCGAACGGGCCCACCGCGTGGTACTCGATCTGCGCCTGTTCGGCCGGGGCGTAGCCCTTGCCCTTGGTGGTGATCACGTGCAGCAGCTGCGGGCCGGGCAGGTCCTTCACCGTGCGCAGCGCGGCGAGCAGCTGCGGCAGGTTGTGGCCGTCGATCGGGCCGGTGTAGTGGAAGCCCAGCTCCTCGAACAGCGTGGAGGGGACGAACATGCCCTTGGCGTGCTCTTCCCAGCGTTTGAAGAAACGCCCCATCAGCGACTGTTTCGGAATTGCCCGCTTGGCCCGCTCGCGCCAGGCGTTGAGGGTGTGGCTGGCCATCGCCCGGGCCATCATCTTGGTCAGCGCGCCGACGTTCTCGCTGATCGACATGCCGTTGTCGTTGAACACCACCAGCATGTTCGGTTCCACGTCGCCGCCGTGGTTGAGCGCCTCGAAGGCCATGCCGGCGGTCATCGCGCCGTCGCCGATCACGGCCACGAACTTGCGGTCGTCGCCGCGGCGCTGCGCGGCGATCGCCATGCCCAGCGCGGCCGAGATCGAGGTGGAGGAATGGCCGACACCGAAGGTGTCGTACTCGCTCTCCTCGCGGCGCGGGAACGGCGCCAGGCCGTCCTTCTTCTTGATCGTGGTGATGCGGTCGCGGCGGCCGGTGAGGATCTTGTGGGGGTAGCACTGGTGGCCGACGTCCCAGACCAGCCGGTCGCGCGGCGTGTCGAACACGTGGTGTAGGGCCACGGTCAGCTCGACCACGCCCAGTCCCGCGCCGAAATGCCCGCCGGAGCTGGCCACGGCTTCGATGAGGTACTGGCGCAGCTCGTCGGCGACGGCCGGCAGTTCCTCCTCGGGAACGCGGCGCAGGTCGGCGGGCGTGGCGATGGGCGCCAGATGGGGATAGCGGGACAGGTCGATCATCCGCATATTGTTGGCCTGCCGGAGGGGCGGGGCAAGGGCGGAAGGCGGCCCGTGACGGGCGCCTTCACATTCACCGTCCCGTCCACGACCGCCCGGCATGCTGTGCAGCTGTCGACACCCAAGTCCCTGCAGGAGTCCGTACATGGCCGATTCCAAGCTGTTCCGCCGGTTCGCCGCGGCCACTTCGCGGGCCGCCGGCAGGCCCGCTGCTTTCATCACGGCCACGCTGATCATCGTGGTCTGGGCCCTGACCGGGCCGCTGTTCGGCTTCGGCGACACCTGGCAGCTGGTGATCAACACCGGCACCACCATCATCACCTTCCTGATGGTGTTCCTGATCCAGAACACCCAGAACCGGGATTCGGCGGCGCTGCAGATCAAGCTGGACGAGCTGATCCGCTCCAGCCGCGCGCACAACGCCCTGCTGGCGCTGGAGGAACTGGACGATGCGACACTCGACCGCATCCGCAAGCATTACAGCCGGCTGGCCGATCGCGGTCGCAGCGAGCTGGACAACGTGGAGGAGGCCCTCGGCGACGAGGACGACGAGATCTGATCAGGCGTGCGCGGCGCGGCGGTCGCGCGGCAGGTGGTTGACCAGGAACTCCATCTGGTCGGCCAGGATGTTGCGGTTGGACAGGATCAGGTGTTCCACCCAGCTCGGCCGGTACGGCACGGCCAGCAGCGGCATGTGCGCCTGCTGCGGCGTGCGGTTGGCCTTGCGCAGGTTGCAGGCCAGGCAGGCGCTGACCACGTTTTCCCACTCGTCGCGGCCGCCCTTGGAGACCGGCTGCACATGGTCGCGTGTCAGCTCGCCGCGGCTGTAGTGGTTGCCGCAATACAGGCAGAGGTGGCGGTCGCGGGCGAACAGCGCGGTGTTGGTCAGCGCCGGGGCCGGGTCGATGGCGTGGTCGCGGCAGTGTCCGGTGCTGGCGATGATCGGGTGCAGGTCCAGCGTGCTCTGCGTGCCCAGCGCACGGTTGATGCCGCCGTGGACGGTCAGGCAGGGTTCGCCGAGGGTCCACGCCACGGCCTCGCGTACATAGAGGCAAGCCGCGTCCTGCCAGCTGATCCAGTCGAGGATCCGGCCGGAGGCGTCCAGCGACAGTACCCGGGTCGAATGCAGATCGGCCCGAAGCGGCACTTCCATCAGCATGCAGTCCTTCCTTCGATCAGGGGAAAACGCGCAGCGATGCAACCGTGAACTCCCGCCGAGCATAGCCCATCTTTGTTGCCGTTCGCATGCAAATCCTTGATGCGTCAGGGACAAGGGGGCGCCGCCCGGGCGTTCGCGGGCGGCGGTGGGCGCTGTTATAGTGGTCGTTCGTCTTGAGACCCGGGCCGGGTTTGGGAGGGGGAGCCGACGGTGGCAACCCCGGCGCGGCTGGGCAGAGGTAAACAACGTGGCAGAAGTCTTTTTCTACGAGCGCCCCGTGCCGCTCAACCGCACCGCCCACAAGGACCTGCGCCTGAAGGGCGTGCCGAGCCTGAAGTTCGCGGCCAACGTGCATTCGGTGCCGCTGACCGGCGTCGAGTTTCCCGCCGCGGCCCGCGACATGCCGATCCTGTTCGCCGGCACCGACGTCAAGGAAGCCGGTCCAATGGCCCTGCTTGGCCTGCGCCAGAACGAGAACCTGTTCGTCGACGCGAACGGACAGTGGATCCCGGGCGCCTACGTGCCTGCCTTCATCCGCCGCTATCCGTTCATCCTGGCGGAGAAGCCGAAAGACCAGGAAGGCGACGACTTCACCGTGTTCCTGGACGAGGCCTATGAAGGCTTCAGCAGCGACGAGGGTGAGCGCCTGTTCAAGGAAGACGGCACCGATGCGGAGATGCTGACCAACGCCGTGAACTTCCTCGGCGAGTTCCAGCAGCATGTCGCCCGCACGCACTGGTTCATGGACCAGCTGCGCAAGCACGACCTGCTCGAGCCGCGCAACATCCGGCTGGAGAAGGACGGCAAGACGATCAACCTCAATGGCCTGTTCGTGGTCAACGAGGAAAAGCTGCGCCAGCTCGACGAAAAGACCGCGCACGAGTTCCTGAAGGACGGCACGATGGGCTGGATCTACGCCCACCTGCTGTCGCTGGCCAACATCGATCGCGTGTCGGCCCGCCTGAACGAACGTGAGCAGGTCGAAGCGGCGACCGGCAGCACCACGGTCAACTGATCGTCACGGTGATCGATCCCGGACCCGCGGCCGCCCAGCGGCCGCGGGTCTTCTTTTGCGCTCAGCGCACCGGCTTGGCCATGCGCAGCAGGTCGGTGCCGTAGCCCGCCGCTTCGTACAGCGCGCGGGCCCGGTCGTTGCCGGGGAACACGGCCAGCGTGACCAGCGCGCAGCGGTGCTCGCGGGCCCAATCCTCGGCATGCTGCAGCAGGGCGCGTCCCACCCCCTTTCGCTCGTGGCCCGGCGCTACCGCCAGGTCGGAGATGTGGCAGTTGGTGCGGCCGGTGAAGAAATCCTGGGCCTTCTGCAGGTGCAGGAAGCCGACCCGCTCGCCGTCGGCGTCCTCGGCGACGAACAGGAAGCTGTTCGGCGGTTGGTCGTCCAGGTGATGTGCGATGTCGCGGCGGATGCCTTCGATGCATTCGTGTCGTCGCCGCCAGGTTGGCAGGTCGAACTGGACGAAGCGCGGGACCAGGCCGAGGATGAAGTCGTCGTCGTCCTCGGCCAGGCGGATCAGGAGGGAGGGCTCGTTCATGCGTTCGGGTCGCAGCCGGATGTGCCTCCGGTTCTACACCGACGCGCGGGTGCGACGGAAGCCCCGGCTGCGGTCCGTGGCTAGAGGCGGAGCTGCACGCCGGCCGACCACAGCCGTCCCGGTTCGATCTGCAGCCCGTTGACGTGCTCGTGCACCGGCACCTGCAGGAACACGAAGGCGTCCACGCGACGGCCCAGCTTCACGCCCAGCCCGGGGCTGAGATAGGCCAGCGTGGCGCCGCTGTTGGTGCGGTCGGCGAAGGCGCCGCTCTCGCGCTGCTCGCCATGCAGGTTGAGCTGTACCTGCGGCACGAACAAGCCGGCGTCGAGATAGCGCAGGCCCAGGTTCACGTTGAGCGAATTGCCCGGACGGAAGCCGTCGCGGGCGTTCATCGCCACCTCGCCCATGGCCTGACCGAAATAGCCGACCGAGTCGCTGAGGTAGCCGAACTTGTAGACGCCGAACAGTGCGTCGGTGGTGCCGGTGCCGCGCTGCAGGCCGCGATCCAGCAGCTCGCCGGCGGCGCTGCCGGCGTCGAAGGTCTGCTTGAACGTGCCGGTGGCCAGCTTCACGCCGAACTGCACGCCCAGGCCCGCATCCGGGCTGAAGCCCTGATAGCGGGCGACCACGCGGATGTCGCCGATGCCCTGTCCGTGGGAGGACGACAGCGTGCTCTCGCCTTCCGGCCAGGTCTGGTGGTCGCGGCTGAACCACGGCAGTTGCACGGATATCCCCCAGGCCCGGTTGAAGCTGTAGTCGGCTCCGAGCAGCGTGTTGCGGTTGATGGTCCTGCGCTGCAGTTCGTTGTCGCTGGGTAGGCGGATGCTGCCGAAGGCGACGCGGTCGGAGCCGGACACGAGGCGCGATTGGTCGAAATAGTCCTGGCGCAGGCTCAGGTGCAGGCCGCGTGAGGTGGCATAACCCTGGCTGGCCCAGTCGGAGTTGAGCGAGCAGCCGCAGGTCGAGCAGGCCGTAGCGATGCCGGGCAGGACGGCGAGCACGAGGGCGGCGGTCGGGACGAGGGAGCGTGACAGGCGATTCATGGCGGATTCCTTGGAATGCGGGGCCAAGGTACGCCTCGTGGCGCACCCCGGAGTCTGATCTGGGTCAGAGGCGGATGGCGAGCTTCATCCAGGCGGTGCGCCCGGGTTCGTTCACGCGTGCGGTATTGACGTAGCCGACCAGCCCCGCCGGGGCGGCGTTTAGGTGTTCGGCGTAGGCCTTGTCCAGCAGGTTGTCGATGCCGGCGCTGAGCGTCAGGTGCCGGTCGAGACGGTAGCTGCCGTTGAGCGAGAGCACGCCGAAGCCGCCGCTGGTTCCCAGGTCCTGGCCGACGATGTTGCCCTCGTCGACCGCGACCCGATGCTGGGCCGTGGCGATACGCCAGAGCGTGCCCAGCGACCACGCGTCGCGTGCGTAGGTGAGTCCGAAGCGGGCTTCCAGTGGCGGCATCTGCGGCAGCGGGCGATGTTCGGTGCGGTTTTCGCCCCAGGCATAGCTGAGCGAGGCGTCCCCGCTCCAGTGCGGATCGAACGCATAGCTCACGCCGGCTTCGCCGCCGGCGATGCGCGCCTGCACGTTGCTGGCCCTCCCCGTGCCCATCGCGGGGGCCGGGTAGTGCATCAGGATGAAGTCCTGCACCACGCCGGCGTAGCCGGAGACCCAGGCCTTCATGCGGGCGTCGCGGTACTGCAGGCCGATGTCCAGCTGGGTGGTGCGTTCCGGCTGCAGGTTGCGGAAGCTGGTGACGGATTTATCCACATGCCCGCCGAACAGCTCCCAGTAGTCGGGGAAGCGTTCGACGTGGCCAATGCCGGCGTAGAACGTGGCCGGTGCGGAGGCGAGGTCCTGCTCGTAGCGCACGAAGCCCGACGGCAGGGTGTCGGAGCGATCCGCCGTGACCGTGGTGGTCATGCTGCTGCCCATGCCGCCGCTCATCCCGCCGCTCATTCCACCCCCCATGCCTCCCGTGCCGGAGGAAGGCAGGGTGAGCTGGTAGCCGCGGGCCTGCGCGCGATCCAGCCGGACGCCGCCGATCACGCGCTGGCGGGGCGCGAGAGTCCAGTGCAGTTCGCCGAACGCGCCGACGTCGCGCATGCGGGCGTCGCGCAGGCGCGGCAGCCGGCGGTAGTCGTTCATGCTGTCCGGCGGGCCGCCATTGCGCACGGTGTGCGCATTGGTCGAGCCGTCCACGCCGGCGACCAGCTCCAGCACCTCGTCCCAGCGCCAGGTGCCGGCGATGCGCCCGCCGCTGGTGCGCCGGGCCACGTTGGAGGCCATCGCCATCGGCATCATGCTGGCCGGATCGGGCTGGCGCAGCGTGTAGTTGTCCATCACGTGGTCGGCGTAATTGGTATACGCCTGCACTTCCAGCGTGTCCCAATGACGCGTGAGGTGCTGCTGTACCAGGGTCAGGCCGACGCTTTCGCGCAGAAACTGCGAGCCATCCATGCCGCTGAAGGCATAGGCGGCCTGGCCGTTGCCCTCGCCGACGGCCAGTTCCAGCCGGGTGTCGTCGCTGGGGGTCCAGCCCACGGTGGTGTCGACGTTCCAGCGGTCGTAGCGCGAGTGCACGCGGTGGCCGGCGCCGTCGGCGTAGTCCTGCGAATGGGTGTGGTTGGCGGCAATCCCCAGGTAGCCGGTCGGGGCGCCGGCGCGCAGGTCGAGGTTCTGGTCGTTGCGGCCCCAGGAGCCGCCGAGCACGCTGGCGTCGACGCGGTAACCCGGTTCGGCGTAGCGGCTGAAGTCGCGGTCGAAGCGCACCACACCGGCCGAGTTGCCGGGCCCGTAGATCACCGTTTCCGGGCCCTTGATCACGGTGACGCGATCGTAGTTTTCCGGCGCGATGTAAGCGGTCGGCGGATCCATCCGCGAGGGGCAGCCGCCGGCGATCTGGCCGCCGTCCATCTGGATGCCCAGACGCGAGCCGCTCATGCCGCGCAGCACCGGATCGCCATTGCTGCCGCCTTTGCGGATCACCGAGAAGCCGGGAATGCTCCTGAGCAGGTCGGCGCCGTCGCTGGCCGGCACCGGCTGGCGCGGGGCCTTCGGATCGGTCACCACGGTGAGCGGACTGTCCTGCATCGGTGCGGTCACCACCACTGGAGCCAGCTCGGTGGCCGGGTTCGCATCGGTGGCGAGCGCAGGGCCGGCAAGTGCCAGCGTGATGGCGCCGCCAAGAGCGCGAGGCAGGAAACGGGCGTGCACAGGCGCACGCCGATGAAGCGTCGGATGAGTCATGGAAATCCCTGGAATCGGCAACGACGCGCGGCATGCGGACCGCGCGCGATCACGGGGCGGATGTGCTGGCCGACCGGCGGTCCGGAGGGGCCGGCGACGGGCGGTCAGCTATCCGCGTGGCGTGGGTTCAGGCGTGCGCGACGACAGGAGGGCCGCGGGGCGCGGCAGCGAGCAGCACGATCGTGCTGCGTTCGGGCGGCCGGACGGCAGTGGGCGACGGACTGGCCAGCACCCGCCCGGGGACCTGTACCGGCGATGCGTCGGGCAGCATCGAGTGCCCGGCCATCATGCCGCAGTAGCCGCACTTCTCCAGCAAGTGGCCGGCCGGCGGGGTCTGCGTGCCGTCCGGATGGTGCACGCCGCAGGCACCGATACTGACCAGCGAATCCAGCGGGTTCGCCAGCGTCTGCGACACCACGGGCGCGACGATCGTCAGCCACAGGGCGACGATGGCGAGCCAGGCGACGAAGCCTTGTTGGCGGCGTGGGATGGGCACGGAAAGACGGTCTGGCGATCTCGGCGATCCTGCATCTTGTCACGGTCGCCGGGGCGACCGTAAGCCGCTGCGGCAGGGTGCCGCTGTCAGTGCGGGGCGACGGCCTGCTGCTTCGTTGCGTCGGCCAGCAGGCCGTTGATCTCGGCGAGGATCCCCTCGAGATCGCTCTCGTCGTAACCCACGTGCAGGTCGGCCAGCGTGCCGTCCGGATGGAAGATCGCCATCACCGGGATGCCGTCGTCGCTGCCGTAGGGGCGTCCGACGCTGCCGTCGCCGTCACGGCTCATCAGCAGGCTCGGCAGGATGCGATGCATGTTGCGCGACACCGCGGCGAACGTCCGCACACTCTCGCGGTGATTCACGGCCACGATCTGCAGCGGCAGGTGCTTCTGGATCGCCACCTGCTGGATGCTGCCCAGGGTGGGCATCTCCTTCATGCAGTAGCCGCACCAAGTGGCCCAGAAACTCACCACTACCACCTTGCCGCGCAGGGACGAAAGCGTGAGATGGGTGCCGTCGCGCGTGACGCCCAGCGTGTCCGGCGGCGTGTCGCCGGGTTTCAGCATCGCCCCGGCGAAGGCGTGGGTGCAGGCAAGCAGGCAGGCGAACAGCATGGCGGTCCGACGCATGGATTTCCCCCGGTGAAGGTCCGCAGCGTAGCAATCGCTTCGGCCCGGCGACAGTGGTCGTGAGATCGGCTGTCGCGCAAGAAAAAAGCGCCCGGCAGGACCGGGCGCTTCGGGGGGGGGCGTCGACAGTGTCAGGCGATCTGGGGCAGCGTCGCCACGCCGGCCTCGATGCCGGCCTGGTGCATCAGGCAGCGCGGCAGGATGCGGGCGAAGTAGAACGCCGCGGTGTCGCGCTTGGCCTGCTTGAACGTCTCCGCCTGGCCGCTCTTGTCCGCCGCGGCGACGCTCTTCGCCCACAGATAGGCGAGGGTGATGTAGCCGGAGTAGTACAGGTAGTCGTTGGCCGCTGCGCCCAGCTCTTCCGGGTTGGCTTGGATGCGGCCGGCCAGCTTCATGGTCAGCTCACCCCACTGCTTGGTGTAGACGGCGAGCGGACCGATCATTGCGCGCAGCGACTCGTCGGCGCTGTGCTGCTGGCAGAACGCGCTGATCTCCTCCAGGAAATGCCGGAAGCCCACGCCCTGGAGCTGGAGGATCTTGCGGCCGAGCAGGTCGGCCGCCTGGATGCCGGTGGTGCCTTCGTACAGCGTGGTGATGCGGGCGTCGCGGGCGAACTGCTCCATGCCGTTTTCGCCGATGTAGCCGTGGCCGCCGTAGATCTGCAGCGCTTCCTTGGTGCACTCGATCGACAGCTCGGTGACCAGTGCCTTGGAGATCGGGATCAGGAAAGCGACCAGCTCGCTCGCCTTCTGACGCGTGGCTTCGTCCTTGGCACGCGCCTCGACGTCTACCTGCAGCGCGTTGTACAGCACCAGCAGGCGCGAGCCTTCGACGAAGGCGCGCTGGGTCAGCAGCATGCGGCGCACGTCCGGCTGCACCAGCAGGTTGTCGGCCGGCTTGTCGGGGAACTTCGCACCCGACAGCGCACGCGACTGCAAGCGCTCGCGGGCGTAGTTGAGGCTGTTCTGCAACGCGCGCTCGGACAGCGCCAGACCTTGCACGCCGACCGACAGGCGGGCGGCATTCATCATGGTGAACATCGCCATCAGGCCTTTGTGCGGCTGGCCGATCAGGTAGCCCTCGGCTTCGTCGAAGTTCATCACGCAGGTGGCCGAGCCCTTGATGCCCATCTTGTGTTCGATGGCGCCGGCGTAGGCGCTGTTGCGCTCGCCCAGCGAACCGTCGGCATTCACCTTGAACTTCGGCACGATGAACATCGAGATGCCGCGGCTGCCGGTCGGGGCGTCGGGCAGGCGGGCCAGCACCAGGTGCACGATGTTTTCGGCCAGGTCGTGCTCGCCGGCGCTGATGAAGATCTTGGTGCCGGTGATCTTGTAGGTGGTGGCGTCGTGGAGGCCCTTGCCGGCGGGCTCGGCGCGGGTCTTCAGCAGACCGAGGTCGGAACCGGCCTGCGGTTCGGTCAGGCACATCGTGCCGGTCCAGTCGCCAGAGACGATGCGGCTCATGAACAGCTGGCGCTGCCACTCCTCGCCGTGCAGTTCCATCGCGTGGCAGGCGCCCTCGGAGAGCAGCGGATAGAGGCTCCACGACAGGTTGCCGGACTGGAACAGCTCGGTGGTGGCGGTGCCCAGCACCGCCGGCAGCGCCTGGCCGCCGTAGGCTTCCGGCATGGTCAGGCCGGCCCAGCCGCCTTCGGCGAACGTCTTGAAGGCTTCCTTGAAACCCTTCGGCGTGGTCACCGTATGGGTGGCCTTGTCGTAGTGGCAGCCTTCCTGGTCGCCCGGCCAGTTGGTCGGTGCGAGCACCTGCTCGGCCAGCTTGCCGGCTTCCTCCAGCACGGCGTCGAGCAGGTCGCGGGTGTGGCCGTCGCCACCTTCCAGCCCGGTCAGCACCGCTTCGGCGCCGAGGACGTCGAAGAGGGCGAAGCGCTGGTCGTCGAGAGGGGCCTTGTAGAGCGTCATGGCGGTGTCCTTCGGTGGAATGCGTGGATCGGAAGACGGATCAGCGGAACGTGCCGGGAATGCCCGGCACCGGCGACAGCCAGTCGTTGCCGCTGAAGTCGAAGTCGCGCGGCTGTTTTTCCTGCTCGGGCTTTGCGCGTGCGGTGCCGTTCACCCGATAGGGCAGCGAGCCGGCGCTGCCCTTGGCCGCGACGGCGGCCAGCGCCGCGGTCATCTGCGGGGTGGGCAGAACGTCGATGTCGACCACGTCGCCGGAAAGGGCGGGGATGTCGCGCTTGAAGCTGCCGTGCAGGCGCACCGGCTCGAGCTGCGCCACCTGCAGCGTGCCCTCCAGCGAGGTGAAGTCCATCTCGCCGTAGCTGTTGTTCTGGATCCGCACGGTGAGGTGCCATCCGCCATCGGGCTGGACCTGCAGCTGCTGGATGCTGACCGCCGGCGGGAACACGCTCTTGCGCGGCGGCCCGCAGGCGACCAGGCCCAGGGCGAGCACGGTGGGGGCGATCCAGCGGGGCAGGCGCATCACGGCTTCTCCAAACGATCGTTTGAATGGCCGATTCTACCCATCTTTGCATGGCGGCCGAAACCGTACCTGCCTCGGAGCCGGAACGGTTGCGGCCAGTTCATCGCCGCGGCGCGCGGTTTCAACGTTCATGCCGAACGGGCATCATCGGGGTTTCGTCTCCCAACGGATTGTCCGCATGCCCGCACGTTTCGTCGCCCGCCGTTCGCCCATCCATGGCAATGGCGTGTTCGCCACCGAGGTGATCCGCAAGGGCGAGGAAGTCGTCCAGTACAAGGGCACGTTGATGACCCACGCCGAGGCGGACGAGCTGTACGGCGATGGCGGCGAGACCGGGCACACCTTCCTGTTCACGCTCAACGACCACTACATCATCGACGCCAACCGCAACGGCAACACGGCGCGCTGGATCAACCACAGCTGCGATCCGAACTGTCGCGCGGTGGTGGAGGAGAGCCCTGGCGGCGATCCGCGCAGGGACAAGGTGGTGATCGAGGCGATCCGCACGATCAAGCCCGGCGAGGAGCTCACCTACAACTACGGCATCGTGCTGGAAGTGCCGCACACGGCACGGCTGAAGAAGCTGTGGAAGTGCCTGTGCGGCTCGCCCAAGTGCACCGGCACGCTGCTGCAGCCCAAGCGCTGAAGCCGCGCGCCGGCGCGCGCATCAGAACGTCGCCGCCAGGCGCAGCCCGAGCACGGTGGCGGTGCCGGCGTCCGGGTTGCCGCCCGGATGTCGCACGCGCTGCACGCTGGGCATCAGCGACAGGCCGGGCACCACTTCGGCGCTGTAGTTGAGCTCCAGTACCGACTCGCTGCCGGGCACCGCCAGCGGTCCCATGCCGTGGGCATTGGCCAGCCGGGCCGCTTCCACCGCGCGGCCACTGACGCGGTTCTGCCCCCAGGCCAGGCCAATGCGGTCATGCGGCCGCGCCGCGAACGGCGCCTGGTACAGCAAGCCCACCGACACCATGCGGTCGACGCGGTCGGTGTCGCTGTCCGCGCGTATCAGGTTGCCGAACGCGGTGAGCCCGCCGCCGGCGACGTTGCGGGTGAGCTGCTGCTTCACCAGCGCATAGCTGCCCTGCGTGCTGCTCCTCTGCAGGGCGTCTGCGCCGGTGAGCACACGGGGCGCGCCGTCGACGTCGAGCAGCAGGTCCGGCGCGCTGGCGCTGTTGCGCCAGGCGCCGATCCGCCAGCTGCCCGGCAACGCGTGGCTGCCGGCATCCAGCGCGGTGTCCCAGCCCGCCTCGCCGACCACCAGGGTGCCGGTGCTGCGGCCCGGCGTGCCCAGCTTCAGCCCTTGCGAGGGATCGGCGTTGCGCGGGTTGACGTCGAACGCGCCGACGCGGATGTACCACGCCGACGCCGGGTTGAGCCGGATCACCCCGCCGAGCTGGCTCACCGGCCACGAGTACCAGCCCGGGGTGATGTAGCCGGGCAGGCTGCCGCAGAAGCTCAGGTTCTCGAAGTCGCACGACAGCGGATAGAAGTCTGCGTTGAGGTCCATGCGGCCGGCCTTGATGTCCAGTCGGCCCTGCCAGAGCTGCTGTTCGAGGTAGAAGCGGGTGAGCCGGGTGACGTTGCCGGCGCCGTAGATCTCGTGGGTTTCTAGCAGGGTGCCGAGGCCGGCGCGCGCATCGAGCTGGTGGCCGTTGCGGTTGGTGATGTCCACATGCAGCGAGCCGCCGCGCCAGCCGAACAGCGTGTCGAAGTCGAACGCGGCGCCGAGGTGGATCTGGTCGGCATAGGCGGTGGCGTCGTGCGTGCCGCCGGTGGTGTTGCGCAGCCACTCGCCCACGTAGTCGGCGGAGAGGTCGATGCCCTGATCGTGCAGGCGCGTGCGCGCGCCGTGCCAGTCGCCGGTGAGGGTGTTCTCGCCGCTGGCGTGGACACAAGCGGTGGCGCCGAGCGCGAGGCAGGCGGCCAGCGCGGCGCTGATGGATGAAGGACGCATGGTGGTGACTCCATGGCAGATGGGCCACGCGCCGGCGACGGACCGCACGGGCCCGCGGGCCGCCGGGCGGCCCGGTATCGACAAGTCGGGGAGACGCGCCCGCGTTGGCGGACGCGCCGGTGCGGATCGCTAGGTGCGGATCGCTAGGTGCGGAAGCCCATCGTGGCCTCGACCGCGCGCTGCCAACCCTCGTACAGCGACGCGCGGCGCTCGTCGGCCATCGCCGGTTCGAAGCGCCGGTCGACCGCCCACTGACGGGCGATCTCCTCGCGGCTGCCCCAGAACCCGGTGGCCAGCCCGGCCAGGTAGGCCGCGCCCAGCGCGGTGGTTTCGGCCACCTCCGGCCGCAGCACCGGCACGCCCAGGATGTCGCTCTGGAACTGGGCGAGGAACTCGTTGGCGATGGCGCCGCCGTCGGCGCGCAGTTCCTTCAGGTCGATGCCGGCGTCCACCTGCATCGCCGCGAGCACGTCGCGGGTCTGGTAGGCCATCGATTCCAGCGCGGCGCGGATGAAGTGCTCCTTGGTGGTGCCGCGCGAAAGGCCAAACACCGCCCCGCGCACGTCGCTGCGCCAGTACGGCGCGCCCAGGCCGACGAACGCCGGCACGATGTACACGCCATCGCTGTCCAGCGCGCGCTCGGCGTAGGCCTGCGAGTCGCTGGCCTTGCCCAGCATGCGCAGGCCGTCGCGCAGCCACTGCACCACCGAGCCGGCGACGAAGATGCTGCCCTCCAGCGCGTACTCCACCTTGCCGTCCACGCCCCAGGCCACGGTGGTGACCAGGCCGTTCTTCGACGCCACCGCCTTCTCGCCGGTGTTCATCAGCAGGAAGCAGCCGGTGCCGTAGGTGTTCTTGGCCATGCCCGGCGCGAAGCAGGCCTGGCCGAACAGCGCGGCCTGCTGGTCGCCGGCGACGCCGGCGATCGGCACCGTGTGGCCGTAGAAATACTGCCCCTCGGTGTGCCCGTAGACCTCGCTGGAGGAGCGCACCTCCGGCAGCATGGCGCGCGGCACGTCGAGCATGGCCAGCAGCTCGTCGTCCCAGTCCAGCGTGTGGATGTTGTACATCAGTGTGCGCGAGGCGTTGGTCACGTCGGTGACGTGCACCTTGCCGCCGGTGAGGTTCCAGATCACCCAGCTGTCGATGGTGCCGAACAGCAGCTCGCCGCGTCTGGCCCGTTCGCGTGCGCCCTCGACGTGGTCGAGGATCCACTTCACCTTGGTGCCGGAGAAATACGCGTCGATCAGCAGGCCGGTCTTGGCGCGCACCATGTCGTCGTGGCCGGCGGCCTTGAGCTCGTCGCAGATGGCGCGGGTCTGGCGCGACTGCCACACGATCGCGTTGTGGATCGGCTGGCCGGTGGCCTTGTCCCACACCACGGTGGTCTCGCGCTGGTTGGTGATGCCGATGCCGGCGATCGCGGTGGCCTTCACCTGCAGGTTGTTCAACAGCTCGGTGATGGTGGTGTAGACGCTGGTCATGATCTCGCGCGGGTTGTGCTCGACCCAGCCCGGCTGCGGGAAGATCTGGCTGAATTCGCGCTGCGCGGTGCCGACGATCTTGCCGGCGCGGTCGAACAGGATGGCGCGCGAGCTGGTGGTGCCCTGGTCGATCGCGAGGATGTACTGCTTGTCCATGGATGGCTCCTGGTCAGGCGGGTGACGGCGCGAAGAGCGGGCCGGCTGCGCCTGCGGGTTGTTCGTCTAAGAATGCCGGTACCAGACGGGGCCGGCAGGGTCGGGTGGGAAGCGGCTCAGGCGATCACGTCGGACGTCGACGCCGGTCGGACGCGCCCGCCCGCCGCTTGCGTCGCCTCGGCCAGCGCGCGCCGCCGCGCCGGCAGGAACGGG
The DNA here is from genome assembly GCF_024158035.1 of Dyella lutea. GTDB lineage: Bacteria > Pseudomonadota > Gammaproteobacteria > Xanthomonadales > Rhodanobacteraceae > Dyella_A > Dyella_A lutea. Next base: position 1,344,017 of record NZ_JAMZEK010000001.1, read on the forward strand.
TAGATCAGCCAGCGATACGCGCCGCCCCCGATCACGCCGCCGATCAGAGGGCCGACGATGGGGATCCACCAGTAGTTGTCCGGCGACGGCAGCGCCGACTCGCCCCAGCCGGCGAAGAACGCGAACAGCCGCGGGCCGAAGTCGCGCGCCGGGTTGATCGCCCACGCTTCCAGATAGCCCATCGAGGCGCCGATGGTCGCCACCAGCAGGCCGATGATCAGCGCACCGGAGTTCGCGCCCGGCGCCATCTCGTTGTACTGCTCGGTGATCGCGAAGATGCCGAACAGCAGGAACGCGGTGAGCACGATCTGGTCCATCAGCGCGTGCATCGGGGTGATCGCCAGCCCCGGATGGGTGAAGAACACGCCCGCCGCGCCGCCGGTGACGCGGGTCAGCTGGTGGGTGGCGTTGAAGTGGTCGATCACCGGCTGGAACAGCAGGTACACGATCGCCGCGCCGAGGAACGCACCGATCACCTGCGCCACCCAGTACGGCAGCACCTTCTTCCACGGGAAGCCGCGGAAGACCGCCAGCGCCAGCGTCACCGCCGGGTTGGCGTGGGTGCCGGAGACCGAGCCGGTGACGTAGATCGCCAGCGTCACCGCCAGGCCCCAGGCCATGCACACGCCCCAGTAGGCGTTGACGTAGGGGCTGGGGTCGTACAGCACGTACATGCAGGCGACCGAATCGCCCAGCGCAATGATGATGAAGATGGCGACGGCCTCGGAGATCAGCTCGCCCAGCAGTTCGCGGCTCATGCGCTGGCCTCCCGGTGCGGATCGGGACGGTGGCCCGGGCGGCGGGTGGATGGCAGGCGTCGGGTGGCTTCGCGTTTGGACATGGTGATCTCCCTCTGGTGGCGGGTAGATGGCGCCGGTCCCCACCGGACGCCATCTACCCTGGTTCGGGGGCCGGTTGTTCCGGCCCGGTCCGATGACGGCGTGACCGTCCGGTCACGCCGGGTGTCTGTGGTCTCCCGGTGGATCGGTGGCCGCACTGCGGGCGGCCAGGTAGGCGTCCAGGCGCTCCGCGCCGGCGCGGTCGATGCGCAGGCCGAGCTTGCTGCGTCGCCAGAGCACGTCCTCGACGTCGTGCGCCCACTCGTGGTCGCGCAGGTAGTCCACTTCGGCCTGGTACAGGTCTGCGCCGAAGTGCCTGCCGAGGTCGGCGATGGAGCTGGCCTGGCCAAGCAGCGTGGCGCTGCGGGTGCCGTAGTTGTGCACCAGCCGCCATGCCATGGCGTCGGGCAGCCATGGATGGCGCTGCTGCAGTTCGCGCTGCAGCGCCTCGACGTCGCGGCGCTCGCCGCCGGGCAGCGGGCGGTCGGCGCGGCTGGTCCAGGCACCGCGGGTGGGCAGGATCGCGGCGAGCTGGTCGACCGCCTCCTCGCCCAGGCGGCGGTAGGTAGTCAGCTTGCCGCCGAACACGTTGAGCAGCGGAGCGCCGTCGGTGTCCAGCTCGAGCTGGTAGTCGCGGGTGATCTCCGAGGCGTTGTCTTCCTCGTCGTCGAGCAGCGGGCGCACCCCGCTGTAGCTCCACACCACGTCCTCGGGCGTGATCTGGCGGCGGAAGTACCGGTTGGCGGCGTCGCACAGGTAGCGGGTTTCCTGCGGATCGATGCGGGGCGCCGCCGGGTCGCCGGTGTACTCCAGGTCGGTGGTGCCGATCAGCGTGTAGTCGTGCTCGTAGGGAATGGCGAACACGATGCGCCGGTCCGGCTGCTGGAAGATGTAAGCGTGGTCGTGCTCGAATATCTGCGGCACCACGATGTGGCTGCCTTTCACCAGCCGCAGCGCGTGCGAGTGGCCGACGCCGGCTACCTGGTCGAGGAAATCGACCGCCCACGGCCCGGCTGCGTTGACCAGCACCTTCGCCCTGACCGTACGGCGCTGGCCGTCCCGGGCGACCAGCTCCGCCTCCCAGCTGGTCGCGGTGCGGCGGGCGTGGCTGCAGCGGGTGCGCGGCAGGATGGTGGCGCCCAGCGCCTGCGCATCCATCGCGTTGAGCACCACCAGGCGGGCGTCCTGTACCCAGGCGTCGGAGTAGACGAAGCCGGTGTGGAAGCTGTCGCGCAGCGGCGGTCCGGCCGGGTGATCGGCCAGCCGCACCCGCCGCGATCCGGCGAGGCTGCGCTTGCCGCGCCCCAGGTGGTCGTACAGGAACAGGCCAAGCCGGATCATCCAGGCCGGGCGCAGGTGGGATTGGTGTGGCAGCACGAAGCGCAGCGGCCAGATGATGTGCGGCGCGGCGCGCAGCAGCACCTCGCGTTCGGCCAGGGCCTTGCCGACCAGTGCGAATTCGAACTGCTCCAGATAGCGCAGGCCGCCGTGGATCAGCTTGGTGCTGGCGCTGGAGGTATGCGCGGCCAGGTCGTCGCGTTCGCACAGGCAGACCGACAGGCCGCGGCCAGCGGCGTCGCGGGCGATGCCGGCGCCGTTGATGCCACCGCCGACCACCAGAACGTCGAACTGTTCGAGCATGTTCACCCTCGTTCGTTCATGCCGCTATTTTGGGATATTTGCGCGACCTGAACCAAAAGCGGCGCTTCACGTGCGAAATATCCGAGATGAATGTTCGTATTAATTCGAAAACGAACTTAAGCAAACATCTTTGCCGGTTGCACGCTGCACCGCAGCGCGAACGAACGCAGCCGCGCGAAGCGGACCGCACGCATGGCGGCGGAGCGAGGCGTGGGGGCGGTGGGCGGAAGAGTCAGGCGGTGTCGGCTACGTGCAGCTGCACCCCGGCCTCGGCCGCCATGGCGGCGAATTCCTCCGGCGGCGGCCGGTCGGTGAACCAGGCGCCGACCGCGGAGAGGTGGCCGAGCTTGACCAGCGCGTTGCGGCCCAGCTTGCTCTGGTCCGCGGCCAGGTAGACCTGGCGCGAGTGCCGGATGATCGCCTGCGCCACGCGCACTTCCTGCAGGTCGAAGTCCAGCAGGGTGCCGTCCGCTTCGATGCCGGAAATGCCGATCACGCCGAAGTCGACCTTGAACTGGCTCACCAGGTCGATCGCCGGCTGGCCGGTCACGCCGTGGTCGCGGCCGCGCACGACGCCGCCGGCGACGATCACCTCGAAGCTGGGGTTGTCGCTGAGCATGATCGCCACGTTCAGGTTGTTGGTGATCACGCGCAGGCCGCTGTGGCCCATCAGTGCGCGGGCGACTTCCTCGTTGGTGGTGCCGAGGTTGATGAACAGCGAGGCGTCGTCGGGAATGTGCGAGGCCACCAGCGCAGCGATCCGCCGCTTCTCGTCCTGCTGCAGGTTCTGGCGCGTGGCGTAGGCGACGTTCTCGACACTGGAAGGCAGGCTGACGCCACCGTGGTAGCGCCGGAGCAGGCCGGCATCGCACAGCATCCCCAGGTCGCGGCGGATGGTCTGGGGAGTCACCTCGAAGCGGCTGGCCAGCGCTTCGACGGTGGCGAAGCCCTCTTTGCGGACCTGCGCCATCAGCTGCTGCTGCCTCGGGTTGAGTTCCAGTTCGCTCATCTGTTTGACCGTGGGAGCCTGCGCGAAATGGTAGCGCACGCTGCCACGACCCCGTTGGCGCGGATCACGCCGCGACCACGGGAAGCGGACGCGTGCGTCACCCGCAGTCGGGCACGATCAATGATCGAACCCGCGAAGGAGTACGCCATGAATGAGTCTTCCCTGGTGGGCCGTCGCATCGCTGTCCTGGCGACCGACGGCTTCGAGCACAGCGAATTGACCGAACCTAAGCGCTTGCTGGAGGCTGCCGGCGCGCGCGTGGACGTGATCGCACCGGATGGATCGAAGCAGATCCGCGGCTGGAAGGGCGGCGACTGGGCCGGTTCGGTGAAGGTTGATATGCCGCTGGCCAAGGCGCAGGTCGGGGATTTCGACGCGCTGGTTCTGCCCGGCGGAGTGATCAATCCGGACCAGCTGCGGCTGCGCGAGGAGGCGATCGCCTTCATCCGCGACTTCGGCACCTCCGGCAAGCCGGTCGCCGCGATCTGCCATGGGCCGTGGACGCTGATCGACGCCGGGCTGGTGATGGGGCGCAAGGTCACCTCGTGGCCGTCGCTGCGCAACGATCTGGAGAATGCCGGCGCGCAATGGCGGGACGAGGCGGTGGTGGCCGACGGCACGCTGATCACCAGCCGCAAGCCGGACGACATCCCGGCTTTCACCGAGGCGCTGATCGAACGGCTGGCCGCCTGAGGCCGGCGCCAGGACGGGCGCCGGCGGTCCCGGCTCAGTCCTCGTCCGGGTGCGGGCGCCACGTTTCGCGCAGTTGCTTCTGCATCGCCGGCGGCGCCGGTTCGTAATGACTCAGTTCCATGCCGTAGCGGCCGCGCCCGGCGGTGACCGCACGCAGTTCGGTGGCGTAGTCGGCCAGCTCGGCCAGCGGCGCGAGGGCGCGGATCAGCAGTTCGCCGCCGCGCTGCAGGTCGGTGCCGAGGATGCGCGCGCGCTTGCCGGCAAGGCTGCCGGTGATGTCGCCCACGTGCGCCTCCGGAATCGCCACCTCCAGCGACACGATCGGCTCAAGCACCACCGGCTGCGCCTTGCCCACCGCGTCGAGGAAGGCCTTGCGCCCGGCGGTGATGAAGGCGACTTCCTTGGAGTCGACCGAGTGGTGCTTGCCGTCCAGCACGGTCACGCGGACGTCCTGCAGCGGAAAGCCGGCGACCGCACCGTGGTCCATCGCCTGGCGCACGCCTTTCTCGATCGCCGGCAGGAACTGGCCGGGGATCGCGCCGCCCTTCACCGCGTCGACGAAGGCGAAGCCGGTGCCGCGCTCCAGCGGCTCGACCCGCAGCAGCACCTCGCCGAACTGGCCGGCGCCGCCGGTCTGCTTCTTGTGCCGGTGGTGGCCGTCGGCGCTGGTGGTGATGGTTTCGCGATAGGCGATCCGCGGAGGGTGGGTGATCACCTCCACGCCGTAACGTTCGCGCATGCGCTCCAGCGCGATCGACAGGTGCAGCTCGGAGAGTCCGCGCAGCACGGTCTCGTTGAGTTCGCGCCGATGCTCCACGCGCAGGCAGGGATCCTCCTCGGCCAGTCGCGCCAGTGCCAGCGCCAGCTTCTGCTCCTGGCCCTTGTGCCTCGGCTCCAGCGCCAGGCCGGCCATCGGCTGCGGATAGGCCATAGGTACGAGGTGGATGCGGTCCTCGTCGTGCGAATCGTGCAGCACGGCGTCGAAGTGGATCTCCTCGACCTTGGCCACCGCCGCCATGTCGCCGGGCACCGCCTGCTCGATCTCCACGTGCCGGTTGCCCTCGAGCCGCAGCAGGTGGGCGACGCGGAACGGCTTGCGGCCATCGTCGACGAACAGCTGCGTGTCGCGGCGCACCGTGCCCTGCCACACGCGGAACACGCCAAGCTTGCCGACGAACGGGTCGTTGACGATCTTGAACACGTCGGCGATCACGTGCTGCGCCGGGTCGGCGGCGACCGGCACCGGCTTGTCCTGCGCATCGAGGAAGGGTGGCGGGTTGGCTTCGCCCGGGTGCGGCAGCAGCCGCACGGCCAGATCCAGGAATTCGCGCACGCCGGCGCCCGAGCGCGCGCTCACGAAACAGATCGGCACCAGGTGCCGTTCGCGCAGGCACTGCTCGAAGGCATCGTGCAACTGCTGCGGCGTGATCGCGTCCTCGCCGGTGTCCAGGTAGGCCCCCATCACCGTCTCGTTGATCTCCACCACCTGGTCGATCAGCTGCTGGTGCGCCTCGGCCAGCGAGGAGAAGTCGGTGTCGCCCTCGCGCTGGAAGAACGCGTCGCGCACCTCGGTGCCGCCCGCGGCGGGCAGGTTCACCGGCAGGCATTCGCGGCCGAACGCCTCGCGCAGGGCCTCCACCAGCGCGGGCAGCGCGGCGGCGTCGCTGTCGATGCGGTTGACCACCAGCACGCAGGCCAGGCCGCGCTGGCGCGCGTGCTCGATCATGCGTCGCGCGCCGTGCTCGATGCCGTTGGCGGCGTTGACCACCACCGCGACCGTGTCCACCGCGGCCAGCGCGGCGAGGGCCGGGCCGCGGAAATCGGCGTAGCCGGGGGTGTCGATCAGCTGGATGCGGCAGTCGCCGTGCATCAGCGAAGCCAGGCAGGTGTCGATGGAGTGGCCGCGTGCCTTCTCCTGCACGTCGGTATCGGAGAAGGTGTTGCCGCGCTCGATCGTGCCCTGGGCCTGGATCACGCCGGCGGCGTACAGCAGGGCTTCGAACAGGCTGGTCTTGCCGCTGCCGGCGTGGCCGGCCAGGGCGATGTTGCGGATGTTTTCGGTAGGAACCACGGGCGGCGCGTTCATGACGCTCTCCCGTGCCGTTCGATCCCGGTTGGTCGGCGGCCGGTCCACCGCGCTGGACGCGGCGACCGGCGTGCTTGGCTGGCGGGAAGCTTGCTCCTCGATACGGACATGACAGGACCCTCCTGCGCGCGAACGCGGGTCCCGAGCCGGCGTCGACGGCGCCGCACGAGGCCGCATGGCGCGGCGAACGTTGACGGGCCGTCATGGTCGTCCGCGGCGCGCGTGCGTCCGGGCGGTCATGGCGGAGAGAAGCGGCGGAAGCCGCCCGGCGAGGGTTCTCCCATCGGGCGCCGCGGTCAAGGGGCCAGGGCGTCGCAGGGAACCCGGCGCGCTGCCGAGGGTCCGTAAGACCTCGCGGTTCGACCGGGGCGGAGTCCGATCCGCGCGTTGCCGGAAACCGCCTCATCGCCCCCGAGGTCGCCCATCGAACCCACGCCTTTGCCCGACCCGCACCGCTGGACGCCGCCGCCCGGGTTGGCTCCGCTGGACGATGACACGCGTGCCCTGCTGCAGCGCCTGCGCCGTCGTCCCTGGCCGCGCGGGCGTCGGCGGCGGCTGTTCGCCTGGGCCGCGGTGGCGCTGCTGCACGGGTTCTTCGCGCTGGTGCTCTGGCAGGTCATGCAACCGCCGCCGGCGGCGCCGTTCGACGGCGGCGAGGTGGCTACGGATGCATCGGTGCTGCAGGTTCGGTTCATTCCCCGGGCGAGCCAGCCGGCCCCGCCCCCGCCCCCGCCCCCGGCCCTGCAGGCACCGCGGCGAGCCCCGCAGGTGCACGAGGCACCCAGGCACGATGCCATGCAGGTGGAGCCGACCGGGGCCGCACCGGCACCGGCCACGAGCGTGGCGCCGCGCCTGCCCTCGTTGTTCGACCGCGACGGTGTGGCGCGCCTGCCCGCGGCTTCGGCCAGCGCGTCCGCCCCCGTGCCGGAATACATCCAGCGCAAGCCCACCGGCGACATGCAGGTGATGCAGCACACCTCGCCGGTGCCCTACCGTTCGACCCGCTTCGAGCAGTATTTCCCGCCGCCGGGCGAGAATGCCGCGCAGGCGGGGCTGCGCAAACTGGTCGGAGCCCTGCAGGGCAAGGGGCCGAGCAGCAAGACGGTGAATCTCCCGCGCGGCGTGCACCTGAAGTGCAAGACCCTGCTGGGAGTTCCCACGCCGTTCTGCGGCCTGCCGCCGGCCCCGCCGCCGCCCAACGATGGCGACGAGCGCCTGAACATGCCGCCGCCACCGCTGGCGAAGGATCCGCATGCGCCGGCCCCGCCGTCGCTGGCCACTTGCATCGCAGCCTATCGTGCGCAGGGGCCGCTGCCCTACGGCTGTCCGGTCGACACGCCGGCACGTGCGGTGGACGAGGAGGTGCGCGATTGCGTCGCGCGCTATCGCGCCGGCAAGCGGCTGCCGACCTGGTGCCCGACCGATACCGCGCAACGCGCCAAGGGCCCGCCGGGCAGGGGGGGCAACGGCACGCCGCCCTGAGCGCGTCGCCCGTCGCCCGCTACACTTTCGGCATGCCGCCCCCGTCCCCGGATCGCGACGTCCCTCGCGCCATCGTCCTGTTGCAGTCGCCACGCGAAGCGGCCGAACAGGCGCGCGTGTATCGGCGGCGCACCCGGCAGAAACCGCGCGACCGCTGGCTGCGCATCGTTGCGCTGGTGGGCAGTCTGTGCGTGCACTTCGGCTTCCTGCTCGGCGTGATACTCGGGCCGGTCTACGTGCCCGACATACCCCCCGAGCAGCCCGGCGATGCGCTGCAGGTGCGGCTCATCGAGAAGAAGAAGGACGAGCCCCCGCCGCCTCCGCCGCCGCTCGGCGCGCTGCCGAAGAAGGTCGGGCCGGTGCACCGCGGCACCGCCCGTCGCGGCGCGGTGCGCGTCGCCCGTACCGCATCGCCCGCCTTGCCGGCGGTACCCGCGCCGAGCCCGCTGCCCGTGCCGTCGATCGAACCACCGGTGATCGACGCCGTAAAGCACACCGTGGTCCCCCGGCCGGACAAGGCCGTCGCCGCCAAGGCGCCGCCGGTTGCCGTGCCGAGGCCGGCGCCGACGCCGGACCTGCAGCCCGTGCCGCTGGCCGGTGAGCCGCCCACGGTCACCCTCGACACGCCGCCGATGGCCAAGCCGGTGCCGCCGAAGTTCCAGCCCGAGCCGCCGCGCAAGCCGCAGTTGGAGGGCAATCGGCCGATCCCGCCGCCCGCTTCCCTGGCGATGCCGGAGTTGCCACCGCAGTCGCCGCCGAAGCTGGCGCCGCCCATGCTGGCGCTGGATACCCGCGTGCCGGTGAGCCCCGCGCCGGCCAGCCTCGTCGTGGCACGCCCCGAGGTGACCGCCGCGCCGCCGGTACCGGATCTGGCGCCGGTGCCGCTGCCGGCCCAAGCGGCACCGACGGTGAACCTCGCGCCGCAGTTGACTCCGCCAAGTCCGGTGGTGACCGTGCAGCGTCCGTCGATCCGGGCCCCCGCGGTCGCCGTCGCCCCGGCCGAGCAGCCCGAGCTGGCCGCGGTGCCGGTGGCACCGCGGGCGCCGACCCTGAGCGACCAGCCGACGCCACTGGCGTTCACCGCGCCGCAGGTGGCGCCGCCGGCGGCGAAAGTCGCGGTGACCGTGGCCCGACCGGAGCTGTCGCCGGAGCCCGCCGAGGCGACGCCGAAGCCCGCCAGCGTTCCTGCCGCACCGGCGGTAGCTGCGAAGGCGGCAGTTGCGAGCGCACCCGCCGCCGAGGCGTCGTCACCCGCCAGTGCTGCGCACGCGGGCCAGACCGACGTGAGTTCCGCACCCGATGCCACGCCGCAGGGCAGCGATACCGCCACGCCCGGGTCGCCGCAGGGCGTGAAGCAGCCGTCGTCGCTGCTGATCGGCAAGGATGGCAGCATCATGCTGCCGACGCCCGGGCGGGGTGCGGGCAAGGCCCCCGGCGCGGTGGCGCAGGGCACTTCGGCGCAGGGGGCCGACCAGGGCATCGAGGGCAATCCGGCGCTGGGCCAGTACATCCAGCTGAGGCCGCATGGCGACACGCAGATCATGCGGCACCGCGCACCCGACATCGGCTATCGGCCGACCCGCTTCGACCAGGACTGGGCGCCGGAAGGCGAGAGTTCGATCGACAGCGCCTTGCGCCACGCGGTGGAGAAGACCACGGTCAAGCACACCTTCCATTTGCCGAGGGGCGTGCGCATCCAGTGCGTGGCCATGCCCTTGCTGCCGGTGGCGCTGCTGGGTTGTCGCAACCCCGATCCGCCCGCGAAGCCGCTAGAGCAGGCGATCTACAACCGGCTCAACCTGCCCGCCACCCCGCTCGCGCCACCCCCGCCTGCGCCTGCCACCGCGCCCGCGCCGGTGACACCGATCCGGCTGGACAACACGGTGCAGTGCGCCAGCGCCCGGGTCGCCGGAGCGCCGTTGCCGCCGGGCTGCGAGGATCCACTGGCTGCACCCCGAGCCGTGCCATCGCCTGCGCCAGCCAGTTCCTCCAACTGGGTGCCGGCCAGCGACCAGTTCCAGCCCGTGCACTGACGCCTCAGCGCGTGCTCAGTGCAAGCATGGCGCTCTCCAGCGCGAACACGTGGGGATCGTCGGCGCCGAGCGCGCGCAGCGACGCGGCCAGCCCGAGCAGGTAGTCGCGGTTGGGGCCACTGGGGCCTTCGGCGTTGGCGATCTGCCGGGCAATCACCGGCTCGGGTGCCGGTCCCAGCCATGCGCCATTGCCGGGAGGAGCGATGTAGGTAACGGCCCTGACACGGCTGCCGCCGCCCATTTCGAGCTCGACGGTCTCGCGCAGATAGCCGTTCTTCTCCCGCACGTCGAGGGCCGCAAGCGTGGCCGGGCGGATGCGGAAAGCCAGGCCCAGGCAGCGCGCGCCGGCCTCGCGGACAAGGGTGACCACCCGGCCCGGCGCCTCGGGCGTTCCGCGGTGGTCGTGCGAACCCTGCCAGAAGCGGCGCGCCCAGCCATGCAGTGCTGCCGGTCGCCGCTCCAGGCAGTCGAAGCCGGTCTTGTAGAGGATCGAGCCATAGCCGAACAGCCAGACGCTGTCGCGGTCGAGCAGGTCGGCCCGGTGTCGGTTGGCCAGGGTGGTGTCCAGCATGGGCGGCGGGTGCGGAGGATCAGTCGGCGGCGCGCGGGTGCACGGCCTCCACCAGCGCCAGCAACTGGTCGCGAAGCTGATCCATGCGGGCTGGCGGCAACTCGACCTGGCACTGCATGTACGAAGGCAGGCCGGCCGCCCGCTGTTTCAGCGCGCGGCCGCGCGGCGACAGTGTGATGCGCACGCGGCGCTCGTCCTCGGGGTCGCGCCGGCGGGCAAGCAGGCCGTTCGCCTCCATCCGCTTGAGCAGCGGGGTGAGCGTGCCCGAATCCAGCAGCAGCGCCTCGCCGATCTCGCCGACGGTGCGCGTGCGGTGTTCCCACAGCACCAGCATCACCAGGTACTGCGGATAGGTCAGTCCCAGTTCGTCGAGCATGGGACGGGCCAACCGGGTCATCCGGTTGCTCGCTGCGTAGAGTGCGAAGCACAGCTGCTGCTTGAGGCACAGCGAGGGCTGAGGATACGGCATGGGCGGGGCGGGACGGCGTGGCATGGGCGGCAGGGTGGCCCAGACCGGCGGCGCGGACAAGTCGTGGCGACCGGTCCGCGCCGCTGGCGGTCAGGTCAGTGCCGGATAGTCGGTGTAGCCCTTCGAGCCGCCGCCGTAGAGCGTGTCGCCGTCCAGCGGGTTCAGCGGCGCGCCCTCGCGCAACCGGCGCGGCAGGTCCGGATTGGCGATGAAGGCGCGGCCGAACGCCACCAGGTCGGCCTTGCCGCTGGCCACCGCGTCGATCGCCATGGCGCGGTCGTAGCCGTTGTTGACGATCCACGCGCCCGCGAACGGCTTGCGCATCGCGGCGTAGTCGAACGGCTGCGGTGCGCGGTTGCCGCCGGTCTCGCCCTCAATGACGTGGATGAAGGCCAGGTCCAGCGTGGCCAGCCGCTCCACCGCGCGGTTGAACAGCGCCTGCGGGTCGCTGTCGGCGATGTCGCCGAACGGGGTCAGCGGCGACAGGCGCACGCCGGTACGGCCGGCGCCGATCTCCTTCGCCACTGCTTCGCACACCTCGAACAGCAGGCGCGTGCGGTTCTCGATGCTGCCGCCGTAGGCGTCGGTGCGCCGGTTGGTCTTGTCGCGCAGGAACTGGTCGATCAGGTAGCCGTTGGCGCCATGCACCTCGACGCCGTCGAAGCCTGCCTCGATCGCGCGGCGCGCGGCGACGCGGTAGCTGTCGACCAGCGCGGGGATCTCCGCCAGCTCCATCGCGCGCGGTTCGGAGACGTCGCTGAAGCCCTCGGCGGTGAACACCTTGGCGTCGGCGCGGATCGCCGACGGCGCCACCGGCGCGTGGTCGCCGGGCTGCAACGACGTGTGCGAAATGCGCCCCACGTGCCACAGCTGCAGCACGATGCGGCCGCCGGCCGCGTGCACCGCATCGGTCACTTCCTTCCAGCTGGCCACCTGGGCGTCCGAATGGATTCCGGGGGTGGCGATGTAGCCCTGGCCCTCGGGCACCACCTGGGTGGCCTCGGCGATGATCAGGCCGGCGCTGGCGCGCTGGCTGTAGTAGGTCGCCTGCAGCGCGCCCACGGTGTTGCCATCGCCCGCGCGGTTGCGGGTGAGCGGGGCCATCACGATGCGGTTGGGCAGCTTCAGGTCGCCGACGGTGATCGGCTGGAACAACACGGAAACGTCGGCCGGACGGTCGGTCATGGGGACTCCTCGGGATGGGGGGAAAGACGGGCTCGAATGCGCTGCACGGGAGCTGGGGAGCGCCATTCATATTTCAAGCAATTGGATTGTACGCAATGGAAACGTGGTCGGATCGTGAGTACGCTCAGTCGGCGAGCCGGGTGCGTCGCCACCACTGCGAAAAGCTGCCGCAGGTGCCTGCCACTGACGTGAACAGCCGCGGGACGGGGTGCCATTGGATCCTCGTCCCGGCCGCGCCGAGCGCCTGGCGCAGGTGCGGATCGTCGATGGCATGCACGCCTCGTGCGTCGGCCAGCGCTGCGACCAGTGCCGGAGCACGAGCCAGCCAGAGCAGCGGCGCCAGCGCGCGCTGCCGTTCGGCGACGAACGACCAGCGCCGCGCCGACCACGGCCACCGCCGATGCCAGTCGGCGATCGCCACGGCCACGGGGAGGGTGTCGCCGGGCAGGTCCGCCGGCGCCGCACCCAGCGACCATGGGTGCACCAGCCATACGTCGCGTCCGTGCGCCGCGGCGGGATCGGGCGCGACGTAGCCGTGTGCGGCGGGCGGGCCGTCGAGAAGCGGTGGTTCGCTCTCGCCCAGGGCATCGCCGCGGGCTCCCGCGGCCACGGCTACGGGATCGCGGGCGATCCGGTCGAGCGCCTCGTAGCTGCAGTCGATCGGAGTGCCGCTGCTGTGCCAGTTGCGCGGGGCGTATTTCGCCACGTTGGCCGCGTTGAACAGGTACGGCTTGTGGCTGCCGGTGCCGGCCACCCACTGCCAGCTCAGGTGATTGCTGGCCAGGTCGCCATCGAGCAGGTGCCCGTAGAGCCAGTCCGCGCCGGTGCGCCAGTGCACCTTGCGCAGGTGCACTACGTAGCTGGCCAGCCACATGCGGGCGTGGTTGTGCAGGTAGCCGGTGGCATACAGCGTGGCCACCGCGCGGTCGATCGCCGGCACGCCGGTGTGGCCCTGGCGGATGTCCGCGGGAAGGGCATCCGCATAGCTGGAGTCCGGCAACGGGCCGGCGTGCAGCGAGTCGAGGATCGCCTCGCCGCGGCGTTCCCACACGTGATGGAAGTACTCGCGCCAGCCGAATTCGTAGACCAGCTTGTGCTGCGGATCCAGCAGATGGCGGGCGACGATCCCGGCATGGGCTTCCGGCAACGTGAGCACACCGTGGGTGAGGTAGGGCGAAAGCCGGGTGACCGCGCCGTCGAGGGCGTTGCGGCTGCGCGCGTAGTCGGCCGGACGCACCGCGGCGAGCCGGGCGAGGGCGGCTTCGCGGGTGGGCGGGAAGTCGTCCGAGGTCATTCGAACAGGTCGGCCTGCGGCGACGGCGCCGTGGCGCGCCGCCGCCGCCGGGTGCTGGTGGGCAGGCCGCTGCGGCGCGAACCGTGGCGGCCCTGGATCGCGTCGGCCTCGGCGCGGGCGCACGGGTCGCGTCGTACGGCGTAAAGCCGCTCGCGCGCGCGGGCCAGGGCGGCCTTCTCCTCGACCAGCGGGGCTGGATAGTCGCGGCCGATCACGCAACCGGCGGCGCGCTGCTGCGCCGGCTCCATCCGCCACGGCTCGGCCAGCAACGGCAGCGGCACGTGCGCCAGTTCCGGCACCCAGCGGCGGATGAAGTGACCGCCCGGATCGTGGTCGCGCGCCTGCTTGGCCGGGGAGTACATGCGCAACGTGTTGATGCCGGTGGTACCGCTCTGCATCTGCATCTGGCTCCAGTGGATACCGGCCTCGTAATCGAGGAACTGGCGCGCCAGGAACAGCCCCGGTTCGCGCCAGTGCAGCCACAGGTGGTAGGCGGAGAAACTCGCCAGCATCGCCCGCATGCGGAAGTTGAGCCAGCCGGTGGCGCGCAGCGAGCGCATGCAGGCGTCGACCATCGGATAGCCGGTGGCGCCGGCGCACCACGCCTCGAAGCGCTCGTGGTCGAACTCGCCCTCGCGCAGGCCGTCGGTCGCCCGGGCCAGGTTGCGGAACTCCAGCGAGGGCTGGCTCTCCAGCTTCTGCATGAAGTGGCAGTGCCAGCGCAGCCGCCCGGCGAAACCGCGCAGGGCGCGGCGCACATCGGTGTCATCCCGGGTTGCCATGGCCGCCACGGTGGCTTGGTGCACCTGGCGCATCGACAGCATGCCGAAGGCGAGGTAGGGGCTGAGCCGGCTGCCGCCGCGCTCGGCGCGCAGCGGACTGGAGATCGACGCCAAGTAGTCGTGGCCGCGGTGCGCGAGGAAGCTCGCGAGCGTCGCTTCGGCCGTGGCCTCGCCGGCCATCTGCAACTGCTTGCCGTGCGGTTCGAGACCCAGCCGGGCGAGGTCGGGAAGATCCTGCGGCTCGAGACACGCTTCGCCGCGGAAGCCCGTGGGCGTGGGCACCTGCGGGGCGTCCATTCGTGCCTGCCAGCACCGGGCCCAGCCATCGCGCGAGCGCAGGCTGCGCACCGCGCCGGTCTGGGTGAACTCCATCCAGGCCACGCTATGGCGACGGCACCAGGCGGCCACGGCCTGGTCGCGACGGTAGCTCCAGCCGGAGCCGGTTTCCTCGTGGCTGAGCAGCTCATCGAAGGGGAACCGCGTGCGCAGCCGCTCGAACACGCTGCACGCCTCGCCCACCTCGACCAGCAGCGGTAGGCCGCGCGCAGCGAGCGCCCGTCGCAGTTGTGCCAGGCCCTCCAGTGCGAACGCGACGTGGGCGGACGAACCCTCCGGGCTGGCCAGCCAGTCCGGTTCGATCAGGTAGATCGCCGCGGCTGCGTCGGCCTGTGCGGCCTTGGCCAGCGGCGCGTGGTCGCGCAGGCGCAGGTCGCGCTTGAACCAGACAAGGGAGCGATGAGGCATGTGCCTCAATACGCGCGTGACGGTCCTTCCGATGCCTGCGGCCACCTGCGCTCAGAGCAGCCGCAGCAGCTCCTTCATCAGGGGCAGCCGGCGCACGCGCACGGCGGTGGCGCGGAACACGGCGTTGGCGAGCGCGGGTGCGGCGGTCGGCATGGCCAGGAAGCTGGCGCCGGCGGGCGGCCGGTCATTG
The DNA here is from genome assembly GCF_024158035.1 of Dyella lutea. Lineage (GTDB taxonomy): Bacteria > Pseudomonadota > Gammaproteobacteria > Xanthomonadales > Rhodanobacteraceae > Dyella_A > Dyella_A lutea. The sequence continues at coordinate 1,359,035 of NZ_JAMZEK010000001.1, forward strand.
TCCGCGATCACCACGACTTCCACCGCATTCGGCAATTGCGCCATGCCGGCCAGGCCGTAGGCGCTCCAGTCGCGTTGCTGCACCTGGCCATCCCTGACGGTGATCGCCTGGTTTAGCGCCTGGCCGAGCGCGTCCAGCGTGGCGCCGGCGAGCTGGCCTTCCAGCCCGATGGGGTTGATCGCGCGGCCGATGTCGGCCACGCAGACTGCGCGCTCGATGGTGAGCTGCTCGCCCTGCATCGAGGCTTCCATCGCGTGGGCGACGTAGGCGCCGTCCATGTACCAGGCGGCAATGCCCAGGCCGTTGACGGTATGCAGCCAGGTCGGCCAGTCGATGCGTTCGGCGGCCAGTTTCAGCACGTTGGCCAGTCGGCCGGTGTCCAGCGCACCGCCGCCGGGCAGCGGCAGCTGGCGCGGCTCGCCGATCACCCGCAGGCGGGTGTCCAGCGGGTTTTCGCGCATCACGTGGGCGATCTCGTCGATGAAGCTTTCCACGGCGAAGGCCTGCGCCGTATCGGGCATGCCGCGCATGGGGCCGCGCGGCGTGGTGGCCTTTAGTGCATACCAGTCCAGCCGGAAGTTCGGCACCAGGCCGGCCGGGAGATGGCCCGGGTTGGCTTCGGCGATCCCCAGCCGGTCGTCCGGCACGCCACGGCCGGCCAGTGCCGGTGCGGTGGCGAAGCGATGGTTCCAGGCCAGCAGCTGGCGTCTGCGGCCGATGATCGCCTGCATCGCATGCACGCTGCCGGAGCGGTAGAAGTCGTGCGCAAGATCGTCCTCGCGCGTCCACAGCAGCCGTACCGGCTTGTCCAGCATCTTGCCCAGCATCACCGCCTCGGCCACGTAATCGTGGTCGAGGCGGCGGCCGTAGCCGCCGCCGACACGCGGCACGCGGATGGTGATCTGCGCAGGCGACAGGCCGGTGAGCCGCTGCACCACGGCCAGCGCCTGCTGCGGTGCCTGGGTCGGGACGACCAGCTCGGCGCGATCCTTGTCGATCCGCGCGAAACAGTTCATCGGCTCGGCCGTGGCATGCGCCAGCCACGGCTGAACGTAGGTGGCCTCGATGCGGCGGGCGGCCTTCTTGCTGGCGGCGTCGACGTCGCCGTCGTTGCGCATGCGCAGAGCCGGCACGCCGTCACCGGCGAGCTGGGTCTGCGCCTGCTGCTCGATGGCGGCGGTGGACTCGCCCGCGGATGCGCCGGGCTTCCATTTAAGTTCGAGTGCGGCGCGGCCACGCAGTGCTGCCCAGGTGCTTTCCGCCACCACCGCGACGGCGACGCAGCGCGGCGTGGTCCCAAGGGGCTGATCTTTTTCCGGGGCCAGACGCAGGATCTTCTGCACGCCCTTGATCGCCAGCGCCTTGGCCGTATCGATCCGGTCGAGGCTGCCATCCGGCCAGGGGCAGTGCGCCAGCACGGCCACCAGGGCGTCGTCGCTGACATGGTCGATGCCGAAGCGGGCCTGTCCGGTGACTACCGCACGGGCATCGGCGTCGCCGGCGCCCTTGCCGATCAGGGTGAAGCGGTCCGGCGTCTTCAGCGGCACGGGCGCCTTGGGCGGGTCGATCCTGGCGGCTGCCGCGGCGAGCTGGCCGTAGCCGAGGCGACGGCCGTCGCCGCTGATCACGTGGCCGGCTTCGCAGCGAAGCTGGTCGGCCGGCACGCCGAGCTGGCGCGCTGCCGCCTGCAGCAGCAGCCAGCGGGCCAGCGCACCGGCCGGGCGCAGATCGTTCCATGCCGACGGTACCGAGGTGCCGGTGCCGCCAAGCTGGTGGCCGTAGACGAAGCGGGTCTTGCCGTCGACCTGGGTCGTGTCCGGTCCCAGCGCGATCACCTTCACGCTCGACCAGTCGGCATCCATCTCGTCGGCGATGATGCGGGCCAGCGCGGTCGCCGCACCGGTGCCGGTTTCCGGGTCGCGCGCGCCGATCAGCACGCTGCCGTCGGCGTCCACGCGGACGTAAGCGCCCAGGCCATAAAGCTGGTCGCCGAGCCAGCCGGCGGGTATCGGTGCATCGGCGGCGTCGAGCCGCGGAATGCCGACCACCAGGGCGCCGGTGGCGCCGGCCAGCACCCGCAGGAAGCGGCGTCGCGACAGCCGGATCATGCCTGGCCTCCCTTGGCGGCGCGCTGGATCGCCTTGCGCACCCGGGTCTGGCAGCCGCAGCGGCAGAGGTTGGGCAGGCTGTCGATGTCGGCATCGCTCGGGTGCGGTTTGCGGCGGAGCAGGTCGACGCCGGCGATCAGCCAGCCCGGCGTGCAGTAGCCGCAGCCGATCGCGTCCTCGTCGATGAAGGCCTGCTGCAGCGGGTGCAGCTGGCCGTCGGGGCCGGCCAGTCCCTCCACGGTGACCACGGATTTCCCGGCCAGCCGGGCCATCGGCAGCGTGATTGCCGAAATCGCCTTGCCGTCCACCAGCACCAGATCGGCGCCGCCGGTGCCTTTGGCATCGGCGTACTTGGTGCCGGTCAGGCGCAGCACGTCCCGCAGATACCAGAGCAGCGGAAGTTCGGGGTCGCCGGTGTGGCGGAAGTCCTCGCCGTTGATGCGCAAGCCGATGCCGTCACGGACCTTCTCCGGCGTGACGGAGGCGTCCGGATTCGCCAGCAAACCCTGGTCCTGCAACTGCGCCATCAAACCGCTCCCGAGGATGATCCGGACATTCTCGCATCCCCTGCGATGCTTAGGGATGGGCGGGCCTGAACAGGTGTCGCCAGACGAAATACACCGGTGCCCCGGTCAGCATGATCAGCACACCGATGCCGGCATTGCGCGGATTGCTGCGCATGGTCTCGACCACCACCCAGCCGATCACGCCGACAAACAGCAGCGGCAGCAGCGGATAGCCGGGCACGCGGAAGCTGGTGGCGGCACCGTCGTGGCGGCGGTACCAGAACAGGGTCAGCACGCCGATCGCGCAGGCCAGCCAGTCGGCGAAGGTGGCATAGTCCAGCAGCTGGCCGTAGCTGCCCGAAGCCACCAGCACGATCGACCAGCCGGCGAGCAGCACGATCGCCAGGTTCGGCGTGCGATGCACCGGGTGCAGCCTTGCCACCGAGCGGAAGAACAGCCCGTCCTCACCCATCACCTGCAACACACGGGCGCCTGCCACCACGGTGATGTTGCAGAAGCCCAGGGTGGAGATGGCCACGCCCAGCGAGATCGCCTTGGCGCCGACAGTGCCGAACACCCGCTGCATCACGTCGGCCGCGGGGGCATGGCTGATGGCCAGACCCTCGTGGCCGAGCGCGGCCAGGTAGGCCACGTTGACCAGCGCGTAGGCGACGATCACCCCGAGCATGCCGAGGAACAGCGCGCGGGGCAGGGTGCGCTGAGGCTGATCGACTTCGCCGGCGAGGTTGTTGAGGTAGGTAAAGCCGGAATAGGCGAACAGCACCGGTAGCGCCGCGCCCATGAAGCCGACGCCGCGCCGCGCTTCGTCCACGCCCAGCACCGCATGCGCGCCCTGGCCCACGCCGGCCAGGTACAGACCGCAGCCGACCAGCACGGCGACCGCCGCCAGCTTGAGCACGGAGAAGGTGTTCTGGATCGTCGCGCCGAGGCGGATCCCGAACAGGTTGATGCCGGCGACGAAGGCCAGCGCGGCGACCGCCATTGGCGTCGAGGCCCGTGGCGGCAGGTCGAACAGGGCCGAGGCATAGCTGGCGAAGATGGTGGCCACCGCCGCGGTAGAGCCGGAGTAGATCACCAGCAGCATGGTCCAGCCGAACAGGAAGCCGGCCAGCGGACCGAAGGCTTCGCGCAGGTAGACGTAGATGCCGCCGGCGTTCGGCCGCCGCGCGCCGAGCTCGGCATAGCACAGCGCGCCGACCAGGGTCAGCAGTCCTGCCCCGACCCAGATCGCCAGCAGCGCGATGCCCGATTCGGTACGCGCCGCGGCCACGCCCGGATTGAGGAAGATGCCGCCACCGATGATGCCGCCGATGACGACCATTGCCGCGTCGCCCAGGCGCATGTTGCGCAGGTATCCGTTCGGGGTATTGGGCATGCGCGGGCGATCCATTCGCGGGAGGCGGGAGAGGAGGCCGCATCATGTCGGTCCGCGGCAAGGGCAGCAAGCGCCTACGCCCCCTGTAGGCTCATGCTGACGGGCTCGCTGCCCGTGGCTGTCCATACTCCCGCGACTGTTGCCACGGCCATGGAGCCGGGGTGCAGAGATCGCCAACCACAGGGGAGTCACCGATGAGCAAGCGTTTCACCATCGCCGTTGCGGCGATGGCCCTTTCCTGCATCTCCACCGGCTCGCTGGCCGCGACCACCTCGGGCCAGTTCTTTCTCAATGGCACAGTGGGACAGTCGACCTGGCACGACGACGGCTTCGACACGAGCAAGACGGACACCGCCACGGCCTGGCGCTTCGGCTACGCGTGGAACATCGATCAGGTGAGCTACGGCTTCGAGGCCGGCTATGCCGACCTGGACAAGGGCAAGGGCACCCTTTATTCCGGTTACGGCAGCACGGATCTGTCGGGCGGCGCCACCGGTCCGCTGGCGGGCGTCAATATGACCTACCGCTTCCGCAACCGCATGTTCATCGACGCCCGCCTCGGCTGGATGCACGACAACGTCCGTTTCAACATCGGCGGATCCAGCTCGAGCTATTCCGGTGATGGCGGCTACGCGGGTGTCGGTGTCGGCTACAACGTCAACGAGCACTTCGGTATTGGCGTGGCGTACGACCGCTACAGCGTGCGCGCCCAGATCAACGGCTCCCGGTCGCAGGACGGCGTGGACGTGTTCTCGGGGTTCGCCGAAGTGCGGTTCTGAGCACTCTTCGCAGGCAGTGAACGACAACGGCCGCCCATCGGGCGGCCGTTGCTTTTCCACTTGCCGGTGGCTTACCAGCGGAAGCGCATGAACGCATCCAGGTTGCTCACGTCCAGCGTGCCGATGCCGGCACCCGGGGTGTAGTGCGGTGCACCCTGGTAGAACCAGTTGTCGCCGCCGTTGACGCTGTTGAACGGCGAGTAGCGGCCATAGCCGAACACCGCCTGCAGGAAGTACACCTGCGGATTCCACAGGCCGATGCGATGGCCCGAGCTCTGCCGCAGCAGGGCGGTGATGCCGTTGAGCTGCGGCGCTACGAAGCTGGTGCCACCCTGGCCGGCGGTCGCGCCGCCATCGGTGCTGGAGTACACCAGATAGCCCGTTTCCGGATCGGCATTGAGGGAAATGTCCGGCAGGTTGCGGCCGGCGAAGTGCGAGGGCAGCTTCAGCAGCGTGGTCGGACCGGCCGTCGGGTCGTTGTAGTCCAGCGACTGGTGACCTTCGGTGCGGCGGATGCCGCGGGTGAAGTACTGGTAGAACGGCTTGCGCCAGTAGCTGCTGACGCCGCCGCCACCACCTACCGAGAACAGGTCCACCACGCCCTGGCCGAAGTTGGTGTCGAAGTACGTCTGCAGGTAGTCCCAGCCCCACACGCTCTCCTGCGAGACCGATGCCACCGGGCCGTTGCCGAAGGCGAAGCTGAAGGGCGTGGTGGTGCCGCCGGCCGCGGTGATGTAAGGATCCGAAGCCGGCGAGTCCACCGTCAGCGGCGCGCTGAATTCACCTGGGCCGGTGCCATGGCCAAGCCCGCGTACGGTGTCGTAGGCCCCGGAGTCGCCCGCGGCGGCGAACACCGACTGTCCCTGTGCCGCTGCTTCCATCAGCAGCGTGTGGAACGCACGCAGCGTGCCGACGTCGCGGGTGTCGTTGACGCGTGCGCCGTCCACGTTGAGTGCCGCGAAGTTGTAGATCTCCGGGGCGCCCCAGCTGGTGGAGATGGCGTCGGCGCGGTTGTCCACCACCGCCTGCGCCAGGGCATTGACGAAGCTCGCATTGGTGTTCGGCGCGTCGTAGACGAGGATGTCCGCGTCCGGCGCCAGGCCGCCGGCCTGTTCCACGTCCAGCGCGGTCTCGCCGCTGCCGCCGTTGATCGGGCCACCGCCATCGACGTGGATCTGCTCGATGCGGTGCGGCTTGGTGGTCAGGCCGATGGCGCTCCAGTAGGCCTCGGCGTCGGCGGGGTCGAAATTGGCCAGCGTAACGATGGCGACGGTGGAACCCTTGCCGGTGATGCCACGCTGGTACAGCGGGTTGATGTTGTAGAAGTTGGCCACGTCGCCGACGGTGTACTCGCCGGGCTGCCCCGAGGCGGTCGGGTTGCTGTCGGCGGTTTTCGCGCGATTGGCACCGATCGCGTTGAGACTGGCCAGCTTGGGCGCGGCCTGCGGCAGGTGCGGCGAGCTCAGCCGGTGCGACAGGAAGCTCGATTCGTTGTCCAGGCCGACGATCGCGTCCACCTGTCCGACCAGCCCGGCCGGCATCACCACGTCACCGGTCGGACGGTGGTAGAGGCGGCCATTGGCGCGCAGCCGGTAGCTGTGGATGGGCGTGCCGAACGCGGCGCTGAACTGGGCCAGCGTACCGCTGACCTGCAGCGTGACGCGGTTGGCCATCACGTTGCCGCGCAGTCCCTGTGAGGCCAGGTAATGCTGGACACGGGCGATCTCGGCGTCGGAGGCGCCGTAGCGACGGGCGAATTCCGCGGTGCTGAGGAAGCGCTGGAAGTTCGGATTGCCGGGGGTGACGGTCTGCTGGATGTAGTTGGCCAGTCCGTGCTCATCGCGCAGGTGCAGCATCAGCGTGACGTTGACGGTCTGCGAAGCGTCGGCGGCACTCGTGGTGGTTGCCTGTGGCGCATCCGCGGCGCTGGCAAGCGATGCGCCGGCGAAGAACAGTGCGAGGGTGGCGGCGAGGGTGGTGCGGTGAAGCGTGGATCGCATGAGACTCTCCTTAGAACACGACCGGGATCGGAGACCACGACAGCCCGCGCAAGACGCGACCTGTCGCGCTTCAACCCGATGGGCGAGCGCGTCATCCGCAGCGATGACTTCGTTGTTTCCCTGTACGCCGCTGCGTCCCCCGCAGACCGCGATGGCGTTCTGTGAGCTTGCACCCAAAAACACTTCAAGTGAAGTGCTAGGTGCTCGGTATTTTTCCTAGCAGGTCGATGCCAGGCTCAGTTCGCCTCGTACGGTGAGGGCGCAGGCTCCGCCGATGGTGATCGCTCCGGAGCGCGCATCGCGCGCGACGTCGACGACGCCATCGCGTCCGACCTCACGCCCCTGGCTGGCTCGATAGTGCAAGCCGTATCCGGTGTCGCCGCGCTCGGCCAGCCAGGCCATGATCGCCGCGTTGGCGCTGCCGGTGACCGGATCTTCGGGAATGCCGTCGGCCGGACAGAAGGCCCGCACCGCCATCGCCGCGGTGCCGTCGGTCTCGCGGCCGAAGACGCTGACGCCCACGGCTGCGTTGTGCCCGCACAGCGCAGCCACCGCGGCGAGATCCGGTTGCAGCGTGCGCACGGTGCTCCCTTTGCGCAGATCGCAGAGCAGCCAGTGCGGACCGTTGTCGACCAGCCGGACGTCGTCCGGGCCGAGTTCCGCCGGCAGCGCCTCCATCAATTGCCGACGCAGGTAATCGCCCACGGGTTCGATCCGTGCCGGCGGCGCCTGTATGTGGATACGCCGCGTGCGGCCATGCCCATCCACGCGAACAGGCAGCAGCCCCGCCGCGCATTCCTGCACGAGTGAGCTTTTGCCGGCGTCGACCAGGCCTGCTTCGATCGCCGCATACGCGCTGCCGACGCTGGGGTGGCCGGCGAACGGCAGCTCCTGGCGCGGGGTAAAGATACGCACGCGGTAGTCCGCTTCCGACGTGGTCGGCGGCAGCAGGAAGGTGGTTTCCGAGAGGTTGGTCCAGCGGGCGAAGGCCTGCATCGACGCGTCGTCGATGTCCTGTGCATCGATCACCACGGCGAGCGGGTTTCCGAGCATGGGTCGGTCGGCGAAGACATCCAGTTGCATGAAGCGGCGGTTGCGCATCGGGCGGACTCGGGGTTGGGAAATGAGCCTCCCACGATGCCAGCGCCCCGATGAGGCGGCAACGATCGCGATGGCGTGACGCAGGGCGACGTTTGCGGACAGACGCGACCGGTTCTTTGCTGCTAGGGTGCCCCGCGCCCGGCCGCCAGGTGGCGCGGTCGGTGCCGGTACCCAATCACACAAGGAAGCAGGATGAGCAGGAAGCTACTGGCGGCGAGCATCGTCGTCCTCGGTCTGTCGACGGCGGTTCACGCGCAGGGTCAGCGGTATTTCGTCAGTGGTGTGGTGGGCGTCGCCGGTGGCCGGCTGGATGGACCGTACAGCGAGGTCTACCGTGATGGTGGCCACGACGCCACCGGGGCGGTGCGCGTGGGTGCGATGTGGCAGGACCAGCTCGGCTGGGGCATCGAGGCCGGCTACGTGGACCTCGGCACGGCCTCGGAGCAGTACGTCGTCTATCCGGCCAACGTGAACTCCGATGTGCGCACCCGCGGCCTGCTGGTGGGCGGCAACGTCAGCTACCGCTTCGACGCGCCGTGGTACCTGTCGGCGCGCGGCGGCTGGCTGCATGCCTGGACCCAGCTGCGGACCCGCGTCGATGGCCCCTACGTCGTGGGAAGCCCCTCGATCGACGCCAGCGGCAACGGCTGGTATCTCGGTGTGGGTGGTGGCTACGACATCAACGAGCAGCTCAGCATCGGCCTGCACGATGACCTCTACCGGGTCAGGACCTCGGGCGGTGGCGCGCGGTTCAGTGGATACCGGGAAACGGTGACGCTGCAGGTCGAATACCGCTACTGAGCCTCGCTCCGGGCGACCTGGCGATCCGGGGCTGGGCCGTTCGATTACCCGGAATCTCCTGCGCCGCATCGACTTTTTTCCGGAACCGGGAACTGTCCAACAGACCCGCGGCGCCGCCCCGTCTACCTTGTGCCTGCGTCATGACTGCGTTCATGCGTGGATCGTGATCCAGCTCACAGGGGTGTTCAATGTTCCGGAAACTGGCGGTGGCGTTCCTCGCCGCTACGACCTTCGTGTCCGCGGCACGCGCGACCGAACCTCAGTACTTCGTCGATATCGGCGCGGGCAGTGCGCGTGCGCAGCTCGGCCATCCGACCGGTACCGGTTATCGCCGCAACGGCAGCGACGTGGCCAGCGCGCTCCGCGTGGGCGTGCAGTGGCGCGGTCCGGTGAGATGGGGTGTGGAGACCGGGCTGATCTACCTGGGCAAGTTCTCGGACAGCTACAACCTGCCCGGTGCAACCGTGCAGGACCAGGTGCAGGTGTCGGCCGGCCTGCTCGGCGCGACGGCGACCTGGCGCGCCGATGCACCGTGGTATGTCACCGCCCATGCCGGTCTGCTGCATGGCTGGCTGGATGTCAGTTCGCAGGTCAGGCCGCCGATCTACGTGGCCAGCAGCAACGGGATGACGGCGGGTAACGGCTGGTACGCCGGTGTGGGCGGCGGTTACGACCTCAGCGACCGGTTCAGTGTCGGCCTGCATTACGACTTCCATCACCTGAACGCCTCGCGGAACGGCGTCCGCATGGACGGCCACGTCGGCACGCTGATGCTTCAGCTCGAATACCGCTACTGAGGGCGTGCCGCGGCGCGCCCCCGCGTGGGGCGGTTTGGCCGGGCTCCGGCCACTGGGGCAAAATAGCGGGCTGGCGCCGCCGAGATCCCCCCGGCGGGCCCTGATCCCCGCGAGCTGCCCATGACCGCCATCAAGCAGGACGACCTGATCCAGTCCGTCGCCGACGCACTGCAGTACATCAGCTACTACCACCCGGTCGACTACATCACCAACCTCGCCGCCGCCTACGAGCGCGAGGAGTCGCCCGCGGCCAAGGACGCGATGGCGCAGATCCTGCTCAACTCGCGCATGGCCGCCGAAGGCCACCGGCCGCTGTGCCAGGACACTGGCATCGTCACGGTCTTCCTCAAGGTCGGCATGGACGTGCGCTGGGAGGGCTTCACCGGCTCGCTGGAGGACGCCGTCAACGAGGGTGTGCGCCGCGCCTACAACGATCCGGACAACAAGCTGCGCGCCAGCGTGCTGGCCGACCCGGCCGGCAAGCGCAGTAACACGAAGGACAACACCCCGGCGGTGATCAACGTCTCGATCGTGCCGGGCGACACCCTCGACGTGATCGTCGCGGCCAAGGGCGGCGGTTCGGAGGCGAAGAGCAAATTCGCCATGCTCAACCCGTCCGACTCGATCGTCGACTGGGTGCTGAAGACCGTGCCGACCATGGGCGCCGGCTGGTGCCCGCCAGGCATGCTCGGCATCGGCATCGGCGGCACCGCCGAGAAGGCGATGCTGCTGGCGAAGGAATCGCTGATGGAGCACATCGACATCCAGGAGCTGATCGCGCGCGGGCCGACCAACCGCATCGAGGAGCTGCGCATCGAGCTCTACGAGAAGGTCAACGCGCTGGGCATCGGCGCGCAGGGCCTGGGCGGCCTGACCACCGTGCTCGACGTGAAGATCAAGGATTACCCGACCCACGCCGCCAACCTGCCGGTGGCGCTGATCCCCAATTGCGCGGCGACCCGCCACGCGCACTTCACCCTGGACGGGTCCGGTCCGGTGGCGCTCGATCCGCCCTCGCTGGAGCACTGGCCCAAGCTCACCTACAACCCGACCAACGCGCGCCGGGTGAACCTGGACACGATCACCGCGGATGAGGTGGCCAGCTTCAAGCCGGGCGAGGTGCTGCTGCTCAACGGCAAGCTGCTGACCGGCCGCGACGCCGCGCACAAGCGCATGGTCGACATGCTCAACAAGGGCGAGAAGCTGCCGGTCGACTTCAAGGGCCGCTTCATCTACTACGTCGGCCCGGTCGATCCGGTGCGAGACGAGGTGGTGGGACCTGCCGGCCCCACCACCGCCACCCGCATGGACAAGTTCACCGAGCAGGTGCTGGCGCAGACGGGTTTGCTCGGCATGGTCGGCAAGGCCGAGCGCGGACCGGCGGCGATCGAGGCGATCAAGAAGCACCAGTCGGTGTACCTGATGGCCGTGGGTGGCGCGGCCTACCTGGTGTCCAAGGCGATCAAGGCGTCGAAGGTGGTGGGGTTTGCCGACCTCGGCATGGAGGCGATCTACGAGTTCGAGGTCAAGGACATGCCGGTGACGGTGGCGGTCGACTCGGCGGGGACTTCGGTGCACAAGACGGGGCCGCGGGAGTGGCAGGCGCGGATCGGGAAGATTCCGGTCGTGGTCGAGTAAGCCCCGCACCGGCTTCTGCCTTCTTTCCTCACCTGGGGAGGAGTGCCACGTTTTCCCGCAGCCCTCATCGCCGTCATTCCCGCGTAAGCGGGAATCCATTTTGCTTTTTGCGCTTAAGAGCCAAGAGCGTTTCGTCCTCCTACGGAGGGCGAGTTACTTCTCTTTGGCCACACAAAGAGAAGTGACTCGGGTGCCGAAGGCGCACGAAACGCTTTTGCTCTGCAACCTTCGGGCGATGTCCCGAAATCGCCGCTGATTCGCCCTTTTGTCTCTACGGGCAATCCAGACAAATCCACGAATTCGGTGTATTCGGAAGTTTAGCCGTCCAAACGCACCTCCCAGTTGCAATTGAATTGCCGCAGCGCAACACTGGCAAACCTTCCACGCCACCTGGCCCAACCACCCGTGACCCCGCCCACCCAAGCACCGCTTCCCGCGGATGCCCCCTGGATCGTGATGAAGTTCGGCGGCACCTCCGTCGCCACGCTTCCCCGTTGGCAGAACATCCGTGAGCTGGTTGCCAGCCGCCGCGCTGAAGGCGCCCGCGTGCTGGTGGTCGTCTCCGCGCTGACCGGTATCACGGACGCGCTGAAACAGCTGTGCGGCGAGGGCGATCGGGCGAAACGGGTGGCGGCGGCCGACGCGATCGCGCAGCGCCACTACGACCTGCTGGCGCACATGCAACTGGAGACGCCGCCGACGCTGGCCGAGCGGCTGCGGACTTTGGCTGAGCTTGCGGACAAGGGCTCGGCCGAATTGGGCGAGCTGGCCTGGTCGGCGCAGGTGCAGGCGCACGGCGAGCTGATGTCCAGCGCGCTGGGCGCGGCCTTCCTCAGCCACAGCGGCGTGCCGACCGAGTGGGTCGACGCGCGCGAGTGCCTGAGCGCGATCGCACTGCCCAACCAGAACGAGCGCACCCGGCTGCTGTCGGCGATGGTTGATGCCCGGCCGGACCCGGCGCTCAGCGCGCGCCTGGCCGAGCGTGGCGAGGTGTTCATCACCCAGGGCTTCATCGCCCGCGAGGCCGACGTCGAGGGCAGCCGCCGACGCACGGTACTGCTCGGCCGCGGCGGCTCGGACACCTCGGCCTCGTACTTCGGCGCGCTGCTGAAGGCGGCGCGGGTGGAGATCTGGACCGACGTGGCCGGCATGTTCACGGCCAACCCGCGCCAGGTGCCGGGCGCGCGCCTGCTGCAGAAGCTGGACTACGAGGAGGCGCAGGAAATCGCCTCCACCGGTGCCAAGGTGCTGCACCCGCGCTGCCTGTCCCCGCTGCGCGAACCGCGCGTGCCACTGCTGATCAAGGACACCAACCGGCCCGAGCTGGACGGCACGGTGATCGGCCCGGAGGTGCGCGAACACGCGCCCAGCGTGAAGGCGATCAGCGCGCGCAAGGGCATCACCCTGGTGTCGATGGAGTCGGTCGGCATGTGGCAGCAGGTCGGCTTCCTCGCCGACGTGTTCGCGCAGTTCAAGCAGCATGGCCTGTCGGTGGACCTGATCGGCTCGGCGGAGACCAACGTCACCGTGTCGCTGGACCCGACCGAGAACCTGCTCGATTCCGACGCGGTCGCTGCGCTGGCGGCCGACCTGGCCAAGGTGTGCCGGGTGAAGGTGATCGCGCCGTGCGCGGCGATCACCCTGGTCGGCCGCGGCATGCGTTCGATGCTGCACACGCTGTCCGGCGTGCTGGCCGAGTTCGGCCAGTTGCGCGTGCACCTGATCTCTCAGTCGTCGAACAACCTCAACCTGACCTTCGTGGTCGACGAGAGCGTGGTCGACGAACTGCTGCCGCACCTGCACGAGCTGCTGATCGCCGCCGGCGCGCTGCGCACCGACGACAGCGCGCTGTTCGGGCCGAGCTGGCAGGCACTGTACGGCAGCGGCGAGGCGCCGGTGGCCGCCTCGGCCTGGTGGCGCGAGGCCGAACGCGAGCGCCTGCTGGCGATCGCCGCCGAGGCCACGCCACGCTACGTCTACCACCTGCCCACGGTGCGCGCGCAGGCGCGCGAGCTGAGGACGCTGGCCGCGGTGGACCGCCTGCACTACGCGGTGAAGGCCAACACGCACCCGGCCATCCTCAAGGCCATCGCCGAAGAAGGCTTCGGCTTCGAGTGCGTCTCGCCGGGCGAGCTGAAGGCGGTGATGGCGGCGGTGCCGGAGAGCGCGCCGCTGCTGTTCACGCCGAACTTCGCCCCGCGCGAGGACTATGCCTGGGCACTGACCACGCGGGCCACCGTGTCGCTGGATTCGCTGTATCCGCTGGAGCACTGGGGCGACACCTTCCGCGGCCGCGAGATCGTGCTGCGGCTGGACCTGGGCCGCGGCCTGGGCCATCACGAAAAGGTGCGCACCGGCGGCAGCGGCAGCAAGTTCGGCCTGCCGGTGGAGCAGCTCGATGCCTTCCTGCGCCTGGCCGACCGCCACGGCGTCACGGTGCGCGGCCTGCACGCGCACCTGGGCTCGGGCATCCTAGACGCCGGCCATTGGGGCGAGGTCTACGCCCAGCTGGCCAGCCTGGCCGAGCGCATCGGCAGCGTGGCGTTCCTGGACATCGGCGGCGGCCTCGGCGTGCCCTCGCATCCGGGCGAGGCGCGGCTGGACATCGCCGCGCTGGACAAGGTGCTGCGCGAGGTGAAGGCGGCCTATCCGCACTACCAGCTGTGGATGGAGCCGGGTCGCTACCTGGTGGCCGACGCCGGCGTGCTGCTGGCGAAGGTCACCCAGCAGAAGGGCAAGGGTGCGCTGCGCTACCTCGGTATCGATACCGGCATGAACAGCCTGATCCGCCCCGCGCTGTACGATGCCTGGCACGAGATCGTGAACCTGACTCGCCTCGACGAGCCGGCCACCGCGCTGGTCCAGGTGGTCGGCCCGATCTGCGAAAGCGGCGACGTGCTCGGCACCGACCGCCGCCTGCCCGAGGCCAGCGAGGGCGACGTGGTGCTGATCGCCCAGGCCGGTGCCTACGGCAAGGTGATGTCCTCGCCCTACAACCTGCGCGAGGATGCCGGGGAAGTGATCCTCGACTGACCGCGTTCCGCTTCCGCCCGACCCGCCGACGGACGGGCGGAGCGGGGGCGGCGCCGTTAGAATCTGCGCTTGCGCCGAGCCGCGGCCGGCGAGGGAGACCTACGTGACCCAACCGATCCAACCGCGCCTGACCCAGGTGTTTCGTTTTCTGCACGCCCGCTACGCCGATGGCGTGGCCGAGCTGGCCTACGCCTTCGACGAGGGCGAGCCGCTGGTCGAGCGCATCCGCTTTCCCGCCGCCCCGGCGCTGCCGCCGGCGCGGCAGCCGGCGTTCGACGCCGCGTTGAAGCTGCTGCACCTGATCGCCGGCGTGAGCTACTACAAGGCCGGCGTGCCGCCGACGATCGCCGTCGACGACGGTCCGCTGGACGACGCCACCGCCGACCTGCTCGACGCGCTGTACCTGCACGGACTGGCCGAGTTCGCCTACCGCAACGGACTGGATCTGCGCGGCCGCATCCGTTTTCCGCGTGGCGGCCAGGCCTTGTCGGTGGCGCCGGTGGTGGGCCTGCCGAAGCGCACCCTGGTGCCGATCGGCGGCGGCAAGGATTCGCTGGTTGCAGTCGAGGCGATCAAGTCGATCGGCGGTGACGCCACCGCGGTGTGGGTCGGCAACTCGCCGCTGATCGCTGCCTGCGCCGAGCGCACCGGCCTGCCCACGCTGAACATCCAGCGCGAGCTGGCGCCGGGCCTGTTCGAGCTGAACCGGCTGGGCGCGTGGAACGGCCACATCCCGGTCACCGCGGTGAACTCGGCGATCCTCGCCGTGGCGGCGATCCTCTACGGGCACGATTCCATCGCCTTCGCCAACGAGCGATCGGCCTCGGCGGCGACGCTGGAATACGACGGCCAGCAGGTGAACCACCAGTGGAGCAAGGGCTACGCCTTCGAGACGCTGCTGTCGGACTGGCTGCACAGCCATGTGGCAGCGGATCTCGATTACTGCTCGCTGCTGCGTCCGTATTCGGAGCTGGCGATCACCCGCGCCTTCGCGAAACTCACGCCGTACTTCGACAGCTTCTCCAGCTGCAACCGCAATTTCCGCATCCTTGGCCCCAAGCCGGCCGACCGCTGGTGCGGGCAGTGCCCGAAATGCCATTTCGTGTTCCTCGCGCTGGCGCCGTTCCTGCCCAAGCCGCGGCTGCTCACCATCTTCGGCCGCAACCTGCTGGACGACGAGTCGCAGGCGGCCGGCTTCGACGCGCTGCTCGAGTACCAGGACCACAAACCGTTCGAATGCGTGGGCGAGGGCGCCGAGGCGCGGGCGGCGATGTACGCGCTGAGCCAGCGGCCGGAGTGGGCGGAGGATGCGCTGGTCGCACGCTTCCGCAGCGAGATCCTGCCGCAGCTGGATGCCTCGCAGCTGGCGCTGGAACCGTGGCTGGCACCGTCCGGCGAGCATCGCGTGCCGGCGCGGCTGCAGGCCGCCCTGGCGGCGATCGGCGGACCCAACCCATGATCTGTAGGAGCGCACCCTGTGCGCGACTGCATTTCCCGGGATCCACGTCCGGTCGCGCACAGGGTGCGCTCCTACAGGGGCTGGGCCGTGCGTATCGCTGACCTGGTGGGACAGCGCGTCGCGATCTGGGGCTTTGGCCGCGAGGGGCGGGCGGCGATCACCGCGATCCGCGCGCAGCTGCCGGCGTTGCCGTTGGCGCTGTACTGCAGCGAGGCCGAGGTGGATGCGGCACGGGCCTTCGATCCGGCGCTGACCGTGCACGGCATCGAGCCGGACGCGTTGGCGCTGTCCGCCTGCGACGTGGTGGTGAAGTCGCCCGGCATCTCGATCTACAAGCCGGCAGTGACCACGGCGCAGGCGCAGGGCACGGTATTCACCTCCGGCACCGCGCTGTGGTTCGGCGGGCATCCGGACGCCCGCGTGGTCGCGGTCACCGGCACCAAGGGCAAAAGCACCACCACCGCGTTGCTGGCTCACCTTGCGCGAAGTCTTGATGTTCGCACCGCGCTGGCCGGCAACATCGGCTTGCCGTTGCTGGAGCTGGATGGCCAGTCGGCTGATCTGTGGGCGATCGAGCTTTCCAGCTTCCAGACCGGTGAGGCCGGCCCGCTGGAGCTGGCCGTGGTGACCAGCCTGTACGAGGAGCACCTGGACTGGCACGGCTCGCGCGAGCGCTACGTGGCTGACAAGCTCAGGCTCGGCGACCGGGCACGCACCCTGCTGGTGAACGGCCAGCAGGCCAACCTGCTGGCGCAGACCGCCGGCCATCCGGATCGTCGCGTGTTCGGCGACGCCCAAGGCTGGCACGTCGCCGACGGTTTCATCCGCCGGGGCGCGCGCGACGTGTTCCCGGTGGCGCAGCTCGGCGTGCCCGGCCTGCACAACGCGCTCAACGCCAGCGCCGCGCTGGCGGCGCTGGAGCTGCTCGGTTACGACGCGCTGGCCGCGGCGCCGGCGCTGGCCACGTTCCGTCCGTTGCCGCACCGGCTGCAGCCGCTGGGACGGCGGGATGGGCTGGACTGGATCAACGACTCCATCGCCACCACGCCGCCGGCGGTGGTGGCGGCGCTGGAGAGCCTGCCGGGGCGCGAGATCAGCGTGCTGGTGGGCGGCTACGACCGGGGCGTGGACTGGGCGCCGTTCGTCACGCACGTGCAGGCGCATCCGCCGCGGGCGATCGTCTGCATGGGGGCGAACGGTCCGCGCATCGAAGCGGCGCTCGTCGCCGGCAACGTCGCCTGCCCGGTGTCGCGCGTGGCTGACCTGGCCGCGGCGGTGGAGGCGGGGCGTGCCGCCACGCCCGCGGGCGGCGTGGTGCTGATGTCGCCCGGCGCGCCGAGCTTCGACCAGTTCAAGGACTACGCCGAGCGCGGCCGCCGCTTCGCCACGCTGGCCGGCTTCGAGGCCGACGTCACCGGCATCGATGGCCTCGGCATCCGCTGAGGCGCCGGTCGCCTGCCCGCTGTGCGGGGCGGCGACGGGGGCGCCGTGGCGTGAAACCACCGGCGTCTACCGGTACTGCCCGGTTTGCGATCTGGTCAGCCGCGACCCTACGACCTGGCTCGATGCCGACGCCGAGCGCGCGTACTACGGCACCCACGACAACCGCATGGACGATCCGGGCTACCGGCGCTTTCTTGCCCAGCTTGGCGAGCCGCTCGTGGCGCGCCTGTCGCCGGGCGCGCGTGGACTGGACTACGGCTGCGGCGCCGCGCCGGCGCTGGCGGCGATGCTCACCGAGGCGGGTTTTCCTACCGTCGGCTACGACCCGTTCTTCGCGACGGACGCCTCGCGGCTCGATGCCCGCTACGACTTCGTCACCTGCACCGAAGTGCTCGAGCACATGCACGATCCGCGGCGCGACCTCGCCCGCATCGATGCGCTGCTCGTGCCGGGTGGCTGGCTCGGCCTGATGACCGAACTGCGCCCGCCGATGGCCGACTTCCCGCGTTGGCACTATCACCGCGATCCGACCCACGTGGGCTTCCACTCGGAGGCCTCGCTGCGCTGGATCGCTGCGCGCTTCGCGTGGCGGGTTGAGGGCGTGGGGCGGAGGGTGGTCCTGGTGCAGAAGCCGGGGCGAGGGAATGACGTGTGCAATGCAAATCGGGCACGCCATTCGGAGCGACCGGACCTGCCACCGCAAGATGCCCGGCCTTCCGGCCGGAGCATGTCGGGCCGTCGGGGCTGAAGCCCCTCCCACAGAGGCCCGGACATGCATGTGCTTTTGGTGGGAGCGGCTCCAGTCGCGACTGCCGGTAGGTCCTCACGCGCTTGGTCGGACCGGATGGAAATGACATGTGCGAGGCAGATCGGGCAGGCCATCCGGAGTGACCGGACCTGCCACCGCAAGATGCCCGGCCTTCCGGCCGGAGCATGTCGGGCCGTCGCGGCTGAAGCCCCTCCCACGGAGGCCCGGACATGCATGTGCTTTTGGTGGGAGCGACTTCAGTCGCGACTGCCGGTGGCTGCGGCTTACCAGATCTTCACGCGCTGGGCCGGATCCAGGTACATCGTCTGGCCCGGCTTCACGTCGAACGCCTTGTACCAGTCGTCCATGTTGCGCACGGTCTCGGCGCGGAACTGCGCCGGGGCGTGCACGTCGGTGGCCGCGCGCACGCGGGCCGCGGCGTCGCGGATCTTCGAGCGCCAGGTCTCGCCGAAGGCGATGAAGAAGCGCTGGTCGCCGGTCAGGCCGTCGATCACCGGCGCCGGCTTGCCGCCGAGCGAGGCGTGGTAGGCGGCGAGTGCGGCGGTGAGGCCGGACACGTCGGCGATGTTCTCGCCCAGCGTCTGCTGCCCGTTGACGTGCAGGCCCGGCAGGATCTCGTAGCCGTCGTACTGCTTGACCAGCTTCTGGCCCGCGGCCTCGAAGTGCTTGAGGTCGTCCGGCGTCCACCAGTTGGCCAGCTTGCCCTGCGCGTCGAAGTCGGCGCCGGTGTTGTCGAAGCTGTGGCTGATCTCGTGGCCGATCACCGCGCCGATCGAGCCGTAGTTGGCGGCGGGGTCGGCCTTCGGGTCGAAGAACGGTGCCTCGAGGATCGCCGCCGGGAAGTTCAGCGCGTTCTGCAGCGGCAGGTTCACCGCGTTGACCGTCTGCGGGGTCATCCACCACTCGCCGCGGTCGACCGGCTGGCCGATCTTGGCGCGCTGGTGCTGGTACTCCAGCTCGACGGCGCGCAGGTGGTTGCCCAGTGCGTCGTCCGGCTTGACCGTCAGCGAGCTGTAGTCGCGCCAGGTATCCGGGTAGCCCACGCTGACGCGCAGCGTCTTGATCTTCTCCTTGGCCTTTTCCTTGGTGGCGGGAGTCATCCAGGTCAGCGTGTCGATGCGCTGGTCGAAGGCGTTGACGATGTTCTTCACCATCGTTTCGACTTCGGCCTTGGACGAGGCCGGGAAGTAGTTCTTCACGTAGATCTGGCCTACCGCGTCACCCAGGTCGGTGCTGGTGGCGTCGATCGCATCCTTGGCGCGCGGGCGCTGCTGCGGGATGCCCTGCAGGTCGTGGCCGTAGAAGCCGAAGGCCAGGTCGGCGTAGCCCTTGGGCAGCAGGCTCGCGCTGCTGTTGATGGTGTGGAAGCGCAGCAGGGTCTTCCAGGCGGACAGCGGCTCGCTGCCGACCAGCTTGGCCAGGCCGGTGACGGCATCCGGCTGCCACACGTCAATGGTCTTCACGCCGTCCAGGCCGGCGGCCTTGAAGTAGGCGGACCAGTCCAGCCCCGGCGCCTTCTTGGCGAAGTCGGCTGTCGGCCACAGGTTGTTCGCCTTGTGCACGTCCTGGCTGTCGACCAGGCTGGTCTGCGCCTTGGCGATCTTGGTTTCCAGCGCGAGGATGGTGTTCGCTTCGGCCTCGGCGTTCTTGTCGCCGGCCTGCTTGAGCAGGGCCACGACATACGCGTGGTACTGGTCGCGGGTGGTCTTGGTCGCGGCATCATCGGACAGGTAATAGTCACGGCTGGGCAGGGCCAGGCCGCCCTGCAGCAGGTAAGCAATGTTCTGCGACGGGTCTTCCAGGCCCTGGGTGACGAACAGGCCGAACAGGTGGCTGGTGTGGAAGTTGGTGGCGTTGATCGGGTCGACGTCGGCGCGCAGGCGGCTGCCGAGCACCTTGGCCAGGTCGGCGCGGGACTTGATGCCTTCGATCGCCGACAACTCCGGCTTCAGGGGCGTCAGCCCGGCCTTCTCGATCGCGTCGGTGTTCATGTATGCGGCGTAGTAGTCGGCGATCTTGCGCTCGTTCGAGCCTTCGGCCGGCTTGCTGTCGCCGGCCTTCTGGATCAGTTCGGCGGTGCGCTTCTGGGCCAGCTCGTAGAGCTTGAGGAACGAGCCGGTGCTGGAGCGGTCCGCCGGGATCTGCGTGTCCTTGAACCAAGTGCCGTTGGTGTACTGGAAGAAGCCGTCGCCGGCGGGCCTGGACTTGTCCATGCCGGCCAGGTCGATGCCGACAGGCGTCGGCGCGGGCGCGGCGGCGGTCTTCGGCGCGGTGCTTGCCGGGGCGGGGGCCTTCGACGAAGGGGCTTCGGAATGACCGCACGCGGCGAGCGCGGCGCAGACGGCGGTGGCAAGCATCCAGCGGGTGGGCTTCATCGGAGAACTCCGGGTGGGAAAATCCCCACACCATACGCTCCCTTTCCGAGCCCCGCAGCATGACCGACGACGCATGCGCCGACGCCGTCAGCGTTCCAGCCGGTAGTTGAAGCTGGCGCGGCTGAAGGTCGTGGCATCCTGCGCCTCGAAGCTCCAGCGCTTGCTGAGGCGGTAGCGCAGGGTGACCACCTGGCCCGGTTCGAACAGGCCCACGCCGTAGCTCAGGTACAGCCGCGGGCTGAGGTACTTGCCGACGGTGAAGGCGGAACTGCCGCCCAGCGCCTCGTTGCTGGAGACGCCAATCTCGTCCACGCCCAGCTGCGATCCGATGCGCTTGGCCAGCAGGTCGCCACCGGCCGAGCCCAGCGCCTGCGCGGCCGAGTTCACCATCGAGCCTTCGCCGCCCTTGACCTCCGACAGCGGTTTGCCGGTGATCAGGTAGGACAGTGCGTCGGACTGCTCCATCACCGGTTGCGAGAACACGTTGAGCACCGGCCGCTGCGCCGTGCCGGAGACGTACAGGCCGACTTTCTGGCCCTCGTCGATGGTGGCGTTCGGGTTGAGCCGGCGCACCGCGCGGATGTCCAGCCGCGGGTTGTCGACCGGCGTGGTGGCGAACAGCAACTGGCCGCGCTCGATGGTGAGGTTCTGGCCGTAGGCGCGGTAGGTGCCGGATACGTCCACCTGACCCTGGCCGGTGGTGGCGCGGCCGGGCCGCTCGCGCACCACCAGCTGGCCGCGCAGGTTGCCGTCCAGTCCCATGCCGACCAGGTGGGTGTGTTCGCCCAGGTCTACCGCCACGGTGGCACTGATCGGCATGGCCTTCGCTTTCGCTTCCTGCTGCTGCTCGTCCATCACCACCACGTCGGGCGACGCCTTCGTGGCGCCCGCACCGGGCAGGCGCGAGACGTCGATGTCGGCGCTGTCCAGCGCGACGCGACCGGTGACGTCCATGCCCTGTGCGTCCTGCTTGAGCACCAGCGTGGGCGATACCACCACCCGCGCCGCGGGGATGTCGGCGGCGGTGACCTGCTGGCCCTGGAACACCAGCTCGGTGGATGCGTCGGTGCCGAACCCGACCGTGCCGCGCACGCCCAGCGTGCCCTTGCCCGAACGCAGCGTCCCGTCCAGATGCAGCTGCCGGGCGTCGTCGGCCGCCAGCGTCAGGTGGCCGTCGGCGAGCTTGAGGCCGGCGGCGGGAATCTCCGCGGCGAGACCATCGACGTTCGCGTTGCCGGCCAGCGTGGGCGAGCCGAGTGTGCCGCCGACCTGGAAGCGCCCGGCCAGCGAGCCCTTCACGTTGGCCAGCTCGGTGGTGAGCAGTTCGACGAAGCCGAGCTGGCCGAGCTGCACGTCCACGCTGCCGGCCAGCGTCTGCCCGGGACCGGACATCGCCAGCTGGCCGTCGACATGGCCGCCGCCGTCGAGCAGTGCGTGCACAGTGGCGTGCTGGCTGCCGGGGGCAAGACGGGCATCCAGAGAGAGGTCGCGGTAGGCGAGCAGCGGATGATCGCCGTGGTCGCTGTAGGTGACGGCGCCGCCGGCGGAGCGGATCGTTGCGTGGCCATCGAGCGTGCCGTCGGCCTTGCGCCTGATCGCGCCGTCGCCCTCGAGGGTGCCGTCGGCGCGCATCGGCAGGTCGGCCAGTCCGGCGGCGTTGAGGATCAGCGCCAGCGGCAGCGCGTGCAGGCGGTAGCTGGCGTCGAGCGTGCCGGCCCGGTCCTGGCTGGCCGAGGCGCACAGCAGCGGCTCGCCGGCGGACAGGCACAGTTCGCCTGTCCGCCAGCCGCCATCGCGGTAGGCCAGCGCTGTGGCCTGCTGCAGCTGCCAGCGAGGCAGGCCCTCTGGCGCCAGGTCGAGCGTGTGAAGGGTGCCGTTCCAGACGCCGTTGCGCAGCGAGCCGTCGAGCGCCAGCCGGCCGCTCAGCTGGCGTCCGGTGGCATCGACGGCAAGCCGGTGGGTCGCCTCGCTGCCCTCGGCGAGCAGGTGCAGGCGGTCGAACGCCAGTCCACTTGCGAGCAGGCCCTGGCCCTGCAGGTCGAGCTTGCCGGCGAGCCGGCTCAGGTCGGGCAGGCCGACGACCAGTTGCAGATGGTCCAGGCGATCCTGGCGCCAGCCGAGCCGGTCGCCCTGCAGCGTGCCGTTGACGCTCAGCCGCGGCGTCAGCCCGCGCACGACCAGGTGCCCCTGCAGGCGGCCGCTGGCGTCGGGCAGCCAGTCGGACAGCGAGGCGATCGCCAGCCGCAGCTCGGCGTCGTTCTGCGCCCCCGGTTTGCCCTCCACGTGCAGGCGGCTGTCGCCGGAGGAGAGATCCAGCGTGCCGTCCAGCACCCCGGCTGGTGACAGGTGCAGTTCGCCGTGGCCGCCGAGCGCGCGCTGACGGAGCTTGCCTCCCAGCCGCCCGAGCACCAGCGTGGCCTCCCAGCCGTTCGCCTGGCGATGGCCGCGCGTGTGCAGGTCGGCGTTGATGGCGCCAGGCCAGCCGGCAACCAGTTCGCCGGGATCGAAATTCTGCGCCTGCATGTCCAGCTGCCAACCCAGCGATGGCTGCAGGTCGACGGTGCCGCTGGTGACCAGCTGTCCGTTTTTCTGCTTCAGGGCGAGCGTGTGCAGCGCGATCGAGGCCGGTGTGCCGGTCAGGTCGACGGCCAGGTGGGCCGGTTGCCCGGGCGGTCCGAGCGAGACGTCGCCATGGGCCTGGAAGTGCTCCGTGCTGCCCTTGGCAGTCAGCGAGCCATCCGTGGCCAGCGCCTGGCCGACCAGTTCCTTCGGCAGCGTGACGCCCTTCCACTGCACCTTCAGATCGGCGCTGAGCGGCGTTGCCGACAGTTGCACCAGACCACTGGCCTGCAGCGAGCCCGGGATCTGCGGCGAGGCAAGGGCGAGTTGCTCGAGCTGCAGCGTGTCGAGGCTGTCGCTCAGGCGCGCGCGCAGCGGCTGCAGCTGCAAGGTGGTGTCGTTCAGCTGCACGGTGCCGTCGATGCGGCCGCCGCGATGGTCGCCGCTGGCCTTGAGCGACAGCGCCAGTGCATGCAGCGGTCCCTGGCCGAGGATGGGCGAGGGATCGAAGCGCGGCGCCTGCAGCGTGGCGGTCCATGGATAGTCGCCGTGCTGTTCCAGCGACACCTCGAGGGTGGCCGAGGCCGGGCTGGCCAGCGCCAGTTCGAGCTGCGAGTGGCTGCCATCGCCGTGGGCCTGCAGCTGGCCGCTCCAGGTGGTGTCGCCGAGCTTCCAGCGGAAGCGGCCCTGGCCCTGGCCGCGATAGTCGGCCGAGGCCAGTTCGCCGGACAGGTGCACCTCGCCATCCGGGCCGGCCAGATCGAACTGCCGCAGCGCGATACCGCGCCCGGTCCAGCGGCCGGCGAGGTCGATGCGGTCGGCGGCGAATACGGATTGCCCCTGCCGCGTGATGCGCAACTGGCCGGTATGCAGGCGGTCGACCTGCACATCCAGCGGCGGCTGCAGGTCGAAGCCGCTGCCCGTCGCAGGTTGCGGCGAGGGTGGCGGCAGCGCCACCGCGATGCCGTCCGCGTCCAGCTCCAGCACGTGCAGGCGCTTGCGCAGCAGGGCAGCGAGGGACAGATCCAGGCGTGCCCGCGCAACCTGCATGTCCAGCCCCTGCGTGTCGCGGTAGCGCAGGCGCTGCACCGTCAGCGGTCCGAGCAGGCGACCTTCGGCGCGGCCGACGCTCAGTGCGCCGCCCGTCGCGGCACTGGCGCGGGCGATGGCGAAGCGCAGGCCGCTCCCGGTACCGAGCAGCCAGCCCAGCGCCAGCGCGATCGCCAGCACGACGGCGAGCAGGCCGAACGCCAGCGCGCGCAGCCAGCGGCGGCGGGGACGGGCGGGGCGTGCTGCGTCGGTCATGCGCGCCTCCTCACAGGTCCGGTCCGATCACGATGTGCAGCTCGATGCCGTGCCTCTCGCGACTGTGCACCGGCGTGCCGAAGTCGACGCGGATCATCCCCACCGGCGACAGCCAGCGCACGCCGAGGCCGGCACCGATTTTCGGCCGATAGTCGGTGCCGGTGAAGGCGTTGCCGGCGTCGACGAAGGCGGCAATACCCCACTTTCTCGTGAAGTAGTGCTCGACCTCGGTGCTGGCCACCAGCAGGTTGCGACCGCCGATCACGCGACCATAGCTGTTGGTCGGGCCGATCGACTGGAAGCCGTAGCCGCGCACCGAGCGGTCGCCGCCGGCGAAGAAGCGCAGTTGTGGCGGCAGCGCGTCGAAGTTGCCGGTGGTGGTCATGCCGGCGCTGCCGCGCAGGATCAACCGGTTGCGGCCGAGGAAGGCGCGGATCCACTTCGCATCGACGGTGAACTGGGCGAAGCGGGTGTCCGAAAGCAGCGTGCCGGCGGTGCTGCGCACGGCCAGGTTGATCGACCAGCCCTTGCGCACGAAGGTCGGGTTGTCGCCGCGCTTGCGGCCCAGCGAGGCTTCGGCGAATACCAGCGTGCTGCGGCCGTGGTCGACGCCCGGTGCGTTGTCCGGCTCGCCGCTGCGCTTGCCCACGGTGAAGGTGCCGGACAGCGCGTGCACGCCGAGCGTGCGGGTCCAGCCGTGCCACAGGCGGGTGTCGTTGCCGACCAGCTCCAGCGTGCGCGACTGCGAGGTGTCGGTGTTGGCGTCGCGGTAGTTGGCGCCGAAGTTCAGGCTGTGCTGGTTCTTGCCGGGTCGCGGGATGGTGTACAGGGTGGATAGGGTCTTCAGCCGCTGCGCCACCACCAGTTCGTTCTTCCAGGTGTGGCCAAGGCGGTTGACCCAGCGCTTTTCCACCCCGCCACGCAGCCCGAAGCCAGTGTCGGTGCCGATGAACGGGCCGCCGGTGTAGACCGTGCGCCTGGCGGGTACCAGTTGCACGCGCACGTTTACCGTGTCGTCCCTGGCATCGTCGACGTCCGGCTGCACGTTGACCACCGAGAAATAGTCGGCGCCGTTCAGCGCCTGCTGCAGGTCGAGCAGCTTGTCCTGCGAGAAATAGTCGCCGGGCCTGAACGGCACGTAGCGGTCGAGGAAGCCGTCGCGAAACTGCGAGCCCTCGAACTGCACCGGACCGAAGCGGTAGCGCGGGCCGGCCTCCCAGGCGAGGCGGATCACCGCGCTGCGGTCCGCGCGCGTCACCTCGACGCGATGGGTGAGCAGCTTGGCGGCGAGGAATCCGTGGGCGGTGAGCTGGCCGCTGAGCGTGTCGCGGGCGGCGTCGTAGGTGCCGTCGTTGAGGGTCTGCCCCTTCAGCTGTTCGATCGCCCGTTCCGCGCGCCGGATCGGGGCGATCGCCAGCGCCGCCTGATCGAGGTCGACGTGCACGGCGGTGATCTTCACCGGTTCGCCCGGCTTGATGTGCAGGGTGACGCGCCAGTCGTTGCCCTGCTGTGCGAGGTCGGCATCGACGGTGGCTTCGTAATAGCCGTAAGGGCGCAGCGCCGCCTGCACCTGGTCGGATGCGCGGGCGTACAGCCGGCGCACCTGGGCGGCGCTGACCTCGCGCGTGGCGTACTGCGACAGCTCCACCCCGGAGACCACCGCCGACTTCAGCGGATCATCCACGCCGTCGACCACCAGTTTCACGCCGGCATGCGCCGCCGTGGCGCCGGCAAGAAGCAGGAGCGCGATGGCCAGGCGGCGGATGCGGTGCCACGGGGTCAGGGCGGGGACTCCTGTCGGTCGCGGAGAGGGTCCGCGCAGCTTAGCCAGCGCCGGGTTCCGGCGGGGTGAACGGCCGGTGGCGGCGCCGCCGCGTCTGGACTCCGGCGGGGGCCGTCGGCAGATACCGTCGGCGGGCGCCTTGAAGGCGACGTGCCACTCCATGGCCGATGTCCGTGTGTCCCGGGCGGGCTCAGCCCGCCTTGTCGCCGGCCTTGTGCGCGATCCAGGCACCGATCACCGCGGAGAAATACGGGATCGACTGCGCGCCCAGGATGAACATCCACAGCGTGCCCTCGATGTAGCGCGTGCCGTAGCTCAGCGCCATGCCGACGATACATCCGACCAGCGCGATCGCCATCAGCAGTTCCTCGCGTACCGGGGCGAAAGCGGCGAAGCCCGACTCGCCGAGCCGACGGCTCTTGGCGGTGACCACGAACGAGGTCTTTTCGCGGGTCAGACCATGCAGGATGCCGCGGGCGATGGCGTGGCTCAGGCTCATGCTGGCCAGCGAGGCCATCAACGTGTCGTACCAGCTACAGGGGACGCGGGCACGGTACAGCACGATGCCGAAGATCGCCTTGGCGAAGAAGAAGCCGATCACCGGGATCAGGAACAGCTGCATCGGCAGGCTGAAGTACTGCGGGAAGGCCACCATGCCGGCGGTCCAGAACAGCGCCATCAGGGTGAAGATCAGGTGCAGCGCGTCGGCGAACCAGCTGAACCAGCCGGTGAGGAAGTGGAAGCGCTGGCCGGCCGAGAGCGGGCCCTTCTTCACCATCCAGCTCCAGCGGCCCTTGAGGATCTGCATCGCGCCGAATGCCCAGCGGTAGCGCTGGCTCTTGTACGCCTTGAAGTCGGCGGGGGTGAGGCCCTTGCCCATCAGCTCGTCGACGTAGACCAGCTCGTAGCCGGCGTGCATCAGGCGCAGGCCCAGCTCGGCGTCCTCGCAGATGGTCCACTCCGACCAGCCGCCGGTGCCTTCCAGCGCCGAGCGCCGGACCATGGTCATGGTGCCGTGCTGGATGATCGCGTTTCGCTCGTTGCGGTGGTGCATGCCGATGCGGAAGAAGCCGTCGAACTCCCAGGCGGTCATGCGGCGGAAGCGGTTGTGCTCGAAGTCGCGGTGCGCCTGCGGGCACTGCACCACGGCCACCTTCGGGTCGTGGAAGTAGCCGGTGAGGGTGGACAGCCAGTCGTGGCGCACCTCGTAGTCGGCGTCGATCACCGCCACCACGTCGGCACGAGGGTCGGTCTCCTTCAGGCCGAAGTTCAGCGCGCCGGCCTTGAAGCCGGGCCACGGCTCGAGATGGAAGAAGCGGAAGCGCGGCCCGAGCTGCTCGCAGTAGGCCTGCACCGGCTTCCAGATGTCCGGGTTCTTGGTGTTGTTGTCGATCACCAGCACTTCGAAGTTGTCGTAGTCGAGCGCGGCGAGCGAATCGAGCGTGACCTGCACCATCTCCGGCGGCTCGTTGTAGCAGGCCAGGTGGATCGACACGAACGGCTGCTTTTCCGGCGGATCGGGTCGCAGCATGCCGGCGTGGCGGACCCAGCCCCGGCGCCACAGCACCTCGGTGAACTCGAAGCCGTTGATCAGCAGGATCGCCAGGATCGCGATCTGTGCCGGGAACAGCAGGGTGAGCATGGTCCAGTCGACCCAGCTCAGGTAGAAGTTGAACGGCAGCGTGGCCGACCAGACCACCAGACCGCAGGCCAGCTGGATCAGCGCGGCGAAGAAGAACCGGCCCATCAGCCTGAAGCGGCTGAAGCGGCGGCCGAACCAGATCATCGGCAGCAGCGCCAGCAGGCTGGCGGCCAGCGCCTTGGCCGGCCACGAGGTGTCCTCCACCACCGGTCCGGTGAACGGGAACTTCGGCTGCCGGTCGGCGTTGAAGATGCCCCAGTAGGCGCCGGTGCGTCCCTCGCCGAGGGCCTCCTTCCACGGCTGGTCGAACGCTTCCAGAAGGTAGTAGTCGATGTGGCGCGCCTTGGCCGCGTTGAGCCAGTGGCGGATGAAGATCGCCTCGTTGGACACCGACGGGCGGGCGTATTTCTGGCGGTCACCGTTGGATGGCCAGCCGATCTCTCCCACCACGATGTGCTTGGTCGGGTACATCCGCTGGATGTTGTCGTAGGCGCCCAGCGCGGCATTGAGCGCGTCGTCGCGCTGCGGATCGATGCTGGTGCCGATGCCGTTCCAGAACGGGAACAGGTGGATGGTGATGAAATCCACGTGCTGGGCCAGCTCGGGGTACTTGATCCAGATGTAGTCCGGTTCGGCGATCGACACCGGCTGGCGCACGTGGGCGCGCACGCGGTCGAGGTAGCGGATCATCTGGTCCAGCGTCTGGTCGCCGCGGAACAGCACCTCGTTGCCCACGATCACCTTGTCGATCGTGTCGGGATAGCGGTTGGCCAACGCGATCAGCTGGTCGATCTCGCGCTCGTTGTTGCCGCGGCGCGTGTCGATGTTGGCGCCGGCCATCACCTTCAGGCCGTCCTGGTGCGCCAGCCGGTAGACCTGCGGGTTCTCCTGCGTGGAGTAGGTGCGGATGTGCCCGGTGTACTTGCGCAGCAGCTTCAGGTCGCTGTCGATCTGCTGGTCGGACGGGAAGTCCTGCTTGAGCGGGTTCTGGTAGCGTTGGAAGAACGACACCGAGAAGCCGTTGATCGACCCGCGCCAGTCGTCCGGGCCATGCGGCCGGTTGCCCCACCACCAGAGGCCGAGGTTCATGGCGGCCACGAGAACCGCAAGCAGGAGGGCTACCAGCAGGGGATGGCGACTGTCGTTCGTGGCTTGCGTGGCGCTCAAGAAAGATCCCCGTGAAAGCCTCCACGACGAAGGCCGGAAAGCCCGCGGAGCTTACCGAAACCCGGGCGACGGGCCAATAAAACCGCGGCCGCATGGTCAGCCGCGCCTCAGGCCCGGCGGCCGCTTCCGGGGGGCGGCTACCTGTCGCGGGCGTTGCGTCGCGCGCCCACTGGGCCGATCCTCTGTCCCATCGTCGAAAAGGCATGCAAACGATGCAGGAGCCGCCGCACGAACCGGTGCGCCTGTCCGGGGAACAACTGGTCCGCCTGATGGAGCTGCAGCGCCGGCTGCTCGACCTGGTGGCGCGCGGGGGACCGTTGCCGGAGCGGCTGGACGAAGCTTGCCGCCTGTTCGAGTCCTTCGTGCCCGGCGCCATGGCCACGGTGATGCGGTTGGGGCCTTCCGGGCGGCTGCACTTCGCCAGCGCCCCCAGCGTACCCGCCGCCGTCCAGACGCTGCTGGACGGCGTCGTTCCGGGCCCGGACTCCGGCTCCTGCGCGTGCGCAGCCTGGACCGGCGAACCCGCCTTCGTCAGCGATGCCCGCGAAGACCCGCGCTGGGCCTCCCTGCGCGACGTGGCGGCGGAGCACGGGATCGGCGCCTGCTGGTCGGCCCCGGTGCGACTGCGTTCGCGGGAAATGGCCGGCACGTTTGCGTTGACCTCCTTTGAACGTCGCCTGCCCGACGTGCTCCATCGCCAGCTGATGGAGCTGGGTGCCGGCGTGGTCGGTCTCCTGTTCGACCAGGCGGCGGAGCATGAGCGCCAGGAGGCCGAGGGCGCGGAACTGCGGCGCATGGCGTTGGTGGCCTCCCGGGTGCCGGTCGGGGTGGCGATCACCGATCTCGACGGGCGCATCCAGTGGGTGAATGAGGGCTTCCGCGAGCTGGGTGGCCGTGGCGACGAGGCGTTGCTCGGCCATCTGCGCAGCGAGGTGATGCTGGGCGAGCGCACCGACCGGGCGGCCTTGCAGGCCCTGCATGAAGCGATCGCCGCATGCCGGGCGTTCGCCGGGATGCTGGTGAACTACCGGCAGGACGGTGGTTTCGCCATCGTGCAGGTGGCCAGCACGCCGCGGCGCGACGCCGCGGGCCGCTGCGAGGGGGCGCTGCTGGTGGAGACCGACGTTACCGCCAGTCGGCGCCTGGCCGAATTCAATGCCCTGCTGGCCGAGGTCACCGAGTGCGCCTCCGCCTATGACGATGCCGTGCCGCTGCTGCAGCGTGTCTGCGAGCTCGCAGTAGGGCACGCCGGGCTCTGCCTGGCCTGGGTCGGCCAGCCGGGGCCGGACGGCTGGTTCGAGTTCCTCGCCAGCGCCGGCCCGGCGATCGGCTACATGGAAGATCTGCGGATCAGCGCGGATCCGGCGCTGCCGGAAGGGGGCGGATCCAGTGGGCGCACCTGGCGCGAAGGGGTCGGCTACTACAACCGCTCGTTCGCCCACGCCGGCTTCCTGGCCCCGTGGCGGGAGCGCGCCGCGCGCTTCGCGATCGGCGCCAGCGCCACGCTGCCGATCCGCCGGGGTGGCCGCATGTGGGCGGTGCTCACCGTCTACCATCTGAGCGAGGACATGTTCGATGCCGAGCTGCGGACGGTGCTCGAGGCCATCGCCGGCAGCATCTCGCGGGGCCTCGACCGGCTCGACCTGGTCCACCGCGAGCGCGAGATCCAGGCACTCAACCAGTCCATGCTCGACAGCACCACGGTGGGGGTAGTGCTGCTGCGCGACCGGGTCGTGGCGCGGGCCAACGAGCGCGCCGCCCAACTGCTCGGGGCCGCCAGCGCGCAGGCGCTGCTCGGCATGCGCGCGATCGATCTGTACGCCGACCGCGCGCAGGGCGAGGCCATGCCCGGGCGCATCCAGGAGGCGTTCGCGAAGGACGGGCGCGCGGTGATGGAGGTGGCGGCCCGCCGCCTCGACGGTGACCAGGTCTGGCTGCGCATCGAGGGGGCTCCATTCCCGCGGGCCGGCTTCGACCAGATCTGGACGCTGGTCGACATCAGCGGGCAGCGCGAGGCGCTGGCCTCCCAGACGCTGCTGGCGCGCGCACTCGCCTCGGTCAAGGAGGGTGTGATCATCACCGATGCCGAGCAGCGTACGGTCTACGTGAACCGCGCCTTCGAAACGATCACCGGATACGGCCCGGAAGACATCCTCGGCCGCAACTGCCGCCTGCTGCAGGGCGAGCTGACCGATCCGGCCATGCGTGCCCGGATCACCAGCCGGCTGGCTGCCAGGGACAGTTTCGAGGGCGAGATCCTCAACTACCGCAAGGACGGCCGCAGCTTCTGGAACCTGCTGGCGATCACGCCGTTGCGCGACGAGGCGGGGCAGCTGACCCATTTCGTGGGCGTGCAGCGGAACATCGACGAGATCCGCGCCTTGCGCGACCGGCTCGAGTACCTGGCGTTCCACGACGACCTCACCAGCTTGCCGAACCGGCGCGAGCTGGACCGGCACCTGCCGGGGGCGATCGCTGCCGCCCAGGCCGCGCGACGGGCGCTGGCGGTCGGCAAGATCGACCTGGACGACTTCAAGATGGTCAACGAGACCTTCGGTCCGAGTCGCGGCGACCAGTTGCTGCAACAGCTGTCTCAGCGCATCCGCCAGCGGCTTGCGCCAGGCGAGTTCCTGGCACGCGTGGGCGGCGACGAGTTCGTGGTGGTCCTGTCGGGCCGCGGCTCCGCCTTCGCCGACGACGAGCTGGATGCCTGCGCCCGTCGCTTGGGCGAGGCGTTCGCCGATCCGGTGTCACTCGCGCCGGGCTTGCAGGTGGAGGTCTCCCAGAGCATGGGTGTCGCGCTGTTTCCCGACGATGGCGCCGAAGGCGGCCTGCTGCTGCGCAATGCCGAGGAGGCGCTCTACCAGTGCAAGCAGAGCCGGCGCAGTCGCCGACGCTGGTGGCTTCGCCACGGAACGACACCGGCAGCGGATGCCCACGTCGAGCAGTCCATCGCGGCCTATGGCGAGGAGGCCTCCCGCCTGCTGCGCAAGCTGGTATCGCAGACGGAGGCCGTGCAGCAGACCTTCATCGAGGAGTTCTACCGGCGCCTTGGCGACGAGCCGCATTCGCGCGAGATCCTCGAAGGGCTGGCGCCTGCCGACCTCGCCCTCCTGCGCGAACGCCAGGGTGAACACCTGCGCCGACTGGCCGGTGGTGACCTGTCGTGGGAACGGCTGCAGGAAGAGAGCCGGCGGCTCGGACGCATCCACGCCCTGGTCGGCGTGGACGGTGCCCAGCTGATGTACTGGATGGCGCTGTATCGCGACATGCTCAGTGCCCACTTCAACGCCCAGCCGATGCTCGCCCGCGAGCGCTACCAGGTGGTGCAACTGCTGGACCAGCGCATCCGCGACGACATGCAGATCCAGCTGCAGGCGCAGGCGGAGACGAACGAGCAGTTCGTCGAGATGGTGATGCAGGCGCTGCCTGCCTCCTGGGGTTCGTGGACGGACGCGATGGGCAGCGAGCTCGCCCAGCTTGCCCGGATGCCCGGTATCGCCTGTGCGCTAGTGCTGCGGCAGAGTTCCGAGGGCGTGTTCAGCGTGGAGGCCAGCGACGGGCCGCTGGCGCCGCAGGTGACTTCACTGTTTGCCGCCGAAGGCGGCGAGATCGGGCCGCTGCGCCCGCCTGCCGATTCGCTGTTGATGCGGGCCTGGCAGTCCGGTCGGGTGCATGCGTCCGCCTCGCTCGTGCGATCGACCCGCCTCGACAGCTGGGGCGAGTTGGACGAGCACATGCTGCGCCTGGGGATCCGTGCCGGAGCCCACCTGCCGGTGCTGGACGCACAGGGGCAGCCGGTGGCGCTGCTGGTGGTGCTCGGGCGCTTCCCGCGCCAGTTCGGCGGCACGGTGATGCAGCAGTTCACCCGCAACCTGCAGCAGCGCTGGAGTGAGATCTGGCAGCGCGGCACGCGCCCGCCGCTGCCGGTCTCGCAGGAGCAGGCGGTCGCCTATCGCCGCCGGCTGTTCGAGGGCGGGTTGCAGATGGCGATGCAGCCCATCGTGGATCTGCGCGATGGCAGGCTGGCCAAGGTGGAGGCACTGGCGCGGCTGGTGCTGGAGGACGGGACCATGGTCGGCCCCGACGTGTTCATCCCGTTGCTGCGCCAGGCCGAGCTGGACCGCCTGTTCGTGCGCGGGCTGGACCTCGCGCTCGCCGCGCTGTGCGCCTGGCAGGCCGAAGGCCTGGTGGTGGACGTGTCGATCAACCTGCCGCCGCTGACCCTGGCCGAGCCGGCTTGCGCATCCTGGGTGGCGCAGGCGCTGGCCACCCACCGGGTGGCGCCGCACCGACTGGTGCTGGAGGTGCTGGAGACGCAGCAGTTCGACGAGCTGGTGCGCGACGAGAATGTGCAGCGCCTGCTCGATCTCGGCGTGCAGCTGGCGATGGACGATCTGGGCTCCGGCTACAGCAGCCTGCGCCGGCTGGCGAGCCTGCCGTTCAGTGCGATCAAGGTCGACCAGGATCTGCTCAAACGCCTGCGCAGCGAGCCGGCGCAGACCATCAGCCTGGTCAGCGCGGTGATCCAGATGGGCCGCGACTTCGGCTGCGAGGTGGTGGTGGAGGGGCTGGAGGATGCGGGCATGATCGAGGTCGCCCGCCTGCTTGGCGCCCGTTACGGGCAGGGCTATGGCCTCGCCCGGCCGATGCCGGTCGAGGCGCTGCCGTGCTGGCATCGCCAGACGCGCATGCCCGACCTGTCCGCGCCGCTGTCCACGCGCATCGGCGCGGTCGCGTTCCAGTGGTGGTCGATCAGGCATCGCTCGCTGCACGCCGCCACACTCGAAGCCTGCCCCATGAGTGTCCTGCTGGCGCAGCTCGGCGACTCCGGGCAGGCAGCACGCGTGCTCCACGATCGGCAGCACGCCGAGCCGCACAACAGCGCAGTCGCCCGCGACCTGCTCGATGCACTGGAAGCGCTGGTGCGATCGCGCCCGGCCGACTAGCCCCTTTCGCTGGAGACGGAGGATCTTTTGCCTGCGGATGCGGTCTGCGCCTGCATTGCCGGACGCCACCTGCGCGTAAGTTGTTGCAGGTGTTCCGCGCGGGTGGGGTTGGCGTGGCGCGGCCGCGTTGAATACCAGGGCGAAGCCGTTTCGCCTTGTGCCCTGCACGCGCCGCGTTCCGGCGACGAGTGCGGACGTGTTCCGGAAACAAGGAAAGGAATTGATGAAGAAGAGTTCAATGAGTGCCGTGATCGGCATGCTTCTGGCGGCCGGTGCGATCGGTCATGCGCATGCCGCGACGGCACCCTCCGACGTTACCCGCGTCACGCTGGACAACGGCCTGCGCGTGGTGATCGTGCGCGACACGCTGGCGCCGGTGGTGACCACCGAGCTGAACTACCTGGCCGGATCCGACGAGGTGCCCGCGGCGTTCCCGGGCACGGCGCACGCGATGGAGCACATGATGTTCCGCGGCAGTCCGGGGCTTTCGAAGGATCAGCTCGCCGCGATCGCCGCGAACATGGGCGGTGCGTTCAACGCCGACACCACCCAGGGCGTGACCCAGTACTACTTCGTCACGCCGTCGCAGGACCTGGACGTGGCGCTGCACGTCGAGTCGCTGCGCATGCGCGGCGTGGACGTGACCGACAAGGACTGGGCGAAGGAGCGCGGCGCGATCGAGCAGGAGGTTTCGCGCGACCTGTCCAACCCGTCCTACAAGGCCTACGAGCAACTGCAGGCGCAGCTGTTCGCCGGCACGCCCTACGGCCACACTCCGCTGGGCACGCGTGCCTCGTTCGACAAGACCACCGCGGCGATGCTCAAGCGGTTCCACGACACCTGGTACGCGCCGAACAACGCGATCCTGGTGATCGCCGGCGACGTCGATCCGGTCGCCACGCTGGCCAGGGTGAAGCGGGAGTTCGGCGACATCCCGCGCAGCCAGCTGCCGGCGCGACCGGAATTTGCCTTCAAGCCCGTGCAGGCCAAGGCGGTCGCCCTGCCGACCGACAGTCCCTACGGTTCGGTGTACCTGGCCTATCGCCTGCCCGGCATGAAGGCGAAGGATTACGCCACGGCCGCGGTGCTTGGTCAGGCGTTGGCGTCCAAGCGTGCCGAGCTGTTCGGCATGGGCATGGACGGCACCGCGCTCTACGGCGGCTTCGCCGCGCAGTTCATGCCGCAGGCCGGCTTCGGCATGGCGGTGGGCATCTTCCCGCGTGGTGGCAACCCGCAGCCGGTGCTGGCGCGGATGCGTTCGATCCTGGCGCAGGCGGCCGGCAAGGGGGTGGACCCGGCGCTGGTCGAGGCGGCCAAGCGCCAGGCGATCGCGGCGCTGGAATTCAAGAAGAACTCGGTGGACGGGCTGGCCAATGCCTGGTCGCAGGCGCTGGCATTCGAGGGGCTCGACTCGCCGGATGCGATCAGGCACGCGATCGAGGCGGTGACCCCGGCGCAGGTCGATGCGCTGGCCAGGGCCACCTTCGTTCCGGCCCATGCGGTGACCGCCGTGCTGACCCCGGTGAGCTCGGGCAAGCCGGTGGCCGGCAAGGGCTTCGGTGGTGCCGAAAGCTTTGCCTCCAGCCCGGACAAGCCGGTGCAGTTGCCCGAGTGGGCGGCCAAGGCCTTCGCCAAGCTCAGCGTGCCGAAATCCTCGCTGCATCCGGTCGATTACCACCTCGCCAACGGCATGCGGCTGATCGTGCAGCCGGAGACGATCAGCAACACCGTGGTGGCCTTCGGCCGCGTGCAGACCAACCAGGACCTGCAGGCACCCAAGGGTGAGGAAGGCGTCGCCGACGTGCTGGGCCAGCTGTTCCAGTTCGGCACCACCCATCTCGACCGCCTGCAGTACCAGGCCGCGCTCGACGCGATCAGCGCCCGTGCGTCCGCCGGGAGCAGTTTCTCGCTGGCGGTGCCGTCGGCCCACTTCGCCGAGGGCGTGAAGCTGCTGGCCGACGCCGAGTTGCATCCGGCATTGCCGGCGCAGGCCTTCCCGATCGTGCAGCGGCAGACGGCCGGCTTCGTGGCCGGACAGGTGCAATCGCCGGATTTCCTGACCCAGATCGGCCTGGACCGGGCCCTGCTGCCCGCCAGCGATCCGGAGCTGCGCCACGCCACGCCGCAGAGCGTGATGGGCCTGACCCTGGACAAGGTGAGGCAGTACTACGCACAGGTGTTCCGTCCCGACATGACGACCCTGGTAGTGGTCGGCAAGGTCGATCCGGCGCAGGTGAAGCAGGTGGTCGAGCAGACCTTCGGGGCGTGGAAGGCCAGCGGCCCGAAACCCGTCGTGGACTACGCCGCCGTGCCGCCGAACCATGCCGGCCAGCTGCACGTGCCGGATGCCAGTGCCAGCCAGGACAGCGTCACGATGGCGCAGACCATCGACGTGACCCGCGACGATCCGGATCGCTACGCGCTGAACCTCGGCAACGAGGTGCTGGGCGGCGGCTTCTACGCCTCGAGGCTGTACCACGACCTGCGCGATACCCGCGGCCTGGTCTACAGCGTTGGCACCAGCTTCGACTACGGCAGGAACCGCAGCACCTACTCGGTGGACTACGGCGCCGATCCTGACAAGGTGAAGGCGGCCAGCGCGCTGGTGGTGCAGGACCTGAAGCAGATGCAGACGACGCCGGTATCGCCGGCCGACCTGGATCGTGCCAAGGGCATCCTGCTGCGCCAGATGCCGCTGGGCGAATCCAGCTTCGGCGGCATCGGCGGGCAGCTGCTCGGCCTGGCCATCGAGGGCAAGCCGCTGGACGCGACCACGGTCGCGGCCAAGCACTACCTGGAGATGACCGCGCCGCAGGTGCAGCAGGCGTTCGCCAAGCACGTGCGGCCGGACGCCTTCGTCACGGCGGTGAAGGGGCCGGCGCCGAAGGGCTGATCAGGGACCGGCGGTGGGCAATCGGCCCACCGCCTTGCTGAAGGCAGGCGATATGTCGAAGGAAGGTCGCTACCCCATTGCGATTGCTTCGCTGCGGGAGCAGGCGCGGGATCGCTACCGGCTCTGGTTCTTCAGTGGCTTGGTCCTGTTGTGCATCGCGGTGTCGGCGCTGATTCACCGAATCACGGGGTCCGGGTTGCCCCTTGCGATCGCGCAAGGTGCGGTGATCGGCATGTTGCCCTCG
The DNA here is from genome assembly GCF_024158035.1 of Dyella lutea. GTDB lineage: Bacteria > Pseudomonadota > Gammaproteobacteria > Xanthomonadales > Rhodanobacteraceae > Dyella_A > Dyella_A lutea. Next base: position 1,395,782 of record NZ_JAMZEK010000001.1, read on the forward strand.
GCTGTCCTCGGTCAGCCCGGATGCATGCCTCTCGGGTCCGGCGATGCGGTGAAGGTCGAGCAATGGTTCGAAGGAAAGCGCTATCTGCGGGGTAGCCGTGGCTGGGTTCCGGCTGTGCCGCGCGCCCTTTACTTCGACAGCCAGATCGTCTCCATCGGCGATGGCTTCGTCATCGGGCCGATCGCTACGCTTCGGGCCTTGCGCCGTTATCTGCAATCCGGCCGGACCTGATCGCAATGAGTCCAAACGAAAAGCCCGCCGTTGGGCGGGCTTTTCCGTGTCACCGATGCATCCGGCTCACTTCAGCAGCGAGCGCAGCATCCATGCGGTCTTCTCGTGCTCCTTCAGGCGGCCGGTGACCATGTCGGCGGTGCCTTCGTCGCCGGCCTTGTCGGCCACCTTGATCGTCTCGCGTGCGGTGTGCGCCACGATCTCGTGGCCTTCCACCAGCTGGGCGACCATGTCCTTCCAGTCCGGCACGCCGGCTTCTTCCTTGATCGCGCTCAGCTTGCCGAACTGGCTGTAGGAGCCCGGGGCGAACACGTCCAGCGTGCGGATGCGCTCGGCCACTTCGTCGGCGGCCAGCCAAAGCTCGTTGTACTGGGTCTCGAACATGGCGTGCAGGCTGTTGAACTGCGGACCGGTCACGTTCCAGTGGAAGCTGTGGGTCTTCAGGTACAGCGAATAGGTGTCAGCCAACAGCTTGGAGAGCTGCTTGGCGATCGCCTCGCGGTCCTTCTTGGCAATACCGATGTTCATGGCCATGTGCTGCTCCTACGTTCTTGTCTCAAATAGAGAGTGGACTGAATTTATCGTCTTATCCCTTGCTCGGGAAATGAATCCTGATGATGTGATTGATAGCTTGCAACTATCGTCGTTTTCCTTTGTTGTGCTCTCGTTCAACGGTACCCTTGCCGGCCTAACGATCGCTGCTTGGTGCGCGTTCGCAGACGCCCGGCAGCTTCCGTGTCCATCAAGGATGAGGCGTTCCGCACATGAGTCGAAGCAGTTCAATCGAGCCAGCGAGAGCCGGCATGGCGCTTGAGGCTTGCACGCCAACTCGGCGCTGTTGACATCTTTTCTTCCGGCATCTTGTCGGGAGCCAAGCTCCTGATGTCGTTCGGAGTGCATGAAGAAGCGGCCAGTCGCGACATCAAGTGCCTCGTCGGCAGATTGCGATGCCCGGTTTGTGGTTGCCCTTTTGGAAGGCTGGCCCGTGCGGCTGGACAGGATTCTCAATAGGAGGAGAAATTTTCATGCTCAAGGCTGACATCGCGTGGGGCGATCTCTCACAGAATCCGGAATGGAAGCATGGCGTCATCGCCCTGGGGCGCAGCCAGATTGCTCCGTTTCGGCATGCCGCGCTCGAAACACTCGTGGTGCAAACGCAGGAACGGTGGTTCGCTGTTGTGCGAGAGCGGGTTGCCGGAGGAGCGGTCAGCGAAAACGCCAGCTTCCAGAACGTCGACAGCGAGCGGTTCGATGAGCTGTATCGGGCATGCCTGCTGTGGCCGCTCGACTATGTAATGGTCGAGGTCGCCAAGCAGGGGCGCAGGGTCAAGCTCCGCGCCGGCATGCTCGGCGCGGCCCCCGTCTACTGCCGTGCGACGGACGAGCAGGTGAGAGTGTCGTGGGACTTTGCCGATTTTCTCTCTGACAGGTTGCCGATCGATTTCGAGGTTGCCAGCTGCAGCCTGGGCCTGGAGCAGGTCTATTCTTCCCGGCAGATATGCATCGGCGTGTACCTGCTTACCGAGCGGGCCACCCTCTATCTGGAACCAGGTCGCGCGCACTACCGCTATCCGTCTCCATTTGAGGTGCCTGCGGCACCCGCAATGGAGTGCGCCGACGCGGTGAGCATGTTTGACCAACTGTTGCGGAGGGTCATCGCGAAGCGGCCCGCAGCTCCCGGCCGCATTGCTGTTGAGTTGAGCGGGGGGATGGATTCAGCGGCAGTCGCTTGCGCCTTGGCCGGCCTTCATGGCCCGGTGGCAAGCAGGGGAATTATTGTCGGGGGCGAATGCCGAGTGCCGCAGGTCGAACGTCGCCGACAGATCGCGGACCGGCTCCGATTGTCCGACGAAACGGTGGACATCGATGCGATCCCGCCCTCACTCGATCTGAGTCCCGATGGGCACAAGGCGTACGTCAACACGGAGTACTACCTTGAAGCCTTCGAGACACTGTGGAGCACGGCACGCGCTCAAGGTCGTGACCTCATGTACACCGGTCTCGGTGGAGACGAGTTGTTCATGGGTACGGGCGTTGTCGCGGAGGACAACGTCGCAGGCGGCAGGTCGATCGGAGATCCGCAGCGCTTTGCCAGGCAACTGCTGACCCCGCGTGCATTGAGCGCACTGCGTTCGTTGCATGCCTTCGACGCTCCGGCCGGTCCGGTGCCATCCGTGATGGCCAGTGTCAGCAAGGCGCACCATCTGATGCAGCACGGCATCTGGCCAATCAATCCGCTGAGCGATCCCGACCTGATGGTTTTCTGCTATCAGCTGCCGCTGGAGCTTCGCCGCAGACGCACCACGATGCAGCTGTATCTTGATGCTCGTCTGGGCGAGGATGTTTTTCCGCGCAACTACGCCAAGGAGACCTTTGCACAGGTCTTTCCGGAGTTGATCGCTCGGCATAGGACCGCCCTCGCGGGGCAATTGCGGGAATGCGCGCTTGCAGACCTCGGGCTGGTCGACCAGCGAGCCGCGCTTGCGTTGCTTGATACGGTGGCGACTACCAAGGCGGTGGCGCCCACGTCGCCATTGATCAATTTCTTATGGACGGAGAGATTCGCAAGGCAACTGGCGTGATCCTTCGGACAGGAACGGGGCGGCGCCTTGCCATGCCGTGTTGCCTGGCAATGGAATTAGTTCGGGTGTTAGATTCGGCAGGCCGCCAGGAAGCGGCATATGAGATGGAGCTGATATGAACCAGTTGCAGATTGTGACGGAAGGTGCCTCGGATGAGGCCAACACCTTCGGCATCCAGCTTGAGCAGCCGATGTCGAGCAACGTAGGCAAGTCGCTTTACCACAAGCCCTACGGCATGGTGATCGATGCGGCCAAGCAGGACGCCAGGGTGCTAGAGGGCTAAACCAGCCCGGCCCGGTATTCGGGCGGTTGATTACGCCGTCCCGCTTGCGGGACGGCGTTTCTATATGCGGTTGGTCGGCAACACCGCGAGGGCGGGGCGCTATCATTCCGCGCCATGTCTTCCTCTTCCCCTCCTGCCAGCTTGGAACCTCGTCTACGTGAAGCGCGCCGGGCGCTCGATAATGTTTCTACCCGGGATTTCGGTCGCCTGCTGGGGCGCTGGCGTGGATTGTTGCGAGAGCCAAGTGCCGCGAAATTCGACGCGCTGATGGTGGATATCGAGGCGTCGGCAGCCAGGCGCCAGGTACGCGCAACAGCCAAGCCCGCGGTGATGCTGGACGAATCGCTGCCGATCACCGCGCGCGCCGACGAAATCGTCGAACTGATCCGCAAGCACCAGGTGGTGGTGATCGCCGGCGAGACCGGTTCGGGCAAGACCACCCAGCTGCCCAAGCTGTGCCTGGCGGCCGGGCGCGGCGAGGCCGGCATGATCGGCTGCACCCAGCCGCGCCGGCTGGCCGCGCGCTCGGTCGCCAACCGTGTGGCCGAGGAACTGGGCACCGGTATCGGCGACCAGGTCGGCTTCCAGGTGCGCTTCAGCGACAAGGTCTCCGAGCGCACGCTGGTGAAGTTCATGACCGACGGCATCCTGCTGGCCGAGACGCAGGGCGATCCGTGGCTGTCGAACTACGACACGCTGATCATCGACGAGGCGCACGAGCGCAGCCTCAACATCGACTTCCTGCTCGGCTACCTCAAGCGGCTGGCGATCAAGCGGCCGGAGCTGAAGATCATCGTCACCTCGGCGACGATCGACACGGCACGTTTCGCCGAGCATTTCGACGGTGCGCCGGTGGTCTCGGTGGAGGGGCGCGCGTATCCAGTGGAGGTGCGCTGGCGCCCGGTCGATGGTGATGCTGTGGGAGTGGTTTCAGCCGCGACAGGTGGCCGTGCTGATGGAAGCGAATCGCGACTGAAGTCGCTCCCACAGCGAAGCGGGCGCGGCGATATCCAGCAGGGCAGCGCCGAGCACATCGCCCACGTCATCGACGAAATCATCGCCGACCGCAGCCTCGGCGGCGGCCCGGGCGACGTGCTGGTGTTCCTGCCGGGCGAGCGCGAGATCCGCGATGCGCATCTGCTGCTGTCGCGCCGGCAATACCGCGAGACCGAGATCCTGCCGCTGTACGCGCGGCTGTCGGCCATCGACCAGGACCGGGTGTTCAAGCCCGGTCCGAAGCGCCGCGTGGTGCTGGCCACCAACGTGGCCGAGACCTCGCTCACCGTGCCGCGCATCCGCTACGTGGTGGACACCGGCACGGCGCGGGTGAAGCGCTACAGTCAGCGCAGCCAGCTCGAGCGGCTGCACGTGGAGCCGATCTCGCAGGCCGCCGCCGACCAGCGCAAGGGCCGTTGCGGACGCATCGGTCCGGGCATCTGCTACCGCCTGTACGACGAGACGGAGTTCGCCGCGCGCGCCGCCTATACCGATCCGGAACTGCTGCGCTCCTCGCTGGCCAACGTGATCCTGCGCATGCTGGCGCTGAAGCTGGGCGAGGTGGACGAGTTCCCGTTCCTTGAGGCGCCCGATCCGCGCGTGATCGCCGACGGCTATCGCCGGCTGGCGGAGATCTCGGCGATCGACGACAAACGCACGCTCACCGCGATCGGCCGTGACCTCGCGCGCCTGCCGATCGACGTGCAACTGGCACGCATGCTGGTGGAGGCGCGCCGGCTCGGCTGCCTGCGCGAGCTGCTGACGGTAGTGTCCTTCCTCAGCATCCAGGATCCGCGCGAGCGCCCGGCCGACGCGCGCGGGCAGGCCGACGCGGCGCACGCGGTGTTCGCCGATCCGAAGTCCGATTTTCTCGGCGTGCTCAACCTGTGGCGCGCCTATCACGCGGCCAGCGAGGAGCTGACCCAGTCCAAGCTGCGCGACTGGTGTTCGCGGCATTTCCTCTCCTTCCTGCGCATGCGCGAGTGCCGCGAGCTGCACCGGCAGTTGCTGCTGGTGGTGGATGAGCTGGGCTGGAAGCTCGATGCCGGCGATCCCGCTCCTGCGACGCCGTCGGTGGCGACAACTGCGGTGAAAGGATCAACCTCACCTAAGACCCGTGTCGAAGCCGGAAAGACTCCCTCTCCCCTGGCGCAGCCGGGGGAGAGGGCCGGGGTGAGGGGGCGCGCTTCGCGCAGCGAAGCGCCGGGTTCCCGACGCGTGAGGAGCGATCGTCCCGAGCCCAAGTCCTCTATTTCACTCATCTCCTCGGCGGGGAGCGAAGGAGAAGGCGAAGGCTTGAATGAAAAAGCCGCTATCCGCCTCTTCGAGTCCATCCACCGCAGCCTGCTGGCCGGCCTGCCGACCCAAGTCGGCCGCAAGGACGAGAAGGGCGTGTTCCGCTCCACGCGCGAGCGCAAGTTCCAGGTCTTCCCCGGCTCGGCGCTGGCCAAGCTGCCGCCGAACTGGGTGTTCGCCGCGCAGATCCTCGATGTCGGCGGCAAGGTGTGGGGCATGATGTGCGCCCGCGTCGAGCCGCAGTGGATCGAGGAGCAGGCCGCGCATCTGGTGAAGTCCAGTTGCCGCGAACCGCACTGGTCGAAAAAGCGTGGCTGCGTGGTGGCCTACGAGCAGGTGAGCCTGTTCGGGCTGAACCTGGTGGAGCGGCGCGCGGTGACGTTCCAGCAGCAGGATCCCGCGCTGGCGCACCAGATCTTCCTGCGCGAAGCACTGGCGCGCGGCGACATCGAGGCGAAGGTGGATTTTCTGCGCGCCAACCAGCGCGTGCTGGAGGACGCGCGCGGCATCGAAGCCAAGCAGCGCCGCGAAGGCCTGATCCGCCACGAGGATGAACTGGTCGCTTTCTTCGAGGGCAAGCTGCCGGAGGACATCGCCAGCAGCCGCGCGCTGGAGGCGTGGTATCGCAAGGCCCGCCCGGCCGAGCAGGCGGCGCTGCGCTGGTCGATCGACGACGTGATGGTCGGCGGTGCGGGACTCGACCCGAAGGCGTTCCCGGCAGCCATGGACATCGGCCCGCAGCGCTACCGGCTGGAATACCGCTTCGTACCCGGCGACGAGGCCGACGGCGTCACCCTGCACCTGCCGCTGGCGATGCTCAACGCGCTGCCCACCGCGCGCTGCGAATGGCTGGTGCCTGGACTTCTCGGCGAGAAGGTGGCCGAGCTGATCCGCGGCCTGCCCAAGGCGCTGCGCCGCAACTTCGTGCCGGCACCGGATTTCGCGCGCGCCTTCGTCGAGGCCGAGGCACCGCGCGACGAGCCGCTGGCCAGGGCGCTGGCCGCCTTCCTCAAGCGTGCGACGGGCGTCGAGGTAACCGCCGCGGAGTTTGCCGCCGTGGAGCTGCCTGCGCACTTCTCCATGCGCTATCGCCTGCATGACGACAGCGGCCGCACGCTGGCCGCCTCGCGCGATCTCGCCGCGCTGCGCGGCCAGTGGGAGGGCCAGGCGCGCGAGGCGTTCTCGCGCAAGACCGACGTCGAGCTGATGCGCGAGGACGTCGCCACGTGGGATTTCGACGAGATCCCGCCCGAGGTGCGCTCGGCAGGCGGCCTGCTGGCCTTCCCGGCGTTGGTAGACCTGGGTGAGACGGTGGCGCTGCGCGTGTTCGAGCGTCGCGACGAGGCCGCCGACGCGCATCGCGACGGCGTGGTGCGGCTGCTGCGCAACGCGCTGGCCAGCGACATGAAGCAGGCGCGCCGGCGCCTGCCGATCGCCAACGCGCTGTCGCTGAAGTACGCGCCGCTGGGCAGCATCGACGGCCTGCGCGAGGATCTGGTCGAGGGCGGCTTCGCCGACCTGCTCGAGCGTCACCCGCTCGACGTGCGCACCGCCGGCACCTTCGAGGCGCTGCGCACGCAGGCGGCGCGCGAGCTGTTCGGTGCGGCGATCGAGCGGCTCAAGCGGGTCGAGCCGGTCATCGAGGCGCAGGCCGACCTGAAGCCGTGGCTGGAGCCGCCGCTGATCGGCTTCGCCCGCGCCAGCTACGACGACCTGCACGAACAACTCGACGCGCTGCTGGCCCCCGGCTTCGCCCGCACGTTCACGGTGGAACGGCTCGGCCACCTGCCGCGGTACCTGAAGGCCATGCGCCTGCGCGCCGAGCGCCTGCGCCAGGACCCGGCCAAGGATCAGCAGCGCATGTTGCAGGTGCTGCCGTACTGGCGCGGCTTCCTAAACCACCGCGCCGAAGGGCGCGATGGGCTGGAGGAACTGCGTTGGCTGATCGAGGAGTGGCGCGTGTCGCTGTTCGCGCAGGAGCTGAAGACCGCCGAGCCGGTGTCGGCCAAGCGGCTGGCGCGGGCGCTGGAAGCGGTGGAGTCCGTCTGAGCGGGGCCTACTTCACCCGCTCGACGTGCACGCTGCCGTTGCACCCGTCCACGTACATCAGCCAGCCGCCAAACAGGCTGGGCTTGACCTTCACCGCCGGAGCCGAGGCGCTGCCGCAGGCCGGCTGGTCCGAGCCGACCTGCTTCCACTGCTGGCCGTTGTCCAGGGTCATCAGGTTGTGGCCGCTCCAGCCGTCGAAGTGGCCGACCAGGTGCGTCTCGATGGCCGCGCGCTTTTCCTTGTCCGTGTAGAACACCGGCTGGCCGTTGCTGGTCACCATCTTGGTGCGCGTCGTCGGGTGGGCCGCAAGCCACGCATCGAGGTGGGCCAGTTCGTCGGCGGAGAGCTTGTCGAGACCCGCTGTGTGGAAGTCGGCCGCGCTCATACGGTCGCGCAGCGGGGTGGTCTGGTCGGGCGACGCGGCCAATGCAGCGACCGGCAGGGCGAGCAGGGCGGAGAACAAGGGGGCAAGGCGCATGACGGGCTCCAGCGGAACAGGGGGGGAAGGCCTTCGGTAAAGGCAAGGATGCATAGAATGGGACAAGTTCCCGAGGCGAGTCGATGATTCCTGCAGCCACTCCCGCTCCCGGCGGGCTGACGCGTTGGCGCGTTGCCCATCCGGATGCCGGCCCCGTCATCGGCGCGGCGATCGATGCCTGCGCCTCCGCGCCGGTCGACCAGGCCGAGTGCGCCGACGTGCTGGACTTGCTGGTGATGCTCGACTGCGACGCCGCCACCCGGGCCGCGGCGCTGTGGTTCGCGCTGGCGCAGGCGGCGCCGGAGGTTTACGAGGCAGACCAGGCTGCACTGCCGGCTGACGTGCGGCGGCTGGTCGACGGCCAGCAGGCCGCAGAGAAAGTGTGGACGTTGCATGCGCAGCCGGGTGGTACCGCCAGTTCGGAAGGGTTGCGCCGGCTGTTGCTGGCGATCATCCGCGACGTGCGCGTGGTGTTCGTGCTGCTGGCGCGCCAGCTCGCCCGCATGCGCGCGGCGATGGCGCTGGATGAAGAGATGCGCGTCCGGCTGGCCCGGCTCACCCGTGACATCCATGCGCCGCTGGCCAATCGCCTGGGTATCTGGCAGCTGAAGTGGGAGCTGGAGGACCTGGCCTTCCGCTACCTCGAGCCCGACACCTACCGTCGCATCGCCACGCTGCTGGACGAGCGGCGTGAGGACCGCGAGCAGTTCATCCGCGAGTCGCTGGCCGAGCTGCGCCGCTCGCTGGAGGCGGCCGGCATCCGCGCCGACCTGGCCGGGCGGCCGAAGCACATCTACTCGATCTGGAAGAAGATGCAGCGCAAGTCGCTGGCCTTCTCCGACCTCTACGACATCCGCGCCGTGCGCATCCTGGTCGGCAGCGTGGCCGACTGCTACGCCGCGCTGGGCGTGGTGCACGCGCTGTGGCCTTATCTGCCCGGCGAGTTCGACGACTACGTGGCGCGGCCCAAGGCCAACGGCTACCGCTCGCTGCACACCGCGGTGATCGGCCCGCATGGCAAGACGCTGGAGGTGCAGATCCGTACCCACGAGATGCATCGTGCCAACGAACTGGGTGTGGCAGCGCACTGGCGCTACAAGGAAGGTGGCGGCGCCGACGCCGAATTCGAGGCGAAGATCGCCTGGATGCGCAAGCTGCTGGAGCCGCGCGCCGATGGCGAGGGCGGCGAGCTGGCTGCCGGGCTGCAGACCGAACTGGTCGAGGACCGCGTCTACCTGCTCACGCCCAAGGGCGAGGTGTTCGACCTGCCGCACGGCGCCACCGTGCTGGATTTCGCCTACCACGTGCACACCGAGGTCGGGCACCGCTGCCGCGGGGCCAAGGTCAACGGGCGCATCGTGCCGCTGACCTACCAGCCGCGCAGCGGCGACCGGGTGGAGATCCTCACCACCAAGGTCGGCGAGCCCAGCCGCGACTGGCTGTCGCCGCACCACGGCTACCTCAATACCGCGCGGGCGCGCGAGAAGGTGCGTGCCTGGTTCCGCCGCATCGCACACGACGCCAACCTCGCCGCCGGTCGCGCCATGCTCGAGCGCGAGCTCAAGCGCCTGGCGCTGCCGAGTGCCGATCTCGCTGCGCTGCCGGCGCAGTTCCACCTCAAGACCCACGACGAACTGCTGATCGCGCTCGCGCTGGGCGAAGTGGCGCCGGGACAGATCGCCCGCCTGCTGCAGGAGGCGGCGCATCCGCCGGAGCCGGTGTCGGCTTCGCCCGCGCCTACGCCACCGAAGGTGCCGACGATCGACCATGGCGCGCTGACCATCGAAGGTATCGGCAACCTGCTCACCGTGCTGGCGCGCTGCTGCCAGCCGCTGCCGGGCGATCCGGTGCGCGGCTTCGTCACCCGCGGTCGCGGGGTGTCGGTGCATCGCGCCGATTGTCCGGCACTGGCGCGGCTGGCCCGGCGCGATCCGGAGCGGGTGATCGAGGTGAGCTGGGGGCGGGTGCCGGCGCAGGCCTATCAGGTCGACATCGAACTGCACGGCTACGACCGCAAGGGCCTGCAGAAGGACGTCACCGCAGTGATCAGCAACGCCAACATCCCGATCATCGCCTCGTCCAGCCGCATGTTCGTGCGCACCGGCGAGGTGGAGATGCGCTTCACCCTGCGGGTGCGCGACTACGAGCAGCTCTCGCACCTGCTGGCGAAGCTGGTGGCGTTGTCCAATGTGGTGGATGCGCGTCGGGTCGGCGCCCGCTGAGCCGGCTGGCAGTTGAATGGCCGTCCGAACCCGGGCGGCCCGGCCGGGGTCGGATGCTAAGCTTCGGCGGTTATCGACCTGGCGACTCACGATGAGCGGACGCAACGACCCGCGCGGCCCGCAAGGGCGCACCGAACCTACCCTGGGCAATCTCGACGATCTGGATCGTCCGGCACCCGCACCGCCGGCTCCGGACGATGGCCTGCCCCGGGTGGACGTGGAAGCGCCGCCGCATCGCGCCGCGTCGGCTTCGTCGCGTGCGCGACGCCAGCCCGAAGCGGAACCGGAGCAATCGCCCGCCCGCAAGCGCGGCTGGCTGGTTCCGCTGGCCCTGCTCGTGGTGGTGGGGCTGGCGACGGTGGCCTGGCTCAACCAGGACACGCTGCGCGGCATGGTGCCGCGCACCAGCTTCAACGACGTGCTCTCGCGCGCCAATGCCGCGCTGCAGGCCGGGCATCTTGACGGTACCGACGGCACCAGCGCACGCGAACTGTTCCAGGCCGCGCGCGCGCTCGAGCCGGACAACGACCGCGCGCTCGATGGCCTGCGTGCCGTCGGCCAGGCCGAGCTGGCCCAGGGCCAGAAGCAGCTCGGTGCCGGCGACCTCGATGCCGCCACGCAGTCCGCTTCGGCCGCGCGCGAACTGCTCGGCGGTGGCACCGATGTCGACCAGCTCGACCGCGCGATCGCCCTGGCGCGCCTCACCCACATGCATGCCTCGGACCTGGTCGAACGGGCGCGCGAGGCCCTGGCGCAGGGCAAATTGGACGGCCCCGACGGCGCCGCCGCGCTGTTCACGCAGGTGCTCGCCGCCGACCCCGGCAACGCGGTGGCCTCGCACGGCCTGGACCAGGTCGGTAGCGCCTACGCCGATCTTGCACGCAAGGCGCTGGATGCCGGCGACGCGGCCACCGCCGGAACGGCGATCGACAAGCTCGCCTCGCTGCTGCCGCGCTACGGCGACCTGCCGTCGCTGCGCGCACAGCAGGCCCAGGTGCAGCGTGCCCACGACGATGCGGTGAACCAGGCGGTGACCCAGGGCATGGAAGCGTTGCGCGCCGGTCGCATCAGCGGCTCCGGCGACGACACCGCGCTGGCGTATTTCCAGAAGGCACTGACGCTCGACCCGAACAACCCTGCTGCCCAGTCGGGACTGGGCAAGGTGGTGCAGGCGCTCACCGTGCAGGCCAACGCGGCGATCGACAGCGGCGACGACGCCCAGGCCAGGGCTCTCCTCGACCAGGCCCAGGTACTGGCGCCGAAGTCCGCCGACCTGGCTGCCGCCCGGGCACGATTGGGTCAGGCAGCCCCGGCCGCGGCCGGATCGTCGGCCCCGGCTACGCAAACCGGTGCTGCGCCGACCGGCGCCGCCGGTGGAACAGCCAGCGCCTCTCCGGCGGCGCCGGCGAAAGACGACGCGTCCGGCGCACTGCTGCAGCCCAGCCTGACCCCGGCACAACAGGCCCAGGTCAGCTCGCTGGTGCAGCAGGCGAAAGAGGCCGCGCAGCGGGGCGACATCATGCTGCCGCCGGGCCAGAGCGCCTACGACCTGTACCGCAGCGCGCTGGCCATCGACGGCAACGACAAGGCCGCGCGCGATGGCCTGCAGAACTTGCCGGCGACGGTGATCCAGCTGTTCAACCAGGCGCTGCAGGGCGGGCGTCTGGCCACGGCCGGCGACATGCTCGGCAATCTCTCCGACCTGTCGCCGGGCGATCCGAACCAGGGCCAGCTGCGCAATCGCCTCGCCGAAGCCTGGCTGGATCGCGCCGAGCAGCAGCTGGACAGCGGCGACCGTCCCGGTGCCTCGCAATCGCTGGATCGCGTGCGCAAGCTGGCGCCACAGCATCCCCGGTTGGCCGAGCTGACCGCGCGCCTGAACAACGCCGGGCAGTGATCGCATGACCCTCCTGGTGCTGGGCGCCAGCAGCCAGATCGGCCGTTTCCTGCTGCCGCGGCTGCGTGAGGCCGGGCATGCCGTGCTTGCGCTGAGCCGTCGGCCACAACCGGCGATGCTCGGCGTGCGCTGGATCGAAGGTGGCTTGCCCGAAGCGATGCCACGCGACCTGCCGCCGCTGTCCGGCATTGTCAGTTACGGGCCGCTGCTGCCGTTCGCGCAGTGGCTGGCACAGGCGCCGCTGCGTGGGTTGCCGCGCATCGTTGCCACCAGTTCGATGAGTGCGCAGACCAAGCGCGACTCCGTCGTGGCCGCCGAACGGGAGATCGCGCGACTGCTGCACGAGGGCGAGCAGACGCTGGCGGATGCATGCGCGGCGCGGGGACTGGCGTGGATGGTGCTGCGCCCGACCATCGTCTACGGCGCCGGGCTCGACCGCAGCCTGACCCCGATCGCCCGGCGCGCTGCGCGGCTGCGTCTGTTTCCGTTGCCGGCGGGGCGGGGACTCCGTCAGCCCGTGCACGCCGACGACATCGCCCTGGCGAGCATCGCTGCGCTGGACCCGTCCGCGGCCGGTGGCGTGGTCGTGCCGATCGGCGGCGGTGAACGGCTGACCGCCGCGCAGATGTTTGCCCGCGTGCGCGACAGCCTGCCAGTCGCCACCGTGCCGTTGCCGGTACCGAGCGTCGCCTTGCACTTGGCCGCGCGTCTGGCACCGAAGCTGCGCGGTCCGTTGGGACGCCTAGACGAGGACCTGGTGGCCGACAACACGGCGCTGCTGCGTCTGCTCGGCGTGCAGCCGCGGCCGTTCCGGCCGGACGCCGGCTGCTGGGGACCAGCGCGCTGATCCGCCCGCGGATCGCCTGCGTCGTGCCCGCATCCTGCCCCGCCCGCGCGGCGGGCATTCATATTTGCGCCGGGGGTGAGGGCCTATCATCGACCCCGTTTTCCCCGGGAATTCCTCGCGTTGGCCTTTGTGACCCGACTGCAATCCTTCGTCCGCACCGCCTGGCCGTGGGTGCGTATTCCGTTCTGGATCGGGGTGGGCCTGTTCTTCGGCTTCCTGCTGCCTTACACGCTGGTGCTCAACAAGCGTGTGCAGGACCGTTTCAACGATCTGGTGTTCGCGGTGCCCACGCGGGTGTTCGCGCGCCCGTTGCAACTCGAGGCCGGCGAGCCGATGACGCCGGCGGCGCTGGAGCTGGAGCTGACCTTCGCCGGCTACAGCGATGACGGCAAGGGCGAGTTGCCCGGACGGTGGGGCAAACACGGCGTGCGCTACACGATCTCCTCGCGCGGCTATGCCGGCCCGGACGGGGGCGAGTTGCCCAAGCGTATCGTGGTCACGATGGGGCGGGGCGTGGTCGCCTCGGTGCTCGACGCGGGTAGCGGCAAGCCGCTGAAGGAAGCTCACCTCGACCCGGCACGCATCGCCACCGTGTACGGCGCACAGCAGGAGGAACGCCGCATCGTGCACCTGGCCGACGTGCCGCCGCTGCTGGTGTCCGGCCTGCAGGCGGTCGAGGACCGCGACTTCAAGCACCACATCGGTATCGACTTCACCGCGATCCTGCGTGCGGCTTTCGCCAACCTGCGCGCCGGCCACACCGTGCAGGGCGGTTCGACGCTGACCCAGCAGCTGGTGCGCAACCTGTTCCTGGACCGCAACCAGAACTTCACCCGCAAGTTCAACGAGGCGATCCTCTCGCTGCTGATCGAGGCGCACTATCCGAAGTCGCGCATCCTCGAGGCCTACATCAACGAGGTGTTCCTCGGCCAGCAGGGCAGCCAGGCCGTGCACGGTTTCGCGGCGGCGGCGGAGTTCTACTTCGGCCGGCGGCTGGAGGAGCTTCGGCCGCAGGAGATCGCCTTGCTGGTCGGCATGGTCAAGGGGCCGAGCTACTACGATCCGCGGCGCTATCCCGAGCATGCGCTGGCACGCCGCAACTTGGTGCTGGAGCAGTTCGCCAAGACCGGCCTGATGACCGCCGCGCAGGCCAAGGCGGCCGAGGCCGCGCCATTGGGCATCGCCGACAACGCGCAGCTGCCGCACAACCGCTTCCCGGCCTTCATGGACCTGGTGCGCCGGCAGATCCGGGCCGACTTCGACGATGACACCCTTCGTGCGGGCAACCTGTCGATTTTCACTACGCTCGATCCGGCCGCGCAGCTGTACGCGGAGAAGGCGGTGACGGACGCGGTGAAGTCGCTGGGCAAGCGCGGCAATGCGGTGCAGGCTGCCGGAGTGGTGACCGATGCGCACACCGGCAGCGTGCTGGCGGTGATCGGCAGCAAGACGCCTGGCGATCCCGGCTTCAATCGGGCGATGGACGCGCAGCGCCCGGTCGGCTCTACCATCAAGCCGTTCGTCTATCTGGTCGCGCTGACCGATCCGGCGCACTGGAACCTCGGCACGCTGCTGGACGACAGCCCGGTCAGCATGCGCCAGCCGGACGGTTCGATGTGGGAGCCGCACAACGATGACAACCAGAGCCACGGCATGTTGCCGATGGTCGACGCGCTGGCGCATTCCTGGAACCTGGCGACGATCCACCTCGGGCTCGAGGTCGGCCTGCCGCGGATCCAGGCGTTCCTGGAGTCGTTCGGCTTCAAGGACATCAACCCCAGTCCCTCGCTGCTGATCGGTGCGCAGGACATGGCGCCGCTGCAACTGGCGCAGCTCTATGAATACCTCGCCTCCGACGGTCACGCGCTGCCGCTGCTGGCGGTGCGCGGCGTGGTCGACGGTAACGGCCGCACCATCAAGCGCTACGAGGTGCAGGAAGGCCCCGGCGAGTACCAGCCGGCGGTGCGCCTGATCACCTGGGCGATGCAGCAGGTGGCGGTGTTCGGCACGGCGCACTCGATCGGCGACTCCGGGCTGGCCTGGCTGAATGCCGCCGGCAAGACCGGCACCAGCAACGATACCCGCGACAGCTGGTTCGCCGGCTTCACCGGCGACCGTCTGGCCGTGTTCTGGATGGGCCGCGACGACAACAAGCCGACCGGGCTGTTCGGCGCCACCGGCGGCCTGCGCATCTGGCGCAACCTGTTCGCGCGGCTGCCGACCCGGCCGCTGTCGGCCGAGCCCGGTCCCGGCCTGGAGATGACCTGGATCAATCCCGCCGACGGCAAGCGCACCGATCCGCAATGCAATGGCGCGCGCCAGCTGCCGGTGGTCGCCGGCAGCCTGCCACCGGATACCGACAGCTGCTTCTGGCAGCGAGTCGGCAATTTCTTCGGCGTCGGCGACAACAACAATTCGCCGGCGCGGCCCGCGCCGACTCCCACCCACTAAGCCCCAGCCATGTCCGCGTATCGCATTCACCGTATCCTCCCCGTCGCCGCCGCCGTGTTGCTGGCCGGCTGCTTCGCCGACAACCCGCCCGCACCGCCGTCGCCGCCACCGCCCTCGCCGCAGGCGATGGTCGATGCGATCCACGCCGCCGGTGAGCGCGAGCAGTCGGTGATCGACGTCAGTCCGCTGCGCGATCCGGGCGTAGCTTCGCTGCAGGACGCCGCACAGGCCGACGAACGTGCCGGCGATTTCAAGAATGCTGCCGGCAAGCTCGACCAGGCCCTGCGGCTCAGCCCCGAGTCGCCGGACCTGCTGCAGGATCGCGCTGAGCTGGCGGTGCGTCTGCAGGATTTCCCGGTGGCCGAAAAGCTGGCGCAGAAATCGTGGTCGCTGGGTCCGAAGCTGGGTCCGCTGTGCGCGCGCAACTGGCAGACCGTGGTGGAGGTCCGCCTGCATGCCCGCGACAACGCCGGTGCTGCCCATGCGCAGCAGCAGGTGCAGGCGTGCCACAAGCCCGGCATCAACCGCTTCTGAACCGGATCAGGCGTGGTGGGGGTTCCACGCGGCCAATGCCGGCCAGCCGAGCATCAGCACGATCACCCCGGCGAAGCTGATCCGGTCGGCACGGCGGGCGCCCGCCGGGAAAGCGTCCCAGCGTGATCGCCAGCAGGGCTGCGCGGCCAAGCTGGAAAAGCACGCTTTCCCACAGCGCGTCGCGGACCAGGAACCACACGACCCCAGCCGTCCATCCCAGATCGGCATCGCTCCTTCGGGCCGATGGAATCGTAGCGTTCGCGTGCTCGCCGTGCCGCAACCCCTCCGCCATACTTGGCGGATGATCGATCCCGATGACGCCGCGCCCGACGACGTCGGTGCGCTGCTCGGCGCCGACGGTCCATTCGCCCGCGAGCTGCCCAACTTTGCTCCCCGTGCTGCGCAGCAGGACATGGCGCGGACCATCGCGCATGCCATCGCCGAGCGCGAGACGCTGATCGCCGAGGCCGGCACCGGCACCGGCAAGACCTACGCCTATCTCGTGCCGGCGCTGCTGTCCGGCGCACGGGTAATCGTCTCCACCGGCACCAAGGCGCTGCAGGACCAGCTGTTCTTCCGCGACCTGCCGCGGGTGCGCTCGGTGCTCGGCAGCCGTCTGAAGACGGCCCTGCTGAAAGGCCGCGCCAACTACCTGTGCCTGTACCGGCTGGACCAGACCGTGCGCGACGGCGGCAGCCTCGCCCCGGCGCAGGCGCACCAGCTGGCGGCGATCCGCACCTGGTCGGCGCGCACCCGTCACGGCGACCGCATGGAGCTGGCCGAAGTGCCGGAAGAGTCGCCGCTGTGGCCGCGCGTCACCTCCACGCCGGAGAACTGCCTGGGCGTGGAGTGCGCGTTCTACGACGACTGCCACGTGGTGAAGGCACGGCGCGAGGCGCAGGAGGCGGACGTGGTGGTGGTCAATCACCATCTGTTGTTCGCCGACCTCGCGCTCAAGCAGGAAGGCTTCGGCGAGATCCTGCCCGGCGCGCAGGCCTTCATCCTCGACGAGGCGCACCAGGTGCCGGAGCTGGCCGGCCAGTTCTTTTCGCAGAGCGTGAGCGCGCGCCAGCTGTCGGAGTTGGCGCAGGACGCGCTGGCCGAATGCAGCGGCATCACCGGTGCCATCGGCCTGCTGCTGGAGCCGGTCGAAGCGCTGCAGGACGCGCTGAAGCAGCTGCGCGCGGCGATGGAATCACTGCCGATGCGCGGCCCGTTCGCCGAGCTGGACAGCCGCGCCGCCGTGCGCGATGGGTTGCATGACGTGGCCGAGCTGGTCGCCGCGCTGTCCGATCAACTCGCCTCGCAGGCCGAGCGATCGCGCGGCTTCGCCAACGTGTACGAGCGCTCGCTGACCTTGAGCGAGCGGCTGGAGCGCATCGTCGAAGGCCAGGCCGGCGAGGCGCGCGGTATCGACGTGCGCTGGTACGAACTGTTCCCGCGTGGCTTCGCCATCCACGCCACACCGCTGGATCTGGCCGCGCCTCTGCGCGCGATGCGCGAGCGCACCCAGGCGGCGTGGATCTACACCTCGGCCACGCTGTCGGTCGGCGGCGAGTTCGGTCACTTCGCGCGCCAGCTCGGGCTGGAGGATCCGCAGACGCTGAGCCTGGAGAGTCCGTTCGACTATGCGCGCCAGGCGCTGTGCTATCTGCCGCCGGGGCTGCCCGATCCGGCCGCGCGCGACTACACCGACAAGGTGATCGAAGCGGTGCTGCCGGTGCTCGAGGCCTCCAACGGCCGCGCCTTCGTGCTGTTCACCTCGCATCGCGCGCTGCGCCGCGCCGCCGAGCTGCTGCGTACGCGCGTGCCCTGGCCGCTGTTCGTGCAGGGCGAGGCGCCACGGCACCGGCTGCTGGAGGAGTTCCGCGCCAGCGGCCACGGCGTGCTGCTGGGCGCGGCGAGTTTCTGGGAAGGCGTGGATGTGGCCGGCGAGGCGCTGAGCGTGGTGGTGATCGACAAGCTGCCGTTCGCCGCGCCCGACGATCCCGTGCTGCAAGCCCGGCTGGAAGCGCTGGAGCAGGCCGGCATCAATCCGTTCATGGCATGGCAGGTGCCCAGCGCGGCGATTGCGCTGAAGCAGGGTGCGGGCCGGCTGATCCGCGACGTGTACGATCGCGGCGTGCTGGTGCTGTGCGATCCGCGATTGATGAGCAAGGGCTACGGCAAGCTGTTCCTGGCCAGCCTGCCGCCGATGCCACGCACGCGCGAGCTGGGCGACGTGCGGGCGTTCTTCGCGGTGCCGGGCGAGGACGGCTAGGCGCCGTCATTGTCGCGAACGCGGAAGGCGCTTATTCACGACGACACCGGTCCTCCGCCATGCCTTTTGCGAAAAGGCCAAATGGATTCCCGCGTTCGCGGGAATGACGGCGAGGAAGTGGCGACTGTCCTGGGTGCCGCGGCAGAGACCGGGCGCGAATGACATCGGCGCCTGAGGCGCCATCGCGACGTGCTGCTGCCAGCGACCGCCCGAGCAACCTTCTCGTGCTCCTGCGCGCTCGCGCGCCGCTTGGCTATCATCCGGGCTTCCAACGGGGAGGGAGGCCTATGGCCAAGGTCACTGGTTTGGGTGGGGTGTTTTTCCGGGCGCGCGACCCTAAGGCGCTAGCGCAGTGGTACGCCACGCATCTCGGGCTGGTGGTGGACCCTTCATACGGCGGGGTGCGCTTCGAGGAGGATGCGGCGCGGCCGGGCTTTACCTTGTGGACGCCGTTCGCGCAGGACACGGGTTATTTCGGCGATCCGGCACAGCCGTTCATGCTGAACTTCCGCGTGGACGATCTCGATGCGCTGCTGGCCCAGCTGCGCGCGGCCGGCGTCTGGGTAGACGAGCAGCGCGAGGGCGGCGAGTACGGCCGCTTCGGCTGGATTCGCGATCCGGAAGGCCATCGCGTCGAGTTGTGGCAGCCGCCGGGGTAAGCTCGGGCGTCGCATGCGGCTGCCTTGCGGGCGGTCGCGTCGGCACTTGGTGCGGTGCAAGGTACATACGTATTCAGGTCGAGCCGGCGCCGGTGGCGTCGCAGAATCGGCGGGACTTCAACATCAGGGGTGGAACACACGATGGCAATCACTGAGACCTCGGCGGACGCCGAACAACACGCCACCTTGCGCGTGGTGGTGATCGCGGCGGCGGCCGCGCTGGGCGGCTTCCTGTTCGGTTTCGACACGGCGGTGATCAACGGCGCGGTGGATGCGATCCGCGGCGCGTTCGGCCTGAACGCGGGGGAGATCGGCATCACCGTCTCGTGCGCGCTGCTCGGTTCGGCCGCCGGTGCCTGGTACGCCGGTTCGCTGGCCGACCGCTTCGGTCGCGTGCGCACGATGCAGGTGGCGGCGCTGCTGCTGGCGATCAGCGCGCTCGGCTCGGGCCTCGCCTTCGGCGTGTGGGACCTGATCCTGTGGCGCGTGGTGGGCGGCCTCGGCGTCGGTGTGGCCTCGGTGATCGCGCCGACCTACATCGCCGAGGTCTCGCCGGCGGCCGTGCGCGGCCGACTCGGCTCGATGCAGCAGCTGGCGATCGTGCTGGGCATCTTCGTGGCATTGCTCAGCGATGCGTGGCTGGCCGGCACGGCCGGCGGCGCGGCCAACACGCTGGCGTTCGGGCTGGCGGCGTGGCGCTGGATGTTCCTGATCGCGGTGATCCCCGCGCTGATCTACGGCGGCCTGGTGCTCGGCGTGCCCGAATCGCCGCGCCACCTGGTGGCCAAGGGCAAGCTGGCCGATGCCAAGAACGTGCTGCGCCAGGTGCTCGGCATGAGCAGCGACAGCGCGCTGGACAAGAAGGTGGGCGACATCGCGCACAGCCTGAAGATGGAATACCGTCCGCGCCTGCGCGACCTGCGTGGTCCGGCCGCCGGGCTGTTGCCGGTGGTGTGGGTGGGCATTCTGCTGTCGGTGTTCCAGCAGTTCGTGGGCATCAACGTGATCTTCTACTACTCGTCCACGCTGTGGCATTCGGTGGGCTTCAGCGAGGCCGACTCGTTCACCATCACCGTGGCCACCTCGGTGGTGAACGTGCTGGTGACCCTGGTGGCTATCGCGCTGGTCGACAAGATCGGCCGCAAGCCGCTGCTGGTGGTCGGCTCGGCCGGCATGGCGCTGACCCTGGGCGTGATGGCCTGGTGCTTCTCGCAGGCCACCGGCACCGGGGCCGACCTGGTGCTGCCGCACTCGGTGGGCCCGGTGGCGCTGGTGGCAGCCAACGCCTATGTGGTGTTCTTCGGCCTGAGTTGGGGCCCGATGGTGTGGGTGCTCCTGGGCGAGATGTTCCCCAACCGCATTCGCGCGATTGCGCTGGCGGTGGCGGCCTCGGCGCAGTGGCTGGCCAACTTCGTGATCAGCTCGACCTTCCCGGCGCTGGCGCAGATCGGCCTGACCTTCGCCTACGGCCTGTACGCGGCGTTCGCGCTGATCTCGCTGTTCTTCGTGCTCTCGGCCGTGCGCGAGACCAAGGGCATGGAGCTGGAAGACATGCGGGGCTGAGCTTCTGCACGGTTTGCTTCGCAAGGGCCGCCTTCGGGCGGCCCTTTGTTTTGGATAGCGCACGCGAGCTGCCCGCAGACAGTCTCCTCCCCGCCACGGACTGCCCCGGTCGCGCCCGGTCGGGCTGCTGCCATGCAGGCTTTCCGGGAGGGACGGATCATGCGTGGATGGACACAGACGGTCACCGCCAGGGTGGCCGGGATCGGCTTGCTGGCGCTGGTGATGCTGATTCCGCTGGCGCAGGTGCGCGGACTGGTCGCCGAGCGCGAGCAGATGCGCGACCAGGCGGCGGCACAGGTGGCGCAGGGTTGGGGCGGACGGCAGGTGCTGGGCGGACTGGTGCTGGCCGTGCCGTTGCGGATCCCGGCGGAACAGGACAGCAGCGGCCAACCGCGCTGGCGCGGCGGCACCGATATCGTGCTGCCCGACGAGGCGCAAATCGTTTCCACCCTGCGGGTCGACGTGCGCCAGTACGGCATCTACCGGGTGCCGGCATTCGCCTCCACGGTGAAGCTGGCCGGGCGCTTCACGGCGGAGGATCTGGCGCAGTTCCGCCGCGAGGCCGGCGGTACCTGGCAGGGGCAGCAGGCCGAGCTGCAGCTGCCGCTCGGCGATCTGCGCGGCCTGCAGGGCGTAGACGACCTGAAGATCAACGGCCTGCCGGCACGCTTCCGTTCCTCCGCCCGGCATCTGGGTGGGCTGGCCAGTGTGGTGATCCCGCTCGATCTCGATGCGCTGGGCGACCAGCCGATCACCTTCTCGATGACCCTGCACCTGGCCGGCACCGGCTCGATGGCCTGGCTGCCGCTGGCGCGCACCACCGACGTGCACATCAAGGCACCTTGGCCGGATCCGAGTTTCACCGGCGCGGCGCTGCCGATGGAGCGTGCGGTCACGGCCGATGGCTTCGACGCGCACTGGCGGGTGCTCGATCTCAACCGCAGCTTCGGCCAGCACTGGCGCGAGGGCGACGCCCGTGTCGATGCCGCCCTGCGCGATGCCGCGTTCGGCGTGCAGCTGTATCAGCCGGTGGACGTCTATCAGCGCAACCTGCGTGCCGGGAAGTACGGCGTGCTGTTCATCGGGGCCACCTTCCTGGCGTTCTTCCTGGTCGAGGTGTTGCGGCGGCTGCGCGTGCACCCGGTGCAGTACCTGATGGTCGGTGCCGCGCTGGCGACGTTCTACGTGGTGCTGCTGGCGCTGTCCGAGCAGATCGCTTTCGCCGCGGCTTATGCGGTGGCTGCGCTCAGCGTGGTGGGCATCGTCGGTGGCTACGCCGCGGCGGTGCTGCGCGCACGGCGGGCGGGCTTGATCCTCGGCGCGGCGCTGGCGCTGGTCTACGCGATCCTCTACGGCCTGATCGCGGCCGAACAGTACGCGCTGCTGATCGGCTCGTTCGTACTGCT
Source organism: Dyella lutea (assembly GCF_024158035.1). Taxonomy (GTDB): domain Bacteria; phylum Pseudomonadota; class Gammaproteobacteria; order Xanthomonadales; family Rhodanobacteraceae; genus Dyella_A; species Dyella_A lutea. The sequence continues at coordinate 1,417,536 of NZ_JAMZEK010000001.1, forward strand.
GGCGGCGGTGGCGCTGACCATGTACCTGACCCGCCGGATCGACTGGTACGCCGCCACCCCCGCTATCATGGAGCGCTCATGAACCTGCTCGCCCTCGAAACCTCCACCGAATCCTGTTCCGTCGCGCTGGTGCACGGCGACAGCCTGATCGCACGCAGCGAGCTGGCACCGCGTCGGCATGCCGAACTGGTGCTGCCGATGGCCGACGCCCTGCTGGCCGAGGCCGGCCTCGGCCGCCACGCGCTCGATGCCATCGCGGTTGGTCGCGGGCCGGGCGCATTCACCGGCGTGCGGCTGGGCATCTCGCTGGCGCAGGGCATGGCGTTGGCGCTGGACCGGCCGGTGATCACCGTGTCCTCGCTGGCGGCACTCGCGCTGGAAGCCCCGGAAGACGACGGCGATGCGGCGATTCTTGCCGTGATCGATGCGCGCATGGGCGAGGTCTACGCCGCCTGCTACCGCCGCGATGGTCGTGGCGGCCTCGAGCCGCTGGATGAAGAGCGTGTCACCACGGCCGACGCGCTGGTCTTGCCGGATGCCGATGCGTGGCAACTGGTCGGCAGCGGCTGGACCACGTATCACGCGGCGATCGCCGATCGTCTGGCCGGCAAGCGGCTGGTATCCGCGGGAGGTGCGCATTATCCCCAGGCGGTCCACGTGGCGCGGTTGGCCGTGCGGGAGGCCGTGCTCGGTCATCTGCTGCCGCCCGAGCAGGCCCTGCCGGTCTACCTGCGCGACAAGGTCGCGCTGACCCTGGTAGAGCAGGGGCGGGCGTAGGGCCCGCCGCGTGCCGCACATGGCGGATGACGCCGTGCCGCGAGATGACGAGCCGCTCGCCGGCTGGCTGGACCGGATCGAACGGGACGCCCGGCTGACCGAGCCCGCCCGCTGGCGCGAGCGCGACGAGGTGCTCGACCAGCTCGACGGGTGGCGGACCGTGGTCGACGCATCGGGCGATCGCACGCTGCCGCAACGGTTCGATGTGCTGGAGGCACGGCTGCAGGCGGTCGACCATGCGCTGCACGGGGCGCTGCGCGAGTCGATACGGAGCGGTGGCGGACATGACACGCTGCTCGGCCTGGTTCGCGCCGGTGCGGTGTCGGGTGCCGGCCAGGCGCCATCCAGCGACCGCTACGACGCCCTCGACGCGTTCATCGGCGGGGTGCTCGACCTCGCCCCCGGCGAAACGGACCTGCAGCCGCTGGGGACGGACATGGTGTTCTACCAGCCGACGCCCGCACGGCACATCTTCGACGCGCTCGACCAGCTGCGACTCGGCCCCGGCGACGTATTGATGGATCTGGGGGCCGGCCTGGGGCATGTGCCCCTGCTGGCGGCGATCTGCACGTCGGCGCGCTGCATCGGTATCGAATGGCAGGCGGCCTATGTGGTGGCCGCCCGGGCCCGGGCCGCCGATCTCGGGCTGGTCCGTGCCGCCTTCGTGCAGGGCGATCTCTGCGAGGCGGACCTTGGCGAAGGTACCGTGTTCTACCTCTACACCCCGGTCTCGGGTACGTTGCTGCGCCGGGTACTCGATCGCCTGCGCGGGGAAGCGGAGCGTCGCCCGATCCGCCTTTGCACGCTCGGACCCTGCACGGAGGTGGTGGCGGGCGAAGCCTGGCTGCGCGCCGACGGGCCGTGCGATCGGCACCGGCCCGTCGTATTCCGCAGCCGCTAGCCGGGGATCAGAGCTGGCCCATCACCAGCTGCACGGCGAGGCTGCTCACCGCCACGGCCGCCCACACGCCGAGGCCGAGCAGGATCGGGCGCACGCCGGTCGACGCCATGCGGCGCAGGTTGGCCGACAGGCCCACGGCGGTCAGCGCGACCACGATCAGGAACTCGGCGGCCTCGTGCAGCGGGGCCTGCAGCGCTGCCGGTACGAAGCCGGCCGAGCGCACGGCCGAGGCGACCAGGAACCACAGGATGAACCAGGGGAAGATACGCGACAGCTTGAAATCGCTGCCGCCGCGGCGCTTCTCGCGCACCGCCACGGCGATCGCCAGCGCGATGCACACCGGGATGATCAGGGTGGCGCGGGTCAGCTTGACGATGGTGGCGAAGTCGCCAGCCGTGCGGCTGTAGCTGTAGCCGGCGGCGACCACCGACGAGGTGTCGTTGATCGCCGTGCCAGCCCACATGCCGAAGCCGAGGTCGGACAGGTGCAGCAGATGGCCGAGCAACGGGAACAGCAGCACCGCGACCAGGTTGAACAGGAAGATGGTGGAGATCGCGAACGCGGTGTCGTGCTCGTCCGGGCGCAGGATCGGCGTCACCGCGGCGATCGCCGAGCCGCCGCAGATCGCGGTACCCACGCCGATCAGGATCTTCAGGTCGTCGTGCACGCGCAGCCAGCGGCCGAGCGCCCAGGCGGCGACGAACGCCACGCTCATCGTCACCAGGGTCACCGACAGCGACTGCAGTCCGGTCTTGGCCACCTGGTCCAGGCTGAGGCCGAAGCCGAGGGCGATGATCGACCACTGCAGCACCTGCTTGGAGGCGAACAGGATGCCCGGCCGCACCCGCGTCGGCAGACTGATGACATTGGCGACGACGATGCCCAGCACGATGCCGATCACCGGCCCGCCGACGAGGCGGAAATGCTGGCCGAGCAGGTAGGCCGCGATGGCGATCACCAGCGTGAGCACGAGGCCCGGCAGGCGTTCGAGCAGGGAGGGGGAGGCGGCGTTGGCCGGCGCGGTGGCGGCGGGCGAGTGGGAGGTGGTCACGGTGAGGCTCCAATGTCGATGGCGCCATGATCCTCCGGCATCGTATTCAGAAAAACTTCGAATAACTTACTTGGTGTATAAGGTTTCCTGATGATTAACATCAGCCCGCGCCAGTTGCAGGTGTTCGTCCATGTCGCCACGCTCGGCAGCGTGCGTGCGGCGGCCGGATACCTGCACCTGACCCAGCCGGCCGCGAGCATGGCCCTGCGCGACATGGAGCATCAGCTCGGCGCACCGGTGTTCGATCGCGAGCGGGGGCGCCTGCATCTCAACCCTCGTGGCCGGGAGCTGCTGCCGCTGGCGCAGGAACTGCTCGAACGCTACGCCGAGTTCGGGCGCCACGGTGCCGGCGATGCGGTGCTGGGGGGGGAGCTGCGCGTGGGCACCAGCAACACGGTCGGCAACTACCGGGTGGGCGAGTTGCTGGGGCGCTTCGTCGAAGCGCACCCGCAGGTGACGATCCGCCTGCGCGTGGCCAACACCGAAGCGATCGCTGCGGCGATGCTCGATCACGCGCTCGATGTGGGATGCGTGGAAGGGCCGGTGACGCATCCGCAACTGGAGGTGCGCCCCTGGCGCACCGATACCCTGGTGGTCTGCGCCCGTCCGGATCATCCACTGGCAGGGCGCCGGCGGCTGGCCGCTGCGCATTTCGCCGGTGCGCGTTGGGTGCTCCGCGAGCCCGGTTCGGCCACGCGCGCGCTCAGCGAAAGGGCGCTGGGCCAGTTGCCGGGCGGACTGACCGTGCTGGAGCTCGATCAGATCGAGGCGATCAAGCAGGCGGTGGTCGCCGGGCTGGGCATCGCCTGCCTGCCGGCAATGGCAGTGACCGATGCGGTGGCCGCCGGGCGCCTGAAGGTGCTGCACACGCCGTTCCTCGACCTGACCCGGCAGCTGTCGATCCTGCTGCACCGACAGAAATATCGTGGTGCAGCGATGGAGGCGTTCCTGCGGACGCTCTGAACGCCGGGTCGTTCAGGCCGGCACGGTCGCTAGTGATGCGTCGATCGAGGCCAGCAGGGCTTCCACCTGCTCGTGGGTGTGCGCGCGGATCAGCTTCGGCGCCATGCGCCGCAGCGTGCCGTGGTCCAGTTCGCCGAGGCGGTCGCGGACCAGCAGCAACTGGCTGGGATGCATGCTGAACTCGCACAGGCCCAGCGCCAGCAGCAATGCGGTGAAGTTCACGTCGCCACCGATCTCGCCGCACAGGCTGACCGGCTTGCGCACGCGGCGGCCGGCGCTGATGACATGGCAGATCAGCCGCAGCAGGGCCGGATTGAGCGGGTTGTAGACGTTCTCCAGCGCGTCGTTGCCGCGATCGGCGGCGAGCACGTACTGGGCCAGGTCGTTGGTGCCGATGGCGAGGAAGTCGGCGTGCTCGAGCAGCGCGCGCACGTTGATCGCCGCGGCGGGCACTTCGATCATCGCTCCCAGCGGCAATTTCTCCGGCAGGTCGACGCCTTCCTGCTTGAGCTCCTGGCGGGCCAGCTTGAACAGCGTGCGCACGGCGATGATCTCGTCCGGCTGGGTGATCATCGGCACCAACACGCGCATCGGCCCGTAGCAGGCGGCGCGCAGGATCGCGCGGATCTGCGTGGTGAACACTGCCGGATGGCGCAGCGACAGCCGCACGCCGCGCACGCCGAGCGCCGGGTTGTCCTCGCCGCGCAGCGCGATGCCGGCGGCGTCGGCCTTGTCCGCGCCCAGGTCCAGCGTGCGGATCGTCACCGGCAGGCCGCCCATGCCGATGACCAGGTCGCGGTAGGCGACGAACTGTTCCTCCTCGCTGGGCAGGCCCTTGTGACGCAGGAACAGGAATTCGGTGCGGTACAGGCCCACGCCGTCGGCGCCACGAGCGCGCGCCATGGCCACATCGGCGGCGGATTCCGCGTTGGCCAGCAGCCGGACGTCGATACCGTCGCGCGTGCGCGAGGGTGCGTTGGCCAGCTTGGCCAGGCGCCGGCCCTCCTGCGCCGCCTCGCGCTGCCAGGCGCGGTAACGGGCCAGGTCCTGCGCGGTGGGATGGACGATCGCCTCGCCCTGCTCGGCGTCGAGCAGGATCAGGTCGTCGTCGTGGATGCTCGACAGCGCGTCGCGCGTGCCCACCAGCATCGGCAGGTCGAGGCTGCGGGCGAGAATCGCGCTGTGCGAATAGGGGCTGCCGGAACTCGCCACCACACCGAGCAGGCCATGGCCGGCCAGGTGCGCCATGTCGCCCGGGGCGATGGTGTCGGCCACCAGGATTTCGCCGACGCGGGCGGCCAGCTTGCGCTCCTCGGCGCTGGTCTGGCGTTGCAGCGCGGAGATCACCCGGTTGATGACCTGGTCGACGTCTTCCCGCCGGCTGCGCAGGTAGGGGTCGTCCATCGCCTCGAACACCGCGGCGATGCGGTCGCGCTGCTTCTTCAGCGCGGCGCCCGCACGGTAGTGGCCGATCCGGATCATGTCGTCCAGCCCGCGCAGCAGTTCGGGGTCGTCCAGCAGCAGGGTGTGCGCATCGATGAATTCGTTCACCTCGCGCGCCAATGCTCCATGCAGCTTGGTGCGCAGGTCGCGCAGCTCCTGGCGGGCGGTCTCCAGCGCCAGATGCAGGCGGTCGAGCTCCGCCTCCACCTCGTCCTCGCCCAGCGGGCGGTTGTCCACCGCATAGCGGCTGGGTTGCACCAGTCGCGCACGCCCCAGGCACATGCCCCGGGCGGCGATGGTGCCCGGCAGACTCTGCCTCATGCCTGGTTCCCTCCCTGGGTGGGCTGGTCCATGACAGCTTCGATCCGTGACACGCGCGTGGCAGCCCGGCCAACGATATGTTGACGGGCTTGCACTGTGCATGTGGTACGGGGTCGAGGCATATCAGCCGCCTTCGTCGAATTTGCGGTCGAACAGGTCGATGACGGCATCGAGGGCCTGCTGCTCGTCCGGCCCCTCGGTGCGCACGGTGAGCGTCGTGCCGATACCGGCGGCGAGCATCATCACGCCCATGATGCTCTGCGCGTTGATCTCGCGTCCCTTGCTGATCAGCCAGACAGTCGACTTGAAGCCCTGCACCAGCTGAACCAGCTTCGCCGAGGCGCGGGCGTGCAGGCCCAGCCGGTTGGATACCACGATTTCTTTCTCAAGCATGGTCGATGAATATTCCTCCGCGGCCACCGCTGGCGGCGATTTCCACCAGTTCGTCCAGCGGCCTGTCCGCATAGTTGAGCACGCGCAGCAGCATCGGCAGGTTCAGCCCCGATACGCAGCGAAGATGGACCCCGAGCGAGGCCAGCGAAAGTCCGATGTTGCAGGGCGTGGCACCGTAAAGGTCGGCAAGCACGAGCACGCCGTCGCCCTCGTCGAGTGCGCGGGCATGACGGGCGGTGAGCGAGCGCATGACGTCCGTATCGGCATCCGCAGGGATTTCCACGGCGTCCACCTTGAGCGGCAACCTGGGCATGACGTGCCGGGCCGCGGAAATCAGCGCATGGCCGACCGCCTCGTGCGTCATCAGCAGGATGCCCACGCTCATCGCCGTCACTCCAGTTCGCGATGGAAGGTGAGCACGCCCTGTCGGCGGGCCCGGAAATGCTCGGCCAGCCGCTCGACCAGATAGACCGAGCGGTGGCGGCCGCCGGTGCAGCCGATCGAGATGGTCACGTAACTGCGGTCGTCCGCCTCGAAGCGCGGCAGCCAGGCCTCCAGCCAGCGTACGGTGTCGTCCACATACTCGGCAACCAGCGGGTCGGCCTCGAGGAACTCGCGTACCGGCGCGTCCTTGCCGGAAAGCGGACGCAGCTTTGGTTGCCAGTGCGGGTTCGGCAGGCAGCGGGCGTCGAACACGAAGTCCGCATCCAGCGGCAGCCCCCGCTTGAACGCGAACGACTGGAACATCACCGTCAGCCCTTCGGTAGCCCGCGCGTAGTCGGTGGCGACCAGTCGTCGCAGCTGGTGCACGTTGAGCTGGCTGGAGTCGATCACCTTCTCGGCAATGCCCATCAGCGGTCGCAGCAGCTTCCGCTCGGCAGCGATGGCGTCGGCCAGCGACACGTTGCGCATGGCCAGCGGATGCCTCCGGCGGGTCTCCGAGTAGCGCTTGATCAGCACCTCGTCGCGGCAGTCGAGGAACAGCAGGTGCACCTGCACGCCGGCCTCCGCCAGCTCGGAGAGCACGCTCGGCATGATCTCGATGTCGTGCTCGCGGTTGCGCGCGTCCACGCCTACCGCAATGCGCATCATGCGGCGCCCGCCTCGATCCTCCAGCACGGCATTGACCAGTCGCGGCAGCAGGCTCGCCGGGAGATTGTCCACGCAGTAGAACTCGAGGTCCTCCAGCGCGCGCAGCGCCACGGTCTTGCCGCCGCCGGACATGCCGGTGAGCACGACCAGATGCACGGCATTCGGTCCGGCCTCGGCGATGGCAGTGGTTTCGTTCGTGTCCAAGGGTCACCAGGGGGGCAGGCGGCGCATCTGGTGCGCCTGGCGGTCGATGAAGGTCTGCGCGGGGTCCAGTCCCTTGGTTTTCAGCGCGTGGTTGCGCACAGCCGCCTCCACCAGCACGCCCAGGTTGCGGCCGGGCGCCACCGGGATGGTGATCATCGGCACCTGTACCTCGAAGATCTCGCGGTGGCCGATGTCGCCGGTGAGGCGGGTCAGCGCGTCGGTGTCCTCGCCCTCGCGCAGCGGCTTGAGGTGGATCACCAGCCGAAGGTACTTCGATGCCTTGACCGCGGTGTGTCCGAACATCTCCCGGATGTTGAGCACGCCCAGGCCGCGCACTTCCAGCAGGTCCTGCAGCAACTCCGGGCAGGTGCCGTCGATCACGTCCGGTGCGATCAGGGTGAATTCCGTGGCGTCGTCGGCCACCAGCCGGTGGCCGCGGCTGATCAGCTCAAGCGCGAGTTCGCTCTTGCCGGAACCGGATTCGCCGGTGATCAGCACGCCGATCGAAAACACCTCCAGGAACACGCCGTGCAGGGTGATGCGCGGGGCCAGCATGCGAGCCATGTGGTACTGCATCCATGTCAGCAGCTCGTGGCCGCGCTTGGAGCTGATCCACAACGGTGTATTGGTCTCCTCGGCGACCTCGCGCAGGTCGGAGGGGATCGCCTGATCCTTGGTGACGATCAGCGCGACCGGCTGGTAGGCCGCGATCTTGTTGATCGCCTCCCAGCGCTGGCGCGAATCCAGTTCGTCGAGGTACTTCAGCTCCTCGGTGCCGATGATCTGGATCTTGTTCGGATAGATCACGTTGAGGTAGCCGACCAGCGACGGGCGGCGCGTCTGCGTGACGCCGCGCTCGAGCACGCGGCCTTCGCCGCGCATGCCGGACACCCAGCGCAGCCCCATGCGCTCGTGCACGCCATCGTAGAGTTGTCGGGCGGTGAGCCGGTCCACGTCGTCGTATCCTCTGCCCCGGCAGGAAGGCCTCAGGTGGCCGGCCAGGTGCGTGGCCTATTGTGCCAGCTTGACCGCCAGCGCAGGCGGGCCGGATGCCACCCAGCAAAAGGCCCGCCCTGGTGGGGCGGGCCTGGTAGGGACTGCGGAGCCGCGGATCAGCCGACCATGCGGTCGTCGCGACGGGCCTCGGCCTTGTGCTTGTCGCAGACCTTGTCGCGGTGCTTGCGCAGCTGGGTCACCAGCTTGTCGAACATCTTGTCGATGGAGACGTACATGTCCTGCTCATAGGCCTCGGCGTGGAGCAGAGCGCCGGAAGAGGTGTGCAGCGTGCCTTCGGCCTTCTGCTGCAGCTTGTCCAGCGAGAGCACCACGGAAATACTCGTCAATCGGTCGTCGAGGCGATTGAGGCGGTCCAGCTGGCCGGTGACATGCGTGCGCATGGCCTCGGTGATTTCGACGTGCTGACCGCTGAGTTGGAATTGCATGTTGCGCCTCCTTTGGTACGGCCGCTTGCGCGGCGTGGATCGATGCGGCTCCCGGTCATCCGGGGTGCATCCACAGTCATCTCGTTATCGTCCAGTGGCTCAGACGCCTTGAGGTCCTCGAGGTTCCGCGCCGCGCGCGGCGAGGATTCAGCTGGCGCGCTGACGCTCGCTGGAGCTGGGTATGCGCATGGCCTCCCGGTATTTGGCAACCGTGCGGCGCGCCACCTGGATGCCCTTGCGGTGCAGTTCCTCGGCGAGCGCCTGGTCGGAAAGGGGTTTGCGGGGATCCTCCGATTCGACCAGCTTGCGCAGCATCGCCTGGATGGCGGTGGACGATGCGCTGCCGCCGTCCTCGGTGGAGACCCCGCTGGAGAAGAAGTGCTTGAGTTCGAAGGTACCGCGTGGCGTGTGGATGTACTTGCGCGTGGTCACGCGGGAGATGGTCGATTCGTGCATGCCCACCTCCTCGGCCACCTCGCGCAGCACCAGCGGATGCATGGCCTCCGGACCGTAGTCGAGGAAGGCGCTCTGCCTGCGCACGATCGCCTCGGTGACCTTGAGCAGCGTCTCGGCCCGCGACTCCAGGCTCTTGATCAGCCACCGCGCCTCCTGCAGCTGGCCGCGCATCCAGCTCGCATCCTCGCCGCGCGCCTTGGCGATCAGGCTGCAGTAATGCTGGTTCAGGCCCAACCGCGGCTGGCATTCCGGATTGAGGCTCACTCTCCAGCGGGCACCTTCCTTGAAGGTGTAGACGTCGGGAGCGACATACTCGACCGGCGTGGTGTCCAGTGCGGCGCCCGGGCGAGGATCCAGGCTGCGGATCAGTGCGGCGGCGGCGGCGACTTCGTCCTCGCCGGCGCGCAGCTTGCGGGCGAGTCGACCGGTATCGTTGCGGGCGAGCAGTTCGAGTTCCGAGTCGACGATGCGCAGCGCGAGTTCGCGCTGCGCGGTGCCATCGTCGAACTGTTCCAGCTGCACCCTGAGACAATCGCGCAGGTCGCGGCTGGCCACGCCGACCGGGTCGAAATCCTGCACCCGGCGCCGCACGGCCTCGACTTCCTCGGCGCTAGCCTGCAGGTCGGCGGGAAGGGCCGCCAGCAGGGCCTCGGGTGTTTCCGCGACGTATCCGTCCGGGTTCAGCGCGTCGATGATGACCGTGGCGATGGCGCGCTCGCGTGGAGTGAATCCGGACAGGTTGAGCTGCCAGAGCAGGTGTTCCTGCATCGTTTCGGCGGCGGCGTTCTGCGGCTCGAAATCCTCGTCCCGGTTGCCGCTGCCACTGCCGCTGGCCGAACCGACGGAGGAGAAGTCCATCGGCGATTCCCCGGCGCCATCGCCATCGGCCCAGTCGGGCGGTTCGCCGGAGTCATGCTCCTCGCTGGAGGTGCTGCTTGCGCTGGTGGAGCCCAGCCCGGTGTCAGTGCGGAAAGCATCCTCATCGGCCGACTCGATGGACCCCTCCGTCGACTCTTCCTCGAATTCCAGCAGCGGGTTGCCCTCGGCGATCTGGCGCAGCTCGGCTTCCAGCTCCAACTGCGAGAGCTGCAGCAACCGGATCGCCTGCTGCAGTTGCGGCGTCAGGGTCAGCTGCTGATGGAGTCGGAACTGGAGTCCGGGTTTCATACCGACCGGTGGCCTTGGAACTGGCTTTCATCCTAACCCCACCCCGGGGAGTCGAACAGCCTTGAGGTGCCGCCGGGGCGCCCCGATCTGCCTCGGGTCAATTCCCTGCAACCCGGCCGCCGGTCAAAGCCGGAATTCGCGACCCAGGTAGACGTCCCGGACCTTTTCGTCGGCGAGGATATGCGCCGGGGTACCGCGGGACATCACCTCGCCCTCGTTCAGGATGTAGGCCCGGTCGCAGATGCCGAGCGTCTCGCGCACGTTGTGGTCGGTGATCAGCACGCCGATGCCGCGCTCCTTCAGGTGGCGCACGATGCGCTGGATCTCGCCCACCGAGATCGGATCGACGCCGGCGAAGGGTTCGTCCAGCAGCATGTAGCGGGGCTCCGCCGCCAATGCCCGGGCGATTTCCACCCGGCGCCGCTCGCCGCCGGACAGGCTGATGCCCTTCTGGTCGGCGATGTGGCTGATCTTGAGCTCTTCCAGCAGGCCTTCCTGTTGGGCAGCGCGTTCGCGCGCGGTCAGTCCCTCGCGCAGCTCCAGCACGGCCATGATGTTGTCGGCCACGCTCAGGCGTCGGAACACGGAGGGTTCCTGCGGCAGGTAGCCGATGCCCAGCCGGGCACGCGAGTGCATCGGCAGGCCGGTGATGTCCTTGCCGTCGAGCTTGATCGAGCCACCGTCGGCCTCGATCAGGCCGACCACCATGTAGAAGCAGGTGGTCTTGCCGGCACCGTTGGGGCCGAGCAGGCCCACCACCTCGCCCTGGCGGATGGAGAACCCGAAGTCGCGCACCACCTGGCGCGCGCGGAATCGCTTCTGTAGGCCTTCTGCGGACAGCATCGGTCAGGGCTGCTTGCTGCTGGCGGCCGCCGCCGGCATGGGGGCGGAGGTGCCCGGAGCGGGCGCGGCGGGTGTCGTGGCAGCGGGCGCGGCAGCCGGTCTGAGCGGGTGCGGCTTGGGCAGGAAGGTGCCGTGCACCAGGCCCTGGCCGTTCGATTCGCCGGTGATCTGGCTGGTCTGCGTGTCGTAGGTCAGCTTGTCGCCAGAGAACTGCCCGCGCCCCTGCTGCTTGACCACCGCATCGGTGGTCAGCACGGCGATGCCGTGCACGTTGTCGTAATCCAGTGTCGCCGCTTCGCCGGTCATGAGGTTGCCGCTGTCGTCCAACTGCTGGATGTGCGCCGGACGGCCGGTCACCACCACCCGCGAGATCTGCGAGTCTCCGTCCAGGTAGATCTTGGCCAGGTCGCCGCTGAGGTGCATGGTGCCCTGGGTGATCTGGACCTTGCCCTTGAGCGTGCTGACGGAGTTGGGCTTCTGGAAGGCCTCGGTGTAGACGGCCGTGTAGTTCATCGGCTGGTCGCGATCGCTCTGCTTGGCCAGGCCGATTCCCGGCAGCATGAGCGATACCGCTAGCACGGCCGGCAGGCGCCACCGGCTAGCGGCGCTTGCGTGGCGGGAATGACCCTTGGCTGTCATTGAGCAACTCCAGATGCTTGTCGTTGAGGTCGGCGCGCATGCCTACCCCGCTCATTGTAAGGTCGCCCTGCGCCATGTGCGCCGGGGCGGCGGTTTCCATCCGGTTCTGCTTGGGCCAGATGGTGGCGTCCTCGGTGTCCAGTCGGGCGGCAGGGGTGCCGTCGAAGGCTTCGCGATGCATGTGCACCGGCCCTTGCAGCTTGAGCAGGTCGCCGCCCTTGTCCACCCATCCATACAGCGACTCGCCGCGCCAGTCGGGTACGCCGGCCTGGTTGGAGGGCAGGTCGAATACCGGCGAATTGATGTACAGCGATTCGTCACCCTCCCGCCGCTCCAGCCGGGGGGCCTTCACGTTGAAGGCGGGGCGGCCATCACGGCCATAGCTGGACAGCTGGAATTCGGTGAGCGTGTAGCCGGACCGCGGCGGTCCCACGAACTGGTCCGGGGCTGGCTCGGGCGCCATCCACCAGCGCAGCAGGCCGGTCGTGCCGACGAGCAGGCCGACGACGACGATGGCCGTCGCCAGGCGACGGTCGCGGAACCAGCGTCCCGGGCTCATCGCCAGCGTTCCCGCTCGGCGTCCGCCTTGTCCTGGGCCAGCAGCAGCAGGTCGCTGACCTCTCGCGCGGCCCCTTCGCCTCCGCGGCGGGTGGTTTGCCAGTGCGCGCGTTCGACGACCCATGGGTGCGCGTTGGCGGTCGCAACGGCAAGGCCTGCCAGCCCCATCGCCGGCAGGTCGGGCAGGTCGTCGCCGACGAAGGCGGCCTGTTCCGGCTGAAGGTTCAGGGCATCCAGCAGGTCGCCCAGACAGGTCCGCTTGTCGCCCTGCCCCTGGTAGACATGGGCAATCCCCAGCTCCTCAGCACGAAGCGTGACCGCATGGCTGATGCGGGCGGTCACGATCGCCACCTCGATGCCGTTGGCCTGCAGGCGCTTCAGGCCGAGACCGTCATGCACATGGAAGACCTTGGTTTCCCGGCCATCCTCGGCGTAGTGCAGGCGGCCATCGGTGAGGGTGCCGTCCACGTCGAAGGCGGCCAGTCGAATGCGGGTGGCCCGGGCAAGCAGGTCGGCGGGCAGGTCGGCAAGGTATCCGGTCACGTGCGGGTCGCTTGGCTGGCAGGGATCAGACCACGCGGGCGCGCAGCAGGTCGTGGATGTTGAGGGCACCGACCACGTGCTGCTGCTCGTCGACCACCAGCAGGGCGTGGATCTGGTGCTTCTCCATGAGTTGGGCCGCTTCCACCGCCAGCTTGTCCGCCGTGATGGTCTTCGGCGAGCGACTCATCAGGCTGGCCACGGTGGCTCCCCGCAAGTCCACGCCGTCGTCGTCCAGGGCGCGGCGCAGGTCGCCGTCGGTGAACACGCCGAGCAGGTGGTCGTCGGCGTCCACCACGGCGGTCATGCCCAGGTGCTTGCGGGTCATTTCCATCAGCGCCAGGGTGAGGTTGGCGTCCGGGCCGACCCGCGGGATGCCCTCGCCGGTGTGCATCACGTCGCTGATGTGCAGCAGCAACCGGCGCCCGAGGCTCCCGGCCGGATGCGAGCGGGCGAAGTCTTCCGAGGTGAAGCCCCGGGCCTCCAGCAAGGCGATCGCCAGCGCGTCGCCGATCACCAGCGCGGCGGTGGTGCTTGCGGTCGGCGCCAAGCCCAGCGGGCAGGCTTCGGTGGAGACGCTGGCGTCCAGGTGCACATCGGCCTGGCCGGCCAGCGAGGACTTCGGGTTGCCGGTGATCGCGATCAGCGGGATGTTCTGCCGCTTGATCACCGGCAGGATGAACAGCAGTTCGTCGGTCTCGCCGGAGTTGGACAGCACCAGCACCACGTCCTGGGGGGTGATCATGCCCAGGTCGCCGTGGCTCGCCTCGCCCGGGTGGACGAAGAAAGCCGGGGTGCCGGTGGAGGCCAGGGTGGCGGCGATCTTCCGCCCGATGTGGCCAGACTTGCCCATGCCGCTGACGACGAGGCGGCCCTGGCAACCCAGGATCAGCCGGCAGGCCCGGACGAAATCGCCGTTCACGCGCGGCTCCAGCGCCCGGATCGCGGCCGCCTCGGTGGCGATCACCGTGCGGGCGCTGCGCGCGATGGCGTCCGGATCGACGGAGATCTCGGCAGATGGTGCGATGCGTGCGTTCATGGGTCCTTCGGCGGCGGCGCCAGGGTGCGGGGTCGGGGCAAAGTCCACGGTGTAGCTTCGCAGCCGCACGCTGAATGACATGCCGTCATTTCTGCGCCAGCGACTTTCCATTACCATGGCCGTCTTGCAGTTTACCTTCTTGTGACAGCGCGTTGGACGCCGCCGGGATCCGGCGCCCCCGTCCAGACGACGCCCTCCGGACAGTGGAATCCAGATGGACGCAGAGCGGATCCAGGCTTTGATCGAGAGCGGCTTGCCCGGTGCCCGGGCAGACGTGCGTGGCGACGACGGCGTGCACTTCGAGGCCACGGTGGTGGCCGAGCAGTTCGCCGGCAAGCTGCCGTTGGCCCGGCACCGGCTGGTCTACGCCACGCTGGGCGACCTGATGGGCGGTGCGATCCACGCGCTGGCCCTGAAAACCCTCACGCCGCAGGAGGCCGCGGCGCGATCCTAGGAGATCGGCGCGCGACTCCCGCATCACCATTTTCGCAAGGAACCTCATGGCCAAGATCCTCATCAGCGGCGGGCAGCCGCTCCAGGGCGAGGTCGGTATCTCCGGCGCCAAGAACGCCGTACTGCCGATCCTCGCCTCCTGCCTGCTCGCCGACGAGCCGGTGACCATATCAAACGTGCCGCATCTGCACGACGTCACCACCACGATGGAGCTGCTCGGCCAGATGGGGGTGCAACTGGTGCTGGACGACCGCATGAAGATCCACGTGGACCCGCGTCCGGCCGACCGCTATTTCGCGCCGTACGACCTGGTGAAGACCATGCGCGCGTCGATCCTGGTGCTGGGGCCGCTGGTGGCGCGCTTCGGCCAGGCCGAGGTGTCGCTGCCGGGTGGCTGCCAGATCGGCTCGCGGCCGGTCGACCAGCATATCCGTGGGCTGCAGGCGCTGGGGGCGGACATCGTCGTCGAGAACGGCTACATCAAGGCGCGCGCCAAGCGGCTGAAGGGCGCCCGCATCGCGATGGACATGGTTACCGTCACCGGTACCGAGAACGTGATGATGGCCGCGGCGCTGGCCAGCGGCACCACCATCATCGAGAACGCGGCGCAGGAGCCGGAAGTGGTGGACCTGGCCCACTGCCTCAACGCCATGGGGGCGCAGATCGAGGGCGCCGGCACCGCCACCATGACGATCCACGGCGTCGAGCGCCTGCACGGCGCCGAGTACGAAGTGCTGCCCGACCGCATCGAGACCGGCACCTTTCTGGTCGGTGCGGCGATGACCGGCGGCAAGGTGCGCGCCCGCGGTGCCCGCGCCGGCACGATGGAGTCGGTGTTGTCGAAACTGGAAGAAGCCGGCGCGCACATCAGCACCGGTGAGGACTGGATCGAGCTGGACATGGGCGGTCGCCGCCCGAAGGCGGTGAACATCGTGACGGCGCCGTACCCGGCCTTCCCGACCGACATGCAGGCCCAGTTCACTGCGCTGAACTGCGTCGCCGAGGGCGTCGGCGTGATTACCGAGACGGTGTTCGAGAACCGCTTCATGCACGCGCATGAGCTGCAGCGGCTGGGCGCCGACATCCGCCTGGAAGGCAACGCGGCAATCATCCAGGGCGTGCCGAAGATGAGCGGCGCGCCGATCATGGCCACCGACCTGCGTGCCTCGGCCTGCCTGGTACTGGCCGGCCTGGTCGCCGAGGGTGACACCACGGTCGACCGCGTTTACCACATCGATCGCGGCTACGAGAACATCGAGGAAAAGCTCGGTGTGCTGGGTGCGCGGATCCGTCGCTTGCCCAACTGACGAAACAGGTTGTGCAGGAAAAAGGCCGGGGCATGCCCCGGCCTTTTTCTTGTCTCGCCACGCCTCAGGGCGAGTGGAAGCTTTCCAGCAGCAGGGTCAGGTTGCCGCCATCGGCCTGGGCCAGCTTCACCGGCACCGGGAATTTCGCCGGCACGTACCAGGCGTCGAACGGCTTGTCGGTGTCGGTGCGGGTGACCCGTTCGGCGGAAAACTCTCCGGCCGGCACGGCCAGCCGCTCGGTGGCCTGCACGGCATACTGCTGTTTTTCCACACGCTGCTTCACACCGACCGGCAGCACCACCTGCTTGTCACCATCGCGCAGCGCCAGCCCCAGGGCCAGCGGCAGGGTGTTGCGGTCGACCATGCCCGCGGTGCCGGCGTAATGGATCGGCCCCTTGCCTTCGTCCACCGTGACCTGGTTGCTGGCCCGGTCGACCTGCAGATGACGGTGCTTGCGCTTGAACGAGGAGTCCATCGCGTAGTCGTAGGTCATCGTCTCGGGAGCATCGTCGTGCCAGCGGAACCGGGTGGTCTCGTCGGTGTTGGCGCCGATCAGCGCGGCCAGCCCTCCCGTTCCCCGGGAGCGATTGCGGTACGTGTATTCGTCCTTGCCCACGGCTGTCAGGGTCACGGTAGCCTTGCCGATGGTCTGGCCGTCCTGCTGGACCTGGTAGGTGGCGGTGAAGGGCCTCGGTGCGGTGGCTGCGGCGGCGGTGCCAGCGGCGAGCGCGAGAGCGGCGAGGGCGGTACGCGCGAAGCGCGTTGCGACAGGGAGGCGGGCAGGAGTCATGCGCCAGAGTCTAAGCGGCGCACCTGAACGCTCGGTTGCGACGGTGAGTGCCCTGGCGCTGGCGTTCAGCGCGCGAGCGTGCCGTCACGCCAGTTGAGCGGCGCTGCAAGCGCCTGGCCGTCGAAGCAGGCGCGCCCGTCGCGCAGCGCGATGCGTCCGGCGGCGATGTCCGCCACGACGGCGGGCAGCAGCCGGTGTTCCAGCGCCAGCAGCCGCTCGGCCAGCCGCTGCTCGTCGTCGCCCGGTTCGATCGGCATGCGCGCCTGTGCGATCACTGGACCGCCGTCGAGTTCGGCGGTGACGAAATGCACGCTGGCGCCGTGCTCCGTGTCGCCGGCGGCCAGCGCACGGCGATGGGTATGCAGGCCCCGGTACTTCGGCAGCAGCGACGGGTGGATGTTGATCATCCGTCCGGCCCAGGGCGTCAGTGCGGCGCCGTCGATGATCCGCATGAAGCCCGCCAGCACCAGCAGGTCCGGCTTCGTCCCGGCGATCCGTTCGAACAGGGCGTGGTCGAAGCTGGCGCGGTCGGCGTAGTCGCGGGGCGAGAGCGCGAGGGTCGGCACCCCGGCTTCCCTCGCCAGGGCCAGTGCCCCGGCATCGGCCTTGTCGCTGGCAACCAGCACGAACTCCACCGGCAGTTCGCCACGGTCGCGGGCGGCCAGCAGGGCAGCAAGATTGCTGCCGCGCCCGGAGGCGAGCACGGCAATACGGAAGGGCGTCGTCATGTTGGTGAAGTTGCTCCGCGGGCCGGAAGTTGGCCGGCTCGTGGGATCAGCCGATGTGCACGCGCTCGTCGCCCTGCGCCGGCACGATTTCGCCGATCGCGCGCGAGGCCAGCCCGTGCCTGTCGAGCAGGGCGGTGGCGGCGGACACGGCGTGGCTCGGCAGGATCACGGTGAAACCCACGCCGCAGTTGAAGGTGCGCCACATCTCCTCGCGGGCCACGTTGCCCTCGCGCATCAGCCAGTCGAATACCGTCGGCAGCGCGATCGTCGAGGCGTCCAGCGCCAGGCCGAGGCCGTCCGGCACCACGCGGATGATGTTTTCCTTCAGCCCGCCGCCGGTGATGTGCGCCATGCCGTGTACCGGCGCGGCGCGCAGCAGCTCCAGCATCGGCTTGACGTAGATCGTGGTGGGCGCCATCAGCGCGTCGGCCAGCGAGGTGCCCCCCAGGTCGAGCTCCAGCGGGTTGCCCGCGCGCTCGAGGATCTTGCGGACCAGCGAATAGCCGTTCGAATGCGGCCCGGACGAAGCCACGCCCAGCACCACGTCGCCGGCGACGATGGCGCTGCCGTCCATCAGCTCGGCCTTCTCGACCGCACCGACGGTGAAGCCGGCCAGGTCGTATTCGCCCGGCGGATACATGTCGGGCATTTCGGCCGTCTCGCCGCCGATCAGCGCACAGCCGGCCAGCTCGCAGCCCCTCGCAATGCCGCCGACCACGGCCGCAGCGGTGTCCACGTCCAGCTTGCCGGTGGCGAAGTAGTCGAGGAAGAACAGCGGCTCGGCGCCCTGCACCAGCACGTCGTTCACGCACATGCCGACCAGGTCGATGCCGATGGTGTCGTGGCGGCCCAAGGTCTGCGCCAGCTTCAGCTTGGTACCGACGCCATCGGTACCGGACACCAGCACCGGCTCCTTGTAGCGGGTGCCCAGGTTGAACAGGCCGCCGAAGCCGCCCAGTCCGCCCATCACTTCCGGGCGGGCGGTGCGCTTGACCAGCGGCTTGATGCGTTCGACCAGCGCATTGCCGGCGTCGATATCCACGCCGGCGGCGCGGTAGGTGAGGGCGTCGGACATGGCAGGGACCCGCGTCGATAAACGCCCAATGATAGACGCTGGGGGCCGGATTGGGCAGACTTCCCGGACGATTCGAACGGATTTCAAACCCTCCCCATGCGCCTGTCCCGCCTGCTCTGCATCCTGTTCCTGTTCGGTCTGGCCGGGTTGCGGCCGGCGCTCGCCCAGCAGCAGGCGCCATCGTCCCCGTATACGGTCGTCATGCCGGTGACCGACACCAGCGAGGCCCAGCGGGACGCCACGTTCTCCAGTGCGATGGCCCAGGTGCTGGCCCGCGTGGCCGGCGGGCAGGACCTGCGCGGCAAATCCGGCTACGACGATGCGCTGAAGTCGGCCAGCGGGCTGGTCAGCCAGTACCAGTACCAGCGCTCCGGCGACGGCATCGCGTTGCAGATCACTTTCGACCGCGGTGCGATCAACCACCTGGTCGGTCAGCTGGGCGCACCCGCCGCCGGGGTGAAGCCACCCGTGCTGCTGCTGGTGCAGGGGACCGACGGCAGCCTGCTGGGCGGTGATTCGCTCGACGCGCTGGCCAGATCAGCCGCCGCACAGGGCTACGGCGTGGTCTATCCGGACCCGACCCAGCCGCCAGACCTGTCCCGGGTTGCTGCGGTGGACCCGGCCGAAATGGCCCAGCTGACTTCCCGCTACAAGACCGGGCTGGTACTGGTCGGCAAATTGCATTCGGGCGGTGTCGACTGGACTTTGGTGTCCGGGGGTACCGCGCAGAGCTGGCAGGACCAGGGCCCGACCGAGGACGGCCTGTTTGCCGATGCCGGAGCGGCGATGGCCGCGCGGGTCGGCAAGCAGCTCAACGTGATCGGTTCCGGTACCAGCGACGGCAAGCTGTGGATCGACGGCGTGGCCTCGGCCATGGATTACGCCCAACTGCTCAACGTGCTGCGCGGCGATCCGTCGGTGCGTACCGTGACCACGCTCGGGGCCAAGGATGATGGTGTGCTGCTGGAGGTATCGTCATCACTGCCGCTGAGCGCGCTGGCGTCCAATCTCGCCGCCGGTGGCCGCCTGCTGCAGGCCTCGTCGAACCACGCCGGCGCGGACGCCAGCCTGCGCTGGCTGCATTGAGGCCGGTCTTGCGCCGCCTCGCCACCCCCGCGGGAGTACATCCATGACGGCCCAGGACTCCCGTCGCTGGCAGTTGCTGGCGATCGTCGCGGTCATCATCTACCTGGTCTACCTGCTGGCCCCGGTGCTGATGCCGTTCGCCATCGCTGCGATGCTCGCCTACCTGGGCGACCCGCTGGCCGACCGCCTGGAGAAGTTCGGCATGGGTCGCACGCTGGCGGTGACCATCGTGTTCGTGGTGCTGCTGCTGCTCACGGTGGGGGCGCTGCTGGTACTGATCCCGCTGATCTCCCGCCAGGTCGACAACCTCATCCAGAACCTGCCCCGTTACGGCGAGTGGGTGCGCAACACCGCCCTGCCGTGGCTGCAGGCGAAGCTGCGGCTGGATCCGCACATGTTCGACACCGGTCGCCTGGTGGATGCGGTGAAGGAGCACATCGGCTCGATCGGCACCGTGCTGGGCAAGCTCTCGCGTTCGGGCGTGGGCGTGCTCATGTGGATGACCAACCTGGTGCTGATCCCGGTGGTCGCGTTCTACCTGCTGCGCGACTGGGATCGCCTGGTGGCCTGGGTCGACGCCATGCTGCCGCGTTCGATCGAGCCGACGGTCGCCCGCCTGGCACACGAGTCGGACAAGGTGCTCGGTGCCTTCGTGCGCGGCCAGCTGCTGGTGATGATGGCGCTGGGCTTGTTCTACGGCGCCGGGTTGTCGGTGGTCGGCCTGTCGGTGGGGCCACTGATCGGCATGGTCGCCGGGTTGCTGAGTTTCGTGCCGTACCTCGGTTTCATCATCGGTTTCGGTGCCGCGGTGATCGCGGTGCTGGTGCAGTACGGCGACTGGACCCACCTGCTGCTGGTCTGCGGCGTGTTCACGATCGGCCAGTTGCTGGAAGGATACGTGCTGGTGCCCAAGCTGGTCGGCGACAAGATCGGCCTGCATCCGGTGGCGGTGATTTTCGCGGTGCTGGCCGGCGGTTATCTCGCCGGATTCCTCGGCGTGCTGCTGGCGCTGCCGGCGGCCTCGGTGATCCTGGTGCTGCTGCGCTACCTCACCGAGCGCTACCGCGCGAGCGAGCTGTACATGAATACCGGCCCGGCTGCCGCGGTGGAGGTTCCGGCGGATGTGACCGAGGCCAGTGCCGACCGTGAAGTGGCCGCGACGCCGCAGGCGCCGGTCGGCGACGGCAAGAGCGCGCCCCCCGCGCCATGACCGCGCAGTTGCCGCTTGCCCTGCGCTGGCCGCGTCGCCAGCGCTTCGAGCACTTCCATGCCGGCCCGCACAACGCCGCCGCGCTCGCGGCCATCGAGGCGCTGTCCACCCAGCCGGGCGCTCCCTGGGTCTATCTGCACGGTCCGCTGGGTAGCGGGCGCAGCCATCTGCTGCTGGCCGCCGCCCAGGCGGCCGCCGAGGCCGGGCGTCGCGTGCAGTACCTGCCGCTGGCCACCCTGGCCGACCGCGCGGCGGCACTGCGCGGCGTGGCCGGCAGCGAATGGCTGGCGCTGGACGACCTGGAGGCGATCGCCGGCCAGCGCGAGGCCGAGCACGCCCTGTTCGACCTGTACAACCAGACCCGCGCCGAGGGTGGTGCGCTGCTGTTCGCGTCGGCGGCCGGGCCGGCCGACTCCGGCATCGCCTTGCCCGACCTGCGTTCGCGGCTGGGCGCCTGCACGCAGTTCGTGCTCCGGCCGCTGGACGACGACGAACGCCGTCGGGTGCTGAAGCGGAGCGCGGCTGACCGCGGGATCGGGCTGGACGAGCCGGTGCTGGACTGGTTGTTCAACCGTTACGCCCGGGACCTGGGCGCCCTGCTCGATCTGCTGGATCGGCTCGACCGCGCTTCGCTTGCTGCGCGACGGCGCATCACGGTACCGTTCCTGCGCGGTTTCCTGAGGGAAGGCAGCGACCGCTGAGGTCTCTCGACCAGGGAGTGGGTCGGTCATGTGGAAGTGGCTGGTGCCGGTTCTCGGCTTCTGGGTGTCCCAGGCCATGGCGAAGGAAGTCGATGCGACCATGCGTCCCCCGGTGTACGCCGGCACCTACGCGGTCCGCATTTGCCGTGGAGACTGCCCGGCGTCGACCTACCGCGCCGCCACGCTGGTGCTGTTCGACCGGCCGCTGCGCGATGCGCAAGGTCGCATGCATGGCAAGTGGCTGGAGCAGGGCAACATCAACGGCTGCCTGATACTCGATCCGGTTCAGGGTACTCCCGGAGGATGGGTGTTCTATCCCGGTCAGGCGACCCGACGCTTCATCGTCTGGACAGTCCCGGATGGTCATTCGATACGCTTCGAGCTCGACCGCACGGTCGACGCCGGCTACCAGGTCGAACTCCGGCATACCCCCTCCGGCCTTGCCGGCACCGGCATGATCTGGAGTGCGTCGGATCCGCCGGGGACACCGCAACGTGATGAAGTCCGTGCGCGCCGGCTCGGCGAGGCCGATCCGGCGCGCTGTCCCCGGCTGGGCGATGACAGCGAGGCCATGAAGGATGTCAGCTGGCCTAGGCCTTGAGCAGCGTCGGCGTGGCTTGCGCACCGATGGCGTCGACCATCGCCTTGGCTACATGCAGGTTGCCGGCGATCAGGTTGCCGCTCTCGGGGATGCCGTCGCGGCCGGCGAAGTCGCAGTAGCGGCCGCCCGCCTCGCGCACCAGCAGCACGCCGGCGGCCATGTCCCACGGCTTCAGGCCGATCTCGAAATAACCGTCGTAGCGGCCGGCGGCAGTGTAGGCCAGGTCCAGCGCGGCCGAGCCGGAGCGACGGATGTCCTCGGCCTGGCCGAGGATCGCGCGGGTCATGTCCAGCTGTGGTCCCAGATGGGCGCGCTGGCGATAGGGGAAGCCGGTGGCGATCATGGCGCCGCCGAGGTCGTCGCGCTTGCTGACGCGGATGCGGCGGTCGTTGAGGAAGGCGCCGTCACCCTTGCTGGCGGTATACAGCTCGTCGCGCAGCGGGTCGTACACCACCGCATAGGTCGGCACGCCCTTATCGAGCAGGCCGATCGACACGCAGAAGTGCGGGATGCCGCGCAGGTAGTTGTGGGTGCCGTCCAGCGGGTCGATCACCCACTGCATCGGGCCCTTGCCGATCGCACCGCTCTCCTCGCCGAGGATGGCGTGATCCGGGTACGCGCGGCGCAGCTCCTTGATGATCTCCGCCTCGGCCAGCTTGTCGACCTCGGAGACGAAGTCCATCTGCTGCTTCTCGACGACATTCAGCCCGTCGATGCGGTTCATATAGCGCAGGATGATGTTTCCGGCAGCGCGCGCGGCGCGCGCCGCGATCGTAACGGCGGGTCTTGGCATGGCGGGGACTTTGTAAAAAGAACGGGTTAGCGGCCGCGGATTCTAGCAGAGGCGCGGCCTCGCGGCAGGCGCGGGCCGGCCTGGACTATCCTAGGCGGCCGTTTCCGCTCCCGAAGACCCGCCGCATGTCCGCTCTCGACCTCGCCCCGCTGTTCCGCTTCGTGCTGGTGCGCACCTCGCATCCGGGCAACATCGGCAGCGCCGCGCGGGCGATCCGCACCATGGGCTTCACCCGGCTGAGCCTGGTGGTGCCGCACCGCTTTCCCGACGCCGAAGCCTCGGCGTTGGCCGCCGGCGCCGACGACGTGCTGGAAGCCGCGCCGGTGCACGACGACCTGGTCGGCGCGCTGGCCGGCAGCACCTTCGCGCTCGGGCTTTCCGCCCGCCGGCGCGGCGTCAACCTGCCCGAGCTCAGTCCGCGCGAAGGCGTGGCGCAGGCGCTGGCCGCCGCCGCCCGCGGCGAGCAGGTGGCGTGGGTGTTCGGCAACGAGCGCACCGGCCTGGAGAACGAGGAACTGGCGCGCTGCCACGCGATGGTGCGCATCCCCAGCGTGGAGGACTTCAGCTCGCTCAATCTCTCCCAGGCGGTGCAGGTGACGGCCTACGAGCTGCGCATGGCGATGCTCGGCGACGAGCTGCCCGAGGCGCCACCGCTGCACGAGGAGCCGCCGGCCGACGCGGAGAAGATGGAGCGCTTTTACGAACACCTCGCCCAGATGCTCGACGACATCGACTTCCACAAGGGCCGCACGCCGACCACGATCATGCTCAGGCTGCGCAAGCTGTTCCAGCGCGCGCAGATGAGTGAGCGCGAGCTGCGCGTACTGCACGGCATCTTCGCCGATGCCCAGCGCATGGCGATGCTGGCCGGTCAGCGCGGTCGCGATTGAGTCAGGCGTCGCCGCGAAGCAGCAGGATCAGTACCTCGCCCAGCCCGGCGACCACGCCGGCACTGGCCAGCGTCAACGCCCACGCGGCGATCAACACCGCGCCGTCGCGCTCGATCAGGGCGAACGCGAACGCCAGCAGCAGCGCTCCGAAGAAGTAGTTGGTGAAGGGCAGGGGCAGCGCCAGCATTAGGCCCAGCAGGATCAGCATCACCCCCGAGAGCAGGCTCGATGGCCGGCGCAGCAGGCCCGGCAGGCGTGGCCGGCAGACCCGCTCGAGCCGCGATGTCACCGGATCGAGCCGGTCGAGCAGGGCCAGTAGCCGGCTGCGTTCCAGCCGGCGCCGACCGATCCAGCGGGCCAGCCAGGGGCGCGTCGCACCCAGCGCCATCTGCGCGCCGATGCCCATGACTCCGGCACCCATCACGCCGCCGATCCCCACCGCCAGAGGCATGAAGTTCGGGATGGCCAACAGGATCAGCAGCACGCCGAAGGCTCGCTCGCGCAGCGGGTCGAGCAGGGTGTCGAGGGTGATCCGGGTGTCCGGCTGGCTGGCGATCGACTGGCGCAGCAGCCGGGTGGCGGTGGCGTGGCCGGTCGGTGCATCGTGCGACTCGCCCATGGCTCGGGTCCGCCGCGTCAGCCGCCGCGCGTGGCGTCGTCGTCGGGGCCGTCGGTAGGCGGAGGCGGCACCACCAGCAGCTTGTCGATGCGTGCGCCGTCCAGGTCCATCACCTCGAAGCGGATGCCGCGCCACTCGAACATCTCGCCCACTTGCGGGATGTGGCCCAGCGCCGTCATCACCATGCCGGCCACGGTGCGGAAATCGTGTTCGTCCTCGCCCGGCAGCGGGCCCACCCGCAGCAGCTCACGCAGGTCGTCGGTGGACAGCGTGCCGTCGACCAGCCAGCTGCCGTCCTCGCGCCTGACAATGGGCGAACGCTCTTCGCCGGGCGTGCCGTGGCCGAGCTGCGCCACGCCGACCACCGCCGAGAGCAGGTCGTTGATGGTGACCACCCCCTCGATATCGCCGTATTCGTCGACTACCAGCGCCATCGGCGTCTCGGCGTCGCGGAATTCCTCCAGCAGGTCCAGCGCGCGCGCCGTGGCCGGCACGTAAAGCGGCTTGGACAGGCGCCGGAACAGGTCCGGCTTGCCCTGGCCCAGGTCGGCCAGCAGGCTTTTCACCTCGACCACGCCGACGATGTCGCTCTCGTCGCCGCGGTAGACCGGATAGCGCGAGTACGGCGTCTCGCGCAGCACGGCCATGTTCTCGTGCAGCGGCGCGGCGATGTCCAGCCAGGCGATGCGCATGCGTGGGGTCATCACGCTGTCCACGGTGCGGTCGCCCAGCCGCAGCACGCGGTTGACCATGTTGTGCTCGTCGGCGTCGAGCACGCCCTGTTCGGCGCTCTCGGCGACCAGCAGGCGGATTTCCTCTTCGGTCACTGCCGCGCCGCCCTTGTCGGTGACGCGCAGCAGCCGCAGTACCAGCGTGCTGCAGGTATTGAGCAGCCACACGAACGGCGCGCAGATCCGGCTGAGCACCAGCATCGGCATGCCGACCACCATCGATGCCCTCTCCGGGCCGGCCAGCGCCAGGCGCTTGGGCACCAGCTCGCCGAACACGATCTGCACGAAGGAGATCAGGATGAAGCCGATCGCGAAGCCCAGTGCGTGGGCGTAGGGCTCCAGCCAGACCGCGCGGTCGCGGTGCAGGGCATCGGCAATGTGCTCGCCCAGCGCATCGCCGGCCAGCGCACCGGTGAGCAGCATCACCAGGGTGATGCCGACCTGCACGGTGGACAGGAACCGTTCGGGCGACTCGGCATGGCGCAGCGCCACCCGGGCGCGGCGGCTGCGATCGGCCATCTGCTTGAGGCGGCTCTTGCGCGAGGCGACCAGGGCCATCTCCGACAGCGCGAAGAAGCCATTGCACAGGGACAGGACGAAGACGAGCGCGAATTCGGTCAGCATCGCGCGTGCCGGGAGCAGGGAGCCATGAGCGCAGTGTATTGGCAGCGGGGTCCGGGATCACGTGGCCGCGGGCGGCTCCCCCGGCTTGCGCGCTCCTGTAA
The DNA here is from genome assembly GCF_024158035.1 of Dyella lutea. Lineage (GTDB taxonomy): Bacteria > Pseudomonadota > Gammaproteobacteria > Xanthomonadales > Rhodanobacteraceae > Dyella_A > Dyella_A lutea. The sequence continues at coordinate 1,443,074 of NZ_JAMZEK010000001.1, forward strand.
CATAAACGTCATTTTACCCACCCCCAAGGTGCCACCGATGTTCTCCCTGCAAGCGATGTTCGGCAAAGGCGACCGCTTCTACGGCCTGCTCGAGCAAAGTGCCGAAGCGGCCTGCGACAGCGCCCGCGCCGTGCGCGAGCTGGTCAGCCAGGCCGACCATGCGCCGGTGATGGCGGCCTTCACATCCAGCCGTGCCCGCGAGAAGGCGCTGGCCCAGCAGATCAGCGAAGAGCTGGTGAACACCTTCGTCACCGCGCTGGACCGTGAGGACATCGAGGCGCTCAACGCGGCCCTATACAAGATTCCCAAGACGGTGGAGAAGTTCGCCGAGCGCTATGCCGTGGTCGCCGACCGGCTGGCCGGCGTCGACTTCGCCCAGCGCGCGCTCGTGCTCGAGCGCTCCGCCGAGGTGGTGGTGCAGATGATCGGCGAGCTGCGCCGCGGTCTGCGCATCGATCCGGTGAAGAAACTGCAGGACCGCCTGCAGGCGCTGGAGTCCGAGGGCGACAAGCTGCTGCTCGACCCCTATCGCACGCTCTACGTCGAGGGTGCGGACGTGATGCGCGCGGTGCTCGCGAAGGACCTGTTCGAGCTGATCGAGAAGGCGATCGACAAGTGCCGCGACGTCGGCAACGTCGTCTACTCCATCGTGCTGAAGAACTCCTGAGGGCGCCGCCGTGCTGACGTTCCATCCGGGTTCCGACGGGAGCCGCAAATGACGCTGGGCATCCTCGTCGCGGTCCTGCTGATCGCACTGGCCTTCACCTACATCAACGGCTTCCATGACACCGCCAACTCGATCGCCACCGTGGTGGCGACCAAGGTGCTGACGCCTGGCCAGGCCGTGCTGATGGCCGCCGTCACGAACATGGTCGGTGCGCTGTGGGGGACCGCGGTGGCGGTCACTATCGCCAAGGGCCTGATCGATATCCACGTGGTCGACGTCGGGCCGCAGCTGCTGGTCTGCGCGCTGCTCTCGGCGATCGTGTGGAACCTCATCACCTGGTGGCTGGGACTGCCGTCCAGCTCCAGCCACGCGCTGGTGGGCGGCCTGGTCGGCGCAGCGGTGGCGGCAGCCGGCGGCAAGTTCGATGCGGTGATCTGGTCGCATGGCGGCAGCCACTGGTGGAACGGTGCCGGCGTGATTCCCAAGGTGGTGGTACCGATGGTGGTCTCGCCGCTGATGGGCTTCGTGCTCGGCTTCGCGCTGATGGGCCTGCTCTACGCGCTGTTCGCCTGGCTGGCCAACCGCACCGGCGTCCTGCGGCGTTTCGGCCGCACGCCGTTCGTCAACGCGCTGTTCGGCAAGGCGCAGATCTTTTCCGCGGCCGCGATGGGCGTCTCGCACGGCATGAACGACGCGCAGAAGAGCATGGGCATCATCGCCCTGGCGCTGGCCGGCGCCACCAGCGCCGGGCAGTTCGATCGCCTGCCGGCCTGGCTCGGCTTCCTGCGCATCACCACCGATGCCAGCCATCCGTTCGCGGTGCCGGTGTGGGTGACGGTGGTGTGCGCGCTGACCATGGCGGCGGGTACCGCCGGTGGCGGCTGGCGCATCATCAAGACGCTGGGCCACAAGATGGTCAAGCTGCACCCGATCAACGGCTTCGCGGCGGAATTCAGCTCGGCGGCGGTGATCCTGTTCGCTTCCTCGCTGGGTATTCCGGTATCCACCACGCACAACGTGTCCGCCTCGATCATGGGCGTGGGCGCGGCCAAGCGTTTCAATGCGATCCGCTGGACGGTGGTCGAGCGCATGGTGTGGTCGTGGATCCTGACCTTGCCGGTCACCGGCCTGCTGGCCTATGCCCTGGTGCGGCTGGTGCAGGGCTGGGGCTGAAGTCCGCGGTCGAGCGCCTCGAGGGTCGGGCGCCGTGAGGCATCCCGGCCCTCTCCGTTTCAGGCCGCACAGATCAGAGGCTGTCGCCTTCGGCGGCAATGGCCCTTTCGAGCTGATCGCCTAGCGTACCCAGCTCCAGGATCACCCGCTCCAGTTCCGCGGCGTCGAGCAGGTCGTAGGGCCGGTTCTCGCACAGGTGCAGGTAGGGCGAACCATCCAGGTCGGCGACGGCGAGGAAGCCGGTGCGCTGCTCCCAGTTGAAGCGCAGTGCGCGCTGGGCGTCGATGCCGGACAGCGGGCCGATCGGCGTGGAAATGCGAAGGAAGCGCCGGTCCGCCTCGTCTTCAAGCTCGGCCAGGTAGATGCCCTGGTGGCGGCCAGGGGCGACCGACAGATCGAAGCTGATCAGGTAGGGGTCGTTGTTGCGCAGCGTGTGCCTTGCACCGAGGTGCGAGCGGACGGCTTCGAAGTGACGCATGGCGGAGGTTTCCGTGGCAGTCTGGATCTCCTTCTACTGTGACACGGCCGCCATGATCACGTCGCGTGAGCCCCTGACCGACGCCCAGCAACGCATCTACAGCGCGATCGCGGCGATCCCGCCCGGACGGGTGGCCAGCTATGGCGCCATCGCCGCCCGCGCGGGCCTGCCGGGACGGGCGCGGCTGGTCGGCCGGCTGCTCGGCGAGGTGCCGGACGACGTCGAGCTGCCCTGGTTCCGCGTGCTGCGCGCCAGCGGGCATATCGCCATGCCGCTGGGCAGTCGGGGCTTCCGCGAGCAGGCGCGGCGGCTGAAGGCCGAGGGCGTGGAGGTGGTCAACGGCCGCGTGCCGCTGTCGCGCTTCGGTCTGGACGCCGACATCGACCATGCGCTGTGGGGCATGCCCGTCGGCTGAATGCGCCGGATGCCGATGCGGCGGCGAGCCCGGATCCGGCAGCCGGGCTTGCCCTGTTTGCTACCATCGTGCGGATGCCCGCCTCCCCGCTTCACGTCCTCCAGTCCGTCTTCGGCTACGCCAGTTTCCGCGGCCACCAGCAGGCCATCGTCGAGCAGGTGATCGAGGGCGGCGATGCCCTGGTCCTCATGCCCACCGGCGGCGGCAAGTCGCTGTGCTACCAGATCCCCGCCATCGTGCGGAAGGGCACCGGCGTGGTGGTGTCGCCGCTGATCGCGCTGATGCAGGACCAGGTCGACGCCCTGCACGAGGCCGGCGTGGCCGCGGCCTACCTCAACTCCAGCCTCGACACCGAGGCTCAGCGCGAGGTCGAGCGCCAGCTGATGGCCGGTGAGCTGGACCTGCTCTACGTGGCGCCCGAGCGCCTGCTCACGCCGCGCCTGCTCGGCCTGCTGGAGCGCACCGAGGTCGCCCTGTTCGCCATCGACGAGGCGCACTGCGTGTCGCAGTGGGGCCACGATTTCCGCCCGGAATACCGCGAGCTGGCGGTGCTGCACGAGCGCTTCCCGCAGGTGCCGCGCATCGCGCTCACCGCGACCGCCGACCCGCGCACCCGCGAGGAGATCGTCGAGCGGCTGGCGCTGCAGGAGGCGCGCCCGTTCGTCTCCAGTTTCGACCGGCCGAACATCGGCTACCGGGTCAGCCTCAAGCACAACCCGCGCACGCAGCTGATGCAGTTCCTCGACGGCCACCGTGGCGAATCCGGCATCGTCTATGCGCTCAGTCGCCGGAAGGTGGGCGAGACTGCCGCCTGGCTGGCCGACGCCGGCTTCGAGGCGCTGCCGTACCACGCCGGCATGGAGGCGGCCGACCGCGCCCGCAACCAACAGCGGTTCCTGCGCGAGGAGGGCGTGGTGATGGTCGCCACGGTCGCCTTCGGCATGGGCATCGACAAGCCGGACGTGCGCTTCGTGGCGCACCTGGACCTGCCGCGCTCGATGGAGGGCTACTACCAGGAGACCGGCCGCGCCGGCCGCGACGGCCTGCCCGCCGAGGCGTGGATGATCTATGGCCTGGCCGACGTGGTGACGATGAGCCAGATGATCGCCCAGTCCGAATCGGCCGACGAGCGCAAGCGGATCGAACGGCAGAAACTGGAGTCGCTGCTGGCTTACGCCGAGGCCACCCGCTGCCGGCGCGAGCTGCTGCTCGGCGCGTTCGGAGAGCCCTACGAGGGGCCGTGCGGCCATTGCGACAACTGCGTGACGCCGCCGAAAACCTGGGACGCCACCGTGCCGGCGCAGAAGGCGCTCTCGGCGGTGTACCGCAGCGGTCAGCGCTACGGCTCCGGCCACGTCATCGACATCCTGCGCGGCATCGACAGCGAGCGCGTGGGCCAGCTCGGCCACGACAAGCTCACCACTTTCGGCGTCGGCGCCGATATGGACGAAAAAGCCTGGCGCTCGGTGTTCCGCCAGCTGCTCGCCGCCGGCCTGCTAGCCACCGATCCGGAAGGCTACGGCACGCTTCGCCTTACGGCAGCCAGCCGCGGTGTGCTCACCGGGGGCGAGCGGGTGCTGCTACGCGAGGACGCGCGTCCGGTGCGCAGCGCGCGGCGTCGCCGCGACAGCCAGCTGGTGACCGGGGCCAGCATCGGCATCGAGGCCTACGAGCAGCCGCTGTGGGACGCGCTGCGTGCCACCCGTTCGCAGCTGGCCAAACAACATGGCGTACCGCCGTACGTGGTGTTCCACGACGCCACGTTGCTGGCGATGCTGCGGGCAATGCCGAGCAATGAGGATGAGCTCGGTTCGATCAGCGGCGTCGGCGAGGCCAAGCTCAAGCGCTACGGGCGCGATTTCCTGGCGGTGATCAACGCGGTCGAATGAGCGGCCTCAGGCCTGCATCGGCCAGTGCACCTCGTCTTCGTCGGTGGCGCGCGCGTGCACCAGCGCCATTTGCGGCAGGAAGCGCCAGCGCTCCAGTCGCGCCGGGAGCCTGGCGTGCGGATAGGCCTCGCGCAGCGCGGCCAGCGCCCCCTGCTCGCACTCGAACCGCCCCACTTCCTCGCATTCGCGCAGCGCACGCCAGCGCCGCCCGTGGCGGATGATGCGGAACAGACCAAGCAGCGAGGGGTACACATACTGCGCGAGCACGACGGTCACTCCGTGGGGTGGGGCGACGCAATCTAAGCAGCGGTCTGTGACCACGGCGTTATCCGTTCGCTACCCTTTGAATGGGGCGTTCAGGGATGTGATCGGCGACACGTCCCGCAGCCCCGCAGTGCGGCGCGACCTTGCGCGGCAAACCCGCTAGGATTGCTCCGCGTCCGGCCCCGCCCCGAGTGGCCATTCCAAATCCAGAGCGAACGCGAATCCAACGTGGCGACGAAGGGAAAAATCACCTCGCTCGACATCGCCTACCTGGCCGGTGTCTCCCAGGCAACCGTCTCGCGCGCCTTGCGCGGCAGCCCGCTGGTCAACGAGGAAACCCGGCGGCGTGTCGAGGCGGCGGTCAAGCAGCTCAACTACAAGGTCGACAAGAACGCCTCGAACCTGCGCACGCAGCACTCGGGCACGTTGGCGCTGCTGATCTTCGAGGACCCGACGGCCGACGATTCGCACATCAATCCGTTTTTTCTTTCGATGCTCGGCTCGATCACCCGCGCCTGCGCGCAGCAGGGCTACGACCTGCTGATCTCGTTCCAGCAGTTCTCGCGCGACTGGCACGCCGACTACGCCGACAGCAAGAAGGCCGACGGCATCATCCTGCTCGGTTACGGTGATTACCTCGCTTACCGCGATCGGCTCGCCGCGCTGGCCGCGCAGGGCACCAAGTCGGTGCGTTGGGGCGCCGTGCTGCCGGACCAGCCGGACGTGTCGATCGGCTGCGACAACCACCACGGTGGCCGCGCGATCGGCGAGCATCTGCTCGCCCAGGGCTGCCGCAACATTGCGTTCATCGGCGACGCGTCGAATCACTTCCCGGAATTCCAGGATCGCTACCTCGGCTTCGCCGAGGCGCTGGACGAGGCCGGCCTCGAGGTCGATCCGGCCCTGCAGGTGGACGCGGAGACTACCGAGCTGTCCGGCTACGAGGCCGCCCGGCAGCTGATCGCAAGCGGTGTCCCGTTCGATGCCGTGTTCGCCGCCAGCGACCTGATCGCCTTCGGTGCCCTGCGTGCGCTGGACGAGCACGGCCTGAAGGTGCCCGAGGACGTCGCCGTGGCCGGTTACGACGACATCCCGATGGCGCGCTTCGTCACTCCGGCGCTCACCACCGTTCAGCAGGACACCCGCCAGGCCGGCGAGATGCTGGTGGCTGCGCTGCTGCGGATGATCCGGGGCGAAAAGGTGGAGAGCACCATCCTGCCGGTGAAGCTCACCGTGCGCCGCTCCAGCTTGCGCGCTGCGAAGTAGCCCCGCGTCAGCCTACAGCGCGTCGAGATCGGCCAGGTAGGTTTCGGCCTGCGCCAGCGTCGCCGCGCGCTCGTCGGTGTCCATCCGCTCCCAGCTGCGGTAGGCCATCGCCAGTCGCGGGTTGCGGCCGAAGCGCTCACGGTGGCGCACGTGGAAATGCCAGTACAGGCTGTTGAGCGGACAGGCGCGCTCGCCGTGGCGCAGCGTGTGGCGGTAGTGGCAGCCCTTGCAGTGGTCCGACTGCCGGTTCACGTAGGCGGCCGAGCCGCTGTACGGCTTGCTGCCCAGCACGCCGCCGTCGGCGAACTGGCTCATGCCGCGGGTGTTCGGCAGTTCCACCCATTCGAAGGCGTCGACGTAGATGCCCAGGTACCAGGCATCCACCTCGTCCGGATCGCAGCCGGCGAGCAGGGCGAAGTTGCCGGTGACCATCAGCCGCTGGATGTGGTGCGCGTAGCCCAGCGCGAGCGACTGGCCGATCGCCGTGCGCAGGCAGGCCATCTTCGTGTCGGCATCCCAGTACCAGCGCGGCAGCGGGCGTTCCGCGCCCAGCGCGTTGAGCGTGGCGTAGCCGGGCATGCGCGCCCAGTAGATCGCACGCACGAACTCGCGCCAGCCGAGGATCTGCCGCACGAAGCCCTCGGTCGCGGCCAGCGCCACCTCGCCGCGCTCGAACGCCTCCAGCGCCGCATCGATCACCTCGCGCGGATGCAGCATCTTCAGGTTCAGGGCGAAGGAGAGGCCCGCGTGGAACAGCGTCGGCGATGCCTCGCTGATCGCGTCCTGGAAACGGCCGAAATGCGGCAGGCGGTGCGCCACGAAATCACGCAGCCACGCCTGCGCCTCGCGCCGGCTCAGCGGCCAGCCGAAGGCCTTGGCCGACGGATCGCCCAGCGTCTGCACGCCGGCGTCGACGATCTCCTGCCACAGCGCGCGCAGGTCGTGCCGCTGCCAGGGCCATGCCGGCGCCGGCGGCTCGCCCGGCCACTTCTCGCGGTTCTCCGCGTCGTAGTTCCACTGGCCGCCGCGTGGGGAGCCGTCAGGCTCCAGCAGGATGCCGTCGCGTCGGCGCAGCTCGCGGTAGAAGAACTCCATCCGCGGCACCTTTTTCGCCATCCGCTTCGCCGCGTCGGCGCGCTCCAGCAGGAAGTGCTCGGCGCTCACCACGGCATGGGGCAGGCCGCTGGCGGTGAAGGCTTGGTTCAGCGCCTGCTCGACCCGCCATTCGTCCGCCTCCATCCGCTCCAGCCGCGTCGCGCCGCATCGCTCGATCAGCCAGGACAGGTTGGCAGCGAAGCTGTGCCGGTTGCGCGCATCGCCGATGCGCAGGTACTCGACCCGGTGCCCCGCCTTCGCCAGCGCGTCGCCGAACCGGCGCATCGCCGCGAAGATGCCCAGCACCTTCTGCGCGTGGTGGCGCACGTAGTCGGTCTCGCTGCGCACTTCCATCAACACGTAGACGACGTTCCCGTCCACCGCGCGGAACCACGTGTGGCGGGCGTTGAGCTGGTCGCCCAACACCAGCCGCAGGCAGGTCATCGGCCGGGCTCCGGCTCAGGAGCGGCACCCGCGCGGCGCCGCCGGCAGCGCTCGCTGCAGTAGCGCACCTCGTCCCAGACGGGCGCCCACTTCCTGCGCCATGCGAAGGGCCGCCCGCAGGTGCGACAGGTCTTGCTGGGGAGGTCGGGTTTGCGGCGCATGCGCGCATTACGCATCGCGCGCGAAAACGGATCTGTCCGGTCTTGTTCGTTTCCCGGGTCGGGCGGGCTTCACCGGTTCGATCGACCGACCCTCCGGGTTCGCGATCCGGCACGGCTCGGGCCACGATTCATCCCGCCGGATGCACTGGCCACAGCGCGGGGCCCGGAGGGAGTGAGGCATTCCGCCTTTCGGACGTACTGCGGAAGCCGCCACTCCGACCCGTGCGTCGATCGCTCAGATCGACTGGCCGTCCTGATCGTGCAGGCGATCCTGGTCCTTCAGCTTGTCCTGGTCGTGCAGCTTGTCCTGATCCTTCAGGCGATCCTGGTCCTTCAGCTTGTCCTGGTCGTGCAGCTTGTCCCGATCCTTCAGTCGATCCTGGTCTTTCAGCTTGTCCATGTCGTGGAGCTTGTCCTGGTCCTTCAGGCGATCCTGCGAGTGCAACTGGTCGCCCCTGGGGACGGTCGTCGGTTGCGATGTGCGCGGTGCATTGCCGCCCCTGTTCTGGGCCATGACGGCGGAAGAGGCCAGGGCCAGGGCGAGCGAGGCACCCAGAACGGACATGGTGGAGATACGCATGGTGACGATCCTCGGTAGGTCAAGTGGATGTCCGCGACATGTCGCGACAAGGGAAGTCTAGGAAGCCGACACCCGTGCATCTTGATATCGATCAAAGGCACGTGTTCGCCGCTCACTAACCTCTGGATGCGGGTTTCCCCATGCACGAGTTCGTCCTGCGCGAGCCGTGCCATGGAAGCACGCAGCTACATGCCCCGCTCCCCTATCCATAAGAAGAAGGACTTCCGTCATGAAATACGGCAAGGTAATCCATCTGGCTCTCATCGCCGGCCTGCTCGCCGGCGCGGCTCCGCTGGCGAGCGCGGCCGATGAAGGCAGCCCCTATGTCAGCATCGGTGCGGACTACAGCAGCGGCAAGTACGGGCTGGATACCCGCACGAACATCTGGGATGTCCCGCTGAGCGTCGGTTACAAGGGCAGCGCATGGTCGGCCAGCCTCACGGTGCCGTATCTGCACGTGTCGGGTCCCGCGAACGTCATCCCGGGCATCGGCGTCGTAAGCAACTCCAATCCGCAGGGGCGCGGTCGCGGCCGTGGCGGCACGGGGGGCGTCACGCCTTCCACGACGATCTCTGGCACGGCATCAGGCATCGGCGACGTGGTTGCACAGGCCACGTACCACGCCATCGAGAACCGGGACGCGGGTTTTGGCCTGGATCTCACCGGCAGGATCAAGTTCGGCACGGCCAGTGCCGACAAGGGACTGGGAACGGGCAAGAGCGACTACACCGGTGCCGTCGACATCTACAAGACACTGGGCGCGGCATGGACGGCCTTCGGCGGCGTGGCCTATACCGATTTCGGCAGCTCCAGCTACATCCGGTTGAACAATGTCTGGAGCGCCAATGCAGGGATCGACCATGCGTTTGGCCAGGGCGACAGCGCGGGGCTGTATCTGTTCTACCAGGAACGCGCCGCCGACACCGCCTACGCGCGCCGCGAAGCATCGCTCTACTTCAACCACAAGGTCAGCGAGCACTGGGGGCTGCGTGGGTACGTACTGGGCGGGTTTGCGGACGGCAGCCCCGACTATGGCGCGGGTATGTCGGCGCGGTTCTCGTTCTAGCGACGATCGCGTTCCTTGCCCCCGATCCGCTTCGCTTGCTGGCCGGGGGCACGACTCCCGTTTCCGCCGCGCAGCCCGGCGGCCCGATCGCCGACGCCGCGGACGCAGGGGCGACGGCGACGCGACCGTCAGCCGGTGAACTCGGCGATATCGCCGGGTTTGCGCAGCATCTTGTTGACCTCACCGGCGTGCAGTTCCTCGGCGGCGATCAGTTCGCGCGCGTATTCCTCCAGCAGCACCGACTTGCCAGCCACCAGTTCCAGCAGTTCGTAGTAGGCCGCCAGTGCCAGCTTCTCGTGCTCCAGCGACTCGCGCAGGATCGGCCCGATGTCGTGCTGGTGGGTCTCCAGCAGCGGCCCGATGCCCAGCGACGGATGGCCGCCGAACTGGGTGATCAGCTCGCCGGCACGCCGCGCATGCAGCAGACTCTCGTCGGCCTGGCCGGACAGCCAGCTGACGATCGGGATGCGGTTGTAGCCGTAGATCATCAGCGCGTAGTGCGTGTAGCGCACCACGCCGGCCAGTTCCAGCTCGAGAATGCGGTTGAGCAGCGCGATGGCGCGTTCCTTGTCCTGCAGTTGCATGGCAGGCTCCTCCTTGTCGACAGGATGGATGGCGGTCGCCGCCGGTCGCGGCAACGTCCTAGCCTACTCTTCCGGCAGGGCGGTCGTTCCGGTGGCGGTGATCCGACCGGGTCGATCGCTGCTTGCCCCGGCTATTCTTTGTGCGAATGGTGGAGCAGCGGCACTGCTTTTCGGCCCCGCCGGAGCCGCTGCGCGGCCCAATCGAGGTGATGCGAGCCATGAAACCGATCGTTGCCGTCCTGATGTTGTCGGTGGTGCTTGGCCCGGCGCATGCAGCCAAGGCTTGCCCCGCTGCGGAACAGGCGCTGACGGGTGCGTGGCAGCAGCGTGGCGCCGCCGGCTTCTTCGAAGAGTTTTCCCTGCAGGTCGAGGCGGGCAGACACGTGCTCGATTCATGGCTGCATCAGAGGCCCGACATCACCGGCGCGAGCTGGAAGTTGGTCGACTGCAGGCTGATCGTCGAATCAACGGATGATGGAGTTGGCACGTTACGGTTCCGCGTCCTCGGGCTGAAGCACGACACGCTGCGCCTCTACGACGAGTCGGACCGCGTCGAGTCCATCTATGTGCGGGTGCCGGAACAACCCTGACGAACCCGGCCTGGCCGGCACCGCGGCGTAGCTCCACACGGCGCCGTCTTCAGTGCGAAAGAACCCCGATCGCGCGCAGCCACCGCTCTGCCAGCGTCGGCCATCGCCCGACCGGCAGGTTGGGCTTGCGCAGGCCGAACGCGTGGCCGCCTTGCGCGTACAGGTGCATCTCGGTCGGTACGCCGGCCTTGTGCAGGGCGACGTAGTAGGCCAGCGCCTGTTCGACGCCATCCACATGGTCGTCCTCCGCCATCACGATGAAGGTCGGCGGCGTATCGGCGGTGGGGTGGATGTCCGGACGCAGGCTGAGATCGTTCCCGTTACGGGTGGCGCGGTCCTCGTCCTCGTGCGCCCACAGGTGGCCGGGATAGATCGCCATGGCGAAGTCGGGGCGGTTGGAAAGACGGTCGGCGGCATCCACCGGCGCGTAGGTGCGGTGCTGGAAGTGGGTGCTGACCGCCGCGACCAGATGGCCGCCGGCGGAAAAGCCGATGACGCCGACCTTGTGCGGGTCGATATGCCACTCGGCCGCGTGCTCGCGTACCAGTCCGATGGTGCGCTGCGCGTCCTGAAGTGCGGTCTGCACCTTAGGGTAGTAGCGGTGGTTGTCGACCCAGGTGGGGCCTGAATTCGGCACGCGGTATTTCAGCAGGATGCAGGTGATGCCGCGCGAGGTCAGCCAGTCGCAGATCTCGGTGCCTTCAAGGTCCATCGCCAGGATCTGGTAGCCGCCGCCGGGAAACACCACGACCGCCGCTCCGGTGTTGCGCCCCTTCGGCGGATAGCGCGTCATCGTCGGTACGCTGACGTTGCTTACCTTGGGCCAGTCGGTGCCGAGTGTTTCGGGCGGCGGGTGGGGCAGGGCATCGGGCACTTCGCCCGGCCAGATCGGTACTTGTTTCAGTTCGGGGCCTGGCTGCCAGGTGGTCGCGTGGAGGGCGGCGCCGACGAGGGCGAGCAGGGCGGACAGTAGCAGCGTCGGGGTTTTCATCCTGTCGACCTCGGTCGTGGCGGGTTCGGGTATCGGATGGCGGCAGATGATCAGGGCGACAGCACGCCCTCGGTCACCAGCCAGGTCTCCACCAGCGCCGGCCAGTGGGTGATCGGCAGCCGGGTCGGCCGCAGGCCGAAGGCGTGGCCGCCGTGGGCGTACAGGTGCATCTCCACCGGCACGTCGGCTTCCTTCAGTGCGTTGTAGTAGGCCTGCGCCTGATCGACGCCGTCGACGTGGTCGTCCTCGGCCATCACGATGAAGGTCGGTGGCGTGTACCTGGTAACGGGCACGTTCCGGTTGAAGCCATCTGGCGTGGCGAGGTGGCCCGGGTAGACCGCGACGGCGAAGTCCGGGCGGGCACTCAACGTGTCGGTGGCGTCGACCGGCTTGTAAATCGGCAGGTCGTAGTTCGTGCTGGCCTGCGCCACCAGGTAGCCGCCGGCGGAGAAGCCGAGCACGCCGATCCGGTGTGGATCGATATGCCACGCTGTTGCGTGCTGGCGCACCAGGCGGATCGTGCGCTGGGCGTCCTGCAGGGCAGGCACCGGGATCGCGAAGTTGTGCGCGCGGCAGTCGCAGTGCCAGTCGTACGGGATGCCCGGTACGCGGTACTTCAGCAGCACGCAGGTGATGCCGCGCGCGGTGAGCCAGTCGCAGACCTCGGAGCCTTCCAGGTCGATCGCCAGGATCTCGAAGCCGCCGCCGGGAAACACCACCACCGCGGCTCCGGTGTTCTTCCCCTTCGGCGGATACACGGTATAGGTCGGCCGGGACACGTTGCGGATCGATTGCCAGGGCTTGCCGGCCACCAGCTCGGTCGTCACCGGAGTTGCCGACTCGGGCCCGGGCAGCGCCTGCGCCCCCGGAGGCGTGCCGGGCCAGACCGGCTGCTGCTTCAGCCCGTGTCCCGGTTGCCAGACGGCGGCGTGGGCAGCCATCCCCCACAGGGCAAGCAAGGCGAACATGGCCAGGCGTGGCAGCTTCATCAGGCGTGTACCGGACAGAACGGAAAGGCGCAGCATGCGCCCGTTCCGTGGAGCCGGCCGGACCGGATGGTGGCTTTTTCCGGGAAGACGTGTCGTCAGGCCGATGGGCGTGGCGCCCTCGCACCCATCACCAGCAGCCACAGGCAGGTACCGATCTCGCCCAGCGCGGCCGGCAGCGTGACGTAGCCGGCGAAGTCCATGTCGTTGTAGCCGACGACGAGCACCTGCCCGGCGAAGTCCGCGACGTAGGACAGGCCGCCCAGCATCAGCAGGTAGCCCAGCACACGGGGGAGCTGTCCCGAGCGCACTACCAGCGAGCCGAACGGGATCAGCCACAACCCCCAGAAGATCTGTGCGATCAGCAGCGCGTTGTCGTGCGCCGACAGCTGCAGCATCACTTGGGTCTGCACCTGGCCGGCGTCCAGCGCATGCAGCCAGGGCGCCTGGCCGAGCAGGGTGAGTACGTCGAGCTTGTGCTGCAGCGAGGCGATCGACAGCGGTACGCTGACCAGCGCCAGCACCACCATCAGCACCGCGGCACAGCGGTCCGCCGCACCGAGCAACCGGTAGAGCAGCACGGGCAGCAACAGGAACTCGATGTAGCAGAACAGCCCCGCCGCGATGCCTGTGCGGAACAGCGCTTCGTGCGCCAGGATGTTGCGCACGGCCATGGCCGGATCGCCGTGGCTGCCGGTGATCGACGGCACGATCATCAGGCTGAAGATGCCGGTGATCACGTTGATCAGGTAGGCCGCACCCGCCGTGCGGGCCAGCCGGCGGGTGGATCGGTCACTGTCGTCCATGGCCATGCGAAGGCTCCCGGGGGTGGGTGCGAGACGTTGTGTTCAGGGTGTCGCGAGGGCGCGTCGCGGCCAGCGCCAGGCCACCCACACAATTCCCAGCGAGAGCAGCACTTCGATCACGCCGAGGAAGAGGTAGAACTGCCAGGCGCCCGCCATCGTCATCAGCATGATCGCGGTGTAGGCCAGTCCGAACAGCGCGCTGGTCCAACGCGCCAGCGCGGCAGGCAGCAGCAGGACGGCGCAGACCATCAGGGCCGGGATCGCCATCATCGCCGAGGTGCCCAGCAGCACGCCTTGGGTCACTGCGCCGAGCGGTTCCATCCTTCCCGCCAGCATCCCGCCGAGCTTGCCCGGCACGTACAGGCCGAAATAGTCGCCGTAGACGTAGCAGAACATCAGCGAGGCCCACAGGCCGGCCAGCTTGAGTCGCGGGCTCAGCGGCGGATCGTGCAGCGGAGCGCGTTGCGGGTCGGCCATGGCGTGATCCCTCGAGCGGAAAGGTCGTTCCGGGCGCCGCTGAGGGTAGATGGGCGCGATCGGCGGGCGGATGTGGCACAGGTCATGACTCATGGGGGGCGATGCGCCTCCCGCGAAGCGCCCGGTTCAGGCGGCGGCTTCGTCGAACGTCGTCGCCGTGCCGACCGGTGTCCATGCCGCCAGATCGCGCAACAACTGCTCTGCATGACCGCGCACCGCATCCAGCGCATCCTGGCCGAGCTGCAGGCGAAGTGGCGTGTGTGCGGCACCCAGGGCCTGGTCCACTGCGGCGGCAGCCTTCGCTGGATCGCCGGCCTGGGTGGCGTGCATGGCATGGGCGAACGCGCGGGTGGCACCGACGGTGTCGCGGTAGGCATCCAGTGCCGGCATGTGCTTCATCGCCGCCCCGGCGAGGTTGGTGCGGAAGGCGCCCGGCTCGACGATCAGCACCCTGATGCCGAACGGCGCGACCTCGGCGGCCAGTGCCTCGGACAGGCCTTCCAGCGCGAACTTGCTGGCCGAGTAGGCGCCGAAGCCGGCGAAGGACAGCTGCCCGCCCATGCTTGAGATATTGACGATAGCTCCCGCGCGCTGGCTGCGCAGCTGCGGCAGGGCGGCACGGATCACTGCGGCGGCGCCGAAGAAATTGGTCTCCATCTGCGCGCGCAGTGCCTGCGCGGAGGTTTCCTCCACCGCACCGACGATGCCGTAGCCGGCGTTGTTGATCAGCACGTCGATGCGGCCGAAACGCTCCACCGTCGCCGTCACGGCGGCTTCGGCCGCACCTTCGCGGGTGACGTCGAGCGGCTGCACCAGCACGCGTTCGGGTGCCAGCGCCGCGAGGGCGGCCAGCTTGCCGGTGTCGCGCGCGGTGGCGACCACGCGGTCGCCCTGCGCCAGCGCGTACCGGGCGAAGGCCTCGCCGAAGCCGCTGGATGCGCCGGTGATGAACCAGACCTGGGACGTTGTCATGGGGTATCTCCTCGTGCGGCACCGGAGCGGCGCCTCCGGGAATCAAGATGCCTCCGCGGATACTGTTTGATAATTCCGTTTTTTCCGCATGGGTTATTCGATATCGTGCAGCAATGGATCGCGATGTCCTGACCCATCTTCCGGTGGTCGCCGCCGTGGCGCGGCGGCGCAGCTTCGCCGCGGCGGCAGCCGAGCTGGGCATGAGTCCGTCGGCGGTGAGCCACGCCGTGCGGCTGGTCGAGGACCGGCTGAAGGCCCCGCTGTTCGCGCGCACCACGCGCAGCGTGGCGCTCACCGAAGCGGGCGAGCATTTCTTTGCCCGTGCCTTGCCGGCGCTCCAGCAACTGGCCGAAGCCACCGAGGCGACGCGTGCGCTCAAGGGTGTGGTCAGTGGCACGTTGCGCATCAACGCGCCGCGCGTGGCGTTGCCGATGGCGCTGACCGAGCTGGTCGCAACGCTGGCCACGCGCCACCCGGACCTGGCGGTCGACGTGACCTGCGACGACGCGCTCAGCGACATCGTCGCGCAGGGCTACGACGTCGGCGTGCGGCTGGGCGAGATGGTGGCCGAGGACATGGTGGCGGTGCGGCTCACCCCGCCGGTGCGGGCGGTCATGGTGGCGTCGCCCGCCTATCTCGCCGCACACGGCACGCCCACGCGCGTGACCGATCTGCAGGCGCACAACTGCATCAACTACCGCCAGGCCAGCACCGGCGGCACCTACGCGTGGGAACTGCGCGAGCGCGGCAAGGACGTCACGGTGGCGGTGCACGGCACGGCGCGTGTGTCCGATTCGCTGTTCGCCATCGACCTGGCACTGGCCGGGGTGGGCATCGCTTACCTGTTCGAGCCGCTGGTCGCCGGGCACCTGCGCGACGGTCGGCTGGTGCCGGTGTTGCCGAAGGCGGCGATGCCGGAGCCTGGGCTGTTCCTGTACTTTCCGCGGCGCGCTTCGGAAGCGCCTAAGCTGCGCGCGCTGATCGAGGCCGCGCGCGAGCGGCTGGACTGACGTTGCCCACGCACGGCCGGGCAATCCTGCTCGGCCGTGCGCGTTCGGAACTCAGGTTGAGGCCTGCCGCAACGCGTCGAAATACGCGGCGATCTCCTCGGGAAAGGAGTAGCGCTCCTCCGGCACGGGCGAGCCGGCCTCGACCAGCGCCTGGGCGCAGCCCAGCCAGTCGCCGCCGGGCGTGGTTTCGGCATTGGAGGCGAAGCTGAGCGTGCCGTAGACGTTGTCGTTGTAGCCGTGGCGTTCGTCGTAGTGGGCGCCGTGGGCGAGCAGGAAGCGGGCGAGCGATGCGTTGCCGCGGAACACCGCCCAGTTCAACGCGCTGCCGTCGATGTCGCCGCCGCGGGTGGCGATGGGCCAGCCCGCTTCCACCATCACTCGCACCGCTTCATCCTGGCCGGTGGCGGCCAGTTCCGGCAGCAGGCGCAGTTCGGCCGGGTGCAGCTGGGCGAGCATCCCGGGTGCCTCGTCCAGCAGGCGCCGGACCGTGGCGCGGTCGGCCCGGGCACAGGCGGCGAGCAGGGTGTCGGAGGGGCCCGGTGTCTCCGGTGCGGCACCGGCCTGCAGCAGTCGTTCGGCCACGCCGTCGAGCCCCAGGGAGCGGGCGAACCGCAGCGCGCTGACGCCGTGCGCGTTGCGCACCGAGGGATCGGCGCCGGCCTCGAGCAGGATGGTGATCACCTCGGGCGATCGGCGACGACGGATCGCGTGCAGCAGCAGGCAGCCGTTCGGTCCGGGTTCGTTCGGGTCACCGCCGTGGGCCAGCATCAGGCGCACCGTGTCGGGCAGTTCGCCATCGAGTGCGCGGAACAGCGCGTTGCTGCCGGTGACGCGCGCCCCGGCCTCCAGCAGCAGGCCTACCAGGCTGGTGTCGGCGACTTCGGCGGCGTGGTACAGCGACTCGTTGTCGTTGGGGTTGGCGCCCGCCTGCAACAGGCGCCGGGTGATCGCCACGTCGTGGTTGCGTCCCGCGGCACCGTACAGCGCGCTGAGCGGATCGTCGGGCAACTGCGGGTCATGCCAGCGCACGTCCGGATCGGCGCCGGCCGCAAGCAGGCGGTCGACGCAGGTGCGGATGCCTGCGGCGAAGGCCGGCAGCGAAACCAGCGCGGAGAATGTGGCGCAGACCAGCGGTGCCATGCCGTTGCCGGCGCGCGCGGTGTTAGCCCACGTCGGATCAGCCGCGATCGCTGCCTGCACCGTGGCGACGTCGCCGATCGCGCAGGCCAGTACCGAATCGCCCTCCAGCAACTGCGGATGCTCGCGCAACAGGCGTTCGGCCAGATGCGGCTTCGCCGGCTGGTAGCCGTGTCCGAAAGCCCAGCGTTGCCACTGCTGTCGACGTGCGGCGGTGTCGGCCGAAGTGGATTGCAGGGCGACGTAATCCTTCAGCTGCGTCCAGGATTCGAAGCCGTATTCGCGCGCCACGCACGATTGCGCGTCATGCAGTCGCCACTCCCTCGCGACGATGGCGGCGTGGTCGAGGCCAGACGCGGCGGGCAAGGCGCGGCGCATACGTTCAAGTGCGTCAGCAGCGCGATGGTGCACGCTGTCGAGCAGGGACTTGGCCTGCTTCTTCAGGTGATCCAGGTGCGGACGGGCGGGAAGCTCGTTCATGACAACCTCCATGCAATAGGTGCCGAAGGTCCGCAATCCCGGCTGCACAAAGGTTGGTGGTGGCGAGCGTTCGACAAGTGGGTTGAACCCTTTCCGCGGACCCGGTGGCGGCTTGCAACGCCGGGGCGGGAGCATAGCAAAGGCGGCCGCGGCGCAGGCGCGCTTGAAAGCGCCGTGGCGGTACCCAGTTCGTCGGTTTCGGACATGCCCGGTTCCCGGCGCCGCCCGGGCGCGGTGACCTCACTCACTTCCTGAAAGGATCTCCCCATGCATATCGATCTCTCCTCCCGCACCGCCATCGTCAGCGGTTCCACCGCCGGCATCGGGCTGGCCATCGCGCAAGGCCTGGCCGGCGCGGGCGCCCACGTCGTCGTCAACGGCCGCACACAGGCGCGGGTGGACGAGGCCCTCGCGACGATCCGCCAGGCCGTGCCGCAGGCCAAGCTCACCGGCGTGGCTGCCGACCTGGGTACGGCCACGGGCGCCGCGCAGCTGATCGCAGTGATGCCGGAGGCGGACATCCTGGTGAACAACCTGGGCATCTTCGAGCCGAAGCCGTTCTTCGAGATTCCGGACGAGGACTGGCAGCGCTTCTTCGAGGTGAACGTGCTGAGCGGCGTGCGCCTGTCGCGTCACTACGCGCAGGGCATGGCGCAGCGCGGCTGGGGGCGCATCCAGTTCATCTCGAGCGAATCGGGCGTGCAGATTCCGGTGGAGATGGTCCACTACGGCATGAGCAAGGCGGCACAGTTGGCCGTGTCGCGCGGCCTGGCCGAGACGCTGGCCGGCACCGGCGTGACGGTCAACGCGATCCTGCCCGGTCCTACCCGTTCCGAAGGCGTCAACGAGTTCATCGCCAAGATCGCCGCCGGCCGCGGCGTGCCCGCCGAACAGGTGGAGCGCGAGTTCATTGCCACCGAGCGCCCGAGCTCGCTGATCAAGCGCCTGGCGACGGTGGAGGAAGTGGCGAGCCTGTCGGTGTATCTCGCCTCCGAGCAGGCATCGGCGACGACGGGGGCGGCGGTGCGGGTGGATGGTGGGGTGGTGCGGTCGATTGTTTGAGCGCGTGCTCGAGCTTTCATTTTCGGACGCGCTCTGCCGTGACACGTAGACCCCACGCTTCTTGCCGCACGCGGCACGCCACTCGCTCTCCTGCCTTCTTTCCCTCCCGGGGAGGAGGGCCACGTCTCCCGTGTCCCTCACCGTCGTCATTCCCGCGTAAGCGGGAATCCATTTTGCTTTTTGCGCTTAAGAGCCAAGAGCGTTTCGTCCTCCTACGGAGGGCGAGTTACTTCTCTTTGCGTGGCGACCCAAGAGAAAGTGACTCGGGCGCCGAAGGCGCACGAAAGCCTTTGTTTTTCGTATCCCAACGTTGCGAACAACTGGCCACCGCTGACGAGGAGCGGCTGAAACGCCCTCAACCCGCCACCGGCACCCCATCGATCAACCGCCTAGCCAACCGCGGCTGACGAATCTGCTCCAACCACCAGGCCAGCGCGCGACCGTCATGGTCACCGCGCCACGCGGCATAGAGCACATTCGGTTCGCGCGGATCTGCCATTGCCTTTTCCAGCAGTGCGCCGCTTTTGAGCAGCGCCGAGACGCGATGACGCGGCAGCCAGCCCACGCCCAGGCCGTCGCGCTGGGCGAGGATCTTCGCGCGCATGCTGGGCACCGCCAGCGTCGCCTGGCCACCGACCACGCCATAGCCGCGGCTTGCGCTGCGCGCCGAGTCGGCCACCACGATCGAGCGGTGCGCGCCCACCGCATCCTGCGTCAGCGGCTCGGCGGCCTTGGCCAGCGGATGTCGCGGCGACACGGCGAATACCCAGTCCATGCGGCCGAGTTCGAACCAGCGCAGCTGCGCGATCGCCGGGGGCTCGTTGGTGGCGCCCACGATGAGGTCGGCGCGCCCTTCGCGCAGCGCTTCCCAGGTGCCGCCCAGCACCTCGTGGGTGATGCGCAGGCTCACGCCCGATTCGAGCTTGTCGAACGCGCGGATCACCGGCAGCAGCGTCTCGAACTCCAGTACTTCGTCGGTGACGATGTGCAGCCGGTCTTCCCAGCCGCCGGCCACCTGCTTCACGCGGCGGGTGAGGCGCGTCACGTCGTGCATCAGTCGCGCGGCTTCCTGCGCCAGCAGGTGGCCGGCCGGGGTGAGTTGCAGGCGATAGCGGCGGCGGTCGAACAGCAGGGCGTCGAAGCGCGCCTCCAGCTGGCGCGCGGCGTGCGACACGGTGGATGGCGCTCGCCCCAGTCGGGCGGCGGCGCGCGAGAGGCTGCCGGTCTCGCGGATGGCCTCCAGCAGGGCCAGTTCGTCCTCGGACAACATGTGCAACCTCTTCGAACGAGTTCGTCGACGCGATGGTACGGCATGGCGCAGGTGACGGCGCAGTATGGGCTCACGTTCAAAACCTCTTCCGAACGTCAACCCATCCAAGGAATTCGTCATGAACCGTTTTGCCAACAAATCCATCCTCGTCACCGGCGGCAGCAGTGGCATCGGCCTGGCCGCGGCCAAGGCCTTCGCCGCCGAAGGCGGCCGCGTGATCATCACCGGTCGCGACAGCGGCACGCTGGCCTCGGCGCTTTCCGAACTGGGTCCCAAGGCCATCGCCCTGCGCAACGATGCCGGCTCAGTGGTCCAGGCCCGGCAGCTGGCCAGCGATCTGGCCGCGCAATCGATCCGGCTCGACGGCGTGTTCATCAACGCCGGCAGCGCGAAGTTCGCCCCGTTCGAGGCGGTGGACGAGGCGCTGTGGGACCAGGTGTTCGACACCAACGTGAAGGGCGCCTACTTCCAGCTGCAGGCGCTGCTGCCGCTGCTCAACAGCGGCGCGTCGATCGTCATCAACGGCTCGATCAATGCCCACATCGGCATGCCCAACTCCTCGGTGTATGCGGCGAGCAAGGCGGCATTGATCACGCTGGCCAAGACGCTCTCGGCCGAGCTGCTGTCGCGCGGCGTGCGCGTGAACGTGGTGAGCCCGGGGCCGGTGTCCACGCCGCTGTACGGCAAGCTGGGCCTCGATCAGGCCACGCTGGAAGCCACTGCCGCGCAGATCCAGGCGCAGGTGCCGCTGGGCCGCTTCGGCACGCCGGAGGAGATCGCCTCCACCGTGCTGCACCTGGCCTCGCCCGAGTCGGCGTTCATTGTCGGCAGCGAGATCATCGTCGATGGCGGCATGAGCCAGCTGTAAGCGTCCGTGGCAGAAGAAATGAGCCCGGGCATCGCGTGATGCCCGGGCTCTTCGCGTACGGCAGATGTCTCAGGCGACCTTGGGGAAATCCAGCGTGGTGTCGTTGATGCGATTGACCATGTTGGTGAACAGGATCGCGCTGACCACCAGCGGGATCTCCACCAGCTGGCGATCGGTGAAGCCGACGGCCTTCAGCGCATCCACCGCGCTCGCGTCCAGCGTGCCGCGCTGGTTCACCAGGTCAAGCGCGAACTTCACCAGAGCATCAATGCGGGCGTCTCTGGCGAAGCCGCCGGCACGCAGTTCGCGGGTCTGCTCGGCGCTGTAGCCGGCGAGCTTGCCGGTCATCGTGTGGGCCGCGACACAGTAGTCACAGCCAGTGGCTTCGCTCACCGCCAGGTTGATCGCCTCCTGCTCGAGACGCGACAGCGTGCTGCGGCCCAGGGTGGCGCCGGTGTTCAGCACATGGGCCAGTACGTCCGGCGAGTTGCCGCCGAGAGTGGCGTAAAGGTTCGGTACCTTCCCGACCTTGCTCTTGACGCTAGCGAACAGCGCGGCGGCCTCGCCGGTGGCCTGGTCGACGGCGGGGGTGTTCAGACGGGTCATGACGGTTTCTCCTTGGGAAAGTGATGGCGTTTGCCGTGGGCGTCCGCCGGTGGAGAAAATGCTAGGCACCGAGGCCCGGCTGTCGTGTTCCGGGCGTCTCGATCCTTGTCGCGTTCGTCTCAGGTGGCCGATGGACAGTTTGAGTGCACTGGTGGCGTCAATGGGCCTGAAGGGCCGGGTCGACCTGTTGTGCCGGTTCGCCGGACAGTGGTCGGTGCCGCAGTCGGCCGCGCCACCGGGGCAGTTGCCATACCACGTGGTGCTGGCGGGCGAGGGCGTACTGGAAGTCGGGCGCGAGCGGCGTCCCTTCGTTGCTGGCGACCTGGTGCTGTTCCCGCGCGGCAGCGCGCACACGATGCGCCATGCCGACGGTGCCACCGCCGCCTTCAATGAGGTGCGCCGGCCGCTGGGGCGCATCGTCGAGGTGACCAGCGACGCACCACGCAGCGAATTCGACGTGCTTTGTGGCACGTTCGATCTGGGCCAGCACCACGCGCTGTTGCTGCGGGCGCTGCCCGAGGTGGTGCACCTTTCCACCCACGGCCGCGACGACTATGCCGGCCTGCACGCTCTGATGCGGATGATGCGCCACGAGAGTGTGCAGGCCTCGCCCGGCGGCGATGTGGTGATCACGCATCTGTCGGCATCGCTGTTCACCCTGGTGGTGCGCACCTTGATCGCCGAGGGCACGCTGCGCGAAGGCCTGCTGGCGCTATTGGCGGATGACCGCGTGGCACCGGCGCTGGCCGCGGTGATCGCTGCGCCGGCCGAGGCGTGGACGCTGGAGCGGCTCGCCGAGGCCAGCCGGATGTCGCGCGCCAGCTTCGCTCGGCACTTTGCCGGGCTGTCGTCGATGACGCCGATGGATGTGGTCACCGCACTGCGCATGGACCTGGCTGCGCGCCTGCTGCGCGAGACGCCGCGTCCGATCGAGCTGGTCGGCGAAGCCTGCGGCTACGCCTCGCGCGCCGCGTTCGGACAGGCTTTCAAGCGCGTACACGGGACCAGTCCGGCGGCGTGGCGGCGGGGTACCGACACCGCGAAAGCCTGACTGGCGCCGACCGCCCGCCGCGCGCAGACTCTGGCGATTACCGACCGATCCCGAGCAGGAGTTTCCGTCATGCAACGTCCACCGCTCCCGCCGTTTGACGCATCCACCGCGGTCCAGAAGGTCCGCATGGCCGAGGACGCCTGGAACGGCCGCGATCCGGCCAGGGTGGCGCTGGCCTATTCGGCCGACAGCCGCTGGCGCAACCGTGCCGAATTCCTCGAGGGGCGCGAGGCGATCGAGGCCTTCCTCATCCGCAAGTGGCAGCGCGAGCTGGACTATCGGCTGATCAAGGAGTTGTGGGCCTTCCGCGACAACCGCATCGCGGTGCGCTTCGCCTACGAGTTCCACGACGACAGCGGCCAGTGGTACCGCGCCTACGGCAACGAAAACTGGGAGTTCGACGAGCACGGTTTGATGCGCCTGCGCATCGCCAGCATCAACGACCTGCCGATCGCCGAGGCCGATCGCAAGTACCACTGGCCGCAAGGTCGTCGGCCCGACGATCATCCGGGCTTGAGCGAGCTCGGGCTGTAGCCGGAGGGCACATGGAGAACCAGTTGAACCGCGCCCTGAAGAAGCGGTTGATGTACCTGGAAAACAAGGATGGCGCTATCGACGGCGTGCCGGTCCGTATCGGCTGGGTGACGTTCCCCCGCAGCGGCCGGTCGGTGCGTTACCGCGGCCGCGTGCTGCTGCGGGTCGGTGGGCGCGGGCTGCGTGGCAACTACATCGACGAAGCCAGCGGCGAAGAGTTCTGGGTCTCTGGCGTGAAGCGCCGTGGCAGCAACGTCGACCCGCACCGGCCGGTCGCCGTTTGCGTGGGCGAGGATGCCCACGATGCCTGCGCGCGGTCGCGGCGCGATCCGCTGGCTGCCGTGTGATCGGTCCGGAGGCGGCATGGGAGGCGACGTTTCCGGAGGCGCGATCGTCAATCCGCGCCTTCGCTGACGATGGCTGCCTGAAGGTGCCGTCCGTGCTGGACCGCGAAACCTGTGGGTGTGCCGCGCAGTGGCTGGACGGTGCATCTTCCGGTGCGGGGACGCGTCAGGCACTGTCGTTTCCCTGGATGACGCCCATCGTGCAGGCGGTGCGCCGTCACCCTTCGATAGCTGGCTTGTTGCCGCCAGGTGCGGTTGCGGTGCAGTGCACCCTGTTCCGCAAGTCGATCGGGCACAACTGGCTGGTCGCGATGCACCAGGATCTGTCGATCCCGGTACGCGAGCATGTCGCTGCCGGCGGTCTGCGCGGCTGGTCGAAAAAGGAAGGCGCCTGGTTCGTGCAGGCGCCGCAGGATGTCCTGGAGGCGATGGTCGCGGTGCGCCTGCATCTCGACGACTGCGGGCCGGCGGACGGGCCGCTGCGGGTGATCGCCGGCTCGCATCGCCAGGGCATCATCCCCCGGGCGGTGCCGCTGGGCGATTACGGTGCGATGCGCGAGTGCATCGCGGTGACTGGTGATGCCTGGGTGATGCGGCCGCTGCTGCTGCACGCCTCGTCCAGGGCGGGTGGCTCCAGTGCGCGACGGGTGTTGCACCTCCTGTTCGGTCCGCCTGAACTGCCGCTGGGGCTGCGCTGGCGCGAAACGGTCTGACGCCGACGGTGAGCGGTTCCCGCCGCCGGCGTCCGGTGGCGCTACCTGGCCTCGAGGATCTTCTTCAGGTTGTCGAGGCCTGACTGGTAGACGCCGGCGATGGCGGTGGTGGCGGTCTCGTCGTCCGCGTCGGCGGCGGGGTGGTCGCCGGTGTCCTTGCGCTTGAAGGTGCCGGACCAGGTGACCTTGCTGGTGTCCTTGCCGATGGCGACCACGTGCAGGGTGGAGTGGTAGTCGCTCACCGGCAGCACGCCGCCGAGGATGGTATAGCCGAAACGGCGGTGCGCGTCGTCGAAGCTCAGCAGCTTCTCGTGCACCCAGCCGCCGTTGCCCAGGGTGAGCTTGCGTTCGGCGCCTGGATGATGGTCTGTGCCAGCGACGATGTCGTCCGTGGCGACGGCCGGGTGCCAGGTGTTCAGTCCACCGAAGTCCCTGACCTTGGCCCACACCGTGGCGGCGGGTGCGTGGATGGTGACGCTCTTGCTGACCTGGAGCGTGGGTGCGGCGGCGAGCGCCAGTCCGGACACCAGGACGAGCGCGGCGGCAAGCATGCGGATACGGTTCACGGTGTTCCTCCCTCGATGGATGGACGCCGGCATGGGCCATGCACTGCGGGTCGGCCATTCGCCGGGCCCGTGGAATCTGGCACAGGACGGCAAGGGTGGCGTGAAATCCGGCCCCCGACCTTGGTCGGATGTCGCAGATTGCGACATCGCAAGTGCTTGCGTCACATGCGATGTGTGGCCGTATGGACGTCCAGATGAATTCAGTCGCCCGATGGTGTCCGCGTGGTCGTCAGTCGTGGTCCCTTGGCCAGAGTCTGGTACACCACGCAGTAGCGCTCGGTGAGGCGGAGCAGGGTGTCGAGCTGTTCGTCATCGGCGTCGGTGTCGAGCAGGAAGTGCAGGCGGATCGCGGTGAGGCCGACCGGCGCGGCCTTGTCCACGCCCAGCGTGCCGCGGAAGTCGAGGTCGCCCTCCGCCTGCACGGTGGCGTCGCGCAGCACGATGCCCAGCGCCGTGGCCACCGCGTTGAGGGTGACGCCGGCACAGGCCACCAGGGCCTCCAGCAGCATGTCGCCGGAGCATGCCGACAGGCCGTTGCCGCCGGTGGCCGGGTGCAGGCCCGCCTCCACCAGGGCGCGGCCGGTATCCACCCGGCAGGTCACGCCTTCGCCCAGTCGTCCCTCGGCGCGCAAGGTGATCAGCGCCGCACGCGGCGATTCCCGGTAGTGCTGCTTCAGCGGGGCCTGCACGGCCTTCAGCTCGTCGGCATTCACGGGGCGGCTCCTCCGGATGGAGCCGGCAGCTTACGCCGGGGAGGCCTGTCGAAGGGACCGGTGGCTACTCCCAGCGGATATTCGCGACACCGAGGATGCCGGGTACGATCGCTTCGACGTGACGCCACACTGCATCCAGCGCTTCACGGTGGCGTTGCTTCCCGAACAGCCGGCCTGCCAGTGACGACTCGACTGCAGGGAAAAGGGCTCCACTCGGTCGTGGATCCATCGAGGTTGCCGCAGCCAAGCCAGCGCAGGAACGGCTTGCGGGTCACGATGACTAGCCAGCCGAAGTCCTCGGCAATCACGCCCTCGGTGATCACGCCGCGAGCCTCCAGGCGTTGCTGCATCCATCGCGCAAGAGCCTCGCCGTAGCGGCCGGGGTGGGTGGCCTCGTCCTCGTCGGCCCGGATCCCGAAGAACCCGGTATCGAAGGTCACTTGCGGTGTCGATCCGTTATTTCCCATCGTCGCTTTCCTGCCGTGGTTCAGTCGGTCGGTCTCCCGTTTACCACGCCGATGCCATCCGGCATCTGCGGAGACGGGTCTCGGGCCTGGCCATTCACCATGCTCCGCAGAACCCCGTCGCGCCGGATCAGCCCGTGGTACAGCGCCGCGCCCATGTGCGCGAGGAAGGTGAGGAACAGCAGATACGCGAACGCGCCGTGCGCGGTGCGCAGCCAGGCGAAGGCCAGCGCGTTCTCGGGCAGGATCGCCGGCAGACGCAGGCTGTGCGAGAGCATCACCGGGTAGCCGCCGGCCGAGAGCATCGCCCAGCCGATCAGCGGCATGGCGATCATCAGCGCGTACAGCAGCCAGTGCGAGAGATGCGCGGCGAGCTTCTGCAGCGCAGGCAGGTCGGCGGGCAAGGGCGGCGGCGGATTTCGTAGCCGTACGACGAGCCGCGCGATTGCCAGCAACAGGATCGCAATCCCCAGCGGCTTGTGGATCGCCAGCAGCCACTGATGCTTCTCGCTCACCGTGGCGACCATGCCGACGCCGATGAACAGCATCGCCAGGATCAGCGCGGCCATCGTCCAGTGCAGCACGCGCGCAGGCAGGCTGAAGGTGGTGCGGATCGTGCTCATCGGCTGGCCTCCGGCTGGGCGTGGGTGGGTACGGTGGTGCCCGGGACATGCGCTTCCTCGCTGGTGCGGCGCAGGTAGGAGTCGGAATAGGCGGCCGAGCGTGCGGGCAGCAGCGGGTCGTCGGAGAGGGCGATGCCGGCGGGCAGCACGGTGGGGTCGTAGTTGATGTCGCGGCACGGGCCGCTGTCCTGCGGCTGTTCGCTGGTGAGCACCAGGGTGCCGGCGTCGATCGTGGTGCGGTCGTTCGGCCACGCCTTGGTGGCGTCGTCGGTCGGATCGCCGGGGTTGGCCAGGGTCACCAGCAGGTGCCAGCGCTGCGGACCTGAGGCGAGCCGTTGCCTGAGATCGCCGATCAGGTAGTCGTCGCTGGCGGGGGCGGGTTGCGCATCAGTCGCTTCGGGAACCACGCGCCAGCGCACGGCCTGGCGCTGGCCCGTGGCATCGATGAAGTAGAACGCGTCGATGCCGAAATAGCTCTCGGTGACAAAGCTGGCCGACGGCTTGGCGGTCTTCGCCCAGGCGCGGAACGCGGCGGTCTCCGGATGCGCGGCGAAGAACGCGGCCAGCCTGGCCGGTTCCGGCTTTCCAGTGGCCGGGTCTTTCTCGCCGGCTACCTGCAGCGCGTAGAACGCCTGCGGCGTGGCCACCGGGAACACCGGCATGCTGTTCATGCCGGTGCGCCACTGCTGGCCGTCCGACAGGTTGAAGCGCAGCGCCAGGCTGCGGATCGGCACGCTGCCGTCCGGCGCATACGGGTTGCCGCCGGGAATCGCGAAGCGACCCACCACCGGGGTGCGGCCGACGGCGAACACCGAGGCGGTGGAATACGCGCTGGCCTTGCCGTCGCCCTCGAAGTAGCCGGCCACGCACACGCCCTTGGCGTGGTTGCGGCGGTAGCCGGGATGCACGCCACCGCCGTTGCGCTGCAGTTCGTCGACCAGGCGCTGCGCGGTGAGCCGGTGCGGCGTCAGCCAGCCGCCGACATAGGCGAAGGCACCGCCGGCCACGACGACGGCGGCGGCGATGAGCGCCCAGCGCAGGCTGTTGCGTGGCGGGCGGGAAAACGGTTGGGGATCGTGCATGGAAGGCGCTCCGGGCTGGGTCGGCGTTGGTGGGGACTCCAGCCAGACGCCGGTCGCGCGGATTTATTCCTTCGCCATGGAATAATTTCCTTTCTGCGGCGTCCTGCATGGCGAAACCACTGCGGCCCGATCCATGTCCGTCCACGCCTTCGACGACCAGCTCAGCGAACTGTTGCCGCGCCTGCGGCGCTTCGCACTGTGGCTGACCCGCGACCTGTCCAGCGCCGACGACCTGGTGCAGTCCACGATGGAGCGTGCGCTGTCCACGCGCGCCGCCAGGCGCGACGACGGCGACCTGCGCGCCTGGCTGTTCCGCATCCTCTATCGGCAGTTCCTCGACGCACGGCGCCGCGCACAGCGTTACGCCTGGCTGCTCGGCCGCCTGCGCGAGGACGATGAGCCGCAGTGGCCTTCGGCCGAGCGCGAAGTGCTGGCACAGTCGGCGCTGGCCGCCTTCGAACACCTCACCCCCGAACAGCGCAGCCTGCTGCTGTGGGTGACGGTGGAGGGCCTGAGCTACCAGCAGGTCGCGGACATCCTCGAGGTGCCGATCGGCACCGTGATGTCGCGCCTGTCGCGCGCGCGCCAGGCGATGCGCCGGCATGGCGAGGGCGAACAACCCACCCCTTCGTTGCGGTTACTCAGATGAACACACCTCCCAGCGAACACGACATCCATGCCTACGTCGACGGCCGCCTCGAGGGCACCCAACGCGAGGCCGTGGAACGTTATCTGGCGCGCCTCCCGGAGCGCGCCGCCGAGGTGCAGGGCTGGCTGCGCGATGCGCAGCGCCTGCGTGCGGCGATCGGCGGCACCCAGGGGCTGTCAGACAACGGCGCGCTGCACCCCGGCGTGGTGCGCGCACGTCGCCGCCAGCGCCGGATCGCGCGGCTGTCGCTGGCCGCCGCCGTCGTGCTGTGCCTCGGGCTGGGCGGCGTCGGCGGCTGGCAGGTACGCGGCATGCGCAGCGACATCGCCGTCGCGCCGATGGCCGACGCGATGGCGGCTTACCGACTGGTGGCCCTGGACCATGCCGCACGCCCCGACGTGGTGCCGCAGCGCGCCGGCGACATGCAGGCCTGGCTGGACGCGCACTTCGAACATGCCGCGCGCCTGCCTGACCTCAGCGGCGCCGGCTTCCATGCCGTCGGCGGTCGCCTGTTCGCCACCGACCAGGGGCCGGCCGCGATGGTGCTGTACGAGGATGCGGCCGGCCACGCGATCAGCTTCTACGTGCGCCCGCCGGGGCCGCGCAACCACCTGCTGCCCACCGGCCAGCGCAGCGACGGCGGACTGGTGGCGCAGTACTGGTCCGGCCAGGGCTACAACTACGCCATGGTCAGCCGCGACGACGGTGTGGATCGGCAAGTGGCGGCACAGGCGCGACAACGGTCGATCTAGCGCTTGTCCGCTGAACCCGGGAACCGCTCCGCCAGCAGCTCGAGCAGGCTGCGCAGCCGGGTCAGCCGTTTCAGGTCCTTGTGATAGCCGATCCAGGTGTCGCGCGAAGGCGGCGGTTCGCCGAGCGCGATGCGCCTCAGTTCGGCGAACGCGTCGCCCAGCGCGGTGGGTAGCACCGCGGCACCGGCGCCTTGCACGCACATGCGCGCCTGCACCTCGCGGCTGTTGCTGGTGAAGGCGACGCTGGCCTCCGGCATATGTTTCTTCAGCCACGCGACATCGGGCATGCCGCCGAACGCGGCGTTCATGGTGACCAGGCGCACACCGTGGCCGCCTTTGCGCGGGCGCGGCTGGTCACGGTGCATATAGAGTGCGTAGGGCATGCGCAGCAGGCGCCGCGCGATCACGTCCGGCTCGTCGAACGGCTTGATACGGAAGGCGAGGTCGGCCTCGCGTCGGGCCAGGCTGTACAGGCGGCTATCGGTCAGCAACTCCACCGTCACCACGGGATGCCGCCGCGTGAACTCGGCCAGCACCGGCGTCAGCACGTAACTGCCGAACCAGTCCGAGGCCGCCAGCCGCAGCTGGCCGCTCAGGGTGCTCTCGCGGCTGGCCAGTGCGCGCTCGAAGGCAAGGGCTTCTTCCTCCATGCGCTCGGCGCTGTCCATCACCGCCATGCCTTCGTCGGTGAGCACGAAGCCATCGGCGGTGCGCTGGAACAGCGTCTGTCCCACCGAGGCCTCCAGCGCGCGCAGACGCCGGCCCATGGTCGGCTGGGTCTGCCCGACCGCGCGCGCCGCAGCGCCCAGCGAACCCTCGCGTGCGATGGCGAGAAAGATGCGTACATCGCTCCAATCCATCGCCGACTCCAGCAGTGACAGTGCATGCATTTTTGCATGGATGGAAAACTAAAACGTCGATTTCCATGCATGTATATCGGGTCCACCATGGCTTCCACCTTCCTGATGGAGACCTCGCCATGAACCCGATTCCCGACACCATGCAAGCCGCCGTCGCCGAACAGATCGACACCCCGCTGCGCCTCGTGGACCTCGCCGTGCCGGTGCCCGGCCCGGGCCAGGTGCTGGTGCGCGTGGCCGCCGCCGGCCTCAATCCTTTGGACACCAAGATCCGCGCCGGCAAGGCCGCCCATGCACGCCATCCACTGCCGGCCGTGCTCGGCATCGACCTGGCCGGCACGGTGGTCGCCGTTGGTCCCGACGTCGATGGCTGGAGCGTCGGCGAAGAGGTCTACGGCATGACCGGCGGCGTCGGCGGCGTGCAGGGTTCGCTGGCCGAATACGCCGCAGTCGATGCCCGCTTGCTGGCGCGCAAGCCGGCATCGTTCTCGATGCGCCAGGCGGCGGCGCTGCCGCTGGGTTTCATCACCGCCTACGAGGGGCTGCTCGACCGCGCCCGCGTGCGTGCCGGCCAGCGCGTGCTGGTGCATGGCGGTGCGGGTGGCGTGGGGCATCTGGCGGTGCAGTTGGCGCAGGCCCACGGTGCGCAGGTGTTCGCCACCGGCGCTGCCGAAAGCCGGGAGGCGATCGAAGGCTACGGCGCCAGGGCGATCGACTACCGCACTACGGACGTGACCGACTACGTGCAGGCGCACACCGGCGGCGAGGGTTTCGACATCGTCTACGACACCGTCGGCAGCGCGACCCTGGATGCCTCGTTCGAGGCGGTAAAGCCGTACCACGGCCACGTGGTCAGCGCGCTGGGCTGGGGCACGCATGCGCTCGCGCCGCTGTCGTTCCGGGCCGCCACGTATTCGGGCGTGTTCACCCTGCGCCCGTTGCTCACCGGCGAGGGGCGCGCGCACCACGGCGAGATCCTGCGCGAGGCGACCCGGCTGGCCGACCGGGGCCAGCTGCGCACCCGCCTGGATCGGCGCGAGTTCTCGCTCGCGGCGGCGGAGCAGGCGTACCGCCTGATCGAGGAGGGCGCTGCGAACGGCAAGGTGGTGGTCACCGTGGCCGGCTGAGGCCGCGGATGGCTGGGGGCGGGCGAGCCGGTGCCACGCCAACTGGGGTAAGTTCGGCGCTGCCCACCGCCGCCGGCGGTAGCGGATCGATCCCGACGCATTACGGAGGCCCGTCCATGCACGCACGCACCGCCCGTCTCATCGGTGTCCTGCTTCTTCTTGTGAGGTGCTGTCCGGCTTTCGCCGGCGAGGCCGTGACCTTGCGCGCCGCCGATGGCGTGAGTGTCTTCGGCACGCTGAGCCCGGCCCGGCCGCACAACGACAAAGTGCT
This sequence comes from Dyella lutea, assembly GCF_024158035.1. Classification (GTDB taxonomy): domain Bacteria; phylum Pseudomonadota; class Gammaproteobacteria; order Xanthomonadales; family Rhodanobacteraceae; genus Dyella_A; species Dyella_A lutea. The sequence continues at coordinate 1,474,160 of NZ_JAMZEK010000001.1, forward strand.
GCTGCTGTTCCACCAGGCCCGCGGCAGTCGCCACGAATACGACCCGCTGATCGCCCGGCTGAACCGACTCGGCTACGACACGCTGGCGATCGACCAGCGCTCCGGTGGCGACCTGTTCGGCGGCCACAACCAGACGGTGCAGGCACTGGGCCCGTCCGCCGGTTACCTGGATGCCGCACCCGACCTGGATGCCGCACTGGCCTGGGCGCGGGAGCGGCACTACGCCACCATCGTGGCGGTCGGCAGTTCCTATTCGTCGGCGCTGGTGATCCTGCTGGCCGCCCGCCATCCGCCGGGGCTCACGGCCATCGCCAGCTTCTCTCCGGGGGAGTACTTCGCCGACAAGGACCTGATCAAGGACGCGGCGGCCAAGGTGACGGTCCCGTTCTACATCACCACCGACCCGGCCGAGGCCGGCAACGTGGCCGAGGTATTGCGGAAGGCGCACGGCGACAACATCACGGACTACCGTCCCAGGGCCGGCGTCCACGGAGCATCGACCCTGGTCGAAGCGCGCGACCCGGCAGGCTACGCGGACAACCTCGAGAGCTTCGAGGCCTTTCTGCGCAGTCTGGGTCACTAGGTGCCACAGGCCGGCCAGGTCGCCGGTCGCGGCGAGGGAGTGGAGCTTGCCTACCGCACGAGGCGGCGCCTCCCGGCTCCCTTCGCCGCTAAACTGCAGGCATGATGCCGGTACCCGACCTGGGGGACATGGCTTGGGACCGCTCGATACCGACACACTGCTCAGCGTCTACCTGGCGTTGTCCGGGTTGACCGCATTGTTCACGCTGGCAGGCGGCTGGACCACCCGCAAGCCGGGTTTGTGGTTGTGGTCGGGCGCGTTCATGGCATCGCTGCTCAGCCAGGCGATCCGGCCGGAGATCACCGAGCTGTGGGGCGTGCAGGCATCGAAGCCGCCCGGACACCTCGGGGGCGTGTTGCAGGCGTTGCTGGTGCTCGCCGGCATGCGGGCTTTTCTGGGGCTGCGCATTTCATGGCTCGGCATCGCCGCGGTGTTTGCTGCAGTGGCAGTGTTTTCCTTCACCCTGCTCGCGACCGGGCAGACCCTGTGGTGGTCGCTGTCGGTCACCCAGGCCGTCGCTGGCCTTGCGATGGCACGGGCCGCGTGGCTCGCGTGGCAGGCGCGCCGGTCCGGCGGGAGTGGCGCGCTGGGGCTGATGGGTGCGGTGCTCGGTGCCGCGGCCCTGGTCGCGCTGGCCCGCGCTGTCTCGGTGTTGCCCATCGGCATGTCGACGGCGCGGCTCAACGTGGCCAACGAACACTGGCTGATGGCCACCCTGCTGCTGGTGGTGGCCGAGGGTTTCGCGATGCTGGTACTGGTAAACAGCTCGTTGCGCGACGAGCTGGCGAAGCTGGCCGATTTCGATCCGCTCACCGGTCTGCTCAACCGGCGCGGCCTGCGCTCCCGGCTGGAGCGGATCATGCAGGCACCGATACCCCAGCACGCCCGTCCCGACATGGCAGTGGCGGTGCTGGACCTGGACGAATTCAAGGGAATCAACGACCGCTTCGGCCATCAGGTGGGTGACGAGGTGCTGGCCGAAGTCGCACGTCGCCTGCACGCGGGGTCCGGTCCGGGCGACCTGGTGGCCCGCACCGGTGGCGAGGAGTTCATGCTGATATGGACCGCCGCCGGCAGTCAGGCCGGCACGGTCGGCGAGCAGATCCGCGCACTCGTGGCCGGCAGCCCGGTGCCCAGCCAGGTCGGCGACGTGGGCGTCACCACCAGCGTGGGCATCGCCACCGGACCATGGCAGGGCAACGAGAGTTTCGAGGGGCTGGTGCGACGGGCCGATCACGCCCTGTACGCGGCCAAGCGTGGCGGGCGCAACCGCGTGGTGCAGGGCTGAATCGCCCGTCCCGGGCGATCGTCAGACCACCAGCCGGGCCAGCTTGTAGCTTTCGCCATCCGCAGCCACCACACGCAGTGGCAGTTCCTTCGCCAGGGCCAGCAGGTCGGCTGCCGAGAGCTGACCGCGGGTGAGGTCGACGGTGGTGCGGGGCAGTCCGTCGATGGCGATCGCGCCGCGCTTGTGGGGTTCGGCGATGATCTGCTTGTTGGCGATGTCGACGCGGCCGGCCATCAGCAGGCGCATGTCCTGGATCAGGTATGCGGCCAGTGCATCGTCCGCGATGTCCCGGCCGGGGATGTCGAGCCGGAAATCCTGCGCGGACAGGCTGCCGCCGTTGGTGAAATGGACAACGAAGTCGAACTTGACGCGGTAGTCGGTCATGGCTTGCGGTTGCTCGATGCCAGGGCTTCGTGCGGGCACCTCGCCACGCACGGGATGCCCGATTCCAGGGGATGTTCGCGCGCGGATTCCCGATCCGGTGAGGTCACTGCTAGGACCGGCACGCCACCGAGTTCGCAGGAAACGGCGCGGGCGACGACATGGTGCACAGACGGCATCCGTGTCGCGACTAGGCCTTCCTTACGAACTCCGATTTGAGGCTCATCGGGCCGATGCCGTCGATCTTGCAGTCGATGTCGTGATCGCCCTCGACGAGGCGGATGTTCTTGACCTTGGTGCCGACCTTCACCACCAGCGAGGAGCCTTTCACTTTCAGGTCCTTGATCACGGTGATGGTGTCCCCGTCGTTGAGCACGTTGCCGTTCGCGTCGCGCACCACGCGCGTGTCGGCCCCCGCAGTGGGTTCGCCCGCGGTCCACTCATGGCCGCACTCGGGGCAGACCAGCAGGTTGCGGTCCTCGTAGGTATAGGCGGACTGGCATTGCGGACAGGGCGGGAGGGTACTCATCGGGCGGGGCTCGTCGGACGGGGCAGGGGCACGGCGCGGGGCTGGCCGGGGCATGGAGTATGGGCGGAGGCTCCGCATGCCCACAAGCCGGCGGCCGCCGGGACGCCCGGTGCTCCGGGCACCCTCCCGGAACACGGAAGGTGCGGCAGGGACCGCGCCTTGGGTCGACGCAGGATCGGAACAGTCGCACAGCGGCGCTGCTCGTCCGGTAGAACGGGGCGGGAACGATGGCTCGCCCGCGTGGATGGGAGGGGCCCCGGTAGACCGCGACAAGACCGATACCTGACTGAGCTGAAGTTCAGGAAAGTCCGGTTCTTGACGGACTGTGAGCTCCTCGGCGAGCCAGCCTGGTTATTGGACCGGTGAAGGCGCGGGGTGAGGGTTGGTCTCGACGAGCCCATAGCTTTTCAGGCGCTCGAACAGCAGATCGGTCCTCAGCCCCGCCTGGTACGCCGCAATGAAGTCAGCGCGCGCTTTGTCGAACGCCCGGATACGCTCATAGGAAATGCCGCGGTTGTAGTGGGCCTCGCCATTGGCCGGCGCGATAGCCAGTGCTTTGGAGTAGTCGGCCAAGGCGTGGGCTGTCTCGCCGAGATCGTCGTACGCATTGCCGCGGTTGATGTAATCCTCCTCCACATCCGCCGGATGCAGAGCGATCGACTGGTTGAACGCGGTGACGGCCTCAGCAGGCTGATGATTGCGCCGATAGGCAATGCCGATGTTTCGATAGGTCTGCGCCAGTGACGCCTGCTGCAGGTGGCCTTCCTTGATGCACGCGCGGAAAAGCTCAATGGCGCGCTGGTGTTGACCGGCTTCGGTGGCATCCCAGCCGCGGTAGCAAAGGCCAAGGTCCTCTGCAGATGCGATTGCTGGAACGAGCATGCAGCCGAGAAGGACAGGTACGACGAAACGCATAGCGACTCCTTTCGCTGGCAGAGGCCATCGCCGCGCCGGCGGCGATGGTTACGGGTCATCGGTTGCCCGGGTTCTACCGCATTCTGCGGCCGCCGCATGGCGTGATGAAGAGGGTTTGGCTGTCACTCCGGAAGGCGATTTCCGGCATGCCGTGTCACCGGGCCGGATGCCCACGCTCTTCCTGCAGCCGGGTCAGCTCGGCCAGCAGGTCGGCACGGCGGACGCGCGCATCGAGCAGGTAGACCTGCACGTCGTGCGGACCGACGGTGGCGTCGAGCATGCCGCCATCGCCGATGGCGACCGGCGGCCCGTCGCCGAGCAGCGGCTGCCACGTGCCCGACTGCAGCCACTGGCCGACCTTGAAGTCGGCCGGCTGGTCGCCCTTGTTCAGCAGCACCAGCGCGATCTGGTGGACCTTGCCCTGCTGGTAGACGCGGTAGAACGACGCCTGCTGGCCGGCGAAGCGGATCGGCAGCATCAGGCCGCGCTGCAGCGCCGGCATCTTCGCGCGCAGCATGGCGATGCGCTTGAGGTGCTGGTAGATCGGGCTCTTCGGCGCATTGTCGATGCGCTGTTGGCCGAAGTAGTTGCGGTTGCCCTCGTGCTCGGCCTTGCCGCGTTCGAAGCCGATCTCCGAGCCGTAGTAGATCGCCGGGATGCCGCGGGCGGTGAACAGGAAGTTGTTGGCGTCGATGAAGCCGTCGTCGCTGGCGTTGAGCCGCGCCATGTCGTGGTTGTCGTAGAAGGTCACCAGCTCGTACGGGTTCTGGTACGGGCCATTGGTGAGGTAGAGACGGTCCAGGATCTGCGCGTAGTCGCTGTGCGGGTGCTCGAACACCTCGCCCAGTCGTCCGCGTAGCGGGAAGTCGAGCACGCTGATGCCGCCGTTCTGTGGCCAGGTGAACTTGCCGATGTTGTCCGGGCTGTAGTCGAACGCCTCGCCGTACATGAAGAAGCCCGGGTGCTTGGCACGGATGCGCGCGCTGAATTGCTTCCAGAACGTGGTCGACATGTGGCTGATGGTGTCGATGCGGAACGCATCGCTGCCCTGGTCGATCCACTGCAGGTAGGCGCCGACGAAGTAGTCGAGCACGGCCGGATTCTGGTCGTCGTTGTTGGACAGCTGCACCAGGTCGTCGTACGCGTGGTAGAAGCGGTGCAGCGGGTTGCGCACCGGGTCCAGCTGGTACGGCGGCAGGTTCTGCTCGTCGGCGACGAGCTTTCCGTCCCGGTCGAAGATCTGCCCGAACTGCGGCTGCTTCACCGGCATGGTGAAGGCCGGCGAGCCGTGGTTGAGAACGATGTCCTGGACCACCTTCAGGCCGGCCTCGTGCATGCCTGCAGTGAACTGGCGATAGTCGAGATCCTTGCTTGGCAGGTGCTCGTCGACCTTGTAGAAGTTCACGCCCCAGTAGCCGTGGTAGCCGGTCTTGCCGCGGTCGGTGAACTTCGAGCCCCAGCTCACCGGGTCGCCGCCGGTGAAGGCCTCGTCCGGGTTGTCGACGATCGGGGTGATCCACACCGCGCCGAAGCCCATGCCCTTGATGTAGCCGGCGTTGTCCAGCACGCCCCTGAAGTCGCCGCCGAGGTAGCCGATGTTCGCGCTCTCGCCCTTCGGCGCACCGGGCACCGGGATGTCCCAGGTCGGATGCGCACCGCCCTGGTCGCGGTGGTCGTTGGCGGTGTCGCCGTCGACGAAGCGGTCGGTCAGCACGAAGTAGATCGCGTTGGACGCCATCGGCGCGTCCGTGCCGACGAAGACCGGCGCCTTGGCCGGCGCGGCCGCGTGGGCGAGCCCGCAGGCGAGGGTGGCGACGAGGGCGGGGAGCAGGCGTTTGGCGATCATGGTCCGGTTTCCGTGGTGCGGTGTTTTTTTGTAGGAGCCCGCTCGCGGGCGATGCTCTTGCTCCTGATCCACATCGAAGCAAAAAGCCAAGAGCATCGCCCGCGAGCGGGCTCCTACATGCGGTCAGGCGAAATCAGGCCGTTTCCGGGCGCGGCACGCGCAGCGTGCACAGGCCGGCGACCAGCAGGCTGGCGCCGCCCAGGCCCAGCGCCCAGATCGGCTGGTTGTGGAAGAACAGCTTCAGCAGCACGCCGAGCACGCTGGCGGCCATCAGCTGCGGGATCACGATGAAGAAATTGAAGATGCCCATGTAGATGCCCATCTTCGCGGCGGGCAGGTTGTCCGAGAGCATCGCGTAGGGCAGCGACAGGATCGATGCCCAGGCGAAGCCGACGCCGACCATCGATGCGACCAGCCAGTGCGGATCGCGGATCAGCAGGAATGAAAGCAGGCCGATGCCGCCCAGCCACAGGTTGACCAGGTGGCTCATGCGCAGGCCGATCGCACGCACCAGAAGCGGGATCACGATGGCGGCCAGCACGCCCACGCCGTTGTAGGTGCCCATCAGCACGCCGGCCCAGTTCGCGCCCTCGTTGTAGGCGGCCGAAGTGGTGTCGGTGCTGCCGTAGAAACGCTCGGCCACCGCGGGCGTGGTGTTGATCCACATCGCGAACATGGCGAACCAGGAGAAGAACTGCACCCAGTTCAGCCGCCGCATCGGACCGGGCATACCGTACAGGTCGCCCATGATCTGGCGCAGCGCCCCCTGGCTTGCGGTGCGGCTGAGCCATACGAACAGTGCGCCGAAACCGACCAGTCCACCGGCAAGCAGATACAGCTCCTTCTCCAGGTCGTAGTGCAGGATCAGCGCCAGCAGGATCGCGCCGAGCGCGAGGAACAGCGTGCCGATCTTCCACGCGCTGCCGACGACGACCGGCGCTTCGTTGACATGGGCATCGGCGAAGGATTCCAGTTGCTCCGGCGGGTACTCGCGGGTGCTGAGGATGGTCCACAGCATCGCGCCGAGTAGTACCGCGGCACCGGCATAGAACGAGTACATCACCGAGTGCGGCACTTCGCCTGCCGGTGCGGTGTTGGCGACGCCGAAGTGGGTCAGCACGTAGGGCAGGAACGAGGCCACCACCGCACCGATGCCGATGAACACGCTCTGCATCGCATAGCCCAGCGGCCGCTGCTTCGGCGGCAACTGGTCGCCGACGAAGGCGCGGAACGGCTCCATCGACACGTTGAACGAGGCGTCCATGATCCACAGCAGGCCGGCCGCCACCCACAGCGTGGGCGAGTTCGGCATCGCCATCAGCGCCAGCGTGGCCAGCACCGCGCCGGCGAAGAAGTACGGACGGCGCCGGCCGAAGCGGTTCCAGGTGCGATCCGACAGATAGCCGATGATCGGCTGCACGATCAGCCCGGTGAACGGCGCGGCGATCCACAGCACCGGGATCTGGTCCACGTTCGCGCCCAGCGTCTGGAAGATGCGGCTGACGTTGGCGTTCTGCAGCGCGAAGCCGAACTGGATGCCGAGGAAGCCGAAGCACATGTTCCAGATCTGCCAGAACGACAGTTCCGGTTTTGCCTTGCTCATCGTGCGTGGCCCTTGTCCGCGGAAGCGCCCAGCGGCGCGATCACCATCCCCTCCACGTCGGCCGCGTTGACCGGGCCGTCGCTGCCGCCCACGCCGCCGGTGTAGTGGGCGAAGTGGCTGAGGTAGCTCATGTTGAAGCCGTCATCCAGCGTGAACGTGCAGGCCGCGCCGGCCCTTGCCGAGAACTGGCCCCAGGTCGAGCGCTGCTCGCGCACGCTGTGCGGCATCACGATCGGCACGCGCTGCTCGGCGGCACCGTCGCAGCGGATCGCCAGTATCTTCACCGCGGCGGTGATGCCGGTGTTGATCGGGCCGTGGTCGTTCACGTAGTTCAGCGACACGCGGTAGTCGCCGCTGGCAGGCGCGGTCCAGTGGCGCGGCCAGGAGTCTTCCACCGGCTTGCCTTCGTCGCCGCAGACGGCCGGGCTGTGCAGTGATTCGAGCCCGTCCTTGCCGATGCGGGTGGTGCTGACGCAGGTGAGGTTTCCGGTACGCGGCAGCGTGCCGGAACCGTCGATCGCCTGCGCGCGATGGCCGTTGACGTAGAGCTGCACTTCGCCGTCGGCCTGCACCTTCCAGACCCTGCCGTCGGCAGTGAGCGTGGGTGCAGGCGGCGCTTCGGGGGCGTACAGCGGCGCGTCGGTGCGCAGCGGGGCGTCCTTCACGGTGATCGCTTTCAGCTGCACCGTGGTGGCCTCACCCGTCGTGGTGATGCGCTCGGCGACCAGCAGGTTGCCGGTGCGGGTCTTCGGCAGCGTCAGCGTGATATGGCGGCCGGGCAGGGCGAGCGAGATGCTGTCGCGTCCGCCGAACAGCATCGGCACCAGCGATGTCGGCAGCTTGGGTACCAGCTTGCCGTCCGGCTCCAGCCCGAACACACCCTCGGTGACGGCCGCCATGTACGCGGCTACTGACCACAGCTGGCGCGGCGAATTGACCACCGGCCCGCTGAGCCTGCCCTCGTCGACGTGCTGGCCCTGGGTCAGCAGCTCGTAGTTTTCCAGGTTGGAGCCGTACAGCGAGGCGCCGCGCATGATCGATTCGATCTCGTGGGCGATGCGCGAAGGCTGGTCGACGTCGCGCGCGGCGCGCATCGCGTAGGCGCTGACGAACGGCCAGATCGCACGGTTGTGGTAGATCGGCTGGTCACGCCGCTCGGGCCACATCACCGGGCTGCCGGCCGGCCAGGTCGGGTAGTTGGCCAGGGTCTGAGCGGCGCGCGCGGGGTCGGCCACGCCGCTGGTCACCGCCAGGGCGATGCCGAGCAGGTCGTAGGTATCGTTCGGCGTGCCGTCACCGCCGATGAAGCTCATGTACATGCGGCGGTCGGCACGCCAGAAGCGGGCGTTGATGGCGGCCTTCAGGGCGCGGGCCTCGTCGGCGTAGCGGCTGGCAGCCCTGGCATCACCGTGCTGGCGGGCCAGCGTCGCGGCCATCTGCAGCGCCTGGTAGTGCAGCACGTTGGTGGACAGCGCGAACGACTGGCCGATGAAGGTGACCTCGTCGAAGGTCCAGGCCGGATAGCTCTGCTCGCGCCAGTCCATGAAGGAGGTCTCGCCGCGGTACAGGCCCAGCTGTGGGTCGAAGGCGTACTGGCGGTCCTGCGCCAATGTGTCGTCCAGCGCTTTATAGACTTCGGCGGCGAACGCCGGGTCACCCAGCAGGTGCTGGGCGCCGAGGAACCACACCACGCGGTCGGTGCTGATCGGCCAGCTGCCGCCCGAGCCGGTGTCCTGCATCACGTACAGGCCCTGCGGTGCGCTGGGTACGCGCACGTCGGAAAGCTTGAATTTCAGGCCGTTGCGGGCGCGGTCGGCATCGAAGCGCCACAGGCCCAGGTCGATCGAGTAGGACAGGTCACGCGTCCACACGTACGGCCACTTCAGGCCGGTCTCGAAACAGTGGCAGGGGATCGGCTGGCCATGGTCGAAGGCGCCGTCGCGGATCGCGGTGACCGAGTCCTGCTTCAGGTCGTCCTGTGCCATCGCGTACAGCCCGTCGAACAGCGGGCTGGCGGTGTCGGCGACGAAGGCCTGCGGGCCGATCACCCGCTGGCCGAACGGCCAGGCCAGCGTGTAGGCGCCTCGGGCATCCTGCTGGATGCTCACGTGTACGCCGTGCCAGTCGAGGCCGTCATGCCAGGCAGGCGCGGCCGGAGCCGCGGTAGCGACAGCCATCGAGGCGGCCAGCAGCGTGGTCAGCATGCGGACGCCCCGCGCACGGCGTGGGGAAAGGTCGGGTTCATGGTGATTTCTCCTCGAGCGATGACCGCGACGGATATGTATGTCACGTCGTGGCGACCCCTGCATGTTGCGTTCGCAACATGCACCCGCACCGCTGAGGGCCGAGCCCCCCCGATGCTAGGGAGCATCGCAGTGCAGCAGCCAGCGCCTGCATACGTATTCATGGGTGCCCATGCGACACCGGCCGGGCGGCGAGCGGTCGGGGCGACAGGTGGCTCAGGGGATCCGGGGCGGGAAGAGAGGGGTATCCGTCCGTGGATGAGTGGTCCCTGGTCCCTTCCCCCGAAGCAGCCTGTGGCGTCGACGGGGTTCCCACCCCGGACACATGCTCAATCAGGCCGTGGGTATTTGAGATCGGATACCATTCCGGATGTAACTGTCATTTCTTACAGGGCGCCGGGTCCGGCGTGGAGGGAGGGCGGTGCGGCAGTGGCGGGAGCAATGCATGGCCCGGCTTGGCGATGCCGGGCCGTCGATGCAGGGGCTGGTGCTGGCCTTGCGCGACATCACGGCCGACCTGGGGTTCGAGCACTGTTCCTACGTGCTGCGCCAGCCGTTGCCGATCGCCCAGCCGGCCATCCATTGGGGCAGCACCTATCCCCAGGCCTGGCTCGACCGCTACATGGAGCGGAACTACCTCGAACTCGACCCGCTGGTGCAGCGGGCGCTGGCGAGCGACCTGCCGGTGGTATGGAGCGACCGTTCGATCGATCGCCTGCCGGAGTTCTGGGAGGAGGCTCGCTCGTTCGGCATCAATCACGGCTGGGCGGTGAGCTCGCACGGGCGCGATCGCGGGGTGGGCCTGCTGACCGTGGCGCGCCGGAACGAGCCGGTGTCCGCGCACGAACTGGAGCAGAACGAGATGCGCCTGCTGTGGCTGGCGCACTCGATGCACGGCATGGCCTCGCTGCTGCCGGGCGTGGCCCAGGCGCTGCTGGAGCCGCTCTCCCTGCGCGAGCGCGAGGTGCTGCTGTGGAGTGCCGCCGGCAAGACCGCTGACGAGATCGGCCTTATCCTGGCCATCAGCTCGCGCACGGTGACCTTCCACATCAACCGCTGCATCGCCAAGCTGGGGGCCGCCAACAAGACCGAGGCGGTGGCCAAGGCGCTGGTGCTCGGTCTGCTCTGACCGGGGTGAGGGCGATAGCGGGCGGTGGGTACACCACCCGCCACCGCCCCGCAGGTCATTGCGCCAGGATCGCGCCGAAGTGCCCCTGCACCGAGACGGTCACCTCGCCGTTCTGCACCACGTAACGCTGGCCAGTGAGCTGGTCGGTGAGCGTGCTGCCATCGACCACACTGAGCTGCCATACCGGCAGCGTCACGTCGTGCGTGGTGCTGTCGTTGTTGAGCGCCACCGCGATGCGATTGGTGGCGTCGAAGCGGCCGTAGGCGTACAGCTTGTCGGCATTGTCGGTGAGCAAGCTCATGAACGAGCCGGTGCGCAGCGCAGGGTATGCGTCGCGGATCTGCGTGAGGCGATGGGTGAGCGCCACCGCACGGTTGCCCAGCGAGCCCTGGCTCCAGTCGAAGGTGCGCCGGTCGTCCGGATCGGCGCCGCCCTGCATGCCGTATTCGTCGCCGTAATAGATGGTCGGCGTGCCCACATAGGTCATCTGGAAGATAAGCGCCAGATAGGTCTTCCAGATGTCGCCGCCGGCCCGCGTGGCGAAGCGCGGGATGTCGTGGCTGGACAGGAAGTTGGTCATCGTCTGCTGCACGTTGCCCGGGATGTCGGCGCGGGTGCCGTGCAGCCAGGCGTCGAACGTGGTGGTGTCGATCGCGTTCGGGTTGCCGCCTTCGTCCTCGCCGGTGATCCAGCGCGAGACCGGGTCGGTGAAGCCGTTGTAGTTCATCGCGCCGTCCCACTGGTCGCCGCTGTCGACCCACGGACCGGCCACGCCCCAGTACTCGCCGAGGATCTCGGCATCGGGATTGACCGACTTCACCGCTTGGCGCAGCTCGCGCATGATCTGGTGGTTGGTGTCGTCGTCGCCGCCGTTGCCGCCGGCGTCGAGGTACTCGGCGGCATCCAGCCGCCAGCCGTCGATCCGCCACTTCGGCCCGAGGTAGGTCTGCACCACCGAATGGCGCGAGCCGTAGATCGCCTGGCGCACCGCCGATCCGGAAGCACCGTAGTCCAGCTTCGGCAGCGTGTCGTAGCCGAAGAAGCTGCTGTATGTGTTGGGCCATTGCTGGAACGTGTAGTAGCCGTACCACGGGCTGGACTGCGACTCGTAGGCCCCCGGCGTCGGCCAGTCGCCGTACTTGTCGAACCACCTGTTGGTGTCGCCGGTATGGTTGAACACGCCGTCGAGGATGATGCGTCCACGCGGACCGTTGCCCCGGCGGTGGATGTTTTCGATCAGCTCGTGCAGCTCGCCATTGGTGCCGAAGGCCGGGTCCACCTGGTAGTAGTCGGCCACGTCGTACTTGTGCACGGTGGGCGCCAGGAAGATCGGGTTGAGGTAGAGGATGTCCGCGCCGACGGTGCGCTTGATGTAGCCGAGCTTCCTGTCGATGCCGGCCAGGTCGCCGCCGAAGAACACCAGGTTGTTGTCGCCGCCGGGCGAGGCGAACACGCTGGTGCCCCAGGCGTGCTTCTCGGTGCAGTGGCCCTTGTAGCAGTACTCGCCGGTCCGGATGTCGTTGTGGCGGTCGCCGTCGTAGAAGCGGTCCGGGAAGATCTGGTACATCACGCCGTTCTTCATCCAGTCAGGCGTCTTGAAGCCGGGGACGATGAAGAAATCGCCGAACGGCTGCTCGCTGTCCCAGATGCCCTGTGCGTTGTACCAGACGGTCTTGCTGCCGTCGTTGATCTGGAAGCGGTAGTACTTCTCCGAGCCGGAGGCCGGAATCGTGCCCTGCCAGTAGTCGAAGGTGCCGGTGGCGTCGTTGCGCGCCCAGTGCATCGGCACCCAGTGGAACTGGCCATCGCCGCTGTCGTAGTACTTGATGTTGGCGCTGGTGATGTCGCCCTTGAAGGTGCGGAAGGTCAGCATCACCGGCTGCGTGGCGGTGGGCTCGGGCGCGCTGTCGAACAGCGGGCCCTGGTCGTGGAACAGGCCGTTCCACTCCACGTTGTTGTCGTTGCTGGCGGCATGGACCCGACCGGAGAGTCCGGCGAGGCCCAGGGCCAGTCCCAGCGCCACGGCGCGCAGGCGGCGCCGTCCCTGATGCGTCTGCATGTGCATGGTGTTTCCCCCTAGCAGGACCGGGCGCCCCCGCGCCCGGGTCATGGCACCGACGACCCCCGCCGCCGGTGCCCGGAAAACCGCGACGGCCGGTGCCGCCGCGGGGTCGTGGCGTCATTGCGCCAGGATCGCGCCGTAGTGGCCGTTGACGGTCAGCGTGACCGCGCCGTTCTGTACCGTGTACTGGGTGCCGGAGATCAGCTCGGTCACCGTGCTGCCGTTGGCCATGCTCAGCTGCCACACCGGCACGGTGATCGAGTGCGAGGCGCTGTCGTTGTTGAGCGCCACCGCGATGCGGCTGCTGGCGTCGAAGCGACCATAGGCGTAGAGCTTGTTGGTGTCGTCGGTGAGCAGGGTCATGAACGACCCGGTACGCAGCGCCGGGTAGGCGTTGCGGATGGCGATCAGCTTGTGGGCCAGGGCCACGGCGCTGTTGGTCGAGGTGCCGACGGTCCAGTCGAAGGTGCGACGGTTGTCCGGATCGGCGCCGCCCTGCATGCCGTACTCGTCGCCGTAGTAGATGGTCGGCGTGCCGACATAGGTCATCTGGAAGAACAGCGCGAGGTAGGTCTTCCAGATGTCGCCGCCGGCGCGGTTGCCGAAGCGGGTGATGTCGTGGCTGGACAGGAAGTTGCTCATCACCTGCTGCACGTTGGTCGGGTAGTTGGCCCGCGTGCCGTGCAGCCAGCTGTCGAACTGCGACACCGGGATCGAGGCGCTGTTGCCCGAGTAGTCCTGGCCGGTGATCCACTCCGAGACCGGCTGGGTGAAGCCGTCGTAGTTCATCGCGCCGTCCCACTCGGTACCGTTGTCGGTCCACGGGCCGGCATTGCCCCAGAACTCGCCGAGGATGTCGGCGTTGGCGTTGACCGATTTCACCGCGGTGCGCAGCTCGGCCATGATCTGATGGTTGGTGGCGTCGCTGCCGCCATTGCCACCGGCGTCGAGGTACTGCGCGGCATCCAGGCGCCAGCCGTCGATCGAGTAGGGTGACTTCAGGTAGGTCTTCACCACCGAGGTCGACGAACCGTAGATTGCGTTGCGCACGGCCGAGCCGCTGACGCCGTAGTCGAGCTTCGGCATCGAGGAGAAGCCGAAGAACGCCGAGTAGGTGTTCGGCCAGCTCTGGAAGGTGTAGTAGCCGTAGGTCGGGCTGGACTGCGACTCGTACGCGCCGGTGATGCTGGTCCACCAGTTGTAGCGGTCGAACCACTTGTGCGTGTCGCCGGTGTGGTTGAACACGCCGTCGAGGACCAGATAGCCCTTCGGCCCGTTGCTGGTGGAGTGGATGTCGGCGCTGAGCGTCTGCAGCGTGCTGTTGCTGCCGAACGCCGGATCCACCGTCATGTAGTCCTCGGTGTCGTACTTGTGGTTGCTCGGCGAGAGGAAGATCGGGTTGAGGTAGATGATGTTCGCGCCGAGCGTGTTCTTGATGTAGCCGAGCTTCTGGTCGACGCCTGCGAGATCGCCGCCGAAGAACACCGCCGTGTTGCAGCCACTCACGTTGGCGTAGACGCTCGAGCCCCAGGAGTGCTGCTCGGTGGCGCAGCCGGAGTAGGTGTACTGACCATTGGTGACGTCGTTGCCGGTGTTTCCGTTGTAGAAGCGGTCCGGGAAGATCTGGTACATCACGCCGTTCTTCATCCACGACGGCGTGGTGAAGCCCGGGATGATGAAAAAGTCGCCGGAGCTGGGTTCCGACGAGGTGATGCCCGCCGCGTTGTACCAGGCGGTGGCGGTGCCGTCGGTGACCTGGAAGCGGTAGTACTTCTCCGAGCTTGAGGCCGGGATCGTGCCCTGCCAGTAATCGAACACGCCGGTCGGATCGTTCGATGCCCAGTGCATGGCGACGACATGGAACTGGCTGTCGGCGCTGTCGTAGTACTTGATGTTGACGCCGGTGACGTCGCCCTTGAAGGTGCGGAAGGTCAGCGTCACGGACTGGCTGGCGGTGGGTTCGACGTGGTTGTCGAACAAGGGCCCCTGGTCGTGGAACAGGCCGTTCCACTCCACGTTGTTGTCGTTCGATGCAGCCCTTGCCGAGGGGGCTGCGCAGATGCCGGCCAATATCGCTGCCAGCGCGAGCGGGAGAGTGTGGCGGACCTGCTGCGGGCGCCGGTGGTGCGGGAACCTGGTCTTTGCGAACATCGACTTTCTCCTCCGAAGGTGATCCCAGTCGTCATGGCCGGGACAAATCGGGAGCAAGCGACCCCGTCGGGCGTCTCCCCCGGGGACGCCCGATGCTCATGTCGACAACTCCCTCCGCTGGGACGTGGCCGGACTTACTCCGGCGCGTGCCCCCAAACCAATGCGAACTGCCGTGCCTGGGCCGCAGGCACGCGGATGTAGGTGACGGCGCCGAAGCGGTCGGTGCCGGTGGTCCAGCCTTCCTGTTGACCGGACTCGAGCGCTTCGAGGCTGGCGGCGCGCGGCACTGCCTTGCCGCCCGCGGTGACGGCACTGGCGGCGCCGCCGTGCACCTTGAACAGATAGGTCTTCACCGGCGGCACGTAGCTGCCTTCGGCGGCCGACGTGCTTACGGTGGCACCCTCGCCGGTGCGCTGGATGGTCAGCGGCTGGGCGAAATAGGCGCCGTGCTCGTAGGCGTAGTCGTCGCCCTGGTCGTCGTAGTAGGTGAAGTGCGTCGCCTCGTTCGCCGGAAACGCTTCCACCGTCACTTCGGGCACCGGGTGCTGACCGACGTAGTCCATCACCGGCTGCATCGGGATGATCGCGCCGGCGCGCACGAACAGCGGGATGTCGCTCCAGCCTTTCGCGTCGACCGGCACGGTGATGCTCTGGCCGCCGGCATATGTCTTGCCGTCGAACCAACCGGTCCAGTGCCCGGCAGGCAGGTAGATCGTCTTGGTCGTCTGGCCCTCGTCGACCACCGGCGAGACCAGCAGGCCCTCGCCGAACATCCACGAGGCGACGTCGTTGCGCACCTTCGGGTCGTTCGGCCAGTCGAACACCAGCGGCCGCACCAGGCCCACGCCGCTGACGTGGCGGGTGTGCTCGTAGCTGTAGATGTAAGGCAGCAGCGCATAGCGCAGGCGGATCGCCGCGGTGGCGGCCTTTTCCGCCACCGGGCCGTAGACCCAGGGCTGGCGCTTCTGGCCGAACTCGCCGTGCACGCGGAAGATCGGCGTGAACGCGCCGAACTCGATCCAGCGCGCGTAGTTCTCCGGCGTCGGCGTGCCGTGGCTGAAGCCGCCGCCATCCATGCCCCACTGCATCGCGCCCACGTTGATCGCGCTGAGCATGCGCGCGCGCTGGCCGGCCATGCTGTGGAAACCGGTGGCGATGTCGCCGGACCACATGGCGTAGGCGTAGCGCTGTGCGCCTAGGTAGAAGTTGCGGTTGATCGACCACACGCGCAGTGGCGAATAGGCGCGCTGGCCGTCGTAGAGCGAGCGCTCCATGTTGGTGAACTGGGTGTCGCTGCCGATATCGTCGGCCTCGTCGTTCCACCAGCCGATCATGCCGGTGTCGAACGAGTGCTTGAGGTGGTCGTTGAAGAACCACGCACGGACCGCGGGCTTGTCGAAATCCAGCTCGCGGATCGGCTTCTTCGAGAAGTAGTCCGGGCCGACCTTGCTGGCCGGCGACCAGAAATCATGCGCGGTGGCATAGCGGCCCTCGACCGTGTCCACGTGCACGCGCGGCTTCATGATGCCGGTGAGATGCATGCCGCGGGCGTCGAGCATCTGCTTCAGCTTGCCGTCCGGGCCGTCGGGGAACTTGGTCTGGTTCCAGCGGAATTCGCCCCAATCCTCGCCCCAGGCCTTCCAGTCGAAGTCCAGCGTGAAGTTGTCGATCGGGATGTGCTTCGCCCGGTAGGTGTCGACGATCGACAGCAGCTCCTTCTCGTCGATGCCCCACTGGCTGTTGGTGAAGCCCATCGCCCATTTCGGGAACAGCTGCGAGTGGCCGCTGAGGTCGGCCACGGCGCGGAAGATCGTCTTCGGTGCGCCGACGATCAGGTAGTAGTCGGTGTCCTTGCGCGAGCTGCCGCTGGCCTGGATGCGACCGTGCGCGAGATTGAACTGGCCGCCGAGGGTGTCCACCAGCACGGCGTAGCCGGCGCTGCTCCACACCAGGGGGGCGCCGGCGTGACCCTGCTCGCCGGCCATGATCTTCTGCTTGCCGTCGCGCAGCAGGCCGGCGCTGACGTCGTCCTGGAAGGCGGTATAGCCGCCGATGCCGTAGAGCGGATCGCTCGCCGCGTGGTCCAGCGTGAAGCCGCCGCTGCGCAGCGAGGCGAGGTCGGCCTGGGTCAGCAGTCCCGCGTGGCCGGGGGCATCGATGCGCAGCGTGCCGTGGCGACGGTCGTAGCGGACGCTGGCGGCATCGGTGGACAGCGTGATCGCGTCCTTTTCGTTCTTCACATGCACGTCGGCGAGCGGCGCGTTCGGCGCCTTGGGATCGAGCACCAGGGTCGCCGGCCCGCTCTTGCCGCCGGGCAGGTAGTGCACGTGCACCACGTCCGGCGCGACGAAATCCACGGTCACGCGGTCGGCGCCGAGCGGGATCTGCAACTGCCCGCCGGTCACCGTGGCCGGTGCGGTGGTCGCGGCGATGGCGCTGGCCAGCGGGGTGAGCATCAGGCCGAGCAGGGCCAGCGGGGCGAGCGTGCGTTGAAGGCGACGGGTCAAGGCGGACATCCTCTGTACGTGGAGCGGGGCGACCATCGGCGTGCTTACTCGAGCACCACCGAGGTGTCGGGGGGAAGATCGATACGGCCATCGTGCAGCTGCGCACCGTCGCGACTGGCCAGGCCGATCGCGCGGAACGGCGAGCCGGCGCCGAGCGCCACCGATTGCGGCTGGCCGGACAGGTTGTGCAGCACCAGCACGCGCGAATGCGCATCCCGCAGCTGCCAGCCGACCACATGGGTGTTGCCGCTGGCGAATGCGGTCAGCGCGCCGTCGCGCAGGGCGCTGACCTGATGGCGCCAGTGGATCAGCATGCGGTAGTCGGCCAGCAGCGAGCCGGGGTCGGCCAGTTCGGCCTGCACCGACACGTCCGGACCGTCGCCCGACGTGCTGGGCTTCCAGGTGGTTTCGCCGGCAGCGTGCGGGCTGCGTTCCCAGCGCATCGGCTCGCGCAGGTCGGGATCGGGCTTGACCCCGCGCATGCCCAGTTCCTCGCCGTAGTAGACGAACGGATGGCCGGGCAGGGTGAGCAACATCGCCGCGGCCATGCGCATGTGCGCCGCGTCGCCGTCGAGCTGGCTCATCACGCGGTTCTGGTCGTGGTTGGAAAGGAACGGTGCGTCGGCGCCCGCATGGCCGGCGCTGGCGGCGAAGCCGGCATAGCGCTGCTGCAGCCGTTCGGCGAGGTCGCCGGCCTGGCCGCTGCGCGCCGCGTCGACCAGCCGCGTGGCGAGCGGGAAGTCGAACACCGCGCTGAGCGCGCCGTACCACGGGGCGAGCTGCTGCCAGCTGCTCTCGGTGACCTCGCCGACCACGTAGGTGTCCGGATTCACCGCACGCACGCCGCGCATGAATTGCCGCCACCAGGTGAGGTTTTCCCTGAGAACGTCCGGGTCGCCTTCCTGCGACTGGAAGTTCAGGTAGATGTGGCGCGCGGCGTCCAGCCGGAAACCGTCCACGCCCTTGCGCGACCAGAACCGGCCGACGTCGACCATCGCCTGGCGCACGGCGGGGTTGTCGTAGTTCAGGTCGGGCATGCCCGGGGAGAAGATACCCAGGTAATGACGGCCATCCGGCAGCGCCTGCCACGCCTTGTCGCCAGCGGCACTGTGGGCGGAGAGGTCGGTGGCCGGAGTGGCCCAGCTGTACCAGTCGTGGTGCGGATCGTGCGGGTCCTGCGCGGCGAGGAACCACGGATGCTGGTTGCTGGTGTGGTTGATCACCAGGTCGATGATCACCTTGATGCCGCGCTTGTGGGCCTCGGCCAGCAGATGCTCGAAGTCGGCCATCGTGCCGTACTGCGGGTTGATCGCCTCGTAGTCGGTGATGTCGTAGCCGTGATAGCTCGGCGAGGGATTGATCGGCATCAGCCAGATCCCGCTCACGCCGAGCGACTTGAGGTAGTCGAGCTTGGCGGTGACACCGTTGAGATCGCCGATGCCGTCGCCGTTGGTGTCATACCAGCTGCGCACGAAGATCTCGTAGTACACGCCGGAGCGTGGCGTGGATGCGGTCTGGGCATGGGCCTGCATGACCGGGGATTGCGGAGCGGGCGCCGTGGCGCAGCCACCCAGCAGCAGGGCGGACGTGAGCAGCGACGCGAGCGTGACGGAACGGATCAAGGCAGTCTCCCCGGCGATCGACGGACGGTGGCGCGAACGGCGCGACGCGTGATGTCGTTCGGACGTCCAAAGCGGCCCCCATGGTAGGCCGGTGCCCCCGTCGTGCGGCCGTGCTGCATACGTATTCATCGGCGTGGTTGTGCGGTTTTCCGTGGTGCAGTGCGGCAGATTCGCAAGCTCTTCACGGCCTGGGCATGGATCGGGGATGATCGCTGCTCGCCATCTGCCGAAGCGCTCCATGCACCAGACCGATCTGTTCCTGCTGGCGATGCTGCTGATCCTCGCCGTGCCCTACCTGCTGTGGCGCCTCGGGCGCACCGAGTACGTGGCGCCGCTGGTGGTGGTGCAGATCGTCTGCGGCATCCTGCTCGGTCCCGGTGTGCTGGGTGCGGCCTTTCCCGCCTACTACGCCACGGTGTTCGACCCCGGCGTGATCCAGGCGCTCAACGGCATTGCCTGGTGGGCGGTAATGGTGTTCGTGTGGATCGCCGGCATCGAGCTGGATCTGGGGCAGGCCTGGCGGCAGCGGCGCGAGTGCGGCATCACCGCCGGACTCGCACTGGGCGTACCGCTGCTGTTCGGCGCGCTGGCAGCGATGGCGTTGCTGCACTGGCACGACGGCTGGATCGGCCCGCATGGTGCGCGTTGGCAGTTCGTCATGGGCGTCGGCATGGCCTGCGCGGTGACCGCGCTGCCGATCCTGCTGCTGCTGATGGAGAAGCTTGCGATCCTGCGCCAGCCGTTCGGCCAGCGCGTGCTGCGCTACGCCAGCCTCGACGACGTGGCGATCTGGGCGGTGCTGGCGATGATCCTGGTGGACTGGCAGCGGATCGGCCTGCAGCTCGCCTTTCTCGTGCTGTTCGTACCGGTAGCCTGGGCGTTCCGCCGCCTGATGCACCGGCTGCCGGCGGCTGACCGCTGGTACGTGGGGCTGATCTGGCTGGCACTCTGCGCCCTGGCCGCGGATCGTGCCGGCCTGCACTTCATGGTCGGCGCCTTCCTCGCCGGCGCGGTCACCGACCGCGACAGTTTCGATGGTCCGACCCTGGATCTGCTGCGCCACCACGTGCTGCTGGTGGTGATGCCGGTGTTCTTCCTTTCCACCGGCCTGCGCACGCACTGGAGTGTGGGCGGCGGCGCGGTGTTCGCCGCGGCCGGGCTGCTGCTGGTGGCCGAGGTCGTCGGCAAGCTGGCCGGCGTGCATCTCGCGGCGCGCTGGCTGGGCTGGAACCGTGGCGAGGCATGGCTGGTCGGCTGGCTGCTGCAGACCAAGGCGCTGATCATGATCATCTTCGTCAACGTGCTGCTGGACCGCGGCATCATCAGCGGCGATACCTTCACCGCGCTGCTGTTGATGGCCGTGGCCTCCACCATGCTCAGCGTGCCGATGGTGGCGCCGCGATTGCGGCGACTGGGCGCTGCCGGGTAGGGCGCAAGCTCAGTCCGCCGCGCGGCAGTGCGTCGCGACGAACTGGCCGTGCTCCGGGAAGGTGGCCACGGCGCGCTGGATCAGCGTGCGCATGTTGCCGAGGAAGCCTTCCAGCTCCGCGGCGGGCAGCGCGTCAGCCGCCGGATGCCAGGCCTGCGGGACGATGCCCTGGCCGAGCATGACCTGCAGCCAGCCCACCTCGGTGAACAGCTCCTCGCCGTGGCGGAAGATCTGTCCGCTGCGGCGGAACAGTTCGATGCGCTCGGCCAGTCCCTCGGGCATGACGATCGAGCGGCAATGCCGCCAGAACGCCGTGTCGTCGCGCTCGGTGGCGCGGTAGTGCAGCACCAGGAAGTCGCGGATGCGTTCGTACTCGAAGCGTGTCTGCCGGTTGTATTCGTCGCTCAACGCCGGGTCGCAATGCCGGTCCGGGAACAGCGAGATCAGCCGGCTGATGCCGGACTGGATCATGTGGATGCTGGTCGACTCCAGCGGTTCCATGAAGCCGCTGGCCAAGCCCAGCGCCACGCAGTTGCGGACCCAGAAGCGGCGGCGCGCGCCGGTGGTGAAGCGCAGCACGCGCGGCTCGGCCAGCGCCTCGCCGTCGAGGTGGGCGAGCAGGGTGGCGGTGGCCTCGTCGTCGCTGATGGACCGGCTGCAGAACACGTGGCCGTTGCCGTTGCGGTGCTGTAGCGGGATGCGCCACTGCCAGCCGGCGGCGCGCGCGCTGGCCTGGGTGTACGGCCGCATCGGTGCCACGCGCTCGCTCGGTACCGCGACCGCGCGGTCGCACGGCAGCCATTGCGTCCAGTCGTCGTAGCCGGCCTTGAGCGCCCCCTCGATCAGCAGGCCGCGGAAGCCGGAGCAGTCGATGAACAGGTCGCCCTCGACCCGCACGCCCCCCTGCAGTTGCAGCGACTCGATGAAGCCGTTGTCCGCGCGCAGCTTGACGTCGACCACCTTGCCCTCGATGCGCTGCACCTGGCGCGGGTCGCAGCGCTGGCGCAGGTACTGTCCGTACAGGCCGGCATCCAGATGGTAGGCGTGGCGGGTGCCGGTCATCGGGCTGGAGCCGATCCGGTCCAGCCGGCCGAAACGATACTGGGCGCAGGCCTGCGCGTTGATCGAATACGACCAGAGGTCGGGGGCGGCCCCGCTGCGTTCCTGCCGATCGCGCAGCCAGTAGTGCTGGAACGGCACCAGGCCCAGCGGCAGCCCGATATCGCCGAAGGCATGCAGGTAGGAGTCGCCGATCCGGCCCCAGTCGTTGAACTGGATCGCCAGCTTGAAGGTTCCCTTCACCGCACGCATCAGTTCGTCCTCGTCGATGCCGAGGAAGGCGTTGACGTGGCGGATCTGCGGGATCGTGGCCTCGCCCACGCCGACGGTGCCGATCTCGTCGGACTCGACCAGCGTGATCGCCAGTCGTGGGCCAAGGGCCCGGGCGAGAAGGGCGGCGGTCATCCACCCGGCAGTGCCGCCGCCGACGATGACCACGCGCTGGATCGGATTGGCCTGCATGCTGGGTTTCCCTGCGCCGCGACGGGAAGAGCTGATTAGCGCCCCGCCGTGGGCTTGTCAAAAAAAGAGCCCCGCTGGTAATCCAACGGGGCTCGGGGAGGAAGCCTTGCGGCTTACTGGAACTTGTAGGAAACGCCGACCTCGTAGCGACGGCCGTAGCGCTCCCAGGTCAACACCTGGCGCGGGTCGTTGTTCTGGAACGTGGTGAAGATCTTGTTCGACAGGTTCGAGCCCTGCGCGATGATCGTCAGGCCGTCCAGCGGACCGTGGTCGAAGGTGTAGCTGACCTGCGCGTCGTAGGTGCTGCCGCCACCCACCGTCTGCTCGATGCGCGAGGCACTGATGCCCGACACCTCGCCCAGGAAGCTGGAGCGGTAGCTGTCGCTGACGCGTGCCTCGAAGCCGGCGTGCTGGTAGTACAGCGTGCCGTTGGCAACCCACTTCGACAGGCCCGGCACCGTGATCGGGTTGGAGTTGCCCGGGTAGACCAGCGAGCTCTTGGTACGGTTTCCGGTGACGATGGCGCCGAAGCCGTCGAGCTGCGAGGCGATCAGGTTGAACGGCAGGTTCAGGGTGACCTGGGCGCCCTTCACGTAGCCACGACCATTGTTCTCTGGGCCGGACACCGTGCCCAGCGTCGTGCCGAGCTGGGCCAGCTGGGCCGAGGTCAGGCCGAACGGGAGGAACGAGCTGAAGTCGTACAGGAACGCCGAATTCGGGTTGATGTAGTCGTGCAGCGCGATGAAGTAGCCCGACACCGCGAAGTAGCCACCACCGCCGGTGCGGCACAGGTCGGAGTTCTTCTGGTCGCTCGAGTTGCACTGGAAGCTGCTGCCGCCCGAGAAGTAGTGCTCATAGCTGACGTTGTAGTTGTCGGCCATGGTGGGCTTGAGCTTCGGATTGCCGCCGGACGCGCTGAAATAGGCCTGGTTCGGGTCGGTCGACGACAGGTGGGTGATGTTGCCGCTCACCGAGAGGCTCGCATTCATCTGGTCCATGCGCGGGCGGGCCAGCGTGCGGGCTGCGCTGACGCGGAAGTCGTCATCCTGGCTCAGGCCGAAGATCAGGTTGGCGCTGGGCAGGTACTTGTTGTAGCTGGTGCTGCCCTTGACCGGGATCAGGGTGATCGCATTGCCGGTGATCGCGCTGCCCGGGGCCACGCGCTCGCCCTCGGCACTCTGCGAAGTGTGCTGCATCTGCACGCCGAAGTTGCCGCGCAGGCTGACGTTGCCGAGGTAGGTATCCAGGTTGAACTGGAAGTACGGGGTCAGCACCTTCTCCTTGGTCTTCCAGTCCGGCGGAGTGGACAGCGAGGAGCCGAAGGTCGGCACGCCGACCAGGGTGCCGTTGGCGATCAGCGCCAGCGGGTCGTAGCAGAGTTGCTGGCTGATGCCCATCCAGGCCAGCGGGCTGCAGGTGGAGCCGCTGAACGGCGCGGAGGTGACCGCACTGCCGCCGCTGATGGTGCCGCCGCCCAGGGTCAGGAAGGTCTGGTCGATGTGGTAGGACTTGTGCCGCTCGCTGTGCGCCACGCCGAACTCCAGGCTGGAGAACGGGCCGCTGACGAAGTCGCGCTCGACGGCCAGCTTGAGGTTGGCCAGGTAGTCGACGGTATGAGGTGCGTTGATGAAGCCCGCCTGCACCACGTCGTTGCCGCCACCCCAGCCCTGCGGGTCGGTCAGCACGATGCCGTTGGTATAGTCATACGACGGGTTCACGTACAGCAGGCCGTTGCCCTGCTCGACAAAGCCGATGGTGTCGGTCGGGCCGGACTTGTTGAAACCCAGACCGGAGTAGCTCTCGAGGTTGATGTCGCGGCGGGTGGCGCGCGAGTAGTTGCCCACGAGGTCGGCCGACCAGTTGTCGTTGATGTGGAACTTGTTGTCCCAGTTGAAGTTGTAGACGCGTGCGCTGGTCTGGTTGTAGTCGTTGCGGATGACCGGCGACAACGTGGTGTAGGTGCCGCTGGTGATCAGGCCGTTGCTGGCGGTGTAACCCGGCTGCAGGGTCGCCGAACCCCAGGCGAGCGGCAGCTCCATGCCCTTGGCCTGCTGCACTTCCTTGAAGTTGTCGTACGTCATGTCGATGGTGCCGGTGTAGTGCTCGTTCGGCTCCCACTGGAAGGTGGCGAGCAGACCGTTGCGCTTCATCGTGTCGGAGATGCCGTAGTTCTTGGCACCGCCCACCACGCCATTGCCAGCGGCGACGGCATTGTCGGTCGGATAACCCCAGGGCGCCTGGTGCTCGATCTCGGCCGGGTTGGACTCGAAATCCACGCCCAGGGTCACGCCCATGGTGTGGTTGGCGAACTGGTTCACCCATACGCCGTTGAGGTTGTAGCCCTTGTTGCTGACGCCCTTGCCGGGGGACAGTTCGGACATGTCGTTCCAGACGTAGCGCGCGTTGACGGCGGCTTCCGGCTTGGACTTGTCGAGCGGGCGGATGGTCTGCATGTCGACCGTGCCGGCCAGGCCCTGGCCGATCAGGTTGGCCTGTGGGCTCAGGTGCACGACGACGGTGTTGAACCAGCTCGACGGGTACTGGTCGAACTGCACGTCGCGGTTGTTCGAGGTCGACACCTGCTGACCGCCGTTGACCAGTGCAGTGGAGAAGTCCGGACCCAGGCCGTGGATGGTCAGCACCTGCGGGCGACCGCTGACGGTCTGCACCGCGAGGCCCGGCAGGCGGCCCAGGGTGTCGGCGATCGACACGCCCGGCAGCTTGCCGATCTGCTCGGCCGAGACGGCCTCGACGATCGAGTTGGCGTTGCGCTTGACCGCCGTGGAGTTTTCCAGGCTCGAGATGAAGCCGCTGACCTCCACTGCCTGCAGCTTGGTGCTGGTGCTCGGACGCTGCTTGCCATCGGTCTTCTTGCCGCTCTGCGCGGCGGCCTGGTCGCTGTTCTGCGAACTGTCACCGGACTGCTGGCCCGCGGCCGTCGCTGCATCCGCCTGCGCGTGCGTGGCCACCATGAACATGGCCGATGCCAGCGCCGCGCTGAGCAGATTGCGCTTGAGATTCAACATGTACGCCTCCCCTTGGAAAATCGATTTGATTTCGCCGGGAGTACCGTTGGATGAGTGATCCGGTCTGCCCGTTGCGAACGACATTTGTGGTTTGCCGTCGGGGCGGGATGTTAGTCCTGCCCAACGCGCTTGCGCGCAAACCTGCATACGTATTCATAACAATCGAGGGGCGGCCTATCGCTTTGTTGCAATTGATATTTTTGCTTGCGGCGGTGCAATACGTTGCGCCTTGAGAAAGCGCTTCCATTGTTATTTTCTTTGGCTTCTCGTCATTGGTGCGTTGCGGCAATGTTGGCCGCCACCAGGCGGCCGTGCGCGCTTGGCGGATCGTCGGACGGGAGTGTTGCGAAGCGCTGCGCAGGGAGTCTCGCGACCGCCGTCTGGCCGTGCAGCAGCTCGGCTGAAATTCGGTATGGACGTCTAGACGTCGATGTCTCGCAAGCCGCTTCGCGCTGCGGTTTCCGGCGACGGCCGTACGCGCGGCGACGGTCCTGTGGATACGCGGTCGCGACCGGTGCGTGGGTGGGTCCGGGCATGGCGGACGCCATGCATGGCTCTTGGCACGGGAAAGATCGGACCGGTTACGATGATGCTGCGCTTGCGCAAGGGGATGTCGGTGGCCGTCGATATCCGGCAAACCGCGTCATGGCAAGGAGTGGAGGCGCCGCTGGTGGTCTGCATGGATGTCCTGCGGAAGCTGCGTATGCCGCGTCGCATCATGTGTGGTGGTGTTCGCGTCCCCGAGACGCACAGGATGAATACGTATGCAGACCCATCGGAAGGCAACGGACGCGCCTTTAAGCTCCCCAGCCATCGCTGCGCTCATCGCAGCACGCGCGAGCCCGAACAGGGCAGGGCGCGTTCGCCGGGATCAATACATGCAAAAGCAACCGTGGTGGCGCGGAGGCGTCATCTACCAGATCTATCCGCGCAGTTTCCTGGACACGAACGGCGACGGTGTCGGCGATCTGCCGGGCATCATCGAGCGGCTCGACTACGTGGCCAGCCTCGGCGTCGATGCGATCTGGATCTCGCCGTTCTTCAAGTCGCCGATGGCCGACTTCGGCTATGACATCGCCGACTACCGCGATGTCGATCCGCTGTTCGGCACCCTGGACGACTTCGATCGCCTGCTCGCCAAGGCGCACCGCCTCGGCCTGAAGGTGATGATCGACCAGGTGCTCAGCCACACCTCGATCGAGCACGCCTGGTTTCAGGAAAGCCGACAGAGCCGCGACAACCCGAAGGCCGACTGGTACGTGTGGGCCGATGCGCGCGAGGACGGCACGCCGCCGAACAACTGGCTTTCACTGTTCGGCGGTTGTGGCTGGCAGTGGGAGCCACGTCGCGGGCAGTACTACCTGCACAACTTCCTTACCTCGCAGCCGGACCTCAACTTCCACAATCCGGTTGTGCGCGAGGCGATCCTGGACAGCGTGAAGTTCTGGCTCGACCGCGGCGTCGACGGGCTGCGGCTGGACGCGATCAACTTCTGTTTTCATGACGCTCTGCTGCGCGACAACCCGCCCAAGCCGCGGCACGAGCGCGTGGGTCGCGGCTTCAGCCCGGACAATCCGTACGCGTTCCAGCGCCACTGGTACAACAATACGCAGCCGGAGAACCTCGCGTTCCTCGAGCAGCTGCGTGCGCTGCTGGATCGCTACGACGAGGTGGCGGCGCTGGGCGAGATCTCCTCGGAAGACTCGCTGGCGACCATGGCCGAGTACACCACCGGCAAGCGCCTGCACCTGGGCTACAGCTTCGAGCTGCTCACCGAGGATTTCAGTGCGGGCTACATCCGCAGCACCGTCGAGCGGCTTGAGGCGCAGATGACCGAGGGCTGGCCGTGCTGGGCGATCTCGAACCACGACGTCGAACGCGTGCTCTCGCGCTGGGGCAACGGCGATGCCTCGCCGAAGCTGGCCAACCTGCTCACCGCGATGGTCTGTTCGCTGCGTGGCTCGGTCTGCGTCTATCAGGGCGAGGAGCTTGCGCTGACCGAGGCCGAGGTGCCGTACGAGGCGCTGCAGGATCCCTACGGCATCGCGTTCTGGCCGAACTTCAAGGGGCGCGACGGCTGCCGTACGCCGATGCCGTGGAACGACCAGCCAAATGCTGGGTTCAGCGCAGGCAAGCCGTGGCTGCCGGTGCCGGCCGACCATGCGGCGCGCTCGGTGCTGGAGCAGGAGGATGCGCCGGAGTCGGCATTGAAGGGGTTCCGCACCTTCATGCACTGGCGCCGCACGCAGCCGGCCCTGTGCTGGGGCGACATCCGCTTCCTCGACACTGCCGAGCCGGTGCTGGCGTTCACCCGTACGCTGGATGGCCGCACCGTGCTCGCCGCGTTCAACCTCTCGGCGCAGGCCGCCTCGCTCGACGTGTCGGCACTGGGCTTGCTCTCGCCGCTGGATGGCCACGGCCTCGCATCGGGGGCGATCGACGGCGACACGCTGCACCTGCCTGCGCATGCGGTGATGTACGCGGCCATCGGCTGACCCTGCCGTGAGCTTCCGGATTCGCCTGGACGACCTGCAGGGTGCGCCGGTGCAAGCGCTGCTGCGCGAGCACCTGGCAGGCGTGGCGCTGCACTCGCCGCCGGAGAGCATCCACGCACTGGACCTCGACGGTCTGCGCGCGCCGGGCATGAGCTTCTGGACGGTGTGGGAAGGCGAGGAGCTGCTCGCCTGCGGGGCATTGAAGGAGCTGGATGCGGCCCACGGCGAAGTGAAGTCGATGCGCACGGCTGCCGCGCATCTGCGCAGGGGTGCGGCACGGGCGATGCTGGAACATGTGGTGGCCGAGGCGCGCCGCCGCGGTTATCGCCGCCTGAGCCTGGAGACGGGCACCGCCGCGGCGTTCGAGCCGGCCCATTGGCTGTATGCGGCGGCCGGCTTCGTGCCTTGCGGACCGTTCAACGGTTACGTCGAAGATCCGTACAGTTGTTTCATGACGCGTGCGCTGTAGGAGCGACTTCAGTCGCGATGCCTGGCTCCGGGTTACATCCAAGAGCATCGCGACTGGAGTCGCTCCTACAGGGTAGGTGAGCTTTTGGCTCGACGTGGGAGGGGTTTCAGCCCCGACGCTCTCCCCGCGATCGATCAGATCCCCGCGTACCACTCATAGCCGTAGTCTTCCCAGTAGCCGCCGTTGCCGCCGGCAATGTTGGCGAACGAGTCCACCAGTTCGATGCGGGCGATGTACTTGGCCTGCTTGTAGCCAAGCTGGCGGCTGACCCGCAGGCGCAGCGGCGCGCCGTTCTTGATCGGCAGCGGCTTGTCGTTGAGCCCCCAGGCCAGCAGGGTCTGCGGGTGGCGGGCCTCGGGGATGTCCACGCTCTCGTAGTACGGCTCGCCCGGGTCCATCTCGTCGTAGCAGTGGAACACCACGTAGCGCGCCTTCGCCTGCACGCCGACCTTGTCCAGTACGTGCGACAGCCGCGTGCCGTGCCATTTGCCGATTGCGCTCCAGCCTTCCACGCAGTCGTGGCGGGTGATCTGCGCCACCTGCTCGATCTGCTTGAGGTCGTCGATGGAGAACGACATCGGCCGGTCGACCAGGCCGCCGACCTGCAGCCGGTAGTCGCGAAAGCCGTTTGCGAGCAGCGCCTGGTAGGCCGGGGTGGTCGGCATCGCGGTGCCGTTGGAGCGGAACACCGGTGACAGGTCCGCCTCGGTGTATTCCTTCGCCAGGGCGCTGGACGGTGCCAGCAGCGCCTGCACGCGACGGTTGAGGCCCTGCGCCTTGTTCAGCACCTTCGGACCCCAGCTGCTCCCGGAGATCCTGTCGCAGCCGGCGAGCACCAGGCTGGCTGCGCCGCCGACCGCCAGGCGCAGGAACGAGCGGCGGTCAGTCATGGCGGTTCTCCGTGGCCTCGTCGGCTTTGCCGGGAATGGGTGTCTCGTCGATCCGGTACCAGCCGGTAATCATGCCGCGCAACTGGTTGAAGGCGCCGGTAATGATCACCTCGAACACGTGGATCAGCACGAAGGCGACGAAGCCCCAGGCAATGATGAAGTGGATGGTGCGCGCGCTCTGCCGGCCACCCACCGCCTCCACCAGCGGCGACAGCACCGCATCCATGCGCGGCGACATCGCCAGCCCCATCAGCACGATGCCGATGCCGAACACCAGGATCACCACCAGGTAGGCCAGTCGCTGCAGGATGTTGTAGCGCAGCGCCTCCTCACCGTGCGGGTGCTTGAACTTGAGGTGCTCGACGATCGAGCGGCCGATGCCGCGCCAGTCCTGCTTCGTCGGCACCAGGTCGCGCTGGAAGTGCCGCGTGACCAGCGAGTAGCCGAGGTAGCACAGCCCGTTCAGCACGAACACCCAGGCGAAGAAGAAGTGCCACTGGCGGCCCATCGCCAGCCAGCGCGGACCGGGAACGGTCAGCCAGGAGGGGAAGCCGCGCACCTGCGGCTGACCATCGGGTCCGGCGGACACGCCGAGCACGCCGGTGGTGACGAACTCGTGGCGGCCGACGCGAGTGACGCCCACCAGCTTGCCGTCGGCGCCCATGCGCGCGTCCAGCGCCAGGATCTCCTTGCCGGGATCGGAGCGGTTGCCCAGCGACAGGCTGGGGTGGGCGTTGAAGATCTGCAGGCCGCTCATGAACAGGATCGAGAGCGCGATCACGTTGATCCAGTGCATCAACCGGATCGGCCAGCGGTGCCGATAGACCAGCCGGCCGTGGCGCGTGGCGGTCGCGGTGCTTGGCGGGGGCGTGTCGACCAGACTCGGGCTGTTCATCCGTTGCGCTCTCCATGGAGGGTTGGGTTGCCCGGTCGAGCGGACATTCCGGCGGTGCATTCGTCGGGCGCGCCGGCGAGGTTACACCCGGGGCATGGCGTTGACGCCGGTTTGCCCTGGCCGCGGGCATGATGCGCGGCGGTGCCATCCATGGCGATGGCGTGATTTCTTTCGATCCGGAAGCTGCACATGACCCGATCCAGCTCGCACGCCGATGCCTTCGTCTTCTTCGGCGCCACCGGCGACCTCGCCTACAAGAAGATCTTCCCCGCGCTGCAGGCCCTGCTGAAGGACGGCGAGCTGGACATGCCGATCATCGGCATCGCCAAGGCCGGCTGGTCGCTGGATCAGTTGAAGGCGCGGGCGCGCGAGTCGCTCGAGCACGCTGGCACGGTGGACGAGGACGCCTATGCCCGCCTGTGCCGGCAGCTCAGGTACATCGACGGCGACTACGCCGACGACACCACGTATGCGCAGCTTCGCGAGGCGCTGCGCGATGCCCACCGCCCGTTGCACTATCTGGCGATTCCTCCCAGCCTGTTCCCGACCGTGGTGCAGGGCCTGGCTGAGGCCGGCTGCGCACGCGATGCCCGGGTAGTGGTGGAGAAACCGTTCGGCCGCGACCTGGCGTCTGCGCGCGCGCTGAACCGCGTGCTGCACAGCGCGTTCGACGAGTCGGCGATCTTCCGCATCGACCACTACCTGGGCAAGGAGGCGGTGCAGAACCTGCTGTACTTCCGCTTCGCCAACACCTTCCTCGAGCCGGTATGGAACCGCGACTACGTGCAGAGCGTGCAGATCACCATGGCCGAGGACTTCGGCGTGCAGGGCCGCGGCGCGTTCTACGAGGAGGCCGGCGCGATCCGCGACGTGGTGCAGAACCACCTGTTGCAGGTGACCGCGCTGTTGGCGATGGACGCGCCGGTCGGTCACGACGCAGCCTCGCTGCAGGCGGAGAAGCTGCGGCTGTTCCGCGGCATGCGGCCGCTGCGGCCCGAGGAAGTGGTGCGCGGCCAGTTCGACGGCTACCGCGACGAGCACGGCGTGGCCGACGACTCCAACGTCGAGACCTTCGCCGCCCTGCGCCTGCACATCGACACCTGGCGCTGGGCCGGCGTGCCGTTCTATATCCGCACCGGCAAGTGCCTGCCGGTGACCGCCACCGAGATCCTGGTCGACCTGAAGGTGCCGCCGCTGGCGATCTTCGACACCATCGAGCCGCCGCAGTCGAACTATTTCCGTTTCCGGCTCAGCCCGGAGGTGGTGATCTCGGCCAGCACGCGGGTCAAGCAGCCCGGGGCTGAGATGCGCGGCCAGTCGGTGGAGCTGGTCGCACGGCGCGACACCGCCGACCAGCAGACCCCGTACGAGCGCCTGCTCGGCGACGCGATGCGCGGCGACGCCACGCTGTTCACCTCCGATGCCAGCGTGGAGGCCGCCTGGGCGGTGGTCGACCCGGTGCTCGACCTGGCCGAGCCGGTGCTCGGTTATCGCCCCGGCACCTGGGGGCCGGCCGCCGCCGCAGCGCTGGTGACCGACTGCGAAGGTTGGCACGATCCGGCACCCGACGCGGCCGGCGTCGCCACGATGCCTTCCCCGGCGGCACGCTGATCGCGTTCGCTTCGGTTTACTCTAGGGGGCCGCCTTTCCCCGATGCCGGGTCCCGACGACCGGCGTCCCTCACTCCGATGGAACGCCCGTGACTTCTTCCCCGAATCCCGAACTCACCCAGCGACCCGAGTGGCAGGCGCTGCGCGCGCATGCCGAGGCCAAGGGCCAGCGCCACCTGCGCGAACTGTTCGCCGCCGATCCGTCGCGCGGCGAGCGCCTGACCGCCGAGGCGGTCGGCCTGTACATGGACTTTTCCAAGCAGCGCGTGGACGACGAAACCCTGCACCTGCTGCGCCAGCTGGCCGAGGCCTGCGACTTGGCCGGGCGCACCGCGGCGATGTTCGACGGTGCGAAGATCAACGTCACCGAAGACCGCGCCGTGCTGCACACGGCGCTGCGTGCGCCCGCGCATGCCAAGGTCGAGGTGGACGGTGAGAACGTGGTGCCCGACGTGCACGCCGTGCTCGAACGCATGGCCGCGTTCGCCGACAAGGTGCGCAGCGGCGCCTGGCTGGGCCACACCGGCCAGCGCATCCGCAACGTGGTGAACATCGGCATCGGCGGCTCGGACCTGGGCCCGGTGATGGCATACGAGGCGCTGCGCCACTACAGCCAGCGCGAGCTCACGTTCCGCTTCGTCTCCAACGTGGACGGCATCGACTTCGTCGAGGCCACGCACGACCTGGACCCAGCCGAGACGCTGTTCATCGTCTGCTCCAAGACGTTCACCACGCTGGAGACGCTGGCCAACGCGCAGGCCGCGCGGCGCTGGTGCCTGGCGGCGCTCGAGGACGAGGCGGCGATCGCCCGCCATTTCGTCGCGGTGTCGACCAACGAAAAGGAAGTGGCGAAGTTCGGCATCGACACCGCCAACATGTTTGGCTTTTGGGACTGGGTCGGCGGGCGCTACTCGATGGATTCGGCGATCGGCCTGTCGACGATGCTGGCGATCGGCCCGGACGGCTTCAGCGACCTGCTCGCCGGGTTCCACGCGATGGACGAGCATTTCCGCAGCGCCCCGCTGGAGCGCAACCTGCCGGCGTTGATGGGGCTGATCGGGATCTGGAACACCAATTTCCTCGGCGCCGAGACGGTGGCCGTGCTGCCGTACGAGCAGTACCTGAAGCGTTTCCCCGCCTACCTGCAGCAGCTCACCATGGAGAGCAACGGCAAGGGCGTGACGCTGGACGGCCGCCGCGTGGACTACGCCACCGGCGCGATCTATTGGGGCGAGCCCGGCACCAACGGCCAGCACTCGTTCTACCAGCTGATCCATCAGGGCACGCGGCTGATTCCCTGTGACTTCATCGGCGTCGGTCGACCGCTCAGCGCCTTGCCGCTGCCCGACGGCAGCGACCAGCACGATCTGCTGATGGCCAACCTGATCGCCCAGGGCGAGGCGCTCGCCTTCGGCAAGACCGCCGAGGAAGTGCGCGCCGAAGGCGTGGCCGAGGCGCTGGTGCCGCACAAGACCTTCCCCGGCAACCGGCCCAGCACCACGATCCTGGCCGAGCGGCTCACCCCGCACGTGCTCGGCGCGCTGGTGGCGCTGTACGAGCACGCCACCTTCGTGCAGGGCGTGGTGTGGGGCATCGACTCGTTCGACCAGTGGGGCGTGGAGCTGGGCAAGGTGCTGGCCAAGCGCACTGCCGCCGAACTCACCGCCAGCAGTGATGCCGAACTCGCCCACGACAGCTCCACCAACGCCCTGATTCGCCGCTATCGCCAGCTGCGCGACGGCACCTGACGCACCCGGTGCAGGAGCCGCCTCGGCGGCGATGCTCTTGGCTTGTGCCGAGAGAAAGCATCGCCGCCGAGGCGGCTCCTACAAGGGGCTTCGCGCACTGCTGCATTCCGTGAACTTCTTCGAGAAACCATGAACCCAACCCTCAGCCCGCTCGCCGGCAAGCCGGCCCCCGCGTCGATCCTGATCGACGTGCCGCAACTGCTCGCCGCCTATGCCGACCTGGTGCCCGACCCGTCGGTGCCGGCGCAGCGGGTGGCGTTCGGTACCTCCGGTCATCGCGGCTCCTCGCTCAGCCGCAGCTTCAACGCCGCGCACGTGCTGGCGATCAGCCAGGCGATCTGCGACTACCGCGCCATGCAGGGCATCGACGGCCCGCTGTTCGTGGCGATCGATACGCACGCGCTCTCCGCGCCGGCGTTCGAGCACGCACTGGAAGTGTTCGTGGCCAACGAGGTCACCGCCATGATTTCGGCCGGTACGCCGTACACGCCCACGCCGGTGCTGTCGCACGCGATCCTCACCTACAACCGCGGCCGGACCGACCACCTGGCCGACGGCATCGTGCTGTCGCCCTCGCACAACCCGCCGGCCGACGGCGGCTACAAGTACAACCCGACCCACGGCGGCCCGGCCGACACCGACGTCACCCGCTGGATCCAGGACCGCGCCAACGCGCTGCTGGCCGACGGGCTCAACGGCGTGCGCCGGGTGCCCTACGCGCAGGCGCGCCGCTCGTCGCGGGTGATCGAGCTCGACTACGTGGCCAGCTACGTGTCGGACCTGGCGAACATCGTCGACTTCGACCTGATCCGCGCTGCGGGGCTGAAGCTCGGCGTCGATCCGCTTGGCGGCTCGGGCGTGCACTACTGGGGGCCGATCGCCGAGCGCTACCGGCTCGACCTTACCGTGGTGAGCGAGGTGGTCGACCCGCAGTTCGCCTTCATGTGCGTGGACTGGGACGGCAAGATCCGCATGGATCCCTCGTCGAAGTACGCGATGGCCGGGCTGATCGCGATGAAGGACCGCTTCGATGTCGCCTTCGCCTGCGACACCGACCACGACCGCCACGGCATCGTCGCAAGAAGCAGCGGACTGATGCTGCCCAACCATTACCTCGCCACCCTGGTCGACTACCTGTTCCGCCACCGTCCGCACTGGCGTGCCGACGCGGCGGTGGGCAAGACGGTGGTCAGCAGTTCGCTGATCGACCGCGTGGCCGAGCGGCTGGGGCGGCGGCTGTACGAGGTGCCGGTGGGCTTCAAGTGGTTTGCCGACGGCCTGTTCGACGGCTCGCTCGGCTTCGGCGGCGAAGAGAGCGCCGGAGCGTCGCTGCTGCGCATGGATGGCGCGGTGTGGAGTACCGACAAGGACGGCCTGGTGCCGTCGCTGCTGGCGGCGGAGATGGCCGCGTGCGAAGGGCGCGATCCCGGCGAACTGTATGACCGGATCACTGCCGATCTCGGCAGGCCGTATTCCGATCGTGTCGATGCGCCGGCCACCGCCGATCAGAAGGCGCGGCTGGGCAGGCTGTCACCGGCGCAGGTGTCGGGCACCGAACTGGCAGGCGATCCGATCACCGCGGTGCTGGACAAGGCGCCGGGCAACGGCGCGGCGATCGGCGGGATCAAGGTGGTGACGGCGCAGGGCTGGTTTGCCGCGCGCCCGTCCGGCACCGAGGCGATCTACAAGATCTACGCGGAAAGCTTCCGGGACGAGAACCATTTGCACAGCCTCATCGCCGAGGCGAATAAGATGGTGGATGCGGCGCTCGCCGTCTGACCCAAGACCCGCTCCAAGGAGTCCCCCCGATGTCCCCGACGACGCCCAGCCGGTATGCGCCGGCCCTGCGCTGGCTGCACTGGACCATCTTCGCCTTCGTGCTGATCGCCTACCTGGCGATCAATCTGCATGAGGTCTTCCCGCGCGGCAGCGCCCTGCGCAGCAATGTGCTGGCCGGACACTTCCTGGCTGGCATCGCGGTGCTGCTGCTGGTACTGCCGCGACTGGCGGTACGGTTCGCGCATGTCGATCCGCCGATCCTGCCGCCGCCGGATCGCTGGACCCGCCTGTTGAGCAAGGTGACCCACCTGGCGCTCTACCTGTTCCTGATCGCCCAGCCGATCATGGGCATCGCGACGCTGCAGATCGGCGGCCATCCGATCACCTTCTTCGGCGTGACCGTGCTCCCGGCGCTGTTCGGGCCCGGCAACCGCGAGCTGGCCCACCAGTGGGAGGAGATCCACGGCACGGTCGGCACCATCTTCTATTACGTGATCGGGCTGCACATCCTCGGGGCGTTGTGGCATCACTTCGGCCGCAAGGACAACACCCTGCGGCGCATGCTCTGACCGATCGCCACCACAGGGGACATCCATGCATCATCGACACCGCGAGCGCCACGTCACCGAGCGCATGGGCTGGTTGCGCGCCGCCGTGCTCGGCGCCAACGACGGCATCGTGTCCACCGCCAGCCTGGTGATGGGTGTGGCGGCGGCACACGCCAGCCAATCGGCGATCCTGGTCGCCGGCACCGCCGGCCTGGTGGCCGGGGCCATGTCGATGGCAGCCGGCGAATACGTGTCGGTGCATTCCCAGTCGGACAGCGAGAAGGCCGATCTGGAGCGCGAGCGGCAGGAGCTGGCCACCGACGTGGAGGGCGAGCACAAGGAGCTGGCGGCGATCTACGTCGGCCGCGGGCTCGATCCGCAACTGGCCCGCCAGGTGGCCGAGCAGCTGATGGCCCAAGATGCGCTGGACGCGCACATGCGCGACGAGCTCGGCATCACCGAGGCGCTGAAGGCGCGACCGCTGCAGGCAGCCGTTGCCTCGGCGGTCAGCTTCGCCGCGGGTGCCGTGCTGCCGCTGCTGGTCGTGGCGCTGGCATCGCCGAAGGGGCTGCTGCCGTGGGTGTTCGGCACCTCCCTGGTGTTCCTGGCGCTGCTGGGTGCCGTTGCCGCCCGTACCGGCGGCGCCAGTGTGCGGACCGGCGCCACGCGCATCACCTTCTGGGGCGCGCTGGCGATGGCGATCACCACCGGCGTGGGCATGCTGTTCGGCGTGGCGGGCTGATTCAGCCGCGGCGTTCGTCCCAGAGCCGGATGCCGCCGGTCAGGCCGGCCTCGTTGGAGACGATCAGCACGTCCGGGGGCAGGTCGATGTCGAGCTTCTTCGCGTTGCCACCACCAAGGTAGAGCCGGTCGAACCGAAGCAGGGTGCGGAAGGCCTCGATGGTTTTTTCGACCCGGTGGTTCCATTTCTTGCCGCCGACCTTGTGGCGGGCAGCCTTGCCGACGTAGCGGTTCATCGTCCTCTTGCCGAACGCGGGGAATTGCGCGAACTCCAGGTGCGGCATCGGCTCGCCGTCGCTGAACAGCGCCGAGCCCAGGCCGGTACCCAGGGTGAGCACCAGCTCGAGCCCCTGGCCGGCGATCACCCCATAGCCCTGGACTTCGGCATCGTTGAGCAGGCGCGCGGGCCTGTCGCCCAGGCGCTGGCCAAGACGCTCGGCCAGCGGAAAGTGCTTCCAGGCTTCGTTGCCGAAGTGCGGGGCGGTGAGCACGCGGTTGTTGCGCACCACGCCGGGAAAGCCGATCGAGATGCGGTCGAAGGACGGCAGCGGGAGCGCCAGCGCGACGAGCGCGTCGACCAGTTCGTCGGGCGATGGCGCGTCAGGCGTGTCGACGCGCACACGGCTGGAGAGCATCGTTCCGTCCGGACCGAGCACGGTGGCCTTGAGGCCGCTGCCACCGACGTCGATGGCCAGTGTGGCGGGGCCGCGGTGACGGGATCGCGCCGCGCTCATTCGGACTTCACCGCATGGCCGCCGAACTGGTTGCGCATCGCCGCCAGCAGCTTGTCGGAGAACGAATCGGTATCGCGCGAGCGCAGCCGCTCGATCAGGGCGAGCGAGATTACCGGCGCGGCCACGTTGAGATCGATGGCTTCGGCCACCGTCCAGCGGCCCTCGCCCGAGTCGGCGACGTAGGGCGCGATGCCGTCCATCGACGGGTTCTTCTTCAATGCGTCGGCGGTGAGGTCGAGCAGCCAGGAGCGCACCACCGAGCCTTCACGCCAGATCTCGGCGACCTGGTGCAGGTCCAGGTTGAACTCCTGCTTGTGCCGAAGTACCGAGAAGCCCTCCGCATAGGCCTGCATCAGTCCGTACTCGATGCCGTTGTGGACCATCTTGGTGAAGTGGCCCGAGCCCACTTCGCCGACGCGACCCCAACCCTTGTCCGGCGCGGGAGCCAGCGCCTCGAAGATAGGTCGCAGACGCTCGATCGCCCCGCTGTCGCCACCCACCATCATGCTGTAGCCCTCGGCCAGGCCCCAGACGCCGCCGCTGGTACCGCAGTCCACGTAGTGGATGCCGGCCCCCTGCAGCTCGGCTGCGCGCTGCAGGGTGTCCTTGTAGTGGGCATTGCCGCCATCGACGAGGACGTCGCCGCGGCCGAGCAGGGACTTCAGGGCAGCAACGGTCTTTCCGGTGATCTCTCCGGCGGGGACCATCATCCAGACGGCACGCGGCGAGGGCAGTTGCCCGACCAGCGCGTCGAGCGAGGCGACCGCTTCGCCGTCCCGGCCTGTCCAGGCCTCGCGCGCCTTCGGCGAGGGGTCGAATCCGACCACGTGGTGCCCGGCGCGCCGGAGCCGCTCGGCCATGTTGCCACCCATCCGGCCCAGCCCGATCATGCCGATGTCCATGCCTGCCTCCTTCGATGCCCGTGGACGATCCGCCGAGTTTGGCCCGGACGACCTGCAAGGCACGTGATGAAGCCGCATTCAGTCGGTGGCTTCGTGCTCCTTTTCCGAGATCGGCGCATGGGTCTCGCCTGATCCATCGGCATCGTCTCCGCCTGCCTGCACCGTAGCCTTGCGCTCCTGCCGGCCCCAGCCGACGGACGGGCCGCGCAGCGCGGTGGAGACCGAGCGCACCACCACGTAGTACATCAGCTGGCGATAGCCGAAGCGCTGCAGTGCCAGCCACCACAGCAGGCTCCAGCGTTCGCGCTTTTCCATCGCGAAGGCGAGCACGCCGGCGCCCAGGTCCACCGCCATGAACAGGCCGTAGAACATGGCCATGGTGACCAGGTTGCTGTAGTTGAACTGGCCGCGGTGCTGCAGGTAGTCGAGGAACGTAGCGATGATCTGCCACACCAGCAGCAGGTCGACCAGCGGCGACACCACCGAGAACACGATCTGGAACAGCCACACCTGCGGCAGCGCGATCATGCCCAGCGCGCCGTAGCGCGGGCGGAAGGTGGCGTCGCGGTGTTTCCACAGGCACTGCAGGGTGCCGAACGCCCAACGGAAGCGCTGTCGCGCGAGTCCGCGCGCGGTGTCGGGGGCCTCGGTCCAGGCCACCGCCTCGGCGTCGAACAGGGTCCGGTAGCCGGCCTTCTGGATCGCGATGGTGAGGTCCTGGTCCTCGGCCAGCGTGTCGCCCGGGAAGCCGCCGAGCTGCTCCAGCGCCTCGCGGCGCCAGGCGCCGACGGCACCGGGCACCACGGTGATGGCGCCCAGCGCGGCGAGCGCACGACGCTCCAGGTTCTGCGCGGTGACGTACTCGAGCGCCTGCCAGGTGGTGATCAGGTTGATCCGGTTGCCGACCTTGGCGTTGCCGGCGACCGCGCCGATGGTGGGATCGGCGAACCAGCGCACCAGCCGGGCGATGGTATGTGGCTCGAACTGGGTGTCGGCGTCCAGCGCCACGACGATGCTGCCGCGCGAGGCGCGCAAGGCGGTGTTCACCGCGTTCGCCTTGCCGCCGTTGGGAATGCTGATGAGCTGCACGCGCGGCTCGTCGGCGAAATGCTCGCGGACGACCTGGGCGGTGGCGTCGGTGGAGCCGTCGTCGACCACGATCACTTCCAGCGCGTCGTAGCGGCTCTTGAGGATGCGGGCGATCGAACTGGCGATCACTTTCTCCTCGTTGAAGGCTGGAATCAGCACCGACACCAGCGGCGCCGGCTCGGGCAGCGCGGGTACCACGCGGTGTTTGTCGCGCCACCAGTTCAGCACGCCCAGTCCGCCCAGCAGGATGAGTCGCGCCAGGCCCAGCCAGATCGCCGCCTTGAACAGGAAGTTGAGCAGGTGGCCGAAGCCGCCCAGGGTCAGGAACACCGAGCGGTCGGCCCACTGCGACAGCGAGTCGATGGTCAGTGGCGGCATGCCCTCGTCGCGGGTCAGGCCGGCCAGTTCGGAGACGGTGACGAACTGATAGCCCTCGGCACGCAGTGTGTCGATGATCCGCGGCAGCGCCTCGACCGTGTTTTCACGGTCGCCACCGCCGTCATGCAGCAGTACCACGCGGCTTTGCCGGTCAGGCGACTGGTGATTCACCTGGTCGATCACGCGCTGCACGATCACGTCAGCCGGCGGGCGTTTCCAGTCGTCCGGGTCGATGTGCAGGCCCACCGCGATGTAGCCCATCTTCTGCGCCTGGGCGATCGGGTCCAGTTCGTCCGACGTGGTGGGCTCGGCATCGCCGAAGTAGGGCGCTCTGAAC
Organism: Dyella lutea; assembly: GCF_024158035.1. Lineage (GTDB taxonomy): Bacteria > Pseudomonadota > Gammaproteobacteria > Xanthomonadales > Rhodanobacteraceae > Dyella_A > Dyella_A lutea. The sequence continues at coordinate 1,513,610 of NZ_JAMZEK010000001.1, forward strand.
AGCCGCATGGACCGCCCGGTCAACGCCTCGAACAGCCGCTGGGTGGCGTTGAGCTCCAGTGCGGTGATGCCCGGAGACGTCTCGCCCAGGTTGGGGTGGGTGAAGGTGTGGTTGCCGACATCGTGGCCTTCGGCCACTTCGCGCTGGATCAGCCGTGGCGAGGCCTCGGCGTTCTCGCCGATGATGAAGAACGTGGCCGGGACATGCTTTTCCCTGAGGATGTCCAGGATCTTCGGTGTCCAGTCCGGGTCGGGCCCGTCGTCGAAGGTCAGCGCGATCTTCTTCGGCTGCGTGCCGACGCGCTGGATCACGTAGGACTTGGGCAGGGCGGTGTACTGCTCGCCGTCGATCTCGCCGCTTTCCTTGTCGATGGTGAAGGTGCGCGCGCCCGCTTCGGGCTTGGAGGCGATCTGCAGGATTTCCCCCTGACCCTCGATGTCAATGTCCTGACCGGCGCCGATCTCGTGCAGCGAGTCGGGCACGGGCGAGTCGTACGGCCGACCCAGCAGCGGCCAGATCGACGGATCCTCCGAGCCCAGCCGCCACACCGCGTAGCCGTAGGGCTGGTAGCCGTCGGCGGCGTGGATCTGGTTGTATGCGGTCGCCGCGTCCAGGAACCACAGCTGGTGGACCGTGCCGTTGTCCTCGCTGTAGGAGAAGTGCGGATTCTGGGTGTCGTCGTCGAAGCTGATATCGGCCTGCGCGTCGGCGGCGCGGTCCATGGCGTCCTGGAAGGTGACCGCCTCGGCGGTCTTGCCCTTGGCCCAGTCGTAGCCGTAGCTGCCGATGGCGATGATGGTCTGGTCCGGATCCAGTTCCTTCATGCGCTTGTCCAGCGTGCTCTCGAACCAGTCCTGTGCGGCGATGCTGCCTGGATCCTGGCCGGCCCAGTGCTGGTCGTAGGCCATCAGCAGTTCGAAGTCGACGATCTTGGCCAGCCCGGCGTAATCCCAGGCTTCGTCGTCGAAAGGTACCGACAACACGATGCCCCAGCCGCGTGGAGCGAAGGCGTCGGCCAGTTCGCCGAGGAACTGCTTGAGGTCCGGCTGGGCGCTGTCGGGCAGGTTCTCGAAATCGACCGTGACGCCCTGGAACTTGTTGGCATCGAGGAAGGCCACGATCTGCGCGATGCGCTGGTGGCGCAGGGTGGGGTTGGCCAGCAACTTCGCCAGGCCGGTGCCGTCCCACTCGCCGTTCACCGCGTTCTGCAACAGCGGCAGGATCGGCGTGGAGGGTTTGACGCGGCGAATGAGATCCAGCGCCTTGGCATCGATGTGCGTGTCGAGCGCCATGTCCGGGCCACTCACGCTCATCCAGCCGGGAATTACCCAGTCCAGGGTGGGCAATGCCCGCTTCAGGGCGGGGTAGCTGCTGTCGTCCCAGTTCACGTAGAACCCGATCGCCAGGGCGCGGCCATCGGGTTTGTCCAGCGAGAGAGGCGGGGCGACATGGGGGATGCCGCGCAGACGCCCGGGGCGGGCGTGATGGTGCGCGGCCTTCTGTTTGGCGCGGACTTCGGCGGCGAGCTTCGCCGCCGGCCGGGCCAGCTCCGGGGCCGCCATCCTGACGCCGGCAAGTGCATGGAGCCCCTTGCCATGCTGGCCGAGCCGGATGCCGGTCATGCTGGGGGCGATGAACAGGCTGAGCACGAATGCGACGGCAAACAGGGTACTAATGACCGCCAGCGTCAGTCCCATGCGGGACAGCCGGCTGGCCCGGCGTCCGGTGGGATCGAAAAACACGGGTTTCTTGTGCATGGGGGTGGTCAGGGCTCGGCGCAGCACTAATTGTGACGGCGTTCGGTGTATCTTTGCAGGACGTTGCTCAAGCTGGGGCGCACGTCGGCCGAAAGCGGTTCAGGTGCCGCGTGTGCGCACTGAAAGCTTCGGGTTCGGGCATTGCGTTCTGGACATGTGTCGGGCGCTGTTGATTTGGCAAGCTGCTTGCATGGCAGGAAGGAAGCGGGAAGAAGAGGTCCGGATGGGTTGGCTGGTCGCGCCACAGGCGCGGAGACCGCAGCTCGATCGGGTTACCGGAATACAGGGGATGTAGCCAGCACGGAGATGGGGGGAGCAATGCTGCGGTCCAGATACGGAAGTTTCCTTGCAAGGCAGCTGCTTGCAGCAGGGCTGTACAGCGCCGGAATGCTGGCGCTCCGGCAGGTTTCATTCTCCCACTGGGAGGTGTTCGCAGGCTTTCGCCTCTGCGCCCTGCTGCTGGTGGGCTACCGTTATTGGCCGGCCCTGCTCGGGGGCGAGACCCTGACGCTGGTGGCGCTGGCTGCCCTTTCGGTGGACCGCTTCGGGGTGGCTTGGGCATGCCTATACATGATTCCCCCGATCGGCCTGGCCATGCCGGTCGTAGCGTTTTGCAAGGAGCGGCTCGCGCTTCTCGATGCAAAGGGGCGGATCAATATTCCGCTGCTGGTGCTCTGTGCATTCGTGTGCGCGGCCCTCTGGGCGTCCATGAACGTGTTGTCCCTCTCGGCGATGCGGCTTCCGGCCGACTACGCCTGGCAGGGGATGCCGGTCTACGCGGCGCGGTGGTTCGTGGGCAACTTCACGGCCGTGCTCGCTTCGGTCCCGCTGATCTTCTGCCTGCGCGAGATGGCCATCAACGGCGAGTTGCACTGGCAACGACTGATCCACAACCGGCTGGTGATCGAATCGGTCAGCGTGATGATCCCTGCGCTGACGATGCTTGCCTGGGTCGGGGCTGCGAGCAATGAGGAGGGGGCCAGGCAGGCCGCCCGCATGATGATGTTCCTGCCGGTCGTGCTGCTGGCATTGCGCCATGGCTGGAAGGGAGCCGCCGTCGGTGGCTCGGCTGCCAGCGTTGCGGTGGTAGCCACCATGCCGGCGCTTTATGACACGGGGACCCTCGAGGCGCAGATTTTCATCGCCTTTGCGATCACCACCCTGCTGCTGCTCGGTGGGAGGATCGCCGTGTTGTCCGAGCAGGAGGCGCGCAAGCAGCAGGACGCCCGCATGGCGCTTGCCCTGGCGCAGCGGAACCTGTGGCTGGGCGAGATGCAGCTCCGGCAGACTTCGAGCGCGCTGGAAGGGCTGCGGGAGAATTTCCGCAGCAGCTACTCGGAGCTGCTCGACCGGGTCCGCCATACGATTCCGGCACCGGACGAGCGTGAGTACCGGCTTCGCGCAGCCGAAACCCAGCAGCAGATCTACCGGCTGGCGGACAGCCTTTACCCGGTGCTCTGGCGCGAAGGTGGCCTGGCCGCGGAGTTGCGGCAGGGCACGGTCGCTCGCGCACTCAACGATGCCGGCGTGCGTTACTGGTGCACGTTCCGCAACGAGCGGGGGCTGGACCTTGGACGCGAGGCGCAGGTCGTGCTCTATCGCTCGATCTGCGACCTGGTCGTCCATTTGTGCCAGGACCATCGGGTGTCCGGCCTGAGCATGCAGGTGCGCATCGGTGCGTCCGACGAGGCCGGTTGCGGGGTCGTGGTGCGTATCCGCGGGATCCGGCAGCTGGCGTCGGTGTTGAGCAGCGAACGTCTGCGCGGTCTTTCGATGGGCCTGTCGGCCAGCGGCATGGGACCGGATGCCGTGAGGGACCGGATTTTCCTGTTCGGTGGCGTGTTGCGCGAGCGTGTGACAGACGATGCGGTGCTGATAAGCCTGCTGCTCACGAAAGTCTGAGCCCGGAAGCTGTGGAACGGGCGCCGCGGCGCCCGTTCCACATCAGGTCAAACCCCGGTCAGTGCGATGAAGCCGGTGCCACGTGCGAGTTGCATTCCACCGGATCGCCGGTGCAGGTGGCGGCTGCAGTGCTGGTCTGCTTGGTGACACTGGTCGTCGCCGTGTTGGGTGCCACGTGCGAATTGCATTCCACCGGATCGCCGGTGCAGGTGGCGGCAGTAGCGCTGACCTGGGTGGTGAGACTGGTTACCGCGTTGGGCGCCACGTGCGAGTTGCATTCCACCGGATCGCCGGTGCAGGTGGCGGTAGTAGCGCTGACCTGGGTGGTGGGACTGGTCGCCGCATTGGGCGCCACGTGCGAGTTGCATTCCACCGGATCGCCGGTGCAGGTGGCGGTAGTAGCGCTGACCTGGGTGGTGAGACTGGTTACCGCGTTGGGCGCCACGTGCGAGTTGCATTCCACCGGATCGCCGGTGCAGGTGGCGGCAGTAGCGCTGACCTGGGTGGTGAGACTGGTCGCCGCGTTGGGCGCCACGTGCGAGTTGCATTCCACCGGATCGCCGGTACAGGTGGCGGTGACGGTGAACTGCGTTGCGCCGTTGCTCAGCGGGGTCGCGCTGATGGAGACCTGGCCGTCGCTATAGACCGTTTCTCCGGATGTGCCCGGCGCGTTGGCGACTTTCATGTACTGCGAATCGCTGCCGATCGGCAGCAGCAGGATCTGCCCACCGGCCGTTGCGATCGCGCCTTGTACCCCGCCGTTGAGGTCGTTCACCTGGACGTAGCGGATCCCGTCCTTCTGGAACGCGTAGACGTGCCAATGGGGGGTGGCGCTGACGTCGGTGGCGTTCGGCCACGACTGGCCGAGCCCGGACGTCGAATCCTTCGCCAGCGCGCTGGTTGCGAACCCTGCGAGGAGAAGGGCCGACGAGATAATCGCAGTTGCTGATTTCCTGATCATGGAGTTGTCCCCTTGTGTGCGAGTGAATGACGACGGGATGAGAGGCTGGCATCGAGCATCAGGCGAGGAGATTTGCCCCACCTGCCTTTTCAGTGAAGCAGAGCGGGGGCGCAAATCTGTGCGGCAGAGCGCATTCGCGAGATCCGGGTCTTGCAGAAAGGCCCGGACCTGTGTTTTCGCACAAAAAAAGCCCGCCGTGAGGCGGGCTTCGAAAATGCATGGTGGCCGGGGACGGAATCGAACCGCCGACACGGGGATTTTCAATCCCCTGCTCTACCAACTGAGCTACCCGGCCACGGGTCTTGCGTTCCAGATCGAGGCTGTCGGGCGATGGCCGGTGCCTCGTGGAGCCGCGCATTAAACTGGAAGCGCGCGATGGCGTCAAGACTCCGCATCGGGCGGTACGTAGCCGGCCGGCTGCTCGGTGCCGCCCTCGAACAGGTACTTCTCCATCTCGCGCGCGAGGAAGCTGCGTGTCGATGGATCGAGTGGATTGAGCCGGTTCTCGTTGATCAGCATGGTCTGGTGAGCGAGCCACTGCTGCCACGCGGGCTTGGAGATTTCCAGATAGATGCGCTGACCTAGCGCGCCCGGCCATGGAGCGAAGTCGAGTCCTTCGGCATCGATGTCGAGTTTGCTGCAATGAACGGTGCGGCTCATGGGGAATCCTTCGGATAGCTCTCGGACAGCGAGTCAAGCAGGGTTCGTATTGGGGCGGGCAGGCCCAGTTGCATGCCCGGGGATGGCGCGATCCAGCGCGCTTCGGCCTGGTCGGCGACCCCGGCGAGAGGGGCCACGCAGTCGAACAGCCAGGGCTCGGCAGCCAGCTTGTAATGGCTGAAGACATGGATGAAGGAGGGCAGGGCGCATGCGTCGCCGAGCCGGGCGCGTTGGCCCGCGACGCGCCACGCCTCCTCGGGCGATGCCGCTTCCGGCAGGCTCCACAGGCCCGCCCATACGCCCTGAGGGCCCCGCCGCTCCAGCAGGATGCGGCCCTCGGTGTCGCGCAGTACCAGCATCACCGTCTGACGGGTCGGCGTGCGTTTGCCCGGCTTCGGGGTGGGCAGTTCGGTGGTGAGGCCGTCGCGCCGGGCGACGCAATCCTCGCGCACCGGACAGTCGTCGCAGCGGGGCTGGCTGCGGGTGCATACCGTGGCGCCAAGATCCATGATCGCCTGGGTGTAGTCGGCGGTTCGCTGTGCCGGAGTGTGTCTTTCGGCGTGCTCCCACAGCAGCTTCTCGACGGTCGATTTTCCCGGGTCGCCGTGTACGCCGTGGTAGCGCGCGAGCACTCGCTTGACGTTGCCATCGAGGATCGGGAAGCGCAGCCCGTGGGACTGAGCCAGGATCGCGCCCGCGGTCGAGCGGCCGATGCCGGGGAGCGCGAGCAGTGCGTCGATGGCGCGTGGAAGGGTGCTGCCGTGCTCGGCCACGCATCGCTGCGCCGCCGCGTGCAGGAAGCGGGCGCGCCGGTAGTAGCCCAGCCCGGACCACAGCGCCAGCACCGTGTCCTCGTCAGCTTCGGCCAGGTCGCGCAGGGTAGGCAGGGTCTCCACGAAACGGTTGAAATAGGGAATGACGGTGGCGACCTGGGTCTGCTGCAGCATGACTTCGGACAACCACACGCGGTAGGCGTCGCGCCCCCCGTCGGGAGTGGGCTGCTGCCAGGGCAGATCCCTGCGGCCGTGCCGGTCGAACCAGCGCAGCAGGCGTTCGGCGAACTGGTCGCTCATGGCGCCGAGCTGCTGGCTGGGGCCGGGGCGCTGCCCGCCGCGGCAGGTATCCCTTCGCCGAGATCCAGGCTCAGTCCCTCGGCGCTGACGCCGCCGAAGGCGGCGTGATCGATATCCAGGTGACCGCTGCCCGGGGGCATGACCAGCTGTCCTCCCTCCCCATCGCTCAGTTGCGACCACCAGTTGGCCAATTGCAGCGGTGGCAGGCGGACATCGGCGTTGCGACCAGGGCCGGCCAGATGAAGTGTCAGCAGGAGCGGATCGCGCAGGTTGGCCGGCGTGAGCCGCAGCGACAGGTCGTAGCGCCCGGCATCGGCCAGATCGACGCTGCCAGCCAGGTCCGCGGAGGCGTCTGCCGCACCGTGCCAGCGGGCGCTGCCGCGAAGGTCCAGCGTCGTGTCGGCACCGTGCGAGAGATGCAGGTCGATGTTCTCGAAACTCATCCCCTCGCCGCTGGCGCGCGGTGTCGCCAGCAGTCGCAGCTGCACCGGGTCGCCGCTCGCGTCGCGCGCGGTGAGGTCGAGCGAGAATGGCTTGTCGGGGTGGAGCTGGCCGGTCTCCAGCGCCAGGTTGTCGAGCAGGATGTCGTTGCCGCGGACCACGCTCGCCCGGCTGATCAGGATGCCGGTGTCGATGCGTGGAATCTGCGGTGCACGATTGCCCTTGCTGGAGGGCAGGTGCTCCAGCCAGCTCTGCAACGCATCGAGATCCACCCTCGGCGCGTCGATCTCGAGCCGGACAATCGTGGTCGGTCCGCCGAACAGGGTGTGCCATGGCAGCGCCAATCGACCCCGCGCAGCCAGGAGGATCGGCATCGATGCGCCGGATTCGTTCAGGGTGATGCCCCGCAGTTCCAGCGCCGGATGCGGGAACAACGCCGGGCTGGCCGGGCTGGCCAGGCTCAGCTCGAGCCCCGCGGCACGTGCTTGCGCCTGCAGTGTCGCGGTGAAACGGTCTGGCTGCAGCAGCCAGTAGACCCCGATGACCGCGGCCAGCAGCAGCACCCCCACCGCGCCCGCGCCAGCGAGCAATGCGAGCCGCCAGCGGCGGCTCACCGTCCTGCGCTCCGCGGGAAAACCTCAGCCATGACCGATGCTGGATGGCAGCAGGCCGTCGACAAAAGCCTCGGCATCGAACACGCGCAGGTCGGCAGCAGTTTCGCCCAGGCCGACGTAGCGGATCGGCAATCCGAATTCGCGGGCCAGTGCGAACACCACGCCGCCCTTGGCGGTGCCGTCCAGTTTGGTCACCACCAGTCCGGTGACGCCGACGATCTGGCGGAACTGGCGCACCTGGTTCACCGCGTTCTGGCCGGTGGTGCCGTCGATCACCATCAGCACCTCGTGCGGGGCATCGGCGTCGAGCTTCTTCATCACCCGGGCGATCTTGCCCAGCTCGTCCATCAGACCGCCCTGGGTGTGCAGGCGGCCGGCGGTGTCGGCGATCAGCACGTCGGCGCCGCGCGAGCGGGCGGCCTGCAGGGCGTCGAAGATCACGCTGGCGGCATCGGCGTCCTGGCCCTGGGCGATCACCGGCACCTGGTTGCGCTCGCCCCAGGTCTTGAGCTGGTTGACCGCCGCGGCGCGGAAAGTGTCGCCGGCGGCGAGGATCACGCCATGGCCCTCGTCGCGATAGCGCCGGGCCAGCTTGCCGATGGTGGTGGTCTTGCCTACGCCGTTGATGCCGACGGTGAGGATCACGAACGGCTTGCGGCCGGCCACGTCCAGCGGCTGCTGCACGGGCGTCAGCAGGTCGATCAGTGCCTTGCGCAGGGCCTGTAGCAGGACGCCAGCATCGGCGAACTCGCGGGCGTTCATGCGCTTGCGCAGGGATTCGACCAGCCGGGTGCTGGCCTCCACGCCGACGTCGGCGGTGATCAACGCGGTTTCCAGCTCGTCGAGCAGGTCATCGTCCAGCCGCGGATTGCGGACGAACAGGGCCCCCAGGCTGCGGGCGAAACCCGAGCCGGCCAGCCGCTCGCGCCAGCCGCGTCGGGCGGGGAGCGTTTCCGCCGGCGATTCCGTGGTGGGGGGGGGGGCTGCGGGGAGCGGCGTGGCGGTCGCGGTGGGCGCGCTTTCGCCACCCTCCGCCGCGTTTTCCGGCACGGCGGCCTGGTCCTGTTCCGGCACGTCGTCGGCAGGCTTCTTCTTCCAGAACTTGAGCATGTCAGGGGGGAATCAAAGACAATGGGCGGCATGCTATCACCCCGATCCCGACTTCCCGCTGAGGCCGCGACCCGATGAAGCGGGGATCCGGTCGCATCCGCATCATCGGCGGCAGCCTGCGCAATTCCCGCCTGGAGGTGCCGGAACTGCCGGGTCTGCGGCCCACGCCGGAGCGGGTCCGCGAGACCCTGTTCAACTGGCTGGCGCCCGTGGTGGCCGGCGCCCGCGGGCTGGATCTGTGCGCAGGCACGGGTGCGCTGGGCATCGAGGCGCTGTCCCGCGGAGCGGCCAGCGTGCAGTTCGTCGAGGCACAGCCGGCAGCGGCACAGGCGCTGCGCGACAACCTGGCGCGGTTGAAGGCGGTCGGCGGCCAGGTGGCGACGATGGACGCGCGGCGCTTCCTGGCCGGCTCCCCCACGCCATTCGACCTTGTATGGCTCGACCCGCCGTTCGATGCCGACCTGTGGACCGGGCTGGCCGCGCGGCTGGAGCAGGGATGGCTCAGTCCCTCGGCCTGGCTGTACGTGGAGTCGCCGCGAGGACGGGTACCGGAGCTTCCCCCGGCCTGGGCGCTGCACCGCGAGGCGGAGGCAGGTGAGGTGCGCCACGCGCTCTATCGCCGCGCGGAAACGCTTCCGTTAAGCTAAACGCCCTTCATTCGGGCTCCCGAGATTCCGTGATCAAGCCGCCGGTCAATACGCGCCTTGCCGTCTATCCGGGCACCTTCGACCCGATCACCAACGGCCATGCCGATCTGGTGGCGCGTGCCGCGCCGCTGTTCGACCGGATCGTGGTGGCGGTGGCGGAAAGCCCGAACAAGGGCAAGGGTCCCGGTTTTTCCCTGCAGGAGCGGATCGCCCTGGCCCGGCTGGCGCTGGCCGATCTGCCGAGCGTGGAAGTGCGCGGTTTCGACTGCCTGCTGGCCCAGTTCGTCGATCAGATCGGCGCGGGCGTGATCATTCGCGGCCTGCGCGCGGTCTCCGACTTCGAGTACGAATTCCAGCTGGCCAGCATGAACCGGCACCTGATTCCCCAGGTCGAGACGCTGTTCCTGACGCCGGCCGAGCAGTACAGCTTCATTTCCTCCTCGCTGGTGCGCGAGATCGGTCGCCTCGGCGGCGACATCTCCGGTTTCGTGCATCCGGCGGTGCAACAGGCCATGCGCCAGCGCTGGCACAAAAAGCAACCCGAAAAAGAAGGTGATCACCATGCGTAAGTTCGTCCTTGCCGTCACGCTCGCCCTGGCGGGCACCGTCATGCTCTCGGCCTGCCACAAGCAGGACGACGCTCAGCAGGCCGCCCAGCAGGTCCAGAAGGTCGCCAAGCCGACCGATCCGAACGACACCAAGGCCTGGAACGCCTACCTCGGCCAGATTGTCACGGCCAACATGCAGGGCATGACCGCCGACCGCCCGTACGCCTACCTGGTGCCGGCCGGCGACGATGCCGACTCCCAGGCCAAATACGGTCGCCAGCTGGAGGCGGTGCAGGACGTGGTCGCCCGCGGCGTGCTGCCGGGCAATATGCTGGTGTTCGCGGGCCCGAGCTCGGCCAAGACCGCCGACTTCATCACCGCGGCGTTCAAGGACGCCAAGCCGGGTGCGTTCAAGGACGTGATCGTGCTGTTCATCGGCGACGAGGCCGACAAGCAGCGCGTGACGGACGTGCTGACCCCGACCGCCGCCAACATCCGCTTCGTCGCGATGTAATGGTCGGCGTCCGCCCGCTCCCGGCATCCGGCCGGGGGCGGGGGATGCGCGCAGTTGCCATGTCCCTGAAGATCCTCGATACCTGCGTCAACTGCGACGTCTGCGAGCCGGCTTGCCCGAACCAGGCGATTTCGCTGGGCGAGGAGTTCTACGTGATCGATCCGGCCCGGTGCACTGAGTGCCACGGGCATTTCGACGAGCCGCAGTGTGTCGTGGTGTGTCCGGTCGAATGCATCATCGTCGACCCGGACCACGTGGAAACCGAAGCGCAGCTCGACCTCAAGTACCGACAGCTGACCGGGGCCGCCGACGGCCATTGAATCGGCATCCCGCAACGGCAGGGCCGACCCATGGAATTCTTCTCCCTCACCGGCAATTCGCAGCGACTCGACGGCGGTGCCATGTTCGGCAATGCGCCTCGCGCGCTGTGGTCGCGCTGGATCGAGCCGGACGCCGAGAACCGCATCCCGCTGGCCTGCCGCTGCCTGCTGGTGAGGGGACTGGACGGCCGCAACGTGCTGTTCGAGACCGGTATCGGCGCTTTCTTCGAGCCGTCGCTGCGAGAGCGCTACGGTGTGGTCGAAGAGCGCCATGTGCTGCTCGATTCGCTCGCTGCGCTGGGCCTCTCGCATGAGGACATCGACGTGGTGGTGCTCTCGCACCTGCACTTCGATCATGCCGGTGGGCTGCTGGCCGCGTGGGAAAAGGGGCGGCCGGCGCGGCTGCTGTTCCCGCGAGCCCGTTTCCTCGTTGGCGCCGGGCACTGGCGCCGGGCGCTCGATCCGCACCCGCGCGACCGCGCCTCGTTCATCCCCGAACTGGCCGGCCTGCTGGAGGCCAGCGGTCGGCTGGAGTTGGTCGATGGCCCCCGCTCGGCGACGCTGGGCGAGTCGGTGCGCTTCCACTTTTCCGACGGCCACACGCCCGGCCTGATGATGGCCGAGGCGGGGGGCGTGGTGTTCTGCGCCGACCTGATCCCCGGTCGCCACTGGGTGCACCTGCCGATCACCATGGGCTACGACCGCTGGCCGGAAAAGCTGATCGACGAGAAGCGGGAGTTCCTAGAGGACAAGCTGGCCCGTGGCGTGCAGTTGTTCTTTACCCATGATCACGGCTGTGCCCTGGCCGAGGTCGTACGCGACGAGCGCGGTCGCTTCGGTACCCGCAACGAACGCGGCGCGATCGCTGGCACCCTGGTCGGGGTGGCAGCCTGATGGCGAGGCTGCATCCTCCACGGCGGCAGGTCTCCGGCGGCGCCCTGCTCAAGGCGCTCGGCGCCGTGTTGCTGCTCGGCGCGCTGGGCATGCTCGCATCCACCGAGAACGCATTGCTCGCCTACCGTCAGGCCGAACAGCGTCATGGCGGCGAGGTGATCGACATGGCGCACCAGGGCGGGCCGCGTCCCGGCCTGTACGGGTACATGGTTCGGGTCGCCGGGCCGATCGACGTGGTGGCCCCGCCGCGCGACGACGATTTCAACCAGAGCGCGGCCACGCCGGTGCTGGTCCGTCACGTGGAGATGTTCCAGTGGCGCGAGGTAGTGGTGGCTGGCGAGGCCCACTACGAACTGGACTGGGTCGACCGGCCGGTGGATTCGAGCCACTTCACGCAGCCGGTGGGGCACGTCAATCCCCGGCGCTTCCCGATCGCCGGGCGCCAGTTCGATTCCGGCCAGGTCGACGTGGGTGGATTCAAGCTGTCGTCGGCACTCCTGCATGCACTGCCCGGCAGCGTCCAGATGTCGCCCGATCCGAAGGCGTTGCCACCGAATCTCGCCGCGAGCTTCTCCCTCCACGACGGCTACCTGACGACCAGCGAGCACCCCTCCACGCCGCGGCTGGGCGACCTCAGGGTGAGCTGGACCATGGTTCCGCTGCAGGCCGTGACGGTGGTGGCACGCCTCAAGGGCGACACCTTGATGCCGGCCGAGGACGCGCCCGACGGCAAGGGTTACGAGGTGCAGGTCGGCGACCGTTCGCTGGTGGATATCTTTCCGGATCTGCCGGTGCCGCCCGATGGCGCCATGCTTCGCCGCGTGGTGGCGGGGCTGCTGGCGGCGCTGGGCGTGCTGATGCTTCTGTGGGAGCGTCGCCAGCACCCCAGCGACCTGCTGCTTCCGGTGGGGCTGGGTGCGCTCGTGCTTGGTGCGGTGGGCGGCGTGATGTGGCTGGGCGGCGGCGGCCGCACCGGCATGCACTGGTTCGAGATCGCACTGCTCGGTCTGCTGCTGTCCGCGTGGCCGTTATGGCGACGCCGCAGTCACGACGAGGGCTGAGCCGAAGGCCATCCCGGCGGCTGCATGTCGCGGCCCGGTCGGGCCGCGATGCAGGGGAGACTCAGTTCGCCCGCCCCTCGGCGTGCGAGAACACCTGGTCGGCGAACTGGGTGGCTTCCAGGTAGATCGCGGCCATGCGCTGGATGCGCTGTGGCTGGGCGTTCTGGCCGGTGAGCTCGCCGGCTTCCCAGGCGAAGATCTGCTCCAGCAGCGGGCCGAACGGGCCGCGGCCGCCGACCAAGGCGTCGGCGATCTCCGGCACCAGCGGCAGGTGGCTGAGCACGAACTCCATCGGTGCGCACATCAACGTGTCCAGCAGCGAGAACAGGCCGGTGGTGAAGGCCATTTCCTGCTTGTCGCGCGGCATGCCCGCGCCGGCGGCCAGCTTCTCGCACATGTGGGCACGGATCAGCGCCGCGCGCAGCAGCTCCGGCGGACGGTCGTCCAGGCCGCTGAGCGACATGGTGTAGATCCAGTTGCGCATGCGGGTGACGCCGAAGAAGATCGCCGCCTGCTGCACCGACTTCAGCTGCCGGGGCAGCGCGAAGTAGGCCGAGTTCACGCAGCTCAGCAGCTTGTAGCTGAGGATCGCGTCGTCACGAATGATGTCGCCCAGTTCGACCGGGCCGGGGTTGGACTCCTGCAGTTCGCGCATCAGGCGCAGCATGCTCAGCCGGTTGGCGGTGAGCACCGGCACCTCGACGGTCTCCGGGATCAGCAGGTAACGCCCCTGGATCGCCTGCAGCGGCAGTTCCAGGCAGCGCTGGTAGGTGGTGTGGTCGTCGACCTGGCCCGCGACGACCCAGATGCCGCGGTCATGCAGCTTCTGGCTGGTCTCGCGCAGGATCTCCGGACTCATCTTGCCGGCATCCAGGCGCACGAACTGCACGATCTGCAGCAGCGCCTCCAGCGCCGCCGAACCGGCCATCTCCGCATCGGTGATGTCGAGCATCAGCAGGCAGCCGCGCTGCGCCATCTGCTGCAGACGCTCCATCAGCGCGGTGTCCTGGGCCGCCGACGGTTCCAGCAACACGCCGAAGCGGGGCTGGTGCAACAGCACGTCGGTCTGCTCCAGCAGCAGGTCGCGCGACAGGCGCAGGAAGGTGCGGTTGCCCCGTACCAGCCGGGTGAGCGCGCCGTCGAGGATGGTCGACAGCACGCGCTGCATCAGCGCGGACTCCTCGATGCCCTCGCGGTGAAACAGGATTTCGTAGGCGAACAGCTGGCGCTTGGCGTCGAGCATCGGCAGCCGCACGACCGGCAGCGGCTGCTCGTTGTTGAGGGCTGCCGGGGCGGCGGGAGCGGAGACGGTGGCGACGGCTTCTTTCATGGGGAGGGGCTTCGCGCGTGCTTGCGGGGCCGGGGGAGCCCCGCGGAATTCGTGGGTTCAGGCTTCGGCCAGCGGCTGCGAGCGCGAGCGCAGCTGTACGCCGCCCGTCCGCCCGTAGACGCCGCCGTCCGGGTCCTGCCCGGTCAGGATCGACAGCGCGCGGCGGATGCTGCCGAGCCGCTGCCCGACCAGTTGGCCGTTTCTCTGGTTCATGTCGCGGCAGTCCGCCAGTGCCGGCAGCAGCGACTGCCAGCGCGATTCCAGCGCCAGGGCAGTGCGTGGTTCGGCCAGGTTGAGCTGCAGCCGCTCGGCGTCGAGCTGTTCGAGCGCCTGCATCAGCGCCTGCTTGCGGCTACCGGCCGCGTCCAGGGCAGCCACATCGGCGGCTAGCAGGGCGGTGCGTTCGTCGTCCAGCACGCCAGCCAGTTCGGCCAGCGTCTTCTGCATGTCGTCCAGCACGGTGCTCAGGGCGCCGTTCAGGCCGACTTGCAGGTGGGCATTCATGCGCCGCCGGCCGCCGGCTTGGTGCCGGCCATCTGGTGTTCCATCGAGAGCATGCCGTCGGCAATGCGCTCGGGGTTCACCTGGTAGGTGCCGGAGGCCAGCGACTGGCGGATGCGCTCCACCTTGGCCGTGTCGATCGGCGATGCGTCGCCGGAGCGGGCGGCTTCGGCCAGGGCGCGGGCCGAGTCGGTCAGGTTGACCTTGTCCGCACCGCCTGCGGTGCTGGCGGAGGCATCAGCCGGACCCGCCGGAGCGCCGCTGCCGGCCTGGGCACTACTGCCCTGGCTGACGTTCGCCTGCGGGAGCTTGGGCAATCCGTTGTTTGAAATCGTCGTGTTCATGGGTGTTTTCTCTGCTCGTATGAGCCCCTGTGTCCCCGGAATCGGCCGGTTGCGCAAGAACTTTAGGCCTGGCCAGTCAAAATATTTTCTTGCCCTAAGGTAGCGCCAATACTTCGCCGGGGCCGCGGACCATGGCATCGATCACGCGCCCGGAGCTTTCGTTGCGGACCCGCAGCCGGGCGCCGTTGTCGCCGCTGCCCAGCGCGACGCCGCCGGCTCGGACCTCGATACCCCCCAGATCGGCGACCACGGCGACGTGGTCGCCCGCCCGCACCATGTCGCGCCCGCCGAGAGCCGAGGGCGTCAGCACGCTGCCCGGGGGCAGTGGCCTGGCCAGGCTGCGGCCGGCGATCTGGTCGAGCCTGTCGAAGTAGCCGTAGCCGAGCCGGGTGATGTCGCGCGACTCGCTGCGCACGTCGCCCGGCTGGATGCCGTCGCCGCGCTGCAACGGATGGTTGGTGACCAGCACGTCGCGGAAGATCTGCAGGCTCACCGGGATGCGCACCGACCAGCCCGCGCCGGCGGTGCAGCGCACCTCCACGCTCATCCGCGGCCGTGGCGGGAGGTTGGGCGGCAGGCTGGCGGCCATCATGCCGTGGCAGTCGGCCAGGGCGAGCCGCGGGTCGACCGGGGCGGCCTGCGCCGTCACCCGGCTGCCGGGAGCGGAGTACTGCTGCACCAGCCACTGCTGCGCGAACGCGCTGACCGGATCGCCGCCGGCCACAGCGGGCAGGGCGACCAGGGCCAGCAGGGCACTCAGCAGTAGCCGGATGGGTTGGCTCATGCCTCGTCCGCGAGCAGCTGGGCCAGCTGGTTGACCAGCGCCTCGCGCTCGGCCTCGAGCGGGGCGGTCAGTGCGCCGGCCTCGGACTTGCGACCCTCGCACAGCAGGTCGACGAATGCGGTGCCGCGCTCGCCCAGCCGCTGGCAGGTATCGAGCATGCTCGCGGCGACCGGCTTCTCCCCCTGCAGGGCGAGCAGGCGCCCCAGCGCGCGTTGCAGCGCGTGGGTATCGAACCAGCGGCGGTCCAGCGCGGCCGGTTCGGCCAGTGCCAGCTCCATCGCCTGGCGCATCCCCTGGACCGACTCGCGCACGGTCAGGCTGAGTGCCGCCAGGTCCTTGCCGCTGCTGCCCTCCAGCCATTCCAGGCCCAGCCGCTGCGAGAGCAGGGCGGAGCGGGCGAGCACTTCGGACTGGCGGCGCGCCTCGGTGCTGCGCCGCTGCAGCGCGCCGAGGGTGGCCTGGGCGCTGGTGGCCCTTACGTGCTGGGCATCGTGGTTCTGGCGCAGGCCGGCGACCCGGTTGCGGGCCAGCTGCAGCGACTCGGTGCCGCGTTGCAGCGAATTGTCGGCCTGGCCCACGCCCTGCTGGGCCCGTTCCAGCCGCTGCATGCCCTGACGGACGTCGCCGTCGAGCTGCAGCGAGAACTCGCCGATCGAGCCGGTCACCGCCTCGATCTCGGTGGTGGTCTGGGCGGTCTTCTCGGCCAGCTGCTTGACCTCGTCGGCGACCACCGCGAAGCCGCGACCGGCCTCGCCGGCGCGCGCCGCTTCGATGGCCGCGTTGAGCGCGACCAGATTGGTCTGGTGGGCGATCTCCTGCACCGCGCCGGTGAGCTTGCGGATCTGCTCGACCTGCTCGGCCAGCTTGTTCTGGTTGCGGTTCATCGCCGCCATGGCGCTGCGCAGCAGGCGCAGCTGGCCGTCCAGCTCGCTGATGTTGCCGGCGCTGGCGTGACCGGCCTGGTCGGCGCTGTCGAGGCTGGCGGCGACCTGCTGCAGGGCCGTCGAGATCCCGGCGCTGCCGTCCGTCAAACGACCGACGCTGTCGCGGCACTCGCGGGCGGAATCCTCCATCGCCGCCTGTTCGCGGGCCAGCTGCTGGGAGGCGCCGAGCAGCAGGCTCTGCTGCTCGATGGTCTGCAGTGCGACACCGGCCGGCGGGCGTGGCGCGGCCAGCTTCAGCAGGGGCGCCAGCACCTCGGCCAGGGCCGGATGCCGGGCGCCGAGCCGGGCGAGTTGTGCCTCGTCCGACCGGGTGGCGGCTTGGACGAAGGCGGCCAGGTGCTGGCTGCGGATGAAGCTCATGGACGGGCATTTCCTTTAATAAGGGCAAGCGCCGGATCGGCCGCTGGCGACGGAACTTGAACAAGCAAGGCACATGCCATCGCCACCGCCGCCTGTCACTCAAGCCCCGGCGGCCGTGGCCGATAGGGATGCGTCCACCGCGCGCGCGGTGCCCACGGACCCGAGGAAACGCCGCATGAGTGGTGCGCTGCTTGAGAGCGTCGAACGTCACACCCGCCTGGCGGGCCACAACCGGGTGGCGATGCTGCTGTTCCGCCTCGGCGAGCCGCAGTTGTTCGGCATCAACGTATTCAAGGTGCGCGAGGTGCTGCGTCGTCCGCCGCTGGAGCGCATGCCCGGCGCCCATCCGCTGATCGCCGGCACCTGCGACTACCGCGGCCAGACCATCCCGGTGATCGACATGGCCGCCGCGCTCGGCTACGCGCCGCTGAAGGACGAGCCCTCGGCGCACCTGCTGGTGACCGAGTTCAGCCGCAGCGTGCAGGGCTTCCTGGTGGCCGACCTCAAGCACATGGTGCATTGTGCCGGCGAGACGCTGGTCACGCCCGAGCCCGCGCTCGGGTTCGGCACCAAGGTTAACGCGATCACCCGGGTCGACGGGTCGCTGGTGGCGGTGGTCGACGTCGAGCACGTGCTGGCCAGCATCCATGGCGTGCCGGGCGAGCTGTCGCCGCACATGCTGCGGGCGGTGGACGGCCATGCGATGAGCCCCCGTCGGGTGCTGGTGGTGGACGATTCGATCGTGGCGCGGCGCCAGGTCGAGGGCGTGTTCAAGCAGATGAACATCGAATGCGTGCTGGCTGAGGATGGCGTGCGCGCTCTGGCCAAGCTGCACGAGCTGATCGACGCGGATCCGTCCGAGCGCATCAACCTTGTCGTGTCGGACATCGAGATGCCGCAGATGGACGGCTACGCGCTGACCCGGGCAATCCGCGAGGAGCCGGCGCTGCGCCAGCTCAAGGTGGTGCTGCACAGCTCGATCAGCGGCATCTTCAATGAGGCGATGGTGCGGGAGGTGCATGCCGACCGCTTCATCGCCAAGTTCCAGCCCGACCAGCTCGCCCAGGCGGTGCTGGACCTGTTGCCGGGCTGACCCGGGTCGGCGGGCCGTCGCCGGCCGGCCGGTACGGCGACGGAAAACCGACTTCCACTCTCCCGGCGGCACCCCCTGATCGTCGCAAACCCGCGTACTGACGCGGTTTTTCTCTCGTGGCACGCGAATTGCCTCAAGCCCCGTGCGGTCCCACGCCGCGCGGAGGCAAGTCATGAGCGCACCCCTGGACAACCTGTTCGGCATCCACACCCAGGCGCTGGGTCTGTGGCAGCGCCGTAGCGAGGTGCTGGCCAGCAACCTGGCCAATGCCGACACGCCCGGCTACAAGGCGCGCGACATCGATTTCCGTGCCGCGCTCGAGCAGGCCAGTGGCCAGTCCGGCGGGCAGTTGCCGCTGAGTACGCCCTCGAGCGGGCAGATCGACCCGGTGGCGCAGCAGGCGGACAAGCTGCTGTGGCGCAATCCGACCCAGCCGAGCATGGACGGCAACACCGTCGACGAGCAGACCGAGCAGGCCAACTTCGCCGCCAACGGCGTGCACTACCAGGCCAGCCTGGCCTTCATCACCGCGCAGATCCGCATGCTGCGCACCGCTATCACGGGGTAATCGCCATGTCGATGTTCAAGATCTTCGATACCGCAGGTTCCGGCATGGCCGCGCAGACGCTGCGGCTGAACACCGTGGCCAGCAACCTGGCCAACGCCGACAGCGTATCCAGCACCGCGCAGGGCGCCTACCGCGCCCGCGAGCCGCTGTTCGCCGCGGTCAAGCAGCAGGTCGACGGCCAGCTCGGCGTCGCCGCCGACGCCGGCGCCACCGGCGTGAAGGTCGACGGGATCACCGAGAGCCAGGCGGCGATTCCCAGCCGCTACGAGCCCGGCAACCCGATGGCCGACGCCAGCGGCTACGTCTACGGCAGCAACGTCAACCCGGTGGACGAGCTGGTCAACATGATTTCCGCCTCGCGTTCCTACCAGAACAACGTCGAGGTGATGAACACCACCAAGCAGTTGATGGTGAAGACCCTGGACCTGGGCAAGTAAGCCCTCTCGGAGCGCACGCATGACCATCAACACCGCCAACACCATCGGCTCGGCCAACACCGCCGCCAGTGCCGCCAGCCAGGTCGGCAGCGCGGCCAAGGCCGGCAGCATGAGCCAGGCCGATTTCCTCAAGCTGATGACCGCACAGCTGCAATCGCAGGATCCCACCCATCCGGTGGACAACACCCAGTTCGTCTCCCAGATGGCGCAGTTCAGCCAGCTGCAGTCCACCCAGGACATGGTCAGTTCGGTGCAGACGCTCAACTCCACGGTGAACGGCGCGCTGCAGACCTCGCAGGTGCTCGGCTCGTCGAACCTGGTCAACCGCGTGGTGATGGTGCCGACCTCCACGCTGCAGTACGCCGGAGGCAGCGTCACCGCTGCGGCCAACGTCACCGCACCCGGCACGATGGCGGTCAATGTCCTCGATGCCAGCGGCAACGTGGTGCGCACGATGGCCGTGGACGCGACCAGTTCCGGACTCACCCAGTTCAGCTGGGACGGCAAGGACAACGCCGGCAACCAACTGCCTTCGGGCAGCTACTCGATCGCGGCCGCCAACGGCGACACGTCGTTCGACACCTATGTCGCCGGCAAGGTGACCGCCGTGGGCTACGGCGGCAGCACCGTCGGCACGTACCTGCAGGTGGCTGGCGTCGGCGGCGTCGCGCTCAGCCAGGTGGCCCAGATTCTCTGACGCACGCGTGGCATCTCCCTTCTCATCGAGGAACACCCCATGGCTCTGAACACCGCGCTCACCGGCATCAACGCCGCGCAGACCGACCTCAACGTCATCGCCAACAACATCGCCAACGCCAACACCGCTGGCTTCAAGGGCTCGCGCGCCGAATTCGCCGACGTATACGCGGTGACCGGCCTGAACCTCAACTCCACCGCCACCGGCAGCGGCGTGCGCACGCAGGACGTGGCGCAGCAGTTCGGCCAGGGCGACATCGAGACCACCAACAACTCGCTGGACATGGCGATCAGCGGCAACGGGTTCTTCGTGGTCAACGACGGCAGTGGCCCGGTCTACACCCGTGCCGGTGCGTTCCAGAAGAGCGCCGACGACTACGTCGAGACCTCCGCCGGCGCCAAGCTGCAGGTGTATCCGCCCAACGGCATCGGTGGGTTCGACACCAGCACCCTGACCGACCTCAAGCTGGTGTCCTCGCAGAGCAATGCCACCGCGACCTCGCTGATCACGCTCAACTCGAACCTGCCGGCCAGTGCCACCGTGCCGGCCACCGCGTTCAGCACCAGTGACGCCACCTCGTTCAACGCTGCCACGCCGGTGACCGTGTACGACTCGCAGGGCGGCTCGCACCAGGCCACCATCTACTACGTCAAGACCGGTACCAACGCCTGGGACGCGCACCTCTACGTGGACGGCAACAACGCCGGTACCCAGTCGATGACCTTCGACACCAGCGGCAACCTCGCCACGCCGGCCAACGGTACTCTGGCGTTCGGTGCGGTCAATCTCGGCAATGGCTCGAATCCGCTGACGCTCTCGCTGAACATCACCAACAGCACGCAGTTCGGCACCGACTTCGCGGCCGGCTCGATCGAGCAGAACGGCTTCGAGGCGGGCACGCTGTCGAACATCGACATCGACTCCAAGGGCGTGGTCACCGCCTATTACTCGAACAACCAGAGCACCCAGCTCGGCCAGATCGCGATCGCCAACTTTTCCAACGTGCAGGGGCTGCGCCAGCTCGGCAGCACGAACTGGGCTGCCAGCGGCGACTCGGGCGTGGCGCAGATGGGTACCGCCGGCACGGGCACCTTCGGCAGCCTGCAATCCGGTGCGCTGGAGACGTCCAATACCGCCGACACCACCGCCCAGCTGGTGAACATGATCAAGGCGCAGCGCAACTACCAGGCCAATGCGCAGGTGCTCAGCACCGACAGCACGCTGGCCAACACGCTGTTCAGTGCCGTCAGCCGCTGATAAGCCGCCATGGACCACTCCCTCTATGTAGCGATGACCGGGGCGACGCAGGTGATGCGCGCCCAGGAGGCGGTCAGCCACAACCTGGCCAACGCTTCCACCACCGGCTTCCGCGCCGAACTGACCGCCTTCCAGAGCCTGCCGGTGCAGGGTCCGGGCGAGGCCTCGCGCATCAATGCGGTGGCCCGCGGTATCGGCGTTGACACCACGCCGGGATCGATCACCACCACCGGCCGTCCGCTGGACGTGGCGGTGAAGGGGAGTGGCTGGATCGCGGTGCAGGCGCCGGATGGTTCGGAGGCTTACACCCGCGCGGGCGACCTGCAGTTGACCCCCGACGGTCTTTTGACGGATGCGGCCGGCAACCCGGTGCTCGGCGGCGGTGGTCCGATCAGCCTGCCGCCCAGCGCCGAGCTGCGCATCGGCGAGGACGGCACGATCTCCAGCGTGCCGCTCGGCGGCGGTCCGAACACCATCGCCGCGCTCGATCGCATCCGCCTGGTCAATCCCGATCCGACCCAGCTGGTGCAGGGCGGCGACGGCCTGATGCACCTGGCCGGGGGCGGCAGTGCGCCGGCCGATCCCACCGTGGAGGTGACGGCCGGAGCGCTGGAAAACAGCAACGTCAACGCCTCGTCGGAACTGGTGAAGATGATCGCGCTCTCGCGCCAGTACGACATGCAGATCAAGTCGATCAAGGCGGCCGAAGACAACGCGTCGTCGGCATCCAAATTGCTTCAGTCGAATTAACGACCGAATGCGTGACGGATCGCCGTCACCTCCCAGGAGTCCCCGAACATGCTCTCGTCCCTCTGGATTGCCAAGACCGGCCTCGATGCGCAGCAGACGCGCATGGATGTCATCTCGAACAACCTGGCCAACGCCAACACCACCGGCTTCAAGAGCTCGCGGGCGTCGTTCCAGGACCTGATGTACCAGAACCGCGCCCAGCCCGGCGCGCAGACCACCGAGCAGACGCTGTCGCCGACCGGCCTGATGCTGGGCACCGGCGTGCGCGTGGTCGGCACCGAGAAGCTGTTCACCCAGGGCGAGACCAGTCAGACCGGCAACTCGCTCGACGTGGCGATCCAGGGCCGCGGCTTCCTGCAGGTATCGATGCCCGACGGCACCATCGCCTATACCCGCGACGGCTCGCTGCATACCGACGCCAACGGCCAGCTGGTGACCGCCGACGGTTATCCGCTGAATCCCGGCATCACGCTGCCGTCCAACGTGCAGAGCATCACCATCGGCGCCGACGGCACCGTGTCGGCGACCACCAACGGTTCGGGCGCGGCGGTGCAGGTGGGCACGCTGCAGCTGGCGGATTTCGTCAATCCCGCCGGCCTGCAGCCGAAGGGCAACAACCTCTACATGGAAACCGCCTCCAGCGGTGCGCCGCAGACCGGCCAGCCCGGCCTCAACGGCATGGGCACGCTGATGCAGGGCGCACTGGAGTCCTCCAACGTCAACGTGGTGGAGGAGATGGTCAACATGATCGAGACCCAGCGCACCTACGAGATGAACTCCAAGGCCATCAGCAGCACCGACCAGATGCTGCAGGACCTGACCGACAAGATGTGAGGACGGCGATGAACGCGACCCCCCGAATCCTTCGTCTCGTCGTGCCGCTGGTGCTGCTGGCGCTGCCCGGCTGCGCCACGATGGCGCCATCGCACGACGACGCCCAGTGGGCCGCCACCGCGCCGGTCGAGCCGACCGCGGCGCCGGTCGCCGACGGTTCGATCTACCACGACAACCAGAACATGGAGCTGTTCGTCGATCCGCGCGCCCATCGCGTCGGCGACATCCTCACCGTGGTGCTGCAGGAGAGCACGCAGGCCAGCAAGAAGGCTTCCACCAGCACCAGCAAGACCGACAAGAACAGCTTCGAGGCCCCCGTGCTGCTGGGCAAGACGGCGACCCTCAACGGCAACCCGGCGAGCATCTCGCTCAACGGCGACCGCAGCTTCGCCGGTGATGGTTCGTCCAGCCAGAGCAACCAGCTCAGCGGCCAGATCACCGTCACGGTGGCCCAGCGCCTGTCCAACGGCAACCTGGTGGTGCGCGGCGAGAAGTGGCTGACGATCAACCAGGGCAAGGAGCTGATCCGCATCTCCGGCATCGTCCGCCCGCAGGACATCAACCCGGACAACAGCGTTTCTTCCAGCCGCGTCGCCGATGCGCGCATCGCCTACACCGGTCGCGGCTCGCTGGCCGACGCCAATACCCAGGGCTGGCTGACGCGCTTCTTCAATTCCAAGTGGATGCCGTTCTGATGAAAACGCGCCAGTTGACCAGGCACCTGCGCAACACTGCTGTACCGGCGTCCGTGCATGCGCCGCACGAGGTGCGCGTGCAGGAGCACCCGCTGCCGGACGAACTGCTCGGCGCACGGGCAACCGACGCCCGTCGCCGCAGCGAGCTGCGGCGGGCCCTGCTGCGCTGGCGGCAGGCCGGCGCGGTATTGCTGGCGGTGTTCGGCCTGGGCCTGGGACTGGCCGGGCCGGCGCATGCCGACAAGATCCGCGACCTGACCTCGGTGGCCGGGGTGCGCACCAACCAGCTGATCGGCTACGGCCTGGTGGTTGGTCTGGACGGCTCGGGCGACCAGACCACCCAGGCGCCGTTCACCACGCAGAGCCTGGAAAACATGCTGCAGCAGTTCGGCATCGTGGTGCCGGCCAATGCACGCCCCCAGCTGAAGAATGCCGCCGCGGTGATCGTCACCGCCGACCTGCCGCCGTTCGCCAAGCCGGGCCAGACCATCGACGTCACCGTCGCCTCGATCGGCAATGCCAAGACGCTGCGCGGTGGCCAGCTGCTGATGGCGCCGCTGAAGGGCGCCGACGGCAATACCTATGCGATCGCCCAGGGCAGCGTGGTGATCGGCGGCATCAGCGCGCAGGGCAAGAGCGGCTCCAGCGTGCAGGTGAACATCTCCGATTCCGGCCGCATTCCCAATGGCGCCACGGTGGAGCGCGCGGTGCCCTCGTCGTTCGCCAGCGGCGGCGACCTGGTGCTCAACCTCAACACGCCGGACTTCACCACCGCCTCGCGCGTGGTGCAGGCGATCAACGCCGCCTACGGCGCCGGCACCGCCAACGCGCTGGACGGCGGCTCGATCGCCGTGCGCAGCCCGCAGGATCCGTCGCAGAAGGTCTCCTGGCTGGGCGACATCCAGAACATCGACGTCACCCCCGGCGATCCGCCGGCGCGGGTGGTGGTCAACTCGCGCACCGGCACGGTGGTGATCGGCTCGGACGTGCGGGTCACCGCCGCGGCGGTGGCGCACGGCTCGATCCAGGTGACCATCAGCGAGCAGCCGCTGGTCAGCCAGCCCGGGGCGTTCAGCAAGGGACAGACCGCGGTGGTGCCGTCCAGCGACGTGCAGGTCAGCGAGAACGGCGGGCACATGTTCAAGTTCGGTCCCGGCGTGAGCCTGGATACCATCGTGCGCGCGGTGAACCAGGTGGGCGCGGCGCCGAGCGACCTGATCTCGATCCTGCAGGCGCTCAAGCAGGCCGGTGCGCTGCATGCGGACCTCGTGGTGATCTGACATGGCCGGCGGCGTCGACAGCGTTGCGCAGGGAGTCAGCACCTGGACGGATCTGTCCGGTTTCGACGCCCTGCGCCAGAGCGCCCAGACCGATGCCAAGTCGGCGCTGCCGATCGTCGCCAAGCAGTTCGAGTCGATCTTCACCCAGATGGTGCTCAAGTCGATGCGCGACGCCAACTTCGGCGATCCCAACTTCGACAGCCAGGCGAGCACCTCGTGGCAGGGGCTGGCCGACCAGCAGCTGGCGGTCACGCTGTCATCGCAGGGGCACGGTCTGGGCATCGCCGAGATGCTGGTGCGTCAGCTCGGCGGCAAGGATGTGCATGCCGCAAGCGGTGCCGCCGGCAACAACTGGCAATCCCGGTTGGGTTCGGTCGCCGCCGCGCTGGGGGCTTCCACCGGCGCCGCCGCCCCGGCTTCGGCGGGCCCCGGCACGTCCGGCTGGGACGACCCGGAGGCCGACACCATGAGCTCGGTCGCCGGCGCGCTGGGCAGTGCGGCCACGGCGGCTTCCCGGCTGGTGCCGGGTGACCCGGTGAGTTTCGTGACCACGATGGCCCCGTTCGCGAAGAAGGCCGCGCAGAAGCTCGGCGTGTCGGTGCGTGCGGTGCTGGCGCAGGCCGCGCTGGAAACGAAGTGGGGACAGCACATGCCGCGCCATGTCGACGGCACGTCCAGCAACAACCTGTTCGGCATGAAGGCCGGCTCCAGCTGGGACGGTGGCAGCGTCAGCGTGCCGACGCTGGAAGTGGAGGGCGGGGTGCCGGTGCGCCGGCGCGCGGCGTTCCGCGCCTACGAGTCGCCCGCGCAGTCGTTCAACGACTACGCACGGCTGCTCGGCGACAACCCGCGTTACGCGCAGGCGCTGGGCAAGGGCGACGACGTGGCCGGGTTTGCCCACGGCCTGGTCCAGGGCGGCTACGCGACCGACCCGGACTACGCCCGCAAGATCGCGGCGATCGCCAACAGCCCGGCGATGCGCCAGGCGCTGGACGCGCTCAAGAACGGCGCGTTGGCGCCGATGTCCTCCGAATGAACGCCTGGATCTAGCCCATGGCCAATCTTTTCAGCACCGGTGTCTCCGGCCTCAACGCGGCGCAGGTCGCGCTGAACACCGTGGGCAACAACATCGCCAATGCGGGCACCGACGGCTACAGCCGCGAGGTGGTGCTGCAGGCCGAGCGCGTCGTGCCGCAGGCCGCGCGCTACACGGTCGGCGGCGGCGTCGACGTGACCGCGGTCGAGCGCGCCTATTCCAGCTACCTGACTCAGGCGGTGTGGACCAGCAATGGCAACCTGCAGCGTGCCAACACCTACAACGACTTGGCCGGAACGCTGAATAGCATGCTCAATGCCAGCGGCGATCTGCAGGGGGCGCTGGACAGCTTCTACGGCGGCTTCGATACGGTCGCCAACACGCCCAACGACAGCTCGGCGCGGCAGGCGGCACTGGGCAACGCGTCAGCACTTGTTTCCGTGTTCAACACGCTGGGTACCCAGTTCGCCAGCCAGCAGCAGCAGATCAACGGGCAGATCGGCAGCACCGTCGCCAGCGTCAACACCACACTGGACAACATCGCTAGCCTCAACAAGAAGATCCACGAGACTCTGGGCAGCAGCACGCCCAACGCGTTGCTGGACCAGCGCGACGCGCTGGTGAACACGCTGTCCGGCTACCTCGGGGTCACGGCCGTGGCGCAGACCGACGGCACCATGAGCGTGTACAGCAGCAGTGGCCAGGCACTGGTCAGCGGCAGCAGTGCATTCAAGCTCAGCGTCGCCAACGATGCCTATGACGCCAGCCGCACCAATGTGTTCGACAGCAGCGGCACCGATATCACCACGCGCCTTTCCGGCGGTTCGCTGGGGGCGATGCTGGATTACCGGGCCAACGTGCTGGAGCCGGCGCAGAACCGCCTCGGCCAGGCGGCCATCGCGCTGGCGACCAGCGTCAATGCGCAGCAGGGCAAGGGCCTGGACCTCAACGGGCAGCCCGGTGCGCCGATCTTCTCGCTGCCGACGCCGCAGGCGATGGCCTCGAAGAACAACACCGGCAATGCCGCGGTGGGCGTGCAGGTCAGCGACGTCAACGCGCTGGACAACGCGGACTACACGCTGCGCTACGACGGTAGCAACTGGAGCATGAGCACCACGGCCGGCCAGCCGGTGGCGCTTACCACCAACCCAGACGGCACCCTGAGCGGTGCCGGGCTCACCCTGAGCGTGTCCGGCTCGGCGCAGGCGGGAGACAGTTTCCGCATCGAGCCGACCCGCAACGCTTCCACCGGGCTGGCGGTGGCCATGACCGATCCGTCCGGGATCGCTGCCGCCGCGGCGGTGCAGGCGCAGCCGGCCAGCGGGAATACCGGCAGCTCGGCGGTGGCGTCGCTGCAGGTAACCGATGCCAGCAATGCGGCGCTCTCCAGCAACGTGACCGTGAGCTTCCCGACGGCCGGCACCTATGCCATCACCGATACCGCCAGCGGCACTGTGCTCGGCAGCGGTGCCTACACCCCGGGGCAGGCGCTCGCGGCCAATGGCTGGAGCCTGACCCTCTCCGGCGCACCGGCCGCCGGCGACAGCTACGCGGTGAGCGCCAACAGCAACGGCCTGAACGACAACTCGAACGCGCTTGCCCTCTCCTCGCTGGCCGACAGCAAGGTCCTCGCCGGCGGCAGCCGCTCGGTGATCGGCAACTACACGCTGCTGACCACCGAGATCGGCAACGCCGGTGCGCAAGCGGCCAGCAACGTCACCACCCAGACCAGCCTGCACAGCCAGGCGATGTCGTCGCAGCAGGCCGTCTCCGGCGTCAACCTCGATGAGGAGGCCGCCAACATGGTGAAGTACCAGCAGGCCTACCAGGCCTCCGCGCAGGTCATTTCCACCGCCCAGACCATCTTCAACAGCCTGCTCTCGGCCGTTCACGGGTAATCGCCATGCGCCTCTCGACCAACTGGATGTTCCAGCAATCGCTCGGCACGATGCTCAACCAGCAGAGCGCGCTGGCGGCTGCGCAGAACCAGGTGAGTTCCGGCAAGCGCATCAACGTGGCCTCCGACGACCCGGCCGGCGCCGGCCGCATGGTCAGCCTCGACCACATCATCGCGGCCAATACCCAGTACACCGCCAACATCGATGCGGCCAACACGCGCCTGAATACGTCGCAGTCCACGCTCAACTCGGTCAACGACCTGTACAACAGTGCGCGCGACCTCACGCTGCAGGCGCTCAACGGTTCGTTGTCGGACAGCGACCGCCAGGCGATCGCCGTCCAGCTGGGCCAGATGCGCGACCAGTTGCTGCAGATGGCCAACACCACCGACGCCACCGGCCAGGCGCTGTTTGCCGGCACCAGCAACACCAGTGCGCCATTCGTGAAGAACGCGGACGGCAGCGTGAGCTACACCGGCAACGAGAGTCAGCCGCACGCATCGATCGGCAGCGGCCTGACCGTGCCGGTCGGCGAGTCGGGCAGCAGCCTGTTCATGGGACTTCCCCCCGGCAACGGCCAGTTCGTCGCCTCGGCCGGCGCCGCCAACACGGGTACCCTGGTCGTCGGCTCGAACGAGGTCAGCGATCCGGCGGCCTATGCCGCGGGTATCGCCACCAATGGCGGCTACACGCTCACCTTCGATGGCGCCGGCAACTGGACCGCGACCGATGCTTCGGGCAACCCGGCCGTGGATGCCGGCGGCAATCCGCTCACCGGCACCTATGCGCCGGGCGGCAGCATCAGCTTCAACGGGCTGACCGTGAATCTCTCCGGCACGCCGCAGGCGGGCGACACGGTGGGCATCCAGTCGGGTGGATCGCAGGACGTGTTCACCACGTTCAACAATATGATCTCGGCGCTGCAGTCCGGCGGCAGCAGCCCGCAGATGGTCAACGTGCTGAATCGCCAGCTCGAATCGCTCGACCAGGCGCAGGCGGGCGTCAGCCGCGCGGAGGTGGATATCGGCGGTCGTACCAATGCCCTGACTGCACAGCGCGCCGCTTACCAGGACCTCAACGTCACCTACAAATCCACGCTGTCCGATACGCGCGATGTGGATGTCTATTCGGCGATCAGCCAGTTGTCGATCCAGTCCGCCGCATTGCAGGCATCCCAGCAGGTATTTGCGCAGGTGAAATCCATGAGCCTGTTCAACTACATCAAGTAGCCCTGCTTCGCCGCACTGCCATCGACCGAAAAACGCCGCGCCTTTGCGCGGCGTTTTCCGTTTCAGCAGGATCGGCCGGAAACCCTCAAGTGGCGCGGCTTCCGGCCGATGCAGGCCAAGGTTTCTGTCGCGGTCCGCGTCGTGCGAAACACGTCGCGAAAAAAAAGCAAGTGCAGGTGCTCAAGTAATTTTCACCCGTGACGAAACAGTCCCTGAGGCGGATGGCATCCCATACGGAACCCCGCCGGGAAAACAACCCAAAGCCCATCCGATCCGGCACTAAACGGTTTCCGACAGGAGAGTTCCCATGTCATTCGTGATCAACACCAACGTTTCCTCGCTGAACGCCCAGAACAATCTGGACAAGTCGCGCAATGCGCTCGCCCAGGCCACGCAGCGCCTGTCCTCGGGCCTGAAGATCAACAGCGCCGCGGACAACGCTGCCGGCTTCGCGATCTCGCAGCGCTACACCACGCAGATCGGCGGTCTGGCCCAGGCCAGCGCCAACGCCTCGGACGCGATCAACCTGGCGCAGACCACCGGTTCGGCGCTCGATCAGGTGACCGCCAACCTGCAGGCGATCCGCGACCTGGCCGCGCAGTCGGCCAACGGCACCTACAGCAACGCCGACCGCGCCACGATCGACAACGAAGTGCAGCAGCGTCTGCAGGAAATCACCCGCATCGCGAACCAGACCACGTTCAACGGCAAGAAGGTGCTGGACGGCTCGCTGCAGTCGCAGAGCTTCCAGATCGGCGCCAACGTGGGCCAGACGGTTTCCGTGGCGCTGGGCCAGAGCGTGAAGGCGTCCGACCTGGGCCAGGTGGCCGAGGTCAAGTCCGGCGACATCAGCTCGGTCTTCACCGGCTCCGCCGGCCTGACCCTGAAGGCCGGTGACCTGAGCGTCAACGGCACGGCCGTCACCGGCAACTTCACCACCGCGAGCAGCCTGGCGACCGCCTTGAACGCGGCCTACACCGCCAGCGGCACCGGCTCGGGTGCGACCTTCACGGTCAACGGCAGCAACGAGATCGTCATCAACAATAGCGCCGACAGCACCAACGCTGTCACCATCGCCGGCAGCAACACCCTCGGCCTGGCAACGGTTGCCGCCAGCGGCACCGGTAGCGCATCGACCGGCGTCAGCGCGGCAGTGTCTGCAGCCGCCACCCCGACCAACCTGTCCAGCGAAGGCCTGAAGATCAACGGCACCTCGGTGGACCTGAGCGGCGTGAAGAGCCTGCAGGACCTGTCCGACGCGATCAACGCGGCTGGCGTGGACGGTGTCAGTGCCGCGGTGAGCGCTGACGGCAAGGGCGTGAACTTCTACTCCAACAGCGCGCTGACCATCGCCGACACCGGCGGCAACATCATCGGTACCAACGCAACCGACGCTAATGCCGGTGCAGGCTATACGGCCGGTACGGCGGCAGCGACCGGTGGCTCGCTGGCCAGCGGTTCGGTGGGCACGGTGGACGGTGCCAACGACGTGATCTCCCGCGTCGACGTGGCGCTGAAGTCGGTCAGCGACTTCGCCGCCCAGCTGGGCGCGGTGCAGAACCGCTTCCAGTCGACGATCTCCACGCTGGCGGCGCAGTCGACCAACCTGAAGGCCTCGCAGTCGACCATCCAGGACGCGGACTTCGCGGCCGAGACGGCGAACCTGAGCAAGGCCCAGGTGCTGCAGCAGGCAGGTATCTCGGTGCTGGCCCAGGCCAACTCGCAGCCGCAGCAGGTGCTCAAGCTCCTGCAGTAACCGAGCAAGGCGTGAGGGTGGCCGATAGCGACCCTCACGCCACTCTCGGCAACACACCAAGGCGGTGCCGGCTAACGGCCCGCCTTTTTTAAATGCATCGATGAGGACCCGGTCGGCACGCGGTTGCTGACCGGTACATTTTGACCGGGGCGAGGGAATAGGTATGTCGTTCGTCATCAACACTAACGTTTCGTCGCTGAACGCCCAGAACAATCTGGACAAGTCGCGCAATGCGCTCGCCCAGGCCACGCAGCGCCTGTCCTCGGGCTTGAAGATCAACAGCGCCGCGGACAACGCTGCCGGCTTCGCGATCTCGCAGCGCTACACCACGCAGATCGGCGGTCTGGCCCAGGCCAGCGCCAACGCCTCGGACGCGATCAACCTGGCGCAGACCACCGGTTCGGCGCTCGATCAGGTGACCGCCAACCTGCAGGCGATCCGCGACCTGGCCGCGCAGTCGGCCAACGGCACCTACAGCAACGCCGACCGCGCCACGATCGACAACGAGGTGCAGCAGCGTCTGCAGGAAATCACCCGTATCGCGAACCAGACCACGTTCAACGGCAAGAAGGTGCTGGACGGCTCGCTGCAGTCGCAGAGCTTCCAGATCGGCGCCAACGTGGGCCAGACGGTTTCCGTGGCGCTGGGCCAGAGCGTGAAGGCGTCCGACCTGGGCCAGGTGGCCGAGGTCAAGTCCGGCGACATCGCTGCGGCTTTCACCGGCACCACGGGCCTTACCCTCAAGACGGGCGATCTGACGATCAATGGCCAGAGCGTGGTCGGCAATTTCACCTCGGAGAGCGGTTTCGCTTCCGCGGTGTCCGCGGCATATGCGGCCAGCGGCGCCACGGGAGCGACGTTCGGCTTTGACGCCAGCAACTTCAATATCAACAATTCGGGCGGGTCTGCCGCCATTACCCTCGGCGGCACGCAGGCCGCCAGTTTGGTGGCCAGCGGTACCGTCAATACCGGCACGACATTGATGGTTGGCAAGAGCACGCTCGATACGGCTTTTTCTGCCCCAGCCACGCCGCCCGACCTGTCGACCGAAGGCCTGAAGATCAACGGCACCTCGGTGGACCTGAGCGGCGTGAAGAGCCTGCAGGACCTGTCCGACGCGATCAACGCGGCCGGCGTGGACGGTGTCAGTGCCGCGGTGAGCGCTGACGGCAAGGGCGTGAACTTCTACTCCAACAGCGCGCTGACCATCGCCGACACCGGCGGCAACATCATCGGTACCAACGCAACCGACGCTAATGCCGGTGCGGGCTATACGGCCGGTACGGCAGCAGCGACCGGTGGCTCGCTGGCAAGCGGTTCGGTGGGCACGGTGGACGGTGCCAACGACGTGATCTCCCGCGTCGACGTGGCGCTGAAGTCGGTCAGCGACTTCGCCGCCCAGCTGGGCGCGGTGCAGAACCGCTTCCAGTCGACGATCTCCACGCTGGCGGCGCAGTCGACCAACCTGAAGGCCTCGCAGTCGACCATCCAGGACGCGGACTTCGCGGCCGAGACGGCGAACCTGAGCAAGGCCCAGGTGCTGCAGCAGGCAGGTATCTCGGTGCTGGCCCAGGCCAACTCGCAGCCGCAGCAGGTGCTCAAGCTCCTGCAGTAACCGGCTGAGGGCAGGGGGCCGCCCCGGCGGCTCCGGGTTCCGGTGAAATCCACGGCGGCATCGGCTGGTTCGATGCCGCCGTCGTCTTTTCGTCGCCGGCGTGGCGGTCGATATCCGTACCGGAGCCCCGTAGCGGCCGCGACGCCGCCTCGAAAGGGCTGCGGAAGGGGACGGACCGCTTCAGTATCCGGCGGCCCGGCCGATACCCGAAGCAAGGGACGGTGGCATGTCCGCAGGCGATTTCGGGCCGCATCGGAGATACGTTCCGCGTGGCTGGCGAGGTTCTTGCAGAAAGGCCCCGGTGGACGTGAATTCGTCCGCCAACCGTCAAAATTTCCACGGGTACCGGCATGACCACCATCAGCGGCCTCACGTCCACCAGCACCACGTCGACGAGCTCATCGAGCAGCACGACGCCGACCAGTGGCACCGGAAGCGCCGTGCTGTCATCGGCGGGCATCGGTTCGGGCCTGGACGTCAACAGCATCGTGACCGCGCTGGTCAATGCAAAGAAGGCGGGACCGCAGGCGCAGATCACCGACCGCCAGACCCAGACCAATGCGACCCTGGCCGGCTTGGCTTCGCTGCAGAGTGGGCTGACTTCGCTGCAGTCGGCGCTGTCCAAGCTCACCCTCACCAGCACATTCCAGAGTTTCGGCGCCACCCTTGCCGATACCACGGTCGGCAGCGCCACCACCCTGAGCAGCGCCCAGCCCGGAACCTACTCGCTGGTGGTCAACAACCTGGCGGCGGCGCAGAAGCGCGCGAGCAGCGCCTACGGGTCCACTACCGCGGTGGGCGACGGCACGCTGACCCTGGCGGTGGGCAGCAACAGCGTGAATGTGGCGGTATCGGCCACCGACACGATTTCGGACATCGCCGCGAAGATCAATGGCGCGTCCGGCAATCCCGGCGTCGAGGCGACCGTGGTCAACGGCGCCAGCGGCGCCCAGCTGCTGCTCAGCTCGGCCAAGACCGGCGTGGCCAACGGCTTCACCGTGACCGCCGGTTCGGGCAGCAGCAGCGGCCTGTCCACGTTGGCCACCCAGCTGAACACGGCCGGCTCCAGCGAAGCCAAGGACGCCAGCCTGAGCCTGGACGGCATTGCCATCACCAGCGCCAGCAACAGCGTCAGCGGCGCGATCGACGGCGTCACCCTGAATCTGTCGGCGGCCGGCAGTACCACGTTGACCGTCACCCGCGACAACAGTGCGGCGACCGATGCCATCCAGGGCTTCGTCGATGCGTACAACAGCTACCAGCAGACGGTCGGGACGCTTTCCAGCTACGACAGCACCACCGGCCAGGCCGGCATCCTGCTGGGCGACACCACGCTTAACTCGGTGCAGCGGCAGATTTCCGGCGTGCTCAGCAGCAAGGTCGCCGGCAACAGCATCGGCTCGCTGGCGGTCCTGGGCATCACGCGCCAGGCCGATGGCACGCTGGCGCTGGACAGCAGCAAGCTGAGCGCGGCGCTCGACAGCAATCCGTCGGCGGTGCAGGACCTGTTCTCCGGCACCAACGGCTATGCGACCAAGCTCAACTCTTCCCTGGACGGCTTCACCAGTTCGAGTGGCGTGATCGCCACGCGGCAGCAGAGCCTCAACGACAGCCTGACCAAGCTCGGCACCCAGCAGACCCAGCTCGACCAGCGCATGAGCGTGTACCAGCAGCAGCTGCTGCAGCAGTACAACGCGCTGGACACGCTGATGTCGCAGCTGAACAACACCAGCAGCTACCTCACCAGCCAGCTGGCCGCGCTGGAAGCGACCTACACCAAGACCAAGTAAGTGATTTCACGGAGCACCCCATGACCTACGGACCGATGCGCCACGCCAGCGCCCTCTACCAGCAGAACAGCGTGTCCGGCGGCGTCGAAAGCGCCGACCCGCACCAGCTCGTCGGCATGCTGCTCGACGGCGCGCTGGACCGGATCGCGCAGGCCCGCGGGCACGTCCAGCACGGCAACGTGGCGGCCAAGGGCACCTGTATCTCCAAGGCGGTGGCGATCGTCGGGGAACTGCGCGACAGCCTCGACCACAAGGTGGATCCGTCCTTCAGCCAGCGGCTGGAGTCGCTGTACGAGTACGTCATCCGCCGGCTGCTGTACGCCCAGCTGCACGATGACCTGGCTGCCCTGGACGAAGCTTCGCGCCTGCTCGCACCGGTGCGTGAGGGCTGGCAGGGCATCCGCGGCGCCTATCTGGCGCAGGCGGAGGCGCAGAAGGGCTGATGGAATCCGTCGCTCACCCGGATCTGCAGCGCGCGCTGGAACTCAGCGCCCGGATGCTGTCCAGCGCCCGCGAGGGCGACTGGGCCGCGGCCACGGCACATCAGGCAGAGTGCGACCGGCTGTTGCGGCAGGCTCCGGTCAATGCCGCGGGCTTGATGGCTTTGCGCCGGCTCTACCAGGATCAGCAGGAACTGCTGGGTCTGGCGGCAGCCGCCCGCGAGGCGGTGGAGCAGAAGCGGGCGCACGCCCGCACGGGCCACCGTGCCGTGAGCGCCTACATCACCGCTGCCGGTTCGTCCTGAGCGCGGCGCGCCGTTCATTGCCGCCGGATGCATCGGCGGTTCCGCGGGAGATCGACATGTCCCATGCCCTGTGGCCCGAATTCTCTGAACGCGTCAGCGTGGCCGACGAGCTGCGCGTGGCGGTGACGGCGCGTGACGTGGATGCGGACGCCGCTTCGCTGGCGCGGCTGGCCGAGCGCAACGTGGCCGCGATGGCCAGCATCGCGGCGCTCGAGGAACGACGGCCGGAGCCCGAGGACGACGGCCCGGTCATGCAGGAGCTGGCCCGTCTGGATGCCAAGCTGAACGCGCTGGTCGAACTGGTCGGCCGGGCGCTGCAGCCGGCCGGCAGCCTTCCGCTGCGGCGGGCCGTGCGCTTCAACGTGCTGGGCATCGTGGTGCCGTCCGACCTGCTGCCCGTCGGGCAGGATCTCTGCGTGCGGTGGCATCCTGATATATGTCCCAGCCTGGTGCTGGAGTTGCCCGCCTCGCTCGAATGCTCGTTCGATGACGGTCGCGCGTTTCTCGCCTTCCGCCCCCTCGGCGAGGCCCACGCCGACGCACTGGAACGCCTCGTGTTCCGCACGCATAGGCGCAAAATTGCCGAGACGCGTCAGTCCCTGACCTGAGCTGGATGGACCGAAAGGGTCATCACGATACGGAAAGCCTGCAACCGATTGCAGGTGACGGCCGGCGAGTGTGATCCGATTCACGCTCCGGGGTGTCGGCGCGAAATTTTTTTGGCGGCGCCGGCAACCCGTCGTGCCACATTTGGTCACTGTCCCCGCCATGAAAACGCGTGAATGCCAGAGTTACATGAGCGTTTCGTGATCGACTTCACACGATGCTCCGGCCTCTTCACGCGAGGTGACCAAACGCGTCGCTTCAGGTGACGTTTATCTACTGCGAAACGCCGCATGCGTGGCCTTCTTCTTGCTCCCTGTTCCGGGCAAGGGGCGACGGGAAACCGTCATCCCTGAAAACTGAAAGCGGCTCCCCCACCCCACGCCGCTCCCACCCGAAGCACGAGCAAGAGGCGTTACCACGATGGACAACACGGACTTCCTGGTCTTCGAGTCGAATCCCTCCCGGTCCGACTCTGTCATGGCGGCCTTGCAGTTCCTTGGGTTTCATCCGCGGCGCATCGACGACCAGCCGGTCGCCGGCACCGGTCGCGGCATCTATGTCGGCGAGGTGACGGATGCATGCCTGCTGGATCGGCAGCTCGACCAGCTCGGCGGCGACAGCCAGGCCGTCGTGCTGGTGGCCGACGACGCGCCGCTCGCCTCGCGCCTGCTTTCGCCCGGCGCCGCATTCGCCGGCCGGGTGGTGGCGATCCGCTTTCCGCTGCGCTACGAGCAGTTTGCCGAGGCGGTGCGCCAGGCCTGCAAACCGTTGCAGGGGCTGCGTCGTACCGAGCAGCGCTTCGTCGGCGAGTCCCGCGCGATGGCTCGCGTCAATTCGCTGATCCGCCAGGTCGCCCCGTTCGATTCCAGCGTGCTGGTGCTGGGCGAGTCCGGCACCGGCAAGGAAATGGTTGCCCGCACCATCCACGACTGCTCGTCGCGCAAGGACAAGCCGTTCATCGCGATCAACTGCGGCGCGATCCCGGCCGAGCTGCTGGAGAGCGAGCTGTTCGGCCACGAGAAGGGTGCCTTCACCGGCGCGATCAGCGCCCGCAAGGGTCGCTTCGAGCTGGCCGAGGGCGGCACGCTGTTCCTGGACGAGATCGGCGACATGAGCCTGCCGATGCAGGTGAAGCTGCTGCGCGTGCTGCAGGAGCGCGTGTTCGAGCGCGTCGGCGGCAACAAGACCCAGCGCTGCGACGTGCGCATCATCGCCGCCACCCACCGTAATCTGGAGCAGGCGATCGTCGACGGCAAGTTCCGCGAAGACCTGTTCTACCGCCTGAGCGTGTTCCCGCTGGAGCTGCCGGCGCTGCGCGAGCGGCTGGAAGACCTGCCGGTGCTGATCGAAGAGTTCAACCAGCGCCTGGAAAGCCGCGGGGTCGGCTCGGTGAAGTTCTCTACCGGTGCGCTGCAGACCCTGCGTGGCTACGGCTGGCCGGGCAACGTGCGCGAGCTGTGCAACCTGGTCGAGCGGCTGGCCATCCTCTATCCGCATGCCGAAGTCCGCGCCGGCGAGCTGCCGGAGCGCTACCGCGGCAACGTCGCGGTGGAAGAGCCGAGCGGCCATCGGCTGCTCGAGGTGATGGACACGCCGGTAGTCGAGGCCGCCCGTGCGGTCAACGATGCGGCCCTGCTGCCCGAGGGCGGCATCGACCTGAAGGATTACCTGGCCGACATCGAGGTCGGGCTGATCCGCCAGGCGCTGGATGCCACCGGCGGCGTGGTGGCGCATGCCGCCAAGCTGCTGCGCATGCAGCGCACAACCCTGGTCGAGAAGCTGCGCAAGTACGGCCTGCAGAACGGCCTGGCGGCCTGACGCAGGCACCACGCCTGGATGGCACGCATCGTGCAGCAACGGCACTGGAACCCGTCACGCGTTGGAAATCCGTCATGAGCACGATCGACGTCAACAACCTGCTTTCCCAGATGCGCCAGATGTCCACGCAGGTGCGTTCGCCGGAGGTGGCGTTTTCCTCCACCGCGATGCCGGCGACGTCGCCGGCGGCGACTCCCGCTGGCGGCTTTGGTGCGGTGCTGCGGCAGTCGATCGCCGCAGTCGGCGACAGCCAGGCCGAGGCCGGCCGCATGGCGGCGGCGTTCGAGCGTGGCGACAAGGGCGCCGACCTCGCCCGCACGATGGTGGCGATCCAGAAGGCCGACCTCTCGCTCAACGCGATGACCCAGGTCCGCAACAAACTGGTCGACGCCTACAAAGACATCATGAACATGCCGGTCTGAGCGCGGCTCTCCCCACCCCGCACCCCCGATAGCGAGCACCCCCCATGGCAGACGGCGGCATGACCCCCACGGAACCGAAGGTCGACGGCGATCGCCCCGCCGCGCGCCTGGACCTGCGCGACATCGCGCGCAGTCCGGCGTCGCGCCAACTGATGCTGCTGGTCGGCGTGGCGCTGGCCGTGGCGATGGGCGTGGCCGTGGTGCTGTGGTCGCGCTCGCCCAACTACGGCCTGCTGTACGCCGGGCTGGACCAGAAGGACGCCGCCGCGATCACCCAGGCGCTGCAGTCCACCAACACGCCGTACACGCTGAGCGCCGACGGGGCTTCGATCATGGCTCCGCAGTCGCAGTTGGCGTCGATCCGCCTGCGTCTGGCCGGGCAGGGCCTGCCACAGGGCAGCACCAATGCCACCACCGTCCCGGGGGCCGATTCGCCGTTCGGCATGAGCGACCTGGCCGAGCGCACGCGCTACCAGCAGATGCTCGAGACAGACCTGGGCAACACCATCGCCGGCCTGCAGTCAGTCCGCTCTGCGCGCGTGCACCTGGCGCTGCCCAAGCCGTCGGCGTTCATCCGCGACAACCACCAGGCCAGCGCCTCGGTGCTGGTGTCGCTGTTCCCTGGCCGCCAGCTCGACGCCAGCCAGGTGGCGGCGATCGTGCACCTGGTCTCTTCCAGCGTGCCGGACCTCGATCCCAAGCAGGTCTCCGTGGTCGACCAGCAGGGACAGCTGCTGACCGGCGATGCGCCGGACAGCGCCGCATCGGTGGGCGACACCCGGCTGCGCCTGGCCACCCGCATCGAGAACACCTATGCCGAGCGCATCGAAGAACTGCTGACGCCGCTGGTCGGCCCGGGCAAGGTGCGCGCGCAGGTCTACGTCGACCTCGACTTCAGCCAGACCGAGAAGGCGTCGGAAACCTACAACCCCGATCACTCCGCGCTGCGCAGCGAGCAGACCAGCAGCGAGCAGCGCACCGATACCGCTGCGGGCAGCGGCGTGCCGGGCGCGCTCAGCAACCAGCCGCCGAATACCCCGGCCCAGCCCACCGCGGCCAACCCGCAGGCCGGTGCGGCCGCGGCCACCGCGGCCACGGCGAAGACCGCCACGAGCACGCCCACCGAGAGTTCCTCCAGTGCGACCCGCAACTTCGAACTGGATCGCACCATCAGCCACGTCACCGACCCGGCCGGCCGCCTGGCCCGACTGAGCGTCGCGGTGGTGGTCGACAACAAGACCGTCGGTACCGGCAAGGACGCCAAGAGCGAGCCGTTCAGTCCGCAGGAGTTGGCCCACCTGACCGACCTGGCCAAGAACGCGGTCGGCTTCAACGCCGCGCGCGGCGACACGGTGAGCGTAGTCAACCAGGCGTTCCATCGCGATCCCAGCTCCGACGATACCGGCGAGCCGACGATGTCGTTCTGGCAGCGCCCCGGCATGCTCGATCTGATCAAGCAGGGCGGCGGCATCCTGGTTGCGCTGCTGGTGGCTTTCGGCCTGCTGCGGCCGCTGCTCAAGAGCCTGAGCCGCGGTCCGGCCCGTCCGGCCGAAGCGGCGAATGCCTTGCCCTCGCCGATGCCGAAAGTTTCCGTGCAGGTCGCCGATATTCCGGAGGATGAGCCGGCCCGCATCGGGCAGGCAATTGCCTACGAGCAGAAGATCAACATGGCCAAGCGCATGGTGAGCGAGAACCCCAAGCAGGTCGCGCAGGTCGTTCGCAACTGGGTGGGCGACAATGGCTGAGCAGGTTTCCGACGGCGCCCGCCAGGCCGCGATCCTGCTGCTCACGCTGGGTGAGCAGGATGCCGCGGAGGTGCTCAAGCACCTGTCCGCGCGCGACGTGCAAGCGGTCGGTTCGGCGATGGCCGGGCTCACCAGCGTCACCCGCAACGAAGTCGAGGGCGTGCTCAACCGGCTCAACGAGGACGTCGGGCACCAGACCGCGCTGGGCGTCGGCACCGAGGACTACATCCGCAAGATCCTCACCAATGCCCTGGGCGAGAGCAAGGCGGGTGGCCTGATCGATCGTATCCTGCTAGGTCGCTCCAGCAAGGGGCTGGAGTCGCTCAAGTGGATGGAAAGCCGCGCGATCGCCGAGCTGATCAACCTGGAGCATCCGCAGATCATCGCCCTGGTGCTGGCCCACCTCGAACCGGACCAGGCGGCCGAGGTGCTCGGCTACCTGCCGCCGCGCACGCGCTCGGACGCGATCATGCGCATCGCCACGCTCGACGGCGTGCAGCCGCATGCGCTGAACGAGCTGGACGAGATCATGGAGCGCCAGTTCTCCGGCAGCTCCAACAAGCTCAAGTCGGCCAGTGTCGGTGGCCTGAAGGCAGCCGCGGACATCCTCAATTCGATGGAGTCCAGTCGCGAGGCCGAACTGATGTCGGCGATCCGCACGCAGGACGCCGGCCTGGGCGGCAAGATCGAGGAGCTGATGTTCGTCTTCGACGACCTGGCCGAACTGGACGACCGCAGCATGCAGACGCTGCTGCGCGAAGTGCCGTCGGCGCGCCTGACGGTGGCGTTGAAGGGGGCCGAGTCGGCCATCCGCGAGAAGATCTTCGCGAACATGTCCAAGCGTGCCGCCGACATGCTGCGCGACGACCTGGAAGTGTCCGGTCCGGTGCGCGTGAGCGAAGTCGACGCGGCGCAGAAGGAAGTCCTGATGATCGCCCGCCGCCTTGCCGATGCCGGTCAGCTGACGCTCTC
The DNA here is from genome assembly GCF_024158035.1 of Dyella lutea. Taxonomy (GTDB): domain Bacteria; phylum Pseudomonadota; class Gammaproteobacteria; order Xanthomonadales; family Rhodanobacteraceae; genus Dyella_A; species Dyella_A lutea. The sequence goes on from NZ_JAMZEK010000001.1 coordinate 1,553,618, forward strand.
TGCCGGCGGGGATGACTTCGTCTGATGGCCGCGCAGATCATCCGCGACGCGTTCAGCGGGTTCCAGCGCTGGGAACTGCCGTCGGTCGTGGATCGCCTGGCCGTCGAGTCGACGCCGGAAGAGGGTGGCCCGCCGACCGTCGCCGAACTGGAAGCGCTCGAGCGCCAGGCGCGCGAAGAAGGCTATGCCGCCGGTCGCGCCGAGGGCCTGGCCGACGCGAAGCGCGAGCGGGAAGCCATGGTGCGGCAGTTCGAGACGCTGCTGGATGCCGCTGCGCGCCCGCTGGAAGCGCTCGACGAGGCAACCGAGCAGGAGCTGGCGCGACTGGCCACGGTGATCGCCCGCCGGGTGATCGCGCACGAACTGGCCACTTCGCCGGCACTGATCGTGCAGGCCGTGCAGCAGGCCGCGCGGGCGCTGCCGTCCGCGGCCCGTGAGGTGCGCGTGCGCTTGCATCCCGATGACCTGGCGGTGCTGCGCGAGCACCAGGTGGCCGAAGAACACTGGCAGCTGCTGCCCGATCCGGCGCTGTCGCGGGGCGACTGCGCGCTGGAGAGCGAGCGTTCGCGACTGGATGCCCGCGTCGATACGCGTCTGGCGGCCATCGTCGACGCGGTGCTGGGTATCGGCTCGGACGACGACGGCGGCGACGAGGTGACGGCATGACCCGTCCCGCACGCGCCGGCAAGGTCGTCTCGATGGCCGTCCATCCGGCGACTCTGAGACACCGCGCGATGTATGGCGCCGCGCAGCCGCAGGCCGGCTGGGTGGCACTGGCCGACTTGCCGGGCGATCCCCGCCTGGCCGCGCGCATCGCCCGTCGCGATGTCCGCTCCGGCCACCCGCAGGTGGCCGGCCGCGTGACGGTGTTCCTGCGTCTTGTCCTGCTTCGCAGGCTGTGGCGGCGTTGCTGCCGCAGCCTCTCCGTTTCGCGCCGCTGGTGGGCCCCCGCGAAGCCGACCGCCCCGTCTACCTCCCCCGACGGCATGGCAGGTTGGCCCAAGCGATCCCCCCGTCCCACGGGTGCCCACCTGCGGCGCGATTTCCCTTCGGTCCAGGCCCGTCGTCGACCACTTCGCAACGGGAGTTCGCGGTGAGCGGTGATCTGCTGGCACGGCGCAGCGAATACTGGCGCGAACGGCTCGCCCGTCGCGGCCGGCGCGCCGAGCTGGCGCATACCCTTACCGTGGAAGGCCGGTTGCGCCGCGTGGTCGGCCTGACGCTCGAGGCGGAGGGCTGCGAAGCGGCGCTCGGTTCGCGCTGTCTGGTGGACTCCGCCGATGGCGACCAGCTCGATACCGAGGTGGTGGGCTTCGCCGATGAGCGCCTGCTGCTGATGCCGGTGGGCGAGATGCACGGCGTGCTGCCGAATGCGCGGGTCCGTCCCTGCGCCCACGCCGGCGGCCTGCCGGTGGGGCAGGGCCTGCTCGGGCGCGTGGTCGGTGCCGACGGCCTGCCGCTGGACGGCATGGGGCCGCTGGATACCGACGAGCAGGCCTCGCTGAAGGCCGAGCCGATCAACCCGATGGAGCGCAAGCCGATCGACACCCGCCTGGACACCGGCGTGCGTGCGATCAACGCGCTGCTCACCGTCGGCCGCGGCCAGCGACTGGGCCTGTTCGCCGGCTCCGGCGTCGGCAAATCGACGCTGCTGGGCATGATGACCAAGTACACCGACGCCGACGTGGTGGTCGTCGGGCTGATCGGCGAACGCGGCCGCGAGGTGAAGGAGTTCGTCGAGCACACGCTGGGCGTGGAAGGGCGCCGCCGCGCGGTGATCGTCGCCGCGCCGGCCGACGCGCCTCCGCTCAAGCGCCTGCGCGGCGCCCAGTACGCCACCGCGATCGCCGAATGGTTCCGCGACCGTGGGCTGCGCGTGCTGCTGCTGATGGATTCGCTCACCCGCTATGCCCAGGCGCAGCGCGAGATCGCCCTGGCGATTGGCGAGCCCCCGGCGACCAAGGGTTATCCGCCGTCGGTGTTCGCGATGCTGCCGGCGCTCGTCGAACGCGCCGGCAACGATGCCGAAGGTCGCGGTTCGATCACCGCCTTCTACACGGTGCTGACCGAAGGCGACGACTACCGCCACGATCCGATCGCCGACGCGGCGCGCGCGATCCTCGACGGCCACATCGTGCTCTCGCGCGATCTGGCCGAGGCCGGCCACTACCCGGCGATCGACATCGAGGCTTCGATCAGCCGCGTGATGCCGGCGGTGGTCCGCCGCGAGCACCTGCGCTCGGCGCAGCGCTTTCGCCAGATCTATTCGGCTTACCGCCAGCAGCGCGACCTGATCGCGGTGGGTGCCTACCAGAAGGGTTCCGATCCGCAGGTCGACCACGCCATCACGATGTGGCCGCGGCTGCGCGCGTTCCTGCAACAGGAGGTCGATGAGCCGGTGACCCTGGTCCAGGGCATCGAGGCGCTTTGCGCGCTGACCGGCGAGGGCGAGGCATGAGCTCGCGCGCCGATCGGCTGCAGCCGGCCGTGGACCAGGCACACGACCGCCGTGACCAGGCCATGCAGCGTCTGGCCGAGCAGCAGCAGAAGCTGGCCCGTGCCGAACACCAGCTGGAGGAACTCAAGCGCTACCGGCACGACTACGCCTCGGCCCAGGCCGGCGGTACCAGCGTGCAGGCGTTGCTCAACCTGCAGCAGTTCATCGACCGCATCGACCAGGCGATCGCCCAGCAGGTGGCCGAAGTGCAGCGCCAGCAGCGTCACCTAGAGCATGCGCGGGGCCACTGGCGCGAGGCGCACGCGCGGGAGAAGGCGCTGGACAGCGTGGTGAGCCGCTACCGCGAGGCCGAGCGCAAGGCCGAGGACCGGCGCGAACAGTCCGATGTGGACGAGCGCATGCAGCACCGTCGCCCCCCGGGGCTCTCGCGCTGACCGCCATGCGCCCGTTGGCGCGAACCTTGCTGCCCAGCCTGTAACACGTCGCCCGCGACGAATTTCCGACGAGGTCACCATGCCCGCCACCGCACCGCTCCCCAAGATTTCCGTTGCCATGCCCAGCGCCGCCGCTCCGGCCAGCGAGTCCCGCGCCGGTTCCGGTGACGCGGCCCGCGTTTTCGACAGCCACCTGGACGCCGCGCGCCAGCAGCAGTCCGGCAAGGACGCGGCGCGGTCCATCCCCGACACCGCCAGCCGCGCCGATACCGGCGCCAGCAAGCCGACGCCGAAGAGCGCGGACAGCCAGCCGAAGGCCGACGATCCCAAGGACACCGCGAAAGCGGCGGCGGATCAGGGCAGCGCCGCGACCACCACGTCGCTGGTCGCCGGCGTCAAGACCCAGGCTACGACCGACGACACTGCCGACGGCTCCGACGGCCCGACCGACAAGCCCGCGGCGCACGACGACGATGCGTCGGCCAGTGGCGCCGCATCGGTCGCCGGCGCGATGCTCGCGTTGCTGGGACAGGCCATGCCGGCCAATGCCTCGGTCGTCACCGGCGGTGCAGCCAAGGTGATGGCGGCGAGCATTCTCAAGGCGTCGCTGGGTGGTCCGGCCGCGGTCGATGCCACTGTGTCCGGCAGCACCGATCCGGCCGCTGTCGCTGCTACGGCCAGCGACAGCACGACCGCTACCGACGCCGGCCCAACAGCGATCGGCACGGGGCAGACCCTGCAGGGTCTGGCCTCCTTCAACGATCTGTTCGCCTCCGGCCTGCCGAAGGCCGCCATGCGGCAGGACGACAAGAGCAGCATCGATGCGCTGGCCGGACTGATGCAGGCTGGTTCACCGGCCGCTTCCGCGCCGCTGACGGCGGCGCCGCACGCGCTCACCATCACCAGCCAGGTCGGCAGCGCCGACTTCACCCAGCAGCTCGGCCAGCAGGTGGCCTGGCTCGGTGGGCAGGACATCAAGCAGGCGCGGATCAAGCTGCATCCGGAGGAGCTCGGCTCGCTCGACGTGAAGGTGAGCGTGCAGCACAACGGGCAGGTCGACGTGACCTTCGCGGCCCAGCACCCGGCGACCGTGCATGCGTTGCAGCAGACCCTGCCGCAGCTCGACACGCTGCTGGCCCAGCAGGGGTTGTCGCTGGGGCAGGCGCAGGTCGGCCAGCAGTCGGCCGGGGGCGGCGATGGCAGCCGCTCGTCCTCGTCGTCCGGCGGTGCCGGCGATGCGACGGATGCGGCGATCGGCGAAGTGGCCGCAGCCCCAGCGACGATCAGCGCGGTGGGCCTGCTCGACGCGTTCGCCTGACGCAGTTCGATGCCGGGAGGGCGCCATCCGCCCGACCGGAACGGTCGGCGGAGGCTAGACTGCGCGCCTGCTTTCCGCGAAGGACACCCCGACGATGCAACTGGATCTGGCCAGCCTCAGCGCCGAGGAGGCCTACCGCTGGCTGACCGCCACCGTGACGCCGCGGCCGATCGCCTGGGTTTCGTCGGTTTCCGCCGCGGGCGTGACCAACCTGGCACCCTTCAGTTTCTTCCAGGTGATCTGCGACCAGCCGCCGACGTTGATGGTCAATGTCGGACTCAATCCGGGTGGGCGGCTGAAGGACACCCTGGTCAATGCGCGGGAGACCGGGCAGCTGGTGATCCATCTGGTCAACGCCGCGATGGCGCCGGCGATGAACGAGTCGGCCGCCACGCTGCCGCCGGAGGTCAGTGAGATCGAGGTGTGCGGCCTGGAGACGGCGCCCGGCATCCGCGTCGCCGTGCCGCGGCTGCTGCGGGCACCGGTCGCGTTCGAATGCGAAGTGGCGGAGATCATCCCGTACCCGGACGAAAGCCCGCGCCATTTCCTGATCTTCGCCCGCGTACTGCTGGCCCACATCGACGACGCGGTGATGGCCGACGGGCGTCATGTCGATCCGGGCAAGCTCGACCTGGTCGGCCGCATGGGCGGCGTGTGGTACGCGACCACGCGCGACCGCTTTGCGATGAAACGCCCGCCCTAGCGCGGGTATCCGCCGAAGATGCGCTCCAACCTTGCGCCGGCCAGCACTTCTTCCCACGGGAACCGCGGGCCAGGATCCCGCTTGCGCGGCACCTGCAGCGACGGATCGTCGCTGGCCGGCACGCGGGCGGTGTCCAGGTCCTCGTGGCCGGCGATCTGCCGCAGCGCCGGAAACTCCTCGCGCAGCCGCGCCAGCAGCGCCCTCAGGGCTGCGATCTGCGCGGGCGGATAGGGTTCGTCCATCGCCTGGTGACGCGAGTCGAACCAGTCCGGATAGCGCCCGGTGTTGACCAGCTCGATGCCGATCGACGCCGGGTTGTACCCGCGCACGTGGTGCGCCACGCGGGTGCCCGGCACGTAGCGTTCGATGCAGCCGTCGCGGTCGACGTAGTAGTGGCCGCTGTTGCCGGTGCCGCTGTCGTGCAGCACGCGCTCGCCGTATGTGCGGGCCATCGCCAGGTCGGGCAGCTCGGTGCAATGGATCACCACCAGGGTGACGGTGTCGGCCGGGCGCGCCTGAAGGCGGTCGACGTAGGGCAGGAAATGGTCGTGGACGGTGACGGGCATGCGCGGGAGTCTCGCACGGTGCCGCGGTATCATGAACGACCCGCCACGCCGAGCCGCCGCCATGCGCCCCCCGATCATCCTCTCGCACGGTGCCGAATCCGGCCCCGACGCCACCAAGGTCAGCGTACTGGCCCGGCTGGCCGAATCGCTGGGCTGGTCGACGCTGCGTCCGGACTATCGCGAGGACGACGCGCTCGGCCTGGCCGGCTCGGTCGCACCCCGCCTGGCGCGGCTGGAGGCAGCGATCCAGGCCCAGCCGGTGCCGCCGGTGCTGGTTGGTTCCAGCATGGGCGCGTTCGTTTCCGGGCTGGCCTCGCTCGAGCGACCGGTGGCGGGGTTGTTCCTGATGGCCACGCCGGAGTCCATCCCCGGCTGCGAGGTGGATTTCGACGTCTCGCCCGACGTGCCCACCGTGCTGATCCACGGCTGGCGAGACGAACTCTGCCCATTGGATGACATGGTCGCCTTTGCCGAGCGGCGGCAGCTGCCGTTGCTGATCCTCGACGACGACCATCGCCTGTCGGCCAGCGTGGACGCGATCGCCGGCCAGTTCCGGTTGTTCCTCGAGCACGTGGCGGGCCGCCCATGATCGCGTTCTTCGCCAGTTGCCCGAAAGGCCTGGAATACCTGCTGAAAGACGAACTGGCGGCGCTCGGCGCCGAAGACGTGCACGAGGCGCTCTCGGGCGTGCGCTTCACCGGCACGCTGGAGACCGCCTACCGCGCCTGCCTGTGGTCGCGCCTGGCCAGTCGCGTGCTGCTGCCGCTGGCGGAGTTCGACGCGGCCACCGACGAGGCGCTGTACGCCGGCGTGCAGTTGGTCGACTGGTCGGTGCACCTGTCCGAGCGGGCCACCCTGGCGGTCGACGCGCACACCACCCAGAGCAAGCTCAACCACAGCCAGTTCCTCGCCCAGCGGGTGAAGGACGCGGTGGTCGACCAGTTCCGCCAGCGTACCGGGCAGCGTCCCGACGTGGTCACCGACGAGCCTGATGTGCGCATCAACGTGCGCCTGCGCCGCGACCGCGCCACGCTGTCGCTGGATCTCTCCGGCAGCCCGCTGCATCGCCGCGGCTGGCGCGAGATGCAGGGCGAGGCGCCGCTGAAGGAAAACCTGGCGGCGGCGATGCTGCTGCGGGGCGGCTGGCCGCAGGTCTATGCCGAGGGCGGCGCGCTGCTGGACCCGATGTGCGGCTCGGGCACGCTGCTGATCGAAGGCGCGTGGATGGCCGCCGACGTGGCGCCGGGCCTGCATCGCGAATACTTTGGTTTCCTCGGTTGGGCACAGCATGACATCGCGCTGTGGAAGCGCCTGCACGAGGAGGCCCGCGCGCGTGCCGAGACCGGCCTGCGCGCGCTGCGCGCCTGCTTCTTCGGCGCCGATGCCGATCCGCGCATGGTGCAGACCGCCAAGCGCAACGCGCAGGCCGCGGGCGTCGCCGGCTTCTTCACGCTGGACCGGCATGACGCTACCCATGCGGCGCCGCCGCCGGGCGTGACGCGCGGCCTGGTGATCACCAATCCGCCGTACGGCGAACGGCTGGGCGAGCGCGAGCAGATGCCGCATCTGTATCGCGCACTGGGCGAAACCCTGCGCGCGCATTTCGCCGGCTGGCGTGCCGCCGTGCTGGCCGGTGACGCCGAGCTGGGACGCGCCATGCCGCTGCGCGCGGACAAGAAGTACACGCTCTACAACGGTGCGCTGGAGACGGTGCTGCTGACCTTCGAGCTGAACGCCCGCGAGACCGTGGCGCGCGAGCCGAGGCCGCTGTCGCCCGGCGCGCAGATGGTGAAGAACCGGCTGGAGAAGAACGTCCGCCACCTGCGCAAGCGGCTGGAGCGCGAAGGCATCCACTGCTGGCGCGCCTACGACCAGGATCTGCCCGAATACGCCGCGGCCGTCGACGTCTACGGCAACGCGGCCGGCGAGCGCTGGCTGCACGTGCAGGAATACCGCGCGCCGGCCGAGGTGCCCGCGGCGGTGGCGCAGACCCGCCTGCGCGAGCTGGTGCGCGTGGCCGGCGAGGTGTTCGAGGTGCCGCGCGACCACGTTGCGGTGAAGACCCGCGAACGCGGCAAGGGTGGCTCCAAGTACGGTCACTTCGACCAGCAGGGCCAGTTCGTCGAGGTGGCCGAGGGCGGCCTGCGCTTCCTGGTGAACCTCACCGACTACCTGGACACCGGCCTGTTCCTCGACCACCGGCTGGTGCGGGCGAAGCTGCGCGAACTGGCGAAGGGGCGGCGTGTCCTCAACCTGTTCGCCTACACCGCCACGGCCAGCGTCTATGCCGCGGCCGGCGGCGCGCAGGACACCACCAGCGTGGACCTGTCGGCCACCTACCTGGACTGGGCGTCGCGCAACCTCGCGCTGAACGGCTTCAGCGGCACGCGGCACCGGCTGATGCAGGCCGATGCGATGACCTTCCTGCGCGCCGACCGCGAACGCTACGGGTTGATCTACGTCGATCCGCCGACCTTCTCCAACTCCAAGCGCGCCGAGGATTTCGACGTGCAGCGCGACCACGTCGGCCTGTTGAACGCCTGCGGCGACCGGCTGGCGCACGGTGGCGTGATCGTGTTCTCGAACAATTTCCGCCGCTTCGCGCTCGATCGCGCGGCGCTGGAGGAGCGGTTCAGCATCGAGGATTGGAGCGGGCCGAGCATCCCGTTCGATTTCGCCCGCCGGGCGGACATCCACGGCTGCTGGCTGCTGCGCCTGCACGGTCCGTCGCACGAAAATCCGTGGGACAGCGCAAGAATCAAGCGTCGATGAATTTTCAGTGGCGATTAAGTGGCGCGAGCCGAGCATGGCTCTCAGATTCGAAGGAGGTAGCTCGCATGACTGGCATCCTTGGCAAACAGAAACTCGCAGCCGCCGGCGTCATGATCGCCGCGGCGCTGGCCATGCCGTTCGCCGCCAGCGCGCATGGCTGGGGTCACGACGGCTGGGGCCACGGCTACCGCGGTGGTTATCACGGCTACCACGGTGGCTATTACCACGGCGGCTATCACCGCGGTGGTCATTGGGAAGGCGGGCGCTGGATTGCCGGTGCACTGGTCGCCGGTGCAATGGTCGGGCTGATCGACGCAGCGGTGAACCCGCGCCCGGTCTACTACGACGCCCCGGTGGTCTATACCCGCCCGCGCACCACGGTGATCTACGAGGATCGCCCGGTGGTCGAGCGGCGCGTGGTCACCCGGACCGTGGTCTACAGCGATCCTTACGACACCCGCTACGTGCGTGACGACGGCTACGACGACGACGGCGATTGATCCACTCTCCGACGGGACGAGGTACGACCCAAAAAACGCCCGGCCATGGCCGGGCGTTTTTCGTTCACGCCCTACGGCTTGCTGGTGGGCTGGTCGGCGGCACTGCCGCTGCGTCGCGCTTTTGCCGAAAGCTGGTCGAACTCTGCCTTGTCGACGATCCGCACCGACTGGATCGCGCATCGAGACTGGTGATACGAGCTGACCGTCTCGCCTGCTTCGCCGCAGATCCGGTACACGCCCAGCGCGAGATTCGATCGGTTGGGGTGGAAGATCAGTCCGGCCGGTGGCTGCCCCAGTCGCGGGCACCGGGCCTGTAGCCCGACCACATAGCGCTTGGGACCAGTGCGTACGGTGGCCGTGCGGTCGTCGACGATGTGCCATTCGTTGATCTGGTCGACACGGATGCATTCGCTGATCGGCCGCAACGGTGTGCGAACCGGTGCGCTCTGCGCGGTGGCGCCGGTGCTCGTTGCCAACGCCAGGACAGGAAGGATGGTGGCCGTTCTCACGATGGGACCTCGCGATCGGCAGGGAGACAGTGAAACATGCAACACGGAATGCATGTGCGTGTCCACTATCGGCCATCCGCGGATCACAGGATCTGAACGTCCCGTGCAGGACAATCCGCCCTCGGTTCCCTGCACGGCATCCTGCATGCTCCCGCGCTTCGGCCGTCATCCCCGTCCATATGCTCTCGGCCTCCGGTGTGTGCCATGAAGGTGCCGGGCCTGTCTGCCGACACGTCCCTTCGCACGCGCTTCGACCGCATCCGTCAGGTCACGGTCGCGCTGGCCTCGCCGCTGTCGCCCGAGGACATGATGGTGCAGTCGATGCCCGATGCCAGTCCGGGCAAGTGGCACCTCGCGCATACCACCTGGTTCTTCGAGCAGTTCGTGTTGTCCCGGCGTCCCGGCTACGTGACGCGTCATCCCGGCTGGATGGTGCTGTTCAATTCCTACTACCAGTCGGTCGGGCCGATGCACGCTCGGCCGCGCCGTGGCCTGCTGTCACGACCATCGCTGGCCGACGTGCTGGATTACCGGCGTTACGTCGACGATGCGGTCGGCGAATGGCTGGAGGCCGGCGACGATCCGGACCTCGCCACGTTGGTGGAGCTCGGCTTGAATCACGAACAGCAGCACCAGGAACTCCTGCTCACCGACATCAAGCACGCGTTGTGGTGCAATCCGCTGCGACCGGCCTACCGGGTGGAGGGGTGGGCCGCAGGGTCGTCGCGACCCGTGCCCCTGCGTTTCCTCGCCGGAGACGAGGGTATCGTCGACCTCGGCCATGAGGGGGCGGGCTTCACCTTCGACAACGAGACACCCCGCCATCGCACGCTGTTGCAGCCCCACGCGCTGGCCAACCGGTTGGTCACCAACGCCGAGTACCTCGCCTTCGTCCACGACGGAGGCTACCGCGAGCCGGGACTCTGGCTGTCTGACGGCTGGGCCACGGTGCAGGCCGAGGGCTGGCAGCGCCCGCTGTATTGGCAGGACGACCTGGCCAGCGAATTCACCCTCGGCGGTGTGCAGCCGCTGGACCCCGAAGCCCCGGTGTGCCACCTGAGCTACTTCGAGGCCGACGCGTTCGCGCGCTGGGCCGAGATGCGCCTGCCGACCGAGGCCGAATGGGAGGCTGCGGCCGCTGGGCTGCCGGTGCGGGGCAATCTGCAGGAGCAGGCGCGCCTCCATCCGCAGGCAGCCACGCCGGGCGAAGGGCTGCGCCAGATGTTCGGTGACGTGTGGGAGTGGACCGCCTCGCCCTATGTCAGCTATCCCGGGTTCCGGCCGTTGCCGGGGTCGCTGGGCGAATACAACGGCAAGTTCATGAACGGGCAGTGGGTGTTGCGCGGGGGGAGCTGTGTCACGCCGTGCGACCACGTGCGCGCAAGCTACCGCAACTTCTTCCCTCCCCATGCCCGCTGGCAGTTCGCAGGGATCCGACTCGGAAAGGACTTATGAGCAGCACACTCCAGGCCACCTGGCTGCGCGACGACGATCGTCGCCCCCCCGACAATTTCATCCTCGAAGTGGTGCAGCGCGGCCTGGCCGCCAGGCCGAAGCGCCTGCCTTCCTGGCTGTTCTACGACGAACGCGGCTCGGAGCTGTTCGTGGCGATCTGCGAGCAGCCGGAGTACTACCTCACCCGCTGCGAGATCGCGCTGATGCGTGCGCACGGCGCAGAGATCGCTGCCGCGCTCGGGCCGGACGTGAGGCTGGTGGAATACGGCAGCGGCCACGCGATCAAGACCGACCTGCTGCTGGAGCATCTGGCCTCGCCGGTTGCCTACGTGCCGGTGGAGATTTCCCCGGAACCGCTGCGACAGAGCGTGCAGCGCCTGGGCGAACGCTTTCCCGATGTCGCCATGCAGCCGCTGTGCGCGGACTTCACCCGCGCGCTGCGCCTGCCGATCGCCCCCCGCGCCACGCGCCGGACGGTGATCTATTTTCCCGGATCCACCATCGGCAATTTCGAGGCGGCCGATGCCGCCGTGCTGCTGCGCAAGATGCGAGCGGAAATGGGCGAGAGTGGCGGCATCTTGATCGGCGTCGACCTGAAGAAGGACACCGCGCTGCTGGAGGCCGCCTACAACGATGCGGCGGGCGTCACCGCCGAGTTCACCCTGAACATGCTCGCCCATGTCAATCGCGCCATCGGCAGCGACTTCGACCTGCGCCGTTTCCGGCATCGCGCGCGCTACAACCCGATGGCCGGTCGCATCGAGACGCACATCCTCAGCAGCGAGGACCAGGTCGTGCGCGTGGGGCGGCAGCAGGTGCGCTTCCGCGAGAACGAGGCGATGCAGGTCGAGTACAGCTGCAAGTACTCGCTGGAGGATTTCGCCGCGCTCGCCCATCGTGCCGGGCTGGCGGTGCGCGAGACGTGGCTGGACCCCGAACGGATGTTCAGCGTGCAGTACCTGGTGCGCGCCTGAGCTCCCGTCGCCCGCATCACCTGCGGGACGTCGTGCGTATGCGATGAGCCGTGGGCAGAGGCGGATCCCGACCGGAATCGCCTGACCCGCCCCGGCGCCGTGCCGTTCCGTTCCCCGCTGGAGCTCCGCTGCATGACCGTTTCCCCGTCCCCGCGCATCGCCATCGTCGGTGCCGGCATGACCGGCCTGGCCTGCGCGCGCGAACTGCACCGGCGCGGCCTCGCCCCGCGGGTGCTGGAGAAGAGCCGTGGGCTGGGCGGGCGGATGGCGACGCGACGCACCGAGCGCGGCGATCGCTTCGATCACGGCGCGCAGTTCGTGACCGCCCGCGATCCGCATTTCGCCGCCGAACTCGAGGCATGGGTACGGGCCGATGCCGCGCGGCGCTGGTCGCCGCGGCTTCCCTCCCGGGCCGACGCGCCGGCCCATCCCCGGTGGATCGGCGGGGACGGCATGAAGCGACTGGTCGAGCCGCTGGCGGCGGGCGTGGATATCCGGCTGCAGGCGACGGTCGCCAGGCTGTCGCGCCAGGACGACGGGTGCTGGCGGCTTGCGCTGGAGGAGGGCGACTGTGTCGATGGATTCGATGCCGTGGCGATCACTGCTCCGGCGCCGCAGACCCGGGGATTGCTGGAGCGGGCCGGGTCGCCGCTGGCCGGTGCGCTGGACGTGGTGGCGGTCGCGCCGTGCTGGGCGCTGATGCTGGCCTTCGGGACGCCGTGGGAGCTGCCGTTCGACGCCGCGCGGCTGGACGACGGTCCGGTGGCGTGGCTCGCGCGGCAGGCCAGCCGGTTCAGCGGCGAAGGCCTTGTGGACGGCTGGGTGGTGCACGCCTCGCCCGCGTGGAGCCAGGAGCATCTGGAATGCACGCCCGACGAAGTGGTGCCAAGTCTGCTGGCCGCGCTCGCCGCACAGCTCCCCGCACCACCGCCGCCCGTGTTCACCCGGGCTCACCGCTGGCGCTACGCGATGACCATGCGGCCGCTGGGCCGGCCCTTCCTCGCCGATTCCGCGAACGGCTTGTGGGCGGGCGGCGACTGGTGCCTCGGCGCCCGCGTCGAGAACGCGTTCCAGAGCGGCGTCGCCATGGCCGGATCGATCGCCGACGCGCTCGGCGCCTGAGTCCTCAGGCCGGCCGCCGCGCACCGAGCATGATCAGCACTTCCTGCGCGCTGCGGATGCGCTCGGTCGCGCCGGGCAGGTCCAGCGTGACCTTGAGCTTGTCCTGGCCTTCGAGCTTGTAGACCCGCGGCAGGCTCTGGATCAGCTTGATGATCAGCAGCGGGTCCACCTCAGGCTTCTCACGGAACAGGATGCGCCCGCCGGTCGGGCCGAAGTCCAGCTTGCGGATGCCCAGCGGCGTGGCCATCAGCTTCAGCGTGGCCAGCGCGAACAGGTGCTTGGTGGGTTCGGGCAGCAGGCCGAAGCGGTCGATCATCTCCACCTGCAGGTCGCGCAGATGCTCGTCGCTCTTCGCGCTGGCGATGCGCTTGTACAGCGTCAGGCGTGCGTGCACGTCGGGCAGGTAGTCGTCCGGAATCAGCGCCGGCAGGTGCAGCTCCACTTCGGTCTCGTGTTCGGAGCTTAAGTCGAAGTCCGGCACCTTGCCGCTCTTCAGCGCGCGCACGGCGCGGTCGAGCAGCTCGGTGTACAGGCCGAAGCCGATCTCCTGGATCTGGCCGGACTGCTCGTCGCCCAGCAGCTCGCCGGCGCCGCGGATTTCCAGGTCGTGCGTGGCCAGGGTGAAGCCGGCGCCCAGTTCCTCCAGCGAGGCCAGCGCTTCGAGACGCTTTTCCGCATCCGGTGTCATCGACTTGCGATCCGGCACCACCAGGTACGCATACGCGCGATGGTGCGAGCGACCGACGCGCCCGCGCAGCTGGTGCAACTGGGCGAGGCCGAAGCGGTCGGCGCGGTTGATGATGATGGTGTTGGCGGTCGGGATGTCGATGCCGGTTTCGATGATCGTGGTGCACACCAGCACGTTGAAGCGCTGGCGGTGGAAGTCCGCCATCACCTGCTCCAGCTCACGCTCGGGCATCTGGCCGTGGGCGATGCCGATGCGCGCCTCGGGGATCAGCTCCTGCAGCTCGCGCGCGGTGCGCTCGATCGACTCGACCTCGTTGTGCAGGAAGTACACCTGGCCGCCGCGCGACAGCTCGCGCTGGAACGCCTCGCGGATCGTCGCCGGATCCCACGCCGCCACGAAGGTACGCACCGCCATGCGATGCGCCGGCGGTGTGGTGATCAGCGACAGGTCGCGCAGGCCGCTCATCGCCATGTTCAGCGTGCGCGGGATCGGCGTGGCGGTCATGGTCAGCAGATCGACCTCGGCGCGCAGCTTCTTCAGCTGCTCCTTCTGCCGCACGCCGAAGCGCTGCTCCTCGTCGACGATCACGAGGCCCAGATTCTTGAACTTGATGTCCGGCTGCAGCAGCTTGTGGGTGCCCACGATCACGTCGATCTGGCCGTCGGCGAGGCGCTTGAGCGCCTCGTTCACTTCCTTGCTCGAGCGGAAGCGCGAGAGCACGTCCACCTTCACCGGCCAGTCGGCGAAGCGGTCGGCGAAATTGCGGTAGTGCTGCTGGGCGAGCAGGGTGGTCGGCACCAGCACCGCAACCTGCTTGCCCGCCGTGGCCGCGGCGAAGGCGGCGCGCAGCGCGACCTCGGTCTTGCCGAAGCCCACGTCGCCGCAGATCACCCGGTCCATCGCGCGCGGCGCGGCGAGATCGCCGAGCACCGCGTCGATCGCCTGCTCCTGGTCCGGCGTCTCCTCAAACGGGAAGCTGGCGCCGAACTCCTCCACCAGCTGGCGATCCACCGCCATCGACTCGCCGCCGCGCGCCTCGCGCTGGGCATAGATCGCCAGCAGTTCGGCAGCGACGTCGCGCACCTTCTCGGCCGCCTTCTTGCGCGCGCGCTCCCACGCATCGCCGCCCAGCGAATGCAGTGGCGCCAGTTCCGGCGCCGTGCCGGAGTAACGGCTGACCAAGCCGAGCTGCGCCACCGGCACGTAGAGCTTGTCGCCCTTGGCGTACTCGATGATCAGGAACTCGCCTTCCATGCCGCCGAGCTCCATCGACTCCAGGCCCTGGTAGCGGCCCACGCCGTGGTCGACGTGCACGATCGGCGAGCCGATCGAGAGCTCGGTGAGATCGCGGATGATGGTGTCCGGATCGCGCGCCTGACCGCGCCGACGCTTGCGCTCGCTGCGCACGCGCTCGCCGAACAGTTCGCGCTCGGTGAGCACGGTGATCGCGGGTTTGATCAGCGCGAAGCCCTGCTCCAGCGGGGCGATGGTGATGGCGAAGCGCGCACCCGCTCCCTCTCCCCCGGCTTTGCGCGATGCGGCTCCCTCTCCCCCGGCTTGGCCGGGGGAGAGGGTTGGGGTGAGGGGGGCGCTCTTGTTTTCGGACGAGGAGCCAGAAGCCCCCCTCTCCCCAGCCCTCTCCCCCGACTGCGTCAGGGGAGAGGGGGCAGTCCCGGCCAGCCCGAGGAATGCGTTCCAGCTCTCCACGTTCGCCGGCTTCATCCCCGCCGCCGCCAGTTGCTCGATCAGCGATTCGCGCCGCCCCGCCGAATCGGCAGCCACCAGCACACGCCCCTTGTAGCTGGCCAGAAAGTGCTTGAGCGACGTACCGGGCTCCTCGCCCTTGCGGTTCAGCGCCACCTCGGGGGCCGGCTGCGTGCCGGCATCCACGCTGTGCTCGTGGCCGGAGGGCACGATCTCCACGCGCAGGCGCTTGTTCCACTGCTCGCGCAGCTGTTCGGGCGAGAGGTACAGCTCGGCCGGCGGCAGCACCGGGCGCTCGATGTCGTGCGCGCGCTGGTCGTAGCGCTCGGCGGTCTGCGTCCAGAACTGCTCGGCCGCCTCGCCGGCGCCTTCGCCCAGCACGAACAGCGCATCGCTGGCGAGGTAGTCGAACAGCGTGGCGGTCTGCTCGAAGAACAGCGGCAGGTAGTACTCGATGCCGCCGGGCGTCACGCCCTCTTTCATGTCCTGGTAGAGCGGACAGCGGCGGATATCGATCGGGAAGCGCTCGCGCAGGCGCGTGCGGAAATCCTTGGCGGCATTATCGGTGAGCGGGAACTCACGACCGGGCAGCAACTCCACCTTCTCCACCGGCTGCTGCGAGCGCTGGGTCTCCGGGTCGAAGCTGCGGATCGACTCCACTTCGTCGTCGAACAGCTCGATGCGGTACGGCTCGGCCGCACCCATCGGGAAGATGTCGATCAGCGCGCCGCGCACGGCGAAGTCGCCGGCCTCGGCCACCTGCGGCACGTAGCGGTAGCCGGCCGCCTCGAGCCGGCGCTGTTCGGCGAGCAGGTCCAGTTTCTGGCCCTTGGCCAGCATCAGCCCGGCGCCGGTGATGTGGCTGCGCGGGGCGATGCGCTGCATCAGCGTGGCTACCGGTACCACCAGCACGCCGCGCGTCACCGACGGCAGCCGGTACAGCGTGGCGATGCGCTGGGAGACGATCTCCGAGTGCGGGCTGAAGATGTCGTAGGGCAGGGTTTCCCAGTCCGGGAAGTGCAGCACCGGCAGGTTGCCGGCAAACAGCTTCAGCTCATCCTCCAGCGCCGAGGCGCGCTGGGTGTCGCGGGTCACCGCAACCAGCAACCCAGGGTGCGAGCGCGCGGCCTCGGCGATCAGCAGCGCCCGCGCCGACCCGTGTGGCGGGGTCCAGAAGCGGCGCTGGCGCGGCGTGGTGGGAAGCGGCGGGTGGAAGATCGTGGGGCTGGAATCGGGCATGGACTGGCGCGTGGCTCGTCGACGCGCGGGGGCGCGGATAAAGCGCGCTAGTGTAGCGCGCCATTGCCGGCGAGCCGGCGGCAACCGTCCTCAGGAGCCCGCGCGCGGGCGATGCTACTGCTCCTGATTCCGATCGAAGCAAAAGCCAAGAGCATCGCCCGCGAGCGGGCTCCTTACCGGCGAAGGCTGTGGCTAGAGCCTGAGCGAGATCTGCGTAGTGCCGGGCTCGTCCAGGGCGGGGCGGCGCTGGAAGCCGAGCTCGCGGCACAGCTCCAGCATGGGGCGGTTCTCCAGCAGCACGTAGCCCCAGATCTCGTGCAGGCCGCGGTGACGGCAATCGTCGACCAGCCGCTGCATCAGCAGGGCGCCCAGGCCACGCCGGGCCCAGTCGTGCTCCACCAGCACTGAGAACTCGGCGCTGTTGGCCGACTCGTCCACGTAGATGCGGCCCACGCCGCGCATCTCGGCCGGTTCCACCGCCTCGTCCATCAGCACGAAGGCGGTTTCCTTCGCCGGGTCGATGTTGCACAGGCGCTGCGCCATCGGCTCGGGCAGCTCGGACATCGCGTGCAGGAAGCGGCGGCGGATGTCCTCAGGCGAGAGCCGGGTAAAGCAGCGCTTGAGGGCGGCGACGTCGTCGGGCCGGATGCCTCGGAGGAACAGGCTGCGACCGTCGCGGGTGCGCACCGGCTCGCCCAGGCTGGCCGTGGGCACGGCCTCCAGGCGGGGTGCGAAGCGCTCACGGCTGCGCGGCGGGACGATCATCTGCTGGGCGGGACGCATGCGGGGAAAGGCAAGCTGCATGTTCATGGCCATACTGTAGCGTATTTAGTGCGGTGCAGCATGAACGCGGGCGGCACTGGTATGGCCGGACGACTGGAGTGGGAGGCCACGTTGCGTCTTGGATTCCCGGGGTTCGTGCCATGATGGTCTGCTCCGGTTATGTCGCGCTGCGGCAACCCGCCACACATGGAGTCTGACGATGTCCCAGAGCCTGGCCCAACTGTCGTTGCTGGTGAACGACTACGACGAGGCGATCGCCTGGTTCACCACGCGATTGGGTTTCACCTTGCGCGAGGATACGCCGCTCGGTGGCGGCAAGCGTTGGGTGGTGATGGCGCCGCCGGGCTCCGATGGCACCGGTCTGCTGCTGGCGCAGGCGGCAACCGACGAGCAGCGGGCGGCCGTCGGTCGCCAGGCAGGCGGGCGCGTGTTCCTGTTCCTGCGCACCGACGATTTCTGGGGCGATTACCGGCGCATGCTCGCCGTCGGCGTCACGTTTCGCGAGACGCCGCGCGAAGAGCCATACGCCACGGTGGCGGTGTTCGAGGACCTGTACGGCAACCCCTGGGACCTGCTGCAGCCGAAAGGCTGAGTGCCGCGCTCAGTCGGTCACGTCAGGCTCGAAGAAGCTCCAGCGGATCTCGCCGAACTCGGACTTCATCGCCGCTTCCACCGCATTGATGGCATCGATCAGGCCGCGGTCGGAGCTGGCCGGCGCCATCTTCGCCTTCACCGCCACCATCACGTCCGGGCCCATCTGCAGGGTGATCAGGTTGAGCACCTCGGCCACTTCGGACCGGCTATTGAGGAAGGTGAGCAGCTCGGCGCGGCGGCGCGGCTCCACGCCCTGGCCGATCAGCAGCGCCTTCACCTCCACCGCCAGCAGCACCGCCACCACCAGCAGCAGCACGCCGATCGCCAGCGTGCCCAGCGCGTCGAACATCAGATTGCCGGTGAGCATGGTCGCACCCACCGCCAGCGCGGCCAGGCACAGGCCGAGCAGGGCGGCCAGGTCCTCGCCGAAGATCACCAGCAGTTCGCTCGAGCGCGTCTCGCGGAACCAGGTCCACAGCGGCTGGTTGCCGCGCGCCTTGTTCACTTCCTGCAGACAGCCGCGCATCGAGATGCCTTCGGCGACGATGCCGAACACCAGCACGCCCAGCGCCAGCCACGGCCAGCGCAGTGGCTCGGGGTGGCCGAGCTTGTGCACGCCCTCGTAGACCGAAAACATGCCACCCACGCTGAACAGCAGGATCGCCACCAGGAACGACCAGAAGTACATGGCCTTGCCCCAGCCGAGCGGGAATTCGTCCGACGGCGGCCGCCTGGCCTGACGCATGCCGAGCAACAGCAGGCCCTGGTTGCCGCAGTCGGCCAGCGAGTGCACCGCCTCGGCCAGCATCGCGCCAGAGCCGGTGACCAGGGCGGCCACCAGCTTGGACACGAAGATCGCGAAATTCGCGCCGAGCGCGAGGAGGATCGCCTTGAGTGAATTGGCGTGGCCGGACATGCGGGTGTTCCATCACGGGTCGGGCCGCACAGTGTAGCGGCGCCACTCGACGCCGCGGCGCGGCTCAGTGGATGCCTACGCCCACGCCGATGCCGAAGTGCACATTGCTGCGGCCGGATTCCAGTTCCTGCCGGGTCCAGCGATGCGCCTGGTCGACCTTCACCAGCGGAAACACGTAGTCCGCCTCGCCGACCTTGCCGGCGCGGCTGCCGGCCAGCGTGCCGGTGAGGGTCATCAGCGCGCCTTCCGGGTAGTCCATCGGTTCGACGAAGCCGTGCATGACCGCGATGAAGCGGCCGTTGCCGCTGTCGCCGACCTGTGGGCGCTGCGAGCGGTCCAGCGGGAACGCCAGCACCTCGATCTCGCTGCGGTCGGCCAGGTTGTGCACGGCCACGATGCGACCGCCCCAGATCACTTGCCCGTTGGCGTAGCGCTCTGGCGTGCTGGCGACCTGGAACGGCACCGCGGACACCAGGTTCGGCGAGGTCTTGTAGATCGGCGCGGGCGCGCACGCGGCCAGGGCCAGCAGGGTCAGCGGGGCGAGCAGTCGTGACAGGGGGCGGACGAGGCGACGCATGGCGAGCTCCGGAGCATGGGCACGAAAGGAGGGCCGTCGTGGGCCGGAACGAGCGCCGCGACGGCACCGCGAGCTTAGCGCGGACGGGGCGACCGCGGCGCCGGGGATCGGGGCGCAGGCGTTGCCTCGCTGCTGTCGTTCACCAGCCAGTCCAGGTTCCAGCGTGCCGGCTGGCCCTGGCCAAGCAGGCGGGCCATCGCGCCCAGCGGCTCGCGCAGCAGCTCGTCCAGATTCCACGGGGCGTTGAGTACCACCATGCCCGAGCCGTTGAGGCGCAGCGGGGAGTCGTCGGCATGCACCAGCAGTTCGGCGCGCAGCACGCGCCGGGCCATGCCGTGCTGCAACCCGCGCAGGAACGGCTGCACCTGGCTGCGCAG
The DNA here is from genome assembly GCF_024158035.1 of Dyella lutea. GTDB lineage: Bacteria > Pseudomonadota > Gammaproteobacteria > Xanthomonadales > Rhodanobacteraceae > Dyella_A > Dyella_A lutea. Next base: position 1,573,307 of record NZ_JAMZEK010000001.1, read on the forward strand.
CTTGATCGGGTACCACACGGCGTAGACGCCGGTCGGCCAGCGCGCCAGCGCCGCCTTCAGCGCCCGCTCGATCACGCGGTACTCGGCGTCCTGCGCCTCGTAGGGCGGATCGATCAGCACCAGTCCGCGCTTCTCCTGCGGCGGCACCAGCGCCTTCAGCGCCTCGTAGCCGTCGCGATGGTGCACATGCACCCGGGCGTCGTGCGCGAACAGCTCGCGCAGGCGGGCCGCCTCGTCCGGGTGCAGCTCGCACAGGTGCGCGCTATCGCCCTCGCGCATCGCGCGGGTCGCCTGCAGCGGCGAGCCGGGGTAAAGCTTCAGGCCGTCCTCGTTGCCGGGCAGCGCGAGGATGCCGTCCAGCCAGCGGCGCAGCAGCGGCGGCAGCGTGGCGGCCTGGCCATTGTCCGCGCCGAGGTCGGGGAACAGCAGGCGGCGGATGCCGTCGCGGTACTCGCCGGTCTTGCCGGCCTCCTTGCCTTCCAGTGCATAGCAGCCGCTGCCGGCGTGCGTGTCGATGTAGGCGAACGGCGTGGGCTTGGCTTCCAGCGCTTCCACCAGCGCCAGCAGCACGACGTGCTTGAGGACATCGGCGAAGTTGCCGGCGTGATAGGCGTGGCGATAATTCATGGGCGGCGACCGGCAGGGAAGGCCGCCAGTATAGGTGGCGGGCTCCACACCTTGCGGAGGGAGCCCGCGCGCCTGCATCGTCGCCTCAGCGGCCGAAGACGTGCCCGATCGCCGCGGCGATCTCGCCCGCGTGCGTTTCCAGAGCGAAGTGCCCGGTGTCGAGGAAGCGCACGTCGGCATCGGGCAGGTCGCGCTTGAACGCCTCGGCACCCGGCGGCAGGAAGAACGGATCGTGCTTGCCCCAGATCGCCAGGAAGCGCGGTCGATGGGCGCGGAAGTACGCCTGGAACGCGGGGTACAGCGCCACGTTGCTCTGGTAGTCGCCGAAGAGGTCCAGCTGTATTTCGTCCGACCCCGGCCGGGCGAGGTAGTGGTTGTCCAGTGCGATGCCGTCCGGCGACACCAGCGATTCGTCGGGCACGCCGTGCACGTACTGCCAGCGGGTGGCTTCCGGTGCCAGGAAGGCGCGCAGCGCATCGCGGTGCTTCTGTGAGGGGTCGCTCCAGTACGCCTGGATCGGGTTCCAGCCTTCGCTGAGTCCCTCGACGTAGGCGTTGCCATTCTGCGACACGATGCCAGCAATGCGCTCCGGATGCTTCATCGCGATGCGCAAGCCGACCGGGGCGCCGTAGTCGAAGACGTAGACCACGAAGCGATCGAAGCCGACCACCTCGGTGAACCGGTCGATCACCTGCGCCAGATGGTCGAAGGTGTAGGTGAACGCATCGCGTGGCGGCATCGCCGACTGGCCAAAGCCCGGCAGGTCCGGCGCGACGATGTGGAAGCGGTCGGCCAGCAACGGAATCAAGTCGCGGAACATGTGGCTGGAGCTCGGGAAGCCGTGCAACAGCAGCAGCTTCGGTGCACCCGGCCGGCCGGCTTCGCGATAGAACACGTTGAAGCCGTCGACGTCGGTAGAGCGGTAATGGATGGTGGTGGACATGGCGGTTCTCCTGGTGGATGGGTGGGTTGCGCCGAAGGCGCATCAATCGGTGCTGGTCGTGCGCAAGACGCTGCCGGGGGCTTCCGGCCGCAGGTAGAGGACCAGCGCGGTACAGACGAGCAGGAAGCCGGCAATCGGCGACCACAGCGCGACCGCCGCGGCGGTTGCGACGATCAGCAAGGTGCCGGCGGAGCGACGCCGGGCCATGCGCCGGGCACGTGCACAGACCTGCCGTCCGTCGGCCTGCGCGAACACGTCGCGCTCGAACAGCCGGTAGGCGAGGTTCACGCAGACGAAGACGCCGGCATAGAACGCCACCGGCATCGCCGCCAGTTCGGTACGTGCGATCCACGCGGTGGAAAACGGCACCAGCGACACCGCGAACAGGTGCGCGAAGTTCACCCAGATCAGTCGCGGCGTGGTGCGGCGAACGAGCCGCAGCAGGTGATGGTGGTTGACCCACACGATGGCGATGAACAGGTAGCTCACCGCATAGCTCACCGCCGTCGGCCACAGCGGCGCGAGTGCGGCCAGCGACGCGCTCTCAGGTGCCTTCAGCTCCAGCACCATCAAGGTGATGATCACGGCGACGACGGCGTCCGAGAACGCGCCGACGCGTTCGGTGCCAGAAGGTTCATATGGCTCGCGCATGGCGGCGTTCCCCGTGCGATGACTGCGATGGACGGTTCAGTGGGCGACGGCGTCGATCGCCTGCCGGATCAGCGCGGCAACCAGGGCCGGTGCGGTCACGCTCGGGGTGTGATCGAGCGGATGGCTATGCCGCGTGGCGCCCATCCGCTCGGCCATGAAGGCCTGGGTCTCACGCGGGATCATCCGGTCCCGTTCGGCCAGCAGGTACCAGCTCGGCAGGTCGTGCCAGCGCGGGCGATCCATCGGCACCGAGATGCAGGCCGGGGAGAGCGGTCGCTGCAGCGAGGCGAGCACCGCCTGTTCCTCCGCCGAAGCGTGCTGCGCGAAGGCTTCGGCGAACGCCCGCTCCGGCAGCCAGAGCAGCCCATGTGCATCCGGCGCCAGCGTCGGGGCCTGTGGGTGCGGCGTGTCGCGACCGAACACCTCGGCGACGGTCTCGCCCTGGTCCGGCGCCAACGCGGCGACATAGACCAGGCCCTTCACCTTGTCGCTGCGCGAGCCGCCGATGACGGCGCCGGCGTAGGCATGGCCGACCACCACGGTCGGGCCGTCCACCCGCTCCAATGCGCGATCCAACGCGGCGACATCGTCGGCGTAGGTGGTGAGCGGAATCGATGGAGTAACCGTCTTTATGCCTTCTTGATGGAGCTTTCGGATGACCTGGGTCCAGCTCGATCCGTCGGCCCAGGCACCGTGCACCAGTACTGCGGTGATCTCGTTTGTGCGCATGGCATAGACTCCATCTGGCTCTTTTCGATGTCGGCACGCGACGAGTGCGGTCGTCGCATGCGTAACTTGATAAGGCGTGCTTTGGAGGTTATGCCGGGCTAGAATAACTTGTCAACAACTATTTTGATGGTTACTGTTCCGCGCCATGGAGGTGACCCGTGAACCTGTCGATACCTGCGCTCTTCGTGGCCGATGCCCCCGGCCTGGATTTCCTCAACACCGTCGCCACGCCGGTTGACACGCCGCTGGACTGGATCGACGACGGTGCCGGCCTGCTCGACTGGCTCGGGCAGGCCGAGCTGGTGCCGCGCGAGGTGCTGGAGCGTTTCCGCAGCGAAGCGATGCCAGGCGAGCTGGACCGCGTCGCCGCCCAGGCGCGCGATCTGCGCGAGTGGTTTCGCGACTTCGTGCAGGCGAACAAGGGACGTTCGCTGACGCCGGCGGCGCTGGAGGAACTGGCGCCGTTGAACCGGTTGCTGGAGCGCGACGAGCTCCATGAGGTTGTCGCTGCCGTGACGGCACCAGCGCACGGCCTGCAGCTGCAGACCGTACGCCGATGGAAGTCGCCCGAATCGTTGTTGCTGCCGATCGGCGGCACGCTGGCGCGCTTGCTGACCGGCGAAGACTTCGCCTCCGTCAAGGCCTGCGAAGGTCCCAGCTGCACGCTGCTGTTCGCCGATCACACCCGGGCGCGCAATCGCCGCTGGTGCAGCATGGAGCTGTGCGGCAATCGCGCGAAGCAGGCCGCGCACCGGCAGCGGGTGCGCGAGCGGCAATGATGTCCGGTCAGTAGGCGACGGTGATGCGGCGGTTGGCGGCGTCGCGGCGTTCCACCCGGTCCAGCAGGGCGACGGCGTAGTCGGCGATCGAGATGCGACTGCGGCCTTGCGCGTCCACCAACAGCTGCTCGCCACCGACGCGGTAGGCGCCAGTGCGTTCGCCGGGCTCGATCAGCGCCGCCGGGCTCACGTAGGTCCATTCCACCGGCCCGCGGTAGGCGCGGAACGCGGCCAGGGCTTCGCCCTGGGCCTCGGCCTCGGGCTTCCATGCGGCAGGGAAGTCCGGGTCGTCGAACACCCGGCGACCGGGCGCCACCTCCAGCGAACCGGCGCCGCCGACCCAGACCAGCCGCCTGATACCGGCGTCGGGCAGGTGGTCCAGCAGGGTGCGGGTATAACCAGGCACGCGGCTGGCGTCCTGATCGCGTCGGGCCGAGAGGCTGGCGATGGCGGCCTCGCTCCCGCGGACCGCGTCGGTCCAGCTTGCGGGCTGCGCCACATCGGCGGTGACGACGGTCAGGCGATCGTGTCGCTGCGGCAGGCGGGATGCATCGCGAACCACCGCGATCACCTCATGGCCGCGGGCCAGTGCCTCATCGAGGATGCCCTGGCCAAGGTGGCCGGTGGCGCCGAAAAGTACGAGTTTCATGGGTTTTCTCCGTAGCGGGACGGTGTGCAGCTTGCGCTTCGGATTGGTTGCGATAAACGGCCTATGATGCAAATAACTGTAAAGTTCTGATTGACAGTGGAAGGGGCGTGCGATGCGCGGCGAGCGGACGGACCAGGTCAATCTCAACCGGCTGGCGGTGTTCGTGGCGCTGGTACGCGCGGGCTCGTTCACGGCGGCGGCGGAGCAACTCGGCATGACCAAGGCGATGGTCAGCCAGCACCTGGCGAAGCTGGAGCAGGAGCTGGGTGTGACGTTGCTGGTGCGCAGCACGCGACGCATGTCACTGACCGAGGCCGGCGCCACCTTCCATGCCGACTGCGTGCGGCTGCTCGCCGAGGCCGAGGCGGCGATCGAGCGGGTCGGTACCGCGCGCGACCGGCCCAGCGGCACCCTGCGCCTGACCGCGTCGCTGGACTACGGCAATGCGGTGATCGTGCCGCATCTGGCCAGCTTCATGCGGCAGCATCCTGCGGTGCAGGTGGACCTGGTGCTCAGCGACCATGTGAGCGACGTCATCGCCGAGCGTTTCGACCTGGCGATCCGCGGCGGCTGGTTGCGCGATTCCAGCCTGCGCGCCACCCGCCTCGGCAGCTTCCGGCAGTTGCTGGTGGCGGCTCCGGCCTATCTTGCCGAGCGCGGCACGCCGCGGCGCGTGGACGAGCTGCCTTCGCACAGCGTCGTGGCCATGTCGGCATTGCCGAATCCGCTGCGCTGGACCTTCACCGCCCACGGCGGCAAGCGCAGCACGGTGCGGCCGCGACCGCTCGCGCAGGCGAACAGTGCCGCGGCGGTCCGCGGTCTGGTGCTGGCGGGGGTGGGTATCGCGGTGTTGCCGGACTACCTGGTGGACGAGGACATCCGTGCCGGTCGGCTGGTCGCGCTGCTGACCCATCTGCACCTGCCCGATGGCGGCATCCATGCCGTATACCCGGGGCCACGCGCACCGGCCAAGGTGCGGGCGTTCATCGAGCACCTGCAGGCCAGCGAAGTCTGAGCCTCACTCCACCACGTTGTGGCTCTCGGCCGTGCCCAGCAGCTCCGGCTGGGCCGGTTCGCGCACGTCCCGGTGCAGCAGCGGGTGGATGAACACCGCGCCGATGATCACCACCACGCCGACATAGAACCACGCGTGCAGTTCGCGCTGCTCGCCGAGCAGCAGGATCGCCAGCACGATTGAATAGACCGGCTCCAGGTTGGTCACCATCTGCACGCCGAACGCGCTCAGGTGGCGCAGCGCCACCAGCGCCAGCGCGAAGGGCAGCAGGGTGCAGCCGAAGCTCAGCGCGAGCAGCAGCAGGGTGTCGTGCAGTCCTGGCACCTCGAACGCGCTGCCGGCGTGGGGCAGCAGTGGGGCGAGCAGGGTGAGGAACGCCGTGCCGGTGCCCAGCTCAAGGCAGGTCACCGTGAGCGGGTCGCCGTGCTCGACCAGGCGCTTGTTGAACGCGCCGAACAGCGCCACGAACAGCGCCGACAGGGCGCCGACCGCGATGCCCATGCGCATGCCGTGCGGCACGCCGCCGACCACCATCGCCACGCCCGGCACCACCGCCACGGCGATGAGCAGCTCGCGCGGATCGAACTTCCGGCGCGCGATCCACGGCTCGATGAAGGACAGGAACACCGGCCCCAGCGCGATGCAGGTGGCGCCCACCGAGGCGTTGGACAGCTTGATCGCGGCGTAGAAGGTGAGCCAGTGCAGCGACACCAGCACACCGATGCCGGCATAGGCCCAGCGCAGTCGCGACGGCATCGCGCGCAGTCCGCGCCACACCCGCGGCACCAGCAGCAGGCTGCCGGCCACCAGCAGCATGCGCCACCACACCAGCGGCAACGCCGGCAGTGAGATCAGCTTGCCGAGGATGGCGGTGAAGCCCCACAGCAGGACGCAGAAGTGGATCTGCAGGCGGGCCAGGTTGACGGGCTGCATGGGGCGGCGTGGGCGCGGGGGAGGTGCGCCATTCTAGCCGTCCGCCGCGCGGTTATTTCGACGATCGCCGCTTGGGCTCGCCGACCCGCAGGTCGCCGGTTCCGCGCAGCTGCTGCAGTACCCGCTGACAGGTGTTCGGAGGTTGGTCGTGGTCCGGCGAGATCAGTGCCAGCAGCGCGGCGGCTGGTGCTGCAACGGCGCCGAGTGCGACCGCGCCGCCGGCGCGCAGGGCGAGCGGCCCGGCCTGCACGCCGACATCGGGGTGCTTGAGCGTGCCGCGCACGTACAGCGGCGAGCGCAGTGACAGGATGCGCAGGCCTTTGGTCTGCGGCCTCACGTCGAGGTCGAGCTTTTCGCTGGCCATGTCCACCGTTCCGTCCACGTCGATCTCGGCGTCCTTGGTATCGAAGACGAACAGACGGGTACGGAACAGGCCGTGGTGCGCCGAGAGGTCGGTGGCGGCGCAGTCGATCTGCACGGTGCGGTCGCCGAACAGCTTGCCGAGGATGATGTTGCCCACGTTGAGACCGGCGGCTTCCAGCAGGTTGCGACTGATCGCGCCATCGTTCATCAGCAGCTTCACCTCGCCGTTGGCGCTGCCCAGCAGTGCGGCGACCGAGTTGCCCGCGGCGTCGAGGTCGGTGCGGCCGTTGATCTCGCCCAGGCTGGTGCGCATGGCATCGAACTCCGGGAACAGCGCCTTGAGCCGGATGTGCCGGGCGTCGAGTTCGGCGTGGCCGCGCATCGGCGACTGGCCACCATCCAGCGTGAGCTGGCCGTGGACCTTGCCGCCGGCCAGCCCGAAGGCGAGCGGATCGAGCGTGAGCCTGCCGCCGTCCATCACCAGGTGGGTGGCGAGCGAGTCGATCGGCAGCGCCTTCATGTGCGAGACGTGGGCGGCGGCGAAGGTCACGTCCGCGTCCATCGCCCGCCAGCGGTCGGTGCGGAATGGCTCCACCGGCAGCGCCTTGTCCGCCGGCTGGGCAGTGCCGTCGCCGCGCTGCCTTTTCTCCGCGTTGCTGTCCGCGCCGATCAGCGGCGCGAGGTCGCCGAACTCCAGCTCCTGCGAATGCAGGTCGCCGCTCAGCTTCGGCCGCGGGTCGCCGGTGACGAAGCGCAGGTTGCCGGACAGGTCGCTGTCGCCCACCCGGCCGTGGAAATGGCGATAGTCGAAGCGGCTGCCGTGGTCGCCGAGGCGGGCGCTGAGGTCGCCCCGAGTCGCGTAGGGGTGGGTGTCGGGCAGGGTGACGCCAAGCAGCGGATACAGTCTGGCCATGCTGGTGCCGGCGAACCACAGGTGCAGGTCCAGCGCGCCCAGGTGCAGCGGATCGGTGAGCGTGCCGGCCAGGCCGATGTGGGTGTCGCCCACCTGCAGCTGCGCCTGCACCGGGAACGGACGGTCCTTGCGCTGCAGGGCAAGCACCGCGCCGATGCGTCCGCTGCCCTTGGCAGGCGCGCCCTGGTAATGGCCTTCGGCGGTCCAGCGGAACTGGTAGCGCGTGTCGCGGGCAGCGCCGTCGGCCTTGCCGACATCGTCGCCCTTCGTGCCGTGCCCGTCCTTGCCCGGGGTTTTGTCGGTCGCGGCGTCGCCGGCGACCGCCTTGGCCGCGCTGGCACCGGCTACGTCGCGTGCCTGCGTCTGCGCCGCCTGTTCGCTCTGAGCGACGACCTGGTCGTAGGGCATCGCTTTCTGCAGCGGCTCGATCTGCACGGTCAGGTCGGTCTTGTGTGTCGCGTCGTCCAGCGTCACGCGACCTCTGTCGAAACCTACATTGCCGAGCTGCAGCGACCAGCGCGGCGCCCTGTCGCCGTGCGGCAGGGTGAAGGTCCAGTTGTTGCGGCCCTGGCCGTCGCGCTCCAGTTCCACGCCCGGCTGCACCAGTTGCAGCGACGGCACGTCGATGCGGTGCGCCAGCAGCGCCAGTGGCGAGAGCCGGAAGCGCAGTGCATCCAGATGGGCGAAGTGCGGCTGCTTCGTCCAGCCGGGATTGGCGATCGTGATGTCGCGCGCGGTGAACTCCGGCCACGGCAGCCAGCTGCGCCAGCCGGGTTGGTCCTGCGGCCGGCGCCAGTTCACCGTGAGATCGCCGTGGATCGCGAACGGGCGGCCGATGGCCTGGCTCACCTTGTCGTCGATGAACGGTTTGAGACGGTTCCAGTCGAACAGCGCCACGACGAGCACCAGCAGCCCCGTCAGCGCGACCAGGGCGGCGACGATCCAGGCAACGATCCTGCGGCGGCGTGTCATCGCGCGCTACTCCCGGGCGTGTTTCCGAGCGACCGGGATAGCCGTCGGCGCGGCAAGATTTCGTGCGCGTACCGTGCAGTCGGCGGCGACGATTCAGCGAAGGGTTGCGTTCAGTCCGCGGCTTTCCAGTAACCGGTGGCCTTCAGGCAGTCCTTCGCCACGCCGCGCCCTTCCAGGGACTGGCGCAGGCGACGCGCGCGCCCCGACTCGGCGGCGATCCAGCAGAAGGTTTCTCCGGCGGGCAGGGCCCAGTCGGCCAGCGCCTGCTCCAGGCGCTTGCTGGTGGCGGCATCGGCACCGTCGCGCGACAGCCACTGGATCGTCGTGTCGGCATATGAGGTCAGCGTCTGCCGGTCGGCGTCGCCGGGAATCTCGACGAAGGCCACCGCGCGCTTGCCGGGCGGCAGCTCCTCCAGCCAGCGGCCGATCGCCGGCAGCGCGGTCTCGTCGCCGAACATCGCATAGGTGTCGAAGTCGTCGGCAACGAGCATCGAGCCGCGCGGGCCGCCGGCACCGATCGTCTGCCCCGGCGCGGCCTGTGCCGCCCAGCTGGCGGCCGGGCCGTCGCCGTGAAGCACGAAGTCGATGGTCAGCTCGTTCGCCTCGGCATCGTGGCGGCGGGGTGTGTAGTCGCGCATCGGCGAGTAGTCCACGCCGGCCTCATGGATCGGCCCGTCCGGGCCGATCTCCGGTCGCACGATCGCGCCGCGGGCGTTGGGGAAGAACAGCTTCACATGGTCGTCCGGCGCGGCGCTGACGAAGCCGCGCAGCGCCTCGCCGCCGAATACGACGCGGCGCATGTGCGGGGTCAGCGTCTCGACGCGACGCACTTCCAGTGTGCGGAACACCAGCGGATGGCGCAGGGAGGTGTGGACATGGGCAGTCATCGACGCGTGCTCACTCCCCGCCACCGCTGGCGATCTCGCTGGCGGCCCGCTCGAGGATCTTCGCCACGCGCTGAGCCTCGGCCTTGTTCCAGTCGGTGCCGCGCATCAGCAGGGCATGCTTGAGCGCATGCATCGCCTTGTGCACGGCTTCCGGCATGGCGGCCCGGGCAGCCATGCGGGCGGTGTGGCGGGTCTGTTCCAGCACCGCCTCCACCGCTTCGCGGTTCTCGTCGAGGAAAACGCGGCCCTCGTCGGTGATCGCGTAGCGCTTGCGACCGCCGGCCTCCGGCTGCACCTCGGCGTGGCCGATCTCCTCCAGCATGGTCAGCGTCGGATAGATCGCGCCGGGGCTCGGGCTGTACTGGCCGTTGAACATCTCCTCGATGGTGCGGATCAGCTCGTAGCCGTGGCGCGGCTGCTGCTCGATCAGGGCAAGCAGCAGCAGGCGCAGGTCGCCGTGGCCGAACATGCGGCCGCCGCCGCGACGGTGGCCGCCGCGCAGGCCGGCGCCCAGCTCGGCGAAGGCATCGCCGCGGTCGCCGCCGAACGGGCCGCCGCGCCAGCCGTGGCGGCCGGCTTCGCGCAGGTGCTCGCGGGCATGGTCGAAGAAGGCGCGCCAGTCGCCGCGATGGAAGGGGCGGTGGTCGTGATGGTCATGGCGATCGCCGTGGAAGCCGTGGTGATGGCAGCGCATGATGTATCTCCGATATATCGTTGTTGACCCGTAAAAGATATATCGTAAGAATATCGAAAGACAAGTCCCGCCCGTCGGCGGTATTCCTTACCCGATCTTCCCAAGGAGCATCGATGCCTCCTCCCGGTCATGGCATGGGGCGCGGCCGCCACCAGCCGCCGCCCGCACCAAAGAGCCTGCGCGAGCGCTTCGCGGCCCTGCGCAATGTGCCCGCCTTCCTCCACAGCATCTGGACCACCAGCCGCTGGATGACTCTCACCAGCGTGCTGCTGCGGCTGGTGCGCGCGCTGCTGCCGGTGGTCACGCTGTACGTCGGCAAGCTGATCGTCGACGAGGTGGTGCACCAGGTCCGGCTTGGCGGTTTTCGTGGCGATCTCACCGCGGCGCTGCATGACGGCCGCTTCGATCACCTCGCCACGCTGCTGGCGCTGGAATTCGCGCTGGCGGTGCTGGCCGACCTGCTCGGCCGCGTGGTGGCCATGGTCGACTCGCTGCTCGGCGAGCGCTATGCCGACCTCACCTCGATCCGGCTGATGGAGCATGCCGCCTCGCTCGACCTGGAGGACTTCGAGGACGCCGACCTGCAGGACCAGCTCGACCGTGCGCGGCGGCAGATCGCCGGACGCAGTTCGCTGCTCTCGCAACTGCTGCAGCAGGCGCAGGATGCGATCACCCTGGTCAGCTTCGCCGTCGGCCTGGCGGTCTACGCGCCGTGGCTGATCGTGCTGCTGGCGGTGGCGCTGGTGCCGGCCTTCCTGGGCGAGTTCCACTTCAACGCGCAGAGCTACGCGGTGAACTACCAGTGGACGCCGGAGCGGCGCGAGCTGGACTACCTGCGCATGGTCGGCGCCAGCGCTTCCAACGCGAAGGAGGTGAAGAGCTTCGGCCTCAACCGCTTCCTGATCGACCGCTACCGCGTGCTGTCGCAGTCGATCTACCAGGCCAATCGCCGCATCGCGCTGCGTCGAGCCGGCTGGGGCGGACTGTTCACCACGCTGGGCACGCTGGGCTATTACGCGGCCTATGCGTTCATCGCCTGGCGCACGGTCACCGGTGCGTTCTCGATCGGCGACCTGACCTTCCTCTCCACCTCGTTCCGCCGCCTGCGTACGTTGCTGGAAACCCTGTTCACCGGCTTTTCGCAGGTGGCCGGGCAGGCGCTGTACCTGGACGACTTGTTCTCGTTCTTCCGGATCCAGCCGGAGATCCTCTCGCCGCCCAACCCGCGGCAGTTCCCGCGGCCGCTGCGCGAGGGCTTCGTGTTCGAGGACGTGGGCTTCCGTTATCCGGATGCCGAGCGCTGGGCGGTGCGCCATCTCAGCTTCACCCTGCGCGCCGGCGAGGTGCTGGCGCTGGTGGGCGAGAACGGCGCCGGCAAGACCACCCTGGTCAAGCTGCTGTCGCGCCTGTACGACCCGGACGAGGGCCGCATCCTGCTCGATGGTCACCCGCTGGCCGAGTACGACCTGGAGGACCTGCGGCTGAACATCGGGGTGATCTTCCAGGACTTCGTGCGCTACTACTTCAACGCCTCGGACAACATCGCGGTGGGCCGCATCGAGGCACGCGAGGACGAGCCGCGCATCAGCGATGCCGCCCAGCGCAGCCTCGCCGACCAGGTGATCGGCAAGCTGCCGAAGGGCTACGCGCAGATGCTCGGCAAGCTGTTCAAGGGCGGCGTGGACCTGTCCGGCGGCGAGTGGCAGAAGGTCGCCATCGCACGCGCCTACATGCGCGACGCGCCGCTGCTGATCCTCGACGAGCCCACCGCCGCGCTCGATGCGCGCTCGGAATACGAGGTGTTCCAGCGCTTCAAGGAGCTGTCGCGCGGCAAGACCGCGGTGATCATCTCGCACCGCTTCTCCACCGTGCGCATGGCCGACCGGATCATCGTGCTGGAGGGCGGGCGGGTGGCCGAGTCCGGTTCGCACGAGGAGCTGATCGCGGCCGGCGGCCACTACGCGGAGCTGTTCGAGCTGCAGGCGGCCGGCTACCGCTGAGCGCCTCGCCAGGACCGGCGATGCTGCATTGCGTCGGTACCTGCGGCGTCGAAAGTGCTACCAAGGTCCGCGCGGCAAAACGGCGGGATTCGTAAAGTTTTGCCGTTCACGACCGACATGCGGAGACCACCCGCGATTCCGGCAGAGGCCGGAGGCCGGTGGATGATGTCCCGCCGTTCGGCCGGTACATCCTCGCGACAGGACAAGGGCCGTCTCATGCGCATGTGGTGGGTACCGCTGAAAACCCGAATCGAATCGCTGGCGGCGGAGTTCGCCAGCCGCTTTCCCGGCGACTTCGCGCTAGACCGCGGCAAGACCATCGCCGTCGGCGGACGCGATACACCGGTATTGCGCAGCGGCGGCAAGCCGATGAACCTGGACTTTTCGTTGCCGGACGGCTTCACCGCCGATCGCGGCGCCACCGCCACGGTGTTCGTGCGCAACGGCGACGACTTCGTGCGCATTGCCACCTCGGTGAAGAAGAAGGATGGCACCCGCGCGGTCGGCACGCTGCTCGACCGCTCGCATCCGGCCTGGGCGAAGCTGCTGGCCAGAACGCCGTTCACCGGCTACGCCACGATCTTCGGCACCCAGTTCATGACCCGCTACGACCCGGTGCTGGACGCCGGCGGAGAGGTGATCGGTGCACGCTACGTGGGGCTGGACGTCAGCCACATGCGCAGCCTGGGCATGCCCTGGCGGGTGGCGTTGGCCATCGCGGCCTGCAACCTGGCGATCTGGCTGGCGCTGTGGTGGCTGGTGCCGAACGGGCACACGCCCAGAGTAGCGGGGCTGGCGCTGCTCTCATGCGTACTGGTGCCAGCGCTGGCCTGGTGGCTGGTCCACCGCAACGTCAGCCGGCCGATGGTCGAGTGCCGGGAAGCGGCGGGCAAGATCGCCGCCGGCGATCTCAGTGCCCAGGTCGCGGTGGACCGGCGCGACGACGTCGGCCAGCTGCTGCAGGCGATCAACGGCATCAGCGTCGGCCTGGCCGATGTGGTGACCCAGGTGCGCCAGGCCAGCGACAGCATCCACACCGCCACCGGCCAGATCGCCGCGGGCACCGCCGACCTCTCGCACCGGACCCAGGACCAGGCCGCTTCGCTGGAAGAGACCGCCGCGGCGATGGAAGAGCTCACCGCCACCGTGCGGCAGAACGCCGACCACGCCCGCGAGGCCGACACCCTGGTGGCCAGCGCGGCGCAGCAGGCGAAGGAGGGCGGAGCGCTGGTCGAGCAGGCGGTCGCCAGCATGGGCGACATCAAGACCAGTTCCGAACGCATCGGCGACATCGCCGGCCTGATCGACGGCATCGCATTCCAGACCAACATCCTCGCGCTCAACGCCGCGGTGGAGGCCGCCCGCGCCGGCGAGCACGGCAAGGGCTTCGCCGTGGTGGCAGCCGAGGTGCGCGAGCTGGCCCAGCGCGCCGCGGCGGCGGCGCGCGAAATCAAGGAGCTGATCCAGAGCGCGGTGGCCACCGTCGATACCGGCGCCGACCTGGTCGACCGCGCCGGCGAGTCCACCCGTCGCATCGCCCAGGCCATCCAGAAGTCCGCCGGGCTGATGAGCGAGATCGCCGCGGCCAGCGAGGAGCAGAGCAAGGGCATCGCCGAGGTCGGCTCGGCGGTCACCCAGATGGACGAGGCGACGCAGAGCAACGCCGCGCTGGTGGAAGAGTCCGAAGCCGCCTCGCACAGCCTGCAGGAGCAGGCCGAACGCCTGCGTCAGGCGGTGTCGGTGTTCCGCACCGCCGACCAGGTGTCGCGCGCGCCCTAGCCGTTGCCTTGACCCCTCTTCCCGTCGGGTAGAGGTTGGGGGGGAGGTGAGGGCGCTCGCCGCACGCCCACCCGCTGGCCTCAAGTGCAGCCCCGGGCCGGCGTCGCGAGGGATGGCGTGCTACTTCGCCTCTGCCGGGTCGCGCGTCGGCACGCTGATGCTGCACAGGTCGATCTTCCCCGCCGGGCGCGTGTAGAACGCATCGACGCGGTTGCGCTTGGCTTCGATCAGCCTGGCGAAGCTGGCGCTGTCGGTGCGCAGCACCTGCACCTTCGGGCGCTCGGCCGGCGGCAGGTCCGCGGCCAGCCGCACCGAGACGATCGGCGTGCGCTGTTCGGCCTTCTCGTAGAAGCCCAGCGGGCCGGTGCCACGCGGCAGCGCGGAGAGGTATTGCATGCCCTCGATCACCCGGCCGGCCACCGCCAGGTTGCGGTCCAGCCCGCGTGGCGCCTGGCCGATGATCGCGTACAGCGAGTTGCCGTTGCCGGTGGTCGGGCCGACGTCGCGCGCCACGCCCACGGTGCCGTAGCAGTGGGTGATCCACTCCTCCTTGCTGGCCGGGTCGCGCGCCACCGGGAAACCCTCGGAGAAACCCACTTCCGGCGCGTACACGTCGCCGTCCGGCAGCCGGGTGAAGGCCAGCTTCGGGTCCAGCGGACGGGTGAATTCCGGCGGCAGCGTCTTCTTCGCCGTGCCCAGCGGCTTCATCTTCGAGCGGTCCGCGTTGTCGTCGTCGTAGGGGTCGCCCCACTGCGTGACGAAGTTGTCCTGCATGCGGATGATCGCCAGTCCGTCGTAGTAGTGCTCGCGCGCCATGGTGCGGATGTTCGCCGCGTGCAGCGGCGTGAAATCCGGCGCCAGCTCGATCAGCACCCGATGCCCGCCGGCCAGCGTCATTACCAGCAGGTTGTCCGGATCCGGCGTACGCCACTCGGCCGGCTTCGATGCGGCGAGGATCTCCTTGGGCGTCAGCGAGGGCTTCGGCTTGGCCTGATCCGCCAGCGCAGGCAGCGAGGCGAGCAGGCAGGCGGCGAGGGCAAAAACGGTCGGGCGAAGGCTAGGCATGACGTCCCCTGGGTGGCGGTAGCGCAGGGGAGGGACGGTAGCAGACGCCCAAGGCGTGGCGTCACTTGGAGTGACGGATGTTCCCCGGCGAGGCCCAGATCGGCAGCGTCTATCTCTTCGGGTTCTTCGGCGGGAACTTCCCAAGAATCGCTTTGCACTCCGCGATGATGCCCGGCAGGAAAGTCTGGTCCAAACCTTCCGTGTAGGTATGGGACTCCGCCAGCTGATTGGGTGTCAGAGAGATCCTTACCTCGATATGCCCACCCGTCAGCGCCCGCAGCGAAACGTCCAGATTGGGCTCCATGCATTCCAGTCGAGCCTGCCCGTGCAGGCTCCGGTAAAGAACTTCGAGCTGCTCGATCAGCATCTGGATTTCGCCGAGATGGACGATCGGTCCATCCACGCGGACGGAGGTGCCCGGGGACCGGCACTCCGCGGTGACATTGAGCCAGTTGCCGTCCCAGTAGTCCTCGGATTCGGGAAACTGGCGGTTGTGGACCCATAGTCGGAGTCCGGCGATCCGGAGGTCCGGATCGCCGAGGGTGTGCGTGCTGCGAGCGTCCATGCGTCGTGTCCGGGCTCCAGTGAGGGCTTGGCGACCTTCATGCGCCGCGACTTGGGGACGGGGCGGACGCATGTGCAGTCGAGAGGGCAGAATCACCTATTTCGTGTCCGGAAGGTAACCGGGTCACGTTGGGTGTTGTATCGCCACGCTGGACGATCGCGAAAGAACTTCGGCGTCCCGCGGATAGTGCGTCCCGGTGCGGCTGCGTAGATTGCTGCCCGGACCGGCTGCACCACCGCGCTCGCAAGGCGCACTGGGCCGGTGAACCGCAACGCTCCCCGAGGAACCTCCCCATGCGCGTATTCGTCACCGGTGCGACCGGCTTCATTGGCACGGCCGTCGTACGCGAGTTGAAGCAGGCTGGCCACACCGTGGTCGGGCTGGCCCGCAATGGCGCGGCGGCCGCGGCGCTGCGACGGCTGGGCGCGGAGCCGCATCCGGGCAGCCTGGACGATCCAGAAAGCCTGCGTACCGCGGCCGCCCGGGCCGACGGGGTGATCCATCTTGCCTTCATGCACGGGCTGTCCAAGGCCTCGTGGCGCTGCCGGCTGTACATCGTCGCCGGCGGCGCGCCGCGTGGCATCGTGCAGCGCTTTCTCGAGGTGACCACCGGCGCCGACCGCCGCGCCATCGATGCCATGGGAACCGCCCTGCAAGGTTCCGGCCGACCGCTGGTGGCCGCGTTCGGCACGCTGGGGCTGGCTGCGGCCGGCATGATGCGCGACGCGCCCGCGGTGGAGACGGACGGGCCGGATCCGGCCTCGCCCGGCCACGGCCGCGCGATCACCGAGTCGGCGCTGGACACGTGGGCGGACCGCGGCGTGCGCACGGCGATCATGCGGCTGCCGCCGACCGTGCACGGCGCGGGCGACGGCGGGCTGGTGCCGCAGATGATCCGGGCCGCGCGCAGGAAGCGGGTCTCCGCGTTCGTCGGCGAGGGGTGCAACCGCTGGCCCGCGGTGCACCGCGACGACGCGGCACGGCTGTTCCGGCTGGCGCTGGAACGCGGTTCGGCTGGCGCGCGCTATCACGGCGTGGCGGAAGAGGGCATCGCCATGCGCGACATCGCCGGAGCGATCGGGCGCCGACTGGACCTGCCCGTGTCGACGATGACGCCGGCGGGCGCAGCGAAACACTTCGCCTGGCTGGGCCCGTTCGTCGCGCTGGACAATCCCAGCTCCAGCCGCTGGACGCGCGAGCGGCTGGGCTGGCAGCCGAGCGGGCCGTCGCTGTTCGACGATCTCGACGCGGGCGATTACTTCCGCGACTGATCGCTACTGCGACGGCTCACTCGTGTACGCGTGTCGTACGCTTCCAACGGACGCATCCGCGCCGCGCCGTCTGTGCGTCCGCGCATCACCGCCCACGCGCCGTCATGCCTGCGAAAGCAGGCATCCAGTGCCTTTCCGGAACGGTAGAAGATAGGGCTGGTCCTGCCGCGATGACCTTGGCGGGGCTTGCCTGTTTCGGCCCACACCCGCACGCGCGGCGTGGTACGCGCCGCTGTGCAGCTCCCGTTCCACCGTCTCCCAGTTTCCGGGCCACGCGCCCCGAGGTTGCCCATGGATCCGCTCTCGGATGTGCTGTCCCTGATCCGACCGCAGAGCTACGCGTTCCGCGGTCTGGACGCAGGTGGCCGCTGGGCGGTGGCTTTCCCGTCCGGTCCGGGCATCAAGTGCTACGCGCTCACTGCCGGCCAGTGCTGGCTGTCGATGGACGGCGTCGACAAGCCGGTGCCGCTGGCGGCCGGCGACTGCGTGCTGCTGCCGCGCGGCCACGCGTTCCGCTTCGGAAGTGATGCGGACGCCCCGGCGCGGGACGCGCTCGATCTGTTCCCCGCGACCCGCATGGGCGCCGTGGTCACGCTCAACGGAGGCGGCGGCTGCACCGGCGTGGGTGGCTATTTCGATTTCGTCGGCCCGCACGCCGACCTGCTGCTTGCCCAGTTGCCGCCGGTGATCCACGTACGGGCGGAGGCGGACCGGATGGCGCTGCGCCAGTCGATCGAGCGGCTAATGCAGGAACTGCTCGACCCACGCCCCGGCAGCGCGCTGCTGGCCGGGCATCTCGCCCAGATGCTGCTGATCCAGGCGCTGCGCCTGCACCTGGCAGATCGCACCGCGCCGGGCGTGGGTTGGCTGTTCGCGCTGGCCGACCGCCGCATCGGCACCGCACTCGCCGCCCTGCACGCCGGGCCCGGCCAGCGCTGGACCCTGCCGGCGCTGGCCCGCCACGCCGGCATGTCCCGCTCCAGCTTCGCCGCCCGCTTCAAGGCCGCCGTCGGCGAAGCGCCGATGGAATACCTCACCCGCTGGCGCATGCACCTCGCCGCCGACCGTCTGGCGCGCGGACACGAACCTGTCTCCACCATTGCCTTTGCGCTGGGCTACGAATCGGAAAGCGCCTTCAGCGTCGCCTTCAAGCGGGTGATGGGGTGTTCGCCGGGGCGATATGGGCGGGAGGACGGCGTGCGCGACATAACCCGTCAGATGACTTCTCGGGACTGAAAACCGGAGCGCACTGGCGCCCGCTCATACGTGGCGAGGATGGCCGCGGCGCCGAAGCTATTCGCCGCTCTCGCCGCGAGCTCGCGACGATCAGGACGATGGCTTGTACCGGCGCCGAATGTAGGCATTGAAGTCATCCTTATATCGCTGCTCGTAGCACTCTTTGGGACTGCCGTAGGTGCGTCGGACCATCACGGATGGCTTGTCGTCGGATCTGGCGGATGCTCCGGTGATCCTGGGGCGGATCGACCTCAACACGGCGGGGTAGTAGGACGGCAGGGTGCCGGCGGCGACCTCCTGGTCCATCTTCCGGGCGACGGACTTCTGGAACTCAAGGTCGCTGTCGGCGTGGGCCACCAGCATCAGCATGGCGCTGGCAGCGGCTTCGCCCACCTGGTGAGGGGTAGGGAATCCATATTTCGAAACAATGGTTTTCAGTCCGGCGAGATTGGCCGCATCCACCTCCCTGACATTTTCCCAGGCCGAGCTTTTCCGGTCGCGCATCGCGACTGCGATCGCCCGGGCATTCTGGTCCAGCCGGATCATCGCCATGATGCTCAGCAGCAGCCGCTGGTCGGGCACCTCTGGAATCGAGGAAAGCTGATCGCTGAAGGTGGTGGGCGAGGCCGGAGACCAGGCGCATTGGTCCTTGGCTTCCTGCGCAGCGTGTCGCTGGGCGGCCAGGCGCAGCAGCCAGATCTGGTGATTCTCGTACTCGGAATAGCCACCGGCGAGCAGTGTTCCTGGGAGAAGCCAGGCCAGGACAAGGGCGGCGCGTCCGATCTTCTGCAGGCAATCCATGGGGTGTATCTCCCTCGGTGCAAACCGGCTGCGTGGAATATAGGCTAGGGCTTGCTTGCTGCACACGCGGCCCCGGGCATGGCTGTTTCCCGGCGGGTTGTGAAGACGGGATCAGGAGGCTGGAATGAGCTATGTGCGATCGAGCAGTAGCCCATCCATGGTGCTTTCGATGGATGTCTCGGCACTCGCGGGCGTGCTTCTCGCGCTGCTGGTGATGATGCTGGTGATCCAACCGGACACCAGCATCGTCCGCCCCGGCATCTCGGATATGGGCGAGTGTTACGGAGGGGACGACGACTACTGCGGCGTCAGCTGGCGCACGGTGATCATCCCGGCCTCTGGGAAGCCGTATCTGGCCGACGAGCCGGATGTCGCCATGGCCCCCTGGGACACCCTGGCGGAGCGGGTTCGGCCCGGCAAGTCGGGGACCGTCGTCGGCTGGCTGGTCAAGCCGGCCGACGGAGCGCGGGTCGAAGCGGTGGTCGATGCGATACACCATCTGCGTGCGCAGCAGTCAGGGCCTGTCGCGCTGACGGGCGAGACGCCCTAGGCGACGGCGGCAGGATCTATCTGCCTCACTTGTCGGAACGGACCTGCTCCTGTTCCGGTCCCGGGCTTGCTGACCTATTCAGGTGCCGACTCCTTCTGGCTCATGCGTTTCGCTGCTCGCCACGCGTCACGGGCGGCGCGGACAGTCTCCAGCCGCGCGGCCTGTGCTTCGCTGAGTGGCGCATGCCGGGCCCTCCTGAGCAGCTTCTCGAACAGGTATCCCGACCGGAAGAAGTACGGGCGGAGCTCGACGAAGCAGATCGCCGCCTCCATCGTCTCCGGGTCGCCCGCGGCCAGTCGTTCGAAGGCCCCGTCGAGCCCGCCTGGGAACGCCAGTCGATCGTAGCGGGCATGAAACTCCTCGCAGGCGCGCTGCCATTGCTGGCGCCTTGCCTCACTCTGGCCGCGCTTGCGAACGGTTTCGTGGATGCGGCCGTGCAGCCTCGCGATCTCGTCCGCATTCCTGCGGATCTGCGCTTTCAGGCGGTCGGTGGTATCGGTCATGGCGGCGCCAGCGGCTTGGTCATGGGGACGCAGGCCAGGGTGACACCCAGTGACGAGCGATAGGTGGATGTGGCTTCGCCTGCGAATCCGAGGCGCCGATAGAACGGCGCCGCATTGAGGGTGGCGTCGAGATAGATGGAGGTCAGTCTGGCGTCCCGCGCGAGACGTTCGAGGTGGTTCATCAGCGCTCGCCCGACGCCGTGTCCCATCCAGTCCTGCCGCACGAAGATCGCATCGATCTTCCCGTAGGCGAGGTCGATCATCCCCGTGCCCACCACGCGGCCGTCGATTTCCGCGACGTGAAATGCATCGGCCACGCGGAGGGCAAACGACTCGGACATCTCGCCTGAGGTCCAGATCGCAATGTCCTGTTCGGCGTAGTGCCCCGCGCACTGGGTAAGGATCGCTTCGCGACGGATAGCGAAGGCGATGGGTGCGTCTGCGGCGGTGGCTTTGCGGATGTGCACGGTTTGTTCCAAAACTAGATTGCCGACTTAGCGGACGCGCTCATTTTCGTCTGGCGTGGACATAGTCACGCTTCGGTCTCTATGGCGCCGACAGCTTGAAGTGCGCCGCTGCCAATAAATTCTCGGATTGAGAATGATTTGGCGCCGACCGAAAAATCCTTCTCGAGTCTGCCTATGGCTTGCCCAACAACAATCTCCCAATCCTTGTGCGCGTCAGCTATGCCAATTATGACGTTGCGCAGGTCCTTTATCTTTCTGTCTCTTCCTCGATCAGTTGATTGGATGATGTCTTCGAGCAAGTTTTTTTGGGGGTGATGGGGGTTTTTGAGTATCCACTTTTTTGCCATCTCTATGAAATTTACCCACGTTAAGTGCATGACTTGTAGGCATTCATCTGTAAGGAGTAGATTCTCCATTTCGTAACACTGGAGCGAATAGCGAATAACGCATCCTTCGGGGTGGATATGTTTCCGCTCACCATCGCCGTCTCGAATCGAAATTGCCTTGGGTTCGTCATAAATTGCTCTCATCAGGTTGTCACATGTTTTTTCTAGTGCGTTCATCTGTGATTTTGAGGTGGCTAGACATGGGAAGACGCGAATTCTTCCACCAGAAGTGCGACACGCATGCCCCCAAATGCGAACGTCATCCGCCCCCTCGACAATCAGTGGAATGTCGTCGCCAATGAACCTAGACAGGGGGTGTCCGAAGAATGGAGCGACGCTCTTGAATGCTTCGGTTACTGGCCTCTGCAGAACTTCTTCACTTTCATGTCTCTTTGTGCCAATGCTGCAGTATTTTGCTAGCGCAAGATCGCATATTAAAGGCGTGCTGTGAGTGGCGATAATTGTGAATGTTCTTTCGCGAAATTTTGGATTCAATTGGTCAATTTGATAAGTCAGGAACCGAGCGAATTTTGCTTGAAGATCGGGATGGAGGTGCACATCAGGCTCATCCAATATAAGGAGGTTTGTCTTCGATCCCCCACACATGGCGAAAAAGTACATTACTTCACTTGCTAAGGCGACCATTTCTGACTCGCCACTGCTTAATTCTGATGGGTCAATTTTATGACCGCTTTGCGTTATAAATTGGAACTCACCTTGTGCATCCACCTCCAACTTTAAATTGGATAGCAGTCGATTGATATGCGCCAAGTATTCTTTTTCGAACGTGCGAGTCGTGTCTAGGCGGAGGTCTTGTTCGCAGTCAACGCGACGCCCCCAGTGGAGGGCAAGTTTTTTGAGGTGCATCCTGGAGGCAGTCTTGAAATTGCTCGACTGGTTTTTGTCGCGATCATTGATTAAGAAATTTGGGTCATGACGAGCATTGTGTTCGGTATTTGGATTGTCTGAGAAGGTGCCCGATCGCTCTGGACTAAGATAGCTCACATAATAGTCATCTTTGTTACGAAGCTTGGATATGCTCCTCAAAAATTTGCTCTTTCCGGATCCATTGCGCCCAATGATGACGTTTAACTCAGTTACGTTTTTCATCATCTCATCCGTTCCGGATGATATGTCCTTTTGTTTTTTTTCCGACATGTGGTGAGTCCTTCGGTCGATAAGATCTTCGAGGTTTTTCAAGTTGCGGACTTAAACGCTGTTATCTTCAACTTACGCCTGATGTTCTTTTTCTTCAATCAGTGCACTTGGCGGATAAAATTGTTTATTTGAGTTAATTGTGGATGGGGGATTCATTGCATTCAGCTCCCTCGTTGGAACAGTGCCAACAGACTGGCGTTGCCGCTCCTAAGAGCATTGTCGCGTGCAGTAAAGGAGAGCCCGTTGGGATCGTCCATCGTGGCGCCAGCTTTCAGCAGGCGCTCGACACACCGGACACGTTCGAACGAAACCGCGTTGTACAGGGGTGTGGTACCGAGATCCCCTCGCGCGTTGACTTCGGCGCCCCCAGCAAGCAGCAGGTCGATCGCTCCGATGTCTCCCCAGACGCAGGCGACGTGCAGAGGGGTGTCGTCGTCAGCCCTGGTCGAACGCGCGGTGACCGGCGGTTCGAACATCATGTTCTCGCCCATGTATTCCAGCAGGGCGTCAAGGCTCGACCAGTGGGAGTCGTGCTCGAACCGGGTGCCCCAGATGTGCTCGTTGAAATAGGCCTGCGGCGTGCTGGACTGTCGCAGGGCGGCAACGGTCTCCGGGGGAACGTCGAATACCTCATAGCGGGGAAACCCGGGTAGCTCGGCCCAAAGCGTGCGGGACTCTTCGTCGTAGGAAAGAATGCGCATGCGTCGTCCTGCGTTGAAGTAACGGTGTCACCCGCGCCGGCTTTGCCGAGGTCATGCCGGGCGGGCATGCTCCGTTTGAAGGGAGGGCCGCATGCTTTGTTGCTCGCAGCGCGCGTCATGGCGGCGGCATAGCCCACCGCGTACGGCGGAAAACGCCTTGCCGCTTGTTCCCACTAGAACCGCTTTGCAGTTGAACGGGTCTCCGAGCGTACTGAAAAGGTCAGGGCCGCGGGCGTCTCCGAAGGAGCCGAATTCGACCAGGATCTTTGCTCGGATAACCCGGGATGGGGGGAAGCCGGCTCTGGCAAGTGAGGCGGAGAGGTAGCCCCCATACCTGACGATGAGGTTGCTGGCGACCGGACGCTTCGGATCCGTCTCCCTGGACAGAAGATCCAGCTCTACCGTACGAGATTCGCAATCTTCGGTCTCGTTTCGAAGCTGTCCGATACCCCAGTATCCGAAGACGTCATTGTTCCGGCTGACGAAGGTCTCGACGAGACCGCTCGCGATGCTTTTCAAAGCTCGGGATCCGGGCATGTGTATGCCTCCTTCCTTCACATGCGCAGGTTGCAAAGGACCTGTTCCATAGTCCCTAGGGTCCCCAGTAGTCGAACCTGAAGGTTGTGCCTGTGGGAATGTCGAAAGCGGCATCGCTGCCGCACTCGATCTTGTGGCGACCTGGAGACACCAAACCCGGCTCGCCGATCCTGTGGGGCCAGATTCTGCCATCCAGCTTGATCGGGCCACACGCCCCGCCGTTGTCGTCTGCGACCACCAGATAGGTCCTTCCGTCGACCGACTTTTCAACGGACCGCTCTGAGCGGTCGATCAGAGCAGCCAGTCAGGCAGATCAACGCCACATACACCACGACAAGTTTGCGCATCCATGCCTCCATGGCCCAGCGGTGCCGACGCCCCCTGTATCGTCACCTGCGGTCATCAAACGGATTTGACGTCGTTCGCGGCGAGGGCGGGCAGGCCCGATTCCTCAATGCAACCGGTATCAATCATTGCATTTTGCTCCCGCTGTTCCCGGCGCCGGAATCGCCAGATACACCGTGCTCCACAGCTGCGCCGCGTTGGACTCGTCCGCGTCCTTGCCGCTCGCGCCGAAGGCGGCGACCTGGTAGTGGCCGCCGGCGTAGTGCCAGGACCAGAGTTCCGAGTTGCTCATGTCGCGGGTGGCGTCGATGGCGTGCCACAGGCAGGCCTGCGCGCTTTCGAGGTGCTTGCGGGTGTTGACCGGCAGGTCGGTGCGGGTGAGCTGGCGGGCGAGGCCGGCGGCGGTGAGGGCCTGTTGCCACGACCACACTACGGTGCCGTGGTAGGCGCCGGGGGTGAAGCGCGCCTGTTCGGCCGTCGTTGCGAAGGCGGGGTTGGCGACCAGCATGCCGACCGGGGTCATCAGGCCGGCGGGGAAGGGGCGGCGCAGCAGTTCGGCTTCGGCGTCGAGTTGCGCGGGACTCGGGTGGCCGAACAGCAGGGCGAAGCCGCCGTCGCTGTTCTGCACGCGGATCGGGTGGCCGTCGGCATCCAGCGACAGCGCCTGGAACTGCACGGGCCGGTCACCGACGGCTTTCAGTGCGGGCGCGTCCGGCACGCCCATGGCCTTGGCGTAGGCGGCGATGTCCTGCTTCGCGGTGGCGGCATCGACGTGGACGATGAACAGCGCGGGGGCCTTCTCGCGCCACACCTTGGCAGCGTGGGCGAGGCCGGCGAGCATCGTCTTGTCCCGCGCGTTCGCATACGGCGCGAGCAGGCCGCTGCGGTTGAGCGCGTTGGCGGCGTCGAGCGCGGCGGGGATCAGGATCGCGTTGACGTCGTAGGCGTAGCGGCCGCCACCGAGGCCGTCGTTGCTGTCACGCCAGTCGCCCACCGGCACGCCGGGCTTGAGCGAGACCAGGTTCGCCGCGACGGGATCGGCGGCGAAGGCCTTGGTGTGCGCCGCGATGTAGCGCAGGTTGCGCATCAGCGCATCGCCGGCGTGGGCGTCGCCCAGCTTGCCGGCGAGGAAGGCTTTGGCGCGGGCGCGGGCGCGGCCGCGGGCGTCGTCTAGCAGCCAAGCCTGCGCGACCGGAGCGAGCAGGTAGTCGCTGTCGACCATCTTGTAATCGTAGATCGGGGCGTCGGAGCGCGAGCCGTCGGTCTTCATGTGGTCGAGGATGGCGAACTCGCCGATGTCCTCCTCGTGCGCCACCTGGCCGTCGGGCGACAGGCGCTCCAGCACCGAGCGCAGGCCGGTTTCCACCGCCTGCGGCTGCAGGGCCGGCATCAGCAGGCGCACCGACATCAGCGTGTCGCGGCCGAAGTAGGTGTCGAAGCGCCAGGAGCCGGCGAGGTATTTCTCGCGGTAGCTGAGGAAGGCCAGTGCCTCGCGCGCGGCGCGGTCGTCCTGCGCGTGCGCGTTGAGCAGGGCGTGGCCGGACACCGGCGTGAGCGGCTTCTCGCCGGAGAGTGCGGTGATGGTCAGCGTGATGTCGCCATCGGGGCCGGCGACGAAGCGGCCGTCCTTGAGTGCGCCGTGCACGGCGGTGAGCGAGAGCGCATAACCGGGGGCGCCGTCGAGGCGATCGCGCGACCAGGCGAGGGTGTTGCCATTTGCGCGCGCGTCGGTGAGCACCGGCTTCGGCGCGGTGCCCAGGCCCTGGTAGTCGCGCAGCACGCGGATGCTGGAGAGCACGGCCTGCTTCGGTGCCAGCGCGGCGGTGTGGAGGGTGGCGGTGAAGCGCACGCCGTGCAGCGGACGTCCCTTCGCGTCGGCCTGGGTCAGTGGCGTGGCCGGGCCATCGAAGCGCCATGTGACCGGTGAGGACACCGCATCGAACCACAGCCCCACGCCGCTGTTGCCGGCCGGGAAGGCGACGATCAGCCGCGGATCGGTGCCCGAGCGCAGCACGATGTGCGCGGCGACGTCGCCCTGGCGCACGAAGCGGTTGAGGTTGAGGCCTTCGCTGCGGTCGAAGGTTTCCGCGCCCGTCGCCAGCGTCGCCTGCGCCACGCCCAGCACCAGTGCGCCGATCACGCCCACCCATTGCCTTGCCTGCATCGGATCGTCCCGTCGTGTTCGCCGGTCGCTGCCCGGCCGAACGGACATGCTAGCGCGCGGGCGGCCGCGGCGATGCTGCGTTGCGGATGATCGCGGCGTGGGTTGCCTGCGTGTAATGCCGATCAGAGCGGCGGCGGGCGACGCGCCATGGTGCAGTCGACATCCTGCAGCTCTTCGGCGTTGGCGCGGTCGTCCGGGCCGATGCGGTCGCTGAGCAGGATGAAGCCCGGTCGGGCCGGGCCGCGCGAGGCGCCGACCACGGCCAGCCCGTGCATGTCCATGCGGTCGCCGGCGGGCAGGGCGCGGGCGAGGTCGGCGAACGGATTGACGTGCAGCTCGGTGCCATCCACCCAGCGCGCCATGTAGCGGTGGCCGTGCGGCGGCAGTCCGACCGGCAGCCAGCGCCAGCGGGAGGAGATGTGCCGCAACTGGCGGGCGAGCGCATCGCGCACGTCGCGGCGCATGCAGTCGACGTGGATGTGCAGCTGGTTCTGTGAGCGGCCTTCTGGCGAGTTCACCACCAGGCCAAGCACCTCGCGCGGCTGCGCCATGCCCAGCGCGGCTTCAACGTAAAGCCGCGCGCGCCAGGCCGCAGCGAGGTAGTTGGGCGCGTCGGGCCGGATCAGTTCCGGGCTCTCGATGCCCTGCGTGCGGGCCAGCGGCAGCACCAGGTACTGGTAGGCGCCGTGGCGGTCCTTCAGTACGGCGTAGCCGCCCGGCCCCTGGTGCACGGCGGCGCAGGGCGAGGGCGGATAGACGCCGCTGGCTGCCGCGGGGGCGCAGTGGTCGTGGACGATCTTCCAGAGAGCGTCCGGATCCTCGTGATGCGTGGCCTTCCAATCGGCCTGCGGCACCGTTGCCGCTCCAGCCTGAGCTTGCGCCTGCGCTGTCGCGATCAGCCCGAAGGCGAGGACAAGAGGGGCGAACACGAGGCGGGAGGCTAAGGAGGTCACGAAGTCTGCTGGACGCTGGCGATGAGGTGGCGGAGGCGTTTGCGCTGGTGGGTGTCGAGCCGGGCGGCCACGGTCAGTGGAGCGTGGCGCAGGGGGTCGACGCGGACGCCATGTTCCCAGATCTCGTAGTAAAGGTGGGGCCCGGTCGACAGCCCGGTGCTGCCGACGTAGCCGATCACCTGGCCCTTGTGCACCCGGCTGCCCGGGTGCAGCCGCGCGGCGAAGCGGCTGAGGTGCCCGTAGCGTGTGCGCAGCCCATGGGCATGACGGATCTCCACCACCCGGCCGTAGCCGCCGTGCCAGTCGCACAGGCTGACGGTGCCGTCCATCGCCGCATGCACCGGGGTGCCGATGGGGGCGGCGTAGTCGATGCCGCGATGGAACTCGCGTCCGCCCAGCACCGGCTGGATGCGCCAGCCCCAGCCGGAGGAGATCCGCGCGTGGTTGACCGGATGGCGGGGGCGCAGCACTTCGAAGCCGCGGCCGCGGTCGCTGACGACGTAGTCGTGCCCCTTGGCATCGATGTAGTGATACGCCCGCCACGTGTGGCCGTGCGCCTCCAGCGCCACCATCGCCAGCCGGTGGCCCGCCCCATGGTGCGGATCCTCCAGCATCGCCAGGCGGTAGTGACTGTCCTTCGGCAGGGTCCTGGGCAGGTGCCAGACATGGTGGGCGTAGGCGGCCAGGGCCTCCACCACCGGACGCCGGCCGACCACGGCGGCCAGCGCGCCGGCCAGGTGGGTCGCCGACGGCAGCGGTTCGGTGACGGTTACCTGCGATCGCAGCGGATGCCGGGCGGTGGTGCTGCCGCCGGCCAGCGGCACGGTGACTACCGATGCGCGGATGCCGACCAGGCTCGCCACGGTCGGTTCCTGCGCAGCCCGGCGTCTCCCGGCGCGATCGGACTGCACGCGCAGGCGGTCGATCGTGGTGGGGTGACCGTCGACCCGGGCGACGCACAGCTCCAGATGATCGCCGGGACGCATGCTCCGCAGCGCGCGGCGTTCGGCATCGCCCGCATGGGCCAGCCAGTTGGCGAAGGCATGCGCGTCCACGCCGTCGCGGCGCGCCAGCGCCACCGCGGTATCACCCGGACGGATGTCGTGATGGTGGGAAGTGCAGGAGGTTTCGACGGGATGGGCCGGCACGGCGGCGACACACATCAACCACAGGGAACACGCCAGGAGCCATCGCCTCATCCACATCCTCGTCTGCTTGTCGTTGCCGGTCCGATCGTCATCCCGCCAAGCGGCGGCCGCTGCGCGTGCCGTGACGACGGACCGCAGAACGGTGCGCTGCCATCGCAGCGGGATGATTCGGGTTGCAGATGCCCCGGGGCCACGCATGCGGTCCGCAGGCGGGCAAGCGGCAGATGGGACAGCGCGGCGGCGGCGGTGTTCCCCCGATCCGGCGCAGCATCCTGCGAAATGTGTGCGGCGTGTCGATGCCGCAAAAAGCGGCGGCCCGGGAAGGCGCCTCCCGGGCCGTCTCCGTCGTGCGTGGAAGAACTGATCAGGCCCAGAGCGTGCGGCCGAAGAAGGTCAGCGTGCGGTCCCAGGCCTGCGCGGCCCACACCGCGTCGTACTGCGTGGCGGCGATGCGGCCGGGGCCGACGGCCTCTTCGTTGGCGAAGGCGTGATGCGCCAGGTAGCGGTGGAACTCGGTGCTCACGCCGGCCTCCTTCAGCTTCGCCTCCAGCTTGTCGACGTTGTCGATGGCGAAGAACTCGTCCTGCGTGGCCCAGTGGCCGAGCACCGGTGCGGTGATCTTGCCGGCGTCGATGTACTCCAGCGGCGGCATGCCGTACCAGGCGGCACCGGCGTCGACCGCCACGCCCTGGCCCATCGCCAGCAGGGTCAGCGCGCCGCCCATGCAGAAGCCGGTGATGCCGACCTTGCCCGCACGCTGGCGCAGGAAGGCGACTGCGCCGGCGATGTCCTGCGTGGCGGCGTCGGCGAAGTTCAGGCCTTCCATCAGGTGGTGAGCCTCTTCCTGTTCCACCGTGCTCTTGCCGCGGTACAGGTCCGGCACCAGCGCGAGGTAGCCGCAGCGCGCGAGGCGGTCGGCGACGCCGCGGATCTGGTCGTTGAGGCCCCACCACTCCTGGATCACCACGATGGCGGGCGCACCCTCGGCGTGGGCTGGCGTGGCCAGGTAGCCCTGCACGTCCTTGCCGTCGGGGCGCTTGAAGGTGACCGTGGATCCGGAATGAGTCGTCATGGCGATGCCTCGCTGGTTGATCGGGAGAGATGGGGTTGGGCGGGGCGCGTGCGGCGCCCCGCGCATGCGATGCGGCCCGACGCCGGGGCGGGGCCGTCATCGCGGCCGCAAACCTACGACCCGCCCAGCATATCGGATGCGCGCCCGCCCACGCGTGGCCTCAGTGCGCCAGTTCCAGCACCACGAAGCTGCCCGGCACCGCCATCGGCCAGCCGCGCGCGTTGCGCTGGCTGCCCAGCGTGGCGGCGGACAGGTAGATGCGCTGCGTGGTCGGGTCCAGCGCCATGGTGCGCGCGCTCTTCTGCGTCGGCACGGTGGCGGCCACGGTGTAGTGGTCGGCATCGACCTGATGCACCACGGTCAGCGTGCCGCTCTCGCCGTTGGAGCTGTAGACCGTGCCGGTGGACGGATCGAAGGCGGCGGCATCCGGGCCCTCGCCGATCGGCACGGTGGTCACCACGGCGCCCTTGTCGACGTCGGACACCGCCATCACGCGGTTGTCGCAGACCGAGAAGGCACGACGGTGCGCGGCGTCGAAGGCCAGGCCGCTGGGCGACTCGCACGGCGCCAGCGACCAGGTGCGCAGCAGCTTGTCGCTGCCGGTGTCGATCTCGGCCAGCTCCGACTTGTCCTCGATGTTGACGTACAGGTGGCCCTTGCCGTCGGCCGCCGCGAACTCGGGCTTGCCGGGCAGGGCGATGGTGGCGACCACGGCGCGCCTGGCCGGATCGATCACGCTGGCCGAACGGCTGCGGCCGTTGAGCGTGAACACGTGGCCGGAGGCGGCATCGAAGGCGATCGCGTCGGGGTTCTCGCCGGTGCCGCGGATCGTCGCCAGCACCTTCAGCGAATCGAGGTCGAAGACGGTGACCGCGGCGGCGCGGCCGTCGCTGGTGAAGCCTTCCCGGCGCGCCGGATCGAAGGCGATGCCGTGCACACCGCTGGTGCCGGGGATGGTGCCGGCCAGCTTGCCGGTGGTCGTGTCGACCACCATCACGCGGTCGCCGCGGCTGACGAACAGGTGGTGATGCGGTGCGTCCACCGCGAGGTAGTCCCAGCCGCCGGGACCGCCCAGGGCGAGACGACCGACGACATGCAGGGGCTGGGTGCTGGCGGTGCCGGTGGCGAAGGCCGGCGCGATGACGCCGGCAAGCAGCATGGCAAGGGCGGTACGTGGAAGCGTGGACATGGTCGGTTTCCTCGGGCGGCGGAGCGGGTCAGGGCGACGTGCGCCGGCGCTGCAGCAGCGCGTACAGCACCGGCATCACCAGCAATACAAGGGGTAACTGCAGCAGCATGCCGGCAATGATCGCGATGGCCAGCGGCTGCTGCATCTGCGAGCCCTGGCCGATCGCCAGCGCCAGCGGCAACAGGGTGAGGATCGCCGCCAGCGTCGACATCAGGATCGGCCGGGTGCGGTGCTTGCCGGCGCGGTGCAGTGCATCGTGCAGCGGCAGTCGCCCTGCGGTCTCGTCGGCCTCGGCCTGTTGCAGCTCGGAGAAGTAGAAGATCGCCACCTCGGTGACGATGCCGACGATCATCGTCATGCCCATCATCGAGGAGATGTTCAGCTCGATGCCGGTCAGCCACAGCCCGATGAACACCGCCGGCAGCGCCAGCAGCGGCATCGCCATGATCGCCAGCGCCACGCGGAAGCTCTCGTAGAGGAACAGCAGCAGGGTGAACACCAGCGCGATCGCGGCGACCATCACGATGGTCAGGCCACGGAACGCCTGTTGCTGCTGCCGGTAGACGCCGCCGAGCTGGTAGAACATGCCTTTCGGCAGCACGCCCGGCCTGGCCAGCGCGGCTTTCACGTCGGCGATCGCCGAGCCCAGGCTGCGACCGCTAATGCGGCCGGTGACCGCGACCATGCGCTTGAGGTTGTCGCGGGTGATCTGCGGCTGGCCCTGCACCGGGGTGATCGTGGCCAGCTGCGACAGCGGCAGGTGGTGGCCGTCCGCGGCGCGGATCGGCAGCGAGTCGATGGCCCCGACATCACGCCGGGCGCTGTGGTCCAGCCGCACGCGCACGCCGACCACCTTGCCGTCGGCTGGAAGTTGCGCCGCCACGGTGCCGTCCACCGCGGCGTTGACCTGCGCCACCACGCCGGCCGGATCCAGCCCGGCCAGTGCGGCACGCGCGGGATCGACGTGGATCTCCAGCGCGTCGCCGGCAGGGTTGATGCCGTTGCGCACGCCGACCACGCCGGGGATCTTGCCGATCAGCGCGGCCACCTTGCCGGCGGTGTCGTTCAACTGCTTCGGATCCTCGCCGTACAGCTGCACCTCGATCGGTTGCGGCACGGCCACCAGGTCGCCGATCAGGTCTTCCATCAGCTGCGACAGCTCGATGTCCAGGCCGGGCACCTTCGCCTCCACCTGCTGGCGCACCTGTGTCATCACCGTCTCGGTACTGGGGCGCGAGCCGTTCTTCAGCCGCACGAAGAAATCGCCCTCGTTGGCCTCGGTGAGGCCGCCGCCGAGCTGCAGGCCGGTGCGGCGGGAGTAGGTGTCGACGTAGGGGTTGGCGCGGATGATCGTCTCCACCTGGCGCAGCAGGCGGTCGGTCTCTTCCAGCGAGGTGCCGGGCGGCGAAATGTAGTCGAGGATGAAGCCGCCCTCGTCCATCTGCGGCATGAAGCCGGTGCCGACCCGCGTGTAGGCCAGCGTGCCCAGCGCCAGCAGCGGCACCACCAGCAACAGCAGCAGGATCGGGCGCTTCAGCCACGCGGCCAGCGTACGCTCGTAACCGGCCATGATGCGCCGCCCGAAGCGGCTCGGTGGCGGCTCGTCGCGGTGCTTGCGGTCGAGGAAGCGCTCGGCCAGCAGCGGCACGGCGATCCAGGTCAGCAGGTAGGAAATGATCAGCGCGCTGGCCATGGTCAGCGACAGCGCCTTGAAGAACGCGCCGGTGACGCCGGAGAGGAAGGCCAGCGGCAGGAAGATCACCACCGTGGCCGCGCTGGAACCGGTCAGCGGTCGGGTGAACTCCCACGCCGCGCCGGCGATGCGCTCGTGCACCTGCGATTCCTCGGTGCCGCCGCCAAGCCGGCGCATGATGTGCTCGAGCATCACGATCACGTCGTCGATGATCAGGCCGACCGCCGCGGCCATGCCGCCGAGCGTCATCATGTTGAAGCTCATGCCCAGCACGCGCAGCAGCAGCACGGTGATCGCCAGCACCGCCGGCACCACGATCATCGCAACCAGGATCACCCGGGTGTTGCGCAGGAACACGAACAGCACCAGCCCGGCCAGCACCACGCCGATCAGGATCGCGTCGCGCACGCTGCCGGCGGCGTTGGTGACCAGCTGGGTCTGGTCGTACCAGTTGGCCACGGTGACGCCGGCCGGCATCTGCGGCGCGAAGTCGGCCAGTCGCTGCCGCACGTCCCTGGCGATCTGCACGCTGTTGCCGTCCGGCTGCTGGTAGACCTGCAGCAGTACCGCGTTCTGGCCATCGGCGTTGACCTTGATCCACTGCGGCACGTGGTCGAGCCGCACCGTCGCCACGTCGCTCAGCCGCACCACGCCGGAGGGGCCGGCGCGTAGCACCACGTGCTCCAGCGCCTGCACCGTGCGCGGCTGGTTGTTGCCCAACAGCAGGAACAGCTTGTAGTGATCGGACACGCGGCCCATCGCGTCGATCGTGGCGGCCTGCGCTACCGCCCGGGTGACTTCGTCCAGGCTGAGGTGGAAGGCGCGCAGCTTGTCCGGATTGACGTCGGCATGGAACTCGGCCACCTCGCCGCCCTGCACGCCGACCTGGGCCACGCCGTTGATGCCGCTGAGCAGCGGGCGCAGCTGGTATTCGGCCAGGTCATGCAGCTGGCTGGGCGAGAGCGTGTGCGAGCGCAGGCTGTAGGCCAGCACCGGGAACGTGGTCGGGTCCATGCGGCGGGTGCTGAGCCGGGTGCCCGGCGGCAGCTGTGGCAGGATCTGGCCGGCCGCCGCGTTTACCTCCTGCAGCGCGCGCGCCATGTCCGCGCCCCAGTCGAAGCGCACCGCAATGTCGGCGCTGCCGCGGCTGGTGGTCGAACGCACGTCGCGCACGCCGCGCACGCGGCGCACGGCTTCTTCCACCGGCGTGGTGACCTCGATCGCCATCTGGTCGGCCGGCCGGTCGCCGGCGTCCAGGGTGACCTGGATGCGCGGGAACGCCACGTTCGGGAACAGCGCCACCGGCATCAGGAAAGCGCTGGCTATGCCGCCGAGCGCGAGCATCAGGGCGAGGAACAGCAATGAGCGGCGATGGCGCTGCATCCACAGCGACAGGTTCACTTGCCGGCCTCCTGCACGCGGTCGCCGTCGGCCAGTTCGTACACGCCCTGCACGATCACCTTGGCCTTGGCGTCGAGCGGGCCGTCGACGCCCACCGGGTCACCGTCGGGACTGCTCAGGGTGACGTCCACGCGGTGTGCCTTGTCGCCCTCCATCTGGAACAGGTAGTCGCCGTGGTCGTCGTGCAGCACGGCCGCGCGCGGTACCGACCAGGCGCTGATGTCCGACACCTGGATGCGCGCATGCAGCTCGGTGCCGTCGGCCAGTGTGGCGTCGGCCGGCATCGAGGCGCGCAGCGGCAGCAGGCGCGACTGCGGATCGACCGCCCGGCCCACCACCAGGAGTTTGCCGGTGAGCTTCGTGTGGTCTCCGTAGACGTCGTCCAGCACCACAGCCTGGCCAGCATGCAGCCGCCGCCCCTCGACCGGCGGCACGCCGAGTTCGGCGATCAGCGCGTGGTCGGGCGCAAACCCGAGCAGCGGCGCATTGGCGGCGAAGCGCTCGCCGCGCGCCACCGCGAGGGTGGTGACCACGCCGTCGGACGGCGCGGTCAGCGTCTCGCGTGCCGAGCCGCCGCCGAGTGCCTGCTGCGCCTGCAGGGTCGCCTCGGCATCGGCGAGGTTCTTGCGCGCGGCAGCGAGTTGCGACTGCGTGGCGAGTTGCTGGGCGGCGAGCTGCGTGGTGCGATCCAGCTCGTTCTTCGCGAGGGTCAGTGCACTCTGCGCCTGCGCCACCGCGGCGCGGGCGGCCGGATCCGGGGCGATCGTCAGCAGGGCCTGGCCGTGCTTCACGCGCTGGCCCGGGGCCACCGCCAGTGCCTCGACCTGGCCGCCGTGGCCCAGGCTGAGGGTGCGGCTGCGGGCAGGATCGGCCACAGCGCGGCCCCAGGCTTCCACCGTGGCGTGGAAGGCGGCGCGCGTGGGCTTCACCGTCTGCACGGCGACCACGCCCTTTTCACTGGGGGCGGCGCCATCGTCGTCGCCACCGGACCCGCCGCCGCAGGCCGCGAGCAGGGCGGTCAGCAGCAGCGGCGAGACGAGCAGCAGGGGACGGAGCGAGGGGAGCTTGGAGGTCATGGTGTCGCGGCCTTGCGGTCGGCGGGAGAGGAGGCCAGGTCGGTGTTGCCCAGCAGGGCTTCGAGCGCAATGGCGTCGGTGCCGCGCTGCTGGCGCAGGTCGATCAGGGCGAGGTCGGCAGCCAGCGCGTTGCTGCGCAGGCTGAGGTAGGTCGGCCAGTCGAGGTCGCCGCGTGCCCAGGCTGCCTCGGCCGCTCGGCGGGCGGCGTCGAGCGCCTGTGCATGGACGGCCAGCGTGGCCAGTCGGGCATCCAGCGTGGCCAGGTCGGCCTGCAGGTGGCGGATGTCGCCGTGCGCGGCGAGCAGGCGGCTGCGGTAGTCGTCGCGCAGCTGCTCGCGAGTGGCCCTGGCGATGGCGATGTTGCCCCGGTTGCGGTTGAACAGAGGCAGGCTGATGCCGACGCTGAAGCCGTTGGTGTAGATGGCGCTGGTGTCGCGCGCGGTGTTCACCCCCAGCGTGATGGCCGGGAACTGCGCGCGGATCGCTTCCCGTAAGGAGGCTTCCTGTGCCGCGTAGCCGGCCTGCAGCGCGAGCAGGTCGGGGCGTCGCTGCGGCAGCGTGGTCAGTGCGGCATCGACCTGTGCCGTGGTCGGCATGGCGTCGTAGCCGGTACCGACCAGCGAAAGGGGAGCTTCCGGCGACAGGCCCAGCAACTGGTGCAGGTCGGCTTCGGCCTGGTGCAGCGCCAGCGCGTTGTCGGCGCGCTGCTGGCGCACGTCGGCCAGCGCGTTCAGTCCGCTGCTGGCCTGGTCGTGGGTGAGATTGCCGGCGCGCAGGGCGGCCTGTACGTGCGCGTCCAGCGGCGTCAGTGCGCGCTGTTCGGCGTCGAGCTCGCGCTGCCTGGCGCGCAATGCCTGCACCTGGTCGAACAGCAGGCGCGATTGCGCCACGGTCTGCCATTCGGCCCAGAGCAGATCCAGGTTCACCTGCCGGGCCTGCTGGCGGGCCGCCGCGACGCGCGATGAGCGCAGCAGCAGCGAGGTGACATCGGCGCTCAGCCCGAGGTTGAAGGCGCTGGTCAGGCCCGGGCCACTGTGCCGCGGGAAATCCATGCCGGCGCCGAGTTGCGGATCCGGCAGCAGGCCGGCGTCGAAGGCCTGGGCCCGCGCGACACCGAGCGCATCGCGCTGGGTGCGCAGGTCCGGGTTGTTGGCGACCGCCAGCGTGGCCACCTCGGTGACGTCCAGGCCGTCGGAGGGATCGAAACGATGTGCCGGCAGCCAGGACGGCGGCGCCGGTGCGGCGAGGTCGGCGGCACGGCGCGCGCCGGCCTGATCCGGCAGCGGTCGGGCGTGATAGCTGGCGCAGCCGGCGAGCAGCGCGGCGCTCAGCAGCCAGGGCAGGCGGGAGGCCGTCGGTCGCGCGGAGGGGGAGCGGGGCATGCGTGGTGTCCGCGGTCGAAAGCGGTCACGCTAGCCGGCCTGGCTTCGGTTCACCTTAGCGGCCCGGCGGGTGCCGGAGGCGGCGTTAAGCTTGTTCGAAGGTTGATGCGGCATGGTTCTCCGGATCGCCGTAACGGCGCGGGACAGACGAGGGCAAGGCGTGCATATCCTTCTGGTCGAGGACGATCCGCAACTGGGCGCCGCCATCCAGCGCGCGCTGGAGCGGCTCGCCTACACTGTCACCTGGCTGCGCGACGGCCAGTCGGCGATCGCCGGCCTCGCCGACGGAAGCGCCGACCTGGTGCTGCTCGACCTGGGCCTGCCGCGCCGCGACGGGCTGGAGGTGCTGCGTGAGGCGCGCCGGCAGAAGGTCGCCACGCCGGTGATCGTGATGACCGCTCGCGACAGCGTGGAGGCGCGCGTCAGTGGGCTGGACGCAGGCGCCGACGACTACCTGGTCAAGCCGTTCCACCTCGACGAGCTGGCCGCGCGGATCCGCTCGGTCTCGCGCCGCCACCACGGCGTGGCGGCGAACCGGCTGGAGGTGGGGGCGATCAGCATGGACCTCGCCACCGCGGAGGTCAGCTATCGCGGCGAGCGCCTGGACCTCACCCGGCGCGAGTTCGCCCTGTTGCAGGCACTGATGGAACGCGCCGGCCACATCGTGCGGCGCGAGACGCTGGAGAACTCCATCTATGGTTTCGACAACGCGGTCGGGCGCGGCGCGCTGGAGGTGCTGATGCACTCGCTGCGCCGCAAACTCGGCGCCGACGCGGTGCAGACCGTGCGCGGCTTCGGCTACATGATGCCGCGGGAGCCGGCATGAAGCCGTCGAGCCTGCGCTGGCGGTTGCGCTGGCTGGTGATCGGTGCGCTGGTGGCGGTGCTGGTGCCGCTGGGCCTGTTCAGCATGCGCATCACCCTGCGCGAGATGGACGAACTGGCCGACGGCCGGCTGGCGCAGGCCGCGCACGTGCTGCAGCTGATGGTGCGTGGCGCCGGCATCGATGCGCTGGCCGGCGCCGCCCAGGCACCCGGCCAGCCGCCGGCGACGCTGCCGCAGTCGCGCCATACGTTCGAGTCCGAGGTCGCCTTCCAGGTGGTCGATCACGACGGCCGGGTGCGTTTGGCCACCGCCAACTTCGCCACCCTGCCGGTGCACGCGACGACCGCCGACGGTTTCGCCGACATCGAGTGGCTGGGCTATCGCTGGCGCACCTACCGCACCTGCGACGTGCCGGCCGGGGCGTGCATCGTGGCCGGCGAACGCTACGACAGCCGTCACGACATCCTGCGCGCGCTGTGGCTCGACCACGCCCTGTTGCTGGTGGTCGGCCTGCCGTTGATCGCCCTGCTGGTGGGCTGGGCGGTGCGTCGTGGCCTGCGACCGCTGGACCGGCTGGCCGACAACCTGGCCGCGCGCGCGCCGGGCAGCCGCGAGCCGGTGGCGCTGGAGGCCGCCCCCACCGAACTGCGCCCGGTGGTGCAGGCGCTCAACACCCAGCTCGCGCGGCTGGAGGATGCGCTGGAGCGCGAGCGCCGCTTCAGCGCCGACGTGGCGCACGAGCTGCGCACCCCGCTGACCACCAGCCTGATCAGCGTGGAGGGGGCGATCGGCAACGCCGACCCGGCCGACGCGGATGCCGCGCTCGGCCAGGCGCAGCAGGCGTTGAACGGGCTGGCGCGACGGGTCGAGCAGTTGCTGGTGCTGGCCCGGCTGGAAGCCGGCGTGGTCGACCGCCCGCGCGAGACGGTCGACCTGGTGCCGCTGGCCGGCGAGGTGATCGAAGAGCTTGCGCCGATGATCGGCGAGCGCCACGTCGACGTGACGCTGGAAGTGCCCGACGTGCCGGTGAGCGTCAGCGGCTATTCCGCGGGTCTGCTGGCGCTGATCCGCAACCTGGTCGACAACGCCCTGCGGCACGTCTCCGAGGGCGGCCACGTGCTGCTCGCGCTGGCGCAGGCCGGCACCGCCGTGCGGATCGAGGTGACCGACGACGGCCCGGGCATTCCGCCGGAGCGGCGCGCAGAGGTGTTCGCGCGCTTCCACCGCGAACCGGGCGGACACAACGAGGGTTACGGCGTGGGCCTGTCCATCGTGCAGCGGGTGGCCGAGCTGCATGGCGCGACCATCGAGCTGCTGGATGCCCCCTGGGGGCGCGGCCTGTCCGTGCGCGTGAGTCTGCCTCGCGCCGCCAGCTGAGCACGCCGCGTCACAAAAATGCAGCCGGACCGCGCGAGCATGCAGCGCCGCGTGGCTGCGATGCGTTGCTGCGCGGCTTCGGCTTCGGCTTCGGCTTCGGCTTCGGAAGGAATGCATGCGGCCTGTCACGAATAATGCAACGCATTGAAATAAAAAAGAAATATAAGAAATTTCGCTCAAGTTCCCGGTGTCGCCCGCCGCTAAGCGCACGTCCTCGACTGCCGGCCATCCCATGCTTCCGCGCCTGTCTCTTCCCTCGCTATCCTCGTTCGGCGCCCGCCTGATCGCCCGTCTCGCCGGCACCGTCGCGCTGTTGCTGCTGGTGCTGGCGATCTCGGCCGGGCTGCTCGGCCGGTCGGACGCCCGGCTGCAGGGCGTGGTGTCCGAAACGCTGGCGCCGGTGTCGGCGCTGGGGCGCATCCAGAACGACGCCAACGAGGTGCTGCAGACGCTCACCCATGCGGCGCTCACCGAGCTGCCCTCGTCGGTGGACGATGCCAGGACGCAGATCAAGGCGCGTCGCATGGACATCGCCAGGTACCGCAAGCGGCTCGAGGACAGCGGCTTCGGTATCCGCCAGCACAAGGCGTTGGCGCTGGTCGACGCGCACAGTGCGGCGTTCGACCAGGCGGTGGACGAGACCATGCAGTTGCTCGAGGCCGAGCAGTTCGACCTGGGCCGGCTGAAGGTGTCCAACGACGTGCAGGATGCCTATGGACCGCTGAAGAGCGACTTCTCCAACCTGTTCGCCGCGGCGCTGGACGATGGCCAGGCCGCCGCCACGCAGCACCGGATCAACCGCATCGGACTGTACGTGCTGATCATCGTGGCGCTGGCGGCGCTGGGGCTCACGCTGTGGATGGACCTGCGCATCCTGCGCCAGCTCACCGGTCGGCTGGCGGCGGCCACGCAGGTGGCCGCGCGGATCACCGAGGGTGCGCTGGGCGTGCCGGTCGAGCCCGGGCACGACGACGAAATCGGCCGCCTGCTGCATGGCCTCAAGGGCATGGACCGGCAGCTCGCGCAAGTGGTCCGCCGGGTGCGCCGGCGCGCTGCCGAGCTCGACCAGGGTGCGTTGAGCATGGCCGGCGGCAACGACGCACTGAGCCAGCGCACCGAACTGCAGGCGATGCGGCTGGAGCAGACCTCCGGCGCGATGTCGCGCGTCGCCGCCACGCTTGCGGGACATCGCGAACACGGTATCCAGGCCGATCGCGCGGTGGTCGAGGCACGGACCCAGGCCGGGCTTGGCCGCACCGCCGTCGGCGAGGCGATCGGATCGATGGGGGCCATCGAGACCACCAGCCGCGGTGTCGGCGAGATGCTCGACCTGATCGACCAGGTCGCTTTCCAGACACGGCTGCTCGCGCTCAACGCGGCGGTCGAGGCGGCGCGTGCCGGCGAGCACGGCAGGGGCTTCGGCGTGGTTGCCAGCGAAGTGCGCGAGCTGGCCCAGCGCTGCTCCCAGGCCGCGCGCGACATCCGTGGCCTGGTCACCGACAGTGAGGAGGCGGTGCGTGTCGGTCTGGAGCGGGTGAACCGCACCGGCGAGGTGATCGACAGCATCGGCCACAGCGTCGAGCGCTTGGCCGAAACGGTAACGGTGATCCTCGCCGCCGGTCGCAGCCAGGCCGAGGAGATCGCCGCGGCCAGCCAGGCGGTGGCCGCAATGGATGCGATGACCCAGGAGAACGCCGCGCTCGGCGAGCAGGTCGCCGCGGCCAGCCGCGCGATGCTGGAGGCGGTGACCGCCCTGGTTCGCGACGTGGATTTCTTCCACCTGCCGGACAACGATGCAGCGGTGTCGGGAGCGCGACATGCAGCAGTCCCTGTCGACCAGATGGCGGCTTGAGGTCGGTGATGCGATGAACCCCGCATCCGGCCATGACCGCGGTGGTTCGCTGCTGGACCAGGCCACTGGCGGCGCCGGTCTGCGCGCGGTGTTCCAGCCGATCGTGCGGCTGGACACGCTGGCGGTGGTCGCCCACGAGGGATTGAGTCGCCCGGCCGAATCCGCCAGCGGCCTCAGCGTGCTGGACATGCTCGACCTGGCGCGCGCCAAGGGGCGGCTGGGCGAGTTCGAGCTGCTGGCCGCGCGTACCGTGTGCGGCGCGTTCGCCGCGCAGGGCGGACATGGCCGGCTGCTGGTGAACCTCAGCGCGCAGGCGATCCTGCATGGCGGCCTGCGACCGGACGAGGTGATCGCCGTGCTGGCGGGGGCCGGCGTAGGGCTGGATCGCATCACGGTGGAAATCACCGAACGCGACATCGTCGAGGACCCGGCCGAGCTGGCTCACGCGCTGGGCTACCTGCGCGCCCGCGGCGCGCGCATCGCGCTGGACGATTTCGGCAACGGCCACTCCAACTTCGAGATGTGGAACGAGCTGCATCCGGAGGCGGTGAAGATCGATCGCTACCTGGTCAACGGGCTGGCGCGCAGCGCGGAGAAACTCGCCATCGTGCGCGCGCTGTGCAGCGTCGCCGAGACCCTCGGTGCCGAGCTGGTCGGCGAGGGCGTGGAGCAGGCCGAGGACCTGCGCATGCTGCGCGAGCTGGGCATCACCTATGCGCAGGGTTATCTGCTCGGCTTGCCGTTGCCGCACCTGGTGGGCGAGGTGCGCGACGAGGCGCGCGAGGCGATCCGCAGCCAGTCGGTGCCGGTGCCGCCGCGCCCGCGCGGACCGGTGACGCAGCGACCGCTGCAGGCCGGGCACATGGTGATCGCCGCGCCCCACCTCGACGCGTGCCAGCTCAATGACGACGTGGCGGCGCTGTTCGCCCGGCACGAATCGCTGCACGCGGTGGCGGTGACCGAGCACGATCGCCCGGTCGGCCTGATCAACCGCCGCGTATTCGCCGAGCGCATGGCGCAGCCGTTCGCGCGCGAGCTGTTCGGGCGCAAGCCGTGCGCCGTGTTCATGCACGCCGAGCCGCTGCTGTGCGACGAGCAGCAGTCGCTGGACAGCCTCACCGACGTGCTGCGCGGCGAGGACCAGCGCTACCTCACCGACGGCTTCATCGTCACCCGTGATGGGCGCTACCTCGGCCTGGGCACCGGCGAGTCGCTGGTGCGCCGGGTCACCGAGCAGCGCATCGAGGCGGCGCGCTACGCCAATCCACTGACCTTCCTGCCCGGGAACATCCCGGTCACCGAGCACATCGAGCGGCTGATGCGAGAGCAGCGGCCGTTCGTGGCCGCCTATGTCGATCTCAACGACTTCAAGCCGTTCAACGACCAGTACGGCTACTTCCGCGGCGACGAGATGATCCGGCTGCTGGCGGCGATCCTCACCGCGCGCATCGACGCCCGCCACGACTTCGTCGGCCACATCGGCGGCGACGATTTCATGGTGCTGTTCCAGAGCGGGGACTGGGAGGCGCGCTGCACGGACATCATCGCCGAGTTCAACCAGCGCGCCCGCTCGCTGTTCGATGACGAAGACCTCGCCCGGGGCGGTATCGAGGGCGAGGATCGCCGCGGCGCGCGTCAGTTCTTCGCGCTCACCACGGTATCGATCGGCGCGGTGCAGGTGCCGGCGCAGGCGCCCCGCCGCCCGGAGCTGATCGCCACCCTGGCCGCCCGCGCCAAGCGTCACGCCAAGCGCGGCCGGCTCGGCTTCCACCGGCTCGCCGCGGTACCCGGCGAACTGCTCGATCCGGCCGCCTGAGCCGGCTGCCTGACGGTCGGGCCGGCCGTCGCTTGCATACTGTGTAACTCTATGTATGATGCGTCACACGCTACGAGGTGTCGCATGGTCAAGCCGCAGGACAATCCGCTGCCCAAGCTGGAACTCGAACTTCGGCGGGGTGCCCTGGTGCTGGCGGTGCTCTCGCAGCTGCGGGAGGTGCAGTACGGCTATTCGCTGCGCCAGGCGCTGGCCGTTCGCGGCATGCCGATCGAGGAAGGGACGCTGTATCCGCTGCTGCGGCGGCTGGAGGGGCAGGGCCTGCTCGCCTCCGAGTGGCGCATCGAGGATGGCCCGCCGCGCCGCTATTACCGGCTCAACGACGCCGGCGAGCGCCTGCTCGCCGAACTGACGGCTTCATGGAACGCCCTGGCGGGAACCATGGCCGGACTGCTGGAGGGAGGGACGACATGAATCCGAACGAGGTGATCGACGCCTACCTGGCCGACGTGATGCGCCGGGTTCCCGGCGGCGCGCGTGATGGCATTGACCTGGAACTGCGTGGCCTGCTGGCCGACATGCTCGACGATCGCGCCCGCGAGGCGGGCCGGCCGGCCGACGACGCCATGGTGCTGGAGCTGCTGCGCGGCTTCGGTACGCCGGCGGAAGTCGCCGCACGCTATCACGCACCGAGCCTGGTCATTGTGCCGGCCGAAGGGACGCGCACGTTCGCCTGGATGGCGCTGGTCGGTGTCGGCCTGCAGTGGGCGCTCACGCTGCCCGGCGTGTTCCGTGGCGAGTCGTTCGCCCGCTGGTGGCTGAGCTGGGGGCTGGGTGCCCTGTGGTGGCCGGGCCTTATGGTGATGCTCTCGCTGCTGGCGGCGTGGCTGCGCCAGCGCGGCCTGCCGAAGCCGGCGTGGAGTCCGCACCAGGTGGATCCCGAACGCGTCCATCGCGGGGCGATGGCGTTCGGGCTGGCCGGCTTCGCGGTCGGCGTGGCCGGCATGACCAGCCTGCCGTGGCTGGTGGGTGCCATGCCGCCGCCGCTGCCGGGTGTGCTCGCGTTCGATCCGGCCTTCCTGCACGGACGGGCCTGGCTGGTGCTGCCGCTGTGGATCGGGAGTTTTGCGGTGATGGCACGAGCGCTGTCGCAGGGCCGCTGGTCGGTGCGCCTGCGTCGGCTGGATCTCGCCTTCGGCGCGGCCTGGTTGTTGCTGCTCGGCTGGTGGGCCGCCACCGGCGGCATGTTCCTGGCCGAGGCGACCGACCAGGGCGCACGCGGCGGCATCGCGCTGGTGATGCTGTTCGTGGCGATCGACCTGGTGGTCAAGCTGCGTCGACGCCAGCGTGCCCCGCGGCTGTCGTCGACACTGGGACGCCGGACACCGTGATGCGATGGGCGCAGCGCCTGCGCCCGCTTCGGGGTCCGATCGCGATGGCGGCACCGGCGGCTGCGTTGCTGTCGGCACCCTACGCCGGTTTCATGGCCTACGTGGTCGTGCTGGGGCTGCTGATCTGGCTTCCCGTCGCCGCTTTGCGGTTCATCCGGAGGCCGGAAACGCGAGCGCACCTGGCCGCTGTGTTCGGGGTGTGGGTGGCCGCGTTGCTGGAGGTGGCGGCTGTCCAGGGTTGGCGGCATGCGATGGCGCGTAGCCATGCGGACGCCATCGTCGCGGAGATCGAGCACTTCCACGCCGTCCATCATCGATACCCCGACGATCTCACCGAAATCCGCCTGTCGCGCGACGGTCTGGCCGCCAGGCTGGACCTCGCCGGCTACGTGCAGCAGGGGCAGGTGCCGCACTTCTTCTACGCGGTGACGTACATGCCGTTCGCCGTGTGGTCGTTCGATTTCAGGACCCGCGCCTGGGAGCTGCAGGACTAGCCCGGTTCACGGCCCGTGCATGGCTGGGGGCGTTCCTGGCTCGGCACGCCTCGCCGTGACCCGGGGGCGGGCGGGGCCCTCATCCGCGGTGATCGGCGGCGAAACCGGCGCGTGCCTCGCGTATCGCCGCGGC
The DNA here is from genome assembly GCF_024158035.1 of Dyella lutea. Classification (GTDB taxonomy): domain Bacteria; phylum Pseudomonadota; class Gammaproteobacteria; order Xanthomonadales; family Rhodanobacteraceae; genus Dyella_A; species Dyella_A lutea. The sequence continues at coordinate 1,616,750 of NZ_JAMZEK010000001.1, forward strand.
CAGGGCGGCGCGCAGTACCGGATCGTTGCGCACCGATGCGATCCGCCGTGCCAGCCGGCACATCAGCTGCACGTCCTGCAGGTGGCCGAGACGGTCGGTCTGCTGCTTCAGCGGGTGGTGTCCGGGCGTGTGTGCCGGCACGGCATCGGGCCCGGCGGGCAGCGCTGCGTCGAACGCTTCCAACTGCAGGCGCAGCCGACGCAGGCGCCGTCGCCAGCGGTGTCGCATCGGCGACGTGGGCAAGCGGCGGGCCTTGCGCTCCGCACGCTCGACACGCTTGCGGCTGCGCCGGAGTGCGCGCCTGGCGGCACGCTCCCCCAGAGCGTGCCAGGGCAGGGCGGCGACCTCGGCGCGGATCGCTGCCGCGGCCTCGCGCCGGTCGCGGAATCCGGGGTCCTGGTGCAACGCGTCTGCCAGAGCTTCGTCGCGCCGGAGGACCAGTGCCGCTTCGAGCGCCGATCGAGCGTCCGGTGTCACCGCGCCGCGCAGCGTGCTGGCCGTGACGGCGGCTACATGCGCGTCGCGCAGCGGCGACAGGCTCCGGCACAGCCGCTTCAGCCGCGCATCGATCCGGCGCAGGCGCTCGCGATCGGGCCGGTCGAGTGCAGGCTTCAGCAGGCCAAGCTGGGCGCGCAGCGTGCGGATCGCCTTGCGCGCCCGATGGATGCCGTGATGGCGGTGGCGCGTGTCGGCCAGGGCACGCACGATCCGGCGACACTCGCGGTCGGCGGCGGCCGCGAGCAGCGGGCCCGGCGCCTCGAGCCGGATGTCGACGACGCCCCCTTGCCTGCGAACGCTGCGGTGCTTGTCTCGCTGCATGGGATTCGACGCGTGGGCATCCGCCAGGACCGCCAGTGTGCACCCCGGGCCGTCCCCCGCCAACGCGTCGGGCATGCGACATGCCGCCGCGCCACCGCAGGCCGGTTTCCAGGGGAGTGGGCGGGATCAGGCAGGCGGGTCGAGCGCCCCGCTGCGCGCCAGGTCGAGCCGGTCGGCCGCGGCCGGACGGCCGAGCAGATACCCCTGCACCGCGTCGCAGCCATGGTCACGCAGCCAGCGCGCTTCCTCGATCCGCTCCACGCCCTCGGCGACGGTGCCGATGCCCAGCGAGGCGGCCATCTGCAGCATCGAACTGACGATCGCCTGGCTGTCGGTCAGCCGGTCCACGTTGCGTACGAACGAAGCGTCGATCTTCACCTTGCCGATCGGCAGGCGCTTGAAGTGCGAGAGGCTGGAGTAGCCGCGACCGAAATCGTCGATGGCGATGGTGACGCCCATGGCGGCCAGCCGGATCAGGCTCGCGCGAAGCTCCTCGTCCAGATGCAGCGCCACCGTCTCGGTGATCTCCAGTTCCACCCGGTCCATCCGCAGGCCCGATGCGATGATCGAAGCGTGCACCTGGTCGACGAAGCCGGGTTGACGCAACTGCACCGGCGACACGTTGACCGCGATCGGGCCGCGATAGGCGCCGTCACGGCTCCACGCGCCAAGCTGCACCAGCGACTCGCGCAGGGCGAGCAGGCCGAGTTCGACGATCTGGCCGCTGCGTTCGGCGACCGGGATGAACTCGCTGGCCTTGACCTCCGAGCCATCGGGCTCGTGCCAGGTGCTCAGCGCCTCGACGCCGACCACCTCACCGGTCGAGAGGCAGTACTGGGGCTGGTAGCGGAACCGTATGCGACCGGTCGCCAGGGCCTGGCGCAGCCCCTGTACCAGCGATACGTAGCGGGTTGCCGCGCGCCGCATGCTCGGATCGAAGGCGACGATCCGGTCGCGCCCGCTCTGCTTTGCGTGGGCAAGCGCGGCATCGCCCGCACTGAGCAGGGTGTCGGCATCCGTTCCGTGCTCGGGCCACCATGCAATACCGATGCTGCACGTGCCGGCGGCGCCGAAGTCGTCGGTGCAGACGGCTTCGGCGACCGCGGCGCGGATGTCGCGTGCCAGCCTGACCGGCGCGTCGTCGTCGTCCAGGCAGGTCATCACCACGATGAACTCGTCGCCCCCGAAGCGGCCCACGCTCACGTGGCGGTCCGCGAACGCGCCGATCCGCATGGCGATGTCGCGCAGGTGGCGATCGCCGGCCGGATGGCCCTGGACGTCGTTGATCAGCTTGAAATGATCGAGGTCGACGAACAGCACGGCCATCCGGTGGCCGTCCGGTGCCGTGCGGATGGACCGGCTGATCCGTTCGTGCAACACGCCGCGGGTCGGCAGGCCGGTCAGCGGATCGATGCCGGCGCGCAGGCGCTGCAGTTCCTGTTCGTGGAGCTGCGCGGTGATGTCCAGGCAGACCACCAGGTCCACGTCGCCCTCCTCGCGACCCAGGCGCGTGCTCAGCAGGCGCACGTCGGCGTCGCTGCCGTCGGCGCGCCGGTGCCGGGCCAGTTGCTCGCCAGGCGCATCCGGGAGCGCCTGGCGCGGAGCGGCATCCAGATCCGCCAGCCGACGGATGCGCCCGGCCGGCGCCTGCATGCCGTAGGTGTCGTTGGCGGCCCGGTTCGCCTCCAGGATGTGGCCATGCTGCGGATGGACCACGAAACAGGGCAAAGGCAGGTTGTCGACCAGCCGGGAGTAACTGCGCTCGAGGCGATCCAGTCGGGATCGACTCTGCAGGAAGCGGTCGACGGCGCGGCGCTGCAGCCCGTAGATGAGCACCGCCGACAGCACCACGAACAGCAGGCCCTTGGAGGCGAGATAGACGTCTGCCCACTCTCCCGGCGGCAGGGTCATGGCGATGGAGTCGGAAATCGCGACCCAGGCCAGGCCGAGCAGGAAGTAGCGTTTCGCGAGCGACCTTGGCTGCCGCTGCAGCTCGGCCAATGTCTCCATGCTGTTGCGCATTGACTCGATGCTCCCGGGATGAAAAGGGTACGTCGCAAAGTCAGCGTGGCCCCGCATCGCACGATGCGGGGCTGCCGGGGCACCGCTCAGAACTCGTTCCAGCCTCCCGCCGCCGCGACGGCGACCGGGCCGGTCGGCACCCTCGACGCGACCGGGCGAGACGGTTTCGCTGCCTCTCCGGAGGTGGCAGGTGCCGCGTCGTCGAGCCTGAAATAGGCGACCTGGCGGCGCAGGCTCATGGCCTGATCTTCCATCGCCCGGCTGGCCGAGGCTGCTTCCTCCACGAGCGCCGCGTTCTGCTGGGTGACCTCGTCCATCTGCGTCACGGCGAGGTTCACCTGCTCGATGCCGGCGGACTGCTCCGAACTGGCCGCCGCGATCTCCGAAACGATGTCGGTGACCTTCTTCACGCTGTCGACGATGGCTGCCAGCGCGCGTCCCGATTCGTCGACCAGCTCGGCGCCAAGCCGCACCCGTTCGGAGCTGTCGCCGATGAGGCCCTTGATCTCGCGGGCGGCCGCGGCGCTGCGCTGGGCCAGGTTGCGCACCTCGGAGGCGACCACCGCGAAGCCGCGGCCCTGGTCGCCGGCGCGCGCCGCCTCAACGGCGGCGTTGAGTGCGAGCAGGTTGGTCTGGAAGGCGATTTCGTCGATCAGCCCCACGATGTCGGCGATCTTCTGGCTCGAGGCGGAGATCTGCCCCATCGCCTCGACGGTACGCTGCACGATGTTGCCGCCGTGCTCGGCCTGCTCGCGTGCGCCGCGGGCCAGGTGATTGGCATGCACGGCGTTGTCGGCGTTCTGCCGCACGGTGGCGGTCATCTCCTCCATCGAGGAGGCGGTTTCCTCCAGGCTCGACGCCTGCTCCTGGGTGCGCTGGCTGAGGTCGTCGTTGCCCTGCGCGATCTGCCGCGCCGCGGTACTCACCGACTCCGAGCCCGCACGAACGTCCGCCACCACTTCGGCGAGTTTCGCGTCCATCCGTGACAGCGACAGCAGCAGCTTGCCGACTTCGTCGCCGGAGATCCGTTCCACCCGGTTGTTGAGCTTGCCGGCTGCGATGTTGTCCGCCACGCGCATCGCTTCGGCGAGCGAGCGGGAGATCGAGCGCACCAGCTGGAAGCCGATCGCACCGGCGAGCAGCAGGCCGAGTGCGATGGCGCCGATGGTGGTCTCCGATGCCCGCGCCTCGCGCGCCTCGTCGGTGGCGAAGGACGCCGAGGCGATCTTTTCCTGCAGGTTGAACAGGGCGCCGATGTCGTGGCGCAGGGCGCCGTAGTCCTTTTCGGCCGGCCCGTCCATGGTCTGGGTGGCCTGGTCGTACTGCTTGGCGGCCAGATCGGAGACCGCCGAGTTCATCGCTTGCTGGAACGCGCTGCGGTCCGCGTCCAGGTGCTGGCCGATGGCGGCTTCCTGCGGCGAGAGGCTGGCCTGGTGGAAGGTGCCGAGGAACTGTTTCAGGTCACCGGCATCGGCCTGCAGCGCCTGCTCGGCGGACGTGGCGTGGGCGGGATCGCGCGAGCCGATCGCCCGGTGTACCGAGGTCCGTTCGCTGCCCAGCAGGTCCAGCGCCTGGGCCAGCGCCATCGCGGGAACCAGCTTGTTGGCGTGCATGTCGCGCAGGGCGACGTTGCTGCCGGACAGGTCCACCATGCCCATGACGCCGACCGCGGCCAACAAGGCCGAGAGCGTGCCTAGCGTGACTATCAACCTGACTTTGATCGACCACTGCGGGAATTGCATGTCCGTTCTCCAGAAAACGTGGTGCCCGAGTGGGGCTCGGCGGACCTGTGGTGCCGGGCGGTTCGGGGCGTGTATGTCCGATAAGTCGCGATGCCGGACGACGCGCTGGGCGTTCGTCTGGCGGCCAGCGGGAAGCGATCGGCTGGCGTGCATCGTTAACGACCCCGAGCGCTCGATCTTAAACGGAAAATATTCCGTTTTGGACTATTTGCACGCGAAATTTACGGTGCCCTGAAACACAGTGGCGGCGCAATGACGCGAACCATCCATAAGGACGACTACCACCTGCTGCTGGCTTTCATGCAGCAGGTCCGCGAATCACTGGACATTACCCAGGCGGAGCTGGCCCAACGGCTGCGCACGACGCAGTCCTACGTTTCGAAGTGCGAGCGCGGCGAGCGCCGGATCGACATCATGGAATTCGTCAATTATTGCGAATCGCTGGGTGTCGACGCGGGCGTTCTGATGGACGCCTTCCTCGATCACCGCGATTACCGGCTGGTGAGCGAGGAGAGCATGGCTGCGGCGGTGGCGTCGCTCATGCGCAAGAGCAAGCGCCGCCAGCGGATGCGCGCTCCGGGCGGAGCTGGCAAGGGCCACTCCGCTTCCTGAAGGGGGACAGTCTTGCAGGCTGTTCCTCAGTCAATCGCTGGAACGGGGCAGGCTTCCTAGCGGGAAAGCCCGGATGGGCGTGTTGTCGACCTGCCGGCAAGAGGTACTCCCGCCCCGTGTTGATTTTCGTGGGTACTGTTCGTCGTTTCCCTGAAGCAGGATGAGCCGCTACGCACGGGAGACGGACATGCGCGTGATGGTGATGGGCAAGGCCACTGGGGCCACCGGGAATGGCGCCGCCACGGATCCGGAAGCGCTCGAGGCGATGAGCCGCTTCAACGAGGAGCTGATGCCCACAAGTGGGCATGACGGCAAAGTGTGTGCATATCTAGAGACCAGAGAGTGTGTCGTAAGGCGATGTTTTGTATGCACTTTGCTTGTAGCTAGTTAGCAAAATACGTACTTTCCCATGCAAAACAAATGGTTACGACCAGGTCATTCCCGCCAAAACGCGCCCTTTGACAACCAAAGTGTGTACCGGAACGATCATGTTGCCGCCTGCTTGCTAGCGGAGGGGTTGGCTTTCAACTGGTAGGAAACATTTCGGGCGAGGGTGCGGACCTCGATGGGGTGGGATATCTTCGTTGCGGGTTTTGAGGTGGCATCCCCAGTATTAGCTGAGCATTAAACTCAAGGATGAAGATATGGCTTCGTCGAACAACGACAAATCGATCGAGGTGGTTGAATACAACATTGAAGATGAAAGCATTTTTCCTTCACTGATGTACTGGATAGTTACCCCAGAATCAAAGGGCGGAATGTATACGCCGTTTCAGGGCTTTGGCGTCGAAATAGTGACGTCAGAGTTTTGCTCGCTTCTTGAGCTGCTGGCGGTCCTTCCTGCATCTATACAAGAATTATTCGCGATGCAGGAGGCGCTTCCTAGCTTAAGGCGCCCGCCGTTCGCAAAGCGATGCGCAATCGTGGGTTTGCGCTATTTCGAGCGAGCCCAGGATAAAATTAAGCACGATGATTCAATCCAAATCATCCTTTGCCTCCCGCATGATGCCCAAACCGTTCGCCAATACTTATTGTGCAAGCAAGCGCTAATCGTTTCGCTTGAATCTTCAGAGGGCGTAATAGGCATTGCTGAACTAACAGGCCATTTGGCCCAGCGACTTGATCAGGCAATATATGACTTGGCGCTCAGTGGCGCCAAGGGGCCCATGAAGTCTGAGATTGCGCGTAAGTCTCTTAGAGGCTCGTTTCCTGAACGAAAATCCGTCGCTAGGCGCGCGGGTGTCACCTTGCCAAATGAGACGCTTTCTGTATGCCTTGGAGAGAGCTACTCCACGGCAGAAAATATTCTTCCAACCAAAACAGGAGTTTATGAGGAGGCCATCCTCGAGTCCTTCAATCATGCGAGGTCACTTATAGGCGATATCAACAAAGATTTGATCGTCTTTGCCCCATCGATATCGAGGCACCTTTACGACTTCAAATCAAATTTCTGGAATAAGGTCTTTCGCCAAATCGAATCAGAGGGCTTGCAGTCATTACTTAGAGATGGAGTGTTTAGGAACAAGGGATATTCCGGCATCACACTCAAAGTGGATGGGGATTTGGGGAACCCCTACGCTCACCCAGTCGTTGGGCCAATTCTGGCCGGTCGCCAATTAGAATTGAAGCTCACAACGTTCGGAGTTGCTAATCTTGCATGCAACACAATGCAGCCAGCCATTCGATTGCCTAATATTGTCAATTTTCACCGGTCGCACTTGCAGGTAATTGAGGAGCATGCAAAGCGATCGGGGGTTAAGGCGCGGTCGCAAATGCAAAAAGCCTTCAAAAGCTTGTCTGATGCGCTGAGCGATGAGATTGATGACCGGTTTAAAAATGAGATGGGGCGGCAGAATCTGGCTATCACTCTCGTAACAGATGCCCCCATTGAGTGGCTGCCAGTAAACGGGCTCCCCCTAATGGTCCGGAATGAAGTCTCCAGAATATGCATGACGCCGGGCAATTTGATGCTTACCCAGTGCGTGGACTCGGGCACGCTTATTTTGTCTGCAAATGAACTGGAGGACGTCTTGGTCATTCGCTCATTTGAGGCCGATGATCAAGTCCGGCCAATGCTAGAACGCGCTATGGACGTCTTCAAAGTTCGACGGCTTAGGGTCAAACTGATCGATGCTGCATGTGCCTCGGAAGTCGTGGCGGCGCTGAATAACTTCACTGGGAATTTGGTCGTGTTCGATTGCCACGGCGGTCATGATGGAGATGAAGGGCACGGATGGCTTCAAATCGGCCCAGACAAAGTGGACACATGGGAGCTTGCACACATCGCAAGAATTCCTCCTATTGTGATACTGAGCGCATGTTCGACATACGCGTTAGCGGGGTCGCATGCGTCAGTCGGAAACGGCTTCATAAGATCCGGAGCGACTGCAGTGATCGGTACGTTTCTTCCTGTTGATGCACTTTTGTCCGCGATGATGGTTGCAAGGTTATTGTTTCGCATCGATGAATTCCTTCCGGCACTTCACGAATTTGACGCCGACTTTATTACCTGGCGGACCCTGATTAGCACATACTTGAAGATGTCGTATTCAACAGACTTGCTAATGCATTTTGTGGGAAAACATCAGATTGAAGTTGGCGATTTTGAGCGGATTGCTCGCCTGAGCACTCTAGATATCAATCATTTTCATCCATACTGGTACGATCGACTTGTCGCTAGAATTTCTAAAGCGACCTCAATCTCTGAGAGGGGTGTCAGGGCCGAGATCGACCAAGAATGCGCTCTCGTGGAGACAATGCTCTATTGCCACATTGGACGGCCTGAACGGATATTGATCTACGTTCCAGGGCGAGATAGCTAAAGCTGACTCCTTGGCAACAGGGGGTATGACGCCGACGTCCCCCCGCTTTTAGTAGCGTGATGGCTTAGAGTCAGACCTATCATCCGGAGCCATGATCTAGGTCTTCGGGTTTGAGAGGTGACCCATGATCAGAAGCGCCGTTCACCCTGGCACGATTTTGCGGGAGGATGTTCTCAAACCACTCGGGTTGAGCATAGCTTCCGCGGCCATGCGACTTGGTACCTCCCGAGGTACTTTGTCGCGCATAGTCAACGGACGCGCTCGCATCAGCGCGGCATTCGCGGTTCGGCTCGAAAAGGCTGGTGCTGGCGAGGCGCAAACCTGGGTAAATCTGCAGGCCAAGTACGACCTGGCCACTACCCGTCTGGCCCCCGGTGACGTCGTTCTGCCTTTATGGAAGGGGGGCTTCCGAGTGATTCCTTGAAGCAGGGTGGGAAGATCATGCGGGTTCGCTTGGAGCGAGCCTGCGGAGAGATCCTGCGCGGTGCGGACGGCGGGGAATCGGCTGCTGCCAACTTAGACCGCGCCTCTTTCCTGGCTTTGGCGGAGCGTCACGCTGCGCCCCAATTTGACTGGCCGGGGCTGAGAAATTGGCCTGTGTATGCAACACATGTGCATACAAATCAAATAGTTAGATGAATATTTCGCTTGCCGGCGGGCTAGGGCGGTGGCAGCCTAGGCTGTATCGGACTGTTTGGGCCGGTATCCGGCCAGGGCCGAGTAGAGACAAAACCTGTATTTGTGGCTTAACAGATCAGGACAGAGCGCGATAGAGCGCGACTAGCAGGGCAATCCTGCGCGGATGCGGAGGTTTCGATGGTGCGTAAGCCGGTATTGCTAGCCGACATCGATACCTATTTGCCGCGAGTGCCCGTGATCAGCGCGGCGGAAACGGCTCGTCTGTTGGGGTATCCATCGACCGGTGCGCTGGCCAAGGCGCGGCAGACCGGAAGATTGCCGATCGAAATGTTTCAGATGCCAGGGCGGCGCGGCTGGTTCGCGGCCACTGCTTCCGTGCGCGCCTGGCTGCAGGAAGTCATGACTGGTGGGTCCGCAAAGGACCAAGGAGGCGCGCCATGAGCGGCTGATGGCTTTGTGGCGCTGCAAAATGAACAAGCCCCGCGTGGCTAGACGCAGGGCTTGATCTTGAAGGCGAAGCTTTTGCGAAGACTCGCTTCCCCTTCCTTGTAGTGCCTTCCCCTCGCGTTCGTCAAGCGCTTTTTGCCCAAACGGGGCAAAGAGACTTTCCGTATGCGCGTCTGCTGGTGCCGCTGCCTGCGGCGTCACGGGAGCGTGTGCCTGAAGAGGAGGCATATTCATGCTTACCGAAGCTCAGCGATCTTTCTACTACGCCGCCCGGGGCCTCAGTCCTGTGGTCATTCGAGAGCTGGAAGAAATGCGGCTTTCCAGTCCTTCGCGGCCGGTCAGCCAACGAGGGCTGAAGAACGTCATCGTCGATATGAAATCGCCCCGCAATCTGGGGCGTCGTCGGCTGGAGAGCGTCTCCTGTGAGTTCATCTATGCGATGGAGCTGGAGGCGTTTGGTGGTTGCCACGAGTACTACACCCAGGTGATCCCGAAGAATGTCGTTCGGTACGGAAAGACCAGCACCGCACACGTGGACTTTTTGGTGTTGCGGGATGAGCGCGTCGAGCTCGTGGAATGCAAGCCGCGATCTAGCCTGGAGGCGCTCGCTTCACGACGGCCGGAAGAATGGCAATGTCGAAACGGTGCATGGCACCGGCCGGCCATGGAGGCGTGGGCCGAGGATCGAGGCCTCATCTACGCCATCTGGACTCCTCCTGAGCCCCATGGCATCTACGGGGCGAACCTGACGGCGCTCTGTGCAGCGATGGCGGCCGCCAGCGAGCTGGTGGCCGCACCCTGTGTTGCACAACTGACCAAGGCCCTCCAAGGACGGCCGATCACCCTTGAGGACGGACTGGCTCAGTTCCCGCGACTGACATCTGCGCATGTGCTCTGCGCGCTGGGTGCCGGCCGGATTCATGGCCTTCTCAAATCGGTATCGCTGGATCAGCCCGAGCACTTCACCTTGTTTGCGGAGCGCGAGCAAGCGGAGGAGTGCGAGGCGCGCTTACTTGAAAGCTTGCGTCAGAGCGGCGTGCAACCGGTTCTCGCTTCTAGATTGATGCAAGCGACACCGGTGGACTACGCCAAGGCTCACGAACGTCTGGCCCGGGTCGACAGGATCTTGGCTGGATTGGAGCCAGTGACACGCCGGTATACCGGGCATGTCCGAAAGGTGCTTGCAGCTAGGCAGGCCGGCGAGAGTCCCTTGGAGTCTTGCTTGACGCGTTACGTTGATTCCGGGCGCCGCATGGGTCAGCTAACTGCGGACCAAGAGGCCGCGCTCGATGCTGCTATCACCCGATATCAGCGCGATGTGCTCATTCGAACGAAATTGCAGGCGTATGACCACTTGGTGCATGCCTGTCGAACTCAGGGAGTGCGACCACCGAGTCGATCGACGTTTCATTGTCGACTGAAGCGGCGGAGCCAGACAAAGCGCGCACATACAACAGGCGGGCATCGTGCTTTTCACGCCATCGAAGAGGCAATTGACCCGATGGACCGCACGCTCCGCTGCCCAATTCCTGGGCTTATGGTGCATGTGGATTCAACCAAGCTAGACGTTCGGTGCAGCCCGGACGCGAGACGTGGGTTGGAGTTTGAGTGCCCAACCCTCTACGTAGCGGTCGACTCTGCCACAGGCCAGGTCTTGGGCTATTCGGCGCTGTTCGGTGCTGCCCGCCGGCTAGCTCTGGCGGTTCTAGTTCGAGATGTTCTGCATCGGCAGGGGTTCTTGCCGCGCTATTGGGTGGCCGATGCAGGCGCGGAGTACACGGGGGCGTGGTTCGAGCAGTTTTGCGACTACGCCGGCGCGACGCGGATTCAACCGCCGCCCGGAGCTCCAAGGAAGAACTCGCTCGCGGAGAACGCGCTTGGTCGTATCAATGCGGAGGTTTCTCATCGCTTCCTGGGAAGTACGGACCCGGACAAGGCGGGCCGCTCTGTCACGGCCAAGCACAAGAGCTACGCAACCGCGTGTCATGACTACCGGACGATCGTGGCGGAGTTAGAGCACTATCTTTTCGAGGATTTGCCAAGGACGCCGCTGGGCAAGTCGCGAACGAGTCCTTCCGACGAATGGGCGCGCCGAGCGGAGTCGATAGGCACACCGGGTGTCATCCGGGTCAGCAACATGGATGAATTTCTGATCGCGACATCCGTCCCGCTCACACGATCGGTGAAGGTGGACCCGGTCAGGGGAATCCGCTACCTGCAGCGGAAATACGTCAGTAGCGAGTTGCTGCGCAGCTGCCGTACCGAGTCACCCATGGAATTCCGCATCGACTGCGTCGACCAGCATCGGATGTACGTGAAGTTCCGGTCCGGATGGGTGCTCGCACAAACCGCGGATGGTTTGAGGCGAGGGCCACTCTCGACGCTGGATAAGCTCTTCGAGGCCGCAGCAGATGGTGCCTTCCGAAGTGCAGCAGCGAAGCAGCGCGACGCTATTCGGCTTGATCGGACCCTGCGTAACGAAGCGGCCAATCGGGCAGCGCAGGCAACAAAGCATCTTGAGCCGCAGCTCGATAGCACGTCCGACGAAGAAGCGAAGCAAGCCGAGCGAGCGGCAGAAAGTAAGTCCATCAGCTGGACCGAGCCAGGTGTTCCGCTCCTGCCCTTTGAGCTTGAAGGGGAGGGGGCGCCATGAGGCGCAGAATGATTCTTCACCCAGCTTTCGAGGGGGCGCTTGCGGGATTGCTTAGGGCACTGAAGACGGATGTTCCTGGCCAACTAATCTTCGTCATTGGCCTATCTGGCGCCGGGAAGTCCGAGATCCGTTATGCAGCGATGCCAGAGTTTGCCGGTGATCCGAGGACATGGCGCAAGGGGGAAATTCCTGCGATCGCAGTTCGTGCCACACCGTCGGACCGATCAAACTTCAGCAGTAAAGAGTTCGCTTCGCGGCTTTACCTAGAGATCCTGGAGCCGAGTCTGGCTTGGCTCAATGAGCGCGACATGGTGGAAGACGCTGATCGCGGACATATCCACGCCGAGGAGCGTCTCACGGATCCCTTCTGGAGAAATCTGCGCAGCCACTACACCGAGCATCAGCTACGCGCCTCGTTCGAGCGGATGGCTGTTGCGCGCCATCTCCGGGGCATATTCGTCGAGGAGGCCGCATCGATCACGTACACGCAATCTCGGAAGCATCCAGGCGATCACATGGTGAACTACATGTGCCTCGCCGAGGAGATTGCTGCAACGCTGGTGCTCTTCGGTGTGCCCCGCATGGCGGCGCTATGGGAGGGAAACGCCGAGATTCGGCGGCGTTCCCGATTTGTTTTCGTGGATCGATATCGCTTGCAAGAAAAGGAAGATCGCATCTCGTTTGGCCGCTTGGCCGTCAGCTTGGCGAGCGGTTACCGATTTTCTCGTGCTGACCTGCTACAGAAGAATCTGGCTCTCGCTTATGCCGCATCGGCTGGCGTCTGTGGAGAGCTAAAGGGGTACTTACTGCGAGCTGACGACCTGCGAGCGGGAGAGGGCTTGGAGGCCATTAACAAGCGTCACTTGGAGGAGGCAATCTATTCGACCAAAGAGCTCGACACGCTTCATCGAGACGCGGAGGCCTTCGATGCGTTGCGGGCCTCCGCAGCGGTCTCTTCGCTGATAGGGCATTGATCAATGGTGCAGGGGGCTGCTTCGGCGATCGACTCCGTCCGCGAGAAATGGACTGTGTTACCACCCCTTGAGCTCCGTGGCGTCGGTACATCGCTGGTCGAGTCTTTGCCAAGCTACGTAAGTAGGGTGCTTGCCACGACGGGTATTGGGGCAGGGCATCTGGCTAATAGTCTTGGTCTCGATTTGCCTGTGAGGCTTCGGCGCCTGGGGGCTTTTCTGACAACAAAGGATTCGCTTCTTATGGAAGGCGCCGTGGATCAGCTGGAGCGTCTAACGGGCGCACGGGATCTCCGTCAGGGAACATTCTGGGCGCTGTCGTCGATTTTGTCCGCGATCAATCAAAGCACGCGGAAGAAGGTTCCCCGAAGGTGGTGTTCCATCTGCTACAGCGAGTGGAGTGGGAAGTCCTACGAGCCGCTCGCCTGGACCGTTGATCTACTCAGAACTTGTCCGAAGCACGGTTGCTTGCTCAGCAGTGCATGCCCCTCGTGTGGTCGAGCTCAACGCTCCTGTCTGAGCGAACGGCATCGTCGCTTGTGCCACACATGCAAAGCTGACCTCAGTGCATCGGTCGCATGGACGAAACCTCATCCATTCCTTCAGTGGGTGGAGAATCAGGTGCTCGACTTGATCGAATTCTGCGCCACGCCAAGGGCCCAACCAGTGCCGTATGAAGTTTTCCTTGAGTTCGTCCAAGGGCTAGATCGAACAATAGGTGGGCGCCGTGGTGGCGCCCTGGGTGATCAGGTCAAGCAATGTGCAGCCGGCGCACGGCGCCGAAGGGCACGCGTGTCCATGCGCTCCCTTATCAACCTATGCGCGATTCAGGGGATCTCTGTTGGAGAGTTTCTGGCGGCGCCCCGCGAAACTTCGGGACCTATGCTCTTTGATACGTGGGGAGGGCTGAGCTACATGCCTCTTCCCGCACCATGGCAGGCACAAAATATCTACGTGGCAAGCCGCTGCTTGAAGGACTTTTTGCGGGTGAGGCCAGCCTATCTTCCGCCGATATCGCTGCTGCTAAGACGTCTGCATGTTCAGCTGCTCGCGACCCGGGATGTGGCTGAAGAGGCCTACGATTTCTACGAAGACGCTTACTCAGTGCAGGGCGACAAGCCGACGCAAAGGAAGCTTCGTTCCGCGTATCTAAATGCCATGAACGCCATGTCGGCGAAGAAGCTACATGAGACAGGCGACCTAGATCACATCGTGAGAAAGGTGGCCGACCGTGCCGGGGTGGCCCTGGCTATCGCAAAGCATGTTGTCCGCAGTGCTGCTGTGGTGCGGGAGGTTTAGGCTGATGATCAAGTTGAGCGATACAGGCTGGAAATGCCAGTCGAGGCGACAGTCGAGTGGTTTGTTAAGAACAGGAAGTGCTCTTGGATCGGGACGAAGTAGCGAGCCAGGCTAGACATGGCGCGTCAGGTAGCAATCGGGCGATCAGGCATAGGGTTCTTGCCACCGGCCAGTATTGCGGCGGATGGCGGCATTCGGCCAAGAGCGAGCCGACTTTTCCTACAAGGCTAGGTGCGTCGAAGTCGCGCACCATGAACGCCCAGATCGGCACCAAATTCGCGAAACTCGGCCAAGTCCTCCGCTACGACTATCTCCAGGCTAGTCTCGCCAACCAACTGTTCACGGATGGTCGCTGCCACCGCGTTGAGCCGACTCTTGGTTTCCTCCACTGCATGCGCGTCCGGGCAGTATTTTTCGAAGGACAACATCGCTACATCCGGCCTCAGTTTGCGAATAATTTTCACGAAGGTGTCCGCGGCGTCGGCTTTGTTCAAGAACAAGCTCGCGCTCGATTTGACCTCGACGGCGTAGAACGTGCCGCCGAGCACGCACAAGATATCGATCTCGTTGCGTTCCCCGGACGGTTCGTCATTGGCGAACAATTCGACTTCGGGCAAGTACCAAAAGGCTTGGGAGTGCCCGCGTTCCTGCAAGTAGCCCAACGTCCAAAGCACGGGCAGGCCGCGGTGCTTTTCCAGCGAACGGAAAACAAACGCGTTCAACTCATATTCCCACTTCAAGTCGATCTCTGCCAAGTGCTCGGCTTGGCAGATGTCGCAGGAATTGCGCAGCTTCACGTGATCGAAACTGCGCGTATTGGAATGACCGCAGTAGGCGCAGCGCCACTGAGCGATTTGATAGAACACGCCGTAGCGCACTAACTGCTCGAGCGCATCCATTAGTCCATTTTTGAGATATTTGCGTGTGTGTTCTCTGCTCGGGAAGTGCTCCTTAGTCGTTAGAGCCTGGATGAATTCGCGTGAATTGGGTACCAGACTCGATAGTTTCTCCATGCTGAAAATCAGCGGCTTCGCACTGTCTTCCTTTGCCGCGGACAAGACGGTGCGCCAGTACTTTTTAGTGAGAATCTGGAACGCCGTTGACAGCTCTCCGGCAAGCGAAATCACACCGCGAAGGTTTTGTCCCTTGTCAGATACGCGAAGATCGCGGTAGCCCGCCGGGAGCAGGTCGCGTCGCAAATCGTCGTCCGAGTATTGAAAGAAATCTAACACCAAGTGCCGGAAGTACGCCTCATCCGATGGCAGTTGGAGGTCGAAAAGATGCGGCTCCTTGATCGACTGTCCGCGATGGTGAAAGCCTTTGGGTGCGGGGAGGAGAGCCAGAAGCCCGTTCCGGGTTCCCTTTGCTAGGCAATTGGTGAACGCACGCACGCCCCTCAGGCGATGAGGCAAGTGCCAGGTGTCGGTGATGTTGGAGTACGGCGATAGGTTGTTGTGACGCTGAATGTCGCACTCGACGACCCATTGACCGCGGGCCAGACCGCGCAACTGGGGTGGCAGGTAAATGAAGTGCGCGGGTTCGGCGGCGACGAGCTCCTGGTAATCCTCGGTTAGGCGGAGCGTCACGGAGTCCGTCGAGCCAGTGTGAAAGCGATTGGAAAGCTCCTTCGCCGTGGGCAGCGCCGGGGCGTCGGGTAACGCGGCAACACTCACCGAGTTGTAGGTCCTGGCCGCCAGCCGGTCCCGAAGTTGGCTCAATTCACCGACCGGGATGCTGGAACTGTGTAGCGCCACGTAATAGTGACCGCCCCCACCGCTTCCCAGGAAGTTGTTCTGGTTGAAAAACGTTCCCAGTTCGGCGACGAAGACGTCGTCATTGAACATGTCGTGGCTGACAATCAGCGACCCGATGCCAGTATTCCAGGCGTTGGCCAGGTGGCGGCAATTCCATGCGTTGATTCGATCGAGCACGTCGCTGCCCACAATTAGGCGAAAGGCGTTCGTCCAAGCCGCGCTTTCCACCCGAGGCATCCCCGCACTGTTGGCCATAGCAAAGCGAGCGATGGGCGTCGCCTTGCGCCCCGCCACGGCGCGAAACGCCTCCAGCACGCTCGTACACCGTTCGCTTCCGACTCGATGACTTGCGGGCAGATCCTCAGGCACAAGGCACAGCGTTTGGAAGAGCCCTTGTATTGGGTTGGGCGAGGCATGAATATCGAAAGCGACCCCGAAATTGTCCGCGATGAATCGGATGGGATCTCGGAGACCATACTGTGTCAGGACGGTCGGCTCGCGAGGTCGTTGCTCATGGGGGTGCTGAGGATAGCTGGCGGGGCTTTGTACGGCCGTTACTGACGCGACCGGTTTAAACCAGCGATCCCACGCCGGCAAAAATGCGCGCCAGCTATCGGCATCGCCGCGTACGTTGTGCCTGAGAAATGCAATCGGACTGCACAAACGGTCGATCGCGACGGCAAAGTCCGGATGCAGGTCCACGAAGCTGTAGATAAAGTCAGGGTCATAACGCTGCAACCAGTCCTGGAATCCGGCGTCCAGGAAGGATTCGGCGGCGGTCGGCACCGCGAGCGTGAAACCGCCCCCCCACCGCGTATACGACTCGTAGAAGACGGCGTCGAGGATTTGATGGGCCTGCTCCAGATTCTCGTGCGGCACCAAGTAAGCAATCTTGATGGGTCGGTTCGTTGCGTCCACTTCCACCGACCGGCCCAGTGCATTTGGACGTTCCCACTGCATGCGCTGACCTCCTGAAATCGCGGCTCCCAAAGCCTCACAGCGGCGCTTCCACATCGTAGCAGTGCACAGACTTCTGCCTCGATGGGGTGGACAGACGGTGCCTCTCCAAACTTGAAGCCGCAGTGCGAATGGATGCCAATGCCGCTGGCCTTGCCGTTACGGCACGTCGTCAGCTACCCGAGTTCGAAACGGCGCCGCCGCTGGGTCGGGCTCGCCGAAGGAAAATTCGAGCCAGTCGTCGTCGGCATCGGCGCCCGGCAAAACTTTCGCACCCGTGATCAGCTGCCCGCGCGCCAGCTTGCGGGCGAAAGGATTGGGCTCGTTACGCTCCGAGCCTGGTCCCCAGCCATAAATGCGTTGAAGCTCTTGCGTCGAAACCTTTCCAGCCAGTAAGTCCAGCACGACGCGGGCGGACAGTTCAATTTTGTGGTCACTCATTCGAAGCCCCAAGGTCCCTGTGCCCGGGCTGGGCAGGTCGGTACGTAAAGAAGCGTTGTGGCAGTCCAGCACGGGACTAGGAAGGTGCGCGATCGCGCGTTCCAGGTAGTCGCGCACGACGGCACTCGCTTGGACGGAGCGTCGCGAACCTGCCGCGGCCGGAGCGCTGACGATTCGCGGTTGTAGTTCCAGCTTGCGGTCATACCAATTGAGGCTCTTGCTGTCGACGCTGATCAACAACACCACGTCGATCACCGTCGATTTACGCAAGAACCGCTCGACGATCTCATCGGACGACAGCGTGGTTGAAAACACCCTCCTCTTCAGTGCGTGGCAGCCTCCATCGCACAAGATCACGACTCGCATTGCGTTCGCGGGCGCGGAGCGAAGCTGATCCTCCTTCGATTTGAGCTGATTAAAGATCGGATTGCGCGTGGGAGAGGTGTAGGAGTTGTACGAGATGTGACCGCCGCCCGCGTACTGCTGGGACGTGTCGTACTTGAGACTAATGCTCGCTTCGGAGGTCGCAATCGTATGCTGGGCGTGGTCAGGCTGCGATGCCGCCCATTGGCGGAGCACCGGCGCGACTTGCTGTTTGACGAATGCCACCAGCCGGCTGCGTGGCGGCAGTTGCAAGACGTGGCGAATGTCTGGCCAACTACCTTCGGTCCGATGCCCAATCTGACAGTTGAAGTGATTGGGATTAAGGCCCGCCGCTTGCACGTGGCGCTGGAACTCCTTCCAGAACATGTCGACCGGATTGTTCGCATGCACACCGCGATCGGACACCGTGGTGATGTCGCCAACGACCTCCAGCGCGCCAGCGCCGTCGGGCACGTGGATGAGAAAGTCCGGCTTGGATCCATCGGGGAGGGGACGTTCGTGCTCGAAGGGGCCGACTTGGCCCAACGCGCTCAGCCACGCAGTTTCCCACATCGCTGGCAGGCGCCCCGTGCCGCGGCGGTCCAGCCGGGCCGCCAAATCACTCAGTGTCTTGGGCGCCAAGTGATCCACTAGTGCATCGAGCCGCTGCTGCAGGCTCCGGCGGGAGAACACGAGTAATCGCATGGCGGTGAGGCTCGTCGAATAGGTGCGCTGAGGAACTGGTCGGCGCGTTGCCGGCCTAAAATACCCGAGTGCTTGCGCCACCGAAAACGTGCATCTCTGACTGGAATCTACTACCGAGACCCCCGGTCCGGTGAGAAAGCCGCAAGCCACGCCCGAACCGTTACTTAATGCCGCCTGGAGTCCGCAAAGGGTCGCATCACGCCCAACTTATAAACCTAGGCGAAAGCTGCCCAACCCCCAACCGAAATTGGTCATGGAAATTCTTCGTACATCTCAAACCCATGAACCTTGGAACATAGGGAAGCTGCGACGTTCCGGCAATAGCTGACCAAGGTACTGGTGCTGACCAACAGGCTTTGCGTTCTGTTGACCTCACCCGTTCAAGGCCACCGGCCGGAACCGGCCACAAGCGGACAGTTGCGATCAAGCGAAATCGCGGGTCTCCCAATCACGATCGTTTCTTCGAGACCTTTGGCGGGCGCACCGTGACAGGTCTGACCTGGCGCTGTTCAACCATTGCGAACCGCCCGAATGCAGGTCGGGCTTTCGATATACGGACCGGCGCCGTTACTTGGCCAAGGAGGTCTACCGCCTTGGCCACAGTCCATCCGCAGCGATAGCCTATGATCACCGCGCGCAATTGTAGTTGCGGACCGAAATCGGTGTAGTAGAGGCCGTTCTTCGGGTCAGGTGTTTCCAGTGCCGCAAGCGCCCGTCGCTCTTGTTCTGGTGCCCACGCAGTGCTCTTTGTGGTCAAAACCTTGCTGAGCAGCTCGGCTGATAGGCCGTGGTTCGCCAGGTGCGAACCGAACTCAACGTCGATCTTCTCGTCGGTGTAATGCACCGTACTTAGTAGTTTGTCGTCGACCTCGAACCCTAAACATACGCCTGCATGCTTGTCCGCATAGTGCGCCCACATCATGGGATTGTCCCAGGTCGCGCCAAAGCAAATCATGCCCGTGCGCTCGTTGTGGTAACTCTCGATCATCTTGACGATCTTGCGTCGGTTCGGGTCTCGACTGTCAATCAGGTTGAGCTCGAACGGATCGTTTGCCTCATAGAATCGTGAGAGCTTAAGCCGGCGCTCCTTCAAGATTACCTCGGCCCACATCGCAGTCGTCATGTAGTAGTGCAGACGCATGCGCGTTTCACTTGATGGGCGGTTGCAGGTTCAAGGTCGTCATAGACGACCCCGTGGCTCGTTGCCCATATCACTGCGGCGCATGCCCAAGCTCAACCCATCGGGCAGTTCGGCGGCAGCCGCGATGAGGGTCGGTGTGCTTGCGATGATGCGGTGGTTATCCAGCACTGCGAAGGACGGATACCAGCGATGCGCGTCGCGGTCGAACTCGTAGACAAGCCGCGCAGCCGGCATCGATCGATCTTTAAGGGTGGCAATGACCTTGGCAGCCTGCGTGGCAGCCAAGGCAAGGCCCTCGTGCGCCGCATAGTTTGAGGTTACGTCGACACCTCGGATGAGGAACGCGACATGACAGCCGTCGTGATGACTCTCAATACTTAACACTGGCGACCTCCGATCACGCAGGCGACCAACAACGTCCTTTAGCCAGGCATGCACGCCCGCATAGGCGGCTTTGCCAGCCTCTGTCGCAAATGCTTTCACGAAGGGATTCCACACCAGTGCCGCAAAGATGAGCCCAACTTTAATCAGGTCGTGCGCTGTGTCAGCGGCATTGTGCGACAGCGACGTGCGCACCACGGGTAGCGGCGCTTGCGCGGCTAACTCATCAATCCAAGCCTCGGGAACGTCGCGCGGATCAGTGGCGATCTCAATCAGCAGATGGGCCGATGGCTCAGGCAACTCGTGAACGGGCGGCGCGACCACTTCGCTCAGGCCCAACTCGTCAAATGTCTGCACCGTGGCGCGGGTGTAATAGCCCAGCACGGCGACCACAAAATGCTGGCCCTGGGGCGACTGGAAACGCGCTGCATCTAGAACATGGCCGATCGGCCGACCGGGATCGTGGTCGCGCAGGAGGGGCATCGAGCGCTGCTCAAGCACCTTGAGTAGCGCATCTGGATCAGCTTCTACCAGAAGCTGTCCGTCGGCTCCTCGAGCGTCCGACCAGATTACACCGGAGACAACCTCGCCATAGATCCCCTCTCGGTGCCGCGCAATGGACTCTTGCGCCCATTGCTGGGCTTCAATCGTGTCAGCGAGCAACTGAGACATGCTGTCGTGACCTCGCGCGATAACGGGACAGACCTGCTTAGAGGTTAACTACACGGTTTGGCGATGACGCCCTGCTCAGGGTACCTATTCACTGAGCTTGCGGGAATGGGGCACCGGCGGCCCGGACACCTCCCGAGAGTGAGCCTCGTCTGCTCTGGCATGCGGCGGATCCAGCTCTCCGCGACTGGCAGCAATGGGTCGACTTCTGCCTGTCGAGCTTGCCCAGACCTCGTCGAGGCAGCAAGGGCCATGATCAGCCGGATTCGGCTACGCGGCGACATCTAACGGGGCGGCTGCGGCCGCCAGTTATCACGAAAGCCCGTCGTGTTAGCTGTCCATCTATACCCCCTGCGGTTGGGCTTTTTGGGAGTCACCGCGGCCGTTTGACACCAATGTTTGTACATCGCCCCTGACACCATTGTTTGTACAACATGCACACACATTGGTGTCATGCCCACAAGCAGCCGCACCGCTCGCCATGACTTCATACCCATAGACTAGTCATAAGTTCACACTATGCTTGATCCCGACACAGGTAGCAGGGCGGTCAAGCCGTGGATGAGGACGTCGCCAGCGCGCTGAAGAAGTTCCAGAAGGAGTTGTCGGCCGGCACGGTGTCGCTGGCGCTGCTCTCGGTGCTGGGGCGTGCGCGGCAGCCGATGTACGGCTACCAGATCGCCAAGCGGCTGGAGGCGGCGGGCGAGGGCGTGCTCGCGGGCAAGCAGAGCGCGCTGTATCCGGTGCTGCGCAACCTGGAAGCCGCCGAGCTGCTCAGCAGCGAAGTCGAGCCTTCCGTCAGCGGGCCGCCGCGCCGCTACTACCGCATCACCAAGACGGGTCGCGAGGTGCTCCGCGTCTGGACCGACGCCTGGCACGCCACGCGCGACTCGATGGACCGGGTTCTGGAGGGAGAGCTGTGATGAATGCGCCACGCACGATCGCCGAATACCTCGCGCAGCTGCGCGACGCCCTGCGCGGGGCCGATCCCGCGCTGATCCAGGACGCGCTGTACGACGCCGAGGAACACCTGCGGGCCGAGCTGGCCGAGCAGCCGGGACGCAGCGAGGCGGAGATGCTCGCCCACGTCGTCGGCAGCTACGGCGCGCCGGACGAAGTGGCCGAGCTGTACCGCGACCAGGAGATCAAGATCCAGCGCGCGCTGCGGCCGCCGCCGATGCAAAAGCGTCGATCGCTGGCGGGCCGTTTCTTCGGCGTGGCCGGCGACGTGCGTGCCTGGGGTGCACTGTTCTACATGCTGCTGGCCCTGGGCACCGGCATCGCCTACTTCGTGCTGGTGGTGGTCGGGCTGTCGATGTCGGCGGGCCTGTCGGTGCTGATCGTCGGCATCCCGTTCATCGTGCTGTTCTTCGGCGTGGTGCGGGCGATGTCGCTGATGGAGGGGCGTATCGTGGAGGCGATGCTCGGCGTGCGCATGCCGCGGCGGCCGCCGTACCCGGCGCAGAACGGGTCGCTGCTCAAGCGCATCGGCGCGATGTTCACCGACTGGCGCACCTGGACCACGATGTTCTACATGGTGTTGATGCTGCCGCTGGGCATCGCCTATTTCACGCTCACCGTGACGCTGATGACGATGGCGCTGGCGTCCATGGCGCTGCCGTTCGCGCGGCTGGTGGACATCGACGGCATCAACCGCGTGTTCGTCGATGGCACCCTCACCTTCGACTGGGGTATGGGCCCGCACGTGCCGGGCTGGGGCGAACTGATCGCCGTGGGCATCGGTGGCATGCTGCTGTTCTTCGCCACCCTGCACCTGGTACGGGCACTGGGCCAGCTGCAGGGCCAGCTCGCCAAGCACCTGCTGGTGGCCGGTTCGGCGCGCTGAACGCCCAGGAGTTGCGGGAGAGCGGTATGAACGGGGAGTGGCAATGGATGGCCGGCCGCTGGGAACGGGAGGAACGGATCTCGGCCACGCGCTGGGGCCCGGCCGGAGTCGCCCGCGGATGCATCGATGCGCGCATCGAACTGGGTGGGCGCCTGCTGGTGCAGGACTACCGCCACGACCGCGACGGTGCGACAGCGCTGCGGGTCCACGCGGTATTCGTCGCCGAACCGGCGGGTCGCGTGTCGCTGTACTGGTTCGACAGCTGCGGGTTCCTGCCGCAGGAACCGGCAGCGGGTGCCTGGTGCGACGAGGTCCTGACGATCGTCCGCCGCTCGCCCCGTGGCCAGACACGGCATCGCTACACCCCGCGCGACGCGCAGGCTTCTCGCCTGGAGCTGGCCAGCTCGTTCGACGACGGCGTGAGCTGGGAGCCGTTGATGGAGACGACCTATCACCGTATCGGTGACTGAGCGTCCGGCTCAGACCAGCCCGAGATCGACCGGCCGCGCCTGCGGGAACACCGACTGCAGCTGGTCGGCGCGCAGTCCCCACAGTTTCTGCATCAGCCCGCCGAGCACGTCGCGGTAATTGTTGAGCACCGGGTAATCACGGTTCTGCAGCAGGTTGGGCTGGGTGACGGCCACCTGTTCGCCGGCGATGCGGCCGCCGCGCACGCGGCCACCGAGCACCCAGTGCACCGTGCCGTGGCCGTGGTCGGTGCCCTTGTCGCCGTTCTCGCGGAAGGTGCGGCCGAATTCCGAAAGCACCACCACGGTGGTGTCGTTCCAGTCGTCGCCCAGCGCGTCGGCGTAGGCGGCCAGGCCCTCGCCGAGGTTGCGCAGGTTGTTGGCCAGACCGCCTTTCACGCTGCCCTGGTTGACGTGGGTGTCCCAGCCGCCGACGTCGACGAAGCCGAGCCGGTACTGGTCGCGCATCAGCGTGGCGATGCGCCGGGTCTCGCTGGCGAAGTTGCGTGCGCTGGGCGCGCCGCGGCTGGCGGCGACCATCTCTCTTTCCAGATCGGCGGTGACATCCTTGCGCAGGGCCAGTCCGTCGGCCGAGGCCGCGGCCAGTGCTGTGCCCTGGTACATGCTGGCAAGGATCGCCGCCTGGCGGTCGTTGAAGTGCGACTTCGTGTTGCCCTTGAGCGAAATATTGGGGATGTCGTGGCCGGCACCCTGGAAGCTCAACGGCAGGTTGTTGGTGAAGGCGATCGCCGGCGTGCCGGTGAGCTGGCCGGACAGTCGCGCCATGAAGCCGGAGCGGTAGTCGCCGCTGTGATCCATCGGTTCGCCGCGCTCGATGTGGTCCTGCGTCTCGAAGTGGCTGCGCGAGAGATCGGTGGTGCCGGCGAAGGGCACGAAGGCGATCTGCTTCTTCTGCCACAACGGCCAGATGGAATCGCGCAATACCGGGTTCAGGCCCCAGCCGCCGTCCAGCGGCAGCGCACTGTCCGGGTTGCCCGCATCCGGCCGGGCGATCGCCAGGGTCGGCCGCGATTCGTAGTAGAAGTCGCTGCCGGTCGGCACCAGCAGGTTGTTGCAGTCGTAGCCGCCGCGCAGGAACACCAGCAGGAAGCGCGGCGCGTTGGCCGGTGCGGCAAACAGCCGGCTGGAGAACGACAGGGCCGGGGCGGCGAGCGCGGCGGCAGCGGCGGTGCGGAGAAACTGGCGACGATCCATGGCGAACCTCAGCGCGTGTTGAAGTCGGGAGAGGACAGCAGGAAGGTGTTCCACTCGGCGGGCGATTTCGCCTGGGCCAGCGCGTCGCGGGTGTGCGGCGTCAGCCAGGGTTCCATCGCCTGCGCGAACAGCGGCCCGTTCAGGGCGGGCGGGTCCGGGCGCTCACCCGGTTGCCTGCGGGGCCGGGTGCCGTCGGGCGCGAACAGCGGCGCACGGCCGCTGCCGATCATGCCGGCGATGTCGAAGCGTTTGGCCATCTGCCCGGAGCCGGACCAGCTGGCGTTGTCCAGCGGCCAGCCGTCGGGGGTGATCCGGCCGTACAGCGGCTCGCCCATCTGGTTGAGCGCGGCGACCAGCGGCTGCGCGTTGGTGATCGGCCGGCCGTCCAGGCTGAAGCGCATCGCCGAGACGACGAACTGCATCGGATCCTTGAACTTGGCGCCGGCAGTGGCGGTGATGTCCTTCGAGGTGAACAGCGTGCGCAGCACGGCCGCGATGTCGCCGTCGGTGCGCTGGAAGGTGCGCGCCATCGCGTCCACCAGCGCCTGCGGCGGCTGGTCGGCGACGAAGTACTCGGCGAGCTGGCGTGAGACGAACTGCGCGCAGGCCGGCTGTTTCACGATCAGGTCGACCGCGCGCTCCACTTCGCCGAAGCCGCCGCCCTCGATGCGCTGGCCGAGAAACACCTTGTCGCCGTCGTCGTGGCGCGCCGGGTTGAACTCGAACATCCCCTGGCGCACCACGCCGGGCCGTTCGCCGCCGAAGCGGTCGAATCCGCCGAAGCGCCCGAAGCGGTTCGCGCGCGGTCCCCGCATCGCTTCGCGCGGGCGGATCACGCCGACACCGGTGAGGATGGCGGCCAGCTGCTGCACATCCTGCTGGGTGTAGCCGGCGTGCACGCCCAGGGTGTGCAGCTCCATCAGCTCGCGCGCGTAGTTCTCGTTGATCTTGTCCTTCGCGTTCTGCGCGTTGTCGAGGTAGACCAGCATCGCCGGGCTCTTCAGCGTGGCCATCACCAGGTCGCGGAACTTGCCCAGCGCGTGCGGGCGGATCACGTGCTCCTCGTAGTCGGCGGCCAAGAGCTTCACCGGGCCCTTGTTGCCGTAGACGCTGAAGTGGTTGAGCCAGAACCACACCATCTGTTCCTTCAGCGGATTGCTGCCGTAGATGGCGTGCAGCAGCTCGGCCTGCTGGGCCTGGCGCAGCAGTTCGCGGCCGTGGATCTGTGCCGCTTTCTTCGCCGCGACCTTGGCGTCGCCGTCCGGCATCGCCTTCACCTGGCGCAAGGCCTGGCGATAGGACATCAGCAGCTGGGCCGGCGGTGTGGCGATCGCCTCGTAGCCGTCGATCTCCTGGCGGATCGCCGGCGGCAGCTGGTCGTCGCGGTCGACCAGGGCCTCGTCCAGCCAGCGCTTGCGGCCCAGTTCCCGATAGCGCTCAAGGGTGGCGCTGTCGATGCCGAAGCTGGCGCGACGCAGCCAGGCGATGTCGTCGCGGGTCAGCGGGACACTGTCGGCGCGGGCTGGGGCGCACGTTGCGCCGGCCAGTGCAAGCAACAGGCCGAGCGGTGCGAGGCGGGTATATCGGCGCATGCAGGGGCGTCCTTCCGGGGCGGTCAGCGCCATCTTCAACGCGGTGCATGCGCCGTGGTGTACCGGGAAGGAGCCGGAGCGAATCCGCGTTCATTCTTCGCAAGACGTTACGCGAATTCAGAACTCGTCGACAAACTCCACCACCATGCCGTGGCGGCTGCCGACGAACTCGGCCACGCTGCGCACCGCGTCGGCATGCAGCGCATTGGGTGCACGTACCTCGACGCAATAGACACGCCCTTCGCTGTCGTCGACCAGTTCGCTGGAGCTGGAGTCGTCACGCATGGCGGGCGTGAGGTCGTCCACTTCTTCGACGTGCTCGATGCCGTCGATACCGTGCAGGGCATTGATCACGTCGTCGGCATTCTCTCGGCTGCCGATCAGGCGCATGCGGACCATGGGCATGGGGGGGGCTCTCCGGCGGGTAGGGCAAGCCCATGCTGGAACGGGGAGTGTTCGTGCGAGGTGATGCCGCCCGGCGGTTACCATGGCCGGCCAGATCACCGGAAACCCATCGTGCCCAAGACCTACGACCGAGCGTACTTCGACAAGTGGTACCGCCATCCCGACCACTCGGTAGCCTCGCCGGCGGAGCTGCGCCGCAAGGTGGCGCTGGCCCTGGCGCTGGCCGAGTTCTACCTGGGCCGGCCGATCCGCAACGTGCTGGATGTGGGCTGCGGCGAGGCGCCTTGGCGCACCCACCTGCGCGCGCTCCGTCCCGGCATCGCGTATCGCGGCCTCGACGCCAGCGAATACGTGGTGTCCCGCTACGGGCGCAGCCGCGATATCGGCCTGGCCACTTTCGGCCAGCTGCAGCACCTGCGCTTCGACGAGCGCTACGACCTGATCGTGTGCAGCGACGTGCTGCATTACCTCAAGGCCGCCGAGATCCGTGCCGGGCTGGAGGGACTGGTCGACATGCTCGAGGGCGTCGCCTTCATCGAGGTGTTCACCAGGCAGGACGACCCGGCCGGCGACCTGCAGGGCTTCGTCGCCCGCAACGCTTCCTGGTACCTGCGCACCTTCCGCGACGCCGGCCTGCTGCCGTGCGGTTCGCAGGCCTACCTGGGGCCGCGGTTGGATCGACGGATCGCGGCGCTGGAGCGGGCGCAGCTGGCGCTCTAGGCGTTCAACGGAAGATCGGAGGCGGACCATGGAGTGGCCACTGGCCTGGCGTCGGCGCAGGGCGCTGGAGCGCATGCTGGATGAAGAGAGGCGCGCATCACGAGCGCGCGCCGCCGGGATCGTCGAGTCCCTCGAACGTGACGGCGCAGGGACCGGACGGATCCTCGCTGCGTTGGCCCGGGAGCTGCACCGGCATGCCCCGAGCATGGCCGAGCTCGAAGCGAGGGTGAGGGACAGGACTTCGCTGCGCGAGCTGGAAGGCCAGCTCGACAAGCTTCCGCGCGGTGCCGGATGGCAGTTGCTCTCGCTCTACATACGGGAGCGGCGGCGGATGGCGAAAGGGCGGGGGCGGCGCTTGCTGGCACGGCTTGGGGCATCCGTGCTCCTGCTGGCCGCAGGCGTGGTGGCGTGGATGTTCTGGCTGGCGGCCGTCGACGCCTGATTGCGTCCGCTGGCGGGGCCGGCGGACCCGCGCTCCCTGGCTGGCCGGCGCAATGACTTGTGCGATGCGAAATGACACGGCTCGAGCGGCTGCGCTAAAACATTTCAACTTTTACTGAAATGTGAATTTGTGAACCGCAGGAATCCGACCAGGCACCCTCTCGTGGTGGAAACGGCGCGCCAGCTCAAGGCGCTCGGCAACCCCGTTCGGCTGCTGGTGCTGTGCCGGCTCCATCACGGCGGCGAGGCCTCGGTCAGCGTGCTGGCTAAGGAGCTCGGGGTGGGCATGTCGGCGCTGTCGCAACACCTGGCCCGCATGCGTGAAGAGGGACTGGTACTCCAGCGGCGCCAGGTGCGCCAATTGCTCTATCGACTCGATGAATCCGCATCCGCCCATCTGCCGGCGGTGCTCTCAGGCATCTGCGGCCTTGCCAGGCCGCCATCCACCGAAGGAGAAGTTCCGATGAACAAGACCGTGACCGCCTTGGGGGCCGTGCTCGGCCTGGCGCTGGCCAGCTCCGGGGCGCTGGCTGCCGACAACTTCTGGGTGACGCCCACCATCCACTCCGCCGGCAAGATGCACGAGCTGCCGCAGGCTTCGTACAAGCCCGACGCCAAGGCCAGCTACAAGATCGTGTTCGGGCTGACCAAGGCCGCCGCCAAGCCGGACGAAGTGAACCCCGGCATCGAGCGCGTGGCGCGCACCGTCAACCTCTACACCTGGGCGGGCGTGCCGCTGAAGCATCTGCACATCGTCGCCGTCGCCGCCGGCGGTGCCACCGCGATCGCGCTGGACAACGCGCACTACCGCCAGGAGTTCGGCACCGACAACCCGAACCTGCCGGTGATCGAGGAACTGCGCAAGGCCGGCGTGGACATCGCCGTCTGCGGGCAGGCGGTGGCCGAGCACAAGTACCCCTACGAGGCCATCGACAAGCGTGTCACGCTGGCGCTGTCCGCGCTGACCACCATCACCGAGCTGCAGCAGAAGGGCTATGCCCTGATGCCGCTCTGATCCCCGGCCGTCGACGGAGGAACGACCATGAACCGTTCGCCCACCCGCCTCGCGGCGACGTGCGGCCTGGCGCTGCTTGCCCTGGTGACCACCGGGGCGGCGGCCGTGCAGGCGCAGAGCACGGATTACCTCCCGCCCTGGAACCCACCGCCGGCGGGCGGCGTGCACTTCAGCGCACCGCCGGTCGACGCCATCGCCGACCTGCATGGCGACATCGTCGATCCGCAGCTCACGGTGTTCTTCGCCGGCAACCAGTTCATGGTCGTGCACGACCTGATGGATGCGTTCCGCCAGGCCTACCCGCAGTACCAGCGCATCTACGTCGAGACGCTGCCGCCGGGCATCCTGGCCAAGCAGATCGAGAGCGGTTCGCTGGTGATGGGCAACCTGCGCATCGCGGTGAAGCCGGACATCTTCACTGCCGGCAAGGCGTCCGTCGCCGAGCGCCAGAAGGAGCACGGCTGGTTCGCCGAAACCGTCGACTACGTGCGCAACCCGCTGGCGATCCTCGTCGCCAAGGGCAACCCGAAGCACGTCGAGGGGCTGAAGGACCTGGGCCGTCCCGACGTACGGGTGAGCATGCCGAACCCGGCCTGGGAGGGCATCGCCCGGCAGATCCAGGCCAGCTACCGCAAGGCCGGGGGCGAGGCGCTGGTGACCGCGGTGATGAAGACCAAGGTGGCCGACGGCAGCACTTTCCTGACCCATATCCACCATCGCCAGTCGCCGCTGCGGGTGCTGCAGGGCGAGTCGGACGCGGCGCCGGTGTGGTCCACCGAGGCGTATTTCCAGCAGGAGATCCTGCATCGCCCGGTCGAGACGATCGCGATTCCCGCCGACCAGAACTCCATCGCCACCTACACCGCGGCACGCATGAAGGATGCCCCGCACGCGCAGGCCGCGAAGGATTTCCTGCGCTTCATGCAGACGCCGGCGGCGCAAGCGATCTACCGCAAATACGGCTTCCAGACCGTGGATAGGGGCGGCCACGATGCGCATTGATCGTTGGCGCGGCTGTGCGGTCGCCGTGGCCGCGCTGCTGATGGGAGGCACCTTGCCGGCCATGGCGCAGGACGCAGCGACCATCGCCGCACAGGGCAATGGCAAGGGCGCGGCGCCCTGCCAGACCTGCCATGCGCCCGATGGCGGCGGCCAGGCGTCCGGCGGCTTTCCGCGGCTGGCCGGGGAAAATGCGGCCTACCTGCAGGCGCAGCTCGACGCCTTCGCCAGCGGCACGCGGGACAACCCGGTGATGAAGCTGCAAGCCAGTGCGCTGACCGAGGCGGAACGCAAGGCGCTGGCGATCTACTTCAGCAAGATGCCCGCAGTCGCCACGCCGGATGCCGGGGGCAGCACGCCTTTTGCCGATCCGGAGCACCTCGGCGAGACGCTGGCCACGCGCGGGCGCTGGTCGAAGCAGGTGCCCGCCTGCGAGCAGTGCCATGGCCCGGGCGGCGTGGGCGTGGGAGCGGATTTCCCGCCGCTGGCGGGGCAATCGGCCAACTATCTGGCAGCACAGCTCAAGGCCTTCGGCAGCGGCAGTCGCCACAACGATCCGATGGGCCTGATGCGGCACATCGCTCAGTCGCTGGGCGACCGGGACATCGATGCCGTGGCGCATTGGTTCGCCGCCCAACCGTTTCCGCCGAAGGAGTCCCGTCCATGACGCCGCGTCATCTGCTGATCGGCCTGGCCGTGCTGGCGCTGGCGGCCTGTTCGCAGGCCGCCCCGCCGGAAGCTTCCAAGCCGGCGCCAGCCACCGGATCCAGCGCCACGTCAGCGGCCGGCCCGGCGGCCCATGCGCAGGCCGCGGCCGCTGCGAGGGCCAGGCCGACCGCGTTCGAGCCGCCGCCGGAATCGGCGATCCCTGAGGGGCCGTTCGGCGACGTGGTGCGCGAAGGGCGGGAGATCTTCGTCAACACCGACGTCGCAGCGAAGGCGTACGTCGGCAACGGCCTGCGCTGTTCCAACTGCCACCTCGATGCCGGACGGCTGGCCAACTCGGCGCCGTTGTGGGGCGCCTACGTCGCCTATCCCGCCTACCGTGCGAAGAACGGTCACGTAAACACGCTGGGCGAGCGCCTGCAGGGCTGCTTCAAGTACAGCATGAACGGCAAGGCGCCGCCGCTGGACTCGAAGGAGATGGTGGCGCTGGAGACCTATGCGTTCTGGATGGCCAAGGGCGCGCCCACCGGCGAGAAGCTGCCGGGCGCGGGCTACCCGAAGAAGGGCTTCAAGCCGCCGCAGCCCCCGGACTATGCGCGTGGCGAAGTGGTATTCAAGGCGCATTGCGCGCTGTGCCACGGTGCCGACGGCCAGGGCCAGCAGGTGGCCGGCCGCTACGTGTTCCCGCCGCTGTGGGGGCCGGACTCGTTCAACTGGGGCGCCGGCATGCACCAGCTCGACAACGCGGCGGCCTTCATCAAGGCCAACATGCCGTTGAGCCGGGGCGGCACACTCACCGACCAGGACGCGTGGGACGTGGCGATGTACATGGACGCGCACGAGCGCCCGCAGGACCCGCGCTACAAGGGTGACCTGGCAGCCACCCGCAAGGCGTACCACGACTCGCCGATGTCGCTGTACGGCACCACCGTGAACGGCCATCTGCTGGGCTCGGCGCCGGCGACGCGGAAGTAGCCGGGTGCGGATGCTATTGGAGGCCGCGCCTCACGCCGGTGCGGCCATCCGCAGGTGGTGGCCCGTCCCGATTCGCAGGATCGGTTGATGGCCGCTCCGGTGGTGTCGATCGGTCCACTGGCGTGGTCGCTGGGCACGGTGCTGCTGGTGGCCGGCGTCTTCGTCGCACTGGCGGTGGCGTCGTTCCTGCATCGTCGTGGCCAGGCCAGGGTGGAGCCGGCGCTGTGGGCGCTGCTCGTGCTTTCGTTGCTGGTCGCGCGCATCGCCTTCGTGGTGCGCTGGTGGCCGCAGTACGCGGCGTCGCCGCTGTCGATGCTCGATCCCCGCGATGGCGGTTTTTCGCCCCTGGCCGGCGTGGTCGCGCTGGGGCTCGGTGTGCTTGGCCTGATCTGGCGGCGACCGATGCTGCGGCTGCCGCTGACGGCCTCGCTGGCAGGCGGCCTTCTGGTCTGGGGCTTCGGCCTGCTCGTCGCGGACCGGCTGGACGCCGCCATGCACACGCCGTTGCCGGCACTCACCCTGCACGATCTGGACGACCGTCCGTTGGACCTGCGCGCCTTTGCGGGCAAGCCGGTGGTGGTCAACCTGTGGGCGACATGGTGCCCGCCGTGCCGGCGCGAACTGCCGGTGCTGATCCACGCACAGCAGGCGGACCGGCAGGTGCACTTCGTGTTCGTCGACCAGGGCGAATCCGCAGCCGAGGTGCGCGCTTATCTCGCGGCGAGCGGGCTGCGCGCGGACCACATGCTGGTCGATCCCTCCCAGTCGCTGGCGCAGCAGATGAACGCCCGGGTGTTTCCGACCACGTTGTTCTTCGATGCCGGCGGCGTTTTGCGTAGCATGCATGTCGGAGCACTGTCGCCGGCCACCCTGGCCGCCGAGATGCGGCTCATTCTGTCCGGTGCCCCGTCGGCGCCGATCCACGCTGGAGTAACCCGATGAAGTTTCATTTGCTGGGCCTGGCCCTGCTGCTGAGCGCCTGTGCCCAGGCGCAGGATGCGCCGAAGTACCCGGCGCCGGTGCAGGCGTTGCAGCAGAAGGTGGGCCTGGAGATCAAGGGCAGCCTGCCGGCCCCCGATGGCTACCGCGCCTATCTGGCGAGTTACCGCGGCCATCTGGTACCGCTTTACGTGCCGCCGGACGGCAAGCATGCCTTCGTCGGCGAGATGTTCGACGAGAACGGGCATGACCTCACCCAGGCGCCGATGGCCGAGGCCAGCCGGCCCGTGTTCGATGCCGGTACCTGGAACAGCCTGGAGAAGTCGACCTGGATCGCCGAGGGCTCGCCGAAGGCGTCGCGCATCGTCTACGTGTTCAACGACACCGAGTGCCCGTACTGCCATCACCTGTGGGCGGCGATCCAGCCGAAGCTGGCCAAGGGGGACGTGCAGGTGCGCTACGTGATGGTCGCGGTGATCGCGCCGAAGAGCGAGCCACGCGCCGCCGCCGTGCTGGACGCATCCGATCCGGCCGCCACCCTGCGCCAGCACGAGCAGCACTTCGGCAACAGCCCGGTGCAGCCGTTGGCCAAGGTCTCCGCGGCGACGGCGAAGAAGCTGGATGACAATGCGGCGCTGATGGATCAGCTGGGCGTCACCGGCACGCCCGCGGTGATCTACAAGGACGCGGCCGGCAAGATCCGCATGGCCGACGGCATGCCGCCGCCGGACTTGCTGGACGCGATCTTCGGCAAGTAGGCCAGGCCGTTCCGGGTACGAAAAAGCCGCCCCACGGGGCGGCTTTTTTTCGAGGCGGGCCGGAAAACCCGGTCAGCCGCCGCGCGAGGCCCGCTTGCGGTCGTTCTCGGTGAGATGCTTCTTGCGCAGGCGGATCTCCTTCGGCGTGACCTCGACCAGCTCGTCGTCGTCGATGAAGTCCAGCGCCTGCTCCAGCGAGAACTTGATCGCCGGGGACAGCTGGATCGCGTCGTCCTTGCCCGAGGCGCGCATGTTGGTCAGCGGCTTGGGCTTGATCGCATTCACGGTGAGGTCGTTGTCCTTGGCGTGGATGCCGACCAGCTGGCCTTCGTAAACGTTGTCGCCCTCGGCGGCGAACAGCTTGCCGCGTTCCTGCAGCGGCCCCAGCGAGTAGGCGGGGGTGGTGCCGGCGGCGTTGGCGATCATCACGCCGTTCTGGCGCTTGGCGATCTGGCCTTCTTCCTTCGGACCGTAATGGTCGAACACGTGGAACAGCAGGCCCGAGCCCTGGGTGAGGGTCTTGAACTGGTTCTGGAAGCCGATCAGGCCCCGCGCCGGGATCATGTACTCCAGGCGCACGCGCCCCTTGCCGTCCGGCTCCATGTTCTTCAGCTGGCCCTTGCGGATGCCGAGCCGCTCCATCACCGGACCCTGGTGGATCTCTTCCACGTCAACCACCAGCTGCTCGAACGGCTCCATCTTCTGACCGTCGATCTCCTTGATGATCACCTCAGGACGCGACACGGCCAGCTCGTAGCCCTCGCGACGCATGTTCTCGATCAGCACCGACAGATGCAGCTCACCGCGGCCGGAGACCAGGAACTTGTCCGCGTCCGAGCCCTGCTCGACGCGCAGCGCCACGTTGTGCACCTGTTCGCGCTCGAGGCGGTCCTTCAGCTGGCGGCTGGTGAGGAACTTGCCGCCGGAGAGGTCCTTGTTGCCGGCGAACGGCGAGTTGTTGACCTGGAAGGTCATCGAGATGGTCGGCTCGTCGACGGTCAGCGCCGGCAGCGCCTCCGGGGTGTCCAGCGCGCAGACGGTGTCGGAGATGGTCAGGTCGGCGATGCCCGAGATGGCCACGATGTCGCCGGCCTCGGCGCTGTCCTGCTCGATCCGCTCCAGGCCGAGGAAGCCCAGCACCTGCAGCACCTTGCCCTGGCGCTTCTTGCCGTGACGGTCGATGATCGCCACCGGCATGTTCTTCTTCAGGGTGCCGCGCTGGATCCGGCCGATGCCGATCACGCCGACAAAGTTGTTGTAGTCCAGCTGGCTGATGCGCATCTGGAACGGGCCTTCCGGATCCACTTCCGGCTTCGGCGCATGCTGCATGATCGCTTCGTACAGCGGGGTCATGTCGCCTTCGCGGGCGTTCTCGTCCAGCGAGGCGTAGCCGTTCAGCGCCGAGGCGTAGACGATCGGGAAGTCCATCTGCTCCGGCGTGGCGCCCAGGCGGTCGAACAGGTCCCACACCTGCTCCACCACCCACTCCGGGCGCGAGCCGGGGCGGTCGATCTTGTTGATCACCACGATCGGCTTGAAGCCCATCGCGAACGCCTTCTGGGTCACGAACCGGGTCTGCGGCATCGGGCCGTCCAGCGCGTCGACCAGGATCAGCACGGTGTCCACCATCGACAGCACGCGCTCCACCTCGCCGCCGAAGTCGGCGTGTCCGGGGGTGTCGACGATGTTGATGCGGTTGCCGTTCCAGGTAATCGCGGTGTTCTTGGCCAGGATGGTGATGCCGCGCTCCTTTTCCTGGTCGTTCGAATCCATCACGCGCTCAGCCAGCACGGTGCGTTCGGCCAGGGTGCCGGACTGCTTCAGCAACTGGTCGACGAGGGTGGTCTTGCCGTGGTCGACGTGGGCGACGATGGCGATGTTGCGCAGGTTTTCGATAGACATGGGTAAAGGCTCGGCGGGCGCCATGGGGGCCGCCTGAAGGGTGGGCTGAAGGAATAACCGCCGGATTATACGGGCTTGTGTGACAGATTGCTGCGCCGCCGCGTATGGCGGTTCAGGCGGGACCGGGCGGGCCGGGCCACCCGGGGCATGCGAGCGGGGTGGCGGGCGTCTCCTGATCAAACAGGAGCGGCTTCACGGATGACCTGGCGGGGGCTGGGCCATGGTGGGAAAGGGCATCGCGACTGAAGTCGCTCCTACAGGGGGCAGGGGGCAAGCGTGGGGGGTGTCCTCGACCCGTGTGGGAGCGGCTTCAGCCGCGACGGCGGGCGGTGGACCGCCGGTAATGCGTCGCGACTGAAGTCGCTCCTGCAGGGGATTCGTGCTTGAGAGCGGGCTGTTTGCGGCGCCGGGCCTATTGGATCAGCGCCATCTGGTCGTTGGCGGTGTACCAGAGCAGCTGGTAGTGGCCGTACGGGTAGTCGAAGCTGGCGTCCTCGCCGGGGATGGTCGAGGTGTGCACGCCGTCGACGGTACATACGCCGCCGTAGCAGTTGATCTCGTCGATCCACGACTTGAACGAATACATATGCGTGCCGTAGCGGTGGCCGGCAAACGAGTTCAGCAGCGGGCTGCCGATCGACAGGCCGTAGCTGCCGCAGGTGGCGGTCAGCACGTTGTACGGATACACCCCGCAGCTCCACAGGCCGTGCACGGCGCCGGCGATGCCGATGAAGGTGTCGACCTTCGACGCCACACCCAGCTTGTCGATCTCGCGCATCGCCAGGGTCACGCCCATCGAGTGCGCGATCACGTCGATCTTCCCGCTGCACGAGCCGGCGATGGCGCTGGAAATGGCATTGCGCACCGGGGTTTCCTCGGTGCCGTTGTGGTCGTTGCAGGCGGCGCAATACGGGTTGCCCCATGACGGCCGGACGATCTGCGCGTCGCTCCAGCCGTTCTGGCGCAGCAGGTTGTAGGTGTTGACGAAGTCGCTCGGGCTGCCGGTGTTGCCGTGGACCATCACCACGGTGTCGTGGCACACGGCGTGCGCCGCGGTGGCGGGAATCAGCAACAGCAGGGCGAGCAGGACGTGCTTGATCGACATCATGTCTTTCCTCCTTCGCTACGTGCCTCGCGGACGAGGCGGGTGGCGCCGCGCGGGTGCGTGGTGCCGGATCGGTAGCGACATCGCGGCGTGGCGGGCGCCGGGGGAGGGATGTCGGGGGGGCGGGTTTGGCTTTTAGTGCCGCGGCATCAAGGTTCACCAAGCTTGCTGTAGGAGCGGCTTCAGCTGCGATGCTCCAGGCTTTAGTTGTGCATCAGGAGCAAGAGCATCGCGGCTGAAGCCGCTCCTACAGGTTCTATACGAGCAGGTTCTATACGAGCAGGTTCTATACGAGCAGGTTCTATACGAGCCGCGGGTGGCGCTCACACCAACCCCGTCATCGCATACACCGCGATCACCACGCCCACCGCCAGCGTCTTCACCACGGTGATCGCGAAGATGTCCTTGTACGACTGGCGGTGGGTCAGCCCGGTCACCGCCAGCAGGGTGATCACCGCGCCGTTGTGCGGCAGCGTGTCCATGCCGCCGGAGGCCATCGCCGCCACGCGGTGCAGCACCTCCATCGGGATGCCGGCGGCCTGCGCGTTGTGGATGAAGGTGTCGGCCATGGCGCCCAGCGCGATGCTCATGCCGCCGGAGGCCGAGCCGGTGATGCCGGCCAGCGCGGTCACCGACACCGCCTCGTTGACCAGCGGGTGCGGGATCGCGCGCAGGCCGTCGGCGACCAGCTTGAAGCCGGGCAGGGCGGCGATCACCGCGCCGAAGCCGTATTCCGAGGCGGTGTTCATCGAGGCCAGCAGCGCGCCACCCACCGCCGCCTTGCTGCCTTCGGCGAAGCGCGCGATCACCGGCTTCCAGGCAGCGGCCAGCACGCACAGGATGCCGACCAGCAGGGCGCCTTCCACCGCCCAGATCGCAGCGATCTTGGCGGTCTCCTGCACCACCGGCTTGGCCGTGCCCACCACCGCCGGTACGAACGAACTGCTGGCGCCGTACAGGTGCGGAATCGCATCGGTGAACACCTTGTTCGCCACACCCACCAGCACCAGCGGCAGCACCGCCAGCAGCGGGTGGGCGAGCTTGCCGTGCTCGAATGGTGCCGGCTCGTTCACCAGGTCGGTCCCATAGCCTTCGCCAGCCGCGGCGGCTTTGCGCCGGCGCCATTCCAGGTAGCTCAGTCCGACGACCAGGATGAACACCGCGCCGATCGTGCCCAGCCACGGCGCCGCCCAGCCGGTGGTGCCGAAGAACGCGGTGGGGATGATGTTCTGGATCTGCGGCGTGCCCGGCAGCGAATCCATGGTGAAGGTGAACGCACCCAGCGCGATGGTGCCGGGGATCAGCCGCTTCGGGATGTCGCTGGCGCGGAACAGCTCGGCGGCGAACGGGTATACCGCGAACACCACCACGAACAGCGACACCCCGCCGTAGGTGAGCAGCGCGCACACCAGCACGATCGACAGCATCGCGCGGCTGCGCCCGACCAGGCCGATGGTGGCCGCCACGATCGCCTTGGAGAAACCCGACAGCTCGATCAGCTTGCCGAACAGCGCGCCGAGCATGAACACCGGGAAGTACAGTCGCAGGAAGCCGACCATCTTCTCCATGAACAGGCCGGTGAACATCGGCGCCACCAGCGCCGGCTCGGTCAGCAGCACCGCGCCCAGCGCGGCCAGTGGCGCGAACAGGATGACGCTGTAGCCGCGGTACGCCGCGAACATCAGGAAGCACAGCGCGGCGAGCACGATCAGGAAGGCCATCCTTGCGGTTCCTCGGCGGTGGCGTGGATCACGATGGGGTCCGCAGTATCCGCACCCCCCGCCGCCATCGGCACTGTACGAAGGTACAAGTGTGACGGCGCGTCCCCGAAGCCTAGGCTTGCCAGCCAACAAGCATCCATCGTCGATGGCTGCGTCCACGCGAGCCGTCCTTCAGGCGGCCAGCTCACCGAAGGGAAGGGGAAACCATGAAGCGCACGCATCTCAGTCTCGCGATCGGCCTGGTGATCGGCCTGTCCGGCAGCCCGGTGCTGCACGCGCAGGACACCGCGGGTGCGCCGAGCGTCGACAAGGCCAAGCAGCTCGACCAGATCACGGTGACCGCGCGCAAGCGCGAGGAGACCCTGCAGGACGTGCCGATCGCGGTGAGCGCGTTCACCGCGCAGTCGCTGGAAAAGCAGAACGTGCAGAACCTGGCCGACCTGCAGGGCAAGGTGCCGTCGCTGCAGATCTACGCCGCGCGCGGTTCCAACACCACGCTGACCGCCTACATCCGCGGCATCGGCCAGGCCGACCCGACCTGGGGCTTCGATCCGGCGGTCGGCATCTACCTGGACGACGTCTACGTGGCCCGCCCGCAGGGCGCGGTGCTGGACGTGTTCGACGTCAGCCGGATCGAGGTGCTGCGCGGCCCGCAGGGCAGCCTGTACGGCAAGAACACCATCGGCGGCGCGATCAAGTACGTCTCCAACCCGTTGCCGACGAAGACCGAGGGCGCGGTGGAAGTGACCGCCGGCACCCACGGCGAAAAGGACATCAAGGCCAGCATCGGCGGCGCCAGTGCGGACAAGGTCTGGCGCGGCCGCGCCGCGGTCGCCAGCGAGCACAACGACGGCTTCGGCAAGAACCTCAATACCGGCAGCCGCAACGGCAACAAGAACACCAACTCGGCCCGGGCCACGCTCGGCTTCTTCCCCAGCGACCGCTTCAACGCCCAGTTCGAAGTGGACGGCGTGCGCGACAACTCCAACCCGCGCGGCGCGAAGATGCTGATCGCCAACAAGTTCGACCCGGCGTATGCGCCGCTGTCGAGCAACTACGACACCCGCGGCGGCATGGCCCAGCTCAACAACACCACGCTGTACGGCACCGGCCTGACCCTGAACTGGGTGGCCTCCAGCGACTGGACGCTGAAGTCGGTGACCGCCGTGCGCGGGTCGCACACCGACACCGCGATCGATTTCGACACGCTGCCGGAGAAGATCGCCGACGTCACCGCGATCTACAAGGACCACCAGTTCAGCGAGGAGCTGCAGGCCAACTACGACGCCGGCGGCAGCCTGCACGGCGTGGCCGGCCTGTACTACTTCAACGGTTCGGCCAGCGGCCAGATCCACAACATCTTCCTCGGCTCGCCGCCCTACAGCACGCTTGGCTACTCGCTCTACGGCAGCACCGGCGGGCGCATCGGCACGCGCAGCCTGGCCGCCTACGGCGACTTCACCTGGGACATCAACCCGAGCTGGAGCCTGGACGTCGGCGTGCGCATGACCCGCGAGACCAAGAGTGCGCTGATCCAGAACTACGGCTACGCCGACGCCACGTTCAGCACGCCCACCTCGGTGGCGGCCAACTTCTCCGGCTCGCATACCACCAACAACGCCTCGCCGAAGGTCTCGCTGGACTGGAGCGTCAACGACAACGTCAAGCTCTACGCCAGCTACAGCACCGGCTTCCACTCCGGCGGCTACAACATCCGCGCGAACTGCACGGCGATCCCGACCTCGTGCCGCCCGATCAAGGACGAGAAGGTGCAGTCCTACGAACTGGGCAGCAAGATGACCTTCTTCGACGACGCGCTGATGATGAACACGGCGCTGTTCCGCAACGTGTACTCGGACATCCAGCTGTCGGTATTCACCTCGTACACGCTGCCCAACGGCAGCCAGGGCTTCTTCGGCGATTTCACCAATGCCGGCAAGGGCCACATCGACGGCCTGGAGGAAGAGTTCGCCTGGAAGCCGGCCGACGGCTGGACCTTCAGCGGCAACTTCGCCTACCTGCACACCAAGTACACCGAGTTCCTCAGCGGCGGCGTCAATATCGCCGACCAGCAGAAGTTCACCAATGCGCCGAAGTGGTCCGGCGGGCTGTCGCTGGAGAACACCCGCCCGGTCGGCAATGGCAGCCTGACTGCCCGCGTGAACTACACCTACCAGACCATGGTGTACCCGGAGACCACGCTGTCGCCGCTGATCGCGCAGGGTGCCTACGGCCTGTGGAATGCGGGCATCATCTGGCAGATCGACCAGCCGTGGAGCCTCAGCCTGCAGGGCACCAACCTGGCCAACAAGTCGTACCGCACCACCGGCTACAACATCGGCTCGCTGGGCATCGTCACCGGCTTCTACGGTGCCCCGCGGATGGTGACGCTGAGCGCGCGCTACACGTTCTGAGGCGGCCTTCCGCCTCGAGAGGCCCGCGCGAACGCTCCCCGGTCGCGCGGGCCGTTGTTTTTCCGCATTGCGAGGGTTTTCCATGTCCATGTTCCACCGCCTGCGCCTGGCCGCGCTGGGCCTGCTGTTCGGTACCGCCGCGGCCTGTGCCGCGCACGACGACCGCGACTTGCCGAAGCTGCATCTGCAGGCCGGACGCACCGCCGTGGTCGGTCTCTCGTCCGGCGCCTACATGGCGGCCCAGGCGCAGCTGGCCTATCCGGAACTGTTCCACGACGCGGCGATCGTCGCCGGTGGTCCCTACGGCTGCGCCGGCGGCAACCTGCAGACGGCGCTGTCCAGCTGCATGAAGGGCACGCCGGCGATCGACGTGGCGGCGCTGGTAGCGAACGCCCGCAAGCGCGCGGCGGCCGGCCAGCTCGGTTCGCTCGACGCGCTGGCCGGGGCACACGTCTATCTGCTGCACGGGCGCGACGACGCTACCGTGGCGCCGGCGGTGGCCGAAGCCGGGGCGCAGTTCTATCAGCAGCTGAAGGCAGCCACGCCGGCGCTGGCCGGCATGCAGGTCGTCGACGACGGCAACCGCGCGTTTGCCCACAACCTGCCGGTGGCGGCCTCCGGCGAGGACTGCGACAAGTCGGTGTCGCCGTATCTCGGCCATTGCGGCTTCGACGCGGCGGGCGAGATCTTCCGCCAACTGTTCGGCGCGCCGGCCCGCGCGGCGACCGAACCGAAGGGGACGCTGCGCCGCTTCGACCAGGACGCGCTGCGCCCGGATGGCAAGGATGCGCTGCTGGCAGCCAAGGGCTACCTCTACGTGCCGCCGGCCTGCGCCGCGGGCAAGCCCTGCGGGCTGGTGGTGGCGCTGCACGGCTGCAAGCAGAACGCCGATGCGGTGGGCGAGGCGTTCGTGAAGGACGCCGGCTTCAACCGCTGGGCCGACGTCTACGGCGTGGCGGTGCTTTATCCTCAGACCCGCGCAAGCTTCGCGCCCTTGAATCCGCAGGCATGCTGGGACTGGTGGGGATACTCCGGCTCCGACTACGACACCCGCCAGGGCGTGCAACTGCGCTGGCTGGCCAACGCCGTGCGCGCGCTAGGGCTATCGACCAAACCCTGATCTCACCGAGCTCGCCCGGCTTCCGTTTCGTGGAAGCAGGCCTGTTCAAGCATGATGCAGCGGCTGCGGCGTTCCCTCTCCGTCACCCCAGCGAAAGCTGGGGTCCAGCGCCTTCCTGCGGTCAGGGCAGGCCGGGCAGTGAACCCTCGGATGTTATCCAGGCCATCGCCATGAGCTGCGCCAGGCAAAGCCCCCTTCCGGACAGCGCGGGAGAGTCGCCTGCAACGAACGGCCGCCTTCTCCCACTCCCCACTCCTCTCCACTCACTCCCCGCTCCCCCATGCTCAGCACGCCCCTGATCGCCACCGCTGCGCTCCTGTGGCTGGGCCTGCTGTTCGGCGTGGCCCAGTTCGGCGAGCGCCGGCCGCGGTTGCTGGAAAAGCACTGGTCGATCGTCTACGCGCTGTCGCTGGCGATCCACTGCACCTCGTGGACCTTCTACGGCACGGTCACCCAGGCCAGTCGCTCGGGCTGGTGGCTGCCGCCGACCTTCGTCGGCGCGATCCTGATGTACGTGCTGGCGGTCGCCGTGCTGCAGCGGCTGGTGCAGCTGGCGCGCGAATACAACGCCGGCTCGATCGCCGACCTGGTGTCGGTGCGGCTGGGCCGCCACGCCGGGCTGGCGGCGCTGGTCACCGCGGTGATCATCATCGGCATCGTTCCCTACATCGCACTGCAGCTGAAGGCCGTGGCGATGAGCTACGCCACGCTCAACCGCGGCCAGCTCGGCGAGTCCGAGCCGTGGCAGGACTCGGCGCTGTACGTGGCGCTGCTGATGGCGCTGTTCGCGATGCTGTTCGGCACGCGGCGGGCGGCGACCACTGCGCACAACCGCGGCCTGGTGCTGGCGATGGCGTTCGAGTCGCTGTTCAAGCTGGGCGCGATGCTGGCGCTGGGCACGCTGCTGTTCTCGCCGCTGCCGGCCAACCTGCCGCCACCGATGCCGGTGCCGCACGACAGTCGCGGCTTTCCGGCACTGATCCTGCTCGGCGCGCTGGCGATGTTCACCCTGCCGCACCAGTTCCACGCTGGCGTGGTGGAGTGTCGCGACGAGCGCCACGTGCGCACCGCGCGCTGGCTGTTTCCGCTTTACATGGTGCTGATCGCCTTGCCGATCCTGCCGCTGGCGAAGCTCGGCGATGCCTGGCTGGGGCCGCAAGGCGTGCCGCAGGATCTCTACGTGCTGGCGCTGCCGATGGCGCGCGAGCAGCACGGCCTGGCGCTGGTGGCCTTTCTCGGCGGCCTGAGCGCGGCCACCAGCATGGTGGTGGTGGCCACGCTGGCGTTGAGCCTGATGGTGGTGAACCACTTCATCGCGCCCTTGCGCGTGCGCGCCGGCTGGGGGCGCGGCGAGCGTGGCGACCTGCGCGGGCAGGTGATCATCCAGCGCCGGGTGGCGATCCTCGCAGTGATCCTGCTTGCCTGGGGCTACAGTCGGGTGCTGGCGCGCAACGATGCGCTGGCCGACATCGGCGCGATTTCCTTCTCCGCCCTGGCCGGGCTGGCGCCGGCGCTGCTGGTGGCGGTGTACCGGCCGCAGCTGGGGCCGCGCGCGGTGTTCGCCGGGCTCGCCGTGGGCACCGCGGTGTGGTTCTACACGCTGCTGCCGGTGGTGCTGCCGGAGGCGCCGGCGTGGCTGCTGGCCGGGCCGTTCGGGCTGGACTGGCTGGGGCCGGATCATCTGCTCGGGCTGGGCGACTGGAGCC
Source organism: Dyella lutea (assembly GCF_024158035.1). Classification (GTDB taxonomy): domain Bacteria; phylum Pseudomonadota; class Gammaproteobacteria; order Xanthomonadales; family Rhodanobacteraceae; genus Dyella_A; species Dyella_A lutea. Next base: position 1,659,193 of record NZ_JAMZEK010000001.1, read on the forward strand.
GGCTCGGCCGCGCGGTAGTGCTCAGCCTGGCGGTCAACGTCGCCGTGATCGGCTGGGTCGCCGGCACCCGCTACGGCAAGGCGACCGGTGCGGCCGGCGTCGGCGACGTCGGCGTGGCCGAGCTGCGCGCGCTGGCGGTGCGCTTCCTGCCGCCGGAGCGGGTCGAGCACCTGTTCGCGCAGTCGCCGGCGCAGGGGCCGGCGGGTGCGGCGCGGATGGCCGAGGTGGAGCACGAACTGGCCGCGGTGATCGGCGCGGCATCGGCGCGGCTGCTGCTGGAGGTGGTGCATCGGCAGGGACGCGGCGACCTGGATACCGTGGCGGCCATCGTCGGCGAGGCGGCGCAGGACCTGCGCTTCAACCAGCGGGTGCTGGAGGCGGCGCTGGAGAACATGAGCCAGGGAATCTGCGTGGTCGACGCCGAGCTGCGGCTGGTCGCCTGGAATGCACGCTACGCCAGCCTGTTCGACTACCCGCCCGAGCTGCTCCAGGTGGGACGACCGGTGGCCGACCTCACCCGCTACGCGGTGGCGCTGGGTATCGTCGGCGAGGTCTATGACGCCGACACGCTGGAAGCGCGCGTACAGCGCCGCCTGCAGCACATGCGCTCCGGCACGCGGCACCTGTCCGAGCGGCGCTTTCCCGATGGCACCGTGGTGGAGATCCGCGGCAATCCGATGCCCGGCGGCGGCTTCGTCGCCACCTTCACCGACGTCACCGCGTTCCGTCAGGCCGAAGGCGCGCTCAAGCGCATCAACGAGACGCTGGAGCAGCGCGTGGACGAGCGCACCCGCGCACTGGTGCAGGCCTCGGAGGAGGCGCAGCGTGCCAATGAGGCAAAGAGCCGCTTCCTCGCGGCGGTCAGCCACGACCTAATGCAGCCGCTGCACGCCGCCCAGCTGTTCGCGCATACGCTTACCGAGCGCGGCGCCGACGCCGCCACCACGCAGCACCTCAACGGTGCGCTGACGGCCACTGAGGGTCTGCTTGCCGGCCTGCTCGACATCGCCCGGCTGGAAGGCGGTCGCCTGCATCCGCAACCGCGTGTGTTGCCACTGGCCGAGGTGCTCGACCCGCTGGCCGCCGAGTTCCGGGCGATCGCCCGCGACCGCGGCGTGCGCTTCGACACCGTGGCCACCCGCGCGTGGGTGCGCACCGACCCGCAACTGCTGCGCCGGGTGCTGCAGAACTTCCTTTCCAACGCCTTGCGCTATGCCGAGTGCGGGCGCGTGCTGCTGGGCGTGCGCCGACGGGGCGACGCGCTGCGGGTGGAGGTGTGGGATACCGGGCCCGGCATCGCGCTGGAGGAGCAGCAACTGATCTTCCAGGAGTTCCGCCGCGGCAGCGCCGCGGGCGGGCAGGGGCTGGGACTGGGCCTGCGCTCCACGCCGGGACGCGGCAGCGTGTTCCATCTGGCGCTGCCACTGGCGCGGCCGATGCGCCCGACCGCGCTGCCGGTGTCCTCGCTGCTGCCGGTGGCATCGGGCCGCGCG
>NZ_JAMZEK010000002.1 GCF_024158035.1 Dyella lutea
CCAAGCTGGCCTTGGGCGCAGCCATGCGCAAGCTGCTGCATATCGCTTGGGGAGTGGTGCGTTCCGGCCTGCCGTTCGATCCCAATCGTGCCCTTGTCGGGGGGTAAGTAAGACGGTATCTACGGTGGGCAAAAAAACGCCCCGCTGTGCGGGGCGTTTTCGTGTGGGCTGTGGCGGCCGGATCAGACCGGCTCCAGCCAGCCCCACTTGTCGTTGGTGCGGCCGTCGAACAGGCCGAAATACAGCTCCTGCAGGCGACGGGTGACCGGGCCGGCGGTTCCGTGGCCGATCTGTTTGCCGTCGACCGCGTTGATCGGGGTGATCTCGGCCGCGGTGCCGCACATCAGCAGCTCGTCGCACAGGTAAAGGTACTCGCGCGGGAGGTCGCGCTCGACCACCTCGATGCCTTCCTCGCGGGCCAGCACCTTGAGCGTGTCGCGGGTGATGCCGGTGAGGATCGACGCGCTGGCCGGCGTGGTGTGCAGCACGCCGTCGAAGACCAGAAACAGGTTCTCGCCGGCACCCTCGCTGAGCAGGCCGGTGGAGGCCATGGCGATGCCTTCGCCGAAGCCCAGCCGGCGCGCCTCGCGCGCGATCAGCTGGCCGGAGAGGTAGTTGCCGCCGGCCTTGGCGCCAGCTGGGATGGTGTTCGGCGCGAAGCGCTGCCAGCTGGAGACGCAGGCGCTGATGCCTTTTTCCAGCGCGCCCGGCCCGAGGTAGGGACCCATCGGCCAGGTGGCCACGGCGACGTCGATCGGGGTGTCGGCGGACAGTCCGAAGCCGCCCAGGCCGCGGTAGGCCACCGGGCGCAGGTAGGCGGCGGTCAGGCCGTTCTTCTTGACGATGTCGCGGCAGGCCTGGGCCAGCTCATCCATGGAGTACGGCAGCTCCATGTCGTAAATGCGCGCGGACTGATACAGGCGCTTTAGGTGGTCGGTGAGGCGGAAGATCGCGGCACCGTCGGGCGTCGCGTAGCTGCGGATGCCCTCGAACACCGACGAGCCGTAGTGCAGGGCATGCGACATCACGTGGGTGGTGGCGTCTTTCCACGGCTTGATCTCGCCGTTCTGCCAGATCCATTCGGGGTATTGCTGCGCCATGACGGTTCTCCGTTGGGGACCGCCCATGATAGCGGATCGCCCCGGCGGCCGCCCCGGACGAAGGTCATCCGGCCGGCGGCAGCAGCCACACGCAGCCGGCGCGCCGCTCGATCGCGAAACGGGTGCTCTGCGGGCCGCCGTCGGCGCCGACGGTGACCGCGATCAGCGCCTGCGGGTCCGGCGCGACGGCGGCTGGCGGCGCGTTCGCGGCCGGGGTGTCGAGCTGCTCGCGCAACGGGCGGGTGGGGTCGTAGATCGAGGGGGCCGGCCCGGTGCTCGCGGTCCGGCTTCCATCGGTGTCGTCATGCAGGTCCAGCAGGGGCCGCGCGACCAGTGCGCCGAGTGCCTGGATCTGGTCGACGGCACCGCGCTCGCCGTAGTCGTCCCACAGCATCATGCCGGCCAGCCGGTTGGGCTGGTGCCGGGCGAACGCTTCCAGCACCTGTCGCCGCAGCGTCGCCGGATCGGCGGCACAGAGCTGCTCTGCCTGGTCTGGTGTGGGCGGCTGGGCGGGGCCGGCGACGGTCGCGGCCGACGGCAGCACCGGGGTGGCATCCAGCGTGCTGCAGCGACGGTCGGTGAACACCGGGTGCCCTGCCGGATCCACGCAGCGGTGGATCGCTCCCTGCGCGTGTGCGACCGGAATGGCACCAAGGGCCAGCAGCGGCAGCAGGACCAGTGAGGACGGAGGGCGCATCGGGGCAGCATAGAGCCGCCGCCGCAGGCGATCAGTGCAACTGGTCCAGGATTGCGAGCGTCGGCCGGGCACGGTTCAGCGTGTAGAAGTGCAGCCCCGGCGCACCGCTGTCGAGCAGGCGTCGGCACAACTGGGCCACCACCTCGGCGCCGAGCTGGCGGACCGACTCGGCATCGTCGCCGTGCGCCTGCATGCGCTTGACGATCCAGCGCGGGATTTCCGCGCCGCAGGCGTCGGAGAAGCGCTTGAGCTGGCTGAAGTTGCCGATCGGCATGATGCCTGGCACCACCGGCACCTCCACGCCCAGCCGCCGCACGTCGTCGACGAAGCGGAAGTAGGCATCCGCATTGAAGAAATACTGGGTGATCGCCCCGTCGGCGCCGGCGTCGACCTTGGCCTTGAAGTGGCGCAGGTCGGCCAGCGCGTCGTCGGCCTGCGGATGCGTCTCGGGGTACGCCGCCACTTCCACGTGGAAGTGGTCGCCCGAATGCTCCCGGATGAAACGCACCAGCTCGGCGGCGTAGCGGAAATCGCCGGGCGAGGCCATGCCGGACGGCAGGTCGCCGCGCAGCGCCACGATCCGGCGGTAGCCGGCGGCCCGGTAGCCGTCCAGCAGCTCGGCGATCTCCCTGCGGGTACCGCCCATGCACGACAGGTGAGGCGCCACGTCGATGCCGTGTTCGCGATGCAGCCGGGCCACTGTCTCGCCGGTGTAGCTGAGCGTGGAGCCGCCGGCACCGAAGGTCACCGACGCGTACTCCGGCCCCCGTGCCTTGAGCAGGGTGGCGGTGCGGTCGAGCTGCGCGCGCTGCTCGTCGGTCTTGGGTGGGAAGAATTCGAAACTGATCGGTAGCATGGCGTCGAACCGGGGAGCGATCGGGGCAGTATATATCTTTCATTCGCGATGAAAAGATGTATGGCTGTCCGCCCGAGTCGGCGTAGTCCCTGCGACAAGCTGTCCGCCCGGCCATCGCAAGTATTTTTGACCGGCATCAGTTAGCCCGCCCCCCACATCGCCCACGATGCGCTCGTTCCGACGCTCAGGAGGGGGCCCAGTGGGCAACTACAACGACAAGGTCGTGCGGCAGTTCGCCGTGATGACCGTGGTATGGGGCGTGGTCGGCATGCTGGTAGGCGTGCTGATCGCGGCGCAGCTTTATTTCCCGGCACTGAACTTCAACGTGCCGTGGCTCACGTTCGGGCGGCTGCGGCCGCTGCACACCAATGCGGTGATCTTCGCGTTCGGCGGTTGCGCGCTGTTCGCTACCAGCCTGTACACGGTGCAACGCACCTGCCATGTCCGGCTGCTGTCGGACAAGCTGGCCGCGTTCGTGTTCTGGGGCTGGCAGCTGATCATCGTGGCGGCCGCGATCAGCCTGCCGCTGGGCTACACCCAGGGCAAGGAATACGCCGAGCTGGAATGGCCGATCGACATCGCCATCGCGATCGTCTGGGTGGCCTACGCGGTGCTGTTCTTCGGCACCATCGCCAAGCGCAAGGTGAAGCACATCTACGTGGCCAACTGGTTCTACGGCGCGTACATCATCACCATCGCGCTGCTGCACATCGTCAACAACCTGTCGATTCCTTCCGGATGGATGACGTCCTACTCCATCTATTCCGGCTCGGTCGACGCGATGGTGCAGTGGTGGTACGGCCACAACGCGGTCGGTTTCTTCCTGACCACCGCCTTCCTCGGCATGATGTACTACTTCGTGCCCAAGCAGGCAGGCCGGCCGATCTACTCGTACCGGCTGTCGATCGTGCACTTCTGGGCGCTGATCGCCATCTACATGTGGGCCGGCCCGCACCACCTGATGTACACGGCGCTGCCCGACTGGGCGCAGTCCCTCGGCATGGTGTTCTCGCTGATCCTGCTGGCGCCCTCGTGGGGCGGCGCGATCAACGGCATCCTTACCCTGTCGGGTGTCTGGCACAAGCTGCGCACCGACCCGATCCTGAAGTTCCTCATCGTCTCGCTCTCGTTCTACATGATGAGCACGTTCGAGGGGCCGATGATGTCGATCAAGACGGTCAACTCGCTCAGCCACTACACCGACTGGACCATCGGCCACGTGCATTCCGGCGCGCTGGGCTGGGTGGCGATGATTTCGATCGGTTCGATCTACGCGATGCTGCCGCGCCTGCTCAACCAGCAGCAGATGTACTCGGTCAAGCTGATCGACACCCACTTCTGGCTGCATACCATCGGCGTGGTCGTGTACATCGCCTCGATGTGGATCGCCGGCGTGATGCAGGGCCTGATGTGGCGTGCCACCGACCCGGACAACGGCACCCTGGTGTACTCGTTCGTCGAGTCGCTGAATGCCACCAAGCCCTACTACCTGTTCCGCCTGGGCGGTGGCCTGATCGTGCTCAGCGGCATGTTCGTGATGGCCTGGAACGTGTTCAAGACCTTCCAGCAGGCGCGGGGCGCGATCGTCGCGCAGCCGGTGCTGCCGGCGGACGCTGCCGATGCCAGGGCCTGAGGGGACGGACATGACCGAGACAACGCATTTCCACGACAAGATCGAAAAGAACATCGGCCTGATGGCCATCCTGATCGCCGCCGCCGTCTCCTTCGGCGGCCTGGCCGAGATCGTCCCGCTGATGTTCCAGGCCGAGACGATCAAGCCGTTGCCGGGCATCAAGCCCTACCCTGCGCTGCAGCTTGCCGGGCGGGACATCTATATCCGCGAGGGTTGTTACAACTGCCATTCGCAGATGATCCGCACGCTGCGCTTCGAGACCGAACGCTACGGCCACTACTCGCTGGCCGGCGAGTCGGTCTACGACCATCCGTTCCAGTGGGGCAGCAAGCGCACCGGACCGGACCTGGCCCGCGTCGGCCTGCGCGGCTACTCCGACGACTGGCAGCGCGCGCACCTGCACAACCCGCGCGACGTGGTGCCGGAGTCGATCATGCCGGCTTACCCGTGGCTGGAGAAAAACAAGCTCGACGGCGAAGAGGTCGCCCGGCACATGAAGGCACTGCAGCGCATCGGCGTGCCGTACTCCGATGCCGAGATCGCAGCGGCGCCGGAGGAGGTCAAGGGCAAGACCGAGCAGGACGCGGTGGTCGCGTACCTGCAGCATCTCGGCACGCACCTGACGCCGGCCGACGACAACGCACCGCAGGGGAGTGACTGACATGGTGGCCGGACTGATTACCGCAGTACTGCTGGTGCTGTTCGTCGGCGGCTGGATCTGGCTGTGGCTGCCGCGCAACAAGCCGGCGCTCGATGCCGCCGCGCGCATGCCGCTTGAAGACGACAACGGGGAGGAAACGCCATGATGACCTCGGGATGGACGTGGTACGTGGTCATCCTGGTCGCGCTGAACATCGCCGGCTGCTTCTGGCTGCTGATGGCGAACGTGAAGCGCCGCCCCGGCGACCCTGCGCCGGAAGACACCAGCCACGTGTGGGACGGCGACATCACCGAATACAACAAGCCGCTGCCGCGCTGGTGGATCAACCTGTTCTACATCACCATCGTCTTCGGCATCGGCTACCTGTTCTGGTACGGCGTGGGCCGCATGCACGGCTTCGGCCACTGGAGCTCCAAGTCGGAATGGGCGCTGGACAAGGCCGCCGAGGATGCGCGGCTGGAAGAAACCCTGAAGCTCTACGCCGGCAAGCCGATCGACGTGCTGGCCAAGGATCCGGGTGCGGTGGCGATCGGTCGCACGATCTTCGCCGACAACTGCGCGGCCTGCCATGGCTCCACCGGCCTGGGCGCCAAGGGCTTCCCCAACCTGACCGACAAGGCCTGGTACTGGGGCGGCTCGCCCGACCGCGTGCTGGAGACCATCCTCAAGGGCCGCAACGCGGTGATGCCGGCCTGGGGCACCGTGCTCACGGCGCAGGGCGGCCCGCTGGCGGTGGACGACGTGGTCGCCTACGTGCAGTCGCTGTCCAAGCCGGGCCACGTCGAGGACGCTGCGGCGCAGCGCGGCAAGGCGATGTTCGGCACGCTGTGCATCGCTTGCCATGGCCCGGACGGCAAGGGCAACCCGATGCTCGGCGCGCGCGACCTGACCACGGCCCACTGGCTGTATGGCGGCAGCAAGGAAGCCCTGCACAAGACCATCGCGGAAGGCCGCAACGGCATCATGCCGGCATGGGAACCGCGGCTGGGCGAAACCCGCGTGCGACTGGTCGGCGCCTATGTCTGGACGCTGTCGAAGCATGACGATGCGGCGCCGCCGGAGGCGGCTCCGTGAACCGGCTGGCGGAAGGGCAACCCTCCGCCCCGGCGCGCCGCTTGCTCCGGCGCGCCGGCGCCATCCTCTGGCCCAGCTTCTTTTCGGCGGGTGTGATGACCATGGTGTTCTTCGCCTACGTCGATCCGCAGGCATTGCAGGACATGACCTTCCCCACGCTGCACCTGGATCGCGAGCTGGGCTACACGTTCGGCTTCTTCCTCGCCTGGATCGGCACCGCCTCGTCCAGCCTGTTCACCTGGATCCTGCTGCGACCGCGCAAGGCCTTCCACCACGCGCCCGGTACGCCTGAACACCGCCCATGACATCACGCATTCCCCTCAAGCTCGTCGAGGAAGGCAGCGACTCGTTCTACGTGAGCGAGCGCAAGGTCTACCCGCGCGAGGTCTCCGGCCGCTACAACCGCCTGCGCGTCGCCGCGGTGGTGTGGCTGCTGGGCATGTTCTACCTATTCCCGTGGCTGCGCTGGGACGGCCGCCAGGCGGTGCTGCTGGACCTGCCGGCGCGGCAGTTCCACATCTTTGGCCTGCTGTTCCTGCCGCAGGACTTCCTGTTCCTGGCGATGCTGCTGATGATCGCCGCGCTGGCGCTATTCTTCTTCACCGCGCTGGCCGGGCGCCTGTGGTGCGGCTATGCCTGCCCGCAGACGGTGTGGACCGAGGTTTCGCTGTGGATCGAGCAGTGGATCGAGGGCGACCGCAACAAGCGGATCAAGCTCGACGCGATGCCGTGGAACCGCGAGAAGATCCTGCGCAAGGGCGGCCGTCACCTCGCATGGGCGCTGTTCTCACTGTGGACCGGCTTCACCTTCGTCGGCTTCTTCAGCCCGATCGTCGACCTGGCGCGGCGAGTGCCGTTCCAGCTCGGCGGCTGGGAAGCGTTCTGGATCGTCTTCTACGGCGTCGCCACCTGGGGCAACGCCGGCTTCCTGCGCCAGCAGGTGTGCAAGTACATGTGCCCCTACGCGCGCTTCCAGAGCGCGATGTTCGACCGCAACACGCTGATCATCGCCTATGACCCGATGCGCGGCGAGCCGCGCGGTCCGCGCAAGCGCGGCCTGACCAGCGTGCTGGCGCGTGCCCGCGGCTTGCTCGACAAGGTCGTCGCCCACGACTACGTGTTCCGCGCCAGCCGGCATCCGTCGGCCGCGGACAACCGCACCCAGGCCAGCGGCACGATCACGCTCAGCGGTCCGGGCGTGAAGGTCGAGCCGCTGCCGAAGTTCGCCCTCGAGGAACTGGGCGACTGCATCGACTGCACGATCTGCGTGCAGGTGTGCCCGACCGGCATCGACATCCGCAACGGCCTGCAGTACGAGTGCATCGCTTGCGGCGCCTGCATCGACGCCTGTGACGAGGTGATGGACAAGGTCGGCTATCCGCGAGGCCTGATCCGCTACTCCACGCAGAATGCGATCGATGGCGCGCCGGCGAAGGTGCTGCGCCCCCGCATCATCGTGTACGGCCTGCTGCTGACCGCGCTGGCCGCCGCCTGGGGCTGGGGCGTCACCCATCGCAGTCCGCTGCTGGCCGAGGCGCTGCGCGACCGCAACGCCATGTACGCACAGGCCGACGACGGCAATGTCGAGAATAGCTACACCATCAAGCTGGTGAACAAGAGCCAGCAGACGCATCGCTACCGCATCGAAGTGGCCGGCGGCGCGGACCTGGAGGATCTCTCGCTGCGCGGCGGCCCGAAGGTGGTCGTCGCCAACAGCGGCGAGGTGCTTTCGGTGCCGGTCACCGTGGCGGCCTCCTCGGAGACGATCGGGCGCCACGTGGTGCACTTCACCGTGCACGGCGTCGATACGCAGGCGACCGTGACCATCGACAGCAGCTTCTTCGGACCTTCGCCATGAACAAGCCCCGCAACGCCTGGCGTGAACCCATGGTGTGGATGCTGATCGGCCTGCCGCTTGCGATGGTGGCGATCGGTTTCGCGCTGTTGTTCGCCGCCGTCGATCACGCCGGCCCGACCGCCGACACGCCGGACAGGGTCACCCGTCTGGGCCACCTGCAGCTGACCGCGGAAGAGGCGCCGCAGACCCGGGGATCCAAGCCGGTGACCGAGCTGATCCTCCGCCACAACGGCGGCATGATCGAAGCGGTGCCGACCGACGCGCGCATCGCCCGGGGCGGCGACCTTACCGTCGTGCTGACCGCGCAGGACGCGTCCGCCGAGGTGCTGACCCTGCACCTCAAGCCCAGCGAACTGGGCTGGCGCGGCGCCGGGGTGATCAGCGACGCGCGCAACTGGCGCATCGAGGCCACCTCCGACCGTGCACCGTGGCGACTGCAGGGACAGTGGCCGGCCGAGGCGCGGTTCGCGCGGCTCGCGCCGTAAGGCGGGCCGTGCCGGTGGACCAGCGCGTCGTTCACAGCTGCTACCACTGCGGCGCACGGTTGCCGCCCTCACCTGTGCTTGTGGCACTCGATGGTCGGCCGCAGCCGTTCTGCTGCCACGGCTGCGCCACCGCCGCGCAGTGGATCCGCGACGCGGATCTGGGCGACTACTACCGCCTGCGCAGCGACCCCGGTGCGCGGGTCGATGTCGAGGCGGCCGATCTCGGCGCCTGGGACGGCAAGGAGCTGCTGGCCGAGCACACCGTGCCGGTCGACGGCGGCTGCGAGATCACCGTGCTCACCGACGGCATGCGCTGCGCGGCGTGCGCCTGGCTGGTCGACCGGGCCCTGGAGCGCACGCCGGGCGTGCTCGATGCCGGCGCCAATGCAGTGACCGGGCGCATCCGCATCGCCTGGGATCCCGCGCGCACGCGGCTTTCGGCGGTGCTGGGCCAGCTGTCGATGCTCGGCTACCGGGCTTACCTGGCGGGAGACCCGGCGGCGGAGCGCCAGCGCGTGGCCGATCGTCGGCAATGGCTGCTGCGCCTGGGCATCGCCGGACTCGCGGCGATGCAGACGATGATGCTGTCGGAGGCTTCGTACCTCGATTTCGGCCACCATATGAGCGTGCCTACGCGCGACCTGTTCCGCTGGTTCACCCTGCTGGTCTGCGCTCCGGTGGTGTTCTACTCCGGCTGGCCGTTCATCGAGGGCGCCTGGAGCGGCCTGAAGCGCCGTCACCTCGGCATGGATGTGCTGGTCGCCGGTTCGACCCTGCTGGCCTACTTCGCCAGTGCCGTCGCGACCGTGCGCGGGGGGCCGCACGTGTGGTTCGACGCGGCCGCGATGTTCGTCTTCCTGCTGCTGCTGGCGCGGCTGCTGGAGCAGCGCGCGCGGCGCATCGCCAGCGCCCAGGTGGACACGCTGGCGCGCGCGCGACCGGTGCTGGCGGTGCGCGAGCGCGCCGACGGCACGCGCGAGTCGGTGTCGCTGTCGGCCCTTCGGGTGGACGATGTCGCCTGTGTCGCCGTCGGCGAGGCGGTGCCGGCCGATGGCGAGCTGCTGGATCCGCACGCGCAGTTCGAGGAAGCCCTGCTCACCGGCGAGTCGCATCCGGTGACCAAGCGTGCCGGCGATCCGGTGTACGCCGGCACGCACTGCCGCGAGACGCCTGCGCGCCTGCGCATCACCGGCATCGGTAGCGCCACGCGCCTGTCGCAGCTGACCCGGCTGGTCGAGCAGGCGCAGGCCCAGCGTCCGCCGCTGGCGCAACTGGCCGACCGGATCGGTGCCCTGTTCGTCGGGGGGGTGCTGCTGGCCGCACTGACGGTTTACCTGGGCTGGCGCATCGTCGAGCCGGAGCGCGCGTTCGAGGTGGCGCTGTCGCTGCTGGTGGTGAGCTGCCCTTGCGCGCTGTCGCTGGCCGTTCCTGCGGCGCTGGCCGCAGCCAGCGGTGCGCTGGCGCGGCGGGGCATCCTGCCGGTGCGTGCCGGCGCGCTGGATCGGCTCGCCCGCGTCACCGACCTGGTGTTCGACAAGACCGGCACGCTGACCCGGGTGCATCCGGTGCTCGAGGCGGTCGAGGTTTTCGATGGCATGGACGAGGCACGTGCCTGCGCGCTGGCCGCCGCGCTGGAGCGCGACAGCGGCCACCCGATCGCCGCCGCATTCGCTGGCGAAGAAGAGCCTCTCGCCGTCGAGTCGCTGCAGCTGGTCGCGGGACAGGGGCTTAGCGGCCGGATCGAGGGCGTCGACTGGCGTCTGGGTGTCGCACCGTTCGCTGCCGGCCGCGCCGACGACGGCCAGGTGTGGCTGGGTGACGGTACGCGCGCGTTCGCCCGCTTCACCATGCGCGAGGGGCTTCGCACCGACGCGGCCGATACCCTCCGCGCACTTCGGGCGCTTGGCCTCACGGTGCATCTGGCCAGCGGCGACGGCGCTGCCGCGGTGGAGCGTATGGCCGCGACCCTGGGCATCGACGATGCGCGGGCCCGGCAGCGTCCGGAAGACAAGCTTGCCCTGGTGTATGAACTGCAGGCGCGGGGACGTACCGTGGCGATGGTCGGCGACGGGCTCAACGATGCCCCGGTGCTGGCCGGTGCCGATGTCTCGCTGGCGATGGGCGAGGGCGTGGCGCTGGCGCAGCGCGCCGCCGACCTCGTACTGACCGCGCCGGAGCTGATGCGCGTACCGGCCGCCATCGCGCTGGCGAGGCGCACGCGGCGCATCATCCGCGAGAACTTCATCTGGGCGGTCGGCTACAACCTGGTTGCGCTGCCGCTGGCTGCGATGGGCCGCGTCACGCCGGGCTGGGCTGCGCTGGGCATGGCGGTATCCTCGCTGGTCGTCACCCTGAACGCGCTGCGACTGATGCGTCGTTCGCGCGAGGAGCATCGTCCATGACCATCCTGCTGATGCTGATTCCGCTCAGCGTGGTGCTGCTGGCCGTGTCCATCAGCGCTTTCGTGTGGGCGGTGCGCAAGGGCCAGTTCGACGACCTGGACACGCCGGCGCTGGACATCCTGCGCGATGACCCACCGGCCGCGCCGACCGAGGCGGACGATGACGCTCGATAGCCTGACGCTCACCGCGGCGCTGCTCAGCGGTCTGCTCGGTGGCGCGCACTGTGCGGCGATGTGTGGCGGTATCGCCACCGGCTTCTCCGCGCGTGCGCCGCAGGCCGGATGGGCCGGAGCGCTGCAGCTCAACCTCGGCCGGGTCGGCGGCTACGTGCTCGCCGGGGCGCTGGTCGGTGGCGTGGGCGACGGCCTGCTGCGCGTGTTCGAGATTCCCGGCCTGGCGGTGGCGATGCGGGTGGCCGTGGGTCTGGTGCTGGTGCTCGCCGGTCTGCGCCTGCTCGATCGCAGCGGTCGCTTCAACGTGTTGTCGCGACCGGGGGCGCGGATCTGGCGCGCGCTGCAGCCGCTGCTGCGTCCGTTGCTGCCGGCGAACACCGCGCCGCGGCGGCTGGCGGCCGGCATGTTGTGGGGCTGGCTGCCGTGCGGGCTCAGCACCACCCTGCTGGCGGCGGCCTGGATGCAGGCCAGCGCGGTGCACGGTGCGCTGACCATGGCGGCGTTCGGGCTCGGCACCCTGCCGGTGATGCTGCCGCTGACCTGGTCGGGCGCGCGCATGGGGCGCTGGCTGCAGCGGCCGGGGGTGCGTCATGGCGCGGGCGCGCTGGTACTGGTGGCGGGCGTGCTGACCATGGCGGCGCCGTGGCTGATGCAGGTGCCGGCCCTGCACGACGCGCTTGCCGCGCTGGGCTGCGGGCCGCGGTCCCGATGAAGGCAACGCGCCGCGGGCTCAGTGCTCGCGGCGCGTCGGGTCCTGCCGTGTCGGCTCAATCCCGATCGGGCTGTGCTTCGTGGTACCCGGCGGGGATCGCCGTGCTGAAGATCGCGGCATCCAGCGGCGGATCGACGGTGACGTGGATGCGCTGGCTCATCGCCATGCCGTTGCCACCGACCTTGACCGCCCGCGGGACGCCCTCGTCATCGGCCCACAGCGCGATGCGCATGCCCTGCACATCGAGCTGCCAGCCGTGGGTGATGCGACCGTCGACGATGCGCTGGCCGGGCAGCTCGACCGCCTTGCCCTGGAACTGGCGGATCGCGTCCAGCCACTTCAGCGCGGCGTCGGATTTCGGCTTCGCATCCGCCGGCAGAGTAAGCAGCATCGCCATGCGCGGCCCGTGCAGCAGGGTCAGCACGCGATGCTCGGCGGCGTTCACCACCACGCTGGTGGCCTCGCCGATGTCGGTGCGGGCGTTGCCGGCGCGGTCCATGCGGACCCGGATCGTCGGCATCGCGATGCCCTGCGACTGCTGCTCGATGGTCATCGACAGGGTCCGGAAGTCGCGCAGGTGCTTCAGTGCCAGGTCGAAGGCGACGCCACGCGAGGTCGGCATCAGCACCAGGGCGAGCACCAGGCAGGCGGTGGCGACGGTGGCGAATGCGCCGATCCAGCGGGCCGCGCGGACGCGCCGTGGACGGGCCTCGACGAGGCGGCGCTCCAGCTTTGCCTGCGCGGCATCGAGCGCGGCGGTGGTCGGCTCGCGGACCAGCGCCTGCAGATGGCTGGCCAGGGCGGGGGACAGGATCGGTTCCATCACAGCACCTCCTGCGCGGAGCGCGCACGGTCGTTGAGCAGCGATTCCAGCGCCTGCGCCGCACGGTGCAGGCAGACGCCGACGTGGTTTGGGGTGAGGCCGGTGGCGCGGGCGATCGCCACGGTGTCCAGGCCGTGGAGGTGCCGCAATACGAAGCACTCGGCGTGCTGCGGCTTCAGCCGGGCCAGGGCGGCGCGCAGGCGCTGTGCCCGTTCGGCCTGTTCGGCATCGTCCGCGGCGGTATCGGTGGCTTCCGGCTCGGCGGCTTTCCACAGCGGACGCAGGCGGCGCCAACGCTGCCTGCTGCGCAGGCGGTCGATCGCCTGCCGCGTGGCCATGGCGGCGAGGTAGGCCGGCCACGAGGCGACGTCGGTAGGTGGCTTCTCCAGCAGGCGCAGGAACACGTCCTGCTGCACGTCTTCTGCCTGGCCGGCGTCGCCGAGCACGCGCCAGGCGGCGAGATAGACGGCGCGGCCGTAGCCGCGGGCCAGGGCATTGACGTCGGGCGGAGCGGTGTCCGTCATGGGCTCGCCTCCGCGGGAAAGTGACAGGGGCATGGTACGTCTCCGGGTGGATTCACCCTTCAGACGCACCGGCCCGCCCAATTCTTACAGTTGCAGCCGCCGGAAACGACGAAGGGCGCATCGCTGCGCCCTTCGCTTCGGTGTTGCGGAACGCCGTCGCCGATCAGTAGCGGTAGTGCTCCGGCTTGTACGGACCTTCCACCGCCACGCCGAGGTACTTGGCCTGGGCCGCGGTGAGCGTGGTCAGCTTCACGCCGATCTTCTCCAGGTGCAGACGGGCCACTTCCTCGTCCAGCTTCTTCGGCAGGATGTAGACCTTGGGCTCGTAGATGTCCTTGTGCGCCCACAGGTCGATCTGCGCCAGGGTCTGGTTGGAGAACGAGTTCGACATCACGAAGCTCGGGTGGCCGGTGGCGCAGCCCAGGTTGACCAGGCGGCCTTCGGCCAGCAGGAAGATCGCGCGGCCGTCCTTGAAGGTGTACTTGTCCACCTGCGGCTTGATGTTGAGCTTGGTGGCACCGCTCTTCTGCAGACGCTCGACCTGGATCTCGTTGTCGAAGTGGCCGATGTTGCAGACGATCGCCTGGTCCTTCATGCCCTGCATGTGTTCCAGGGTGATCACGTCCTTGTTGCCGGTGGTGGTGACGTAGATGTCGCCACGGCCGAGGGTGGATTCGACGGTGTTGACCTCGAAGCCTTCCATCGCCGCCTGCAGGGCGTTGATCGGGTCGATCTCGGTGACCACCACGCGGGCGCCGTAGGCGCGCAGCGAGTGGGCGCAGCCCTTGCCGACGTCACCGTAGCCGCAGACCACCGCCAGCTTGCCGGCCAGCATCACGTCCATCGCGCGCTTCAGGCCGTCGGCCAGCGACTCGCGGCAGCCGTACAGGTTGTCGAACTTGCTCTTGGTGACCGAGTCGTTGACGTTGATCGCCGGGATCAGCAGCTTGCCGGCCTCGGCCAGCTGGTACAGGCGGTGCACGCCGGTGGTGGTCTCTTCGGATACACCCTTCCAGTCCTTCACCACGGTGTGCCAGAAACCCGGGCGCTCGGCGTGCACGCGCTTGAGCAGGTTCTTGATCACCTGTTCCTCGTGGCTCTCCGAGGCGGTCTCGACCCACTTGTCGCCGTTCTCGAGCTCGTAGCCCTTGTGGATCAGCAGCGTCACGTCGCCGCCGTCGTCCACCACCAGCTGCGGGCCGAGGTAGCCGCCCTTGCCGTCGGGGAAGGACAGCGCGTCCAGCGTGCAGTCCCAGTACTCCTCCAGCGTCTCGCCCTTCCAGGCGAACACCGGGGTGCCGGAGGCGGCGATCGCCGCGGCGGCGTGGTCCTGGGTGGAGAAGATGTTGCACGAGGCCCAGCGCACGTCGGCGCCGATGTCCTTCAGCGTCTCGATCAGCACGCCGGTCTGGATGGTCATGTGCAGCGAGCCAGTCACGCGCACGCCCTTGAGCGGGGCGCTGGCGGCGTACTTCTTGCGGATCGACATCAGGCCGGGCATTTCCTGCTCGGCGATGTCCAGTTCCTTTCGGCCAAAGTCGGCCAGGCCGATGTCGGCGATCTTGTAGTCGTGCGACACGGTTTCGCGGGTAACAGCATTCATTCGGAGAGCTCCAGTTCTGTGCAGGAGCCCCGCGGCGCCGGGGAAGGTCGCTCGCGAGACTGCCGCGTGATAGCAACCGGGCGCCGTTTTCGAACCTGCCGCGTCGAGCCTGGCCACCGGTGCTTTCCGGTCCGGATAACCGGACGGAATGGCGGAATTCCGCCTGCCTGTGGTCGCAGCGCCCCTCGACGGGCATCTGGGCATTGTAGCCGCAACCGGCCGTGCGTGTCCGGTGCCGCCGTGTGCCGTGGACCGACTCTTGACATGCTGCACCCGCAGCATTTGCTAGTCTTGGGCGGATTCACACAAGGGAGACCTCCATGCCTTTCCAGCCCGACACCCCCGACCTGCCGCACGATGCCCCCCTGCGCGAGGACGTCAGCCGGATCGGCGCGATGGTCGGGCAGATGCTCGCCGAGCAGCGCGGGGAGGCCTTCTTCGAGAAGGTCGAGGCGGTGCGCACCACGGCGATCCGCCGCCGCCGCGAGGACGAGCCGGTGGCGCTGCTGGACCGGGCGCTGAGCGGCATGCAGGCGGAGGAGGCCGAAGCGCTGGCGCGCGCCTTCGCCACTTATTTCCAGGCGGTGAACATCGCCGAGCGGGTGCACCGCATCCGCCGCCGCCGCGACTACCAGCGCAGCGATAGCCATCCGCAGCCCGAGTCCCTGCTCGACGTGCTGACCCGGCTCAAGGCGCAGGGCGTCACCGCCGCCGAACTGGTCGACTGGCTGGGTCGCCTGCACGTGGAGCCGGTGTTCACCGCGCACCCGACCGAGGCGGTGCGCCGCTCGCTGCTGGAAAAAGAGCAGGCGATCGTGCGCTCGCTGGTGGACAACTTCGACCCTACCCGCACCCCGCAGGAGCGCAAGGAGGACGACGACCGCATCTTCATGGCGCTGTCCTCCGGCTGGCAGACCGCCGAGGCCTCGCCGGTGCAGCCCACCGTGCAGGACGAGCACCACCACGTCGGCTTCTACCTGGCCAACCCGATCTACCGCATCGTGCCGGCGCTGTACGAGCAACTGGCCGATGCGCTGCAGCAGGTCTACGGCATCGCGGTGCCGATGCCGCGGCTGCTCAGCTTCGCCACCTGGGTCGGCGGCGACATGGACGGCAATCCCAATGTGGGCGCCGACACCATCGCCGCGAGCCTTGCCAGCCAGCGCGCCCATGTGATCGAGCACTACGAGGAGGATGTGGCCGGGCTGGCCCGCCTGCTCAGCCAGACCGAGGGCCGCGTGGCCGTATCGCCGGAGCTGCTGGCGCGGCTGGAGGACTACCGCGAGCGCTTCCCGGAAGCGGCAAAGAAGATCCGCCCGCGCCACGCCGACATGCCGTACCGCACCCTCCTGACCCTGATCGGTGCGCGGCTGGAGGCCACCCACGAGGACGATCATCCGGAAGGCTATACCTCGGTCGACGAGCTGGCCGGCGACCTGGAGCTGATCGCGCACAGCCTGATCGACCACCACGGCCTGCACGCCGGCGCCTATGCGGTGCAGCGGCTGGTCCGCCGCGTGCGCACCTTCGGCCTGCATCTGGCGCGGCTCGACGTGCGGCAGGACTCGCAGGTGCACGACGACGCGCTGGCCGCGCTGCAGGGCGACGCCGACTGGGGCCAGCGCAGCCCGGCCGAGCGGGTCGAGAAGCTGCATCCGTTCGCCAGCGGCGAGCAGGCGCTCGCCCCGGTCGAGGAGGAGAACGCCCAGCGCATGCGCTCGGTGTTCCAGGCGCTGGGCACGGCCCGTCGCCGCTACGGCGCCGAGGCGATCGGCCTGTACATCATCTCGATGGCGCGCACGGCGGCCGACGTGCTGGCCGTGCTCGCGCTGGCCCGCCACGGTGGCCTGGCCGTGGAAGGCGAGCCGGTGCCGCTGGACGTGGCGCCGCTGTTCGAGACGGTGGACGACCTGAAGAACGCCCCGGCCACGCTGCGCGCGCTGCTGGCCGACCCGGTCTACCGCACGCACCTGGCCTCGCGCGGCGACCGCCAGTGGGTGATGCTCGGCTACTCCGACAGCGGCAAGGACGGCGGCACGCTGGCCTCACGCTGGGGCCTGCAGCGCGCCCAGGTGGAGCTGCTGGACATCGCGCACGAGGCCGGCATCCAGCTCGCCTTCTTCCACGGTCGCGGCGGCTCGGCCAGCCGCGGCGGCGGCCGCATGACGCCGGCGCTGATGTCCTCGCCGCGCGGCTCGGTGGCCGGCGTGCTGCGGGTGACCGAACAGGGCGAAGTGATCCACCGCAAGTACGGCATCCGCGCGCTGGCGCTGCGCAACCTGGAGCAGACCGTCGGCGCCGTGCTGCGCGCCAGCCTGCGTCCGCGCGAGGTGGAATCGCGCGAGGACATCTGGCGCGAGCGCATGCACGTGCTCTCGGCGACCAGTCGCAAGCACTACCGCGCCTTCGTCGACCGCGAGGGATTCGTCGAGTATTTCCGTGCCGCCACGCCGATCGACGTGATCGAGCGCATGACCCTGGGCTCGCGCCCCTCGCGCCGGCGCTCGATGCGCGGCGTGCAGGACCTGCGCGCGATCCCCTGGGTGTTCTCCTGGACCCAGTGCCGTTCGATCCTCACCGGCTGGTACGGCCTGGGCACCGCGCTGGAACACGGCGCGGCCGAATTCGGCGAAGCGGCGCTGGTCGAGATGGCGCGCGACTGGTCGTTCTTCAGCAACATGCTCGACGACGTGGAGATGGTGCTGGCCAAGTGCGACCTGGCCATCGCCGAGGCGTTCTCGACGCTGGCCGGCGAGCTGCACGCGCCGTTCTTCGCGCTGATCCGCGAGGAGTTCGCGCGCACCTGCCACTGGGTGCTGCGCCTGAAGGGCAGCGACGAGCTGCTGCAGGACTCGCCGCGACTGGCCCAGTCGATCCGCCTGCGCAACCCGTATGTGGACCCGATGAGCGTGCTGCAGATCGACCTGCTCAGGCGCTGGCGCGCCAGCGATCGCGGGGACGAGGCCCTGCTGCGCGCCCTGGTCGCCTGCGTCAACGGTGTCTCGCAGGGGCTGCAGAACACCGGCTGAGCGGTCGCCGTCCCGGGGCTGTCCGTCTTTGGTCGGGCGATTCCGGAAGCGGACACTGTGACCGGACACATCGGCGTGTCCGCGTCCCGAAAACGGCGTTACGGCGCCGTTTTCGCTTTTCGCGGGTAGCTGGCACGCTGCTTGCGATGTCCTGTCGCATGGATATCGCCAACCCCCAGTTCAGGATCCAGCGGCGTCGCCGGCTGCGGTGGTCGATCGCCGGCGGCGCGGTCGCGCTGGTCGCCGTCGTGGTGCTGGTGATGCGGCTGGGGCCGGCGTTGCCGGTAGTCGAGCGGGGCAGCCTGTGGATCGATACCGTGCAGCAGGGGCAGATGCTGCGCGAGGTGCGCGCCACCGGCACCCTGGTGCCGCGCTCCAGCCGCTGGCTGGCCGCATCCACCGCGGCACAGGTCGAGCAGATCAAGGTCTGGCCCGGCGCCACGGTGAAACCTGACACGGTGCTGATGACGCTGGCCAATCCCGCGGTGGAGGATGCGCTGCGCAACGCCCAGGCCCTGGTGGCGGCGGCGGAAGCCGACGTCGCCGCCAAGCGCGCGGAACTGCGCTCGCAGTTGCTGGACCAGCGCTCGGCACTGGCCCAGGCCGAGTCCGACTACGCCTCGGCCAAGGTCAAGGCCGACGCCGACGCCACGGCGGCCGCGCTGCACCTGATTCCCGACGTGCAGTTCCGCCAGGGCCAGATCGCGCTGAAGCAGCTGGCGACCCGCCGTGACATCGAGCGGCAGCGCGTGGCCGCCTTCGCCGGCAACATGCATGCCCAGCTCGACGCGGTGCAGGCCAGGCTGTGCCAGCAGCAGAGCAACCTCGAACTGCGCCAGCGCCAGGCCGATGCCCTGCAGGTGAAGGCCGGCATCGCCGGGGTACTGCAGGAGGTGGCGGTGCAGGAGGGTGCGCAGGTGGCCGAGGGCGCCAACCTGGCACGGGTGGCGCGGCCGGATGTGCTGATCGCGCGCCTGCAGGTGCCCGAGGTACAGGCCAAGGACGTGGCCCTCGGCATGCCGGTCAGCGTGGACACGCACAACGGCCTGGTCGCCGGCGCGGTCGAGCGCATCGACCCGGCCGTGCGCGACGGCAGCGTGCAGGTGGATGTGCGGCTGGACGGCAAGCTGCCGCCCGGCGCACGTCCGGACCTCTCGGTGGACGGACGCATCCGCGTCGCCACGCTGGACCACGTGCTCTCGGTCGGTCGGCCGGCCTCCGCGCGCGCCGATGCCGACATCACGCTGTTCCGCCTCGATCCGTCCAGCGGCATCGCCACCCGCGTGCCGGTGCGGTTGGGCGCGGCGTCGGTCGATCGGGTGGAGATCCGTCGTGGCCTGAAGGCCGGCGATCAGGTGATCCTCTCCGACACCAGCCAGTGGGACCGCTACGACAGGATCCGCGTGAAGTGAACCATGCCGCAGGGTAGGAGCCCGCTTGCGGGCGATGCTTTTCGGCTTTGATGCAGATCGGGAGCAAAAGCATCGCCCGCAAGCGGGCTCCTACACACAACCAACCATGTAGACGGGAATCATGATGAACCCATCGTCCAGCGTCATCGCCCTCGACGGCATCCGCAAGGTGTTCCAGGCCGACGAGGTGGAAACCCACGCACTGAGCGACGTGCACCTGGCGGTGCATCGCGGCGAGTACGTGTCGATCTCCGGCCCCTCCGGCTGCGGCAAGACCACGCTGCTGTCGATCCTCGGCCTGCTCGACACCGCCAGCGCCGGCAGCTATGTGCTCAATGGCCACGACGTGGCGCAGCTCGATGCCGCCGCGCGGGCGCGCATCCGCAACGCCGAGATCGGCTTCATCTTCCAGGCGTTCAACCTGATCGGCGACCTCACCGTGCAGGAAAACGTGGAGCTGCCGCTGACCTACCGCGGCGGCATCGGTACTGCCGAGCGGCGCGCGCGCGCGCACGAGGCACTGGAGCGCGTGGGCATGGCGCATCGCATGCGGCACCACCCGGCGCAGCTCTCCGGCGGCCAGCAGCAGCGTGTGGCGGTGGCGCGCGCACTGGTCGGCAAACCGGCGATCCTGCTCGCCGACGAACCCACCGGCAACCTCGACTCGCGCAACGGCGAGGCGGTGATGGCGCTGCTCGACGAACTGCACAAGGGCGGCGCGACCATCTGCATGGTCACCCATGACGCCCGCTATGCCGAGCTGGCCCAGCGCAAGATCCGCCTGTTCGACGGCCGCGTGGTGGACGAAGACACCTTTGACCGCCTGCGCCGCGAGGACGAGGCCCGGCTGGACGCGCTGATCGGCTCGCGCGATGGCCTGCAGGCATGAGTCCCTTGCTCGCCGAGCTGTGGCGAGCCTGGCGGGCCAGCCTGCGCCGGCCGGGCTTCCTGCTGCTGGCCAGCGGCGTGCTGGCGCTGGGCGTCGGCGCCAGCGCGGCGGTGTTCGCGTTGCTCGATGCCACCTTGCTGCGGCCGCTGCCGTTTCCGCAGGCATCGCGTATCGCGGAGGTCGGCCGGATCTTCGGCGGCGAGGTCGGCACCATCTCGCCGCACGAGTACCAGTTCCTCGACGGCATGCATGGGGTAAGAGCGCTGGGCCTGATTCGTCCGGGCTCGGTCGCCAACATTGCCGGTGCCGGTGCGCCGCGGCAGGTACCGGTGACCTACATCGACCGCGGCGTGCTGGCGGCGCTCGACATTCGCCCGGTGCTCGGGCGCAACTTCAGCGAGTCGGAAGACCGGCCGAACGGGCCGGCCGTCGTGATGCTGAGCTACGGCCTGTGGCAACGCGACTACGGCGCCGCTGCCGGCGTCGTCGGTCAGGCCATGCAGGTGGAAGGTCGGCCGGCGACCATCGTCGGTGTGCTGCCGCAGGCGTTCGATAGCCTCCCCGATCCCGGCGGCATCGTGCTGCCGCTGGCCCTGCCGCCGGCCAGCCGCGACTACAACCACAACGGCCACCTGGCGATCGCGCGTCTGGCCGCGGGCGTCAGCCTGGCGTCGGTCGGTGCCCAGGCGGATGCACGCGAGCGCGCGATGTACCGCGACATGGCCATGGGCGGGAACTGGAAGCAGCCCTGGTTCGGCGCCACCTCCCTGCAGGCGGCACTGCACCGCGGCGAGCGCCCGGTGATGATGCTGTTCGTGGCCAGCGCCGTGCTGATCCTGCTGATCGCCCTGGTCAACCTGATCAACCTGATGCTGTTGCGGACACTGTCGCGCAGCCACGATGTGGCGGTGCGCAGCGCGCTGGGCGCACCGCTGCTGCGGTTGCTGTTGCCGGCGGCGGCCGAGGGCCTGCTGGTCGGAGTGGTGGGGACGGCTCTGGGCATGCTGCTGGCATGGTCCGGGCTGCGCCTGCTGCTGCCTTTCATCCCCAGCCAGTGGCTGCACGGCGGCCGGATCGACATGGGGGCTCCGCTGTGGATCATGGCGTTCGCCGTCGGACTGCTCGGTGCCCTGCTGGCCGCCGCGCTCGGCTTGTGGCGAAGCCGTGGTGCGACCGGCGTCGACGAGCTGCGCGAGGGCGGACGCAGCGGCATGGGCGCGCGCAGCGGGCGTCTCGGGCGCGTGCTTGTGGTGGTGCAGGTCGCGCTGGCGGTGGCCCTGCTGTGCTCGGCGGGCGCGATCGCCCATGGCGTGCTTGCCGCTTCACGGGTGCAGCTCGGCTTCGCCAGCGACCAGCTGCTCACCTTCGAACTGGTGCCGGTGAAGGCGCATTACCCGGATGTCGGAGCCGTGCAGACCCTGGCGCAGCGCGTGGCGCGACGCCTGCGCGCCATTCCCGGGGTCACCGGGGCGGCGGTGACCACCAACCTGCCGGCCAGCGACGGGCTCTACGGCCAGTTCAACAACGGCATGAAGACGCCGGAGGGCAAACAGTTCGAGGCGCAATTGCATGGCGTGGGCACCGGCTTCTTCCAGGTGTTTTCCATCGCCCTGAAACAGGGGCGGGTATTCGGTCGTGACGACACCGCCGGCAGCGAACCGGTGGCGGTGGTCAGCCGCGACCTGGCCGACCGCTATTACGACGGCAACGCGATCGGCAGGACCGTGATGGTCGAAGTCAGCCACGGCCCGGATCTTCCGGTGCGCATCGTCGGTGTGGTCGCCAACACCTACCAGCGCGGACCGCTGCAGCCGCGGCAGCCGATGGTGTACCTGCCGCTGGCGCAGATGCCGCGCAACACGATGGACATCTTCCTCGGCCTGGAACCGCTGCGCTTCGTCCTGCGTGTCCACGGCCGCCCGGCCGACTGGCGCGCGAGCGTGGAGCAGGCGGTGGCCGAAGTCGCGCCCGGTCAGCCGATCGCCCACCTGGAATCGATGCGCAGCATCGTCCGCCAGACCACCGCCGACGCGCGTCTGGGCATGCTGATGGTCGGCCTGTTCGACGCGCTGTCGCTGTTGCTGGCGGTGGCCGGCATGTACGCGGTGATAGCGGTCGCGGTGGCGGCGCGCGAACGCGAGTTCGGCGTGCGCACGGCGCTGGGTGCCTCGCCTTCACGCATGACGCGACTGGTGCTGCGTGGCGGCCTGGGACAGGTCGTTGTCGGCCTGGTGATCGGTGTCGGTCTCGCGCTGGGCGCATCGCGGTTGCTGGCAAGCCTGTCGATGGCGGTGGCGATGTCCTCGATCGGCCGCATCGGCGTCTTCGACCCCGTCGCGACGCTCGGCGTATGCGTCGTGCTCGCCCTGTCCGGCCTGCTGGCCTGCCTGCTGCCGGC
The DNA here is from genome assembly GCF_024158035.1 of Dyella lutea. Lineage (GTDB taxonomy): Bacteria > Pseudomonadota > Gammaproteobacteria > Xanthomonadales > Rhodanobacteraceae > Dyella_A > Dyella_A lutea. The sequence continues at coordinate 22,330 of NZ_JAMZEK010000002.1, forward strand.
GCTGCGTGCCGGCCGGGTCCAGCCGATGTCGGTGCTGCGCGGTGACTGAGTAGCGAGGGCTCCCGTGACTCCATCTTCTGAAAGGAATTCGGCATGAGCGTCTGGTTGAGTGAGATCTGGCGTACCTGGCGGGCCAGCCTGCGCCGGCCGGGTTTCGTGTTGCTGGCCAGTGGCGTGCTGGCGCTGGGCGTTAGCGCGGCCAGCGCCGTGTTCACCCTGATCGATGGCGTGCTGCTGCAGCCGTTGCCTTATCCACAGCCGCATCAACTGGTCGCGGTTGGCCATGTCGAACAGGGCGATGTGCAGGCGGTCTCGCCGCAGCAGTACCAGCACCTCGCCGGGCTGCCCGGGATCGCATCGATGGGCCTGTTCAAGGATGGCCAGACAGCGTCCAACATCGCCGGCGACGGCCGGCCGGAACAGGTTCCGGCGCTGGAGATCGACCGGGGCCTGCTGCCGACGCTCGGCGTGCAGCCGGCGTTGGGCCGCAACTTCAGCGCTGAGGAAGACCAGCCCAACGGCCCGCCTGCGGTGATGCTGTACCACGGTTTCTGGTTGCGCCGTTTCGGCGGCAATCCCTCGGCGATCGGCCAGACCCTGACGGTGGAGGGCGTACCGCACGCCATCGTCGGCGTGCTCCCGGCCGGTTTCGATCTGGGCCAGGCCTCGATCGCCCTGCCCACGGCATTTCCCGCGCATTCGGGCGACGACGGCACCAACTACACCGCGGTGGCGCGATTGGCGCCCGGCACCACGGTTGCGACACTGGCGGCCGAAGTGAATACCCGCCTGCACGCGTTCTACGCCGAGCAGGGGAAACAGGCCTATGCCGGCAGCTTCTGGCAGCGCGTGCACTTCGGTGCCCAGGATTTCAGTGCCGCGCAGCATGCCGGGCAGCGCAGTACTTCGTTGATGTGGGTGGCCTGCGCCGCGCTGCTGCTGCTGCTCGCACTGGTCAACCTCACCAACCTGATGCTGCTGCGCGCGATGGGACGAAGTCATGACGCCTCGGTACGCGGGGCGCTCGGTGCCTCCCGCTGGCGGGTCGCCTTGCCGTCGATCGCCGAGGGCATGCTGATCGGTGTGGTCGGTGTGCTGGTCGGTCAGGGGCTGGCGGCGCTGGCCCTGCTCGCCGTGCGCACGTGGATGCCGGTGGACTGGATGGCCGTGGAGTGGACGCGCCCCGGAGGCCTGAACCTTGGCGGGATGGCCTGGACGATCGCCGTCGCGACCGGTCTTTTCGGCGCGCTGGTCGCGACCGGGCTGGGGCTGTGGCGCGGGCAGGCTGCGTTGTCGATGGACAGCCTGCGCGAGGGCGGCCGCAGCGGCCTGAGTCGCCGCAGCGGCCTGCTCGGTCGGTTGCTGGTGATGGCCCAGGTGGCGCTGGCCTCGCTGCTGTTGTGCACGGCGGGCGTGTTCCTGCACAGCCTGCTGGCCAGCGCGCGGGTGGATCTGGGCTTCAAACCGGACCACGTGCTCACCTTTGAGCTGGCGCCGGTCAAGGCGACCTATCCGGATGCGGCCTCGGTACAGCAACTGTCCAGCCGACTGGTCGAGCGCCTGAAACAGATCCCCGGTGTGCAGCTTGCGGCGGCCGGCACCAATCTGCCTGCGGGCGACTTCAGCGGGCAATGGAACATGGGCGGGCTGCATCTGCCGGGTGGCGAGCAGTTTGGCGCGCAGTTCCACGCGGCCGACCCGGGGTTCTTCCGGGTGTTCGGCATCCATGTGCGACAGGGGCGTCCGTTCGCCGCCAGCGATGTGCGTGGCGGCGAGGACGTGGCCGTGGTCAACCAGCGCTTCGCCGACGTGCGTTTCCAGGGCCATGCGCTGGGGCAGACGATCCAGCGGGGCGAAGGCAAGGGCATGTGGTCGGCGCGCATCGTTGGCGTGGTGGCCGATACCTACCAGTTCGGGCCGGAGGATCCGGACTCGGTCGTGCCGATCCTGTACCTGCCGCTGGCGCAGATGCCCAACGACGCCCTGCGCGCGTTTCGCATGTACGAGCCGCTGCGCTTCGCGCTGAAGGTCCAGGGCGGCCCCGACAGCTATCGCGATGCCGTGCAGCGGGCCGTGGCCGAAGTGGCGCCCGACCAGCCGATCGACCACGTCTACAGCATGGCCCATGTGGTGCACGACACGATCACCGATACCGAATTCAACCTGATGCTGGTCGGCCTGTTTGGCGGCCTGGCGCTGTTGCTCGCCGGCGTAGGTGTGTATGCGGTGATGGCGGTTGCGGTGGCAGCGCGCGAGCGCGAGTTCGGCGTGCGCGCCGCGCTCGGCGCGGCGCCACGAGGGCTGCTGATGCTGGTGCTGCGCGCCGGCCTGGTGCAGATCGTCCTCGGCCTGCTCGCGGGCTTCGTGTTGGGGTTTCTGGGTTCCGGCGTGCTGCGGGCGGTGGTGGTGCAGCTCGGGCGTAGCGTGTTCGATCCCTGGTCGATCGCCGCGGCAGCCGCAGTGCTGGCACTGTCCGGTCTGCTGGCCTGTCTGCTTCCGGCGCTGCGCGCATCGCGCGTGCAGCCAATGCGCGCGCTGAGGGGAGAGTGAGGATGATCGTGCAGGAGTTCCGTGGGGCCATGCGGCGACTGCTCAAGCGGCCGGGATATGCACTGCTGTCGATGACGGTGCTGGGGGTGGGGTTGGGCGTGACGCTTTTCCTGTTCTCCCTGGTCAACACGCTGATCATCGAACCGTTGCCGATGCCGCAGCCGGATCGACTCCTGGCGGTGGGCGAACCGTCGTTCCACGACAACGGCATCGAGACGATCGACAGCGCGGACTATCTGGCCCTGCGCGAGGGCATGCGCAGCATCGACGCGATGGGCGCCTACCTGGGTACCGGGGTGAGCGTGGACCAGGGCCACGGTGCCACCTATCACGTGGGCAGTCGCATGACCGCATCGATGATGTCCCTGCTCGGCATCAAATCCTTGCTGGGCCGCGTCCTGCAGCCATCGGACGAAGTGCCCGGTGCGCCGAAGGTGGTGATGCTGGGCGAAACGCTGTGGCGGAACGGTTTCCGTGCCGATCCGCACATCGTCGGTCGCGCGATCCGCGTGGATGGCACGTGGGCCACAGTGGTGGGTGTGGTGCCTGCGCGAATGACCCGCCTGCCGGTCACCGACAACCAGGTCTGGATGCCGATGACGCTGCGCCCGGGCGAGCATCGTGACGTGTGGGGCGTGGCACGTCTGGCGCCCGGCATCCAGCTGGGGCAGGCGCGGGCCGAACTGGACGCGTGGAACGCGCGGCTGCAGGCGGCCATGCCGGCCGGCACGCACATGCGCGGCGTCACGATCAAGCCTTGGAAGTACGGTTTCGTGCCCGAGGACATGCGCCACTGGGTGTGGCTGATGTTCGGTGCCGCCGTGCTGGTGTTGTTGCTGGCCTGCGTCAACGTGGCCAACCTGCAGCTGGTGCAGGCGCTGCAGCGGCGGCACGAGCTGGCGCTGCGCAGCGCGCTGGGCGGTGGTCGCGTGCGTCTGATGACCGGCGCGCTGGTGGAAAGCCTGCTGCTCAGCCTGGCCGCGCTGGCGGTGGCCTTGCCCGTCGTGTACGGGGGCAACCGCTGGTTCATGGCGATCGTCTTCGCCCATTCTCCGGACGGGATGCCCGTGTACAACTTCAGCATCGACGCCCGCGTGCTGGCGGCGGCGGTGCTGGCCGCGTTGTTCAGCACCGTGCTGGCCGGCGTGATTCCCGCGTGGCGCGCCTCGCGCCCCGACCTGCAGGATGTCCTGCGCGATGGCGCCAAGGGTTCGGGCGGCGGTTTTGCGCGCATGGCCAAGATCATGGTGATGGCGGAGATCGCGCTCACCGTGGTGCTGCTGGTCGGGGCGGGTACCTTCGTGCGTGCGGTGGACATCGTGCTGTCGCAGCCGACGGCTGGCACATCGCACGCCACGCAGGTGCTCACCGCCGACGTGCTGCTGCCACCCGCGGCCTACGCGGGCGATGCCCAGCGCATCCGCTTCTTCGACGCGGTGATCGGGCATCTGCACCAGCAGGCCGGCGTGGTCGACGCTACGGCGTCCGACACCGTGCCCGGTGCGGTGCTCGGCAGTCACGAGTCGTTCTCGCTGCCGGGCCAGCCCGAGCCGACGGACGGCTGGCCGCGGGCGCAGATGGGCATCGTCGATCCGCACTTCCTCGCCACCTACGGCGTACGCCTGCGCGAGGGTCGCTTTTTCGACGCGCGCGATCGCATGGACAGTGCACCGGTGGCGGTGGTGGACGCCAAGATGGCCGCGGCGATGTGGCCGCACGGCGATGCGCTGGGTCGCACGCTGGTGCTCTGGCCCGGCCGGACGCAGGCGCGGCGCCTGACGGTGATCGGTGTGATCGAGTCGCTGCAGCTGGATCGCCTGCTGGAAAGGTCGCTGCCCGGGCTGCTGCTGCCCCTGGACCAGTCGGTGGGCCAGGGGCCACTGCATGACGTGGGGGTCGCGCTGCGCATGCATGCCGATGCCCGGCGTTTCGAGCCACAACTGGTCGATGCCGTGCGCGCGGTCGATCCGCAGGCCGCGGTCTACGACGTGCGCAGCCAGGCAGCCGCGGTGGCGGAGGGGCGCGTGTACCTCACCGTGCTCACCAGCGTGTTCGGCGCGCTGGGGCTGGTTGCCCTGCTGCTGGCCGGCGCGGGCCTGTACGGCGTGCTGGCATTCTCGGTGGCGCAGCGCACGCGAGAGATTGGCATCCGTCGCGCGATCGGTGCCGGGCATGGCGCGATCCTGCGCGACGCGGGGCGGCAGCTGCTGTGGCAGCTCGGGATCGGGCTGGGGATCGGCCTGCTGCTGTCGGTGCCGTGGTCGAACGTGCTGGCAGACCCGGGTTTGCACACGCGGGCTCGCGATCCTGCGGTGTTCGTGACGGTTTTCCTGCTGGTAGCGGGCGTGTCGATGCTGGCCGCGCTGGTGCCGCTGCTGCGCGCCTTGCGGGTCGATCCTGCCGTCGCCCTGCGCTACGAGTGACCACTACACTGGCGGGATGGATGACAGCGTGGCGCGCGAAACGAATCCGACGGTATTGCTGGCCGACGACCAGGCCGACGTGCGCGAGGCGCTGCGCCTGCTGCTGAAGTCCGAGGGCATCGCCAGCACCGGCGTGGACGGTCCCGCCGGTGCGCTGGACGAGGCCCGGCGGCGCGGCTTCGACGTCGCCCTGATCGACCTCAACTACACCCGCGACACCACCTCGGGCGCCGAAGGCATGGGACTGCTCGAACGCCTGCGCCAGCTCGATCCGGAACTGCCGGTGGTGGTGATGACCGCCTGGGGCAACGTGCCGCTGGCGGTGGAGGCGATGCGCCGCGGCGCGGCCGATTTCATCGAGAAGCCGTGGGACAACGCCCGCCTGCTCGGCGTGCTGCGCACGCAGATGGCGCTGGCGCGCAGCGTGCGGCGCCAGCACCGGCTGGAAGCGGAGAACGCGCTGCTGCGCGGGGAGGGCGATGCCGAGTTCATCGCCGAGTCGGCGGCGATGCAGCGGGTGATGGCACTGGTGGCGCGGGTCGCGCCCAGCGATGCCAACGTGCTGGTGCTGGGCGAGAACGGCACCGGCAAGGGGGTCATCGCGCAGCGCATCCACGCGCTGTCGGCGCGGGCGGCGCAGCCGTTCGTGAAGGTCAACATGGGCGGCATCGCCGAGACGGTGTTCGAGTCGGAGATGTTCGGCCACGTGCGCGGCGCGTTCACCGACGCCAAGAGCGAACGCATCGGCCGCTTCGAGCTGGCCGACGGCGGCACGCTGTTCCTCGACGAGGTCGGCAACGTGCCGGCCTCGCAGCAGCCGAAGCTGCTGCGCGTGCTGGAGGACGGCGAGTTCGAGCGGCTGGGCTCCTCGCGCACCCAGCGCACCGACGTGCGGCTGGTCTCGGCCACCAACGCGGACCTCGCTGCCGACGTGGCGGCCGGGCGCTTTCGCCGCGACCTCTTGTACCGGCTCAACACGCTGGAGATCGTGCTGCCGCCGCTGCGCGAGCGCGGCGATGACATCGTGCCGCTGGCGCGCGTCGCGCTGGCCCGCAGTGCGCAGCGCTACGGTCGGCATGGCCTGCGGCTCGCGCCGTCGGCCGAGCGGGCGCTGCAGGCCTATGCCTGGCCAGGCAATGTGCGCGAGCTGGGCCACCTGATGGAGCGCGCTGCGCTGCTCGCCGAGCATGACGAGGTCGGTGCCGCGGCGCTGGCCTTCGGCCGCACCGAGTCGGCGTCGGCCGAGGGTGGCTTCGAACAGATGACCCTGGAGCAGGCCGAGGGCTGGCTGGTTCGGCGCGCACTGGATCGCTTCGACGGCAACCTGCTGCGCGCCGCCGACGCGCTGGGCATCACCCGCCAGGCGCTGTACCGGCGGCTGGAGAAGCACGGTTTGCGGGATCCGGCGGACGCCGACGATGACGACGCCTGAGCCGTCACCGGCGACATCCGCACGTCCCGCCGCGTCGCGGCTGCCGGCCTACGAGCGGCGCATCCTCGGCGGCAGCGCGCTGATCGCCGCGCCGGGGCTGCTGGCGGCGGCGTTCATGGCCTGGAGCAGCAGCAGCTGGCGCGAGGCGGATGGCTGGGTGCTGGCGGCGGCGGTGATCGTTACCGCCTTGCTGGTGCGCTGGCAGCGGCGACGGCTGGTCTATCCGTTGCAGTCCTTCGCCAGCCTGCTCGACGCCTTGCGGCTGGGTGACTACAGCCTGCGCGGCCGCGTCGGCGGCGCGCTGGACGACCTGGTCTACGACATCAACGCGCTGGCCGAACGCCTGCAGCAGGAGCGGCTGCAGTTCGAGGAGTCGTCCTATCTGCTGGGCAAGACGCTGGCGGCGCTGGACAACGCGGTGCTGGTGTTCGACCAGGACACCCGCCTGCGCCTGCTCAACCCCGCCGCGCAGCAACTGTTGCAGGCCGACCGGCACCAGCTGTTCGGTCGCCGCGCCGAGGAACTGGGCCTGCAGCCGCTGCTGGACCAGCCCTCCGGCCAGCTGCTGAATCATCGGTTTGCCGGCCGCAGCGGACGCTTCGAGATCCGCCATGCGCCGTTGCGCACCGAGGGGCGCGGCGGCCGCCTGCTGGTGATCAACGACGTCGGCCGCGTGCTGCGCGAGGAGGAGCGCCAGGCCTGGCAGCGCCTGCTGCGCGTGCTCGGCCACGAGGTGAACAATTCGCTGGCGCCGATCCAGTCGATGGCCGGCACGCTGGCCACGCTGGCGTTGCGCGACCCTCTGCCGGAGGACTGGCGCGAGGACTTCCGCAACGGCCTGGAGCTGATCGGCCATCGCTCCGGTGCGCTGTCGCGCTTCCTCGCCAGCTACAGCCGGCTGACCCGGCTGCCGCCGCCGCAGCGGCGCGAGGTGGCGCTGGGGCCGTTGCTGGAGAAGGTGGCGCGGCTGGAGTCGCGTTTGCCGGTGACACTGGAGGCCGGCCCCGCGCTGCACCTGATGGCTGATCCCGACCAGCTCGAGCAGGCGCTGATCAACCTGGTGCGCAATGCGGCGGAGGCGAGCCTGCCGACGCGGGGAGGCGTGGTCCTTCGCTGGCAGGCGAAGGCCGAGCGGGTTTCGATCGAGATACTGGACGAGGGCGAGGGCCCGCCGGCCAGCGACAACCTGTTCGTGCCGTTCTTCACCACCAAGCCGGGTGGCTCGGGGATCGGGCTGGCGCTGGTACGGCAGATCGCCGAGGCGCACGACGGCGGCGTCAGCTTGCTGGCCCGCACCAACACGCGCGGTGCCGTGGCGACGCTCTGGCTGCCCCGGCCCGCCGACCATCCATAACCCCGGTTGCGGTTGTGGCGGTGGACGGTGACCGTCGTTGGTGCGGATGCGTGGCGGGAGGATGCGCTCCCGGGTACGCTCTGGCTCCCCATTGGAAACGCATTCCATGACCACTCCCGTTCCCCCTCGCCTCAACCCGCTGGCCTTCCTCATCTTCAGTTCGCGGTGGCTGCAGCTGCCGCTGTACCTGGGGCTGATCGTCGCCCAGTGCGTCTACGTGTTCCTGTTCGGCAAGGAGCTGTGGCACCTGATCCACGAGGCGTCGCATCTGGGCGAGCAGGAGATCATGCTGATCGTGCTTGGCCTGATCGACGTGGTGATGATCTCCAACCTGCTGATCATGGTGATCGTCGGCGGTTACGAGACCTTCGTCTCGCGGCTGGGGCTGGAGGACCACCCGGACCAGCCGGAGTGGCTCAGCCACGTCAACGCCTCGGTGCTCAAGGTGAAGTTGGCGATGGCGATCATCGGCATCTCCTCGATCCACCTGCTGAAGACCTTCATCGCTGCCGGCGCCTTGCAAGGCCTGCCGTTCTGCTCGCCCGAGGTGCTCGCCACGATGGCCGACACCATGAACACCGCCAGCACCCTCAAGTGCTCCACCCTGACCACGGTGGGCGTGATGTGGCAGACGATCATCCACGTGGTGTTCATCGCCTCGGCGATCGGCATCGCCTGGACCGACCGCATCATGCAGGCCGGCGTGGCGCGCATGCGCGACGCTCACTGACGCTCGTTTACGCCCTGTAGGAGCCCGCTCGCGGGCGATGCTTTTGCATTTAATGTGGCATCAGAGCGAAGAGCATCGCCCGCGAGCGGGCTCCCACATGCGGCCTAGGGGCTACACCTCCAGCCGGTCGTCCGGGCGCGCCACCAGCGCGTACAGCGCCGGCATCAGGAACACGCTGATCAGCAGGCGGGTGAACAGACCGCTGACGATCACCAGCGCGAACGGCCGCTGGGTGTCGGTGCCCACGCCGGTGGCCAGCGCAGCCGGCAGCAGGCCGAGCGCGGCGACCAGTGCGGTCATCATGATCGGTCGCAGGCGCAGGATCGCCGCCTCGCGGATCGACGGCGCCAGCGCCATGCCACCCAGGCGCAGTTCGTTGACATAGGAGATGTAGACCACTGCGGTCTGCACCGACACGCCGAACAGCGCCAGGAAGCCGATGCCCGAGGACACCGAAAACGGCGTGCCGGTGAGCCACAGCGCCACGATTCCGCCGACCGGTGCCGACAGCGCGACGCCGAGCACGGTGATGAACGGGAACTTGAAGTTGCTGTACAGGGTGAACAGCAGCAGGAAGATCAGGCCCACCGTGAGCGGAACGATCACGCGCAGCTGGGCGCTGGAGGCCACATACTCGGAGTACTCGCCGCCCCAGTCGGTGTGGTAGCCGCGCGGCAGCGCCACCTGCTTCTTCACCTGGGCAATCGCATCGCCGACCGCACCGGCCAGGTCGCGTCCCTGCACCGAGAACTGCACGCCGATGTAGCGCGAGCTGTCCTGCCGATAGATGAAGGAGGCGCCGTTGGTGACGCGGATATCCGCCAGTGCCTTGAGCGGGATCTGCTTGCCCTCGGGCGTCACCACCAGCAGGTTGCCGATCGCCTCGGGATTGTCGCGGTAGCGTTTCTGCAGCCGCACGACCAGATCGAACTCCTTCTCGCCCTGCACCACCTGGGTGGCTACATCGCCGCCGATCGCGGTCTGGATCAGGTCGTTGACATCCGACACGTTGACGCCGTAACGGGCGATCGCCGCACGGTTCACGTCGATGGTCAGGCTGGGCTGGCCGAGCTCCTGCACCAGGGTCACGTGGGTAATGCCGCGGACCTTTTCCAGCACGTGCTTGATCGCCAGGCCCTTGGCTTGCAGCGTGGCCAGGTCCGGCCCGAACACCTTCACCGCCAGCGCGCTCTTCAGGCCCGTCTCGGCCTCATCCACCGCGTCCTCGGCCGGCTGGGTGTAGTTGAAGCCGATGCCGGGGAACTGCGCCAGCTTGCGGTTCATCGCCGCGATCAGCTCGGGCTTGGTGCGGTACTCACCGGTCCATTGCGAGTACGGCTTCAGGCCGACGTAGAACTCGGCGTTGAAGAAGCCGGTGTGGTCGGTGCCGTCATCCGGGCGGCCCAGCTCGCTGGACACGGTGGTGACCTGCGGGAAGCTGCGCAGGATAGTGCGGATTTGCGGCGTGACCTTGGCCGCCTCGTCGAACGAGATGGTGTACGGCATGGTGGCTCGCACCCACAGCGCGCCCTCGTCCAGGTGCGGCATGAACTCGGCGCCGATGCGTGGCACCAGCAGCAGTGAGGCGGCCAGCACCACGACCGAGGCGAGCACGGTGCCACGGGCGCGGGCCAGGCAGAAGTCCAGGCCTTTGACGTAGACCGACTTGACCGCCTCGAACGCGCGATTGCGACGCTCGCGCACGCCCTTGCGCATGAACCACGAGCACAGCACCGGCAGCAGCGTCAGCGTCACGATAAGCGAGCCGACCAGGGCGAAAATCATGGTGTCGGCCATTGGCTTGAACAGCGTGCCGGAAGGGCCGGAGAGCACGTAGATCGGCAGGAAGCTGACCACGATCACCGCCACCGCATAGAACAGCGGGCGGTCGACCTCGGCCGCCGCGGCGCGGATCACCTCGAACACCCCGACGTCCTCGCCCTTCCGTTCGGCCAGCTGGCGGTAGATGTTCTCCACCATCACCACCGCCGCGTCGACCAGGATGCCGAAGTCGATCGCACCGATCGACAGCAGGTTGGCCGAGGCGCCCTGCGCATCGAGGCAGATGAAGGCGAACAGCAGCGCCAGCGGGATGGTGGTGGCGACGATCAGGCCGGCGCGCAGGTCGTACAGGAAGAACACCAGCACCACGACCACCAGCAGCATGCCGCGCACCAGGTTGTCGCGGACCACGTCGGTGGTGCGGCTGATCAGCTCGCTGCGGTCGTAGAACGGGACGATCTTGACGTCCTTCGGCAGCACGTTCTCGTTGAGCTCGCGGGTCTTCGCCTCGACCCGCTTGAGCACGTCCTGGGTCTTCGAGCCGGTGCGCAGGAAGATCACGCCCTCGACCGCGTCGTTCTGGTCCTGGTAGCCGAATTCGCCGAGCCGCGGCGCGATGCCGGTGGTGACGGTGCCGACATCCTTGACCAGCACCGGCGAGCCGTTGTGCTGCATGAGTACGACGTTGCCGATGTCTTCCAGCGTCTTCAGTCGGCCCTCGCCGCGGATGTAATAGAACTGGCTGCCCTGGGTGTAGAAGCCGCCGCCGGCATTGGCGTTGTTCGCCGCCAGCGCCGATTCCACCTGGGTGGCGGTGAGGCCGAGCGCGGCCAGCCGCGCCTGGTCCAGCTTCACCTGGTACTGCAGCGTGCCGCCGCCGAAGCCGGAGTCGTCGGCCACGCCGGGCACGGCACGAAAGGCCGGCTCGACGGTCCAGTCCTCGATCGTCTTCAGCTCGGTGGGCGAGCGGTCCGGACTCTGCAGCACGTAGCGGTAGATCAGGCCCGAGGGCGAGGACATCGGCGACACCGAGGGCGTGACGCCGTCGGGCAGGCCGAGGTCGGCCATCCGGTTGAACACTTCCTGCCGGGCGAAATACTTGTCGGTGCCGTCGGCGAAGGTGATGTCCACCACCGACAGACCGTACAGCGAGATCGACCGGGTGACCTGGGTGTGCGGGATGCCGGTCATGCCGCGCTCGACCGGCACGGTGATCAGCCGCTCCACTTCTTCGGCGGCGTGGCCGGGCCACTGTGTCACCAGCTCGACCATCGGCGGCGACAGGTCGGGATAGGCGTCCACGGGCAGCCGGCCGATCGAATGCAGGCCGGCGCCGACCAGGATCAGGGTGAGCAGCAGTACCAGCAGGCGCTGGCCGAGCGAGGCGCCGACGATGCGGTTCATCACCGAGGCGGTGCGGGAAGGGGTCTCGCCCCCGGGCGTCGGCGTGCTCATTGGTTCTGCATGAACTGCATGAACAGGGCGCCGTCGACCACCACCTTGTCGCCGGCCTGCAGTCCCTTGTCCACCACCACGTTGTCGCCGGTGCGCTGGCCCTGCGTGATGTGGCGACGGGCGAAGCTGCCGTCGGGCTGCGCAACGTAGACGAACGGCAGGTTCTCGTCGTCGCGCAGGATCGCCGAGATCGGTACCAGCAGGCCTTGTGCAACCGCCTTGGCACTCAGCGTCACGTTGACGTACATCTGCTTGCGCAGCGCGTCCCCCGGGTTGGCGGCGCTGACGCGCACGTCGACCAGCCCGGTATCCGGGTTGACCACGCCGCCGATACTGGTGACGGTGCCGGCGATCGGCTCGCCGCCATCGCCGGTACGGATCTCGGCAGGGTCGCCGAGGTGCACGCGGGCCACTTCGGCGGGCGTCACCTGCGCCATCACCCACATGTGCGAGAGGTCGGCCACGGTGAAGCAGGCGGTGCTGCCGGCCTGCAGCAGCTGGCCTGGGCTGATCAGCCGTTCCACCACGGTTCCGGCGATCGGTGCGCGGATCGCGCCGCCGGCGTCGGGTACGGCGCGCCCGGCCGCGATCGCGCGGATCGATCCTTCGTCCAAGCCCATCGCCAGCAGCGCCTGGCGCGCGGCGTCGCGATCGGCCTCGGCACTCGTGGCGTCGGTGGATGCCTGGGCCGCCTCGCGTGCCGACACGCCGTGATGGGCGAGCAGGTCCTGGTCCATGTCGGCGATGTGGCGGGCGTTGCGCGCGGCAACCAGCGCCTTGCGATACCCGCCGATCGCGGCGGCAAAGTCGGACGAAGCCACGGTGGCCAGCACCTGGCCCTTCGTCACCCGATCGCCGGGCGCGGCCTTCAGCTGCACGACCGGGCCGGTGAACGGCGCGATCACGCTGGTGGCGCGCTCGTTGTCGAAGTCCACCCGGCCCGTGGTGGCGATGGCCGGGTGGAAGCTGCCCATCGTCACCGCCTGCAGGTGGATGTGCTGGCGCTGTGCGGCGGTGAGGGTGACGTCGTGGGCGGTGACCTTGGCGGCGTCGGTGGCGTCGTGCCGGCCGTCCGAGCAACCGGCCAGCGCCACGGCGCCGAGCGCGAGTGCCAGGGCGCCGGCGTGGATCCGCACCAGGCGGGGAGGATTACTGGTCATGGGTGTTCCCGTCGGAAGGGGGCGGGGTGTGGGTCTCGGCATGCCACCAGCCACCGCCGAGTGCCTGGAACAGCGCGGCGGTGTCGGCGAGGCGGGCGGCCTGCGCCTGCACCAGCGTCATGCGCGCCTGCTGGTACGCCTGCTCGGCGTTGAGCACGGCGAGGTAGTCGGTGTAGCCGTCCTTCCACTGCCGCTGCGAGAGATCGAGGGTGACCTTGGCTGCATCCGCGGCGGTCGCCGCGGACTTCAGTCCGTCGGCGTCCTGCTGCAGCGCGACCAGGGTGTCGGCCACGTTCTGGAAGGCGACCAGCACCGTGCTGCGGTACTGCTCGGCGGCTTCCACGTAGGCGGCGCGTGCCGCGCGCTCCTGGTGGCGCAGCGCGCCGCCCTGGAACAGCGGGGCGGTGATCGCGGCGCCGATGTTCCAGAAGCCGGTGCCGGCGTGGAACACCTGGTTGATCGCCAGCGCGGTGCTGCCGGCGGTGGCGCTCAGCTCGATCTGCGGCAGCCGTGCCGCTTCGGCCACGCCGATCGCCGCGCTCGCCGCATGCAGATTGGCCTGCGCCTGCAGTACGTCGGGCCGCTGCGCCACCAGCTGCGAAGGCAGGCTCAGCGGCAGCTCGGTCGGCAGGGTGAAACCGTCGAGCGTGAAGTGCGCTGCATCGGCATCGCCGGGGAACTGGCCGGTGAGCACCGCCAGCGCATGCTGCTGCTGGGCCAGCTGCAGCCGCAGCGGCGCCAGCGTCGCGGTGACCTGGGCAAGCTGCGACTGCTGCGCGGCCAGGTCGAGCCGGCTGGCATAGCCTTTGTCAAGCTGGCGCTGGACGATCTCAAGCATCTGCCGGTTGAGCCCGAGCAGGTCCTGCGTGGCATCGAGCTGCGCCTGCAGCGAAGCGACCTGCACCGCGGTGTTCACCACGTTGGCGCTCAGCGAGATCCGCGCAGCGACCAGCTGGTAGCGGGCGGCGTCCTCCTGTGCGGCCAGCGACTCGACCGTGCGCCGGTTCAGCCCGAACACGTCCGGCACGTAGGACACGCTCACCTGCGGGGTGAACAGGTTGTACAGGTAGGCGTTGGAGCTGGGTACCGGGGCGAGCGCGCCGGGCGGATCCTGCTCGCGGCTGGCCGAGACCCCCGCGCTCACCGCCGGGAAATAGCTGCCACGGCCGGCCAGCGTCGTCTCATGGGCCACGGTCAACGCCGCCTGCGCGGCCTTCAGGTCGTGATTTCTGGCCAGCGCCTGGCGCACCAGCCGGTCCAGCGGCGCGGAGTGGAACAGCGTCCACCAGTCGGCCCGGATCGATCCGCCCTCGTGGAAGCGCTGCGTTGCGCCTTCTGCAATGCCCGGCTGGCCGCTCGTCGCGGCGGGCGCCTGCTGGAGATAGCTCTTGGTGGCGGGTGCCGCGGGCGGTTTGAAGTCCGGCCCGACCGCGCATCCGCCAAGGACCGTGGTCGCGATCAGCAGCTGGCCGGCCCTGCGCCAGACGAACCGAGATGGGCGGGCGCAGTGCGCGTGAAGCCGTGGAGAGAGCATCCGGGAGCGTCGCCTGGCATGTCGGAAACACGAGACGCTATAACGTAACAAGGTTGGCTGGAAAGACCTGCCAGAAGTCATGCCCCATATCGCAAAATCCTACGTCGCTCAATGGGTTGGCGAACCAGTGTCGAGACCCGGCTGCCGGGCGGGCAGTCGGCTGCGGGCCGGGCTCCGGAGATCGTCACGTGTCACGTCACAATCAGATGTTAAACAATCATTTAGAGACGTGTTCTGAGCAGCGACCTGTAGATTTGATCCCATCTTCACGTTACGGTTCGCTCCAGTTCATCGAGCATCGCCTGCATGTCCGTCCTCCGTTCGTCCGCCTCCCCACGCCCCAGCTGGCCGGCTCGTCTGGCCGCCATGGCTCTTCTCTTGCTTGCCGCGACTGGCGTGGCGCACGCCGAGGAAACCTCGGTGATCATCGACGGCACCACCGGGCTGGTGCTCAGCGAGCATCATGCGGACGATCCGCATGCGCCCGCCTCGCTGACCAAGATGATGACGATGTACCTGGCCTTCGAGGCGCTGCGCGACGGTCGGCTGAAGATGACCGAGAAGATGCACGTCTCGGCCCACGCAGCGGGGATGGAGCCGACCAAACTGGGTCTGCGCGCAGGGCAGACGATCACCGTGCACGACGCGATCCTCGGCATGATCACCAAGTCCGCCAACGATGCGGCCACCGTGGTTGCCGAGCGGCTCGGCAAGGGCTCGGAGGCCCGTTTCGTCGACGCGATGAACGCGCAGGCCCTGCTGCTGGGCATGAGCCACACCCACTTCACCAACGCCTCCGGCTTGCCGGGTGGCGACGAGACCACCACCGCACGCGACATGAGCCGGTTGGCGATGGCGCTGTACCGGGATTTTCCCGCCCGCGCCAAGCTGTTCGCGACGACCCAGTTCCGCTTCCGCGGGCGCCTGGTCCGTGGCCACAACCACCTGATGGCACATTATGCGGGGATGGACGGACTGAAGACCGGCTACACCAATGCCGCCGGCTACAACCTGGCCTCGACAGCGGTGCGCAACGGCCACCGCCTGTTCGGCGTGGTGCTCGGCGGAGACACCTGGCGCGCCCGCGACCACCGCATGGCCGAGCTGCTCGACCGCGGCTTCGCCGATCGCGCGCGGGAAGCGGCTGTGTTCGCCTCGGCACCGCATCCGCAGCGCCATGGGCTGGCCCATCGCGTGCTCAATGCACTCTCGCCGATCGGCACGGCCGAAGCGGAGACGCTGCGGCCGCCGCCGCTCCAGGTGGACAGGCCGCCCGTCGCCGAGCCGATCAAGGCCCAACTCGCGCCGACCCGCTGAGCGCGCTCCCGCGCTTCAGCCGTCCAGCTCGCTCCAGCGCGCGTAGGCGGCGTCCAGTTCGGCCTGCGTCTTTGCCAGCGCCTCGTTGGCGGCGGTGACCGCGGCGCTGTCCTGTCGGAAGAAGGCCGGCTCGCTCATCGCGGCGGTGCGTTCGGCGATGTCGTTTTCCAGCGCCTCGATGCGTGCGGGCAACTGCTCCAGCTCGCGCTGGTCCTTGAAGCTAAGCTTGCGCTTCGCGACCGTCGATGCAGCTGCCGGGGCGAGGGCTGCAGGCGGCGCGGCCGCGGGTGCTGCAGCTGTGGCGGGTACAGCCGTCGGCCGCTGGCGCAGCCAGTCGCTGTAGCCGCCGACGTACTCGCCGACCCTGCCATCGCCCTCCAACACCAGGGTGCTGGTGACCACGTTGTCGAGGAAGGCGCGGTCGTGGCTGACCAGCAGCAGGGTGCCGGGATAGTCGGTGAGCAGTTCTTCCAGCAGTTCCAGCGTCTCGACGTCCAGATCGTTGGTCGGTTCGTCCATCACCAGTAGGTTGGACGGCTGGGCGAACAGCTTGGCCAGCAGCAGGCGGTTGCGCTCGCCGCCGGACAGCCGGGTGATCGGCGCGCGCGCGCGCTCCGGCGAGAACAGGAAGTCCTGCAGGTAGCCGACGATGTGCTTGCGCTGGCCGTTGAGCTCGATGAACTCGCGGCCTTCGGCCACGTTGTCCAGCGCGTTGAGGCTGTCGTTGAGCTGGGCGCGGTGCTGGTCGAAGTAGGCGATCTGCAGGCCGGTGCCGAGCGTGGCGGTGCCGCGCTCGGGGGCGAGCTGGCCCAGCATGATCTTCAGCAGCGTGCTCTTGCCGGCGCCGTTGGGGCCGACGATGCCGATGCGGTCGCCGCGCATCACCGTGGTGGTGAGGTCGTCGATCAGCACGCGCCCGCCGTAGGACTGGTGCACGTGCTCGAGGTCGATGACCTTCTTGCCGGAGGCCTGCGCCGCCGCGGCCGTGATCTTCACGTTGCCGGACAGTTCGCGGCGCTGCGCGCGCTCCACGCGCAGCGCCTTTAGCGCGCGCACGCGGCCCTCGTTGCGGGTGCGGCGGGCCTTGATGCCCTGGCGGATCCACACCTCTTCCTGCGCCAGCTTCTTGTCGAACAGCGCGTTGGCCTGCGCCTCGGCGTGCAGGCGCTCCTCGCGGCGGCGCAGGTAGTTGTCGTAGTCACCGGGCCAGTCGGTGAGCGCGCCGCGGTCGATCTCCACGATGCGGGTGGCCAGCGCGCGCAGGAAGGCGCGGTCGTGGGTGACGAACACGATGCTGCCGTCGAACTGCTTGAGGAAGTTCTCCAGCCAGCCGATCGCCTCGATGTCCAGGTGGTTGGTCGGCTCGTCCAGCAGCAGCACGTCGGGCTTGCGCACCAGCGCCTGGGCCAGCAGCACGCGGCGCTTCATGCCGCCGGACAGCGCGGCGAAGTCGGTGTCGCCGGGCAGCTCCAGCCGGGCGATCACATCGGCGACGCGGCGGTCCAGGTCCCAGCCGTTGCGCGCCTCGATCTGATGCTGCACGTCGCCGAGTGCGTCCAGGTCGCCCTCGGCGAGCAGGTGGTGGTAGCGCGCCAGCAGGTGGCCGAGGTCGCCCAGGCCGTCGGAGACCACGTCGAACACGGTGCCTTCGGTGCCCTGCGGCACCTCCTGCGCCATGCGCGCGATCACCACGCCGTTCTGCACGCGGACCTCGCCGTCGTCGGCCTGCAGCTCGCCGGCGATCAGCTTCATCAGGGTGGATTTGCCTTCGCCGTTGCGACCGACGATGCACACGCGCTCGTTGCGGTCGATCGACAGATCGACGCGTTCGAGCAGGAGGGGGCCGCCGATCGAGAAGTCGACGCGCTGCAATTGGATCAGGGACATCCGCCCATTGTACGGGTGCAGGGCGCTTGTCTGGGGGACGGTACATGCGGAGCCGGGCGGGGTGGTCTAGACTCCGGCGGCTTCCCTCCGGGATCGGTCATGAATCGATGGAATGAACGTTACGCGGGCGCGGACTTCCTGTTCGGCACCGCGCCCAACGCCTTCCTCCGCGCCGAGCGGGATCGGCTGCCCGCTCGTGGCAGCGCGCTGGCGCTGGCCGACGGCGAGGGGCGTAACGGTGTCTGGCTCGCCGAACAGGGCCTGGACGTGCTGGCCGTGGATGCCTCCGAGGCCGGGCTGGCCAAGAGCCGCCGCCTGGCCGCCGAGCGCGGCGTGAGCCTTACCTGGGAGCTGGCCGACCTGGCCCGCTGGGATTTCGGGCATGAGCGCTTCGACGTGATCGCGGCGATCTTTTTCCAGTTCGCCGACCCGGCGTTGCGTGCCCGGATCTTCGAGGGCATCCGGGCGGCATTGAAGTCCGGTGGCGTGCTGCTGCTGGAGGGTTACCGTCCCGAGCAGCTGGAATACCGCACCGGGGGGCCGTCCGAGCTCGCCCATCTGTACACCGAGCCGATGCTGCGGGAGGCCTTCGCCGACCTGCGGATCGAACATCTGGCGTCGTACGATACCGAACTGGACGAAGGTGCCGGGCATCGGGGGATGTCCGCGCTGATCGATCTGGTGGCACGCAAGCCCGGCTGAGTCCGGGCGTCGAGCGACCCTCGGGGGGAGGGCATGAAGGGGGCACAAACCGATCGCTATGCCGAGGCCAAGCGCGTGGCGCTGGCCGCTGCCGACCTGCCGGAGTCCGCGCGGGACGGCTTCGTCATGGGCGAATGCGGGTTGGACGAGTCGCTGCTGCGCGAGGTGCGCTGGATGCTTGCGGCGATCGATTCCACCCACACCGCACCGCTGCCGGTGCTGCAGGTCACGTCGCCGGACCTGACCGGCCAGGATGCACAGGCGCGGGATACTCGCCACTACCGGCTGCTGCGGCACCTCGGAGAGGGCGGTATGGGGACGGTCTACCTGGCCGAGCGGGTGGACGACGACTTCAGCCAGCAGGTGGCACTGAAGTTGCTGACGGCCGCCGCCGAGGGTTCGCCGGTCCTGACCGAGCGGTTCTGCCAGGAACGCAAGCTGCTGGCCCGGCTCGAGCATTCCGGCATCGCGCGCCTGCTCGACGGCGGACTGCTCGCCGACGGCCGGCCATTCCTGGCGATGGAGTACGTCGACGGCGAGCGGATCGACGTCTGGTGCGACCGCCGCGGGCTGGACCTGACCGGACGGATCGAACTGTTCCTGAAAGTCTGCACGGCGGTGGAGTACGCCCATCGCAACCTGATCATCCACCGCGACATCAAGCCGGCGAACATCCTGGTGACCGCGGACGGATCGCCAAAGCTGCTGGACTTCGGCATCGCGCGGATGGTCGGCGACCACCTCGACCCCCAGCGGACCGCCACCGCCGCGCAGGCGATGACACTGGCCTACGCCAGTCCGGAGCAGATCGAGCGGTTGCCGCTGACCGCGGCGGCCGACGTGTATTCGCTGGGCGTGGTGCTGTACCAGCTGGTGGCGGGACGCCGCCCCTACCAGGAGCTGGTGACCCCGCACCTGCTGTCCAACGCGATCATCGCCGGCAACCTCGTGTCGCCCAGCCGTGCCGCGCGCCTGGCGCGGCAGGAGGCCGGCCTGCCGCCCGCCCGCGGTCGGGCGGTACCGTCGGACCTGGAGGCGATCATCCTCAAGGCGCTGCGCTGTCGGATCGACGAACGTTACGCCAGCGTCACCGCGCTCGCGGTGGACCTGCGGCGCTTCCTCGAGTGCCGGCCGGTGGAGGCGAGGCGCGGCCGGCACTGGTACCGCGCGCGCCTCTACATGCGGCGCAACCGCTGGCCACTGACCGCGGCGGCGGCCGTGCTGCTCACCATGCTGGCCGGCCTGTTCGCGTCGCTGGTCGCCCTCGGCGACGCGCGTGCGGCGCGCAGCCTCGCGGAGCAGCGGCAGCAGCAACTCGAGCGGGTGGTGACCTTCCAGCAATCGATGCTCGACAGCGTCGACATCGACGCCATGGGGCATGCGATCGCCAGCTTGCATCAGGCCGATGCCTCCGCCAACCCGGCCGGTTCCACCGATCTGGCGCGGCGGATGCTGGACACGTTCGTGGTCAACCATGCGCTTGACCGGATCGGCCACGACTTCGCCGACGCGCCACGTCTGGCCGCCGATGTCCGCCAGTCGCTGGCACGGGTGCTGCTCAACATCGGCAGCTACGATCACGCGGCAGCCGAACTGGAACAGGTGCTGGCGGCGCGCCAGAAGCTCCAGCCGGCCGATCCGGACGGAGTGCTGTCGGCGCAGCTGGACCTGGCGCGCGTGCGCCTGCGGCAGGGCGACCTGGCCTCGGCGGGCGCGCTCTACTCCGGTGTGGTCGCGGCCACCGCGCTGCGGCCGATCGCCGATCCGGTGCGGGTCCGGGCCCAGGCCGGCCGCGCCAAGGTGCTGGCTGGCCAGGGGCATCTGGAGGAGGCGCGCCAGGAGCAGCAGTCGCTCTACAACGCACTCAGCCGGACGATGCCGGCCACCGACCCGGGGCTGCTGCGGTTGCGACGCGATCTGGTCATCACCCTGATCGGGCTGGGCCAGCGCGACGAGGCACTGGACCTAGCCCAGCCGATGGTCGACCTGGACCGGGCCACGTTCGGCGCCGAGGCGCCGGAGACCCTGGACGCGATGATCACCCTGGCGCAGCTGCAGCATTATCGCCACAACTTCGAGAAATCCCTGGCGCTGGCGCGCGAGGTGGTCGCGATCCGTACCCGGCGGCTGGGAGCGAACCACCCCGACACGCTGGCCGCGCGTCACATGCTGGCGATGGACGAGGTCTATTTGTCGGGAGACGAGGCGACCTATGCGAAGGCGGACCAGGATGTGAAGGCGGTGATCGATGCGCGCAGCCGCGTCCTGGGGCGGGATCACCCCGCGACCATCGCCTCGATGACCCTGATGGTCCGGCTGTTGGCCAAGCGCGGCAACGCCACTGACGATCAGGCCGTGCGGCATGCCTTCATGGCCCGGGCGATCGCCATCGAGCAGCAGATTCTCGCCGCGCACCAGCGGCAGCTGGGCGAGAACCACCCCGATACACTGATGGCCCACGGCAGTCTCGCCAATCTGCTCAGCTACGACGGCCAGTACCAGGAGGCGCTGAGCCAGGCGCGCCTGACCCTGGCCGGCCAGATCCGCGTGCTCGGGCCGCAGCATCCGATCGTGTTCGCGACCTACAACCTGCTGGGCGACATCGAGGCGGCCGCCGGCCACTGGGCTGCCGCGCGCGGCCCCTACGAGAAGGCACTGGAAGGGCGCAACGAGCTGCTCGGCAAGGGCGACGCGCACACCATCGAGAGCGCATCGCGGCTGTACGGCGTACTGGAGCACCTGCATGACACGCAGGCGGCCCAGGCGGTGCGCCAGCGCTATATGGATCCGGTTATAGCAATGGATCCGGGCAAGCTCAATGCGAGCCTGCGCGGCGAGCGCCAGGAGGCGTTGAGCATGCTCGGCGCCGCCAAGTCGCCGCCGCTGCCCTGAGCCGGCGGACTGCCGGGCGGCGGACCAGTTGGGTCCGGGCGAAAAAAAGCCCCGCGCCGGAGCGCGGGGCCTTGGGCGACTCCCGGCAGAGCGGGTCGCTTACTTCAGCTTGGCATCGGCGCGCAGCGCGTCGGCCTTGTCGGTCTTCTCCCAGGAGAACGCGGTGAAGGTGTTGCCGGCGGCGTCCTTCATCTCGTAGGGCTTGCGGCCGAAGTGGCCGTAGCTGGCGGTCTGCTGGTACATCGGATGGATCAGGTCGAGCATCCGGATGATGCCGTACGGACGCAGGTCGAAGTGCTTGCGGATCAACTTCTCGATCTTGTCGTCGGCGATCTTGCCGGTGCCGAACGTGGTGACCGAGATCGAGGTCGGCTCGGCCACGCCGATGGCGTAGGAGACCTGCACCTCGCAGCGGTCGGCCAGGCCGGCGGCCACCACGTTCTTGGCCACGTAGCGCGCGGCGTAGGCGGCCGAACGGTCGACCTTGGATGGGTCCTTGCCGGAGAACGCGCCGCCGCCGTGACGGGCCCAGCCGCCGTAGGTGTCGACGATGATCTTGCGGCCGGTCAGGCCGCAGTCGCCCACCGGGCCGCCGATGACGAACTTGCCGGTCGGGTTGATGTGGTACTTGGTGCCCTTGTGCAGCCACTTCTCCGGCAGCACCGGCTTGAGGATCTCCTCGCGCACCGCCTCGATCAGGTGCTTCTGCTTGACGTCCGGGTCGTGCTGGGTCGACAGCACCACCGCGTCGATCGCCACGGCCTTGCCGTTCTCGTAGCGCAGGGTGACCTGGCTCTTCGCGTCCGGCCGCAGCCACGGCAGCGGCGAATTCTTCTTCTTGCGGATCTTCGCCTGCTGCTCGACCAGGCGGTGCGAGAGGTGGATCGCCGCCGGCATGAAACTGCTGGTCTCGTTGGTGGCGTAGCCGAACATCAGGCCCTGGTCGCCGGCGCCCTGTTCCTCGGGCTTCTTGCGGTCCACGCCCTGGTTGATGTCCGGCGACTGCTTGCCGATCAGGTTCAGCACGCCGCAAGTGGCGCCGTCGAAGCCGACTTCGGAAGAGTCGTAGCCGATGTCGACGATGACCTTGCGGGTCAGCGCTTCCAGGTCGATCCAGGCGCTGGTGGTGATCTCGCCGGCGACGATCGCCACGCCGGTCTTCACCATGGTTTCGCATGCCACGCGGGCACGCGGATCCTGCGCGAGGATCGCGTCGAGGACGGCATCGGAGATCTGGTCGGCGACCTTGTCCGGGTGGCCTTCGGAGACCGACTCGGAGGTGAAGAGATGGCTGCTCATCGCGGGCTATATCCTTCCTTTCGGATAAAGAGATAAAAAGAAAACGGGGATGATACAACGCCGGTCGAAGGTTTGCAGCGCCGGCCCGATGGGGCGGCCTGCCTCCCGTTCAGCCGTCTGGACGGCCGTGCAGACATTCCGGATCAGGCCAGCTCGCAGCGGTTGCGGCCGCCGCGCTTGGCCCGGTACAGGGCGCTGTCGGCTCGCTCGAAAGCGCTCTCCGGGGTGTCGTCGGCGCGCAGCACGGTGACGCCGCACGACAGTGTGATGCGGACCGGGCGCTGCTGGCCGTGGAAACCCAGGCTCTCGATCCGCCGGCGCAGCGACTCGGCGGCGCGCAGGGCGGCCTCGGCGCCGACCCCGGCCAGCACCACCACGAATTCCTCGCCGCCGTAGCGTGCGAGCAGGTCGTCCGAGCGCAGCCCTGCGCGCAGCTGTTCGGCGACGATGCGCAAGGCGCGGTCGCCGGCGGCGTGCCCGAAGCTGTCGTTGATCTGCTTGAAGCGGTCGATGTCCAGCACCAGCAGGCTGCTCTGGCCGCCGGAGCGTGCCGCACGCAGGCACGCGTCGGCGATGTGCTGCTCGAACACCAGTCGATTGGCTACCCCGGTGAGCGGGTCGGTCGATGCCAGCGCGCGCTCCTGGCGCAGGCTCGTCTCCATCGCCTGGGTCGAGCGTTCCAGTTCGCGGATGCGCTGGCTCATCTGCTCGGTACGCGCCTGCCATTCGCGCTCACGGGCGTCCTCGCGCTGGCGGAAGTTCTTCAGGTGGCCACTGATCGCACCGAGGCGTTGTTGCACCTGGGTCTGCAACGCCCCCAGTTCGCACGCGCTGGCCACTTCCGATTCCAGCTCGCGGATCTCGCCCAGCACCTCCTGGTCGAGCTGTTCGCGCGCGCTGGCGCCGTCGCGATGAGACATGTCCTCGCGCGCCAGGTAGACGGCCAGTTCCTCCAGCTGCTCGGTGACATGCTTGAGCAGCCGCTCGGCGGCATCGCGTGCTTCGGTCAGCCGTTCGCACCGGCGGTTGACCAGGGTGGCGATGGCGTCCGCCTGGATCGCCAGCGTGCCCGGGTCGGTGCTCTCGGAAATGGTCTGGCGCAGGGCCTCGAGACGGTCCAGCGCTTCGTCCCCAAGCTTCAGGCGGTCCACCAGTGCGAGCAGCGTCTGGCCGACCGAGAGCGATTCGGTGAACGGCAGCGGATCCGGGCCGCGCCCGGCGGTGGCCTCGGGTTCGTCCAGCGCCTTGATCGCCTCGCCGAGCTCGGTGAGCAGGGGTTCGAGTTCCGCCTCGCCGACCGGCTCGCGGACCTGGCGGCGAATCGTCGCCAGCGCAGCGTCCAGGGCCGGACCACGTCCGTCGGCAGCGTAGGTAAGCCGGGTGACCAGGCGACGCAGCAGCGCGTCTAGCAGCGACCACTGCGCGCGGCTGCGCTCGAGCTGTGCAAGAGCATCACTGGCATCAGCTGCGGTGGGGATGGCTTCCATGGGGGCCAGGTGGACGGCGGGTAGCTTATCGTACGCGCGCGGTCCATGTTGTGCACCGCCTTTGTGCGACGGGGCCGATCCTTCGGATGCCCCGAATCGCGCAGCCTCCGGAGGAGGGCGGGAGATCAGGCGGCGGCTTCGCGGATCGGCTCGCGTGCGGCCAGCGCGGCGAAATAGGCGCGGGTCAGTGCGATCTGTTCGCGTGCGCTGTCGGCGCGGTTCACCACCTGGCGGAAAGCGGCGTTTTCCGGCCGATCTTTGGCGTACCAGCCCAGGTGCTTGCGCGCGATGCGCACGCCGGCCAGCTCGCCGTAGAACGCATGAAGGTGTTCGAGGTGGCCGAGCAGGATGGTCGCGACCTCGTCCGGGGGCGGCTCGGCAAGCTTTTCTCCGGTGGCCAGATAGTGGGCGATCTCCCGGAAGATCCACGGCCGGCCCTGGGCGCCGCGGCCGATCATCACCGCGTCGGCGCCGGTGGCGTCGAGCACGTGGCGGGCGCGTTCCGGCGTGGTGATGTCGCCGTTGGCCAGCACCGGGATGCGCACGCTGGCCTTCACCGCGGCGATCGTCTCGTACTCGGCCTCGCCCTCGTACTTGTCGGCGCGGGTGCGCCCGTGCACCGACAGCGCGGCGATCCCGGCGTCCTCGGCGATGCGGGCGATGCGCAGCGCATTCCTGTGTTCGCGATCCCAGCCGGTGCGGATCTTCAGCGTCACCGGCACCTGGACCGCCTCGACCACCGCGCGGCAGATGCGCGCGACCAGCGGCTCGTCCTGCAGCAGGGCGGAGCCCGACCACACGTCGCACACCTTCTTCGCCGGGCAGCCCATGTTGATGTCGATGATCTGCGCGCCGTGGCTTGCGTTGAAGCGCGCCGCCTCGGCCAGCATCGCCGGGTCGTAGCCGGCGATCTGCACGCTGACCGGCTCCGGCTCGCCCTCGTGGTCCATCCGCCGCAGCGACTTGCGGGTGTGCCAGAGGCTGGGATCGGCGGTGGTCATTTCCGACACGGCCAGGCCCGCGCCCAGCCGTTTGCACAGCAGGCGGAACGGCTTGTCGGTGACGCCCGCCATCGGGGCGAGCACCACCGGCGGGTCGATGCGGTAGGGGCCGATCTGCATGGCGTTAGTGTAACGTCTGTGCCGTGAGGCACCCGCGCCGGGCTGTGGCGGTCGCGGTGGCTGGGCGCTCCAAGGGAGACTCAGGGATCCGATGTCCAGACACCTGGTCGCGATGGTGCTGTTGTTGCCGCTGGCGGCACATGCCGGCGGTGCGATGTCGATCAACGCACTGCGCGGTCGGGCCGTGACCGATCCGCATGGCGTGATCGTCGACGTGCGCCAGCGCCTCGATCGTGGCGGCGCCAACCTGGCGCCGGCCGACGAGCGAGCATTGCTCTGGGGCATGGGCACGGCGGCGATCAACGCCGACGACGAAGCGGCATTCGCCGAATCCACGCTGCGTCTGGACAGCCTCGGGCACGCCCGGGGAGACGCCGTGGCGCTGGCCGCGTCGGGGTTCCTGCGTGCCCGCCATGACGTGGCCAACGGCATCGGCGACGGGTTGGGCGAGGCGTTGCGCGCTGCCGCGCGGGTGCAGGGCAGCGGTGATGCGCAGATCGTCGCGTGGGCGCGGTTCCAGCTTTGCGACGCCTATGCGCTGGACGAGAGCGCCACGAAGGCGCTGGCGCTGTGCCGTCGGGCCGAGGAGAGCTACCGCGCCGTCGGCGATGCCTGGGGTATCGCCGATGCCGAGAATGACGAAGGCATCGCCCTGGCCACCCTGGGACGAACCCGGGAGTCGGCAGCGGTCTACCAGCGCTCGCGCCGCCGTTTCGCCGGGCTGGGGGCCACCGAGCTGGCGGTGATGGTCGGCGACAACCTGTCCAAGATGTACCTGAAGCTGGCCCGGCCGCGCAAAGCGCTGTCGCTGTCGCGCACCTCGCTGGCACACGAGCTGGCCGCGGGTCGGATCAGCGATTCGCTCGATTCCAGCACCGACATCGCGCGTGCCGAGGCGGAGCTGGGGCATCCCCGTCAGGCCTACGCCATGATGCAGGCCACCGTGGCGCGCGCTCGTGCCGCCGGGATCGATGGGCAACTGGTCGACCTCCTGCGCAGCGAAAGCGAACTGGCCGAGCGGGCCGGCCACATGCGCGACGCGGTGGCCCAGTTGCGCGAGGCGTTGAAGCGGACGGCCGCCACCAGCACGCCTGCGTTGCGCGCCATCGAGGCCGAGCTGGAGGCGCGTTACGCGGTCCGTGAGAAAGAGCTGCGGATCCACGACCTGGAGCGCGAGAACCGCATCAAGGGCCTGGCCCTCCAGGCGGCGCGCGCCGAGGCTCGACAGCGCGAAGAGGCGCGCCGGCGCGACGTGCTGGTCGGCCGGGTCACCGGCGGCGCGCTGGCCGGGCTGCTGCTGGTGGCCGTACTCCTGTTCCTGCTGCTGCGGGCGCAGCGCAGGCATGCCGCCGAGCTGCGGCTGCAGGCGTTGCGCGACCCGCTCACCGGCATCGACAACCGGCGGGCGTTCCTGCAGCACGCCGGCGCCCTGTTACCGTTGCGCGGGGATGCGCCGGCGCCGGTGCTGATGCTGATCGACGTCGACCATTTCAAGCGCATCAACGACAGTGCGGGCCACCCGCAGGGCGACCGGGTGCTGGTGCAGGTGTCGACATTGCTGTGCGAAGCGGTCGGCACGCACGGCCGCGTGTCGCGCATCGGCGGCGAGGAGTTCGCGGTGCTTTGCCCGACGTTGGGTGCCGAGGCCGGCATGCGGCTGGCCGAGACGCTGCGGGCCGGCGTGGCCGGGCTGCCCCTGTCATCGAAGGTCGGCCCGGAGCGCGTGACGGTGAGCATCGGGGTGGCGGTGTTCGATGCCCTTCGGCACCTCGATCTGGACGGTTGGATGCGCGCGGCGGACGCCGCACTGTATGCCGCCAAGTCATCCGGTCGCGACCAGGCGGTCGCCGCCGCCAGGATGGACTAGCCCCGCCGTCGATCAGTGCGCGATGGCGCCGCCGAGGTCGCGCCCCGGCACGTGCTTGTGGCGGAACAGGATCAGGAAGGCGATCGCGACCACCACCGAATACGCGGCGAAACTGAGCCAGATGCCGCGCCAGTCCTTGGCGCCGTCCGCTGCGGTGAAGAAGGCCTCGATCACCACGCCGCTGATCGAGCTGCCGAGCACGGCGCCGATGCCGTTCGTCATCATCATGAACAGGCCCTGCGCGCTGGCGCGGATCGCCGGGTCACTCTGGCCCTCGACGAACAAGGAGCCTGAGATGTTGAAGAAGTCGAAGGCCATGCCGTAGACGATGCACGACAGCACGATCATCCACAGCCCCGGACCCGGGTTGCCATAGGCGAACAGGCCGAAGCGCAGCGCCCAGGCCGCCATCGAGATGAACATCACCGTCTTGATGCCGAAGCGCTTGAGGAAGAACGGGATCGCCAGGATGAACAGCGTTTCGGAGACCTGCGAGATCGACATGATGATCGCCGGGTACTTTACCGCGATCAGGTGCTGGTAAGCGGGCACCGTGGCGAAGTCGTGCAGGAAGGTGTCGCCGTAGGCGTTGGTCAGCTGCAGCGAGGCTCCGAGCAGCATGGCGAAGATGAAGAAGATCGCCATCTTGGCGTTCTTGAACAGCTTGAACGAGGTCAGGCCCAGCGTGTCCAGCAGCGAGCGGCTGGAGGCGATGCGTTCGAGCTTGGGCGGGCAGGGCGGCAGGGCGAATGCGTAAAGCCCCAGCACCAGCGCCGCGCCGGCGGCGACGTAGAACTGGCCAGGGGTGGTTTCCAGGTGCAGCAGGCTCACCGTCCACAGCGCGGCGATGAAACCCACCGTGCCCCACACGCGGATCGGCGGAAAGGAAGTCACCACGTCGAGCCCGTCGCGCTTGAGCGCGTTGTAGGCCACCGCGTACGACAGCGCGATGGTGGGCATGTAGCAGCACATGTTCACCAGCATCACCCAGAACAGCACGCCGGGCCGGTCGATCGTCGGCACGATGCACAGCACGATCGCGCCGAGGATGTGCAGCAGGCCGTAGAGCTTCTCGGCGTTGATCCACTTGTCCGCCACCACGCCCATCAGCGACGGCATGAACACCGAGGCGATGCCCATGGTGGAGAAGATCGCGCCGAACTGCGCGCCGCCCCAGTGCTTGTTCTGGAACCAGTACGCGCCGATGGTGATCAGCCAGGATCCCCATACGAAGAACTGCAGGAAATTCATCACCACCAGGCGGAACTTGATGCTCATCGGTCGGCTTCATGCGGCAAGTGGGAGGGGCATTTCTGCACGCGGCGGCGATCGCGGCCAGGGCCACGGTTTCGACCGGAAGCGACAGGAGGCATTCCCCGGATCGGTCCCGCCGGGGCGGGATGCAGTGCGCCGCAGCGTAGAGGAGCCGGCCGGCGAGGAGCAAGCCGCGCCGCGGTGGGCATGGCCCCCTACACTAGCTGCCCTCGCTTTCGCCGGATCGGTTTCCATGGGCAGCCTCCTCACCATCGCCGTGGTCCACCTGCTCGCGCTTGCAAGTCCGGGGCCGGACTTCCTGTTCGTCTCGCAGACCGCTGCGGCCCGTTCGCGCGCGCAGGCGATGGCCGGCGTGTGCGGCATCGCGCTGGGGGTGGCGGTGTGGGCCGCGCTGGCCCTGCTCGGGCTGCATCTGGTGATGGCGCGCTTGGGCTGGCTGCAGAAGGCGATCGCCACGGCAGGGGCGGTCTACCTGATCTGGCTGGGTGTACAACTGCTGCGCAGCACCTGGCGAGGTTCCGGCCGCGCCACGCCCGCACGCGTCGCGCCCGATGCCTGGCACAGCCTGCGCTCCGGGCTGCTGACCAATCTCTCCAACCCCAAGGCGCTGGTCTACTTCGGCAGCGTGTTCTCGGTGCTGGTGGGGCCGGCCGCAAGCGCGGCCACGCGCTGGCTCATCGGTGGGCTGGTGGTGGGCGAGACGCTGGCGTGGTTCGCCCTGGTGGCGGCGTGCTTCGGTCTGCCGGCGGTGCGTCGCGGCTACCTGCGGATGGCCCGCGCGATCGATGCGCTGGCGGGTGCGGTGTTCGTGCTGTTCGGCCTGCGCTTGCTGCTGGGCGACCGTCCGGCCTGAAGGCGCCGTGGCTCAGTCGGCCTCGAACGCGCCGCGCAGCCAGCGCATCCGGGCTTCCTCGCCGGTGCCGTCGTAGCTGACCACGTCGAAGCGACAGGTTCGCCGGGCATGCTGCGGATGGGCGGCGAGCCACAATGAGGCGGTACGGATGAGGCGCCCGCGCTTGCTAGCGGTGATCGACGCCGCGGCACCGCCGTGGCCGTTGCGCGCACGCTGGCGCACTTCGACGAAGACGATCTGCTCGCCGTCGCGCATCACCAGGTCCAGTTCGCCATGCCGGGTGGTGTAGTTGCACGACAGCAGGACCAGTCCTGCGCGTTCCAGATCGCGCTGGGCGAGCGCCTCGAAGGCGGCGCCGGCCTTGCGCATCAGGGCTGGCCGGCGCTGCTGGCCGGAGCCGGCAGTCCGCTGCCCGGGGCCGGTTCCGGTGGAGCAACCGACGGGGCATCCAGTTGCAGGCTGCCGGTCAGCGGGCGCGCCACGCCATCGGTGAACTTCGCCCACACCAGTACACGCCGCACGTGGCCGAAGGGATCGGCGGCAAGCTGGCCGGTGGCGCCGGGGAGGTAGCTGCCCGGGTGGTCGCGCAACCAGCCGAGGTACGGCACCAGGTTCCACGCGTCCATGCCGAAGGCGAACAGCCGCGCCGCACCACCACTGGCAGCCGGGAGCAGGGCGGCGATGCCGGCGTGCGGCGGCAGCCCAGGCTGGGCGTCGAACAGCCAGGGGGCGTCGCAGAACTCCACGCCTTCGAGGTCGCGGTCGTCGCCGGCATCGTCGGTGCCGCCGTAGATGTGGGAGGTGCCGAATACCGGCAACGTGATGTGCGCCACGCGCAGCTGCGGCAGCAGCAGGCGCGCCTGCTCGGGACGCATGCTGATGAAGATCGCCGCATCGGGCTGTGTCGCCGGAATGTTCATGCCGGCGATGGTCTGGGTGAAGTTGATGGCGCCGACGGCCAGCGATGCCTGCGTCACCACCTGCCCGCCGCGCGCGACCAG
The DNA here is from genome assembly GCF_024158035.1 of Dyella lutea. Taxonomy (GTDB): domain Bacteria; phylum Pseudomonadota; class Gammaproteobacteria; order Xanthomonadales; family Rhodanobacteraceae; genus Dyella_A; species Dyella_A lutea. Next base: position 52,451 of record NZ_JAMZEK010000002.1, read on the forward strand.
CTCGGCCTTGAACGCCGCGGCGGCACGCTGGGCGAAATCCTGGGCAGACACGATCACGTAGGCCGAGTGCAGCCCGCGCTCGATCAGGTGGTCGGCGGCCTGGGCCCCCTCGGTCTCGGGCAGCAGGCCGAACTCGGACACGCTGGCCGAGGGCGGCGTGTTGTCGTCGGCCTGATTCAGGGCGAGCACCGGCACCGGCAGGCTGGCCTGGGTGGCGACGGCGGTGACCGCCGCGCGAGTAAGCGGCCCGACCACCAGTTCGGCGCCGTCGCTGACAGCCTGCCGGTAGGCCTTCACTGCGCCGGCGGCGGTGCCGTCGCTGCCGTAGACGCGCACTTCCGCCCGCGGTGCATGGGTGCGGCTGGCGTCGGTATAGGCGGCGAAGAAGCCCTCACGGACAGACGTGGATGCGCTGGCGAACTCCGGCGAGTCGGGCAGCAGCAGGGCGATCCGCGCAGGCATCTGGTAGCCCTCGCGGATGTTGGCGTCGGCGCCGGGCATCATCGTGCCGACCGGCTGGTCCAGCGATGGCTGCGGCGTGGCGACGGTGATGCCGCGCTGCGAGAGGGATTCGTTGATCCACGGCAGCATGCGGTCCGACGGGGTCATGGCGCGGGCGCGTTGCTGCAGTTCGGCCACGCTTAGCTTGCCGAGCTGTGCCAGCACTTCGCGCTGGTTCTGTGCGCGGTCCAATCCGCTGAGAGAGTCGTCCATCTGTGCGCGGGTACGCGCCGCGGTCCAGTGGTCGCCGATGGCATCTAGGGCGCGTGCACGCATCTCAAGCAACCGCAACTGCAGATCCTGCGGCACCCGCAGGCTGGGTTGCGTCGTGAGGTTGAGGGCGCTGCGCGGATCGTTGTGGTGCAGGGCGATCTCGGCGCGCAGCAGGTCCAGCCGTACCGGCTCGTCGCCGCTGAGGCGATCGCGGCGGATGTTCGCGAGCACGGCGGCGGTCTTGTCCAGGTCGCCTTCCTGCCGGTAGGCCTCCGCCGCGTTGAGGCGGTAGGCGTCGGCATGGGCGGTGCTATTGCCGGCCAGGGTCAGGTACGCCTGGGCCGCCTGGTCGAAATTGCCCTGCTGGCGCAGCGTGTCGGCCTGGTGCAAGGCGGCGGTCTCGGCGGGCGAGCGCTGGGTGGCCGTCGGTACGCAGGCGGTGAGCGCAAGGCTGATCAGCAGGCCGAGGCCGGCGGCGCGAGTCAGGCGCATGGAGAATCCCTTGGGTCGTGATCGGAAAGGTAGGACTGCGCGATGATAGACGATCAATCCGTCGCGCCGCGGCGGACGAGGATCCCAGTCGATGCCATCCAGCCAATCCGGTTCCCTGTGGGTGGTCGCCACGCCGATCGGCCACCGCGACGATATTTCCGCACGGGCCATTCAGGCCTTGCGCGACGTCGCGGTGATCGCCGCCGAGGACACCCGGCACAGCCGTCCGCTGCTGCAGCACCATGGCATCGATACGCCGCTGGTGGCGTTGCACGAGCACAACGAACGCGAAATCGTGGACGGACTGGTTCGCCGCATGACCGAGGGCGAGTCGGTGGCGCTGATCTCCGATGCCGGCACGCCGTTGATCTCCGATCCGGGCTTCCGGCTGGTGCGCGCTGCGCGTGCTGCTGGCGTGCGCTGTATCCCGGTGCCGGGCGCCTGCGCGGCCATCGCCGCGCTGTCGGTGGCAGGGTTGCCCAGCGACCGTTTCGTGTTCGAGGGTTTCCTGCCACCGAAGGCTGCGGCGCGGCGCGCCCGCCTGCAGGAGCTGGCCGGGGAAGGGCGCACGCTGATCTTCTACGAGTCCTCGCACCGCGTGGCGGAGAGCCTGGCGGACATGCGCGACGCCTTCGGCGCACAGCGCGAGGCGGTGCTGGCCCGCGAGCTGACCAAGCTGTTCGAGACCGTATTGGGCGAGCCGCTGGGCGAGCTGGCGGCGCGGGTCGCCGCCGACCCCGACCAGCAGCGCGGCGAATGCGTGGTGCTGGTGGCCGGGCGCGGCGAGGAGGTCGACGCCCGGCTGGCCGAGGGGGAGCGGGTGTTCGCCATCCTGCGCGAGGAGCTGCCGCCGGCCAGGGCGGCCAAGCTGGCCGCGGCGATCAGCGGCGCTCCGCGCAAGCTGCTGTACCGCGAGTAGCGCTGAGCGCTGCCTGCGCGGTCCGTTCCCGATCCGTTCTCCCTATTCCCGCTCCCGCCCCCTACAATACGAGGCGGAGTTGGCCGGGCAGTCGCGTCGCATTTCAGTGCGTCGAGGAAAGTCCGGGCTCCACAGGGCAGAGTGCCAGGTAACTCCTGGGCGGCGTGAGCCGACGGCCAGTGCAACAGAGAGCAGACCGCCGATGGCCCGCAAGGGCACAGGTAAGGGTGAAAGGGTGCGGTAAGAGCGCACCGCGTACGGGGCCAACGCCGTACGGCACGGTAAACCCCACTCGGAGCAAGACCAAATAGGGGAACGATAACGCGGCCCGCGTTGTTCCCGGGTAGGTTGCTGGAGCCAGGCGGCGACGCCTGGCCGAGAGGAATGACTGTCGCGTCGCAAGGCGTACAGAACCCGGCTTACAGGCCGACTCCACCTTTTTCCACCCCGGGCGGGCGACCGCCCGGGGTTTTTTGTGGTGTGGCCGGTTCTGAATGCTGGTTCATCCCGGGTGGCGTGTGACTGCGCCACTGGCGTGGGACAAAAATTCCATGGTTTCAAGCATCTTGCTTGGCTTCCTCAGGTAAGAGGTGAAATTTGGTCACCTCTTTGCCTTTACTCCTTGATTCACAAAAGAAATTCCCTTGACAGTCTCATGGGGCGAGACTATCGTGGGTTTCGGTGTGAAATCGTGGGTTTTTGTGGAGTCATTGGGCCGTGTTTCAGGGCGAGACCGCCATCAGTGTTGACGACAAGGGCCGGCTGGCCATCCCGACGATGTATCGGGAGCTGGTCGCGGGCGCCTGTGCCAATCGCCTGGTGGTGACCTACAACCCCTTCGAGCATGGCTGTCTCTGGCTGTTTCCTCATGCGCAATGGGAGCAGGTGCGGGACCAGGTCAATGCGTTGCCCAGCGTCAAGGCCGCCCACCGCAACCTGCAGATGAAGCTGGTGGGTGCCGCGGCGGTGGTCGAGCCGGACAGCGCCGCGCGGATCCTGCTGCCGGCGAGCCAGCGAAGTACCGCGGGGATCGAGAAGAAGGCGGTGCTGCTGGGCATGGGCAACAAGTTCGAGCTGTGGAGCGAGCAGGCCCATCTGGCAAAGATCCGCCAGACCCTCGGCGAAGACGACATCACCCACGAAATGGCAGATCTGCGCCTCTGAGATTGCAGGCGGCGCAACGACAAAGGCGGGACGGGAGCGGGAGTGCGGTATGGGCGAGAGCCGGATGACAAAATCAGGCTCCGCCCCGCTGCAGCACATTCCGGTGATGCTGGAAGAGGCAGTGGAGGGTCTCGCCGTGAAAGCGGGCGGGCGCTACCTAGATGGCACGTTTGGACGCGGCGGACACGCGCGCGCCGTGCTCTCGCGCCTGGGCCCCGGCGGTCGCCTGCTGCTGATGGACCGCGACCCGCAGGCGATTGCCGCCGCGCGTACCGCGTTCGCCGATGACCCGCGGGTTGCGATCCGCCACGACAATTTCTCCGCGCTGGCCGACTGGGACGAGACCGCGGCCGGGCTCGACGGCGTGCTGCTCGACCTCGGCGTGTCCTCGCCGCAGTTGGACGAGGCCGCCCGCGGCTTCAGCTTCATGGCCGACGCGCCGCTGGACATGCGCATGGATCCGACCCGCGGCGAGAGCGCGGCGGAGTTCCTCGCCCGCGCCGACGAACGCGAGATCGCCGACGTGCTGTGGCAGTTCGGTGAGGAGCGCCAGGCCCGCCGCATCGCCCGCGCCATCGTGGCCGACCGCGAGGCCACGCCGTTCACCCGCACCGGCCAGCTGGCGGCGCTCATCGAGCGCATCGTCGGCCGCCGCGAACCGGGCAAGCATCCGGCCACCCGCAGCTTCCAGGCCCTGCGCATCCGCGTGAACGGAGAGCTGGAGTCGCTGCAGCGCGGGCTGGAGGCGGCGCTGGAGCGCCTGAACGTGGGCGGGCGGCTGTCGATCATCAGCTTCCACTCGCTGGAGGATCGCGCGGTGAAGCTGTTCATCCGCGATCACTCCGGTCGCGTCCAGGGCAGCCGCCGCGGCCCACCCGTGGCCGCGGCACCCGCCCGCCTGGAGGCGGTCGGCAAGGCGCACTTTCCCTCCGACGCGGAGCAGGTGGCCAACCCGCGCTCCCGCTCGGCGGTGCTGCGCGTGGCGGAGAAGCTCGCATGAAGGTGTTCGGCGCCATCGCCCTGGTCGGCCTGCTCAGCCTGGTGCTGCTGAGCGCCCTGGGCGTGGTGTGGACGCGGCACGAGAGCCGCGTGCTGTTCGTGCGGCTGACCACCCTGCAGAACCAGCGCGACGCGCTCAACGTGGAATACGGCCGGCTCGAGCTCGAGCAGGCCACCTGGGCCGAACCGCGCCGCATCGACGAGGAAGCGCGCAGCAAGCTCGGGATGGTCACCCCGGCGCCGCAGGACATCCAGCTGGTGCGCCGATGAGTCGCCCACGCAAGGTCGTCCCCGCGAATTCCGGCAGTAGCCGTCGCCGCGTCGGGGCACCGAGTGCGCGCCGCCGTCTGACCCTGGTCGTCGGCCTGCTCGGACTGGCTTCGCTGGGCCTGGTCGCGCGCGCGTTCGATATCCAGGTGATCCGCAAGAACTTCTATCAGGAGCAGGGCGATGCCCGCTTCCTGCGCGAAGTGCCGATTCCGGTCTCGCGCGGCGCGATCTTCGACCGCAATGGCGAGCCGCTGGCGGTCTCCACGCCGATGGTCTCGATCACTGCCGTGCCCTCGCAGGTGCTGGAGAGCGACGACCATCTGCCGGCGCTCGCCGCGGCGCTCGGCACCAGCACCGATCAGCTGCGGACTTACCTCGAGCAGCGTTCCAGTCGCGAGTTCGCCTACCTGAAGCGACAGATGAGCCCGGAAGCTGCGCAGGCCGTGCTCGACCTGGGCATTCCCGGCATCAACGGCCAGCGCGAGTTCCGTCGCTACTACCCCTCGGGCGAGGTGACCGCGCACGTGCTCGGCTTCACCAACATCGACGACCACGGCCAGGAGGGGCTGGAGCTGGCTTTCGACGACTGGCTGTCCGGCCAGCCCGGCAAGAAGAGGGTGATCCGTGACAACAAGGGTCACATCGTCGAGGACGTGGAGCAGATCCGCGCACCCAAACCCGGCCACAACCTCACGCTGAGCATCGACCGCCGCATCCAGTTCCTTGCCTACAGCGAGCTGAAGAACGCGGTGGAGAAGTCGGAGGCGGATTCCGCCTCGATGGTGATCCTCGACGTGAAGACCGGCGAGGTGCTGGCCATGGTCAACATGCCCACCTACAACCCGAACGCGATCGGTTCCAGCACGGCGTCGTCGCGGCGCAACCGCGCCATGACCGACGTGCTCGAGCCTGGCTCGACCATCAAGCCGGTGCTGATGGCCGCGGCGCTATCCAGTGGCCAGTACACCCCGACCGGCCCGCTGATCGACACCACCGGTGGGCACTGGTATTTCCAGGGCCACGATATCCACGACACCCACAACTGGGGCGTGCTGACGCCCACGGGTGTGATCACCAAGTCGTCCAACGTCGGTGCGGCGCACATCGCGATGTCGCTGGATACCAAGCTGATGTACGACACCTACCGGGCCTTCGGCTTCGGTAACAGCACCGACAGCGGGTTCCCCGGCGAGGCCTCCGGTTACCTGAAGATCGGCCGCGACTGGCGTCCGCTGGAGAAGGCGATCATGGGCTACGGCTACGGCCTGAACGTGACCGTGCTTCAGCTCGCCAACGCCTACGCCACGATCGCCGACGGCGGCGTGATGCACTCGCCCAGCTTCATCAAGGGCAGCGACTCGCCACCCAGGGCGATCATCTCGCCGCAGATCGCGCACGAGCTGATCCAGATGCTGGAAACGGTGATCCAGCCCGGCGGCACCGGTGCACCCTACGCTTACGTCGCCAACTACGCCGTGGCGGGCAAGACCGGTACCGCGCACAAGGCCAGTGCCGGAGGCTATTCGAAGAACAGCTACACCTCCGCCTTCGTCGGCATCGTGCCGGCGACCCATCCGCGCCTGGTCGCGGCCGTGGTGGTCGACAACCCCAAGAAGGGCAGCTACTACGGCGGCCTGGTTTCCGGTCCCGTATTCGCCCGGGTGATGGATGGCGCGCTGCGCCTGCTGGACATCCCGCCGGACAACATCGGTCGCTGGTACGTCGGCCAGCCGCTGCAGGACAAGAACGGATTGATCGGCAGCAAGGCCCCCGAGGCGCCCGACATCGAGGAGGCCCCGGTGGACCGGGTAACGCCATGACGATCCAGCGACTCGACCAGTTGCTGCAGGGTCTCGCCGACACCGCCCCGTGGGGCGGTCTCGCCGTTTCCGGGCTCACCCTCCATTCGCACGATGCCCGGCCGGGCTTCGCGTTCGTTGCCCTGCGCGGCACCCGCCAACACGGCATGGCGTTCGCCGCCGACGCGGTGGCGCGTGGTGCGGTGGCGGTGATCGCCGAGGCTCCGGTGCCGTCCGACGTGCCCGGGCTGGGGGTGCCGGTGGTGTGGGTGGACAGTCTGGCCGCGCGGATCGGCGAGATCGCCGCGCGCTTCCATGGACAGCCCTCGCGGCATTTGCGCCTGATCGGCGTGACCGGCACCAACGGCAAGACCTCCACCGTGCAACTGCTGGCGCAGGCCCTGCATGCGCTCGGCCACCGGGCAGCGACGATCGGCACGCTCGGCGCTGGACTGGTCGGCGAGCTGCGCGAGGGGGAGCGCACCACGCCGGACGCGATCAATGTGCAGGCAACGTTGGCGGCGTTTCGCGAGGCCGGGGCCAGCCACGTGGCCATGGAAGTCTCTTCCCACGCACTGGTGCAGGGTCGGGTCAACGGGGTCGCGTTCGAGGTGGCGGCCTTCACCAACCTCACCCGCGACCACCTGGACTACCACGGCACGATGGAAGCCTACGGCGAAGCCAAGGCCCGCCTGTTTGCATGGCCGGGACTGAGGGCTGCAGCGATCAACGTCGATGACGCGTTCGGTGCGACGCTGGCCGAGCGCCTGCCGCCCGGGGTGGCAGGCCTGCGCGTGAGCGCCGCCGGCCTGGCCGGTGCGGACGTGGCGGCCGAACAGGTCGTGACCTCGGGCGAGGGACTGGCCTTCCTGCTGCGCACGCCCTGGGGCTCGCGGCCGGTGCGCAGCCGGCTGCTGGGCCGCTTCAACGTGGCCAACCTGCTCACCGTGGTGGCCTGCCTCGGTGCGCTCGGCGAATCGTTCGAGGACATCGTCGGAGCGGTGCAGACGCTGGCGCCGGTCAATGGCCGGATGAACCGCCTCGGCGACGGTCTGCGCCAGCCGCTCGTGGTGGTGGACTACGCACACACGCCGGACGCCCTGGAGCAGGCCCTCACGGCACTGCGCGCGCACTGCGCCGGACGCCTCCTGTGCGTGTTCGGCTGCGGCGGCGAGCGCGATGCCGGCAAGCGTCCGGTGATGGGGGCGATTGCCGAGCGTCTCGCCGATGTGGCGATCGTCACCGACGACAACCCGCGCGGCGAGGATGGCGACGCCATCGTGGCGCAGATCGTGGCCGGCTTCGCCGATCCGGCGAGGGCACGCGTGGAGCGTGACCGCGAGACGGCGATCCGCCTGGCGCTGTCGATGGCCCATGCCGGCGACGTGCTGCTGGTGGCCGGCAAAGGCCACGAAACCTATCAGGAGGGCGCGCACGGAAAGCGCCCGTTCGATGACATGGAAGTGGCGCGCGTCGCGCTGGAGGCCTGCGCATGATGCAGCTGGATACCATCGCGCTGTGGACCCGCGGTCGCCGCTACGGTGACGACGTGGCCGTGCAGGGCGTGGCGATCGATACCCGGAAGCTCCGCGCGGGCGATCTGTTCGTGGCACTGCCGGGCGAGCGGGTGGACGGACATGATTTTGTCGCCGAAGCGAAGTCGCGTGGCGCCGCGGCAGCGATGGTCACGCGCAAGCTGGACATCGACCTGCCGCAGGTGCTGGTGAACGATGCGTCGGCCGCGCTGGGTGACCTGGCCAGCGCCGTGCGTGCGCAGCGCAATGTGCGGGTCATCGGCATCACCGGCTCGAACGGCAAGACCACGGTGAAGACACTGGTGGCGTCGATCCTCTCGCGCCATGGCCACACGCATGTCAATGCCGGCAACTACAACAACGAACTCGGCCTGCCGCTGACCTTGCTGGCGATGCCCGAGGACACCCAGTACGCCGTGCTGGAGATGGGCGCGGGCAAGCCGGGCGACATCGATTACCTCGCATCGATCGCGCGGCCGGACGTAGGCGTGATCACCTGTGTCGCGCCGGCCCACCTGGAGCGGATGGGCAGTATCGAGGGCGTGGCCGAGACCAAGGGCGCGCTATACCAGTCGCTGCCGGCCGATGGCGTGGCGGTGATCAATGCCGACGACGCGTTCGCCTCGTTCTTCACCGGCCTTGCCGGTACGCGCCGGATCCTGCGCTATGCGCTCGACCACTCCGCCGACGTCGGTGCGGAGATCGTCGAGCAGCGCGTGGACGGTTCGCGCTTCGTGTTGAGCACGCCGATGGGTGATGCCGACGTCTCATTGCCGCTGGCCGGTCGTCACAACATCGCCAACGCACTGGCCGCCGCGGCGGTCGCACTGGCGCTGGACGTTCCGCTGGACGTCGTTGTGGCCGGGCTGGAGCAGGTGAATGGCGTGGCCGGACGGCTGAAGGTGGAGCCGATGCCTGCGGGCTGGACGCTGATCGACGACAGCTACAACGCCAATCCCGGCTCGGTCACCGCCGCCATCGACACGCTGGCGCTGGCGGCCGGCGAGCGATTGCTGGTCCTGGGCGACATGGCCGAACTCGGCCCCGGCGCGCGCGCGCTACATGCCGCCGTCGGCGCGCACGCGCGCGAGCGCGGGCTGGATCGCCTGCTCGCGGTCGGGGCGCTCAGCGCTGCCGCAGTGGAGGCATTCGGCGAGGGTGCGATGCACTTCGCCAGCAAGGAAGCCCTCGTGGCCGCGCTGCAGCCGTTGCTGCACGCCGGCGTCACCTGCCTGGTCAAGGGCTCGCGCTCGTCGGGCATGGACCAGGTGGCTTCGGCCTTGCGCCCCCCAACCGATACCGGAGGCGCGCCTCATGTTGCTTGATCTGGCCGACTGGATGGCTCGTCATTTCGCGACGCTGCACCTGTTCCAGTACATCACCTTCCGCACCATCATGGCGGCGCTGACCGCGCTGGCGCTGTCGCTGCTGTTCGGGCCGGCGGTGATCCGCAAGCTGGCGATGCTCAAGGCCGGGCAGGTGGTGCGCAGCGACGGCCCGCAGACCCACCTGACCAAGGCCGGCACGCCGACCATGGGCGGGGTGATGATCCTGCTGTCGGTGGCCATCTCCACGCTGCTGTGGGCCGACCTGCACAACCGCTATGTGTGGGTGGTGCTGGCAGTGACGCTGGGTTTCGGCGCGATCGGCTTCTACGACGACTACCGCAAGATCGTCCTGCGCGACAGTCGCGGGCTGGCCTCGCGCTGGAAGTATTTCTGGCAGTCGGTATTCGGCCTGATCGCCGCCTGGTTCCTGTTCCACACCGCGCAGATACCGGCCGAGACCGCCCTGTACGTACCCCTGTTCAAGCAGGTAGCGATTCCGCTGGGCGCGCTGTTCGTGGTGCTGGCCTACTTCATGATCGTGGGCTTCTCCAACGCGGTGAACCTCACCGACGGCCTCGATGGCTTGGCGATCATGCCGACCGTGCTGGTCTCCGGCGCTCTGGGCGTGTTCGCCTACCTGGCCGGCAACAAGGTGTTTTCCGAATACCTGGGCATCCCCTCGATTCCGGGCGCCGGCGAGCTGGCGATCTACTGCGGTGCGCTGGCCGGCGCGGGGCTGGGTTTCCTGTGGTTCAACACGTATCCGGCCCAGGTGTTCATGGGCGACGTGGGTGCGCTGGCGATCGGTGCGGCACTGGCCACCATTGCGGTGATCGTGCGCCAGGAAATCGTGCTGTTGGTGATGGGCGGCGTGTTCGTGATGGAGACCGTCTCGGTGATGATGCAGGTGGCGAGCTTCAAGCTCACCGGCAGGCGCATCTTCCGGATGGCGCCGATCCACCATCACTTCGAGCTCAAGGGCTGGCCCGAGCCCCGCGTGATCGTGCGTTTCTGGATCATCAGCGTCGTGCTGGTGCTGATCGGCCTCGCCACGTTGAAGGTGCGCTGATGCTCGGACTCGGCAACAGCCAGGCGATCAAGCGCACCGGGCCGCGGGGCAGCTACGACCTGTGGCTGATCATCGGACTGGTGGGCCTCGCCAGCATCGGCGTGGTGATGGTCGCCTCCAGCTCGATTGCGGTGGCCGACGCTGACCACCTCGGGCCGTTCTACTACCTGAAAAAGCACCTCGCCTACCTCACCCTCGGCGTGATTCTCGCGGGTGTCGCGATGCGGGTGGAGCTGAAGCTGCTGGAGAAATACTCGGTCCCGCTGCTGCTGGCCGCTACCTGCACCCTGCTGGCGGTGTTCGTGCCCCACTTCGGCATGAAGATCAACGGCGCACACCGCTGGCTGAACCTCGTGGTGATCAGTTTCCAGCCGGTGGAGGCGATGAAGCTGATCCTGGTCGTGTACGTGGCCAGCTTCCTGGTACGCCACCGAGAGAGCGTGGAGAACACCTTCTGGGGCCTGCTGCGCCCGATCATCGTGGCCGGGGTGATCGTGCTGCTGCTGCTGGCACAGCCGGACTTCGGCTCGGCCACGCTGGTGATCGCGGTCACCATCGGCATGGTCTGGCTTGGCGGCGCGCGCCCGGTATTCCTGTTCGGCATGGGATTGCCGCTGATGCCGCTGCTGGCGATCGCCGCGACCAGCGAAAGCTATCGCATGAAGCGCCTCACGTCGTTCATGAACCCGTGGAAAGATCCGTTCAACGACGGCTTCCAGCTGACCCAGTCGCTGATGGCGATCGGCCGCGGCGAGTGGACCGGGGTGGGCTTGGGCTCGAGCGTGCTCAAGCTGTCCTACCTGCCGGAAGCGCACACCGACTTCATCCTCGCGGTGATCGGCGAGGAACTGGGCCTGGCCGGCGTGATCGGGGTGATGGCGCTCTTCGCCCTGGTCATCTCCCGCGGACTGGTGATGGGGTTGCGGGGTGTCGAGGTCGGGCAGCGTTTCGCCGGATACGTCGCCTTCGGCATCTCGCTGATGATCGGCCTGCAAGCCCTGGTGTCGATCGGCGTGAACCTCGGTGCGCTGCCGACCAAGGGGCTCACCCTGCCGCTGATCAGCTCGGGCGGCTCCTCGGTTCTGCTGACCTGCGCCATGGCCGGCGTACTGCTGCGCGCCACCTACGAGATCAACCGGGCGCTCGACGCTCGCCAGATGGCCACGCGCATGCCGGCGCTGGCCGTGGCTGATGCCAATCCTGTGAACGCGCCGCGTGAGCGCGAGGCGGTGGCCGCATGAACGCGACGCAGCGCCCGGTGCTGATCATGGCCGGCGGCACCGGCGGCCACATCTTTCCTGGACTGGCCGTGGCCGACGCGCTGCGTGCGCAGGGGGTACCAGTGGCGTGGCTGGGAGCGGCCGGCGGCATGGAGACCCAGGTGGTGCCCGCGCATGGGCTGCCGCTGCACGTGGTGCCGGTCGGCGGCCTGCGTGGCAAGGGCTGGAAGACCCGGCTCGGCGCACCGCTGATGCTGGCCCGCGCGCTGCTGGCCTCGCTGCGGGTGCTGCGTCGGCTGCGTCCGCGCAGCGTGCTGTCGATGGGCGGCTACGTGGCCGGACCCGGCGGGATCGCCGCGCGCCTTACCGGCACTCCGCTGCTGGTACACGAGCAGAACTCGGTCGCCGGCTACACCAACCGCAAGCTCGCCGGCTTCGCACGCCGGGTGCTGACCGGCTTCGCCGATGCCCTGCCGGACGGTATGTGGGTCGGCAATCCGGTGCGCGATGCCATCTCTGCGCTGCCGCCGCCGGCCGCGCGCATGGCCGGCCGCGAGGGCGCGCCGCGCCTGCTCGTCCTCGGCGGCAGCCTGGGCGCGCGCGCGCTCAATCTCGCCGTGCCGAAGGCGCTGGCCCTGCTGCCGCCCGCGCGCCGCCCGGAGGTGCTGCACCAGTGCGGCAAGCGCGGGCTGGACGAGACGCGACAGGCCTATGCCGAGGCGGCCGTGACTGCCGAGGTGGTGCCGTTCATCGACGACATGGCGGGCCGCTACGACTGGGCCGACCTCGCCGTCTGCCGTGCCGGCGCACTGACGTTGGCTGAGCTCACCAGCGCGGGCCTCGGTGCCCTGCTGGTGCCGTTCCCGCACGCGGTGGACGACCACCAGACCCGCAACGCCGAGGCGATGGTCGCTGCCGGCGCGGCCGAACTGACGAAGGAAAGCGACCTGGACGTACAGACCCTCGCCGGGCGCCTCGACGCCCTGCTTCACGACCGCGGTGCGCTGCTGGCGATGGCCACGGCGGCACGCACGCTGGCCAAGCCCGGCGCGGCCGCGGAAATCGCCCGTGCCTGCCTGGAGGTCGCTGCATGACCCCGCGCCGCCTGCTCCAGCACGAAGACCTGATGAGCACTTTCCGTCGGGTCCACTTCATCGGCATCGGTGGCGTCGGCATGAGTGGCATCGCCGAGGTGCTGCACAACCTCGGCTACGCCGTGTCCGGCTCGGACAAGTCGAACTCGGCCACTGCACAGCGCCTGGCCGGGCTCGGTATCGATGTGCGCATCGGCCACGAAGCCGCCCACGTGGGCGATGCCGATGTGGTGGTCACCTCCAGCGCGATCCGCGCCGACAACCCGGAGCTTGTTGCGGCGCGCGAAGCCCGCATACCGGTGATCCCGCGCGCGGAGATGCTGGGCGAGCTGATGCGCTTCCGCCGTGGCATCGCGATCGCCGGCACGCACGGCAAGACCACCACCACCAGCCTGGCGGCCAGTGTGCTGGCCGAGGCGAACTACGACCCGACCTTCGTGATCGGCGGCCAGCTCAATGCGGCCGGCGCCAATGCGCGCCTGGGCACCGGCCAGTACCTGGTCGCCGAGGCGGATGAATCGGACGGCTCGTTCCTGCTGCTGTCGCCGGTGGTCGCCGCGATCACCAACATCGATGCCGACCACCTGGAGAACTACCACGGCGATTTCGCCGAGGTGAAGAAGGCCTTCGCCACTTTCCTGCACCGGCTGCCGTTCTACGGCCTGGCCGTGCTGTGCCTTGACGATCCGGAAGTGGCCGAGCTGGCCCGGGACACCTCGCGCAGGATCATGACCTACGGTATCGATCGCACCGATGCCGATGTGCGCGCGACGAATGTCTCCCAGCGCGGCTTCACGATGAACTTCGATCTGCTCCTGCCCGGTCGCGACCCACTGCCGGTTCAGCTGAACCTGCCGGGGCGCCACAATGTGCTCAACGCGCTGGCCGCCGCCGCGATCGGCTGGCAGCTGGGCGTGGAGGCGGGGGCGATCGGCCGCGCGCTGGCCGGCTTCCAGGGCGTGGGTCGACGCTTCCACGCGCGCGGCGAGTTGCAGCTGGACCGCGGTACCGCGCTGCTGGTGGACGATTACGGCCATCATCCGCGCGAGCTCGCCGCCGTGTTTGCCGCGGCCCGCGGCGGCTGGCCGGACCGCCGCCTAGTGGTGGCCTTCCAGCCGCACCGTTACAGCCGCACGCGCGACCTGCTCGACGATTTCGCCAACGTGCTGGCGGACGCCGACGTGCTGGTGCTCACCGAGGTCTACCCGGCTGGCGAGGCGCCGATCGCCGGCGCCGACGGCCGCGCCCTGGCCCGCGCCGTGCGTGCGCGCGGCAAGGTCGATCCGGTGCTGGTCGAGCATCCGCGCGATTTCAAGGAAACCCTGCCGACGCTGCTGCGCGACGGCGACCTGCTGCTGCTGCTGGGCGCGGGCGACATCGGTGCCGCGGCACTGGAACTGGCGCAGCTGGGCAGTCTGAGGACGACCAAGTGATGAGCAAGATCAACGACCCGGCCCAGTTCGGACGCGTCGCCGTGGTGATGGGCGGCAGCTCCGCCGAGCGCGAGGTGTCGCTCGACTCCGGCCGCAACGTGTTGGCTGCGCTCACGGCGCGCGGCGTGGACGCGCACGCCATCGACGGCATTCCAGCCCTGCTCGATGCGTTGCGCGCCGGCCATTTCGCGCGCGTGTTCAACATCCTGCACGGCCAGCACGGCGGTGGCGAGGACGGCGTCCTGCAGGGCGCGCTGGAGTCGCTCAACGTGCCGTACACCGGCTCGGGCGTGCTCGGCTCGGCGCTGTCGATGGACAAGACGCGCTCCAAGCGGGTGTGGCAGTCGCTGGGCCTGCCGACGCCGAAGTTCGCGGCTCTGCCGCGTGGCGCCGACGTGCATGCGGCCGCCCGCGAAATCGGCTTTCCGCTGATCGTGAAGCCGGCCTGCGAAGGCTCCAGCGTCGGCGTGACCCGCGTGTTCGAGGAGAAGGACCTTGACGCGGCGGTGGAGCTGGCGGCGCGGTATCCCGGCGACCTGCTCATGGAGACCCTGATCGAGGGCGACGAGCTGACCGTGGCCGTGCTCGGCCGCGAGGTGCTGCCGTCGATCCACATCGTCCCGCAGGGCGCGTTCTACGACTACAACGCCAAGTACGTCGCCGAGGATACCCGCTATATCTGCCCGGGCCTGGATGGCGAGGCGGAGGCGCAGCTGCGCGCGTTGGCGCTGGCCGCCTTTGACGCGCTCGGCTGCAGCGGCTGGGGCCGCGTCGATGTGATGCGCGACCGTGCGGGCTGCAACTGGTTGCTGGAGGTGAACACCGCGCCGGGAATGACCTCGCACTCGCTGGTGCCCAAGGCCGCCGCGGCCGCGGGTATCTCCTATGAAGAGCTGTGCTGGCGCGTGCTGGAAACCAGCTTCGACCACGAACGTGGCATTCCGGGAGGACGCGCGTGAGGGGAAGCCTGCGCCTCGTCGCCTGGTGCCTGGCCATCACGCTGGTGGTGCTGCCGGTGGTCGGCGTGCTGCGCGGCTGGTTTGCGGCCGATCGCTGGCCGGTCACCCAGCTCACCGTGCAGGCCGAGTTCAAGCACGTGAAGGCCGAACAGGTGCGCGCGGCGGTCCTGCCGCACCTCGGGCACGGATTCTTTGCACTGGACCTGGACGCGGTACAGAAGGCAGTCGCGTCGCTGCCGTGGGTGGAGTCGGTCGAGGCGAGCAAGCGCTGGCCGGACACGCTGCTGCTGCGCATCTACGAACGCCAGCCCTTCGCCCGCTGGAACGACAGGCAGCTGATCAGCCGCCAGGGCCAGGTGTTCAGTGTCCCAGCCAGCGACCTGGCGCCGGATCTGCCCAGCCTGCATGGGCCGGACGATCACCTGGCCGAGGTAGTGAGCTTCTACGCCGATGCGCGCAAGGCTTTCGCCGGCACCCATCTGCAGATCACCGGTGTGACGCTGACCGAGCGCGGCAGCTGGAGCCTGGTCACCGCGGACGGCGCGCAGATCGTGCTGGGTGACCGCGAGCAGGCCGGCAAGCGGCTACGGCGCTTCCTGGACGTGTATCCGAAGGTGATCGCCGGGCATGACACCGGCTTCGCCTACGCGGACCTCCGTTACACCAACGGCTTTGCCGTGCGCTGGTTGCCTTCGGCGGCTCCGGCCTCCAACGACAGGGGCGCGCCCCGCACATGAAGAACCCCCGCCTATGAAGACGCGCAACGACAAGCAGCTGGTCGTCGGACTGGACATCGGCACCTCGAAGGTGGTGGCGATCGTCGGCGAGTACGAGCCGGGCGAGCCGATCGAGGTGATCGGCATCGGCTCGCACGTCTCGCGCGGCCTTAAGCGTGGCTCGGTGGTGGACATCGAGTCGACCGTGCACTCGATCCAGCGCGCGGTGGAGGAGGCCGAGCTGATGGCCGGCTGCGACATCCGCTCGGTGTTCGCGTCGATCTCCGGCAGCCACCTGGAGACGCGCAACTCGCACGGCACTGCGGCGATCCGCGACCGCGAGGTCACCCCGGGCGACCTCGAGCAGGTGCTCGAGGCGGCCAGCGCGGTGGCGATCCCGGCCGACCGCAAGGTGCTCTACAAGGAGTCGCAGGAATACCGCATCGACGGCCAGGACGGCATCCGCTCGCCCGTGGGCATGAGTGGCGTGCGCCTGGAGGCCTCGGTGCATCTGGTTACCG
This sequence comes from Dyella lutea, assembly GCF_024158035.1. GTDB lineage: Bacteria > Pseudomonadota > Gammaproteobacteria > Xanthomonadales > Rhodanobacteraceae > Dyella_A > Dyella_A lutea. Next base: position 68,683 of record NZ_JAMZEK010000002.1, read on the forward strand.
GCGCCGCTGCGGCGGTGCAGAACATCACCAAGTGCATCCAGCGTTGCGGCCTGTCGGTGGACGAGCTGGTGCCCTCGGCGGTGGCCAGCAGCAAGTCGGTGCTCACCGACGACGAGCGCGAACTCGGCGTGTGCCTGGTCGATATCGGCGCCGGCACCACCGACATCGCGATCTACACGCAGGGCGCGATCCGCTACACCAAGTCGCTGCCGGTCGGCGGCGACCAGGTCACCAACGACATCGCCTACGGCGTGCACACGCCGACCGCGCATGCCGAGGAAATCAAGATCAAGTACGCCTGCGCGCTGGCCCAGCTGGCGCACGCCGACGAGACCATCCAGGTGCCCAGCGTAGGCGACCGCCCGCCGCGTCGGCTTGCCCGCCAGTCACTCGCGCAGAGCGTGCAGGCGCGCTACGAGGAAATCTTCGAGATGGTGCAGGACGAACTGCGTCGCTCCGGCTACGACAGCCTGATCGCCGCCGGCGTGGTGCTCACCGGCGGCGCCGCGAAGATGGAAGGCGCGCTCGAACTGGCCGAGGAGATGTTCCACAAGATGGTGCGCGTCGGAGTGCCGCAGCACGTGGGCGGACTCGGAGAAGTGATTGCCAACCCCCTGCATTCCACCGGCGTCGGGCTGTTGCTGCACGGCGCGCGCAGCGTCGGCGTGCGCCACGGCGGGCCGGTGGGTGGAAGCATGGGCACCTCGCTGGACAAGTTGCGAGGTTGGTTCAAGAAGAATTTCTGACGGAATTGGCGCGGCCGGATGCCGTGCCCCGGGCGAAGGGAGTCGCCCACCACCGCGGTCCGACAGGAGTCGCCCACCGCGGTTACAACGACAACGAAAGCTCTACGGAGGACGGGAAATGTTTGAACTGATCGATAAATTGACCCCCAACGCGGTTATCAAAGTCATCGGCGTGGGTGGTGGCGGCGGCAACGCCGTGGCCCACATGCTCAATGCGAACATCGAAGGCGTCGAGTTCGTCGTCGCCAATACCGACGCGCAGGCCATGAAGAACTGCGGCTCGCGCACCCACCTGCAGCTCGGCGCCAACGTCACCAAGGGCCTGGGCGCGGGTGCGAACCCCGAGGTCGGCCGCCAGGCGGCGCTGGAAGACCGCGAGCGGATCGAGGAGATGCTGGAGGGTGCCGACATGGTCTTCATCACCGCGGGAATGGGCGGTGGTACCGGCACCGGTGCGGCCCCGGTGGTGGCTCAGCTGGCCAAGGAAAAGGGCATCCTGACCGTGGCCGTGGTGACCAAGCCATTCCCGTTCGAGGGTCGCCGCCGCATGCAGGTCGCCCTGAAGGGCATCGAGGACCTCTCCCAGCACGTGGACTCGCTGATCACCGTACCGAACGAGAAGTTGCTGTCGGTGCTCGGTCGCGAAGTGACCCTGCTGAACGCCTTCAAGGCCGCCAACGATGTGCTGCAGGGCGCGGTGCAGGGCATCGCGGACCTGATCACCGCGCCTGGCCTGATCAACGTCGACTTCGCCGACGTGCGCACCGTGATGAGCGAGATGGGCATGGCGATGATGGGCTCGGGCACCGCCCGCGGCGACGACCGCGCGCAGGCCGCGGCCGAGGCCGCGATCAACAACCCGCTGCTGGAGGACGTCAACCTCAACGGCGCCTGCGGCATCCTCGTAAACGTCACCGCCGGTCCGAACCTGACCATGCGGGAGTTCGACGAGATCGGCCGGGTGATCCACGACTTCGCCTCCGAGGACGCCACGGTGGTGATCGGCACCTCGCTCGATCCGGAGATGCAGGACGACGTGCGCGTCACGGTGGTGGCCACGGGCCTCAACCGCGCCTCCGCCCGTCAGCCGGTGCGCCCGGTACAGACCCAGCAGGTGGAAATGCGCCAGCGTCCGCGCCCCGTGGTGCTTCGCACGGGCACCGGCAACGAGGTGGTGGACTACGCCCAGCCCGATGTCGTGCCGACCAGTCGCCAGGAGACCGCCCCGGCGAAGTCGGCGGACTCGAGTTTCGACTATCTCGACATTCCGGCTTTCCTGCGCCGGCAGGCCGACTAAGATGCACCTGGCCGGATCCGGAGGAACCATTCCCCGGTCCTCCGGTCTGTGCACCTTTGGCGGCACTGGAACCGGTCGTTGCGACTGCCGGCCGGGTTCACTGTCGATCAAGCCGGATGGCTGATGGCTTCAAAAATGTGAAGGCGTCAGCAAGGCCGCTTGTCCGGATGACCCGCGGCAAGCCTCATGGCCGGAATCCCGTCCCCGGCCATGAGGTCTCTTGTTTCGTGCAACCTGATGTTTCCAGAGCGCTTTCACGATCGGGAGCAAGCCTGTCGACAGGCTGGAAGCATGAAGGACGGTTAAAGACTGTACGGTCCGGTTTGCTATTGTCCGAGGTTAAGACTGTGTTAGCATCCCCGTCCATTCTGGCTGCTGCCTTCCACAGGTACCCATAAAAATGATCAAGCAGCGTACGCTCAAGAACATCATTCGCGCGACCGGCGTCGGCCTTCATACCGGCGACAAGGTCTATATGACGCTGCGCCCGGCGGCGCCGAATACCGGCATCGTGTTCCGTCGCACCGACCTCAATCCGCCGGTGGACATCCATGCGCGCCCGGACTGTGTGGGCGATACGCGCCTGTCGACGACCCTGGTCAGCGGCGATGTCCGCGTGTCCACGGTCGAGCATCTGCTGTCGGCGATGGCCGGTCTCGGCATCGACAATGCCTACGTCGACCTGTCGGCACCCGAAGTGCCGATCATGGATGGCAGTGCCGGTCCGTTCGTGTTCCTGCTGCAGTCTGCCGGCATCGAGGAGCAGCCGGTGGCCAAGCGCTTCATCCGCATCAAGAAGCCGGTGAAGGTGCAGGAAGGCGACAAGTGGGCCAGCTTCGAACCGTTCGAAGGCTTCAAGGTCGGCTTCTCGATCGAGTTCAATCACCCCATCATCAACAAGCGCACCTCGCGTGCGGAAATCGACTTCTCCACCACGTCGTTCGTGAAGGAAGTCAGTCGCGCCCGCACCTTCGGTTTCATGCGCGACATCGAGATGCTGCGTGAGCACAACCTCGCGCTCGGCGGCTCGATGGACAACGCGGTGGTGCTGGATGACTACCGCGTGCTCAATGAGGACGGTCTTCGCTACGAGGACGAGTTCGTCAAGCACAAGATTCTCGACGCGATCGGCGACCTGTATCTCCTGGGTCACAGCCTGGTCGGCGCCTACCATGCGCACAAGTCGGGGCACGAGCTCAACAACAAGCTGCTGCGGGCACTGATCGCCGACGCCAGCGCCTGGGAAGAGGTCAGCTACGAGGACGATCCGGCCACTGCCCCGATCTCCTACGCACATCCTGCGCAGGCCATCTGAGCCGCATAACGCGCACCAAATCATGAGGGTAAGCAGGACGGCCACGCTGAAGAGCGTGGCCGTTTTGTTTTGTGGGCCGTATCACGCAACAGTTCACGAGTACCTCACGCTGCGGACACGCGGGATTGGCATGCCTTCATATCCGCGTGTTATAAACCGACCGCTCCCGGCTCCGGCCGGGCAGCTTTTTCGATGCCGAGGGTGTCGGACGAGGGGCGTTGGCTTGAAGGCCGTCAACGCCCGGCAGGGGCTCAATCAGCAGTTTCGGCGAGGGACGCCAACTCCAGGAACAGCGCCCGCAGTTCGGGGTCTGTGACTGACTCTGCAGCCGCTTTGAGATGGACGGCTGCAGCGGGAGAAAGCGGTTTTGACCGATCCGGTTGCGTTGCGACCGGCGGTTGGGGGGCCACTTTCACGGTGACTGAACTGGCGTGTGCGCCCAAGGCGCGCGCGGTGGCAAGAAGTTGCGTCTGAACAAGGCGCAGACGGGAAGCCCATGCCGGGGAAGACGCCAGAAAGACGAGGCGGTCGCCGCGCCTTTGTGCGAAACGCACCTGGTCGCGGAGTGATGTCGGCAGCGTCTGGCGCAGGGCTCGGTCCAGCGCATCCAGTTCCGCGGCTTTCGAGGCAAGCCGCGCGAACGCGCCACATTCGGCCAGGGGTTTGAGCCCCGGGGCCGGGCGGCGAGAGATGGGTGGGACCGCGCGCTGCATGGTGACGACTTCTTCAACGTGGAATCGCATGCAAATCATACTTGTGTCCCGCACCAAGAAGGTGCCCAAGACCCTTGATCTGGCCAGTCGTCGCATGCGCTGGCGGATCGGTGCCCTGGCGGCCATCGCGGTCGGCACATGCATGGCCATGGGTGCCGTCACGGCGCTGGTCGTGGCCAGTCCCCGCGATCAGGCACTTGCGCAGGTTCGCAAGCTCGAGCAGGCCATCGACCAGCAGAATCAGCAGCTGGTCGAGGTGAAACGCGACGCCCAGCGCAACCTCGACGCGCTGGCGATCAAGCTGGGTCAATTGCAGGCGCAGTCGACCCGTCTGAACGCGCTTGGTGAGCGTCTCGCCCAGATGGGCAAGCTGGACAACGGCGAATTCGATTTCGATCAGGCCCCGCCGGTAGGTGGCGTGGAGGATTCGAGCGCATCCTCCTACACCCTGCCGCAGTCACTGGAGTCGAGCATCGACCAGCTTTCATCGCAGTTCGACGCCCAGCAGGCCCAGCTGACCGCCCTGCAAAGCCTGCTGATGGACGCGCGTATCGAATCCAACCTCAAGCCCACCGGCATGCCCGTGCAGGGTTACATTTCCTCGTATTTTGGCGTTCGCCCCGATCCGTTCACTGGTCACGCCGCGCGTCACACGGGCATCGACATCGCCGTCCCGCTGGGAACGCCGGTACACGCCGTGGCCGAGGGCATGGTCACGTTCGCCGGCATCCGTACCGGCTATGGCAAGGTCATCGAAATCGACCATGGCAATGGCTACATGACCCGTTACGCCCACAACAGCAAGCTGATCGCCCATCCGGGGCAGCGCGTCCGCGTGGGCGACGTGATCTCCGATGCGGGGTCGACCGGGCGATCGACCGGCTCCCACGTGCATTTCGAGGTCTGGTTCAAGGGACGCGTGGTCAATCCGCTGGCCTACGTCCGCAGCCACCGCTGAAGCGGGTGGCGAAGACCGGGGGCGGGGACTTGAAACAGCCTCGTCCCGCCGCCACCCCTCAATGCGGCGACGGACTGGGGTGGCGCGTTTCCTTGCGCCGGACGGTGCGTTTGGGATAGCCGCCGGACCCTAGTATCATCGTGAATTTGCCCCAGCCGGCCGCGCGCTGGCGGGGTTTTCCTGTCTCCAGTCACCGGATGATCGATGTTCAATCGTGCCCTGACGAGCCTTTTTGGCAGCCGTAACGACCGCGTACTGCGCCAGCTCTCCAAGACCGTCGCCCGCATCAATGCGCTGGAGTCCGAATACGCCGCCCTCGATGACGATGCGCTGCGTGCCAAGACCGACGAGTTCAAGCAGCGGCTCGCCACCGGCGAGGCGCTGGACAATCTGCTGCCGGAGGCCTTCGCCACGGTGCGCGAGGCCGGCAAGCGCGTGCTGGGCATGCGCCCCTACGACGTGCAGCTGATCGGCGGCATGGTGCTGCACATGGGCAAGATCGCCGAGATGCGGACGGGCGAGGGCAAGACCCTGGTCGGTACCCTCCCGGTGTACCTCAATGCGCTCGAAGGCAAGGGCGTCCACGTGGTGACGGTGAACGACTATCTGGCCCGCCGCGACTCGGCCCAGATGGGCAAGCTCTACAACTTCCTGGGCCTATCCGTCGGGGTGGTCTACCCGGGCATGGACCATGCCGACAAGCATGCCGCCTACGCCGCGGACATCACCTACGGCACCAACAACGAGTTCGGCTTCGACTACCTGCGCGACAACATGGCGCTCTCGAAGGAGCAGCGCTACCAGCGCGGTCTGAACTACGCCATCGTCGACGAAGTGGACTCGATCCTGATCGACGAGGCGCGCACGCCGCTGATCATCTCCGGCCCGGCCGAGGATTCGCCGGAGCTCTACCTCAAGGTCAACAAGATCGTCCCGCATCTGGTACGCCAGGCCGAAGAAGAGGGTGCCGGCGACTACTGGGTCGACGAGAAGCAGAAGCAGGTGCATCTTTCCGAAGAGGGGATGGCACACGCCGACGAACTGCTGCGCCAGGCCGGTGTGATCGAATCCGGCAGCGGGCTCTACGACGCCAAGAACCTGGCCGTGGTGCATCACCTCAACGCGGCCCTGCGCGCCAACGCCATTTACCAGCGCGACGTCGACTACATCGTGCGGGACGGCGAGGTGATCATCGTCGACGAGTTCACCGGACGCACGCTGGCCGGTCGTCGCTGGTCGGACGGCCTGCATCAGGCCGTGGAGGCGAAGGAAGGCGTGCCGATCCAGCGCGAGAACCAGACGCTGGCCACGGTGACCTTCCAGAACCTGTTCCGCATGTACACCAAGCTGGCCGGCATGACCGGCACGGCGGATACCGAGGCGTACGAGTTCCAGCAGATCTACGGTCTTGAGGTGGTGGTGATTCCCACCCACAAGCCGATGATCCGCAAGGACAATCCGGACATGGTGTTTCTCGCGCAGACGGCGAAATACCGCGCCGTGACCGAGGACATCAAGGATTGCCACAAGCGCGGCCAGCCCGTGCTGGTGGGTACCACCTCGATCGAGGTGTCGGAGTTGCTGTCCGGCTTGCTCAGCAAGGAAAAGATCCCGCACGAGGTGCTGAACGCCAAGCAGCACGAACGCGAGGCCCATATCGTCGCGCAGGCGGGCGCGCCGCACTCGGTGACGATCGCCACCAACATGGCTGGCCGCGGCACCGACATCGTGCTCGGTGGCAGCCTGGAAGTGGCGCTGGCCGCGCTTCCGGCCGAGGCGACCGAGGCGGACCGGGCGCGCGTGAAAGCGGAATGGCAGCAGCGCCACGATCAGGTACTGGCCGCCGGCGGCCTGCACATCATCGGCACCGAGCGCCACGAGTCCCGGCGCATCGACAATCAGCTGCGCGGCCGCTCCGGTCGCCAGGGCGACCCGGGTTCGTCGCGCTTCTACCTGTCGCTGGAAGACAACCTGCTGCGTATCTTCGCGGGTGACTGGGTCGGCCGCTGGATGCGCATGTTCGGCATGAAGGAAGACGATGCGCTGGAAGACCGCATGGTCAGCCGGCAGATCGAGAAGGCGCAGCGCAAGGTCGAGCAGCACAACTTCGACATCCGCAAGCATCTGCTCGAGTTCGACGACGTCGCCAACGAGCAGCGCAAGGTGATCTACAAGCAGCGCGACGAGCTGCTCGACGGCGATGACGTGTCGGCCACCATCGCCGATATCCGCGAAGACGTGGTGGAGCAGATGGTGCGTGGCCATGTGCCGCCGGAAAGCATCGACGAGCAGTGGGACATCGCCGGGCTGGACCGCGAGCTGGAGTCCGAGTTCGGCCTGCACGCGGAGCTCAAGTCGTGGATCGAGCAGCAGCACGAACTGGATGCCGATGCCATTCTCGAGCATGTTCGCGCTCTGGTTGAAGGGCTGTTTCAGGCCAAGGAGGCACAGATCGGTGCCGAGACCATGCGCCAGCTCGAGAAGCACATCATGCTCAGCGTGGTCGACAATGCCTGGAAGGAGCACCTGGCCAGCATGGACTATCTGCGCCAGGGCATCTACCTGCGCGGCTATGCCCAGCAGGATCCCAAGCAGGCGTTCAAGCGCGAGTCCTTCGACCTGTTCTCGGACATGCTCGACCGGATCAAGACCGAGGTGGTACAGATGCTGGCGCGGATCCGTGTCCGCAGCGAGGAAGAGGTCGCCGCGATGGAGGCCGAGCAGCAGCGGATGGCCGAGCGCCTGCAGCGCCAGATGCTGGCATCGGGTGGCGGTGCCCCGACCGCTCCGGCCGGCGATGCCCTGCCGGCCGTTGCCGCTGCGGATGGCCCTAAGGTTGGGCGCAACGATCCCTGCCCGTGCGGTTCGGGCAAGAAGTACAAGCATTGTCATGGCCAGCTGAGCTGAGCTTGCGGGTAACGGCAAAAAGCAAGGGAGGCGATCGCCTCCCTTGCTTTTTGCTCAGTCCTCTGCGCCGGGCGGGCGCTTGCGATGCGGTTCGGCGTTCACCGTGAAGTAGGCCGGCTCCTCGGAGTCCAGCCGCAGGGCGGTCAACTGACCGCCCCAGACGCAGCCGGTATCGATGGCGTATACCCCCAGCCCGGCGAAACGGCCAAGCGCCGACCAGTGGCCACAGACGACGCGTGTATCCCGCCGCCGCATGCCGGGGACCTCGAACCAGGGATACATGCCGGGTTTCTGCGTGCCGGGGATGCCCTTGCCCTCGAAGTCGATGCGTCCCTGGATGTCGCAATAACGCATGCGGGTGAGGGTGTTGATCGAGGCGCGCATCCGTTCGATCCCCTGCAGCCGGCTCGACCAGGCGGCCGGTCGGTTTCCGAACAGATTCCTCAGCAACCGGGGGTGCCGCGGGCTGGTCAGTTCCCGCTCGATCTCCTGCGCCGACCGCAGGGCCTGCCTGAGTGTCCAGCTCGGCGCCAGCCCGGCGTGCACCATCGTCCAGCCCAACTGCTCGTCGTGGTGCAGCAGCTTCTGCGAGCGCAGCCATTCGAAAAGCACCGGGGCGTCGTCGGCGAACAGCACCTCGCGCAGTTCGGGGTTGACCCGGGCCTGGGCATCCGGCTTGCGTTGCGCGATGGCGAGCAGGCTGAGATCGTGATTGCCGAGCGTCACCACGGTCCGCTCGCGCAATCCATGGATGAAACGCAGCGTTTCCAGCGACTGTCCACCTCGATTCACCAGGTCGCCGCAGAACCACAGGTTGTCCTGCGCCGGATCGAAGCGCAGCTTGTCGAGCAGGCGCTGCAGCTCCGGATAACAGCCCTGCACGTCGCCGATTGCGTAGGTCGCCATCAGTGCAGCGTGCGCGGAATCGAGAGGGTGAAGGTGGGAATCGGAGCGTCGAATTCGGTACCGTCGTAGGCGAGCATCTGGTAGCTGCCGGCCATGGTGCCGACCGCGGTCTCCAGCACCGCGCCGGAGGTGTACTCGTAATCGTCGCCTGGACGCAGCCAGGGCTGCTCGCCGACCACGCCATCGCCGCGCACCTCGTCGATCTTGCCGTTGGCGTCGGTGATCACCCAGTGCCGGCGAAGCAGCTGGGCGGGGACATCGCCCGCATTGCGCAGGGTGACCGTGTAGGCGAACACGTAGCGGTTGTCGTCGGGCTTCGATTGGTCGGGAACGAAGCGGGTGTGCACGTGAACGTCGATCGTGTAGGGGGATTTCGGACTCATGTTGCGATTGTACGGCCTGTGGTGTGCATCCGCTCAGTGGAGCGCCAGAGCCTTCAGTCTTTCGCCACCTGCGGCGGCAACGCCTTGGCGAGTCGCACGAAATCGTTCGGCGTCAGCGTTTCCGCGCGCGCGCCGGGGTCGATGCCGGCCCCCCGGATCGAGTCGGCGCCGAGCAGCTGCCGGAGCGCATTGGAGAGAGTCTTGCGGCGCTGGGCGAACGCCGCCTTGACCACGGCATGCACGGCGTCGGGGTCGGCGTCATGACGTTCTTCCGGCGCCAGCGGCACCAGCCGAACGACGGACGAGTCGACCTTCGGCGGGGGGCGGAACGCGCCGGGCGGTACATCGAACAGCGGTACTACGCGGCAGGCCAGCTGCAGCATCACCGAGAGGCGTCCGTACACCTTGCTGCCGGGGTCGGCGGCCATCCGGTCGACCACCTCCTTCTGCAGCATGAAATGCATGTCTTGGATAGCCGCGGCATGTTCGATGCAGTGGAACAGGATCGGGCTGGAGATGTAGTAAGGCAGGTTGCCGGCGATGCGCAGGCGGCTGGCTCCCAGTTCGCGGGCCAGCGCGGCGAAGTCGACCTTCAGCACATCCGCGTGGACGATTCGCAGATCGCCGATCGGTGCCGCACGCTCGTCCAGCGCGGGAATCAGGTCGGTGTCCAGTTCGATCGCGGTCAGTCGGTGGGCCGCGGCGAGCAGTGGCAGGGTCAGGGCGCCCTCGCCGGGCCCGATTTCGATCAGCGTATCACCGTCCTTTGGTGCGATCGCGCTGACGATGCGCTCGATGTAGCGCTTCTCGTGCAGGAAGTGCTGGCCGAAGCTTTTCTTGGGACGTGCATTCATGGGTGGGTTCGGCACGTCGGGTCAGGCGTTGCCGCGGGCGCGTTGGACCAGGTCCAGCGCCATGCGGGTGGCGGCGATCAGGCTCGAGGCATCGGCGCGGCCGCTGCCGGCCAGGTCGAGTGCGGTACCGTGGTCGACCGAGGTGCGGATGAAGGGCAGGCCGAGCGTCAGATTGACGGTGCGGTCGAAGGCCTCGCTCTTGAGCACCGGCAGGGCCTGGTCGTGGTACATCGCCAGCACCGCATCGTAGCGGGCCCGCATGGCGGGCACGAAAGCGGTATCCGCCGGCAGCGGGCCCAGCAGATCCATGCCTTCGTCGCGCAGGCGATCGAGCGCAGGGGCGATGATGTCGATTTCTTCGTGGCCCAGGTGTCCGCCCTCGCCTGCGTGAGGATTCAGTCCGAGCACACCGATGCGGGGATGTTCGATACCGAACTTCGCGCGCAGCTCTGCATCGACGATGCGCAGGGTGCGGGTCAGGAGATCGGCTTGGATGGCGGCGGGAACCGCAGCCAGAGGCAGGTGTGTCGTGGCCAGCGCCACCCGCAGCTCCGGGCTGGCCAGCATCATCACCACGTCGGCACCGGCTCGCTCGGCGAAGAATTCCGTGTGGCCGCTGAAGGCGATGCCGGCCTCGTTGATCGAGGCTTTCTGCAGGGGAGCGGTCACCACGGCATCGTAGCGCCCTGAGAGACAGCCGTCGGTGGCCACGGCCAGGGTGGAGAGTACGTGCGCCGCGTTGGCGGGATCGGGATGGCCGGGGCGCTCGGTCACTCCCAGCGGCACGTGGCGGACGCGCAGCTGGACCGCCGTGGAGATGGCGGGCGCAGGTGCGTCTTCGTCCAGCAGCTCGAGCTGGATGTCGCAACGTCGTGCGGCTCGCTCCAGCAGCTCGCGATCGGTGATCGCCACCAGCTCGGCATCGAACGGAATCGAAGCGAGGCGAGCCAACAGCTCGGGGCCGACACCCGCCGGCTCGCCAGCAGTCAGGGCCAGCCGGGGACGGGGTCGGATGTCCATGGTGGCCGGATCAGGCGGTGCCGTCGTCCGGCTGGCCGGGCGCGCGCAGCTCCGGCACCAGGATCCGGATGTACGCGCTTGCTTTGAGCTGGCGCAGGAAGTCCTCGTACGCCTGCTCGGCCTTGCGGTTGCCGATGGCCTGACGCGCCTGGTTGCGGGCGATCTCATCGGTACGGTCGGCCTGGCGCGTGCCGAGCAGCTCGATGATGTGCCAGCCCGCTTCCGTCTGGAACGGCTTGGAGACCTGGTCCGGCTTGAGCGCGGACAACTGCTGCGCGACCGCAGCACCCCAGGCGTCCTTGGCGAACCAGCCCATGTCGCCACCGGCATTGGCGGTGGTGTCGTCGGTGGAGTCGGCCTTGGCCAGCTTGGCGAAATCTTCGTGCTTGTTGACGATGCGCTGGTAGAGGTCCTGCGCCTTCTGCTGTGCCTGCGCGGGAGTGATGAGCTCGCTGGGGCTGATCAGGATCTGGCGGGCGTGGTATTCGGTGATCACCTGGCGCTCGGGCTGCCGCTGGCCGACCAGCTTGAGGATGGTGAAGCCGGTGGGACCACGCAGCGCCGGGGTAACGTCGCCGGGCTTCATCGCGGCCACCGTATCGGTGAACGCCGGCGGGACCTCGTCCATGCGACGCCAGCCGAGATCGCCGCCGTCGAGCGCGTCCTGCGCGTCAGAGTAGCGGATTGCCGCGGCATTGAAATCCATGCCGCCCTTGATCGCGTTGAGGGCCTCGGCGGCCTTGGTCTGGGCAGCCTGGATGTCTGCAGCGGTGGCGCCTGCCGGCACGCTGATCTGGATGTGCGCGAGGTGCACTTCGCCGGCCTTGTAGGTCGGGCTGTTGAGCAGGTTGTTGATCTCGCTGTCGGTGATCTGCACCGAGTCGCGGACCACGCTGTCGTGCAGCCGCTGCACGGTGAGCTGCTCGCCGATCTGGCGCCGGAACGCCGCATAGCTGGCACCGCTCTGTGCGATGGCACCGCGCAACTGGTCCACCGTCATGTGGTTCTGCTGGGCCACGCGGTTGACCGCCTGATCCACTTCGCCGTCGGAGACACGGATGCCCTGGTCATTGGCCTTGTTGACCTGCAGTCTCATCAGGATGAGGCGCTCGAGTACCTGGCGCTGCAGCACGTTCAGCGGCGGCAACTGGCCGGGATTGCTGGCGTACTGTTGCTGGATGGCGCGGACGGCATCGTCCAGTTCGCTCTGCAGGATCACGCCGTCGTCGACCACTGCCACGATGCGGTCCAGCGGCTGTTCGCCGGTGTTCGAGCCGGTCTGGGCGGCCGGTGCCAGGAGCTGGGCGTGTGCGGGGGCGACGGACGCGGCGACGACCGCGAACAGGAACAGCGCGAGAGATTGCTTCATCGGAACGGTGCCTTGGATCGCCTGCGGGCGATGGACAAATTATTGATATCCCAGAATAGCACGCCGGAAAAAGTCCTCGACCTGGCCGTTGAACGCACCCAGTCCCTTGAACTGCAGCTCGAACATCACCGCATTGTTCGAGGGGATTCGTTTCGACGTGCTGCCTATGGGAGCGTACTGGCTCACGTAGTGCCGCCCGACCACACTGAAGATCACGCAGCAGCTCTCGTACTGGACGCCCGCCAGTGCTTCCACCGTGCGGCGATCCTTGACCGAATAGGTCCACCGTCCGAGCAGGCGCCAGCGATCCGAGACCGGATAGACCGTGGACGCGTCGTATTGTTCCAGCAACACGGAGGTGCTGCCCGGCGTGCGGCGGAACCGATAGGAGAAGTTGAGGACGCCGTCGGTCTTGATCCGGCGCTGGATCTGGAAGGTGCCGAGGTCGACCTGACGCGTGTTCGGGCTCCACTGGTAAGCGGTGCTGGCCCGCCACTGGTCGTTGAGCTGGACGGCGGCCTGGGCGACGTAATCGGAGCCGGTCCAGTCCGTGACCTTCTGTCCGGGCAGCTTCACCCGCTGCGGGTCGAAATAACGGATCTGCCCCAGGCTGGCGGAAAACCGTTCGACACCGTTGTCGTCGAGCAGCCGGGTGGTCAGGGCGCCGGTGAGGTTGTTCGCGTTCATCTGCCGGTCGGCGCCCGAATACTGATTCGGAGAGAACAACTGCCAGTAGTCGAAATTCATCAGCCGCGTGTCGAACAGCGGCAGGTTGTCCTGGTTCCGGTAGGGGATGTAGAGGTAGTAGAGCCGTGGCTCCAGGGTCTGCGTGTAGCTTGTTCCGAACAGCGATGTGCTGCGGTCGAAGATCAGGCCGGTGTCCAGACTCGCGACCGGGAGCGAGCGCGTTGGGTCTTGCCTGGTGAATGGCGACTGCTGATTTGTTCCGAGCCGCCCGCCGAAGCCGTAGTGCTGGAAATTGTCGTCCAGCTGGTAGGCGGTGTAGCGATAGGCCAGGCGCGGTCGCACGAACCACGCCGCTCCCTGCCAGTCCGCTTCCAGGTACGGATACAGGTCGGCGCGATTGCCGCTGATGTATCCGCTCTTGCGGAAGGCGACGGCCTCGTTGTTCATGCCGAACTCGAGCCAGTTGTTGAGTGGCACATCGAGATTCAAGGTGCCACGCGGCCAGCGCCGGTACTGGAGAGAGTTGTCGTTCAGATAGGGGTCGGTGTTCTGGTAGGCATCCACACCCAGCGAGGCGCTCCACCAGTTCCCCGATCCGCGAACGTAGGCGTTGGAGGGGATGAAGTTGGTTGCGTTGGTGTAGAGGTCGTTGCTGAAGTCCCGCAGGTAGTTCTTGTCCGACACCCGATTGACGCTGGTGGTGAATACCCAGCCCGGCCATAGGCGGGTCGCGTCGCCAAACTTGTACAGATAGCGCTGTTTGCCTTGCGTGATCAGCTTGGAATCCACCAGGTTGGGGCCGTGGTCCTTGGCCACGTATTCGAAATCCAGGTGCCCGCTGGTGCCGGGAAGCAGGTAGCGGAACTGCCCGGCCAGCATCGCCCCACGTTTGGAGTAGAGCCGTGGTTCGAGCGTCGCGTCGTAGTTCGGCGCCAGGTTGAGGTAATACGGCGCGCTCACCATGACGCCGGAGTGGCTGGAGTTGCCGAACGTGGGGGCGAGGAAGCCGCTCTTGCGCCGGTTGTCGATCGGGAACGTGAGGTACGGCAGGTAGAAGAACGGCACATCGGCGAAGCGCATGACAGCGCCATGGGCCACGCCCACGCCGGTCTCGCGGTTCAGCGTGAGTCGGTTGGCGCTGAACTCCCACAGTCGGTGGCCGACATCGCAGGTCGAATAAGTGACGTCCCGGTAGTGGCTGTGCTGCGCGTCGGTCAGAACGGCCTGCTTTGCCACGCCATTGCCGCGCGACTGCAGTAACTGGTAGGTGACGTTGTCGGCGACCCCACGCTTGGCCGTGTTGTTGCCCTTGATGCGATCGGCGGACAGCAGCTCGCCGGCTTCCTGGTAGCGCACGTTGCCGCGGGCGTCGTAATCAGTGGTCTGGTCGTTGTAGTCGACGCGGTCGGCACGCAGCAGCTGATCGGCGCGCTGCATGCGGACCTCGCCGGTGAACCGGTAGACCGACTGGTTGGAGCTGTCCGCGCGCTCGGCGTGGATATCCGTGTTGGCGGTATCGCGCCCGGAACTGTCCAGCGGCAGCGTCGGGTCGTAGAACGACAGCAGCGCATTGGGGCGGCACATCGCATAGCTGATCGGGCGGGCCGGACAGAAGAACGAACCAAGCGGGCAGCCGATCTCTTCCGGAGCGCGCATGTTGCCGGGAATCGGCGTCTGGCCGGTGGCGGCATCCGCCTCGAGCGGTGCGCCGAGCAGGGCGAGGGCGGCAGCGACCGCCAGCAGGCGGCGCGGAGGCAACGGGCGCAGCGTCATCGTCACGATGGCAGTCTTTAGGCGGAAATGGCCCGTTAAGCTAGCAGAAACGTCCCGCAGCCGGCAGGCTCGAAGGCGTCGAAAGGGTCTGCGGATTCAGCCGCAGGCCGCCTTTGCCGAGCTCAGTAGAGCAGCGCCTCGACGTGCGCGGCGGCGCTGGCGGCCAACGCACGCAGGTCGTATCCGCCTTCGAGGCTGGACACCAGCCGGCCGCCGGCATGCGCATGGGCCAGTTCGACCAGTTGGTGGGTGATCCACGCGTAGTCCTCGGTGCCCAGTCGCAGGTCCGCGAGCGGGTCGTCGCGGTGCGCGTCGAAGCCGGCCGAGACCAGCACCAGTTGCGGCTTGAAGGCGTGCATGCGCGGCAGCAGTTCGTGATGCCAGGTCTCCCGGAATTCCATCGAGCCGGCACCGCCCGGCAAGGGGGCGTTGATGACGTTGCCGACGCCGTGCTCGTGCGCGAAGCCTGTTTCCGGGTACAGCGGCGACTGATGGCTGGAGACGAACATCACCCGCGGCTCGCGCTCGAAGATGTCCTGCGTGCCGTTGCCGTGGTGCACGTCGAAGTCGGCAATCAGCACGCGCTGCAGACCGTGCGCGGCGACGGCATGCGCGGCCGCCACGGCGATCGAGTTGAACAGGCAGAAGCCCATCGCCTCGCCCGGGGTGGCATGGTGACCGGGAGGGCGGACGGCGCAGAATGCGCGCGGCGCCTGGCCTGCGAGTACCGCGTCGACCGCGGCGCAGGTGGCCCCGGCGGCGCGCAGCGCGGCCTCGTCGGAGCCCGGCGACATCCAGGTGTCCGGATCCAGCTGCACCCGATCTTCCAGGGGGGCGCTGCCGAGCACGCGGTCGACGTGGGCAGCGTCATGCACGCGCAACAGCTGCTCGCGGGTGGCGCGCGGCGCCTCGACCCGGTCCAGCGCGGCGAAGCGGTCGGCGTCCAGCGCCTGCAGCACGGCCTTGAGGCGCAACGGCGATTCGGCATGCCCCGGACCGGGGTCGTGCCGCAGGCAACTCGCGTGCGTGTACAGGCGGAGCATGGAAATCAGGCAGCGGGAGGGGCGGGCTTGCGCCGGCGCTCGTGCTGCCACAGCACCTCGCCGTGGCCGCTGGCGCGGGCCAGCACCCGGCACAGCACGAACAACAGGTCGGAGAGCCGGTTGAGATAGCGCGATGCCTGCGGACGGATGCTTTCCTCGCGGCCCAGCGCCACCACTTCACGCTCGGCGCGGCGGCAGACGGTACGCGCCAGATGGCAGCACGAGGCCGCCATGCCGCCGCCGGGCAGGATGAAATCCTTCAGCGGCGGCAGCGGGTCGTTGAAACGGTCCAGCACCTGCTCCAGCCGGGTGATGTCGGCGTCGTCGATCATCGCCATGCCCGGGATGCACAGCTCGCCGCCCAGGTCGAACAGCTCATGCTGGACCTGGGTCAGCGCCTCGGCGATGTCCTCGGGCACGCCGTCGCAGGCGAGCACCATGCCGATCGTGCTGTTGAGTTCGTCGACGGTGCCGTAGGCGGCGACCCGCAGCGAGTCCTTCGGGACGCGCGAACCGTCGCCGAGCCCAGTGCTGCCGTCGTCGCCGGTGCGGGTGTAGATCTTCGAGAGGCGGTTGCCCATGGCGGCTTCAGCCGGCCAGCTTGGTCCGCGAAGCGTCGGCGGTGCGGGCCAGCAGGGACACCAGCACGTGGAACACCGCACCGATGGTCACGTACATCGCCGTGGTGCCGAGGAACGGCAGGTACCAGTCGCCCAGGTTCGCGAACCAGCCGTCCAGGCTGCGCACGGCAGCGGTGACCGGCGAGAGCCAGTAGAAGCTGCCGTTGGACAGCAGGTAGCACACGCCCTCGCCGACCAGCAGCGCCAGCGCCGCCATACCCAGGGTGGACGCGCGCAGGCCAACCTGATGGCGGGCCAGCCAGCTGCCGCCCAGCCACAGCGCGAAGTAGGACGGTACCAGGAACCAGTAACCGGCCGAGACGCAGTAGTGGCTCCAGAAGCTCAGGCCCTGGCTGGTGATGGCGAAGAAGTCCACCAGCACGGCCAGCGCCATCAGCAGCGGGAACGCCCAGCGCGCGGAGCCGCGCAGCCAGAAACCGGCCAGGAAGAACACACCCCAGGACGCATCCGGGATCGCGTCGAAATGGTGCAGGCGCGTGGCGGCCATGACCAAGGCAAGAAGGCTGAAGGTGCCGAGGCGCTGGGTCTGCGTCATGGCCATGAAGGGCTCCTGGGAATGCGGCGAAAATCGACCCCCTAGTCTAGTCGGCCGTCCGTCGCTTGGCGACCCGCACCGCCGCGACGCCCCGCCGCTGCGGGAACCGCGGGCCGGGCGCGTATCATGCGGCGGATGAACCTGAACGACCCGGCCGCTCCGCGCGGCGTCCTCATTGTCGGTGGCGGGCTGGTCGGCGCCAGCCTGGCGATCGCGCTCGATGCCGCCGGCGTGCCGGCCACCCTGCTCGATGCGGCGCCGCCGCGCCGCGCCGCGCCCGCCAGCTACGACGAACGCAACCTGGCGCTGGCCCGCGCCACCGTCAACGGCCTGCGTGCCCTGGGCGTGTGGCCGCATGCCGAGGCGCGCGCCACGCCGATCACCCGCATCCAGGTCAGCCGCGCCGGCGAGTTCGGCACCGCCCGGCTGGATGCCGCCCGCCACGGCGTGGACGCGCTGGGCTGGACCCTGCCGGCCCGTGAACTGGGCGAAGCGCTGGAGCGCCGGCTGGACAGTTGCCGCAACCTGGTGCGCATGGCACCGGCCACGCTGGAAGGGATGGGGCCGGTCGAGGGCGGCTGGCGCGCCACCGTCCGCACGCCCGACGGAGCCCGCACGTTCGATGCCGCCCTGATGGTCGGCGCCGACGGCACCGAATCCTTCGTGCGCGAGCGGCTGGGCATCGCCGCCGAACGCCACGACTACGGCCAGACCCTGTTCGTCTGCACCATCACGCCGGAACGCGATCCGGCCGGTCGCGCCTTCGAGCGCTTCGGCGACGACGGCCCGATCGCCCTGCTGCCGCTGGCCGAGCGCCGCGCCGGCCTGGTGCTCACCGTGCCGGCCGAGCAGGCGGATGAGATCGCCGCGCTGGACGACGAGGACTACGCCGCGCTGGCCCAGCGGCGCTTCGGCGGCAAGCTGGGGCGCCTGTCCCGGCCCGGCCGACGCCAGCCCTGGGCGATCCGCCGCGTGGCGGCGGCGCGGCTGACCGGCCCGCGCGCCGTGCTGGTCGGCAATGCGGCGCAGACCGTGCACCCGATCGGCGCGCAGGGTTTCAACCTGGGCCTGCGCGATGCGCTGACCCTGGCCGAGCTGGTTGCCGAAGCGGCCGATCTCGGTGCCCCGGCGCTGCTGGACACGTACGCCGCGCGCCGTGCGCCCGATCGCGAAGGCACGATGATGATGAGCCACGGCCTGGTGCAGCTGGCCTGCCTGCCGCAGCCGCTGCTGGCGCCGTTTCGCTCGCTGGCCCTGCTGGCCTACGACCGCGTGCCGCCGCTGCAGCGCCTGCTGGCCCGGCGCGGCATGGGCTTCCGCGGCGAGCCACCGCGCGCCGTGCGGGAGCCGTTGCCATGAGCCGGATGATCGGGCGGGAGGATGGCGTACGCCGCCGCGGTCCGGCGCTGGACGTGGTGGTGGTGGGCGGCGGCATGGTCGGCGCGGCCACCGCGCTGGCGCTGGGCCGGGCCGGTTTCGCCACCGCGCTGGTCGAGTCGCGCGAGCCGGCACCGTGGCAGCGCGAGCAGGAGGTCGACCTGCGCGTGGTCGGCATGGCCGCGTCCTCGATCCGCCTGCTGGACGAGCTGGGCGTGTGGCCGGCGATCCGCGATGCACGCGCCTGCCCCTACGAGCGCATGCATGTGTGGGATGCCGCCAGCGGCGCCGCGATCGATTTCGACGCCGGTCGCGAGGGCCTGGCGGCGCTGGGCTACATCGTCGAGAACGCGCTGGTGCAGTCGACGTTGTGGCAGGCACTGGACGGCACCGGCGTGCAGCGCGTGTGCCCGGCCGAGGTGGCCGGTTTCGAGTCGCGCGATGACCGGGTCGACGTGGCGTTGGCCGATGGCCGCACGCTGGCCGCGCGCCTGCTGGTTGCCGCCGACGGCGCCGGCTCGCCGCTGCGCACGATGGCCGGCATCAATACCCGCGGCCGCGACTACGCGCAGTGCGGCGTGGTCGCCCACGTGGCGACCGAGCGGCCGCACGAACACACCGCGTGGCAACGCTTCCTGCCCGGCGGTCCACTGGCGCTGCTGCCGCTGGCCGACGGGCGCAGCTCGATCGTCTGGTCGCTGCCCGAGGATGAGGCGGCGCGCATGCTGGCGCTGGACGAGGCGGCCTTCCGCGACGCTCTGGGCGTGGCGATCGACTTCCGTCTGGGCCGCGTCACCGGCTGCAGTGCGCGCGCGGCGTTCCCGTTGCGGCTGCAGCTGGCCGAACGCTACGACGCGCCGCGCTTCGTGCTGCTCGGCGACGCGGCGCATGCGGTACATCCGCTGGCCGGACAGGGCGTGAACCTCGGCCTGCGCGACGTGGCCGAACTGCGCGAGACCCTGATCGATGCGCGCAGTGCGGGCCGCGACATCGCCGCACCGCACGTGCTGCGCCGCTACGCGCGCCGCCGACGCAGCGCCGACACGCTGGATGCGCTGGGCTTCGATGCGCTGGCCCGGGTCTACGCCTGGCAGGCGCCGCCGCTGGTCGCCGCCCGTGCCCTGGGCGTGCGGTTGATCGACCGTTTCGCACCGCTCAAGCAGAGGCTGTCCGACCACGCTGCCGGTCGCTGACCGCTCGCCCTTTCGCCACCACGGAGTCGTCCCATGCGCCTGCTTCGTCTTGCCTCGCTATTGCTGCTTACACTCGGTCCGGTCGCCGCCCATGCGGCGATGGTGCACAAGACAGTGACCTGGACCCGGGACGGGACCACCTTCAAGAGCGTGCTGGTCTACGACAACGCGACTTCGGCCAAGCGCCCCGGGCTGGTGATGGTGCCGAACTGGTACGGCGTCAACGCCATGGCCGTGAAGAAGGCCGAGATGATCGCCGGCTCGCGCTACGTGATCCTGGTTACCGACCTCTACGGCGAGGGCGTACGGCCAACCAGCAATGACCAGGCCGAGGTCGCGACCAAGCCCCTGTATGCCAACCGCCCGCTGATGCGTCAGCGGATGAACGAGGCACTGGCGCAGCTCAAGGCGCAGGCCAAGGATGCGCCGATCGACCTGACGCACCTGGCCGCGATCGGCTTCTGCTTCGGCGGCACGGCCGTGCTCGACCTGGCGCGCAGCGGTGCCGACGTGGCGGCGGTGGTGTCGTTCCACGGTGGCCTCACCACCGACGATCCCGCCCTGGCGAAGCAGATCAAGGCCCGCGTGCTGGTGATGAACGGCGCCGACGACAGCTGGACCATGAAGGATGCCGATGCCTTCATGAACGAGATGCGCGGCAGCCCGGCCGACTGGCAGTTCGTGGTGCTCGGCCACGCCGTGCACTGCTTCACCGAGACCGACCAGCACAGCCCCGGCTGCATGTACGACGCCCGCGCCGCCGCGCGCAGCTACCGGCTGATGCACGACTGGCTGGATCACGCGTTCGCCGGCACCAACTAGGTCCCGGGTCACCGGACAGCGTTGCCCCGGCAAAAGCGCATCGGACGGCGAGGGATCCGGATGGCCGGGGGCGGGATCGTGACATGGCTGCCGCGATCCCGAGGTGACGCGCGCGGCGTCCGGCCGGCAACAGGCGGCCGGTTCCCGACCTGGACCGCGGCGGCCGGCATTTGCCTTGGCGGAGAAGCACGATGCAACATCTGCCGATGACAATCGACCCCCTTCATGCGTCGGAGGATCGCCTTCGGCGCCGGGCGCGGCAGTACATCGAAAATCGCCAGCTGGTTGCTGCACAGGCGACACTCGAGACCCTGCTCGAGCGGGTGACCCACGATGCCGTCGCCCGCATGCAACTCTCCGACGTGTTGCTCGAACGTGGCCAACTGCGCGCATCCACCAGGGAACTGCTGGCAGTCATGTCCGGGCTTCCCGATGACGCCGCGCTGCTCACGGAACTGGCTCGGCGCCTGTGCATCCGCGGCGAAACCATTGCGGCTCGGGTTTGCCTTGAGCACCCCTCGATCGCGCACGAATCGTCAGCCTCGTTGCTCGCCGTGCAGGCCCACCTGCGCTGGATGCTCAATGAGATTCCAGCGGCACTTGTCTTGCTCGAGCGTGCAATGGCTGCGGGTGTCGACACGCCGGACGAGCATTACCTGCACGCGATGCTGCTTCAGTTTTCCGGTCAGATGGAGGCGGCGGGGGCGGTGCTCGATACGTGCTTGCGCCGCTGGCCGACCTTCAGCGGTGCGGCGATGGCGCGAGCTCGCCTGCGCCGGCAGACCGCAGGATCGAACCACATCGACTTCCTTCGGGCACAGCTTGGCCGTATCCCGGTCAACAGCCATGTCGCCGCGGACAATCTTGTACGTGCCGAATTCGAGCACGCCCTCTTCAAGGAGCTCGATGACCTCGGGCAATACGGCGAGGCCTGGTCGGCGCTGGAGCGCAGCAATGCAATCATGCATGCGCTCAATCCGTACGATGCTGCCGGTGAAGCTGCAGTCACGGACGCGATCATTCGCCAGCCCCTGGCCGGCCCGGCCGTCAGCACGCAGCTGCCTGAGTCCGGTGGCCCCATACCCATCTTCATCGTTGGCATGCCCCGGTCCGGGTCGACCCTGCTCGATCGCATGTTGTCGAACCATTCGCAAGTGGTTTCCGCGGGGGAGATCAATGAACTGTTGCGTCAGCTGCAGTGGCTCGCGGATGTGCCCGATGGCGGCGTGCAGCGCAGGCTGGAGCTCATCAATCGCAGCAGGGACATCGATTTCAAGGAGCTCGGAGCGCGCTACCTGAGGGAGACTCAGTGGCGCGCGCAGGGACGCGGGTACTACATCAACAAGCTGCCGACGAACTTCCCGTTCGTCGACATCATTCACCGAGCATTGCCACATGCCCCGATCCTGCACATGGTGCGGGAACCGATGGACGTGTGCTTTTCCAATCTCAAGGCCATGTTCGGCAATACCTCGGCCTACAGCTACGACCTAGCGTCGCTGGCGCATTACCACGGGCAGTACGTTCGTCTGATGAGACATTGGCGCGCCACGCTCCCCAGTGCCGTGCTCGATGTTTCATATGCCGCGCTGGTCCGGCAGCCGGAGAAGGTGATGCACGAGGTGCTGGCGTATTGCCGGCTGGACCTGGAAGAGGATTGCCTGCACCCCGAACGCAATACCGCACCGGTGGCGACGCCGAGCAGCGCCCAGGTTCGCGAGGCCATCCACAGCCGCGGACTCGGTGAGTGGCAACATTACGCTGCGCAACTGGAGGCGTTGCGGCTGGCGCTGGCCTGATCGCCGGTTTCTTCGGCCGGACCGGGCGCGACGCGGTGTTCGCTGCCGAGGGATGGCTGAACAGGAAACAGGAAGCCCCGGGAAACGTCGGGGCTTCGGGCGTGGGACCGCGCGCTTCGCCAGGTCCTCCGCGGGCGGATGCAAGCTATTAAACCCGCATCGATGGCGGCCGGTCTGCCACGTCACGACCAAATGCCGGATTCGGCGTCCGCCCCATGCGGAACACCAGCGTGCCGCCCCTGGCCAGCTCGGCGTGACCGATCCAACTGCGCGTCCACGGCTGGCCATTCCATGTCACCGACTGGATGTACGGCGCGTCCTGGCCGTTGCCCTTCGTCTCGATCACCAGCGTACGGTCGCCGCCGAGGGCAAGTTCGGCCCGGTCCAGCAACGGGCTGCCGAACACGTAGTTCGTGCTGACCGGGTCCACTGCGTACAGGCCCAGCGCGCCGAGCACGTACCAGGCACTCATCTGGCCACAGTCCTCGTTGCCGGCCAGGCCGTCCGGCGCGGCGCGGTACATGGTGTCCAGCAGCATGCGCACCCGCGACTGCGTCTTGTGGTGCACACCGGCGTAGGCATAAAGGTAGGCCACGTGGTGGCTGGGTTCGTTGCCGTGGGCGTACTGGCCGACCATGCCGGCGATGTCCGGCGGTGCGTTGCCGGACAGCGAAGGGGCCGCGTTGAACAGGCCATCCAGTTTGGCCTCGAACGCCTTGTCGCCACCGAACAGCGTCATGTACTCGGCCAGGTCGTGCTGGTTGAGGAAGGTCGCCTGCCAGGCGTTGGACTCGGTGAAGTCGCGCCACTTGTCGGAGTGGCCGACGGCATCGGGCGAGAACGGCTCCAGCCACGCTCCATCCGCGCCGCGTGGACGCACGAAGGTGACTGACTTATCGAACACGTTGCGGTAGTTGCGCGAGCGCTGGCGCAGTGCCTTGGCCTCATCGTGCGCACCGGCCGCATCGGCGATGTGCGACACCGCCCAGTCGTCGTAGCAGTACTCCAGCGTCTTGCTGACGGCCTCCCAGTCCTTGTCGCTGGGGATGTAGCCGAGCTTGCGGTAGTACGGCAGGCCGCGGTAGTCGTCGACCATCGCGCGCTGGCGGAACAGTGGCCAGGCCCTGGCCACGTCGATGCCGGGGAAGCCCTTGGCGACCGCCTCGGCGACCACCGAGGCGGAGTGGTAGCCGATCATGCAACCGGTCTCCATGCCCTGCAGCGGCCATACTGGCGGGCCGTCCGGGCTTTCCGCGGCCATGCGGATCAGGCCGTTCACCAGCATCGGCACGCGCTCGGGCTGCACCAGGGTGAACAGCGGATGCAAGGCACGATAAGTGTCCCACAGCGAGTAGGTGCTGAAGTTGTGCTGCCCGGCCTCGAGCTGGTGGATCTTGAGATCCATGCCGCGGTAGCGGCCGTCGACGTCGTCGAACAGCGTGGGCGCCAGCATGGTGTGGTAGAGCGAGGTGTAGAACACCCGCTTCACCTCGTCCGACGGCGCGTCGATGCGGATGCGGCCGAGCTCGCGTTCCCAGCCGGCCAGTGCCCGTGCCTGGGTGCCATCGAAGTCCCAGTCGGGTTGCTCGTGTTCCAGGTTGCGCAGCGCGCCGTCGATGTTGACGCCGGAGAGGCCGACCTTGACTAGCAGCGGTGCCTCGCCCACCTCGTCGAAATGCAACGCCGCCTTCAGGTGGTTGCCACGGGCTTCGGCTGCGCTGCCCTGCGTGGCGTCGTCGCTGAACAGCTCGGCACGAGCGAACGGCCGCGAGAGCTTCATGGCGAAATGGATGTGCCGTCCGTTGGCCCACTGGTGCACGCGGCGCGAGCCGACCAAGGTGTCATGGCCGACCACGCGGAGGGTGGCGTCGCTGACCTTGCAGGGCGTCTTCGGATCGTCGTGGAAGCCGTGCGCGAGGTCGACCAGCAGATGGCCCTTGCCCTCGCGATGGAAGGTGTAGCGATGCAGGCCGGTGCGCTCGGTGGCGGTCAGCTCGGCGAGGATGTCGTGGTCCTTCAGGCGCACGCGGTAGTAGCCGGGGTGCGCCGATTCCTCGTCGCGACTGAAGCGCTGGCGATAGCCCTTGCCCGGCGTGATCACCGCGTCCAGCGGCAGCTGCTGCGGCTTGCCCGGCGCCGGCGGCAGGTCGTAGCGCGAGCGGTAGTTGATGTCCGGCCGGCCGCGGTCGCCGGGTTCGAGTTCCACCGGACCCTGCGCCGGCATCACCAGCACGTCGAGCATGTCCGAGGCGCCGGTGCCGGACAGGTGGGTATGCGAGAAGCCCATGATCGAGCCGTCGCCCTGGTGGTAGCCCGAACAGGCGTCCCAGCCGGCGTCGTAGGTGTCGGGGCTGAGCTGCACCATGCCGAACGGCACCGAGGCGCCGGGATAGGTGTGGCCGTGGCCGCCGGTGCCGACGAACACGTCGACGTAGCGGGCCAGCCCTGCGCCCAGCGTTGCGGCGGATGTCGGCGTACGCAGCGCATCAACCAGCGCGGCGGCCAGCGGCGTCGTGCGCGCCAGCCCGGTGCCGAGCAGGGTGAGGGCGGTGGCGGAACCTTGCAGGAAGCGGCGGCGGGTCACCATGGTGCTGTTTCTCCGTGGGCGGGGAAGGTGGGAGGGTTCAGGCCTGGAGCAGCCGGGGGCGCTGTTCGGCCAGCCTGACGATCAGCTCGCCGAACAGGCTGTTGGCCCAGGCGAACCAGGAGCGCGTGTATTTGGCCGGGTCGTCCTGGTCGAACGCCTCGTGCATGAAGCCGGTGCCGGCATGGCTGGTCTTCAGCCAGTCCAGGCACTGCGCGATCTCGGGGTCGCTGTCGCTGGTCAGCGCACGCATCGTGATCGACATCGGCCAGATCATGCGCAGGCCCTGGTGCGGGCCACCGATACCCTGCGCGGCCTTGCCGTCGAAAAAGTACGGGTTGCGGTCGCTCCAGGCCAGCGCACGGGTGCGTCGGTAGCGTGGGTCGTCGGCAGTGCAGGCGCCGAGATAGGCCAGGCTGGACAGGCTGGGCGAGTTCGCGTCGTCCATGAATACCTGATTGCCGAAGCCGTCCACTTCGTAAGCCCAGACGTCGTCGTTGCCGGTCAAGCGGCCATGGCGGTGAAGCGCCTGTTCCACCTCGTCGGCCAGTGCGCGGCAGTCGGTGGCGAAGCGCGAGTCGTGGTGGATGGATTCGCTCATTGTCGCCAGCTGGCGCAGCGAGGTGACGGCAAAGAAGTTGGACGGTACCGACAGCGGATACAGGCAGGCGTCGTCGGAGGGCCGGAACATCGAGTGGATCAGGCCGACCGGCCGCGTCGGGTTGCCGTAGCCGCCCAGTGGCGGATTCTCCGAGGCCACTTCGGACAGGCGCTGGAAGTGGTAGGGGCCGCGATCGTGCTTGCGCTGCTGAGTGCGGAAGGTGGCCAGCACGCTGTGCATCGCCGCGCGCCAGTCGTCGTCGAACGGCGCGGTATCGCCGCTGGCCTGCCAGTAGCCATGGGCCAGCCGGATCGGCCAGCACAGCGAGTCGATCTCCCATTTGCGCTCGGCCACGCCGGGACGCATGTCGGTATCGTCGTGCAGCGCCCAGCTCAGTGCGGCGCGGCTGCGCGGGTCGGGCAGGAAGGCGTTGGCATAGGGATCGATCGCGATGCAGCGGGCCTGGCGATGGATCAGGCCGCGATACAGCCGCTGCAGCGCCTTGTCTCCGCGCGCCAGCGGCAGGTAGGGCCAGACCTGGGCGGACGAGTCGCGCAGCCACATCGCGTCGATGTCGCCGGTGACGATGAAGGTGTCCGGCCGGCCATCCAGCGAGTCCAGGTGCACCGTGGTGTCCAGCGTGTTCGGGTAGCAGTTGCCGAACAGCCAGGCCAGCTCCGGATCGCCGATCTTCGCCGTGGTCTGCGCCAGCTGCCGCTCCACCGCGGCGCTGGTGAACAGGCGTCTGGCCGGCGGCGGACGGTGGCTGGCGTAGCGCCGGGCGGTGGCTGCGGCCTGTGCCCGGGCGAAGCCGGTGCCCGAGGCCAGTCCACCGGCCGCGGCGCCGGCGAGCTTGAGCAGGGTGCGGCGGGTCATCGTCATGGCGTGGTTCCATGCGGCAGGGTGGCGTCGACCAGCGAGCGCAGGTGCATAGCGTGCCGCAGTGTGTTGAGGCTGTCGCGCGAATCCACGCGCAGTGTGATCGGCTCGCCGGGTAGCAGGTCGATGTCGTTGTCCGATAGGGTGGCGTCGAGGTTGCCAAAGTCGATCCACACTGCACGGGCGAAACGCGCTGCCTCAAGGTCGAGGACCAGGCCGCGGTCGCCCTGCCGCAGGGTGGCGTGGATGTCCGGCTGCGGCAGGGCGAGATCTACTGCTGGCCGGAAGTACAGCAGATGGTGCGACAGCACCACGCCGTCGGCGACCAGCTCGAACACTGCCACGGTGCGGCGTGGGTCGGCGCCGCGCAGCAGCGCGGCATCGGCGAGATCTGCGATGCGCGTGCTGGCCAGCGGCGGCAGCGTCACGGCGCGCGTGGTGTCCGAGACCATCGTGCCGTCCATGCCGATCACCCGCGTGCGCAACTGGGCGGCCAGTGGCGTGGTGCGGTCGGACACCAGGAACACCCCGGTGCGGCCGTCCCGGCGCAGCGGCACCGCGCGCACCGGCGCGTAGAAGCGCCGGGCGCGGAATTGCAGCGCCTTCCAGCGGCCATCAACGTCGATGCTCGACCACGACGCGCCGGGCCACACGTCGTTGAGCTGCCAGTAAAGCGCGCCCATGCTGCGCGGCCGTGCGCTGCGCAGGTGGTCCACCGCCAGCGCGATGCCGTCGGCCTGCATCACCTGGCTGAGGTAGGCGAACGACGCGAAATCCTTCGGCTCGCCGTAGCCGCGGCGCACATAGAGCATCAGGCGCTGGTTGCCGTTGCCATGGTCGAATTTCTGGTGTGCGCGCATCACCGGCGAGTCGATCGCCAGGTCCTGCGGCGTGGCGAAGCGGCGGATGGTGGCCATCACCGGCAGCGACTGCAGGCCGAATTCCGACTGGAAGCGCGGCGTGCTCTTGAGGTAATTCTCCACCGGCGCCGAGCCGCCCCACACGTCCCACACGTGGGCGTCGCCGCTGTCCGGGCTGTTGGCCGGCGCACCGCCTTCGCTGTCCGGCGAGCCCGGCCAGTACGGCACGTCGGGATCGAGCTGTGAGGCAACGTCGTGCAGGGTGCCGTCGAACAGCGCCTGCATGCCCTGTTCGATGCGCGCGCTTTCGGTCGGGCCGATGCGCCGCCGGAATGCCTGCCGGTCGCCCCAGCTCTCCCAGCTGGTCTGCACCTCGTTGTTGCCCGACCACAGCACGATCGAGGGATGGTCGCGCAGCCGGGTCACTTGCTCGATCGCCTCCTGCTTCACGTTGGCGCGGAAGACGGCATCGGGCGGCGGGATCGCCCCGCCGAACATGAAGTCCTGCCAGATCATCAGGCCGCGGCGGTCGGCCATGGCGTAGAACGCGTCGGGCAGGTAATAGCCGCCGCCCCAGACGCGCAGCATGTTCATGTGCGCGTCGCGCGCATCGTCCAGCAGGCGGCGCATGCGGGCGTCGGTGGTGCGCGAGGGCAGCGAGTCGAACGGCACCAGGTTGGCGCCCTTAGCGAATACCGGCACGCCGTTGACGACGAAGGCGAAGCTCTGGCCCCAGCGGTCGGGCGTGCGGCACAGCTCGATCGAACGCAGGCCGATCTCGCGTTGCTCCTGCGCGACCACGCGGTCGCCGACGGTGACTTCGGCCGACATTGCGTAGAGGTTCGGCGCGCCGTAGCCGGCCGGCCACCAGCGTTGCGGATGGGCGATGGTCAGTGGCAGGTCGAGCTGCTGCTCGCCGGCGACGAGCTGCACCGCGCGCGTGGCCGAACCCTCGCGACCGTCGGGTGCGCGCCAGTGCACGGTGAGCTGCGCCGGGCCGGCGGCATCGGCGCGGATCGCGAAGCCGGCGCGCAGTCGTGCCTGGTCGGCGTCGACGTGCAGTTGCGCCACATGGAAATCGTCCAGTCGCCAGCCGCTCCATGCTTCCAGCCGCACCGGCTGCCAGATGCCTTCGGTGATGATCCGTGGGCCCCAGTCCCAGCCGAACTGGTAGGCCGCCTTGCGCACGTAGTTGGCGACCTGGCGACCGGGAGGTTCGTCGCCGAAGGCGGAGTCGAACTCGCCGGGCAGCGCGTAGGGCTGTTTCGCCAGCCACGGCTGCAGCCGTGTCACGGGCGAGTGGAAAGTGATTTCCAGCGTGTGCTCCGCGGCCCGGTCGAGGCCGTCGAGCGGTACGCGCCAGCGCCGGAACATGTTGTCCGCGTGCAATACCGGGCGTCCGTCGAGGGTGACGTCGGCCAGGGTGTCCAGGCCGTCGAACACCAGCGCGAGGTGGCGTTCGTGGCGTAGCGCGGGATCGACGGTGAAGTGCAGGCGGTACTGCCAGTCTGCCAGCCCGGCCCACTGCACCTTCGCCTCGTTGTCACGCCAATCGGGATCGGGCAACTGGCCATCGGCGAGCAGGGTGGCCTGCACGCTGCCGGGTACGGTGGCGGTCTGCCATGGGGCGGCTTCTGGATGCACTTTCGCCGCCGGTGAGCCGGGCGCGAGGCGCAGTTCCCAGCCGTGATCCAGGCGCATCGTGCGAAACGCCGTCGGACCGGCCGAAGCCGGCCCAGGCAGCAGCCCCGCAAGCAGTCCCCAGGCGCAGCAGCGAGCGAAAATTTGGATCGATCTGATCTGCATCCGCCAGACCCTGCCACAGATTTGTGCCGCCGGGGGCAAATGCCGTCAAAGAGCCGTCCGGGCCTCGTTCCGAGGCCACCGTGGTGGGGCGGTCGATGCCGGATCAGTGCCGGCGTTCGACCGAGTAGTCGGCCAGCGCCAGCAGGGCGTCGCGATGAGGTGAGTCGGCCAGTTCGGCCAACGCCGCGCGGGCGGCGCGGGCGTGCTGCAGCGCGCGCTCATGGGTGCGTTCCAGCGCGCCGGAGTCGCGGATGGCGGCGACGATGCGGTCGAGCGAGTCCAGTCCGCCGTGCTCGATCGCATGGCGCAGCGACTGCGTCTGTTCGGGGCTGGCTTTCTGCAGGGCGTAGATCAGCGGCAGGGTCGGCTTGCCTTCGGCGAGGTCGTCGCCGATGTTCTTGCCCAGCGTGTCGGCGTCGGAGACGTAGTCGAGCAGGTCGTCGGCGATCTGGAAGGCGTAGCCCAGCTCCATGCCGTAGCGGCGCAGCGCGGCGACCTGGTCGACCGGCAGGCCGCCGAGCAGGCCGCCGAGCTCGGTGGCGGCGGCGAACAGCACCGCCGTCTTGCGCTCGATCACCGCCAGGTAGGCTGCCTCGTCCACGTCAGCATTGCCGATGTTGAGCAGCTGCAGCACCTCGCCTTCGGCGATGGTGTTGGTGGTGTCGGCGAGGATGCGCATGATGCGCATGTCGTCCAGTTCCACCATCAGCTGGAACGAGCGCGAGTAGAGGAAGTCGCCAACCAGCACGCTCGCCGCGTTACCCCACAGCGCGTTGGCGGTCTTGCGGCCGCGGCGCAGGTCGGACTCGTCCACCACGTCGTCGTGCAGCAGCGTGGAGGTGTGGATGAACTCGATGATCGCCGCCAGCTTGGTGTGCTTGTCGCCGCGGTAGCCGGCCGCGCCGGCGGCCAGCACGTGCAGCATCGGTCGCAACCGCTTGCCGCCGCCGGCGATGATGTGTTCGGCGATCTGGTTGATCAGCACCACGTCGGAGGACAGCCGGTGCCGGATCAGTGCATCGACGTGCCGCATGTCGCCGGCGGCCAGCTCGCGCACTCGGGTGAAATCGTCGGGGCGGAGGGCGTCGGCGGGCATCGGCATCTTTGCGGTCAGGGTGGTCACAAGCGGCCGATTATAGGGCGGGCGCAGGATCGCGCGATGGCGCGACACGTCGCCACAACGGACGACCCGGTCGCGATTCGTATAATTGGCGGATACCTTCGCCGATCCGGAACCTCCCGTGAGTGCACTTTCCCGACTCGAGCGCCGCAGCGCATTGACCCTGGCCTGCGTGATCAGCCTGCGGCTGTTCGGCCTGTTCCTGATCATGCCGGTGTTCTCGGTCTACGCGCAGACGATGCCGGATGCGTCGGACTGGCTGATCGGCATGGCGCTGGGTGTCTACGGCCTGGGCCAGATGCTGCTGCAGATCCCGCTGGGCATGCTGTCCGACCGCATCGGGCGCAAGCCGGCGATCACCCTGGGCCTGGGGGTGTTCATCGTCGGCGGGCTGGTCGCCGCCGCGTCGCACACCCTGGTGGGCATCGTGATCGGTCGGGCGCTGCAGGGCATGGGGGCGGTCGCCGGGGCCGGCACCGCGCTGGCGGCGGATCTCACCCGCGAGGAGAACCGCTCCAAGGTGATGGGCATCATCGGCGTGTCGATCGGCATGGCCTTCCTGCTCGCGCTGATCCTCGGCCCGCCGCTGGAGGCGATCGACGGCCTGCCTGGCCTGTTCGCGGCCACGTCGCTGCTGGCGCTGTTCGCGCTGATCCTGCTGTGGCTCATCGTGCCCACGCCGGAGCGTTCGAAGGCGCCGGCGGCGAGCAGTTTCGGCGGCGTCGCCTCGATGCTGGGCGACAGCCGGCTGATGGTGCTCAACGGCTCGGTGTTCTTCCTGCACATGCTGCTGACCGCCAGCTTCGTCGGCCTGCCGCTGCTGCTGGTCAACCAGCTGCACCTGCCGGTGCAGAAGCACTGGGAGCTGTATCTGCCGGTGATGGTGATCGCCGCCCTGGTGATGGGCGGGATGATGCACCGGATGAAGGAGGTCGCGCAGAGCCTGCGCATCGTGCAGGCGTGCATCGTGGTGATCGGCGTGTCGCTGGTGCTGTTCGCGCTTGGCGGCGATCACGTGCTCCTGCTCGGCGTCGCCGCGACGCTGTTCTTCTCCGGCTTCAACCTGCTGGAGGCCTCGCTGCCGAGCCTGGTCTCGCGGCTGGCGCCCGCCGAGCTGCGTGGCGCGGCGATGGGGGCGTATTCCACCAGCCAGTTCGTCGGCGCCTTCGTCGGCGGTGCGCTGGGTGGTTACGCGCTGGGGCGGCTGGGGCCGGCCGGCGTGTTCGCATGCGCCGCGGCGATGACCTTGCTGTGGTTGCCGCTGGTGGTGGTCGGCGCGCGCCGGATCGCCGCCCGGGCGGTCGCTGCCGAGGCCGATTGCAAGACGGGCCTGTCGACCCAATCATGACGTCCTGCGGCCGGTTACGGCCGCGTCAGGGACGTCGCGCATGGCTCATGACCTGATAGCGCTGATCGCGCACTACGGCCTGTTCGTGGTGTTCATCAACGTGCTGGCCGAACAGGCTGGCGTGCCGGTGCCGGCGGTGCCGACCCTGGTGGTGGCCGGCGCACTGGCGGCGGGCGATCGGCTGCCGCTACCCGGCGTGTTGCTGGCGGCGCTGGCGGCCAGCCTGATCAGCGATACCGGCTGGTACCTGGCCGGTCGTCGGTTCGGCGGCGGCGTGATGCGCACGCTGTGCCGCATCTCGCTCTCGCCCGATTCCTGCGTGAAACAGTCCGAGCTGCGCTTCCAGCGCTGGCGCGGACGCATGCTGCTGGTCGCCAAGTTCGTGCCGGGGCTGTCCACCGTGGCACCGCCGCTGGTCGGCGCGATGGGTCTTCGCCCGGGCGCCTTCCTGTTGCTGGACGGCGTCGGATCGCTGCTGTGGGCGGGCGCGGCGGTGGGCGTGGGCTACGTCTTCGCGCCGCAGATCGACCGGGTGATCGACGCCATCGAGCAGGCCGGCGTGGTCGCCCTGCAGGGTCTGGCCGTCCTGCTGGTGCTCTACATCGTGGTCAAGTGGTGGCAGCGCCACCGCCTGCTGGTCTCGCTGCGGATGGCGCGGATCTCGGTCGAGGACCTCAACGAGGCCATCGCCGCCGGGCGCAACCCGGTGGTGGTGGACGTGCGTTCGTCCGCGGCGCGACTGCTGGACGGGCGCGCCATCCCCGGCGCGCTGCTGGCCGACCTGGAGGGCGTGCACCTGGCGCTGGCCGACGTGCCGCGGGACCGCGAGCTGGTGATCTACTGCAGCTGCCCGAACGAGGTCTCGGCGGCCAAGGCCGCCAGCCTGCTGATGTCGCTGGGTTACCGCAACGTGCGGCCACTGCAGGGCGGGCTGGAGGCCTGGCAGGAGGCGGGTTACCCGGTGGCCACCCTGTCGGGCGAGCGCGGCGGAGCGCACGACCGCGCCGCCTGAGCCGCCCGCTCAGGGAATCGGGCAGCGGCCATCCAGCGGTTCGCCCCGTGCCGCGTCGAGCGACCCGGGCGTGGCCGGGTGCGCGGCAACCGGATCGAACACGATCCTTGCCCGAACGTTGTCGCCGTTGCTGCCCCTGATGTTGGCCAGTCCGACGAACTGCAGCAGCTCGCGGTCCGCGGCGTCGTACGCCACGTCGATATGGGGCAGGGCGAAGCCGATCCAGCTGGCCAGCCCCAGCCGGTAGCGACGGGCCGGTCGCCCCTCGACCCGTGCGTCGTCGAGGCGGCGCACCTTGAAGTCGAGTGCGCCCAGGCGGCTGGGGATCAGGAATGGCACGGTCTCGGCGTCGCCGCGGCCGAGACGGTCCCAGTGCTGGCGGATGTAGGCGTCGAAGCCGGCGTCGATCACCAGATCGGGCGAAGCCGGCAGTCTTGCGCTCCGCTCGGTGGCCCCGCCACCCGGCTGCACGAACACGACCCGGCCGTCACCGGTCCGGCGCACGCCCTCGCGGTAGCCGCTGCGGCCGTCGGTCAGCTCGAAGTCCGGCGCCTGGGCCGGCCCGTCCTCGCGCAGCCACTTGCGCGCGAACGGCCGCCCATCGGGGCAGCGATACAGCACCAGTCGGGCGGGAACGCCGTGGTCGGCGTAGAGCCAGTGGCTCTCGGTGTACATCAGGTGACCGTCTCCGGTGGCATAGGCCCGGCCCTCGAGCTGGCGGATGCCGGTGCCGCCCGTGGGCGCGGCGCCCGTGGCATGGCCGGCCGAAGCCGCGGACAGGATCAGGCCCGCGAGCACGGGCAACAGGGGGATGGTCCTCAAGGTCGGCCTCCACGCCGGCGGGAGCAGGTGGCGCCATGGTCATGGCGCTGTCCAACGTGTTTACGCGCGCCGCTGCGCCGCGGATGCGGCGGGAGATGCCGGCCCGGGCACGGGCCGAGCCGCGGCGGTGGGCTCGGGCTATGATAGGGGGCCATTCCGGAGCCGGCCGACGCCGGTGACCCGGTCATCCACGACCGCCGGCCGGCCTCCCGGGCCGGTCAAGCACAGCGAGGTAGTTCCATGGCACGTGGCATCAACAAGGTCATCCTGGTCGGCAATCTGGGCGCCGATCCCGAGGTGCGCTACACCGGCAGTGGCACCGCCATCGCCACGCTCAGCGTCGCCACCTCCGAGAGCTGGACCGACAAGCAGAGCGGCGAGAAGCAGGAGCGCACCGAGTGGCACCGCGTCAAGCTGTTCGGCCGCCTCGCCGAGATCGCCGGCGAGTACCTGAAGAAGGGCCGGCAGATCTACGTTGAAGGCTCGCTGCGCACCGACAAGTACACCGACAAGCAGGGCGTGGAGCGCTACAGCACCGACATCGTGGCCAGCGAGATGCAGATGCTCGGTGGCGGCAGCGAAGGTGGCATGGGCGGCGGTGGCGGTGGTGGCGGTGGCTACCAGCAGCGTGGCCAGGGCGGCGGTGGCCGTTCCGGTGGTGGCGGCGGTGGTGGATACGGCGGTGGTCGTGGTGGCAACAACAACGACTTCCAGCGCGGCGGCAACGACATGCCCCGGCAGGCGCCTGCTCCGGCGGATACCGGCGGTTTCGACGACGACGACATTCCGTTCTGAAGCGGTCGCTGCTTCAGCCTATCAATGCAGAAACGGCAGCCTCGGGGCTGCCGTTTTCGTGTCCGGCGCGCTACGCCCGGATCCACCGCCACAGTTCGCCCCAGCTTGGCTTCTTGCCGTACATCAGAATGCCGGTGCGGTAGATGCGCCCGGCCAGCCACACGCAGGCCAGCAGACCCAGCACCATCAGGCCAAGTGACAGCGCCAGTTGCGTGGGTGGCACGGCGGTCATCGACCAGCGGACGGGCATGGTGAACGGAGCGAAGAACGGGATGAAGGACATGGTGGTACCCAGCATGCCCGAGGGGTTGTTGATCAGCCCGAACATCGACATGAAGCCGACCACGATGCTCATGGTGACGAAGACGGCGTACTGCTGCGCCTCCTGAATGGTGTTGCACATCGCGCCGATCGCTGCGTACAGCGAACCGTAGATCAGGAAGCCCAGCGTGAAGTAGAGCAGGAACACCGCCAGCAACGATGGCGGCATGCTGGGAATGGCGAAATTTCCTGCGGCAGCGCCGATGCCGAATGCACCGGCCAGGTGCGGGCCCTGGCTGCCGAGCACGAGGGCCGTGCCCACCCATATCGCCATTTGGGTCAGGCCGGCCAGTCCCACGCCCAGCACCTTGCCCATCAGCATCTGGAACGGGGTGAGCGAAGAGGTGAGCACCTCCATGATTCGGGAATTCTTTTCCTCGATGACGGAGGTCAGGGTGCGGCTGCCATAGGACAGTATGGCGATATAGAGGATGAAGCCCATTGCGTAGGCGAGCACGAACGATGCCTTGCCGCTCTGTCCGGTGAGCTTGCCGTCGGTGACCTTGGCGGTGTCTACGTCCGCGGGCGCCATCGCCTTGGCGACCAGCGCCTGGTCGACGCCGGCATGCGACAGTCGCACGCCGGCGAGCGCCTTGGAGATTTCGCGTTGCAGCCGGCCCATGCCGTTGGGCGAACTGACGTCGTCGCCGTAGTAGTGCAGCTTGCCGCTGGCCAGCGTGTCGGCATCGAGAACCAGTACGCCATTCCAGCCATCCGGCTGCGTGTCCCGTGCGAAGCCGGCCTTGGCGATCAGGCCGCTTCGTACCTGGTCGAGATGTTCGGTATCGGTGGTGAACAGGGTCAGTTCGTAGCGCGGCCTGACCTGCGCGCTGTCGCCGAAGGTGGCGGTCCCGAGCGCGGTGATGACCGGTTGGCCGAGCCCGGCGCCGGAGGCATCCACCACCGCCACGCGGCTGGTGTGGTCGCCGCCGCGCATCAACAGTGCCGGCAGTACCGCCATCGCCACCATGAATACCGGCAACAGCAAGGTGGAGATCAGGAAGGCCCGGGTACGCACGCGTTCCACGTACTCGCGGCGGATCACGGCAAAGGTCTTGTTCATGCGGCGGCTCCGGTGGCAACCGGCAGGGGGGTGGCGTCGAGATCGGAGCCGACCTTGGCCACGAAGATGGCGTGCAGCGAGGGCTCCACCACTTCAAAGCGGCGCAGGCCCACGCCGGCGTTGACCAGTGCCGCGAGCAGCTGCTCGGGCTGTGCGCCTTCAGCCATCTTCAGTTCGGCGCTGGCGCCGTAGTCGTCCATCCGTGCGATCAGTCGCGGATCGGCGAGTACGGCGTCGGCGAGCGGTCGATTGTCGGAAAACCCCAGTGCGACGTGACGTCCGCCGAAGTCGGCCTTCACCTGCGCCACGGTCCCGTTCGCCACCAGCTTGCCGCGGGCGATGATCGCCACGCGATCGCACATGCGCTCGGCCTGCTCCATGGCGTGGGTGGAAAACAGCACCGTGCGGCCGCCGGCAGCGATCTCCACCACGATGTCCTTCATGACCTGTGCGTTGATCGGGTCGAGGCCGGAAAACGGTTCATCCAGAATCACCAGCTCCGGTTCGTGCAGCAGCGCACCGGCGAACTGAACCTTCTGCTGCATGCCCTTGGAGAGGTCCTCCACCTTCTTCTGCGTCCAGTTGGCGATTTCCAGGCGCTCCAGCCAGACCAGTGCGCGACGCCGCGCCTCGGCGCGCGAAATCCCCTTCACTTCACCCAGGAACACCAGGTGATCCAGCACCTTCATCTTCTTGTAGAGACCGCGCTCTTCGGGGAGGTAACCGATGCGTGAGGAGAGGTTGCGGCCGCTGCCGCTGCCGCTGGGACCGAACAGGGCGATGCGTCCTTCGTCGGGTTGCAGGATGCCCATGATGAGGCGGATGGTGGTGGACTTGCCCGCGCCGTTGGGGCCGAGCAGGCCATAGATGCCACCGGACGGTACCTGCAACGACAGATTGCTCACGGCCGTATGGCCGGCGAACCGTTTGGTTACCGATTCAACGCTGATGCTGGACACGCGCACTGCTCCCTGTTCGCCGGTCTCCCCGACCTGCCGCAGATCAAGCTAGCACGGTGCAAACGGCGCCCCGAAGTGTCGTTTGTCACCTGTCTTCATCGCGGGTAGGAGCGCGCCAGGACGAGAGCGTGGAACGGGTCGGCCGACCGTGTCGGCGCAAGCATGCGCAGACCATCCCGCGAACTCCCGCTCCGGATCCGGTCGCCGCGCATCGCCGCGCGGAGCCCCGCTCTGATGGTCTGTCAGGCGCTCAACGGAAATGGTGGATGAAGCCGACCTGGAAGCCGCCGGGCAGCCAGCTCAGGATCAGGGGGGACTTCCGCTTGGCCGACCAGATGCCGATGCCGGTGCCCAGCGCGGCGCCGACCAGCACGTCGCTCTGCCAGTGGCCGCGGACCTTCATGCGTGCGACGGCGTCATAGGCCGGCAGCAGGGCCAGTGCGTAGACCGCGGGGTGTTCGTCGCCGTAGTTGACGATGAACGGGGTCACCGCGGCGGAGATCGCCGCGACCTCGCCGCTGGGGAAGCTCTGCGCGTGCGAGCTCTTGAACCACTGGTCCGGGCTGGCGGTCTGCGATGGTCGCTCGCGGCGGAAGGTGTACTTCATGCCGGTGGCGGCGACGCCGGTGATCACCATCGAATCGACCGAGCGCCAGAAGGTGTCGCCGAGCTTGTCGTTGTCGCCCAGCGCCAGCGCGCCGACGCCGACGGTGAGGATGCTGCCGTACATCAGCGCCAGCTGGTTGTTGCGCTTCCAGATGCCGCTGTTGTCGTAGTGCAGGCGGTGGTCGATGCCGAACGGGCCGCCAGCGGCGCGAACTGGCGACGTGACCAGGACCGTGGCGAACAGGCACAAGGCAAGGCAAAGGCGGCGCATGGCGAATCTCCCCGATCATCGCGGGGACGAGCCCCGGACGCCCCGAGCCTGCGCGTGCCGGCTTTCGTCCCGCTTACGTGGGGCCAGAGCATCCTCCGGGCGGGCAGGTCACTACTTGACGATGGTCAGTATCCGGGGTGGTCGAGCGCCTGCCGCTCGGTCGGCTTTGCCGTGGAAGTATCCCCGCTTTCGCCTCGTCATTGACTTCGGAGGAGTGCCTGCTTGACTGTAAGTGCCAGTGTGAGTGACTTGTGCACGAGGCGAAAAGGCAAAAGGAAGCCAGGATTAGGATGAAACGTCTCGCATCGATCGCCATCGCGCCCTTGATGGCACTCACCGGCTCCAGTCACGCTCGGGTGACCATCACAGGAGCGTTACGAGGCGATGCATGGGATGCGATCGTCCAGGTGCTTGAGCAGAACCAGGCTTTGTCGCAGGCGCGTGCGGAGATGCTGTTCAATGCTGGCGGCAGCGTGGTGATAGGCCATTACACCTACGGGATGCCGGATGATCGCAAGGCACCGGTCTCCGACCTGCTGGATTATCCGAACCAGCAAGGGCGCATGGGGAGCGAGATCGGCGATCTCCAAATCGAGGTGGTCGGTGCAAAGCGTCTGGTGCTTCGTCTGGACGTCCATTTCCGTCCGGAAGTCTGCATCAATGCGAAGGCGGTCATCGCCCGCTATGGCTTGAAGAATGCACCGCCGATGGAGCCCAATCCGGGCGCAAGGGCGGTCGAATTCGCGAGGACGTTCCCCGGTGGGAATCTGTGGCTGGACGTGCCGGTGCCGCCGGCCAACCTACCTTTCACCATGGTCAATGGGGCCAGCTGCGTGAGCGAGATCGGCATCTTGTCGAATGCGCCGCTGCCGTTGAAGCGCTGACGGTCGTGCCTGCCGGGGCGTGCCCGCGAAACGCCCCGGCGATGGGATGGCTGACGATGCCTGGAGCATGCGCGTGGCTTGGCTGCCTCGCCGCCGATCAGGCGCGGGAGAATGCCATGCGCTCGTCGGTCGTGAGTGGCAGGTCGATTGCCCTCTGTTCGCGCTGCGAGGCGAACCCGGCCTCGATCACCGCCATGGTCGCCAGTGCCTCGATTGCACGCACCGGCATCGGCGCCTCACCCCGCAGGGCGTCGCGCAGGCCGGCGTAGTAGGCGCGCTGGTCGCCCGGCGCCGTCGCTCGCCGGGTCTCGCGTCCCTCGCCATCGATCACGATCAGCGCGTCGGGATCGTCGCCCCAGCCGGGAGTGCCGGGGATCTGTCCGGCCAGCATCTGCGCCTCCTGGCGGTCGGCACCGGCCTTGACCAGGCTGCCGCGGGTGCCGTGGACGACGAAGCGTCGCGCGCCGCCGGCGACCAGCATGCTGGCGTGCACGATCACCTGGCGAGTGCCGTAGTCCAGCCGCACGTGTGCCCAGTCCTCGCTCAGGCCACCGGTGCGCTGGATCGCCAGGCCGGCGTGTACGCGCTCGGGCAGGCCAAACAGTTGCAGCGCCTGATCGACCAGGTGCGGGCCGAGGTCGTACCAGATACCAGCACCGGGCCCGGCCGATTCGCGCCAGCGGTCACGCACCGCAGGGCGGTAGCGGTCGATGTGCGACTCGAAATGCATCACCTCGCCGATCGCGCCGTCGTCGATCGCCTGCTTCACCGCGAGGTAGTCGCTGTCCCAGCGGCGGTTGTGGAATACCGAGAGCTGGCCGGGCGAGACCTCGGCCAGCGCGATGAGCGCGCGTGCTTCGGCCAGGTCCAGCGCCATCGGCTTGTCGATCACGACGTGCCTGCCGGCGCGCAGGGCGGTGCTGGCCAGAGGCGCGTGGGTGTCGTTGGGCGTGGCGATCACCACCACGTCGATGCCGTCGTCGGCGATCAGCGCGTCGGGCGTGGGCAGCACGCGCAGGCAGGGCAGGTCGGCGTGCACCTTGGTGGCGTCGCGCGAGGCGATGGCGGCGAGTTCCATGCCGGGGGTGGCGCAGATCAGCGGCGCGTGGAAGGTCTTGCCGGCGTAGCCGTAGCCGATCAGGCCGACGCGGATGGGTGGATAGGCTGTCATGGTGAGTCCGGTGTCGAGCGCGCCTTGCATGCCCAAGACGCTGGATCCCGGCTTTCGCCGGGATGACGGTTCCTGGCACTGAGAGTCAGCCAAGGAGTAGACGGGTGTCGATCGACAAGAGCTTATCGGCGCCGGATGGCTGCGTCGCCCTCAAGCCCCCTGGCCGTCATCCCGGCGAAAGCCGGGATCCAGTGCCTTGTGCCGCATCGCCTGCCTGTCACCCGTATCTGCGCGTGCGGGCTCCGCGCGCTTCCCCCAAAAGACGAAAGCCCGCCAGGGCGGCGGGCTTTCGAACATGCCCGCCGGGTCGCGGACCTACTTCACCGTGATCGTGTCATTGCCGCGATCTTCATCCGGCAACTCGTGCTTCGGGTCGAGCTCGACCGAGGTCACCGGTTGGGCGCCATCGACATGCACCGCGTAGCTGGTGTGCTGCATCCAGGTTTCCACCGGCACGCGCACGTCGCGCTTGCTGCCGTCGGCGTAGGTCAGCTCCATGGTATTGGGCAGCACCAGCTTGTCGTGGTTGGACACGGTGATGTCCGCGCCGTTCTTCCAGCCGCCTGCGGCCGGCGCGACCTTGTCCACGCTCATGTCGAATTGCCAGTTGTGCTCGAACCAGCCGCGCCAGAACCAGTTGAGGTCTTCGCCGGTCTCGCTGTCCATGAAGCGGAAGAAGTCCGACGGGCTGGGGTGCTTGTACGCCCAGGTGGCGATGTAGCGGCGGAAGGCCGGGTCGAAGCGCTCCGGGCCGATGATCTGCTCACGCAGCAGCACCAGACCGAAGGCGGTCTTGAAGTAGGTGATCGGGTGGCGGTACTTCTCCTTCACCGCGTCCGCGTAGGTCATCGGCGGCGGGGCGTCCGGGTCCTTCAGCAGCGCGGCGATCTGCTCGGCCGGCGTGCCCTTGCCGGGTGCGTACTCGCTGTCGCGCTTGGGCGCGTACTTGCCGCCGTCGAAGGCCTCGGCTTCGTACACGTCGACGAAGGTGTTGAAGCCTTCGTCCATCCAGGCGTCGCGGCGTTCGTTGCTGCCCACGATCATCGGGAACCAGGTGTGCCCGATCTCGTGCGCGATCAGCATGCGCAGGATCGGGCCGGCGGCCTTCTTGTGGTCGAAGGTGATGCCCGGGTACTCCATGCCGCCCGCGGTGCCCGCTTCGTTGATGGCCACCGGGTACGGATACGGGAAATAGGTCTTGGAGAAGAACTCCACCGATTTCTTCAGGTCCTGCGTGGCCACGCCCCAGGCCTTGTCGCCGGCGCTCTCCACCGGGTAGGCCGACATCGCCAGCGCGGTCTTGCCGCCGGGCAGGTTGATGCGCGCGGCATCCCAGATGTACGCCCTGGAGGCGCCGAACACCGCGTCTCGGGCGTTCCTGATCGCGAAGTGCCAGGTCAGCGTGCCGCCCTGCTTGGGGCGCGAGGCCGGGTCGGTGACCTCTGCCGCGGTGCGGATCATCACCGTGGCGTCGCTGTGGCGGGCCTGGTCCAGGCGCTTGATCTCGGTCTTCGTCAGCACGTCCTGCGGGTTGAGCAGTTCACCCGATCCGACCACGATCATGTCCGACGGCACGGTGATGCGGTAATCGAAGTTGCCGTACTCGAGGTAGAACTCGCTGTTGAGGAAGGGCTGGGTATCCCAGCCGCGCAGGTCGTCGTAGACGCACACCCGCGGGTACCACTGCGCCATCTCGAAGATGTCGCCCTGCTTGTTGGCGTTCCAGTCGGTGCGGCCGCCGAATTCGCCGGGCACGGTGTAGTCCCAGGCGATGTGCAGCTTCAGCTTGCCGTCGCGGGCCTTCAGCGGCGCGGGCAGGATCACCTGCATGCGGGTGTCGCTGACGATCCACTGCGCCTTCTGGCGATGGCCGGAGGCGTCTTCCACCTCGACCGAGCGGATGTGCTCGCCGTCGGTGAACTCGGTCGGGAACTTGCCGTCGCCGAAGGCGCCGCGGGCGTCCTTCGTGTAGCGGTTCTGCTCCACCTGCAGCCAGATCACGTCGAGCGCGTCGGGGCTGTGGTTGGTGTAGGTGATCGTCTCGCTGCCGGTGAGCTTGCGCGCGACCGGATCGAGCGAGGCCTGGATGGTGTAGTCGGCACGGTTCTGCCAGAACAGCGGGCCGGGCTTGCCGCTGGCATCGCGCATCGCGTTGGACGCATGCGGATAGACGAACGGGGCGAAGGTTTCCAGCGGATTGAACGCGCCGGACGTGGTATCGGCGGCGTGCAGCGGTAGCGCCGCGCCGAACAGCATCGCCAGGGCGGTGGCGTGCCGCATCGATGGGATACGCATGGGATGGGGTTCCCCTGGGTTGGCAAGAAGTTGCGGAGGAACGGCGCGTTGCCGCAGCCGTTCCTCCACCTTACGCGATCATGGTCATGTCAGCCATGCGGCGGCGGGAACGACGGTGGCTCGCCCGCATCACCCGCGCCCCAGCGCGTATCGGCCTTGCTGCCGAGCACGTAATGCAGCGTGCCGCCATGCTCGACCAGCGAAGTGGTCAGCCAAGGCTTGTCGTGCGGCTGTCCATCGAGGGTGAGCGACTGCACGAACGGCGTGGATGCCGAGGCGCCGGGCGCGTCGATGATGACGTCGCCGCCGCTGCCGTGGATTACCGCATGCG
Organism: Dyella lutea; assembly: GCF_024158035.1. GTDB lineage: Bacteria > Pseudomonadota > Gammaproteobacteria > Xanthomonadales > Rhodanobacteraceae > Dyella_A > Dyella_A lutea. The sequence goes on from NZ_JAMZEK010000002.1 coordinate 110,749, forward strand.
GGAACAGCGGGCTGCCCAGCACCAGTTCGGCGCGGCCGGGAATTTCCGGATACATGCCGAGCGCGGCCCACACGTACCAGGACGACATCTCGCCCAGGTCGTCGTTGCCGGGGATGCCGTCGGGCGCGTTCTTCCAGATCGTGTCGGTGACGATGCGCACCGCTTCCTGGGTCCTCCACGGCTGGCCGGTGTAGTCGTACAGCCAGGGCGTGGCGACCGAGGGCTCGTTGTCGAGCTCGGCGTGCAGCGGACCGGCATGGGTCAGTGCCCACTGGCCGTCCGGGGTATGGAAGAACGCGTCCAGCCGCCGGGTCGCGGTGGCCTTGCCGCCGAGCCTGTCGAACAGACCGTGCACGTCGTACGGCACCATCCACAGGTAGACCGAGGCGCTGCCTTCGACGAAGCCGTCGTCGGTGTCCGGGGTGAACTTGGGCCAGCTGCCGTCGGCGTTGCGGTTCTGGATGTAGCCGACTGCCGGCGTCGCGTCCGGGTTGAAAAGATTGCGCCAGTAGCCGGCACGGGTGAGGAACTGCGCCTGGCCCCTGGCATCGCCGGCGAGGCGGGCCAGCTCGGACAGCGCGAAGTCGGCGGTGGTCTCCTCCAGCGTCTCGCCGGCGCCGCCCCAGGCGTGCGACTGACGGGCGATGTAGTGCAGCGTCAGCCACTGGTCGAGCGAGGGGCGCTCGCCCACGCACTCGACGTTGCAGCCGGCGTCTGAGAGATCGTGGGCGGTGACCACGGTGGCGGCCTTCTTCAGCGACGCATAGGCGCCGGCGAGGTCGAAATCGTGGCCGCCGAAGGCATGGATATCGGCCAGCGCCGGCACGGCGGGGTCGCCGCTCATCACGTGGGTACCGCCGGAGTTGTGGGTCCAGCGGTCCCACTCGCCGTGGTTCTGCGTCGCCTGGTTGTACAGCGACTGCGCAATGTCGCTGCCGCGCTTCGGATCCAGCCAGGTGACCAGCTGCAGGTGCGAGCGGTAGATGTCCCAGCCGGAGAAGTTGGCGTACTGCATCTCCTGCGTGCCGGTCACCGTGTGCGTCTTCTGGTCGAAGCCGCGGTACTGGCCGTTGACGTCGCTGTAGACGTTGGGATGCATCATCACGTGGTACAGCGCGGTGTAGAAGGTGGTGCGCTGGTCCGGCGTGCCGCCGTCGATGGCGATCCGACCGAGTTCCTTGTTCCATGCCCGGGTGGCCTCTTCGCGGACGGTGGCAAAGGTGGTGCCCCTGGGGATCTCCGCGTGCAGGTTGGCGCGGGCGTTGGCCAGGCTGACGTAGGAAATGCCCACGCGCACGCCGACCCTGGCACCCTTGTTGCCGAAGTCGATCCACGCGCCCGAGCCCTTGCCGTCGGGGAAGAAGCCCTTCTTGCCGTAGGTGGTGCCGCCACTGGCGGCTTTCGCACCCTTGTGCACGGTGCCGTCCACCCAGGCGCCACGGGCGATGAACGGCTGGTCGAATTCGGCGACGAAGTACAGCGTGTAGTAGCTCTTGCGGTCGGCCTTGGCGAGGTAGCCGCAGAAGTTGCCACTGGTGACCGAGCCGGTGACGGTGCGGGCGGCCGGGTCGACCATGACATGGGCGTTGCTCGAGCCGACTTCGGAGTCGGAGGTGCGGATCAGCAAGTTGGCGGGCTTGCCGGCCGGGAAGTCGATGTCGGCCATGCCGCTGCGCATCGCGGCGGTGAGCGCTACCGTGCTGCCGTTGGCCAGTTTCACCCGGTAGTAGCCGGCCTGGGCGGTCTCGTCGGCATGGCTGAAATCGCTGGCATAGAGGCTGTCGGTGGCGTCGGCGGACGGCGAGCGGGTCACTGCCGTGGTGATTGGCATGAACGGGATGTCGCCGCTGGCGCCGGCGCAGCCGGTGCCGGAAAGATGGGTCAGCGCGAAGCCGCGGATGCGGGGGTGGTCGTAGGCATAGCCACCCGGCGCGGTGGTGCGGTTGTGCTTGCCGCGCGTGGTTTCCGGGCTCCACTGCAGCATGCCGAACGGCCGCATGGCGCCGGGAAAGGTGTTGCCGCCGTGGCTGCTGCCGATCAGCGGATTGACCGCCTCGGCGGGCGAAGGCAAGGCCGCGCCGGCCAGCGCGGACGAGGCCGCCAGCAGCAGGGGGACGAGGACGGACAGGCAGGGGGCAGGGGCGCGCGACATGCAGACTCCGGTCGTGAGAGGCCGGCGTGGACCGCTCCTGCGATGCCACGCGGGACAGGCTGCGGATGCGGACCGGTTCCTGCCCGGCCCGCGCGGGGGCGGCGACCGACGGAAGCCGGCTGCCGGGGGTCGAGGGATCAGCCGGTCAGCAGCGCCAGCACTTCGTGGCACGCGCCCATGGTGTGGTAGTCGGTCTTGCCCGCAGGACTCTTTTTGTCGTCGATCTTGCGGTTGTCCTGGGTAAGGATGCGATACCAGGCGCCGTAACGGTGATCGATCATGTGCTGCCAGCTGTAGCGCCAGATCTTCTCGTAGACCTCGCGGTAGGCGGAGTCACCGGTGCGATCCTCCAGCAGCGCCGCGGCGGCCAGCGATTCGGCCTGCACCCAGAAATACTTTTCGCCGTCGCAGACGCTGCCGTCCGGCGCGAAGCCGTAGCAGATGCCGCCGTTCACTTCGTCCCAGGCAGCGGCCAGCGCGCGGTCGAACAGCTCCTTCGCTTTCGGCACCAGCCAGTCCTGCCCGGTGCCGCGCTCGCGCAGCAGCGGATCCATGATCAGCAGCAGCTTGGCCCACTCGGTCTGATGGCCGGGCTGGAAACCCCACGGTTTGAACAGGTTCTTCGGGTCGTCCTTGTTGAACGCCCAGTCGATGTTCCACGCCGTGTCGTAGTGCTCCCACACCAGGCCGCTGGCCTTGGCCGCCTGGCGGCGGGTCATGTGGTCGGCCAGGGTCAGCGCGCGGTCGAGGTAGCGCGGTTCGCGGGTGGCCTGGTAGGCGGCGATCATCGCCTCGCACAGGTGCATGTTGGCGTTCTGGCCGCGGTATGGCGAGAAATGCCAGTCGGCGTCCGCTTCGTCGCGATAGAGCCCGGCCTCGGCTTCCCAGTAGCGGGCTTCGAGCAGGTCCCAGGTCTCGTCCATCCAGGCCCTGGCTTCATCGATGCCGGCCTTCACCGCCGTGGCGTAGGCCAGCAGCACAAAGGCCACGCCGTAGGCCTGGTTGGAGCTGTCCTCCGGCCGGCCGTCGCGGATGGTCCAGTGATAGCCGCCGTTGGCGCTGTTGCGGTGTACCTCGCGCAGGTAGCGCAGGCCATGCCGGGTGGCGTCGAGATAGTCCGGATCGCCGAAGGCCAGCCACGCCATCGCGTAGTTGAAGACGAAGCGCGTGCTGCTCACCAGATGGCGGTGGCTGTGGTCGTAGATCGTGCCGTCGTCCCTGAAGTACTGGAAGAAGCCGCCGGCGGGGTCGATCGCGTGCGGGTGGTAGAACGCCATCGTCTGCGCGATGTGCTCACGCAGGAAGGACGGCGAGCGGAAATCGGGGAAGGGGGGCGTGGTGTCACTCATGCGTGGGTATCCATGAAGGCACGGGTTTCGGCATCGGTCGGCATGGCGGTAAACGAACCCTGGCGCGATGCGCACAGTGCGCCACAGGCCGCCGCGTAGCGCAGCACCTCGTGCAGGTAGGGCAGCTTGCCGACCAGGTGGTCGAGCAGGTCGCCGTCGCCATCCAGCTGGGCCAGCCGGCACAGCAGGCCGCCGACGAAGGCGTCTCCGGCCCCCGTGCTGTCGACGGTATCGACCGCGTATGTGGGCAGCTCGCCGTCCGCGTCGGGGTGGAACCAGCGCATCGTGCGAGGCCCGTCGGTAACGACGAGCAGGCGGGTGCGTCCGCGCCAGAGGCGATCGAGCGTGGGCTGTTCGCCATCCACCGCCAGCCAGCTCAGCTCCTCCGCGCTGAGCTTCACGACGTCCGCCGCGTGCAGTACCGGCCATACATGGTCCAGCGGGTCGCGTTCTCGCGGCCACAGCGACGGGCGCAGGTTCACGTCGAAGCTCACCAGCGCGCCGGCACGGTGCGCGCGCTGCATGCCCTCGAGCGTCACCGCTGCGATCTCCGGCTCGGTGAGGCTGTTCGAGCAGACGTGGAAGATACGCAGACCCTCGAACGCGTTTTCGCGGAAATGCGACAGCTGGAACAGCAGGTCGGCCGAAGGTGGGCGGTAAAAGCTGAAGCTCCGCTCCCCGTCGGCGTCCAGGCTCACGAACGCCAGCGCCGTGTTCGCCTCGTCAGTACGCGCCACGTCGTCTGTGCAAACGCCGGCGTCCCGCAGGTGGGCCAACAGGAAGTCGCCGAAGCGGTCCTCACCGAGCATGCCGGCGAAGCGTGCTTCACCCCCCAGCCTGGCCACGGCCACGGCCACGTTCGCCGGCGCTCCGCCGGCGAACGGCACGAAATGGCGGGCGAAGCCGCGGTCGTCACGGCCCTCGCCGTGGAAATCGATCAGCGCTTCGCCGAAGCACAGGACGGGGCGACTCATGGCATCCGCCTCATGCGTGCGGGGCTATGGGTGCGTTGTCCCGCACGCGCGAACCGGACGCGCCGTAGAACACGATGTACGCGTAGCAGAGCAGCGGCAGGATGAAGGCATGTTGCAGGCCGAAGCGGTCGGCGATTACGCCCAGTAGCGGTGGAACTATCGCACCACCCACGATCGCCATGATCAGCAGGCTCGAGGCCTTGCTGGTCATCGGCCCGAGCCGCTCGATACCCAGCGCGAAGATGGTCGGGAACATGATCGAATTGAACAGGCCGATGGCAATCACGCTGTACATCGCGAGGTCTCCATGGGTAGACATCGTGGTCAGCACGAGAGCCATGTTGATCGCAGCGAAGGCTGCCAGCAGCTTGCGGGGAGACATCGCGGCGGTGAGCGCGGAACCGATGAACCGACCGACCATGGCGCCGCCCCAGTAGAACGAGGTGTAGTACGCCGCCTTCTGCTCGCTCATGTTGCCTATGTCAGGCAGCGAGAGATAGTTGACCATGGCGCTGCCGATGGCGACCTCAGCGCCAACGTAGAAAAAGATCGCCAGTACGCCGTAGAACACATGGCGGTGCCGCAGCACGTCGGCATAACTATGGTGGACGACTTCTACCTGTTCCGTTGCTTCGCGCAGCGCAGGGATATGGAACATGCGGACAAAGAGCGCGAGCAATACGAGAATGACCGCCAGGCCAAGATAAGGGCCTTGCACTGCATGCGCCTGCTGGGCCTGGTAGGCGAGGTGATCAGTCGGACTCAGAGCGGCGATTTGTTCGGGCGTCTTTACAATCGCGGAGAGAATCAGCTTACCGCCGTACCAGAGCGCGATTGCGGTGCCCAGAGAATTGAGTGCCTGTGCGAGGGTAAGCCGGCTCGAGCTTGTTTTTTCCGGGCCGAGTAGCGACACGTAGGGATTGGCAGCTACCTGTAGGACCGTGATGCCGGTGGCGAGGATGAAGAGTGCGCAGAGGAAGGCTGGATACGAATGAAGTGCCGCCGCTGGCCAGAAGCCGAACGCACCGATGCCCGCGATGGCGAGGCCTGCCACAACACCATTTTTGTAGCCGAGCATCGCGACCAGCTTGCCGCCGGGCAGCGCCATGAGGAAGTAGGCCCCGAAGAAAGTCGACTGGACGAACATCACCTGCATGTAGCTGAGCTGGAAGCTCGACTTCAGGTGAGGGATAAGCACATCGTTCATGGCGGTCAGCAGACCCCACATGAAGAAGATGACGGTGAGCACCACCATCGCCATCGGGTAATCGGTGTAGCGGCCGCTGCCGGGCGGCGACGAGGGCGTACGCGGAGAGGGCATGGGTGAGGCGAGTGCCATGGCGGATTCCGTTGGAGGAGAGGGAGCGGCTCAGGCCGCCAGTGGGGGGCAGCTGCTGTCGCGGACGATCAGCTCGACCGGGACGATCGTGCGCTCGCCGCGCTCCTGCGGGTGCCCCAGGCGAGCCAGCAGCAGGCGGGCGGCCTGGCGACCGCGCTCGCGCGGGGCGGTGGAGATGGTGGTGAGCGAGGGCGAGACCATGGCGGCTTCGCCGATGTTGTCGAAGCCGGTCAGCGCGAAATTGCGGCCGGGCTGCAGGCCCCGCTGGCCAAGGCCGAGCATCAGGCCGAGGGCGACCGCGTCGTTGTAGCAGACCGCGGCGGTGGGCGCCGGGTCGCTGGCGAACAGGGCATCGCAGGCGCGTGCGGCGTCGAGCCGGGTCGGTGCACTCTCGACCAGGTAATCCCCGGGCACCTTGAGTCTGGCGCGCTTCATCGCCTTCATGAAGCCGGCGCGGCGCTGCTGGCAGGAGCTCGATTGCGCGTGGCCGCCGAAGAAGGCGATGCGGCGGTGTCCCTGCTCGATCAGGTGCATGGTGGCCAGCTCCGCGCCGCGCGCGTTGTCCAGCATCAGTCGGTCCCAGTGGGCGGATGCCGGCAGGTCCCCGCCCAGTTCGCGGTTGAACAGCAGCACCGGCATCTGCGGGCCCAGCGACTCCATCACGCGGGACGCGTCGCTGCCCTCTGCCGGCGACAGGATGATGCCGCCGGGACCGTGCTCGATCAGCGAGCCGAGCACGGCCTGCTGTCGCTCCGGCGACTCGCCGGTGCTGCCGAGCAGGGTGACGAAACCGGCTGCTCCCACCTCTTCGTCGACGCCGGCGGCGAATTCGGCGAAGAACGGATTGGCCAGGTCGTTGAGCACCAGCGCGATGCTCGACGAGGTGCGCTTGCGCAGATTGGCTGCCGCCCGGTTGTAGATATAGCCTTGCCGCTGCAGTTCGGCCTGCACCCGTTCGCGGGTGTGGCGGTTCACCAGTGGACTGTTGCGCAGCACCAGCGAGACGGTGGCCCGCGAGACGTCGCAGGCAGCGGCAATGTCGATGAGCGTGACCTTGCGGCGAATCGGGGCGTGGGTGCTGGGCATGGGGTGCAATCGGCTGCAAATCGGTTCGAATGTACCTGCAACGGCGCGGGTGCGCCCTCCGGCGCTGCAGCATGCGGCGACCGGCCGGGGGATGATAGCGTTATTTTTTAGAACGATCTAAATAGGGCGTGTCATGAAGCACAAATGGGTACTCGCAACGTCGGTCTTCCTCGTCTTGGCATCGACGGCGGCCGTCGCTGCGAGCTCCGCTACCGCGGGACACGCTGCCTCGGTCGACCCGCGCATCGGTACCGGTGGCGCCGGCCACACCTTTCCGGGTGCCACGGTGCCGTTCGGCATGATCCAGCTGTCACCGGACACGGCCATGCCGGACTTCCACCACGCCTACGCATGGGCCGCCGGCTACCAGTACGGCGACCCGACCATCATGGGCTTCTCGCACACGCACTTCTCCGGCTCCGGCCATTCGGACCTGGGCGACGTGCTGGTGATGCCGATCGCGGGCGACGTCAAGCTGGACCCGGGCGATGCCAGCCAGCCGGGCAGCGGCTACCGCTCGCGCTTCAGCCACGCCACCGAGGTGGCGCGGGCCGGCTACTACGCGGTGACCCTGAGCGACTACGGCATCCGCGCCGAGCTCACCGCCGGCAAGCGCATCGGCTGGCATCGCTACACCTTCCCCAAGGGCAGGCCGGCGCACCTGCTGCTGGACCTGCGTCCCTCGATCTACGACTACGACGGCAAGGTGCTGTGGTCGCGCCTGCGTGTGCGTGAGGACGGCACCGTCACCGGCTGCCGGCTGACCAACGGCTGGGCGCGCGGACGCGAGCTGTGCTTCGCGATGCGCTTCAACCAGCCGATGACCGGCCGCACGCTGTACAACCGCGAGCAGAACATGCCGTACAAGGGCTTCAAGGGCCCGGGCAACCAGGCAAAGGACCAGGACGACCAGAATGGCCGCGCGCTTGAGGCGGTGTTCGACTTCGGTGCGCTGGGCAAGCCGCTGGAGGTGAAGGTCGCGATCTCCTCGGTCAGTGCGGACAACGCCATCGCCAACCTCGATACCCACGGCAGGGGCTGGGATTTCGATGCCCGCCGCCGCGAAGCGACCGAAGCCTGGAACAAGGCGCTGGCCGCCATCGACGTGGACGGCTCGCCGTCGCAGCGCACCCAGTTCTACACCGCGCTCTACCACGCCTTCCTGTCGCCCACGCTGAGCATGGACGTCAACGGCCAGTACCGCGGCCCGGACCACCAGGTGCACGAGGCGAAGGATGCCAATGGCCGGTTCGACTTCTACTCCACCTGGTCGCTGTGGGACGTCTACCGCGCCCAGCAGCCGCTGATGGTGCTGCTTCGCCCGGACATGAGCACCGACTTCGTGCGTTCGCTGGTCGCCGCCGCCAGGGACAGCCCGTTCGGCATCCTTCCGGTATGGGCGTACCAGGGCCTGGAGACCTGGTGCATGATCGGCTACCACGCCGTGCCGGTGATCGCCGACGCTTACGTCAAGGGCGTGCGCGGATTCGACGCCAACGAGGCGCTGAAGGTCATGGTGGCCAGCGCCACCTACAAACCCTACGGCGACCTGGCCGACTACATGAAGCTCGGCTACGTGCCGATCGACCACGAGCCGGAAGCCGCCTCCAAGACCCTGGAATACGCCTACGACGACTGGTCGCTGGCGCAGATGGCCCGGGCCATGGGCAAGTCCGACACCGCGGCGACCTTCATGAAACGCTCCGCCTACTGGCGCAACGCCTGGGACCCGAAGACCGGCTTCATGCGCGCCAGGCTCAGCAACGGGCAGTTCCGCGAGCCGTTCGACCCGACCTTCGCCGGCTACGGCAGCGACTACACCGAGGGCAACGCCTGGCAGTACTCGTGGTACGTGCCGCAGGACGTGCCGGGGCTGGTTAAGGCGATGGGGGGCGCGGACAAGTTCATCGCCAAGCTCGACGCCACCTTCGATGCCAAGGTCGACCCGGCCCACTTCAAGAACGTGGAGGACATCACCGGCCTGATCGGCTGGTACGCGCACGGCAACGAGCCCAGCCACCACATGGCCTACCTCTACGACTACGCCGGTGCGCCGTGGAAGACGCAGCAGCGCCTGAAGCAGATCATGGATACCCAGTACGCGGCCACGCCCGACGGTCTGGCCGGCAACGACGACCTGGGCCAGATGTCCGCCTGGTACGTGTTCACCGCGCTGGGCTTCTACCCGGTGACGCCGGCGAGCGATATCTACGCGATCGGCCGGCCGTTCGTCCCGAAGGCGGTGCTGCACCTGGGCGGCGACAAGACTTTCACGGTCACTGCATCACCCTTCGACGGTTTGCATCCGTACGTCGGCGAAATCACCCTCGATGGCCACCCGCTCAGGCAACCCTTCTTGCACCACGGCGACCTGGTCGCCGGCGGCACCCTGCACTTCACCATGGTGGCCCACCCGCCTGCCGGCGCGACGGCAGACGATGCGCGTTGAGCACGCCGTATCCGCGACGGATCCGCGTGACGCGCGGGCATGCCAGAATGCCCCGTCCAGCCTGTCGGGGGTCGGTCGGTAGATGCAGATGAGGAACCTGAGCTTCCTGCGCTGGCGGGTCGTCGGCCTGCTGCTGTCGGTGGTGGTGATCGTTGCGCTGCCGTATGCGATCACCCGCAATACCTCGAACGATGCGCTGGATGCGTCCCAGTGGGTGACGCATTCCTCGGAGGTGAAGTCGATCACCTACCGAATCGCCTATCTCAGTCGCGATGCCGAGGCGGCCTCCTACCGGATCGTGCTGAGCGGCGATGACGAGGCGGCGCAGGCACGGATCGACGATGCTTCGCATGCGATTTCCAAGCTGATCTGGCAGCTGCGCGACCTCACGCGCGACAACCCGGACCAGCAGGCGTTGATCGGTTCGCTGCAGACCACCATCAGCGGCCGCTCCACCCTGATGTGGCAGGCACTCTGGCGCGCCCGCCACAACGACCGGCCGGGCGCGGAGAAGGCGCTGCGCGACGCCGGCAAACTGTTTGTGCTCGGTGACGTCCTCGACAAGATCGTCAGCACCGAAGACCGGCTGCTTGTCGACCGGCGAAAGGCAGCGGAGGCCCAGTCGAGCAACTATCGGCTCGTGCTCGGCATCGGAGCGTTCGCGCAGATGCTGCTGCTGGGCATCATCGTGGTGGTGTCAGAGCGGCAGATCGGCGAACGCCTGCGCGCGGAGGAGCGCGAGAGCCAGGCGGTGCGCCGTTCGCGGCAGATCGTGCAGGCGGTGCGCGAGCCGATCGTGCTGCTGGACAAGGAACTCAACACGCTGCTGGTCAACGCCGCGTTCGCCGAGCTGTACGGCATGGATCCGGACGAGAAGCAGTCCCTGCCGTTGGCCGAACTGGGGGGTGGTGCCTGGGACGACGGGCCGCTGCTGCAGCGGCTGGGCGACGTCATGCTGCGCGACCGCGAGCTGTGGGACTACGAGCTCAACCAGCGCACCGCGGACGGCGCCGATCGCCGGGTGGTGATCAACGCGCGCCGCGTTCAGCAGGAAAGCGACGAGCCGGCGCTGCTGGTGACGGTAAGCGACATCACCGTGCGTGCGCTGGTGGAAAGGCAGGTCAAGGAGCTCAACCGGCAGCTGGAGGGCAAGGTCGAACAGATCTCCGACGTGAACCGCGAGCTGGAAGCCTTCAGCTACTCGGTGTCGCACGATCTGCGTGCTCCGCTGCGACACATCGCCGGTTTCGCCGGCAAGCTGGAGCGCCATCTAGGCGAGCGGCTGGACGACAAGGGGCACCACTACCTCGGCGTGATCTCCGGCTCGGCCCAGCGCATGGCCCAGCTGATCGACGATCTGCTGGTGTTCTCCCGCCTCGGCCGTGGCGCGCTGCGCCTGCAGCCGGTGGACATGCAGTCGCTGGTGGACGAGGCCCGCACCCTGGCCGAGCCGGACACCACCGATCGCCGCGTCGAGTGGAAGGTGGCACCGTTGCCGGTGGTGGTCGGTGACGAGAACATGCTGCGCATGGTCTGGCAGAACCTGGTCAGCAATGCAGTGAAGTACACCGGCAAGTGCGACGTGGCCCGGATCAGCATCGAGACCACGCGCGCGGCCAACGGCGACTACCAGTTCACGGTGGCGGACAATGGCGCCGGGTTCGACATGGAATACGCCGGCAAGCTGTTCGGCGTGTTCCAGCGGCTGCACCGCGCCTCCGACTTTCCCGGCAACGGCATCGGGCTGGCCAATGTCCGTCGCATCGTGGCTCGCCATGGCGGACGAGTCTGGGCCGAGGGCGAGCCGGGCAAGGGCGCACGCTTCCACTTTTCCCTGCCGGCCTCCGAGGCCGGCGACACCCATCGACAGGACCGTTCATGAGCAATCGCCTTATCCGCCCCATCCTGCTGGTCGAGGACAGCCTCGCCGACGCCGAAATGGCGATGGATGCGCTGCGCGAGGCCAACCTGGCCAACCCGGTCATCCACCTCGAGGACGGGGTGGAGTGCCTGGACTATTTCTACGCCCGCGGTGCCTGGGCGACCCGCGAGCGGGCCGAGCCGGCGGTGGTGCTGCTGGACATCAAGATGCCGCGGATGAACGGCCTGGACGTACTTACCCAGATGCGCAGCGACGAGCGTCTGCGCCGGGTCCCGGTGGTTATCCTGTCCTCCTCGCGCGAGGAGAGCGATCTGGCCCGCAGCTGGGACCTGGGCGTGAACGCTTACGTGATCAAGCCGGTCGATGCGGACCAGTTCTTCGAGGCGGTGCGCACCCTGGGCCAGTTCTGGGCGGTGCTCAACCAGTCGCCGGCGCTGGACTGACCGCGACGGGGCAAGGTGGCCGCGCTACGCTGCGCGGCAGACAAGGACGCAGATCGGATACAGCTTCCATGCCTCACAGGTTGAACCGGACCCTCTCTCCCATCCGCGTCCTCCAGGTGGAGGACAACGCGCTCGACGCCGAGCTGGTGCTCGGCGAGCTCGAGGCGGACGGTCTTGCTTATTCGGCACGGCTGGTTGACGACGAAGCCAGCTACCTCGAGGCGCTGGAATCGTTCCGGCCGGACATCGTGCTGTCCGACCTGAGCCTGCCGGGCTTCTCAGGCCAGCGCGCGCTGGAACTGCTGCGTGCCCGCGACGACGGTACGCCCTTCATTTTCGTCTCCGCCACGCTGGGCGAGGAGGCGGCGATCGAGGCGCTGCGCAATGGCGCCACCGACTACATTCTCAAGCAGAACCCGGCGCGCATGGCCAGTGCGGTGCGTCGCGCGCTCAGCGAGGCCGAGGCGGAGCGTGCGGCCCATCGCGCCGAGGCCGAGCTGATCCGCGCCCAGCGCTTCGAGGCGCTGGCGATGCTGGCCGGCGGTCTCAGCCACGACCTGCGCAACCTGCTGCAACCGCTGTTGCTGGCCGGCGACAGCCTGCTCGACTACCAGGACGATCCCCGTCTGGCGAGGTTGGGCTCGCTGGTGCGTGACTGCGGCAAGCGCGGGCTGGAAATGGTGCAGTCGATGCTCTCGTTCGCCCGCGGCGCACGCCGTGCCGAGCAGGTGCGGCTGGGAGCGCTGACCAATGCGCTGGAGCTTCTGCTGCAGGGTTCGGTGCCCCGCGCAGTGGCCATGGAAATGACGCTGGACGATCCGGAGCTGACGTTCGAGGGCAATCACACCGAGCTGCAGCAGTGCTTGTTGAATCTTTGCCTGAATGCCATCCAGGCGATGCCGGATGGCGGCCGCCTGCACATCACATCCAGCCGCTGTGCGCTGCCGGATGACTTCTTCCTGGACGACGAAGAGCCACGGGAGGGCGAATACCTGCGACTGACCGTTGCCGATACCGGTCACGGCATGGACGGGGACACGCTGGAGCGCCTGTTCGAGCCGTTCTTCACCACCAAGCAGACCGGTACCGGCCTGGGCCTGCTGTCGTGCAAGCGGATCGTCGCCAGCCACGGCGGCGTGATGCGGGTGGAGAGCAAGCCGGGCGAGGGCACCGCGTTCCACCTCTACCTGCCGCTGGAGGTTCAGGACGAGACGGACAGCTCCGAGAGCGGCGACGACTGGCTGCAGGGCGAGGCCGAGCGGGTGCTGGTGGTGATCGAGGAAGCCGCGCAGCTTTCGCTGCTGGCGGACATGCTCGACGCCTACGGTTACCAGGCCCACGGCAGCCAGAGTGGCACCGTGGCGCTGCAGTGGATCGAGGCCCAGGGCCTGCCTGACGTGGTGGTGATGGACGCGGAGATGAACCTGTTCACCGGGGTGCGCACGCTCGCCGCGCTGGTCGACCGTGGCTATGCCGGCCCGGTGCTGTTGCTGGCCCGCCCCGAGGCACCGCCGCGGCTCGAGGAACTGCCGTCGCTGGAGCACCTGCATGTGGTGGACAAGCCGGTGACGGCGCGCGGCCTGCTGCAGACCCTGCGTCTGGCCCTCAAAAACAGCGAGGCCACCTGAAGCGGTGGCCTCGCGTGTACCGCATGAGGGCGGGCGGCTCAGTCGATACCCAGCTTCTTGAGCTTGTAGCGCAGCGCGCGGAAGGTGATGCCGAGCTTCTTGGCGGCGGCGGTCTTGTTGTAGCGCGACTCCTCCAGCGCCTTCATGATCGCCGTGCGTTCGAGGTTGCTGATGTAGTCCTCCAGCGCCACGCCGCTGCCCGGAGTGGCCGGCGGCGCGGCCTCGGCGGCGCCGGCCACGGTTGCCGGCGGAGCGACGACGCCGGCATCGAAGGCCGGTCGCGACGTACGCTGCGGCAGCATCAGGTCGGCGGCGTCGATGCTCTCGCCGTCGCTCATTGCCATCGCACGCTCCAGCACGTTTTCCAGCTCGCGCACGTTGCCGGGGAAGTCGTACTCGTCCAGCGCCTGTTGCGCCGCCGGCAGCAGCCGGCCCGCTGCCATGCCGCTCTTGGCGGCCAGCTGGCGCAGGATATGCGCCGCCAGCAGCGGCACGTCGCCACGACGCTCGCGCAGCGGCGGCACGCGCAGCTCGATCACGTTGATGCGGTAGAACAGGTCCTGGCGGAACTGGCCCTGGTCGACCAGGGCCGCCAGGTTCTTGTGCGTGGCCGAGAGGATGCGCACGTCCACCGGCACCTCCTCGCGTGCGCCGATCGGTCGCACGGCCTTTTCCTGGATCGCACGCAGCAGCTTCACCTGCATGTGCAGAGGCAGCTCGGCCACTTCGTCGAGGAACAGCGTGCCGCCGTTGGCGGCCTGGAACAGGCCTTCCTTGTCGCTGGCCGCACCGGTGAAGCTGCCGCGCTTGTGGCCGAAGAACTCGCTTTCCATCAGCTCGGTGGGAATCGCGCCGCAGTTCACCGGCACGAACGGCCCGGAGGCACGCGGACCCTGCTCATGGATCAGCCGGGCGACCAGCTCCTTGCCGACGCCGGACTCGCCGGCGATATAGACCGGGGCCTGATTGCGCGCCAGCTTGCCGATGGTGGCGCGCACCTGCTGCATCACCGCCGAGTCGCCGATCAGCCGGTCGCTGGAGCCGCCCCCGGTGCTGGCGCCACCCTCGCCGCGCTTTTCCTCGGCCAGCTTCAGCGCCGTGCGCACCAGCCGCCGCAGCATCTGGATGTCCACCGGCTTGGAGACGAAGTCGAAGGCCCCTGCTTTCAGTGCGCTCACCGCCGCATCGACGTTGCCGTAGGCCGTGATCATCGCCACCGGTGTGTCCGGGTGCTGTTCGGCGATCAGTTCGATCACCTCGTGGCCGGTGCCGTCGGGCAGGCGCATGTCGGTGAAGCACAGGTCGTAGCTGCGTTCGGCCAGCGCGCGCTTGGCCTCGCCGACGGTGCCGACCGCGTCCACCTGCAGGTCCATGCGGCCGAGGGTGATGGTGAGCAGTTCGCGGATGTCGCGTTCGTCGTCGACGACCAGGACAGTCTGTAGGCTCATGGGCTCTGGGGATCGTGGGTTGGCGGGCAGGATACTCGCCGCGTCCACCGTCGGCAAAGCAGGCCCGGGCGCTCAGGGCGTCCGGGCAGGGGCGGCGTGCCCCCGATCAGGGTCGCGCCGGCCAAGGTGCCGGGCGAAGTAGTCGACGATGGTTCGGTAGGCCTGGCGCGACTCCGGCAGTTCGGGGTCGGAAAAGAACGAGTGCCACATGCCTTCCCACACGTGCAGCTCGGTCTCGACGCCGGCCTGCTGGAGCAGGGCCTGGCTGCGCACCTCCGAGCTCATCGCCATGTCGCGGGTGCCGGTGATCAACAGGGTCGGCGGAAACCTGGCCAGCAGCGTGGGTGACAGCCCCGGCTGCACCATCGGATCGTGCGGATCGGCGCCCCGGAAATAGGGCAGGTCCCCGAGGCCCAGGCGGTGTGCCGGTACACCCTGGCCGTTCAGCAGGGGCGCGACCCAGGACGAGTCGCCGGTCAGGTCCAGCAGCGAGCCGCAGAAGGTGCCGATCGCGCCAGGTACCGACACCTTGTCCCGGATCAACCGCGCCACCGATTCGGCGGTAAGGATGCCGCCGGCCGAGCAGCCGTAGATGCCGATGTCTCTTGGCCGGTAACGTTTCAGCAGCGCGCGGTAGACCACCTCCACGTCATCGCTGGCGGCGGGGAAGGTGTATTCCGGCCCCTGCCGGTAATCCACCGAGATCACCTTGATGCGGCCCACGCTGGCGATCGGGATCGACTCGACCAGGCCGCCGCTGCCGGCACCCCACAGGAACGCGCCGCCGTGCAGGTTGACCAGTACGCGGTGGCGGTTGGCGGGTGCGATGCCGTTGGCCGGTAATACCAGCTGGGTCCGCACGCCGGCGATCGTTTCGGGGCGGATGGCGACCGGATAGCGCTGGCGCATGCGCGCCACGCGGTCGCTGTTCATGCGGTCGTAGAACGCGCGGCTTTCGGCGATGGGGGCGGTGATCGGCGGGGCCTTGGCGCCCTCGGCCAGCAATCGCGGGAACAGCGCGCGCGCCTCGGGCGAGGCGAGATCCGAATAGGGAACCGAGATCGCCGGGGAAGTCACGGTTCCATCCGGTTGCACGCCGGGAGGTGCGTCCCCGGCCTGCACCACGCCGGCCAGTGAGCTGAACACGAGCAGCAGAGGAACGGATGCGAGGCGGTGCATGCGGACTTCCCGGGCAGGCCGCGCCGGCTGCTGCCGGCGCCAATCATCGGATCACTTGCCGCCGATACCCACGGTCACCGGCGCCAGCACGCCGGCACGCTCGGTTTCCCGGCGGAAGAAGAACAGCGTCACCAGCACCAGGGTCATCGGCACCAGCGAGAAGTAGAACGCGTGGATGCCGCCGAAGCGGGCGAACACCATCGCGGTGATGCGCGAGCCCAGCGTCCCGCCGAGCGCCGAAAAGACCACGATCAGCCCGGTCATCGAGGCGTGCAGCGGCTTGGGCAGCGAGCTTAGCGCCACCGAGTTGATCACCGGGTAGATCGGCGCCATCAGCAGGCCGATCAACGGGATCAGGTACGCCGCTGCCGGCGCGCTGAGCCAGCCCACGTCCGGCGTCACGCTGACACCGCGTGCCATCGGCAGCACCAGCAGCACCAGCGCCGCCATGCCAAGCACGCAGAGATTGAGCAGGCGGTGCCAGCTGACGCGGCGCAGCGCCTGGCCGGCGCCGATCCGGCCCAGCGCGGTGGCGCCAGCGAGGATCGATGCCATCTGGATGCTCATCGCGTTGGGCAGCTTGAGGATCTCGTTGTTGAAGGTCGGCAGCCAGGTGCTGAAGCTCTGCTCGATCAGCACGTAGAGAAAGGCCGACAGCAGGAACACGTAGACCAGCGGGCGGGCCATCAGCTGCAGCATCTCGCCGACGGTGGCAGCCGCGGAGCGGCGCGTCCGGTCACGGGCCGCCGATTCGTCCAGCGGTGAAGCCGCGAGCAGGGCGATCACCGCCGCGCAGATCAGCGCGAGCAGCCAGTAAACGCGCAACCAGCGGGAGTCGCCTGGGGCGGCCGGGTCGACGAAGGCGCTGAACAGCCAGCCGCCGACGAGCACGCCGACCATGAACAGGCCTTCGATGGTGTTGGTCAGGCGCGAATGCTCGGCGCGGTCGGCGGTGAGCAGGCCGATCGACGAGTACACGGCCACCTTGGCCAGCGCGAACGCGACGCCGACGCAGGCAAACAGGAATTCGGTGGTGTGGAAACCGGGAAACATCGGCATCAGCAGGCAGGCGCCGCCGACGATGGTGAGTGCGCCCATCATCGCCCGGCGGTAGCCGAGCAGGGGCAGGAACGAGGCCACCATGAACGAGGTGATGGCGATCGGCAGGTCCTTGAACAGTTCCAGCAGGCTGGCCCGAGGCTTGTCGATGCCGAAGCTGGCCATCGACTGCAGGATCACCGTGCCGACGCTGTTGAGCAGGATGGCGAAGACCATGTAGATCAGCGCCAGCGCGACGATCATGCGGAGTCGGTTCATGCGGTACTCGCGGGCAGTCGACAAAACGGCGGTCCGGACCGCGATGCCACCGCGGTCCGGACCGTTCCGGGGTAACCCTCAGGCCATCAGAACTTGTACTTGACCTGCACGTTGACCTCGCGGCCTTCCAGCGGACGGGCGAGGATCACCCCGTCGGTGCCGGCGGCCGAACCGAAGATACGCGAGTTGCTCTCGGTCAGGCCCAGCTCGTTGGTCATGTTGGTGCCCTGCAGGCGCAGTTCCCAGTTCTTCTGCACGTTGGCGACCACGCCGAAATCCCAGGTGTCGTAGCTGCCCAGCTGCTGCAGGCCGGACTGGTCCTGGGTGTGCGGGCCGACGTGGGTGTAGGTGACGAAGGCGGTGACGTCGCCCCAGTCGAACGGGATGCGGTAGCTCGGCGTCAGCATGAAGCGCACCTTCGGCTGGCGCTGCAGCTGCTTGCCGTTGACGCTGATGCACTGCGTGGTGCCACTGGCCAGGTCGGTGTAGAGGAAGCAGGAGTTGTTGTGCGAATAGTGGCCATCGAGGTAGTCGGCCACCACCTGCACCCTGAAGTTCTTGAACGGGGTGACCGCGCCGGTCAGGTTGATGCCTTTGGAGTCCGAGCCATACAGCGACTGCGTCCCGACCGGCACGCCCTGGTTGTTGGTCGGCTGGTAGACCAGGCCGTCGAACAGGCGGTGGTAGATGCTGATGTCGGCGTAGACGATGTCGGACTGGTACTTGAAGCCGCCTTCGATGTTGGTGATCTTCTGCAGCGGCGGCGTGTTGCCGGTGGTGTTGCCGCGCAGCGCGTTGTCGAAGTCGCCGAAGTGCGCGCCCTTGTTGGTGCGGAAGTACACGCTCATGTTGTCGGCGAGCTCGTAGTTCACGCCAAAGGTCCACGACGGGTGGGTCTTGTTGTAGCTGGTACGGGCGTAGCTGCCGTTGCACACCGGCACGCTGTTGTCGTAAAGCGTGTTGGCGTTGCCGTCGAGGTTCTGGTTGGTCAGGTTGCAGACGTTGTTGACCGCGTTCTCGTTCTCGATGCGGCCGGACAGGTCGAACAGCCACTTGCCCACGCGCCAGACGTCGGACAGGTAGAACGCCTTGTTGGTGGCGGTGCCGTGCTGGGCGATGTTGTAGCCGCCGTAGTCGAGGAAGCCCTGGCCGTCGGTCAGGTACTTGGTCTGGCCGTTCTGCTGGTAGGTGACCTGGATCGGCCGCGCGTTCGGCGTGTTGGTCATCAGCATCTGGTTACCCAGCGCCCACTTGTCGTTCATCGTGTAGTGGGCGAGGTAGATGCCGCCGGTGAGCGTGTTGCCGTCGAAGATCTCCTTGCTCAGGCGGAAGTCGTTGCTCATGTTCTTCAGGTGCTTGTGGATGTACCACCAGCCCTGGTGGATCACGCTCTGGTTCGGGTCGACCACGCCGCCGCCGTCGACGTAGGTGGCGGTGGCCGAGCCGGGGGCCAGGTTGAACGCGCCGATGCTCGAGCCGTCGGTGTAGAGCATGTCGTTGAGCGAACCGGGGTTGGTGCCGGAGAACAGCGCGTTGGTGTCGACGTCGCCGCCGTCTAGCAGGAACTTGTCCGACAGCGTCCAGCCGCTGCCCAGGTCGTAGTCGAAGTTGCCGCCGAAGAAGTTGAACTTGGCGCCGCGTCCGTTGGCCAGGTTCGCGTGGGTGCCGCCGCCCGGGTAGCCCGGCAGGTAGACATGCTGGATCTCCGGACCGTTGTAGGTGTCGGTCAGCGGATCGAAGCCGGGGTAGGCGCTGAACTGGTCGGTGCCGTGCTGGATCAGCGGGATCGGCGTGATGAACTGGTTCTTGTCGTTCAGCGCGCGGGCGTACAGCGTCATGGTGCCGTTGTCGCTGTCGTGGCTGATCGTGGCGGTGAACTGACCGCCCTTGTCGGCGGAGAACTTCGGGTCGCGCACGCCATCGGAGTCGCGGTAGAAGCCGCCGACGGTGCCATACCAATTGTTGGCGATCGGGAAGCTGTAGAAGCCGTCCACGCGGCGCAGGTTCTCGCTGCCGTAGGTCACGCCGATGCTGCCGCTGGGCGTATCGGTGCCGGTCTTGAGCATGAAGTTGGCGGTGGCGCCGATCTGGCCGTCACCGAACACCACCGACGGGCCGCCCTGCAGGATCTCCACGCGGTCCACGGTGTCGTCGAGGCGGAAGATCGAGGTGGTCTCGAAGAACGACAGCGTGGGCATGCCGTACAGCGGCGAGCCCATCAGCTGAGTCGAGAAGAACGGTGCATCGCCGCCGCCCGGGAAGCCGGCGATCTCGATGTTGGCGCCGGTCTGGCCGCCGGTGGATTCCGGCCACAGGCCGGGGGAGATCTTCAGCAGGTCGGCCGTGCTCTTGGGATTGGCCATCTTGATCTGCTCGGCGCTGGCGCTGACCACCGAGTAGCTGGTGTCGATCTTCTTCAGGCCGCCGGTGGCGGCGTTGCCGGTCACCACGACCTGGTCGAGGGTCTTGGCGGCGCTGGCATTGGGCTTGGCGCTCTTGGCCGGTTTGTTGCTGGCGGTGGCGTCCTGGGCCGCGGCCAGCGCGGGCAGCAGGCAGGCGGTAATGGCCGCGGTCAGGGCCAGTCGGGTCAGGTGCTTGTTGTTCATCGGCTTGTACTCCCCACGATGGATCGTTTGTGATGGCGGACGCCCACCCCGGGGCCGCCGGTTCGCCTTCATGTTGTGTAGTGCTTGATGTCGAACGCGGCGACGTTCGGGATGCGCGCATCCGCATGCGCCAGCGCGGGCGAGTCGCCCACGGCCACCGCGGCCATCCCGGCCGCGAGGATGCTGTCCACACCGGCCGCGGCGTCTTCCACGCCGAGGCATTCGTGGGGTTCCACGCCAAGCCCGCGGGCAGCAGCGAGGAAGATTTCCGGATCGGGTTTGGAGCGGGCGATGCGTCCGGCATCGACCACGTGGTCGAACAGGTCGGCGATGCCCATCCGCTCGAGCAGCAAGGATGCGTTGCGGCTGGCCGAGGCCAGGCCCACCTTCAGGCCCGCCGCGCGAGTGGCGGCGATCGCATCGCGCGCTCCGGGCAGCAACTGCTCGGGGCCGAAGCGCTCGATCTGTTCCCGGTAGTAGCCGTTCTTGCGCTCGGCCAGGGCGAGGCGCTCGTGCTCGGCGTAGCGGCGGTCGGCCCGTTCGAGCAGGATGTCGAGCGAGCCGAGACGGTCGACTCCCTTCATGCGCTCGCCGGTGGCATTGTCGAACGGCACGCCCAGCTCGCTCGCCAACTGGCGCCAGGCCAAGTCGTGCACCACGGCGGTGTCGGCGATGACGCCATCGAGGTCGAAGATCACCGCCTTGAGTGGTCGCGGCAGGCGTGCGGGCGTTGCCAGCGGAACGTCGATCGATCCGCCCGGGGTCAGCTCCTGCAGCGCGCCACCGTGACGGAAGCGCAACGATCGTGTGCCGGACAAGGTGTAGCGCACGCCCTGGCGGGTCACCTCCACGCGCAGCTGCGCGTCGCGCCAGCGCAGCCCGAAGCGGTAGCCGGTCCAGGCGGCCGGCAGCGACGGGGCGAGGCTGGGCAGGCCGTCGACCACGCGCAGCCCGCCGAATCCCCAGGTCAGGGCGAGCCAGCTGCCGGCCATGGCCGCCATGTGCACGCCGTGCGCGGCATTGCCGTGCAGGTCGTCAAGATCCACCCGCAGGGTGTCCAGGAAATAGCGATAGGCCTGGTCGGCGTAACCGACTTCCGCCGCCATCACGCTGAAGGTGGAAGCCGACAGCGTGGAGTCGTGCAGCGTGACCGACGCGTAGTAGTCGAAATTGCGCCGTTTTGCCTCGCGGTCGACGTCGTCGCCGGCCAGCATCAGCGCGAGCAGGGTATCGGCCTGCTTGCAGACCTGGTGGCGGTAGATGGTGAGCGGGTGCAGTTCCAGCAGGAGTGGACGCTTGCCTTCGACACGCGGGCGGGGCGGCAGGCGCGGCCGGTCGAGGAACGCGTCGTCCTGCGGGAAGATGCCGAGGATGGGGTCGACCGGCAGGTGCATGCCATCGGCGGCGCGCGTCCAGGCGGTGATCTCGTCGGCGCCCAGGCCGATGCGGGCGGCCAGCGCATCGAATTCGGCCGCCCGTTCCTCCGCCATCCAGCGGGCGACCGCCGCCGCGTCGCGCAGATGCTTCTGCGCCATGCGGTTGGTGTAGTGGTTGTTGTCCACCACGGCGGAGTACTCGTCCGGTCCGGTCACCGCATGGATGCAGAACGCACCGTCGCGGCGCGGATTGAAATGGCCCACGTCCAGCCAGACACGGGCGGTCTCGAACAGAATTTCCGCTCCCTTTTCGACCAGGAAGGCCTGATCGTCGGTCGCATCCACGTAGAGCCGGATCGCCCAGGCGATGGCGGCGTTGATGTGGTATTGCGCCGAGCCGCTGGGGAAATAGGACGAGCACTCGTCGCCACTGATGGTTCGCCAGGCATAGAGCGCGCCGCGCCCGTGGTTCATCTCGCGCGCGTGCAGTCTCGCGCGCTCCAGCGTGGCGTGGCGGTAGGTCAGCATGCTGCGCGCCAGCTCGGGCGCTACGTTGACCAGCGCCGGCAGCATGAAGGCCTCGGCGTCCCAGAAATAGTGGCCTTCGTAGCCTTCGCCGGTCAGGCCCTTGGCGGCGGCGCTGGCGCGGCCGTCGCGGCTGCTCGACTGGTAGACGTGGAACAGGTTGAAGCGCAGCGCCTGCTCCACGGAGGGGTCGCCGTCGATCGCCAGATCAGCCTGTTCCCAGAGGGGGGCGAGCGCGGCGGTCTGGGTGGCGAGCAGGGCATCGAAACCGGCGTCGCCGGCGCGCTGCAGTGCCCTGCCGGCCTGCTGGCGGAGGGCTTCGGCGGGAAGATCCTCGTGCGGCCCGCTCCAGGCGTAGCTGGCATATTTCTCCAGCGTCACCTGGCGGCCGGGAGCCAGTTCGCCCTCGATGATCTGCGCCACGCCGTGGGGCGCGTGGCCGCCGTAGCGGCAGCGCAGGGCGTCGCCCAGACGATGCTGCTGCACGCAGGCCACGCGGACCCCACTGTGGGCGGTTTCCTGGACCAGCCAGGCGCGGTGCTCGTCGGCGGCCGCGGCCAGGGTGCGGAAGCCGCCGTCCACGTGCGTACCGATGCGAGGGTCGAAGCCCTGCTCGACCGCGTCGCGGCCGGTATCGATGGTGGACTCCAGGCTGATCGGGCCGGCGTAATCGTCCGACTGCACGCTGTAGCGGATCGCCAGCAGACCCGGTTCTTCCAGCAGCACCAGGCGCTCGGCGCGGATATCCAGTGTCGCCCCGGACGGGGCGCGCCAGCGCAGGTGTCGGCGATAGCATCCCGTGCGCAGGTCCAGCTCGCGCTGGAAGGCGAGCCATTCGCCCTCGGACAGCCGCACCGGAACCTCGCCCAGGCGCAGCTGGATACCGATCGCGTCGGCCACCGGAATGCGGGTGTCGGTATGAGCGGCGAAGCCGGGAAAGCGCTCGTGGTAGCCGATCGGGCTGCGCTCCCAGGCGCCCGCGAGGAAGCTGCCCTGGGTGGTGCCGGGCGCCTCCTCCAGTCCGCCGCGGACACCGAGCGCGCCGTTGGACAGCGCGAACAGGCTCTCGTCCTGGGCAAAACCGGCCGGATCGGTGCCATGGCGTACGACGCGCCAGGGATCCGGCGTTGCCGTCACCGATGGCCAGGCCTGACTGCCGCGTGGCGTATGCGCCGGTAGCGGCACCGGCGCGGCGTCGAGCTTTTCCAAGCGATACCCCTCTGTGAACATTCGGTCGTGCTGCCGTGGCGGTTTGGTTCCGGCTGGCGGGGCGCGACGATGACAGCTAATGATATCGATATCAAGACATCGATATCATTGGTGCGGCACAGCATGCCGAGGGTTCGCCGGGCGGGGTCTTCAAAGGGCTTCGGACTGCCGTTTTCCGGGGAGAGGCCGCCATGTCGAGGCGGCCTGGTTGCGGCGGCGCGGCGGATTAGACGCCGGGCCCGCAAATCGCCACACTTGGCCAGGACGCGGCCGGCTCGCCTGGCCCGATCCGGAATCCGGCCCGGAGGCCATGTACTTGAGTCGAACCCGCAAAGACCGGCCGGGCCCCACCGGCAGCCTCACCATGGCGGATCTGGCCGAGCTGGCCGGCGTGTCCAAGATCACGGTGTCGCGTGCGCTGGCCGACAGTCCGCTGGTGACGCCCGAGACGCGCGAGCGGATCCAGACACTTGCGCGCGACCACGGCTACAAGCTCAACGTGAGTGCGCGCAACCTGCGGTTGCGTCGCAGCCACACGGTTGCGGTCATCGTAGAGATGAAGCCGTCCAGCGACCGCACCATGCTCGACCCTTATCCGTTGACCCTGCTCGGCGGCATTGCACAGGAACTCACCGCGGCCGGCTACAGCGTGCTGCTGACCACGCGCCAGGGCGCGGCGGCGGCGGCGGTGCAGGCGGCCGACGGGCTGATCCTGCTCGGCCAGGGCGTGCGCCAGGATGCGGTGCGCCGCTTCGACAAGCTGGGGTTGCCGATGGTGGTGTGGGGCGCGCACGGCGAGGAGGATGCGCACGCCGTCGTCGGCAGCGACAACCGGATGGGCGGCCGGCTGGTGGCCGAGCACTTCCTGCGCCAGGGGCGGCGGCATCCGGTGTTCGTCGGCAATCCGAGCCACCCGGAGATCTTCGAGCGCCTGAGTGGCTTCGTGGACACGCTTACCGGCCACGGCATCAAGCCGCTGCTGCTGCGGCGGGACGAATTCACCCTCGCGTCGGGCATCGATGCGGTGCATTCGCTGGCGACCCGTAGGGTGCCGTTCGATGCGCTGTTCGCCTGCAGCGACCTGCTCGCGATGGGCGCCATCCGCGCGGTGCAGGAGCTCGGCCGCAAGGTGCCGGACGACTGTTCGGTGGTCGGCTACGACGACATGCCGATGGCCGCGGCGTTCCAGCCGGCGCTGAGCTCGGTGCGCCAGGACTGGCAGGCGGGCGGCAGCCTGCTCGCGCAGAAGATGCTGGCGCTGATCGCCGGCGAGCCGGTGGAGTCGCAGGTGTTGCCGGTGAGCCTGGTGGCGCGCGCTACCTGACGCTCTCGTCGGCGATCGCCGGGTCGCCGGTCTGCCGAGCGTGCGCGGGCGTCAACGTAATGCGGAAGCAGCTGCCGCCGCCGGCCACGCGCACATACTCCAGCGAGGCCTGGTTGGCCTCGGTCATCTGTCGCGCGAGGTACAGGCCGAGGCCGGTGCCATACTCGTGCGTGGTGTAGAACGGCTCGAAGATCTGCGCCGCGACCTTCGGGGCGATGCCCGGGCCGCGATCGATCACCTCCAGGATCGGCACGCCGTGCTCGCCCGGGCGCGTCACCACCATGACGCGGGCCGGCTCGCCGGGCAGGCGCCCGTAGCGCAGCGCGTTCTGCACCAGGTTCCACACCACCTGCTGCAGCTGCTGCGGGTCGGCCACCGCGGCGACGGGAGCGCTGGAGTTGATCACCCGTAGCGAGTCCTCGCCGAGGTCGTTGCCCTGGCGATATTCCTCGACGAAGGCATTGGCCCAGTTGCCCAGGTCCAGCGTTTCCGGGCGCGAGCGCTCGCGCCGCGACAGCTGCAGAATGTTCTCGATGATCTCGTTCAGCCGCACGCAGTGGTTGTTGATGATCTCCACCATGCGCTGATCGGTCGGCGGCATGTTGCGCGACTCGGCCAGCAGCTGGGCGGAGTAGCGGATCGCCGCCAGCGGGTTGCGGATCTCGTGGGCGATGGATGCCGACAGCCGGCCCAGCGAGCTGAGCGTGAGCTCCTCGGCACGCCGCGACACCAGCGAGGTGTCGTCGAGGAAGATCAGCACGTGCGAATCGTCGTTCGGCGCCAGCCGGGTGAAGCGTGGCACCACCTCGGGCGTGCCGTCGGCGAGCTGGGTGGAGGTCTCGTCCAGCTTGCCCGAGGTCATCCAGTGGTACAGCCGGCGCGAGAGCTCGGGCGCCAGCTTGCCCAGGTCGCGCTGGTCGGCCGGCGGGCTGCCCAGCAGCATCCAGCCGGATTCGTTCATCTGGTGGATATGGTTGGCGTCGTCCACCAGCAGCACGCCGGTCTTCATGCGGCGGATGATCAGTTCGTTCACCTGGGCCAGGTTGGCCAGGTCGATGCTTCGCTGTTCGGCCAGTGCCTCGGTGGCGCGCAACTGGCGACCCAGTACGTGGCAGAGCGTGGTGGTGGCGAAGTAGGCCAGCCCGAACAACGCGGCCTCGAGCAGCTCGTGGCTGTCGATGGGGGTGTTGGGCGAGGTCTCCAGCGTGGTGTGGCCGAGCATGCCCAGCGTGGCCAGGGAGGCGAAAAACAGCGACAGCCGCAGCGGAAGCACCAGTGCGCCGGCGCTCAGGTTCACTGCCAGCATCATCGCTATGCCGATGCGTGCGTCGTGCATGGCAATCACCGCCATCACCGCCACGCCGATGTCGACCACCAGGGTCAGCGACACGGTCACCGGGGCGATCACGGCGAGCCGGCGGGTCAGCAGCAGGATGGCCACGGCAGCGAGCAAGTAGGCGATCACCACGCTCTGCGCCAGGTCCGGGTGGGTCAGCCGGATCCAGCGCATGTCGACCGGGGCGAACGCCAGCGCCACGTACACCACCGCCTGCGCCAGGCGGAAGTAATTGAGGAAGAACAGCTCGTGTCGCGTGGCCGTGGTGGCCCGGCGGGGGGCCGGCGAAGGCATCAGGGCGGGGCTGGACACGGGCGGGTGCACTCCGCGGCGGGGTTTCTGGGCATCTGCGCGCGAGTATAGACGCCCTGCAGGGCCGCGCGCAGCGTGGTCGCGCGACGGCCTGCCCTTTCCATCCGGCCCCGCGCCTGCGAAAATGCCCGGCCATATCGCGCCGTTTTGCGGTGACCGGTCCCCGCGCCCCGGGCGCGCCGGCCGGATGCCACGGCTGCGCTGTGCATGTGCCGGCAGGGCTCCTCCACTGCCGAAGCGACTCTCCCGGATCCCCGCCGCCGCCATGGCGTGGAACCGACACGTCCCCCATTCACTCGAGGTATCGAATGAATTTCCACGAGTACCAGGCCAAAGAGCTGTTCGCGAAGTACGGCATTTCCGTACCGCCGGGCAAGGTTGCCAATTCCCCCGATGCAGCCGTCGACGCCGCCAAGGCGCTGGGCGGTTCGCAGTGGATGGTCAAGGCGCAGATCCATGCCGGCGGTCGCGGCAAGGCCGGCGGCGTCAAGTTCTGCCGCAGCCTCGATGACGTCCGCGCCGCCGCCAAGGGCATGCTGGGCACCAACATGGAGACCTACCAGTCGGCCGGCCGCGCGCTGCCGGTGAACCTGGTGCTGGTCACCGACGCCACCGACATCGCCAAGGAGCTGTACCTGTCGATCCTGGTGGACCGCGATTCCAAGTCGGTCTCGTTCATCGCCTCCAAGCACGGCGGCGTGGACATCGAGCAGGTGGCCAAGGACACCCCGGAAGACATCCACACCATCGTGGTGGACTTCGTCGAGGGCCTGCAGCCGTACCAGTGCCGCCAGCTCGGCTTCGCGATGGACTTGAACGCCAAGCAAGTCGGCCAGCTGACCAAGATCATGCTGGGCCTGTACAAGCTGTTCAACGAAAAGGACCTGTCGCTGGTCGAGCTCAACCCGCTCGCCATCCTCGAGGACGGCAACCTCGCCGCGCTCGACGGCAAGGTCAACTCCGACGACAACGCCGAATTCCGCCACGCCGACCTGGCCGCCATGCGCGACCTGACCCAGGAAGACGCGGCCGAGGCGGCTGCCGTGCAGCACAACCTGAACTACGTGACCATGGACGGCACCATCGGCTGCATGGTCAACGGCGCCGGCCTGGCCATGGCCACCATGGACGTGATCAAGCTGGCGGGCGGCGAGCCGGCCAACTTCCTCGACGTGGGCGGCGGCGCCACCAAGGAGCGCGTGACCGAGGCGTTCAAGCTGATCCTGTCCTCCGACAAGGTGAAGGCGATCCTGGTCAACATCTTCGGCGGCATCGTGCGCTGCGACCTGATCGCCGAGGGCATCATCGCCGCGGTGAAGGACGTGGGTCTGCAGATTCCGGTCGTGGTGCGCCTGCAGGGCACCAACGTCGAGCTGGGCCGCGAACTGCTGGCCAACTCCGGCCTGGCGATCACGCCGGCCGACGATCTCAACGATGCGGCGCAGAAAGCCGTGGCTGCGGCCAAGGCCTGAGGAGCAATCGAAACATGAGCGTTCTCGTCAACAAAAACACCAAGGTGCTGGTGCAGGGCTTCACCGGCCAGCAGGGCACCTTCCACGCGCAGCAGGCGCTGGACTACGGCACCAAGGTCGTCGGCGGCGTGACCCCGGGCAAGGGCGGTTCCGAGCACATCGGGCTGCCGGTGTTCAACTCGGTGGATGAAGCCGTCGCCGAGACCGGCGCCGACGCGTCGGTGATCTTCGTGCCGCCGCCGTTCGCGGCCGACTCGATCCTCGAGGCGATCGACGCGGGCATCCGCGTGATCGTGGCGATCACCGAGGGCATCCCGGTGCTGGACATGCTGCGCGTGAAGAACGTGCTGGCGCAGCATCCGGAAACCGTGCTGATCGGACCGAACTGCCCCGGCATCATCACCCCGGGCGAGTGCAAGATCGGCATCATGCCGGGCCACATCCACAAGCCGGGCAAGGTCGGCATCGTGTCGCGTTCGGGCACGCTGACCTATGAAGCGGTGTTCCAGACCACCAACGAAGGCCTGGGCCAGTCCACCTGCATCGGCATCGGCGGCGACCCGATCAACGGCCTGAACTTCATCGACTGCCTGAAGCTGTTCCAGGACGATCCGCAGACCGAAGGCATCATCATGGTCGGCGAGATCGGCGGTTCGGCCGAGGAAGATGCGGCCGAGTTCATCGCCGAGTACGTGACCAAGCCGGTGGTGTCGTTCATCGCCGGTGCGTCGGCCCCGGCCGGCAAGCGTATGGGCCACGCCGGCGCGATCATCTCCGGCGGCAAGGGCACGGCGGAAGCCAAGTTCGCCGCGCTGGAGAAGGCGGGGGTCACCACGGTGAAGTCGCCGGCCGACCTGGGCAAGACCCTGGCCAAGCTGATGAAGTAAGCCGGTCGCCCTCGGGCACCGACGCGAAAAGGCCGCGCATCGCGCGGCCTTTTTGTTTGCCCGTTTCCCGGCGGAGGGCCTTTGCCGCGGGCGAGCCTGCCGCGAACCGGGCCGACCTGCGCCGCCCTCGCTCGCGGCCACAAAAAAGCCGGCGATTGCTCGCCGGCCTTTTTGGTCCTCGATGACCCGTCGGTCAGTGGTGGCCGGAGAACGGCACCATCTTGCGAAGCGTGGACGGCGCGTGCGGCCACTTCGGGTCGGTCAGGTACGGGTGGTCCGGATAGTTCAGCGCGAGCACCTTGCGCACCTCGTCGGCCTGCTTTTTCTGGTCCAGCGACAGGTAGCTGCGCGAAAGGATCGCCAGCGCGTCGCCGACCTGCGGCGCCTGCTGGTAATGCTCGACCACGTACTGGGCGCGGTCGGCCGAGGCCACGTAGGCCTTGTTGCGCAGGTAGAACTCGGCAACGTTGATCTCGTACTGGGCCAGCACGTTGCGCAGGTAGATCATGCGCTGGCGGGCGTCCGCGGCGTAGGCGCTGTCCGGGAAGCGGCGGGTCAGCTCGGTGAAATCGTCGAAGGACTTGAGGTTGTAGCCCTGGTCGCGACGGCTCTCGGCGCCGGAGCGCGAAATGTATCGCTCGATGATGCCCGAGGTGCGGCCGAAGTTGACCAGGCCGCGAAGGTAATAGGCGTAGTCGACGTGCTTGTTGGTCGGATACGTCTTGATGAAGCGGTTGATCGTCGAATACGCGTCGTCGGGCTGGTTGTCCTTGTACTGCGCGTAGGCCAGCTCCAGCTGCGCCTGCTCGTTGTACTCGCCGGAGGGGAAGCGCGCGATCAGACGCTGATAAGCTTTCGTCGCCGCGGAGTAGTCGCTGTTCTCCAGGTCGCCGTGCGCTTTTGCGTACAGCTGCGGCAGCGGCATCGTGTCGATGGTGGCTCGCTTGCCGTGAAACAGCGAGCAGGCGCTCATCGTGAGGGTGACACCGAGCACGACGAGCAGTTTGGAAAGGCGCATGGGCAAGGAATTCAGATGTTTGATCGAAAAGGCATGATAGCCGAAACCGGCCGGACCTCGCGGGGTCGGGCATGACCCTGATCCGCCACGAGGCGGTGGTCCCGCTGGCTGCTGCAGGTCGGAGGTTCGACCAGACGCTGGCCGAGATGTTCCCCGACTACTCCCGCTCCCGCCTGGCGGGCTGGATCAAGGCCGGCGCAGCCACCCTGGACGGCGCCAAGGCGCCGCCGCGGCAGCTGCTCAAGGGCGGCGAGAAGGTTCGCCTGGAGGTCGAACTCGAGGTCGAGGTCAGCTCCGCGCCCGAGGCGATCGCGCTGGACATCGTCCACGAGGACGAGCATCTGCTGGTGCTGAACAAGCCGGCCGGGCTGGTGGTGCATCCCGGCGCGGGCAATCCGACCGGCACGATGCTGAACGCGCTGCTGCACCACGACCCGGCACTGGCCGAGCTGCCGCGGGGCGGCATCGTTCATCGACTCGACAAGGACACCTCGGGGTTGATGGTGGTGGCCAGGACCCTGGCCACCCACACCGCGCTGGTGGACATGCTCTCGCGCCACGACGTGGAGCGTCAGTACGAGGCGGTGGTGCTGGGCACCCTGGTCGCCGGCGGCACGGTCGACGCACCGATCGGGCGTCATCTCGGCGACCGCCTGCGCCAGGCCGTGCGCGACGAAGAGGACGGCAAGCGTGCCGTCACCCATTACCGTCTGCGCGAGCGCTTCCGCGCGCACACCCTGATCCAGTGCAACCTGGAAACCGGCCGCACCCACCAGATCCGCGTGCACATGGCGCACATCCATCATCCGCTGGTCGGCGATCCGCTCTACGGCGGCGGCCTGCGCCTGCCGAAGGGTGCCTCCGACGCACTCGTCGTCGCCCTGCGCGGCTTCCGGCGACAGGCCCTGCATGCCGAGCGGCTGGCGTTCGTGCATCCGGCCACCGGCGAGGCATTGGCGTTCGCGGCGCCGCGTCCGGCCGATTTCGAGGCGCTGATCGGCGCCCTGCGGGAGGATTTCGCCGAGCGCGGACCGGTCGATGACGACTTCTGATCACCCGCGGGCCCTGGGCTCCGACTGGGTGGTGCCCGGCTGGTCGGTACCCGCACGGGTGCGCGCCGCGGTGACCACCCGACAGGGCCCGGGAAGCTCCGAGCCTCCCTTCGACCGCTGCAACCTCGGCTTGCGCAGCGGTGACGTGCCCGAGGTCGTCCTGGGCAACCGCGCGGCGGTCGCGGCCACCCTGGCGCCACCGTCGGCCCCATGCTGGTTGCAGCAGGTGCACGGCTGCGAAGTAGCTGTGCTCGGCGCCGCGTCGGTGTCCGGCGAGCCGGTCGCCGATGCTGCGGTGACCCGCGAGCCGGGGCGATCGCTGGCGATCCTCACCGCCGACTGCCTTCCGGTGCTGTTCTGCGACCTCGCAGGCGAAGTGGTCGGCGCCGCCCACGCCGGCTGGCGCGGGCTGGCTGCCGGGGTGCTGGAGCGGACGGTGGCGGCGATGGGCGTGTCTCCTGCCCGGGTCGTCGCATGGCTCGGGCCCAGCATCGGCGCCCCGAGCTACGAGGTCGGCGAGGAAGTCCGCGAGGCCTTCCTGGCCCGCGATGCGGATTGCGCCAGCTGCTTTGCGCCGACGCGCCCGGGCCACTGGCTGTGCGACCTGGCCGGCCTGGCGCGGCGCACCCTGCAGGCCGCCGGGGTCGGCCGTATCGAGGGCGGCGGCTTCGACACGTTCACCGATGCGCGCTTCTATTCCTATCGCCGCGATGGTGCGCGCAGCGGACGCTTCGCCTCGCTGATCTGGCTGGCCGGGGTCTGAGCCTCAGCTGGTCAGGCGTTCGAGGAAGGCTTTCGACCAGGCGTCGATATCCTGCTTCTCCAGCACGTCCATCATCGCCCGCCAGCGTTGGCGCCGCTCGCGCAAGGGCATGGTCAGCGCGCGCCCCAGCGCATCGGCCAGCTCGGCCGGATCGGCCGGGTTCACCAGCAGCGCATCGCGCAGCTCGGCCGCCGCACCGGCGAATCGCGAGAGCACCAATACGCCGGGATTCTTCGGGTCCTGGCAGGCGACGTATTCCTTGGCCACCAGGTTCATGCCGTCGCGCAACGGGGTGATCAGCGCCACCCGGGCGGTACGGTAGTAGCCGGTGAGCAGGGAGTGCGGGAAGGACTGGTTGACGTAGCGGATCGGTACCCAGTCCGGCGCGGCGTATTTGCCGTTGATGTGCCCGGCCAGGCGCTCGAGCTCGCGGCGGATCTGGCGGTACTCCGGCACGCTGCCGCGCGACGGCGGTGCTATCTGCAGGAAGCTGATCCGCCGATGCAGGTCTGGACGGTGCTCGAGCAGGTGGTCATAGGCGCGGAAGCGCTCGGGCAGGCCCTTGGAGTAGTCCAGCCGGTCCACGCCGATGATCAGCGCGCGACCCTGCAGGCTGGTCTCGAGCTGGGCGATCTCGTCCAGGCGGGTGGCCTCGCGTGCGCTCTGCGCTACCTGGGCGGTATCGATGCTGATCGGGAACACCGCCGCGCGGAAGCTGCGCCCGTCCGGCCCGCGCAGACGCCCGCCGGGGCGCATGGCGCCGCCGATTTCGTGCAGGAAGTAGTCCTCCAGAGCGCGCAGGTCGCGCGCGGTGTGCAGACCGACCAGGTCATAGGCGGACAGCGTCTCGAACAACGCCTGGTGGCGCGGCAGCCCGATCAGCAGCGCCGCCGCGGGCAGCGGGGTGTGCAGGAAGAAGCCGATGCGGTTCTTCACCCCACGGGCGCGCAGCCGGGCGGCCAGCGGAATCAGGTGGTAGTCGTGGACCCAGATCACGTCGTCCGGTTCGAGCATCTGCACGAGATGGTCGGCGAACAACGCATTCACCCGCAGGTAACCCTCCAGTTGCTCGCGCCGGTAGTCGACCAGGTCGGGGCGATAATGCAGCAGCGGCCACAGCGCGCGGTTGGCGAAGCCGGCATAGAACTGGTCGTGATCGGTACGGGACAGGTCCAGGGTGACGTATTCCACCGTGTCGTCGCGTACGCGGCGCAGGCGACCGGTGTCGCTGCCGATCTTGCCGCTCCAGCCGAACCACAGGCCACCGCGCTCGCGCATCGCCGCACGCATCGCCGAGGCGAGGCCGCCGGTGGCGGTCTGTTTCGGCAGCGCGACCCGGTTGGAGACCACGACGAGTCGTCCCGGAGCCTTCGTGCCGGTCACAGTGCATCCTCCCAGCGGCGGGACAGGCGCATCGCCGCCTGGATCAGGCCGACCATCGAATAGGTCTGCGGAAAATTGCCCCAGTGCTCGCCCGATGCCGGTGCCAGATCCTCCGAGAGCAGGCCGAGCGGATTACGGCGTGCCAGCAGCAATTCGAACATCTCCCGTGCGCGTTGCCGGCGACCGGTCGCGGCAAGCGCCTCGATGTACCAGAACGTGCAGATGGTGAAGCTGGTCTCCGGCGTGCCGAAGTCGTCCGGTGCGATGTAGCGGAACAGGTAGTCACCCCGGCCCAGCGCCGTGCCGATGGCGTCGACCGTTGCCACGAAGCGCGGATCCATCGGATCCACGAAGCCGATGTCGGCGAGCAGCAGCAGGCTGGCGTCGAGATGCTCCCCGCCGAAGGCGTCGACGAAATGGCCGAGGTGCTCGTTCCAGCTGTGTGCCAGGATGCGTTCGCGCAAGGCCACCGCGTGGTCGTGCCAATGGCGGGCGCGCTCGTCCAGGCCCAGTTCGGTGGCAATGTGGGCGAGCCGGTCGCAGGCCGCCCAGCACATTGCCGCGGAATAGGTGTGCACGGCGGCACGGCCGCGGAATTCCCACAGTCCGGCGTCCGGCTCTTCGGCCATGCGCACCGCCAGCTGCCCCATGCGCTCCAGGCGCTCGAACGTGCGGGTATCACCCCTCTGCTCGATGCGACGGTCGAAGAACAGTTGTGCCGAAGCCAGCACCACCGAGCCGTAGACATCGTTCTGGCGCTGACGCCAGGCATCGTTGCCGACCCGCACCGGCCCGATGCCGCGATAGCCGGCCAGGTGCGGCTCGACCCGTTCATGCAGCTCCCGTTCGAAGGTGATGCCGAACACCGGCCCCACCTCGTCGTCGCGGTCGGTGGCGATCAGGTTGAACACGTAGCGGATGTAGCTCTCCATCGTGCGGGTGGCGCCGAGACGGTTGAGCGCACGCACGGTGAAGGCGGCATCGCGCAGCCAGCAGTAGCGGTAGTCCCAGTTGCGTTCGGTCCCGGGCGCCTCGGGAATCGAGGTGGTGAGCGCGGCGACGATGGCACCGGTGGCTTCGTATTGGCACAGCTTGAGCGTGATCGCGGCGCGGATCACCGCGTCCTGCCACTCATAGGGGATCGAGAGGTAGCGCACCCAGTCCAGCCAGTATTCGCGCGTGCGCTTCAGGGCCAGCGACACGAAATCGGCCGGACTCTCGTGCAGGGTCTCGTCGGGACCGAACACGAAGTGTGCCGCCCGGTCGAGCCCGAACGGCAGGGCTCGCTCGATCATCGGCACCGGCACGTCGCTGGTCAGCCGCAGAGTGGTGTCGGCCAGCCGGTAGCGCAGGTGGTTGCTGCCGCCGGTGGCTGGCGGCACCTCGGCGCCATAGCGATTTCGCGGGCGCATCAGCACGCGCACGCGTGGCGAGCCGTGCAACGGCCGCACGCGCCGCACCAGCATGACCGGATGGAACATCCGCCCGTGGGTACGGTAGCGGGGTGCGAAATCGGTGATTTCGATGGCGCCGCCATGGTGGTCGTGCAGGCGGGTGATCAGCACGGCGGTATTCGGGTCGTATTGCTGCCCGCTGCAGGCCAGGTCGAGCAGTTCGATGCCCCAGTCGCCGCCGCCCCCGCGAGGCGAGAGCAGGGCACAGAAGGCCGGGTCGGCATCGAACGTGGGCAGGCAGGACCAGACGATGCTTCCGCGTCGATCGATCAGGGCGGCGACGGTACCGTTGCCGACCACGCCGAGCTCAAGATGAGCCGGAGGAGTCTCCTTCGGATCGGAGGGCATGGGACGGGGCTCCTTGCTGGATCGCGTCGAGGACGCAACTCAGCCAATGCTGCACGGCAGCAGGACTAGGAAGCGTGAAGCGGGCGGCGGTCGGCGTCCGGTCGCCGACGCGGATCGCCAGTCCGCCGCTTCGTCCGACGACCTCGAATGCGTGCTCGTCGGTGAGATCGTCGCCGAGGTAGACCGGTCGGCGGCCGCGAAAGGGGGGATGTTCGAGCAGTTCGCTCACGGCGCGTCCCTTGTCCATGCCCTCCGGCTTGATCTCGGTCACCAGGTTGCCGGTCTGCAACTCGTACCCTTCCAGCGAGTCGGCCAGTTCGGCCGCGGCGGCGAGGAGGGTTTCGTAACGATCCGGCTGGCGACGACAGTGCAGGGCAATCGCGGCACCCTTGTCTTCCAGTTGGACGCCATCCAGCGTCCGGACCAATTGTCGTGCACGCCGCCGGAGGAGTTCCCGGGCGGCCGGATCCACCGGCAGGTCGCGGCGGGAGCCATCGGCGTGGCGAAGCTGCACGCCGTGCAGACCGGCCGCGGCCCAGGGTTGGTTGAACAGCCGGTCCAGATCGGCCAGCGCGCGGCCGCTGACCAGGGCCAGTGCGCCGTGGACCGCCCGGTGCACGGCCTGCAGCCGGCGGCTCAACCCGGTTTCGACGGCGACGGCCGCAGGGTCGTCGTGAAACTCCAGCAGAGTGCCGTCGACGTCGAGGAACAGCGCCCAACGTTCGCCCATGGCGGGCATCGGCGGGGCGGGCAGGTCGGAGGGAGGAAGGCCGGCGCTCATGGATCGGGCAGCGTAGCCGGGAGCATGTGAAGACCAGGCGCATCGCTTGAATCGGCGGGCCCTGTCCGCATCTTCCGGGCCAGTGGCGGCACGGCCGCCAAATATTTTCTGGAGGGGGACACCTCATGCGGATGGACAAACTCACCTCGCGTTTCCAGCAGGCGCTGGCCGACGCGCAGTCGCTGGCGGTTGGACGCGACAACAACATGCTCGAGCCGGTGCACGTGATGGCTGCGCTGCTGGATCAGCAGGGCGGCTCGACCGGGCCACTGCTGACCCAGGCGCAGGTCAACGTGCCGGCGCTGCGCCAGCGCGTAGGCGAGATGCTTGAGCGCCTGCCGCAGGTGCGCGGGCAGGAAGGCAACATCAACGTGGGCAACGATCTGTCGCGCCTGCTCAACCTCACCGACAAGCTGGCGCAGCAGCGCGGCGACCAGTTCATCGCCAGCGAGCTTTTCGTGCTGGCGGCGCTGGAGGACAAGGGCGAGCTCGGTGGCGCGCTGAAGGCGGCCGGGGCGCAGAAGGCCGCGATCGAGGCGGCGATCGAGAAGCTGCGCGGCGGCGAGAAGGTGCAGAGCGAGAACGCCGAGGAGCAGCGCCAGGCGCTGGAGAAGTACTGCATCGACCTCACCGCGTGCGCCGAGTCGGGCAAGCTCGACCCGGTGATCGGCCGCGACGAGGAGATCCGCCGCACGATCCAGGTGCTGCAGCGGCGCACCAAGAACAACCCGGTGCTGATCGGCGAACCCGGCGTGGGCAAGACCGCCATCGTCGAAGGGCTGGCCCAGCGCATCATGAAGGGCGAGGTGCCTGAAGGCCTGCGTGATCGCCGCGTGCTGTCGCTGGACATGGGCGCGCTGATCGCCGGTGCGAAGTTCCGCGGCGAGTTCGAGGAGCGGCTCAAGGCCGTGCTCAATGATCTGGCCAAGCAGGAAGGCCGGGTGATCCTGTTCATCGACGAGCTGCACACCATGGTCGGCGCCGGCAAGGCCGACGGCGCGATGGACGCCGGCAACATGCTCAAGCCCGCGCTGGCGCGCGGCGAACTGCACTGCATCGGTGCCACCACGCTGGACGAGTACCGCAAGTACATCGAGAAGGACGCCGCGCTGGAGCGCCGCTTCCAGAAGGTGTTCGTGGGCGAGCCGACGGTGGAGGACACGATCGCGATCCTGCGCGGCCTGAAGGAGCGCTACGCGGTGCATCACGGCGTGGAGATCACCGATCCGGCGATCGTCGCCGCGGCCACGCTCTCCAACCGCTACATCCCGGACCGCCAGCTGCCGGACAAGGCGATCGACCTGATGGACGAGGCGGCCAGCCGCATCCGCATGGAGATCGACTCCAAGCCGGAAGAGCTCGATCGCCTGGAGCGCCGGCTGATTCAGCTGAAGATCCAGCGCGAGATGCTGAAGAAGGAGAAAGACGAGGAATCGAAGAAGCGCCTCGCCGATCTGGAAGCCGACATCGAGAAGCTCGAGCGCGAGTTCTCCGACCTCAACGAAATCTGGAAATCCGAGAAGGCCGCACTGCAGGGCGCGACCAAGGTGAAGGAGCAGATCGAGGCCGCGCGCGTGGAGCTGGAGGCGGCGCAGCGCCGGCAGGACTACGCCAAGATGAGCGAGATCCAGTACGGCCGCATGCCGGAACTGGAAAAGCAGCTCGCCGCGGCGCAGGCCGCCGAGCAGCAGGGTGACTTCAAGCTGGTGCAGGACCGCGTCACCGCCGAGGAGATTGCCGAGGTGGTCTCGCGCTGGACCGGCATCCCGGTCAGCAAGATGCTCGAAGGCGAGCGCGAGAAGCTCTTGAAGATGGAAGACGCGCTGCACGCGCGCGTGGTCGGCCAGGACGAGGCGATCAAGGTGGTGGCCGACTCCGTGCGCCGCTCGCGCGCGGGGCTGTCCGATCCGAACCGGCCCAGCGGCTCGTTCCTGTTCCTCGGCCCCACCGGCGTGGGCAAGACCGAGCTGTGCAAGGCGCTGGCCGAGTTCCTGTTCGATTCGGCCGATGCGATGGTGCGCATCGACATGAGCGAGTTCATGGAGAAGCACGCCGTATCGCGACTGGTCGGTGCGCCCCCGGGCTACGTCGGCTACGAGGAGGGCGGTTATCTCACCGAGGCGGTGCGCCGCCGGCCGTACAGCGTGATCCTGCTGGACGAGGTGGAGAAGGCGCATCCGGACGTGTTCAACATCCTGCTGCAGGTGCTCGATGACGGTCGCCTCACCGACGGCCAGGGTCGCACGGTGGACTTCCGCAACACGGTCATCGTGATGACCTCCAACCTCGGCTCGCACCAGATCCAGGAGCTGGCCGGAGATGATTCGCCGGAGGCCTATACGCAGATGAAGGCCGCGGTGATGGGCGTGGTGCAGGCGCACTTCCGGCCGGAGTTCATCAACCGGCTGGACGACATCGTGGTGTTCCACCCGCTGACCAAGCCGCAGATCCGGCAGATCGCCCGGATCCAGCTGCGCAGCCTGGAGAAGCGGCTGGCCGAGCGCCAGCTGGGCCTGACCATCAGCGAGAAGGCGCTGGATCTGCTGGGCAACGTCGGGTTCGATCCGGTGTACGGCGCGCGGCCGCTGAAGCGGGCGATCCAGCAGCAGGTGGAGAATCCGCTGTCGCGGGAAATCCTCGAGGGACGTTTCCCGGCCGGCGCCACCGTGGCGGTGGATGCCGAGGGCGGGCACCTGGTGTTCGGCAAGGCCTGATCGACAGCGCATCGCTCCAAGAAAAAGCCCGCCGTACGGCGGGCTTTTTCGTTTCCTGCCCAGCTGGGCTTACCAGTGGTAGGCCACGGTGGCGTACCAGTAAGAGCCGCTGAAACCGTACGGTGAGGAGTTCGGGTACGGCAGGATGATGTTGAAGGCGCTGGTACGCGGCTGGTTCTTGTCCGGATAGCGGTTGGTGACGTTGTTGCCGCCGACGGTGAAGCTCCAGTCGTTCCAGTTGTAGCTGGCCGACAGATCCAGCAGCACGGCGGCGCGGTAGGTCTGGTCACCGCTCGGGCTGGTGGCGAAGGTGGTCCAATCGCCGTAGCGGGTCACCTGGCCGTGCAGGCTCCAGTTGCCCATCGTCCAGTCGCTGGCCAGGAACGCCTTGGTATTCGGCGTGCCCTTGGTGATGAGACCTTGCTGGGTACGGTCGATGATCGGCAGGGTCAGTCCGGCCAGGCCCAGCTGCGGCGGATTCGCCGCGATCGAGGTGATCTTGGTCTTGTTGTAGTTGAAGCCGAAGGTCATCTTCAGCGAGGAGTTCTGCAGCTCGACCGGGTAGGTCGAGACCAGATCCACGCCGCGGGTGCGGGTATCCACCGCGTTGGTGAAGAAGCGGCCGCCACTGACGAACGGGATGCCCACCGAGGTGAGGTAGTTCTGTACCGCGGTGCCGACCAGGTTGCCGCTGAGGATGATGCGGTTGTTGATGTAGATCTGGTACAGGTCCAGCGTGGTGTACAGGCCGCTGTCCGGCGTCAATACCAGGCCCACGCTGTAGTTGCGCGACTTTTCCGGCTTGAGGTTCTGCGCACCCAGCGCCTGCGCCGCCGGATCGCTGACCGGGAAGGTGCGGACGGTGTACGGCACCAGCACGCCGTTGCCCTGGTTGACGAAGTTGATCGAAGTGGATGAGTAGTACTCCTGCTGCAGCGACGGTGCACGGAAGCCGTTGGACACGGTGCCGCGCACGGCCACGGTATCGGTGAACGCGTAGCGGCCCGACAGCTTCGCCGAGGTGGTGCTGCCGAAGTCGCTGTAGTGCTCATAGCGCGCCGCGAAGCCGCCGGAGAACTTGTAGGTGAAGTCGGTCTCGAGGTCTAGGTAGGCCGCTTCACTGTTGCGGCTGTGCTTGCCGGCGTCGCCTGGCTGGTAGCCCGGGAACACCTGTGCACCGGCCCCGGCGTAGGACGCCTGGTCGCCTTCCTTGATGGTGAATTCCTCGTGGCGCGACTCCAGGCCCCAGGCCACGGTCAGCGGGCTCTGCAGGCCTCCCACGTCGAAGTCGCGGCTGAAGTCGGCGTTGAAGCTGTTCTGACGGTTCGTCAGCGTGCCGATGTAGAAGCCGGTCGGCGAGATCGGGTCGAGTGAGTAGTTGTAGGTATCAGCGGTGTGCAGCTTCCAGTGGTTGCCGCCGGTGTTTGCACTCAGGTCGTAGTTCCAGCCCGCTACCTTGCCGCGCACGCCGAGGACTTCGGAGTCGTCGCGGATGGCGCTGTTCTCGATCGGCAGGTAGCCGTTCGGGTAGGTTGCCACCGCGCCGGGGTAATCCGGGTTGAACGTCCCGTCGCTTTTTGGACTGCCGTTATACGTTGAGATCGAGCGAAAGAAGCCGCCGGCGCTGACGTTGCGTTTGTTGAATAGGCTGAAAGCGTACAGCTGGGCGGATGGGCTCAGGTCGTACTGGGCGTTGATCGCCGCCTGCTTGGAGCGGGTCTGCGGCAGGCCGTAGTGGAAGGTGACCGTGTTGTAGGTCGGATCGGCCGGATAGCGCATATCAGGGCCTGCGCGATTGGTCGGATCCTGGTGCGTGGCGTTGGCGCTGAGGTGGATCCAGCCCTTGTCGCCGAGCTTGAAGCCGCCGTCGGCGCCGCCCTGCCAGGTCTTGCCGTCGCCGGTGTCGTAGCGGCCGCCAGTGAGGCTGGCCGAGCCGTGGCTGGCACCGCCCTTGAGGATGATGTTGATCACGCCGGCGATGGCGTCGGAACCGTATTGCGCGGCGGCGCCGTCGCGCAGCACTTCGACGTGGTCGATGGCGTTGATCGGGATCGCATTGATGTCCACCGGCGACGAGCCGCGCCCGAGTGAACCGTTGACGTTGACGATGGCGGTCGGGTGCTGGCGCTTGCCGTTGATGAGCACCAGCGTCTGGTCGGGCGACAGGCCCCGCAGTTGCGCCGGCTGGGTCGCGTCGGTGGCGTCGGTGACCGAGGGCTGCGGGAAGTTGAACGACGGCAGCAGCGTGCGCAGCGCGCTCGCAAGATTGGGGGCGCCGGTGTTCTGCAGGTCTTTCGGCGTCAGCACGTCGATCGGCGCCAGCGAGGTGGACTCGGTGCGGTCGAACGAGCGGGTGCCGGTGACCACCACGGTCTGCAGTTCGGTGGTCTTCTTCTTGGCAGCGTCCTGGTTGGCGGACGCGTCCTGCGCGACGGCCGCCTGCGACAAGGCGAGCAGGGTGGCGGCAGCAAGTGCGGTGCGGGTCAGCGTGGGTCGTGCAAGCATGATGTTTCTCCCCGGGGTCGACGGGTCGCGTGTGGGGCGCGACGGATATCCCTGCAGCAGTGGGCCGGATCGCGTGAGATGTTGCGATGCGGCATGATTCCCTGTCTTCGGAAGCTAGGCAGCGGACGCCGTTCTGTCAACCTGACGTTAGTAATATGTAACAAAGGTGTCCCGTGGTCCGTCGGGTGCCATGCTTGAAAATGCCCGGTGCGCCGCCATAGACCGGCGCCATCGAGGTTCCCTGGAGATTCCGATCCATGCCCATCTACGCGTTTGCCTGCAAGGCATGCGGTCATGCTTTCGACCGCCTGCAGAAGCTTTCCGATGCCGACCCGACCGTCTGCCCGGCCTGTGGCGCCGAGCAGGTGCAACGGCAGGTCACCGCGCCGTCGTTCCGGTTGGCCGGCAGCGGTTGGTACGAGACCGACTTCAAGAAGGACGGCGACAAGAAGCGCAACCTCGCCGGGGATTCGGCCGCCTCGGCCCCGGCTCCGGCTCCGGCGGCCCCGGCGCCTTCGTCCGGCAGCGACTGACCACGGTTCAAACCCTGTTGGGCCGGGCGGCTATAGGGTTCGGCCACCTGTCTTCGAAGGGGTTTTCATGCGGATTTCTCTCGCCGCTTTCGGCGGTCTGGCCCTGGCCATCGCGATCCTGCCCCTCTCTTTCCCTGGCCCGGTGGAGGCCCGGCAGGGCTGGAACGATCCGGTCCGCTGCAACAGCCAGGACGGACGTTACGCCCGCTGTGTCATGCCCTGGCGGAACGCCCGCCTGCTTCGTCAGGAGTCCAGGGCGGACTGTATCCGCGGGCAGAGCTGGGGTGTCGATCGCGGCGTGTTGTGGGTCGATCGCGGCTGCCGCGGCCTCTTCGTGGCCGCCGACCGCGGGTACGGCGACCGCGATGACGGCGGCTGGCGCGATGGCGACGACCGCGACCGCCGGCACCATCGTGACGACGATGATCGTGGCGGCTGGCGCCCGGGGCACGATTGGGATCGCGACATCCGTCTGCAGTGCGACAGCAATGGCCGCCATTACCAGATGTGCCGGGTCGACACGGGGTGGCACGGCCGGGCCAGACTGGTGCGGCAGCTCTCCAGCTCGCGTTGTACCGAGGGCTACAGTTGGGGCTACAACCGCGCGGGAGTGTGGGTCGACCACGGTTGCCGCGGCCAGTTCGTGGTGGAGCGGCGCTGGTGAGGCGGTCGCGGAGCGGGTCCTGACCCACCCTGCCGTCGGCGGCTCGCGCCCGCTGCGGTGCTACCATTGCCGGTCTTTTCCCTGCTTATCCCGCGATCGCGGCCCGGAGTTCCAAGCGCATGCGCACCCACTACTGCGGACTCATCGACGAGTCCCTGGTCGGCCAGACCGTCACCCTGTGCGGCTGGGTCAACAAGACCCGCCTGCAAAGCCACGTCGCCTTCATCGACCTGCGTGACCACGAAGGTCTCGCGCAGGTGGTGGTTGAGCGCGAGAACGCCGCCGCCTTCGCCGTGGCCGGCGAGGTGGGCTACGAGTACTGCCTGCGCGTGACCGGCACGATCCGCGCGCGGATCTCGGTGAACGACAAGCTCAAGACCGGCACGGTCGAGCTGCTGGCCGAGAAGGTGGAGATTCTCAACGCGGCGAAGGATCTGCCCTTCGCGCTGCATGAGAACCCCAACGAGGACATGCGGATGACCTACCGCTACCTCGACCTGCGCCGCCCCGAGATGCAGGCGATGATGCGCAAGCGCATCAAGCTGGTGCAGGCGCTGCGCCGCTACCTGGACGAGCGCGGCTTCCAGGACATCGAGACGCCCATCCTCACCAAGGCCACGCCGGAAGGCGCACGCGACTACCTGGTGCCCAGCCGCGTGCATCCGGGCCAGTTCTACGCGCTGCCGCAGTCGCCGCAGCTGTTCAAGCAGATCCTGATGATGGCCGGCTTCGACCGCTACTACCAGATCGCGCGCTGCTTCCGCGACGAGGACCTGCGCGCCGACCGCCAGCCGGAATTCACCCAGCTCGACCTGGAGTTCGCCTTCGTCGAAGAGCAGGACGTGCAGGACTTCGTCGAAGAGCTGATCCGTCACGTGTTCCGCGAGGTACAGGGCGTGGAGCTGGATGCCAGCTTCCCGCGCATGACCTGGGAGGAAGCCATGCGCCGCTTCGGCTCGGACAAGCCGGACCTGCGCATCGCGCTGGAGCTGGTGGACGTAGCCGAGGCGCTGAAGCATGTCGAGTTCAAGGTGTTCGCCGAGCCGGCCAACGATCCGGCCGGCCGCGTCGCCGCGCTGCGCGTGCCGGAGGCGGCCACGCTGTCGCGCAAGGAAATCGACACGCTGACCGAGTTCGTCGCCCGCTACGGCGCCAAGGGTCTGGCCTGGCTCAAGGTCGAGGATCTGGCCAAGGGTCGCGAGGGTATCAACTCACCGGCGGCGAAGTTCCTCGACGACGCGGCGCTGGACGGCCTGCTCAAGGCCACCGGCGCGCAGACCGGCGACATCGTGTTCGTCGGCGCGGGCAAGTGGAAGACGGTCACCGACTTCATGGGCGCACTGCGCCTGAAGGTGGGCAGGGACCGCGGCCTGGTCGAGAACAGCTGGAAGCCGCTGTGGGTCACCGACTTCCCGATGTTCGAATACGACGAGGAGGAAAAGCGCTTCGTCGCCCTGCATCACCCGTTCACCGCGCCGAAGGTCGACGACATTGCTGACCTCAAGGCCAATGCGGCCAATGCGGTGAGCCGCGGCTACGACATGGTGCTCAACGGCAACGAGATCGGCGGCGGCTCGATCCGTATCCATCGCCCGGAGATGCAGAGCGCGGTGTTCGAGCTGCTCGGCATTGGTGCGGAGGAGGCCGAGATGAAGTTCGGCTTCCTGCTCAAGGCGCTGAAGTTCGGCGCGCCGCCGCACGGCGGCCTGGCCTTCGGCATCGACCGCATCGCCGCACTGATGGCCGGCACCGAGTCGATCCGCGACGTGATCGCCTTCCCCAAGACCACCAGCGCGCAGGACCTGATGACCGACGCGCCTTCGCCGGTGGGCGAGGCGCAGCTGAAGGAGCTGCACGTGCGCACGGCCGTCGAGCCGTCGGTCTGAAGCGCGATGCCGTCGGCGGAAGGCCGGGGACGGTGCCGGCAGAATGCACCGTCCCGCCCGGTGGGCGGGGCCTTTTCTTTCCGGTTGATCGATGCCCATGACTGACCAGGTCATCCTGTTGCACGGCCTGTGGATGCGCGGCTTCGCGCTGGCCATGCTGCACCGGCGGATGATGGAGTCCGGTTTCCGGGTGCACCGCTTCGACTACCTCAGCGTGGCGGCGACGCAGGAACACATCCTCGAGCGCCTGCATGCCCGCATGCGCGACATCGGCGAGATCGGCGGCGCGGTGCACCTGGTAGGGCACAGCCTGGGCGGGCTGCTCGCGCTGAAGGCCTGCCACGTTGCGCACGGATTGCCGCCAGGACGCGTGGTGTGCCTGGGTTCCCCCCTGCGCGGCAGCGCCGCGGCGCGCGAGTTTGCGCGGTTCGGTCGTGGTGGCGAGGTGCTGTTGGGCCACAACCGCGACCTGATCGAGAAGGGCTTCGAGCGCTGGGACGGTGAGCGCGAGGTGGGCGTGATCGCCGGTCGGTCGCCGATCGGGCTGGGGTCCGTGCTGACCCATATCGAGGGCGACCACGACGGTACGGTCGCGGTCGCCGAGACCCGGTTGCTGGGGCTGGCCGACCACTGCGTGGTGGACACCAACCACACCGGGCTGCTGTTTTCGGCCGATGTGGCGCGCCTGACCGCCCGGTTCCTGCGCGAGGGGCATTTCGCCGCAGCTGTCGTGCCGACGGGCTGAGTCCGCGGCGACGCCCTTCCACCGCCCGCGGGGGGATGGAGTAAAATTCGGCGCTTGTCCACAGTCAGGTTGCGCAACGCCATGGGTAGAGGCCCGTCCATCGAAGGTCGCAAGAACGCCGAAGACGCCAAGCGTGCGAAGGTGTTCACCAAGCTGATCCGCGAAATCACCGTCGCCACCCGTGCCGGTGTCGCCGACCCATCCGGCAACCCGCGCCTGCGCGCCGCGGTCGACAAGGCGCTCTCGGCCAACATGCCGAAGGATACGATCGAGCGCGCGATCAAGCGCGGTTCCGGTGCCGATGGCGGTGCCGCGATGGAGGAACTGCGCTACGAGGGCTATGGCCCGGCCGGCGTGGCGCTGATCATCGAGTGCTTCACCGACAACCCGACCCGCACGGTGGCCGATGTACGCCACGCGTTGACGCGTCACGGCGGCAACCTCGGCACCAGTGGCTCGGTGGCGTTCCAGTTCACCCGATGCGGCGAGATCGTGTTCGCCACCGGTGGCGACGAGGCGGCCGAGGAAAAGGTGCTCGAGGCGGCGCTGGAGGCCGGCGCCGACGACGTGGTGAACGAGCACGGCGAGAGCACGGTGATCTGCGCGCCGGAAAACTTCGAGGCGGTGCAGCAGGCGCTCGCCGCGGCCGGGCTGGAGTCCGATCATGCCGGCGTCGGGATGCGTCCGAACAACCGCGTGGCGGTGCCCGCGGATGCGCAGGAAACCATGCAGGACCTGCTCGAGCGACTGAATGCGCTCGACGACGTCAGCGAGGTTTACCACAACGCGATCCTGCCGGCCGAGGCGACGGATTGATCCGGCGCCGGCCCCCGGGCCGTGTCGGCGCGTGCAGCGCA
Organism: Dyella lutea; assembly: GCF_024158035.1. Lineage (GTDB taxonomy): Bacteria > Pseudomonadota > Gammaproteobacteria > Xanthomonadales > Rhodanobacteraceae > Dyella_A > Dyella_A lutea. The sequence goes on from NZ_JAMZEK010000002.1 coordinate 155,745, forward strand.
TGACCCGCATCCTCGGCATCGATCCCGGCAGCCAGCGTACCGGCGTCGGGATCATCGACGTCGATGCCCAGGGCAAGCTGTCGCACGTGTTCCACGGTGCGCTGGTGGTGGGCAACGAGGCGTCGTTTCCATTGCGCCTGAAACGCATCTTTGACGAGCTGTGTGACATCATCGCCGCCCATCGTCCTGCCGAGTGCGCGATCGAGCGCGTGTTCATGGCACGCAATGCCGACTCGGCATTGAAGCTGGGACAGGCGAGGGGCGCCGCGATCTGCGCGGTGGTCAGCCAGGGGATCGCGGTGCACGAATACGCAGCAACCGAAGTGAAGCAGTCGGTGGTCGGCAGTGGCCGCGGCGACAAGACCCAGGTACAGCACATGATCGGCATCCTGCTTGGCCTCAAGGGGCCGTTGCAGGCCGATGCGGCGGACGCGCTGGCGATCGCCGTGACCCATGCCCACACCCGTTCCAGCCTGGCCCGTGTCGGCATCCCGCGCACCGCCTGGAGGCGTGGCCGATGATCGGTCGCCTGCGTGGCACCCTGATCTCCAAGCAGCCGCCGTGGCTGCTGGTCGACGTCGGTGGCGTGGGCTACGAGCTCGAGGCCCCGATGTCGACGATCTTCGACCTGCCGGCGACCGGCAAGGAAGTGATCCTGCTCACCCATCACGCGGTGAAGGAGGACAGCGTCGCGCTCTACGGTTTCCTGCACGAGTCCGAACGCGCCCTGTTCCGCAACCTGCTGAAGGTCAGCGGTATCGGCGCGAAGATCGCGCTGGCCGTGCTTTCCGGCGTATCGACGGGCGACTTTGCGCGGCTGGTGCAGGCCGGCGACGTGGTCGCACTGACCAAGATCCCGGGTATCGGAAAGAAGACCGCGGAACGTATCGTGGTCGAATTGCGCGATCGCGTGGGGGGGCTGGAGCACGTGAGGCTGCCCGGCCAGGCCGCTGCCGGTGCGCCGCTGGATGCGGCCGGGGAGGCAACGGTCGCGCTGCAGCAGCTCGGCTACAAGCCGGTCGAAGTCACCCGGCTGGTGCAGAAGGTCGCCACCGAGGGCGACAGCGCCGAGGCCATCATCCGTAAGGCGCTGCGTGCCGCCCTCGGCGGCTAGGCGGGTGGGGAATCGCATGAGCCAGCCATCGCAAGCTTCGCAGCAGGACACATCGACCGAAGGTGGCCAGCACGGTAGCGTTCCGGCGCTGATCCTCGGTGCCATTGGCGTGGTGTTCGGCGACATCGGCACCAGCCCGCTGTACACGATGCACGAGACCTTTCTTCCCGAGCACGGCCTGCATCCGCGGCCGGCCACGGTGCTCGGCATCCTCTCGCTGGTGACCTGGTCGCTGATCATCGTGGTGGCGTTGAAGTACGTCAGCCTGGTGATGCGTGCCGACAACAAGGGCGAGGGCGGGATCATGGCGCTGATGACCCTGGCCCAGCGGGCGGTGGGTCAGTCCTCGCGCATGCGCAAGCTGGTGGTGCTGATGGCCCTGCTCGGGGCGGCTCTGTTCTTCGGCGATGGCGTGATCACGCCATCCATCTCGGTGCTTTCGGCAGTTGAGGGTCTGGAGGTCGCGGCGCCGGGACTTGCGCACTGGGTGGTACCGGTGACGGTGGTGGTGCTGCTGGGGCTGTTCTGGATGCAGCGCCACGGCACGGCCAAGGTTGGTGCGGTGTTCGGCCCGATCATGGCGCTGTGGTTCCTCAGCCTGGGTACCATCGGCGTGTGGAACATCCTCAAGGCGCCCGGCGTGCTGTACGCGCTCAACCCCTGGTACGCCGTGCAGTTCTTCATGACCCACGGCATGGCCTCCGCGCTCGCCCTTGGCTCGGTGGTGCTGTGCGTGACCGGTGCCGAAGCGCTGTACACCGACATGGGCCATTTCGGCCGCTTCCCGATCCGCGCGGCCTGGTTCTTCTTCGTGATGCCGGCGCTGTTGCTCAACTATTACGGCCAGGGCGGCCTGCTGCTGATCGAGCCGGCGGCGATCAGCAATCCGTTTTACCACTCGGTGCCGGACTGGGCGCTCTACCCGATGATCGGGTTGGCGACCGCCTCCACGGTAATCGCTTCGCAGGCGGTGATCTCCGGCGCCTTCACGGTGACCCGGCAGGCGATCCAGTTGGGCTTCGTGCCGCGGATGCAGGTGGTGCACACCTCGCGCGAGGCGATCGGGCAGATCTTCCTGCCGTGGGTGAACCGGGCGCTGATGGTGGCGGTGATCGCCACGGTCGTGAGCTTCCAGTCATCCAATGCATTGGCCGGTGCCTACGGCATTGCCGTGACCGGCACGATGGCCATCGATACCGTGCTGGTGATGATCGTGGCACGCCGCATGTGGCACTGGAACCGGGCGCTGGTCATCGTGGCGGCGATCGCCCTGCTGTCGGTGGACCTGAGCTATTTCGGTGCCAACACGCTGAAGATCCTGCAGGGCGGCTGGTTCCCGCTGGTGCTCGGCCTGGTGATGTTCGTGGTGATGACCACCTGGCGCCGCGGTCGCGATCTGGTGGTCCGCGAGATCAAGCAGAGCGGACTGGCGCTGCGGCCATTCATTGCCAACATCACCGAACACCCCCCCCTGCGCGTGCCCGGAACCGCGGTGTTCCTTACCGCCAACCAGGACGCCGTGCCGCACGCATTGCTGCACAACCTCAAGCATAACAAGGTGCTGCACGAGCGCAACGTACTGTTGACGGTGGAAACGCTGGAGACGCCGGTGGCCGAGGCCGATGAGCGGATCCAGCTCGAGGAACTGGGCGGCGGCTTCTACCTGCTGACCCTGCGCTTCGGCTTCGCCGAGGATCCGAACATTCCGCTGGCGCTGGGGCAGTGCTCGCGCAGCGGCCTGCCGTTCGACCTGATGGACACCACCTTCTTCCTGTCGCGCGAGAGCATCGTGGCGGGTGCGCGACGGCCGGGCATGGCGCTATGGCGGGACAAGCTGTTCGCCTTCATGGCGCGCAATGCGTTGCCCGCCACGGCGTTCTTCCAGATTCCCGGCAACCGCCTGATCGAGCTGGGCGCGCAGGTCGAGATCTGAGCGGCTGGCCTGGGCTGGCACGATCGGGGATAGGAGCGCACCCTGTGCGCGACGGCGCCGGATTCGGTCTCGGGCGAAGGCCGTCGCGCACAGGGTGCGCTCCTACGGGTGAGCCGCCGCCTGCCATAATGCCGGCATGACCGACCGCATCGTGACCGCCGCTGCCCAACTCGACGATGAGGCGCTGGAGGCGTCCATCCGCCCCAAGCGCCTGGCCGAATACCTCGGCCAGGCGCCGGTGCGCGAGCAGCTGTCCATCTACATCGAGGCGGCGAAGAAGCGAGGCGGGGCGCTCGACCACGTGCTGATCTTCGGACCGCCCGGGCTGGGCAAGACCACCCTCAGCCACGTCATCGCGAACGAGCTCGGGGTCAACGTACGCACGACCTCCGGCCCGGTGCTCGAGCGTGCCGGCGACCTGGCCGCGCTGCTGACCAACCTCGAGCCGCACGACGTGCTGTTCGTGGACGAGATCCACCGGCTGTCGCCGGTGGTCGAGGAGGTGCTCTATCCGGCAATGGAGGACTTCCAGATCGACATCATGATCGGCGAGGGGCCGGCCGCCCGTTCGATCAAGCTGGACCTGCCGCCGTTCACCCTGATCGGTGCCACCACCCGCGCCGGCATGCTCACCGCGCCATTGCGCGACCGCTTCGGCATCGTGCAGCGGCTGGAGTTCTATACGGCCGACGAGCTGGCCGACATCGTGCGCCGGGCCGCCCGCATCCTGGGCATCGCCTGCGAGCCGGAGGGTGCGCAGGAGATCGCCCGCCGCTCGCGCGGCACTCCGCGTATCGCCAACCGCCTGTTGCGCCGGGTACGCGACTACGCCGAGGTAAGGGCAGGCGGGGCAATCACCCTGGAAGCGGCGCAGGCCGCGCTCGGCATGCTCAAGGTCGATCCGCAGGGGTTCGACGAGCTCGACCGTCGCCTGCTGGCGCTGATCATCGAGAACTTCGACGGTGGCCCGGTCGGCGTGGAATCGCTGGCGGCGGCGTTGAGCGAAGACCGCGGCACCCTCGAGGACGTGGTCGAGCCCTACCTGATCCAGCAGGGCTATCTGGTGCGTACAGCCCGCGGCCGCATGGTCAGCGCCAAGGGCTGGCGCCATCTCGGTCTGGCTCCGCCGCCGAGGCAGGCGCTGGCGCCGGACCTGTTTTCTCCTGAACCGGACGAGCGCTGATCCGGCGCGGCGTCCGGCCTCCCCCTTCGCAAGAGAGTCCGACGATGCCCCCCTTCGAATGGCCGGTACGCGTGTATTGGGAAGACACCGACGCCGGTGGAGTGGTCTATCACGCCAGCTATCTGCGCTTCATGGAGCGTGCCCGCAGCGAGTGGCTGCGCAGCCTCGGCGTGGCCCAGTCCGAGTTCAAGGCTCGCACCGGCCTGGCATTCCTGGTCCGCTCGATGAAGCTGGATTTCCTCAAGGCTGCCCTGCTGGATGATGAATTGCTCGTTACGGTGGAAGTCAAAGAGCGCCGCGCTGCCAGTATCCTGTTCGGTCAGGTCGTCCGGCGTCGCGACGGGACCCGCTTGATCGAGGCCGAGGTGCGCGTCGCCTGCGTCGATGTCGAGCGCATGGTGCCGGTACGGATACCGGACGACGCCATCCCCGGCCTGACCCCCTAGATTCCCTTTTCCCCTCGGAGAACTCCCCAAGCCATGAACGGTGGACTGAACATTTTCACGCTGGTCGCCGATGCGAGCTGGCCGGTCAAGTTCGTCATGCTGGTGCTGCTGGCGTTCTCCTTCATGTCCTGGGTGATCATCATCCGCAAGTACACGCAGATGAAGGCCGCGACCGAGAGCGCCGAGGAGTTCGAGGAGCGCTTCTGGTCCGGTGGCGACCTGGCCGGCCTGTTCCGCGAGGTCAGCGGGCGGGGGGCGGACAACGGCGGCATGGAGACCATCTTCGAGTCCGGCTTCCGCGAGTTCGCCCGCCAGCGCCAGCGCAAGACCCACGACATGCGCATCGTGATGGAAGGCACTGAGCGCGCGATGCGCGTGGCCGGCACCCGCGAGATCGGGCTGCTCGAGCGCAACCTGGAGTTTCTCGCCAACGTCGGCTCGATCGCTCCCTACGTCGGCTTGTTCGGCACCGTGTGGGGCATCATGGGCGCGTTCCAGGGCCTGGGCGAGATGAAGGACGTGACCATCGCCGCGGTGGCGCCGCACATCTCCGAGGCGCTGATCGCCACCGCGATGGGCCTGTTCGCGGCTATCCCGGCGGTGTGGGCGTACAACCGCTACGCCAACCGCGTCGAGCGGATCGCCTCGCGCTACGAGGTGTTCCAGGAGGAGTTCTCCTCGGTCCTGCAGCGCCAGATCCAGTCCGACGACATCCGCTGAGGGGCCGCCTGCCATGCGTCCCACCCACCGCAAGCGGCACAAGCTCAAGTCCGAGATCAACGTCGTTCCCTACATCGACGTGATGCTGGTGCTGCTGATCATCTTCATGGTCACCACGCCGATGCTCAACGCGAACGTCGACGTGAACCTGCCGCAGGCCAACGCCCGCTCGCTGAAGGACAAGAAGGACCCGGTCATCATCTCCGTCGGCGCCGACGGCAAGCTGTTTCTCACGCTCGGCGATGCCAAGAAGGAGCCGATCGACGAGGAAGGCCTGAAGACCAAGGTCGGCGCCTTCGTCAAGGCGAATCCCGAGGTCAGCGTGCTGGTGGCCGGCGACCGCGACGGCAAGTACGACGGCGTCTACCAGGTGCTGGCCGACCTGCAGCAGGCCGGCGTGGCCAAGGTTGGCCTGATGAGCCAGCCGCCGCAGGGGACGAGCGCGTCCGATGGACGAAAGTAAGCGCACACCCCTGGCCGTGGTGCTGGCGGCCCTGCTGCACCTCGGCATCCTGGCGTTCCTCTACCTGGCGATCCTGCCCTGCTCGACCTACGAGAAGTGGTTCGAGCTGCTGCACCTGCCGGCCGGGTGGAACCCGATCGCCTGCGCCAAGCCGCTGGAGCTGCCCGGCCAGCCGATCGAGGCGGTGCTGATCGGCCCGACCGGCGCGCCGCCGCCGAAGCCGACCAAGGCTCGCCCCGTGCCGAACACGACCCCGCCGCCCCCGGCCGTGCCGCCGCCCACGCCGACGGTGCAGGCCCCGCAGGTGAAGACGCTGCCGCCCCCGCCGGAGCATCCGGACGTGGTCGACCAGGAGAAGATCGTCGCCGAGGCGTTGCAGAAAGCCGAGAACGCCAAGAAGGAGCAGGAGGAGCGCCAGCGCCAGCGCCAGGCCGAGCTGGACGCCCAGGCGGCGAAGAAAAAGGAAGAGGAAAAGAAGAAGATCGACGAGCTGTTCGCCAAGCTGGACAAGGCGTCGGCGGCCACGCGCCAGGCAGACAACAAGAAGCGCCAGGCGGAACAGCAGCTCAAGGATCTGCAGAACACCAAGGACGACGGCCTGCCGGACGTGCCGGCGGCGCCCCAGCGGCAGACCGGCACCAACGGCAAGGACGACAGCCTGCTGGCCAAGTATCAAGCAGCGATTCAGAACGCGGTCACGCAGAACTGGCTGCGCCCGGATAACATGCCGAGCGCTCCGTGTGTCGTTCATATCACCCAGCTGCCTGGCGGCGACGTCATGAGCGCCAAGGTCGACAGCAGCTGCCCGTACGACGATGCCGGGCGCCGCTCGGTGGAAAATGCGGTACTGCGCGCGCAACCCTTGCCCTACAAGGGTTTCGAGAGCGTGTTCCAGCGTGATCTCACCTTCACTTTCAGGCCGCAATGATGAGGCTCATGCGTAAACACAACCTGCTTTTCGCCCTCGCTGCGCTGGTTCTTGCGACCCTGGTCGGCCCCCGGGCCTCCGCCCAGTCCCTCAATGTCGACATCGTCGGTGGCGTCAAGACGGCCACCCCGATCGCCGTGGTGCCGTTCGCCCAGGACGGTGGGGCACCGCTGCCGACCGACATCGCCGAGGTGATGCGCAACGATTTCAACCGTTCGGGCAAGTTCCGGGCGCTGGCCAAGAGCGAGATCGTCGAATTCCCATCCAAGGGTTCGGACATCCATTTCGCCACCTGGAAGCTGCTCAAGCAGGATTACATCACCGTCGGCCATATCAGCGACGCGGGCAGTGGCCTGGTCCGGGTCGACTACGAGCTGTGGGACGTGAACAAGCAGCAGAGCCTGCTGTCGCAGTCGATGACTGCCCCGGTCGGCGACCTGCGCGGCGTGGCCCACCAGATCGCCGACCAGATCTACGAAAAGATCACGGGCGTGCGCGGCGCATTCTGGACCCGCATCGCCTACATCACCGCGGTTGGGCTAGGCAACCACACCACCTATTCGCTGATCGTGGCCGATTCGGACGGGTACAACCCGCAGGTGGTCGCCCGTTCGCGCGAATCCCTGCTGTCTCCCACCTGGTCGCCGGACGGCAAGAAGATCGCCTACGTCTCATTCGAAAGCGGCAACTCCAACATCTACGTGCAGGACATCACCACCGGTGCCCGGCAACTGGTCGAGGCGCACCGCAAGGGCATCAACGGTGCGCCGGCCTGGTCGCCGGACGGTACCAAGCTGGCAGTATCGCTTTCCTACGTGGGCAACCCCGAGATCTTCGTGCTGGACCTGGCGACCCACAAGGAAACCCGGCTGACCAACAACCTGGCGATCGATACCGAGCCGAAGTGGTCGCCGGACGGCCAGTCCATCTACTTCACCTCCGACCGCTCGGGCCGGCCGCAGATCTACAAGATGCCGGCGACCGGCGGTGCGCCCGAGCGCGTGACGTTCCAGGGGCAGTACAACGCCGAGGCGAACATCAGCTACGACGGCAAGCAGATCGCCATGGTGCAGGGCAACGGGAACGTGTATCGTATTGCTGTCATGGACAATAGTCTGGGCGGGCAAGTGCGTTTCCTGTCGCCGGGTCCCATCGACGAATCGCCCAGCTTTGCCCCCAATGCAAGCATGTTGCTGTATGCCGCGACCGAAGGTCCCCGCGGTGTCCTCTACGCCACGTCGGCCGACGGCATGGTCCGGCAGCGACTGGTGCTGGCCGATGGCGATGTCCGTGAACCCGCCTGGGGCCCGTTCCGGCAGCGCTGAGATTCTCCAGGCGCGGCAGCTCATCGCCGCGCCGGCCGCCCACGGAGTGGGCCCGCGAGGACGTCTGCGGGCGTCCTCTCGGTTTTTGGGTCGCCGGGTGTCTGACGGCAACCCGTGGTCGAGGGGCGAGGCAACCCGCCACTTCGACTTCTGTTTTTAGTCAAAAGAACAGCCGGACCACCGGCGCATGCTGTCCCGAAACCGTAATCGTCATTGACTGTCGGAAAACAACCCGTTTCTAAGGAACGTCACCATGAATAAGACCGTTCGCGTTGCCTTGGTCGCCCTGCTGTGCGTGGGTGCGGCCGCCTGCTCCAAGAAGCAGGAAGTGAAGCCTGCTCCGCAGCCGGAGCCGGCCCCCGTGACCCAGCCGGCGCCCAGCGACGGCAAGTACACGCCGGCCGATCTCGACACCGACGCCTGCCTGCGTCAGCGCGTCGTGTACTTCGATTTCGACAAGAGCGAGATCAAGCCGGAGTTCCAGCAGATCATGGCGTGCCACGCCAAGTACCTGCAGGATCGCCCGGAAGCCCACGTGCGTCTCGAGGGCAACACCGACGAGCGCGGCACCCGCGAGTACAACTTGGGCCTGGGCGAGCGCCGCGGCAATGCCGTGTCCGACGCGCTGCAGGCGGCCGGCGGTTCGGCCAGCCAGATCGAGGTGATCTCGTACGGCAAGGAAAAGCCGGTGTGCCGTGAGCACAACGAGGACTGCTGGAGCAAGAACCGTCGCGTCGAGATCGTCTACACGGCGAAGTGATGAAGACGCGTCTGGCTCATCGTCTCGTAGCCAGCGTGGGCATGGCGGGCGCATTTGCGTCCGCCATGCTGTTGGCTGGTCCCGCGTCGGCACAGGATTCCCGCCTCAGCCTCGCCGAGCGTGTCGCGCGGCTCGAGCAGCAGGCACAGAACCAGGACAAGGGTGGCATTGGTCTGGTCAACCAGGTGCAGGCACTGCAATCGCAGCTGCAGCAGCAGCAGGGTCAGATCGAGGAGCTGCAGCATCAGTTGCAGGTGCTCGACGACAAGAGCAAGGCACAGTACGTAGATCTGGATTCCCGCCTCGGGCGCCTCGAGGGCGGAGCCGCCGCGGGGACCAAGGCCGCTCCGGCAGCCGCTGGTACCGCAGCGGGCGCGGCCGCGGGCGGGCCCGCTCAGGCCGCAGGCAGTGCGGCGGGTGCGTCCGGTACGGCAGCAGGTACCACGCCGGCACCGACGCCGGCCACGGCAGACGAGCAGTCTGCCTACGACACGGCCTTCAACGCGCTGCGCGGTGGCGACTATGCCGCGGCGTCGCGAGGGTTCCGCGATTTCATCCAGCAGCACCCGGACAGCGCGCTGGCGCCGAACGCCTGGTACTGGCTGGGCGAGTCCTATTACGTGACCACCAACTATTCGGTGGCCCTGGAAGCGTTCAAGCGTCTGTTGACGCAGTTTCCGCAGAGTGAAAAGGCGCCGGACGCGCTGCTCAAGGTCGGATACACCCAGTACGAGCTCAAGCAGGTCGATGCGGCCAAGGCGACCCTGCAGGACGTGCTGAAGAAGTATCCCGGCAGCAAGGCCGCCAGCCTGGCGCAGGAGCGCCTGAATCGGATCCAGCTGCAGTCCGCGCAGTCGGCGAACTGAGGCCGACCTGGTGAGCGAGAGCGACACGGGCGTGGCTGCGGTCCGCCCGGCAGGGCAGTCGGGCGACCGGCTGCGCATCACCGAGATCTTCCATTCGATCCAGGGCGAGGCCGATGCGATCGGCTGGCGCACGGTGTTCGTTCGCCTGACTGGATGCCCGCTGCGCTGCATCTGGTGCGACACCGAGTATTCGTTCCACGGCGGCGACTGGCACACAGTCGACGACATTCTGGCCGAGGTGGCCAGCTACGGCGCGTGCCATGTCTGCGTGACCGGTGGAGAGCCGCTGGCGCAGAAGCGCTGCATCCCCCTGTTGGCGCGCCTTTGCGATGCCGGATACGAGGTATCCCTTGAAACGTCGGGGGCGCTGGATATTTCGGCGGTCGATCCGCGCGTACGCAAGGTGATGGACCTGAAGGCGCCCGATTCCGGCGAGAGCGCCCGCAACCTCTGGACGAACCTCGCGTACCTGCTGTCGCACGACCAGGTGAAGATCGTCATTGCCAGTCGCGCCGACTACGAGTGGGCACGTGGCGTGCTCGCCGAGCACGCCATCGACCGCCGCTGCATGGTGCTGTTCTCGCCGGTGCACGGTGCGGTGCAGCCGCGCGAGCTGGCCGAGTGGATCATCGCCGACCGCTTGCCGGTACGCTTCCAGCTCCAGTTGCACAAGCTGCTCTGGAACGACGCGCCGGGGCACTGAGCCCGGTCGTCGAAGCAACCGCGCGCCGGCCTGTGCTGCCGGTGGCGCATCCCGACCGGTGACCGGTCGATTGCAGGAAGGCAACACATGTCTGACAACGCGCTTCCCCGGGCCGTCGTGCTCGTCTCCGGTGGCATGGACTCGGCCGTCACCATCGCTATCGCGCGCGAGCAGGGTTACCAGGTGCACGCGCTCAGCGTGGCCTACGGCCAGCGGCACAGTTCCGAACTCGAGGCATCCGCGCGGGTCGCGGGGATGCTCGGTGCGGTCGAGCACAAGACCGTCCACGTCGACCTGCGCAGCATCGGCGGTTCGGCGCTGACCGCCGACATCGACGTACCGCTGGATCAGGAGAGCTCAGGGATCCCGGTGACCTACGTGCCGGCGCGCAACACCATCATGCTGTCGATCGCACTGGGCTGGGCCGAGGTGCTCGGCAGCCGGGACATCTGGTGCGGCGTGAACGCGGTTGACTATTCCGGCTATCCCGACTGCCGCCCGGCTTTCATCGAGGCCTTCGAGAAGCTCGCCAATGTGGCGACCAAGGCCGGCGTGGAGGGGCAGGGCTTGCGCGTGCACGCGCCGTTGATGCGCATGAGCAAGGCCGACATCGCGCGGGAGGGCCAGCGGCTTGGTGTGGATTTCGCAGAAACAGTGAGTTGCTACCAGGCTGACGCGCAGGGCCGTGCCTGCGGTCATTGCGATGCCTGCCGCCTGCGCGCGCAGGGGTTTCGCGACGCCGGCATGCCGGATCCAACGCGCTACGCCTGAGGGGATTTGCTTGTGTGCCCAGCGCACACTGCTTAAAATGAGCGGCTTGCGTGCCAGCACGCGAGTCCTTCTTAGGGGCCGTTAGCTCAGTTGGTAGAGCAGTAGACTTTTAATCTATTGGTCCCGAGTTCGAGTCTCGGACGGCCCACCATCGACGAAACGCCCGGCCATGCTGGCCGGGCGTTTTTTTATGCGGTCGTCATGGAACAATGGCCGCCCCCCGCCATGACGCCATCACTGCCATGAACCCATCGCCGCATCCCATCGATCTGGTGATCTTTGACTGCGATGGCGTGCTGGTCGACAGCGAGGGCATCACCGGCCGTGTGTTCGCGGACATGCTGCGCGAGCTTGGCGCCGACGTCGACGATCACGATCTGTCCGGACGCTGCGTCGGCCGCAGTACCGCCGACTCGCTGACGATAGCCGCCGATCTGCTTGGGCGGCCGCTGCCGCCGGGCTTCGATTCACGCTACGGGGAGCGCAGTCGTGCCGCCCTGGCACAGCAGGTCACGCTGGTGGCCGGCGTGGGCTCGATGCTCGATGCGATCGATCTGCCATGCGCCATCGCTTCCAATGGCCTGCGGGTGAAGATGGCGATTACCCTGCAGGTGACCGGCCTGTTGCCACGCTTCGATGGGCGCTGGTTCGGTATCGACGATGTCGAACATGGCAAGCCGGCGCCGGACATCTACCTGCTGGCGGCGAAGACCTTCGGTGCCAGGCCCGAGCACTGCGTGGTGGTGGAAGACTCACCTACCGGCATCGCCGCCGGACGCGCCGCCGGGATGACCGTGCTCGGCTACGCGGGCGGCCTGTCGCTGGAGCGGCTCGTCGAGGCGGGCGCGGACTATGTATTCGATGACATGGCCCACCTTCCGGCGTTGCTCGATGCACTACGCCGGATCGCGCCGGTCGCCTCGGCCGGCTGAGGAGATGAAGTGACGCCATTTCCCGCATTCATCCCGGTACCTGGCCGGGTCGTGCTTCGTCCACTGACCGATACGGATGTCGACGACCTGCTGTCGATCTTCGGCGACCCGGAGGTGGTTCGCTACTGGAGCGGGTCACCCTGGTCCGGGCGGGAAGAGGCCCGGCGGATGCTGGGCGCCGACCGCGAGGCATACGCGGCCGGCGCGGCGGTCCGTCTCGGGGTGACCCTATGCGACGAGGACCGGGTGGTCGGAACGGTATCGCTGTTCAACCGCAGCGAGCCCAACCGCCGCGCGGAAATCGGCTACGCGCTGGCACGGTCGGTGTGGGGTCGTGGCCTGATGCACGAGACACTCGTGCAGTGGCTGGGCTGGGCATTCGGCCCGCTGGGCCTGCATCGGCTGGAGGCTGACGTCGATCCGGCGAACATGGCCTCCAGACGCAGTCTTGAGCGGCTCGGATTCCGTCAGGAGGGGCTGTTACGCGAACGCTGGATCGTCGGCGGCGCGGTAGCCGATACCGTCTTCTACGGCCTGCTGGCGCAGGAATGGCGGGCAGGTACGCAGCGCTGAACTCAGCCGCGCCGTCGGTGCGGTTGCATGGCAATGCGGGCCAGGTAGATCACGATCACTACATTGCCGACGAGCACGCCGAATTTGAGCCAGCTCGCTTCGTGGAACAATTCGTACAGTTCCACCGGGATGAGCGAGCCGGTGGCGATTACCGTGAACCACTCGGCCCAATGCTTGCGCAGCCACAGTCCGATCCCCTCGATCATGAACAGCGCGGCGTAGGCCAGCGCGATCACCCCGATCGCCACGAAGCGTCCGGGGCCGAGTTGCGTGATGGCGTCGATCAGGTGTTGGCGAAGGCCACCGGTGTCGCCCATGGACAGGTGCTCGAGCCAGTCCAGCAGCTCGTCGATGGCGCGTTGCCGATGCAACTGAAAAGCGGCGGCCCCGGCCAGCATCAGGGCCAGCGCCTGCACGATCTTGTAGGTCGCGATCAGCCGCAGGCCGAAGCGGTGCTTCGACTCGGGCGTGTCGTCGTCGGTGCGGTGGGAAACGGGGAGGCGGGACATGGGGAGCGGTGGGCGGGACTCGTCATTGTCGCGGGCAGGCCGCGCAGATGCCACCTGTCGGAAGCTGCATGCCCGCCGGATGAAAAAAGGCCGCGCCGTCTCCGGCGCGGCCGATGGGAGCGGATATCAGGCGGCGGTCAACAGCAACGCCCGCCAGTACCCTTGTAGCGGGCCTCCTGGCGCTCGCGGAAGAACTCCTCGTAGCTGGGGATCTTCCGCCCCGGGTGATGCTGTTTCAGATGCCGAACGTAGACGTCGTAGTCGGGCACGCCGCAGCACAGCCGTGCCGTCTGCACAGCCCATTTCCACACCGCCCGACCGGCGGTGCGCAAGGTACGGTGTGGAGCGGCATGCGTGGCGATCATGACTGCGCCACGCTGCTCAGGGCGACATAGGGCTCCTCGTGCGCCGTCGGTCGATCCATCTGCGTCGCCCGGGCGATGGCGCGCAGCGCGAACAGCACCATCGCCACCACCAACGCCATGAACAGGCCGGTCAGCACCATGTCGACATGGTTGTTGCTGACGATGCGATGCATCTCATCGACGCTCTTGGCCGGGGCGATCAGTTTGCCGTCGGCGATGCCCTGGGCGTACTTGTTCGCCGCCGCGGTGAAGCTGATGGGGCCGGAGAGCTTCTCCCAGCCGGCGGTCAGCGTGCATACCACCAGCCAGATCGCCGGAATGCCCGGCGCCCACATGTAGCGCTGGCGCTTGAGCTTGACCACCACCACCGTGCACAGCATCAGGGCGATCGCCGCCAGCATCTGGTTGGCGATGCCGAACAGCGGCCACAAGGTGTTGATGCCGCCCAGCGGGTCGACCGCGCCCTGGTACAGGAAGTAGCCCCACAGGGCCACGCAGATCGCAGTGGCCAGAAGGTTGCCGGTCCACGACTCGGTCTGCTGCAGCGGCTTGTGGATGAGGCCTGCGATCTCCTGGATCATGAAACGGCCGACGCGCGTGCCGGCGTCCACCGTGGTCAGGATGAACAGCGCTTCGAACAGGATCGCGTAGTGGTACCAGAAGCCCATCATGCCCTCGCCCGGAATGATCCCGTGCAGCAGTTGGGCCATGCCGACCGCCAGCGTGGGTGCACCACCGGCGCGGCTGAGGATCGAGTTCTCGCCGATGTCCTTGGCGGTCTGGGTGAGCTGGTCGGGCGTGACCACGAAGCCCCACTGGCTGATTGTGGTGGCAGCGTGCTCGACGGTGGTGCCGATCAGTGCACTGGGCGAGTTCATCGCGAAGTACACGCCGGGGTGCAGCGAGGCGGCGGCGACCAGCGCCATGATCGCCACGAAGGCCTCCATCAGCATGCCGCCGTAGCCGACCAACTGCGCCTGGCCCTCGTTGGCCAGCAGCTTGGGTGTGGTGCCGGAGGAGATGATCGAGTGCCAGCCCGACACGGCGCCGCAGGCGATGGTGATGAACAGGAACGGGAACAGGTTGCCGGCGAACACCGGGCCGGTGCCGTCGATGTACCGGGTTACCGCCGGCAGCTGCAGCATCGGCGCGGCGAGAAAGATCGCCAGCGCCAGCAGCGCGATGGTGCCGATCTTGAGGAAGGTCGACAGGTAATCGCGCGGCGCCAGCAGCAGCCACACCGGCAACACCGAGGCGCAGAAGCCGTAGGCAATCAGCATCCAGGCCAGGTGTTTGGCGTCAAAGTCGAACATCGGGCCCCACACCGGCGAGTCGTATACGGCCTTGCCCAGCCAGATCGAGCCGAGCAGCAGCACCAGGCCGATCAGCGATACCTCGAGGATGCGTCCCGGCCGGAACCAGCGCAGGTAGGCGCCCATCAGCAGTGCGATCGGGATCGTGCAGGCCACGGTGAACGTGCCCCACGGGCTGTGCGTAAGCGCCTTGACCACCACCAGCGCCAGCACCGCCAGCACGATCATCATCAGCACCAGCACGCCGAACATCGCCACGATGCCGGGCAACGGCCCCAATTCGTCGCGCAGCATGTTGCCGAGCGAGCGGCCATCGCGGCGGATCGACAGGCCGAGGATCATGAAGTCCTGTACGGCGCCAGCGAACACCACGCCGAACAGGATCCACAGCGTGCCGGGTAGGTAACCCATCTGTGCGGCCAAGACCGGTCCGACCAGCGGACCGGCGCCGGCGATCGCGGCGAAGTGATGGCCGAAGACCACCCACTTGTCAGTGGGGACGTAGTCCAGTCCGTCGTTGCGCAGCACGGCAGGTGTTGCACGGCTGGGATCGAGCTGCAGCACCCTGTTGTTGATGAAGGTGCCGTAGAAGCGATAGCCGATCACAAATACTGCGATGGCAGCGGCGACCAGCCAGATCGCGTTGATCGGCTCGCCCCGCCTGAGCGCGACGACGCCCAGGCAGAAGGCGCCGACGATGGCGATTGCCGCCCAGAGGATTTTTCCTGCGGGACTGGATGGGGATGACGCAGTGGCATTCATTCGGGGGTCCTCCGCTGGAGATACCCAAGGGTCCGCCGCCGGGCAGGGGTGGTCAATGCCCCGGAGCGCCCCGCTCCATTAGCCATTGGTCGAATGGTTGTCATGGCTGGCATGTGTCCCGGGGCACGGGATTACACTGCGCGCATCGACGTCAAGCGGGAGCAACCCATGCGTGAAGTTTTCCGTCGCCACGCGCGCTGCGTGGCCCTCGCTGCATGCGTCCTGGCGCCCGGTCTCGCCGCGGCCGCCGGCCATGACCAGTTCAAGGATCTGCTCGACAAGGCGAAGCAGGCGGCCAAGGAGCAGGTGAACGGCAACGCGCAGGGCGGCCATCTGCCCGGCAGCGATATCGCGGCGGGACTCAAGGAGGCCCTGGCCAAGGGCACCACCAAGGCGATCAATTCGCTGGGTCGCGAAGGCGGGTTCTCGAACAACGCCAAAGTGCGCATTCCCTTGCCGGGCAAGCTGGAACAGGCGGGCAAACTCGCCCGCGAGCTTGGCCAGGGGGCCAAGGTGGACGCTTTCGAACTCAGCCTCAATCGTGCGGCGGAGAAAGCCGTGCCGCAGGTGGCGGACATCTTCGGCAACGCGATCCGCAAGATGACCCTGCAGGACGCCCGCGGCATCCTCAGCGGCGGCGACCATGCGGCTACGGATTTTTTCCGTCGCGTGGCCGGTGACGATCTGGCCGCGCGGATCCGACCGATCGTGGCCGCGGCGACCGACAAGGTCGGCGTGACCAGGAAGTACAAGGCGTTCATGTCCGGCAGCAGTGGCGGAGCGCTGGGCAACGCCCTGGGGTCGCTCGGCGCGCTGGGTGGCGGCCACGCCAGCAAAGAGGGCAGCTCGCTCGATCTCGATGATTACGTCACCCGCAAGACCATGGATGGCCTGTTCACGGAGATCGGCGACGAGGAGCAGTCGATCCGCCAGAACCCGGCGGCGCGCACGACCGACCTGTTGCGCAAGGTATTCGGCGGCGGCTGAGTTGCCGGCGCAGCGCCCTTGAACCGGCGCTGCGCGGCCTCATCCCAACCGGATCCCCCTGGCGAAGGAGAAACGGATGATCCGCGAGATCCTCAGGATGGGCGACGAGCGGTTGCTGCGCGTGGCACCGCCCGTCCCCGACGCGATGATCGGCAGCGACGAGTTGGATGCGCTGATCGCCGATATGTTCGAGACCATGCACGAGGCCGGTGGCGTCGGGCTGGCCGCGCCGCAGATCGGCGTCGACCTGCAACTGGTGATCTTCGGCTTCGATCATGCCGATCGTTACCCCGATGCGCCGGCGGTGCCACGCACGATCCTGCTCAACCCGATGATCACGCCGCTCTCGCAGGACATGGATGAGGGCTGGGAGGGGTGCCTCTCGGTGCCCGGCATGCGCGGCGTGGTCAGTCGCTACAGCCTGATCCGGTATCAGGGCATCGACCCGCAGGGAGCCCCGATCGATCGACGTGCCGAGGGTTTCCACGCACGCGTCGTGCAGCACGAGTGCGACCACCTGATCGGTCGCCTGTATCCCTCGCGTATCACCGACTTCAGCCGCTTCGGCTTCACCGACGTGCTGTTCCCCGGGCAGGACATGGGAGACGACTGAGATGCGCGCGATCTGGCAGGACACGGTGCTCGCCGAGAGCGACGACACCATCGTGGTCGAGGGCAACCATTATTTCCCGGCAACGGCGTTGCGGCGCGAGTACCTTCGCGACAGCGACCGGCACTCGGTGTGCCCGTGGAAGGGCACCGCCAGCTATTACGACGTGGCAGTGGGCGACCGCCTGAATCCGGCGGCGGCCTGGTACTACCCGGAGCCGAAGGACGCCGCCCGCGCCATCGCCGGGCGCGTCGCCTTCTGGAAGGGTGTGCAGGTCGTCGACTGAGCCGCCGCATCCGGGCACGGTGCGCCGTCGTATCGAGGCACGGGTATGCTGCCCGCTTCGTCCGCCGGGGATCACCATGCACTCTCCTGACCGAACCGCGCCCCTGCGCGGCTTCCGCTACTACGACCTGCTGGTCGGCGGCATGGTAGCCGTACTGCTGTGTTCCAACCTGATCGGGCCGGCCAAGGTCTGTACGGTCACGTTGCCGGTCGTCGGCGCGCTGACCTTCG
Organism: Dyella lutea; assembly: GCF_024158035.1. Lineage (GTDB taxonomy): Bacteria > Pseudomonadota > Gammaproteobacteria > Xanthomonadales > Rhodanobacteraceae > Dyella_A > Dyella_A lutea. The sequence goes on from NZ_JAMZEK010000002.1 coordinate 173,524, forward strand.
GCGCGGGCAACCTGTTCTTCCCGATCGGCTACATCTTCGGTGACGTGCTGACCGAGGTTTACGGCTATGCACGGGCGCGGCGGGCGATCTGGGCCGGCTTCGGCGCGATGCTGTTCGCCACCTTCATGACCCAGGTGATCCTGCGCATGCCGGCCAGTCCAGCCGAGCCGTTCAACGCGCAGCTGCAGCCGGCGCTGGAGGTGGTGTTCGGCGGGACCTGGCGGATCGCGGCCGCCTCGTTGCTGGCCTACTGGATCGGCGATTTCGCCAACTCCTTCGTGATGGCCAAGATGAAGCTGGTCACGCGCGGACGCTGGCTGTGGACGCGCACCATCGGCTCGACCCTGGTCGGGCAGGGGGTGGACAGCCTCACGTTCTATCCGATCGCCTTCATCGGCATCTGGGAAGGCCAGACCATCGCCAAGGTGATCGTCTTCAACTGGCTGATGAAGGTCACGGTCGAAGTGGTGTTCACCCCGCTGACCTACGCCGTGGTGGGGTTCCTCAAGCGCCATGAAGGCGTGGACACTTTCGATGAAGACACGCACTTCAACCCCTTCAGCCTGAAGGACGAGGGCGAGCTGCGGCGCTACGGATGAGTGCGGCCCCGACGCGTCATCACGGCATCGATCGCCTTCGCGGCCTGGCGATCGTGCTGGTGGTGCTGCATCACCTCGGGCTACGTATCCCTTTGCGCGAGACCGTGCTGGCCGACTGGCTGCCCCGGCGCGTGCTGGGCGCGCTCAACTACAACGGCTACGAAGCGGTGTTCGTGTTCTTCGTGGTCAGCGGCTTCCTGATCGCGGGCAACACGCTGGACCGTTGGGGCGACCTGGCGCGGATCGATCTGCGCGCGTTCTATACGCGGCGCGCCTCGCGGATTCTGCCGCTGCTGCTCTTGCTGGTCGCGGTGCTGGCGCTGCTGCATGGACTGGGTGTGGCGGACTACGTGATCCATCGCCCGGGACAGTCCCTGGCCGGCGCGGTGGCCTCGGCGCTCGGGCTCTGCCTGAATTGGTACGAGGGGCGCACCGGCTACCTCCCGGGCAGCTGGGATGTGCTGTGGTCGCTGTCGATCGAGGAGGCGTTCTACCTCGGCTTCCCGCTGGTCTGCCTGCTGACGCGCCGGCGACGCGTGCTGGTTCCGCTGCTGCTGTTGCTCGCGGTATCGCTGCCATGGTCGCTGGCGACGCTCGGCGACAACGAGATCTGGAAGGAAAAGGCCTACCTGCCCGGCATGGCCGCGATCGCGACGGGCGTGCTCGGGGCGTTGTGGGTTCACGGTAGGCCGCCGCGGGCCTGGGTGGCGCGGCTCATGCGCTGGTCGGGAGCGGGGGTGCTCGCCCTCGTCATGCTGGCGATGCCGTGGCTGTGGCGATGGCTGCACGACGGCGTGATGATTGTGCTGGTCGCTGCGACGGGGGCGCTGCTGGTGGGGATGCGTACCTCACCGCATCCGTCGCGCTCGGTCAGGGGTTGGCGCTGGCTGGAGCGCTGGGGCCGTCTGAGTTACGAGATCTACCTTTCGCACATGTTCGTGGTGTTCGCGACGGTGCGCCTGTGGCGATTCGCCGGAGCGGATCCGCGCAGCGGGGTGATCTGGTATCTGCCGGCTTTGGCAGGCAGCCTGGCGCTCGGCTGGGGCCTGTCCACGTTCCTCACGCAGCCCTGCGAACGCCGGTGGCGCAGGCGCTGGCCCTAGCGACGCCAGGAAAACGCTCAAGTCTCCCCGCGGGCGGTCGATATGCCCGGCATGAAGACGTGCAGGACCCGTCCGGATGCGCTTTCCTACGGGGCTATCCGTCATTTCCCGGTGCCGGATACCCGCTCCGGTGACATGGCCCGTTCCCTGCATACCCGGTCCAACGCCAATGGTCGCGACGCGATCTTGACGCCCGCGGAGAGAACGTTGCGACCATGAATCATTTCGGCAAGCCACCATCGGGTCCTTCGGCCAACACGGTCGACTGGAGCGATCCCAAGCTCCAGTCGCTGCTGAGCAAGACCGAAGGGTGGAGCCTGGACAACCGCGGCGTGTCCGAGCCGGTTCCCTGCGAGCTCCACGTGGGATGGGGGGCGGGTACCGGGCGGCCGGGCAGTCTGGTTCACGAGCAGCCGGGCGTACTTGTCGTGGTGAGTCAGGCGATCATTCCCAACGGCGAGCAGGTGCGGGTGGACCGGTTCCAGCACGGGGGGCTGCGGTCGACCTGGGGCGCGGTGGTGGACAGCCGCGAGGGCCGTCGCGAAGGGGATCGTTCCCGCGGGCTCCAGGTGTACTGGGTGCACACCCGCTGAAGCACTTCCCTGGTCGCGATCGCTGCGGCGAAGTGCGCCCGCCCTCGGTGGCCGGGTCTGGATCAGGCGTGGTCCGATGGGCGTTTCGCGCTGCCCGCATCCGTGCGCCGATGGCACTGTTTTCGATCAGGCCAGTGACGGAAATTTGATCTGCATCGCACTTACGATACGTAATAAATCGCGCTGCATGCTAAAGGAATGCGCTCTTTCGGTGCTGCCGCAAGATAATGCGGACGCATGATTTTGCAAGCCTCTGCCGCGGAACGCTTTTTATCCCGGCGAAGCCATGGGTGGCTGCGTAGATCACTGATATTAGGGAAAAAATTCCCATTGTGCGGGGTAGTGTCATTCGATTAGTTTCCGCGTGCCTGGTTTTCCTGGGGAGGAAGGCCAGGCCTGCGTCGCGATGTCTTTATGTCGCGCCGGAGTTTGTTTGCGTACCCGTGATGCGCTTCAAGCGCCAACACGTCTCAGTTCGCTTTCAACTCAATCAATGCGGGGAGAATGTATGTCCAGACTCAATAGTCGGTGGCTTGCTGTCGCGGCCGCCTCGGCTCTTCTCGGCCTCTCGGCCGGCGCGATCGCCGGCCCGTCCCAGGACGACGGGATGAACCCTTATTCGCCAGCCTACGGCCACTCGTACCGTCATGGCGTGGTGGCTACTCGTGAAGCACACAGCCAGATGCGCGCCTGGGCCGCGCTGCACGCAGCCAGGGGCGCGCGCACCACGTCATCGGGCAAGGCCCTGAGCTATGGCGGAGGCGTCGATGGCATTGGCGTCACCAGCGGCACTCCCAAGGTCTACCTGGTCGTCTACGGCAGCCAGTGGGGTACCGCCGGGACCGATGCCAACGGCAACATGACCCTGTCAGGTGACTCGGTCGGTGCGGTGCCTTACCTCGAGAACCTGTTCAAGGGATTGGGCACTGGCGGCGAGTTGTGGTCGGGCACGATGACCCAGTACTGCGACGGTTCGCTGGTCTCCACGGGAGCGACCTCCTGTCCGTCGGGGGCTCCGCACATCGGCTATCCGACGGGCGGCGCCTTTGCCGGCATCTGGTACGACAACTCGGTGGCTTCGCCGTCGAGCGCCACCGGTGCCCAGCTGGCGCAGGAAGCGATCAAGGCGGCGCAGCATTTCGGCAATACCACGGCGGCGTCGAACCGTTACGTGCAGTACGTGATCCTGTCGCCGACCGGTACCCATCCGGATGGCTTCAATACCTCCAACGGCCAGTTCTGTGCGTGGCACGACTGGAATGGCGACTGGAGCGTGAGCTCGCCGGTGGGCGATGTGGCGTTCACCAACATGCCGTACGTCTACGACATGGGCACCAGCTGCGGGCAGAACTTCGTCAACAGCGGCGCCAGCGGCAAGCTGGATGGCTTCTCGATCGTCGAAGGCCACGAGTACGCCGAGACGGTGACCGACCAGAACCCTGCCGGCGGCTGGACCAACCGGAACCGCCGCAGCAGCAGCTACGGCCAGGAGAACGGTGACGAGTGCGCCTGGATCTCGTCCGGCCAGGGTAAGTCGGCCGACGTGGTGATGGCCAACGGCACCTACGCCATGCAGAGCACCTGGTCGAACGACACCAACGAGTGCGACATCGCGCATCCGGTCGTGCAGTAAGACCACCCTCCGGCTATCCGGAAGCGAAAGGGCCGCGGCGCGAGCCGCGGCCCTTACTTTTTCATCATATGGCCGGGATCGCGGGATCGCGAAACCGCGGGCACGGTCGATGCCGTGCGGTGGCGATCAGTGGCGCAGCGCGTTGATGCTGGCCCGCAGCTCCTGCGCCGCCACCCGTGCCGCCGAGGCGAAATCCTCGCCGCAGCCGGCATACAGGATGCCGCGCGAGGAGTTGATCATCAGGCCGGTGCGGTCGGCGGTGAGGCCGTGCTTCAGCACGGCGGCCACGTCGCCGCCCTGGGCGCCGATGCCCGGCACCAGCAGCGGCATGTCGCCGACGCGGGCGCGGACCTGGCCCAGTTCCTCCGGCCAGGTGGCGCCACAGACCAAGGCGCAGTTGCCGTGGCCGTTCCAGTCGCGGGCGACCGTCTCGGCCACGCGCAGGTAAAGCGGTTCGCCGCCGCAGTCCAGCGCCTGGAAATCCGCGCCGCCCGGGTTGGAGGTGCGGCAGAGCAGGATCACGCCCTTGTCGGCGCGCTCAAGGAACGGCGCGATCGAGTCGCGCCCCATGTACGGGTTGAGCGTCACCGCGTCGGCGCCGAAGCGATCGAATGCCTCGGTGACGTAGTGCTGGGCGGTGGAGCCGATGTCGCCGCGCTTGGCGTCGAGGATCACCGGCACGCCCGGATAATTCGTGTGGATGTGCGCGATCAGCCGTTCCAGCGTGTCTTCGGCGCGCAGTGCGGCGAAGTGGGCGATCTGCGGCTTGAACGCGCAGGCGAGGTCGGCGGTGGCGTCGACGATCGCAGCGCAGAACTCGAACACCGCGTCGGGCCACCCCTTCAGATGCGCCGGCAGCTTGCCCAGCTCGGGATCGAGGCCGACGCAGACCAGCGAGTCGTGTCGCTGCCAGGCGTCGGCGAGGGTCTGCATGAAGCTCATCGCGGGTTCCTCTTCGGAGGGCGCACCGTCAGTACGGCGTGCCGTCCTTGTGCAGGTAAGTCCAGCGCCCGTCGAGGGTGGCGCCCTTGAGATCGACGTCCGGGTAATCGACTGTCTCGCCGGCGCAGCGCGCGCCGATCTCCAGGTAGAGCACCTCGGCGTCGCTGCGGTTGACCAGCGCGTGGCCGTCGCCGGTGCCGGCCTTGAAGCCGGCGCACATGCCCGGGCGCAGCGGTGTCTCGCCGGCGTCGGTGAGCAGGGTCGGCGTGCCCTCGAGGATGTAGACGAACTCGTCCTCGAGCCGGTGCGCGTGGCGCAGCGCCGAGCGCGCACCTGGCCCCAGGCGGGCCAGGTTGACGCCGAAGCCGGTCAGGCCGAACACATCGCCCAGCCGGCGGCGCGAGCGGTCGCCCATCTGCGCGCCGAACGGCGCGGGGTAGCCCGAGCCGGTTCGCTCGGGGGCGTCCCCGGCATCGATTGCGACAGGAGGCTTGTGATCGGTCATCGCGTGTTCCCGATCAGGCCAGCTTCTTGTACTTCACTCGGTGCGGGCCGGCATCGTCGCCAAGGCGGCGCTTCTTGTCGGCCTCGTACTCGTTGTAGTTGCCGGGGAAGAACTCCACGTGCGAGTCGCCCTCGAAGGCGATGATGTGGGTGGCGATGCGGTCCAGGAACCAGCGGTCATGCGAGATGACCACCGCGCAGCCGGGGAACTCCAGCAGCGCGTCTTCCAGTGCGCGCAGGGTTTCCACGTCCAGGTCGTTGGACGGCTCGTCGAGCAGCAGCACGTTGCCGCCCTGCAGCAGGGTCTTGGCCATGTGCAGGCGGCCGCGCTCGCCGCCGGAGAGGCTGCCGACGATCTTCTGCTGGTCGGTGCCCTTGAAGTTGAAGCGGCCGATGTAGGCGCGCGACTGGATCTCGAAGTTGCCGATGGTGAGGATGTCCGAGCCGCCGGACACTTCCTGCCACACGTTGTTCTTCGCATCGAGCGCGTCGCGCGACTGGTCGACGTAGGCCAGCTTGACGGTATGGCCGAGCTTCACCTCGCCGGAATCGGGCTGCTCCTTGCCCATGATCATCTTCATCAGCGTGGACTTGCCGGCGCCGTTGGGGCCGATCACGCCTACGATGGCGCCCGGCGGGATCTTGAACGAGAGGTCCTCGATCAGCACGCGGTCGCCGAACGATTTGGTGACGTTCTTGAACTCGATCACTTCCTGGCCCAGGCGCTCGCCCGGCGGGATGAAGATCTCGTTGGTCTCGTTGCGGCGCTGGTACTCGACCGAGTTCAGCTCCTCGAAGCGGTTCAGGCGCGCCTTGCCCTTGGACTGGCGCCCCTTGGCGGCCGAGCGCACCCACTCCAGCTCTTTCTGGATCGCCTTCTGGCGCGATTTCTCCTGCTGGGCTTCCTGCTTCAGGCGCTCGTCCTTCTGCACCAGCCACTCGGTGTAGTTGCCCTTCCACGGAATGCCGCGGCCGCGGTCCAGCTCGAGGATCCACTCGGCGGCGTTGTCGAGGAAGTAGCGGTCATGGGTGACCGCCACCACGGTGCCGGGGTAGTTCTGCAGGAACTGCTCCAGCCAGTCCACCGATTCGGCGTCCAGGTGGTTGGTCGGCTCGTCCAGCAGCAGCATGTCCGGCTTGGACAGCAACAGGCGGCACAGCGCCACGCGGCGCTTCTCGCCACCGGAGAGCGGGCCGATCTTCGCGTCCCACGGCGGCAGGCGCAGCGCATCGGCGGCCACTTCGAGCTGGCGCTCGAGCGCGTGGGCGTCGTTGGCGGCCAGCAGGTTCTCCAGCTTCTCCTGCTCCTTGGCCAGCGCGTCGAAATCGGCGCCTTCCTCGGCGTAGGCGGCGTACACCTCCTCCAGCCGCTTCTGCGCGTCGAGCACCTCGGACACGCCTTCCTCGACCGCCTCGCGGACGGTCTTCTCCGGATCCAGCTCCGGCTCCTGCGCCAGATAGCCGACCTTGATGCCCGGCTGCGGGCGGGCCTCGCCCTGGAAGTCCTTGTCCACGCCGGCCATGATCCTGAGCACCGTCGACTTGCCCGCGCCGTTCAGGCCCAGCAGGCCGATCTTGGCGCCGGGGAAAAAGCTGAGCGAGATGTCCTTGATGATCTGGCGCTTCGGGGGAACGATCTTGCTCACCCCGTTCATGGTGTAGATGTACTGCATGCTGGCTCCCGAAAGGCGGTCCGCAAGCCGCGTTCGCGCGCGGCCCGGCAAGTGAGGAACAAAGGGGAAAAGGCCTCCGATTATCGCCGATCGGCCTTTGCACTGCCATGGCAGGGCCCGCGGAGCCGCCCGGAGGCCCGCCACGCTGCGGGTTTTCCGCAGGGTGGACGACGATGCTCCCGAAGATGGAGGCGCCTGCGCGCCGGGCAAGGCCGTTGCGCAGCTGGCGGTGGCTCGACGTACAGCTGGCGCGGCGGGCGGCCCGCTCCGGCCGGGTGGCCGTGTTCGCCCACGAATTCCTGTGCTTCGGGCTGAAACAGGCCTCCGCCTGCCTGTTCGGCGGGCTGATGGTGGCCCTGCTGGTCGCCAGCTGGCGCTGGTATCCGGCCCAGGCGGCGCTGTCGCGCTACGACTTCCTGACCCTGTCGGCGCTGGCCATCCAGCTCGGTCTGCTGGCCAGCGGGCTGGAAAGCCCCGAGGAGGCCCGGGTGATCGTGCTGTTCCACGTGGTCGGCACGGCGATGGAGCTGTTCAAGACCGCGGTCGGCTCGTGGAGCTACCCGGGATCATCAGTGCTGCATATCGGCGGGGTGCCGCTGTTCACCGGCTTCATGTACGCCTCGGTGGGCAGCTACATCGCCCGCGCCTGGCGGCTGTTCGATTTCCGCTTCACCCAGCACCCTCCGTTTGGCGCCACGGTGGCGCTGGCGGTGGCGATCTACGTGAACTTCTTCAGCCACCACTTCCTGCCGGATGCCCGTTGGCTGCTGTTTGCCGCGCTGGCGTGGCTGTTCGGGCCGACCTGGGTGCACTTCCGCATCCGCCGCCTGCACCGGCGGATGCCGCTGCTGCTGGGCTTCGTGCTGGTGGCGCTGTTCATCTGGCTGGCCGAGAACGTGGGGACCTACACCCATGCCTGGCTGTACCCGGCGCAGCGGGCCGGCTGGCACCCGGTGCCACTGGCCAAGCTGGGGTCCTGGCTGCTGCTGATGGTGATCAGCTACGTGATGGTCTCGGCGGTCCACCGCCGCGGCGCGGGCCGGTAGCTGCAAACCGGCGCCGGCGTTACACTTTCGGGTCTTGTCCACCCCGCCAACCCGCCGAGGCCCCCGAATGTTCCCGAAGGACTGCACGATCGCCGGTTACGACCCCGAACTGGCCCAGGCCATCGCCGATGAAGGCCGCCGCCAGGAAGACCACGTCGAGCTGATCGCCTCGGAGAACTACGCCAGCCCGCGCGTGATGGAGGCCCAGGGTTCCAAGCTCACCAACAAGTACGCCGAAGGTTACCCGGGCAAGCGCTACTACGGCGGCTGCGAATACGTGGACGTGGCCGAGAAGCTGGCGATCGATCGCGTCAAGCAGCTGTTCGGCGCCGACTACGCCAACGTACAGCCGCATTCCGGCTCGCAGGCCAACCAGGCGGTGTACTTCGCCCTGTTGCAGCCGGGCGACAAGATTCTCGGCATGAGCCTGGCCCACGGCGGCCATCTCACCCACGGCGCCAAGGTCAACCTGTCCGGCAAGATCCTCGACGCCGTGCAGTACGGCGTGGACGCCAACGGCATCGTCGACATGGACGAGGTCGAGCGCCTCGCCGTCGAGCATCAGCCGAAGATGATCGTGGCCGGCTTCAGCGCCTATTCGCAGGTGCTGGACTGGGCGCGCTTCCGCGCCATCGCCGACAAGGTCGGCGCCTACCTGTTCGTGGACATGGCGCACGTCGCCGGCCTGGTTGCCGCGGGCGTCTATCCCAGCCCGCTGCCGCACGCGCACGTGGTCACCTCCACCACCCACAAGACCCTGCGCGGTCCGCGCGGCGGCATCATCGTCGCCAGCAACCAGGGCATGGGCGAGGCGGCCGAAGAGATCGCCAAGAAGCTGCAATCGATCGTCTTCCCAGGCATCCAGGGTGGCCCGCTGATGCATGTGATCGCCGCCAAGGCGGTGGCCTTCAAGGAAGCGCTGGAGCCGGAGTTCAAGGCGTACCAGCAGCAGGTGGTGAAGAACGCCCAGGCGATGGCCAAGACCATCATCGCGCGCGGCTACAAGATCGTTTCCGGCGGCACCGAGAACCACCTGATGCTGATCGACATGATCGGCAAGGGCGTCACCGGCAAGGACGCCGAAGCGGCGCTGGGCAAGGCGCACATCACGGTCAACAAAAACGCCGTACCGAACGACCCGCAGAAGCCTTTCGTCACCTCCGGCCTGCGCGTGGGCACCCCCGCCGTCACCACCCGCGGCTACCTCGAAGCGGACTGCGTGGACCTGGCGAACTGGATCTGCGACGTGCTCGACGCGCCGGCCGACGAGGCGGTGATCGCCGCCGTGCGCACCAAGGTCGAGGCGCAGTGCAAGAAGTTCCCGGTGTACGGCTGATCAGGCGCCGATGCATTGCCCCTTCTGCCAGCACGAAGACACCCGCGTCATCGACTCGCGCCTCGCTGACGACGGCGCCACCGTGCGCCGTCGTCGCGAGTGCCCGCAGTGCGGCGAGCGCTTCAACACCTTCGAGACCGCCGAGCTGAAGCTGCCGGCGATCGTGAAGAGCGGCGAGCGGCGCGAGGCGTTCGACGAGCGCAAGCTGCGCACCAGCTTCGAGCGCGCGCTGCAGAAGCGGCCGGTGGCCAGCCACGACGTGGACAACTCGGTGCGCGAGATCATCAATGACCTTCGCCGCAGCGGCGAACGCGAAGTGCCCTCGCGGCACATCGGCGAGCTGGTGATGCGCGAGCTGGGCAAGCTCGACCAGGTCGCCTACGTGCGCTTCGCCTCGGTCTACCGCCGCTTCGAGGACGTGCAGGCGTTCCGCGAGGAGATCGAGAAGCTCGAGCGCGACCTGCCGGAGCTGGAAAAGCTGCAGCTCTCGCTGCTCGGTGCCGACCCGGCGCGCAAGGCACGCAAGGGCGAGAAGTAGCCGCCCGGGCGGTATGCTGCCGGCCTGATCCGCCGCTGCCGAACCGCCATGCCGTTCTCCGCCACCGACCATGCCCACATGGCCCGCGCGCTCGCGCTGGCCGAGCGAGGGCTGTTCACCACCCAGCCCAATCCGCGCGTCGGCTGCGTCATCGCCCGCGGCGACGCCGTGGTGGGCGAGGGCTGGCACCAGCGGGCCGGCGGCCCGCACGCCGAGGTGTTTGCCCTGCGCGACGCCGGCGAACGGGCGCGCGGCGCCACCGCCTACGTCACGCTGGAACCCTGTGGCCTGCACGGCCGCACGCCGCCGTGCGCGGATGCGCTGATCGCCACCGGTATTGCCCGCGTGGTGATCGCCGCCGTGGACACCTCGCAGGCCGAGGGCGCCGGTCTGGCCCGGCTGCGCGCGGCGGGCATCGCGGTGGAGCCCGGTCTGATGCGCGAACCGGCGCGCGCGCTCAACCCCGGTTTCTTCAGCCGCATCGAGCGCGGCCGGCCGTATGTGCGGGTGAAGCTGGCGATGAGCCTGGACGGACGCACCGCGCTGGCCAACGGCGCCTCGCAGTGGATCACCGGCGAGGCCGCGCGCGCCGACGTCCAGCGTTGGCGCGCGCGCAGCTCGGCGATTCTGGCTGGCAGCGGCACCGTGCTGGCCGACAACCCGCGGCTGACCGTGCGCCTGCCTGCCGGCGAGGACTTCACGCCGCCGCTGCGCGTGTTGTTGGATCGCGACCTGCGCATCCCCGCGCGCTTCCACGTGATGGACGGCAGCGCGCCGACCCTGCTGCTGCACGACCGGGTGATCCCGGCGCCGGCGCCGGTGCCGGTGCCCGAGGGCATCGAGCATGCCGGGGTGGCGGTCGACGGCAACGGGCGGCTGGCGCTGGATGAGATCCTCGCCTTGCTGGCGGCCCGCGGCGTCAACGAGCTGCACGTCGAGGCCGGTCCGCGCCTCGGTGGCGCGCTGTTCGCCGCCGGGCTGGCCGACGAGCTGCTGCTCTACATCGCGCCGACCTTCCTCGGCGACCAGGGGCGTCCGCTGATGGCGCTGCCGACGCTGGACGCGATGGCCGATCGCTGGCAACTGCAGGTGTTCGATCAGCGCATGGTCGGCCCCGACTGGCGGCTGCGCCTGCGGAGCGCGGCATGAGCGCCGCGCCGCTGGACACGGTGCGCTGGGGCATCGTCGGTTGCGGCAACGTGACCGAGGTGAAGAGCGGCCCGGCCCTGCAGCGTGCGCCCCATTCCTCGCTGGTGGCGGTGATGCGCCGCGACGGCGACAAGGCGCGCGAATACGCGCAGCGCCACGGCGTGCCGACGTGGTACGACGACGCGCAGGCGCTGATCGACGATCCGGCCGTCAACGCGGTCTACGTGGCTACGCCGCCCTCGACCCACAAGGCCTACGCGCTGATGGCGATCGCAGCCGGCAAGCCGGTCTATGTGGAAAAGCCGATGGCGATGGACGCGGCCGAGTGCCAGACGATCATCGACGCCGGCCGGGCGGCCGGCGTGCCGGTGTTCGTCGCCTACTACCGCCGCGCACTGCCGCGCTTCCACCGTGTGCGTGCATTGCTGGAGGGTGGGGCGATCGGCATACCGCGCTCGGTGCACGTGTCGCTGCACCAGCCACTGCATGCGCGCTATGCCGACCCGGCCGCCTCGCACTGGCACGTGCAGCCGGCGATCTCCGGCGGTGGCCTGTTCATGGACCTGGGCTGCCACACGCTCAACCTGCTGGACTGGCTGTTCGGCCCCATCGCCACCGCGAAGGGGCTAGCCACCAACCAGCTCGGCGCCTATGCCGCCGAGGACAGCGTGGCGATGGGCTACGCCTTCGCCAGCGGCCTGGTCGGCACCGGCCTGTGGCAGTTCGGCAGCTTCCGCTACGAAGATCGCATCGAGATCACCGGCGACCGGGGGCGGCTCGCCTTCGCCACCTTCGGCGACGGCCCGATCGTGCACGAGACCGCGCAGGGCGGCGAAAGCTTCCACGAGGCCAACCCGCCGCACATCCAGCAGCCGCTGATCGAGACCATCGTGGCCGAACTGCGCGGTGAGGCGGGTGCCTGTCCGTCCACCCCGGCGGCGGCCCTGCGCACCGCGTGGGTGATGGACCAGGTGCTGGCCGACTGGCGCCGGGCGACCGGGCAGGCGATCGGCCGGTAGACGCGACGGGCGTCGCCCTTGCCGGCCCGCCCGGGTTCCGCGTCAGCGCTCGAAATCGATCACGACCTTGCCGAAGTGCTGCCCGGAGGCCATGAACTCCATCGCCTCGCGCAGCTGGTCGAAGCCGAAGACGCGGTCGACCACCGGCTCCAGACGGCCCTGCTCGATCGCCGCGACCATGCGCTCGTGCTGCTCCAGCGGCGCCACCGAGAGTCCCTGGATGCGCAGCCGCTTCAGCACGGCCTGGGTGAGGCGGATGGACGCCTCGTCGCCGCCCATGAAGCCGACCACGCCGATGAAGCCGTGCATCGCGGCGGCGTCGATCGATTGCGCCAGGGTCGCGGCGCCGACGGTCTCGATCACGGCATCCACGCCCAGGCCGCCGGTCGCTTCGCGGACCAGCGGACTCCACTGCGGGTGCCGGCGGTAGTTGATCACGATGTCGGCGCCCAGTCCCTGCGCACGTTCCAGCTTCTCGTCGCTGGACGACAGCACGATCGTCCGCGCGCCGCGCAGCCGGGCGAACTGCAGGGCGAACAGGGACACGCCACCGGTACCGAGGATCAGCACCGACTGCCCGCTGGTCAGCTGTGCCAGGTCCAGTGCCTGCCAGGCGGTCAGTGCGGCGATCGGCAGCGTGGCGGCCTGGCGGTGGTCGAGATGCCGCGGTGCGCGGGCGAGAGCGTAGGCGTCGAAGCAGGCCAGGTCACGCATCACGCCGTCGTCGGGGCCGCCGGGTTCGGCGCCGACCCATTCCGGGCGGATCGCGCCGGCCAGCCAGCGCGCCTTGTACAGCGTGGTGACGCGGTCGCCGGGCCGGAAACGCTGCACGCCCTCGCCGACCGCCACCACCGTGCCCGCGCCGTCGGACACCGGCACCAGCGGCAGTTCCACCCCGCGATAGAGCTCGCCGCGGGCCACCAGCAGGTCGCGGTAGTTGAGTGCGGCGGCCTGCATCTTCACCAGCACCTGGCCGGGGCCTGGCTGTGGCTCCGGCAGCTCGGTGCGTTGCAGGTGGTCCAGCCCGAAGGCGTTCAGTCGATAGGCACGCATGGCGTTGCTCCTGAGGAGGGGAGGCGGCATGGTGGGCTAGCAGACGCCGGGTGATAATCCGCCATCCATGCACTTCATTTGTTCGAAAAATGAATGAATCATTCGAGCTGACACCGACCCGCGTGCGTGAGCTGCGCGCCTTTGCCGCGTCGGCCCGGTTGCTCAACTTCTCGCAGGCGGCGCGCGAGGTGGGATGCACGCCCTCGGTGCTCAGCCGGCGGATCGCCTCGCTCGAGGCAGCGGTGGGCGCCCGGCTGTTCCTGCGCACCACGCGGCGGGTGGCGCTGACGGCGCGCGGCGAGCAGTTGCTGGTGCACTGCGATCGGCTGGACGCCGTGCTCGGCGAGCTGGCGGAGGAACTGCAGCCGCAGCAGGGAGGGCTGCAGGGGAGGCTGCGCATCCACCTGCCGCGCAACTACGGCATCCAGCGCATCGCGGCGCTGCTCGCGCGCTTCATGGTGGCTCATCCTGCGGTGCGCATCGATGCGACCTACGACGACGCCTATGCCGACTTGGTCGCGTCCCGGGTCGATCTCGCGGTGCGGGCCGGTCGGCTGGTCGATTCGCAACTGGTCGCCCGCCGCGTCGGCACGATGCGCCGCTACCTGTGCGCGACGCCGGCCTACCTCGAGCATGCGCCGCCGTTGCGCGATCCCGCCGACCTGAAGGCGCACCGCTGCCTGGCCTTCAGCGGCCTGCGTACCGGCACGTTGTGGCAGTTCACCCGGCAGCGCCAGCGGCGATCGGTGCGGATCGAGCCGGTGCTGCAGACCAACGACTCCAAGGCGATCCGCGATGCCGTGCTGGCCGGCGTGGGCATCGGCGTCCAGGGCGACTACATGGGCGATCCGCTGATCACCTCCGGCGAACTGGTCGAGGTGCTGCCGGATTGGCAGCTGAGCCAGTCGCCGGTCCATTTGGTCTGGCTGCCCGGTGCCGATCGCGTGCCTGCGGTGCGCACCCTCATCGATTTCCTGGCCCGCGAGCTGGGCGGTCGCTGAGACGCGCTGTTCGCCCCGATGGACGCCGCCGGGCGGGTCGGCGAGGGGCGTGGTGCTAGAATCCGCCGGCCGGCTTGCCGGCACGACAATTCAGCGACGTCTTCAGGGCGGGGCGAAACTCCCCACCGGCGGTAGGTGCCTTCGGGCACGAGCCCGCGAGCGCTCGCGACGCCCGTCGCGAGGTCAGCAGATCCGGTCCAAGTCCGGAGCCGACGGTCACAGTCCGGATGAGAGAAGACGGCCAGTGTGGCGCCTCCCGTGGGCGCTGCGCCTGCCTCATGCCTTGGGGCGTTCTCGCTTGTGCCTTGAGGAGAACGTTGCATGTTTACCGGAATCATCCAGAGCGTGGGCCGCATCGTGCGGCTGGAGCCCCGTGGCGGCGACGTGCGGCTGCACGTGGATACCGCCGACCTCGACCTCGCCGACGTGCAGCTGGGCGACTCGATCGCCGTCTCCGGCGTGTGCCTCACCGCAGTGACGCTGGACGCGCGCGGCTTCAGCGCGGACGTCTCCAACGAGACGCTGTCGCTGACCACGCTCGGCCGGCACAAGGCCGGCGACCCGGTGAACCTGGAGAAGGCGCTGCGGCTGGCCGACCGCCTCGGTGGCCACCTGGTCTCCGGCCACGTCGACGGCGTCGGCAAGGTCGTGGCGATCACCCCGGACGGCCGCTCGCAGCGCTGGACCTTCGAGGTGCCCCCGGCGCTGGCGCGCTACATCGCCGCCAAGGGCTCGGTGTGCATCGACGGCACCAGCCTCACCGTGAACGAAGTCGACGGCGCGCGCTTCGGCGTGAACCTGATCCCGCACACGGTCGAGCACACCGCCTTCCACGCGCGCCGGGTGGGCGACGCGGTGAACATCGAGGTGGACGTGATCGCGCGCTACGTCGAGCGGCTGATCGGTGGCGGGCAGGGAGCGGGCATCGATGTCGAGTTTCTCAAGCAGCACGGATTTGCCTGACGCTCGATCCACCGCCATCCCCCAAGCCGTCATTCCCGCGAAGGCGGGAATCCATGTTCGGCTTCTGGCATCACAGCAAGATGGATTCCCGCGTGACCAGCTTCGCTGTTGAGAAGCGCCTCGCGGGAATGACATCCCCAAAACCCAGACTCATCGGAACCCCATGCCCTTCAACACCATCCCCGAGATCCTCGACGACATCCGCGCCGGCCGCATGGTCGTGATCCTCGACGACGAGGACCGCGAGAACGAGGGCGACATCGTCATGGCCGCGCAGATGGTGCGGCCGGAGGACGTGAACTTCATGGTGCGCGAGGCGCGCGGCCTGCTGTGCCTGACGCTGACCGAGCAGCGCACGCGCCAGCTCGGCCTCAAGCCGATGGTCAGCGACAACACCTCGCCGTACCACACCAACTTCACCGTCTCGATCGAGGCGGCCGAG
Source organism: Dyella lutea (assembly GCF_024158035.1). Lineage (GTDB taxonomy): Bacteria > Pseudomonadota > Gammaproteobacteria > Xanthomonadales > Rhodanobacteraceae > Dyella_A > Dyella_A lutea. The sequence continues at coordinate 189,118 of NZ_JAMZEK010000002.1, forward strand.
GGCGTCACCACCGGCATCTCGGCGCATGATCGCGCCCGCACCATCCAGGTGGCGGTGAAGTCCGACGCGAAGCCGCAGGACCTGTCCCAGCCGGGCCACGTGTTCCCGCTCACCGCGCAGCCGGGTGGCGTGCTGACCCGCGCCGGGCATACCGAAGCCGGCTGCGACCTCGCCGCGCTGGCCGGGCTGGAGCCAGCCTCGGTGCTGATCGAGATCCTGCACGAGGATGGCTCGATGGCGCGCCGCCCCGAGCTGGAAGTGTTCGCGAAAAAGCACGGCCTGAAGATCGGCACCATCGCTGACCTGATCCGCTACCGGCTGGAGACCGAGAAGACCGTCGAGCGCGTGCACGAAGAGGAGGTGCAGACCGAGTTCGGTCCGTTCCGCCTCGTCGCCTACCGCGACGCGATCCGCCGCGGCCTGCACTTCGCGCTGGTGCGCGGCACGGTGGACGACGGCACCCCGGTGCTCAGCCGCGTGCACGTGCGCAACACCCTGTCCGACGTGCTGCACCTGACCCGCGACGACCTCGGCCTGACCGTCACCGCGGCGCTGCGCCGGATCGCCGACGAGGATCGCGGCGTGCTGCTGGTGCTGTCCGGCGAGGACACCGCGGAGGCCCTGCTGGCGCGGCTCAAGGGGCAGCCGGCGACGATCAGTGCGGAGGATGCGCAGCACAATCAGTGGCGTCAGCTCGGTCTGGGCGCGCAGATCATGGCGGACCTGGGCGTACACCGGCTGCGGGTGATCGGCACGCCGCGCAAGCTGGTCGGCCTGGGCGGGTTCGGGCTGGAGGTGGTCGAGTACGTGTGAGCGAGGAGTGAGGGAAGAGGAGTGAGAGAAGGCAGACTCGCGACCTCGTCCGACACCACACGGTGGACCGCTGCCGGCCCTCTCCCTGACACTCCGCATGCCCATGCTCCACTCTCACTTCTCACCCCTCTTCCCTCACTCCTAGCCTCGAAGCCATGCCCCGCATCCGCCTGATCGCCCCCTCCGGTTACCCCGCCGACCCCGCCGCGATGACGCGCGGCGTGGCGCGCCTGCGCGCGGCCGGCTACGCGGTGGAGAACGAGGCGGTGCTGGGGCGGTCGATGCAGCGCTTTGCCGGCAGCGACGCCGAGCGCGCGGCCGACCTCAACGCGCTGGCCGACGCGGAAACGCTGCCGGATATCGCCCTGGTCACCCGCGGCGGCTACGGCGCAGCGCGGCTGCTGGAACACCTGCACTACGACGCACTTCGCGAGCGGCTGTCCGGCAGCGCGCTGGCGATGGTCGGTCACAGCGACTTCACCGCGGTGCAGATGGCCCTGCATGTGCGCAGCGGTTTGGCCACGCTCGCTGGCCCGTTGCTGGCCGACCTGGGTGCGGAGCCGGAAGACGGCGAGACCCTGTCGCAGTTCCGCCAGGTGCTGTCCGCGCCGTCCGCCGAGGTCACCTGGGCTTGCAGTGGCGATGCCCGGCTGGATGTCGAGGGCACGCTGTGGGGCGGCAACCTCGCTGTGCTGTGCAGCCTGCTCGGCACGCCGTATTTCCCGCGGATCGACGATGGCATCCTGTTCGTCGAGGACGTCGGCGAGCCGCCGTTCCGTATCGAACGGCTGCTTTACCAGCTGCACCTGTCCGGCGTGCTCGGCCGCCAGCGGGCGCTGTTGCTGGGCCGTTTCAGCGATTGCCGGCCCGGTCCGCGCGACAACGGCTACACGCTGGAGGCGGCGTTCGGCCAGCTGCGCGCGGTGGCCGGCATTCCGGTGATCGACAGCCTGCCGCACGGCCACGGCTGCGGCCAGCTGACGTTACCGTTCGGCGCGCCGGCCCACCTGCGAGTCGAGGGTCCGGCGGCCCGGCTGGGCTTCACCGGCTATCCCCATCACCGCTGAGCCACCCCTGCCCCGAGCGGGGGGCGCCGCAAACCCGTAAAATGCGCGGTCTGCCCCGGGCCGCGTGCCCACCGAGGACGACTGCATGAAAACCATCGAAGGCAACTTCGCCACGCCCAAGGGCCGCTTCGCCATCGTTGCGGGCCGCTTCAACGGCTTCGTGGTGGAGCCGCTGGTCGCCGGCGCGCGCGATGCGCTGGTGCGCCATGGCGTGAAGGACGACAACATCGAGCTGATCCGCGTGCCGGGCGCCTGGGAGATCCCGCTGGCCGCGCAGAAGGCCGCCGCCTCGGGCAAGTACGCCGCGGTGATCGCGCTGGGGGCGGTGATCCGCGGTTCCACGCCGCACTTCGACTACGTCGCCGGCGAATGCGCCAAGGGCCTGGCCAAGGCCGGCATGGATACCGGCGTGCCGGTCGCCTTCGGCGTGCTGACCACCGACTCCATCGAGCAGGCCATCGAGCGCTCCGGCACCAAGGCCGGCAACAAGGGCGCCGACGCGGCGCTGGCCGCGCTGGAGATGGTCAACCTGTACGGGCAGCTGTGATGGCGCCGCAGGGTTCGGGCATCGACGCCAGCGCGCGCTCGCGTGCGCGCCGGCGTGCCCTGCAGGCGCTGTACGCCTGGCAGATCTCGGGCAGTCACATGAACGCGGTGATCGAGCAGTTCCGTCACGAGCAGGACATGGAGGTGGCCGACTTGGAGTACTTCGAGGATCTGCTGCACGGCGTGGAGGCCAACGTCGAGCAGCTCGACGCCAGCCTGCGCCCGCACCTGGACCGCGAGGTGGCGCAGGTCGATCCGATCGAGCGCGCTGCGCTGCGTCTGGCCGCCTACGAGCTGGCGCATCGCCCGGACGTGCCGTACCGCGTGGTGATCAACGAGGCGATCGAGGTCACCAAGCGTTTCGGCGCCGATCACGGCCACAGCTACGTCAACGGCGTGCTGGACAAGCTGGCCGCGCAGCTGCGCGCGGTGGAGAAGCGCGGCTGATGCGTGGCGTGCTCGTGCTCGGCTCGGCTCCGTCGGCGCCGGTGCTCGAGACGCCGCGCCTGCGCCTGCGCCAGCACCGGATCGACGATCTGGAAGCGCTCCACGCGATCTGGTCCGATCCGGCCGTCTACCGCTGTATCGGCGGCAAGCCGGCGACCCGGCAGGACGTGTGGTTCCGCCTGCTGCGTTACGGCGGTATGTGGCCGATGCTCGGCTACGGCTACTGGGCGATCGAGGACAAGGCGACCGGATTGTTCATCGGGGACCTCGGCTACGCCGACTTCCAGCGCGATCTCGAGCCGCCGCTCGACGGCATGCCCGAGCTCGGCTGGGCGCTGGCGCCGGCCTTCCACGGTCGCGGGTACGCCAGCGAGGCGCTGGCGGCGGTCACCGCCTGGGGCGATGCGCACTTCGGTCCGCATCGCGACGTCTGCATCATTTCGCCGGACAACCCCGCCTCGATCCGCGTGGCCGAAAAAGGCGGCTTCCGGCACCGGTACGACACCATGTTCAACGACGCGCCGATCGGCGTGTTCGCGCGCGACGTGCCGGCCCCGGGCGCGCGCTGATGGAATTCCGCCTGATCGACCGCCTGCAGGCGCTGACCGCGCAGGCGCGCGACGACGTGCGGCTGGGCATCGGCGATGACGCCGCGCTGCTGGCCGTGCCGGCCGGACAGGAGCTGGCGGTGGCGATCGACACCCTGGTCGAAGGCATGCATTTCCCGCGCGGCACGGCGCCGGCCGACATCGGCTGGAAGGCGCTGGCGGTCAACCTGTCCGATCTGGCCGCGATGGGCGCCACACCGGCCTGGGCGCTGCTCGCCCTGACCCTGCCGGCCCAGCCGGCCGACGCGCAGCAGGACCTGATCGATGGGCTCGCCGAGGGCTTCTCGCAGCTGGCGCGCCTGCATCGCGTGGCGCTGGTCGGGGGCGATACCACGCGTGGGCCGTTCGCGTTGTCGGTGGCGGTGCACGGCTTCGTGCCGCCGGGGCAGGCGTTGCGCCGCGACGGCGCGCGCGCGGGCGACCTGGTGTTCGTCACCGGTACGCTGGGTGATGCCGCCGCCGGCCTGCAGCGGCTGGCAGCGGCCGCGGATTCCGACGAGGAGAAGCGCCGCGCCGGGCTGCGGGCCAGGCTGAATCGCCCCGAGCCGCGGGTCGCCGCCGGCCTCGCCCTGCGTGGTCGGGCCAGTGCCTGCATCGATGTGTCCGATGGCCTGCTGGCCGACCTGGCTCACATCTGCACGGCCAGCGGCGTGGGTGCCGAGGTCGACGCGGCCCTGCTGCCGCTGTCCTCCGCCTTGCTGGGCTGCTGCAATGCGGTGGAAGCCTGCAATTTCGCCTTGTCCGGCGGGGACGACTACGAACTGTGTTTTGCCGTGCCGCCTGCGCGGGCCGGCGAGGTGCAGGCCGACCTGGCCCGGCTCGGCTGCGGTGCCACCCGCGTCGGCCGCGTCGTCGAAGGCGCCGGTGTGCGCGTGCGCGGCATCGATGGCCAGTGGCTGACGCCCGCCCGTACCGGCTGGGACCATTTTCCGGACGAGACCGCTCGCCCATGATCGCCATGGACCGCAAGACCCTCACGCCGGCGCAGCGCCGCGAGCTCATCGCCTCACCCGCCGGCTGGATCGCCTGCGGCTTCGGCTCCGGCCTGGTACCGAAGGCCCAGGGCACGGCCGGCTCGTTGCTGGCGATCCTGCCGTGGCTGTGGATGCGGCAGTGGCCGCTTTCCGTCTACGCATGGGCGGTCGCCGTCGTGTTCGTGGTGGGCATCTGGGCCTGCAACGTGGCTGGCCGCAGGCTGGGCGTGGACGACCATCGTGCGCTGGTGATCGACGAGTTCGTCGGTCAGTGGATCGCGCTCGCGCCGGCGCTGCTGGCACCGTGGTGGATGGTGCTGGCCGGCTTCGCGCTGTTCCGCCTGTTCGACGTGGGCAAGCCGTGGCCGATCGGCTGGCTGGATCGCCGGCTCAAGGGGGGGCTCGGGGTGATGGTGGACGATGTGGTCGCCGGGCTTTTCGCCGCCGTCGCGCTGGGCTTGCTGGCGTGGACGATCGGCATGCCGCTGCCCTGGCGTTGACGTTGCCGGTGGCATCCTTCGCCGCCTGACCGCTTCACGGGAGACTTGCCATGCATTATCGCCGCATGGGCCGCACCGGCCTGAAACTTTCCGCCTTCTCGTTTGGCGCCTGGGTCACTTTCGGTCGCCAGGTCGGCCGCTCGCAGGCGCGCGAACTGCTGGCGCTGGCCTACGACCGCGGGGTCAACTTCTTCGACAACGCCGAAACCTACAATGCCGGCGACGCCGAGGAGCTGATGGGCGACGTGCTGGCCGACCTGCGCTTCCCGCGCGACAGCTACTGCGTATCGAGCAAGGTGTACTTCGGCGCGACGACGGACCCGAAGCCGACCCAGCGCGGGCTGTCGCGCAAGCACGTGATCGAGGCCTGCCACCAGGCGCTGGCGCGGCTGAAGGTGGACTACCTGGACCTGTACTTCTGCCACCGGCCCGATCCGGAGACGCCGATCGACGAGACCGTGGCGGCCATGGACTTGCTGGTGCGCCAGGGCAAGGTGCTCTACTGGGGCACCAGTGAGTGGCCGGCCGAGGCGATCGAACAGGCCCATCGCATCGCGCGGGCGCAGCACATGGCCGAACCGGTGGTCGAACAGCCGCAGTACAACCTGCTGCACCGCGAGCGCGTCGAGCAGGAATACGCGTCGCTGTACGAGAAGTACGGCATGGGCACCACGATCTGGTCGCCGCTGGCCTCCGGGTTGCTCACCGGCAAGTACCGCGACGGCGTCCCCGACGATGCCCGGCTCAACCAGCCCGGCTACGCGTGGCTGCGTGACGAGCTGCTGGACAAGGGGTGCGGCCGGGTGGCGCGGGCGCAGCGGATCGAGCCGATCGCGCGGGAGCTGGGCGTGTCGATGGCCCAGCTGGCGCTGGCCTGGTGCCTGGCCAATCCGCACGTCTCCACCGTGCTGCTGGGCGCCAGCAAGCCGGAGCAGCTGGCGCACAACCTCGACGCGCTGGATCTGCTGCCTGGCCTCGACGAGGAGACCCGGCGGCAGATCGAGGCGGCGGTGGCCTGAGCTCCGCCGGGGCGCGTCAGCCGCCCAGTGCCAGCGCCGTACCGAGATCGATCAGCGGCCGGGCTATAAGGATTCGAGCCACGATCAGCACCAGCATCACCACCATCGGCGAGAAATCGAGCATGCCGGCGGTGAGCTTGCCGCGCAGCGGCCGCAGCAGCGGCTCGACGATGGCGCCGGCCATGCGCATCAGCGGCTGGTACGGGTCCACCTGCAGCATGCTCAGCAAGGACCAGCCGAAGATCAGCACAAGGTAGAACAGCAACACGAAGTCGATCAGGTCGGCGGCGCCCAGCAGCAGCAGGCCGGCGACGTGCGGCGCCACGCCCATCAGGGCGAACAGGGCCGCACGTTCCAGCACCATCACCAGCCACGCCAGCAGCAAGGCGGCGAGATTGATCCGGCGCCAGTTCGGGATCACCCGGCGGACCGGCGCCAGCACCGGGTTGGTGGTCTTGTACAGGAACTGGCTGAGCGGGTTGTGGAAGTCGGCACGGGACGCCTCGGCCAGCATGCGCAGCACGAACAGCGTGGCCACCAGGCTGAAAGCCAGCTGGAGGATCACCGAGAGGGCGTTGAGCAGGTAGGTCACTTGGGTCGTTCCAGGCTCAGGTCTTGTCCAGTTCCGCCGCCAGTTCGCCACCGCGGCGGGTGGCGGCGGCCACGGCATGCGCCACGATACCGGCGAGATCGTCGCGCGCGAAGCTCTCCAGCGCCGCCTGGGTGGTGCCGTTCGGCGAGGTGACCCGGCGACGCAGCTCGGCCGGGGCCTCGCCGCTTTCGGTCAGCATGCGTCCGGCCCCCAGACAGGTCTGCGCGGCCAGGGCGCGGGCGGTGTCGCGGTCCATGCCCTGGGCCACCGCGGCATCCTCCAGCGCCTCGACCAGCGCGAAGAAATAGGCCGGAGCCGAGCCGGCGATGCCGGTCACCGTATCCATCAGCGCCTCGTCGTCGACCCAGCGCGTCAGGCCGGCGGCGTCCAGGATGTGCTGCGCCTGCGCGCGCTGCGGCGGGCTGACCCGGGCGTTGGCACACAGGCCGGTGGCGCCGGCGCCGATCAGGGCGGGGGTGTTGGGCATGCAGCGCACGATCGGCAGGGCGCCGAACCAGCGCTCGAGCTGGTCGATCCGCACGCCGGCGGCGATCGAGATCAGTAGCGGGCGCTGGCGCTGGAAGACTTCGCGCAGCTCCTCGCGGATCGCCGGCATGATCTGCGGCTTGACCGCCAGCAGCACCACCTCGGCGTCGGCGGCGGCCAGCCGGTTCTCGGCATAGGCGGCCACCCCGAACTCGCGCGCCAGCGCCTGGCGCCCCTCGGCCTGCGGGTCGGAGACGGCGATCGAGGAGGCGGCCACGCCGGTCCGGATCAGGCCGCCGATGAGGCTGCGGGCCATGTTGCCGCCACCGATGAAGGCGATGCGTGTCATGTTCGCTCCTTTGCAGATCGTCAGCCAGTTACCTTAGCGCACCTGCCCGTGCATGCGTTGCAAAACCGCCGTTCGGGGCTGGTCGCGGCGGCCACGCGGCGAGTAGTATCGAGCCGCTGCGGATGGGGGAAGTCCGGGGTCGCTTCAGGCTGCAGGCGCTGCGTGGCAAATGGCTGCGAGGAGCGTCCGGGGCATGGGGCCGCCGCATCGTCCACCCCGTGTTGCTGTCATTCCAGACGATCGGTTTTGAGGGGGAAGTACCCGATGGATATCGCCGAACTGCTCGCCTTCTCGGTGAAGAACAAGGCATCTGACCTGCACCTGTCGGCGGGCTTGCCGCCGATGATCCGGGTCGACGGCGACGTGCGCCGCATCAACATCCCGGCGCTCGAGCACAAGCAGGTGCACTCGCTGATCTACGACATCATGTCGGACAAGCAGCGCCGCGATTACGAAGAGTTCTACGAGACCGACTTCTCGTTCGAGATTCCCGGTCTGGCGCGCTTTCGCGTCAACGCGTTCAACCAGAACCGCGGCGCCGGCGCGGTGTTCCGGACGATTCCCTCCGAGGTGCTGACGCTGGAGGACCTCGGTTGCCCGAAGATTTTCCGCGAACTGATCGAGCAGCCGCAGGGCCTGATCCTGGTGACCGGTCCGACCGGTTCGGGCAAGTCCACCACGCTGGCGGCGATGGTCGACCACATCAACAAGTCCGAGTACGGGCACATGCTCACGATCGAGGATCCGATCGAGTTCGTGCATACCTCGCAGAAGTGCCTGGTCAACCAGCGCGAGGTGCATCGCGACACGCACGGCTTCAACGAGGCGCTGCGCTCGGCGCTGCGCGAGGACCCGGACTACATCCTGGTCGGCGAGCTGCGCGACCTGGAGACCATCCGCCTGGCGCTGACCGCCGCGGAAACCGGCCACCTGGTGTTCGGCACGTTGCACACCAGTTCGGCGGCCAAGACGGTAGACCGCATCATCGACGTGTTCCCCGCCGGCGAAAAGCCGATGGTGCGCTCGATGCTTTCCGAGTCCCTGCGCGCGGTGATCTCGCAGTCTCTGATGAAGAAGGTCGGCGGCGGCCGCATTGCGGCGCACGAGATCATGGTGGGTATCCCGGCCATCCGCAACCTGATCCGCGAGGACAAGGTGGCGCAGATGTATTCGTCGATCCAGACCGGCCAGCAGTACGGCATGCAGACTCTCGACCAGAACCTGCAGGACCTGGTCAAGCGCGGCCTGGTGGCGCGCCAGGAGGCGATGACCTACGCCAAGAACAAGGACATCTTCAAGTAAGCCGGCGACCGCCGGTCGGCGCCCGCCGCGCCACCGATGCCGCCTGCATCCGCGTCCGCACCGAGCCTTATCGTCTCCCGGAGGAGACTTGCCATGAGCGACTTCGACTTCACCTCGTTCCTCAAGCTGATGGTCCACAAGAAGGCCTCGGACCTGTTCATCACGGCCGGCGTGGCCCCCTCGATGAAGGTGCAGGGGCGGATCGTGCCGATCACCCAGAGTCCGCTCAGCCCGCAGCAGTCGCGCGACATGGTGCTGAACATCATGACGCCCTCGCAGCGCGAGGAGTTCGAGAAGTCCCACGAGTGCCAGTTCGCCATTTCGGCGCAGGGCGTGGGTCGCTTCCGCGTGTCGTGCTTCTACCAGCGCAACTGCGTGGGCATGGTGCTACGCCGGATCGAGTCGAAGATCCCGACCATCGAGGAGCTGACGCTGCCGCCGGTGATCAAGCAGCTGGCGATGACCAAGCGCGGCATCATCATCTTCGTCGGCGGTACCGGCACCGGCAAGTCGACCTCGCTGGCGTCGATGATCGGCTACCGCAACCAGAACTCGACCGGGCACATCATCACCATCGAGGACCCGATCGAATACGTGCACAAGCACGAGGGCTGCATCATCACCCAGCGCGAGATCGGCATCGACACCGACAGCTGGGACAACGCGCTGAAGAACACCCTGCGCCAGGCGCCGGACGTGATCATGATCGGCGAGGTGCGCACCCGCGAGACGATGGAGCACGCGATCAACTTCTCCGAGACCGGCCACCTGTGCCTGTGCACGTTGCATGCGAACAATGCCAACCAGGCGATGGACCGCATCCTGCATTTCTTCCCGGAAGACCGCCGGCAGCAGCTGTTCATGGACCTGTCGCTGAACCTCAAGGGCATCGTCGCGCAGCAGCTGATTCCCACCCCCGATGGCAAGGCGCGCCGGGTGGCGGTGGAGGTGCTGCTGGGTACGCCGCTGGTGCAGGACTACATCCGCCAGGGCGAGGTGCACAAGCTCAAGGAAGTGATGAAGGAGTCCACCAACCTGGGCATGCGCACCTTCGACCAGAGCCTGGTGGAGCTGTACCACGCCGGCGAGATCTCCTACGAGGACGCGCTGCGCCACGCCGACAGCTCCAACGAGGTGCGTCTGCGCATCAAGCTGGCCCAGGGCGGCGATGCGCACACGCTGTCGCAGGGGCTGGAGGGCGTGGAGCTGGAGGAGTCCCGCGATCGCCAGCAGTTCGGCGGTGGATTGCTGCAGCGCTGATCGACTCGCGCGGCTGGCAAGGAAAAAGGCGCCCGGGAGGGCGCCTTTTTCATGGGCGGGTTGACGCCGGGTCAGTCGGCGTGGCCGGTGATCTTCAGGCCGCTGGTGTCGACGCTCTTCACGCCCTTCACCTTCATCGCCACTTCCTTGGCGGCGGTGATCTCCGAGTCGCCGGAGACGGTGCCGCTCAGCGTGACGTGGCCGTGCTTGGTGGTGACCGAGATGTCGGTGGCGTCGACGCCCTTGGTGGTGGCGAACTCCGACTTCACCTTCGTGGTGATCCAGGTGTCGGACGTAGCACGCTCCATCTGGTGCATGTCGGACTTCATCTGGGTCTTGGCCGAGGTGTCCTGCGCGCTTGCCTGCGCCACGGGCAGGGCGCCGAAAGCCGCGATCAGGGACAGGGCGATCAGGTTCTTGCGGATCAGGGAATGGCGCATGGGGACTCTCCTTCTGTCGTGATGGCTTGGCCCGGAGGCCACCGGATGCCCGGTTGGCGTCCGTGGAGCCATGGCAACAGCGGCGCCGTGAAGGCCTTGTCGCCCGCCGCCGATGGCGTTCAGCGGACCATCAAGCATGCGAAGACGCCGGTCACGTCGCGTGCACGAAAAAACAGGGGCGCCCGAAGGCGCCCCTGCCGTGCGTTCCAGCGAGGCCGGAGTGTCGTTACTTCCACTCGGTCTGGCTGGTGATCACCAGGCCGTCACCATCCACGTGGGCTTCGGAAGAGATCGACTGGACGCGTGCCGCCTGCGCCTGCATCGCCGACAGCTGCGCATGGGTGCGCGCGGCGGCCTGCTGTCGTGCGGAGGCCGCGGCAGCGAGGTCCGCGTCGTTGCCCCCGGCCTTGGCCATCGCCTCGCTCATCGCCGCCAGGCTGTCGGCCTTGTCCATCATCAGCTTCACCCAGGACTGGTACATCGCGCCGTCCAGGTGCAGCCGCATCATCTGCCCGGCATCGCCGCCCGGCTGCTTGAGCGTGTCGGCCAGCTTGGCATCCTCGCCCGTGCCGATGCCCAGTGCGAGTGCCTTCTCCCCCATTGCGATCCAGCCCGGCTGCGACAGGATGCGGGTCATGTCCGCCGGCAGGGCGACCGGCGTGCCATCGGGGCTCACCTTAAGCTGCGCCAGCGCGGGCGTCATCATCTGGCCCATCGCCAGCAGGCCGGCAGGGTTCTTGGTGCCGACCACGATGCGGCCAGTGAAGCCGGGCATGCCCTGGCCGTTGCCGGCATTCAGGCTGTCCAGCGCGATGCGCACGCCGAGCAGGTCGCCAAACGGCGGGATCGCGGCTTTCTGCATCGACGGGCCGAGCTTGGCGAAGCCGTCGTTGAGGTCGGCCAGTGCCGGGCAGGTGAACGGCTTGGCCGCTACCGCATCGGCCTGCGCGCTCCAGAACGTGCGCAGTTCGGTCACCGGCAGCGCAAAGCTGACATCGAACGGAGCGCTGCCGTCGGTGCCGAGGCCAGGCAGGGCGACCTTCAGACCGGAGAACGCCTGGGTGATGTCGCTGGCCAGCGACAGGTCCATGCGCATGTCCTGGTGCTTGGCGTCGAGGCGGGTGTAGCCGAAGCTCAGCGCGGGCACGCGCGCGGCGATGCGCGTGGCATCGGTCTCGCACGAGGCCGGGATCTGCATCTGGTTGGCCACCGGCTCGCCGGTCTTGGCCGACTCAGTTTCGGCGTGCGCCTTGAACATGGCCAGGAAAAGCGGGTCCTTGCCGCTGGCGATCAGCGGCAGCAGCCGGGTCAGATCGACCAGGCCGACGGCCTGCTTGCCGTAACCCTTGGCCTTGGCCAGTGTGGCCAGGCGGCCCGCGTCCTGCAGGCTTTTGGCCGGGCGATCCAGTCCGAGTGCCTCGCGCAGCAGATGGTCGGAGACGTCGGCCGGCAGCAGCGCGGCAACCGCCTGCTTGCCGACCACGGCGAGGATCAGCTCGGTGCCGGACTCCTTCGACACGTAGCGGCGGTAGCTGGTGCTACCGACCTTGGCGACCTCGAGCTTCTTGCCGTAGGCGGCCTCCAGGCGACCGACGAACGCATCGAAGGCGGCCGGGTCGCTCAGCTGGAAGCGCGCCACCGGGGCCAGCCCGAGGCCGTAGAAGGCCGAGTAGCCCTTGGTGTCCAGTCCGGTGTTCTTGGCGAACTGCTCGATGGTCTTGCCGTCGAATTCGCCGGCAAACGCGCGCAGCAGATTGGCGGCATCCGGATCCTTGGCCTTCAGCTCGTCGGCCGCCGCCTTCATCTGGGCAACCTGGGCCGGCAGCTGGGCGTTGGCCTGGGCGAACAGCGCCTCGCGCGTGCTGTCGTCGAGCACGTCGAGGTTGGCGGCCACGTACGGCGTGTCGGCCGGCACGAACGCCAGCGGTGCATCCTTGTCCTTGTGGCTGCAGGCGGCCAGCAGGATGCCGGTCACGCCCAGCGCCAGTGCGCGCTTCATCGGTCGCATAGTCTTCCCCAGTTGAGTGTGGTCTTGCGGCATCCATTATGCCGCCTCGTGGTTTGCCCTTCGTGTCTCAGCGTGCGAGCAGCTCGCTGAGCACCGCCATGCGGGTGAACACCCCGTTGCCCACCTGTTCCAGGATGCGCGACTGCGCACCGTCGGCGACATCCGGCGCGATCTCGATGCCGCGGTTGATCGGCCCCGGATGCATCACCAGGCAGCCCTTCCGGGCCAGCGCCAGGCGGCGGGTGTCCAGCCCGAACTGGCGGAAATAGGCGGCCTCGTCGGGCAGTTCAGTCTGCGCCATGCGCTCCTTCTGCAGCCGCAGCATGATGACCGCATCGACGCCCTCGATCGCCCGGTCGAAATCGTCGAAGAAGCGGCACTGCGGGAACTCGGCCGTCTCCGGCATCAGCGCCGCCGGGCCGCACAGGCGGATGTCGGGTACACCCATGGCGGCCAGTGCATGCACATCCGAGCGCGCCACGCGCGAGTGCTTGACGTCGCCGCAGATCACGACGCTGAGGTTTTCGAAATCGGGACGGTGCTGGCGGATGGTCAGCAGGTCCAGCAGGCCCTGGGTGGGGTGGGCGCGGTTGCCGTCGCCGGCATTGATCACCGACACGCCGCTCATCGCGTGGCGCACCAACTCGTCCGGGGTGCCGGACTCCTTGTGCCGCACCACGATCGCGTCCAGGTGCATGGCCTCGAGCGTGTGCAGGGTGTCGTACAGCTCCTCGCCCTTGTTGGCGGAGGAAAAGCCGATGTCGAAATTCACCACGTCGGCACCCAGCCGGCGCGCCGCCAGCTCGAACGAGGTGCGGGTGCGGGTGGACGGCTCGAAGAACAGGTTGAGCACGGTGCGGCCGGACAGCATGTCGATCTTGCGGGTGCCGTGCGCGCAGGCGTCGCGCAGAGCCACCGCGCGGTCCAGCAGGCGCTCGATGGTCGAGCGCGACAGGTTTTCCAGCGTGGTGAGGTGGCGCAGGCGTGAGCTCATGGCGGTCCGGTCGGCGATGTAGGAGGTCAGTGGGAGGGGCCGGCTTCCGCCAGCCAGCGTTCGAGGATGACGGCGGCAGCCTCGGCGTCGATCCGTGCGCCGTCGCGTCGCCGCTTGAGCCCGGCGGCGCGTGCGTCGGCAAAGCGCCGCGAAGCCTCGCGGGAACTGTGGCGCTCGTCGATCAGGGCGACCGGCATGCCGTAGCGCGCGCGCACGGCTTCGGCGAAACGTCGCGCCAGCCGGCTGGCCGGCTGTTCGCGGCCTTCCAGGTCCAGCGGCAAGCCCACGACCAGGGTATCCGGCGACCAGCCCTGTTGCAGGCGGTCCAGCGCGTCCCAGTCCGGCTGTCCTTCACGCATGGCGATCGTGTCCAACGCGCGCGCGCTGCCGGTGATGCGGTTGCCGACGGCCACGCCGATCAGCTTGCTGCCGACGTCGAAGCCCAGCACGCAGCTCATCGGGTTGTGCTCACGCGTGTCCGGCGTAGCCGGGCAGCTGCAGCGGGTCCAGGCCCATCAGGCCGGCGGCCGCGCTCCAGCGCTCGTCCAGCGGGGTATCGAAGATGATGCGGTCGTTCGCCTCGACGGTGAGCCAGGCATTGTCCTTCAGCTCCTGCTCGAGCTGCCCGGCGCCCCAGCCGGAGTAGCCCAGCGCGAGCAGTGCCTGGTGGGGCCCCTCGCCGGCGGCCATCGCCACCAGGATGTCGCGCGAGGTGGTGATCGACCAGGCCTCGTTGACGCGGAAACTGGACTCCCAGTGCCCGTGTTCGCGGTGCAGCACGAAACCGCGCTCCTGCTGCATGGGGCCACCGATCAGCACCGGTGCGTCGGCCAGGTCCAGATCGGCGCACTCCAGCTTCATCTGCGCCAGGATGTCGCCCAGGCGGTATTCGGACAGCTGGTTGATCAGCAGACCCAGTGCACCGTCCTCGTCGTGCTGGCACAGCAGCACCACCCCCCGCGCGAATGGCCCGTCAGTGAGGCTGGGCATGGCGATGAGGAAATGCCCTGAGAGGGAGGAGGGGGGCGAGATCTGCATGGCCGGCATTGTAGTCGCCGGCGCGCCGTACTGCCTGCATGGCGGGAAAATCACTTGTTGCGCAGGACGTCGCCGGGCAGGAACTGCCAGGTGCGGGTGATGTAAAGCTCGTCCACCCCCTTGTCGCGCGGAATCGGCGGGAACGGTGCTGACAGCCGCACGATGCGCTGGGCCGCGGCGTCCAGCAGCGGCGAGCCGGAACTCTGGATCACCTTGATGCTGATGACGCTGCCATCCCGGTCCAGGCCGACAGTGAGGATCAGCTCGCCGTGCAATTGGCGTCGCCGGGCCTCTTCCGGGTAGTTCAGGTTGCCGATCCGCTCGACCCGGTCGGACCAGCCGCGGATGTAGCTGGCGTAGGCGTATTCGCGGGTGTTGGCCGAGATGTACTTCTTGCGCGGCCGCTTGGCGTAGGCCTCGTTGCGGTTGCGCAGCTCGGCGGCGAGCTGGGCGATCTCCTGGCGGCGCTGCAGTTCCGCCGCGCGGTCGGCGGGATCGCTGTCCACCGGGCGCCGCTCGCTGCCGGCATCCACGGTGAAGCGGCTGTCGCCGCGGGTGGTGACCATGCGGTCCGGCCGGGGCGGCTGCGGCGCCGGGTTGGCGTCGTCCACCGGCGCCGGTGCCACGCCCGGGGTTGGCTTGGGCAGCGGTCCGCTGAAGGCGTTGGAGGGGCGCTCGGCGCGATCGCTGGTGCCGCCGCCGCGATTGTTCGCCTGGGCCAGGAAGTCGGCCTTGTCCGGCGCTTCACGGTTGGCCACGTTGACCAGGGTCACGTCCAGCGTGGGCAGGCTCGGCTTGGGCTTGACGAAGTCGAATGTGATGCCAAGCAGCAGCACGCCGTGCAGCACCAGCGAAAACAGCAGGGTGGCGCCGATCATGTCGGGACCGGTGGCGCGTTGGACGGGGCGACTCACTTAGGCACGGCTTCCTGGGATGTCCGTTCGATCGCGTCGAACAGGGTCCCGGCAATGTTAAGGCCGAACTGGGCGTCGAGCTCACGCACGCAGGTCGGCGATGTGACGTTGATCTCGGTCAGGTAGTCGCCGATTACGTCCAGGCCGACGAAACGCAGGCCGCGCCGGACCAGTTCCGGCCCAACCTCGGCGGCGATCCAGCGGTCACGGTCGGACAGCGGCACGCCTTCGCCGCGGCCGCCGGCCGCCAGGTTGCCGCGGAACTCGTTTCCCTGCGGGATGCGCGCCAGCGCATAGGGCACCGGCTCGCCATCGACCAGCAGCACGCGCTTGTCGCCGGCGCTGATCTGCGGAATGAATTTCTGCGCCACTGCGAACTGTCGCCCCTGGCCGTGCGAATCGCCGCCCAGCAAGGTCTCCAGCATCGAATTCAGGTTCGGGTCGCCGGCTTTCACGCGGAAGATCCCTCGCCCACCCATGCCGTCCAGCGGCTTGAGCACCGCTTCGCCGTGTTCGGCGACGAAGGCGCGCAGTTCGACCGGGTCGCGTGCCACCAGGGTCGGCGCCATGCATTGCGGGAAATGCAGGGCGAACACCTTTTCGTTGCAGTCGCGCAGCGAGCGCGGGTCGTTGATCACCTGGGTGCCGGCCCGCTGTGCAGCCTCCAGCACCATGGTGTCGTAGAGGAACTGCTGGTCGACGGGGGGGTCCTTGCGCATCAGCACCACGTCGATGTCGCGCAGGTCGCGCCATTGCGCCGCCTCCAGCTCGAACCAGCCCGAGGGATCGTCCTTGACCCTGAGCGGGGTCAGTCGCGCCCACGGCAGGCCATCGCGCAGGGCGAGGTCGCCCTGTTCCATGTAGAGCAGCCGATGGCCCCGCCGCTGCGCTTCCAGCAGCATGGCGAAGGTGGTGTCCTTCACGATCTTGATGGCGCTGATGGGATCCATCAGCACGGCGACCGAGAGCGGCATGGGCTTCTCCGGGGTGGGGCAGGGCCGTTGTGGGGACCGGCATGTTCGCCGACCCGCCGGTGCTGGGCAAGGCGCGCCGGCCCTCTCGGCGGCGACGGTTAACCGTTTTCGCGAGCGCGACGTACTGGGCATCCAGCAGCCTTTCGGCTTGACGGGCCGGGGGGCAAGCGGTAAACAGCAACGACTGATCGGCGTTCTGCGAAAAAACGCGTCATAACAACACCAAGCTGGACATTTTTAATCTGCTGCGATAGCGCCGAAGGCTGCCAAGGCGCTAACGCTGCTTCACCTGAGCCTGGGGCGGGCCGCAGGGGGATTGAGTGAACTTGAACGTGAGTGCTAACGGTCTGGCCGGTCTGAAGGTCATGGTGATCGACGACTCCAAGACCATCCGGCGCACCGCCGAAACCTTGCTGAAGAAGGAAGGCTGCGACGTGCTGACCGCCGTCGACGGCTTCGAGGCGCTGGCCAAGATCTCCGACCAGAAGCCGGCAATCATCTTCGTCGACATCATGATGCCGCGCCTGGATGGCTATCAGACCTGCGCGCTGATCAAGAACAACCCGCTGTTCCGCTCCACGCCTGTCATCATGCTCAGCTCGAAGGACGGCCTGTTCGACAAGGCCCGCGGCCGCATCGTCGGCGCCGAGCAGTACCTGACCAAGCCGTTCACGCGCGACGAGCTGCTCGGAGCGATTCACCGTCACGTCGGTGCGGCGGCCTGACATGTACGACTACGGCGTCTGAGGGGAGGCCTGTGGCAAAGATTCTCATCATCGACGACTCGCCGACCGACGTGCGGGTATTCACGACCCTCCTGGAGGGGGCCGGTCATGTCGTGTCCGCGGTCAGCACGGCCGAGGAAGGCATCGAGCGCGTGCGTGGCGACCTGCCGGACCTGGTGATCATGGACGTGATCATGCCGGGCATGAACGGCTTCCAGGCGACCCGCACGCTGACGCGCGATCCGGCGACCTCGAACATCCCGATCGTGATGATCACCACCAAGTCGATGGAAACCGATCGCGTGTGGGGTCTGCGCCAGGGTGCCCGGGCCTTCATCACCAAGCCGGTGAAGGAAAAGGAATTGCTGGCCTGCATCAACGACCTGTTGCCGAGTGCTGCATGAACGAGGCGGCCAATCTCTCCCCGTTCGAGGTTCTTGCCCGCTACGAGCGGCTGTCGCTGGCCCACACCTCCGATACCCGTCAGACGATGGAGGCGCCCGGTCTCTGGCGCGGCATCGGCTATCGCGTGGGCTCGCGGCTGTTCGTGAGCAGCATCGACGAGATCAACGAGCTGCTTGCGGTGCCGGTGATGACCACGGTGCCGGGCACGCAGCCCTGGCTGCTGGGCGTGGCCAATGTGCGCGGCAACCTGGTCCCGGTGATCGATCTGGGCCGGTTCCTGTTCGATGCCCGCACCCAGGTCACCGAGCGCACCCGCCTGCTGATCGTGCGGCAGGGCGGCGGCAACGTGGCATTGATGGTCGACGAGGTGTTCGGCCAGCGCACGGTGGACGAGATCCAGCGCCGCGATGCCGAGCCGGAGGACGATCCGCGCCTGGCGCGCTTCGTCGACGATCGTGTCGGCGAGCAGAAATTGGCGCTGTTCAGCATGGGGCGGCTGGTACGCGCCCCGGATTTCCGTCAGGCCGCGGCTTGACGGGCGGAATGATGGTTGGGACGGCGTCCACCGACGCCGGAACAGGGGCGGCAAGTCTCGGGTTCGGGCACCTGGCAGGGCTGGCGCGCAAACCCACAAGCTGTGGAAGGGTGAGGTGAACATGAGCACTACAGGGGGCATCGGCAAGGAACGCGGCTATACCGGCCTGATCGTTCTGCTGCTGATCTCGATCGGTTTGGCGGCCGTGGACTTCGTGCTGCTCAACCAGAAGAACGCCGAGGATCGCGAGGCGGTTGGCCTGACCACGCAGATCCAGGTGCTTTCGCAGCAGACCGCGAAGTACGCGATCGAGTCGGCGGACGGCAACGTCAATTCCTTCCAGGAACTGGCCAGCACGCGCAATGCCATCGACTCGGCCGTGCAACGGTTGACCAAGGGCGATCCTGCCGGCGGCATGCAGCCATACGCGGACAACAACACCTCGCCGGCGGGCCGTGCGGTGACCGCGCTGCAGAATGCCTGGTCCCAGCTCGACGGTGACATCGGCAAGATCCTGTCGAACAAGGCGGTCGTGCTCGATTCGGCGAGTCGCGCCGACACCCTGTCCAAGCAGATCCCGCTGCTCAACTCCAGCACCGAGCAGGTGGTGAACATCCTGCAGCAGCGCAACGGCAGCGCCGACCAGATGCTCGGTTCGTCGCGCCAGATGCTGGTGGCTGACCGCATGATCCGTCGCGTGCAGGAGGTGTTGCAGGGCGGCGACTCCGCGCAGCCGGCCGCAGACGGCCTCGCCCGCGACGCCCAGCTGTACGGCACGGTGCTCAACGGCCTGCTGGAAGGCGACAGCGCCGCCGGCATCCGGGCGATGAACGACGCCAACGCGCAGAAGATCCTCAAGGGCATGCAGGAGAGCTGGACCCAGCTGCAGGACCCGGTGTCCAAGCTGGTGTCCGCGGCCGGCAACATCATCGACGTGAAGAGCGCCGGCAACCAGGCCTCGCTGGACTCGCAGAACGTGCTGCTGCGCGCCAACGAGCTGGCTGACCAGATCGGCAAACTGCCGCTGCGGCGGCTGTTCCCGAACCTGTGGTGGGGCATCTTCGGTGCGATCGGCACCGTCGCCTTCGCCCTGCTGCTGGTATTCCAGCTGGTGCGCGACCAGCGCCGGCGCTTCCAGGACTCGGCCGAGCTGAACCAGCGCAACCAGGAGGCGATCATGCGCCTGCTGGACGAAATGGGCTCGCTCGCCGAAGGTGACCTCACGGTAAAGACCACCGTGTCGGAGGACATCACCGGCGCCATCGCCGACTCGGTGAACTACGCCATCGACGAGTTGCGCACCCTGGTGACCACCATCAACGAGACCTCCGAGCAGGTGTCCTCGTCGGCGCAGGAAACCCAGACCACCGCCCGCCAGCTGGCCGAATCGGCGCAGGCGCAGGCGCAGCGCATCAGTACTGCGACCTCGGCGATCAACCAGATCGCCAGCTCGATGGACAACGTGTCGAAGGATTCGGCCGAATCGGCCGACGTGGCCGAGCGCTCGGTGCAGATCGCCTCGCGCGGCGCCGAGGTGGTGCGCGAGACGATATCGGGCATGGACTCGATCCGCGACCAGATCCAGGAGACATCCAAGCGCATCAAGCGCCTGGGTGAGTCCTCCCAGGAAATCGGCTCGATCGTGGAACTGATCAACGACATCGCCGAGCAGACCAACATCCTCGCGCTCAATGCCGCGATCCAGGCGGCCTCGGCCGGCGAGGCGGGCCGCGGTTTCGCGGTGGTGGCGGACGAAGTGCAGCGCCTCGCCGAACGCTCGGCGAGCGCGACCAAGCGCATCGAGACGCTGGTGCAGGCGATTCAGTCCGACACCAACGAGGCGGTGAGTTCGATGGAACAGACCACTGCCGAGGTGGTGTCCGGGGCCCGCAAGGCCGAGGACGCCGGTAGCGCGCTGGGAGACATCGAGCGCGTGTCGCATGACCTGTCCGCACTGATTCAGAACATCTCCACCGCGGCGCGCCAGCAGTCCGCGGCGGCGACCGACATCTCCCAGTCGATGAACGCGATCCAGGAAATCACCTCGCAGACCTCGCAGGGTGCCAGCCAGACCGCGGACTCGATCGGTTACCTGGCGCAGTTGGCGAGCGATCTGCGCCGCTCGGTGGCTCACTTCAAGCTGCCGGGTTGATTCGGGCATTCACGACAGGGGGCAACCTCGCCGGTTGCGCTATGCCTTAAAGGCGCAGCCGCAGAGAGGGGCGCATGAGACTTCAAGACCATATCGATTTCACCACCCTGCAGTGGGTCAAGCCCGAGCTCGACGACACGCTCGCGGCCGCCCGTGACGCACTGGAGTCGTACGTCGACAAT
The DNA here is from genome assembly GCF_024158035.1 of Dyella lutea. GTDB lineage: Bacteria > Pseudomonadota > Gammaproteobacteria > Xanthomonadales > Rhodanobacteraceae > Dyella_A > Dyella_A lutea. The sequence continues at coordinate 209,448 of NZ_JAMZEK010000002.1, forward strand.
CCGGGCAACCGGGATGCGATGCGCTCGTGTGCGGACAGCCTGCACCAGGTGCACGGCACTCTGCAGATGGTCGAGCTGTACGGCGCGGCGATGGTTGCCGATGAAATGGAGACGCTCTCCATCGCCCTGCTCGAGGATCACGTCGCCGAACGCGAGGAAGCCTACGCCGCGCTGATGCGCGGACTGATGCAGTTGCCGGACTACCTCGAACGCCTTTCCAGCGGGCATCGCGACGTGCCGGTGGTCCTACTGCCGTTGCTCAACGATCTGCGTGCCAGCCGCAAGGTAGCCGCACTGACCGAGGTGGCGTTGTTCAGCCCGCGGCTGGACAACCCGCTGCCGGCCGAGGCGCCGCCGGCGGTCAGCGAAGCCCAGGCACATGCTCTGCGCAGCCGGGTCGCCGACCTGCGTCTGCGTTTCCAGCAGCATCTGCTCGGCTGGTTCCGTGGCCAGAATCCGGCTCAGCAGCTGCAGGGCATGCGCGACACCCTCAATGCCATCACCGGCTGCTGCCACAGCACCGCCGGTCGCCGGCTCTGGTGGATCGCCGCCGGTACCGTCGAAGGTCTCGAGCAGGGTTGCCTGAAGGAGCAATCGGCCGAAGTGCGCCAGCTGATCGGCAAGGTCGACCGCAGCATCCGCCAGATGCTGGAGCATGGCGAGGAAAGCCTGCGTGGTGGCGACGCCGACGATCTGGCCCGGAAGCTGCTGTTCATCGTGGCGCAGGCCAAGCAGCGCAGCCCCCAGATGGAGCTGCTGCGCAGGACCTACGCGCTGGACAGTCTGCTGCCGGATGCCGCGGAGCTGGAGCATGCGCGTGGCTCGATGGCCGGCCACAACCGGGCGCTGCTCGATTCGGTGTCGCGGGCGCTGAAGGACGACCTGCTGCGCGTGAAGGAGGCGCTGGACCTGTTCCTGCGCCAGAGCGACGCCGATCCGTCCCAACTGGCTGCGCAGAGCGAGGTGCTTGAGCGGGTCGGTGACACGCTGGGCATGCTGGCGCTCACCGTGCCGCGGCGGGTGGTCAACGAGCAGCGCCGCGTGCTGGAGGAAATTGCCAGTCGCATGCGCGCGCCGGAAGACGAGACGCTGCTCGATGTCGCGGGCGCACTGCTCTACGTCGAGGCGTCGCTGGACGATCACATCGAAAGCCTGGGCAGCAACGAGGAAGAGCTGGCTTCCGACGCCCACGCGGCGCCGACGCTGCCGCGCAGCGAGGCCCGTCATATCCTGTCCACGCTGATGCAGGAGGCCACCTCCAACACCACTCGTGTCAAGGATGCGATCGTCGGTTTCGTGGAATCCGGTTGGCAGCACCAGCACCTGAAGGAAGCGCCGGCGCAGATGGACGAGGTGGCCGGCGCCCTGCGCATGCTGGCCAACAGCCGCCCGGCCGAACTGGCCGAGGGTATCGGTCGCTTCATCGGCAACGAGTTGCTGGTCGACCGCCGCGTGCCGGGCAGCGCCCAGATGGATCATCTCGCCGACGCGCTGGCCGCGTTGGAGTACTACCTCGAAGCAGCGCGTGAGCACCGCGGTGGACTCGAACACATCCTCGATGTCGCCGAACACAGCCTGCAGATGCTCGGTTACTGGCCGGTGCCGCCGGCACGCGAGCCGCTGGTCGCCGAGGTGGACGAAACCGGCGGCGTCGCCGCTGGCGACCACGGTGTGAACGAAGTTCCCTCCGCGCTGGCCGGGCTCGACGAAGAGCTGGCATCCCAGCCGGCGCTGTCGGAGTCGGTCAGCCTGGCCGGTGGCGATGATCTCGGGGCACTGCTCATCGGCGAGGCCACCGCGCCTGCCGAGCCGGCGGACGACGTGGCCGGTCTGCGCCTGGCGGAGACCGAGCACTCGGTGATGCCCGATGACACGACGCCGGATGGCGGCGACGAGTGGGTGGAGGTCGAGGAAGCGGTCGTCGAGCAGCAACAAGCCTCCGATCCGCTGGCCTCCCAGGCCGGGTTCCAGGACTCCTCCGACGGCATCGACGACGACATCCGCGAGATCTTCCTGGAGGAGATGCAGGAAGAGATCGACAACCTGATCAAGGCTGAGCAGGCCTGGTTGGCCGATCCGTCCCAGATTGCCGCGCTCACTCCCATCCGCCGCTCGTTCCACACCCTCAAGGGGTCCGGACGTCTGGTCGGCGCGAGCGTGCTGGGCGAGTTCGCCTGGCGCTTGGAGAACATGCTCAACCGGGTGCTCGACCATACCGTCGAGCCGCACGATGGCGTCGTCGCGGTGGTGCGTCACGCCATCGAAGCGCTGCCGCAACTGCACAAGGCCCTGCGCGGCGAGGGCATGCCGACCGCGCCGCTGAGCGGGATCATGCAGGCGGCCGATCAGGTGGCCGCCGGGGAGCATCCGGACCTGGCCGGCCTGCTGGCCACCCGCAGCGAAACGGTTCGCCGGGTCGTGCGTCGCCGTGTGCCGAGTTCGGCCGCTGCCGCCGCCGAGATTCCGGCGGCCACGCTGACCCATGTGGAGGATTCCGCTCCGCCCGTGGCCGCCGTAACGGACGAGAGCATCCCGATGCCGGTGCTGCCCCCGGTGGACTCGGTCCTGCTGGAGATCCTGCGCAGCGAAGTGGCGCAGTACCTGCAGACGATCCGCTCCTATGTCAGCCGCAGCAGCAACGAGCTTCGCGTCGAGGACGGCCTGCTGCGTGCAGTGCACACGTTGCACGGCGCGATCGCCATGGTCGACATCCCCCTGCTGACCCAGTTGCTGTCGCCGCTGGAGAGTCTGCTCAAGCGCCTGCGCGCCGCGCGGGTTCCGCTGTCCTCGGAAGGCGTGCACCTGTTGGCGCAGTCGGCCGATGCGGTGGATCAGGTGATGGCGCAGTTCGATGCCGCCGATCCCCAGCTGCCCGATTGCGACACGCTGATCGCGCGACTGACCGAGCTGCGTGACGCCCAGCCCGAGCCGCAGGTGGCCCACGCGGTATTCGATGCGCACGAGGACGAGGAAGCGCACGAGGAAGAGGCCGTCGCCACCTCCGCGGAGGAGGCGGAGCGCGATCAGGCGCTGGAAGACGCCCATCACGACCAGTTGGCCAGCGAGATGCTGGCGGCGCTGGACGCTTTCGACCCGCGAGGCCAGGCCGCGCCCACGCCGGAGCCGCCGGTCGCGCCGCCTGCCGCCGAGGACGATTTCGCGTCCATGTTCGCCGGGCTGGTCGACGGGCGTGAATTTGGCGAGACGCCGGAAGCTGCCCCGATCGATGCTGCGTCCGGGGCCGCAGCACCCGCCGTCGACGAGGTCGCCGAGTCGTCCGGCGCTGCCGATATGGCGGAGCTGGACAACGGCACCGGATCGAGCGAGGTCCCCGAAGCCGTTGAAGCCGATGCCGCGGAGCCGCAGGAGGACATTGGCCATCTCGACCAGGAGTTCGCCGCGGAGCCTGTCGCCGAGAGCGAGCCTGAGGCTGAGGTTGTCGATGCCCGGGAGCCGGAGTCCGTCACCGAGTCGGCGCCCGCCGCGGCCGAGCCGGTGCTCGACGCCGGCGAAAGCGAGGACGAATCGGGTGAACTCTGGCATGGCGACATCGATCCGGACCTGCTGGAGGTGTTCACCGAAGAGGCGCGCGAGATCCTCGACCACGCCGACGGTGCGCTGGCCGAGTGGCGCGCCGATCCGGGCGACCTGGCCCAGGTCCCGGTACTGCAGCGCGACCTGCATACGCTCAAGGGCGGTGCCCGCATCGCCGGCTTCGTGCCGGTGGGCGACCTGGCGCATGCGATCGAAACGCTTCTCGAGAAGCCGATCAGCGGCGATCCAGAGCAGGCGGCGGCGCTGATCGGTGCGCTCGAGGGCGGCTTCGATCAGCTGCACGCGCTGGTGCAGCGGATTGGCCAGAACAAGGGCATCCGCTACCCGCAGGCCATGATCGACCGGCTGCTCGTCCTCGCTGGCGAGGAGGCCCTCGTCGAGCGCGAAGAGGCGCCGGCGGCTGCCGCGGCGGTGTCCGCGCCGACCCCGGTTCCGGCGGCGGAGAACCTGCCCGAACTGCTGCCCGACGTGGCCGCCGAAGGCTACGACGAGTCGCGCTCGCCGCAGGAACAGATCCGCGTCCGCGCGGAGCTGCTCGACAACCTGGTGAACCACGCCGGCGAGGTGGCCATCTACCGCTCGCGCCTGGAGCAGCAGGTTGCCGGCTACCGCTTCAACCTGGTCGAGCTGGACCAGACGGTGGTGCGCCTGCGCAGCCAGCTGCGCATGCTGGAAATCGAGACCGAGGCGCAGATCATCGCGCGCTTCCAGCGCGAGCACCGCGAAGCCGGTATGGCGGTGTTCGATCCGCTCGAGCTGGACCGCTTCTCGCAGCTGCAGCAGTACTCGCGTGCGCTGGCCGAGTCGGTCTCCGACCTTGTGTCGATCCAGAGCATGCTCGACGAGCTGACCCGTCAGTCCGAGACGCTGCTGATCCAGCAGTCGCGCGTGAGCGCAGACCTGCAGGAAGGCCTGCTGCGCACCCGCATGCTGCCGTTCGACACGATGGTGCCGAACCTGCGCCGCACGCTGCGTCAGGCGGCACAGGAAGAAGGCAAGCGCGCCCAGCTGTTCGTCGAGGGCGCGCACGGCGAAATGGACCGCAACCTGCTCGACCGCATCAAGGCGCCGTTCGAGCACATGCTGCGCAATGCGATCGCCCATGGCATCGAGTCGCCGGAGAACCGCCGCAAGGCCGGCAAGCCGGAAGAGGGATCGGTACGCATTCGCGTTGCACGCGAAGCCACCGAGGTGGTCATCCGCGTCACCGACGATGGCCGTGGCCTGAACCGCGAGGCGATCCGCAAGCGCGGCGTCGAGCGCGGTCTACTGCGCGCCGAGGCCAGGCCGAGCGACGACCAACTGCTCGCCCTGATCACCCAGCCGGGCTTCTCCACCGCCAGCGCGGTGACCCAGCTGGCCGGTCGCGGCGTGGGCATGGACGTGGTGGCCAACGAGATCAAGCAGCTCGGTGGCTCGCTGTCGATCGAGTCGCACGAGGGCAAAGGCACCACCTTCGTGCTGCGCCTGCCGTTCACGCTTGCAGTGACCCAGGCGATCCTGGTGCGCATCGGCGAATCCACCTTCGCGATCCCGATGACCTCGGTTCAGGGCGTGGCACGCATCACCCCGGACGAGTTGGCGATCCATCTCGCTTCAGACGAACCCTCGTTCCTGCACAACGGCGAGGACTACGGCATCCACGACCTGGCCGAGCTGCTCGGCCTGCCGTCGAGCTACGCCGCGGACGAGCCCCAGCTGCCGCTGCTGCTGACCCGCGCCGGCGACCTGCGCGCGGCGATCCGCATCGATGCGGTGATCGGCTCGCGCGAGATCGTGGTGAAGTCGGTCGGCCCTCAGGTGAGTTCGGTGCCCGGGCTGCTCGGCGCCACCATCATGGGCGACGGTTCGGTGCTTATGATTCTCGACCTGCCGCCGCTGGTGCGCCACGGCATCGCCCGTCGCGAGCAGCGCCTGGCCGAGGGTCTCGCGCCGGTGATGGCGCCGGTGGTGGAGGAGGTCCGCACCAAGCCGCTGGTGATGGTGGTGGACGACTCGATCACCATGCGCAAGGTCACCGGCCGCGTGCTCGAGCGCCACGACTTCGAGGTCAACACCGCGAAGGACGGCGTCGACGCCCTGGAGAAGCTGCACGAGCAGCGGGTGCCGGACCTGATGCTGCTGGACATCGAAATGCCGCGGATGGACGGCTACGAGCTGGCCGAGCACATGAAGGCGGATCCGCGCCTGCGCGACGTGCCGATCATCATGATCACTTCGCGCACGGGCGAGAAACACCGCCAGCGCGCGTTCGATCTGGGCGTGGACCGCTATCTCGGCAAGCCTTACCAGGAGGCCGACCTGCTGGCGCAGATCCACGAGGTGCTGGAGCAGAAGGCGATGGAGCTGGCCAATGGCTGAAGGTACGGCCGTCGTCCTGCTGTTCGGTGACACGGATCTTGGGGCGCTGCTGCGCGACGTGCTGCAGGAGCGTGGCGCCCGCATCGTCCACGAAGGTGGCCCCGGCGAGCTCGATCGCGCATTGGTCGAGCGGGTCGGTGCAGACGTCCTGGTCATCAACCTGGGCGACGACGTCGACGAGGTGATGGATCGGCTCGATTCGGCGATCGAGGGAGACCACCCGCGGGTGGTTTTCAACGAGGCTGAGTCCAGCCGTGCGCTCGACGGTTGGGCGAGGGCGCGCTGGGCGCGTCACCTGGCGGCCAAGGTGCTGGCCAGTCAGGACGTCGATCCACCGCGTCCGCCAGGTGTTGTCGACGTTCCCGCCACGGAATCGCCGGAGGCGGTGCAGTCCGGCATGCAAGGAGTTGGGGACGCCGCGGAAGACGAAAGCTCACCCAGTGGCCATGATGCCGAAGTCGCTGCGGAATCCGAATCGCTCGAGGCGGAACTGGAGGCGTTGCTTTCGGGCGCGCCGCTGCCTGGTGACGATCCGCTTGCGGGCGACACCGCCACAGCGACTGCGCCGGTCACGGCTTCGCAGCCGCTGGAGGGGGACGACACGCTGGACGACTTCGAACTCGACGAGTTGCTGCTGGATTCCCACGACCATCCGCCGCTCTACGATGGCAATTTCACCGACGGGGCCACCGGAGCGGTTTCGGAGGAAGGCCCGGTATCGCGCGCCGCCGACGGTGTCGATGATGGTCTGATCGAGGACGTGCTCCGGCTGGCCGATGCGGATGACCACAGTCCTCACGCCGTGCCGGCACCGCCGCCGGCCGGAGGGGCCGATGAGCTTTTCCAGCGAACTGACGGCTGGTCGCTGGTCGACGATGAGGATACCGTGGGGCCGCCACCGCTTCCGAACCCATCGAAGCCTTCGGCCGACGAGTTCGGGATCGAGAAGATCAGCGCGCTGGATTTTCTGGCGCCGGAGTCCGGGGATGAGGCACTGAATGTCGAGCCACTCATGACGCTCGAGCTGGTGTCGATGGAAGAGGCGGTCGCGCCGAAGCCCTACGAGTCCCTCGGCGGTGGCGAGATGATGCTCGAGGAGCTCAGTGGCGGACTCAGCCGGGTCGTGCTGCTGGGTGCGACGTTCGCCAGCCACGATTCGGTGCGCTCGTTCCTGTCGCAACTGCCGGCGGGCATGCGGGCGACGATCATCCACGTGCAGCACCAGGGCGATCGTCCGGTGGACGAGTTGCTCCAGTCGCTCGCCCCTTCTTGCCCGCTGAACAGCCGCGTCGCGCGACAGGGCGAGCAGGCCCGCGCCGGCGATCTGATCGTGGTGCCTGCCGATCATCAATTGCGCGTCACGCGCGATGGGCGGATGGAGTTGAAGCCGGCGCAGGCGACGCCCTCGGCGACTCCCTCCATCGACGCCACCTTCAGCGCCCTGGCCAACGTGTTCGGCGTGGACGCATTGGCGATCGTCTTCGCCGGGCAGGCCAATGATGCGGTCGCGGGTTGTCAGGCCGTGCATGATCGCGGTGGCCGGATCTGGGTGGAGGATGCCCCGGGCGAACATTTTGCCGACATGGTCAGCGGCGTGATGGCCGAGCACCTGGTGGACTTTTCCGGTACGCCGGCCGAATTGGCGGCGCGCCTGATCGAGGAATACTGATGAGCGAACAGCCCCTACCGCGCGAGATCCGCTGCGTGCTGGTGCCGGCCGGCGACCTGCGCCTGCTGCTGCCGAACGCCACGATCGCCGAAGTGATCACCATGCCGGCGCTCGAGCCGGTCGAGGGTGCCCCGGAGTGGGTGCTCGGACGCATCGCCTGGCGTGGCTGGAGGGTGCCTCTGGTGGCTTTCACCAAGCTGGCCGGTGCCGGCGAAGGCGACCAGGAGCTGGCCGTTCGCGTCGCCGTGCTGAAGGCACTGGGTGACAACCCGGAACTGCCGTTCATCGCCGTGGTGACGCGGGGCTTCCCCCGCCTGACCACGCTCAATGCGGAACTGATCATCCCCACCCACGATGGCACGGCGCTGCCCCCCGGCGTGCGCGCCCAGGTGCTCGTGCGCGACGATCTCGCGGTGATTCCCGACCTGGAGATGCTCGAGCGCGAACTCACCGGCGTGCTCTTGACCGAGGCCTGAGCCGGCCCCAGTGCTCTTGGACGGCGCGCCCTGTGGGCGCGCCGTTCGTCTTTTCGCGATCAGAGGTCGCCGTGCAGCGCCTGCAGCGCAGCCAGTGCCGCCAGCCCCGCGGTCTCCGTGCGAAGGATGCGCGGACCCAACTGCAATCCGCGGAAACCGCGTGCCGTGAGGCTGGCGACGTCGCGCTCGCCCAGACCACCCTCCGGCCCCACGACCAGAATCGCCCCTGCGGCAGGTGGCACCAGATCGCGCCCGCGCCCGTGGCCTTCCGGCAGCAGCGCGAGCCGCAGGGCACCGTCATCCGGCAGTCCGCCGAGCCAGGCCGTCAGTGGCAAGGGGGCGACGATGCGCGGCAGGACGGCTCTCCCGCACTGCTCGCAGGCGCTGGCGATCACCGCCTGCCAGTGCGCCAGGCGCTTGGCGGCCCGCTCCCCATCGAGCTTCACCTCGGAGCGCTCGGTGACCAGCGGCACGATCGCCGCCACGCCCAGTTCGGTGGCCTTCTGCACGATCAGGTCCATCTTCTCGCCGCGTGCCACGCCTTGTGCAAGCACCAGTGGCAGCGGCGATTCGCAGGAGACCGGTTCGCGCCCCTCCACGACCACCGTGACCTGCCGCTTGCCCACTTCGGCGAGACGTCCGCCGTAGTCGTGGCCATCGCCGTTGAACAGCACCACCGGCTCGCCGGCGGCCAGCCGTAGCACGCGCACCACATGCTCCGCCGCCTGCGCCGGCAGTATGACCGCGGTGCCGGGTGCCAGGGACTGTTCGACGTGGATACGAATCGTGCGCATGAAGGGGCCCGTGAACGTTCAGCGCGCGAGCGCGTGTTCGATGCCCGCGAGGGCGGTGTCGACCAGGTGATCGAATTCCGCCTGCGTCGTGACGTAGGGCGGCATGAAATAGACGATGTTGCCGAGCGGGCGCAGCAGCGCCTCGTGCTCCAGCCCATAGAGGTAGACCTCCAGCCCGCGCCGCTCGCCGGCCGGGAAAGGCGTGCGGCTGGCCTTGTCGGCGACCAGCTCGACCGCGGCGATCATTCCGGTCTGGCGTACGTCGGCGACGTGCGGATGATCGCGCAGTGGCGCCAGCCGCCCAGCCAGGTGCGCTGCAAGCGCGCGGTTGCGCTCCAGCACCGGCTCGTCATGGAAGATCGCCAGCGTCTCCAGCGCCACCCGACAGGCCAGCGGATTGCCGGTGTAGCTGTGCGAATGCAAGAAGGCCTTGCCGGCGCTGTATTCGGCATAGAACGCGTCGTAGACACCGTCGGTGGTGAGCACCACCGCCAGCGGCAGGGTGCCGGCGGTGAGCCCCTTGGACAGGCACATGAAGTCCGGCGACACGCCGGCCTGTTCGCAGGCGAACATCGTGCCGGTACGGCCGAAGCCCACCGCGATCTCGTCGGCGATGAAGTGCACGTCGAACTCGTCGCACAGCGCGCGCAGGCCGCTGAGGTAGTCCGGATGGTACATGCGCATGCCGCCGGCGCACTGCACCAGCGGCTCGACGATCACCGCGCAGGTCTGGTGGGCGTGTTGCTGCAGCAGCGCGCGCAAGTCACCCAGTCGGCGTGCGGCGAGCTGCTGCGGGGTCTCTCCCGGCTCGCCTTCGTAGGTATCGGCCGAGGGTGCCAGGATCGGCGTCAGCAGCAGTGGCGCGTAGGTCTTGCGATACAGCGCCACGTCGCTCACCGAGAGCGCGCCGAGCGTCTCGCCGTGGTAGCTGCCGGTGAGCGCGATGAAGCGGGTCTTCTCGCCATGGCCCCGGTTGAGCCAGTAGTGGAAGCTCATCTTCAGCGCCACTTCGATCGCCGCCGAGCCGTTGTCGGCGAAGAACACCCGCTCCAGTCCCGGCGGGGTGAGGCGCACCAGCTCCTCGGCCAGCGCGATCGCCGGCTCGTGGGTGAAGCCGGCGAAGATCACGTGTTCGAGCTGACGGGCCTGGTCGGCCAGCGCCGCGGCGATGCGTGGGTTGGCGTGGCCGAACAGGTTGGTCCACCAGGAACTGATGCCGTCGAGGTAGCGGCGGCCGTCGGCGTCGATCAGCCAGGCGCCTTCGCCGCGGACGATCGGCACCATCGGGACGCGTTCGTGGTCGTGCATCTGGGTGCAGGGGTGCCAGACGTGGCGGAGATCGCGCGCGGCGAGCTCGCGGTTGCTGCGGTCGTGCTTGTTCATCCGGCTATGATCGTGGGCTGGCGCCGGGCACTCAAGCCGCGGCATCGCCCGATCCCGGAGTCCGGCCCGTTGAAGTGGTGGAAAGTCCTGCTGCTGTGCCTGGTGACGCTGCTGCTGGCGCTCGCGCTGCTGGCGTGGTCCGCGCCGGCGCGCTGGATTGCGCCCTGGCTCAACGCACGCATGCACGGCGTCGCGCTGCGCGGCGTTTCCGGCAGCGTCTGGGACGGCCAGGCGGAGGCGCTCGTGGCGGCCGACGGCACTGACTTGGGGCGACTGCGCTGGACCCTGTCGCGCCGCGCCCTGCTGGGACGGCCGCAGGGCAGCGTCGAGCTCGCCGGGTCGATGCTCTTTGCGCAGGGCGGCTTCATCCGCGAAGGCGACACGCTGCGCTGGCATGACGTGCGGCTGCGGCTGGCGCTGGATCGCCTCATGCCGCCGCCGGCCACGCCGTTCGGACGGCCGCGGGGCGAGCTCCGCGGCGAACTGGCACACGCCACCCTGCGCGGCGGCTGGCCGGTATCGATGGATGGCCACCTGCGCTGGCAGGACGCGGCGGTCGACGGTGCGGACAGCCTTCTGCCGCTGGGCAACCTGACCGCGACGATCACCGCCCGCGCGGGGGTGATCCAGGCGAGCCTGCACGATGAAGGGCAGGGGCCGCTGCGGCTGGACGGGCGCCTCCAGGCCAGTCCGCTGGGCTGGCGCCTGCAGGCCGAGCTGGCGCCACGCGGCGATCATCCTGCGCTGGCCCGCTGGCTGGCCCGCTTCGGTCCACCGGACGCCCAGGGCGTCATTCACCTGCAGCGCGGTGCCGGACTCGGCGCCGTCCCTGCTTCCGACGGAGTCTCCCGATGAGCCACCCCGATCTCGCCCCCGCCCTGGCCGCTGCCCGCGAGGCCGCCGCGGCCGCCGCCGAGGTGATCCTGCACTACTGGCGCCGGGGCGTGGACGTGGAGCTGAAATCCGACGATACCCCGGTAACCGTGGCCGACCGCGAGGCCGAGCTGGCGATCCGCGCCATTCTGACCAAGGCGCTGCCGGAGGCGGCGATCTACGGCGAGGAGTTCGGCCTGGATGGCGATCGCGACGGTCTGCTGTGGCTGGTCGATCCGCTGGACGGCACCAAGAGCTTCGTCCGCCGCACGCCGTTCTTCTCCACCCAGATTGCGCTGATGTACCGGGGCGAACTGGTACTGGGCGTGTCCAGCGCGCCGGTGTACGGCGAGACGATGTGGGCGCATGCCGGTGGTGGTGCCTGGCTGGATGGCAACCGCGTCGAGGTGGCGCCGACGGCGACGATGGCACAGGCGGCGATCTCCACCGGCAATATCAAGACGCTCACCGCCGACGCGCGCTGGGACGCGCTGGGCCAGTTGATCCGCGATTCCAACCGCATCCGCGGTTACGGCGACTTCTGCCACTACCACCTGCTCGCGCGTGGCGGGGTGGATCTGGTGATCGAGTCGGACGTGAATATCCTCGACGTGGCCGCGCTGGCGGTGATCGTGCGCGAGGCCGGCGGCGTGTTCACCGACCTGGAGGGTGCGCCGCTCACGCTGGATACGCGCAGCGTGCTGGCCGGGGTGCCGGCGCTGCACGACGAGGCGCTGGCGCGGCTGCGCCGTTGAGCCGCAGCCGGGCGGCCGGCGACCGGCTACAATCGGCCGATGGCCAAGCTCCCGATCATCCACGCCCGGCGCGACGTCGCGCAGAGCACGTTCCTGCGCGCCGAGCAGCTCGACCTGGAGTTCTCCAATGGCGAACGGCGCACCTACGAGCGGCTGAAGTCGCACGGTCTCGGCGCGGTGATCATCGTGCCGATGATCGATGAGGAGACGGTGCTGCTGGTCAACGAGTACGCCGCTGGCCTGGGTCGCTACGAACTCGGCCTGCCCAAGGGGCGGCTGGACCAGGACGAGACCGTTGAGCAGGGCGCCGACCGCGAGCTGAAGGAAGAAGTCGGCTACGGCGCGCGCAAGCTCACCATCCTGCACCACCTGTCGCTCGCGCCCGCCTACATGACCCACATGGCGCACGTGGTGCTGGCGCAGGACCTGTATCCCGAACGCCTGCAGGGCGACGAACCGGAGGAACTGGAAGTGGTGCCCTGGAAGCTGGATGAGCTGCATGCCCTGATTTCCCGCGACGACGTCACCGAGGGGCGCTCGATCGCGGCTCTCTTCATGGCTCGCGAATACCTCGCCGGCCGGTTCGAACGCTCATGAGCGCCGTGCCGTTCTCCCCGCTGCTGGCCCGTGTCGCAGCGATCGCCCGCCAGGCGGGCGAGGCGATCATGGCGGTCTACGCCGGCGACTTTGACGTGGAGCACAAGGACGACCGTTCGCCATTGACGGCCGCCGATCTCGCCGCGCAGACGGTGATCGCCCAGGCCCTGGCGGCGCTGGACGAGGTGCTGCCGGTGATCTCCGAAGAAGCCCGCGCCAGCGACTGGGAGGTGCGAAGGGGCTGGGATCGATACTGGCTGGTCGATCCGCTCGACGGCACGCGCGAGTTCGTCAAGCGCAACGGCGAGTTCACCGTGAACATCGCGCTGATCGACCACCATCGCCCCGTGCTCGGTGTGGTGCTGGCACCGGCGATGGACGAGGTCTATGCCGCCGAGCGTGGTGGCGGTGCGTGGATGCGCCGCGACGACGAAGGTTGGCTGCCGATGCGCAGCCGGGCGCTGTCCGATCCGCCGGTGGTGGCCGGCAGCCGCTCGCACGGCGGCAGCGATGCGGTGCTGCTCGAGCAGTTGCTGGGCGGCCCGTTCACCACGCTGGCGATGGGTTCGTCGCTGAAGTTTTGCCTGATCGCGCGTGCCGACGCCGACCTGTACCTGCGTCGGGGTCCGACCAGCGAGTGGGACACCGCGGCCGCCCAGTGCGTGCTGGAGGAGGCCGGTGGCGCGGTGCTCGACCTGGAGGGCATGCCGCTGCGCTACAACCGGGGCGAGTCGCTGCTCAATCCCGAGTTCGTCGCCGTGGGCGATTCGGAGATCGACTGGGTCGAACGGCTCGCGCAGAGCGAGCACTGATCTTCGCGCTCCGCCGGAGCCCCGCTCGGGTGCTTCGGTCTTCATCGCCGCCGACCGCATACCCATGACCGACCGCCACAGCCTCGACGACCTGCTCGCCATCATGGCCCGCCTGCGCGATCCGCGGGGCGGCTGCCCGTGGGATCTGCAGCAGGATTTCGCCACCATCGCCCCGTACACGATCGAGGAGGCCTATGAGGTCGCCGATGCGATCGATCGCCAGGACTGGCCCGACCTGCGCGACGAACTCGGCGACCTGCTGCTGCAGGTGGTATTTCATGCGCAGATGGCCCGCGAGCGCGGACTGTTCGAGTTTGCCGATGTCGCGCATGCGATCAGCGACAAGATGATCCGCCGCCATCCGCATGTGTTCGGCGATGTCGCCTATGACGACGTCGAGGCGCAGAAGGCGGCGTGGGAGGCGATCAAGGCCGAGGAGCGCGCGGCCAGGGGCGAGACGCACGATGCCAGCGCGCTGGCCGGCGTGTCGCGCGGCCTGCCGGAGTGGAAGCGGGCGCAGAAGCTGCAGGAGAAGGCCGCGCGGACCGGCTTCGAGTGGCCGGACCCGGCGCCGGTGCTGGACAAGCTGGCCGAGGAGGTCGAGGAGGTACGCGCGGAGTTTGCCGCCGGCGCCGATACCGGACGGCTGGAGGACGAGATCGGCGACGTCGCCTTCGTACTGGTCAATCTCGCCCGGCATGCGGGCGTGGATTTTTCGCAGGCCCTGCGCCGCGCCAACGCCAAGTTCGAGCGCCGCTTCCGGCGCATGGAAGCATTGGCGGACGAGGCGGGCCAGCCGCTGGACCAGCGCGATCTGGCGGCACAGGAACTGCTCTGGAACGCCGTCAAGCGCGAAGAGGATCGCGGCGGCCAGGCGTAGGACGCAGGTATCGCCCGCACCCGCCGCCGCCGTCCGCGGCTTTACCTGCCGCCGCCATCCTTTGCCGTCGCACCCTGCTTCTGCTCCCAGCGCGCGCGCATCTGTTCTATCTCGGCACGGTGCTTCGCCTCGTTGGCCAGGCTCTCGTCCAGGCTCTTGCGCATGGTCGCGATGGCGGCATCGAGATTGATCGGCTGCGCCTGCGCGCGCGCCAGTTGGTGATAGGCGTAGGCGCGCACCCGCGGGTCCTGCGACCTGGCCAGCACTTCGTTGTACACGGCGGCGAGGTCGCGGGTGCGGCCGGCCTGGCGGTAGAGGTGCTCCAGTCCGCGCAGGTCGGCGATCACGCCGCTGCCTTGGTCACCCATCCGGCGCATGCCGGGACCGTGGTGCATCCAGTCGCCGTGGCGGCCCATGCCGGGTGCGCCAGGCATACCGTGCGGACCGGCCATCGGTGCCGGCGGAGCCTGGGGCGTCTTGTCCTGCGCGAAGGCGAGGGATGCGCTGCCCGCGATCAGCAGGGCCAGGGCGGAAGCGAGCAGGGTCTTGTGCTGCATGGGGATCCCCACGAGGAATGCGTGGACCTCATGAACGTGGTGCCCCCGTCGCCGTTGACCGGCCGGAGCGATTGCAACCTTTCGGCGCCGGGATGCATCTGAGCGGGGTATTCCTTCCACCGGAGATCGACATGCGCCACCTCCTGCTGTTCGCTGCCCTGCTCGCCCCGCTGCCCGTGTTGGCGGCCAACCAGTGCAAGTACGAGGCGCCGCGCCAACTGCACGACGACCTGAAGGGCGTGCGCAGCGTGCAGATCGCCGTGCATGCCGAAGACCTGCACGTGACCGGCAGCCGGTCCGCCACGGCGCTCACCTTGGATGGCCGCGCCTGTGCCTCCAGCAAGGACGTGCTCGACAGCCTCACGGTGGAATCGCACCGCGACGGCGACCAGCTGATCATCGAACTGGCCCGCCACGAGGGCATGCACTTCAACCTGTTCGGCAGCTCGTACAGCAGCCTCGACGTCAACGTGCAGCTGCCGGCCGGCATGCCGCTCACCGTGGCCGTGGGCTCGGGCGACGCCGATGTGAGCGACGTGCAGCAACTGGAAAGCCAGGTCGGCTCCGGCGACCTGCACGTCAAGCGCATCGCCGGGCGCTTCGCCACCAGCGTGGGCTCCGGCGACGTCGACGCCAACGACATCGGCAGCCTGTCGATCGGTTCGGTCGGTTCGGGCGATGCCCGTATCGATGGCGTGCGCGGCGATGCCCGCGTGGGCAGCATCGGTTCGGGCGATGTGACCATCAAGCGCGTCGGTGGCAGCGTGCGTGCCGATACGCTCGGCTCGGGCGACCTCAACGTGCGCGATGTCACCGGTGATCTTTCGCTCGGCGCCAAGGGCAGCGGCGATGTCGACTACAGCGGCGTGAAGGGCAAGGTCAGCGTGCCCCGCGACGACGACTGAGCCGTCTGCCTCAGGCCAACCAGCGCGCCGCCAGGTAGACCAGCGGCGCGCACACCAGCAGGAATGGGATCGACACGCGGTGGAATTGCCGCAGGCCCTGCGGCAGGCGCGCCAGCCGCAGGGCGATCAGGTTGGCCAGCGAGCCGACCACCAGCCCGAAGCCACCCACGTTGACGGCGATGGCCAGGGCGAGCGGGTCATGCGCGCGGTCCAGCAGCAGTACGGTGGCCGGCACGTTGCTGATCACCTGGGAGCCGAGTAGGCCACCGAGGAACAGGGTCAGCGGCTGGTCGAAGTCGAAATGATCCAGGACCGCGCCCACCACGGGCAGCGCGGCGAAGTGGCCGAGCCCGGCGAAGATCGCCGCGAAGGTCGCCAACAGCGGCCAGTCGATCCGCTTCAGGCTGTCGCGTGCCAGCAGGGCGAACGGCAGCAGCAGGCCGAGCGCGCCTTCCAGCGCCAGCCCGTGTTCCATCATCAGCACCATCGAGGCTAGCGCCACCAGCGACAGCACCGCCAGCGGCGGGAACAGCGGCCGGCTGTCCAGGGCGTTACGATCGAGCTCGACCCGACCTCCCGGCAGCCACAGCGCGGTGAGCGCCAACAGCAGCAGCGACGCCAGCGCCGACGCCGGCACCATGCCCTGAACGAAGTGCAGGAACGGCAGATGCGAGGACTGCCACAGCAGCAGGTTCTGCGGATTGCCGATCGGGCTCAGCGTCGAACCGGCATTCACCGCCAGCGCCTCCAGCACCACCATCCGCGCCAGCGGCAGGTTGGACAGGCCGGCGATGGCGACCGTCAACGGCACCAGCAGAAACAGGCTGACGTCGTTGGTCAGGACCATGGCCAGCACTTCGGCGCTGGCCACCAGCATCAGTCCCAGCCCGCGCAGCGACTGCGCACGAGTCACCAGCACGATCGCCGCCCGCTGCACGAGGCCGCTGTCGCGGATGCCCTGGATCGCGATCATCAGCCCCATCAGGCCGGCCAGCGTCGGCACCTGCAGCCAGTCTTGGTAGCGGTCCAGCGGCTGCGGATCGGCCAGCGCGAGCAAGACGGCGAGCGAGCCGAATGCGGCCAGCAACCACTCGGTGCGCAGCCAGGGCAAGAGATGCGATACCAGACGGTCGCGCAGGAATCTCACCACCCGCTCAGGCCCTCGACGGCATACACCTGCTGCCAGCTCGGGCGGGCACGGATCAGGTCGGCCAGCCGGGCCAGTGCAGGCCACTGGCTGGCCGGGCGCGGCATGTTGCGCGACCAGCGCATCAGCATCGCCAGCAGCAGGTCGGCGGCGCTGAAGGCGTCCCCGAGCAGATAAGGGCCTTGCGCGGCCAGCGTGCGGTCGAGGTAATCCCACACGCCCTCGATCTTCGCCGCCAGCGCTGCTCGGACCTGCGGCGGATGCTCGGTGGCCCCGAGGTCCGGCGGGTAGAACCAGAAGCGGTACGCCGACATCAGGGTGTTGCTCAGATAGACCAGCCACTGCTCGAAAGCGTCGTGGGCGGCCGTGCCGGGCGCCGGGGCGAGTCCGGCTTCCGGATGGCGGTCGGCCAGCATCATCAGCAGCGCGGCGGACTCGTGCCGGGACTGGCCATCGATCACCAGGGTCGGTACCACGCCACGCGGGTTCAGTGCGAGATACGCCGGGTCGCGCTGCGCGCCGCGCTCAATGTCCACGAGCTTCAGCTCGAACGGCGCACCGCTCTCGATCAGGGCCATGTGCACCACCATGCTGGCGGTGCCGGGGGAGTAGTAGAGGGTGTACATGGCCTGCTCCGGGCGGGGGAATCCGTCGATGGTGGCTGGCGGCTCAGCCCTCGCGCAAGAGTCGCATGGGCGATGTGCGGGTCACCCGCCGCGTGCCCGCCAGGCCGAGCAGCATCACCACGATCGCGGCAACCAGTGCTTCCAGCGCCAGCGCACCCAGTGGTGGCACGAAATGCTCGATGTGGAAGACCGAACGCCCCAGCCACCAACCGGCTCCGGCCGCGCCGATCGCCGCCGTCAGTCCGGCCACCGCGCCGAGCAGGGCGAACTCGCAGGCCGCCGCCACCCGCAGTTGCCCGCGCCGGGCGCCCAGCGTGCGCAGCAGGGCCGCTTCGTGCCGGCGTTCGGCGGCGCTGGAGGCCAGCGCCGCCGCCAGCACCAGCGCACCGGCGAGCAGGCTGAAGCCGAGGATCCAGCGCACCGCGTTGCTCACCCGCTGCACGATCTCGCGCACCCGGTCGAGCAGCGAGTCGACATCGACCAGGCTCAGGTTGCTGTAGTCGCGTGACACCCGGGCCAGGCCGTCGGCGCGATCGCGCGGCAGGTAGAAGCTGGCCAGCCAGGTGTGCGGCAGGGTGTCGGCGTGCGCCGGATCCAGCAGCAGGAAGAAGTTCACCCGGAACGAGCTCCAGTCGACCTGCCGCACGCTGCTGACGGTGGCATCCAGGCTGCGCTCGCCGATGGTGAAGCGCATCGTGTCGCCAAGCTTCAGGTGGAACATGTCGCGCCACATCGTGTCCACCGAGACCTCGGCGTGTGTCGGCTGCGGAGCGAACCAGGTACCGGCGACCACCTGGTTCGATGGCGGCAGCGCGCCGGCCCAGGACACCCGCAGCTGGCGGTCGATCCAGTCCTTCGCGCGGGGGTCGGCGAAGTTCAATTGATCCGCCGGCACGCCGTTGATCGCGGCGAGCTTGCCGACCGCCAACGGCAGCATGTTCAGTTCCTTCGCGCCCTGCTTCTGCAGGGCGGCGTCGAAGCCGACACGCTGGTCGTCCTGCAGGTTCAGCACGAACCAGTTCGGCGTGTCGGCGGGCAGTTCGCGGCGCCAGCCGTCCAGCAGCGAGGGCGCGACCACGGCGAGCAGCAGCAGGGCGACCAGGCCCAGGCTCAGCGCGGTGGCCTGGATCAGGCTGAGGCCCCGGCGCCGGGCCAGCGCGGCGAGGCCGAGGCGAAGGGCAGGATGCGCGCCGGGCGCCACGCGCCGTGCCAGCCACAGCAGCAGCGCCGCCAGGGCGGCGGCGAAGGCGGCCACCCCGAGCAGGCTGGCGGCGAGGATGCCGGCCATCTTCAGCGAATCGCTCTGCAGCCAGATCAGCACGGCGGCCACCGCCAGCGGCACCAGGTACAGCACGTCGAAGCGACGCACGCGGCGGGCCAGGCTGGCACGAAATACCGCCACCGGCGGCACGTCGGCCAGCCGGGCCAGCGGCGGCAGGGCGAAGCCGGCCAGCACGGCCAGGCCCACCGCCGCGGCGGCGAAGGCGGGTAGCAGCGGCAGTGTGGTCGGCACGTTGCCGAACAGCTGGCTGGCCACCAGCCAGGCCCCCTGCGCCAGGGCGAGGGTCAGAGCGATACCCAGGATCACGGCCGGCAGCGCCAGCGCGCCAAGCGTCCCGAGCAGCAAGGCCAGCACGCGGCGTCGTGGCGTGCCCAGGGCGCGCAGCAGCGCCACCTCCGGCGTCTTGCGGCGGGCATAGCGCTGCGCTGCCAGGGCGATCGCCACGCCGGCCAGCAACGCCGAGAGCAGGGCGGTCAGGCGCAGGAAGGCGCTGGCGCGGTCGAACGCGGTACGCATGCGCTCCTGGGCCTGTTCCGGCGTGATCAGCTGGGCTCCTTGCGGCAGCGTCTGGGCCTTGGCCCAGCGCCGCCAGCGCTGCACCTGGTCCGGCTCACCGGCCAGCAGCAGGCGATGTCGCGCGCGGCTGCCGACACCGAGCAGGCCGGCCGCTTCGGCGTCGGCCAGGCTCATGATCGCCCGCGGCGCCAGTGCAAAGAGTTCGCCACCGTCGGGCTGTCGAACCAGTTCCGCGGCGATGCGCAGGTCGCGCCCGCCCACCTGGACGGTGTCGCCGATCTGCAGGCCCAGCGCGACCAGGGCGCGATGATCGAGATAGACCAAGCCGGTGCTAGGGGCATGTCCCGTGCGTGTCCGGCCCTGCCGGTCGGCCAGTTCCAGCGTGCCGCGCAGCGGATAGGCCGCATCGGTGGCCTGCACGTCGAGCAACTGGCTGTGGCCGTCGTGGAAGGCGACGCTGGGGAAGCTGGCGACATGGTTGCTGCGCAGACCGTCGCGGCGCGCCTCGTCGACGAAGGCGGGAGGGAGCGCCTGGGGCGCGCTGATGCCGATGTCGCCGCCGATCAGCTCCGCCGCGCTGGCCAGCAGGCCGCGTTCGATGCGGCTGGCCAGCGTGGCCACCACGCCGAGCGCAACCACCGCCAGCACCAGCGAGGCCGCCAGCGTGCGCAGTTCCGGCAGATGCCACTCGCGGCGCAGGCTGCGCAGGGCCAGCGGCATGATGTTCATGCGGTGGTGCCCTCGACCGCATGCACTACGCGCCCTTCGGCCAGTTCAATGCGCCGCCGGCAGCGCGCGGCAAGCGCGGCGTCGTGGGTGACCAGCACCAGCGTGGTGCGCCGGTCCTGGTTCAACGCGAACAGCAGGTCGGCGACATGCCGGCCGGTGCGCTGGTCGAGGTTGCCGGTGGGCTCGTCGGCGAACAGCAGGCGCGGACCGTGCACGAAGGCGCGGGCGATCGCCACGCGCTGCTGCTCGCCGCCGGACAGCTGTGCCGGGTAATGCCGTCGCCGCGGCGTCAGCCCGACCGCCTCCAGCGCATCGCGCGCCCTTGCCCGCGCGTCGCGCGCACCCTCCAGTTCCAGCGGCAGCATCACGTTCTCCTCGGCGGTGAGTGCGGGGAGCAGATGGAAGGACTGGAACACGAAGCCGACCAGTCGCCGACGCAGGTCCGCGCGGGCTTCCTCGTCGAGCGTCTCCAGCGACTGCCCATCGAGGCGGATGTGGCCGCTGCTCGGCAGGTCCAGGCCGGCCAGCAGGCCAAGCAAAGTGGTCTTGCCTGAGCCGGAGGCGCCGACGATGGCGAAGCTCTCGCCCTCGCGTACCGACAGGCTCACGCCGCGCAGAATGGTCAGCTCGCCCTCGGGGCCGCTGACCGACTTGCTAACATCGTTCGCCTCGAGCACCGGACCGGATGGATCACTCATGCGTCGTTTCCTCTACGCCTTGGGCCTGCTGCTGTGGGGAATGGCCGTCGCCCATGCGGCGCCGACCCGGAGCGTGCTGGTGCTGGGGGACTCGCTATCGGCCGCGCACAACATTCCGGTCGAGTCCGGCTGGGTGAGCCTGCTGTACGGGCGTCTGGCCAAGATGGAGCCGCCGTGGCGCGTGGTCAATGCCAGCATCAGCGGCGAGACGTCGTTGAGCGGTCGCAACCATCTGCCGGGATTGCTGGCGAAGGAACGGCCGGCGGTGGTGGTGATCGAGCTCGGTGCCAACGACGGCCTGCGCGGCCTGCCGCTGGACGCGCTGCGCGACAACCTCGCCGCGATGATCGACATGGCGCAGAAGTCTGGCGCCCGCGTGCTGCTGCTAGGCATCGAGCTGCCGGTGAACTACGGACCGCAGTATCGCGACGGGTTGCGCGCCATCTATGCCGATCTCGCCCGGCAGAAACACGTGGGTCTGGTGCCGTTCCTGCTCGACGGCGTGGCGCTCGATCCGTCGCTGATGCAGGACGACGGTCTGCATCCCACGGCGGCCGGCGAACCGCGCGTCCTGGAGAACGTGTGGCCCGCCCTCGAGCCCCTGCTGCACAAGGCGTCGCGTTGACCGCGAGTGCCCGTTTGACCGGCGGGTGAACGCACGTCGAGGTCCTTCACATCGTGGTCACCGGGTCGCCCGCTAGCCTTTCACAAACGTGAAAACAGCAACTGCAGGACGAGCATATGAGCACACGTGACGAACAGGCTGGACTGGTGCTGCTGGTGGAGGACAACCGCCAGATCGCCGAGATGGTGGGTGAATTCCTGGAGCGCCGCGGCTACTCGGTGGATTACGCCGCCGATGGCGTCAGCGGCCTGCACCTGGCGGTGACCAACAGCTACGACGTGGTCGTGCTCGACCTGATGCTGCCGGGCATGGACGGCCTGGAGGTCTGCCGCAAGCTGCGCAAGGACGCCAAGAAGTCCACCCCGGTGCTCATGCTGACCGCGCGCGACACGCTGGAAGACAAGCTGGTCGGCCTCGAGGCCGGCGCCGACGACTATCTGGTCAAGCCGTTCGAGGTGCGCGAACTGGAAGCTCGTCTGCGCGCCCTGATCCGCCGTGACCGCCGGCAGGTATCGACCGAGGTGCTGACCGTGGGCGACATGACGCTGGACACCGCCACGCTGCGCCTGACCCGTGCCGGGCAGGAGCTGACGGTCTCGCCGATCGGGCTGAAGCTGCTGGCGATCCTGATGCGCGAATCGCCGCGCGTGGTCAGCCGCCGCGACATCGAGCGCGAGATCTGGGGCGACACGCTGCCCGACTCGGACACCCTGCGCTCGCACCTCTACAACCTGCGCCGGGTGATCGACAAACCGTTCGACAAGCCGTTGCTGCACACCATCCATTCGGCCGGGTACCGCCTCGCCGACCTCGAGGCCGAGGTGGCTGCCGCCACACAGCCGGCTTGATGCGAAGGAGGCCGCGCCACTCGGCAACATCATGAAAAGCAGGGGTTCGACTCAGCTATCGGGGGCGTTTCGCAAAGGGGCTTTCCAGCGGCGCATCGCGGGTATCTTCGTGTTGCAGCTGGTAGCGCTGGTGATCTGCGTCACCTTGGGTATGTTCAGCATGGCGCCGGTAGGCGCCGTGCTCGTATTGATCGTCATCGTGACCGTGCTGGCCTGGCTGGCAGCACGGCGCGAGTGGCGGCCGGTCAGTGCACTGGCGCGGCTGGTGGAGGGGTGGGACGAACACCCGGACATCGCCGCGCTGTCGCCGGATCGCCTCGGGCGCGGCACCGACGCCGACCTGGCCTCCCTGGCCGGCGGTCTGCACACTTTCGCCGAGCGCATCGCCGGTTACACCGAGCGCGAGCGCAACTTCACCCGCGATGCCAGCCACGAGCTGCGCAGTCCGC
This sequence comes from Dyella lutea, assembly GCF_024158035.1. Lineage (GTDB taxonomy): Bacteria > Pseudomonadota > Gammaproteobacteria > Xanthomonadales > Rhodanobacteraceae > Dyella_A > Dyella_A lutea. The sequence continues at coordinate 231,985 of NZ_JAMZEK010000002.1, forward strand.
TCACGGTGATCAAGATGTCGGTGGACATGCTGGCCGAGGAGCAGTCGCTGAGCGGTTTCGGCGAGCGGTCGCTGCAGCGGATCCGACGTTCGGCGCGGGAGATGGAGGCGCTTGTGGAAGCGCTGCTGATCCTCGCCCGCGAGAAGGACAACGGCGTCGACGACGAAGTGTTCGTGGTCAACGATGCGGTCGGCAGGGAGCTGGGTTTCGCCCGCGACATGCTGGCGGGGCGGCCGATCGAGTTCGAGCTGGAGGAGCCCGCGCGATTCGCCTTGGAGGGGTCTCCGCGGGTCTTCGCGGTGTTGTTCTGGCAGCTCATCCGCAACGCCTGCCAGCAGACCGAGCGCGGCCGCGTGGTGGTGACGGTGATGCCGGACGCGGTGGTGGTATCCAACCGTACGGAGCCGTTGCCCGCCGACGCTGAAGCGGGCGGCCCGGCGCGGCCGAATGCCGATCGCCACGGCTTCGAGCTGGCGATCGCGCGGCGGATCAGCGAACGCTTCGCCTGGCCGCTGGAGCTGCAGACCCGCGCGAGCGGCGAGAACGTCGCGCGCATCCGCTTTCCGCAGGTCCGGGTGGCCTGAGGCCGAGACTCCCTCGCGCGGGCGCGAGGGAGCGTCGTGCCGGATCAGCCGCCCAGGGCGGGTGACACCGCAAAGCCGCAGCCGGTCTTCGCCTTCACCTCGTCGACCGTCACGCCCTCGTTGAGCTCGATCAGGGTCAGCCCCTGGCCTTTGGCCACCTCGAACACGCACAGGTCGGTGATGATCAGGTCGACCACCTGCTTGCCGGTGAGCGGCAGGTCGCACTGGTCCTTGATCTTCGGCGAGCCGTCCTTCGCGGTGTGCTCCATCAGCACCACCACGCGCTTGACGCCCGAGACCAGGTCCATCGCGCCGCCGGGGCCCTTGACCATCTTGCCCGGCACCATCCAGTTGGCCAGGTCGCCGGTGCAGGACACCTCCAAGCCGCCGAGGATCGACAGGTCGATGTGGCCGCCGCGGATCATCGCGAACGACTCGGCGCTGGAGAAGAAGCTCGAGCCGGGAAGGGTGGTGATGGTCTGCTTGCCGGCGTTGATCAGGTCCGGGTCGACCCGGTCGTCGCTGGGGAACGGACCAATACCGAGCAGGCCGTTCTCCGACTGCAGGGTGACGTCCATGCCCTCGGGGATGAAGTTCGCCACCAGGGTCGGGATGCCGATGCCGAGGTTGACGTAGAAGCCGTCGCGCAGCTCCTTCGCCGCGCGCTGCGCCATCGCGGTGCGCGTGGGGTTTTCCTTGCCGGTGTTGGCGCCGGCGACGGTGCGGAACTCGATGCGCTTCTCGTACGCCGCGCCGTGGATGATGCGGTCGACGTAGATGCCCGGCACGTGGACCTGGTCCGGATCGAGCGTACCGACCTCGACCAGCTCCTCCACCTCGGCTACGCAGACCTTGCCGCAGGTGGCGATCATCGGGTTGAAGTTGCGCGCGGTCTTGCGGAAGACCAGGTTGCCGAGTCGGTCGCCCTTCCACGCCTTTACGATCGACACGTCAGCGTGGATCGCCTCCTCCAGCACGTACTCCTTGCCATCGAAGGACTTGGTCTCCTTGCCCTCGGCCAGCTTGGTGCCGAACGCGGTGCGGGTGTAGAAGCCGGGGATGCCGGCGCCACCGGCGCGCAATTTCTCGGCCAGCGTGCCCTGCGGAACCAGATGCAGCTCCAGTTCACCGGCCAGCACCTGGCGTTCGAACTCCTTGTTCTCGCCCACGTAGGACGCGTATACGCGCTTCACCTGGCGGGTCTTGAGCAGCGGGCCCATGCCGAAATCGTCCACGCCGGCGTTGTTGCCGACAATGGTCAGGCCCTTGGTGCCGGCCTTGAGCAGGGCGCCGATCAGGTTCTCGGGAATGCCGCAAAGGCCGAAGCCGCCGGCCGCGATCGTCATGCCGTCGAACAGCAGGCCGTCGAGTGCCTTCGTGGCGTTGGGGAACACCTTGTCCATCGCAGTGCCTTCTTCTGCTTGGGGAATCAGCCTTCAAGGATACGACGGAAGGGTGTCCGGCCGCCTCGTACGAAGGTCCTATGGGATGCCAGCGGCCAGCGGCGCTTGCTTTGATCGTTTACGCGTGTAAACATAAATCAACGATTACATGCGTAAACGGAGTGCGTGGTGATCAGCGAAGCCGAAGCGGTGGTGATGGAGGTGCTGTGGCGCAGTGCGCCGCGCAGCGCCGAGGAGATCCTGGCCGAGGTCGGCCACGCCCAACAGTGGCAGGAGGGCACGGTGAAGTCGCTGCTCAATCGCCTGCTGAAGAAGAAGGCGGTAAAGGCCGAGCGCGATGGCCGACGCTATCTGTATTCGCCGCTGCTGGCCCGCGAGAAATACGTGCATCAGGCCAGCAAGAGTCTGCTCGATCGTTTGTTCGAAGGGCGCGTCGCCCCGCTGGTGGCGCACTTCTCCGAGCAGCGCAAGCTGTCGAAGAAGGACATCGCCGAACTGCGCCAGTTGCTGGAGGAGCTCGACGATGAACAGTCTTGAGCTGCTGGCCTCTGCCTGGATGACCCACGCGGCGCGGCTGACCTGGATCTTCACGCTCGCCACGGTGCCTGTGCTCGCCCTGCGGCGGCCGCTGCGGCGGATCGTCGGTGCCGAGGCCGGCCCGCTGCTGTGGCTGCTGGTGCCGCTGGCTTTGTTCGCCGCGCTGGCACCGCATGCGGCCGTGCCGGTCGAGGCGCTGCCGCCGGTGGTGGTGCGCATCGCTGGCGGCGGCACCTGGGTAGCGTCTCCGGCACCGGCCGGGTGGATAGTTCCGTGGCACACGCTGGCGATGGCGGCATGGCTGCTCGGTGTGCTGGCCGTGCTTGCCTGCGTGGGCATCGTCCAGCGCCGCTACCTGCGGCGGCTCGCCGGCGCCCGCGCAGTCGATATCACCGGTGCGTGCCGTCCGGTATGGCAGGCCGTCGACAGCGATCTCGGACCTGCCGTGGTCGGCGCCCTGGGGGTGCGCATCGTGCTGCCCGCCGATTTCCATACCCGCTACACCCCTGCCGAACAGGTGCTGATCCTTGCCCACGAGCAGGTGCACGCCCGGCGCCGCGATGGTCTCTGGCGCCTGCTTGCGGAGGGATTGGCGGCACTGTTCTGGTTCCATCCGCTGGCCTGGTATGCGCTGGCCTGCCTGCGCCAGGACCAGGAGCTGGCCTGCGACGCGGCGGTGCTGCGCGAACACGGCGCCCCGCGTCGCGAATACGCCAACGCCATGCTGAAAACCCAGACCTCGCCGCTGATGCTGCCGGTGGGGTGCTCGTGGTCGTCCCATCATCCACTCACGGAGAGAGTTTCCATGCTCAAGCAGCCTGTTCCTACCCGCACTCGCCGCTTCCTGGCCCGCGTGGTACTCGGTGCGACGGTGCTTGCCGGTTCGTTGAGCGTCTACGCCGCTCAGCCCGGAGCGGCCTCGAAACATCGGGCGGCGATCAATGCCGACCACTTCACCTTGAAGATCGACATCGCCACCCGCGGGCACGCACCCTCGATGCACTTCACCCAGTGCCTGGCCAAGGGCAAGCCCTTTGATCTGAGCGGTAACGACGGTCCCGGCTTCTCCTGGCACGGTACTTTCACGCTGACTCCTGCCGCCAATGACCAGATCCAGATCGCGGGTGACCTGCATACCCGGTTGGACGAGGGTAGTGGACATGTCCGCGTCTTGGATGGGAAGCCGATCGTACGTACCAAAGTGGGCCAAGCAGCCGCGATCGCATTTGGTCAGCGACACGAGAAGCCTCTGGAAGACGGCACGGTTTGGTTCAACCTGATCCCAACCCCCGGCTGCGACGCAGACACCGCGACCGCGATACCCAGCTTGGCCCCGATGGACGGGGACGCCCAGGCAAGACCGATGCGCGAGGCGGCACAGGTATTGGCGAAAAAAGACGGATTCATCCTGCTCAATGCCGATGCGTTGAGCGAGAGCCCGGTAACTTTCAAGTTCGACCAGATGTCGCCCGTGTTCGCCCTGCAGCTGCTCGCCGACATCGACGGCAAGCGGGCGGTGTTCAACGGTCATGAGGTGCGTTTCGACCCGAAGTAGGCGGCCAGCTCCCCCGATATACTCCCCGCATTGCCGGGGAGTATTCGCACGTGAAGTCGCGTCGCCGTCTGTGGAGCCTGCTTGCCGCCCTCGGCCTGGTGGCGTCCGCGCACGCGAGCGGCCCGGTGCTGGTGATCCACGCCGGGGCCGGCGCGCCACGCAAGGACATGCCGCCGGCCCGCGAAAAGGCCATCCGCGCCGCGCTGACGCAGGCGCTGCTGGCGGGCTACACCGAGCTCAAGGTGGGCAAGCCGGCGATCGACGGAGTGACCGCCGCGCTGGTGGTGCTGGAGGACGATCCGCTGTTCAACGCCGGGCGCGGCTCGGTGTTCACGCACGCCGGCACGCTGGAGATGGATGCGGCGATCATGGACGGCTATACGCTGCGCGCCGGGTCGGTGGCGGCGATCGACCATGTCCGCAACCCGATCCTGGCGGCCCGCGCGGTGATGGAGCATTCGTCGCACGTGATGCTGGTCGGCGCCGGGGCCGAGGCCTTTGCCAGATCGCAGGGCCTGGCCATGGAGAGCGATGCCTGGTTCCGCACCGAGGAGCGCTGGCAGCAACTGCAGCGTGCGCTGAAGGAGGATGCGGCCAACCAGCCGCATGCCGACGAAGCCACCGCCAGGCACTTCGGCACCGTGGGCGCGGTGGCGCTCGATGTGGACGGCCACCTGGCGGCGGGCACCTCCACCGGCGGCATGAACGACAAGCTGCCCGGGCGCGTGGGTGATTCGCCAATCATCGGCGCCGGCACCTACGCCAACTCCGGCTGTGCGGTGTCGGGCACTGGCTGGGGCGAGTTCTACATGCGGACCGTGGCCGCGCACGCCATCTGCATGCGGGTAACCCAGTTGCGCATGCCGATCGCTCGCGCGGCGGCCGAGGTGATCAACCAGGAGATTCCCGCGATGGGCGGCAACGGGGGGGCAATCGCACTGGACGATCGCGGCCATATCGCGATTCCGTTCAACACCGACGGCATGTTCCGCGGCTGGATCGACGGCTCCGGCAAGCCGCACGTGGCGATCTTTGGCGACGAGGACGACGGTACCGGCGAGACGTTGCCGGCCCCGGCGCCGGACGATGCCGCCAGCAGCCGCTGAGCGGCGCGAATCAGTCCTCGCGGTCCGGCCGCTCGCGCACCGGGTGCTTGCTCAGCTTGCGCTGCAGCGTGCGCCGATGCATGCCCAGCCGGCGCGCCGTTTCGGAGATGTTGCCGTCGCACTCGGTCAGCACGCGGTGGATGTGTTCCCACTCGAGCCGGCGCAGCGCCAGCGGCGCCTCGGGCGTCTCGGCCACGTCGTCGTCGTCGGCCTGCGGGCCATCGCCCTCGGTGAGTGCCCGCACTACCGCATCGGCATCCACCGGCTTGGCCAGGTAGTCGTGCGCGCCGCGCTTGATCGCCTCCACCGCGGTGGCGATCGAGGCATAGCCGGTGAGCAGCAGGATGCGCATGTCCGGCACCAGCCGGTGCAGGTCGGGGATCAGTCGCAGGCCGCTGTCCTCGCCGAGCTTGAGGTCGAGCACGCAGTAGCGCGGCTGGTGGCGCCGGGTCAGCGCGCGCGCCTCGTCGGCGTTGGTCGCGTTGATCACCTCGAAGCCCCGCGAGCCCATGGCCCTGGCCAGCACGCGGCCGAAGGTCGGGTCGTCGTCGACGATCAGCAGGGGGCGGGCGGAGGCGTTGAGGTCGGTCATCACGGTATCCAGGTTGGCGTATCGCTCTATTTTGACGGTTGCGGGGGCCTGCGTGCACCCTCGTGGCGCGCCGGAGCCGGGGCGATCGAGGCCAGTGGCAGGCGCATGCGCACGCGGGCGCCGTCCGCGGTGTTTTCCGCGGTGAGTTCGCCGCTGAGCCGGTCGGCGGTGGCCTCGGCGAGGGTGAGGCCGATGCCGAGGCCGCCCTGCTTGCCGCTGTAGCCGAGCGCATAGCCGGGTTCGTCGGGCAGGAAGCCGGGCCCGTGGTCGCTCACGTCCAGCTCCAGCCAGCCGCGATCCCGGCGCACGCGCAGCTCGACCCGGTTGGATTCGCGCATCGCCGAGGCGTCCGCGGCGTTGTTGAGCAGGTTGATCAGCGCATGACGCAATCCGGGCGGGCTGCTCAGAGCCGCGCTGGCGACGGTGTCGGCCATGTCCAGTTCCAGCTCGGCTTCCGGTCGCAGCAGTTGGAAGCGCTCGAGGCAGCCGTGCACGAAAGTGCCCACGTCCATCTGCTCTTCTTCCTGCGACAACTGGGCCTTGCCGAAGGCGACCATCTCGCGAAGGATCCCGCGGCAACGTTCCACCTGCTCCTCGAGCAGCTCCAGATCCTCGGCCAGCGGCTGGTCGGTGGCGTGTTCGCGGCGCAGCTCGGGTAGCAGCATGCGCATGGTGGCCAGCGGGGTGTTGAGCTCGTGCGCGGCACCGGCGGCCTGGGTGGCGATCGCCAGGATGCCCTCGTCGCGCAGGGCGCGTTCGCGCACCCGCTGCACCTCGTCCTGCTGCAGGCGCACGGCGGTGGCCAGGCGATTGACGAAGAAGCCCAGCAGCATCGCGGTGATCGCGAAGTTCACCGCCATGCCGAGCACGTGCAGTTCGAAGCCGGCGCGGCCTTCCATCATCGGCGGCAGCGGCAGGTAGTGGCGCAGCAGGAACACATAGGCCAGGCAGGTCAGCGCCGCTACGGTCATCAGTGCCGGGATGGTGAGCGCAGCGGCGCCGAGGGCGATCGGGATCAGCAGCAGGGTGACGAACGGGTTGGTGGCGCCGCCGGTCAGGTACAGCAGGGCCGAGAGCACCAGCGTATCGGCGGCGATGTGGCCGATCGTCTCCCACTCGCGCACCCGCCACGGCATGGTCAGCCGGAACGAGGCGAAGGCGGCGAAGATGGCATACAGCCCGATCACCACCAGCAGCGGCAGGACCGGGATCTCCATCCGCATCCACAGTGCCGCGAACAGCACGGCGCTGCTCTGGCCGGTGATCGCGCACAGGCGCAGCCAGGCCAGGGTGCGGGTCAGCGCCGACGGGGCGAAACGCTGGGGCGAGGCGGGATTGAGCAGGGGCATAAGTAAGAAGGCCCGCCGGGTGGCGGGCCTTGGTGGCTCACGGGGCGGGCGTATCGTAGCCCTCTTCGCTGCGCGAAGCGGGGAGTGGGTCGTGATTGGTCGCCACGTCGGAATGGCTGGCCGACAGCCGGTTCATCAGCGGCAGCACGGCGACCGCGATCACCGTGCAGCCCACGCCGACCAGGCCCAGCTTGTTGAACAGGCTGGTGTAGATGTCCAGTGACTTCACCGGATCGGTCAGGCCCTCCGGGATGTGCGCGTAGTTGGCCACCACGCTGCCCAGGTACTGCGAGATGCCGGAGGCCACGTAGTACGCGCCCATCATGAAGCCGCCCATGCGTGCCGGCACGTAGCGGGCGATCATCGCCAGGCCCAGGCCGGACACCAGCAGTTCGCCCAGCGAGTACAGGCCGTAGCCCCACACCATGATCCAGGAGGACACCTGGCCATCCACCGCCCAGCGTGCACCGACGCCGTAGATGAAGAAGCCGGCGGCCACCGCACCGAAGCCCCAGGCGAATTTCGCAGCGACGGAGATGTCCTTGCCGACCCGGCCCAGCGAGTTGTAGATCAGCACCAGCACCGGGCTCAGAGCCACGATCCAGATCGCGTTGAGCGACTGGAACTGCTCCGGGATCCACGTGAAGATGTGCCAGCCGAACAGGCTGAAGTCGAGGTTCACGTTCTTCTGCGCGAACAGGTTCAGCGACGTGGACATCTGCTGGTAGAAGATGAAGAAGAAGATCGTCTGCACCGTCAGCACCAGCGCGGCGCTGAGGCCGGCGCGCTCGTCGCGGTGGCTGGAGCGGATCAGGTGGATGAAGATGCCCAGGATCACCACGCCGGCGGCGTATACGCAGACCCGCGCGACCGCCTCGTTCTGCAGGATGAAGGCCGATACGAACACCAGCACCACGCCGGCGCCGAGCACCCCGGCCAGTTTCTTCAGGTCCACGCGCTTGTCGTCCGCGGGCGAACCGATGTGGGCCAGCGTGCGGCTCATCAGGGCGTAATTGATCAGGCCCAGCGCCAGGCCGACGGCGCAGGCGCCGAAGGCGGTGTGCCAGCCCCAGTCGTCGCCGTAGCGCTGGCCGACGTAGTCGCGGATCCACGGGGTCAGCAGCATCGAGATGGTCGAGCCGATGTTCACCGCCATGTAGTAGATGGTGAAGGCGCTATCGATCTTGGTGTCGTCGCCCTCGTAGATCTTGCGCACGAGGTTGCCGGCGTTCGGCTTGAACATGCCGTTGCCGACGATGATCACGCCCAGCGAGAAGTACAGGAACGAGGCGCTTTCAGTGGGGATCCACAGCAGGGCGTAGCCCAGCATCAGCACGATCGCGCCCATGCGCATGGTGCGGCGGGTGCCGATCAGCTTGTCGCCGACCCAGCCGCCGATCGCCGGCGTCACGTAGATCAGCGCCGCGGCCGCACCCCATACCAGGTTGGAGCGGGTGTCGACGAAGCCGAGCTTCTTGATCATGTAGGTGACCATCAGCACCTGCATGCCGTAGAAGCCGAAGCGCTCCCACATTTCGATCAGGAATACGGTGCTGAAGGAGCGGGTCTGGGAGACGGGCGGATTCTGGATGGCCATACCTTTTCCGTGCGGGTTCATGCCTTGGCACCGCACGCGGCAGCACCTCTCGAGCGTGGCCCCGGACGGGGCACAACCTCGGAAGGGTACCCGATTCGGTCCCGCCTTGTGGTTGCACAGCAAAAGGGCAAAGGGCGTCCGCAGGAACGTGTGGCATGATGCGGCCCACCCAAATGCCCGCCCCGCCGGCGGGAGTCCCGCGTCCGTCCTGGAGTACCCAATCGATGCCCGGCAGTGGATTTCGCGGCAACCCGCGCCAGCTCTGGAACGCGTTCCGCTGGTCGATGAAGGGGCTGCAGGCGGGCTGGCGGCACGAGGCCTCGTTCCGGCTCGAGGCGATGCTGGCGGTGGTGCTGGTGCCGCTGGGCCTGTGGCTGGGGCAAGGGCCGCTGGAGAAGATCGCGCTGGTGCTGCCGGCGGTGCTGGTGCTCTCGGCCGAGCTGCTCAATTCGGCGATCGAGGCGGTGGTGGACAAGGTCAGCCCCGACTTCCACGAGCTGGCCGGGCGCGCCAAGGACATGGGTTCGGCGGCGGTGTTCCTGCTGCTGCTGCTCACCGTGCTCTGCTGGGGGCTGATCCTGGGGCCGCGCTGGTTCTGAGCGGGCGGCGCCCGCGCGGGCGTCGTATGCTGGAGGGGATCGGGGATTGCCCCGCCGTCTCCATTCACGGGAGTGAAGCCATGAAACTGCTGCGAACCTGCCTGATCCTGCTCCTGGTGGCCGGGCTGTCCGGCTGCGGCTACAACGCCATCCAGCGCCAGGACGAGGCAGTGAAGGCGTCGTGGTCCGAGGTCATCAACCAGTACCAGCGGCGCGCCGACCTGGTGCCCAACCTGGTCGCCACCGTGAAGGGCTACGCCCAGCACGAGGAGAAGGTATTCGTCGAGGTGACCGAGGCGCGCGCCAAGGTCGGCTCGATCAAGGTGGACGCCGACACCATCAACGATGCCGCCAAGCTCAAGCAGTTCCAGGCCGCGCAGGGCGAGCTCTCCAGCGCGCTGTCGCGACTGATGGTGGTCAGCGAGAACTACCCGCAGCTCAAGGCCGACGGGTTGTTCCAGAACCTGCAGGCCCAGCTGGAGGGCACCGAGAACCGCGTCACCGTGGCGCGCAACCGCTACGTGCAGGCGGTGCAGTCTTACAACACGCTGATCCGCAGCTTCCCGAACAATCTGACCGCGAAGATGTTCGGCTACCAGGTCAAGCCAAACTTCAGCGTGGAGAACGAGCAGGCCATCTCCACCGCACCGAAGGTCGACTTCGGCTCCGCCGCGCCGGCCGCACCCGCCTCGGCGCATTGATCCGATGCGTCGCCTGACGCACCTGCTCCTGCTGCTCGCGCTGGCGTGCGCCACGCCGCTGCGTGCAGCGGACGTGCCGCACCTCACTCGCCACGTCACCGATCTCACCGGCACGCTCACGCCGCAGCAGGTCGACGCGCTGGACGCCAAGCTGGTGGCGCTGGAGCAGCGAAAGGGCGCCCAGCTGGTGGTGCTGATGGTGCCCTCGCTGGACGGCCAGGACATCGAGAGCTACTCGCTGGCGGTGGCCGAGGCCAACAGGATCGGCCGCAAGGGCACCGACGACGGCATCCTGCTGCTGGTCGCCAAGAACGACCGCAAGGACCGCATCGAGGTCGGTTACGGCCTGGAGGGTGCGGTGCCGGACGCGGCCACCGCGAGGATCCGCCGTGAGTACATCGAATCGCGCTTCAAGCAGGGCGATTTCTACGGCGGGCTGGATGCCGGCGTCGACGCGCTGACCAAGCTGATCGACGGCGAGCCGCTGCCGGCGCCCAAGGAGTCGAGCCGATCGCGGGGCGGTCTGGATATCGGGCACGCGATGCTGATCGGCCTGTTCGTGGCGTTGTTCCTGCGCCGCCTGTTCGGCCGGGCCCACGTGATCGTGCGCACGCCGCTGGGCGCGGCGCTGACCGGCGGCCTGCTGTGGCTGCTCGCCGCGACGGTGGGTGTGGGAGTGCTTGGTGCCGTCATCGGCGGCATCGTGATGCTGATGCCTGGCGGTGGCGGGCGTTCCATCGGTGGCGGTGGCTGGGGCGGCTGGGGCGGATTCGGCGGCGGCGGCTGGGGCGGCGGCGGGTTTGGAGGGGGCGGATTCGGTGGCGGCAGCGGCGGTGGCTTCAGTGGCGGCGGCTTCAGCGGTGGCGGCGGCAGCTTCGGCGGCGGCGGTTCTTCGGGGAGCTGGTGATGGGACGGATCGAGCGACTGTCACGCAACCTGTTCGGCGCCTGGTTCCAGCTGCGGCGCTGCTTCCCTTCCACGCTGCTCGACGAGATGGCCACGGCGATCCACGACGGCGAACGTCACCATCGCGGCGAGCTGCGTTTCGCAGTGGAGTCGCGCCTGTCGCCATCGGCAGTCTGGGCGGGAGTGACCGCACGCCAGCGGGCGCAGCAGGTGTTCTCCCAGTTGGGCGTGTGGGATACCGAGCTCAATACCGGCGTGCTGATCTACGTGCTGCTGGCCGAGCGCCGGATCGAGATCGTTGCTGATCGCGGTCTGGTCGAACGGGTGGAGCGGGGTGCGTGGGAGCGCATTTGCGCCGGGATGCGTGTGGCGTTCGCCGCCGGGCGCTGGCGCGAAGGCAGCCTGGAAGGGATCGCCGCGATCCATGCGTTGGCCGAGGCGTGTTTCCCCAGCGATGGCCGCGACAATCCGGACGAGCTGCCGGATCGGCCCGTGTTGCTGTAACAGGAAAGGCCGCCCGGAGGCGGCCTCTTGCTGTTCGGGCGGTGCGGCTCAGCGGCCCTTGCCGATGTGCTTCTCGAGGAAGGCCTGCAGTGTGTTGAGCAGGTCGATGTTGTTCTTCTCGTCGTAGAAGCCGTGTCCTTCACCCGGCTTGACCAGGGTCTGGTAAGGCTTGTGTGCCGCGTCGAGCGCGGCGGTCATGGCCTTGAACTGGGCAAACGGCGCACGCTGGTCGTCTTCGCCGTGGATCAGCAGCACGGGGATGTCGATCTTGTCGGCGAGCTTGTCCGGCGAGTTGGCGTCGAGGTCCTTTTCGTCGGCCCCCATGATCGCGCGCATGGCATTGCGTCCCGCCTCGCTCTGGCGGGTATCGCCCTTCTTGTAGAGCAGGGCCATGTCGTAGACGCCGGCGTAACCCACGGCGCACTTGAACATGCCGGGCGCGCGGATCGGCGCCATCAGGGCCGAGTAGCCGCCGAAACTCGCGCCGAAGATGCAGATGCGGTTCGGATCGGCGTACTTCTGCGCGATCGCCCACTTCACGCCATCGATCAGGTCGTTCTGGATGGTGCCGCCCCACTGCCGGTAGCCGGCCTGCTGGAAGTCCACGCCGCGTCCGCCCGAACCGCGGAAATTGATCTGCAGCACCAGGTAGCCGCGGTTGGCGAGGAACTGCGCGTCGCCGTCGTAGAACCAGTCGTCCTGGATGCCGATCGGGCCGCCATGCGGCATCAGCACCATCGGCAGGTTCTTCTCGCCGCCCCCCCTGGGCAGCGTAAGGATCGCCTCGATCGGTGTTCCGTCGCGGGCGACGAAGGTCATCGGCCGCCGTTCGGCCATCTGCGCCGGATTGATCCACGGCTCCGCGTCGAACAGCTTCTGCACCTTGTAGGTGTGGGTGTTGATCAGGAAGTAGGTGCCTGGCGTGCGGTCACTGATCACGCCGAACAGCAGTTCGCTGCCGTCGTCGCTGAAGTTCACGAAGTGCACGTAGCTTCCGGGGAATTTCAGGCTCAGCGCGCGGTGCAGCTTGGCCATTGGCGCGTTCGGGTCGACGTAGCGGGCGGCCGGTACGCCGGTATCCAGCGTCGAGGCGAAAGGCTGTTCCGGCTTGGCGGTCCACTCGATGGTTCCCACACTGCCGAAGCCCGCAGGGGCGATCATCTGGCGGCCGCTGCCGTCCTCGGCCATCGATACGAGCGAACTGGGGCCGCCGTCGGCGCTGTAGGTCGCATACACGTGCTGTCCGTCGGGCGTGCTTTCCAGCGGGTGGAACCGGACGCCAACTTGCGATGGCGTCATCGGTGACCAGCTCGAGCCCACCCGGTGGTAGACGACGTAGTCGAAGTGGGTGTTGGTGCCGAAGGCATAATGAGCCTGGCCATCCTTGCCGACCATGAAGCTCATGCCCGACACGCCGATGTCACCGATCAGGTGTCGCGTGTTGTGCTCGGCATCCACGTCGTACAGCGAGCTCTGATGATTGCTGTCCCAGCCCTCGGCGGCCATGTAGAAGTGGCCGTTCGCCTGGTCCGGCTTGCCGTCGAAGAAGCCCCAGCCGCGGTCGGTGCCGCGGGTGGCGGCGCGCCGTCCGTATTTCACCGCATCGATGCCGAACAGGTAGTCCTGGTTCTTGCCATCGAAGTCGGTGGCGAGGATCTCCCCGGTCAGCGCAGGCTTGTCGATCGAACCGTATTCGCGCCCCTTCTCGATGATCAGCCGGGTCGGGCTCACCCAGACGAAATTCGCCGGTACCTCGTACTTGGGCATGCGCAGCATGCTCACCGGATGGCTCATGTCGGCGACCTTGAACACCACCAGCGCATGCGCGCCGTCGTCGCCGTCCATGCGTACCGCGAGGTACTGGCCATCGGGGGACAGGCGCGGCGTCGATATCGCGGGATGCCTGGCGAAGGAGTCGACCGGAATCAGATCCGCGGAACGGGCGGTTACCGTCACGCAAACCAGCACCGCCCCCAGCAGCGCCATCCCAGGATGCTTCTGCATGTGTATCCCCCTGAATGCTCCTCCATGCGCAACCGGGCGCGGAGGAGCCTCGCGCCCGGCGTCCCGGTGGCTCGACCGGGTCCCCTGTTTCCCTGAATGGGCAGTATATCCATCCGTCGCGACGCCCCGTCGGTTTTCCGGAACGGCGGGCCGGCGGCTAGACTTGCGCTTTTGCCGACGGCCACCATGACCCAGCCTTTTGTCGTCCAGTTCGATCCCGTGGCCTTCCGGCTCGGGCCGCTGCAGGTGCATTGGTACGGACTGATGTACCTGTTCGGCTTTCTGCTGGTCGCGACGCTGGCCGAGTACCGCCGCCGCCGGGGCCGGCTGCCGGTGACCCGGGACGCGCTGGGCGACCTGATGTTCTACGCCATGATGGGCGTGATCGTCGGCGGCCGGGTCTGGTACATGCTGTTCTACTACGCCGGTGGCATCGGCTGGATCTGGCGCGACCCGCTGGCCCTTTTCAAGGTCTGGGACGGGGGCATGAGCTTTCACGGCGGCCTGCTCGGCGTGGTGCTGACCGGCTGGTGGTGGTCGCGCCGGCACCGCCTGCACCCCTTCGACACGATCGATTTCGTGGCACCGATGGTGCCGCTGGGCCTGGGCCTGGGGCGGCTGGGCAATTTCATCAACGGCGAGTTGTGGGGCAAGCCCGGCGACGTGCCGTGGGCGATGATCTTCCCCGGTTCGCGCGACGAGGACCTGCAGCTGGCCGCCGGCAACCCCACGCTGACCGAGCGCCTGCAACAGTTCGGCGGTCTGCCGCGGCATCCGTCGCAGCTGTACGAACTGGCGCTGGAGGGCGTGGTGATGTTCGCCGTGCTGTGGCTGGTGTCGCTCAAGCCGAGGCCGCGCTATCTCGTTTCCGGCCTGTTCGCGCTGCTGTACGGCTGCTTCCGCTTCGCGGTGGAATTCGTGCGCGTGCCGGATCCGCAGCTGGGCTACCTGGCCTGGGGCTGGCTGACCATGGGCCAGGTGCAGTCGATCCCGCTCATCGTGGTGGGACTGGTGCTGCTCGCGATGTCGCGGCGTGCGCCGGTGCTACCGCTCGCCGCATGACAGAACGCCACGACGCATTGGCTTGAGACGATGGGACGTCGGGGCTGAAGCCCCTCCCACGGGCGCGGCGGGGCCGAGGTCTTGTGGGGAGCGACTTCAGTCACGACGTCGGGGCTGAAGCCCCTCCCACAGGTGCGGCCGGGCCGAGGTCTTGTGGGAGCGACTTCAGTCGGGACGTCGGGGCTGAAGCCCCTCCCACAGGTGCGGCCGGACCGAGGTCTCGTGGGAGCGACTTCAGTCGCGACGTCGGGGCTGAAGCCCCTCCCACAGGTGCGGCCGGACCGAGGTCTCGTGGGAGCGACTTCAGTCGCGACGCTATTGCTTGCGTTGGTGGATGTTCGTGATTGCCACCCTTCCCGAGGGGGGGCGCTGTTCGGCTAGAAGTTGCTGTCGCCGCCGAGGATGTCGCCCAGCCCGCCGAGGATCGAGCCCTCGCCGCGCCGCTGCCCGCCGCCCTGCGGCGCCGCTGCGAGCATGCGCCCCGCCATCCGCGAGAACGGCAGCGACTGCAGCCACACCGTGCCGGGCCCGGTCAGCGTGGCCAGAAACATGCCTTCGCCGCCGAAGAACATGCTCTTGATGCCGCCGACGGGTTTGACGTCCATGCTCACGGTGTCGTGGAAGGCGACCACGCAGCCGGTGTCCACGTCCAGCCGCTCGCCGGCCTTGAGTTCGCGCTGCACCACGGTGCCGCCGGCATGCACGAATACCCAGCCGTCGCCTTCGAGCTTCTGCATGATGAAGCCCTCGCCGCCGAACAGGCCAGTGAGGATCTTGCGTTGGAAGAAGATGCCCAGCTGCACGCCGCGCGCGCCGGCGAGGAACGAATCCTTCTGGCAGATCAGCCGGCCGCCGTGCTCGGACAGCTTCATCGCCATCACCGTGCCGGGGTAGGGCGCGGCGAAGGCCACCTTGGCCTTGCCGCTGCCGGCGTGGGTGAATACGGTGGTGAACAGGCTTTCGCCGGTGATCACGCGCTTGCCGGCCGACAGCAGCTTGTCCATCAGGCCGCCGCCCTGGCTGACGGCCGAGCCGTCGCCGAAGACCGTATCCATCTGGATCGCGGCCTCCTTGTACATCAGGGCCCCGGCCTCGGCCACGGCGCTCTCGCCCGGATCCAGTTCGATCTCGACGAACTGCATGTCGGTGCCGACGATGCGGTAATCGATCTCGTCGGCGCCGGCTCCCCGCAGCGGCGGCGCCGGTGGCGGCATCGTCGTCGTTCCCAGGCCGGAGGCCAGCTCGCCGACCGCGCGGATCGGCTTCCACTCGGTGAACCCCTCCCGCCAGCAGTAGCCGTCGGGCTGGCGCCGCGCCTGCTCGCGGGCCGCCGCGTCGTCGAGCGGGCCGATCCGTTCGGCGCCCTTGCCGTAGCTGAAGTACCACTGGGCCATCTGCGTTGCCTCCCTGGGAAAAGTCCGAGTCTAGGCGCGTGCGCCGGTGCCGGGGAGTGACCCTTGTCATGCCTCCCGGTCGACGGGCGGCGGCTGGTAATCTTGGCGGGATGCGCGCCTATCTCGACCTGCTTGCCCACGTGCTGGAACACGGCACCGAAAAATCCGACCGCACCGGTACCGGCACGCGCAGCGTGTTCGGCTGGCAGATGCGCTTCGACCTGGCACGGGGCTTCCCGCTGGTCACCACCAAGAAGCTGCACCTGCGCTCGATCATCCACGAGCTGATCTGGTTCCTGCGCGGCGACACCAACATCGCCTACCTCAAGGAGAACGGCGTCAGCATCTGGGACGAGTGGGCCGATGCCCATGGCGACCTCGGCCCGGTCTACGGCGCGCAGTGGCGCAGCTGGCCCACGGTCGACGGTGGTGCGGTGGACCAGATCCGCTGGGTGGTGGACGAGATCCGCCGCAATCCCGATTCGCGCCGGCTGATCGTCAGCGCATGGAACGTGGGCGAGCTGCCGAAAATGGCGTTGATGCCCTGCCACACGATGTTCCAGTTCTACGTGGCGGACGGGCGGCTGAGCTGCCAGCTGTACCAGCGCTCGGGCGACATCTTCCTCGGCGTACCATTCAACATCGCCAGCTATGCGCTGCTGACCCATATGGTGGCGCAGGTCTGCGACCTCGAGGTGGGCGATTTCGTGCACACCCTGGGCGACGCGCACCTGTACAACAACCACATGGAGCAGGCGCGACTGCAGCTCACGCGCGAGCCGCTGCCGTTGCCGACGCTGCGGCTCAATCCCGGGATACGCTCGATCTTCGATTTCCGCTACGAGGACGTGACCATCGAGGGCTACCAGTCGCATCCTGCGATCAAGGCCCCCGTGGCCGTCTGATCGATCGCCGTGCGGCCGCCTGCGTACCCCCTTCTCCGGTCGTGAAGGGTGCCGGGCCCGCCGGTTGCGCGGTAGAATCCTCTGGTTAACGGTGCGCCCAAGGCGCACTGCGTTGCCACTTTTGCAGCAAGGATTGTCATGGCCGTTTCGCTGATCGCCGCCCTCGACGAGAACTTCGCCATTGGCCGCAAGGGCCAGTTGCCCTGGCACCTGCCGGACGACCTGCGCTGGTTCAAGGAACTTACCCTCGGCAAGTACGTGCTGATGGGCTACAACACCGCGCTGGCGATCGGCAAGGCGCTGCCTGGCCGGACCAACCTGGTGCTCAGCAGGCGCCACGAAGCGCCGTTTCCGGGGCAGGTCACGGTGCGCTCGGTCGAGGAGGCGCGTGCGCGTGCCGACGGCACGGGTCTGATGGTGATCGGCGGTGGCCAGGTCTATGCCGAGGCGCTTCCCGTCGCCCAGCGCCTGTACCTGACCTGGGTGAGCGCCGCAGTGGATGGCGCCGACACCTTTTTCCCGGGTGTCCATTTCAGCGACTGGACCGAGGTTTCGCGGACCCACCACAAGGCGGACGCCGACCACGCGTACGACTTCGACATGGTCGAGTACATCCGCACCGCCTGATGGCGCCACCCGGACCGTTGCATGTGATGGCCGGCGTGCTGCGCCGGCCCGATGGTGCGGTGCTAGTCACCGAGCGTCCGCCCGGCAAGCATCTGGCCGGGCTATGGGAGTTTCCCGGCGGCAAGCTCGAGCCGGACGAGATCCCGTTTGCCGGGCTCGTGCGCGAGCTGCGCGAGGAACTGGGCATCGAGGTGCGCGAGGCGTATCCGCTGCTGGTGCTGCCCTGGCGGTACGAGGCGTTTCAGCTGCTGCTGGATACCTGGGTCGTGACCGCCTGGGACGGCACTCCCGGTCCGCTGGAGGGGCAGGGACTGCAGTGGCATCGACCCGAGGCGCTCACTCCCGCGCAGCTGGCGCCAGCCGACCAGGCGATTCTCCGGACCCTGCTCGCAGGCTGACTTCTCAGGCGCGGGCCAGCGCGAGATAGCGCGCATGCAGCGCGCGCACCTGCCCGTCCAGTGCGTCTTCGGGGCCGCCGTTGTCGATCACGTCGTCGGCGATCGCCAGTCGCTGTTCGCGCGATGCCTGGCTGGCCAGCATGCGCCGGGCCAGTCCCTCGTCCACGCCGTCGCGCCGGATCAGCCGGCGCACCTGTTCCTGCGGATCCACGTCGACCACCAGTACGCGATCGACCCAGCGGTAATGCGCCAGGTTCTCCACCAGCAGGGGGATGGCCAGGATGCAGTAGGGCCCCGGATCGTCGTCGGCGCGGTCGCGCAGCCACTGGCGGACGCGTGGATGGATGATCGCCTCGAGCGTGCGGCGGGCATCGCGGTCGGCGAAAATGCGACGTCGCATGGATGGACGGTCGAGGCGCCCGTCGGGGCCCAGCACTTCCCTGCCGAAAGCCTCCACGATGGCGGCCAGGCCGGGGGTCTCCGGCTCGATCACCTCGCGTGCCGCGCGGTCGGCGTCGTGCACACCGACACCGAGGGCGCGGAAGCGGTCTTCCACGGCGCTCTTGCCCGCAGCGACGCCCCCGGTGAGTGCGACCACGAAGCCGGACATGGATGCCTCAGTGCAGCCCGGTGAGGTGGGCGTAGGCCGACCACAGCTGGTCGCCCGCGACGAACCAGACCCAGCCCGCGGCCGCGATGAAAGGACCGAACGGCATCGGTACATCGCGTTCGTGGCGCTTCAGCGCCATCAGCGTGCCACCCACGATCGCGCCGATCAGCGACGACAGCAGCACGACCGGCAGCAGGCAGCCCAGCCCCATCCAGGCACCAAGGGCGGCGAGCAGCTTGAAATCGCCGTGACCCATACCCTCCTTGCCGGTGAGCAATTTGAACGCCCAGTACACGCTCCAGAGGCTGAGGTAGCCGATGGCCGCGGCGAGGATGGCCGGGCCCGGTTGCACGAGGAAGGGGGCCAACGACAGCAGCAGGCCCAGCCACAGCAACGGATAGACGATCTGGTCAGGCAACAGCTGCGTGCGCAGGTCGATGCCGGAGAGGGCGATCAGTGCCCAGGTGAAGGCCAGTCCGGCCAGTGCCGGCCAGCCTGCGCCAAAGCGCCAGACGATCGCCGCGCTGCACAGGCCGGTGATCAGTTCGACCAGTGGGTACTGTGCCGAGATGGGTTCGCGGCAATAGCGGCAGCGCCCGCGCAGCAGCAGCCAGCCGAAGACCGGGATGTTGTCGTAGAACGCCAGCCGGTGCTTGCACTTCGGGCAGTGCGAGGGCTCGAACACGATGCCCGGCGGCGGCGGTGCCTGCTGCTCTTCCTCTAGTTCGAGCACGGAGATGGCATCGGCCCGCCATTCGGCCTCGAGCCTGGCGGGCAGGCGCAGGATCACCACGTTGAGGAAACTGCCCACCAGCAGGCCGAGCACGCCGGCGGAAAGGATCCACATCCAGAGGGGCAGGTCGGTCATGGGTTGCCTGTCGCGGAAAAGAAAAGGCCCCTTCCCGCGGGGGAAAGGGGCCACGAGACCCGGGCGGGTCTTCCTAGACGGTTGCCGCCAGCTTGAAGATCGGCAGGTAGAGCGAGATCACCATGCCGCCCACCAGCACGCCCAGAATCACCATGATCAGCGGCTCGAGCAGGGTGGAAAGGGTATCGACGGCGTTGTTGACCTCTTCCTCGTAGAACTCGGCCACCTTGAACAGCATGCTGTCCAGGGCACCGGATTCCTCGCCGATGGCGGTCATCTGCACCACCATGTTGGGAAACAGGCCGGTCTGGCGCATCGCCAGCTGCAGCTGGTGGCCGACGGCGATGTCGTCGCGCATGGCCTTCACGGCGTCGCTGTAGACCACGCTGCCGGTCGCGCCGGCCACCGCATCGAGTGCTTCCACCAGCGGTACGCCCGCCTTGAAGGTCACGCCCAGCGTGCGGGCGAAGCGGGCGATGGCCGACTGGCGCAGGATGTTGCCGATCACCGGCAGCTTCAGCATCAGGCGGTCGAGGAAGTGGGCGAACTTGACCGAACGCCTCTTGGCCACCACCAGCGCCACGATGCCGCCGACGATGCTGCCGATCACCAGCCACCAGTACGCCTTCATGAACTCCGAGGCGTTGATCACGATCTGGGTGGGGGCGGGGAGCTCCGCACCGGCGTCGTGGAACGTCTGGGCAAACACCGGCACCACGAACAGCAGCATGATCATGCTGACCAGCAGCGCCACGGCCAGCACCATCACCGGGTAGAACAGGGCCTTCTTGATCTTGGCCTTGATGCCCTCCATCCGCTCCTTGTAGGTGGCTACCGTGTCCAGCACGGTATCCAGCACACCGGCCGATTCGCCGGCACGGACCAGGTTGCGGTAGAGCTCGTCGAACTGGATGGGGTACTTGGCCAGGGCCTCGTTCAGCGAGGCGCCGCCCTCGATGCCCTGCTTCACGTCCGTCAGGATGTTCTTGAAGCGGATGTTCTTCTGGCCGTCGGCGATGATCTCGAAGGACTGCACCATCGGCACGCCCGAAGCCATCATGGTGGCGATCTGGCGGCTGAAGATGGCCACGTCGCGCGGCTTGACCGTGCTGCCGGTGGCGCCGAACAAAGGCTTGCCGCGTTCCTTCACCGTCTGTGGGTTCATGCCCTGGCGGCGCAGTTCCGCCTTGACCAGCGAGGCGTTCTTGGCGGGCATCTCGCCCTTCATGCGCTTGCCGCGCTTGTCCAGGGCTACCCAGTCGTACACGGTCGCCTGACTGACCTGGGCCCGCTGGGCGCCCAGATCCCGCGGATTCTTTGCCGTCGCCGTAGCCATGCGTCTCCCCCTCATCCCACCTTGAACCGACCCGTGGCCGGCGGTAACTGATACAGCTTATTGCATTTCCGATGCCGTTTTCCGTGGCCGGACACGCATCCGCAATGTGTCGCGGGCCACGGAACCCGGTGCTTCAGTCCTTGGTGACGCGGTCGATTTCGGTCAGGCTGGTCAGGCCGTTCTTCACCTTGATCAGGGCCGAGGCGCGGAGGTCGTTGATGCCGGCCTCCTTGGCGGTCTCGGCGATCTGCAGTGCGTTGCCGCCCCTGAGGATGATCTTCTGGATCTCCTCGAGCATCGGCATCACCTGGTAGATGCCCACGCGCCCCTTGTAGCCCTCGTTGCAGCCATCGCACCCGGCCGCCTCGTAGATGGTCATGCCCTCGTCGATGTCCTTTTGCGTGAAACCGGCAGCCAGCAAAGTCTCGGGCGGCAGCTCGATCGGCTTCTTGCAGTCGTGCAGGCGTCGCGCCAGGCGCTGCGCCACGATCAACGTGACCGACGAGGTGATGTTGTAGGGCGCGATGCCCATATTCATCAGTCGCGAGATGGTCTGGGAGGCGTCGTTGGTGTGCAGTGTCGACAACACCATGTGACCGGTCTGCGCCGCCTTGATGGCGATCTCGGCGGTTTCCAGGTCGCGGATTTCGCCGACCATGATCACGTCCGGATCCTGGCGCAGGAAGGAGCGCAGGGCAGCGGCGAAGGTCATGCCGCGCTTGGTGTTCTGCTGCACCTGGTTGATGCCCTCGACGCGGATTTCCACCGGGTCTTCCACGGTGGAGATGTTGCGCTCGGCGGTGTTGAGCATGTTGAGCGCGGTGTAGAGCGACACCGTCTTGCCCGAGCCGGTGGGGCCGGTGACCAGCACCATGCCGTAGGGCTTGTGGATCGCATCTACGTAGAGCTTCTGCTGTTCCGGCTCGTAGCCCAGCTTCTCGATGCCGATCCTGGCCGCCGAGCCGTCCAGGATACGCAGCACGATCTTCTCGCCGAACAGCGTGGGCAGAGTGCTGACACGGAAGTCGACCGCGCGGCTCTTGGACAGGTTGAGCTTGATGCGCCCGTCCTGCGGCACGCGCTTCTCGGCGATGTCCAGCTGGGCCATCACCTTCAGGCGCGAGGAGATGCGGCTGGCCAGCTTCATCGGCGGGCTGGCCACGGCGCGCAGCATGCCGTCCATGCGGAAGCGCACGCGGTACTGGCTCTCGAATGGCTCGAAGTGGATGTCCGAGGCGCCCCGCCGGATCGCGTCGACCAGCACCTTGTTGACGAATTTCACCACCGGGGCGTCATCGCCCCCGGTCGCGTCGATGCCGGTCTGGTCAGCCTCCTCGTCGCCACCGGAGGTCTCGAGCTCGAGGTCGTCGAGGTCGCTGCCGCCCATGTCGGAGATGTTGGCGTTCATGGCGCTCATCGCGCCGTCGATCGCCCGCTGCAGCTGCCCGCGTTCGACCAGGATCGGTTCCACCATGCAGTTGGAGTGGAACTTGATCTCGTCCAGCGCGTGCGACTGCATCGGGTCGGCGATGCCGACGTACAGCCGCTTGCCGCGACGGAACAGCGGCAGGGCGCGATGCTTGGTGACCAGCGCTTCGCTGATCAGGTTCAGCGGCATGCTGGCCGGAGCAAGGGACGTCACGTCCATCATCGGCATGCCGAACTCGACCGAGGCCACCTGGGTGAAGCGCGTGCTGTCGACCAGCTGGTGATCCAGCAGCCAGGTGGCCAGCGTGGCCTTGGCCTGGGTCGAGTCCGCCACGGCCTTGCGGACATCGGCCTCCGGCACCACGCCCTCCGAAACCAGCCTGCGGGCCATGCCCGAGAGACCAGCAAGAGATGCCTGTACTTGAGATGACATGGTGAAATCTGCCCCAGCCCGCTGATTCACGTGGAATTTACTCCACTCTAGCAGGGCGGTCATCACTCGCAAGCGTTCCGGTCGGACCCATTTCCGGGAGATGCGAAGCAGTCCCGGCTTTGGCCGGGGCGGGGCGCAGCGGCAGGCGAGGTCACCGCGCTATGATCACCAGCCACCGTCGGGGGAATCCTGGTTTGAAGACAAGCATCATCCTTCCCGCCAAGAACGAGGCGCCAGCGCTCGCCCATCTGTTGCCCGCCCTGCATGCGCTGCATCCGGAGGCGGAAATCATCGTGGTCGACGACGGCTCGACCGACGACACCCGGGAGGTCTGCGCCCGATCCGGGGTGACCTGCCTGTCCTCCCCTTACTCGATGGGCAACGGCGCGGCGATCAAGCGCGGTGCCCGGGCGGCCACGGGCGAGGTCCTGGTGTTCATGGATGGCGATGGTCAGCACGATCCGGCCGATGTCGCCCGCCTGCTCGCACGGTTGGAGCAGGGATACGACATGGTGGTTGGAGCCCGCTCCTGGGAAGGACAGGCGGGGGTCGGGAGGGGCGTCGCCAACACCCTCTACAACTGGCTGGCCACGCAGATGACCGGCCACCGCGTGATGGACCTGACCTCCGGCTTCCGTGCGGTGCGCGCGGACAAGTTCCGCGAGTTCCTGTATCTGCTGCCCAACGGTTTCAGCTACCCCACCACCAGCACCATGGCGTTCTTCCGCAGCGCCTATCCGGTGGCCTACGAACCGATCCACGTGGCGCAGCGCGACGGCACCACCAGCCATATCCGTCCGCTGCGCGACGGCATGCGGTTCTTGCTGATCATCTTCAAGATCGCCACGCTGTACTCGCCCCTGAAGCTTTTCGTTCCGGCGAGCGCTGCGTTCTTCCTGCTTGGTTGCGGCAACTATTTGTGGACCTACCTGCATTCGGGTCGTCTGACGAATGGAAGCACGTTGCTGTGGAGCGCGGCAGTGATCATCTTCCTGATCGGACTGGTGTCCGAGCAGATCACGGCGTTGATGTACCGGCGCAATGACTGAGACGCTTCAATCCCAAATTGTCTTTGTCGTCGGGACACGCGCCCAGCTGATCAAAGTGGCGCCGGTGGTTGTTGCTTGCGAGTCAGCTGGTTTGCCGGTCACATTGCTCATGACCGGTCAGCACGAAGAGACAATGCAGGATTTGGTGGAGGAGTTCGGTATTCGCTCCCCTCAGGTGTCAGCCGTACGGGCTATAGAGAGGTCCACTGTGGGTTCCTTGCTGCGTTGGCTTCCTCTTGCCTACGCAGGGGTATCACGTTGTATCAGGGGTTTTACACGCAGTGGTCGCTCGGTCAGTGTGCTCGTGCACGGAGACACCTTGTCCACGCTCGTCGGCGCGTTCTCCGGTCGGCGCAACGGCGCTCGAGTTGTGCATCTTGAGAGCGGACTGACATCGGGGAAGTTGTTTGATCCGTTTCCTGAGGAAATTTTGCGCAGGGTGGTCTTTCATTTCACCGATCTGGCGATGTGCCCAAATAAAGCCTCAGTGGCGCACATGCTTCATCATCATCGAGCGGAGGTGGTGGATACGGTCGGAAACACGATCGTGGACGCTGTCGCGATGACCGGTGCTGCGGCTATAAGGCCGGATGTCGCTGCACCTTACATCGTGGTGTCTCTTCATCGCTTTCAAAACATCTACAACAAGCGTCGCTTGCGTCAGCTTGTGTACCTGATCGAAGAGGCTGCAAAAGTGCTGCCGGTACGTTTTGTAATGCATCCGGCCACAAGAGCTCGACTTGCCGCCGAAAGCCTGGATCAGAGGCTCCGCCTCGCTCCGGGTGTGGAATTGTCGCCCCGACTCGGATACGGCGCATTCCTGCGCCTGGCGGCTGGAGCCGCATGCGTGCTCACCGACGGTGGCTCCAACCAGGAAGAGCTCGCTGCTCTGGGCGTCCCGACCATTGTCATGCGGGAGCGCACGGAACGTCCTGATGGGCTCGGCACGAACGCACTGATGGAGTCCGACGTTCCGGGCGGCATAGGTGCGTTCTTGGCAGGCGGTCACTACGTCAAACTGCGACGACCGCCTGCGGCCGTGGCGGGAAAAGGCCCATCCCAGCGCATAGTCACGGCACTGGTCCCAGTAGGTTGACCATATGTCCGAGCATGCCGATGATTTTATCGAAATAAGCGATCCGGAGCGATTGGTTGCCTCACCAAAGGTGAGCATCCTGATGCTCACCTACAACCATGAGGATTATCTGCCTGACGCTATTGATGGAGTAATTGCTCAGTGTTGCGATTTTGGCTTCGAGCTAATAATTGGCGAGGATGCTTCCTCCGACAAAACGTTATCCATTGCGCTCGCATACCAGGCTCGTTTTCCGGAAAAAGTACGAGTGATTCGCTCGAAATTCAACGTCGGCATGAACGCGAATGGGAAAAGGATTTTTTCCCTGGCCCGTGGTGACTATGTGAGTTTTTGCGAGGGTGACGACTTCTGGTGCGCGTCAGACAAGCTGGCGCGCCAGGTTGAACTTATCGAGAAAGATGAAAGAGTGGGCATTGTCCATAGTGATTGGACTAAGGCAAAAATGTCGAATGGCCATTGGGTGCACAATATGCGCAAGTCGGTGCACCGGCGCGTAGCGTCAAAACGTCTGGAGGGCGACCTCTTTCCCACTTGGCACTTCCCGAAAATATTGCGCACATGCACGGTTCTCCTCCGCCGGGAGACTGTGCGCGATTTCGAGAATTCAACGCTCTCAAAGGCGCAATATCGATTCGGCGACAGCGTGCTGAATGCCTACGTGACTTCGAGGTACCGGGTCGCCTACTTGCCAAAGGTCGCTGCAGTCTATCGCGTAAGTCCAAATTCCGCCCTACGTTCGGGGGTTCGGGCGAGGGTCGCGTTTTATCGATCTGCACTTCAGTTCGACACTGATGCAAGGGCTTTTTTTTCTGGTGAACGTGATTATAGGCCTGACTATCGCTGGGAATCTGCCGCAAGTCTTCTCGTGTGGGGCCTCCGGGCTTGTGATCTCGGTGCAGTAAAGGATGCCATCTTTGACTTCGCCGAAAATTTCACATTCCTTGGTTTTCTCAGAGTGGGATTGAGGACATGTGCAATGCGCATCCCGACGCTCCGGCGTCAGGCCCGGGAAGTGCCTGGTACCGTTCGTACGTAGGTCACTAAAAGCAATGTTCGATTTCGTGAATCGACTGCTCCCCGGCCAACTTCAAATTGGCCATCTTGGGAAAAGCAGCATATTTGCCGCCACCGGCCTTGCCACGAGAGCGGTGATTCAAGCGGTTTATCTTCTCTTGATGTCACGTTGGCTCGGTGCCACTGGCTATGGGATATTTGCTGGGTCAGTTGCTCTCGCCATATTGGCTTCACCGTTGGCGAGTTGGGGGATGCCCGTGCTGCTGGCGAAGTGGGTCGCCCGGGAACATCGGCACATGGGCGGCATGTGGGCGACTGCTCTGCTGCAGGTTGCGGTGGTCGGCTCACTCCTCGTGATCCTTCTGATGGCCACTTCGCTTATCGTCCACCAACCCCTCGGGTTACGAATCATGTTTCTGCTCGGCTTGTCTGAGCTGGTGTGTCTCCCGATTGCACAGGTCGCGGCGAGTCAGTGCTTTGCTATCGAGCACGGATCAGCATCGCTTGGTGCCGTATGTCTAATACCAGCCTTTCGTCTGCTTGCCGGGGTGTTAGCGTTCTCTGCTGGTTTCGTCGGAACGCCATCAAACGCGGTGGTCACGCACTTTGCCGGCTCATTGCTTGGCTGCGTGGCGTCGATATGGTTGGTGCGTGTTGTTGCTGCGTGGCCGGCTTGGCATATGCGCGCCCCGCTTCGCGACAGCCTGCGGCAGGGGGGGGTCTACGCAGTGGGAGGCCTGGTTGGCACCAGCTATCTCGAGGTCGACAAGGTACTCATGCTTCAGTTGCTGGGTGGAGCCGCGGTCGGCCCCTACACCGTTGCGTTTCGCGTAATCAGCTTGTTCGGTATGCCTGTATCGGCGCTCATGAGCGCCACACTGCCGCGCTTGATGGCATCGTACCGAACGCCCGCCCAAGCCAGAATTTTCGGACTTGTGGTGAGCAGTGCATTTCTCTACGGTTGCGGCGCGGGTCTGGCCATTCTAGTGGTTTCACCGATCATACCCATGGTTTTTGGTGCAGGCTTCAGTGAATCAGTCCGCTATTCATTGTTGTTTGTGCCGTGGCCGATTCTCTTCGCCTTGCATCAAGCTTATGCCGCGCGTGTCACTGCATGCGACCGGCAACATGCCCGGGTGCTTATTGAAGGTATCGTCTTAATCCTGATGATTGCATCAGATGTCGTATTGTTGAACCGACTCGGACCAGATGCTTCGATAATAGTTCTGCTTTCGGCGGAGGCGACAATGGCACTTGGTTGCTGGTTCGTTGGACGCAATGCAGTTCGGCTTTTATCATGAATCTCTCTGCGGCATAGTCCTTGTTGCCTGGTGCCGCGTCTTTGGGATGGCATAGATGACCGACTCCCATTGAACTGGCGTGTGGTGGCCAAAATGAAGCTGGTAATCCGGATTAAGTGACAATATCTTCTTCCTGATTGTCCACAGGTCATCCTCCTTGTGATACGCAGAGATCGCAAGGCGCGGTTTTTGTGACGCAATTGTCTTTGCTGCGCCTTCCAGGGCCGGAATTTCACCGCCTTCAATATCCATCTTGATGTAGTCAATCTGGATCTCTCGACTATCTACATAGTCGTCAATCGAGATGAACGGCATTTCTGACGTCGCGCGCGCTGCAGGATTGATGTGGTTATCCTCGGGGAGGGATTTTCCCTCGAAATCAGATCTCGAGCCGACGGCCATCGGTACGATGTGGATGACCTTTTCCAAGTTCGGGTTGTATTTTGCCTGATGACGGCAAACGCGAACATGCGCTGGCATGGGATCGAACATGTGCACCTGGCCATGGGGTCCCACCATGCCGGCAAAAAGAACGCCGACATCACCAATGCATGCCCCACAGTCCAGGATAATCTCGCCAGGAGCGGGTGAGAAATCGAGCCCGTCTCGGCATATAAAATACTGCCGATAGGCATTCAATAGGTCGATCATTCCATCGGCGGCGATGACCCGCACGGGTACTCCAGTGGTATTTACGTGAAAATCTCTCAGCGGGGTCCCGATGTATGTGGATAGGAGGCCTTCTGCCGAAAACGGTCGATCATCCACAATCTCGAAGATGGGGCTAAATTCCTCGCGCGGGAAATAGAACCGGCGATAGCCTACAATTTTAAGAATCAATGCATCGTCAAACATCCGACGGCTTAGTTCATCGGCCAATGCCTGTCGCGTCAGCCATAGTTCGAACGAGTTTTCTGCAAGCCATGCGGGCGAGAATCCGCCGAACCCTTTGAAGCCTATTTTTTTCAATAGAGGATTGAGTACGCGACGGATATCCAAGAGGTGTGCCGTCGGAAATTTCCGGAACCATTTCCAGTCAAAATCATTGTCCTTCCTGGGTCGCGATGAACCCCTGATGTAAAATGATGCGCGTGCCTCCATGCTCCTCACCCAGGAATTCATCGGGTGATCATGGGGAGTGACCTTAGTGTTAGGTTCTTCTCTCATGACTATTTGTGAATAGCTTCATGGTCGGAGTGGAGTTTTGGGGCTTTTTTTCGCGGGCAATGAGTTTTCGAAGTATCGGGTGTCAAGTGAGTAGTGGCCATGCTCTTCCATTAATCTTTCACGCGCTCGAGAAGAGCCGCCCCCCAGGAAAGCCCCACTCCGAAGCCGACAGTGAGCACAAGATCCCCTGGCTGCAGCTGATTCATCTGCTCCTTCAGCAGCAGCGGGATCGATGCCGAGACGGTGTTGCCGAGATCTGAGTAGTTGCAGGGTGTCTGTTCTTTCGCCAGCTTCAGCTTCTTTGCCAACTGGCCGATGATGAATCTGTTGGCTTGGTGGAAGAGGACCATGCGGATGTCACCCAAGCTGCGGTTCACGTCGGCCAAGGTCTGGGTGATAGCGTCCGGAACTGCTTGCAGGGCAAAGTTCAAGATGCCCGGGCCGTCCATGTAGATCCCCGCCTGTTGGTGCTGGTCGTTGCGCAAGGCAGAGCCTCGGGCGACAAAGGCATCGTATCCGGAGCCGTCAGCAAAGCTTCGGCAATGAACGACCCTGAACCCGCCTCTTCTCGTGGAGAGCATGGTCGCCGTCGCAGCGTCCCCAAAGATGACTCTGGTCGTAAGGTCATGTGGCCTAACCAGTTTCGAGTAGGTGTCGGCATTGACCAGGATGCCACTGCCACCGGTTGCCCGGAGCCAGTTCGTCATGACTTGAGTGCCAATGACGAATCCAGAGCAACCTTGGTTGATATCCAGCACGAAGCAGCTCTTCGGAAAGCCCAGTCGACCGTGGACGCGTGAAGACACACCCGGTATCAGATGGTCTGGAGTCTGGGTGCAGACCAGTAGCGCCCCCACATCGGTTGCTACAGTCCCGGTCTCGGTGAGGAGCGCGTTCGTTGCGGTGCACGCCAGATCGCTGGAGTATTCGTGCTCGGCCGCGACCGGTCTGCTCCTGATGCCCGTCTTATCGACGATACGTAAACAGTCGGCCTCCGCCTGGCCGAGGGATTGTGCATCGTTCTGCTCCCGCAAAGAGCCAAGAGCGGTCCCGATATCGTTGATGTATATGTCCGTCATTGGGTTCGGCCAGGTACAAGGATTTTCGCTGGAACCCCGAATACAGTGGCGCCGGGTGGCACGTTTTTTATGACCACGGTACCGGCGCCAACTACTGCCCCCTCTCCGACCACGATATGCGGCAACACCACGGCGTGTGGGTGAATCGTGCAGCATGGACCCAGCTTGGCGTTGCCGCCAATGAACGCATGGTTGCTGATCGTGCAGCCATCGCCCAGGACGGCATCGTGTCCGACGATGGCAAAACCCTGGACCAGCAGGTCATTACCCAGCGTGACGTTGTTGGAGATGCTGCATGCTCCCAAGAAGATGCTGTTCCTGGTGGCGGAAAGGTCCGATGCGCTGGTCACCTCGGGAAAGACGAGGCTCGCAAAGCGGGCGCCGCGCGATTCCAGTTCGCGCCGCAAGAGGGTGCGCGGCTTCCCGCTTCCCAGGCTGGTCAGATACAGCGCGTTCTCCGTCTGCGTGGGGCTGTGTCCCTTGATGGGGCCCAGCACTTCCGGACCGTCCTGAGTGTCGTCCAAAAATCCCTTTACGCGGTACGGCATGGCCCTGGCCTTGATCCACGCGGCGACTTCGCGACCAAAGCCGCCGCGCCCCAGCAGGATGACGTCTTGCGAGCTCATTGAACCGTGAATCCTCCATCCACCACCACGTTTTGTCCGGTCATGAATGATGCGTCAACCGACAGCAGGAAACGGACCACGGAGGCGATCTCCTCCGGCTCTGCGTAGCGTTTCCCCAGCGGATAGCGTGCCTTGTCCAGTTCAATTGCTTCAGCGGAGAGCTGATGTGAGCCGTCCACGAGTGGCGTCTGCACCATGCCCGGAGCAATGGCGTTCACGCGGATGCCTTTGTGTGCAAATTCCAGAGCCATGACTTTGGCGTAGGCAGCTTGGGCCGCCTTGGTCGCTGCGTAGGCGGCCGTACCCTTCATGCCTATGGACGTTCCAGTGATTGAGGACAGCAAGACAATAGAAGCTTTGTCACGAAGCCTGTTTGCCTTGGCGAGCTCCGCTACCAGGTGAAGCGGGGCAGTCTGATTGACATCCACGGTCCGCTGGTACTTTTCCAGGGAAAAGAAGCGGAGCGGGTTGTTTTCAACGATGCCTGCTGAGCAAACAAGTCCGTCAAGCGACGGCATATCAGCTATCAGCTTCCGATAGCCTCCAAAATCCGTCAGGTCGAATTCGATCGTAGTGACCTTGTCTTTGCCCAGCAGAGCAAGGTCTTCGAGGTGCTTGCGATTGCGGCCTACCGCTATCAGGTGTGCCTCGGTACGGAGAAGGTCGACGACCACGGCGCGCCCTATACCGGAGGTCGCGCCAGTGACCAGGATGTGCTTGTCGGCAAACATGTTTGTGGTTCCAGATGGATCGAATCCGGCTGCTGACAGGGGCGCACGCTCACTTGCATGAGTGCAGCCACTGGCCGCAGCCGAGATTGTCGGAGAAGAATATGCGTGTAGTTAACCGAAGCTGCGGCGCAGCCTCTTTTTCCACTCGGTCTTGACCCAGTTACGGAGGTTGTATCGCCTTTTCTTCCCCACGAAGGGAAGGCTGGCGGTCAACTTGAGCAGGCCCATCGTAGTGTCGATTTCCCTCGCGTGGGATGGCATGCCATCACAGCGAATGGAGATTCTGTCGCTCCCGGCATCATTTGTACGATGGATAACGTCCGCACGCATGATCAGGAGATCGTGCACGTCCAACCTGGGTACTACCTTGCATTTTTCCAGATCGATGTTGATCTTCCAGCCCATGGTTGAGTCGTCGAAATCGTCAATCGCAAACCAGTCATCTACTGCGATCGTCTGCTCGGGAAAGCGCATGCGAAACCAGGCCATCGTGTCTGTCTCAACGCGACGAAAGCGCATTGCGCCGCGGCCCTGTATGCGTCGTGACAGCTCTGTGTCACAGGACTCGAGCACGTCGGAAGGAATGATGGCGAGATTGGCAAGGTCGGGCGACGGCTTGATCACCGGCATGTAGCAGATCAGCCAGTTCCGGTGATCGCCATACAGGTAGTAGCTGAAGTGATCCAGGTGCCAGTTGAGGACCCCTCCCGGCGCCACTTTCGGGTCGCGATGAGGGTTGAATGGAGTCCTCAGTACCGGCTCGCCATGGGCCTCCCGGATACGGATCGCACAGTAGTTGAAGCGGTCTTGGCACATCGACAAGCCGAGCATGCCGCCGATCTCCGGTATGAGGGTCTCGATCTTTCGTCGGATGCCCGACATCTGCTCGTCGGCTATTCCATTGATGACACCATCCGCGAACTTCGGTGCTTCCGCCAGGAATGTCAGCAGATCTTCCGTGACGTCTTCAGCCGCGAGGAATCCCCGCACCACGGAAAAGCCACGAGTCTCGAGTTCCTGAGCAATGGCCTGCGTTGTCTTTTTCATTGCCTTTTGCCTTCGCTCAAGATGCAGCTTGACGTCCCGATTTGCCCATCTGGGCATCTATCGGGATGTTGCCGACATACTTTCCTGATACATCAGGTGAAAGTGCCTGATCCGGCTTTCGTTGGGTTGGAATTGGCACGCTGTCCCTACCGACGAGATGCCGCGCTGACATGACTCGACCAAGGCTTTGTCCTCGAGCAGGGTCGCATTGGCGAAGGAGAGTGCATCGTTCCGAAAGTGCTCCCGTATCGATGGTGCGAGTGCGGTCAGGGCCGGAAGCTCGAACAACGCCCACTCCAGTCGAGTATGGCTGGTGCTGACTGGATACAAGTAACTCATGAAGCCGATGAGGCCGTTTGAATTGGCGAGAAAAAGGTTCGGGAAAACGAAGGCATGGTTGTAATAGTGGCCGGCGTCCTGACTGATACGCCGATACTGGCTGCTCCGGTCATTGCCGTGTCCTTGGCGGGGGGTCATGGTGCTCCACGAGACGCTCCCCTCCATCTCATGGTGGTAATTTGCCGTAGAGGTGAAACCTGCCTGTACGAATGTTTCCTTGTGCACATAACTCAGGTGATATCCCTCCATCACGTTCTCGACCAGCAATTTCCAGTTGCATGCATGGTCCAGGGTTCCCCGGCCAAAAGGCTCGGCCAGAGTCATCCTCAATTTGTCGAAGGCGATCCTGGTATCGGATACATCGGGCGTGGCCCCGAGCCCCACGTAGTAGATGCCATTCGACTCCGCTACGGTATAGCGGATCAATTGCCGTTCGCATATCGCGGCTTCTTCGGCTAATGGCGCATGTTCAAGCGTGCCGTCGCTGCGGTAGCTCCAGCCATGATAGTTACAGCGGAAGGCGCGGTTGCCCGAGCCGGGGGGGTCTATCAGTGCGTTGCGGTGCAGACAGACATTGTTGATGGCGCGCACGCCGTCTGGTGTGTGGCGAACCGTAATGGCCCGGTTGCCGACGAGCAGGCTGAGGTAGTCATTGACGGCGGGCAGGTCGTAAACCGAGCCGACACACATCCGGTCGGAGAAAATCCGCGCCAGCTCCGCGTCGAAGGTGGCAGGATCAGAATAGGCTGCTCGATCAATAGACATGATCACTTTCTGTGATCGGAAGGATCGTGCCCCGGGCCAAGGTCACCAGCGCGCAGCCCCACGACAAGCCGACCCCGAAACCACAGAGCAATGTGCTCCGCTGTGCTTCGGAGAACAATGCAGCGTTGGCGCCGAGCGTCACGGGGATCGAGGCTGAGCTGGTATTTCCAAAGTGCTCAAGGGAGGAGGGGGTCTTGTCGCCCGCAAAGCCGGTTTTCCTGGCGATGGTATCGTTGATCATCTTGTTCGCCTGATGCAGGACCAGGAGATCAACGCTACCACTGTCTATCCCGGCCGCATCCAGCGTTCGCTGGATGCTTGGCGGCACCTTGGATATCGCAAAGCCGAAGATATCGGCTCCACGCAGAATCAGTTGATCCGGTCGGCGAGTGACGCCATCCCGGTCGGTCTCTTGCTCGGCCGGCCCATCGCCAGCCGGTCGCCTGGATGCCAAGCCTCCACGGGGAATGACGATCGCATCCTTCCCAGCGCCGTCCGACATCAAGTCCAGATACATGGCTGGAGCATGTTCGTCCAGCTCAAGAGCGGTTGCCGAACCCGCGTCACCGAACAGTGGCCATGAGCTCTTGTCGTGCTCGGCACAGGTCAAGCTGGATACATCGCCAATCAGCAAGAGCGCCCGTTCGATACCCAGCGTGCGCATCAACGAAGAAACGATTGCCAAGCCATAGGGATAACTGGAGCACCCCAGGTTCACATCGAATGCCAGGCATGAGTTGGGCAATCCAAGCCTATGCTGGATGCCCAAGGATGTCGCTGGAACAGGCTGGTCGCCCGTCTGTGTGATGAGTACAAGTGCGCCGACGCTCTCGGGCGCCCAGGCGAGGTGCTCGAGTACGCGCAATGCGGCGGTCGTGCACAAGTCGGATGCACATTGCCCCGGATGGACAATGTGACGCTCGGCGATGCCGGTCGCTTTCTGGAAGCGAGCCCGCTCCTCGGGGGACAGGTGCACGTAGTCGGCCGTACGCGCAATACGGGTCGGTACCACCGAGGAAACGGCGCGGATGGCTACGCCGGAAATCGGCTTGATCACGCCTTGACCTTGCTGGAAATCAGCGTCCACAGATCCGCAATGGTGCGGGTATCATTGATCGCCTGGCCACTGAGTGTGATGCCGTACTCGGCGTCGGCCATGGCGATGAGCGCCAACGTGTTCAGCGAATCCCATTGGGGCAACTGCTTGTAATCGGTTTCCGGACTGAGCGAACTCGCCTCCGTTTCGATGGCGAAGGCAAATTTTTCGATAAAGTCGTCGATGGTCACGGAGTTGGCTCCTTGTTGATGAGAGCGACGATGACGTCGCGGATGGTGGTCACCACGGCATCGTCAACCGATGCGCCGTTGGGGAGAACGATAACGCGCTCCGCCACCGCCTCGCTGTTGGGCAGCATCAGGCCAGCATGCGGAAACAGGTCGCGGTAGGGCTTCATCTTGTGGCAGCCCGGCCAGAAATATCGGCGCGCGAGAATGTTCTCGGCGTGGAGGGCTGCGACGATTTCGTCCCGGGTCACGGGGCAGCGGTCATCTACTTCAATCACCAGGTAATGATAGCTATTGCGTTCGGACGGCCCGTATTCCAGGACCGATACGCCATGGATCGCGTTCAGTGCGAGCTTGTAGGCCTCGTGATTGCGCCGGTTGATCGCAACGATGTCACCGAAGCCGTCGAGGTTGGCGAGCCCCATGGCGGCGCATACCTCAATCATCTTGCCGTTGGTGCCGGGGTGGATGACGTTGTCATAGCCGTTGAAGCCAAAGTTGCGCATCAGACGGATAGTCTCGGCGAGCTCGTCGTCATTGGTGACGACGGCCCCGCCCTCCATGGTGTTGAAAGCCTTGGTTGCATGGAAGCTGAGCACCTCGCAGGCGCCAAAGCTTCCGATGGTCTGCCCCTTGTAGGTGCTGCCAAAGGCGTGCGCGGCATCGAACATGAGCTTCAGCCCATGCTCGTCTGCAATGGCCTGTAGCTCATCGACCGGAGCGGCGCGCCCCCACAAATGCACACCGATGATGCCCGTAGTGCGCGGGGTGATCATTCGCCGCACCGCGTCCGGGTCGAGGTTGTGCGTGGAAGGGTCGATGTCTGCGAAAACGGGTGTGATCGCTTGCCAGTGCAGGGCGTGGGCGGTGGCGATGAACGTGTAGGAAGGTACGATCACCTCGCCTTCCAGACCCAGTGCTCGAATGGCGATTTCCAGCGCCACGGTGCCATTGCACATGGCGATGCAATGCTTCACGCCCAGCAGGAACGCGATTTTCGACTCAAGTTCGCGAACCAAGGGGCCGTTGTTGGTGAGCCAGCGGTTATCGAGGATCTGGCTGGTCAACTCGAGGAAGCGTTTCTGGTCGCCAATGTTCGGACGACCGACGTGCAGCGGCTCCTCGAAGGCGGGTGGTGCTCCGTTGATCGCCAGGTCTTTGGTGGTTTGAATGCGCTTGGTTGCCACGCGATCGATTCCGGTTTGGGAGGGTGGTTCAATGACTAGCGGGGAGTTCGGCGGTCAGTTCATGGATGTCCGCATCCAGGGAGCCCGCCACATCCAGCTTTTCGAGCTCCCGGATCTGGATTCGCGCTTCGCTGACCTGATTCAGCGCCAGGGCCTCCCGCGCCAAGGTAATCCGATAGGCTGGCTCGCGTGGATCGGCGGCACTTGCCGCTTTTGCCATCCTGAAGGCCAACTCGTGGTCCTTTAGAATATTCCAGGCGTAATCGCCATAGCTCGAAAGCAGTCTGGGGCTGGGCGCTGCGTGGGAAATGGCGGCTTGGAATGCTGCGACCATCTTCTCTGTGGGCAGTGGGCAGCGTCCATCGCGGGCACACTGGGTCAACGCTGCAAGTGAGCTCTCGTCCTGCACGCCCGGCTTCCGGGCCCTCAACTTGCCGATCAGGCTGTCCCACCATGCGTCCTTGATCGGGAGATGCATCCGGGAGTTCATAAAGATCAGCGCCTGCTCCGGCAGGATCGAGCTGTCGGGCAGCTTCATGGCCCGCTCGAGCGGTGCGTACGCCAGCCGGGTGAAGCGGGATTCCGGGTCGTAGCGCGAGTAGATGATGTAGGTCCGGCCCAGCTCGTACTGCGCGCGCGGCGAGTGGGGAGCCCGGTCAGCCAGCTCCACCGCCAGCGACAGCGGATTGCCCCAGGCCTGTGCCGTCATCGCGGTCAGCAGGGCCCACCAGACGAGCAGGGCGCCCAGCAGTGCGCGGCGGACCAACGCGAAGGGCGGGCGCGCTGCTGAAGCAGGCATTGCGGCCAGCGCCGGTATCACCGCCAGCAGCAGTCCGAAGCTGGCGAAATAATTGCGGTGCTCGTAGATCAGCTCAAGCGGCAGGATGGTGCCGGTGAGCAGGTGGCATCCCAGGAACAGCGCGATGCCCAGCGAGGCCAGTGGATACCGTCGTCGCAGGCGCACCGCCATCCAGCCGAGCGAGACCAGCACGAGCGCGCTCGGCAGCGTGGTCCATGGCTGCAGCCAGCCTTGCGAGACATGGAAATCGTCGTGATAGAACGAGAGGTCGCCCGGGGTGGGCGCCAGCGTCCATCCGATGTAGTCCGTGACGATGCGTGCCTCGCTCAGCAGCCGGGTACGCAGGGTGAAATCCCGGGTGGCCCATGTGGCCGGTTGCAGCAGGCCCGGGACAAGCCAGGCCAGACCGAGCACCAACGGCAGCAGCAGCGTGACCACGAACAGGCCCAGGACCGGAAGGCTGCGGCGCCGCTGACGATCGCGAAAATCGAAAAGCACCCACTCTGCCAGTGCGGCGTAGAGCGGGAGCATGGCGGCGGTTTCCTTGGCGGTGAGTCCGATGGCAGTGCCGGCGATGACGCTGGCGCAGCACAGCCACAGGCCGGACGTGGTGCGGCCCTCGAGCATCCTCTGGCGGCCGGCGACATACCCGAGCAAGCCCATCAGCACGAACAGGTTGGCCAGGCTCTCCATGCGCTGCACCACATAGAGCACCCCGGTCAGGTTGACCGGCAGCAACAGCCAGGCCGCGGCAATCAAACCGGCGAGGACGGCTTCGCGGGCGGGGTCGCCGGGGTCGTCCCGCGAGGCGCAGCGAAGCAGTCTTCGCGACAGGGCGAACACGAGTGCGCCGTTCAGCAGGTGGATCAGCAGGTTGGTGGCCTTCATCCAGAACGGATCAAGGCCGGCGGCGAGGTAGTTGGCGGCGAACGTGAGGGACGACAGCGGGCGCTTGAACTGGCTCGACGGCGAGGAGAGCGCCGCCCGCGTCAGCGTGGCCACGCTGGCGTGATCCGGCTGGACGCCATGGTTGTCGACGATGTTGGGGTAGTCGTCGAACAGCCAGCCGCCGGACAGACCCGGCCAATAGACGCAGGCGGTGACCAGCATGGCCAGGTACAGCGGCCATG
This sequence comes from Dyella lutea, assembly GCF_024158035.1. Lineage (GTDB taxonomy): Bacteria > Pseudomonadota > Gammaproteobacteria > Xanthomonadales > Rhodanobacteraceae > Dyella_A > Dyella_A lutea. The sequence goes on from NZ_JAMZEK010000002.1 coordinate 269,097, forward strand.
CCCTGAGCATGGGCGGAAGCTTGGTATGGCGCATCGGAGCCGTGGTAGACGAGCGGCGACCGAAGGGGTCGCCTCGGGCCATCTTAGTGGCCCGCCCCGTTCTTGGCTTGCATCTGGCGGATGGTCGCGATGTCTTCCGCGTTGATCGCCCTGTCATCTACCAGCAGTCGGCGCAATTGCGGCAGCCGCCTGTAGTCCGCGTGCTGCAGGGTGTCGATCGCCCGATCGTAAAGTCCTGCACTGACCAGGTACTTCGCCTCCAGCCGCGGGATCTCCGCGTCCGGGTCGTTCTGATAGGCGGCCTGGAGCTCGGCGATGGTCAGCGCAAGGTTGCCCTGGCTCACCGCCCAGAAGTGCCGCTGATAATGCAGGAAACCGGCGGCCACGCCGTTCTGTGCATAGGCCGGATTGGCCAACAGGGTGCTGCTCAGCGACCACCAGTGCTCCGGGGTGAGTGCCGGACATTGATGGCCGAACGCCAGCTGCCGCAGCGACTCCATATTGCTGAAACCGGTACGGTCAAAGTGGGCATCCTTGAAAACCTGGTCAAGATGGTCGAGGTCCGCCACATCCAGAGTGCCCTGCATGCAGCGTAGATACACACGTGCTACGCCCAGCCCACTGTTGAGTGGGTACTGACGGATGGCTCTGTCCAGCACGTTCATGGCAGCCTGCAACTGGCCGTGCTGGGTCAGGCGCTCCACTAGGAACGTCTGCGCGCGGATCGAATCGGGGTCGGTGTTGGCCCAGGTCAGCGCCAGCCGGTCGGCCGAGCTGTAGGTGCGTGCACTGAGCGCGGTGGTCAGGGTGCAGGCGGCCAGCCAGGCCACGGCCAGCACCGAAGCCAGGCGTCGAGCCGTGCCCGGGGCCATGCGTGCCAGGGCCAGTCCCAGCGCCACGAACGGGCCGATGATCGGCACGTAGTTGCGATGCTCGAAATACAGCTCGAGCATGATCGTTGAACTCTCCAGCAACTGCCCGCCCAGGTACCACAGCACCGCCAGCGCGAACAGCGGCCAGCGGCGCCGGCCGAACAGCGCGGCGCCCGCTGCCGCCAGCACGAGCGCGAGCGCCGGCAGGGTGGTCCAGGGCGAGAGCAGGCCGCGCGAGACCACGAAGTCATCGTGGTACAACCCGTACAGGCCGAACCGCGGCAGGAAGATATTGCCGAGGTAGCTGGCGAGCACCCGTGGCTCGGTCAACAGGCGTTCGCTGAGGGAAAAGTCTCGTATCCCAATGCGAAGGCTGCCAGGGATAGTCCAGAAAAGGAAGCTGAGTACAAGCAGCACGGCGGGCCAGATCAACAGCCGGCGCCACCAGGCCAGTGCGCGCGGCAAACGCTTTACCCCGTCATTGCCTAGCGTACTGTCGATTACCAGCGCGTAGAGCGGAAGAAGCAGTCCGTTTTCCTTGCTGAGCACGGCCAGACCGGTACAGGCACCCAGCCCCAGTGCCATCCAGACACCTCGCCTCCAGGCAGGGAGGTCATCGCGCAACAAGCCGTGGAGATATGCAAGCAGGCCGATGACGGTGAACAACGCCATCAGCAGAGTCATCCGCTGCACGACCAGCGAGACTCCCGACAGCTGGATGGGGTTGAGCAACCACGCAGCGGAGGCGAAGAGGGCGGCCCAATCGGCGCATTCGCTCCCACCCTCTTCGGCCGTCCGGGTGGAAAGCCATAACCTGGCCATGCGCCTGGCCAGCAGGTACACCAGTAAGCCGATGGTCAAGTGCAGCGACAGGTTGACCAGCTTGAAGGGGAACGGCTGATCCGGCCAGTCCGCCTTTTGCAGCAGGAAACTCAGCATCGCAATCGGGCGGCCCGGGAAATCACGCGGCTGCGACAGGTAGATACCCAGGTCGCGCCAGCTCGATACGTGGTCGATGCTGGTCAGCGCGGCCAGGTTTGGAAAGTCGTCGAACAGGAACGGCCCATGCAGTGCGGGCCAGTAGATCAGGGCGCATACGATTAGCGTGGTGCAAAAAAAAATATTGCGTGTGCTAAAGATTTGCGCTGTCACAATGTGTTTTCCAATCTTGGTTCATGCCGCCTAAGAGAATACACCTCGGGAGCATGCTTTCTAATAATTATTGGCAGGATCTCGGCACATAATTCGCAGGGGCGTCCGTGGAGCAGGCCCATTGGAAGGAGCCGCTGCCGAGCGGACTCATGCTGAAAGTCACGGTCTTTCCACGAAGTCGGGGAGTCACCGAGTTCGTCCGCATAAAGGCCGTAATGACGCAGCCGGAGGCGCCTGGTGCGACGGTTGCACGCTCCACGTACTTTCCGGAGTAGCTGGTCGCCGTTTCAATTGGACTGTTACCGCTTGTGGGGCAGCTGCCATTCTGGGTGTAGTACTCGGCGACGTCGGTTTTCAGGCCGTCTACGACGGTAAACGCCTCACTCAATTCGGCCTTGCCGGTCGAGTTGGTATACACCGTGACTGCGAGACTTGCCAAAATGGCGATTATCGCGACCACGATCATCAATTCTATGAGAGTGAATCCTCGAATCTGGCGCATGGCAAGTCCCCTGATAAATAAATCTTTTGCTCGCGCTCGGTCGCGAGCATATTGGTGTTCGCGGCGCAAATTACGATGTTGGGAGGTGTGCCGATAAGAAGCTGGGCTCGGATTTCCATATCTGCTAACGGTTGTTGGCTCAAAAAAAGAGCCCCTCTAGGAGGGGCTCCTTCGCTCGAGTCGGCTATAGGGCGCTTGGCACTGATGCTTTAGTGCTCGGGCCGGCCTTCGCCGAGTCTTAGTTGCCCACGCAAGCCTGCGGGAGATACTTGGTGTCAATACCGCTGGCGTGGCTCTTGTCGCACACCCAGGCGAACGAGCCGCCGTTGTCCGTGCCGGTGAAGATCACCTGCTGACCGCCGAGCGGCTTGGAGACCGAGCCCGTCGGCTTGAACTTGACCGTAATGGTGCAGGTCGGCGCAGTACCACCCGCCGTGGCGGTCTGGACGTACTTGCCGGAGTAGCTGGTGGCTAGGGCAATGCCGCCCGTTCCCGGGCCCGGGCAGTTGCCGGTCTGGTTGTAGTACTCGACGATCGGCGTCTTCAGGCCGTCGGCGATGGTCTGCGACTCGGAGAACTGCGACTTGGTGACGTAGTTCTGGTACTGCGGGATGGCGATGGCCGCCAGGATCGCGATGATCGCAACCACGATCATCAGTTCGATCAGGGTGAAGCCCTTCTGCATGCTCTTCATGGTGGTTCCTCTTCTTTGGTTAGCTAACCGGATGATGCCCCCTGAGCCCCAGTCCCATATCCCCCTAGGCGGGATCGGACCCCTTTCACGGTCAGGAACGACCAGGAAGCTCGCAGACTGACAAGCACTGAGCATGCCAGCCTGCGGCGCCAATTTCTCCACATTGGCGACCGTTCTGATTGTGCATGCGATCACGAAAGGCTTACAAGGCAATAACTGCTTGTCGAGACAGGTTCCGAAGCGTGAACCAGTCGCCAGGACGAGATGTGACCATATAGGGCAGTAATGGACGCATGACGTCATGACCGTGGTGGGTTGGCCGAACAGCGGGGGCGCACGATTGCAGCTTGGCGACGGATGATTGCCTCGGAGAGGCTTTGTTCCGTGCTTGCGCTCGCGTTCTTGGCCAGCGACGCTTTGTCGCTTGATTCGACAGGTCGCTTCGAGGGGAAATGACATGAAAGTATGGGTGCTCGGTCTGGGGCTTGCGGGTCTTGCGTGGGGTTGTGCCGCGATGGCGGCGGGTTCAGGTCACCCCTTCACCGTCCACGACCTGGTCATGCTCGACCGTGTCAGCGACCCCCAGCTCTCGCCGGATGGTCGCTATGCCGCCTTCAGCGAGCGGCGGACCGACTATGCGGCGAACAAGGGCATCACCGCCGTGTACGTGCTGGACCTGAAGGGCTCGCACCAGCCGGTGCGGGTGGCCGACCATGCCGGCTCGGCGCGCTGGGCGCCGGACGGACGCAGCCTGTATTACGTGGCGCCGGCCGATGGGGTGGCGCAGCTGTGGCGGGTGACGATGGACCCTGCCAGGGGTGTCCAGGGCGGCACGCCGGTGCAGGTGAGCCACGGCGTGCTCGATCTCGGCGGCTACGCGCTCTCGCCGGATGGCCGCGCCGTAGCCCTGGATTACGAGGCGTACCTGGACTGCGCCGACCTGGCCTGCACCAAGGAGCGCATGGACGGCAACGCCTCGGACAAGTCCACCGGCACGCTCTACACGAAGTTGTTCGTGCGGCATTGGGATGCCTGGGCGACGGGTCGCCGCAACCAGTTGTACATCGCGCGCTTCAACGCGCAGGGCCAGTTGCCGGCCGAGCCCACGTGGCTCAGCAAGGGCATCGACGGCGACGTGCCGAGCAAGCCGTTCGGCGGCATAGAGGAGATCGCGTTTTCGCCGGACAGCCGCAGCGTGTACTTCGGTGCGCGCATCGCCGGCAGCAGCGAGCCGTGGTCGACCAATTTCGACGTCTACCAGGTGCCGGCGGATGGTTCCGCACCACCTCGCAACCTCACCGCGGCCAACCTGGCCTGGGATGCCTACCCGGTGCCCTCGCCGGACGGTCGCACCCTGTACTACCTGGCGATGAAGGAGCCGGGCTTCGAGTCCGACCGCTTCGCGATCATGGCGATCGACCTGTCCAGCGGCGCGATCCGCGAGGTCGATCCGCACTGGGACCGCTCCGCCGGCAGCCTGTCGATCTCGGCCGACGGCAAGACGCTGTTCGCCACTGCCGACGATGAGGGCCAGCATCCGCTTTTCGCCATCGATGCGGCGAGCGGCGCCGTGCGCAAGCTGGTCGGCGAGGGCACGGTCGGTGGCTACTCGATGGCCGGCGACACGCTGCTGCTGGCGCGCGATGACCTGAGGCATCCGGCCGACCTGTACACCGTGAAGGCCAGCGGTCGCGGCTTGCGCCAGGTCACCCACGCCAATGCGGCACGGCTCAAGTCCGCGCAGATGGGGGACTTCGAGTTCTTCACCTTCTCCGGTGCCGGCGACCAGACGGTGCAGGGCTACGTGGTGAAGCCGGCCGGCTACCAGCGCGGCAAGCGCTATCCGGTGGCCTTCATCGTCCACGGCGGTCCGCAGGGTGCGATGAACAACGGCTGGAGCTACCGCTGGAACCCGCAGACCTACGCCGGCCAGGGCTTTGCCGTGGTCACGGTCAACTTCCACGGCTCCACCGGTTACGGCCAGGCCTTTACCAACGCCATCTCCGGCGACTGGGGCGGCAAGCCGCTGGAGGATCTGAAGCTTGGCTGGAAGGCGGCGCTGGCGAAGTACGCCTTCCTCGACGGGGACCGTGCCTGTGCGCTCGGCGCCAGCTACGGCGGCTACATGGTGTACTGGATGGCGGGTGTGTGGAACCAGCCGTGGAAGTGCTTCGTCGACCATGACGGCGTGTTCGACGCGCGGATGATGTACTACGCCACCGACGAACTGTGGTTCGAGGAGAAGGAAAACGGCGGCACGCCGTTCGATCACCCGCAGAACTACGAGCGCTTCAACCCGGTCGACCACGTCAAGGACTGGCGCGTGCCGATGCTGGTGGTGCACAGCGGCCACGACTTCCGCATCCCGATCACCCAGGGCCTGGGTGCGTTCACCGCCCTGCAGCGCCGGGGCATCCCCAGCGAGTTCCTCACCTTCCCGGACGAGAACCACTTCGTGCTGAAGCCGCAGAACAGCGTGCAGTGGCACGAGACGGTGAATGCGTGGCTGAAGAAGTGGACCTCGGGGGCTGCAAGCCCGTAGGTGCGGCTTTTGTAGGAGCGACTTCAGTCGCGACGCTGCGGGAGTGAGGTGGGCTGTCGGGGCTGAAGCCCCTCCTACGGGGGGCGGCGTGTGGGCGGCTGTTGTGGGAGCGACTTCAGTCGTCACGCTGTGGGCGTGAGGTGGGCTGTCGGGGCTGAAGCCCCTCCTACGGGCGCGGTGTGTGGGCAGCTGTTGTGGGAGCGACTTCAGTCGTCACGCTGTGGGCGTGAGATGGGTTGTCGGGGCTGAAGCCCCTCCTACGGGGGCGGTGTGTGGGCAGCTGTTGTGGGAGCGACTTCAGTCGCGACGCTGTGGGCGTGAGATGGGTTGTCGGGGCTGAAGCCCCTCCTACGGGGGCGGCGTGTGGGCGGCTGTTGTGGGAGCGACTTCAGTCGCGACGCTGTGGGCGTGAGATGGGTTGTCGGGGCTGAAGCCCCTCCTACGGGGGCGGTGTGTGGGCGGCTGTTGTGGGAGGGACTTCAGTCGCGACGCTGTGGGCGTGAGATGGGTTGTCGGGGCTGAAGCCCCTCCTACGGGGGCGGTGTGTGGGCGGCTGTTGTGGGAGCGACTTCAGTCGCGACGCTGTGGGCGTGAGATGGGTTGTCGGGGCTGAAGCCCCTCCTACGGGGGCGGCGTGTGGGCGGCTGTTGTGGGAGCGACTTCAGTCGCGACATGCTTGCACGTCATGCAGCCATGCCAGGTCGGCGGTATAGGTCGTATCCCAGTACGGATAGTCCAGGGGATGCTCCACCAGTCCGGCTCTCACTGGATTGGCGATGAGGTAGCGCAGCGTCGCGGCAATGCCCTCGTCCTGACGCAAGGCGCGATCATGAAAGCCCGGCTGCCAGACGCCTCCGCGACGTTGGCAAGACCTGTTCACGGCGTGAGCCGTTGTTCCCTTGAAACGCTGCATCGTGGCTGCGAGCGTAGTGCCATGGCCCAGTTCGATTAAGCCATGCCAGTGGTCGGGCATCAGCACCCAGCCCAGACATCTGGCTGGGCCCCACGTCTTGGCCGTCGCCGAGAGTGAGGAAACCACGCTGGCCAACTGCCGATCCAGAAAAATGCGCTGGCGGCCTGCGGTGACGGTGGTGAGCAGGTATATACCGCCCGGGATCGAGTGTCGGCCGCGGCGCAGTTGTCGGTATCCGACGTTAGCTTGCTGGGTCATGCCGGCAGGATCACCCGTAGCTGGATGTTGGTCTGTCGGTTGCAACCGAAAAGGGTGTGGTGCCCGACCGTGGCGCGGTCACATTTCCCAGGGGCGGTGCCGAACCAGCCCTGCCGGGGTTGATCGGCGGTCGGGGCTGAAGCCCCTCCTACGAGGTCGAGGGGCTGGGCTTTGTGGGAGCGGCTTCAGCCGCGACGCTGTGGGCGTGAGGTGATGGTTGTCGGGGCTGAAGCCCCTCCTACGGGGGTGAAGGGCTGGGCTTTGTGGGAGCGGCTTCAACCGCGACGCTGTGGGCGTGAGGTGATGGTTGCCGGGGCTGAAGCCCCTCCTACGGGGGTGAACGGCTGGGCTTTGTGGGTGCGGCTTCAGCCGCGACGCTGTGGGCGTGAGGTGATGGTTGTCGGGGCTGAAGCCCCTCCTACGGGGGCGATTGCTCAGGATCGAGCTTGGCGCCGTTTCCGTCCGCTCACAGCCAGCGCGACTTGCGCAACCAGGCGAAGATCCCGCCGACCACCGCGATCACCAGCACGATCATGGTCGGGTAGGCCCAGGGCTTGTCCAGTTCCGGCATGTGGTGGAAGTTCATGCCGTACCAGCTGGTGATCAGGGTCGGTGCGGCCAGCATGGCGGCCCAGCCGGCGAGCTTCTTCATCACCTCGTTCTGGCCGAAGGTGACCAGGGACAGGTTGATGTTGATGGTGGCGCCGAGCATTTCGCGCATCGCGCTGACCGACTCGTTGACGCGGAACACGTGGTCGTAGACGTCGCGGAAGTAGGCGCGCAGGTCTTCCGGAATGAGGTTGGGATGCAGCCGCACCAGCTGGCTGATCACGTCCTGCAGCGGGGCCACCGCCAGTCGCAGCGTCATCAGGTCACGCTGCATGTCGTAGAGGCGTTTGACCGTATCGCGGTTGAAGGCTTCGGCGAAGATGTCCTGTTCGAGTTCCTGCAGCTCCTCGCGGAAGTCCCGTACGATCGGCATCAGGTTGTCGACGATGAAGTCGAGTACACCGTAGAGACCGTAGCTGGGGCCGAGCGCGAGCAGGTCGGGCGAGTGCTCGCAGGTGCGACGTGCCGGTGCGTAGGAGAGCGAGGCGCCATGGCGCACCGTCACCAGGTAACGCGGTCCGAGGAAGATGTGGGTCTCGCCAAAGGCCAGCTTGCCGGCCACCAGCTGCGCGGTCTGTACCACGATGAACAGCGAGTCGCCGTACGACTCGATCTTGGTGCGCTGGTGGGCGTGGTGGGCGTCCTCGATCGCCAGGTCGTGCAGGTCGAATTCCTCCTGCAGCTTTTCCAGCAGCGGTTCGTCCGGCTCGTGCAGGCCCACCCATACGAAGGTATCCGGCTCGGCCAGCACGTCGCTGATCGCGTCGAGCGTGATGTCGCCGATACGCCGGCCGTCGCGATGGTAGGCGACGCAATTCACCACCATCTGGCCAGGCGAAACGGGAGTGTCGGTGCAGGCGGGCGTGGGTAGCGGCATGGCCGAATCATGCCCGCCCGATGCGTGAAGGGGCAATCACGCCACGCCGGTGGGTGCCCCTCGTGCCGCACGCAGCGACCACGCAAGCGCCAGCCACAGCGGCAGGCCCAGCAGTAACCAGGGCTGGTTCTGCTGGACCACGCCCGGCAGCAGGTGCAGCGCAAGCGCGGCCAGGCCGGCCAGCAGTTGGCCGATCAGCAAGAGGTCTTCCCACTTTCGCGCCGGGCGCAGGTGAACCGCGCGCCAGACGGCGGGGATGAGGGCGAGTGCGAACGGGTTGAACAGCAGCAGGTTGGCGTTGGCCCACGCCGAATGGTGGCTGGTCAGCGTCCACAGGCCGAGCATCAGCAGTCCCGCCAGTCCGGCCAGCGACAGCCACAGCGTGCCGAGGACCGCGAACATGACCGGCGCCCGGCGGCGGGCGAGGATCAGCAGCAGCGCGATCGTCGCTCCGGCCACGCCCAGCGGACCGCGCAGGTCGGGCGCCTGCGGTGGCGGAACCTGGACGCGGTTCGGCGAGACCTCCCGCTCGTCCACGACCAGCGGTTGCTCACCGCCGCGGCCATCGGGCACCTTCACCGAGCGCAGCTCGTGCTGCAGCACCATCGGGATGAAGCTCTCCTGCCAGCCGGTGAGCGGCTGGTCGGCGTAGGGGCCGAGGCCGAAATCGAGCAGCAGCATCAGCCAGGGCTGGGCGCTCATCAGGCGGTTGGTCTGCTGGCGGAAGGTCATGCTGCCCGGACGCTTGGTCAGGGTGGCCTTCAGGAGGCCGCCGAGCGCCTTGTCCAGCGCATCGCGGACACGGGTGCTGCAGTTGTCGACGTAGTAGTCGTAGTCGTATCGGGCATTCCCCGGGCGCAGGTTCCACAGCAGGAAGTCGCGCAGGGCGGCGGCCTGCTCCGGAGTGAAGGCGAGGCGCTGGCGGGTGATCGAGCGGCCGGCCTGCACGTACCACGCGGTATCGTCGTCCGTGGGCTCGGCATCCATCAGGTAGTGCATGCGGCCGCGTGCGAAGTTGAGCAGGAAGCCCTTTTCGTCGAAGTCGAACACGCCGTAGTTGAAGCTGATCGCCTGGCCGTCCCGGGTATCGCGAAGCTCGATGGCAATGTGCCCGAAGCGCTCCCAGTAGGTGTCGCCTGGGCCATAGGTGATCACCGTGACCTGCAGCTGGTCGCCCGGGGCATCGGTGATGCCGGCATGGGCGGGCAGGGCGACGGCGCCCAGGAGGATCAGCAGGAGCAGCGCAAGGCTGCGGCGTATCAGGTGCATCGGGGGCACGCCGTGGAGCGGGGAGGACGTCACTCTAGAGGGCGCCTGCCGGTGTGTCGACGCAGGAGCGCATCCTGTGCGCGATGCTCTTCGTCACGTGACCAAAAGCTGTCGCGCACAAGGTGCGCTCCTACAGGTCAGTCCTGCACCGGCCGCGGGCCGACACGGAACTGCTGTACGCGCCGGTCGTCGGCTTCGGTGACGTGGAACAGAAAATCGCCGATGGCGATCTCCTCGCCGACTTCAGGTAGATGGCCGAACTCGGAGGTGACCATGCCGCCGATGGTGTCGAACTCCTCGTCGGAGTAGGTCGAACCGGTCTGCTCGTTGAAGTCGGCGATCGGGGTGAGTGCGCTGACCAGCCAATCGCCGCCCGGCTGGGCGTGCATCAGGGTGGGTTCTTCCTCGTCGTCGTGCTCGTCGTCGATCTCGCCGACGATCTGCTCGAGCACGTCCTCGATGGTGATCAGGCCGGCCACGCCGCCGTACTCGTCGACCACCAGCGCCATGTGGTTGCGGGTGAGCCGGAACTCGGCCAGCAGCACGTTCAGCCGCATCGACTCGGGAATCAGCACCGCCGGGCGCAGGATGGCGCGGATGTCGAAATGCTCGCCGTCGCCGAAGTACTTCAGCAAGTCCTTGGCCAGCAGGATGCCGAGGATCTCGTCCTTGTCCTCGCCGTGGACCGGGAAGCGGGAGTGGCCGGATTCGACCACTGCGGCGAGGATGTCATTGAGCGGGGAGTCGGCCGAGATCATCACGATCTGCGCACGCGGGACCATCACGTCGTCCACGCTCAGTTCGGTGACCTTCAGCGCACCCTCGACCATGGTGAGGGTGTCTTTGGAGAGGAGGCCGTTGGCCTGGGCTGCTCGCAGCTCCTCGACCAGTTCCTCGCGATTGCGCGGCTCGCCGGAAAACATGTGGCCCAGTCGATCCCACCATGATCGGTGGGCCGGGCCGCCGGTACTGCCAGGGTCGTCGTTCATTACTCTGGGAAGCTCTGCCCGAAGCCGGGCGGAAACGGCAGTCTAGCCGAAATGACCTGTCGATTCAGCGCATTGGGGAGCATGGGGAGGTGGCGTGATGCGGAGCCGTGTCACTGTCGGGGCTGAAGCCCCTCCCACAGGGAGCCGGGCGGGCTTTTGTAGGAGCGGCTTCAGCCGCGACTCTGGTGGCTTGCGGTACGGGTTGTCGGGGCTGAAGCCCCTCCCACAGGGAGCCGGGCGGGCTTTTGTAGGAGCGGCTTCAGCCGCGACGCTGGTGGCTTGCGGTACGGGTTGTCGGGGCTGAAGCCCCTCCCACAGAGAGCCGGGCGGGCTTTTGTAGGAGCGGCTTCAGCCGCGACGCCGGTGGCTTGCGATATGGGTTGTCGGGGCTGAAGCCCCTCCCACAGGGAGCCGGGCGGGCTTTTGCAGGAGCGGCTTCAGCCGCGACGCCAGTGGCTTGCGATTGGGTTGTCGGAGCCGACGCCCCTCCTGCCGCGAGCCGCCGGGTGCCGGCTCCTACGGGCGATACGGATCGGCGATACCAAGCCCGGCCAGGATGCGCGTCTCCAGCGCCTCCATCGCCTCGGCCTCGCTCTCGACGATGTGGTCGTAGCCGAGCAGGTGCAGGACGCCGTGCACGGTGAGGTGGGCCCAGTGGTCGCGCGGCGCCTTGCCCTGTTCGGCGGCTTCGCGGGCCACCACCGGGGCGCAGATCACGATGTCGCCGATCAGCGGCAGCTTGAGTCCGGGCGGCAGGTCGGCCTCGAACGAGAGCACGTTGGTGGCGTAGTCCTTGCCGCGGTAGTCGCGGTTGAGCGAGCGGCCTTCGTCGGCATCGACGAGACGGATCGACAGCTCGGTGGCCCGGCGTCGTTTCGCGCCGCGGAGCGCAGCCTCCACCCAGCGGCGGAAGCTGGCGGCGGACGGCACGCCGGCGCGCGACACGGCATAGCCGACGTGCACCACCGTGTTCGCGCTCATCCGCCGCTGCCCTTGGCCGCCTCGGCCGCAGCCTCGAACGACTCGTACGCGCGTACGATCTTCGCCACCAGCGGGTGGCGCACCACGTCGCGCGAGGTGAAGAAGGTGAAGCTGATGCCGTCCACGCCGCGCAATACCTCGATCGCGTGGCGCAGGCCCGAGCGCACGTTGCGCGGCAGGTCCACCTGGGAGACGTCGCCGGTGATCACCGCCACCGAGCCGAAGCCGATGCGGGTGAGGAACATCTTCATCTGCTCGACGGTGGTGTTCTGCGCCTCGTCGAGGATCACGTAGGAGTCGTTGAGGGTGCGTCCGCGCATGTAGGCCAGCGGCGCGATCTCGATCACGTTGCGCTCCATCAGCTTGGCGACCTTCTCGAAGCCGAGCATTTCGTACAGCGCGTCGTACAGCGGGCGCAGGTACGGGTCGACCTTCTGGCTGAGGTCGCCGGGCAGGAAACCCAGCTTCTCGCCGGCCTCCACCGCCGGGCGTACCAGCAGCAGGCGCTGCACGCGGTTGGCTTCCAGCGCCTCGACCGCACTGGCCACGGCCAGGTAGGTTTTGCCGGTGCCGGCCGGGCCGACGCCGAAGCTGATGTCGTGGCTGGTGATCGCGTGCAGGTAGCGCGCCTGGTTCGGACCGCGTCCCTTGATCACGCCGCGCTTGACCTTGATCACCACCTCCTGCGCCGACTCGGCGGCTTCGGCCGCCATCGCGTCGATGCCCGACTCGGCCAGGTGCAGGTGGATCACCGCGCCGGTCAGCGATTCGCTGGCGGTGGCGTCGTACAGGGCGCGCAGCACCTTTTCGGCCGCACCGGTGGCGGCGTCGTCGCCGATCACCTGGAAGATGCCGCCGCGGTGGTTGATCTCCACGCCGAGGCGCAGCTCGACCTGGCGCAGGTGCTCGTCGAACGGGCCGCACAGGTTGGCCAGGCGGGCGTTGTCGATCGGATCGAGGGTGAAATCGCGTTGGTTCAGGGGGCTCATAGACCCGCCAGCATAACGCGGAAGCCGCTCGATCCGTGCCCGGACCGGGCACGAGTGGGGCGTGATGCCGCTGCCCTTGCGTTTAAATTAATCATTGAATTAATTTAAGGCGCATGCCTTCCCGGACCACTCCTGCCAAGCCACGCCGCCGCCGCGTCGGTCGTCCCGCCGGCGACGACGGCGACCTGCGCGACCGCCTCCTCGATGCCGCCGCCGTGCAGTTCGCCGCCACCGGCATCGCGGCCGCCTCGCTGCGCACCATCGCGCAGGCCGCCGGCGTGACCCCGGCGATGCTGCACTACTACTTCGGCAACAAGGACGCGCTGGTACGCGCGCTCGTCGGCGAACGCCTGCTGCCGAATGTCCGGCCGCTGGTGGAGACGCTGGCCTCGGCCGGCGAGACCCCGCTTGAAGTGGCACAGGCGTTTGCCCAGGGCGTGTCCGCCATCGTCGCGACACTGCCCTGGTTGCCGGCACTGTGGGTGCGCGAGGTGCTGTGCGAGGGCGGTGCGCTGCGCGAGTTCGTGTTCCGCGAGGTGATGCCCTCGCTGCCGCAGGTGCTGACGCGGCGCTTCGAGGCGGCGCGGGCGGCCGGGCAACTGGCGCCGGGGATCGATCCCCGGCTGATGGTGGCGTCGCTGGTCGGACTGACCCTGTTTCCCGCCGCCGGCGCACCGATCTGGCAGAAGGCGTTCGGCATGCCGGGACTGGACATGCCCGCGCTGATGTCCCACACCCTCGCGTTGCTGGGTCACGGCCTGGCGACGCCATCCACGGAGAAGCCCCGATGAGCGGACGCCTGCTTGCGCTCGGCCTCGCTGTCCTGGTCCTGGCCGGCTGTCACCGTGAAGCGGATCAGGCCCCCGGCACGCTGGAGTACGACCGCATCGCGCTGCCGGCGCCGGCCGCGGAGCGGATCGTGGCCGTGCACGTGCGGGCCGGCGAGGCGGTCAAGGCCGGCCAGCCGCTGCTCGATCTCGATCCGGCGCATACCCGGGCCAGCCTCGATGCGGCGCTGGCCGAGGTGAAGCGCCAGAAGGAAGCGCTGGCCGAGGGCGTGGCCGGTCCGCGCCGGGAGGACATCGACAAGGCCCGCGCCTCGCTCGCCGCCGCCGAGGCGCAGGCGCGCGATGCGCGCAGCTATCTGCAACGGCTGATGAAAGTGGCGCAGCAGGAAAAGGATGCCGTGGCCGCCTCCGACCTGGATCGCGCCCGCGCCAACGCGCAGAACACCCGCGGCCAGGCCGATGCCGCCCGCGCGGCGCTCGACCAGCTGCTGCACGGCACGCGCAGCGAGCAGTTGGCCCAGGCGCGCGCTGCGGTTGACGCCGCGCAAGCGCAGGCCGATGCGCTGCGCGTCACGCTGGGCAAGTTGCATGTGGTGGCGCCGCGCGACGGGCGTATCGACGATGTGCCGTATCGCCTCGGCGATCAGGCGCCGGTCGGCGCGCCGTTGGCGATCGAACTGGTCGGCGATCGTCCGTATGCGCGGATCTACGTGCCGGTGGCGATGCGTGCGCAGCTCAAGGTCGGCAGCACCGTGCAGGTGTACGTGCAGGGGCGCGATCAGCCGCTGGCCGGACACGTGCGCCTGCTGCGCGCCGAGCCGGTGTTCACGCCGTACTACGCGCTCAGCGGCGACGACGCCACGCGGTTGAGTTATCTCGCCGAGGTGGCGCTGGACCGGCCTTCGGATCTTCCCGCCGGCCTACCGGTGCATGTGGCGCCGGCCGCGCCGTGAGCGACGCCCCGGCCATCCACGTGCGCGGGCTGAGCAAGCGATTCGGCCAACTGCTCGCCGTCGACCATGTCGATCTGGACGTGCCGCGCGGGCGCGTCTACGGCTTCCTCGGGCCGAACGGCTCGGGCAAGTCCACCACCATCCGCATGCTCTGCGGCCTGCTCACGCCGACCGAGGGCGAGATCGAAGTGCTCGGCCTGCGCGTGCCGCAAGAGGCGGAGGCGCTGCGTCGCCGCATCGGCTATATGACGCAGAGCTTCTCGCTGTTCGCCGACCTCAACGTGGGCGAAAACCTGGAGTTCATCGCCGAGATCCTCGGCGTGCCGCGCGAACGTAAGCGCGCGCGCATCGCCGAGCTGATGGAGCGCTACCGCCTGGCCGACCGGCGCAAGCAGCTGGCCGGCACCATGAGCGGCGGCCAGAAGCAGCGCCTGGCGCTGGCCTGCGCGGTGATGCACGAGCCGGAGTTGCTGTTTCTCGACGAGCCGACCAGCGCGGTCGATCCCGAGTCGCGTCGCGAGTTCTGGGAGGCGCTGTTCGAGCTCACCGATGCCGGCACCACGCTGCTGGTATCCACCCACCTGATGGACGAGGCCGAGCGCTGCCATCGGCTGGCGATTCTCGACCGCGGCCGCCTGGTGGCCGACGGCACGCCTGGCGCGCTGACCGGAGCACTGGAGGGTCGCACCTTCCTGGTCGAATCGGACGATCCGCGGCGCGCGCAACACGCCCTGTCCGGTGCGCCGGATGTGCTCGGTGTGGCCCAGGTCGGCCACGCGTTGCGCCTGCTCGCCGACGCGGGGCAGGGCGACGGCTTCGCCGCGGCGGTCGAGCAGCGCCTGCGCGAGGCCGGGCAGGCGGCACGGCTGCGTCCGACGCCGCCGAACCTGGAAGATGTATTCGTCGCCGCCACGCACCCCGGCGAGCAGGAGCGCGCGGCATGAACGGGCGCCGCCTGTGGGCGATCATGCAGAAGGAGATCCGCCAGCTGCGGCGTG
Source organism: Dyella lutea (assembly GCF_024158035.1). Lineage (GTDB taxonomy): Bacteria > Pseudomonadota > Gammaproteobacteria > Xanthomonadales > Rhodanobacteraceae > Dyella_A > Dyella_A lutea. The sequence continues at coordinate 284,483 of NZ_JAMZEK010000002.1, forward strand.
ACCGCATCACGCTGGCGATGATCATGGTGATGCCGATCCTGCAGCTGGTGCTGTTCGGCTACGCGATCAACCTCAACCTGCGGGGGCTGGATGCCGCGATCGCCGACCAGGCGCAGACCAGCGGCTCGCGTGCGCTGGTGATGGACATGCTGGCCACCGGCGTCATCCGCCCGGTGACCAGCGCACGCACGCCGGAGGAGGTGGTCGACCTGATCCGCCGCGGCCGCATCAACGTCGGCGTGGTGATCCCGCCCGACTTCGAGGCGCGCAAGCTGGACGGCCGCCCGGTCGCGCAGGTGCTGGTCGACGGCAGTGATGCCACCGTGGCCGGCGCCGCCGCGCAACTGGCGCAGACGCCGGTGGACAGTCGTCTGCCCGATGCACATGCGCCCTACGTCAGCACGCCGTCGGTGCCGCGCATCGTGGTCACCTCGTTCTACAACCCGGAGCGACGCTCGGCGATCAACATCGTGCCTGGACTGATCGGGGTAATCCTGACCATGACGATGGTGCTGTTCACCGCCATCGCCATCGTGCGCGAGCGCGAGCGCGGCAACATGGAGCTGCTGATCGCCACGCCGCTCACCAGCACCGAGCTGATGCTGGGCAAGGTGGTGCCGTACGTGCTGATCGGCCTGGTGCAGACCACGGTGATCTTGGCGCTGGGGCGCTGGCTGTTCGACGTGCCGATCCGCGGCAGCCTGCTGGACGTCTATTTCGCCGCGCTGCTGCTGATCGCCAGCAACCTCACGCTGGGGCTGCTGATCTCCTCGCGGGCGCAGTCGCAGTTCCAGGCGATGCAGATGACGTTTTTCATCTTCCTGCCGTCGATCCTGCTGTCGGGCTTCATGTTTCCGTTCTCCGGCATGCCGCGACTGGCGCAGTGGATCGCCGAGCTGCTGCCGTTGACCCATTTCCTGCGGCTGATCCGCGGCATCATGCTTCGTAATGCCGGTCTGCTGGATTTGTGGGGCGATGCGCTGGCGCTGGTGGTATTCACCGCGGTGATGATGGCCGGCGCCATCCTGCGCTTCCGCAAGCGGCTGGATTGACCGACCCGTAGGAGCGCACCCTGTGCGCGACCGCTTCGGGTCCGATCTCACCGCGAAAAGCCATCGCGAACAGGGTGCGCTCCTACACCGCGGCGGCGGTTTCGTGGCTGTGCAGGCGGCCGCGCAGCGAGTTGCTCATCGCCTCGGTGATCAGCACGTCGACGAACTGCCCGATCAGCCGCGCCGGGCCGGGGAAGTTCACGTAGCGCATGTTCTCGGTGCGGCCGCTGAGTTCGCTGGCGTTCTTGCGGCTAGGCTTTTCCACCAGCACGCGCTGCACGGTGCCGACCATCGCCTCATTGATCGCCCTGGCGTTGGCGTTGATCGCCGCCTGCAGCCGGGTCAGTCGTTCGTGCTTGACCTCGGCCGGGGTCGGGTCGGGCAGGTTCGCTGCCGGGGTGCCGGGCCGCGAGGAGAAGATGAAGCTGAAGCTCTGGTCGAAGCCGACGTCGTCGATCAGCTTCATGGTCTTGGCGAAATCCTCGTCGGTCTCGCCGGGGAAGCCGACGATGAAGTCCGAGCTGATGCAGATGTCCGGCCGCACCGCGCGCAGCTTGCGGATCTTCTGCTTGAACTCCAGCGCGGTGTAGCCGCGCTTCATCGCGCTGAGGATGCGGTCGGAGCCGGCCTGCACCGGCAGGTGCAGGAAGTTGGCCAGCTTCGGCACGCTGGCGTAGGCCTCGATCAGCGAGTCGGAGAACTCCAGCGGATGCGAGGTGGTGAAGCGGATGCGGCCGATGCCCTCGATCTGCGCGATGGCATGGATCAGCACGGCCAGATCCGCGGTGCCGCCGTCGTGGGTGGCGCCGCGGTAGGCGTTGACGTTCTGGCCCAGCAGGTTCACCTCGCGCACGCCCTGTTCGGCGAGCTGGGCCACCTCGACCAGCACGTCGTCGAACGGGCGGCTGATCTCCTCGCCGCGGGTGTAGGGCACCACGCAATAGCTGCAGTACTTCGAGCAGCCTTCCATGATCGAGACGAAGGCGGTCGGGCCTTCGGCGCGCGGCTCGGGCAGGTGGTCGAACTTCTCGATCTCCGGGAAGGAGATGTCCACCTGCGGCTTGCCGGTGGCGCGGCGCGACTCGATCAGCTCGGGCAGGCGGTGCAGGGTCTGCGGACCGAACACCAGGTCGACGTACGGCGCGCGCTTGACGATGGCCTCGCCCTCCTGGCTGGCCACGCAGCCGGCGACACCGATCAGTACCGGTTTGTCCCCCGCCTTGTGCTCCTTCCAGCGGCCGAGCTGGCTGAACACCTTTTCCTGCGCCTTCTCGCGGATCGAGCAGGTGTTGACCAGGATGACGTCGGCCTCGGCCTCGTTGTCGGTCAGCTCCAGGCCGTGCGACGCCTTCAGCACGTCGGCCATCTTGGCCGAGTCGTACTCGTTCATCTGGCAGCCGTGGGTCTTGATGAAAAGCTTGCCGCTCATGGGGCGAGGTACCGTGGTTCGAAGTGGGGCGGCGGGCGTCCGCTGGACCGCGCAGTTTACCCGCGCCACCGCACGGGGGCCACTGCCGGATCAAGCACTTGCGCCCGGGTTGGCCGAGCCCGTGCGCTCGCCCGGCCGGGCCGGATGCGAAGCACCGCACGCCAGCGGCGTCGCGGACTTGGCGCTGTCGGGCGATCGCTGCACACTGCCGGCCATGATTGCCGCCTTGCGCCAGTGGGGAAGCGCCGGTCGGACCCGCCGCTGCTTCCCGCATTCGCCGATCCCTCGCCGGGTCGGATTGCTCTGCATCCTGTTGCTGGGAGCGCTGGTGCCGCTGCGCGCACATGCCGAGTCGATGTATCGCTGCACCGGGGCCAGTGGCGAAGCCGTGTTCACCAGCAAGCCGGCGGGGTACCGGGGCTGTCACCGGATCGGGTCCTACGCTGCGCCTTCACGTCGGACTCCGCGCAGGGCACCGCCGTCGGTTCGCGCATCGTTCGAGGGTGTCGCTGCTTCGGTCGACACCTCGGCGCGCGTGCTCTCCGGGCGACTGCCGATGCGTGGAGCCTTTGCCGACGTGCAAACCTCGGTGCACACCACCGGTCGGGCGCTTGCCGATGCGCCGCAGCCGGTGGCCCCGGGCGGCAAGCCGGGGGGCTGGGCCTATAGCGAATCCCGTTCGGCCGCCACGATTGTTGCGTCGGGGGGGGCGGGCGATCGCGTCTTGCGCGGCGCGGTCTATCGCGTGAAGCGTGCCGACGGCAGCGTGGAGTACACCAACATTCCGCCGGTCGGCGGCAAGGGCCGGGCGGTGACGATGCTGTTCACCTACATCGCCACCTGCATGGCCTGCGACCTGCATTCGCCGATCCACTGGAATTCGGTGCGGCTCAACCTCGAGGACTACGCCAGCGTGACCCGCCGGGCCAGCGTCGACTTCGGCGTGGACGAGGCGTTCCTGCGGGCGATCATCCATGCCGAAAGCGCGTTCAATCCGCATGCACTGTCGATCAAGGGGGCCCAGGGCCTGATGCAGCTGATGCCGGCGACAGCCAACGACATGGGCGTGCTGGATGCGTTCAATGCTGAGCAGAACATCCGCGGCGGCGCGCGTTACCTGGGCCAGCTGCTGCAGACGTTCAAGGGCGACGAGCGCCTCGCGGCAGCGGCCTACAATGCCGGCCCTGGCGCCGTGGAGCGCTACAGAGGGGTTCCGCCGTACGCCGAGACGCGGGTCTATGTGGCACGCGTCGAGGAGCTGCGGCAGCGCTACGGCAAGGCGTTGCATCGTCCGCTGGCTTCCAGCGGTGCCACCGGCGGCTCAGCCGTCCAGTGAGCCGTCGTCCAGTTGTGCCGGGCGCTGCGCGATGGTCAGTTCGACATGGAACGGTACGCCGTTGCGCAGGCCGGAAACTTCGACCTTGCTGCCCGGCTTCAGTGCAGCTTCGCGCTTGCGCAGATTGGAGGGGTCGGTGATGTCCTGGCCACCGATCTCCAGCAGGATGTCGCGTGGCTGGACGCCGGCCAGGGCCGCCGGGCCGCCCGGATAGACATCGGCCACCATCACGCCGCGGGCCGCGGCCGGCAGCCCGCCGTTGGCGGCCACGGGGACGAAGGTGTAATCCGCTCCGAGCCAGCCGCGCACGACGTGACCGGTGTCGATGATCTGGTCCAGCACCTTCTTGGCGCTGTCCACCGGAATCGCGAAGCCGATGCCTTCGGCATTGGCCGCCTTGCCGATCAGCAGGGTATTGATGCCCACCAGGTTGCCGTGCGCGTCGATCAGTGCCCCGCCGGAGTTGCCCAGGTTGATCGCGGCGTCGGTCTGAATGAAGTCCTCGGGGCTGGAGCTGCTGAGCTGGCGTCCGATCGCGCTGACGATACCCATGGTTACCGTCTGGTTGAGTCCGAATGGATTGCCGATCGCCAGCACCACATCTCCGGGGCGCAGGGTGGTGTGCGGCAGGATATGCGCAACCGGGAGGTTGCCGGCGTCGATCTTGAGCACCGCCAGGTCGGTTTCCGGATCGGCACCGACCAGCGTCGCCTTGGCCACGCGGCCGTCGTAGAGCAGCACCTGGATGTCGTCCGCGTTGGCGATCACGTGGTTGTTGGTCAGCACGTAGCCGTCGGCGCTGACGATCACGCCCGAGCCCAAGCTCTGCTCCTTGCGCTTGACCGAGCCTACCGGGACGCCGCCGAACACCTGCTGCATCCACGGGTCGGTGTACATCCGCAGCGCCTGCTCGGTCACCGTCTTGTTCGCGTAGATGTTCACCACCGACGGGGCTGCGCGCGCCACGGCGTCGGCATAGGACAGGGTCGGTGCGGCTGCTGCGCGGGGCGCGGGTGCCGCCACCCGGGCAGCCGGGCCGGCATCCAGCCCGAAACGTTGGCGAAGCCGCTCACCGGTGCCCGGCCACAACAGGCCCACCACGAAAGCCAGCGCCAGCCCCAGAACCACGAATCGGGCGACAAAGGCGAGCAGGCCGGCGGCGTGTTTCATGGGGTCGGCTTTCGTAAAATGGTGCGTGGGGTGCGAGGTCAAGGGCGGCCCGGCTGCTTGCACAAAGCCGGCAGTTCGATTGTACGGGCGGGGGGCTGACGCTACACTAACGCGATTTTTGCGGGTGCCGGATTTTGACCGGTGCTGGCGAAGCGGCCCGACTGGAGCTCCCGGTCGGTCCGACGGCGGTTCTCGGGGGAGGATGATCGCTTCTTAAAGTGGTCGGCCCACTCCGTCCGGACCCCGGCGGATCGTTTCGCACGCGCCTGCCGAAGCCCTTCGCTCGTGTCTCAATGGCAATGCAAGTTCCGGAGAGCCTGATGGCGAACGAAGTCGTCGACCATGGTCGCCGCCGCTTCCTCACCGCAACCACTGCGGTGGTTGGTGGTGCGGGAGTCGTGGTAGCAGCCGTGCCTTTCATCAAGACCTGGGAGCCCAGCGCACGCGCCAAGGCCGCCGGTGCCCCGGTGACCGTGGACATCAGCAAGGTCGAGCTCGGCCAGAAGGTGACCTACCCCTGGCGCAGCTTGCCGGTGTTCGTGGTCAACCGCACGCCCGCCCAGCTGGCGGCGCTGCCGAAGGTGGACTCCCGTCTGGTCGATCCCAAGTCGGACGGCACTTCGGCCGCGCAGCAGCCCAAGTACGCACAGAACGAGACGCGCTCGATCAAGCCGGAGTGGCTGGTGGTGATCGGCATCTGCACCCACCTGGGTTGCGTGCCGGACTTCTTCCCGGAGATCAAGCCGGAGCCGTTCGACCCGAACTGGGAGGGCGGCTTCTACTGCCCCTGCCACAAGTCGCGCTATGACATGGCCGGTCGCGTGTTCGCCGGCGTGCCCGCGCCGAAGAACCTGCAGGTGCCGCCGTATCACTTCGTGAACGACACCACCATCCAGATTGGCGTGGATCCGAAGGAGGCCGGCTGATGGCTAACGTCTTCACCCGCATCGGCGACTGGGTCAACGAGCGCGCGCCGAACATGATGCCTGCCTACCGCAAGCACATGACCGAGTACTACGCGCCGAAGAACTTCAATCTCTGGTACTACTTCGGCTCGCTGGCGATCCTGGTGCTGGTCAACCAGATCGTCACCGGCATCTTCCTCACCATGAACTACAAGACCAGCGCGGCGGAAGCCTTCGCCTCGGTCGAGTACATCATGCGCGACGTGGAGTGGGGCTGGCTGATCCGCTACATGCACTCCACCGGTGCCTCGCTGTTCTTCGTGGTGGTGTTCCTGCACATGTTCCGCGGCCTGATGTACGGCTCGTTCAAGAAGCCGCGCGAGCTGGTGTGGATCCTCGGCATGCTGATCTTCCTGGCACTGATGGCCGAGGCCTTCATGGGCTACGTGCTGCCGTGGGGCAACATGTCGTTCTGGGGCGCCAAGGTGATCATCTCGCTGTTCGGCACCATCCCCTACATCGGCAACTCGCTGGTGCAGTGGATCATGGGCGACTACATCCCGGCCGATGCGACGCTCAACCGCTTCTTCGCGCTGCACGTGATCGCGCTGCCGCTGGTGCTGCTGCTGCTGGTGGTGCTGCATATCGCCGCACTGCACGAGGTGGGGTCGAACAACCCGGATGGCGTGGAGATCAAGAAGGGGCCGAAGGGCAACCGCTGGGATGCGCTGAAGCCGGCCGACGGCATTCCCTTCCATCCTTACTACACGGTGAAGGACCTGTTCGGCGTGGGATTCTTCCTGATGATCGCCGCCTTCATCATCTTCTTCGCGCCGACCTTCGGCGGCTGGTTCCTCGAACACGACAACTTCATCCCGGCCAACAACCTGGTGACGCCGTCGCACATCAAGCCGGTGTGGTACTTCACTCCGTTCTACGCGATCCTGCGAATGATTCCGTCGTTCCTGGGCCAGGCGTTCTGGGGTGTGCTGGCGATGTTCGGTGCGATCGCGCTGCTGTTCGCGCTGCCGTGGATCGACGTCGGCCAAGTCAAGTCGATCCGCTACCGTGGTACCGGTTTCAAGGTGGCGCTCGGCCTGTTCGTACTGTCCTTCATCATGCTCGGCGCCGTGGGCGCCGGTGTGACGGCCGAGGTGATTCCCGCATGGTTCGGCAACGTCGACGTGACGTTCTGGGAAAACCTGTTCGGGCGCGCGATGACCTTGTTGTATTTCGGTTTCTTCGTCTTCCTCGGGTTCTACACGCGCCTGGGCTGGGAGAAGACCAAGCCGGTTCCGGAACGGGTGACGATGCATGACTAAGCGCTATTTCTCCTCCATCGCGCTGGCCTTCGGCCTGCTCGTCGGCTGCACCTCGGCGCTGGCCGCCGAAGGTCCCGAGCTGCCCAAGGCCGGCAACAACATCAGCGACCAGGCGTCGCTGCAGCGTGGCGCCAAGCTGTTCTTCAACTATTGCGTGGGCTGCCACTCGATCAAGTTCATGCGTTACTCGCGGATCGGCGAGGACCTGGGCCTGACCGAGCAGGAGGTCATGCAGAACCTCAACTTCACCGGGGTCAACTACGGCGAGACGATCGAGTCGCACATGCCGGCGGAAGATGCGGCGAAGTGGTTCGGCAAGGCGCCGCCGGACCTCTCGCTCGAGGTGCGGGCCAAGACCGCCGACTGGGTCAACGCCTACCTCAATTCGTTCTACCTCGATCCGAGCCGGCCGGTCGGCTGGAACAACACCGTGTTCCCCAACGCTTCGATGCCGAACCCGCTCTGGGAGCTGCAGGGCATCCAGACCGCCGTGCGGAAGGACGGCAGTGAGGAGATCGAGAAGCTGGAGTTGTCCAAGCCCGGCAAAATGACCCCGGAGCAGTACCAGCAGGCAACCCGCGACCTGACCAACTTCCTCGAGTACGTATCCGAGCCGGCGGCGCTGCAGCGCAAGCACTACGGCATCTGGGTGCTGTTGTTCCTGGCGGGTTTCACTCTCCTGGCCTACATGCTCAAGAAGGAATACTGGAAGGACGTCCACTGACCGCAAGGTTGGAGGGCACGCATGCGGCGGCCTCCGGGCCGCCGCATTCCGTTGTCAGCAGGGGAGATCGCGCATGGTTCAAAGCGCCCGCTCGCGTACGGTGCTCACTCTTTACACCACGGCGGATGACATCCAGTGTCATCGTGTCCGCCTGCTGCTCGCTGCGAAGGGCGTCAGCTACGAGCGGGTGATGGTCGAACCCGGCCAGCCGCCCGAGGATCTGGTCGACCTGAACCCCTATGCCAGCACGCCGACCTTGGTCGACCGTGACCTCGTTCTCTACGACACCTCGGTGATCTGCGAATACCTCGACGAGCGTTATCCGCATCCTCCACTGATGCCGATCGATCCGCTTTCGCGTGCGCGCCTGCGCCTTGCCGCGGTGCGGATCGAGCGCGACTGGCTGCCGGAGGTCGACACGATTCGTGCCGGGGGCCGTCCCGCCGATGCCGCCCGGAAGCGTCTACGAGAGCAGCTGCTGGCTTCGCTGCCGCTGTTCAAGGCGGCCCGGTTCTTCCTCAATCCGGAAATGAGCCTGGCCGACTGCCTGGTCGCACCGGTAGTCTGGCGTTTGCCCTGGCTCGGCGTGGAGCTTGGCAAGGAGGGGCGCCCGATCGTCGATTATGGCGAGCGTCTGTTCAACAGCCAGGGCTATACCCGAAGCCTCACCGCGGAAGAAAAGGCGATGCGACCCTGATGGGACAGTCCGACACACCTGCGATGAGCTCGAATCGCCCCTATCTGCTGCGGGCGATCTACGACTGGATCACCGACAACAATCTCACGCCCTACGTGCTGGTCGATGCGGCCCGGGAGGGCGTTCGCGTTCCGCCGCACGTGATCAAGAACGGCCAGGTCGTGCTCAACCTCGCAATGCGCGCGGTGGCCAATCTCGACCTTGGCAACGAGTGGATCAGCTTTCAGGCGCGCTTCTCCGGGGTGAGTCATTCCATTCTCGTCCCCGTATCTGCCGTGCTCGCGCTCTACGCACAGGAAAACGGTCAGGGGATGATGTTTCCCGCCGAGGACTCGGATGCCGAGCCACCGCCCTCTCCGCCGGATGGCGGGGAGCCGGCAGGCGCACCCGAGCCCGCGCCGGACGACGACAAGCCACGGCGTGGCGGTCACCTGCGTATCGTGAAATAGCTCGCCAGCCTCGGCGACTCACTCGCCGGGCGGCATGCGCCGCCGGAGCGGGACGACATTGTTCGCGCGGGGTTGCCCTGCGGGGCTCTGTCGCGGCACCGGAGGGGTTGTGTCCGGATGCACATTGTCATTGGCCGGGACTCCAGCCAGCCAGTGGACGGTCGGCAGGCTCAGTCCGGTGACACGGCGGCCCTGCATCCAGATCCGGCCCGGCTCGCGGTCGTCGCCGTCGATGCTGACTTCGAACGCATAACCGTGTTCAATCCCACGGCTTCCGTTGACCGTACGCAGTCGAAGCGAACGCAGGCCGACCGTCTCGTCCAGGAGCTGCAGGCCCTGCAGCTCGCAATGCCGTCGCGCCGCCGCCACGGCCAATTCGCGGGCGCGCGCAAGCTCCATCCAGGCGGCCACCACGGCACCGAGGATCAGCAGCAGCGCGAGATCGTGCAAATTCCCCATGGCCGAAGTGTGTGTGCGCGCCACCCGGTTCGCAAGGTGGTGTTCAGTCCAGGTGCAATCGCAGCGACAGGTCGATGGCGCGCACGTGCTTGGTCAGGGCGCCGACCGAAACGAAGTCCACCCCGGTGGTGGCTATCTCGCGAATCGTGGCGAGCTCCACGTTGCCGGAAACTTCCAGTGGAACCCGGCCGCCAGCGACGCTGACGGCTTGCCGCATGGCGGCCAGGTCGAAGTTGTCCAGCATCACGCGGTCGACGCCGGCGGACAGGGCCTGGTTGAGTTCCTCGAGGCTCTCCGCCTCGACCTCCAGCGGAAGCCCGGGATGCAGCCGGCGCGCTGCGGCGACAGCGGCAGCGATGCCGCCCGCGGCGATGATGTGGTTTTCCTTGATCAACACGCCGTCGTAGAGGCCGATGCGGTGGTTGACGCCACCCCCGCAGCGCACGGCGTATTTCTGCGCAAGCCGCAGGCCCGGCACGGTCTTGCGCGTATCGAGCAGCCGGGTGCCGGTGCCGGCCAGCGCGGCCGCATAGGCGGCCGTCGTCGTCGCGGTGCCAGAGAGCAACTGCAGGAAATTGAGGGCGGAGCGCTCCGCCGTCACCAGTGCCCTCGCGCGGCCGGAGAGCGCGCAGAGCTTGGCGCCGGCGGGCACGGCGTCACCGTCGTCGAAGAACCACTCGATCGAGACGCCGGGGTCGCGCGCCTGGAAGCAGGCGTCGAACCAGGGCCTCCCGGCAAGTACGGCCGACTCGCGGCAGGTCAGCGTGGCGCGGGCCGTGGACTCTGCCGGGAGCAGTTCTGCGGTGGCGTCTCCGTCGCCGACGTCCTCGGTAAATGCCCGCTCGATATCGCAAAGGATCTGCTCCCGTGAGGGAGGGGAGAAGCGTCCCGCCTGGGTCATTCCTGCTCCGTCGTCGGGGCTGGCTGGCTGAGCTTGCCTACGATGGCATCCATCGCCCGGTCGAACAGGGCGTTGGACGCCAGGACACTGGCCCGGCCCTCGGCCAGGGTTGCGGCGAGCTCCTGTGGGGAATAGTCGCCAACCTTCAGTCCGCGGCGGTTCACGAACAGATAGCGACCACTCATCGGGCTGATCCACGAAAGTTTGGCACGCTCCGGAGCCCCTTCCGCAGGCTTGAACTCCAGCCAGGTCCCGGGCCGCATCGCCTGCACCTGTTCGAGCTGCGCGCGCACTTCGGGGGGCAGGATCTCCAGCTGCTCGGCGGCATCTTCCGGTGCCAGCGGCGCCGTATCCGGAACGTTCTCTACCAGCGACTGGATGCTCTCCGGTATCGCCGGCGCCACGACCTCCCGGGGGGCTGTGGCGGGGGCTTCGCCCAGCTGCCCGGCGTAATGGGAGCGCAACTGATCGAGCAGGCGCTCGACGTCGTGTTCCTGGAAGGCAACGTTGGCCAGTCCCTTGCGCAGCGCCCGCTCGATGTTGGGCAGCATCTGCCGCAGCGTCTCGCGTCCGCCGGCATCCTTTGGCAACCGGGTGCTCGCCACCAGTTCGTTGACGAAGCGCAGCGCCTCGGCGAACTCGGGCGAGTCGCCGCCCTGCCGCAGCAGGATCAGCACCAGGTAGTTTGCCCAGGCGCGTGCGAGCACGCCGTGCATGAGCGGCGGCAATGGCTTGCCGTCGATGCGGTCGAGGATTTCCCGGGCCGCACGCCGGCGTGCCTGTTCCAGCTTCTCGCGACCGCGGGTCGATTCAGCCACCCGCTGTTCTGCCAGCTCGGCACGCTTGCGCGCGAGATCCTGGAACTCCTGCAGCTCGCCGAGCAGCCGGTCGAAGATACCCATGTCGTCGTCGAACTCATTCAGCAGTTGCTCGACGACGGACTTGATCTTGTCGTAAAGGCGGCGGTCCTTGTCGGACTCCTCCGACCAGCCCTTGGCGGCATCGGCGAGGCTGTCGAGCAGACGGCGCGCGGGATGCTGGCGATGCGCGAACAGCTTGCGGTCGAGGATCGCGGCCTTGAGGTAAGGGATCTGCAGACGCGCAAGCAGCACCTGCATCTGCGGAGGCAGATTCCGGTCTTCGAGGATGAACTCGAACAGCATGCCCACCAGGTCGATGGTGTCCTCATCAATGGAGGACACGTGACTGGGTCGTTCGCCTCGCAGGGCCCCGATCTGGTTGAGCAGATGGTCCTTCAGGTGGGCGACTTCGGCGGAAATGTCCCCGGCACCACTCTCTCCGACGGCGGGCAGGCCGTGGCTGACGATCTGGCCCTGCAGCACGCTCAGTGCGCCGAGCAGTTCGTTGGCCGTGGGAATCGACTGCGGGCCCAGTGTGACGGACGACGAGCCGACGCCGTGACCGCGACGCGCCGTAAACAGGGCCTGTAGGGTGGTCAGGATGTTGCCGGCCTCGTCGGTGACCGAGCTCGCCGCCGCGGGGTGGTCTTCACCGACCGCCTGCGCGCGAGGTGCACTGGCCGTGCGGGCGACGGCACCGCGTGCGTGCTCGTGCCTGAGGTTGGGGAGCACCCCAGCCTTGGCCAGGAGATCGTTCAGTTCGCCGTAGAGCTCCTCCATGCCGGAGAGGACGTAACGGTCGAACAGCTTGTAGATGATCAGCTTGACGCGCATGTCCGCCTGCAACTCGCGCATCGCCTGGCGGAATGCCTGGGTCAGCACGGCCGGTCCCACCGGGCTGGTGACCTCGGAGACCTGGATGCCGCCGCAGATCACGGCCAGCCGCTGGTTCACTGCAAACAGGTCGCGCGCCAGGCGGGACTCGTTCTTGCTGATCATGCTGGTGATGGCGAGCGATTCCTCCAGCTCGTTGTCGGCCACCAGGGTGAGCTCCACCGCGCCGATCGTCTCGGCCTCGACCGGGGGCTTGCGGCGTTGCGCGGCAAAGTCGGTCAGCTCCCGGCTGAATTGGGCGAGATAGCTGCGCTCCACCGCTGGCCGACGCTTGCGCACTTCCCGCATGCCGTCGAAATAGTGCATCTGGGCGGCGTTGTTTTCCGCCTTCTCGGCCAGGTCGAACAGCGCATCATCGACGTGCTCGAACATGTTGCCGAGAAGCTGCTGCAGCCGGCGACTGGAAGCGTCCCGTACCGCATGCAACAGATCACCACCGCGCTCCGGCGCGTTGGGATGCTGGTTCAGGTTGACGATCCTGCTCGGTTCGATCGCGTCTTTCATCGCCGCCCCCTGGGGCGTTGGCCGCCTGGACAGTCGCGCCCGCCGTGGGCGCAAGCCGTTTCACGATAAGCCCAAAAGCAACCACAAACCATGTGTCAGCCCGCAGTTTTCCGATTACTCGTGCGGGAAATCGGCGATCTGCAGGGTACCGATGCCCTCCTCGGGCAGCATCACCGGAATCCCGTCCTCGACCCGATACACCACCTTGCGGTCGACGGTGATCAGAGCCTCGGCGACCCTTGCCGTGACCGGCGCCCCCGCGACCGTCACCAGTTGCCCGGCGGCGACCGTCCGATTGATGCTGTCCAGCTCGCTCCGGGTGGCCGGTCGGATGGGAGTCTTGCTGACCGGGCAGCACAGGATGTCGAGCAGGCGCTTGTCCATGGGGCGGGATGTAGGGCAGCGGGAAAGCTTTTACAATAGCGGTTTTTGGATGGCCCAGCCATGACGATTACCGCCGTGCCGCCGCGGGTGGGCGTGGTCATGGGATCCCGGTCCGACTGGGAAACCATGCAGCACGCCGCCGACTACCTGACCCAGTTGGGCGTGCCCCACGAGGTCCAGGTGGTCTCTGCCCACCGCACCCCGGATCTGCTGTTCCGTTATGCCGATGAGGCGGTGGGACGCGGGATCCAGGTGATCATTGCCGGTGCCGGCGGCGCCGCCCACCTGCCGGGCATGCTTGCGGCAAAGACCCGGTTGCCGGTGTTCGGCGTGCCGGTGCAGTCGAAGGCGCTCAACGGGATGGACTCCCTGCTGTCGATCGCGCAGATGCCGGCGGGTATCCCGGTCGGGACCCTGGCGATTGGCCGGGCCGGTGCGGTGAATGCCGCGCTGCTGGCGGCGGCCGTGCTGGCGCTCCATGATCCCGAGCTGGCCCGGGCGCTCGAGGCGTTCCGCGACAACCAGACCCGTCAGGTGCTGAACCACCCGGATCCGCGCGCATGAGCGATCGTCGGCAGCCGGTGCTCGGCATCCTCGGGGGGGGGCAGTTGGCGCGGATGCTTACGCTCGCCGCGGCTCCGCTGGGCATCAAGACGCTGGTGGTCGATACCTCCGCCGAAGCCTGCGCCGGCCAGGTGGCGCCGCTGATCGTGGCTAACTGGTCCGATCACGAGGCGCTGGCGGAGTTCGCCAACGGCGTCGACGCGGTCACCTTCGACTTCGAGAACGTGCCGGCGAGTACCGCCGAGTGGCTCGCCGGGCGGGTGGCGGTCTACCCCAATCCGGGGGCGTTGGCGGTGGCGCAGGACCGGCTGACCGAGAAGACCCTTTTTCGCGAGTGCGGTCTGGCCACGCCTGAGTTCGTCGCCGTGGATACCCGCGAAGACCTGGGCCGCGCGCTCGCCGTCACCGGCGCTCCGGCGATTCTCAAGACCCGGCGTCTGGGCTACGACGGCAAGGGCCAATTCCGCCTGCGCTCGGGCGCCGACGCCGATGCGGCCTGGGAGGCGCTTGGCGCCCAGGCGGCAATTCATGGCCTGATTCTCGAGGCCTTCGTCCCATTCGAGCGCGAGTTGTCGGTGATTGCCGTGCGTGGTCGCGACGGCGAATTCCGCACCTGGCCGCTGACCCGCAACTGGCATACCGATGGTGTGCTCAGCCTCAGCCTGGCGCCGGCGCCGGACATCGAGGCGCTGCAGCCGCGCGCCACCGCGCTGGCCCGGAAGCTGGCCGAGCGGTTGGACTACGTCGGAGTGTTCGCGCTGGAGTTGTTCGTGAAGGACGGTGAGCTGCTGGGCAACGAGATGGCGCCAAGGGTGCACAACTCGGGGCATTGGACGATCGAGGGAGCGCACGCCAGCCAGTTCGAGAACCATGTGCGGGCCGTGCTCGGATTGCCGCTGGGCGACACTGGCGCCCGTGGCGCGTCGCTGATGTTCAACTGGATCGGCGCGCTGCCGGATCAGGCGCCGGTGCTGTGCACCGTGGACGGCCATTGGCACGACTACGGCAAGCAGGCACGCCCGGGGCGCAAGGTGGGGCATGCCACGCTATGTGCACCGGATGCCCGGACCTTGCTTGATCGCGCCGAGGCGTTGGCCCGCGCGATCGGCTGGGAGCCGGCCGTGGCGGGCGTGCGCGAAGCCTGCGGCGGCTGAGTCGACGACCGGGCGCATACCGGGCACAAAAAAACGGAACCGGTGACGGCTCCGTTTTTTTCATGGCTGTCCGGAAGTCGGAAGTCAGGCCAAGTTCTTGGCCGCGAAGTCCCAGTTCACCAGGTTCCAGAACGCCTCGATGTACTTCGGGCGGGCGTTGCGGTAGTCGACGTAGTAGGCGTGCTCCCATACGTCCATGGTGAACAGCGGCTTGTCGCTGCCGGTGATCGGCGTGGCGGCGTTGGAGGTGTTGACGATGCCGAGCGAGCCGTCCGGGCGCTGCACCAGCCAGGTCCAGCCCGAGCCGAAGTTGCCGGCGGCCGACTTGGAGAACTCCTCCTTGAACTTCTCGAACGAGCCGAACGCCTTGGTGATGGCGTCGGCCAGCTTGCCGGTCGGCTCGCCGCCGCCGTTGGGCTTCATCGAGTTCCAGTAGAAGGTGTGGTTCCAGACCTGGGCGGCGTTGTTGAAGGTGCCGCCGGAGGACTTCCTCACGATGTCCTCGAGCGCCGCACCTTCGAACTCGGTGCCTTTGATCAGGTTGTTGAGGTTGGTGACGTAGGCCTGGTGGTGCTTGCCGTAGTGGTACTCCAGCGTCTCGGCCGAGATGTGCGGCTCGAGGGCGTTCTTTTCATAGGGCAGGGCGGGTAGTTCGATCGCCATGGCGATGG
Organism: Dyella lutea; assembly: GCF_024158035.1. GTDB lineage: Bacteria > Pseudomonadota > Gammaproteobacteria > Xanthomonadales > Rhodanobacteraceae > Dyella_A > Dyella_A lutea. The sequence continues at coordinate 299,958 of NZ_JAMZEK010000002.1, forward strand.
CTCCTTGACGTTGGCTGGAAAAGGGGAAAAGGGAGTGGCCGCCCCCGAGCGTGGCCGGGGAAGCGGCTGATACACTAGCGGCTTGCCTGCATTGTAGTGATGAAATCCAGAGCTATGGACGTTAACGAACGAATCAAGGCGGTGCTCGCCGAGCACCCCATGGTGCTCTTCATGAAGGGCACGCCGCAGTTCCCCATGTGTGGATTCTCCAGTCGTGCCGTGCAGGCGTTGCAGGGCGCCGGAGCTGCGTTCCACGCGGTCAACGTGCTGGCCGACCCCGAGGTGCGTGCCGCGCTGCCGCATTACGCCAACTGGCCGACTTTTCCGCAGCTTTACATCCAGGGCGAGCTGATCGGTGGCTGCGACATCATCGAGGATCTGCACGTGGCCGGCGAGCTCGAGCGCATGGCCCAGGACGTGGCAGGGGTCGTGCACTGATGGCCTTGCCGCTGGTCCGCCTTCCGGCCGACGAAGCGCCGGCAGGGTTGCTCGCCGAGAGGGTCGTGCTGGTGACCGGAGCCTATGGCGGCCTCGGCTCCGCGGTCGCCAAGGCTGCTGCGCGCGCGGGAGCCACGGTGATCCTCGCCGGCCGTCGCAAGCGCCAACTCGAACAGCTCTATGACGAAATGGTGCGGACCGGGCTGCCGGAGCCGGTGATTCATCCGGTCGATCTGGAGGTCGCGACCCCGGTCGACTACGAAGCGCTCGCCGATGCGGTCGAGCGCGACCTGGGGCGACTCGACGGCATCGTGCACGCCGCGGTCAGCTTCACCGGGTTGACGCCGCTGGCGATGCACAAGCCCGATCACTTCCTGCGCGCGATGCACGTCAACGTGTCGGCGCCGTTCGCGATCACCCAGGCCTGCCTGCCGCTGCTCAAGCGCGCGGATGACAGCGCGGTGGTGTTCGTGCTGGACGATCCGGACCTGCTGTCGCGCGCCCACTGGGGCGCCTACGGTGCTTCCAAGGCGGCGCTGGAGCGCATGGCAGCGATTCTCCACGAGGAGCACGACAAGGGTGGCTTCCGGGTGCAGGCGATACTGCCGGCACCGATGCGCACGGCGCTGCGCCGCGAGGCGTATTTCGGCGAGGACACGCTGAAGCAGCCGCCGCCGGAAGCCACCGCGGCGGCCATCGTCCATCTGCTCGGCCCCGGTGGCGGTGCCGCACGCGGTGCAGTGCTCGATCTTCGCAGGCATTGATTCATGTCCGGCCGACGCGCCGGGCACCACGTGTGACCGAGGTTGATTCGATGGAAACGCAGATGACCACGTTGTCGGCGGGAATCCTGCTGTTCCTGATCATGGATCCGCTGGGCAACATCCCGTTCTTCCTCAGCCTGCTCAAGGACGTGCCGCCGCGTCGTCGGCGGATCGTGATGGTGCGCGAGCTGCTGATCGCGCTGGGTGTGCTGCTGGGCTTCCTGGTCGGCGGTCAGCTGATATTGAAGGCGCTGCAGCTTCGGCAGGAGTCGATCAGCATCGCCGGCGGCATCGTGCTGTTCCTGATCGGCATCCGGATGGTATTCCCGCCGGCCGATGGCGGCGGCATCTTCGGCAAGCCGGGTCAGGCCGAGCCGTTCATCGTGCCGATGGCGATCCCTGGCGTGGCCGGGCCATCGGCGATGGCTGCGCTGCTGCTCCTGACCAACACCCAGCCGGGCCGCACTGCCGACTGGGCGACGGCACTGGTGTTGGCCTGGCTTGCGACCTCGGCGATCCTGCTCAGCTCCACCTACCTGTTCCGATGGCTGGGCGAGAGCGTGCTGACCGCGCTGGAGCGCGTGATGGGCATGCTGCTGATCGCCCTGTCGGTGCAGATGTTCCTGGGCGGCGTGGCGGCTTACCTGCACCTGACTGTTTGAAATACGGCCGTCGGTCGGGTCGTAGAGCGGCTGTCATAATTGAGCGCCAGCATGCAGGCACTCCAGGGAGACGGTCATGCTCAGCATCGATAAAAGCCTCGTCGAGCGCCTGCCGTGGCTCGCCCAGCACCCACGTATCCGCCGTCCGGTCGCCGGCATGCTCGGGCGGCTCGCCGACGAGGCGGGGTTCAATCGCGTCCTGAAGGCGGTAGGCGATGTCCGCGGCCTCGATTTCGTCGACCGCACGCTCGATACGCTGGGCGCCAGCTACCGCATCAATCCCCGTGAGCGGGAAAACATTCCGGTTGATGGGCCGGTGCTGGTGGTGGCCAACCATCCGCTGGGCATGGTCGATGCGCTGGCGCTGCTGCATCTGGTCGGATCGGTGCGGCCGGATGTCCGCATTCTCGGCAACGACTGGCTGGCGCTGGTCGAGCCGCTGCGTCCGCTGCTGCTGCCGGTGGACGTGTTCGGCAAGGGCGCCGCATCGAAGATGCGCAACATCTATCGCGCACTGGACAACGGCGAGGCGCTGATCGTGTTTCCGGCCGGCGAGGTGTCGCGACTGGGGCCCGGTGGTTTGCGCGATGGTGCGTGGTCCGATGGCTTTGCGCGCCTGGCCCTGCGCAGCAAGGCGCCGGTGCTGCCCATCCATGTCGCCGCGCGCAATTCGGCGATGTTCTACGGCGTCTCCATGTTCGCCAAACCTCTGTCCACCGCCATGCTGCCGCGCGAGGCGGTGACCCCGGCGCGGCAGCAGCGCATCGGTTTCAGCGTGGGTGCGCTGGTGGGCGCCGAGGAGCTGGAGCAGCGCAGCGGGGGCGATCCGGCGCAGGCGGCCAAGCTCATGCGTCGCCATGTCTACCGGGTCGGCCGCCACCGCGGCCTGATCTTCGGCGGCCAGGCGCCGCTGGCCCACCCGGAGCCGACCGAGCGCGTGGTGGCCGGACTGGCGGCCGAAGCGGAAAAGCTGGCGGATCTCGCCGATGGCAAGCAGGTGCTGCTGCTGCAGGGCTCACCCGACAGTGCGGTGTTGCGCGAGATTGGTCGCCTGCGCGAGCTGACCTTCCGCAAGGTGGGCGAGGGAACCGGCGCCCGCCGCGACCTCGACGCCTACGACGCGTATTACGAGCACCTGGTGCTGTGGGACCCCAAGGCGTTGCGCATCGTCGGCTCGTATCGCTTCGGGCACGGCGGGCGAATCATTGCCGAGCGCGGCATGGCGGCGCTCTACACCTCCAGCCTGTTCAATTACTCGCCGGCGCTGGAATCGCGACTGGCGCAGGGTCTGGAGCTCGGCCGCAGCTTCATTGCGCCGGCGTACTGGAAGTCGCGCGCGCTCGATCAGCTATGGCAGGGCATCGGCCTGTATCTGCAACGTCATCGTGAGCTGCGCTATCTGTTCGGTCCGGTCAGCATGTCGGTGAACCTGCCGCGTGAGGCGCGCGAGTGGATCGCGGCGGCCCATCAGCACTACTTCGGTCAGCCGGGACTGGCGGCGGCGCGGCAGCCGTTCGTGGTCTCTCCCGATGTGGTGAGCATGGTGCGCGAGGCACTGGCGGGGCTGGAACCGGCCGAGGGGCTGGGCAAGCTCAAGCATCACCTGGATGCGCTAGGCGTCAGTCTGCCTGTGCTCTATCGACAGTACGTGGACCTGGTCGAGCCGCGGGGCGTCCAGTTCCTGGATTTCGGCGAGGATCCGGGCTTTTCCGGCTGTGTCGACGGGTTGGTCATGCTCGATCTGGCGAACCTCAAGCCGGCCAAACGCGCCCGTTATCTGGGACGGCGCTGAGTCGCCCCGCCCCCGGCGGCGCGGCGTGTTGTCCGTACGAAGTGAAACCGTTACAAATCTGTCATACACTGTCGTTAAAATCGGTTTAACAATCAGTTGGCGTTTGTCACGGCGCCGCCGCAAGCCGAACTGAATAACAAGCGTCAAAAAAACCGGGGAAAACACGTCCGTCTGGAAGCCTGGCCTTGGCCGGGCGCTCGTACGTTCTTGCTTTCACTGACGATTTCCGTTGCGAACTGAAGGGTCGATACCGTAATGAACAATCGAATCCGCACCAAGCTTCTGCCGCTGGCGATCGCCAGCCTGCTGGTCTCTGCGCCGGCATTCGCGCAGAACGTGACCTCTGCCGCCGTGTCCGGTCGCGTGGTCGATGCCAATGGGCAGCCGGTCGCCGGCGCGACCGTGCAGATCGTGCACGAGCCTTCGGGCACCACCAAGGTGGTCACCACCGATGCCGACGGTCGCTACGCCGCGCAGGGCCTGCGTGTGGGTGGCCCGTTCGACATCACCGCCAGCAAGCAGGGTATGGCCAGCGCCCAGCAGGACAACGTCTACCTGCAGCTCGGCCAGGCTTCCGCGATCAACCTGCAGATCGCCGGTGCCTCGCAGGCGAAGGATCTCGGTGCGGTGACGGTGTCGGCCTCGGCACTGGCCCAGACCTTCTCGCCCGACAACAAGGGCCTGTCGACCAACGTGTCGCAGCGCCAGCTCGACACCACGCCGCAGGGCAACCGTTCGATCGACGACATTGCGCGCCTCGATCCGCGCATCAACGTCACCGACCAGGGCGACGGTTCGATTTCGATGGCCGGCCTGCCGAACCGCTACAACAACATCAGCGTGGACGGCATCTCCCAGGGCGACCCGTTCGGCCTGAACGCCAACGGCCTGCCGTACCAGGGCTCGCCGATCTCGGTCGACACCATCGCCGAGTACAACATCTCCACCGCCAACTTCGATGTCGCCTCGGATGCCGTGGGCGCCGACATCAACGCGGTAACCAAGTCGGGCACCAACCAGTTCCACGGTTCGGTGTACTACGCCTACCGCAACGCCAGCAGCATGGTCGGCAACGCCGGCTGGCTGGGTTCGTCCGACCCCGGCTACGGCTACACGGGCTACAAGCGCGACTGGACCGGCGGCTTCACCGTCGGCGGCCCGATCATCAAGGACAAGCTGTTCTTCTTCGTGTCGGCCGAGCAGGAAAAGACCACAGGCATCGGCGCCGACTCGGCCAATGGCCTGGATTCCTCGCTGGGTAGCGGTGCATCGACCTCGAACAAGATCTCCCCGGGGGATCTGCAGAAGGTGATCGACACCGCCAAGGCGCTGGGTCTGAACCCGGGTTCCTTCGGCTCCGGCGGCTCCGAGCTCAATGACAAGCGCTACCTGGCCAAGATCGACTGGAACATCACGGACAACCACCGTGCCAGCCTGACCTACCAGCGCACCAAGGAAAGCCAGCCGATCATCCAGGGCAACAGCTCCAACCAGATCGGTCTGAGCAGCTACTGGTACACCAAGAACAGCCTGACCGAGAACACCGCGCTGCAGCTGTTCGACGACTGGTCCGACAACTTCTCCACCGAAGCGAAGATCAGCTACCAGAAGTTCACCCAGAACCGCGCCGGCTTCGCCGACCAGCCGCAGGTGCAGGTCTATCTCAGCGACACCGGCAAGGGTCCGTCGGTCTATCTCGGCGAGGACCAGTACAGCCACTACAACGCGATCCAGACCAAGAAGTGGTCGCTGTTCCTGGCCGGTACCTACTACCTGGGCGACCACACCCTCAAGGGTGGTATCGACTACCAGCGCAACGACATCTACAACCTGTTCGGCCGTACCGAGTTCGGCTCCTACACGTTCTATGGCCTGGACAACTTCCAGAACGCGGCCTACGACTCGTACTTCCTGTACCAGCCGGCCGCTGGCTACACGCTTGGCGACGTGGCGGCGAAGTGGGTGTACAGCCAGTACAGCCCGTTCCTGCAGGACACCTGGCAGGTCAACAACAACCTGTCGGTGACCTACGGCGTGCGCATCGACATCCCGCACTCCGACCACCCGCCGCTGTACAACGCCGCGTTCGAGCAGGCGTTCGGCTATCCGAACAACTCCACGCTGGGTTCGAAGAACCGCGTGGTCGAGCCGCGCTTCTCGTTCAACTACAACTTCGACACCGCGCGCATGCTGCAGCTGCGCGGCGGCTTCGGTCTGTTCCAGACCTTCCCGCCGACGGTGTGGATGACCAACCCGTACCAGAACAACGGCCTGACGGTGGCGAGCTACTCGTCGTTCGACCCGACGGCGACCCCGTTCAGCCCGGACGCGCACAACCAGAACCGTCCTGCGGGCAACGGCAGCGTCAGTGGCGTGGTCGACACCATCGATCCGAACTTCAAGCTCCCGACCGTATGGAAGACCACCCTGGCGCTGGACAGCGAACTGCCGTGGTGGGGGCTGATCGGCTCGGTCGAGCTGCAGCACATCCAGACGCGTGACGGCATCCTCTACCAGGCACTCAACATCGGTGCGCCGACGTCCGACGCCAACGGCAATCCGATCCTGCTGCCGGACGGCCGCCTGCAGTACTGGAAGACCCCGGGCGAGACCTCGAGCAAGGATGCGAACTTCTATCGCAACTACGCTTTCGACAAGTACTCGACCCTGCTGACCAATACCCACAAGGGCAAGTCGGACAGTCTGACCCTGGCGCTGTCCAAGCCGTTCTCCGAGAGCTGGTTCGGCAACGTCAGCTTCACGCTCAGCCATGCCACCGAAGTGAACCCGGGCAACAGCTCGCAGGCGTCGTCGGGCTACAAGTACGTGGTGCGTACCAACGCCAACGAAGTGGTGGCCGGTACGGCCGACCGCGACATCCCGAAGGCGCTCAAGGCCTCGCTCACCTGGCAGCACGCGTTCTTCGGCGACTACAAGACCAGCGTCTCGGCGTTCTACAACGGTCACTCCGGCCTGCCGTACAGCTGGATCTTCTCCGGTGACGTGAACGGTGATGGCATCGCCTACGAGGATCCGGCCTACATCCCGACCCTCAACGATCCGCGGGTGAGCTACGGCAACGCCAGCCCCGAGCTGATCCAGCAGTTCCAGGACTACATCAGCCACGACAAGTACCTGAGCAAGCATCGCGGTCAGATCGCCGCCCGCAACGGTGCGCGCCTGCCGTGGGTGAATGAGCTCGACATGAGCTTCCAGCAGGAGATCCCGGGCCTGTTCAAGGGCAACAAGGGCATCGTCCGTCTGGACGTGTACAACTTCCTGAACATGCTGGACAAGAATTGGGGTCAGACCCAGACCATCCAGTACTTCACCCGCACGCTGGCCGGCTACGACGGCGTGAATGCCCAGGGCCAGTACGTCTACTACCTGCCGACCGACAAGAACGGCAACTACCAGCCGCAGCAGCGGAGCGTCTACGACGGCGGCTCCAACCCGACCCGCGTGGTGTCGCGCTGGTCGGCGATGCTGACGCTGAAGTACACGTTCTAACCGGCTTCAGGGTTTGTTCCAGGGACCGGCGCCCGCAAGGGCGCCGGTTTTTTATTGCCTTGACCAGGTCATGTGCCCGCGGGATGCTTGGCGGTCCGCCACGGTGCTGCATGAGGCAGCGGAACCGTCAGCGGCAGGAGATTTTCCGGATGAACGATATTCACGCCGGCACCGCCGGCCGGCCCGCCACCGTCAGCGCGCGCATCTCGCCCGCCGGTGGGCTGGACATCCTTTCCCGCAACGAGGTTGCCCGCCTGCGCGATGCCAGTGGCTCGGGCATGCACGCGCTGCTGCGACGCTGCGCACTGGCCGTGCTGACCTCCGGCAGCATGAGCGACGATCCCCGCTCGATGTTCGAGCTTTACCCCGAGTTCGATATCCAGGTGCTGCAGCAGGATCGCGGCATCAAGATCGAGCTTACCCACGCACCGGCCCAGGCCTTCGTCGATGGGCAGATCATCCGCGGCATCAACGAACTGCTGGTGGCGGTGGTGCGCGACATCGTCTACGTGTCGACCCAGCTCGAGCAGGGCGGTTTCGACCTGGACGATACCGTCGGCATCACGCATGCGGTGTTCGAGATCCTGCGCAACGCGCGCACGCTCAAGCCGCAGATCGACCCGAACCTGGTGGTCTGCTGGGGCGGTCATTCGATCTCGCGCGACGAGTACGAATACACCAAGCAGGTGGGCTACCAGCTCGGCCTGCGCGGCATGGACATCTGCACCGGCTGTGGTCCGGGCGCGATGAAGGGGCCGATGAAGGGCGCCACCATCGCCCACGCCAAGCAGCGTCGGCGCAACAACCGCTACATCGGCATCACCGAGCCGGGCATCATCGCGGCCGAGTCGCCGAACCCGATCGTCAACCAGCTGGTGATCATGCCGGACATCGAGAAGCGCCTGGAAGCGTTCGTCCGCACCGGTCACGGCATCATCGTGTTCCCGGGCGGCGTCGGCACGGCGGAGGAGATCCTCTATCTGCTGGGCATCCTGCTGCATCCGGAAAATGCCGGCGTACCGTTCCCGCTGATCTTCACCGGCCCGCACAAGTCCGCCGCCTACTTCGAGCAGATCGACCGGTTCCTGCGCCTGACTCTCGGCGAAGAGGTGGCCCAGCACTACCAGATCGTGGTCGACGACCCGGCCGCCGTGGCGCGGGCGATGGTCAAGGGCGTCGACAAGGTGCGCAATTACCGTCTGGACAACAAGGACGCGTTCTTCTTCAACTGGGCACTGCATGTCCCGTTTGCGTTCCAGGTGCCGTTCCGCCCCACGCACGATGCGATGCGTTCGCTGGCGATCCATCGCGACCGTCCGCGGCACGAGTTGGCGGCAGACCTTCGTCGGGCCTTCTCGGGCATCGTCGCCGGCAACGTGAAGGAGGAGGGCGTGCGCGCGATCGAACAGCACGGTCCGTTCGACATCGATGGCGAACCGGACATCATGCGCTCGCTCGACCAACTGCTGCGGGCCTTCGTGTCCCAGCACCGCATGAAACTGCCCGGTGGCACCGCCTACGAGCCATGCTATCGGGTGCGATCGGCCTGACGTTCGAGCGGTGCCGCGATCTCTTGACAGTGTCCCCGTACCTCGACAAACTATCGAGCTCACGCCCGAATAGCTCAGCTGGTTAGAGCACTTGACTGTTAATCAGGGGGTCGTTGGTTCGAGTCCAACTTCGGGCGCCAGATTTGAAAGGCCTTGCAGCGATGCAAGGCCTTTTTTTTTGGGGCCGCTGGCGATCGGCCACCTATGCGGCTTCATGCGGTGTGGGATGCGCCCGACGAGAGGAAGGAGGAGAGGCTTACCCGGGGTGGCGCAAGTTCATGCTCTTACACGGCTGATTTCACAGCAATTTGCGAAATGTCGTGGTGATGCTCAAGTTGCGCTTGAGGTGGCCGACGCCGGTCATGGAGCCTTCTCGCTCCGCTCCCAGGCAATTGGAGGTTTTGCATGAACGTTTCATCCGTTGGCTCGAATTTCCCGGCCCCTGCCGCAAGCCGGCCGGAGTCCGCTGAAGCGGCGGGCATGGCCGATCACGATGGCGATCAGGATGATGGCGGCGCTGCCGCAGCCGCCACGACATCGGCCCCGCAGGCATCCGTCAATCTCTCCGGCCAGGCGGTCGGCCGGTTGCTCAACGTCAAGGCCTGAGTCGTCCGGGCAGCTGCGGCCCGGGATGGCCGCAGCCTTCAGTCATCGGTTGCAGCGACCTGGCCTGAACCCGAGCGGGTCGAGTGCCTTCACGTACGGCCGATGCACGCCATGGTCTGGGCTTCGGATGCCCTTTCACCGCGAACCCGCCCCGCGTTGGAAACCACCACGTTCAAGGCTTTCGCATCACGTCCCGGCAAGCACAGGGTGATGGTCAGGTTCGTGCCCGCGGCGCTTCCGTCCGGGTGGAAGCGCACCCGGTATCGCCCGACGCTGCTCCTCACGTGCATGCCGGCCGGCGCGTGGGGCCCCGTGACGATCGCTGACTGATCCGGGTGGTTGTCGCCGTTTCGGTCCATTCCGATCAGCCAGCCGCCCTCCCAGCGGGAGGTGCGTACGCAATCCGAGCCGTCGTCGCTCGGGCAGAAGACCGCCGGCAGGCCCCGGGAGACGGCGATATAGCGGGCGTGCTGCAATCCGGCCATGAGGTCCATCTGCGCGCTCTGCAGGCGGCTCCTGGCCAGCACGTTGCCCATCGAGGGTAGGGCGATGGTGACCAACACGGCGGCGATGGCCAGGACCATCAGTTGTTCGATCAGGGTCCAGCCCTGCGACGCTGGTGCACGGCGAAGGTGTCCTGCATGCGTGGGCTGCCGGTCCATGGCGGGCTCCATCGGGCGGGTGACCTGACAGAGGGTAGGCAACGCATGGCACTGCGCATGCCGTCGCGTCCATGGCGGTTCCGTGGGTGACTGCTGACGCAGGCTGTCAGCAGGGGCGATTTAAAATGCGCGTCGCCGCCCGCATACTGTCAGATCATGACCGAACGATTCGAGCTCGTTTCCCCCTATCAGCCCTCGGGCGATCAGCCGCAGGCGATCGAGCGCCTGAGCGAGGGCTTTGAAGCTGGCCTGGCGGCGCAGACCCTGCTGGGCGTGACCGGGTCGGGCAAGACCTACACCATCGCCAACGTGATCCAGCGGGTGCAGCGGCCGACCATCGTGATGGCGCCGAACAAGACGCTGGCGGCGCAGTTGTACGGCGAGTTCAAGGAGTTCTTCCCGCACAACGCGGTGGAGTACTTCGTCAGCTACTACGACTACTACCAGCCCGAGGCCTACGTGGTGGCCTCGGACACCTTCATCGAGAAGGACGCCTCGATCAATGAGCACATCGAGCAGATGCGGCTGGCGGCGACCAAGGCACTGCTGTCGCGGCGCGATTCGATCATCGTGGCGACGGTGTCGGCGATCTACGGCCTGGGCAACCCGGAGGATTACCTCTCCCTGCGGCTGATTCTCGCCAAGGGCGAACGCATCGAACAACGCCAGCTGATCCGCCAGCTCACCGAGCTGCAGTACAGCCGCAACGAGATGGAGCTGCGCCGCGGCACCTACCGCGTGCGCGGCGAGATCATCGACGTGTTCCCGGCCGAGTCGGAGACCGAGGCGCTGCGCATCGAACTGTTCGACGGCGAGGTGGAGAGCCTGGCGCTGTTCGACCCACTGACCGGCGAGGTGCTGCGCAAGGTTCCTCGCTACACGGTCTACCCGCGGACCCATTACGCCTCGACCCGCGAGAGCGTGCTCAACGCGATCGAGACGATCAAGGTGGAGCTGAAGGAGCGGCTGGATCAGCTCTACGCCGCCAACAAGCTGCTCGAGGCGCAGCGGCTGGACCAGCGCACCCGCTTCGACATCGAGATGATGGCCGAGGTCGGCTATTGCCAGGGCATCGAGAACTATTCGCGCCACCTGACCCGCCGGCTGCCCGGCGAGCCGCCGCCGACCCTGTTCGACTACCTGCCGCCGGATGGCCTGCTGGTGGTCGACGAGTCGCACGTCACCGTTCCCCAGCTCGGCGCGATGTACAAGGGCGACCGCTCGCGCAAGGAAACCCTGGTGGAGTTCGGCTTCCGCTTGCCGTCGGCGATGGACAACCGTCCGCTGCGCTTCGAGGAGTGGGAGCAGCGCGTGCCGCGGGCGATCTACGTGTCGGCGACGCCGCGCGACTACGAGCTGCAGAAGTCCGGCGACGCGGTGGTCGAGCTGGTGGTCCGCCCGACCGGGCTGGTCGATCCGGAAGTGGAGGTGCGGCCGGTGCGCACCCAGGTCGACGATTTGCTCGGCGAGGTGCGCAAGCAGATCGCGCTGGGCGACCGCACCCTGGTCACCACGCTGACCAAGCGCATGGCCGAGAACCTCACCGAATACCTCGCCGAGCACGACATCAAGGTGCGCTATCTGCACTCGGACATCGAGACGGTGGAACGCAGCGAGATCATCCGCGACCTGCGGCTGGGCGAGTTCGACGTGCTGGTGGGCATCAACCTGCTGCGCGAGGGCCTGGACATGCCCGAAGTCTCGCTGGTCGCGGTGCTGGACGCGGACAAGGAGGGCTTTCTGCGCTCCACCGGTTCGCTGATCCAGACCATTGGCCGCGCGGCGCGTAACGTGCGCGGGCGCGCGATCCTCTACGCCGACGAGGTCACCCGCTCGATGCAGGCGGCGATGGATGAGACCGCGCGGCGCCGCGAGAAGCAGATCGCCTGGAACGCGGCCAACGGCATCACCCCGCAGACCGTGGTCAGGCGCATCGCCGACATCATGGAGGGCGCCCGCAGCGAGGCGCCAGGGCGCGGGCGCGGCAAGCGAGGTGCCGGGCGCGACCGCGACAAGGCGGTGGCCGAGCCGGCGGCCGGCTACGAATCGCTCAGCCCGCAGCAGCTGTCGGCGGCGATCAAGCGGCTGGAAGGGCAGATGTACAAGCACGCCCAGAACCTCGAGTTCGAGGAGGCGGCGCGGATCCGCGACCAGATCGGCAAGCTGCGGGAGCAGGCGCTGCGCTAGGAGGGTCGGCCGGTTCGCCAGTGGTTGGGCGCGGCCCTGTTGCGCCGGTTTCTGGCCTTTGGCTATACTTCGCGGCTCTTGGGCGGTTAGCTCAGCGGTAGAGCACTACCTTGACATGGTAGGGGTCACAAGTTCGATCCTTGTACCGCCCACCAAGATGCCGACGGTTCCGGTTCCTGCCGGGGCGGTTGCAGCAAGAACCAGCAAGACGGCGCCGCCCGCGAGGACGGCGCCGTTTTTGTTTGCCCGTTGCCGACGTGTCCCGGAGCCGATGCGATGACCTACCTGTGGATCAAGTCCCTGCACCTGCTGTTCGTGATCGCCTGGATGGCGACGGTGTTCTACCTGCCGCGGATCCTGGTGAACGTGGCGGAGGCGGGGGACGATGCGGCGGTGCGGGCTCGGCTGCACCTGATGGGGCGGCGGCTGTACAAGTTCGGCCACAACATGTTCGGCATCGCCTTCGTGTTCGGCCTCGCGCTCTGGCAGGGCTGGCGGGTGTTTCCGCGGCAGTTGCCGAATGTCGTGGCGGGCATGCACTGGATCGACGCCAAGCTGACCCTGGTGGCCGTGCTGCTGGCCTACTTCATCTGGGCGGGCCGGTTGCTCAAGCGCAGCGAGAAGGGCGGCCCGCTGCCGTCGTCGCGGGCGCTGCGCTGGTTCAACGAGCCGCCGGTGCTGCTGCTGCTGGCGGTGATCTACCTGGTGCTGGCCAAGCCGTTCTAAGCGACTCTGTAGGGGCGCACCCTGTGCGCGAATGCCCTTGCCGGTTCGCCGGTCAGAAGCATTCGCGCACAGGGTGCGCTCCTACCGGCGGTCAGTGGGCGGAATATTCGCGGTACCACGCGACGAACCTGGCCACGCCATCTTCGATGGAAGTACTGGGCGCATAGCCGACATCACGACGCAGCGCGGAAACATCTGCCCAGGTGTCGGGCACGTCGCCCGGCTGCATCGGCAGCAGGCGCTTCTCCACCGTGCGGCCCAGCGCCTGCTCCATCAGCTCGATGAAGCGCAGCAGCTGGACCGGCTGGTCGTTGCCGATGTTGTAGACGCGGTAGGGCGCGGCGGAGATGCCCGGGTTAGGCTGCATCGGGTCGTAGGACGGATCCGGCTGCGCCGGATGGTCGAGGCTGCGGATCACGCCCTCGACAATGTCGTCGATGTAGGTGAAATCGCGGCTGTGATTGCCGAAATTGAACACGTCGATCGGCTCGCCGCGGCTGATTCGGTCGGCGAACAGCATCGGCGACATGTCCGGCCGGCCCCAGGGCCCATAGACGGTGAAGAAGCGCAGGCCGGTGGTCGGCAGGCCGTAGAGATGGCTGTAGGTATGCGCCATCAGCTCGTTGGCCTTCTTGGTCGCTGCGTACAGGCTCACCGGGTGGTCGACGGCGTCCTCCACCGCGAACGGCAGCTTGCGGTTGGCGCCATAGACCGAGCTGGACGAGGCGTACACCAGGTGCTGCACGCCGCCATGCCGGCAGGCTTCAAGGATGTGGCCGAAGCCGACCAGGTTGCTCTGGATGTACGCCTGCGGGTTCTGCAGCGAGTAGCGCACGCCGGCCTGGGCGGCGAGGTTGACCACGCGTTCGGGGCGGAAGTGGGCAAAAGCCTCGTTGACGGCGCCGGCGTCGGCCAGGTCGGCGCGCTGATGGGTGTAGCCCGGGTGCTGCGCGAACTGCGCCAGCCGGGCTTCCTTCAGTGCCGGGTCGTAATAGTCGTTGTGGTTGTCCAGCCCCCAGACCTCGTCGCCGCGGGCGAGCAGGCGCTGCGCCAGGGCGGCGCCGACGAAGCCGGCCGTGCCGGTGACAAGGATGCGCATGCCGCAGGATTCCCGTTCGTGACCTCCACATTGTACCGCTGCGTGCTGCATTCCCCTTGCGGTGGCGATGCCGGTTCGTTTCCGGGTTAGACTAGCGCCCCGTTATCCATCTTCCAGAGACCAAGGTGGCCCGCGCCAAGCGCCGGTCGAGCGTGCGACATGTCCACTACGAGCTCCCAACGCTGACCTTCCGCGCACCTCAAGTCTTCTACGAAAAGGGCTGCGTGCCCTTTTCTGTTCTCTGCGAGAACCTCCCATGATCGAGATCACCCTTCCCGACGGCAGCAAGCGGCCGTTCGAGCATCCCGTCACCGTGCAGGACGTGGCCGCCTCCATCGGCGCCGGCCTGGCCAAGGCCACCCTGGCCGGCAAGGTGGACGACAAGCTGGTCGACGCCAGCCACCTCATCGACCGTGACGCCAGCCTGCAGATCGTCACCGACAAGAGCCCGGAGGCGCTGGAGATCCTGCGCCACTCCACCGCGCACCTGATGGGCCAGGCCGTGCAGCGCCTGTTCCCCGGGGCGCAGGTGACGATCGGCCCGGTGATCGAGAACGGCTTCTACTACGACTTCGCCTACGAGCGGCCCTTCACGCCGGAGGACCTGCCGAAGATCGAGGCGGAGATGCACAAGATCGTCGACGAGCAGCTGGCGGTGACCCGCAGCGTGAAGTCGCGCGACGAGGCGATTGCGTTCTTCCGCGGCCTGGGCGAGGAGTACAAGGCGCAGATCATCGAGTCGATCCCCTCCAACGAGGAGCTGTCGCTGTACTCGCAGGGCGAGTTCACCGACCTGTGCCGCGGGCCGCACGTGCCCAACACCGGCAAGCTGCGCGCGTTCAAGCTGATGAAAGTGGCCGGCGCCTATTGGCGCGGCGATTCCAACAACGCGATGCTCAGCCGCATCTACGGCACCGCCTGGCTCAACGACAAGGACCTGAAGGCCTACCTGCACCAGCTGGAGGAGGCCGAGAAGCGCGACCATCGCAAGATCGGCAAGGCGCTGGACCTGTTCCACCAGCAGGAAGAAGGCCCGGGCATGGTGTTCTGGCACCCCAAGGGCTGGGCGATCTGGCAGCAGGTGGAGCAGTACATGCGTGGCGTCTACCGCAAGAGCGGCTACCAGGAGGTGCGTTGCCCGCAGGTGCTCGACGTGTCGCTGTGGAAGAAGTCAGGCCACTGGGACAACTACGCCGAGAACATGTTCTTCACCGAGTCGGAGAAGCACACCTACGCGCTGAAGCCGATGAACTGCCCGGGCCACGTGCAGATCTTCAACACCACGCTGCACAGCTACCGCGAGCTGCCGATCCGCTACGGCGAGTTCGGCGGCTGCCATCGCAATGAGCCCTCCGGTGCGCTGCACGGGATTATGCGCGTACGCGCGTTCACCCAGGACGACGGCCACATCTTCTGCACGGCCGAGCAGATCGAGTCGGAAGTGACCGCGTTCCACCAGCAGGCGATGCAGGTCTACGGGGACTTCGGTTTCCAGGACATCGCGCTGAAAATCGCGCTGCGTCCGGACAAGCGCATCGGCACCGACGAGGTGTGGGATCGCGCCGAGGCCGCGCTGCGTGCTGCGCTGTCGGCGGCCGGCGTGCAGTGGGAGGAGCTGCCGGGTGAGGGCGCCTTCTACGGCCCGAAGATCGAGTACCACATGAAGGATTCGATCGGCCGTGCCTGGCAGGTCGGCACCATGCAGGTGGACTTCATGATGCCGGAGCGGCTCGGTGCCGAGTACGTCGACGAGCACAGCCAGCGCCAGCATCCGGTAATGCTGCACCGGGCCATCGTCGGCTCGATGGAGCGCTTCATCGGCATCCTGATCGAGCATCACGCCGGGCTGCTGCCGGCCTGGCTGGCGCCGGTGCAGGCGGCGGTGTTCTCGATCACCGACGCCCAGGCTGATTACGTCCGCGAGGTGACGCAAGCCCTTGTCGACAAAGGTTTCCGGGTCGAGGCCGATTTGCGCAACGAAAAGGTCGGCTATAAAATCCGCGAACACACCTTGCAGAAGGTGCCGTACTTGCTTGTCGTGGGTGATCGCGAAAAGGAGGCCGGCGCCGTTTCTGTGCGTACCCGTTCGGGCGAGGATCTGGGCAGCATGCCGCTGGCCGCCTTCGTCGAACACTTGCAGGCCGAGATCGGGCGCTGAGGCGCTCGTTCCGGTCCACTGACACTTCTTCTGGAGGATAGTGGTATCGCTACCACCGACACTAAGGGCAACCGCCGCAACCTTGAAATCCGCGTCCCGCGGGTTCGCGTCATCGGTCCGGATTCCGAGCAGATGGGCATCCTCACGCGTGACGAGGCGCTGCGTGCTGCCGAGGAATTCGGCCTCGACCTGGTCGAGATCCAGCCCAACGGCGACCCACCGGTCTGCCGCATCATGGATTACGGCAAGTTCAAGTTTGAAGCCCAGAAGAAGGCTTCGGCCGCCAAGAAGAAGCAGAAGCAGGTCGAGATCAAGGAAGTGAAGTTCCGCCCGGTCACCGACGTGGGCGACTACCAGATCAAGCTGCGCAACATGCTTCGCTTCCTCGAAGAGGGTGACAAGGTCAAGGTCACCATCCGCTTCCGCGGCCGCGAGATGTCGCACCAGGACCTGGGCCAGAACCTGGCCAAGAAGATCCAGGAAGACGTCGGCGAGAATGGCCAGGTCGAGTCCTTCCCGCGTTTGGAAGGCCGGCAGATGGTCATGATGATCGGACCGAAGAAGAAGCAGTAAGCGTCGGCCGCGGTCGCCGCGCGCCGCGACGCCGTCAGAACGGCCGGGCTTGCCCCGGCCGTTTTCGTGCCTGCAACCCGCCCACGAGGCCGGCCGGGGATATGTCCAGGCGATGCGTGAGGCGCGGCAGCCGCGCCTATGGCAAACCCCACTCGGGACCCGTATAATCGCCGGTTCGACCCACATGGACGGGTCGTGAACCGATGTCGGCAGGACGGAAAGCGTGTCCGCAAGGGCGCCGCCGAATCAGTCAGAAACCGGGTCGCGAGACCCACTCATGGAGCATTCCCATGCCCAAGATCAAGACCAACCGGGCGGCGGCGAAGCGTTTTCGCAAGACCGCATCCGGCAAA
Source organism: Dyella lutea (assembly GCF_024158035.1). Lineage (GTDB taxonomy): Bacteria > Pseudomonadota > Gammaproteobacteria > Xanthomonadales > Rhodanobacteraceae > Dyella_A > Dyella_A lutea. The sequence continues at coordinate 317,038 of NZ_JAMZEK010000002.1, forward strand.
TTCAAGGCAGGCCACGCGTTCAAGTCGCACATCCTGACCAAGAAGTCGACCAAGCGTAAGCGCGGTCTCCGTGCCACCAACCACGTCAAGGCGTGCGACACCAAGGGTGTGGCTCGCATGTTGCCGTACCTCTAAGGCAGGAGACCTACCATGGCTCGTGTAAAGCGTGGCGTCACCGCCCGTCGTCGTCACAAGAAAATCATCGGCCGCGCCAAGGGCTATTACAACGCCCGCCGCAAGGTCTTCCGCGTTGCCAACCAGGCCGTCATCAAGGCTGGTCAGTACGCCTACATCGGCCGCAAGCAGCGTAAGCGTCAGTTCCGCGCACTGTGGATCGTGCGTATCAACGCCGCTGCGCGTCAGTTCGGCCTGTCCTACAGCCGCCTGATCAATGGCCTGGCCAAGGCCGGCATCACGGTCGACCGCAAGGTGCTGGCTGACATCGCCGTGCACGACATCAAGGCGTTTGGTGCGATCGCAGAGAAGGCGAAGGCCAGTCTGGCCGCTTGATCGTCGAGGCGCTCGCGCGCCGGCGATATGATGTAAAGCAAGCGGGGAGGAGGCCAACGCCTCCTCCCCGTTTTCGTTTGGGGCACTCACCGGAATCGCATTGATGGACGATCTGGACCGCCGCGCCGCGCAGGCGCTGGCCGATATCGAAGGCTCTGCCTCGCTCGACGCGCTCGACGCCCTGCGCGTCGGCCTGCTCGGCAAGAGCGGCATCGTCACCGCCGCGCTGAAGTCGCTCGGTGCGCTGGCCCCGGACGAGCGCAAGGCGCGCGGTGCCGAGGTCAACCGCGTCAAGGAGCAGCTTGCCGACGCGCTGGCTGCGCGCAAGGCGACGCTGGAGCAGGCCGAGCTGGATCGCCGCCTCGCCTCCGAAACCATCGACATTAGCCTGCCAGGGCGCGATGGCGAGCGCGGCGGCATCCATCCGATCACCCGCGCGCTCGAGCGCATCGCATCGATCTTCGCGCGGCTCGGTTACCAGCGCGCCGATGGCCCGGAGATCGAGGATGACTGGCACAACTTCGAGGCGCTGAACTTCCCGCCGCACCACCCGGCGCGCGCCATGCACGACACCTTCTACTTCGGCGACGGACGCCTGCTGCGCACGCACACCTCGCCGGTGCAGGTGCGTTCGATGCAGGGGCGGCAGCCGCCGATTCGCATCATCGCGCCGGGCAAGGTCTACCGCAGCGATTCGGACCAGACCCACTCGCCGATGTTCCACCAGATCGAGGGCCTGCTGGTCGACGAGACCTCCAGCTTCGCCGACCTCAAGGGCACGCTGGCCGAGTTCGTTCGCGCGTTCTTCGAGCGCGACTTCGAGATGCGCTTCCGCCCCAGCTACTTCCCCTTCACCGAGCCCTCGGCCGAGGTGGACATCCGCTGGGAGACCGAGGACGGCCAGAGTCGCTGGCTGGAGGTACTGGGCTGCGGCATGGTGCATCCGAACGTGCTGAAGAACTGCGGCATTGATCCGGAGCGCTACACCGGCTTCGCCTTCGGCTTGGGCGTGGAACGCTTCGCGATGCTGCGCTACGGCGTCTCCGACCTGCGCGCGTTCTTCGAGAACGACCTGCGCTTCCTCAAGCAGTTCGCCTAAACGCGGCAGGAACCGATACGCATGAAATTCTCCGAGAACTGGCTGCGCCACCATGTGCCGACCAAGGCCTCGCGCGACGAACTGTCCGCCACGCTGACCGCGATCGGCCTGGAGGTCGAAGAGGTCACAGCGCTGGGCGACTCGCTCGATGGCGTGATCGTGGCGCGCATTGTCAGCGCGCAGAAGCATCCCGAGGCGGACCGCCTGCAGGTGTGCGAGGTCGACACCGGCAAGGGCCTCGTGCAGATCGTTTGCGGCGCGCCGAATGCACGCACAGGCCTGGTGGCGCCGCTGGCCACCGTGGGCGCCACGCTGCCTGGTGGTATCGCCATCAAGGCGGCCCGGCTGCGTGGCGTCGAGTCGTCCGGCATGCTGTGCTCGGCCAGGGAACTGGGCATCGATGCGGATGCATCAGGCCTGCTCGAGCTGCCGGCCGATGCGCCGGTGGGAACGCCGCTGGCGGACTATCTCGGCCTGCCGGATGCCAGCATCGAGATCAAGCTCACGCCGAATCGCGCCGACTGCTTCAGCGTGCGTGGCATCGCGTTCGATGTTGCCGCTGCGCTGGGCGGCGAGGTGCGCGCGCTTGATGCCGCGGCCGTTCCCGCCGGCAGTGCCACCACGATGGACGTCGCCCTTGCGGCCGGCCCGCGCGTGCCGCGTTTCGCTGGCCGCGTGATCGAAGGCGTCGACGCCCGTGTGGCGACCCCTGTGTGGATGGCCGAGCGCCTGCGTCGCAGCGGGCTGCGTCCGATCAGCTTCCTGGTCGATGTCACGCAATACGTGATGCTGGAACTTGGCCAGCCGATGCATGCCTTCGACAAGGACAAGCTGGAGGGCGGGGTCGTCGTGCGTCCGGCACGCGCGGGCGAATCGCTGAAGCTGCTCGACGGCCGCAGCGTGGAGCTCGATGCCGATTTCCTCGTCGTCGCAGACAGCCAGGCCGGCAATGGCGCGCGGGCCGTGGCGCTGGGCGGCATCATGGGCGGCGCGGATACGCGCGTCACCGACGTCACCCGCAACGTGTTCCTCGAGGCCGCACACTGGATCCCGTCGGCGATCATCGGCCGCAGCCGGCGGCTCGGCATGCACACCGACGCCGGGCACCGCTTCGAGCGCGGCGTCGACCCCAGCCTGCCGCCCATCGCGATCGAGTACGCCACCCGGCTGATCCTCGAGGTGGCCGGCGGCGTGGCCGGTCCCCTGCTCGACGTGACCCTGCCCGGGCATTTGCCCGAGCCGCAGCCGATCGTGTTGCGGCGTGCCCGGCTGCAGCGCGTGCTCGGCCTGACGGTGGCCGACACCGAGGTTACGCGCATCTTCACGGCGCTGGGCATGCGGGTCGAGTCCCTGGCGGAGGGCTGGCAGGTCACCGCACCCAGCCGCCGCTTCGACATCGAGCGCGAGGAGGACCTGATCGAGGAGGTCGCGCGCATCTTCGGTTACGAACATATTCCTACCGCCACGCCGGCTGGTGCCCTGGCACTGGTGGCCGAGCCCGAGGCACGCCTCGGTGAGCTGGCCGTGCGCGAGCAGTTGGCCGCCCGCGGCTACTTCGAGGCGGTGAACCTGTCGTTCGTGCCGGCCGAGCTGCTGGCCCGCTGGGGCTTCGACCGCGATCTGGTGCCGCTGGCCAATCCGCTCTCCGCGGACCTGGCGGTGATGCGGCCCTCGCTGCTGCCGGGGCTGATCGAGGCCCTGCGGCACAACCGTGCCCGTCAGCAGGATCGCGTGCGCCTGTTCGAGCTGGCCCGCGTGTTCGCCGCCGGCGATCCGCCGGTGGAGACGCCGAGCCTGGGGATCGCCGCCTGTGGCAGCGCGCGCGCCGAGCAGTGGGGCGAGCCGGGCCGCCCGTTCGATTTCTTCGACTTGAAGGGCGAGCTGGATGCCCTGGTTGCCTGGGGCGGCGAGACACAGCGCTGGAGCATTCACGCGGACGGCCTGCCCGGCTGGCTGCATCCGGGGCGGGGTGCGCGGGTCGCCCGCGACGGCGCGACGGTCGGTTACCTCGGCGCCCTGCATCCGCAGCTGGCCAGGGCGCTGGACCTGGGCCCCGACGTGCATGTCCTGGAGCTGGCACTGGAGCCGCTGCTGGCCCGTCGCTTGCCGCATGCCTCGGCGGTGGCGCGCTTCCCGGCGGTGCGTCGGGATATCGCCCTGGATCTGCCCGAAGCGGTCGCCTGGTCACAGATCGAGCAGGTGGTCCGTGCCACCCTCGGCGGGCTGCTGCGGGAGGTCCGGCTGTTCGACCGGTACAGCGGCAAGGGGGTCGAAGCCGGCCGAAAGAGTCTCGCTATGGGCTTGATTTTGCAGGACGCTTCACGCACGCTTACCGACGACGACGCGGACCGCTGCGTACGTGATGCGGTCTCTGCGTTGGAGAAGTCATGCAAGGCAAGGTTGCGGGGTTGAAATGGCGCTGACCAAGGCGGAAATGGCCGAGCGCCTGTTCCTCGAGGTGGGCCTCAACAAGCGTGAGGCGAAGGAGTTCGTGGACGCCTACTTCGAGGTGGTCCGCGAAGCGTTGGAAAAGGGGGAGCAGGTCAAGCTGTCCGGTTTCGGCAACTTCGACCTGCGCATGAAGAACCAGCGTCCGGGACGCAACCCGAAGACGGGCGAAGAGATTCCGATCTCCGCCCGCCGGGTCGTGACGTTCCGTCCGGGTCAGAAACTCAAGGTGCGGGTCGAGGGCTATGCTGGACCAAGGGAATAACACCGAGCTTCCAGCCATCCCGGCCAAGCGCTATTTCACCATCGGTGAGGTCAGCGACCTGTGCGGGGTGAAGCCGCACGTCCTGCGCTACTGGGAGCAGGAGTTTCCTGCCCTCAATCCGGTCAAGCGCCGGGGCAACCGCCGCTACTACCAGCGCCACGACGTGCTGATGATCCGCCAGATCCGCTCCCTGCTTTACGACGAGGGCTTCACCATTACCGGTGCGCGCGCTCGTCTGGAAGGTCCGCAGGCGCGGATGGAGGCCAGCATGTCCCACCAGATCGTGCGCCAGGTGCGCATGGAGCTGGAGGAGATTCTCGGCCTGCTGCGCCGCTAGGCTTCCGGGAGTTGCCGGCAAGCTGCTAGACTTGCCGACTTGTTTGATCGTCGGGGCGTAGCGCAGCCTGGTAGCGCATCTGCCTGGGGGGCAGAGGGTCGTCGGTTCGAATCCGGCCGCCCCGACCAATCAACCGCTTCATGAAGACGGCGCCCCTCGGGCGCCGTTTCCGTTTCCGTGGATCGACCCTCAGGCGGCCTTTGCCAGTCCGCCATGGTCCTGGACCCTGAAGAACGCCACGCTGTCGACCAGCGAGCGGGCACGCTGCTGGACCGCATCCGCGGCGGCGGCGGCCTCTTCGACCAGGGCTGCGTTGCTCTGGGTGACCTCGTCCATCTGGCTGATCGCGCGGTTGACCTGCTGGATGCCTGCCGCCTGCTCCTGGCTCTGCGAGGCGATCGCGCCGACCGTATCGACCACCTGCCCGACGCTGTCCAGCAGCCGGCCTACCATCGACTCGGCCTGCCCGATCATCCGGCTGCCCCCGCCGATGATGTCCACCGACTCCTCGATCAGGGCCTTGATCTCGTCGGATGCCGAGCGCGAACTGCGGGCCAGCGCCTGTACTTCGGACGCGACCACGCTGAAGCCCTTGCCCGCCTCGCCGGCGCGGGCGGCCTCGACGGAGGCATTTAGGGCCAGGATGTGGGTCTGGCTGGCGATGCGGGTCATCGTTGCGGTGATCTCGGCGATCCTGTCGGCCACGCCCTGCACGCGGGCCATGGCGTCGACCGCCTCGGTCATTGCCATGCCGCTCTGGCGCGCGATGTCCGAGGCGGAAGCCGCGATCTGGCTCGCCTCCCGGGCCCGCAGCGCATTCGCATTCACGCTGCCGGTAAATTCCTGCATCGACGCGGTGGTCTCTTCCAGTGCGGCGGCCTGCTCGCTGGTGCGCGCAGAGAGATCCTGGTTGCCACTGGCAATCTGCCGGGTCGATGCGGAGATTTCGTTCGAGCCCTTGCGGATCGTGCCCACGACGCCCGACAGCTGCTCGACCATGCGATCCAGTGCCGCCAGCAGCTGGCCGGTCTCGTCGCGGGTGGTCGCTTCGATCTGCATGCTCAAGTCGCCTTCGGCGACCGCCTCGGCCAGCTTCACGGCACGCCCGATCGGCGCGGTGATGCTGTACGCCAGCAGCCAGATCAGCACGGCACAGGCGACCAGCGCGCAAAGCACGACCATGGCCAGCAGCCGGGCGGCGCTGCGATAGGCGTCCTCGCTCTGGGCGTCAATGCGGCGGCTCGCCGCCGTAGCTGCGGTCTTCATGCCGTTGACCAGCGCGTCGATCGCATCGGTGGGCGGTCGGTCCATGCCTTTGACCAGGCCATCGACCACATGCACGCTTTCCGGCTTGCGGTCGTCGTAATGCTGCAAGGCATCCTCGTAGCGCTTCTGCAGCTCGCCGTGTGTGGCCAGGGCGGCATCGACGCCCCGGGTGTCCAGGTCGAGCGCGGCCATCCGTTTCTTCAGCGATGCCAGATCGGCGTCCACGCGGTCGCTTTGGGCGGTGAACTCGCCGTGGTACTTGGTGAAAGCGGCCGGATCGTTGCCGCGCAGCAGCGTGTCCTTCCAGTTCTGCACCTGCTTCTTGAAATCCACCTGGGCCACACGGGCCGTATCGACCGCAGCGGCGAAGGCCGCGGCGGTCCTGGCGGAGTCCTGCTGCAGGGTGTGGGTCCGGACCAGGCCACGCCAGCCACCGATGCCGACCAGGGCGGTGGCGATCAGCATGATCAGGCCAAGCAGGCTCAGTCGTACGGCGATACGGAGGTCGCGAAAGCGGAAACGCATGGGGAGATCGCAGGAAAGCGGGGGAGACGGCCTATCGGCATGCGTCGCCCCGGGCTTGAATCCCGGAGCCAGGAACGACGTGCCTGTGTGAGCCACATCCCGGTTTCCGGCGCTTCCGGCCAGTGACCGTGGCCGCACCATACGCCGATGGATGGTGCCGGATGCCGTGCCTCGCGGAGCGGCATCCGGCAACCGGTGTCAGTAGAGGACCCGCGTGCGCAAGGTGCCCTGGATCGCGGCCAACTGGTCCTTGAGCGCGCTGGCCTGGGCCTCGTCCGCCGAGACGTCGATCACCACGTAGCCGACGTCCGGGTCGGTCTGCAGGAACTGCGCGTCGATGTTGATGTTGCCGGCCGAAAACAGCTCGTTGATGCGCGAGAGCACGCCGGGCACGTTGCGGTGGATGTGCAGCAGGCGGCGGCTCTTCGGGTGCTCGGGCAGCGAGACCTCGGGGAAGTTCACCGCCGACAGGGTCGAGCCGTTGTCGCTGTAGCGCACCAGCTTGGCCGCCACCTCGATGCCGATGTTGTCCTGCGCCTCCAGCGTGGAGCCGCCGATGTGCGGGGTGAGGATCACGTTGTCCATGCCGACCAGCGGCGAGACGAACGGATCGTCGTTGCCCTTCGGCTCGACCGGGAACACGTCGATCGCCGCGCCGGCCAGGTGCTCGGTACGCAGCGCCTCGGCCAGCGCATCGATGTCGACCACGGTGCCGCGCGAGGCGTTGATCAGCAGCGCGCCCTTGCGCATCTTCGCGATCTGCGTGGCGCCGAACATGTTTTGCGTGGCCGGGGTTTCCGGCACGTGCAGGGTGACCACGTCGGAGCGCTCGAGCAGGTCGTCCAGGCTGGCCGCGGCGCGGGCGTTGCCGAGCGACAGCTTCGATTCGATGTCGTGGAAGATCACCTGCATGCCCAGCGATTCGGCCAGCACGCCGACCTGGGTGCCGATGTGGCCGTAGCCGATCACCCCCAGCGTCTTGCCGCGCGCCTCGTAGCTGCCCAGCGCCGACTTGGTCCAGCCGCCGCGGTGGCACAGGGCGTTCTTCTGCGGGATGCCACGCAGCAGCATGATCGCCTCGGCCAGCACCAGTTCGGCCACGCTGCGGGTGTTGGAATAGGGCGCGTTGAACACCGGCACGCCCAGCGTCTTGGCGGTCTGCAGGTCGACCTGGTTGGTGCCGATGCAGAAGCAGCCGATCGCGATCAGCCGCTTGGCCTCGGCCAGCACCTCGGCGGTGAGATGGCTGCGCGAGCGGATGCCGACGATGTGCGCCTCGGCCACGCGGGCCTTCAGCTCGGCCTCCGGCAGCGATTTCTGGTGGTACTCGATCTGCGTGTAGCCGGCCTGGCGAAAGGTTTCCACGGCGTTCTGGCTGACGCCTTCGAGCAGCAGCACCTTGATGTCTTGCTTCGGGAACGAGGTCTTCATGCCGGGTCCGGACAGGCGGGAAAGTCACCACTATGCCAGAGCCGTGGACGGAATGCGGCACCGCACCACTGGACCGGCCCGCGGCCCGATGTCACCCTAGCCGCCTGCGCCAGGACGACTCCATGACCGATGCCCGACTCGCCGACCTTGCCACCCGCCTGCCGGGCCTGCGCCTGCTTACCGACGCGGCGGACCTGGAGCACTACGGCCGCGACTGGACCCGTCGCTGGACGCCGGCGCCACTGGCCATCGCCTTGCCGGCGAGCGTGGAGGAAGTGCAGGGCGTGATGCGCTGGGCCAGCGGGCACGGCGTGGCCGTGGTGCCCTCCGGCGGGCGCACCGGGCTGTCCGGCGGCGCGGTGGCGGCGAACGGCGAGCTGGTGCTGAGCCTGGAGCGGATGAACCGCGTGCTGGCCTTCGACCCGGTCGACCGCATGCTCACCGTGCAGGCCGGCATGCCGCTGCAGGCGGTGCAGGAGGCGGCGAAGGCGCACGACCTGGTCTATCCGGTGGACTTCGCCGCGCGTGGCTCGTGCACCATCGGCGGCAACATCGCCACCAATGCCGGTGGTATCCGGGTGATCCGCTACGGCAACACCCGCGAGTGGATCGCTGGACTCACCGTGGTCACCGCCGCCGGCGAGCGGCTCGAGCTCAACCGCGGCCTGATCAAGAACTCCAGCGGCTACGACCTGCGCCAGCTGATGATCGCCTCGGAGGGCACGCTGGGCATCGTGGTCGAGGCCACGGTCAGGCTCACCAGTCCGCCGCCGCCCTCGCAGGTGATGCTGCTGGCGCTGCCGGACATGGATGCGTTGATGCGGGTGTTCGCGCTGTTCCAGTCGCGACTGTCGCTGCAGGCGTTCGAGTTCTTCACCGACGTGGCGCTGCGCCACGTGCTGGCGCACGGTGCCCAGCGCGCGCTGGAGAGCGACTATCCTTACTACGTGGTGACCGAGTTCGATGCCGCCGACGAGCGCGCGCAGGAGGCCGCGCTGGCCGCCTTCGAGGCCGGCGTGGAACAGGGTTGGATCCTCGACGGGGTGATCGCCCAGAGCGAGGCCCAGGCCGCCGCGCTGTGGCGGCTGCGCGAGGGCATCACCGAGAGCGTGGCGCCGCGCAAGCCGTACAAGAACGACGTGTCGGTGCGGATCAGCGCGGTGCCGGCCTTCCTGCAGGCGATGCAGGACCTGCTCGGCCGCGAGTACCCGCAGTTCGAGGTGGTCTGGTTCGGCCACATCGGCGACGGCAACCTGCACATCAACGTGCTCAAGCCGGACGACCTGGATGACGCGGCCTTCATCGCCCAGTGCGAGCAGGTCACCAAGCAGCTGGCCGCCACACTGCAGCAGTTCGGCGGCAGCATCTCGGCCGAGCACGGCATCGGCCTGGTCAAGCGCCCGTATCTGCAGAGCACCCGCAGCGCGGTCGAGATCGCGCTGATGCGCGGCGTGCGCCAGGCGTTCGACCCGCAGGGCATCCTCAATCCCGGCAAGCTGTTCGCGCCGGAACCGGTCGAAAGCCGGAACAATTCCTGATGCGCCAAGGAGGCGACGCGTGAAGACACCGACCGGCACCGAATCGACCGAAGGCGCACATCCGCCGCACGGCAGCATCCATCCGTTGCCCGGCACCCAGGTACTGGAGGCGGAAAACCTGGCCGAGACGGACGAAGTGCTCCACGAGGAGGCGCTCCGGGATTCGGCGCTGCGTGTGCCGCGGTGAGCCCGACGGCGGCTGCGTGCTAGCCTAATCGGCCCCCATCCGCCGGAAGGAGAGCACCGCATGTCGCAGGAGCGTCGTTCGCTGTATCCCGAGATCGAGCCGTTCGACAGCGGCTTCCTCAAGGTATCGGACCTGCACACGCTGTACTACGAGCAGAGCGGCAATCCGAACGGCAAACCGGTGGTGTTCCTGCATGGCGGCCCCGGCGGCGGCGTGAATCCGAAATGCCGGCGCTTCTTCGATCCGGCGCGCTACCGCATCGTGCTGTTCGACCAGCGCGGCTGCGGCCGTTCCACCCCGCACGCCGAGCTGACCGACAACACCACCTGGCACCTGGTCGCCGATATCGAGCGGCTGCGCGAAAAGCTGGGCATCGACCGCTGGCAGGTGTTCGGCGGCTCGTGGGGCTCGACGCTGGCGCTGGCCTACGCCGAATCGCATCCGGACCGGGTCAGCGAACTGGTGCTGCGCGGCATCTTCATGCTGCGGCGCTGGGAGCTGGAGTGGTTCTACCAGAAGGGCGCCGACGCGCTGTATCCGGATGCCTGGGAGACCTACCTGTCGGCGATCCCGGAGGCCGAGCGCGGCGACCTGATGAGTGCCTATCATCGCCGCCTCACCGGTCCCGACGTGGCTGCGCGGATCGCCGCGGCGCGCGCCTGGTCGGTGTGGGAAGGAGCGACCAGTTTCCTTTGGCAGGATCAGGGACACATCGACGCCAGTGGCGAGGACGAATTCGCGCTGGCCTTCGCCCGCATCGAGTGCCACTACTTCGTCAACGGCGGTTTCTTCGAACATGACGACCAGCTGCTGCGTCATGTCGAGCGCATCCGGAAGATCCCCGCGGTGATCGTGCAGGGCCGCTACGACGTGGTCTGTCCGCTGCGCAGCGCGTGGGATCTGCATCGCGCCTGGCCGGAGGCGGACCTGCGCGTCGTGCAGGACGCCGGCCACTCGGCGTTCGAACCGGGCATCCTGCACGAGCTGGTGGAAGCCACCGACCGCTTCGCCGCCCAGGGGTAACCCAACAGGCTGATGCCGTTCGCGGTCGTCGCAGGCAAGGAAAAGGCCACGCCCGTTGCCGGGCGTGGCTTTTTTGCGTCGAGGCGCGGCCGGGTCAGTGGACGTGGTGTCCGCGGTCCCCGTGAGCCTTGCCGTGATCGTCGTGGCGGTCGTGGCCGTGGCCGAACACCAGCGACGGGTCGAGCAGCTCGACTACGAAACCGTCGTGGTCGGAGACCCCGATCGCCTTGTCGATACCGCCGGCGCTGGCCGCGTCATCCGCGGTCTGCACCGGTGCATCGAGGTCGGCGCGGCCATATTGCATGCGCATGAAGCGCCAGCGGGCCGGCAGGTTCAGCAGCGCGTGGTCCAGCACCTGGAAGGTCGGCACCGAGCGGCCGGAGTTGCCCGAGCCGGCCTTGGTGTAGCCCTGGATCTCGCCGAAGTTCTGCGTGAACTGGAACGAGTAGCGGTCGTTGCTGGGCACCGACTCCACCGCGTTCCAAAGCGCCGGATGCACGATGTTCGGCCCGCCCAGCTTCAGCAGGTTCTGGTTGTCCTGGTAGCGGCCGGAGATCAGCCCGACCATGTCGACGAAGCCGTCGCTGAACTGGTAGCTGTTGAAGTCGCCCACCACCATCAGCGGGGTCAGCGGCGAGGCCTGCTGCAGCAACTGCACCTGGGTGGCGATCGATTTGGCCTGCTCGAAGCGCTTTTCGCGGTCGCGATCGGTGGCGCTGCCGCTGCCATCGACCTTCTGCCGCGCCTTGGTGTGCACCGAGATCACCTGGAAGCGCATCAGGCCGGCCTGGGCGGTCAGCAGCAGCGGCGGGTGGTCGTGGATGTACGCCGTGCTGCCGTTGTCGTCCCAGGTCTCGTCGGCGGCCAGCTGGCGTACCGAGAGCACCTTCACGCGGTCGGTGCGGACCAGGAAGCCGACATCGATGCCGCTGGGGTCGTGGCCTTCCATCAGGTAGGCGTCGTAGCTGGCGCCGTAGTCGTCACCGAGCTGCTTGGCCAGGCGCTGCAGCAGCGGCAGGTTCTTCACCTCCTCCACCGACAGCACGTCCGGCAGGCGCAGCACGCCGCCGATATAGGCCGACAGCCGCTCGATCTTCAGCTGCACCTCGGCCTCGGTCGGCTCGGAGCTGCCGCCGCTGCAGGTGTAGGTCGTGTCGAAGGTCGAGTCGCAGAAGCGCTCGGTGTTGAGCGCGCCGATGCGCAGGGCGACCGGCGGCGCCTTGTCCACCGGGCGCGGCAGCTCGGCGGCGCGGGTCAGGCGGAACGTGGTCGGGATCAGCGTGTAGGCGCCGAAGTCATAGGAGATGACGCCGGTGGCCTCGAAGGTGGAGCCGGCGTTGAACGGGGTGTTCATGGGTACTGCGCCGAAGTCGGCGGTGTTCATCTTGAACACTTCCGGGTTGCCGTCCCAGTTCGGCAGGTCCACGCCCGCCGGCACCGGCACGCCGTACACCACGCCCGGTTCACGCAGCGAACGCCGGCCGCTGGCGGTGATGCTCACCTCCGCATACGGCTCGCCGCTGAAGCGCTTGTTGCCGGTGTTGATCATGCCGTGGCGCACTCGTACGCGCATGCTGATGAAGCACTGGAAATTGGTCGCGCCGCAGGACAGATGGTCGGGGTCCATCGACGGCGTGTCCGCGTCGAACTCGACCGCCTTCGGCAGCTTCGCGCCGTGCGAGACCACGCTGATCTCCGGGCTCTTCAGCTCGGTGAGATGGTAGTAGTCGTCGATCCGGCCGTTCACGTCGACCACGTCGCCGACCGCCACGGTCGGCGCGCTGCCGGTGAACACGTACAGGCCGTTGGAGGTCAGCGGATCGGCATCGGCGCGGGCGTCCGGCGTCTGCATGGTGAAGCCGGCCGGGCCGACCGCGGTGACCACGTTGTCGTGGGTGATCACGCGCTTGCCGAGCAGCGGGGAGGTCTGCTCGCGGCCCTGGATCTCGTATAGCTCCACGGTGAGCGGGATGTCGTAGAGGATCGCGCCGACCGCGCTGGCACGGGCCAGTGTGTAGCCGCCGCTCGGGTGGCTGAGGTTGACGGTGAACGCGCGGTCGGCCTTGCCGACACTGCTGCCGTGCACGGTGACGTCGAAGCTGGCCGAACTCTGGCCCGGCGCGACGGTGACGTCGGTATCGAGCGCGTCGTAGTCGCCCGCGCCGGCCGAGGCGGTGTCGTCGGCGGTGGCGACGTGCACTGTGACGCCGCTGCCGGCCGGGGCCGGTTCGGACAGTGTCACGGTGAACGGCATGGGCACGTCGCTGGCGCCGGTCACGGTGGCGCTGGCGTCGGCGATCGACACGCTGGCGCCCATCGCCACGCACGGGCTGGCGCTGTTGTGCGGCGCGCTCGGGCTCAGCGTGACGAAGTCGGCGCTGTTGTCGCCGCTGTTGTTCGGCAGGCCGGCGGCGTTGGTGGTGCGGATGTAGGAGGTGTCCGAGTTGCTCGAGCCCAGCGAGGCCAGCGGCGTGCCGGCCTGGTAGGCCGAGCCGCTGCTCAGGCCGACCTGGTCGATCACGGTGCCGGCGGCATCGAGGATGGCCAGGCCACCGGTGTCGGTGACGCCGGTGTTGTAGGTCAGGTCACCGGCCACGCTGCCGGAGTAGCCGCCGCTGGCCGCATTGGTCAGCAGCAGATGGCAACCCGGTGCGATGCGGGTGCCGGCCGGCAAGGTCAGCCGCGTGCCGACCGTGCCGCTGGCATTGGAGGCGTTGAGCTTGTAGCCCGACACGTCGATGGCGGTGGCGCCGGCGTTGATCAGCTCGACGAATTCGTCGTTGCCGCCGGCGGGTCCGCGGACGCGGAACTGGTTGATTTCCAGATCGCTGGCGTAGGCCGAAAACGACAACGCCAATCCGGTCAGCGCCGCCATCATGGCGCGCCGCACGTTCATTCCCTGCATGTTGTAGTCCCCTCTGGCGGGATCCTTCTGGATCCGTTGCGCGCCGGACGCTAGCAAGTTTTTGCGACAGTTTCGCGAAAGCTCCCCCCGGAACGTCGCGTACGGCGATGCCGACGCCCGTCGACATCGCAACACTTTGCGCCGAGTCGGCGCCAGAGGAAAGGGGTTGTCGGTTCAGTCCCCGTCGGGCAACTGCTTGGTGCCGAAGATCTTGTCGCCGGCGTCGCCCAGCCCGGGCAGGATGTAGCCGTGCTCGTTGAGCCGCTGGTCGATGGCCGCGGTGTAGATCTCGACGTCGGGATGGGCGGCTTCCATGCGCGCGAGGCCTTCCGGCGCGGCGACCAGGAACAGCCCCTTGATGCGCTTGCAGCCGGCAGCCTTGAGCATGTCCACGGTGGCCAGCAGGGTGCCGGCGGTCGCCAGCATCGGGTCGACGATCAGCGCGATGCGCTCGTCCATGCGGCCGGTGAGTTTCTCGTAATAGGTGACCGGCTTGAGGGTTTCCTCGTCGCGCTGCAGGCCGACCACGCTGACCTTGGCGGCCGGAATCAGGTCCAGCACGCCGGGCAGCATCCCCAGTCCGGCGCGCAGGATCGGCACGATGGTGATCTTCTTGCCCTTGATCTGCTGCACCGTGAGCGGACCGGCCCAGCCGTCGATCGCCCACTCGACCGTCTCCAGGTCCTTGGTCGCCTCGTAGGTCAGCAGGGCGGCCACTTCCGAAGCCAGCTCGCGGAACTCCTTGGTGCTGATGCCGGCGCGGCGCATCAGGCCGAGCTTGTGCTGGATGAGCGGGTGGCGGACTTCGACGACGGGCATGCGGGCGGGCCTGGCAGTGGGGCGACGCGGGACGTCGCGGGCAGCGCCCAAGCTTATCGACGCAGGCCGGCGCGTGCACCCGCACCGGCCTGCGCGGATGGCCTCAGCCCTTCAGGCAAGTGCTCATGAAGCTCTTGCGGGCGTCGCCCTTGAGCGACTTGGCTTTGGCGTCGGCGTTGCACTTCTTCATCTTTTCCTGCTGGGTCATCTTGCCCGGTGCAGCAGCGGCTCCCCCCTTCAGGCAAGACTTCATGAAGGCCTTGCGCTCATCGCCCTTCTTGCCGGCAGCCTGCTTGTTGCAGTCGGCCATGCGCTGTTGCTGCGTGGTCATCGGCTTGGCGGCCGCGACCACCGGCGTGGACAGGACGAGGGCGCCGGCGACGGCGAGTGCGGCGGCGAACAGGATACGGAACGGCTTGCCCATGGTGCGATCCTCCCGATGTGACCGGCATCTGCCGGCAGCGCAGTCTCGCGCCGCGGGCAGGGTGGGCGCTACCGCAATTTCATGCGGCAGGAGAGACCCTTGGCGACAAGGATTTGCCAGTGGCGGAAGGCTCGCCCATGCTGGTCGCGGGGAAGCGGCGCGGCCGCCGGGGGGGGGCATGAGCGGACCAGCAACGGCGCCGGCCGGGCTGCCGGCGCGGCAGATCGCCGCCGTGGCGGCAGGCAACGCGATCGAGTTCTACGACTTCGTCACCTACGCGTTCTTCGCGGTGCAGATCGGCCGGAGCTTCTTCCCCTCCGACGAGCCGGCGGTCAGCCTGCTGGCCTCGCTGGCCACCTTCGGCGCCGGGTTCCTGACCCGGCCGCTCGGTGCCTGGGTGATCGGGCGGATGGGCGACCGGCGCGGCCGCAAGCCGGCGATGCTGCTGTCGTTCGTGCTGATTGGCGTGGCGGTGATCGGGCTGCCGCTGGTGCCCCCGTACGCGTCCATCGGTGTGGCGGCGCCGGTGCTGGTGGTGCTGCTGCGGCTGCTGCAGGGCTTCGCGCTGGGCGGCGAGGTGGGACCCAGCACCGCGTTCCTGATGGAGGCGGCGCCACTGCACCGGCGCGGGCTGTACATCGCGATGCAGGCGATGAGCGCGGATTTCGCTGTGCTGGTGGCCGGGCTGGTGGGCATGGCGCTGGCGCACCTGCTCACGCCGGCCCAGCTCGACGCCTGGGGCTGGCGTGTGGCGCTGGGGCTGGGCGCGGTGATCGTGCCGTTCGCGCTGGCGATGCGGCGCACGCTGGCCGAAACCCACGTGCCGCAGCTGCAGCCGGCGGCCGGGGACGACAGCGGCGGCCATCGGCTGCGGCTGGCGCTGCCGGGTCTGGCGATGCTGGCGGCGGCGACCACCGCCAACTATGTGCTGGAGTACATGACTACCTACGCCAGCGCCACGCTGGGCCTGCCCGAGCGCATCGCGCTGGGCGCCACGGCGATGGTCGGCCTGTGCGGCCTGTGCTGCGACCCACTCAGCGGCTGGCTGTCCGACCGCTTCGGCCGCAAGCCGGTGATGCTGGTGCCCTGGATCGTGTTGCTGGTCACCATCCTGCCGGCGTTCTGGTGGCTGCAGCATGCGCCGGGCGGTGCCGTGCTCTATGCGGTCACCGGCATCCTCACGGTGGCCTCGACGCTGTGTACGGGCACCATGCTGGTGTCGGTCACCGAGTCGCTGCCGGCGCGGATCCGCTCCGGCGGCTTCGCGCTGATGTACGCGCTGGCGATCTCGGTGTTCGGCGGCGCCACCCAGTTCATGCTGGCCTGGCTGATCCGGGTCACCGGCAACCCGCTGGCGCCGGCCTGGTACATGGCCGGCGCGGCGCTGCTGGGGCTGCTGGCGATCGTGCAGGTGCCAGAGACTGCGCCGGTGAAGGCGGGCGCGCGGCCGGCATGAAAAAGGGCGCGCCCGGCCGGGCGCGCCCTTCGTCGCGACGGCACGGCAGGGGCGTTACGCCGCCTCGGCCTGTGCGCGCTTGGGACCGTGCAGCAACGCGTGCTTCACGTGCGCAATCACCAGATCCACCTCGGCGCTGGTGCAGTTGAAGTGCGGCGTGAAGCGCAGCGAGTTGGCGCCGCCGTGGATCACGCCGATGCCGTGCTCGCGCATGTACTCCTCGGTGGAGTTGTCGCCGTAACACTTGAACTGCGGGGCCAGCTCGCAGGAGAACAGCAAGCCGGTGCCCTGCACCTTGGTGATCAGGCCGCCGAGCTCGTCCTTCAGCGCATTGAGCTTGGCGACGAACTCCTGGCCGCGCGCGCGGATGTTCTCGCGCACCGCATCGCTGAGCTGGCCCAGCGTGGCGCAGGCCACGTCGAGCGCGCGCGGGTTGGCGGTCATGGTGTTGCCGTAGATGCCCTTGCGGTACATGCCGGCCGTACGCTCGTTCACCACCAGCACCGACATCGGGTACTGGCCGGCGTTGAGCGCCTTGGAATAGGTCTCCATGTCCGGCGCCTCGAGCTTCTCGAAGCCGGGGTAGTCGACGATCGACAGCACGCCGTGCGCACGCAGGCCGGCCTGGATCGAATCCACCAGCAGCAGCGTGCCGTGCGCCTTGGTCAGCTCGCGCGCGGCGGCGTAGAACTCCGGCGTCACCGCGCGGCCCGGGTCGCCTTCGCCCATCACCGGCTCCAGGAACATCGCCTCGATGAACCAGCCGTGCTTGTCGGCGTCGGCGAAGGCGGCCTTGAGCTGCTCGACGTCATACGGCGCGACGGTGATCAGGCTCTCTTCGTGGCGGTAGCTGGCCAGGTACTGGCTGTAGGTCTTGCGCGAGGAGTCCGAGTACAGCGCCGGCTTGTCGGTGCGGCCGTGGAAGGCGCCCTTCACAGCCAGTCGCTTGATCGTGCGGCCTTCGTGGCGTCCGCCCGCGTCGGTCATCGTCTTGGCGTTGACGTCGGCGATGCGACAGGCCAGGCCGACCGCCTCGGAGCCGGAGTTCAGGCACAGGAAGCGGGCGAACGGGAAGCCGCCACGGCGGTGACCGATCTCGCGGCGCAGCGCCTCGTTCATGCGCAGCTGCGCCACGCTCGGGGTCATCACGTTGGCCATCACCTGCGGACGGCTCATCGCCTCCAGCACGACCGGGTCGTTGTGGCCGAAGCCGAGCATGCCGTAGCCGCCGTTGTCGTGGACCACCGCGCCCTTCAGCGTGACTACCCACGGACCGCGCGCGGCGGCCGGCAGGTACGGGTTGATCGCGTCGTCCGGATAGAAGTTGACGTAGCCGGCCTGCGCGCGGGCCAGCTGCTCGGCCTCGTCGAGCTTCAGGAAGTCGGCCAGGTCCGCGCGCAGCTCGCGATGGCGCGCCACCGCCTCGGTCACCGCCTGTCCCAGCATCGGATCCAGCGCAGCCATGCGCTCGATGCTGGCGTCGTCCAGGCCGGTGGTCCGCGGCTTGCCGCCGAATTCGCGCAGTTCGCGCAGCTGTTCAATGACGTGCATAACGCTCCTCCTCAACTTCCGTCGGCGCCTCGCTCCGAACGCAAAGCAGGCCGACGGATTCGTGATGTGGGGCGGGAATGCCGCACCGCATCCGGAGCGCCTTCCCGCAGGCCCTTCGGGCCGTCTGACGCACCGCCGCATAAGGGCTGACGGGCTTCAGGCATCCCCCAAGCATAGCGCGAGGGGTCTTTTCCCGGTACCCCGCATGACGCCTGTCAGGTGTGTCGGCTGATGTCCGCGAGTGGCCGCAAGTGCCTGCCATGGCTAGTTTTGTGGCCATCCAAAGGAGGCCTGCATGAACCCCTCGACGCCCCCCGTCGCCGAACTCGTCGGCGTCACCCAGCGTTACGGCGCGCTGACAGCGCTGGACACGCTCGATCTGGCCGTGCGCCCGGGCGAGCTGCTGGCCCTGCTCGGCCCCAACGGCGCCGGCAAGAGCACCTCGATCAGCGTGTTGCTCGGCCTGGTGCGGCCGCAGTCCGGCCAGGCGCAGTTGTTCGGTCGCGACCCGCAGGACGTGGCCTCGCGCCGGCGCATCGGCGTGATGCTGCAGTCGGCGGCGCTGCCCGCCACCCTGCGCGTGGGCGAGCTGCTGCGGCTGACCGCCAGCTACTACCCCGCGCCGCGCCCGCTGGCCGAGAGCGCCGCGCTGGCCGGTGTCGAGGACCTGCTGGCCCGGCCCTACGGCAAGCTCTCCGGCGGGCAGCAGCGCCGGGTGCAGTTCGCGCTGGCGCTGTGCGGTTGGCCGGACCTGCTGTTCCTGGACGAGCCCACCGTGGGCATGGACATCGAGGCCCGCCAGAAGCTGTGGGCGGCGATCCGTACCCTGGTCGGCGAGGGCTGTGCCGTGGTGCTGACCACGCATTACCTGGAGGAGGCCGAGGCGCTGGCCCAGCGGGTGGTGGTGATGGGGCAGGGCCGGGTGATCACCGAAGGCAGCGTGGACGAGCTGCGCGGTCGCGTCGGCCTGACCCGCATCCGCTGCCTGAGCGACCTCGACGCCGACGCGGTGGCGGGCTGGACCCACGTCACCGCCGCCGGCCGCGAGGAGGGGCGACTGGTGGTCACCACCGCCGCCGCCGAATCGGTGCTGCGTCGCCTGCTCGACGCCGATATCGCGCTGTCGGAACTGGAGGTGCGTCGCGCTGGCCTGGCCGAAGCCTTCGTCGAACTCAGCCGCCAGGACCGGGAGGCCGCCTGATGGACGCAAGGATCACGATGTCGCGTCGCCGCGTCGCCGGTGCCTACCTGCAGGAGATCCGCAGCGAGTGCCTGCGCTACCTGCGTGCGCCTTCCTTCATCCTGCCGGTGACGCTGTTCTCCACCGTGTTCTACCTGATGTTCGGCGTGTTGCTGAATCATTCCGGCAGCGACGCCTCGCGCTACCTGCTGGCCAGCTACACCACGTTCGGCGTGATCGGCCCGGGCCTGTTCGGCTTCGGCGCGTCGCTGGCGATCGAGCGCGAGGGCGGCCTGCTCACCCTCAAGCGCGCGCTGCCGATGCCGCCCGGTGCCTACCTGCTCGGCAAGATGGTGATGGCGATGGCGATGGCCACGCTGGTGGCGGCATTGCTGCTCATCCTCGGCCTGACCCTCGGCGGCGTCACCCTGACGCCGGCGCGGGTGCTGGCGATGCTGTTGGCCGGCGCGTTCGGGGTGCTGCCGTTCTGCGCGCTGGGCATGTTCGTCGGCACGCTGATCAAGGGGCAGGGCGCGCCCGGCCTGCTCAACCTGGTCTACCTGCCGATGGCCTTCCTGTCCGGCCTGTGGCTGCCGTTGAGCATGCTGCCCAGGCCGCTGCAGGCCATGGCGCCGGTATGGCCGAGCTATCACCTCAACCAGCTCACCCTGTCGGCGGTGGGCATGGGCCAGGGGGCGCTGTGGCCGCACGTGCTGGCGCTGGCTGCGTTCGCGGCGGCTTTCCTCGTGCTGGCGGCCCGCCGCCTGCGCCGGGTAGGCTGATGGCTTCCGCCCATGCGCGGCCGACCGGCAGGGAACCGATCATGCGCCTTGCAAACCTGCCTGCCTGGATGAAGCCGGCACCGGACTCGCTGGTCGCCGACAGCGTGGCCCGCGGCAAGTCGCCGTGGACCGATGCGGTGCACCTGCTCTGGTCGGCCTGGCTGTTCATCACGCCGGTATTCGATCGCGACGCCTGGAACCTGCACTGGCTCCTGCTTACCGCGCTGTCCTACCCGGTGTTCCTGGCGCTGTATGGCATGTGCTGCATCGCCTCGCGTCGGGCCTCCCGCACCTACGCGGCGGGGATGCTGCTGCTGTGCATGGTGCTGCTGCCCTGGTATCCCAGCGGTATGACCTACTTCGTGTTCGGCTGCGTGATGCTGCGGGCCTGCCGGATGCCGTTCCGCACCTACATGCTGACCCTCGCCGGGCTCAACGTGGCGCTGTTGGCCGAGGCGTGGCTGCTGCACTACCCGTGGCAGGCAACATTCACCATGCCGATCGTCACCTTCATCATCGGCCTGATCATCAACGCCGAGCGGACCAGCAACGAGAAGGACGCCGAGCTTCGACTGTCGCACGAGGAGGTGCGTCGGCTCGCCGCCAACGCCGAGCGCGAGCGCATCGGCCGCGACCTGCACGACCTGCTCGGCCACACGCTGTCGCTGATCACGCTGAAGCTGGAGCTGTCGCGCAAGCTGTTCGACCGCGACAGCGAGGCGGCCCGGCGCGAGATGAGCGAGGCCGAGGCGGTGGCCCGGCACGCACTGGCCGAGGTGCGCGCGGCGGTCACCGGGATCCGCGCCACCGACCTCGCCGCGGAGCTGGCCTCGGCGCGCCTGCTGCTGGCCTCGTCGCGGGTGCACCTGGACTACGAACTGGGCGTGGCGGCTCTGCCCGAAGACGTGGAACGGCACCTGGCGCTGGTGATCCGCGAGGCCTCGACCAACATCGTGCGGCACGCCCGCGCCAGCGAGGCGCGGATCCGCCTGCGCTGCGACCATGGCGACGTGGTGCTGGACATCTGCGACAACGGTCGCGGCGGCATCGCCGAGGACGGCAACGGCCTGCGCGGCATGCGCGAGCGGGTGCGTTCGCTCGGCGGGCAACTGGCGATCGACTCGCCGCGCGGGCGCGGCACCCATCTCACCATCCGGGTGCGGGCACCGGCGGTCGAGCCGGTCGTTGCGCCGGAACAGGGCGAGGCAGGGGGGGGCGCCGTCGTATCGCTCCCCGCCGCGGGCAGGAGTGCCGCATGAGCATGCCCGTGCATTCCGCGGCATCGTGCGGGCGGCAAGGGCCGTTCGCCGCGGCCTTCCATCGCCTGTTCCGGCCCGATCCCGAGTCGCTGCTCGGCCAGCTGCGCTCGCCGCTGTACCTGCGCTGGCAGGCGGGTCTGCAGCTGTTCTCCATCATTGCGCTGGTCAAGTTTCCGATGGACAAGGGCTTCGACCGGTACTGGCTCGCGGCGACCCTCCTCTCGCTGGTGCCCTACCTGCTCTGTTACGTGCGCATGTACATCCGGCCGGTACGCCAGATGTCCATGCATGCCGCCGGCCTGGTGCTCACCGCGCTTGCGCTGGCGCCGTTCAATCAGGGCGCCGTCATCTATCTGATCGCCGCCGGCGTCACCATGGCGCTGCATCCGTCCTGGCGCGCGTGGATCGGCACGGTGATCGCGGCCTCCGCGGCGGCAGCAGCCGCGGTTGTCCTGGCAGGTGCGCCGGAGAGCATGCTGGTGGCGGTGCCGTTGGCCTCCTTGTTGGGCGGCTTCAGCAACCTGATCTACATGCGCGGCGTGCGGCGCGACGCCGAGCTGCGGTTGTCGCAGGAGGAAGTGCGCCGGCTCGCCACGCTGGCCGAGCGTGAACGCATCGGCCGCGACCTGCACGACCTGCTCGGCCACACGCTGTCGCTGGTGGCGCTCAAGTCGGAGCTGGCGCGCAAGCTGGCCCTGCGCGATCCGGGCCTGGCGCAGCGCGAAATGGAAGAGGTGGAGCGGGTGGCCCGGCATGCACTGGCCGAAGTGCGCGCGGCGGTCACCGGCATGCGCCGAGGCGACCTGGCGGCCGAGCTGCTCTCGGCGCGGCTGATGCTGGAGGCCTCGGGCATCGTGTTCGCCTGCGACGGCTGCGATTCGCTGGACCTGCCACACGCCATCGAGGCGCCGCTGGCACTCGTGCTGCGCGAGGCTGTCACCAACATCCACCGGCATGCGCGCGCCACCGAGGCGCGCATCGACATTTCCAACGCGCAAGGCGAACTCAGGATGCGGATCAGCGACAACGGATGCGGCGGTCTGGCTGCGCATGGAAACGGCGTCAGTGGCATGCGCGAGCGGGTGCGCGCGCTTGGCGGCACGCTCGCCATCGATTCGCCGCCGCGCAAGGGCACCACGATCACCGTCGCCGTGCCGGTGGCTGCGCCCATGCCGGCGGCGGTTGGCCGTGACGCGCGCCCGCAACCGATCGGGAGCGCCGCATGATCCGCGTGCTGCTGGCCGAGGACCAGGCGATGGTCCGCGGTGCCTTGTCGGCATTGCTCAACCTGGAAAGCGATATCGAGGTGCTGGGCAGCGCGCCGGACGGCGAGGCGGCCTGGCGCGAACTCCAGCGGCTGAAGCCGGACGTGCTGGTCACCGACATCGAGATGCCGGGCCTGACCGGGCTGGAGCTGGCCCAGCGCATCCAGCGCCACGAGCTGCCGATCAAGGTGATCATCGTGACCACCTTCGCCCGCCCCGGCTTCCTGCGCCGCGCACTGGAGGCCGGCGTGTCCGGTTATCTGCTCAAGGACGCCCCGGCGGAGAACCTGGCCGAGGCGCTGCGCATGGTCCACCGCGGCGGGCGCTCAATCGATCCGCAGCTCGCGCTGGACGCCTGGTCGGAAGCCGATCCGCTGAACGATCGCGAGCGCCAGGTGCTGCGCCTGGCCGGCGAGGGTCAGAGTGCCAGCGACATCGCCACCCAGTTGCACCTGTCGCACGGCACCGTGCGCAACTACCTGTCCGAGGCGATCGGCAAGCTCGGCGTCGGCAATCGCATCGAGGCGTATCGTCTGGCGCGGCAGAAAGGCTGGCTCTGACCGCTCCTACAGGGCCTGCGCGACCCAGCCGTCACGCCGCGCGATGCGCCGGGCGATCCACGCCATCGCACCGGCCCGCACTGCCATGAAGCCGAGGAAGGCCAGCCACAGGCCGTGGTTGCCCAGCGGGTGCAAGGCGATCGCCAGCGCCAGGAACGCGGCACCGGCGAACAGCATGGTGTCGCGCATCTCGCGGGCGCGGGTGGCGCCCACGAACAGGCCGTCGAACAGGTAGCTCCACACGCCGACCGGCGGCAGCACGGCGAGATAGGGCAGGTAGGCGTACGCCACCGCGCGCACCGGTGCGATGTCGGTCTGCAGGTCGACGAACACGCGCCCGCCCAACGCGAACAGTACGGTGAAGGCCAGGCTTCCGAGCAGCGACCAGCCGCCGGCGACCACCAGCGCGCGGCGCAGCGCGTTGCCGTCGCCCGCACCCACGGCATGGCCGGCCAGCGCCTCCACCGCATTGGCCAGCCCATCCAGCGCGAACGCGGCGACCATCAGTCCATTCAGCAGCAGCGCGTTGGCGGCGACCACCGTGTCGCCCAGCCGCGTGCCCAGCACGGTGACGGCGAAGAACACGCCCTGCAACGCCAGGCTGCGGATCAGGATGTCGCGGTTGACCCCGAGCAGCGGCCGCCAGGCTGACCAGCGGCGCAGCGCCGACGGATGCAGGTGTCCCTGGAAGCGTCGCAGCTGGCCGCGGATCGCGGCCAGCCCGGCCAGCGCGCCCAGCCACTCGCCGCAGGCCGAGGCCGCCGCGATGCCGGGTACGCCCCAGCGCAGTCCCAGCACGAACAGCAGGTTCAGTGCGATGTTCGCCAGGTTGGTCAGCACGGTCACCCGCAGTGCCAGCCGCGCACGGTGCATGCCGAGGAACCAGCCGGCCAGCGCCGCGTTCATCAGTGCGGCGGGCAGGCCGAGCAGGCGGATCTGCAGATAGTCGCGGGTCAGTGCGTCCAGCGTCGCCGAGGGCTTCATCAGCTGCAGCAACGGGCCGAGCAGGGGCAGGGCAAGCCCGATCGTCAGCAGTGCCAGCCCGGCCGCCAGCCCCAGCGCCTGCACCAGCAGCCGGCGCAGCGCATCGCCATCGCGACGTCCGCTGGCCTGCGCGGCGAAGCCGATCGTCCCCATCCGCAGGAAGCCGAAGATCCAGATCGGCAGCGTGTACACGGCGCTGCCCACTGCCACCGCGCCGAGCTGGCCGGCGTGGGCGAGGTGGCCGGCCACGGTGCTGTCCACCAGTGCCACCAGCGGCACGGTGAGGTTGGAGGCGATCATCGGAGCGGCCAGCGCCCACACCTGTTGGTGGGTCGTGCGGTCACGCCAGTCGGCGAGCAGTCGTGGCATGCAGCGAACGGGGGGGACGGAGCGGGCATTGTTCCACACGGACGTGCCGCTCACGGCGTCGTGCAGGATAATCGCCGCTTTCCCGCGCCCGGCGGGGTCGTTGGTGACACAAGCCCGTGAAGAAGTCCGATTTCGATTTCGACCTGCCCAATGCGCTGATCGCCCAGGCGCCGCTGCCCGAGCGTTCGGCCAGCCGCCTGCTGCACCTGGACGCGGCCGTCGGCACGATGACGGACCGGATGTTCCGCGAGCTGCCCGACTTCCTGCGTCCGGGCGATCTGCTGGTGTTCAACGACACCCGGGTGTTGCCGGCGCGGCTGTACGGACGCAAGGACACCGGCGGTGCGGTGGAGATCCTGATCGAGCGGGTCACCGGTGCGCACGAGGCGGTGGTGCAGCTGGGCGTGAGCAAGAAGCCGAAGGAGGGCGGGCGGATCGAGCTGGGCGACGGCAGCCACGCGGTGGTGCTGGGTCGCGAAGACGCATTCTTCCGCCTGCGCTTCGAGTCGCACGAGCCGCTGGAGAAGCTGCTGCACAAGCTCGGCGAGATGCCGCTGCCGCCGTACATCGAGCGCGGCGCCGAGGCCAGCGACCTGGAGCGCTACCAGACCGTCTACGCCCGCGAGCCCGGCGCGGTGGCCGCACCCACCGCCGGCCTGCACTTCGACGAGGAGATCCTCGCGCGCCTGCGCCAGAAGGGCGTGCAGTGCGGCTACGTCACCCTGCACGTGGGCGCCGGCACCTTTCAGCCGGTGCGGGCCGACGACATCAAGGACCACCACATGCACCGCGAGTGGCTCAACGTCGGCGCCCACCTGGTGGAACAGGTGCGCCGCACGCGGGCGGCCGGCGGGCGCGTGATCGCGGTGGGCACCACCGTGGTGCGGGCACTGGAAAGCGCCAGCGTGGACGGCCAGCTGCACCCGTTCGCCGGCGAGACCCAGATCTTCATCTTCCCCGGCTACCGCTTCTCCAGCATCGACGGGCTGATCACCAACTTCCACCTGCCGCAGTCGACCCTGCTGATGCTGGTGTCGGCGCTGGCCGGGCGCGAGTTCATGCTGGCGGCGTACCGTCATGCGGTGGCCGAGCGCTATCGGTTCTTCTCCTACGGCGACGCCATGCTGATCCTGCCGCCGGCGCCCGAAGCGCTGCGCTGACGGAACGCTGACGCCGGCCCTCCGGCCGCCACGTGATGCCGTCGCGAACCCGACGCGCGGGCTTCCCGGCGCGCGTCAAGAAACTGCCGCAACACTCGCCAGCCCGCATTCCCAAGCGGCTCGGCCTGCATGGCACGCCGTTTGCTAAATCCCCCTCGGAATGTCCCGCCCGGCGCGGGACCTGTCATGCCAGCATCCATCCGAGGGTTACATGGACAACGACGCACCCGAATCCGCCGCCATCGCTCCGCCCAAGCCGAAGCGCGGCCGGCTGATCATCCTCATCATCGTCGCCCTGCTGGTGCTCGGTGGTGCGGGCGCCGGGCTGTATGCCGCCTTCGGGCCGAAGCATGCGCCGGCGGACAAGGCCGCCGAGCTGGCCGCCGAGAAGAAGAAGCCAGAGCTGTTCCTGCCGCTGGATCCGGCCTTCGTGGTCAATTTCCGCGACGACCAGTCCGCGCGCTACCTGCAGGTGGGCGTCACGCTGATGAGCCACGAGCAGGCCTCGCTGGATGTCGCCAAGGAAGCCCAGCCGGTGATCCGCAACCAACTGCTGCTGCTGTTCAGCGGGCAGAGCTACCAGAACCTGATCGACGCGGCCGGCAAGGA
Organism: Dyella lutea; assembly: GCF_024158035.1. Taxonomy (GTDB): domain Bacteria; phylum Pseudomonadota; class Gammaproteobacteria; order Xanthomonadales; family Rhodanobacteraceae; genus Dyella_A; species Dyella_A lutea. The sequence continues at coordinate 342,990 of NZ_JAMZEK010000002.1, forward strand.
GAAGCTGCAGGCGCAGGCGCTGGCCGCGGTGCAGAAGATCATGCAGGAGCGCACCGGCAAGCCCGGCATCGACGCCCTGTACTTCACCAGTTTCGTGATGCAGTGATCGACGGAGACCGGCGATGAGCGACCTGCTTTCCCAGGACGAAATCGATGCCCTCCTCAATGGCGTGGAGGGCGGCGCGGTCGAGACCGAGACCGACGAGCCGATGCCGCGCGATGCCGTCATCCAGTACGACTTCACCCAGCAGGACCGCATCGTGCGCGGTCGCCTGCCCACGCTGGAGATGGTCAACGACCGCTTCGCGCGCTACTTCCGCACCGGCGTGTTCAACGTGCTGCGCAAGACCGCCGAGGTCTCGGTGCTGGGCGTGAAGATGGTCAAGTTCGCCGAGTACGTGCACGGCCTGGCCGTGCCCAGCAACCTCAACCTGGTGAAGATCAAGCCGTTGCGCGGCACCGCCCTGGTGGTGATGGAGCCACGCCTGGTGTTCACCGTGATCGACAACTTCTTCGGCGGCGACGGCCGCTTCCATGCCCGCATCGAGGGTCGCGATTTCACCGCCACCGAGAACCGGGTGATCCAGATCATGCTGGTCGAGCTGTTCGCCGCCATGGTCGAGGCCTGGGCGCCGGTGCTGCCGCTGGAGTTCGAGTACCTCAATTCCGAGATCAACCCGCAGTTCGCCAACATCGTCAGCCCGACCGAGACGGTGGTGGTGTCGCGCTTCCACGTCGAGCTGGACGGCGGCGGCGGCGAGATCCACCTGACCCTGCCGTACGCGATGGTCGAGCCGATCCGCACCCTGCTCGACGCCGGCGTGCAGAGCGACCGCGTCGACCGCGACGACCGCTGGAGCGAGACCCTGCACGAGGAAATCCTCGACGCCGAGGTCGAGATCACCTCGCTGCTGCTGGAGACCGAGCTGGCCATCGGCGACTTCCTGCAACTGCGCCCGGGCGACGTGATCCCGGTGCCGATGCCCGACCTGACCACCGTATTCGCCGAGGACGTGCCGATCTTCCGCGGCCGCTACGGCCAGACCAACGGCCACAAGGCCGTGCGATTCCAAGCCCCCGCCGGCCGCCGCGAGGCGCGCCAGACCAGTGATTTCTCCATGGAGCAGAACCCGTCATGAGCACCACGCCCGAAGCCGCCCAGGCCGCCGCCGAGCGCGTTCCGCTGGAAAACATGGACCACCACGACGTCAACCTCGACATGATCCTCGACGTGCCGGTCACGTTGGCGATGGAGGTCGGCCGTACCCGCATCAGCATCCGCAACCTGCTGCAGCTCAACCAGGGCTCGGTGGTGGAGCTGGACCGCGCCGCCGGCGAGCCGCTGGACGTGTTCGTCAACGGCACCCTGGTGGCCCACGGCGAAGTGGTGGTGATCAACGAGAAGTTCGGCATCCGCCTGACCGACGTGATCAGCCCCGCCGAGCGCGTGCGCAAGCTGCGCTGAGGCGGACCGCATCGTGCTCGCCCTCCTTGCCCAGGCCGCGCCGGCCGCGGCTGCCGCCGCCAACACGGCGACCGACTTCAACGTCGGTGCCGAGCTGCTGCGTGTGGTGCTCAGCCTGGCCGGCATCATCGGCCTGATCTTCGCCGCCGGCTGGCTCAGCAAGCGCCTGCAGGCGCGCACCGTGCCCGGCGGCCGGCGCATCCGCTGCGTGGAGACGCTGGCAGTCGGCGCGCGCGACCGCGTGCTGCTGCTCGAGGCCCACGGCAAGCGCCTGCTGGTCGGTGCCGGCCCGGGCGGGCTGCGCACTCTGCACGTGTTCGACGGCGAACTGCCGCCGCCGGAGGAAGCCGCTCCGCCGGCCGCGCCGGTACCGGGCTTCGCCGAGCTGCTCAACCGCTGGAAGCGCACGCCATGATCGCCTCGCGCATCTCCCTCCGTCTCGCGCAGTTGGTGCTGCTGCTGGTCCTGGCCCTGCTGCCGCTGGTCGGCCACGCCACGCCGCAGTCCGCACCGGCCGCGGCCCCCTCGACGTCGGCGATCAGCATGCCGACCCTGCCGTCCGCCACGGGCGCCGGCATCCCCGTGCTCACCGTGAAGAGCGCGCCGGGCGGCGGCCAGAACTGGACGCTGTCGCTGCAGGTACTGGCCCTGATGACGGTGCTGACCCTGCTGCCGGCGGTGCTGCTGATGATGACCTCGTTCACCCGGATCATCATCGTGCTCGGCTTCCTGCGCCAGGCGCTGGGCACGCAGTCCACGCCGCCGAACCAGGTGCTGCTGGGGCTGGCGCTGTTCCTGACCCTGTTCGTGATGTCGCCGGTCATGAACAAGGCGTACACCGATGGCGTCAAGCCGTACATGGACGGCCAGCTCAGCGCCGAGCAGGCGCTGCCGGCGGCCACCGCGCCGTTCAAGCGCTTCATGCTCGACCAGACCCGTGACGCCGACCTGCAGATGTTCACGCATCTGGCCGGCGACCAGCCCTACGCCAGCAAGGACGCCGTGCCGCTGCGCGTGGCGATGCCGGCCTTCGTCACCTCGGAGCTCAAGACCGCGTTCCAGATGGGCTTCCTGCTGTTCATCCCGTTCCTGATCATCGACCTGGTGGTGGCCAGCGTGCTGATGTCGATGGGCATGATGATGGTCTCGCCGATGATCATCTCGCTGCCGTTCAAGATCATGCTGTTCGTGTTGGTCGACGGCTGGACCCTGCTGATCGGCACCCTGGCCGGGAGCTTCTACACATGATCCCCGCCCCCCATCGATGCCCTGTAGGAGCCCGCTCGCGGGCGATGCTTTCCAAAGGCCTCCCCCTCCCCCCAACCCTCTCCCCCGGCGTGGCCAGGGGAGAGGGAGCGAAGCTGCCATGACGCCCGAATCCGTTATCCAGTTCGGCCAGCACGCGCTGTACGTCGCCATGCTGGTCGCCGCGCCGCTGCTGCTCACCGCGCTGGCCGTGGGCCTGCTGATCGGCGTGATCCAGGCGGCTACCCAGATCAACGAGATGACGCTGAGCTTCATCCCCAAGCTGATCGCGATGGCCGCGGTGGCGCTGATCACCGGCCCGTGGATGCTGCGCACCCTGGTGCGCTTCACCCACGACCTGATCACCGGCCTGCCCGGGGCGATCAAGTGACCGAGGTCGACCTGGCCCAGCTGCAGCAGTGGGTCGGCTCGCTGCTGTGGGCGCTGGGTCGGGTCGGCGGGCTGGTGCTGGTGGCGCCGGTGTTCGGCAATCCGATGCTGCCGGCGCGCATCCGCGTCGGCGTCACCGTGCTGCTCACCGTGGTGCTGGCGCCACTGTCGCCGGCCGCCGTCGACCCGCTGTCGGCCGCCGGCGTGGGCACCATGGTCGGCCAGGTACTGATCGGTGCGGCGATCGGCTTCGTGCTGCGGCTGGTGTTCGAGGCGGTCGCCTTCGGCGGCCAGCTGGTGGCGCAGAGCATGAGCCTGGGCTTCTCCGAGGTGGTCAACCCCGAAGGCGGCGGCAGCACGCCGTCGCTGAGCCAGCTCTACATGATCCTGGTGACGCTGATCTTCCTGGCGATGAACGGTCATCTGCAGCTGGTTGCGTTGCTGGCCGAGAGCTTCCGCACGCTGCCGCCGGGGCACGGCACGCTGGGGCCCGACGCGCTGCATGCGGTGGTGATGTTCGGCACCCAGCTGTTCGCCGGTGCCGTGCGCGTGGCGCTGCCGGCGGTGACCTCGCTGCTGGTGGTGAATATCGGCTTTGCCGCGATCAGCCGCGCCGCGCCGTCGATGAATCTGTTCGCGGTCGGCTTCCCGATCACCGTCACCCTGGGCATGGTGGTGCTGTGGCTGTCGCTGCGCAGCCTGCCCGGTGCGTTCGAATCGTTGACCGACAAGGCCTGGTCGCTGATGGGCGACCTGGTTCACTAGGAGGCGCGCCATGAGCGAGGAAAGCAGCGCCGAAGACCGCACCGAACAACCTTCCGAAAAACGCCTCAAGGAAGCGCGCGAGAAAGGCGACGTCCCGCGATCGCGCGACCTCGCCGGCGCCCTGGTGGTGCTGGCCGGGGTGGCCGCCCTGATGGCCACCGCGCCCTCGGCGATGGAGCACGCCCGTGCCATCTACGGGCTGGGCCTGCATTACAGCCGCGACGCGCTGTTCTCCGAGGCCTTGCCGGGGCGGGTGCTGCACGAGGCATTGAGCGAGGCGCTGGCGATGTTCGCGCCGGTGGCCATCGCCACCGTGCTGGCCACCCTGGCCGGCCCGATCCTGCTCGGTGGCCTGAACTTCAGCGCCGAGGCGCTGCAGCCGAAGTTCGAGCGGATGGATCCGATCGCCGGCCTGGGCCGGATCTTCGCCATGCGTGGCCTGGTGGAGCTGGGCAAGGCGCTGGTCAAGCTGGCGCTGATCGGCTTTGCACTGGTGCTGCTTTTACGTCACTGGGAAGCCGATTTATTGACGACCGGCCGCGGCGACGTCGAGTTCGGCATCGCCTCGTCGATCGGCCTGCTCGGCCGCGCCGCGCTCACCTTCGGGGTGATCCTGGGACTGATCGGCGGCTTCGACGCGCTGTACCAGCGCTTCGACCACAACAAGCGCTTGCGCATGACCAAGCAGGAGCTCAAGGACGAGGCCAAGGAGACCGAGGGCAACCCCGAGCTCAAGGGCCGCATCCGCCAGGTGCAGTACCAGATGGCGCAGCGCCGGATGATGCAGGACCTGCCCACCGCCGACGTCGTGGTGACCAACCCGACCCACTTCGCGGTGGCCCTGAAATACGACGAAAACCGCTTCGGCGCGCCGCGCGTGATCGCCAAGGGCGTGGACGTGATGGCCCAGCAGATCCGCGCCGTGGCGAGCGGCCACCGCATTCCCCTGGTCGAGGCGCCGCCGTTGGCACGCGCTTTGTATGCAACGACCGAGCTGGGTCGGGAAATCCCCGCGTCGCTGTATGTCGCGGTGGCGCAGATCCTGGCCTACGTCTTCCAGCTGAAGACGGCCACCGCCCGGGGCGACGCCCCGCCGAAGCCGCCCCAGCCGGATGTCGATCCGGACCTGATGGGTCCATACAAGTTGTAGCGGTGATGGAGAGGGCTTTTGCCCGTCATCCCAGCGCAGGCTGGGATCCAGTGCCTCGGGATGTCCCGACAGTCACTGGATTCCGGCTTTCGCCGGAATGACGGAGAGGGCGTCCCGGCACCGCGCCACCCAAGGGAAACAAGCCATGGCCGCTGTCGGTGCACTGAACAACCTCAAGCAGATCGGACGACGTGGCATAGGGGCACCGGTGATCCTGCTGGCGGCGCTGGCGATGATCATGCTGCCGCTGCCGCCGTTCCTGCTGGACATGCTGTTCAGCTTCAACATCGCGCTGTCGCTGGTGATCCTGCTGGCGGTGATCTACGTGATGCGGCCGCTGGAGTTCGCCGCCTTCCCGACCGTGGTGCTGATGGCCACCCTGCTGCGGCTGGCGCTGAACATCGCCTCCACCCGCGTGGTGCTGATGCACGGCCACGACGGCCCCGGCGCCGCCGGCAAGGTGATCGAGGCGTTCGGCGAGTTCGTCATCGGCGGCAACTTCGCGGTCGGCCTGGTGGTGTTCGCGATCCTCACCATCATCAACTTCGTGGTGGTCACCAAGGGCGCCACCCGCGTGTCGGAAGTGACTGCCCGTTTCACCCTGGACGCGATGCCCGGCAAGCAGATGGCGATCGACGCCGACCTCAATGCCGGCCTGCTGACCCAGGAGCAGGCGCGCGAGCGCCGCCAGGAAGTGCGCGAGGAGGCGGACTTCTACGGCTCGATGGACGGTGCGTCGAAGTTCGTCCGCGGCGACGCCACCGCCGGCATCCTCATCCTCATCATCAACATCGTCGGCGGCTTCTTCGTCGGCGTGCTGCAGCACGGCCTGTCCGCCAGCGAGGCGGCCCGCACCTACACCCTGCTCACCATCGGCGACGGCCTGGTCGCGCAGGTGCCCTCGCTGATGCTGTCCATCGCCGCCGCGGTGATCGTCACCCGCGTGTCCAAGGCGCAGGACATGGGCAAGCAGCTGGTGTCGCAGATCTTCGGCCAGCCGCGCGCGCTGGCGGTAGCCGGTGCCGTGCTGGGCGTCATGGGCCTGGTGCCGGGCATGCCGAACATCGCTTTCCTGCTGCTCGCCTGCACCTGTGGTGCGGCCGCCTGGCTGATGCTCCGGCGCGAGCGCGATGCCGCCGCGCGCGTGGCGCAGCAGGCCGCCGACGTGCCGGCACCGGCCGCGCCGACCGAGCGCCTGGAGCTGGGCTGGGAGGACGTGGCCAGCGTCGACCCGCTGGGCCTGGAGGTCGGCTACCGGCTGATCCCGCTGGTGGACACCCACCAGGGCGGCGAGCTGATGGGGCGGATCAAGTCGGTGCGCCGCAAGCTGTCGCAGGAGCTGGGCTTCCTGGTGCCGCCGGTGCACATCCGCGACAACCTGGACTTAGGTCCCAACACCTACCGCATCACCCTGATGGGCGTGCCGATGGGCGAGGCCGAGGTGCACACCGAGCGCCTGCTGGCGATCAATCCCGGCCAGGTGCACGGCCAGGTGCCGGGCATCGCCACGCGCGACCCGGCGTTCGGGCTGGAGGCGGTGTGGATCGAGCAGGGCCAGCGCGACAACGCGCAGTCGCTCGGCTACACCGTGGTCGATCCGGCCACCGTGGTCGCCACCCACCTCTCGCACATCCTGGGCAACCATGCCCACGAGCTGCTCAGCCACCAGGACGTGCAGCAGCTGCTCGACCGCCTGGCGCAGAGCGCGCCGAAGCTGGTCGAGGACCTGGTGCCCAAGCGCCTGCCGCTGGGCACGGTGGTCAAGGTGCTGCAGAACCTGCTGGCCGAGCGGGTGCCGATCCGCAACATGCGCTCGATCGTCGAATCGTTGGCGGAGCACGCCAGCCAGAGTCAGGATCCCGGCGTCCTCACCTCGGCCGTCCGGGTCGCCCTGGGCCGGCAGATCGTGCAGGAGATCACGGGACTGGGCACCGAGGTGCCGGTCATCACGCTGGCGCCCGAACTGGAGCAGATCCTCACCCAGTCGCTCACCGGCAACGGCGGCACCGGTGCCGCGGTGGAGCCGGGCCTGGCCGACCGCCTGCAGCAGGGCGTGGCCGACGCCGCGCGCAAGCAGGAGATGAGCGGCGAACCGGCCGTGCTGCTCGTTTCGCCGCCGCTGCGGCCATGGCTCGCGCGCTTCACCCGCCACGTGGCACAGAACCTGCACGTACTCGCCTACAACGAGGTGCCTGACAACCGCCGGGTGCGGCTGGTGCAGGCGCTGGGACGCTGAGCGAGGAATCCGCAATGAGCACTGACCGACATGTCACGAACGAGCAGCCGCAGGCCGTGCGGCCGCAAGCCGCGGCGGACTGGCACCGCGTGGCGGGCCATCCGGCCGGCATCCTCGTGTTGACCGACACCCCGGTCCGCCGCGCCACCGCACGTCCATCCGTCCCGGTTTCCCGCACTTCGCCGCGGAGCAAGCACGCATGAAGATCAAACGTTTCGTCGCCGCGGACATGCGCCAGGCCATGCGCCTGGTGCGCGAGGAGCAGGGTCCGGATGCGGTGATCCTGTCCACCCGTCGACTGCCCGAAGGCATCGAGATCATCGCCGCGCTGGACTACGACGAGGCGCTGGTGCGCGAGGCCGCCCGCCACGGCGCCCCGGCTGCCGGTGACGTGGCGCCGACGCCGGAAGTCAAAGCGCCGACGCCGGCCGAACACGTGCCGGCCGCCCGTCACGGTCGCCTCGGCCGTCGCCTGCTGCAGGACACCCCGGAGCCGACCACCGAGGCAACGCCCGCCGCCGCCGCTGCGCCGGCCGATCGGCTGCAGCCGGCATCCCGGCCGGTGGCACCGGCGCGTCCCTATGGTGAGGATCTGGCGGAGGATACCGTGGCCCTGTCGTCGCCGACGGTCCGTCGCGCCCCGGTCCCGCCCGCCGCGCCCACATCGAACGCCTCGAACGCCCCGGCGCGCATCGCCATGCCGGTGGCGCGTCGCAGCGCCGCCCCGGTGGCCGCGGAGGCCGCGCCGGCGCCGAAGCCTGCCGCGGCGATCCCGTCGGCCCCGGCTCCGGTCCCCGCCCCGGCGCCGGCCGAGGCGAAGGTCGCCGCGAACGAGGCCCCGACCGTGCACCCGGCGATCGAGCGCGCCATGCAGGACACCGCGCGCATGCGCGCCGAGTTGGGCTTCCTGCGCGAGATGCTGGAAATGCAGCTGTCCAGCCTGGCCTGGAACGACATGGAGCGCCGCCACCCGCTGCGCGCCCGCGTGCTGCGCGAACTCACCCGCCTCGGTATCGACGCCGACGTCGCCCGCAAGCTGGCCGACGACCTGCCCGAGCAGATCAGTGCCGAACAGGCGCGCTACCTGCCGCTGGGCATGCTCAGCCGCAGCGTGGCGATCAGCGGTCGCGGCGACAGCGACGGCGGGATGACCGCCCTGGTCGGCCCGACCGGCGTGGGCAAGACCACAACGATTGCCAAACTCGCCGCCAGGGCGGTGGTGCGCCACGGTGCCGCCAACGTGGCGCTGGTCAGCACCGACCACTACCGCATCGGCGCCGCCGCCCAGCTGGAGCACTACGGCCGCCTGATGGGCGTGCGCGTGTATCCGGCCGACGACGCGGCGAGCCTGCGCCAGGTGCTGGAGATGTTGAAGGGCAAGCACACCGTGCTGATCGACACCGCCGGCGTGTCCGGCACCGATCCGCGGCTGGAGCAGCAGATGGACGTGCTCAACGAGGTCGCCCACAGCGACGGCATCGCGCTGCGCATCTCGCTGGTGCTGGCGGCCAACTCGCAGTCGCAGTCGCTGGAGGAATCGGTACGCGCCTACATGCCGCTGGAGCCGGCCAGCGTGGTGCTGACCAAGCTCGACGAGGCGCCGAACCTCGGTGGCGCGCTGTCGGTGCTGATCCGCCACAGGCTGCCGCTGGACTACACCACCGACGGCCAGCGCGTGCCCGAAGACCTCGCCGTGGCCGACGCCCGCGTGCTGGTGCTGCGCGCCGCGCACGCGCTGAAGACCGCCGCACCGCCGCTGGACGACGGCATGCTGGCCGAGCGCTTCGGCTTCCAGGCGGCCCACGCATGAATGCGTTGTCCACCCTCTACGACTTTTCCGGCGCTGCGGCGGATGCGCATGCGCCTTCCATGAATCAGGCCTGGGGACTCAAGCAGATGGTTTCGTCGATCACCGACACCGGCATCGTCACCCCCGACCATGGCGTCGGGACGCAGGCGGCCAATCTCGATCGGCGCATCTCCGGCCACCGCTGCCGCACCATCGCCGTGTGCGGCGGCAAGGGCGGCGTGGGCAAGACCACGGTGGCGGTGAACCTGGGCATGACCCTGGCGATGATGGGGCGCGACACGATGCTGCTGGATGCCGACGTGGGCCTGGCCAACGTCGACGTGCTGCTCGGCCTGGCGCCCTCGCGCCACCTCGGCCACATGCTCGACGGCCAGTGCAGCCTGCAGGACCTGGTGATGGAGGCGCCGCACGGGCTGAAGGTGATTCCCGCCGGTTCCGGCGCGCGCCGGCTGGCACAGATGGGCTCGGGCGAGCAGGCGGCGGTGATCCGCGCCTTCGACGAGCTGCCGCAGGCACCGGATTTCCTGCTGGTGGATACCGCCGCCGGCATCTCCGATTCGGTGTCGATGTTCGCCGCCGCGGCCGACGACGTGCTGCTGGTGGTGTGCGACGAGCCGGCCTCGATCACCGATGCCTACGCGATGGCCAAGGTGCTCAGCCGGGATTTCGGCGTGAAGCGGCTGCACATGGTGGCCAACATGGTGCGCAACCTGGGCGAGGCCCGGGCCCTGCACCAGAAGCTGGCCCGGGTGACCGACCGCTTCCTCGACGTGATGCTGGATTTCATGGGTTGGGTGCCGCAGGACGAGCGTCTGCGCCAGGCCATCCGCCGCCAGAACGCGGTGGTGGACATGGCCCCGGGCAGTCGCTCGTCACAGGCATTCAAGCAATTGGCAGGTGCGGCCGATACATGGGCAGAACCCGATCGTCGGGGGCTCGGCCGCATCGCTTTCTTCAGTGGTCAGGCTGCACCGGCGACGGGGTGGTGAGATGAGCGTGGCAACGGAATATCTGCAACTTCAACGGCAAAGCGCCGACGAACTGGTGAAAACGCATGCGCCGCTGGTCAGGCGCATCGCCTATCACCTGATGGGGCGACTACCCCCGAGCGTCGACGTGGGCGATCTCATCCAGGCAGGCATGATCGGCCTGCTGGAGGCGGCGCGTAACTACGCCACCGATCGCTCGGCCAGCTTCGAGACGTATGCGGGCATCCGCATCCGTGGCGCGATGCTCGACGAGTTGCGACGAACCGACTGGACCCCGCGCTCGGTCCACCGCAAGGCGCGGGAAGTCGCCGACGTGGTGCGCCAGGTCGAGATCGAGACCGGTGCGGACGCCGACGATGCGGAGGTCATGAAGCGATTGGGCATGACCGCCGACGAGTACCACCAGGTGTTGGCCGATGCCGCCAGCGCCCGGTTGCTGAGCCTCACGGCGCCGGACGACGGCGACGGAAGCCCGGCGATGGACGTGGCCGATGCCAGCGGTCTCGGTCCGGCGGAGGGACTGGAGCAGCAGGGCCTGCGCCAGGCGCTGATCGATGCGATCACTACCCTGCCGGAACGCGAGCAACTGGTGATGTCGCTGTACTACGAGCAGGAACTCAACCTGAAAGAGATTGGCGCGGTGCTTGGCGTCACCGAGTCGCGGGTCTGCCAGATCCACGGCCAGGCCATCATCCGGTTGCGCGCGCGCATGACCGGGTGGCGGGACGACGACTGAGCAGCGCACGGAAACACTAGGGCTGGCGCACGACCGCGAGGCGTGCAAGTGGAGACGGGCTTGAACAAGAACATGAAAATCCTGGTGGTGGACGACTTTTCCACCATGCGGCGCATCGTGAGGAACCTCCTCGTGGAACTCGGCTTCGCCGGCAACCTCATCCAGGAAGCCGACGACGGCGAAGCGGCCATCGCGATGCTCAAGGCCCAGCCATTCGACATGGTGGTGACCGACTGGAACATGCCGAACATGACCGGCATCGACCTGCTGCGAGCGATCCGCGCCGAACCGGCGCTCAAGACCATGCCGGTGCTGATGGTCACGGCGGAGAACAACCGCGACCAGATCATCGCCGCTGCGCAGGCCGGCGTGAACGGCTACATCGTCAAGCCGTTCACCGCCGCCACGCTGGAGGAAAAACTCACCAAGATCTTCGAGCGGCTGGCTGCCGCGGGAGCCGCCGCATGAGCGCCCAACTCTCCCTGACCCGCGAGACCCTGCCGGACGAGCTGCACCAGTTGCTGACCAGTCCGGACGGCCCGGCCTTCGAACACGCGCTCGACTCCCTCGTGCGCCAGCGCGAGCAGAAACTGTTCCGCGCGCTGGGCGTGCTCGCCCGCGACCTGCACGACGCGGTCAGCCGCCTCGGCGGCGACCTGGTGCAGGACGGCTATCCGGACAACGTCACCGACGCGCGCAAGCACCTGCAGGACGTGCTGGAGATGAGCTCGCAGGCGGCCCACCGCACCATCGACTTCGCCGAGCGCATGCGTCCGGAAGCCGAGTCGCTGGCCAACGACGCCAAGGTCATGCTTGACGCCTCCGGCGAGATCTCGCCGGCGCCGGTGAAGGCACTGGCGCAGCAGGCCACCGAGTTTGCCGAGCACTGCACCGCCGGTCTCAACGACATGGTGCTGGCGCAGTCCTGGCAGGATCTTTCCGGCCAGCGCATCAAGAAAGTGGTCGGATTCATCAGCTCGGTGGAGTCGGCCATGATCGAACTGGTGCGGCTCACCGGCGCGCTGTCCGGTCGCGAAACCGAAGAAGCGGTCGAGAAGATCAACAGCCAGGACGAGGCCGACCGCCTGCTCAGCGAATTCGGTTTCTGAGGCGCGCATGATGCCGATGCCGCCCCTGCCGCGACGTCCGACCGCCGCCACGGCGGGGGGCGAAGCGATGCGCCCGTCGGGGAGGGAGATCTAGATGGATCCCTCTTTCGATGCCGAATTGCGCGACGACTTCCTGGTCGAAGCCGGCGAGCTGGTCGAGCGTCTCGGCGAGCAGCTGGTGGACCTGGAGTCGACGCCGCAGGATGCCGAGCTGCTCAACGCGGTGTTCCGCGCGTTCCACACCGTCAAGGGCGGCGCCGGCTTCCTCAGCGTCGAGCCGATGGTGCAGCTGTGCCACCACGCCGAGGATCTGCTCAACGCCGCCCGCAATGGCGCGCTGCTGATCGATCCGCCGCGGATGGACGCGCTGCTCGAGGCGCTGGACCTGCTGCAGGCGATGATGGCCGCGCTGGCCGCGGGCCAATCGATGGACATGCCGCCGGCCGACCTGCTGGCGCGTCTGACGCCCGGCACCGCGAAGCCCGCTCCGGCGCCCACGCCCAAGCCGGTGGCGCCGTCGCCGCAGGCGGGCGACGGCACCATCGACGACAGCGAGTTCGAGGCTCTGCTCGATTCGCTTTATGGCACTGCCGCGCCCGGCGCGGTGACGCCCGAACCGGTCGCTGCCGCGCCGTCCGGCAGCATCGGCGATGACGAGTTCGAAGCCCTGCTGGACCAGTTGCACGGTGGCGCCGTCCCGGGGGGGCAACCGCCCGCCGCTGCCGCGGCCCCGGCGACCACCTCCGGCGCGATCAACGACGACGAGTTCGAGGCGCTGCTCGATTCGATTCATGGCACCGGTGCTCCCGGCCAGGTTGCGGCGGCATCTGCACCGGCCGCTGCGCCCCCGCCGGCGCCGACTCCCGCACCGGCGGCGCCCGCCGCTGCACCGGCCCGCGCCGCGGCGCCGGCGGCCGAGACCACGGTGCGCGTGGACACCCACCGGCTCGATGCCCTGGTCAACCAGGCCGGCGAGCTGCTGCTGCTGCGCAACCGCCTGCTCACGCTGGCCTCGCGCAACGGCGACAACACCCTGTCGTCCACCGTGGACGAACTCAACCGCGTCGCCGACGACCTGCAGAACGCCGTGCTCGGCATGCGCATGCAGCCGGTCGGCCGGCTGTTCCAGCGTTTCCCGCGCATCGTCCGCGACCTGGCCCGCCAGCTCGGCAAGGACGTGGACCTGGTCACCGAAGGCGAGGGCACCGACCTGGACCGCAGCCTGGTCGAGGCGCTGGCCGACCCGATGGTGCACCTGATCCGCAACGCGCTCGACCACGGCCTGGAAGGGCCGGAAGACCGCGAGCGCGCCGGCAAGCCGCGGCGCGGTACCGTCCGGCTGGGCGCCGCCCAGCGCGGCGAGCGCATCGTCATCTCGGTGAGCGACGACGGCCGCGGCATGAACCCCGACGTGCTCAGGCGCAAGGCGGTGGAGAAGGGCGTCATCGAGGAGGCCCAGGCCGCGCGCCTGACCGAGAACGAGTGCTACGAGCTGATCTTCCGCGCCGGCTTCAGCACGGCGGCGACGGTGTCGGACATCTCTGGCCGCGGCGTCGGCATGGACGTGGTCAAGACCCGCATCACCGAGCTGGGCGGCACCCTCCAGGTGACCTCCAAGCTGGGTCGTGGCAGCACGCTGGAACTGGCGGTGCCGCTGACCCTGGCGATCCTGCGCGTGCTGATGGTGCGCGTGGGCGATCGCCTGCTGGCCCTGCCGCTGAGCAACGTCGACGAAGTGTTCGAACTGCGCCCGGGGCAGGACAGCCTGCTCGACGGCCGCATGGTCGCCTCGCATCGCGGGCGTGCGCTGGTGCTGGGCGATCTGTCCGGCTGGGCCGGCGTCAGCGGCGCGTCTGGGCGGCACGTGGTGGTGCTGCACATCGGCCACCTGCGCCTGGGCTGCCTGGTGCACGAGGTGCTCGGCCGCGAGGACGTGATGGTCAAGCCGCTCGGCCACCTGTTCGAGGGCGTCGCCGGCGTGGCCGGCGCCACCGTCACCGGCGACGGCCGGCTGGCGCTGGTACTCGACCTGGCCGGGCTGGCCGACGACAGCGGCGAACTGTTGCCTTCGATGAGGATGACCGCCTGATGGATCTGGTCAGCATCATCGGTACGATCCTGGCCTTCGTGGTCGTGGCCGTCGGCACGGTGCTCAAGGGGTCCACCCTGGAGTCGCTGTGGAATCCGGCGGCCTTCCTGATCGTATTCGCCGGCACCTTTGCCGCGCTGATGGTGCAGACCCCGGGCAAGGTGCTCAAGCGTGCCGCGGCGCTGCTGCCGATGGTGTACCGGCCACCGGTGCATTTTCCGCAGGACCTGATCAGCCAGATCATCGGCTGGAGCGAGATCTCCCGCCGCCAGGGCCTGCTCGGGCTGGAGCCGCAGCTGGGCAGCCTCGAGGACGGCTTCGCCCGCAAGGGCCTGCAACTGCTCATCGACGGCGGCGAACCGGAAGCCATCCGCAGCGTGCTGGAAGTGGAGCTGGGTACGCGCGAACAGAGCGACATCGACGCGGCCAAGGTGTTCGAGAACGCCGGCACCTACTCGCCAACCATGGGCATCATCGGCGCCGTGATGGGCCTGATGGCGGTGATGCAGAACCTGGCCGACCCCAGCAAGCTCGGCCACGGCATCGCCGCGGCCTTCGTCGCCACCATCTACGGCATCGGCCTGGCCAACCTGCTGATGCTGCCGATCGCCTCGCGGCTGAAGGGCACCATCCACAAGCAGAGCGAGATGCGCGAGATCCTCATCGAGGGGCTGGTATCGATCGCCCAGGGCGACAACCCGCGGCAGATCGAGAGCAAGCTGCAGGGCTACCTGCCATGAGGCGCAAACGCCACGAAGAGCACGTGAACCACGAGCGCTGGGCGATCCCCTACGGCGACCTGATCACCCTGCTGCTGGCATTCTTCGTGGTGATGTACGCGATGTCCGCGGTGAACGAGGGCAAGTATCGCGTGCTGTCGCAGTCGATGATGGAGGCCTTCCACGGCTCCAGTCGCGTGATCGCCCCCAGCAACCTGGCGCCCGAGGCGCCGGCCACCGTGGCGCCCGCCGTGGATCCGCAGGCCAGCGGCCACGGTTCGGCGCTCACCCCGATCCCGTTGCCCGGCTCGGCCGCCCAGCCGGCGCATTCGGACGAGCAGAAGAATCTCTCCGCCATCCAGCACAGCGTGGAAGACGCGCTCAAGCCGCTGATCGAGAAGAACCTGGTGGCCCTGCGTCGCGCACCGAACTGGCTGGAAATCGAGATCCGCACCGACATCCTGTTCCCCAGTGGCGTGGCCCGCATCGCGCCGCAGGCGCAGGGCGTGCTGGACAACCTGGGCGGCATCCTTGCGCCGTTTCCCAATCCGCTGCGTATCGAGGGCTACACCGACAACAAGCCGATCAGCACGCCGCAGTTTCCCTCCAACTGGGAGCTTTCCGCGGCCCGTGCAGCCAGCGTGGCACGGCTGTTCGCCGACCGTGGCGTGGCGCTCGACCGGCTCGGCATCATGGGCTGGGGCGAGGTGCGCCCGATCGCCGACAACAGCACCGAGGAAGGTCGCAACCGCAACCGCCGCGTGCTGGTGGTGGTGCTGAGCGATCGCGACGGTCCCAGTCGTTTCACCGACGACGCCAAGGGCCAGTCAGCCGAGGCGACGCCTGCGCCGACGGCGGTCGCCGCTCCCGGTGGTGCCGTCGCCTCCGCCCAGGCAGCAGCCTTGCCGCCGGCCACCGGGCCGGCGACCGTCGAACCTGCGATTACCGTGCATGGCGACGGCACCGCTACGACTGCTGTGGTGGCCGGCCATCCGCCCAACCGTGAGTCCCCCCGATGAATACCGCATCGCTCCGCACCCGTACGCCGCCGGTCGAGGCCACCGCACGCTCCTGGCTGGTCTTCGCGCTGGCCGGCCAGCACTATGCCGCGCCGCTGGCGCAGGTGGGAGAGGTGCTGCGCGATGGCGAACTCACCCCCGTGCCCGGCGCTGCGCCGGACCTGCTCGGCATCCGCCATTTGCGCGGCCAGATCGTGCCGGTGATGGATGGCCGTCGTCGACTCGATCTGCCCCAGCAGCCGGCGGCCGACCCATCGCGCGTGCGCGTGGTGATGCTGCAGGTGGCCGGGCAGACGGTCGGCCTCCGGGTGGACGCCATCGGTGAATTGATCCACCCCGCGGCCGAGGCCATCGAGCCGCCACCGGCCGGCCGCACCTCGCGTGCCGACGAGCCCGTCAGCGGCGTGGTGTCTGCCGCGCAGGGGTTCGTGGCGCTGCTGGATGTCGGGCGGCTGTGCCGCTTGCCCACGGCGGGCTGAGACCGGCCGGCTCCCTGGTTTTCATGGCGGCGATGTTGTACGAGACGACGGCAACCGAGGCATGCTCCACTCCCGGCACCGCATGATGGACCCAGCCGAGCACTGCCATGGCGCCTGATCCAGCGGCGGCGAGCAGGCAGAGGGCGGCTTTGAGGTAACGCGTAACCTCCATGACCCGCACCGCTGCATTAGCGTGAAGCGACGGCGGATGAGTGGGGAGCGCTCGGGCGCGTCGTACGGGCTCGGCCATCGCAGCGGGGCAGCATTCCGGCAGCCATCCCATGCGCCCTGGCATACCGCGCTCGGCGGTTTGCTCGGCGAATCCGCAACGGAAGAACATCGCGGGAGGGGCGCGGAGCCGGTCAACGGCGTTTCTCCGCGCCCCGTGCCGCTTACTGGTACGTCGGATGCTGGTGCACGGTGATCGGCGCTTTCCTGGTGGGTGAACGCATGGGTGGGATGAGATAGCTGGCGCCTGCTTCAGCCACGCCGGCGCGCGCGTTCTGCGGCGGTCGTAGTCGCTGCGCTTCGATAGCGTCGATGAGGTCGCGCAGCGTGCCGGCGTCGCGATAGATGGCGTCGCCCATCACCGCCAGTGTGGCATCGGCGAATTCCGCCTGCTGGCTGCAGTTCACCGCGTCGCCATGGGCGCGCAGGCTGTCGAGCAGGGCGTGAATCGCGTCGATCTGGTCCAGCGTGATACCGGACATGTAGCGCGTGGCCGCGTCGTCCATGGTCGGTTCGGCGGCGTCGGAAGTCGCGGCCTCCGGTGCTGGAGGGGCTGCTTCGGCGCAGTCGCGGCCCTCCGCTGCCATGGCGTAGCTGTCCAGTATCTGCCCGATCCGCGCTTCCAGCCATGCAAGGCTGCGCGCCATCTCGGCCAGGCGCATGCCCGTGGTGTCGTCCGGCAGCGCATCCGCCCCGTGCGTTCGCGCCACGCGGGCCAGCAGTGCCACATCCAAACGCAGCTTCACCAGCCGCCGCAGACTGTCCCTGGACAATGCCTCGTCCGTCGCTTGCGAATCGTTCGTATCGATCGTCGACATGCTCGTCTCCTCATTCCATGAAGTACCCGCACGCCGGGACGGCGACGGGAAGTCGGGAGGTTAGAAACCGCTAACAGTCGGCGGGCGTATTCCCCTTGCGGGTGTTGTATTAGCCGCCCTCCCGACGCAAGCGTCACGTCGGTCTGCGCCCGCAACTTCGCGGGCACAAAAAACCCACCGGTTTGACGGAGGTGGGGACCGCTGTTAGAGGAGTTTCTACGCTCCTTGCGATCGAGTCTGCTACTGCCTTGGAGGGGAGTCAAGGCAGGCGTGCAGCCAGCGGCCGTGCGACGCGGTGGACATCGGGTCAAACCGATCCGGCGAGAATCTGACTAGCCGTTTGGACGTCCATCCTGCGTTGCGGCCGATCCCCGCACGCCGGTCAGTCCGATGAATGAATGAGGTCGCCGGGCGCGGTTCATACCCTGGTCCGGGCTGGCAGCATCGGCTCCACAAGACCGTTTACGACCAAAGGAAGTCCCCATCTCGGGACGGAAATGCAGTCTGGCGTCCGTTGAAGCCGCATCGCATCGAACCGCTTCACGCGTTACCGGAGGACAACATGATGATGGGCAGTGGCCCGAAAGCCTGGGGCAAAAGCGTCATGCGCCCGGGGTTGATCGGAAGTCTCTTACGGAATTGTTAGCGCTCAACGTAGTTAAGAATCGCCTCGTAGTTCTCGAAGATCTTGGCTATAGCCTCACTCGGATCATAGCCTTGCGGTCCAACCGAGTCATGGTAGATGCGGAAAAGCGGTCCTTTGGCACCGTCGTTGCCGTTGATGTAGTAGTAGTCGCCACTACCCACTGAACACGACGCAACGGGTATGTAACCGTCAGCCGCCACGCCGATACCAGGCCAGTAAAGAGTGAGCTCTTCGTGTGCTTGCGCCTCAGTTAGGAATGTGAGCTCTACACCTAAACCCGAGAGATCGCGCTCCTCATCGACGCAAGCCGATGCTCCAACAAGCTCGTTGGCACTAAGGAAGGCCTGCCAGTATTCGGGAAAGTTCATCTTGCGCGCTAACGCTGGAGTTAAGCGGCGCGCGGCTTTTCGCGCGTCCGCTTGGACGAATGGTTAGCGCGCCTCAGGGCAACGACCTGGCCCGAATGACGGCGTCAACCGTATAACTGAATGCGTAGTCTTTCAGTGCACGAACCATCTCGGCTTGGTGTGTCTTGGCAAACGCCATCGTATCCGGGTTGCTGTTGGAGATTTTCATCGCGTTCCTGATGTATGCGTCCATCTCGGGTTTGCAGCTTGCCTCTGACCCGGTGGCTATCTCTGAAGCCGAGGCAGCTGTAGACGAAAGGGCAAACTTTTTCGCGTATTGCGCATGGCAATCGAGCACTGCTTGAGCAACCGGGTCGGTGGAAGATGCGGGTTGAGCAGCGACACTAGAAGCGCTTGCTGAAGTCGCGGCGGCGACGATGAGAGAGGCTACAAGTGTACGAACGAAGAGTGCTTTCATGGCGTGGAACCTCCTTGGGTTTTAGTGCTAACGCTGGAGTTAAGCGGCGGCGAAGCCGTCCGCCTTGAACGAGTGGTTAGAGCCTACCGTAACCTACAACACCAAGCTCAAGACAACAGCGATTGAAGGCAACACTACGGCCAGCGCTGACACAGTAGAGCGCACCTTTGCCGTTGTGAAACTGTGGCCAGAGAGCCAGACCGAACCAAGAAGGCAAAGGATCCCCACGGTAAGGAAGGCAAACGAACGTAGCTGGTAAGCCTCATACATCGCTTGCGTAATCATCGGCGCGGGCTCGCCGAGCCGATGAGGCGCGGGATCGCCGAGCTGATTAGGCATGGCGCCGTAGTAAGACAAAGGCCATCCAATGATGACTAAGGCCAATGCCCAGTTTGCCGCCTTTAAAGGGTTCATGCGCTCTAACGCTGGAGTTAAGCGGCGGCGAAGCCGTCCGCCTTGAACGAGTTGTTAGGTGCGGCGATGGATGCCCAGGCGCACCTTTGCTGCGTACGGAAGATACCTTTGCTGAAGTTCGTACTGGACTGCTGAAATTGTTCTCGGCAGCTCTTCTGGCTGCCACCCCTCGAGTTCACGCACGGCGATGAAGCCCATGGTGAGCTCTTCGAGGCGCTCGGGCGGCTCAGTGCCAGAGAGCACCGCCTGACAGTACTGAAGCTGGCGCAGGACTGAGGCACGCCAAGACAGCTCGTGCGGGAGCGCCTCAACCTGCTTTGCTGCCCATTCGATTTGCTGCGCAGTGTCCATTGCACCTAACGCTAGAGTTAAGCGGCGCGCGGTACGCGCGTCCGCTTGAATGAGTGGTTAGGCCGCGGGCTCTGCATTGCGCGCGATGATCTGCGATACGAGCTCTTGACCCCCGATGATGTCCTCGTTGCCGAGAAAGCGGGAGACTTCCAAGTGGCCATCTTCGAAGACGTCCACCTCGACTCTTTCTCCCACCAACGTCAGCGTTACCAACACCGAGTCGGGCCTGTAACGCGCGAGCGAAAAGTGGATGCGTGCCGCCTCTAGCTCGCTCAACAGATTGTAGAGAGGATGATTCATGAAGGCCTAACGCTGGAGTTAAGCGGCGCGCGGTACGCGCGTCCGCTTGGACGACGGGTTAGAGGGAACCATCGTAAGCCTCACCCTCGTCGCCGCAGACTGAAGCAGCGAGCGCCTCGGCGAGGGCAAGTGCTGCCGCCATGACCGGATCGGCCTTCGTGGTGTTTGAGGGGGCATTGAAACTCACTTTGCCTTTGCGCCAACGAAAAACAGGCGACCATGTGCCGCCTACATTGACCGAAGCTGAGCCAGCTTGCGCAGGCATTGAAATTACCTCGCCCGTGCCGGGATTTGTTGCGGAAATTGAGGACTCATCTAGGCGGACGGCCGACGTTGCCTCAACAGCGTCTTGCCATTCGCTAAGCTCAATCGGATCTTTGCGCTCAATGTGCAGCGAGTAACCCATAGTTCCCTCTAACGCTGGAGTTAAGCGGCGGCGAAGCCGTCCGCCTTGAACGAGTTGTTAGGCACGCCGACGCACCCAAGTGAGTGCCGCATACGCCAACAAGCCGTAGATGACGACCCCGAGGGGGATGCTAGCAAGGAAGGCGAGGAAGTTGAGGGGTGAACCCTCGTAGACCGGATGCGCTGCGGTGCCGATGTTGCCTAGAGGAACGTAACATTGAAGCAGCGTGTTTTGCCAGGACAAGACGCTAGCGATTGTGGGGAAGCCGAGGGAATCGGCTGCGAATGACAAGCCGATAAGCAGCCCTGTGGCGAAAAGGCCAACGGCAAATGCCAAGAGGACGCGCTTGAGCATGGCTTTTGATGCCTAACGCTGGAGTTAAGCGGCGGCGAAGCCGTCCGCCTTGAACGAATAGTTAGGGCTGCGCGACGTGCTCAACCCAGATGGACGAACCAGGATGATGCTCCTCGATGGTGTCGATAGCAGCACACAAGCCCTGACCCTGCAAAGGAACTGACCGTGCGAACTCGGTGACGTTGAGGCCTTGAGCGCGCAGCGTAGCTAGCTCAGAGGAAGAGAGGATGCCAGCGTTGACCCACAGCGGCGATGGTGGGCTACCGCCACATGCTTCGATGAGTTGCTCGTAGCCCTGCTTGGTGAGCGCGAAATGCGGCATTTGAGGCCTAACGCTGGAGTTAAGCGGCGCGCGGTACGCGCGTCCGCCTTGAACGAAATGTTAGGCAAGCCTAGACGATTCTGGGTACGCCAGGGAGCCTGTCGCTTGGGGCCTCGCCGATGGCAATGAGCCCAAGCAACATGGCGAATTTGCTAACGAGCGAAATGTGCTGCTGTGCTGCATGAACGTATGGGGCTCTACTCTGGACAGCCTGCTGTGCCGAGAGCAAGTAATGAAGGACTTGCTTTGACACAACATGCTCGGCCTTGATGAGCTCGGCTTTCTCGCAAAGCCGCAGATAAAGGGCATCGAAGGCTGCCGCATCGAAGTGATCTGTGAGAAGTTGACCAACAGAGCGGTTGTAAATCTCTTCTAGCTCTAGATCGAAGTCGCTTGGGCTCATCTTTACGCCTAACGCTGGAGTTAAGCGGCGCGCGGTACGCGCGTCCGCTTGGACGAACAGTTAGGCATGAGCCGACAACCAGTGGCCGACCATTGAGCCCAGCCCGACAAATAAGCCAACTAGTAGACTGCTGGTGCCTTGCGACAGCTGCCACTGCTCTTTAGACCCGAAGCCTAAGGCTGTACCGGCTGCAATGCCAACGGCAACCCATGGCTGAAGCCCGGCGAGCCCAAGCCACTGGAAGATGAGCATAACCAGAAGCACGGTAACCAACGCACCCGAGAATGCTTTGCTGGCTGCAAGCATGAAACGCATACTGACCTCCTTGTGCCTAACGCCGGAGTTAAGCGGCGCGCGGTACGCGCGTCCGCTTGGACGAATGGTTAGGGCCTAGACCGGCGGACCCCGAGTACCTGCTCTGCAAGAGTGGCGTACTGGCCAGACCAGTCCCGAGACGCAGCGCCGCTCTCGATGGCCGACAGTAGTTCGGTGCCCAGCCGCGGGAGGCCAACCTGTTGAGCGAGGGCAAGCTGGTCTCGCTGGAAGCCCGAGCGCATCTCTGCGACCTTGGCAGGCGAATGACCACACCATTCGATGCCTTTGTCGTTGTAGCTAGCCGCGCTACCGAGTAGATCAACGAGCTGCTGTTCTTCGGATGCCGTATTGGTCGACATAGGGCCTAACGCTGGAGTTAAGCGGCGGCGGAGCCGTCCGCCTTGAACGAACTGTTAGGCAACTTTGCGAGCTTGCCGGCCAGAAGCCAATAGATGACTAGCCAAACCGCTGCACACCATAGAAGACCCAAAGCGGTGGGCATAGGAAGCAGTTGTGATGCGACGGCAACGTGTGCCCAGGCGAGAGGCAACCAAGGAAGCCAGCTGAGGAATCCGATGACTCCGGCGAAAGTGTCGGGCAGAAAATGAGCCCACTGATAAAGGAGCAAATGGACCCCGCTGAGAACTGCAGTCCACACGATGCGTCGCTTTAGCATGCTGTTCATAGGCCTAACGCCGGAGTTAATCGGCGCGCGGTACGCGCGTCCGCCTTGAACGAGATGTTAGGCCGCACAACACGAGACGGCCCCTAAGCACTTAGACCAACTCCCGGTCGAGGTACGAAGCAGCCTGCTCCGAGAGAGTGAGTGGCTGCGGCCCACCGCCTGTGATGAAACTAGCTGCTTGACCGGGCAGGCTTGCTTTTTTGCCGCTGACGAACTCGATGCCGTGCTCGTCACCGCGATAGTCGTGCCAGTAATGAGCGACGAGTCGGTCGTTGCTATAGATGCGGAAGACGTAGTTGCCGGAAGCGTCACGCCCGGATTGCTGTTCGATTCGGTATCGCACGAAGGCGCTCCTTGCGGCCTAACGCCTGAGTTAAGCGGCGGCGAAGCCGTCCGCCTTGAACGAATTAGGAGGCTTGGCCGCACAGTTGCTGACGCGCCGATTGCCATTCATCCCAACAATGCTCTGCAACGATATCAGGATAACCCCGTGCCTTTTCACCTACTGCGGCCATGCTGCGAGGAAGAGCTACGCAATTAGCATGGTCTCGTATTGCTATGACCTCGCTTTCTGTGAGCGGAACGCCTTTGGTTTGCTCCGCCTTGTAGAGAAGTGTAACCAGCGCCGGAATGAATACGAGGCACAAGGGGTCATCTTGATCGTTGCTCATGCAGCCTCCTAACGCTGGAGTTAAGCGGCGCGCGTCAGCGCGTCCGCCTTGGACGAGATGTTAGGCGCCAGTGTTGCGCAGCCTACGGCGAACGACTATGGCTGTTACGAGAACAGTAAGGCCAGTGAGCAGCAATGCATAGGCAAGGTAGTGATGACCCTGTGACGCAGTGGGGGCCGCCCGAAAGTGCTGGTGGGGGCCGTGATACTCAGCGGGTAGCATCAAGTTAGCTGGTAGCAGATCCTGAACTGCTTGAGTGTCCATGAGCCCGCAGGCTGCGAGCGCCGCGCCCAAAACTATGGCCAAGTTTGCGAGAACTTTTTTCATCCGGCCTAACGCTCGAGTTGAGCGGCGGCGGAGCCGTCCGCCTCGAACGAGTGGTTAGGGGGCAAGCTGGCTAGGCCACCCGCGCGCTTTTGCTTTGATAGAAGCTGCGTGCTCAGGCCGATACCAGAGTGCCATTGACAGCAACACAACCGAGTTGATGAAGAGCTGGCGAGGGTTTCCATTGAACCTAGCCCCATCTGGCGTATTTGCTTTGAGATTGTTGCATAGGTCATTGAGGCGCTGGCTCGTGAAACTGAGGCCGTGTACACCGTGCGCGAAGTCGTTGCGTATTTTGCGGATAACTTCTGCCTCGCCGAACTCCAGTGACGTGATGAGGCCAAGCGCGAAGGCAGCCTTGATGCGTGAACTGAACGCGCCCAGGGGTGCGTTGCCTGAAGTTACGAGCTCGGCCGCGACCTTCGGCTCCGCAAAGTGGGCGCAAAGAAGCCGCTCCAACCGACTGTCTATGAGCGCCGCTCCAACGAGAGCAGCTCCACGATCCGTTTCCTTCTGGAACTCCTGAAGAAACTCGGAAAAGTACTTGAGGTCTTCAGGATGCATCCATTGCCCCCTAACGCTGGAGTTAAGCGGCGCGCGTCAGCGCGTCCGCCTTGAACGAATGGTTAGGCCCTACCATATGCCACCTACGGGCGGGGCGACCTTGGTCTTGAGGAAGTTGAAATATTTCGCGTCTTCCTTGGCGAAGATTTCGCTGCCTGCCCCCATGTAGGCACGGCAAAGCTCATCTGCGGCTTGCTCATGGTTGCCGAGCTCAAATTGAGCTTGGCCCAAGCGAAGATGCAGGAACGGATTCCCGACGGCACCTGTGCAATGCATGGCATCGGAAAGTACCTGAGCTGCCTGGCGGTAGTCTTTGGCTTGGAAATACAAGTCGCCAAGGGCAGCCATGATCCACGTAGTTGCCTCGAAGGATTCCTTTGGCTCCGGAACGAGCTCAAGGGCGGAGATGTAGTTTTTGTAGGCAGCTTGAAAGTCGCGCATTTCAAGGAAAACGTCGCCCTCGGCGCAGAGCTCTTGAATCTCAGCGTGCGTCGCATCAGGTATTTCCATACGTCCCTCGGGGGCCTAACGCTGGAGTTGAGCGGCGGCGGGGCCGTCCGCCTCGAACGAACTGTTAGGCGCGCACACTTTGGAAGTACCCTTTTGCGCGGACGTTAACAGACAAATAGACAAGGGCAATCGCGGCCCAGCTGCCGCAGCCTAGCGCATATTGCAGAAGCGATGGGGTCGGGTTTGGCGCGCCAAACAACCAGTGCACCACTTGGAATGGCAAGTATTGCAGCACGGGTAAGACAACGAGCAAAGGGCGCACCCAACCGTGGCGGAACACGATGCCTATGCCTACCGCCAACATGAGCGGAACTGACACCAAGATGGCAACTGCCTCACCTGACGACCACATGGCCTCGTGAGACATGAGCGTACCTGCGAGGTTGAAGTCGGCGTCTGGAATGATGGCAGTGAGTAGCAAAACCACACTGAGAACGATCGAAGCTGCCGCAGCCACGCCAAGTGGCCGCGGAATTTCTCCCAACTCTGCAATCGCTACCTTTAGTTTCAATTTGGAGCCTAACGCTGGAGTTAAGCGGCGGCGAAGCCGTCCGCCTTGAACGAAATGTTAGGCATCCGCGGCAGCGGTGGCCCATTGATTTACAAGATGCAAAACAACTAGCTATGCCTGTGCGTTGCGAACTACAGGTTGTGAAGCACGACATATACGACGAAAGCTACGAAAACGGAAAAAGCGATCCACCATACAACGCGCTGCGTCCTTGTCTTCGGGCTAGTACCTCCAACACCAACCATTCCGATGCTCCCACTAGGACGCCTAACACCTGAGTTAAGCCGCGCCGCGAAGCGGCGTCGGCTTGAATGAATTGTTAGGTCTCAGCGTATGGCACATATGGTCCCCAGCCAAGATGTTGGTGCTTGAGCGACTGAGCCTCCTCCCACGACTCGGCGCAGCAGCTCCAGATTAGCTTTGCTTCTGGTGAAAGAAGCTTGCGAAATGACTCGCCGTCTTCAGGAAAGAAGCTGAGGCTGTCATTGTCTTCCCAGAGTTCGTAACGAGTCGCCATATTCTGTGGCTGAGACCTAACGCTGGAGTTAAGCGGCGCGCGTCAGCGCGTCCGCTTGGACGAGTGGTTAGCCGCAGCGACTTGCAAGTGCGCGGCTAGTTGCTGAAGCCAAGAACGGTACCCTAGTACTGAGCCAGGCCAGTAGTAGCAGCCCATAGCCTGCACGGCTTGACCTAGCTCGTGGTCCGAAAAGGGAGACTGGGAAAGCTCCCTCAATTTGGTAGCGACGTGCTCTGGCAGAGGTGCGCTGGAGTCCGCGACGAATTGCTCAGCAACAGCCTGCCATGAGGCGTGCTCAACCACCCAGTCCTGATGGAAGTAGGCGCCAAAGAGTTGCTCTAGATCTGTGTCGAGTTCCGCCATATGCCGTCCTTGACCGGCTAACGCTTGAGTTAAGCGGCGGCGAAGCCGTCCGCCTTGAACGAGATGTTAGGTTTGCGCCTGCGCCACACAACCCCAGCCATCGTACTCGACGCCGAATAGCTGTGCGAGACAAGTAAAAAAGCCCGACACACACAGAGCTACCGGTTGCTCGACAGGCATGTTGATAGTGACGAGAACGGAGGAAGGCTCTTGCAGGATGGCTTTGCCGTAGCTGTGATCGTTGACAAAGGACGCGACGAGAGCAGCCTTTTCTGCGTCCGATGCTACGAGAAGAAAGTCTACGTCGCGGAACCTAGAGAAGTGGTCGCCATTGCGATCAAGTGACCGAAGAACATCGGTGTCGGCTGCGGCGGTTTCCATCAATGTCGCGACAAATTCCATGGGCAAACCTAACGCTTGAGTTAAGCGGCGGCGTAGCCGTCCGCTTGGACGAGTGGTTAGGGGTTGCCAGCGCAGACAAGAAACGCGTAATCGCGTGGCGACACCTGATGAACGAACTGGCTGCCTGCATGGTTGAGTATGGCTGCCGAGTGCAAAAAATTGAGATTGAAGCCATCGCCGGTGACCACGACGCCTGGCACATACGTGACAACGCTGCTATGCCAGCCATCTTGATGCGTGCGGAGCCAAGCGGAAAGGGCCTTGTATTGCTCTGAGTCTTGGCTGATAGCGCACTGCTTGGTTCGCACGCCGTTCACCGTAAGCGACAGGCTGAGCTGGCCGCTCGGAAGAGAGAAGTGGATCGGCCGAGCGCAACCACTCAGGGCCATCGCGGAAGCCACAAGTAGACCGATTACTTTCATGCAATCCCTAACGCCTGAGTTAAGCGGCGGCGAAGCCGTCCGCCTTGAACGAGTTGTTAGGCACCCGCGGAGCGCCTGCGAAGAACGACTATGCCAGCAAAGGCGAGGTTGACCAACGAGATGCCAGCAAGCCACATGAGCGAGGGAAATAGGTAGTTCCGCATCGACTCGACTCCGGCAGCCTGTACGGCACCCAAGGCTTTGGGGTTACAAGGCCCGGCGATCGGGAGTTGGGCGAAGGTGACAAAGAAGCGCTGGGCGCCGGCAAAAAGGGCGGCCACGTTGACGGCAACGAGCGCTAGAAATGCTGACTTTTGTTTCATGGCCTAACGCTGGAGTTGAGCGGCGGCGGAGCCGTCCGCCTCGGACGACTGGTTAGGCTCGGAGGACTTTGCCATACCGACCGACATTGCACGCCTGATGAGGGTGACTCCGGCAGCAATGAATACGAGCACGACAAAGGCTCGCCCGGAAAAAATGCCAGCCGAATAAGCCGAAGTGATGCTAGACGCGGAGAAGTCACGCACTAGGGCGAAACACCTCCCCAGGCCCACTAAAAGTGACATCAAGCCAACAATAATCATGGGTTTTTTCATGGGCGCGTCCTTTGCGACGGAAAATGCCTAACGCTATGTAGATTGCAAAACGCAGTCTAATCCTGCGACCTATCCCCGGAACATCCACCCGTTGCCGCGGGACTCCCTTACAACATTCAACGACTTGCCCCGCTTCGTGCAGCCTAATCCTGCAACCTAATCTTGCCGCTCACATCGGCGGAGGGTGGCACGGATGGCATCGTTCCACGGGAAGGGGGCGGGGGCAAGCAAGGCGGCCGAAAAGCCGCCGAAGTTGCTCGACCAGGTGCGCGACCGCATGCGGCGGTTGCATATGGCCCGCCGCAGCGAAGAGGTCTATGTCGGCTGGGTACGGCGTTTCATTCTGGCCAACGGCAAACGGCATCCGCGCGATCTTGGCGCCACCGAGATCGAGCGGTTCCTGACCGGACTGGCGGTGCACGGGCGCGTGTCGGCGTCCACCCAGAACCAGGCGTTGTCTGCGCTGCTTTTTCTATACAAGCAGGTGCTCGGTCTGGAGTTGCCATGGCTGGATGGAATGGAGCGGGCGAAGCGCCCCCAACGCGTGCCCACGGTGCTGACGCGTGCAGAGACGCAAGCCTTGCTGGCCGAGCTGCGCGGCGTGCACTGGCTGATGGGCAGCCTGCTGTACGGCACCGGCATGCGCCTGATGGAGTGCGTGCGCCTGCGAGTGAAGGACGTGGATTTCGAGCGCCACGAGATCGTGGTGCGACAGGGCAAGGGGGCCAAGGATCGCCGCACGATGCTGCCGCGGATGCTGGTGGAGCCGCTGCGCACTCAACTGGCGGAGGCGCGGCGTGTGCACGAGCGTGATCTGGCATCCGGCTTCGGACGGGTCTGGTTGCCGGACGCGCTGGATCGCAAGTTTCGCGGCGCGGGGGCGGACTGGGGGTGGCAGTATGTGTTTCCGGCGTCAGCGCGCAGCATCGATCCGCGCGATGGCGTGGAGCGTCGCCACCATATAGATGAATCGAGCCTGCAGCGAGCGATCAAGCGGGCGCGTGACCGGGCGGGCATCGTCAAGCCGGCCACCTGTCACACCTTGCGCCACTCCTTCGCCACCCACCTGCTGGAAGCGGGGCAGGACATCCGCACCATCCAGGAGCTGCTCGGTCACAAGGATGTGGCGACTACGCAGATCTACACCCATGTGCTCAACCGGGGTGGGATGGGCGTGGTCAGTCCGCTGGATCGGTGAGGGTGGCGGTCTGGGCGATGGGGTGTGATGAAAAGGGTGTCGGGGCTGAAGCCCCTCCCACAAGGGATCGCCGCGCGCGGTCCGGCAGAGGAACGCGCTGGCGCGGGCGGCCCTGCGCAGTCTTCGCGGGTGTTGTAGGAGCCCGCTGGCGGGCGATGCTCCTGCTCCTGATCCACATCGAAACAAAAGAGCATCGCCCGCGAGCGGGCTCCTACGGGGGCGATGTGGCCTAGAGCTTTTCGCCGGAGGCCTCGTACACGCAGGCCAGCACCGAGGCGGCGGCGGCGTAGAGCGTGCCGGGTACGTCGTCGCGCAGGCGCAGCGAGGCGAGCAGGGCGGCGATCTGCGGGTCCGGATGCAGCGGAATGCCCTGGTCGCGGGCGCGGGCCAGCAGCAGGTCGAGGGTTTCGGCCGGGACGCGCGGCGCGGCTGGTGCGTCCTTGCCGCCGGTGCCCAGGCGCAGGGTGACGCGGCGTTGCGGGTTCGGTAGCGACTGGGTCATGCCTGGGCCTTCAGCAGGTTGGCGGTCTGTCGGCCGGTGCCGCGCGGCAGGCCGGTCTGGCAGGTGAGCTGGTCGAGCAGCAGGCCGCAGGCGGCCAGCCGCTGGCGCAGGGCGGTGAACTGTTGCTCCAGCCGGTCGGTGGTGTTGGCGCGCTCGGCCCACAGCCGCACCGACAGGCGCAGGTCGTGCAGGTGCAGCTCGCCCTGCACCGGCCCCAGCGTGGGCAGGTCGATGGCGAAGCCGAGCGTCCATTGCCGTGGCGGCTCGCCTTCCGGGCCGGGCACGTAGTCCAGCTGCATCTGCAGCACGTCCTTGCCGTCGCGGCCCTTGATCGGGATTTCGGTCATCCAGGCCGGCACGGTGGTGGCTTCGAGCTGCGCCACCTCCACCCGCGCCAGTGCGGCGCGCACGGCGGTGTGCAGTTGCGACAGCAGCGGCGCCGGATCGTCCTCGCTGCCGAGCCGGATCAGCTGGTGGGTCAGCTCGGCCGCGCGCGCCTGCGGCTGCACGCCGCGCTGGAGCAGCGGCGGCGGGGTGTCCAGCTCGGATCCGGGCAGCGCCGGCCGCGGGGTCTGCGTGCTGCCACCGGCGCTGGCACTGCCACGCGGCGGGGCGTAGCTGGCGAGCAGGTTGGACAGCTTCAGCAGCACCGCTTTCCAGTCCTCCTCGCCCACGTGGGCGGCCAGCAGCGGCCCCTGGGTGAGGCTGGATTCCATGAACAGGCCGCTGCGCACGATCGCCTCGCGCAGGCCGGCGCCGGTGGTGACGTCGGCCGGCGTGCGGATCGCCTGCTCCAGTTGGGCCAGCACCGGGCGCAGCTCGGCCGGGATCTGCCGCATCACCGGTCGCTGCGACAGCGCCTGCACCGAGGCCAGCAGCGGGGCGAAGCCGTTCTGCTGGGGTAGCCGTTCGCGCATGGCGATCTGCGCGGTGGACTCGGCCACCTGCGGCAGCATCACCTCCAGCGTGGGCTGGCTGCCCAGGCTGAGTACGCGCACCTGGAACTGCGCCGGCAAAGGCCCCTGGGCCTGGCCGGGCTGCAGCATCGAGCGCGGGTCCGCTGCATGGCCGCCGCTGGACTGGCCGGACAGGTCCGCCTCCACGGTCATCCCGCCCACCTGCAGCAGGATCTTGCCCTGGTCGGTCGTGCCCAGCGGTCGCGCGGACAGCACCACCCCGATGCGCCAGCTCTCGGCGGTGGTGCCGGAGGCGGCGCCGAGCCAGGTCAGTGCGGCAAGGCTGGTGGGTTGGATGATCAAGCGAGGCTCCTTCGCCCCACGGCGGAGATCGGGCCGTCGGACGGCGGCTTGTCGAGGGCTAACGGCCGCGCGCGCGGGAACTTTAGCCCCGTGTGCGCAACCGCACGAAACCCGGCCCTAAAGCCCCGGCCGCAGCCGCCGATAAGCCCCCCGAGCGAAATCACCGGCCACACCGGCCAACGGGGCAAGGGCATGGGCAGCAAGGCGTCATCCAAGGGCAAGACGGCCACGGCCGCGACGGGCATCGTGCTTCCGGCGGATTGCCGGCTGGGCGCGCTCGACACCCTGGCGCCGCAGTTGCGCGAGGCCGCCGACGGCAGTGCCGCGACGCTGGACGGCGCGGCGGTGGAAAAGGTCGACGGCGCGGCGATGCAGCTGCTGGTGGCGTTCCGCCGGGCGGCGCTGGCCGCCGGCGGCAGTGTGGCCTGGGCCGGGGCGAGCGACGTGTTGCACGAGGCGGCCAGCCTGCTGGGGCTGGGCGCGGAACTGGATCTGCCGGCCGTGCGGTCGGCCTGAAACGAGGTGGAAGATGGCAAAGATTCTTGCAGTGGATGATTCGGCGTCGATGCGCGGCATGGTGGCCTTTACCCTGCGTGGCGCCGGCCACGAGGTGAGCGAGGCCGAGAACGGCCAGCTCGCGCTGGACCAGGCCAAGGGCGGCAAGTACGACCTGGTGCTGGCCGACGTGAACATGCCCGTGATGGATGGCATCTCCATGGTGCGCGAGCTGCGCACGCTGCCCGAGTACAAGGGCGTGCCGATCCTGATGCTGACCACCGAGTCGCATACCGACAAGAAGATGGAAGGCAAGGCCGCCGGTGCTACCGGCTGGCTGGTCAAGCCGTTCGATCCCGAACAGCTGCTGGCCACCGTCAACCGCGTCCTGGGCTGATCCGGAGAAAACCGATGGCCAATGTCAGCATGGCGCAGTTCCACCAGGTGTTCTTCGAGGAGAGCCTGGAAGGACTCGACAACATGGAAACGGCGCTGCTGGCGCTGGACGAGGGCGGCGACAAGGAGCTGGTGCACACCATCTTCCGCGCCGCCCACTCGATCAAGGGCGGTGCGGCCACGTTCGGCTTTCCGGAGATGTCGGCCTTCACCCATGAGGCCGAATCGCTGCTGGACGAGCTGCGCGATGGGCGTCGCCCGATCGACAAACCGATCATCGAGCTGCTGCTGCGCAGCGTGGACTGCCTGCGCGGCATGTTCGCGCGGGCGCAGGCCGGGCAGCCGCTGAATGACGAGGCAGCCGAGGCCCTGCGCGGGGAGCTGGCAGCGGCGATGGGGCGCGAGGCGACCACCGAGGTGAAGGCGCGTCGCTCCGGCGACCGGGCCGATGCCTGGACGGTCCGCTTCCGCCCCCATCCGGGCATGGCAGCCAGCGGCAACGACCCGCTGCGCCTGATGCGCGAGTTGAAGGCGCTGGGCGAGATGAAGGTCACCGCCGATCTCGACAAGCTGCCGGCGCTGGACAAGCTCGAGCCGGGCGAATGCCACATCGGCTGGACCATCGAGCTGCGCGGCCAGGTCAAGCGCGACACCATCAAAGGGGTGTTCGACTGGGTCGAGGACGAATGCGACCTGAGCATCGAGCCGCTGCACGTGGTGGCCCCGCCGGCCGCCGCCGAGGCGCCGAAGGCGGCCGTGGCCGACGTGGCGACCGCGCGTGCCGCGCGCGAGGGCGCCCCGGCGGCCAGCGCCGAGTCCAGTTCGGTGCGCGTGTCGATCGACAAGATCGACAGCATGATCGACCTGGTCGGCGAGCTGGTGATCACCCAGTCGATGCTCGATCAGTTCCGCGAGAATTTCGACATCGCCAAGCTGGCGATGCTGCAGGAAGGGCTCACCCAGCTGGCGCGCCACACGCGCGAGCTGCAGGAGAGCGTGATGGGCATCCGCATGTTGCCCATCGGCTCGGTGTTCAACCGCTTCCCGCGCCTGGTGCGCGACCTCAGCGCCAAGCTGGGCAAGAACGTGCGCCTGGACATGCACGGCGAGCACACCGAGCTGGACAAGACGGTGCTGGAAAAGATCGGCGACCCGCTGGTCCACCTCGTGCGCAACGCGATCGACCACGGCCTGGAAATGCCCGACAAGCGGCGCGCGGCCGGCAAGGTCGAGCAGGGCACGCTGCGCCTGGAGGCGTTCCATCGCGGTGGCTCCATCGTGGTGGAAGTGGCCGACGACGGCGCCGGCCTGAACCGCGAGGCGATCGTCGCCAAGGCGGTCCAGCGCGGACTGATTTCCTCGGGTGAGGGCATGAGCGACGAGGCGGTGGCGGAGCTGATCTTCCAGCCCGGCTTCTCCACCGCCGCCGTCACCACCGACCTCTCCGGCCGCGGCGTGGGCATGGACGTGGTCCGCCGCAACGTGTCCGACCTCGGCGGTTCGGTGACCATCCGCTCCACCCCGGGCAAGGGCAGCGTGTTCACCATCGTGCTGCCGCTCACCCTGGCGATCATCGACGGCCTCAGCGCCGCGGTGGGCGAGGAGAGCTACATCGTGCCGCTGGTGTCGATCGTCGAATCGGTCCAGTTGAAGACCGAGGCGATCCGCAGCGTGGCCGGCGGCGGCGAGCTGTTCCGCTTCCGCGGCGAGTACCTGCCGGTGATCCGCCTGCACGAGGTGTTCGGTTGTGCCGGCGCGGTCCGCAAGATCGAGGACGGCCTGATGATCGTGGTCGAGGGCGAGGGCACCCGCGTGGGCCTGTTCGTCGACGGACTCAACGGCCAGCAGCAGGCGGTGGTGAAGTCGCTGGAGGCCAACTATCGGCGCGTGCAGGGCGTTTCGGGTGCCACCATCCTGGCTGATGGCTCGGTGGCGCTGATCGTGGACATCGCAGGACTGGTGCGTCTGCAGAGCCGTCGCAAGGCGGCCTGACGGCACCGCGCGGCACGGGGGTGCCGCCGGTACGAGGGGGAGTCGGCCGTCACGGGATCGTGGTGGCCGCCGGGTCGACCGGCACTCGCGCAGCAAACCTCCCGGGGCCCGCGCGTCCCCCGTATCGAATCGGTAGAACCTCATGCGTAGTCTGTCCCGCTTCTTCGACCATCTCAGCCTCAACGCACGTGTCTGGCTGGTCATCGTGCTGGTGATCGCCGGCCTGGCAACCCTCACCGTGGTCACGGCGCTGGAAACCCGCAAGCAGCAGATGGCGGCGCTGGAGGTCGACCTGGCCAACCACGTGGACAGTGCGATGGCGATCGCCGAGTCGTTCCGCCAGCGTGCCGCGGCCGGCGAGTTCGATCAGGCCGAGGCGCAGAAGCGCGCGCTGGCCGCGATCCAGGCGATGCGCTGGGACAACGGCACCGGCTACCTGTTTGCCGTGGATTCGAAGCTGGTGCTGCGCATGCATCCGATGCGCAGCAAGGACATCGGCAAGTACGTCGGCGACGAGCACGATCGCAACGGCACGCCGCAGTACCGGCTGATGGTGGAGGCCGACCAGAGGGACGGCCACGGCCTGACCAATTACGTATGGCCGATGCCGGGCACCAAGAAGATCGAGCCGAAGATTTCCTACAGCCAGTGGTACAAGCCGTGGGACCTGCATTTCGCCACCGGCGCGTACTACGTGAACATCGACGCGGCCTACCGCGCCAACCTGGCCTCGCAGCTGCTGCGTGCCGGGGTGATCGGCCTGCTGGTGATCCTGGTGGTGTGGCAGTCGATGCGCTCGATCCGCAACAACATCGGCGGCGAGCCGCGCTTCGCGGTGGCCATGGCCTCGCGCATCGCCGACGGCGACTTGCAGCGCCCGGCGGACGAGCCGGCGTTCGGCGCGGACAGCCTGCTTGGCGCATTGCAGCGCATGCGCGACAAGCTCACCGGCATCGTGCACGAGGTGCAGCGCGGCTCGCAGGTGGTGTCCACCGCCGCGCAGCAGATCGCCAGCGGTAACGACGACCTGAGCCAGCGCACGCAGGAGCAGGCCTCCTCGCTGGAGGAGACCGCCGCCTCGATGGAGGAAATGACCTCCACCGTGAAGCAGAGCGCGGAAAACGCCAGCCACGCCAACCAGCTCGCTGCAAGTGCGCGCAAGCAGGCCGAGCACGGCGGCGAGGTGGCCGGCCGGGCCAGCGAGGCGATGCGCGAGATCGAGGCGGCCAGCCGGCAGATCACCGACATCGTGCAGCTGATCGACGAGGTGGCCTTCCAGACCAACCTGCTGGCGCTGAACGCGGCGGTCGAGGCCGCGCGTGCGGGCGAGCAGGGCCGCGGCTTCGCGGTGGTCGCCACCGAGGTGCGCAACCTGGCCCAGCGCAGCGCGGCGGCGGCGAAGGACATCAAGGCGCTGATCAACACCACGGTGGACAAGGTGCACGCCGGCAGCGCGCTGGTGGACGAATCGGCGGCGTCGCTGGGCGAGATCATCGGCAGCGTGAAGCGGGTGACCGACATCGTGGCGGAGATCGCCGCGGCGGCGCAGGAGCAGTCCACCGGCATCGACCAGGTGAACCACGCGGTGACGCAGATGGACGAGGTGACCCAGCAGAACGCGGCGCTGGTGGAGGAGGCTTCCGCTGCGGCGCGGGCGATGCAGGAACAGTCAGCCGCGCTGGCCGAGCAGATGCGCTACTTCCGCACCCGCGAGGCCGACGTCCCGGCCATGCGGGAGGACATCCCCGTCCGGGCGCCGGCCCCGCCGGTGACACGAGCGGCCCGGGTGCCCGCGGCCCCCCGGGCACCGGTCACGCAGCCGGTCGCCGCCGGCGCCTGGCAGGAATTCTGAATCCGCTTCAAGCACCGCCGGCCGGGTCCGGCGGTGCCGCTTTTCGGCCCCAAGGAGGACAGCTCATGACCGACACCCCCGACACCCTGCGCACCCGGTACCTCACCCTGATCCTGGGCGACGACCTGTACGCCGTGCCGCTGGGTGCGGTGAAGGAGATCCGCGGCAACTGCGCCAGCGTGGCGCTGGAGGGCGTGCCGCCCTACGTCGTCGGTCGACTCGACCAGCCCGGCGTGGCCGCCCCGGTGGTCGACCTGCGCCGCCGGCTCGACATGCCGCAGGCGCAGGCCGGTGCTCCGTCGGTGCATGTGCTGCTCGAGCGCGGCAAGCGCCCGCTGGTGGTGCGCGCCGACGCGGTGGCCGACGTGGTCGACCTGGGCATTCCCGATGAGCCGGCCACAACCGAGGGGCCGGATGCCCGTGCCGACCTGGCGTGGCTGCGCGGTGTCGCGGCGGCCGCCGAGCGGATGGTGCTGATGCTCGATGTCGACCAGCTGGTCGCGCCGGCCGACCGTGCGGCGGTGGATGCTGCGATTGCGGCCGACCAGGCCCGCGCGGCCTGATTTTTCCGCCCCGAGTGGCCGGTCGCGGCCACTCAAGTTCCTCGCCCTGCGGCCGATCTGCTTCCTGATAGCAACAAGCGCCAAGCGCCCTGCGCGCTCCCCCGCACGAGGTCCTTCCATGTCTGACGCTGCATCCCACGACGCCCCGACGTCGCAATACCTCACCCTGAACCTCGCGCAGGAGGAATACGGCGTGGACATCCTCGCCGTGCGCGAGATCCGCGGCTGGACGCCGGTGACGCGCATTCCCCAGGCGCCGCCCTACGTGCTGGGCGTGCTGAACCTGCGCGGCGCGATCGTGCCGGTGATCGACATGCGCCTGCGCTTCGGCCTGCCGCGCGAGGAGTACACCCCCAATACGGTCACCGTGATCGTCGCGGTGAGCGGGCGCAACTTCGGCGTGGTGGTCGACGCCGTGTCCGACGTGCTGGACGTGAAGACCTCCGAACTGCGCCCGGTGCCCGACATGGGCACCACCGTGGACACCGAGTACCTCAAGGGCCTCACCGCGGTCGAGGACCGCATGGTGCTGCTCCTGGACGTGGACAAGCTGTTGCAGCCGCAGGACGCGCAGATGCTCGAGGCCGCGCTTCCTCCGGCCGCTGAAGTCAAAGCCGTTGCCTGACAGGAAATTCCATGAAACTGCCCAAGCTCTCGTTCAAGCTCCCCTCCCTCAACCTGCGCTGGCGCCTGCGACTGGTGCTCGGCCTGCTGATGCTGATGCTGGTCATCGGCGCCGTCATCGGCTTCGGTTCGATGCAGCTGCAGAACGAGGCGCTGCGCCGCACGTACCAGGATGAGCTGGTCCCGGCCAACCTGATCAGCTCGCTCAACCGGCATTCCCTGCTGTCGTTCATCACCCTCGGTGAGGCGGTCAGCAACGTGAGCAAGCCGGACCAGGTCAAGCAGAAGGTGGCCGACTACCAGAAGCAGCAGGAGATGATCGCCGCCGACGAGAAGGCGTTCGATGCGCTGCCCAAGAGCGACGCGATCAAGAAGCAGTACGCCAAGTACAAGTCCAGCGACTCGGACTACCAGAGCGGCATCAAGGACATCATCGATGCGCTCAACCACGGCGATACCGGCGCCGGCGACGTGCTGGACATGGAGGTACGCCCGTTCCTGATGGACCGCCAGGAGCAGCTCAGCAAGCTGATCGACCTGCAGCGCAACGAGGCCCAGGGCATCTACGAGGCGCAGCTGTCCCGCGTGAAGATGGTGCGCGCGTTCAGCCTGGCGGCCCTGGCCCTGGGCATGGCCTTCGCGGCGGTCCTGGCGCTGGCGCTGAGTCGCTCGATCATCGGCACCCTGGCCTACGCCGGCAAGATCGCCCGCGAGATCGCGCAGGGCAAGCTGGGCCACAACATCCAGGTCAACCGCAAGGACGAGCTGGGCGAACTGCTCGACGCGTTCCGCACGATGGACCTGCGCCTGTCCTCGATCGTCAGCGAAGTGCGCAGCGGATCGGGTGAGGTGAGCACGGCCGCGCAGCAGATCGCCCGCGGCAACGACGACCTCAGCCAGCGCACGCAGGAGCAGGCCTCCTCGCTGGAGGAGACCGCCTCGTCGATGGAGGAGATGACCTCCACCGTGAAGCAGAATGCCGAGAACGCCAGCCACGCCAACCAACTGGCCCGCGGGGCCCGCGAGCAGGCCGAGCGCGGCGGCGAGGTGGTGACCCAGGCGGTGGTCGCGATGAAGGCGATCAACGAGTCCAGTCGCAAGATCTCCGACATCGTCAGCCTGATCGACGAGATCGCGTTCCAGACCAACCTGCTGGCGCTCAACGCGGCCGTCGAGGCGGCCCGCGCCGGCGAGCAGGGCCGCGGCTTCGCGGTGGTGGCCACCGAGGTGCGCAACCTGGCCCAGCGCAGCGCGAATGCGGCCAAGGAGATCAAGGGCCTGATCAAGGACAGCGCCGAGAAGGTGCACAACGGCACCACGCTGGTCGACCAGACCGGCAAGTCGCTGGCCGAGATCGTCGACAGTGTGAAGAAGGTGACCGACATCGTCGCCGAGATCGCCGCGGCCAGCGCCGAACAGTCCGCCGGCATCGACCAGGTGAACCACGCCGTGATGCAGATGGACGAAATGACCCAGCAGAACGCTGCCCTGGTGGAGCAGGCCGCTGCCGCCGCCCGCGCCATGCAGGAGCAGGCCGGCGAGCTGTCGCAGCAGGTGGGCTTCTTCCAGCTCGACGAGTCGATCGGCCAGGTGGCGCCGTCGGTGACCAGCCGTGCCAAGGCCGTGGCGGCCGAGGCCGAGGCGGTGTTCGCGGCGGTGCGCAGCACGCCGGCCGCCCCGAAGGCCGCCCCGCGCTCGCCCGAGGCGGCCGACTCCGGCGCCTGGAAGGAGTTCTGATCGATGGCCGCGCCCGTCATGACCGATGATCGCGTCGCCTCGGCGGGCTCCTCGGCGGCGGGCCTGAACGGGCCGACGCTGCAGGATGCCGAGTTCGCCTTCCTGCGCCAGTTCGTCTACGACCAGTGCGGCATCGCACTGAGCGACCAGAAGCGGCAACTGGTGCAGGGGCGCCTGCAGCGGCGCCTGCGCGCCCTGCGCCTGCGCGATTTCAGCGAGTACTGCGAGCTGCTCAAGCACGACCCGGCCTCCGAGCTGGGCGAGCTGGCCAGCGCGATCAGCACCAACGTCACCGCGTTCTTCCGCGAGATGCATCACTACGACCTGCTGATCGAGAAGCTGCTGCCGGAGTGGATCGAGCAGAAGCGTCGCGACGGCGGGCGGCTGCGGATCTGGTCCGCAGGCTGTTCCACCGGCGAGGAGCCCTACGCCATCGCCATGGTGCTGGCCGAGGCGCTCGAGCGCACCGGCGCCAAGATCGACGCGAAGATCCTCGCCACCGACCTGTCGCCGCAGGCGCTGGAGCAGGCGCGCCGGGGCGTGTACGCCTTCGATCGCCTGGGCGGGGTCAGCGACGAGCGCCGCAAGCGCTGGTTCCTGCGCGGGCAGGGCGAGTACGACGGGCTGGCTTCGGTGCACCCGCGCCTGCGCGAGCTGGTCACTATCCTGCCGTTGAACCTGTTGCACGACTGGCCGATGCAGGGGCCGTTCGACGCGATCTTCTGCCGCAACGTGGTGATCTATTTCGACAAGCCGACCAAGGAAAAGCTGTTCACCAGGTACGCACGCATGTTGCCGTCCGGTGGCTATCTGTTCCTGGGCCACTCCGAGTCGATGCACGGACTGAGCAATGATTTCGAACTGATCGGACGCACCGTCTACAGGAAGCGCACATGAGCGCTGTCGCCCAGGTCGCCACCGTCGTTCCGGCGCTGAGTCATTTCGACCCCGGCTGGGTCATGCCGGGTTTCGAGCACATGCGCCGTTTCTGGGACCCGTCGCTGTCGCGCTACAACGTGAAGGTGCTGCCGGGCGAGTACTACATCAGCCGGCAGGACGAGATGATCTCCACCGTGCTCGGCTCGTGCGTATCGGCGTGCATCTACGACCGACGCCTGCGGCTCGGCGGCATGAACCACTTCATGCTGCCCGAGCCCACCGGCGAGCGCAGCGCCGAGCGCGACAGCTGGTCGGCCACCGTCGGCCGCGCCGCCCGCTACGGCAACGACGCGATGGAGCACCTGATCAACGCCCTGCTGAAGGCGGGTGGCCGGCGCGAGGACTGGGAAATCAAGATCTTCGGCGGCGGCAGGGTGCTGACCCAGATGACCGACGTGGGCCAGCGCAACATCGCCTTCGTCAAGCGCTACCTGGAAACCGAGGGACTGCCGGTGGCGGCGTCCGACCTGGGCGACATCTATCCGCGCCAGGTGCAGTTCTTCCCGACCACCGGCAAGGCGCGCGTGCGGCAGATGCGCGGTCGCGACGAGGCGGCTCTGGTCGATCGCGAGAAGCAGTACCTCAAGCAGTTGGCAAACGATCCGATAAAGGGAGAGGTCGAGCTGTTCTGAGGCCGGTTTTTCTGGCCGGCCGGCAGGACCTCGCCCATCCGGGACGCCATTCCGGCGAAAGCGGGATTCCATCCTGGAGGCGCCACAAGATCAAGGCGGGTTTCCGCTTGACCAGCCTTGGGCTGTTGAAGCGCCTCGCGGGAATGACGCTCGCTTCGAACGGAACCGACCGTGCGTCGCGCGCAACAACAAACGGTTACAAGCACTGTGCGGTACCGACAGGTTTACGAGCAGGCAGAGAGAACGGACACAATGGAAAGAGTACGCGTCCTGGTGGTCGATGATTCCGCGCTGGTGCGGAAGCTGATGTCGACCATGCTCTCGAGCGATCCGCGCATCGAGGTGGTCGGTACCGCGCCGGACCCGCTGATCGCGCGCGAGAAGATCAAGCAGCTCAACCCCGACGTGCTCACGCTGGACGTGGAGATGCCGCGCATGGACGGCATCACCTTCCTCGAGAACCTGATGCGGCTGCGGCCGATGCCGGTGGTGATGGTGTCCTCGCTGACCGAGCAGGGCGCGGAGGTGACGCTGCGCGCGCTGGAGCTGGGCGCGGTCGACTTCTTCACCAAGCCGAACAGCGACCTGGCCAGCACGTTCTCCGAGGGTGCGCAGGAAATCTGCGCCAAGGTGATCGCCGCCGCCGGCGCCAGGCCGCGCGTGCGCACCGAAGTGCGCAAGCTCGACGTGCCGCCGCGGCTGTCGGCCGATGCGGTGCTGCCGCGCGCGCAGGGCGCCGGTACCCGTGGCGGCAGCCCGCTGATCGCGATCGGCGCCTCCACCGGCGG
Organism: Dyella lutea; assembly: GCF_024158035.1. GTDB lineage: Bacteria > Pseudomonadota > Gammaproteobacteria > Xanthomonadales > Rhodanobacteraceae > Dyella_A > Dyella_A lutea. The sequence goes on from NZ_JAMZEK010000002.1 coordinate 383,115, forward strand.
CACCGAGGCGATCCGCGTGGTGCTCGAGCAGATGCCGCCGGACGCGCCGCCGATCCTGATCACCCAGCACATTCCAGCCGCCTTCAGCGGCCCGTTCGCCACGCGCATGGACCACTGCTCGGCGATGCGCGTGTGCGAGGCGCAGGACGGCCAGCCGATCCAGCCCGGCCACGCCTACATCGCGCCCGGCGGCCAGCATCTGCTGGTGATGTGGGACGGTGCCAAGTATGTCTGCCGCCTGCACGACGGCCCGCCGGTGAACCGGCACAAGCCCAGCGTCGACGTGCTGTTCCGCTCGATGGCGGCCAGCGCCGGCGCCGCCACGGTGGCCGCGCTGCTCACCGGCATGGGCGACGACGGTGCCCGTGGCCTGCTTGAGCTCAGCCAGGCCGGCGCCCGCACCGTGGTGCAGGACGAGGCCTCTTCGGTGGTGTGGGGTATGCCCGGCGCCGCCTGGAAACTTGGTGCGGCGCGCGAGGCGCTGCCGCTGGACGAAATCGCCGCGCGCCTGCTGCAGATGGCGCGCCAACCCCTCAAGAGCGCCGTCGGCGCGTGATCGAGCCCAATCCCATGCAAGCCATCCTCCGCTTATTCCATTCGCGCCTCGCCGTTGGCCTGCCGGCCAGCATCGTGGCCCTGCTGGTCAGCCTGTTCTGGCATCCGGCCTGGCTCGCGCCGCTGCTGGTGGTACTGCTGACCGCGGTGTGGATCGTCGAGAGTCGTCGCGTGCCACCGGCACCCGAGGTGGAAGCCGCCTCGCCGGCCCACGTCGAGCCGGTGCGCGAGGCGCTGGAGGACGTGCGCAGCGCGCTGGTCGACGAGCTCGGCCACGCCACCCGCGAGCTGCACCAGGCGATGGACCTGCTGCGCGACGCGGTGCTGGAACTCGGCGGCGGCTTTGACGGCCTGTCGCGCAAGACCGGCCAGCAGCAGTCACTGCTCAAGCAGATCATCGACGTGCAGAACGGCGAGGTGTCGGTGCAGGACTTCGCTGGCCGCACCTCCGACCTGCTGGAACACTTTGTCGGCATGATCGTGCAGATGTCGCGAGAGAGCCTGCGCATCGTCTACCGCATCGACGGCATGGCGAAGGAGATGGACGCGGTGTTCGGCCTGCTGAAGAACGTCAACACCATCGCCGAGGAAACCAACCTGCTGGCGCTGAACGCCTCGATCGAGGCGGCGCGCGCGGGGGAGGCCGGCCGCGGCTTCGCGGTGGTGGCTGGCGAGATCCGCAACCTGGCCAGCCACTCCAACCAGTTCAACGACCAGATCGGCAGCCACGTCGAGCGCGCCCGCGGCGCGATGGAGCAGCTGCGCGGCCTGGTCGGCACGATGGCCTCGCAGGACCTCAACGTGGCGCTGTCCGCCAAGGGCGGCATCGACGCGATGATGAGCCACGTCACCGAGTCCGACGCGCGCACCAGTGCGGTGGCCGACCAGGTGGTGGAGATCAACCGCGGCCTGGGCAGCGACGTGTCCACCACGATCCGCTCGCTGCAGTTCGAGGACATCCTCAGCCAGCTGATCAACCAGACCCGCACCCGCCTGGTCGAGCTGCAGGAGGTGATCTCCGACAGCACCCGCGACATCGAGGACCTGGCCTGCGGCGGCGTGGAGGACGATGCGATCGCCCAGCGCGCCGAGCAGGTGCGCAGCCGGCTGGCGATCCAGCGCGAGAAGGCCCGCCTGCGTGCGCGCGGCCCGGCGCTGCAGAGCTCGATGGACGCCGGCGAAATCGAACTGTTCTGAGGTAATAAGCCATGAGCCTGACCGTCCACCACGACAGCGAGAACGACAGCCTGACCCTGCAGCTGGGCGAGCGTTTCGACTTCTCCGTGCACCGTGACTTCCATGACGCCTGCCTGGGTGCCCAGGTGCGCGCGCGCAGCTATATCGTCGACATGAGCGACGTCACCAGCATGGACAGCTCCGCGCTGGGCATGTTGCTGCTGCTGCGCGAGCACGCCGGTTCGGACAAGGCGGAGATCCGCATCGTCAACGCCGGCAGCGACCTGCGCAACACCTTCAAGGTCGCCGGCTTCGACAAGCTGTTCGTATTGCATTGAGACGGTTCCGGCGCTGGTGGCGCCGGGCCGGTTCTGGCATCGTGCCGGGACTTCGCGGTCGGGGCAGGGAGGGCCTGCCGCCCGGCGACGCGCGTCCAGGGAGGAACACGATGCCGTCAACCATCCGCAAGGCCGGCTTCATGCTGGCCTTTGTTTTGGGTGCCGCCCAGGCGGGCACGCCGCTGCCCGACCCCATGCGCGTGCCGATACGGCTGGAGCATGGCCTACCCACCACACAGGCGACGATCGGCGGCAAGCCTGTGACCCTGTTCATTGATGTGGGCAACTACCAGGTGGTGGGCCTGAAGACCGCCGTTCTGGCGCGTCTGCCGGTGACGTTCACTGGCGACAGCGAATCCTGGCGCGATGCCGATGGGCATGTCTTCACGTCGCGCATCTTCCGCGCCGCAGATCTGGAGGCCGGCGCGCTCACGGCGACGCAGTTCGACGGCAACGAGCTGGCGGGGGATGCCGGCAAGGCGGGTTACCCGCAGGATGGCCTGATCGGCTTCGGCCTGCTGCACCGCTATCAGATGGTGTTCGACGAGTCGGCTGGCGAGCTGCGGCTCTATCCGGTATCGGCCAAGGGCGTCTTCGAGGCCGAGTGCGGCAGCGCCGGCGGCCCGCTGCGCCTGGAGAATGGCGTGATGGTGTCCGAGGTGCGGACCGGCCACGGGCCGCTGCAGGTGCAGTGGGACACCGGCGCCGCCGCCGACGTGCTGCGGCCGTCGGCGATCGCCGGTCGGGTCAAGGACGCGGACCTGCTTAGGCGCTACACCTTCGATCGTTTCGACGTGGCCGGCCAGCCGGCCGGCCCGCAGGAATTCATGTTGCGCCAGTTCCCGGCGCCGGACGTGGATGCGGTGCTGGGCACCGGATTCTTCGCCCGCCACGTGGTGTGCCTGGATCCCGCTGGCGGCCGCGTGGCCTTCCGCCAAAAGAAAACGGGGGCCTGAGGCCCCCGTTTTCCGGCAGTGGGTTTGACTGGATCGTCTTACCAGGTGCGCACCGAGGCGATGCTCACCGTGTAGGTGGCCATGTCGGAGGAGTAGCGGAACAGGCGGCCCAGGTCGAAGTCGACCGTCTGGCCCGGGGCGATGTTGGTGGTGCCGGCCGGCCAGCCCTTCTTCTCCTGGATCACGTTGCCGTTGGCGTCCTTCGCGGCGATGGTGATCTGGGCGGCGGCGGCTTCGGCGCAGTGGTTGACCACCTGGCCCTTCATCATCATGCGGGTGCCCATCCCGGCGCCGGAGGCGGCGACCTTGAAGTCCTGGATGGCGAAATCGGTCGGCGCGCAGGCGGCATGGGCAGCCAGCGGGGCCAGCAGCAGCACGGCGGAGGCGAGCAGGGTCTTCATGAGCGGGATTCCCTCGGGGATGGATGGAGACAGTTGCTGAGGGAATCGGCGCTGCGCGGGAAATCTTTAGCCTCCATCGCGCAACTTGTGTGATGCGAATCACATTTTCCGTGTGATGCTTTCGGGTAGCCCGCCATGTTCCAGGAACCACAGTCCGGCGAACAGCTTGGGGTCGATCGAATAGCCTTCGGCCGCCCGGGCGAACAGCCAGGCGCCTGCCTCGGCCCTGGGCACCTCGTGGACGATGATGTCCTCGCTCTCGTCGCCGCCCCCGGGGCCGACCTTCTCCAGCTCCCAGGCGCGCGCGAAGGCGATCATCTCGGTGCTCATGCCCGAGGACGACGGGCCTTCGTGGATGAACTCCATCCGGCCGCAGCGGTAGCCGGTCTCCTCTTCCAGCTCGCGCGCGGCGGCGATCAGCGCGCCTTCGTCGGCCTGCTCGGCAAGGTCGCCGACCAGGCCGGCCGGCATTTCGATGGTCCGCTGCAGGATCGGCACCCGGTATTGCTCGACGAACAGCACCCGGTCTTCTGGAGTCACCGCCAGGATGATCACCGCGCCGCCGGGGTTGTTGCGTTCCACGTACTCCCAGCGGCCGCGCTGGCGCAGGGTCAGCCAGCGGCCCTGGTAGAGGGTTTCCACGGGAGCGTGGGCGTCGGGTGGCGTCGGCAGGGTGTCGGGATTCATCCGCGCATGGTGCCCGGCGCCAGCGCTGCGCTCAACCACCGCCGCGCCGCAGTGGGAGGGGCTTCAGCCCCGACGCTTCCGCTGGCGGGCGTCGGGGCTGAAGCCCCTCCCACGAGTTCCGTTTGACCGTGAAGCAGCCCGATACCGGCCGTCGGTGCCGCGCACCGGGAAAGCCTCAGTCGTCGGCCAGCGCGCGCAACCGGGAGCGGGTCAGTGGGCCGAAGCGCAGGCGCTCGCACAGGGCGTCGAGCGTGGTTGCGTCGACCGGTGCGCGGCGCAGGCCATCCACGTGGTCGGCCACCGGCGCATCCAGTGCGATGCGGGTGAGCCGTCGATAGAGCCGCGCCATCTCGCCGTGCTCGCGCAGCCGGGCCGCACACGCGGCGGCGCCTCGAAGGCGCAGGAACGCCACCTCGTCGACCCGATCCAGCAGTGCGTCCAGGCTGCCGAAGTGCGCCAGCAGCGCGGCGGCGGTCTTGGCGCCCACGCCGGGCACGCCGGGGATGTTGTCCACCGCGTCGCCGCACAGGGCCAGGTAGTCGGCCACCTGGTGCGGGTGCACGCCCAGTTTCTCGTGCACGCCCTCCGGGCCCCAGCGCAGGTTGCGGGCGAAGTCCCATTGCCGGTCGTGTTCGCCGAGCAGCTGGCCGAAATCCTTGTCGGCCGAGACGATCACGCTGGGAATGCCGTGACCGCGCAGGTGCCACAGCGCGCTGCCGATCAGGTCGTCGGCCTCGAAGCTGTGGTCGATCAGCACCGTTACGCCCAGCGCCGCGGTCACTTCGCGGCACAGCACGAACTGATGCTCCAGGTCCGGCGGCGGCAGCTCGCGGTTGGCCTTGTAGGGGGGATAGATCGCATTGCGGAACGAACTGGTGAGCGAGGCGTCGAAGGCCACCGCGACGCGCTCCGGCCGCGTCTTCTCCAGCAGTTCGCACAGAAACCGGGTATAGCCGTGCACAGCGTTGACCGGGTGGCCGTCGACGTCGTGGAACTCGTCCGGCATCGAGTGCCAGGCGCGGAACACGTAGAGGCTACCGTCGACCAGCTGCGCCGGCGGATGGGCGGCGGGCGCGTTCACACCGGGTCGCGCCATTCGCCGAGCAGGTCGTCCACCGGCGGCCGCTCGCGGTCGGGGACTTCGGCCTGCAGCGTGCCGATGTGCACGAAGCCGACGACCTGTTCGTGCTCGCCCAGCCCGAGCAACGCGGCGACCTCGCTGTCGTAGGCGGCCCAGCCGGTGAGCCACTGTGCGCCGAAACCCAGCGCCTCGGCGCCGAGCAGCAGGTTGTAGGCCACGCAGCCGGCGCTGAGCTGCTGCTCCATCGGCGGTACGCTGCTGGTGGTGTCGATGCGGCAGACCACCACCAGCACCAGCGGCGCGAAGGTGTAGCGCGTACGTTCCTTTTCGCGCTTGGCCTCGGACAGTTCCGGGTTGCGCGCAATCGCCCGCGAAGCCAGCCGTTCGCCGAAGCGCAGCTTGTGTTCGCCGCGCAGGGCGATCAGGCGGAACGGCACCAGCTTGCCGTGGTCCGGCACGCGCACGGCCGCCTCCAGCAGGGCATGCAGCGTGGCCGGATCGGGCGCCGGTTCACCCAGCTGGCGCGACGGCGGCGAGTGGCGCCGGTGCAGCAGGGCGAGCGCGTCGGCAGGGGTGTCGGTCATGGCATCACTCGTGGGTGTGGGGAAGGCTGAACGAGCCGGGCAGCAGGTCGGCCACGGTGGCCCGCTGCACGCGCTCGCCCAGGTGGCCAAGCAGTACCGGCATCGCCTGGTCGCACAGCTCGGCCATCACCTGGCGGCAGGCGCCGCAGGGGCTGACCGGCCCGGGCGTATCGGCGACAACCGCCAGGGCAGCGAAGTCGCCGGGGCGGCAACCGGCGGCGATCGCGCTGAACAGCGCGGTGCGTTCGGCGCAGTTGCACAGGCCGTAGGCGGCGTTCTCCACGTTGCAGCCGCGGAAACGGCGTCCGTCGCGGGTCAGCACCACCGCGCCGACGCGGAAGCGCGAGTAGGGGGCGTAGGCAAGCAGGCGGGCGGCGCGGGCGTCTTGCAGCAGTTCGTCGGCAGGCAGCTGGTCTGGATCCATCAGGGTCTCCGCGGTGACCCCGTCGGACGCTTCCGGGCAACCGGCGGCGGGCCAGTCTACTGCGCCCGGGGCGACCGGTTCATCCCTGCCGATCGGCATCCGCGGGCAGGGTCGCCAAGCGCCTGGCGCCGGACTACGATGCCCGGACCTTTCCCTGGGGGAGTGCACGATGCCGATCACCGTGGCCGCACTGCGCGAAACCGCTGCCGGCGAGCGCCGCGTGGCGATCACGCCGGAAATGGCGAAGAAGATGCATGGCCGCGGCTGGCGGGTGCTGCTTGAGCACGGCGCCGGTGCTGCGGCGGGCTTCCCCGATGCGGCGTATCCGGAGGCGACATTCGCCCCGGCGACCGAGGTCTGTGCCGCAGCCGACGTGCTGGCCTGCGTGCTGCCGCCGACGGACACCGCGGTGGCGGCGCTGCGTGAGCAGTCGGTGGTGGTCGGCCAGCTGCGTCCCTACGGTGCTGCGGCGCGGCTGGCGGCGATGGGCGCGCGGCGACTCGCCGCGTTCGCGCTGGAGCTGCTGCCGCGGACCACGCGGGCCCAGTCGATGGACGTGCTCAGTTCGCAGGCAGCCGTGGCCGGCTACCGCGCGATGCTGATCGCCGCCGAGGCGGCGCCGAAGTTCTTTCCCATGCTCACCACGGCGGCCGGCACCATCCGTCCGTCGCGCGTGCTGGTGATCGGCGCCGGCGTGGCCGGCCTGCAGGCGATCGCCACCGCCCGCCGGCTTGGCGCGCAGACCGAGGGCTACGACGTGCGCCCGGAAACGCGCGAACAGGTGGAGTCGCTGGGAGCCAGGTTCCTCGACCTTGGCGTCAGTGCGGCCGGCAGCGGCGGCTATGCGCGAGAGCTTTCGGCCGAGGAGCGCGCGGCGCAGCAGCAGGCCCTGGCCGACCACCTGAAGAACATCGACGTGGTCGTGACCACGGCGGCGGTACCCGGGCGCCCGGCGCCAAAGATCATCAGTGCGGCGATGGTGGCGGGGATGAAGCCCAGCGCCCTGGTCGTCGACCTTGCTGCCGAGGGCGGCGGCAACTGCGAGCTGACCCGGCCCGGCGAGCGGGTGGAGCAGGGCGGGGTGGTCATCCTCGGCCCGCTGAACCTGCCGGCTGGCGCGCCGCTGCACGCCTCGGAGATGTACGCCCGCAACGTGTTCAACTTCCTCGAGCTGCTGGTGCGCGACGGCGAACTGGCGCCGGACTGCGACGACGAGCTGGTCGCCAAGAGCTGCGTGACCCGCGACGGCCAGGCCCACTTCGGCGGCTGAGTCGTCGGCGGAAGCTCAGAACGGTTGGTCCGGTCCGCCCGATCCCGGGCGGGGGGGCGGAGGGGGCATGCCACCATGCCGCATGCCGTCACGGCGCATGTGGTCGATCCACTGCTGCCGCTGCTCGATCGAGAGCGAGCGCCACTGGCGCAACAGCGCCTCGCGCTGATCCGGCGGCATCGCCTGGAACTGGCGGAACGCGTCATGGAGTTCGCGCCGCTGCTGCGGCGGAAGTTCGTGGAACTTGCGCATGTTCTCGCGGGCCAGGCGGCGTTCCTCCGGCGTCATCGCCTGCCAGCGGGCGATCCGCTCGCGGATCTTCTCCCGCTCCTGCGGCGGCAGCGTCAGCCAGCGCTCGCTCTTCTCCAGCAGGTGCGCCTGCCTGCGCGGCGGCAGCGTGTTCCAGTCCTTGTGCAGGGGCGCGAGCAGGTCGCGTTGTTCGGGCGACAGGCTGTGCCAGGGGCGCGGGGACGGTGGCGGCATGTCCAGTGCGCCGGGCGGGGGGCCCTGGCGAAACTCCTGGGCGTGCAGCGTCAGAGGTCCCCCGGCGATCAGGCCGATGGCGACCAGCAGGCAGGCGGCAAGCGACCGGGGGCGGGGAAAATCCATGGCTCAGTGCTGCTTGGCGGGAGACGGGTCGTTGGCGGCCAGCCAGCCGTAGAAATCGAGGTTCTGGTAAAGCGCCGGATCGGCACTGTCGGCATCCGGCGGCAAATCACCGTCGTCCGGTGCCCGCGCCGCCGCCGCAGCGACCATGGTCGCGGGAGCGCCCACCGGGACCGGATGGCGCGGCGACCAGACCATCAGCGCGGCCAGCGCGACCGCGGCAAAGGCGCCGGCCGGCAGCAGGAGCAGGCGGGCTGCGCGGTGTGCGGGTGTTGCCGTCTGCAATGCATCCCGCCGTGCGGCGCGGAGGCGACCGGCCATGGCCGGGTCCAGCGAGTGGCTGGCCTGCCGGAACAGCGCACGGGCGCGTTGTTCGATGCGATCGTCGGGCGAGTTCATCGCCAGTCCTCCAGTTGGTCGCGCAGGTGGTGCATGGCGCGCGACAGGTGGGTTTTAACGCTGCCCTCCGAGCAGCCCATGGCGCGGGCGGTCTCGGCGACGTCCAGTCCTTCCAGCACGCGCAGCATGAAGGCTTCGCGCTGGCGCTGCGGCAGCCTGCGCACCGCTTCGGCCATGTCCCGGTAGGACTGCGCGTCCTGCAGGCGGTCCAGTGGTCCCGGCGCGCGATCGGCCGGCTCCCAGGCCGGCAGTTCCTCGCCGTCGCCATCACGGCCGCCGCCGAGCCAGCCGACCACGATCGAGCGCACCTTGCGACGACGCTGCAGGTCGACGATGCGCCGGCGCAGGATGCCCCAGAACAGCGGGGCCCATTCTCCCGGGGGCTTGTCCCGGTAGTGCCGCACCAGCCGCAGCATGGCGTCCTGCACCGCGTCGAAGGCGTCCTCGCGGTGACCCAGCTGCAGCTCGGCCATGCGAAAGGCGCGGCGTTCGACCTGGGCCAGGAAGGCGTCCAGCGAGGCGGGCACGGCACGGGCGTCGGCACCGTCGACCAGGAGGTCGTCGGCCAGGGGCTGGGCGAGGCTGCTCATCGCTTCGGCGTCCACGGGTCCCGGCAGATCATCGTCCGGCTCCATCGGTTCGGTCTCCCCGCTCAACGCGGCACGCTCGCACACGTTGACGGCCACCCGTATGATGCCCGAACCACATCGTGCTGGCGGGGAGGAGTCATGATCGACGGTTTCCTGGCGCTGTACATCTTCATGCTGGCCGCGTTCACCGGCTACGAGATCATCGCCCGGGTGCCGGTGATCCTGCACACGCCGCTGATGTCGGGGTCCAATTTCGTCCACGGCATTGTGCTGGTCGGCGCGATGATCGCGCTAGGACATGCCGACTCGACACTGGGTATCGCGATCGGGTTCATCGGCGTGCTGCTGGGCGCGGGCAACGCCGCCGGGGGCTACGTGGTGACCGAGCGCATGCTGGAGATGTTCAAGTCCAGCAAGCCCGGCGGCGGCAAGTCGGGAGACCACTGATGAACTGGCTGCCGACCCTGATCAAGGCCTGCTATTTCCTGGCCGCCCTGCTGTTCATCCTCGGTCTGAAGCGCATGAGTTCGCCACGCACCGCGCGTGGCGGCATCGTCTGGGCCGGCTACGGCATGTTGCTGGCGGTGCTCATCACGTTTGCCCTGCCGGGCCTGCATCACCGCGCGCTGATCGGCGTGGCGGTGCTGCTGGGAGTGTCGGCCGCCTGGTGGACCGGTCGTCGCGTGGCGATGACCGACATGCCGCAGATGGTGGCGCTGTACAACGGCATGGGCGGTGGCGCCGCGGCGGCGATCGGCGCGTCCGAGCTGGTCGGTTTCGCCGGCAGCGCGGTGGTGCTGCTGGACGGGGCCAAATTCGCGGCCGACCCGACCGTGGCGCCGGACGCGGCCCAGCTCGCGCTGGGGGTGATCGGCGCGCTGATCGGCGCGGTGAGTTTCTCCGGCTCGCTGATCGCCTTCGCCAAGCTGCAGGGCTGGCTGGACAAGCGTTTCGTGTTTCCCGGCCAGCGCGCAGTCAACCTGCTGATCCTGCTGGCGGCGGTGGTCTGCGGCGGCCTGCTGATCTCCGGCCAGCTGACGATGCCGCTGATCGTGGCGTTCTTCGTACTGGCCTTGCTGTTCGGGCTGATGATGACGCTGCCGATCGGCGGCGCCGACATGCCGGTGGTGATCTCGCTGTACAACGCGTTCACCGGCCTGGCCGTGGCGTTCGAGGGCTTCGTGCTGCAGAACGAGGCGATGATCATCGCCGGCACCGTGGTCGGCGCGGCCGGCACGCTGCTGACCCAGCTGATGGCCCGGGCGATGAACCGCTCGATCGGCAACGTGCTGTTCGGCAGCTTCGGCGCCGCGGCCGGTGGCCAGGTGCAGGCCATCGCCGGCAGCCAGAAGCCGATCGAGGCCAGCGACGTGGCGGTGATGATGGCCTACGCCGAGCGCGTGGTGATCGTGCCCGGCTACGGCATGGCCGTGGCCCAGGCGCAGCACAAGGTGTGGGAGTTCGCCCGGCTGCTGATCGAGCGCGGGGTGAAGGTGAAGTTCGCCATCCACCCGGTGGCCGGCCGGATGCCGGGTCACATGAACGTGCTGCTGGCCGAGGCCGGCGTGCCGTACGACCTGATCGCTGACATGGACGACATCAATCCCGAGTTCCCCAACACCGATGTGGCGCTGGTGATCGGTGCCAATGACGTGGTGAACCCGGTGGCCAAGACCGACCCGGCCTCGCCGATCTACGGCATGCCGATCCTCGACGTGGCGCTGGCGAAGAACGTCATCGTGGTCAAGCGCGGCAAGGGCACCGGCTTCGCCGGCATCGAGAACGCGCTGTTCTACGCGGACAATGCGCGCATGCTCTACGGCGACGGGCAGGCGGCGGCCGGCGAGCTGGTGGCAGCGCTCAAGACGCTGGACGGCTGATCCGGCGCGCGGCCAGCGCGGCCACCGCGGCGCCGGCAGCGAACCAGATCCAGTGCGCGGGGCGTGCGCCCAGTCCGCCCAGCGCCCACAGCATGGCCGGGCCGGCGGTGCGCACGGCCTCGGTCAGGCCCATGCCCAGCGAGCCGGCAAGCTGGAGGCCGGTGATCAGCACGTTCACATAGACCGCTGCGAGCAAGGTGGCCGCGGCGGCCAGCCATGGCGCAGCCTTGCGACGGGGGCTGATCCAGCGGGCAATCGCCCAGCCGAGCAGGGTGCCGACCGGTATCGCGAGCCATGCGGCGTGGCTCTGCAGGTAGGCGGCGACCAGCATCCACAGGGCACCGGCGGCCAGGCCAAGCATGGCTGCACTGATCAGCGAGAGCGCGAGAGACAGGAAGCGGTACAGCCGCTTCATGAGGCGAGAATTCGGGCCGGATGGGGCATCGGGTGATTGGCTTCGGCGCAAAGCAGCCATGATAGCGCGGGCCCGCGGCGGCTTGGCCCGGGCTTGATTAGGGCAAGAGGAGACCTGATCTGCTGCGGAGCGTCATAATGGCGCCCCTGAAAGTGCGTCCTCGACGCATGGATCTCACCACGGGACAAGCATGAGCGGTTTCAGTCTGAGCAGCGAGCCTTTCACCCTCGAGCGGGATTGCCCGGCCGTCATGGTGCCGCAGGGGGAGACCGTGGTGCTGCCGGCGGGCCAGGTCGGCTACATCACCCAGGCCCTGGGCGGAAGCTTCACCGTGTACGTGGAGGGCAACCTGTTCCGGATTGCCGGCGGCGACGCCGATGCGCTGGGCAAGGAGCCGCCGCCGGCGATCGAGCTGGCCGATGGCGCTGGCGACGCGGAGGTCGAGAAGCTGGTGTGGGAGCAGTTGCGGACCGTGTTCGATCCGGAGATCCCGGTCAACGTGGTGGAGCTGGGACTGGTCTACGACGTGGCCATGGAAGGCACCGAAGACGGTCAGCGCAAGGTCTACATAAAGATGACCCTCACCGCGCCAGGCTGTGGCATGGGCGACATCCTGGTCGACGACGTTCGTACCAAGCTCGAGCTCATCCCCACCATCTCCCAGGCGGATGTCGATCTCGTGTTCGACCCGCCGTGGAACCACTCGATGATGTCCGAGATCGCCAAGCTCGAGACCGGGATGCTCTGATCCACCGGTTGAGTGGCGCGGGCCGGTGGCGCTCGCGCGGTCCTGTTCGGGTGCTTCCGGTGCCGAGGGTGTGGCTGCATCCCGTGGTCGCCGCCTCCTCTCCACGCGTGAGGAGGGTCACACCCCCTAGGAATAATTCCCCTTGTTTCGTAATTTCTTGCCGCCTATCGTCGTGGCATCCGTTGGCGGGGAGGTTGACGGATGATCCTGTGGAGGCATTGGGAATCTCCGGCCTCATCGTGATGGTCCACGCGCTGCCCTGACAGGATGTCACGGGGGAGGCGGCCTTCGGACCGGCAGGCATCGCTAGGCAAACCGACGAAATCCAAAGCCGCTTTTATGCGGCTATCCATAAATGGGGCTTATGTAGCCGCATCAGGTAATTGCGCCCCGATCAATGCCAAGGAGTAAGCAATGCGCAGCAATCTCCGCTTGAAGGTCCTCGTTGCCGCCATCGGTATGGCATCGGCGTCCGTCGCCACCGCCGCCACCACACACAGTGTTCACGGACAGAATCTGGCCGCGGTCCCGGCTGCTTCGCTGTCGGCGCACTTCGGTCTCGGGGCGAACAGCGCCCTGGTGGCGCGCAGTTCGGTGCCGCTCGGTCTGGGGCGCCATGTGGTGCGCCAGCAGCAGGTCTATCGCGGCGTGCCGGTGTACGGCCGCAGCGTGGCCGTGGTCGAGGATGCCGGTGGCAACGCGCTGCGCGCGACCGGCGAGTTGGCGCAGAACCTCGACTCCGACCTGGTTTCGGTCTCCCCTAAGCTGAGTGCCGCCAAGGCCCTCAACGCGCTGAAGTCGCACGCGCACACCAGCCTGGTGGGCGGCAACACCATCAGCAACCAGCAATCCGACCTGTTCGTCTATCCGCAGGACAACGGTCCGGCACGCCTGGTCTACCGCACGTCGTATGTGGCCCATGAAAACGGCCAGGTCTCGCGTCCCACCGCCATCATCGATGCCAACACGGGCGAAGTGATCCAGAGCTGGAACGGCCTGACTTACGCCACGGCCACCGGCCCGGGCGGCAACCAGAAGACCGGCGAGTACTACTACGGCACCGACTACGCCGCGCTGGACGTCACGCAGTCGGGCAGCACCTGCACGCTGAACAACTCCAACGTTGTGACCTACAACCTCAACCACGGCACCAGCGGCGGCTCGATCGTCAGCTTCACCTGCCCGAACAGCAACACCGACGCGATCAACGGCGCCTATTCGCCGGTGAACGATGCCCACCACTTCGGTGGCGTGGTGCACGACATGTACTTGGCCTACACCGGTGCGGCGCCGCTGAACATCAAGCTGCGCATGAACGTGCACTACAAGAGCAATTACGAGAACGCGTTCTGGGACGGCACCGCGATGTACTTCGGTGACGGTGCCAGCACGTTCTATCCGCTGGTCTCGCTGGACGTGACCAGCCACGAGATCAGCCACGGCTACACCGAGCAGAACTCCGGCCTGCAGTACTCCGGCCAGTCCGGCGGCATGAACGAGGCCTACTCGGACATCGCCGGCGAGGCGGCCGAATTCTACGACCGTGGGGCCGCCGATTTCCTGGTCGGTGCGGACATCGTAAAGGCCAGCGCCGGCATCGGCGATGCGTTGCGCTACATGTGCAACCCGCCGCAAGACGGCGGCTCGATCGACAACGCGGCCGACTACACCTCGAGCCTGGACGTGCATTACAGCTCGGGCGTCTACAACAAGGCGTTCTGCCTGCTGGCCAAGACCGGCGGCTGGGACGTGAAGAAGGCCTTCCAGGTGTTCGCGCTGGCCAACAAGTCGTACTGGACGGCCACCTCGACCTTCAACTCCGGTGCCTGCGGCGTGGAATCGGCGGCCACCGATCTGGGCTACAACGCCAATGACGTGATCACCGCGTTCAACGGTGTTGGCGTGACCTGTCCGGGCACGGGCGGCGGTGGTGGTGGCGGTGGTGGTTCGACTGCACTGCAGAACGGCGTGGCTGTGACCGGCCAGTCGGCAGCTACGGGTGCGGATCTCGACTACACCGTGGCGATTCCGTCCGGCGCGACCAACCTGGTGATCTCGATCTCCGGTGGCAGCGGCGACGCCGATCTCTATACCAAGTACGGCACGGTACCCACCTCCACCAGCTACGACTGCCGTCCGTACAAGACCGGCAACAGTGAGAGCTGCACCTATGCGACGACCCAGGCGGGCACGTACTACGTGCGCCTGCACGGTTATGCCGCATTCTCCAGTGTCACCGTCAAGGCGACCTGGAGCACAGGTGGCGGTGGTGGTGGCGGCAGCAACGTGCTGCAGAACGGTGTGCCGGTGACCGGCCTGTCCGGCTCGAAGAACGCCAAGCTCTACTACACCGTGCAGATCCCGGCCGGGGCCAAGAATCTGGCGATCACCACCTCCGGCGGCTCGGGCGACGAGGATCTGTACGTGAAGTTCGGCGCCACGCCGACCACCAGCAGCTACGACTGCCGTCCGTATATCTCGGGCAACAGCGAGAGCTGCACCGTGGCGTCGCCCTCTACGGGCACGTACTACATCATGCTCAACGGCTACAGCGCGTTCTCCGGTGTCACCCTGAAGGCGACCTGGAACTGATTGCCGTGACAGACGGGGCGGAGTCCCCGCTGGATTGACCCGAAGGCCCGGTCAGGATGACCGGGCCTTTTTTTCGCTCGACGCCAGCCTGGCGGCCCGCTGGGTCCTGGGCGCGTCGGGAGTGCCTGCGCGACGGACGCCGGGCGAGTCCTCGATTCGCGTGCTGCATCGGTGACCCGGGTGTGGACTGAAGCGAGGCTATCGATTCGCTTTCGTTAGTCAGGCAATCCGATAATGATCAGCTGATTCGCATTCAATTACGAAAGCTTGAAAATGGGTCTGCGCAAGTGTCTGTTTGCATTGGTATTCGAAATTACTTGCGAATATTCTGAGAAGTCGCGCACCACCCCACAGGAAAAATTCCAATTGTCCGCTCTCCGGAAGAGCGCCTAATGTCGGGTGATTCGTCATCCGAACGGGTGGCGGGTAGTTTCGTTCAAGCTGACACGCGGGGCGGCGCGCCAAGGGCACGGGTGCGCCGGGCCGGACAGGACGTCATATGGCCGGGCTTCGAGCGGGATCGTTGGGCAAATCCATGAATTGATTGGCCGCATGACGCGGCGATTAAACACTGCGGTCATTCGACCGCGGCGGGGATTGTTTGTCCTGAATAATTCAATTGGGGAGTGACATGCTTAATACGCAGAAAAATCGTTTGCTGAAAACCGCAATTACCTGTGCGCTTTTCGGCCTGGCTGGCAGCGCCGCCGTGGCCCATGCCAATGGGCAGCAGGTCGGTAATCCGTATGCGCCCGCCTACGGGCACCACTACCGCCACGGTGCCGTGCCGACCCGCGAGGCGCACGCCCGGATGAAGCAGTTCGCCGCGGCCCACGCGGCCAATGCCGCCACGACGGCGGCGACCGGTACCGAGACGCTGAGCTACGGCGGCGGCGTCGATGGCATCGGCGTCACCAGCGGTACGCCGAAGGTGTACCTGGTCGTCTACGGCAGCCAGTGGGGCAGTGCCGGCACCGACGCCAACGGCAACATGACCCTGTCGGGCGACTCGGTCGGCGCCGTGCCGTACCTGGAGAAGCTGTTCAAGGGCCTGGGTACCGGCGGCGAGCTGTGGTCGGGCACCATGACCCAGTACTGCGATGGTCCCACGGTCTCCAACGGCGCCACCTCCTGCCCGTCGGGCGCGCCGCACATCGGCTACCCGACCGGTGGCGCCTTCGCCGGCATCTGGTACGACAACTCGGTGTCCTCGCCGAGTAATGCCACGGCCGCGCAGCTGGCCCAGGAGGCGATCAAGGCCGCCGCACATTTCGGCAACACCACGGCGGCGTCCAATCGCTATGTGCAGTACGTGATCCTGTCGCCGACCGGCACGCATCCGGACGGCTTCAACACCTCCAGCGGCCAGTTCTGCGCTTGGCATGACTACAACGGTGACGCCGGCGTGTCCTCGTCCTATGGCGATATCGCCTTCACCAACATGCCCTACGTCTACGACATGGGTTCGAGCTGCGGCACCGGCTCGGTGAACGGCAGCTCCGCCGGCAATCTCGACGGCTTCTCGATCGTGGAAGGCCACGAGTACGCCGAGACCGTGACCGACCAGAACCCGGCCGGCGGCTGGACCAACCACACTGGCAGCTCCTACAACGGCCAGGAGAACGGCGATGAGTGCGCCTGGATCTCCTCCGGCCAGGGCGCGACCGCCAACGTGACCATGGGTACCGGCACGTTCCCGATGCAGTCGACCTGGTCGAACGACACCAACGAGTGCGACCTGTCGCATCCGATCGTGTCGGGCGGCACCACCAACAACCCGCCGGTCGCCAACTTCAGCGATACCATCAGCGGCCTGACCGTCAGCTTCGCCGACAGCTCCACCGACAGCGACGGCAGCATCTCGTCGCGCTCGTGGAACTTCGGCGACGGCAGTACCTCGACCGCGACCAACCCGAGCCACACCTATTCGGCAGCCGGTACCTACACGGTCTCGCTGACGGTGACCGACAACGGCGGTGCCACCAACACCAAGACCGCCTCGGTGACGGTGAGCAGCTCCGGCGGCGGTGGCGGCAACGTGCTGCAGAACGGCGTGCCGATCACCAACCAGTCCGGTGCGCAGGGTGCGCAGCTGTTCTACACCGTGACCGTTCCGGCCGGTGCCAGCAACCTGGTGATCTCCGAGTCCGGCGGTACCGGCGACGCCGACCTGTACACCAAGTTCGGCTCTGCTCCGACCCTGTCGAGCTATGACTGCCGTCCGTACATCACCGGCAACAACGAGAGCTGCACTGTGGCTTCGCCGCAGGCTGGCACCTACTACGTGATGCTGAACGGCTATGCCGCGTTCTCGGGCGTCTCCGTAAAGGCCAGCTGGAGCACCAGCAGCGGCGGCGGTGGTGGCGGCAACGTGCTGCAGAACGGCGTGGCGGCCACGGGCCTGAGCGCCACCAAGGGCAATTCCGTGGCCTACACCATGGTCGTGCCTGCCGGTGCCACCGGCCTGAGCTTCAAGATCTCCGGCAGCACCGGTGACGCCGATCTGTACGTGAAGTTCGGCTCGGCGCCGACCACCTCGAGCTACGACTGCCGCCCGTACCTGGTCGGCGACAACGAGACCTGCAACATCTCCAACGTGCAGGCCGGTACGTACTACGTGATGGTCCGGGCCTACGCGACCTACTCGGGCGTCAGCCTGACCGGTAGCTACACCCCGTAATCGATCCACGCTTTGGAGCGACGACTCCCGGCCCGAGAGGGCCGGGAGTTTTTTTGTGCCTTGCCCGAGTGGCCGCTCTGGTACACCCGTTCCGGGTGAGGTGACCGCCGGGGCGCATCGAAGGGGCTGTGGATCGCGCTGTGCCCAAGGGTCTGCTGCCCCACCGCGCCATGGTTGCAGCAGGCGAGGGCATCCTCGGTGACGGGTGGATGGTGGCCATTTGTCCGTACGGAGTCACGCCGCTATTTACGGGTGATTCGGGGAATGCGGTTTCACAGAGATGAATTGCAATGGAACGCAATATCTTTCGATTATCAAAAGGGTCGGGTGTTCTGGCTTTGATGCGTTACGCCAAAATGACCTCAAGGTATTTGCCCGTGTGCATGCCTAATAATCGAACGAGGATGATGATCGAACGGTAATGCGGTGTTTTTTATTTGATTGTCGTCACATGATTATGGAGTGCAGGAATTAGTCCTATTGACGCTTTCCAAAGGACAAACCTAACGTCGATGACGTCCTTGGCGGAATCGCCAATGGATGATCCTTGCCCCATGCGGACCCCTGTCTGTCCGTAACGGGAGCATCGGTCCCAGGCCAGGCTTGCCATTGAAACGCCATGTGACCGGAAGGATCGCTTCAACCAATCCGTTCCCTGTCGCCCAGCGGCGACGACCCACAGTCATGGGGCCTAACGGCCGCATCAGGTTGCTGCATCCCAAATTCAGGTCAGGAGACCATCCACATGCCCAGCCCGATTCGTTCCAAATCGATCGCGATCGCCATTGCGCTCGCCATGAGCCCGTTCGCCGCAGGCGTTGCGACGGCGGCCGACACATCCATGTCGCACCTTGCCGGCCCGATGTCGCTGCTTGCCGGCGACACGGTCATCGGTGCCGTCCCCACCTCGCAGCCGATGCACATCGAGGTGGCACTGAAACTGCGCAACACCGGCCAGCTGCACGCATTCATCGCCCAGACCCACGCCCTCGGCGTGATGGCGACACGGCCGGTGATGAGCCGCGCCCAGTTCCGTAGCCAGCATTCGCCGACCGACGCGCAGGCGCAGGCGGTCGCGGCCTACCTCACCCGGGCCGGCTTCACCAACGTCGCGATCGCCCCGAACAACATGCTGGTGTCCGGCGACGCGACCGCCGACGTGGTCAAGGCCGCCTTCAACACCAGCTTCGAGCGGGTGCGTACGCGTCGCGGTCGCGAAGGCTTCATCAACACCGGCGACGTCAGTATCCCGAACGCGCTGAAGAGCAGCGTGCTGTCGGTGATCGGCCTGCAGAACGCCCACGCGCCGCACACCTTCGTGCAGTACTCGACGCAGTCCGGCCTGCAGCCGCAGGCAGTGACCGGCCACAACCCCACCGAGTTCGCCTCGATCTACGGTGGCAGCGGTGCGCCGACGGCATCCGGCGTAACGGTCGGCATCATCACCCAGGGCAAGCTCAGCCAGGTCATCACCGACCTGAACACCTTTACCTCGAACAACGGCCTGCCCGCCGTCAGCACCACCACGGTGAACACCAACGGCACCAGCACCGACACCTCGGGCCTGGGCGAGTGGGACCTGGACAGCCAGGACATCGTGGGCATGGCCGGTGGCCAGGTCGGGGGGCTGATCTTCTACAACATCCCCACGCTGTCCAACGCCAATCTCACCGCCGACATCAACAAGGTGGTGTCGGACAATGCGGTGAAGATCATCAACGTGTCGCTGGGCGAGTGCGAGACCAGCGCGCAGGGCGACGGCTCGGCGGCAGCACAGGACCAGGCCTTCCAGCAGGCAGTGGCACAGGGCCAGACCTTCTCGATCTCCACCGGTGATTCCGGTGCGGACGAGTGCGGCACCGGCGGCACCACCCCGAGTTGGCCGGCGGCCTCGCAGTACGTGATCGCCGTGGCCGGCACCAAGCTGGATGCGTCCACCACCACCTGGAACAGCGAGGTGGTGTGGAACGAGCTGAGCATCAACGAGGGCGCCACCGGCGGCAGCGAGAGCACCTTCGAGCCGAAGCCGAGCTGGCAGACCCTGTGGTCGGGCACCCACCGCGGCGTGGCCGACGTGGCGTTCGACGGCGATCCGCAGTCCGGCTCCAAGGTGATCGTGCAGGGCGCTACCCAGCAGATCGGCGGCACCAGCCTGGCGGCGCCGCTGTTCGCCGGCTTCTGGGCCCGCGTGATCGCGGCCAAAGGCAGCAGCGTGGGCTTCGCCGGTCCGATCCTCTACGGCCTGCCGGCGAGCGACTTCCATGACGTCACCTCAGGCAACAACAGCGGCGAAAGCGCCGGTCCGGGCTATGACCTGGCCAGCGGCCGCGGCAGCATCATCATGGCCAGCGCGATCAACGACATCGCTGGCGGTGGCGGCGGCACCAACAACCCGCCGGTGGCGAACTTCAGCGACAGCATCAACGGCCTGACCGTCGCCTTCACCGACAGTTCGACCGACAGCGACGGCACCATCGCCTCGCGTTCGTGGAACTTCGGCGACGGCAACACCTCGACGGCGACCAATCCCAGTCACACCTACGCCGCCGCCGGCACCTACAACGTGTCGCTGACGGTGACCGACAACGGCGGCGCCACCAACACCAGGACGCAGTCGGTGACGGTGAGCAGCTCGGGCGGCGGTGGCGGCAGCCAGCTGCTGGGCAACACCGGCTTCGAAACCGGCTCCGCCTCGCCCTGGACGACGACCAGCGGCGTGATCAACAACAACAGCGCCGAGCCGCCGCACGCCGGTTCGTGGGATGCCTGGCTGGACGGCTACGGCTCCAGCCATACCGACCGTGTCGCGCAAACCGTCACTATCCCGAGCGGCAAGACCTCGGCCACGCTGAAGTACTACCTGCACATCGATACGTCGGAGACGACCTCGACGTCGAAGTACGACAAGCTGAAGGTGCAGGTCTTCAACACCTCGGGCACCCTGCTGCACACCTATGCCACGTTCTCCAACCTGAACGCGGCCGGTGGCTACAGCGTGCATACCGCCAACCTGTCCAGCTACATCGGACAGACCGTGGTGATCCGCTTCACCGGCACGGAGGACGCCTCGCTGCAGACCTCGTTCGTGCTCGACGACATCACCCTGACGGTGCAGTAAGGAGCGGCTCGCCGCAGGGATGCGGCATGCTGGAACGCGAAGGCCCGGGGCGCGAGCGCCGGGCCTTTGTCTGTCCCGGGGCGGGGCCAGGTCGGGTCAGGCCTGCTCGAACCGGTTGGCCTCGCGGTTCTTGCGCACCTTGGCCGGGTCCCACACGCGACCGTTCATGGTGATGTAGACGCCGTCCGGCAGGGTCTGCACCGCGGCCACTGCGCAGCCGATGTTGAACACCGCGTCCGAGCCCTGGAAGCGCGCCGGGTTGAGCGCGCCGGTGAGCACGATCACCTTGCCCGGGATGCCGGCCAGCACCTTGGCCGTCTCGACCATGGTGTCGGTGCCGTGGGTGACCAGCACGTGGCGGTGCGGCTGCGCCTCGATGGTGGAGCGGATCAGCGCGCGGTCCTCGTCGGTGACGTGCAGGCTGTCCTTGCGCAGGATCGGGATCACGTCGTACTGGAATGCCACGCCGAGCTGGGCGAGGATCTCGCCGATCTGCGGCGCGCCGATCTTGTAGTCCGACTTGTCGTCGAAGTAGATCTTGTCGATGGTGCCGCCGGTGGTGACGATGGACAGGTGCTGCATGCTGGCTGCGCCGATGGGGGGACGAAACGACATTTTAGCTGCGTGCGGCCGGCAACCCCAGCGCGCCGTTGCCGGACTCAGTCCGCCAGCAGGCGCGCGGTGTCTCCGGCGTCCGGCCAGCGCAGCCGATCCAGCCCGAGCTGGACGAAGCGGCGCAGAGCCGCGGCCGGTCGCTCGCCCCCCCGCGCCGAGGCCCAGGCGGCCTGGCGGGCCAGCAAGGCAGCGGCAGCGCAGCGGGCGAGGGTGAAGGCCAAGCCGCGCGCGCCAGCTTCCAGTGCGTCGCGGTGACCGCCCTGGCGATCGAGGAAGGCGCTGGCGTCGTCCAGCGCGGTGCGGATGGCGCGGGCGCTGGCCGGATCGTCGCCCGCGGCGAGCCACTGCGAGACCGCCGCGCGGAGCGCTCCGAGTCCTTCGCCGATGCCGCGCAGCGTGTCGAGCGACAGCACGTTGGTCGTGCCCTCCCAGATCGCGTAGACCTGCGCATCGCGCAGCAACTGCGGCAGGCCGGTGTCCTCGACGTAGCCGGCGCCGCCGAAGCACTCGAGGGCTTCCGAGCAGGTCGCCACCGCCAGCTTGCCGGTCCATAGCTTGGCCAGCGGGGTGAGCAGGCGCAGCAGGGCCGTTTCGTGCGGCTCGGCGGCGCCATGTTCGACCCGGCCGAGCAGGTGGGCGACTTCGAAGGTGAGCGCGAAGGCCGCCTCGAACGAGGCCTGCAGATCGGCCAGCGTGTGCGCATGCAGCGGTAGCTCGATCAGGCGGCGACCGAAGGCACTGCGGCGCCGGGCGTAGTCGCGGGCCAGGGCGATCGCGCGCGCCATGCTGGCGACGGCGCACACCGCGTTCCAGGTGCGTGTGACGTTGAGCATCGGCGCTACCTGGCGTACGCCGTGGGCCAGCTCGCCCACCGGCCACGCTGGCAGTCCCTCCAGGTGGATCTCAGCGGTGGGCAGCTCGTGCGTGCCGAGCTTGTCCTTCAGCCGGTCGATCACCAGCTCCGGCCGGCGCCGCCCGCCGTCCATCGTTTCCACGTAGAACAGCGCCAGCGCAGCGGCCCCGTCGCCTGCACCCTCCGGCCGCGCCAGCGCCAGCGCGGCTTCGCCGACCACCGCCGAGCTGAACCACTTGCGCCCGAACAGGCGCCACCGGCCGTCTTCGCCCTGTCGTGCGACGGTGCCGGTGCGGCCGACGTCCGATCCGCCGGCGGTCTCGGTCATCCATTGGCCGCTGAGCCAGAACGTGGCCGGGTCGCGGCTGAGAAAGCGGGGCAGGGCGCGCTCGATCAGCTCGCGATGGCCGGAGGCCTTCAGCGCCGTGGCGGCGCCGTCGGTCATCGCCAGCGGGCAGGTATAGAACTCGCTGGCCACGTGATACAGATAGACCCGGGCGAACTCCTCCAGCCGTGCGTGCGGCGAGCCGGCGTGGCCGGAGGCGAGCACTGCGTGGCGCGTGGTCATCGCCGCCCCCTCCTGCCAGGCCGGAGTCAGCTCGATGCGGTCGACCCGGCGTCCCCAGCCGTCCCAGCGGATCAGTTCCGGTCTGCGGCGCGTCGTTGTCGTGGTCCGCTCCCAGGCGGTGATCGCGTAGTCGCCCAGCGCTTCCAGATCGGCATCGAGTGCGGCGCGTCGATCCGCCGGCAGGACGCGGTCGAGCGTGGATCGCAGCGTCCGGTCGCTGCGGAACGGGTGCGAGAGTTCCGGCGCGTCCTGGAGGAAATCCATGGTCGGCTCCGTTCGGGAAACGGGGCGAGTATACGGATGCCGTGTGACGACGCTGGCGCGGCGGGCGGTGGCAGCCCGCCCAGGCATCTCAACTGGCCGTGCCGCCGCGCGCCGCGCGGCGCCGCACGCCGGCGCCGAGGCTGCCGATCAGCAGCAGGGTCAGGACGATCTCGAGGAGGGCCAGCACTCGCGTATCCGGCGAGCTCCAAGCTTCCGAAATGCCGTGGCAGAAGTAGAACAGGCTGAGGATGCCCACCCACAGCAGCGCCCTTCGCACGTTGCGCAGGGCGGTCAGCGGCAGCAGTAGGGGCACCACCGTGATGGCCAGTACCAGCGCAGTGGACAGGTGCATCGGCGGGGCCAGCCAGCCGTGCCAGGCCAGCTGCAGCAGGGTCAGCCCGGCCCAGGCGGCCAGGCCGAGCCGGTAGACGGGGAGCAGGCCTGCACGGACGGCGTTCATGCGTCCCCCGCCAGCTTGCGCGCGGTGTCGGCCAGGC
Source organism: Dyella lutea (assembly GCF_024158035.1). Classification (GTDB taxonomy): domain Bacteria; phylum Pseudomonadota; class Gammaproteobacteria; order Xanthomonadales; family Rhodanobacteraceae; genus Dyella_A; species Dyella_A lutea. Next base: position 406,412 of record NZ_JAMZEK010000002.1, read on the forward strand.
GTCGGCCCAGCGCGCGGGCAAGCTCGCGCTCGTGCTCGCTGACCGGCCGCTCCCCATCGGTGCCGGATACGTGGGTCGCGCCATAGGGCGAGCCGCCGGTGACGGTGGCATTGAGCGCCGGCTCGGTGAACGGCAGGCCGAGCAGCAGCATGCCGTGGTGGAGCAGTGGCAGCGCCATGCTGAGCAGGGTCGATTCCTGCCCGCCGTGCATCGTGCTGGTGGAGGAGAATACCGCCGCCGGCCTGCCGACCAGTGTGCCGCTCGCCCACTCGGCGCCGGTGCTGTCGAGGAAATACTTCAGCGGTGCGGCCATGTTGCCGAAGCGGGTCGGGCTGCCCAGTGCCAGGCCGGCGCAGTCCTGCAGATCCTGTCGCGTGGCATAGGGCGCGCCTTCGTCCGGCTCCGGCGGCTGCGCCGTCTCGGTGACCGGCGCGACCGGCGGCACCTGGCGCAGTCGCGCCTGCATGCCGGGGACCTCCTCCACGCCGCGGGCGATCAGTCGCGCCAGCTGGGCCGTGTGGCCGGTGCGGCTGTAGTACAGGACGAGGATGGTGGAGGACATGCGCTTGGGCGGTTCGTTGACGATCCGGTAGTGTACCGTCCGCTTCTGTCCTTCGCGCCGCGATGCGGCGCGAGCCTCCGTTCGAGCAAGGGACCTCGATGGCCAAGCCATTCAACCGCGATCGCACGCTCAGCTTCGCCCGCTTCATCTGGCAGCGCTTCGTCGACGACAAGTGCTTCGAGACGGCCGGTGCGCTGTCCTACACCACGCTGGTGTCGCTGGTGCCGCTGATGGTGGCGGTGTTCGCGATGTTCTCGGTGTTCCCGGCGTTCGCCGGCGCGCGCGACGCGCTGATCTCGTTCGTGTTCAACAATTTCGTGCCGGCCGCGGGGGAGAAGTTGCAGCTGGCGCTGGCCAGCTTCGCCAACAATGCCAGCGGGCTGACCGGGATCAGCGTGCTGGTGATGCTGTTCAGCGCGCTATCGATGATGGTCAGCATCGAGGATCGGCTGAACCGCATCTGGCGCGTCCACCGTGCACGGCGCTGGGGGTCGCGGCTGCTGCTGTACTGGGCGGCGTTGACGCTGGGGCCGATCCTGGTGGTGGGCGGGCTCGCGGCCAGCTCCTACGTCACCGCGCTGCCGCTGCTGCAGCAGGCGGCCGGCCAGTTCGTGCCGAATGCCAGCCAGCGGCTGCTGGGCCTGCTGCCATTCGTGGTGACCTTCATCACGTTGTGGCTGATGTATGCGGTGATCCCGAACCGGCCGGTGGTACGTCGCGACGCGGCCATCGGCGCGCTGCTCGGCGCGGTGCTTTTCGAGATCGCGCGGTGGGGCTTCACGCTGTTCGTGCGCAATGCGCAGACCTACCAGCAGATCTATGGTGCGCTGGCAGTGATCCCCACCTTCCTGCTGTGGATCTACCTGTCCTGGGTGATCGTGATCCTCGGTGCGTCGATCGCCGCCTCGATCAACGCTTTCGAGTACCACCCGCCCGCACATGCGCTGCCGGAAGGGTCGGAGTTCCTCGGCCTGCTGGTGGTGCTCAAGCACTTCGTCGAGGCGCAGCGCGGCGGCGGATCGATCGACCCGGCTATCGTGCAGGCGGCCGAGCCGTACCTGCGTCCTAGCCAGGTGATCTGCTATTTCGAGGACCTGCAGCGGGCCGACCTGATCCAGCGCAGCGAGAGCGGTGGCTGGTTGCTGTCGCGCAGCCTGGACAGCACCGACCTGCTGCGTGTCTACGCCGGTACGCAGTATCGTCTGCCGTTGCGTCCGGCCGAGGAGGCGCAGGCTCTGGGTATTGTGCTGCCGCCCGTGCTGCTCGAGCTGCTGGCGGCGGTGGCCGATGCCCTGCACATCGCGCTCGGCACGCGGCTGGACCGCATCTATCCCCCGACCGCCGTTCCGGCGGACGCCCCGAAGGAGTCATCCCCATGAAGCTCATTGTCCGTTGCGCCCTGGTACTTGCCATGGCTCTCGCCGCGCCCGTGCAGGCGGCCATGCCAGCTACACCGGCCTTGAAGGTCACCACGCTCGATGGCAAGCCTTACGACCTGGCGGCGCAGCGCGGGCATTGGGTGATCGTCAATTTCTGGGCGACGTGGTGCGTGCCGTGCATCAAGGAGATGCCCGACATCTCGCATTTCGTCAGCACCCACAAGAACGTCAGCGCGATCGGGCTGGCCTACGACGACAGCGCGCTGGCGGATATCAAGGCCTTCGTCGCCAAGCATCCGGTGAGCTATCCGATCGCCCAGATGGGCCTGGACAACCCGCCGAAGGATTTCGACGAGCCGCGCGGTCTGCCGACCACCTACCTGATCGCACCGGACGGCACGGTGGCCAAGCGCTTCGTCGGTCCGATCACCGGCGACGTTCTCGCTGCCGCGATCGCCGACGCGAAGTAGTGGCCGCCGCGCGCTTCCTGGTCAGTGGTCGGGTGCAGGGCGTGTTCTACCGCGCCAGCACCCGTGAACAGGCGGTGGGGCTGGGCCTGGACGGGATCGCGCGCAACCTGGCCGACGGCCGGGTCGAGGTGATTGCCTGCGGATCGCTGGCGGCGATCGACGCGCTGGAGCAGTGGCTGCGTCGCGGCCCGCCGGCCGCCCGGGTCGAGCAGGTGCTCCGTGAAACCTGCGAGCCCTGGAGCGGCAGCGGCTTCGCCACCGGCTGAGGCTCAGCGCCGCGGCTCAATCCAGAAACTAGCGTCGGCCAACTTCTCCTGCTTGGGCTTGCCGCGCAGCTTCGGCAGCTTGACCTTGATGTCCGGCACGCGCACGTCGGGCAACTGGTCGAGCAGGTGGCGCATCAGGGCGAGGCGCCCCTGCTTCTGGTCGTTGTAGTCGACCACGAACCAGGGCGCGTGCGCGGCGTGGGTGCGCTCCATCATCACATCACGCAGGTGGCCGATCTCGGCGTATTTTTCGCGGGCGGCCAGATCCACCGGAGAGAGCTTCCAGCGCTTGAGCGGGTCGGCCGCACGCTCGGCGAAGCGGGCTTCCTGCTCGTCCTGGTCCACCGCCAGCCAGTACTTGAGGATCAGGATGCCGCTGTCGGCCAGCATGCGCTCGAACGCCGGGCAGTCGTCCAGGAACTGGGTGTACTGCGCCTGCGTGCAGAAGCCCATCGCCGGCTCGACCACCGCGCGGTTGTACCAGCTGCGGTCGAACAGCACGAGTTCGCCGGCGGCCGGCAGATGCGCCACGTAACGCTGGAAATACCACTGCGTCGCTTCGCGCTCGTCCGGCTTGGGTACCGCCACCACGCGGTAACCGCGGGTGTCCAGGCGGTCGGTGATCGCCTTGATCGTGCCTCCCTTGCCGGCCGCATCGCGGCCTTCGAAGATCACCAGCAGGCGCCGCCCGCTCTTGCGTAGCCAGCGCTGCACGCCGGTCAGCTCGATCTGCAGGGATTCCAGCTGCTGCTCGTAGGCCTTGCGCTTCATCGGGCGATCTCCGGCGGGGTGGCCGGGCGAGGGTAGCGCGTTGCGCATGCCCGGCGTCACCACCGGGTCAGGCCACGTCGGTGAGCGCCTTGAGCTGGTCGGCCTGGTCCTCGCGCATCAGCGCGTCGACGAGTTCGTCCAGGTCGCCCTGGAGCACTTCCGGCAGGCGGTAGAGGGTGAGGTTGATGCGGTGGTCGGTGATCCGGCCCTGCGGAAAGTTGTAGGTGCGGATGCGCTGGCTGCGGTCGCCGGAGCCCACCTGCAGGCGCCGCGACTCGGCCTCGGCGGCGGCCTGCTTCGCCCGCTCGGCGTCCAGCAGCTGCGCCTTCAGCCGCTTCATCGCCTTGTCGCGGTTGGCGTGCTGCGAGCGCTCGGTCTGGCACTCCACCACCATGCCGGTGGGCAGGTGGGTGATGCGGATCGCCGAGTCGGTCTTGTTGACGTGCTGGCCGCCGGCACCGGAGGAGCGGAAGGTGTCGACCTTCAGGTCGGCCGGGTTGATCGCGATGTCCTCGACCTCGTCCACGTCGGGAATGATCGCGACGGTGGCGGCCGAGGTGTGGATGCGGCCCTGCGACTCGGTGGCCGGCACGCGCTGCACGCGGTGGGTGCCCGACTCGTACTTCAGCCGAGAGAACGCACCCTTGCCCTCGATCCGCGCCACGGCCTCCTTGTAGCCGCCATGCTCGCCCGGGTGCGCCGACTCGATCTCGGTGCGCCAGCCGCGGCGCTCGGCATAGCGCAGGTACATGCGCATCAGGTCGCCGGCGAAGATCGCCGCCTCGTCGCCGCCGGTGCCGGCGCGCACTTCCAGGAACAGGTTGCCCTCGTCGCGAGGATCGGTCGGCAGCAGCAGGATCTGCAGTTCGCCGTCCAGTTCATCCAGTCGCTTTTCGAGCCGGGCCACGTCGTCGGCGGCCATCTCCCTGAGTTCCGGGTCGGCCAGCATCGCGCGGCTCTCGGCCAGCTCGCGTTGCGCCTGGTCGTGCTCGCGCAGGGCGTTGGCGACGGGTTCGAGCTGGGCGTACTCGCGCGAGAGGGCGCGGAAGCGATTGCCGTCGCCGATCACCTCGGGCTGGGCCAGCAGCAGGCCCACTTCCTCGTGGCGTTCGGCGAGGGCTTCGAGTTTGGCGCGGATGGAAGGGGTCATGGACGGGGCATTGGCGGAGGGCAGGGCGGGCGAACGGGCGGGGAGCCGGGCGTTCGCGTCGCTAATCCTCGCCGGCCTCGCGCTCCAGGCCGTACAGGCGTCCGGCCGCGTGCAGCAGGTCGAGGTCGCCGCTGAGGGCGGCCTCGCGCAGCGCGGCGCTGGGGTGGTGCAGCAGCTTGTTGGTCAGGGTGTTGGCGAGGAACGCGAGCGCCTCGTCCGGCGACTTGCCGCGGGCGATCATGCCGCGCGCCTTCTCCAGCACCTCGTCGCGGTACACCTCGGCGTGGTGGCGCATGTCCACCGCCGGATTGCGCACGCCCAGCGCGCGGCGCCAGGCCATGTAGCGGTCCACCTGCAGGTCGATGATGGCCTCCGCCTCGCGGGCGGCGGCCTCGCGCGAGCGCAGGTTGTCGTCGATCACCTGGCGCAGGTCGTCGATACCGTAGAGGAACACGTCCTCCATCGTGCCGACGCTGTCCTCGATGTCCCGCGGCACCGCGATATCGACCATGAACATCGGCTTGCGGCGGCGCGCGGCGATGGCCTTCTCGACCATCGCCCGGGTCAGCACCGGTTGCCGTGCCGCGGTGGAGGCGATCACGATGTCCGCCTCGGCCAGGTGCTGGGGCAGGTCGGCCAGGGCGATCGCGTAACCACCGTGGCGGGTGGCCAGCTCGTGGGCGTTCTCCAGCGTGCGGTTGGCCACGATCAGCCGGCTGACCTGCTTCTCGACCAGATGCCGGGCGGCCAGTTCGATGGTGTCGCCGGCGCCGAGCAGCAATACGCAGGCCTGTCTCAGGTCGGTGAAGACCTGCTCGGCCAGCCGCACCGCGGTGAACGCCACCGACACCGTGTGGGCGCCGATCCGGGTGTCGGTGCGCACCCGCTTGGCCACGGCGAAGGTGTGCTGCAGCAGGCGGTCCAGCGGCGCCTTCAGTGCCTGGGCGTCGCGCGCCTGCTGGTAGGCGTCCTTCACCTGGCCGAGGATCTGCGGTTCGCCCAGCACCATCGAATCCAGTCCGGTGGCCACGCGGAACATGTGACGCACGGCATCGCCGTCGCGGTGGAGATAGAGGAACTCGTCCAGCTTGCCCGGGGTCAGATGATGATGTCGGTTCAGCCAGGCCTGCGGTACGTCCTCCGCGCCGTCGGCGACACCGACATAAAGTTCGGTGCGATTGCAGGTGGACAGGATCATGGCCTCTTCCACCCCGGGTTCGCCGGTGAGCTCGCGCAGGGCCTCCTCGGTCGACCCCGCGTCGAAAGCCACCTGCTCGCGCAGGTTGACCGGCGCGGTGAGGTGGTTGAGCCCGAGGGCGATCAGCGGCATGACGAGGCAGACATTTCGGCGACTAGGGTGTCCGGCGGCGTAGGCTAAGCTTGGTGCTCGTCGCGTGCGATGACGGAAACAGCCGAAACAGGCGAACAGATGAACGATAGTGTGCTGAGCAGGTGGGCCAAGTTCAAGCAACTGCGGCATTTTGCGGTGGCCGGGGGCCTCGCGCTCGCCGCCACCGGTTGTGCCACGGTTCGGCCCGGTGGGGCGCCGGAGGGCCCTCGCGGCGAGGCGCAGCCGCTCGCCCGGATGGTGGTGGCCACGCCGGATGCCGACCACGACGTGCTGGCCCAGCTGCTGGCCGCGGAGATGGCGCTGACCCACTCCGACCTCAAGACGGCCGCGGCCGGCTACGGCAAGGCGGCGCAGCTCTCCGGCGACGCCCAGGTGGCTGAGCGCGCTACCGAACTGGCGTTGGCGGTGCACGACGATGCCGCCGCGGAGCGGGCGCTGGCACGCTGGCAGGCTCTGGGTGCACCAGCGCCCGACCTCGCGCAGAGCCGGGCCCAGCTCGCGCTCGATCGCGGCGATGCTGCCGAGGCGCGGAAGCAGCTCGAGCAGCTGATCGCACTCGGTGGCCCGGATGCCTGGCGCCGCTTCGGGCGCGTACTGGTCGGGGCGCGCGACTCCGCGCAGGCGGCCCGCCTGCTCGAGGCCATGGCCACGCCGGAACGCCTGCCCGATGACGAGCGGGCCTGGCTGGCGATGAGCGAACTGGGCGAACGGCTGGGGCGACGCGGCTATGCGCTGCGTATCGGCAAGGCCGCCGTGCAGCGCTTCCATACGCCGACCACCTACGCCTGGACGGCGCAGATGATGCTCCGCGCGGGCGACCGCGATGGTGCGAAGAACCTGCTGCACAAGGCGATCGTGGACCATCCGGGCGAAACCCGGCTGCGGCTCGCGTACGCCACCATGCTCGCGCAGGGCGGGGACTACCCGGCGGCCGCGAAATTCCTCGCGTCGGGCAAGCAGAGTGCGGATATCTACAACCTGCGGGCAGCGCTCGCCGCCAAGGCCAACGACCGCAAGACACTGGCGGCGCTGTACCGGCAGCTGAAGAACGCCAGTCCCGACATCCGCGACGCCAGTACCTTCCTGCTCGGCCAGTTGGCCGAGATGCAGGGCATGAAGCAGGCGGCGCTGGACTGGTACGACCAGGTCGGCGACGACGACCCGCATGCCTTCGATGCGGATCTGCGCAGCGCGATCATCCTGCATCAGCAGGGCAAGCGCGCCGAAGCGCACGAACTGCTCGGCCAGCTGGAAACCGCCTATCTCGACGAGCCCGGACAGCTGCGCCGCGCCTACGAGGCCGACGCCGACCTGTACATGACCGAGCAGCACTACCCGCAGGCGGAGGTCGCGTTCAGTCGTGCCCTGCAGGTGGTGCCGGACGACCCCGGGCTGTTGTATGGACGCGGGCTGGCTTATGCCGAGTCGGGCAAGATCGATCTCGCCGTGGCCGATCTGCGCCGTCTGTTGCAGCTCAAGCCTGACGACGTCGATGCCAGCAATGCGCTGGGCTACACCCTGGCGGATGCCAATCGCGACCTGCCGGAGGCCGAGAAGCTGATCGGGCAGGCGCGCAAAGCCAAGCCGGACGATCCGGCCATCGCCGATTCCTGGGGCTGGCTGCAGTATCGGCTGGGGCACCTGGATCAGGCGGTTGCGGTGCTGCGGCAGGCCTGGAAACAACGGCAGGACGCCGATGTCGGCGTGCACCTGGGCGAGGTGCTCTGGAAGAGTGGCCAGCATGACGAGGCAAACCGTGTGTTCGACCAGGTGCGCAAGCTCGATCCCGGCAATGCCAGCCTGTTCAGCACGCTCAAGCGGCTGAAACCGTGAGGGTTGCACGCTTCCTGGTCGGGCTGGGTGCGCTGGCCCTGCTCGCGGGCTGTGCCCCGGCTGTGCGGCTGAAGGGCGATGCGGCGATGTACCGTGCCCAGCAGCAGCGCGAGCACGCGCTGGCGGGCACCGAACACTGGTCGCTCAGCGGTCGCCTGGGCGTTTCCGACGGCCACCAAGGAGGCAGCGGCAGCCTGGAGTGGCATCAGGACGGGGATCATTACGACTTCCAACTGCGTGCTCCGATCACCGGCAAGAGCTTCCGCCTCACCGGTGGTCCCGACGGTGCCCTGCTCGAGGGGCTGGATGGTGGCCCGTTGCGCGGCCCGGATGCCGAGTCGCTGATGCGCAAGGCACTGGGCTGGGAAGTGCCGCTGTCGGACCTGCGTGCCTGGGTGCTTGGCCTGCGCGCCGACAGCGGTCCGGCCGAGCTTCGCTTCGGCGAGGACCATCTGCCTTCGCTGCTGCTGCAGGATGGTTGGACGGTGGATTACCGGAGTTGGGACCAGAGCCGCCAGCCCGCCCTGCCGGTGCAGATCTTCGCGACCAAGCCGCCCTACAAGGTGCGCCTGTTCGTGGAGTCCTGGCAGCTGAAGTAGCCGGGAGCGGGTAGGCTATCGGCCCCGCGCGGACGCCGTATCGTGAGCCGCCTCATCGCAAGAGCCCCCATGAACGCAGTCATCGAACGTGCCCGGCCGGACGAGGTGGACGCGCTTCGCGCCATCGAGCGCGCGGCCGTGCAGCTGTTTCGCGGCCACCCGGCCTGGACGTTCTATGCCGATATGGCGATTCCGCCGGAACTGCTGTGTGCGGCGGTTGCGCGTGGCGTGGTGTGGGTGGCGCGAGCCGCCGTCGGCGGGGAGCCGCTCGGCTTCGTCTGGCTGGACGATACCTTGCCGGGCGATGCCATCGGCATAGGCGAGCTGGACGTGTTGCCGGAGCACGGTCGCCGCGGCATTGGCGCCGCGCTGCTGGAGCATGCCTGCGACTGGGCACGTGCAGCCGGTTACGACCGGGTCGATCTGGGTACGCTGGCCGACGTGCCGTGGAACGCGCCGTTCTACGCCCGGCACGGTTTTGTCGTGGTCGACAAGGACGATCCGACCTTCGCCTTCGCCCGTGAACGCGACCGCGAAAACGGCTTTCCCGACCGCCTCCGGGTCTTCATGAGCCGCCCGCTGCCGCCGCTCGATGCGAGCAGTTGGAGCGTCTGGCCGGCACCGGCCAAGCTCAACCTGTTCCTGCGCATCACCGGACGCCGGCCCGACGGATACCACGAGCTGCAGACGGTGTTCCGCCTGCTCGACTGGGGCGACGAGGTGCGCCTGCGCGTGCGTGACGATGGACGGATCCACCGCCATGGCGGCCTTCCGGGCGTTCCCGAAGACAGCGACCTCACCGTGCGTGCCGCGCGCCTGCTGCAGGAGGCGTCGGGATGCCGACGGGGCGCCGACATCGCGGTCGACAAGCGCATTCCGATGGGCGGCGGCCTGGGTGGCGGCAGTTCCGACGCGGCCACCGTGCTGGTGGCGCTCGATCACCTTTGGGGCACCGGGCTGGGCGAGGATGCGCTGGCCGAACTCGGCCGTCGGTTGGGGGCCGACGTGCCGGTGTTCGTGCGGGGGCGCTCGGCCTGGGCCGAGGGGATCGGCGAACGACTGGATCCGCTGGAGCTGCCGCGGCGTAGCTACGTGGTACTGGATCCGCGCGAACACGTGCCTACCGCGGCCCTGTTTCAAGCGACTGAATTGACACGAAATGCCCCCCGGGCGACAATTTCGTCCTTTGTTTCGGGCGAAACAGCCGAGAATGCCTTCGAGCCAGTCGTACGCGCGCACCATCCGCGCGTGAACGCGGCGCTGGAGTGGCTCGGCGGTTTCGGGCGGGCGAAACTTTCCGGCAGTGGCGGGTGCGTGTTCCTGGAAACGCACTCGCCGACCCGGGCGATGACGATTGCCGCGCGGTGTCCCGCGGAATTCGTCGCCCAGGTAGCCGCCGGAGCGGATCGTTCGATGTTGCACCGTGCGCTGGATCGCCACCGCCGCACGGGGCAGGCGAGGCACACAACGTAATACTGGGGCGTCGCCAAGCTGGTTAAGGCACGGGATTTTGATTCCCGCATGCGCAGGTTCGAATCCTGCCGCCCCAGCCATTCAAGCCAGGACCTTACAGGTCGAGAGGAATTGTCCGTGGACACGTCAGCTAGCCCGATGCTCTTTACCGGCAACGCGCACCGCGCGCTCGCCGAAGACGTGGCGCATCGCCTGGGCATCCCGCTGGGCAAAGCCCTGGTCGGCACCTTCAGCGATGGCGAGGTGCAGATCGAGATCGAGGAGAACGTCCGCCGGCAGGAAGTGTTCGTGCTGCAGCCCACCGGTGCACCGAGCGCGGAGAACCTGTTCGAGCTGCTGACCCTGGTCGACGCGCTTAAGCGGGCGTCGGCGACCAGCGTGACCGCGGTGATCCCGTACTTCGGCTACGCCCGCCAGGACCGTCGCCCGCGTTCTGCGCGCGTGCCGATCACGGCGAAGATGGTGGCCAAGCTGATCGGTACCGTCGGCGTGGACCGCGTGCTCACCGTCGACCTGCATGCTGACCAGATCCAGGGCTTCTTCGACATCCCGGTGGACAACGTCTACGCCTCGCCGATCCTGCTGGCCGACATCTGGCGCAACTTCGCGATGGACGACCTGATCGTGGTCAGCCCGGACGTCGGCGGCGTGGTGCGCGCCCGCGCGCTGGCCAAGCGGCTGGACGACGCGGACCTGGCGATCATCGACAAGCGCCGGCCGAAGGCCAACGTGGCCACGGTGATGAACATCATCGGCGACGTCGACGGCAAGACCTGCGTGCTGGTGGACGACATCGTCGATACCGCCGGCACGCTGTGCGCGGCCGCCGCGGCGCTGAAGGAGCGCGGCGCGCGCAAGGTGGTGGCGTACTGCGTGCACCCGGTGCTGTCCGGCGCGGCGATCCGCAACGTGGAAGGCTCGCAGCTGGACCAGCTGGTGGTCACCAACACGCTGCCGCTGCGCCCCGAGGCACAGGCCTGCGCGAAGATCCGCCAGCTCTCGGTCGCCGAGCTGCTGGCCGAAACCATTCGCCGCATCGCCTTCGGCGAGTCGGTGAGTTCGCTGTACGTGGATTGATTCACGCCGGGCGGGGTCGGCCACACGGCCGCTCCCGCTTGGCGAAAACCGACTTTCCTGGTCGCGGGAAAGTCACTCCGCCGCCGTAAGGCGGCGTTTCCAAACCAAGGTAGTAGACCAATGTCCAAGACCCATGAAATCAAGGCCGAGAGCCGCAAGGACGAGGGGAAAGGTGCGAGCCGCCGCCTGCGTCGTGCGTCGTACGTGCCGGCCGTCGTCTACGGTGGCAAGCTGCCGCCGCAGAGCATCCAGATCGAGCACAACACCATCCTGCTCGCCGCCAAGCACGAGTGGTTCTTCTCCTCCGTGCTCGACCTGAACATCGACGGCAGCGTGCAGAAGGTGTTGGTGCGCGACTGGCAGAAGCATCCGTACAAGCAGCAGATGCTGCACATGGACTTCCTGCGTATCGACGAGAACGCCGCCGTGCGCGTCAGCGTGCCGCTGCACTTCCTGAACCAGGAGAAGTCCCCGGCCGGCAAGACCTCCGGCGTGGTGGTCTCGCACAACCTGACCGAGCTGGAAGTGTCCTGCCTGCCGAAGGACCTGCCGGAGTTCGTCGAGGTCGACCTGACCGACCTGAAGCCGGGCCAGATCGTCCATCTGTCGCAGATCAAGCTGCCGAAGGGCGTGGAGATCCCGGCCCTGTCGCTGGGTGCCGACCACGACATCGCCGTCGTCACCGCCAACACGGTGAAGGAAGAGGCCGAAGAGGCCCCGGCCGCCGCCGAGGGCGAAGAGAAGCCGGCTGGCGACAAGAAGTAAGCCTGCTTCCGCCCGCGCCGTCAGCGGCGTGGGCGGAATCGGCTTGCCGGACGCATGGCAGGACTTCGACTCATCGTCGGGCTGGGCAATCCCGGCGCCGAATATCTCCGAACCCGGCACAACGCCGGGTTCTGGTTTGTGGACGCCCTGGCAGCGTCACAGGGCGAGCGCTTCAGCTTCGACGGCAAACTGCATGGCGAAGCATGCCGTGTGCGCGTGGGCGGCGAGCCGGTGTGGCTTCTCAAGCCCTCCACGTTCATGAACAAGAGCGGCATTGCCGTCGCCTCGGCGCTGCGCTACTACAAGATCGAACCGTCCGAGTGCCTGGTGGCGCACGACGAGCTGGATCTGCCGGCCGGTACCGTGCGAATGAAATTCGACGGTGGCCACGGCGGCCAGAACGGCCTGCGCGACATCGCCGCGCACCTGGGTCACGGCAAGTACCATCGGCTGCGCATCGGTATCGGCCACCCGGGCCACAAGGACCGGGTGACCTCGTGGGTGTTGGGTCGACCGTCCGCGTCTGACGAGGACGCCATCCTCGACGGCATCGCCCGGGCGCTGGAAGCGCTGCCGCTGGCGGTTGACGGCCAGTTCGACAAGGCGATGCAGCAGTTGCACACGGTGGGGGCAGGGGACGGCAAGAAGGGAGCGTGAGCGCCTGAACGAGCGCGCCGCCCCGGCTGGATCCCTGTTTCCGTTTCCTGTTTCCCCCTCAAGTTTCCGGAGCTCCATCATGGGCATCAAATGCGGCATCGTCGGCCTGCCCAACGTCGGCAAGTCCACGCTGTTCAACGCGCTGACCAAGGCCGGCATCGCCGCGGCCAATTTCCCGTTCTGCACGATCGAGCCGAACGTGGGCGTGGTGCCGGTGCCCGACGAGCGCCTCAACGCGCTGTCGGCGATCGTCAATCCGCAAAAGGTGATCCCCACCGCGGTGGAGTTCGTCGATATCGCCGGCCTGGTCGCCGGCGCGTCCAAGGGCGAAGGCCTCGGCAACAAGTTCCTGGCGCACATCCGCGAGGTCGACGCGATCGCCCACGTGGTGCGCTGCTTCGAACACAGCGACATCGTGCACGTGGCCGGCAAGGTCGACCCGATCGCCGACATCGAGACCATCGACACCGAGCTGGCGCTGGCCGACCTCGATTCGGTCGAGAAGGCGTTGAACCGTGCCGAGCGCGCCGCCAAGGCCAACGACAAGGAGGCGCTGGCGAAGAAGCCGGTGCTGCAGAAGCTCGCCACGGGCCTCAACGAAGGCAGGACCGCGCGCAGCCTGGGCCTGGACGAGGAGGAAAAGGCGCTGGTGCGCGACCTGTTCCTGCTCACCCTCAAGCCGCTGATGTATATCGCCAACGTGCGCGAGGACGGCTTCGAGAACAACCCGCACCTGGACGCCGTGCGCGCCCGCGCCGCGGAGGAGGGCGCCGAGGTGGTGCCGGTGTGCGCGGCCATCGAGGAGGAGCTGTCCCAGCTCGACGATTCCGACCGCGACGAATTCCTCAAGGACCTCGGGCTGGAAGAGCCGGGCTTGAACCGCGTCATCCGTGCCGGCTACAGGCTGCTCAACCTGCAGACCTACTTCACCGCCGGCGTGAAGGAAGTTCGCGCCTGGACGATCAAGCGCGGCTTCACCGCACCGCAGGCGGCGGGGGTGATCCATACCGATTTCGAGCGCGGCTTCATCCGTGCCGAGACGGTCTCCTTCGACGACTTCGTCCAGTACCGGGGCGAGGCCGGCGCCGCGGCAGCCGGGCGCCTGCGCAAGGAAGGCAAGGATTACGTGGTGAAAGACGGCGACGTCCTGCACTTCCTGTTCAATGTCTAATCGCGCGGAGGGCAGACTCCCGGGCCTGCCCTCCGTCACCTCATTTGCCGCCGTCGGCCTCGTCGATGATCTTTTTCTGGATGCGGTCGAGGTAGGCATCCAGTTCCGACGTGCCGGTGAACACCTCGCTGACCGGCACCGCCTTGACGATGTCGAAGACCTTGCGGACCTGCGGTTGCGGATCCAGCAGCAGGGTGTGTCCGCCCAGGGTGCGGGTGGCCTTGCGGATACGCGCCACGCTGCGCAGCCCGGCGCTGCTGATGTACTCCAGGCCGGCCATGTCCAGCACCACGGTGGCGCCGTGCGGCAGCTCGGTCAGCAGCGGCAGTGCCGCGCCGTCGAACTCCAGGTAGGTATTGGCATCCAGGCGCCCGTGCAGGTGCAGGACCAGGCGGTCGGGAGAGGGTCGTTCCGTGCGCAGTTCGATCGTCATGTTGGCGATTCCGTCTGATCGGGTTGGATGAAGCGCAGCTGCAGGTGATTGCCGTCGCGGTCGTGGTGATAGGTCAGCTCGCTGGCCATTGCGCGCACCAGGTGGATGCCCAGTCCGCCCACTTCTTCCGCGTCGGCCACGTCTCCCGAGAGTGCGGGTACGGAGGCCTGCAGCGGGTCGAATGCCATGCCGTCATCGTGCAGTTCGGCGAGTACGGCGCCTTCGTTGGTGCGCAGGTGTAGCCGGATCGACCCATCGGCCGGGTTCTCGTGGCCGTGCTGGACCATGTTCACCATCAGCTCCTCGAGCACGAGGCGCACGTCTTCGCGTATGCCGACGGCCACGCCCGCGTCGTCCAGCACGGACTCGCAGCGCTCCAGGGCGGCGAACACATCCTCCAGGGTGGTCTTGAGCGTCAGGTCCAGCATGCCGGCTTCCTCCCGGGATCGATGGTGCCAGCTGAGTGCGAGGATCGTGATGTCGTCGGTCTGGTCGCAGCCTTCGGCGAATGCATCCACATCTGCCATCAGCCGGGCGGTGAATTCGCCGGGAGCCGTCGGCGGAGGTGCCCGCTCCAGGCTGGCCAGCGTGCGCTCGATGCCGAACATGCTGCCATCGGGCGCTCCGGCCTCGGTGATGCCGTCGGTATACATCAGCAGCGTATCCCCGGCTTCCATCGTCAGCTCCTGTTCGACGTAGCCCGCATCCTCGTCCAGTCCGATCGCCGGTCCCGTAGTGACCTCGACGAGGCGCCCGGTACCCCCCTGGTAGAGGATGGGGGGCTCGTGTCCCGCGCTGGCCAGCACCAGCCGGCCGTCCGACGTGTCGAGCACGCCACACAGCAGGGTGATGAACATGCAGCTTTCGTTGCCCTGGCACAGCTCGCGGTTGAGCTGGTCCAGCAACAGTGCGGGATGGCGCGCGCGTGGCGCCAGCGCCTTGGCCAGGGTGATCGCGCGGGCCATGAACAGCGCGGCGGGAATCCCCTTGTCCGACACGTCTCCCACCATCAGGCAGAAGTGCCGCTGGTCGAGCATGAAATAGCTGTACAGGTCGCCTCCCACCGCACGCGCCGGGCGCAGCGTGGCGTGGAGCTCGAACATGGCGCAGCGGGCATCCAGATAGTGCTCGCTGGGCAGCAGGGCCACCTGGATCTGATGGGCGATCTCCAGCTCGCTGCGCAGGCGCTCTTGTTCCCGGGTGGCCCGGGTCAGTTGTTCCAGGTGATGCGCCAGCTGCCGCCGCATCCGGTCGAAGGCGTGCGTCAATCGGCCGATCTCGTCGCGGCGACGGATCCGGGGCAGGGTGAAGTCCAGCTCGCCGCGCGCCACGTGCTCGGCGCGACCGGTCAGGGTCGCCAGCGGTGAGAGGGTGCGTCGGGTGACCACCAGGGTGATGACCGCGATGCCCAGCATCGCCAGCAGTCCGAGCGATAGCTCGCGCATGAACAGGCGGCGGAGGCTGCTTTCCAGCTGCGCTTGCGGTACCAGCAGGCCCAGCGTCCAGCCGGTGCCCGCTACCGGAGCGTGATAGATCCACGCGCGTCCGGAGACGCTGGGGTCGATACCCGCCCGCAGTTCCCCCGGTGCGTCTCCGGCCATGGCCAACGCCTGCCGCAGCTCGGGCGTGGCCACTAGGCCCAGCCTGGCGGTGCCGTCATGGGCGAGGAAGTGTCCCTCGTGGTCGACCACGAACATGACGGCTCCGTCCGGGCGCTTGAGCGAGCCCAGGACGCTCTGCAGCCACGCCAGTGTCACGTCGGCATTGACGATGCCGATGCTTCGCCCGGCCGAGCGAATCGCCACCGAATAGTTGATCAGGCGCTCCTGTCGGGACTGCGAAAAGAACGGCTTCTGCCAGCAGCCATCCGTGCAATCCAGGCCCGACCGGAACCACGGTTGTTCCCAGTAGCGGGTGCCGTCATGGCTCAGGTCGCGCCGAGTCAGCGTGCCGTTCGGCTGGCGGTCGACGAACGGCGCGACGGGCGGATGAGTGGGGTCGTCGGGAGTCCACGCAAACAGGATGCCCGCCAGATCGGGGTTCGCCTTCAGGGCGTCGGAGGCCAGTTGCGCGGTCGGGTCGGAGCGGGTCCGGGCGAGTCGCGCCAGCAGTCGGGTTACCTCGCCCGCGCGGGCGAGATGGGCTTCGATGCCGTGTGCGGCGGCGAGCGCCAGGGTGCCTCCCTCGCGATGCGCCGAGCGCAGCCAGGTCTGGCGCAGGTGGCCGAGCAGGAGCAACCCGACGACGGTGAGCACCAGGGCCGAGCCAAGCAGGCTCCACAGCGCCAGTCGCGACGCAATACTGCGCAATCCCCGCATGCGCGCCTCCCCTGGCTCCCTCGGGTGTCTCGCCGTCTCCGCGGAGTCCGTCCGCAAGCCGGCCTGTGCGGGCATACTGCACGTTTTCTATGCACGGGAGCAGTGCCCATGCCGGGACAGCAGAGCGAAGTCACCTTTCGGTTCCTGGCCGAGCCCACCGATGTCAATTTCGGGGGCAAGGTCCACGGTGGCATGGTGATGAAGTGGATCGACCAGGCCGGCTACGCCTGTGCGGTGGGCTGGAGTGGGGCCTATTGCGTCACCGCCTCGGTCAGCGGCATTCAGTTCGTCAAGCCGATCCTGATCGGCGACCTCGTCACGGTACGGGCGCGCCTGATCCACACAGGTACCACCAGCATGCACCTGGCGGTCGATGTGCAGGCGAGCGACCTGCGGACCGGCGAACGTCGTCTCGCCACCAGTTGCGTGATGGTGTTCGTTGCGCTGGACCGTCCGGACGGCCGCCCGACGGCCGTGCCCACCTGGACGCCCCGCAACGAAGAGGATCAGCGCCTGCAGGAACACGCGCGCCGCCTTATGGAGATGTCCAAGGCGATGGAGGCCCAGGTCGTGGCTATGCCATCGGAGCCTGCTTCGGACTAGATCGCGCGCCGCCCGCTTCCACGGAAAGCTTGCCCTGCCGTTGCGAACCGAGCATCATGCGCGCCCCGTGCGGTTTCGCGGCTGGCCGTGCTCCGGAAAATGTCGGTAAAGTGTTGACAGTATCCGGGGGCGTGGCGAAAATAGCCGTTCTTTGTTGGAGGGATACCCAAGCGGCCAACGGGGGCAGACTGTAAATCTGCTGGCTTACGCCTTCGGTGGTTCGAATCCACCTCCCTCCACCAGTCAGGTTCCGCGCAGGTTTTCGATCGATCGGGCGGGAGTAGTTCAACGGTAGAACCTCAGCCTTCCAAGCTGATGGTGCGGGTTCGATTCCCGTCTCCCGCTCCATTGAACTCGGCCTCAAGTTTTCCGCTCATGTAGCTCAGTCGGTAGAGCACTTCCTTGGTAAGGAAGAGGTCGCTGGTTCGATTCCAGTCATGAGCACCACCTCAGGTGGCACGTCCAGCAGGGCTGGCCGGCGCCACCATTGAGTTTTTCTAACTTCAATCGACTCCATCGGGGTTTAACGCGTATGGCAAAGGGTAAATTCGAGCGCACCAAGCCGCACGTCAACGTGGGCACGATCGGTCACGTGGACCACGGCAAGACGACGCTGACGGCGGCGCTGACGAAGATCGGCGCAGAGCGCTTCGGTGGCGAGTTCAAGGCGTACGACGCGATCGACGCGGCGCCGGAAGAGAAGGCGCGCGGCATCACGATTTCGACCGCCCACGTCGAGTACGAATCGCCGAACCGCCACTACGCGCACGTGGACTGCCCGGGCCACGCCGACTACGTGAAGAACATGATCACGGGTGCGGCGCAGATGGACGGCGCGATCCTGGTGTGCTCGGCCGCGGACGGCCCGATGCCGCAGACGCGCGAGCACATCCTGCTGTCGCGCCAGGTGGGCGTGCCGTACATCGTGGTCTTCCTGAACAAGGCGGACATGGTGGACGACGCCGAGCTGCTCGAGCTGGTCGAGATGGAGGTGCGTGAGCTGCTGTCGAAGTACGACTTCCCGGGCGACGACACGCCGATCATCAAGGGTTCGGCGCTGAAGGCGCTGGAAGGTGATCAGAGCGAGATCGGCGTGCCGGCGATCATTGCGCTGGTGGACGCGCTGGACAGCTACATCCCGGAGCCGCAGCGCGACATCGACAGGCCGTTCCTGATGCCGGTGGAAGACGTGTTCTCGATCTCCGGTCGCGGCACCGTGGTGACCGGTCGCGTGGAGC
This sequence comes from Dyella lutea, assembly GCF_024158035.1. GTDB lineage: Bacteria > Pseudomonadota > Gammaproteobacteria > Xanthomonadales > Rhodanobacteraceae > Dyella_A > Dyella_A lutea. Next base: position 424,528 of record NZ_JAMZEK010000002.1, read on the forward strand.
GCGGCATCATCAAGGTCGGTGAGGAAATCGAGGTCGTGGGTATCCGCGACACGCAGAAGACCACCGTGACCGGCGTGGAAATGTTCCGCAAGCTGCTGGACCAGGGCCAGGCGGGCGACAACGTGGGCCTGCTCCTGCGCGGCCTGAAGCGTGACGACGTGGAGCGCGGCCAGGTGCTGGCCAAGCCCGGTTCGATCACCCCGCACACGGACTTCGAGGCCGAGGTGTACGTGCTGTCGAAGGACGAGGGTGGCCGTCATACCCCGTTCTTCAAGGGTTACCGTCCGCAGTTCTACTTCCGCACGACCGACGTGACCGGCGCCTGCCAGTTGCCGGAGGGTGTGGAGATGGTGATGCCGGGCGACAACGTGAAGATGGTGGTGAGCCTGATCCACCCGATCGCGATGGACGAGGGTCTGCGCTTCGCGATCCGCGAAGGCGGCCGTACCGTCGGCGCCGGCGTGGTGGCCAAGATCATCAAGTAAGCGGTAAAGTGGCAAGTCGCCCGTTGGGCTGGCTGCCGGGAAGGAGGCGAGGGCGGGTTCCGTTCCTCGCCCTCCCTGACGCAGAGGCGTCCCCGTCGGTTGGTCGAGCGTGCGGCTTTGCTTGTTTCTGAACTTCAGTACGCCAGTAGCTCAATTGGCAGAGCAGCGGTCTCCAAAACCGCAGGTTGGGGGTTCGAGTCCCTCCTGGCGTGCCACTCTTGCAAGGAGCGATGGCGGATAGTGCGGATCGGTCGCCAAGGCGGTCGTCGCTGCATCCGTCCAGTGCGCATGAACACCAAGGCAGAACAATCCCGGGGCATTGGCGCCGGAGATATTGGCAAGCTTGTGCTGGCCGGGCTGGTGCTCGTGGCCGGCATCGGCGCGTACTCCTGGTACGACGGCGTGGGCAAGGTGCCGCAGTCGGTGCTGCTGATTGGCGTGCTGGCCTCCATCGTCGCCTCGCTCGCGATTGCGGCCTTTACCGAACCGGGTCGCCGTCTGAAGGGGTTCATCGCCGAGTCGCAGTTCGAGTTGCGCAAGGTGGTCTGGCCCAACCGGGACGAGACCATCAAGACCACGGCAGTCATTATCGTGGTGGTGATCGTGCTGTCCCTGTTGCTGGGGCTGATCGATCTGATCCTGAAGTCGGTCGTGCTCGACTGGCTGCTCAAGCTGGGTTCGTGAGGTAAGTGAGCATGAGCAAGCGTTGGTATGTGGTGCACGCCTATTCGGGCTTCGAGAACCAGGTCAAGCGTTCGCTCGACGAGCGGATCAAGCGCGCTGGCATGGAGGAGAAGTTCGGCGAAGTGCTGGTGCCGACCGAGGAAGTGATCGAAATGCGCGCCGGCCAGAAGCGCCGCAGCGAGCGCAAGTTCTTCCCTGGTTATGTGCTGGTGCAGATCGAGACCGACACCGAGGGCAAGGGGCCGCGCATCGACGACGAGTGCTGGCACCTGGTCAAGGAGACGCCCAAGGTCATGGGCTTCATCGGCGGCACCGCCGACCGGCCGTTGCCGATCCGTGACAGCGAGGCCGATGCCATCCTCAGCCGCGTCCGCGAGGGCGTGGAGAAGCCCAAGCCCAAGGTGTTGTTCGAGCCGGGCGAGATGGTTCGCGTCACCGATGGCCCGTTCAACGACTTCAACGGCGTGGTCGAAGAGGTTAATTACGAGAAGAGCCGCCTGCGCGTGGCCGTGCTCATCTTCGGTCGCTCGACCCCGGTCGAGCTGGAGTTCGGCCAGGTCGAGAAGGCCTGACCCATTCCCGTTGATCTGTGGTCGTGGCCTGCGCCGAACCGGGTTCTGGCTCGCCACTTGCTTAAAAGCTGATCAATCTCTAAACTACGCGGTTCACGCTGGGGCTTTTCAGTCTCTGCGTGTTCGCGTTTTCAGTTGCCTGCCGGAGGGCGGGCATTCCATCGTCCGGGAAGGACATGAAGCGAGGAGCCGCAAGGCGCCTGCACTCGCAAGGAAAATCCCATGGCAAAGAAAGTTGTCGGCTACATCAAGCTTCAGGTCAAGGCCGGTCAGGCCAACCCGTCGCCGCCGGTCGGTCCGGCCCTCGGTCAGCGCGGCCTGAACATCATGGAGTTCTGCAAGGCGTTCAATGCCGCCACGCAGAAGATGGAGCCCGGTGCCCCGGTTCCGGTGGTGATCACCGCCTACTCGGACCGCAGCTTCACCTTCACGATGAAGACCTCTCCGGCCACGTTCTGGCTGAAGAAGCTCACCAATACTCCGAAGGGTTCGTCCAAGCCGAACACCGACAAGGTCGGCAAGGTGACCCGTGCCCAGCTCGAAGAGATCGCCAAGCAGAAGCAGCCCGACCTGACGGCGGCTGATCTGGATGCGGCCGTGCGCACCATCGCCGGCAGCGCTCGTTCGATGGGTCTGGTGGTGGAGGGCTAAGACATGGCAAAGCTGACGAAGCGTATGAAGGCGGCCCAGGCCGCGGTGCAGCCGGGCAAGGTCTATGGCCTCGACGAAGCACTGAAGATCATCAAGGACAACGCCAAGGCGAAATTCGCCGAGTCGATCGACGTGGCCGTGCGCCTCGGCATCGACGCGAAGAAGTCGGACCAGGGCGTGCGTGGCTCCTCGCTGCTGCCGCACGGCACCGGCAAGACCGTCAAGGTCGCCGTGTTCTGCCCGGCCGGTGAGAAGGCCGAGGCCGCCAAGGCTGCCGGTGCCGACGCCGTCGGCATGGACGACCTGGCTGAGCGCATGCAGGCCGGCGACCTCGACTTCGGTCGCGTGATCGCCACCCCCGACGCGATGCGCGTGGTGGGCAAGCTGGGCCAGCTGCTGGGTCCGCGCGGCCTGATGCCGAACCCGAAGGACGGCTCGGTCACCGCCGACGTGGTCACCGCGGTGAAGAATGCCAAGGCGGGCCAGGTGAAGTTCCGCAACGACAAGGCGGGCATCATCCACGCCACCATCGGCAAGGCCAGCTTCGAGGCGTCCCAGCTGGCGGACAACCTCAACATGCTGATCTCCGATCTGCTGAAGGCCAAGCCGGCGACGGCCAAGGGCCAGTACCTGCAGAAGGTCGCCCTGTCGAGCACGATGGGCGTGGGCGTGCCGGTCGATACTTCGTCGCTGACGGTTGCGGCGAAGTAAGCAATTCAAGCCCTGCCGGTCTTCGGGCCTGGCAGGCAGTTTTTGAAGGTAGCCCCGGCGGCATGTCCGCCGAGGTCGCCGTCAAAGACCGCAGGCGCGTTCCGCGCGCGATGACGACGGGCAGGGAGCTCGTGCTGGCAGGGAATCGCCGTCATCGAAAGCGGGAGCGCTTAATCGGGATCCGGTTGCGGACCCTGGCCTGCGCAGATGGTGTTGCCCCTTCTGGAATCGTTTTTCTGGAAAGGCCACCACCCGGGATCCCTCAAAGGATCCCCGACGTCACGGAAGGCGTCGCCCAGGACCGCAAGCGGCAGGAGTCGCGAGCGGATTTCATAGTGGAGGAGTGATATGGCTCTGAATCTCTCTCAGAAGCAAGAAGTAGTCGCCGAACTGGCCGAAGTGGCCGCGAAGGCGCACTCCTTGGTCGCCGTCGAGTACGCGGGCACCACGGTCGAACAGATGACCGCGATGCGCAAGAAGGCCCGCGAGTCGAGTGTGTTCCTGAAGGTTGTCAAGAACACGCTGGCATCGCGCGCTGTGGTCGGCACCGAGTTCGAGGTCGTCAAGGACGCCCTGACCGGTCCGCTGCTGTACGCGTTCTCGCTCGAGGAGCCCGGTGCTGCCGGTCGCCTGATCAAGGAATTCGCCAAGACCAACGACAAGCTGAAGGCCAAGGTCGTTTCCGTGGAGGGCAAGCTGCTGCCGGCCGCCCACGTGGACGTGCTGGCCTCGCTGCCGACCCGCGAAGAAGCGCTGGCCATGCTGGCTCGCGTGCTCGCCGAGCCCGCTGCGATGTTCGCCCGCGCCGTCAAGGCCGTGGCCGACAAGCAGGGCGGTGGCGAAGCTGTCGCGGAAGAAGCCCCGGCGGAAGCCTGAGTTCGTCGTCTATCCCATTCGATTCAATTTCCAGAGGTAAAACACAATGTCCCTGACCAACGAACAGATCGTTGACGCCGTCGCCGCCAAGTCGCTGATGGAAGTGATGGAGCTGGTGAAGGCCATCGAAGAGAAGTTCGGCGTGTCCGCCGCCGCCCCGGTGATGATGGCCGCTGGCCCGGCCGCTGGCGCCCCGGCTGCCGAAGAGAAGACCGAGTTCGACGTCGTCCTGGTGAACGCCGGCGACAAGAAGGTCGACGTGATCAAGGCTGTCCGCGCCATCACCGGCCTGGGCCTGAAGGAAGCCAAGGATCTCACCGAGGCCGGCGGCGTCCTGAAGGAAGCCGTGTCGAAGGAAGACGCCGAGAAGTTCAAGAAGGACCTGGAAGCCGCCGGCGCCAAGGTCGAACTGAAGTAATTGGCGCTCTTGCGCGCCATCAGTTTGATCTAGCGTCACGCAAGCCTGGGGGCGTAAGCCCCCGGGCTTTGCCTGTTGCAAGGGCTGGCCTCGTCGCCATCCCGTTTCACCGAGTCACCCGAAAAGGCAGTACTGAGCGGCCGGACACCGGCTACTGATTCCTGTCTTTTTGATGTCCCGTCGGGCCTGCCTGGCCGTCCGGAGCATCACCGCTTTCCAAAATTAGCCGGTGTGTGCACCACCGGCGTCACTGCGAACCGAGGCGTCACCGACCATGACCTACTCGTTTACCGAGAAGAAGCGCATCCGCAAGGATTTCGGCAAGCGTCCGCCCGTGCTGGGCGTGCCCAACCTGCTGACCATCCAGACCGACTCCTATCGCGAATTCCTGCAGGAGCATGTCGCCCCGAAGCAGCGCGACGAAAAGGGTCTGCACGCGGCCCTGAAGTCGGTTTTCCCGATCTCCAGCTACTCCGGCAATGCTGCGCTCGAGTACGTCGACTACCGCCTCGGCGAACCGGCGTTCGACGAGCGCGAGTGCCGCAACCGTGGCATGACCTTCGGCGCGCCGCTGCGCGTGACCGTGCGCCTGGTCATCTACGACAAGGACAGCCCGGCGTCGAAGAAGGCGGTGAAGTACGTCAAGGAGCAGGAGGTCTACATGGGCGAGATCCCGCTCATGACCGACACCGGCACCTTCATCATCAACGGCACCGAGCGCGTCATCGTCTCGCAGCTGCACCGTTCGCCGGGCGTGTTCTTCGACCACGACCGCGGCAAGACGCACAGCTCGGGCAAGCTGCTGTTCTCCGCGCGCGTGATCCCCTACCGCGGCTCCTGGCTGGACTTCGAGTTCGACCCGAAGGACGCGCTGTTCACCCGCATCGACCGTCGCCGCAAGTTGCCGGTGACGGTGCTGCTGCGCGCGCTGGGTTACACCAACGAGGAGATGCTGCAGATCTTCTTCGAGCACAACGTGTTCCACTTGGGCAAGAAGGGTGGCACCACGCTGGAGCTGGTCGCCGAGCGCCTGCGCGGCGAGACCCTCACGTTCGACCTGATGATCGGCGACAAGGTGCTGGTGGAAGCCGGCAAGCGCATCACCGCGCGCCACGTGCGCCAGCTGGCGGCCGAGAACATCACCGCGCTGGAAGTGCCCGACGATTACCCGGTCGGCCGCATCCTGGCGATCGATGTCGTCGACGCCAAGACCGGCGAGCTGCTGGCTGCAGCCAACGACGAGATCACCGCCGAGCATCTGGAGGCGTTCCGCAAGGCGGGCATCGAGACGCTGCCGACGCTGTACGTGAACGACCTCGATCGCGGTGCCTACATCTCGCACACCTTGCGCATCGACAACACCAAGACGCCGCTCGAGGCGCTGGTGGAGATCTACCGCATGATGCGTCCGGGCGAGCCGCCGACCAAGGATGCCGCGCAGAACCTGTTCTACAACCTGTTCTTCACCTTCGACCGCTACGACCTGTCGGCGGTCGGCCGCATGAAATTCAACCGTCGCGTCGGTCGCCAGGACATCCTGGGCCCGGGCGTGCTCTACGACCACAAGTACTTCTCCGAGCGCAAGGAAGAAAGCGCGCAGGAGCTGGTGGCCGCGCAGGGCGAGACGTCGGACATCCTCGACGTGCTCAAGGTGCTGATCGACATCAAGAACGGCCACGGCACCGTGGACGACATCGACCACCTGGGCAACCGCCGCGTGCGCTCGGTCGGCGAGATGGCCGAGAACACCTTCCGCATCGGCCTGGTGCGCGTCGAGCGCGCCGTGCGTGAGCGCCTGTCGCTGGCCGAGTCCGATGGACTGACCCCGCAGGACCTGATCAACGCCAAGCCGGTAGCCGCGGCGGTGAAGGAGTTCTTCGGCTCCTCGCAGCTGTCGCAGTTCATGGACCAGAACAACCCGCTGTCGGAAGTCACCCACAAGCGTCGCGTCTCGGCCCTCGGGCCGGGCGGCCTGACCCGTGAGCGTGCCGGCTTCGAGGTGCGCGACGTGCACCCGACCCATTACGGCCGCGTCTGCACCATCGAGACCCCGGAAGGCCCGAACATCGGCCTGATCAACTCGCTGGCCGTGTACGCCCGCACCAATTCCTACGGCTTCCTCGAGACGCCGTACCGCAAGGTCGAGAACGGCAAGGTGACCGACAAGGTCGATTATCTGTCGGCGATCGAGGAGGGCGACCACGTGATCGCCCAGGCGAACTCGCCGCTGGACAAGCACGGCGCCTTCATCGAGGACTTCGTGTCCTGCCGCTTCCGCGGCGAGTCCGAGCTGCGCCCGGCGAAGGAAGTCGACTACATGGACGTCTCGCCGATGCAGACCGTGTCGGTCGCGGCGGCGCTGGTGCCGTTCCTGGAGCACGACGACGCGAACCGCGCGCTGATGGGCGCGAACATGCAGCGCCAGGCCGTGCCGACGCTGCGTTCGCAGACCCCGCTGGTCGGTACCGGCATCGAGCGCGCCGTGGCGCGCGACTCGGGCGTCATCGTCACCGCCAAGCGCGGCGGCGTGATCGACCAGGTCGACGCGGCGCGCATCGTGGTGCGCGTGAACGAGGAAGAGGTCGGCGACAACGACGCCGGCGTCGACATCTACACGCTGACCAAGTACACCCGCTCCAACCAGAACACCAACCTCAACCAGCGTCCGCTGGTGAATGTCGGTGACGTGGTGGCGAAGGGCGACACGCTGGCCGACGGTTCGTCGACCGACCTGGGCGAGCTCGCGCTCGGCCAGAACATGCTGATCGCCTTCATGCCGTGGAACGGCTACAACTTCGAAGACTCGATCCTGCTCTCCGAGCGCGTCGTGCAGGAAGACCGCTACACCTCGATCCACATCGAGGAACTGTCCTGCATCGCGCGCGACACCAAGCTGGGTGCCGAGGAAATCACCGCCGACATCCCGAACGTGGGCGAGCAGGCGCTGGCGCGTCTGGACGAGTCCGGCATCGTGTACATCGGCGCCGAGGTGAAGGCGGGCGACATCCTGGTCGGCAAGGTCACGCCGAAGGGCGAGAGCCAGCTGACGCCGGAAGAGAAGCTGCTGCGCGCGATCTTCGGCGAGAAGGCGTCCGACGTGAAGGACAGCTCGCTGCGCGTGCCGCCGGGCATGGACGGCACGGTCATCGACGTGCAGGTGTTCACCCGCGACGGCATCGAGAAGGACAAGCGCGCCAAGCAGATCGAGGAAACCGAGATCAAGCGCATCCGCAAGGACCTTGACGACCAGTTCCGCATCCTCGAGGGCGCGATCTACAACCGCATGCGCATGCAGCTGGTCGGCAAGTCCGCGATGAGCGGTCCGGGCGGCCTGAAGCGCGGTGCGGAGATCACCGACGCCTACCTGGACGGCCTTAAGAAGGACGACTGGTTCAAGATCAACGTCAAGGACGAGGACGTCACCGAGTTCCTCGAGCGCGCGGCCGACCAGGTCAAGCGCCACAAGGAGGAGTTCGACAAGCGCTTCAAGGAGAAGCAGGGCAAGATCACCCAGGGCGACGACCTCGCGCCGGGCGTGCTGAAGATGGTCAAGGTGTTCCTGGCCGTGAAGCGCCGCATCCAGCCCGGCGACAAGATGGCCGGTCGCCACGGCAACAAGGGCGTGGTGTCCAACGTGGTGCCGGTGGAAGACATGCCGCACATGGCGGACGGCACCTCGGTCGACATCTGCCTGAACCCGCTGGGCGTGCCGTCGCGCATGAACATCGGCCAGATTCTGGAAGTGCATCTGGGCTGGGCCGCCAAGGGCCTGGGCAAGAAGATCCAGAAGATGATCGAGGCCCAGGAGAAGGTGACGAAGATCCGCGAGTTCCTCGACCAGATCTACAACCACCACGTCTCCGGCGCCGTGCAGCACGTCGACCTCAAGTCGCTGACCGACCAGGAAATCCTGACCCTGGCGAACAACCTGCAGGAAGGCGTGCCGATGGCGACGCCGGTGTTCGACGGTGCCGAGGAGTCCGAGATCAAGGCGATGCTGAAGCTGGCGGATCTGCCCGAGTCGGGCCAGACCACGCTGTTCGACGGCCGCACCGGCGAGGCGTTCGATCGCCCGGTCACCGTCGGCTACATGCACTACCTGAAGCTCAACCACCTCGTCGACGACAAGATGCACGCGCGCTCGACCGGCCCGTACTCGCTCGTCACCCAACAGCCGCTGGGCGGCAAGGCGCAGTTCGGCGGCCAGCGCTTCGGTGAGATGGAAGTCTGGGCGCTGGAAGCCTACGGCGCGGCCTACACCCTGCAGGAAATGCTGACGGTGAAGTCCGATGACGTGCAGGGCCGCAACCAGATGTACAAGAACATCGTCGACGGCAACCACGAGATGACGGCGGGCATGCCGGAATCCTTCAACGTGCTGGTGAAGGAAATCCGTTCGCTCGGTATCGACATCGACCTGGAAGAGATCAAGTAACCGACGGGTTACAGGAGCTTATGCAATGAAAGATTTGCTCAATCTGTTCAATCAGCAGCGCGCGACGCCTGATTTTGATGCGATCAAGATCGCGCTGGCTTCGCCGGAGCTGATCCGCTCGTGGTCCTTCGGCGAGGTCAAGAAGCCCGAGACGATCAACTACCGCACCTTCAAGCCGGAGCGTGACGGCCTGTTCTGCGCCGCGATCTTCGGTCCGGTGAAGGACTACGAGTGCCTGTGCGGCAAGTACAAGCGCATGAAGCACCGCGGCGTGGTCTGCGAGAAGTGCGGCACCGAGGTCACGCTGGCCAAGGTGCGCCGCGAGCGCATGGGCCACATCGAGCTGGCCAGCCCGACCGCGCACATCTGGTTCCTCAAGTCGCTGCCCTCGCGCATCGGTCTGATGCTGGACATGACCCTGCGCGACATCGAGCGCATCCTGTACTTCGAAGCCTTCGTGGTGATCGATCCGGGCATGACCGCGCTCGAGCGCGGCCAGTTGCTCAGCGAGGACCAGTACCTGGAGGCGGTCGAGGAGCACGGCGACGAGTTCGACGCCCGCATGGGTGCCGAGGCCGTCTACGAGCTGCTGAAGTCGCTCGACCTGCCGGGCGAGGTTGTGCGCCTGAAGGAAGAGATCGCCTCGACCAACTCCGAGACCAAGCTCAAGCGCCTCACCAAGCGCGTCAAGCTGATCGAGGCGTTCCTCGAGTCCGGCAACAAGCCGGAGTGGATGGTGCTGACCGTGCTGCCGGTGCTACCGCCGGACCTGCGCCCGCTGGTGCCGCTGGACGGTGGCCGTTTCGCCACCTCCGACCTCAATGATCTGTACCGCCGCGTCATCAACCGCAACAACCGCCTGAAGCGTCTGCTCGAGCTCAATGCGCCGGACATCATCGTGCGCAACGAGAAGCGCATGCTGCAGGAGTCGGTCGACGCGCTGCTCGACAACGGTCGCCGCGGCCGGGCCATCACCGGCACCAACAAGCGCGCGCTGAAGTCGCTGGCCGACATGATCAAGGGCAAGCAGGGCCGGTTCCGCCAGAACCTGCTCGGCAAGCGCGTGGACTACTCCGGCCGTTCGGTGATCGTGGTCGGTCCGACCCTGCGCCTGCACCAGTGCGGTCTGCCGAAGAAGATGGCGCTGGAGCTGTTCAAGCCGTTCATCTTCGCCAAGCTGCAGGCCCGTGGCGAAGCCACCACCATCAAGGCCGCCAAGAAGCTGGTCGAGCGCGAAGAGTCGCAGGTGTGGGACATCCTCGAAGAGGTGATCCGCGAGCATCCGGTGTTGCTCAACCGCGCGCCGACCCTGCACCGACTGGGCATCCAGGCGTTCGAGCCGGTGCTGATCGAAGGCAAGGCGATCCAGCTGCATCCGCTGGTCTGTACCGCGTTCAACGCGGACTTCGACGGCGACCAGATGGCGGTGCACGTGCCGCTGTCGATCGAGGCGCAGCTGGAAGCGCGCGCCCTGATGATGTCGTCCAACAACATCCTGTCGCCGGCCAACGGCGAGCCGATCATCGTGCCGACCCAGGACGTGGTGCTGGGCCTGTACTACATGACCCGCGAGCTGGTGAACGCGAAGGGCACCGGCATGGTGTTCTCTGGCATCGGCGAGGTGCGCCGCGCCTATGACAACCGTGCGGTGCAGCTGCACGCCAAGGTCAAGGTGCGCATGAACCAGGTGCGCATCGACGAGCAGGGCAACAAGTCGGTCGAGCATGGCCTGGTGGAGACCACCGTGGGCCGCGCGCTGCTGGCCGAGATCCTGCCGGAAGGCCTGCCGTTCGCGCTGGCCAACACCGAGCTGACCAAGAAGGCCATCTCGCGCCTGATCAATTCCAGCTACCGCCTGCTGGGCCTTAAGGAAACGGTGATCTTCGCGGACAAGCTGATGTACACCGGCTTCCGCTTCGCGACCCGCGCCGGCATCTCCATCGGCATCGATGACATGATCATCCCCGACGAGAAGAGGCCGATCCTGGAAGAGGCCGAGAAGGAAGTGGTCGAGATCCAGGAGCAGTACCAGTCCGGTCTGGTGACTGCCGGCGAGCGCTACAACAAGGTGGTCGACATCTGGTCGCGCACCAACGAGCTGGTCGCCAAGGCGATGATCGACGGCATCGGTACCGAGAAGGTGACCGACGCCGAGGGCAAGACGGTCAACCAGAAGTCGATGAATTCGCTGTACATCATGGCCGACTCCGGCGCCCGTGGTTCGGTGGCGCAGATCCGCCAGCTGGCCGGCATGCGCGGCCTGATGGCCCGTCCGGACGGCTCGATCATCGAGACCCCGATCAAGGCGAACTTCCGTGAAGGCCTGAACGTCCTGCAGTACTTCAACTCCACCCACGGCGCCCGCAAGGGCCTGGCGGACACGGCGCTGAAGACGGCGAACTCGGGTTACCTGACCCGCCGCCTGGTGGACGTGGCGCAGGACGTGGTCATCACCTCGAACGACTGCGGCACCGAAGACGGCATCATCATGCAGCCGATCGTCGAAGGCGGCGACGTGGTCGAGCCGCTGCGCGAGCGCGTGCTTGGCCGCGTGGTGGTCGAGGACGTCTACGCCCCCGGCGACGACGACCAGCCGATCGTCACCCGCAACACCCTGCTGGACGAGGCGCTGGTCGAGAAGCTCGACAAGGCCGGCGTGCAGTCGATCAAGGTGCGTTCGCCGATCACCTGCGAAGCCAGCCACGGCGTGTGCGCCCTATGCTATGGCCGCGACCTGGCCCGTGGTCACCTGGTCAACATGGGCGAGGCCGTGGGTGTCGTGGCCGCCCAGTCGATCGGTGAGCCCGGCACGCAGCTGACCATGCGTACGTTCCACATCGGTGGTGCCGCCTCACGTGCCGCCGCCGTGGACAACGTGTCGGTGAAGACCACCGGCACGCTGAAGTTCAACAACCTCAAGACCGTGCAGCACAGCCAGGGTCATCTGGTGGCGGTGTCGCGCTCGGGCGAGGTGTCGGTGATCGACGCCAACGGTCGCGAGCGCGAGCGCTACAAGGTGCCTTACGGTGCGACCATCGCGGTCAAGGACGGCGATCCGGTCAAGGCCGGCCAGACCGTGGCCAACTGGGATCCGCACACCCATCCGATCGTCTCGGAAGTGGCCGGTGTGGTGCGCTTCATCGACTTCCTCGATGGCGTCACCGTACAGAGCCAGACCGACGAGCTGACCGGCCTGGAGTCGGCGGTGGTGACCGATCCGAAGCGCCGCGGTACGCAGGCCAAGGATCTGCGCCCGATCGTGCGTCTGGAAGACAGCAAGGGCCGCGAGCTCAAACTGCCGGGTACCGACGTGCCGGCGCAGTACTTCCTGCCCGCCGGTGCGATCGTGTCGATCCAGAACGGTGCCGAAGTGGGCGTGGGCGACGTGGTCGCCCGTATCCCGCAGGAGACCTCCAAGACCCGCGACATCACCGGCGGTCTGCCCCGCGTGGCCGACCTGTTTGAAGCGCGCAAGCCGAAGGAGCCGGCGATCCTGGCCGAGCGCTCCGGCGTGGTCAGCTTCGGCAAGGACACCAAGGGCAAGCAGCGTCTGATCATCAAGGACGTCGACGGCAACGAACACGAGGAGCTGATTCCGAAGTGGCGTCAGGTCATCGTGTTCGAAGGCGAGCACGTGGAGAAGGGCGAGACCATCGTCGATGGCGAGCCGAATCCGCACGACATCCTGCGCCTGCTGGGCGTCGAGCCGCTGGCCGCGTACCTGGTCAAGGAGATCCAGGACGTCTACCGTCTGCAGGGCGTGAAGATCAACGACAAGCACATCGAAGCGATCATTCGCCAGATGCTGCGCAAGGTCGAGATCACCGAGCCGGGCGAGAGCCACTACCTGCGCGGCGAGCAGGTCGAGCGCGTGCGGATCAACGAGGAGAACGATCGCGCCAGTGCCCGCAACGAGCGTCCGGCCGAATACCAGTCGGTGCTGCTCGGTATCACCAAGGCGTCGCTGGCCACCGAGTCGTTCATTTCGGCGGCCTCGTTCCAGGAAACCACCCGCGTCCTTACCGAAGCGGCGGTTCGTGGCACGCGCGACACCTTGCGTGGCCTGAAGGAAAATGTTATTGTCGGCCGTCTTATCCCGGCAGGTACGGGTCTGGCGTACCACGCGCAGCGTCGTCGCCAGAGCGGTCTTACCGATGCGGAGCTGGAGACCTTGTCCGGTTCCTCGCATTCCTTCTCGGAAGCGCCGGTAAGCGACGGTGGGGTCGAGTAGCCCTTCGCGGGCGACACTCGCTGACATACGAAATGAGGCGCACGGAGGCGCCTCGTGTTCGGGTCATGGATGCGATGGGTCTGATTGCTCGAGCAAGAGGGCCCGTGTTAAATTTCCGCTTCTCGGCAGGCCGAATGCATCGGTCTGCCTTTATGTTTCCCAGGAATAGTTCCGCATGACGACAGTCAATCAGTTGGTGCGCAAGTCCCGCAGCCCGAAGAGCTACAAGAGCGCTTCGCCGGCACTGCAGAGCAGCCCGCAGCGCCGTGGTGTCTGCACCCGCGTCTACACCACCACCCCGAAGAAGCCGAACTCGGCCCTGCGCAAGGTCGCCAAGGTGCGCCTGACCAACGGTTACGAGGTCATCAGCTACATCGGTGGCGAAGGTCACAACCTGCAGGAGCACTCGGTGGTGCTCATCCGCGGTGGCCGCGTCAAGGATCTGCCGGGTGTGCGTTACCACACCGTGCGCGGCAGTCTGGACTGCGCTGGTGTCACCAAGCGCAAGCAGGCCCGCTCCAAGTACGGCGCCAAGCGCCCGAAGAAGTAAGTATCAAGGACACCCAACATGTCGCGTAAAGGTTCCCACCCCGCCCGTCTGGTCCTGCCGGATCCCAAGCACGGTAGCCAGTTGATCGCCCGTTTCATCAACATGGTGATGAAGAGCGGCAAGAAGTCCGTGGCCGAGAGTATCGTCTACGGTGCGCTCGCTCAGCTCGGCGAGAAGAATCCGGAGCCGGTGGCTCTGGTCGAGAAGGCCCTGAACAACATCGCCCCGGCGGTCGAGGTGAAGTCCCGCCGCGTCGGCGGCGCCACCTACCAAGTGCCGGTCGAAGTGCGTCCGGGCCGTCGTATGGCGCTGGCCATGCGCTGGGCGATCGACGCAGCGCGCAAGCGCGGCGAGACCTCGATGCCGCGCAAGCTGGCGGCCGAGCTTCTCGAAGCCTCGGAGAACCGTGGCGGCGCGATCAAGAAGCGTGAAGAGACGCATCGCATGGCGGAAGCCAACAAGGCGTTCTCGCACTACCGCTGGTAATTCGGCGGTTTCCAGGGCAGTGGGCGGGCTTGGCTCGTCCACTGCCTTGTCGTATTCGGAGGTCCTCCATCGTGGCACGCACGACCCCGATCGAGCGCTATCGCAACATCGGCATCATGGCGCACATCGATGCCGGGAAGACCACGACTACCGAGCGCATCCTGTTCTATACCGGCGTCAGCCGGCGAATGGGCGAGGTCCATGAGGGCACCGCCACGATGGACTGGATGGAGCAGGAGCAGGAGCGCGGCATCACCATTACCGCCGCCGCCACCACGGCGTTCTGGCGGGGCATGGACCGCGAGCTGCCCGAGCACCGGCTGAACATCATTGATACCCCGGGTCACGTCGACTTCACCGTCGAAGTGGAGCGGTCGCTGCGCGTGCTGGACGGGGCGATCTTCGTCCTGTGTGCGGCGAGCGGCGTGCAGTCGCAGTCGGAGACGGTCTGGCGCCAGGCCGACCGCTATGGTGTTCCGCGCCTGGCATTCGTCAACAAGATGGACCGTGCCGGAGCGGACTTCGACAAGGTGGTCGCCCAGCTGCGCAGCCGGCTCGGCGCCAACCCCGTGCCGATGCAGTTGCCCATCGGTGCCGGGGATGGCTTTCGCGGAGTGATCGATCTGCTGCAGATGCGGGCGATCTACTGGGATGTCGGTTCGCAGGGCATGACGTTCGAGTATCGGGACATCCCTCCTGAGCTCCTCGATGCCGCTACGCGTGCGCGAGAGTTCATGGTCGAGGCGGCCGCCGAGACGTCTGAAGAGCTGATGGAACGCTATATCGGCGAGGGCGAGCTTGGTGACGAGGTGCTGCTCTCGGCATTGCGCGCCGCAACGCTCGGCTCCGGCCTGATTCCGGTCTTCTGCGGCGCGGCCTTCCGCAACGTGGGGGTACAGGCGCTGCTCGATGGGGTGCTCAGCTTTCTCCCGTCGCCAGCGGACCGGCCTCCGGTGGTCGGAGTGGATGAGCTGGATCGAGAGACTTCGCGCGGCGCGTCGGACGACGAGCCCTTTGCCGCGTTAGCCTTCAAGATCATGAACGATGCGCCGCTCGGTGCGCTCACCTTTTTCCGCGTCTACTCCGGCACGCTGCGTGCCGGCGAGGTGGTCTACAACCCGCTCCGGCAACGTCGGGAATGCATCGGACGCATCCTGCAGATGCATGCCAATGAGCATGAGGAAATCGGTGAGGTCCGTGCCGGCGACATCGCCGCAGCGGTCGGGTTGGGCGACGTGGCTACCGGTGACACGCTGTGCTCCCCTGCCCACGTCATTACCCTCGAGCGGATGAGCTTCCCCGAGCCGGTGATCGCGATGGCGGTGGAGCCGCGCACCGAGCTTGACGGTGCGCGTCTGGCGACGGCGCTGGAGCGCTTGGCGGCAGAGGATCCCAGTTTTCGTGTTTACATTGACGCCGAGTCGGGTCAGACCGTCATTGCCGGAATGGGCGAGTTGCATCTGGACATCCTGGTGGACCGGATGCGGCGTGAGTTCCAGGTCGAGGCGAATGTCGGCCGGCCACAGGTCGCCTATCGAGAGGCCATCCGGCAGCCGATGGTCCAGCCGGGGCGGTTCGCCGGTCCGGCTGCCGGCCAGGAGCAGTCGGCACAGGTCGTGCTGGAGCTGACGCCGCAGTCGCGCGGCGCGGGTTGCAGCTTCGAACTGGCGGCTCCGGCAACCTCGATCCCGCCACAACATGTCCAGGCAGTAGAGCAGGGGGTACGCGATGCGATGGCTGCGGGTGTGCTTGCGGGGTTTCCGGTCGTGGACGTCCGCGTTCGATTGCTTGGTGGGGAGTGTCATGCGATGGAGTCGCCCGACCTGGCTTTCCGCCTGGCGGCGGCCGCGGCGTTCCGCGACGGTTTTCGCCGCGCCGATCCGGTATTGCTCGAGCCTGTCATGCGGGTCGAGGTGGTGACGCCAGACGAGTTCGTCGGCGACGTCATGGGTGATCTCAGCCGCCGCCGGGGATTGCTCCGGAGTACCGAGGAGACTCCCTCGGGCACGGCCATCGGTGCACGGGTGCCGCTGGGGGAGATGTTCGGGTACGCCACGGCCCTGCGATCGCTGTCCCGCGGGCGGGCTACCTTTTCGATGGAATTCGACCATTACGCCGAGGCGCCGGATTCCGTCGCGGGGCGGGTCACAAACCGGGCCTGACAGGCTCATCTTTCGGTATAATTGCGGTCCTTTTTTCAGAGGTTAGAGTCATGGCAAAGGGTAAATTCGAGCGCACCAAGCCGCACGTCAACGTGGGCACGATCGGTCACGTGGACCACGGCAAGACGACGCTGACGGCGGCGCTGACGAAGATCGGCGCAGAGCGCTTCGGTGGCGAGTTCAAGGCGTACGACGCGATCGACGCGGCGCCGGAAGAGAAGGCGCGCGGCATCACGATTTCGACCGCCCACGTCGAGTACGAATCGCCGAACCGCCACTACGCGCACGTGGACTGCCCGGGCCACGCCGACTACGTGAAGAACATGATCACGGGTGCGGCGCAGATGGACGGCGCGATCCTGGTGTGCTCGGCCGCGGACGGCCCGATGCCGCAGACGCGCGAGCACATCCTGCTGTCGCGCCAGGTGGGCGTGCCGTACATCGTGGTCTTCCTGAACAAGGCGGACATGGTGGACGACGCCGAGCTGCTCGAGCTGGTCGAGATGGAGGTGCGTGAGCTGCTGTCGAAGTACGACTTCCCGGGCGACGACACGCCGATCATCAAGGGTTCGGCGCTGAAGGCGCTGGAAGGTGATCAGAGCGAGATCGGCGTGCCGGCGATCATTGCGCTGGTGGACGCGCTGGACAGCTACATCCCGGAGCCGCAGCGCGACATCGACAGGCCGTTCCTGATGCCGGTGGAAGACGTGTTCTCGATCTCCGGTCGCGGCACCGTGGTGACCGGTCGCGTGGAGCGCGGCATCATCAAGGTCGGTGAGGAAATCGAGGTCGTGGGTATCCGCGACACGCAGAAGACCACCGTGACCGGCGTGGAAATGTTCCGCAAGCTGCTGGACCAGGGCCAGGCGGGCGACAACGTGGGCCTGCTCCTGCGCGGCCTGAAGCGTGACGACGTGGAGCGCGGCCAGGTGCTGGCCAAGCCCGGTTCGATCACCCCGCACACGGACTTCGAGGCCGAGGTGTACGTGCTGTCGAAGGACGAGGGTGGCCGTCATACCCCGTTCTTCAAGGGTTACCGTCCGCAGTTCTACTTCCGCACGACCGACGTGACCGGCGCCTGCCAGTTGCCGGAGGGTGTGGAGATGGTGATGCCGGGCGACAACGTGAAGATGGTGGTGAGCCTGATCCACCCGATCGCGATGGACGAGGGTCTGCGCTTCGCGATCCGCGAAGGCGGCCGTACCGTCGGCGCCGGCGTGGTGGCCAAGATCATCAAGTAAGGGTTCCCGAGCGGACGAGGGCGGCAGCCGGAGCCGGCTGCCGCTTTTTGTTGGGTCGGGGCTTCCTTTCGCGTTCGGAGCGAGCTATACTCGTTCTTCTTTGCAGGAGCGTCTTGCCTACGGCGAGGTCTCCTACACCGCGAAATGAGGCACAGGACGTGCTTCGAGTTCGCTGGCGCGGATCGCCTGGGGCATAAGACACGAGGATCACAGGGCGCGAGCTTTGTTGATCTTTGTTTTTACGCCTTTTATACTTTTCTGCTCGGCAAGCCGGATCGACTGGCTTGCCGAACATTTTGGGCGGCTTTCAGTGCACCGGGACGTCCAGTCGCAAGTGCGAGGCGGTGAGAAGCCGCTTCGGTTCACAAGTAATTGTTCTTTTGACAACAGGACACGGTTTTATGGCGAACCAGAAGATTCGCATCCGGCTCAAGGCGTACGATCATCGTCTGATCGACCGCTCGGCCAGCGAGATCGTCGAGACGGCCAAGCGCACCGGCGCTACGGTGCTCGGCCCGATTCCGCTCCCGACCAAGATCGAGCGCTACACCATCCTGGTCTCGCCGCACGTCGACAAGGACGCGCGCGACCAGTATGAGACCCGCACCCACAAGCGCGTGCTCGACATCGTCGACCCCAACGACAAGACCGTGGACGCGCTCATGAAGCTTGACCTCGCCGCCGGCGTGGATGTCCAGATCAAGCTCGGCTGAGCGATAGACAGGATACGAAGATGAGTATCGGACTGGTTGGCCGCAAGTGCGGCATGAGCCGACTCTTCACCGAAGACGGCCGCTCGATTCCGGTGACGCTGATCGAAGCGACGCCGAACCGCGTGACCCAGGTGAAGACGGAAGAGAACGATGGCTACAGCGCCGTGCAGGTCACGGCGGGCGCGAAGCGCGCCTCGCTGCTGACGCAGCCGCTGAAGGGCCACTATGCGACCGCGAAGGTCGAGCCGGGCCGTGGCCTGTGGGAGTTCCGCGTTGCCGCCGACGACCTCGGTAAGTACGCGATCGGTGCGGAGATCAAGGCGGACGAGCTGTTCACCGTCGGCCAGATCGTCGACGTCGCCGGTGTGTCCAAGGGCAAGGGCTTCCAGGGCACGATCAAGCGCCACAACTTCAAGATGGGCGACGCCACCCACGGTAACTCGCTGTCGCATCGCGCCCCGGGCTCGATCGGCCAGCGTCAGACGCCGGGTCGCGTGTTTCCGGGCAAGAAGATGGCCGGCCATATGGGTGCGGTGAATCGCACGCAGCAGGGTCTGGAAGTGATCAAGGTCGACGCCGAGCGTCACCTGATCGCGGTGAAGGGCGCGGTGCCGGGTGCGACCGGTGGCGACGTCGTCATCCGTCCGACCACCAAGGGTTGAGGAGAGACGCCATGGAACTGAATGTCATTGGCGCCAAGCCGCTCAGCGTGTCGGACGAAGTGTTCGGCGGCGAGTTCAAGCAGGCCCTGGTGCACCAGGTGGTTGTGGCCTATCAGGCTGGCGGCCGCGCGGGTACCAAGGCGCAGCTGTCGCGTGGTGAGCTGTCCGGCACCACCAAGAAATTCAAGAAGCAGAAGGGTGGCGGTGCCCGTCACGGCGACTACCGTGCCCCGATCTTCGTCGGCGGTGGCGTGACGTTTGCCGCCAAGCCTCGCAGCTACGAGCAGAAGGTCAATCGCAAGGCGTATCGCGTGGCGATCCGCTCGATTCTGGCCGAACTCAACCGCCAGGATCGCCTGAAGGTCGTCGAGGGCTTCGGCATCGAGGCGCCGAAGACCAAGTCGATGATGGCCAAGCTGGCCGAGTTGCAGGTGTCCGGCCGCGTGCTGCTGGTGAGCGAAGACGCCAACGAGGCGCTCTACCTTGCCGCTCGCAATATCCCGTACCTGCATGTCGTGGACGTGATGGCGCTGAACCCGGTCAATCTGGTGGGTTCGGACCACATCGTGCTGACCGTCGACGCGGTCAAGAAGATCGAGGAATGGCTGGCATGAGCACCGAACGCATTCTCAACACCCTGCGTGCGCCGCACATCTCCGAGAAGTCCGCGCGCCTGGCCGAGAGCAACCAGTACGTATTCGTTGTCGCCCCCGAGGCGACCAAGGCCGATGTCCGCGCGGCGGTGGAGCAGATGTTCGACGTCAAGGTCGAGCAGGTGAACCTCGTCAACGCCAAGGGCAAGGTCAAGTCCTTCCGTTTCCGCACTGGCAGCCGCCAGGGCAAGCGCAAGGCCTATGTCCGCCTCGCCGATGGTCAGACCATCGACGTGTCGGCCAAGGCCTGAGCTCAAGGAGTCGCATTGAGATGGCACTGATCACGCACAAGCCGACCTCGCCGGGCCGCCGCGACGCGGTGAGCGTCCGCACCGAGGGCCTGCACAAGGGGGCGCCGTACGCGGCGCTGACCGAGTCGCAGTCCAAGACGGGCGGTCGCAATCACTTCGGCCGCATCACCACGCGTCATCGCGGTGGTGGGCACAAGCAGCATTACCGCATCATCGACTTCAAGCGCGACAAGGAAGGCATCGCCGGCCGCGTCGAGCGCATCGAGTACGATCCGAACCGCACCGCGCACATCGCGCTGTTGTGCTACGCCGACGGCGAGCGCCGCTACATCATCGCGCCGAAGGGCGTGCAGGTGGGCGATCGCCTGGTGTCCGGTTCGGACGCCCCGATCAAGCCGGGCAACAGCCTGCCGCTGCGCAACATCCCGGTCGGTTCGACCATCCACTGCATCGAAATGAAGGCTGGCAAGGGCGCGCAGATCGCCCGCAGCGCCGGCGCCTCGGTCCAGCTGGTCGCCCGCGAGTCCGGTTACGCCACCCTGCGCCTCCGCTCCGGCGAGATGCGCAAGGTGCCGGTCGACTGTCGCGCCACGATCGGCGAGGTGGGCAACTCCGAGCACAGCCTGAAGAAGCTGGGCAAGGCCGGTGCCACTCGCTGGAAGGGCATCCGCCCGACCGTCCGCGGCGTGGTGATGAACCCGGTCGACCACCCGCACGGCGGTGGCGAGGGTCGTACTTCCGGTGGCCGTCATCCGGTCAGCCCGTGGGGTACGCCGACCAAGGGTTACAAGACCCGCAACAACAAGCGCACGCAGCAGTTCATCGTGCGTCGTCGCAAGTAACAGGAAGCCGACATGCCGCGTTCTCTGAAGAAAGGTCCGTTCGTCGACCTTCACCTCGTCAAGAAGGTGGAAGCTGCGGTTTCCGCCAACAACAAGCGCCCGATCAAGACCTGGTCGCGTCGCTCGATGATCCTGCCGGAAATGGTCGGCCTGACCATCGCCATCCACAACGGTCGCCAGCACGTGCCGGTGCTCGTCAACGAGAACATGGTCGGGCACAAGCTCGGCGAGTTCGCGGTGACTCGCACCTTCAAGGGCCACGGCGGCGACAAGAAGGGCAAGTAAGATGAGCACCGAAGCCAAAGCGATCCTGCGCAGCGCCCGCATCTCGGCGCAGAAGGCACGCCTGGTGGCTGACCTGGTCCGCGGCATGCCCGTGGGTCGCGCCAGCGACGTGCTCCAGTTCACCAACAAGAAGGCGGCCCACCTTGTCCGCAAGGTGCTTCTCTCGGCCGTCGCCAACGCCGAGAACAACCTCGGCGCCGACGTGGACGAACTGAAGGTCTCGCGCATCTTCGTGGACGAAGGTCCGTCGATGAAGCGCATGTACGCCCGCGCCAAGGGTCGCGGTTCGCGCATCCTGAAGCGCACCAGCCACATCACCGTGGTCGTTGGCGATTAAGAGGACGAAAAGACGATGGGTCACAAAGTTCATCCCACCGGTATCCGCCTCGGCATCGCCAAGGACTGGAACTCGAAGTGGTACGCAAACAAGGGCGATTACGCCAAGTACCTGGTTGCTGACCTGAAGGTCCGCGAGATGCTTCGTAAGAAGCTCGCCCAGGCTGGCATCTCCAAGATCCAGATCGAGCGCCCGGCCAAGACCGCCCGCGTGACGATTTACAGCGCCCGTCCGGGCGTGGTGATCGGCAAGAAGGGCGAGGACATCGAGAAGCTGCGCAAGGAAGTCAGCGAGATGATGGGCGTTCCGACGCACATCAACGTGAACGAAGTCCGCAAGCCGGAGCTCGATGCGCAGCTGGTCGCCGAGTCGATCGCGCAGCAGCTCGAGCGCCGCATCATGTTCCGTCGCGCGATGAAGCGCGCCGTCGGCAACGCGATGCGCCTCGGTGCCCAGGGCGTCAAGATCAACGTCTCCGGTCGTCTGAACGGTGCCGAGATCGCCCGCTCCGAGTGGAGTCGCGAAGGTCGCGTGCCGCTGCACACCCTGCGTGCGGACATCGACTACGGCACCGCAGAGGCCAAGACCACCTACGGCATCATCGGCATCAAGGTGTGGATCTACAAGGGCGAGATCTTCGACCTGGCGGCAGCGTCGGCCGAGTCGAAGGACGAGCAGTCGCAGCCGCGTCGCGAAGGCGGCGAGGGTCGTCGTGAATCGCGTCGCGAGGGCGGTGAAGGCCGTCGCGAGCGGGCGGCGAAGTAAGGAGAGTTGCCATGTTGCAACCCAAGCGAACCAAATTCCGCAAGCAGTTCAAGGGCCGCAATGACGGGCTGGCGCACAGCGCCAACCTGGTCAGTTTCGGCGAGTTCGGTCTGAAGGCGACCACGTTCGGTGCGCTGACCGCGCGCCAGATCGAGGCCGGTCGTCGTTGCATCACCCGTTACGTCAAGCGTGGCGGCAAGCTCTGGATCCGCGTGTTCCCGGACAAGCCGATCACCAAGAAGCCCATCGAGGTCCGCATGGGCGCGGGTAAGGGCAGTGTCGAGCTGTGGGTCGCCCCGATCCAGCCCGGCCGCATGCTTTATGAAATCGAGGGTGTGGACGAGTCCACGGCGCGCGAGGCCTTCCGCCTGGCGGCTGCCAAGCTCTCGGTGCAGACCCAGTTTGTCAGCCGGGCGGTGATGTGATGGCTATCAAAGATATCAACAACAAGTCGGTCGAAGAGCTGAACCAGCATCTGCTGGACCTTCGCAAGGAGCAGTTCAATCTGCGCATGCAGAAGGGCACCGGCCAGCTCAGCCAGCCGCACCAGCTGCGCCGCGTTCGGCGCGACATCGCCCGCACGAAGTTCGTGCTCGGCGGCAAGAAGTAAGGACGGCGGACATGAGCGAGAACCAGAAACAGGCACGCACCCTCGAAGGGCGCGTGGTTTCCAACAAGATGGACAAGACGGTCACAGTGCTGATCGAGCGCCAGGTGCAGCACGGCCTGCTCGGCAAGATCATCCGTCGCTCGACCAAGCTTCACGCGCAGGACGACCTGGGCGCGAACGAGGGCGACGTGGTGCGCATCGCCGAATGCCGCCCGCTGTCCAAGACCAAGCATCACCGCGTGGTGGAAATCCTCACGCGCGCCAACGTCTAAGAGGAGGGTGCAGACATGATCCAGATGCAAAGCACGCTCTCCGCGGCGGACAACAGCGGCGCCAAGGAACTGATGTGCATCAAGGTGCTCGGCGGCTCCAAGCGCCGCTACGCCGCGATCGGTGACGTGATCAAGGTCACCGTGAAGGATGCCATCCCCCGTGGCAAGGTGAAGAAGGGCGAGGTCTACAACGCCGTGGTGGTTCGCACTGCCAAGGGCGTGCGCCGTCCGGATGGTTCGCTGATCCGTTTCGACGGCAACGCGGCTGTCCTCCTCAACAACAAGCTCGAGCCGATCGGCACCCGTATTTTCGGGCCGGTCACCCGCGAGCTGCGCAGCGAGAAGTTCATGAAGATCGTCTCGCTCGCGCCGGAAGTGCTCTGAGCGGAGTAATAGCCATGAACCGTATCCGCAAGGGCGATCAGGTCATCGTGATCGCCGGCAAGAACAAGGGTCAGCGCGGCGATGTGCTGCGCGTCGATGGTGACCGCGTTTTCGTCACCAACGTCAACCTGGTCAAGCGCCACACCAAGGCGAATCCGCAGGCCAACCAGCCCGGCGGCATCGTCGAGCGCGAGGCCTCGATCCACATCTCCAATGTCCAGCTGTTCAACTCCGCCTCCGGCAAGGGTGAGCGCGTGGGTGCCAAGACGCTCGAGGATGGGCGCAAGGTCCGCGTGTTCCGCTCCAGCGGCGAAGTAGTGGACGCGTAAGGAACACGATCATGACGCGCCTCGAAAATTTCTATAAAGAGCAGGTAGTCGCCAAGCTCACCGAGAAGTTCGGCTACCAGAACGTGATGCAGGTTCCCCGCATCACCAAGATCACGCTGAACATGGGCGTGGGCGAAGCGGCGGGCAACAAGAAGGTGCTCGAGAACGCCGTTGCCGACATGGCCAAGATCGCCGGCCAGAAGCCGATCACGACCAAGGCGCGCGTCTCCGTCGCCTCGTTCAAGATCCGCGACGGCTGGCCGATCGGCTGCAAGGTGACCCTGCGCCGTGCCCAGATGTGGGAGTTCCTCGATCGCCTGATCAACATCTCGCTGCCCCGCGTCCGCGACTTCCGCGGCGTGTCGGGTCGCGCCTTTGACGGCCGCGGCAACTACAACTTCGGCGTGAAGGAACAGATCATCTTCCCGGAAATCGACTTCGACCAGATCGACGCGATGCGTGGCATGGATATCTCCATCACCACCACCGCCAAGACCGACGCCGAAGCCAAGGCGTTGCTGGAAGCCTTCAGCTTCCCGTTCCGCAACTGATACGCGAGAGATAAACCATGGCAAAGACCTCGATGGTCAACCGCGATCTGAAGCGGACCAAGCTCGTCCAGAAGTACGCCGCCAAGCGCGCCGAACTGAAGGCGGTCGTGCTGAGCCCCAGCGCCTCCTACGAGGAGAAGATGGAGGCCCAGAGCAAGCTGCAGAAGCTGCCGCGCGACGCCAGCCCGGTTCGCCAGCGCACCCGTTGCGCCCTGTCCGGTCGCCCGCGTGCGGTGTACAAGAAGTTCGGCCTGGGCCGCAACAAGCTGCGTGAAGCTACCATGCGCGGTGAAGTTCCGGGTCTGCGCAAGGCCAGCTGGTAATCCCCGACCGGGAAGCGGGCCGGCTCGGTCCACTAGCCCCCGACGGTGGCATCTCCCGCCGTCCACGACGTTGGCGCTCTGATATTCGCCAAAGCTGGAAAAGGCTGCTACACTCGTCGGTCTGCATAATGCAGGCCGGCTTGTTGCGGCTCACAATCTAGAATTGATTTCCGGTTTTATCGGATATCGGTGCACTCTGAAGGATGTTTTCATGAGCATGACTGATCCCATCGCCGATATGTTCACGCGCGTGCGCAATGCCCAGCTTTCGGGCAAGCAGACCGTGACCATGCCGTCGTCGAAGCTGAAGGTGGCGATCGCCGACCTTCTCAAGAACGAGGGCTACATCCTCGACGCCAAGACCTCCGACGCGGAGGGCAAGCCGGTGCTCGAGATCAAGCTCAAGTATTTCGAAGGCCGTCCGGCCATCGAGGCCATCTCCCGAGTCAGCCGCTCCGGCCTCCGCGTCTATCGCGGTAAGGACGAGCTGCCGAAGGTGCTCGGCGGTCTTGGTATCTCGATCATTTCGACTTCCGCCGGTCTGCTGACCGACGCCCAGGCCCGCGCCAAGGGTCTCGGTGGCGAAGTCATCGGCCAAGTGGCTTAAGGAGTCGACGATGTCCCGTGTTGCTAAGAAGCCGATCAGCCTGCCGAAGGGTGTCGAGCTGAAGGTTGCCGAAGACGGCATCTCCGTGAAGGGCCCGAAGGGCTCCCTGTCAGTGCATGCATTGCCGGGCGTCAACGTATCCGTCGAGAACGGCGTGGCGACGATCGTCCTGGCCGAAGGTGCCGACGACAAGTTCGGCGGCACTGCCCGCGCGCTGCTGGCCAATATGGTCAAGGGCGTCTCCGACGGCTACGAGCGCAAGCTTGAACTGGTCGGCGTGGGCTATCGCGCGTCGATGACCGGCAAGGCGCTGAACCTGAGCCTCGGTTTTTCCCACCCGGTGGTGTTCAACGCGCCGGAAGGCGTGACCATCGAGACGCCTACGCAAACCGAGATCCTGATCAAGGGCTCGGACAAGCAGAGCGTGGGCCAGGTGGCTGCCAAGATCCGCGCCTACCGTCCGCCGGAGCCCTACAAGGGCAAGGGTGTGCGTTACGCCGGCGAGAAGATCACGCTGAAGGAAGCCAAGAAGGCCTAATCCGCCTCCCGGGGCGAACCCCGGGGGTAGGCAAGGGCCGATCCGCTTCCTGGAGAATCATGACGATGAACAAGAATGAATCCCGTCTGCGCCGCGCCAAGTCCACTCGCGCGCACATCCGCAAGCTCGCCGTGCCGCGCCTTTCGGTGCATCGCACGGGGCAGCACCTCTACGCGCAGGTGTTCGATGCGTCCGGCACCAAGGTGGTGGCCGCTGCATCGACCGTGCAGAAGGCGGTCGCCGAGGGTCTGAAGGGCACCAAAAACCTCGAGGCGGCCGCGGCCGTCGGCAAGGCTGTTGCCGAGCGTGCGATGGCCGCGGGCATCGAATCGGTCGCTTTCGACCGCTCGGGCTTCCGCTACCACGGTCGCATCAAGGCGCTGGCCGATGCGGCCCGCGAAGCCGGCCTGAAGTTCTGATCCACCGGGGCGCGGCGATAGACGCGCCCCGAGCTCCACCTACAACTCCAAGCGGCCAAGCCGCAAGCAGAAGTCCCGGAGCTCCGGGCATACGGAAACCAACATGTCCTCTAACGATCGCGAAAATTCGGACGGCCTGCTCGAGAAGCTGATCGCCGTCAACCGCGTGGCCAAGACCGTGAAGGGTGGCCGCCAGATGAGCTTCACCGCCCTGACGGTGGTGGGTGATGGCGAAGGCCGCGTCGGCTTCGGCTATGGCAAGGCGCGCGAAGTGCCGGTCGCCATCTCCAAGGCGATGGAGCGTGCCCGGCGCCAGATGGTCAACATCGAGCTGAACAACGGCACCCTGTGGTACGCCGTCAAGGCCAACCACGGCGCCGCCCGCGTGTACATGCAGCCGGCCGCCGAAGGTACCGGCGTGATTGCCGGCGGTGCGATGCGCGCCGTGCTGGAAGTGGTCGGCGTTAAGAACGTGCTGGCCAAGGCGGTGGGTTCGCGCAACCCGATCAACCTGGTGCGCGCCACCATCAAGGGCCTGCAGGCCGTGGCCTCGCCCAAGAAGATCGCCGCCAAGCGTGGCAAGACCCTGGATGAGGTGCTGGGCAATGGCTAAGAAAGAGACTGCCGAAAAGACCGTGCGCGTACGCCTGGTCAAGGGCCTGCGTGGCGTGCAGAGCCGTCATCGTCTGAGCGTCAAGGCGCTCGGTCTGAACAAGACCAACGACGTGCGTGAACTGAAGGACAGCCCGCAGGTGCGTGGCCTGATCAACACGGTCTACTACCTGGTCCGGGTCGAGGAGTAATCATCATGCGTCTCAACGACATCAAGCCCGCCGCCGGTTCGCGCAAGTCGCGCCTGCGCGTCGGTCGCGGCATCGGCTCGGGCCTCGGCAAGACCGCAGGCCGCGGCCACAAGGGTCAGCACGCCCGTGCCGGCGGCACCCACAAGTTCGGCTTCGAAGGCGGCCAGATGCCGCTGCAGCGTCGCCTCCCGAAGGTCGGCTTCCGCTCGCAGAAGAAGGCCGAGAGCCAGCAGGTGTTCCTGTACCAGCTTGCCACCCTCGACGCCGAGGTGATCGATCTGGTGACGCTGCACAAGGCCGGCCTGGTCGATAGCCGTGCGAAGAAGGTCAAGGTCGTGGCCAAGGGTGAGATCGGTCGCGCCGTGAAGCTCTCCGGCATCCTCGCCACGGTCGGTGCCAAGGCCGCGATCGAGGCGGCCGGCGGCAGCGTGGAGTAACCCGGTGGCTGCTGCCAAGGGCAACCAGCTCGGCTCGCTCGGCAAGTTGACCGAGCTGCGTCAGCGCATCTTTTTCGTGATCGGTGCGCTGATCGTCTTCCGCCTCGGTTCGTTCATCCCGGTGCCGGGCGTGAATCCCGAGGCGATGACCCGCCTCATCGAGCAGCAGGGCGGCGGCCTCCTGAGCATGTTCAACATGTTCTCGGGTGGCTCGCTGTCCCGCATGTCGGTCTTCGCCCTGGGCGTCGTCCCCTACATCTCCGCCTCGATCGTGGTGCAGATGATGGGGTCGGTGATTCCCAGCCTGCAGAACCTCCGCAAGGAAGGCGAGGCAGGGCGGCGCAAGATGACCATGTACACCCGCTTCGGCACGGTCGGCCTCGCGGCCTTCCAGGCGTTCGGCATCGCCGTTGCGCTGCAGAAGCAGGTCGCTTCCGGCGGCGTGCCGGTGGTCTACATGCCGGGCATGGGTTTCGTGCTGTCGTCCGTCGTCGGCCTGACCGCCGGCACCATGTTCCTGATGTGGCTGGGTGAGCAGATCACCGAGCGCGGCATCGGCAACGGCATCTCGCTGCTGATCTTCGCAGGTATCGTGGCGGGCCTGCCCGGTGCGGTGGCGCACACGCTGACCATGCAGGCGAACGGTGAGCTGGGTAACGGCCTGAAGCTGATCCTGATCGTCGCCATGGTGCTGGCCGTGACCGCCTTCGTGGTGTTCATGGAGCGGGCGCAGCGACGGATCACGGTCAACTACGCGCGGCGCTCCGGCGGCCAGCAGGCGTACATGAACCAGAGCTCGCACCTGCCGCTGAAGATCAACATGTCGGGCGTGATCCCGCCGATCTTCGCCTCGAGCCTGCTGATGTTCCCGGCCACCGCGCTGACCTGGTTCGGCACCGGCCACCAGGCCCGCTGGCTGCAGTCGCTGACCCAGGCGCTGAACCAGGGCGAGCCGCTGCATGACGTAGTGTTCGCCGTGCTGGTGATCACGTTCGCGTTCTTTTACACGGCCATCGTCTTCAACTCCCAGGAGACGGCCGACAATCTCAAGCGCTCCGGCGCGCTGATCCCGGGCATCCGTCCGGGCAAGGCGACCGCCAGCTACATCGATGCGGTGATGACTCGCCTCACCGGTGTGGGCGCGCTCTACCTGGTGCTGGTCTGTCTGGTACCCACGTTCATGCAGAAGTCGTGGAACGTGCCCTTCTACTTCGGCGGTACCTCGCTGCTGATCGTAGTGGTGGTGGTCATGGACTTCACCTCGCAGGTGCAGGCGCATCTGGTGAGCCACCAGTACGAAGGTTTGCTCAAGAAGGCCAATCTCCGGCGCAGCTAGTGGCTGCTGGGGCGTAGGAGTGGGGCCGGATAAACGGGAAAGTTGCGGCGCTGGCCGCGGGACTTTCCAGCAGGGTTGATTCAGGTTAGAATTGCGCGTTTACCGCGCACGAAAGCATCGGAGAAAGTACATCATGGCGCGCATCGCGGGTGTCAATTTGCCGGTCCAGAAGCATGTCTGGGTCGGTCTGCAGAGCATCTACGGCATCGGCCGCAGCCGGGCCAAGAAGGTCTGCGCGGACGCCGGCGTGGTTCCGACCACGCCGATCAAGTCCCTCAGTGAGGGCGAGGTGGAGAAGCTCCGCCACGAAATCGGCAAGTACGTTGTCGAAGGTGATCTGCGTCGCGAAGTTGGCATCGCCATCAAGCGTCTGATGGATCTGGGTTGCTACCGCGGTCTGCGTCACCGTCGTGGCCTGCCGGTGCGCGGCCAGCGCACGCGCACCAACGCCCGTACCCGCAAGGGTCCGCGTCGCGCCATCAAGAAGTAACGGATTCGAATCATGGCCAAGCCAGTCAAGACCAAGAAGAAGATCAAGCGCGTTGTCACGGATGCCGTGGCCCACGTGCAGGCCTCCTTCAACAACACCATCGTCACCATCACCGATCGCCAGGGCAACGCGCTGTCGTGGGCGACTGCCGGCGGCGCGGGTTTCCGCGGCTCGCGCAAGTCGACCCCGTTCGCTGCCCAGGTGGCCGCCGAGAAGGCCGGCCGCGCCGCGGGCGACTACGGCGTGAAGACCGTCGAAGTGCGCATCAAGGGGCCGGGCCCGGGTCGCGAGTCGGCGGTGCGTTCGCTGAACGCCCTCGGCTACAAGGTGCTGAACATCATCGACGTCACGCCGATCCCGCACAACGGCTGCCGTCCCCCCAAGAAGCGTCGAGTCTAAGGAGCATACCCATGGCCCGTTATCGTGGAGCTACCTGCAAGCTCGCCCGTCGTGAGGGTTCCGACCTCAGCCTGAAGAGCCCGGCCCGCGCGCTGGATTCCAAGTGCAAGCTGGAGAACAAGCCCGGCCAGCATGGCGCCAACAAGCGCATGCGCATGTCCGACTATGCCGTCCAGCTGCGCGAAAAGCAGAAGGTCAAGCGCATCTATGGCGTGCTCGAGCGCCAGTTCGGCAACTACTACACCAAGGCGTCGACCCTCAAGGGCAACACCGGTGAGAACCTGCTGCGCCTGCTCGAGAGCCGCCTGGACAACGTCGTCTACCGTATGGGCTTCGCGGTCACCCGCGCCCAGGCCCGCCAGCTGGTCGCCCACAAGGCGGTGCTGGTCAACGGCAAGAAGGTCAATATCCCGTCCTACCAGGTCAAGCCGGGTGACGAAATCGCCCTGACCGAGCGCGCGCGCAACCAGCTGCGCGTTCAGGAAGCGGCGACCGTATTCGACACCATGGATCTGCGCCCGCAGTGGGTGGAAGTGGATGCCAAGAAGTTCGCCGGCACGTTCAAGTCGGTGCCGGATCGTGGCGACCTGCCCACCGACATCAACGAAGCGCTGATCGTCGAGCTTTACTCGAAGTAATCAACCGGAGCTCTGCATGGCAGTTTCGTCAACTAGCGTGCTGCGGCCTCGTGGCCTCAGCGTCGAACAGCTCGGAGCCAACCGCGCCAAGGTGGTGGTCGAGCCGCTCGAGCGTGGCTTCGGCCACACCCTGGGCAACGCGCTGCGTCGCGTACTGCTCTCCTCGATCCCCGGCAGCGCCATTGTCGAGGTCGAGATCGATGGCGTGCTCCACGAGTACACCACCCTCGAGGGCCTGCAGGAGGACGTGATCGAAGTCCTGCTGAACCTCAAGGATGTCGCGATCCGCCAGCACTCCGGCGACGAGGTCACCTTGACCCTGTCGAAGAAGGGCAAGGGCGTGGTGACCGCCGGCGATATCACCGTGGATCACACGGTCGAGATCATCAACCCGGAACACGTGATCTGCCACCTGACCAAGGACATCGCGCTCAGTATGCGCCTGAAGGTGCGTCGCGGTGTCGGCTACCAGCCGGCCAGCGCCCGCCAGCACCCGGACGATGAAGCGCGTCCGATCGGTCGCCTGCAGCTCGACGCGTCGTTCGCGCCGGTGCTGCGTGTGGCCTACGAGGTGGACGCCGCTCGCGTAGAGCAGCGCACCAACCTCGACAAGCTGGTGCTGGACATCGAGACCAACGGCACCATCGGCGCCGAGGACGCGGTCCGCAAGGCGGCCGAGATCCTCAACGACCAGCTGTCGGTGTTCGGTGACTTCTCGCGTCGCGAGAGCGCGACCGACACGGCCGAGAAGAGCGGTTTCGACCCGCTGCTGTTGCGTCCGATCGACGACCTGGAGCTCACCGTGCGTTCGGCGAACTGCCTGAAGGCCGAGAGCATCTACTACATCGGCGATCTGGTGCAGAAGACCGAAGTCGAGCTGCTGAAGACCCCGAACCTCGGCAAGAAGTCGCTGACCGAGATCAAGGATGTGCTGGGCAGCCGCGGTCTGGCGCTCGGCATGAAGCTCGAGAACTGGCCGCCGCCGGGCCTGTCGCACGGCATGCAGCTGGGCTGATGCAACACATGCCGCGGTCGCCTTGGCGATCGCGGCATCTTGCCGTGAGGGGGCTGCTGCGGCCTGCCTGTTTCCGGCATCTTCCGACGGTCCGCTTGATCGTCCGCCGCGGGGACTTCCCGGGGCTTTCGCAGCAATCGATCTTCAATACTCCTATAGCGGGCAACCGCGGGAAGCCGGCAACGTCCGGCCTCTCATAACAACAGACAGAGATTATCGCCATGCGCCATATGAAGAGCGGTCGCAAGCTCAACCGCACCAGCAGCCACCGCGAAGCCATGTTCCGCAACATGGCCGCGTCGCTGATCAAGCACGAGCTGATCCGTACCACCCTGCCGAAGGCGAAGGAACTTCGCCGCGTCGCCGAGCCGCTGATCACCCTCAGCAAGACCGACGGCGTCGCCAACCGCCGTCTCGCGTTCGCCCGTCTGCGCGACAAGCAGGCCGTGGGCAAGCTGTTCGTCGAGCTGGGCCCGCGCTACCGAGAGCGTCCCGGCGGTTACCTGCGCATCCTGAAGTGCGGTTTCCGTCCCGGCGACAACGCTCCGATGGCGTATGTCGAGCTGGTGGATCGTCCGCGCGCCGAGGCCGTCGACGTCGAGTAAGCGTTGCCCCGGGCGGGCGTCTGGACGTCCATGCCAACAAAAGCCCCGACAGCTGGTCTGCCGGGGCTTTTTGTTTGTCGGTCCGGGGCGATGGGGTGTGCTGACAGCACACCGCGGGACGGGTTAATGTCGGTCACTCCCCGCTATCCACAAGCCATGAATCCCCTCCATTGGTCCTACCGCACCACCTTCCTCGCCGGCTTCGTTCTCTGTGCGGGGCTGCTCGGATTTGCGTTCTACGCGCAGTACGTCTGGGCGATGATTCCCTGCCCACTGTGCATCTTCCAGCGCATCGGTTTCATGGTGATGGGCCTGTTTTTCCTGGCCGGCTCGATCCATGCGCCCAGGAGCGGCGCGCGCTGGATCTATACGGCTGGCGTTCTGCTTGGCGCGCTCTGGGGCATTGCGGTGGCCGGGCGCCACTTGTGGATCCAGTCGCTGCCCGCCGATGAAGTGCCCTCCTGCGGCGGTGATCTCGGTTACCTGATGAGCGCCTTTCCTTTCGCCAAGGTGCTCAAGCTCGTGTTCACCGGGTCGGGCGAGTGCGCCAAGGTCGAGCCCATTCTCGGCCTGCCGATGCCTGCCTGGACGCTGTTGTGGTTCATCGCGCTGGGGATCTGGGCGGTACTGGCCACGCGGCGGCGGGGCGTCTGACATGGCGATCCGGCCTACGAGCCCATCCGCCCCGGTGGACTGGTCTCCCGCTTCCTGGCAACAGCGCGAGGCACTGCAGCAGCCCCGCTACGACGATCCGGCCGAACTGGCCACCGCGACGGCCCAGCTGGCCTCGCTGCCTCCGCTGGTGACCTCGTGGGAGGTGCTCGCGCTCAAGCAGGCGCTGGCCGAGGCCCAGGATGGCCACAGCTTCCTGCTGCAGGGCGGCGATTGCGCGGAGAGTTTCACCGACTGCACCAGCCCGATCATCTCCAACCGGCTCAAGGTGCTGCTGCAGATGAGCCTGGTGATGGTGCATGGGCTCAAGAAGCCGGTGCTGCGCGTGGGCCGCTTCGCCGGGCAATACGCCAAGCCACGGTCGGCCGATACCGAGACGCGGGACGGCGTGACCTTGCCCAGCTTTCGCGGGGACGTAGTCAATGCGCCAGCGTTTACCGCCGCGGCCCGCCGCGCCGATCCGCAGCGCCTGATCCAGGCACACGCACATTCGGCGCTCACGATGAATTTCGTGCGTGCGCTGATCGATGGCGGTTTTGCCGACCTGCATCATCCGGAGTACTGGGATCTTGCCTGGGTGGAGCACTCGCCGCTGGCTGCCGAGTATCGCCAGATGGTCGCCTCGATCGGTGACTCGCTGCGTTTCATGGAGACGCTTGCCGGACCGATCGCCAGCTTTTCGCGTGTCGATTTCTTTACCTCGCACGAGGCGCTGCTGCTGCACTACGAACAGGCGTTGACCCGCCAGGTGCCGCGCCACCCGGGCTGGTTCAACCTGTCCACGCATTTCCCGTGGATCGGCATGCGCACTGCGGCGCTCGACGGTGCGCACGTGGAGTATTTCCGCGGCATCCGCAATCCGATCGCGGTAAAAGTGGGGCCATCGGTCACACCTGAGCAGTTGCTGCCATTGATGGACGCACTCAATCCCGACGACGAGCCCGGGCGGTTGACGCTGGTCCATCGCATGGGCAACGCCGCCATTGCCGAGCGCCTGCCGCCGCTGCTGGACGCGGTGAAGCGCGAAGGGCGTCGTGTGCTGTGGGTGGCCGACCCGATGCATGGCAACACCGAAAGCACATCCAACGGCTACAAGACGCGTCGTTTCGACAACATCCGCGGCGAACTCGATCAGGCCTTCGACATCCACGCCGCCGCCGGCACGCGACTGGGTGGCGTCCACCTCGAGCTGACCGGCGAGAACGTCACCGAGTGCATGGGCGGCGCACGCGACCTGTCCGAGTCGGATCTCTCGCGGGCCTACAAGTCGACGGTCGATCCACGGCTGAACTACGAGCAGTCGCTGGAGTTGGCGATGCTGATCGTGCGCAAATCCGTCAGCCGAGGCTGAGGCATCGGTCAGCGCAGGTAGACGGTGGAGCCGAGCACTGCGGCAAACGCAGCCATCACCACGGCGCCTGCGATGAGCAGCGCGGGGTGTCGGCCGATCGCCAGGGGGCGGGGTGGAATCGCCGGCGTTGAGCGATAGGCCACATTGAACAGCCCCGCGGTGCCGCTGAAGGTCGACGCCACGACGGAGATCAGCGTGATCACCAGCCCGTGCGGGTTGAACAGGCCGACCAGCAGCGCACCCGCGCCACCGATCCGGTAGACGGTCATGGCCATGCGCATGCGGGTGGCGCGGGCTGCCGCGCCGCCACCGAGCATCGCGTCGATGCTGCGGTTGGCGAGGCGGATGGCGCCGATGTAGGCCACCAGGCCCAACGCGGTCAGGGCGAACCGCTGCAGCCAAGGATGCCGCAGCGGCGCAAGTCCGCCATCGCCGACCGGGCTCCAGTCGCCCAGGCCCAGCACCCCGGAGAACAGCCGGTAGCCGGCAGCCACCATCGCCTTCACGGTGAAGGTGATCCAGAGCGCCCGTCGCAGCAGCGGCGTGTGGACGATATGCCGGGCGAGGTAGGCCAGCGCCGCCACGACGACATCGACCGTCGTGCCGGCCATGGCCACCAGGTGGCCGGGCATTCGACGTAGTGGGCCCCCGACTCGCTTGGGCGGTGTCCGGAGGCCGCGCAGGTCACGGCGTGGCCCAGCAGCTCGTGGGCCATGGTCAGCAAAGGCGAAAGCAGCAGAGCCAGGCCGATCAGCGTCCAGCGATCGACATGCGGCAGCTCGGCGGGCGCTTCAGGCGATCGTTGCTTTGCACTCATCGGTGAGGTTCCGGGGCAGGGCGAGGTTGCCTGTCGGACCACGCCGGGTAGCCCGAGCGAAGTGATCCTTGTCACATGCAGGTCCTGCGCGCAGCTCAGGGAGTGGCCTCCCGCTCGACGGTGATGCGCTGGTCCATCATCTGCCCGCCCAGGCGCGCATAGGCGCGGCAGGCGTCCGGATCACGCAGCGCATCCGCATGCCCCAGCGCGCGTGCCGTCATGCGTTGCCAGAAGCGGCTGGCTTCCGGATGCGGGGTCATCAGGATGTCGCAGGGGAGGATGGACAGCGTGGCGATGCCGCGGCGGAAGGATGCCAGACGCTCCGGATGGTCCGGATCGGAGAAGCGGTAGCTGCCGGCCGCCATGGGCGTGAGGCTGTCGGCATATACCATATGCAGACAGCGGCCGCGCTCGCAGGAGGTCCAGCTCCAGGTGGTGCTTCCGGGGGTGTGCCCCGGCGTCGGATGGGCGCGGATCGCCAGTGGCCCGACGTGTACCGTGGCCTCGTCACCGATCACCTGCACGTGCCCGATGGGCGGGAACAGCGGCGCGTCGCCGTACTGCGGATCTTCCGGGTCCCTGCCGCCCACACGCAGCGCTCGTGCCTGGGCGGCGGGGGCCCGGACCGTGGCCCCGCTGTCCCGGGCGATCGCTGCCAAGGCGCCGGCGTGGTCCCCGTGCGCATGCGAGTCGAGGATCACCCGGACGTCGTGCAGGCGGAAGCCGAGCGATCGGATGTTTGCTTCGACCATCGCCGCATTTTCGGGCAGCGTGCCATCGATCAGCACGTGTCCCCGTGGCGAGGTCACCAGGATCGCGCTGAGTCCGCGGCTGCCGACGTACCAGGTGTTGCCGTAGATGCGCAGCGGCGCCTGTGGCTGGCGCCAGGTGGGGTGGGAACCCGGCGCAACCGGAGTGGCGGGCAGGGGCAGGGCGATCGCGATGGCCGCCGCGAGGGCGCCGGGGAAGGGGATGCTCAAGGGGGCTCGCGGAGCAGTCGAAGGCAGGCCAGCTTGGGGTCTGGCGCCACGCGCAGGCGGCCGGTTCCCGGGCGTGGCGCTGGCACCTTCGGCGCTTCCGCGGGCAGTTGGAACCCGGGTGCTTCCGGGATCGCGAGGGCCGGAGCGGTGTGGGGCTTGTGGCAGGTTGTCGCGGCGTCCGGGCGACGGCCGGAGCGTTTGGCGGCTTCACCATGCCGGGCGCCTATACTTCACGGATGACCCGATGCTTCCGTATCCCGCTCCGCGGAGTCCTTCTGCTGGCAGCCCTGCTGCTGCCGGTCGCACACGCCGCCGATAACACGCCGACGCACACCGTGCCGAACACCCTGGCCCAGCGCATCGCCTCGTGCACGGCCTGTCATGGCGAGCACGGCGAGGGTTCGCCGGGTACCGGCTTCTTCCCGCGTCTGGCCGGCAAGCCGGCGGAATACCTGGCGCGCCAGTTGCGCTATTTCCAGCTTGGCCTGCGCAGGTACGGCCCGATGGAATACACCGTGCGCCCGCTCACCGACACCTACATGCACGAGATCGCCAGCTACTTCGCCCAACAGGAGGTGCCGTACTCGCCGTCACCCACACCCAAGGTGTCCGCCGCGCTGCTGGCACGCGGACAGGCGCTGACCGAGCATGGCGACCCTGAACGCAAGATCCCGCCGTGCCAGGCTTGCCATGGCAGCCAGCTGACCGGCGTGCAGCCGTCCACGCCCGGCCTGGTCGGCCTGCCCTACGACTACGTGAGTTCGCAGCTCGGCTCCTGGCGCACCGGTACCCGCGCCGCTGCCGCACCGGATTGCATGGCGACCGTCGCCAACCGGCTCACCCCGGAGGACATCACCGCGGTGTCCGCATTCCTGGCCACGCGGCAGTTGCCGGCGGACATGCATGCGCAGCCGCCCGGCTCGGTGACGCCGCCGCTGCAGTGCGGCGTGCTGGGCAATGCCCCGCCGGCGGAGGCGCCGGTCAAGGGAGACGGCGCATGAAGTGGCTGCTGCGCGGTTTCCTGATTGTCCTCTTGCTGATGGTGGGCGGCGTCGCCTGGTGGCTGTTCGGGCCGCACCCCGACGATGCTGCGACACGCGATGCAGGCCGCCTTGCCGCCAGCGAAAACCTGGCCGACCCGGCGCTGATCGAACGCGGTCGCTATCTCGCCACGGTCGGCGATTGTGCGGCCTGCCACACCGCGCGCGACGGCGTGCCGTTCGCCGGTGGCCACGAAGTACCGACTCCATTCGGCAATATCCCGGCGCCGAACATCACGCCTGACGACGAGACCGGACTGGGTCGGTGGACGTTTGCCGATTTCTGGCGCGCGCTGCACGAGGGCAAGGGGCGCCACGGCGAGTTCCTCTACCCGGCGTTCTCCTACACCTCGTACACCAAGGTCACCCGCGGGGATGCGCTGGCGATCTTCGCCTACCTGAAATCGCTGACGGCGGTGCACCGTCCCTCCGCGACACCGGAACTGAAATTTCCCTACAGCGTCCGTCAGGGACTGGCCGCCTGGCGCGCGATGTACTTCCGTCCCGGTGTGTATCAGCCCGATCCGGCCCGGTCCGCCGAGTGGAATCGGGGTGCCTATCTGGTGCAGGGCCTGGGCCACTGCAACGAGTGTCACGCCCGGCGCGATGCGCTCGGTGGCATCCCGGCGCAGCCGCCGTTGTCCGGCGGCGAGATTCCCGCACAGGACTGGTATGCGCCCGACCTCGGCACGCAGGCCCACGGTGGGCTGGAGGGCTGGAGCGGGCAGGACATCGTGCAGTTGCTCAAGACGGGGCAGTCGGCGAAAGGCAGCGCATTCGGCCCGATGGCCGAGGTGGTCGCGCGCAGCACCCAGCACATGACCGACGCCGATCTCGCGGCGATCGCCAGCTATCTCGAGTCGCTGCCGCCGCGGCCGCAGCCGCAGGTGGCCGATCCGGCGATCGACGCAACGGTAATGCGGCACAAGGGCGAGGAAATCTACGGCCGGCGTTGTGCCGCCTGCCACGGCAAGGACGGCAATGGCGTGGCCGGGGTCTACCCGCCGCTCAACGGCAACTCCTCGGTCGACGAGCCGACCGGCATCAACGCGATCCGCGTGGTGCTGCTCGGCGGCTTTCCTCCGGTGACCGCCGGCAACCCGCGGCCATACTCGATGCCGCCGTTCGCCCAGTCGCTCAGCGACGCCGACGTGGCGGCGGTGGTCAGCTACATCCGCCACGCCTGGAGCAACCGCGCATCGCCGGTGCTCGAGCGTGACGTGGGCAAGTATCGCCAGACCCCGATCGACTGAGTCCATCGATGCGTACCGCATCGCGCGAATGGCCCGCTTCGGCGGGCCTTCCGCATGCCGGGCCCCGGCAACCCTACGGAGGCGCATGGCCGGCGCGCACGGGTAATATGGGTCTTTGCCTGACCACGATCGAAGCGAACGCATGATCATCAATCCGAAAGTCCGCGGTTTCATCTGCATCACGGCGCACCCGGTGGGCTGCGCGAAGAACGTGCTCGAGCAGATCGACATCACCCAGGCCAGCGGCCAGAGCGGGCAGGGCCCGAAGCGCGTGCTGGTCATCGGCGCCTCCACCGGCTACGGGCTGGCTTCGCGCATCACCGCCGCGTTCGGTTATGGCGCGGCCACGCTGGGCGTGTTCTTCGAGAAGCCCTCGAGCGACACCAAGACCGGCACCGCCGGCTGGTACAACTCCGCCGCGTTCGACCAGGCCGCCAAGGCGGCGGGTCTGACCGCCAAGTCGATCAATGGCGACGCGTTTTCCGACGAGACGCGCGCGCGCACCATCGAGATGATCAAGGCGGAGATGGGCGGTCCGATCGACCTGGTGGTGTATTCGCTGGCCTCGCCGGTGCGCAAGCTGCCGGGTACCGGCGAAGTGAAGCGCTCGGCGCTCAAGACCATCGGCGAGACCTTCAGCGCCACCTCGATCGACACCAACCGCGACACGGTGATCACCGCCACGGTCGAACCGGCCACCGAGCAGGAGATCGCCGACACCGTCGCCGTGATGGGCGGCGAGGACTGGGCGCTGTGGATCGAGGCGCTGAACCAGGCCGGCGTGCTGGCCAAGGACGCCACCACCATTGCCTACAGCTACGTCGGCACCTCGATAACCTGGCCGATCTACTGGCACGGCACGCTGGGTCGCGCCAAGCAGCACCTGGACAACACCGCCAAGACCATGCGCGAGCGTTATGCCACCAACGGCCTGAAGGCCTACGTCGGGGTGATGAAGTCGGTGGTGACCCAGGCCAGCGCGGCGATTCCGGTGATCCCGCTGTACGTGTCGATGGTCTTCAAGATCATGAAGGCCAAGGGCATCCACGAGGGCACCATCGAGCAGGCCAACCGCCTGTTCCGCGACTTCCTCTACCGCGCCGATGGCAGCGCGCCGCCGGTGGACGCGGAGCATCGCCTGCGCCTGGACGACTGGGAGCTGCGCGACGACGTGCAGTCCGAGTGCAAGGCGCTGTGGCCGACGGTGACCACCGAGAACCTCAACCAGCTCACCGACTACGCGGGCTACCGCCACGACTTCCTCAAGCTGTTCGGCTTCGACCGCAGCGACGTGGACTACATCCAGGACGTGGCCTCGGACGTGCGGTTCGATTGCGTCGAGATGTAACGCGGCGTGCGCGCAGCAGACGAGCGGGCGCCTTCGGGCGCCCGTTTTGTTTGGGGCGGGTAAGAGACGCTGGATCCCGGCTTTTGCTGGGATGATGGGTTGAGAGCTCGCTGCTCGCTCGCCTCCTCTTCGACGACCTCCACTTCCCTTACCGTCATCCCGGCGAAAGCCGGGATCCGGCGTCTTTAATCCCCACGCACCAAGTCAGCCAACTCAACCCACGGCCCGATCGACCAATGCCCGCGCGCCTGTCCCGACGGCGAGGGCAGCACGAATACCTGCGTGGTGCCGATGCGCTCCGGCTGCACGCCATAAGCTGGGATGCCGCGCCCCAGCGCCGCCTTTGCCCCGTGCTTGCTGGTGAAGGCCAGCCAGCGCGGCGCGAAGCGCTCGATCTTGGCCACCAGCGCCGGCACGTCGAACGCGTCGCGCGGCAGCTCGCTGTCGTTGCCGCTGTGGAACTTGGCCAGGTCGGTGAAGCCGATGCCCAGCGCGGGCAGCGTGGGGAACTCCTCCGGCGCATACCGCCGCGGGGTCAGGCCGATCTCGGCCAGCGCCCGCCAGAACAGGTTGCCCGGATGCGCGTAGTAGGCCCCCTCGGCCGCCGAGCGCTTGCCCGCCGCCGTACCGCAGAACACCAGTGCCAGGCCCGGCCGCAGCACGTCGGGCAGGATGGGGTCGTCAGCCGGCCGCGTCATCGAGCAGGAAATCGGTGAACTGGAAGCGTTCGTCGCGCAGCACCGACTCGCCGCGCCGCAGGCGCAGTGGCGTGCGGAACAGCGGGCCGCCGCAGCTCAGCGTATGGAATTCGCCCCGCTCGCCGCAGGGGTCGACACCGACCGGCAGTGCGTCGAGCAGGGCACCGTCGTAGGCACGGCCGCAAAACGCAGCGTCGAGCTGCTGCGTGTCGACGCAGCACAACATCGCCCTATGGCCCTCGGCGACGAAGCGGCGGGACAGTTCGGTGGTGTCCTCACCCCAGATCGGAAATACCGCGCGCCATTCGGCCTGGCCGAGCTGGCGGACGCGGTAGTCGCGCACATCCTGCAGGAACAGGTCGCCGAACGCGCAGTGGCGGATGCCCGGCCAGCGCATGCGCGCCTCGATCAGCGCCTTGGCGTGGGCTTGCTCATAGGCCTCGTTCGAACCGGGCCAGTCCATCTCCACCACCAGCAGCGGCAGGCGGAGCGACGCGGCCTGGGCTTCCAGGATGTCGCGCCGCACGCCGTGCATGGCGATGCGCTCATAGGTGCGATTGACCGTGGTGAGCAGCGCGACCACCTGCCAGTGCGGATCGGCGCGAAGCCGCTGCAGGGCCATCAGGCAATCTTTGCCCCCACTCCAGGCGAGCAGGATCGGTGTCGGAGTCATCCGCTAACTCTACGTGATCATGCCGACCACATGGCATGGACGTCCGGCTTGGCACGATGTGACGATGATCGGATTCCTCGACGACCTGTGGGCCCGCTCTCCCGCGTTCCGCCTGATCGGCTGTGCCGCGGTGGCGCTGGTCATGGCGATGCTGGTTCATCGCGCCATCCGCGCCCTGCTGTGGCGGTGGAGCGAGGATCATCCGATGGTGCGCGACATGCTGCGCTTCGCGCAGGCACCGATGGGCTGGCTGGTGCCGATGGTCGCACTGGCGGTGGTGCTGCATGCCCGCCCCGAGTCGACGCTGCTTGCCCCGGTGCCGGTGCTGTCGCACGGATTGGTCGTCGTATTGATCGGTGTCGTTACCTGGCTGGCCGTGCGTTGCGTGCAGGCGGCCGAGGCGTTCTTCACCCGGCGTTTCCCGGTGGACGTGGCCGACAACCTGCACGCGCGCCGGGTGCTGACCCAGTCGCGCGTGCTCGGCCGCACCGCTACCGTGCTGATCGTGCTGCTCGGGTTCGCGACGGCGCTGATGACCCTGCCGCTGGTGCGCCAGATCGGCGCCAGCCTGCTTGCCTCGGCCGGATTGGCCGGACTGGCGGTGGGCCTTGCCGCCAAGCCGGTGCTGGGCAACCTGATCGCCGGCCTGCAGATCGCGCTGGCCCAGCCGATCCGGCTGGACGACGTGGTGATCATCGAAGGCGAGTGGGGCCGGGTCGAGGAGATCACCGGCACTTACGTGGTGGTGCGCATCTGGGACGAGCGGCGGCTGGTGGTGCCGCTGAACTGGTTCATGGAGCACCCGTTCCAGAACTGGACCCGGCGCACCGCGCAGATCGTCGGAACGGTGTTCCTGTGGCTGGACTATCGCGTGCCGCTGGCGCCTTTGCGCGAGGAGCTGCAGCGACTGTGCCGCGAGGCGGTCGAATGGGACGGTCGGGTGTGCGTGCTGCAGGTCACCGATGCCAGCGATCGCGCCATGAAGCTGCGTGCGCTGGTCAGTTCGGGCGACTCCGGGCGCAACTGGGACCTTCGCTGCCGGGTGCGCGAGGGCCTGCTGGCGTTTGTGCAGTCGCACCATCCGGACGCGCTGCCGCGCTGGCGCGGTGAATGGTCGCGCACGCGGGCCAACGCGCCCACGGACGACGGCACGCGCGTGCGACCGTCCCCGCAGCCGCAGCGCAGTCCCCACCCCGAGGACGGTGCAGGCGGGCTTCCGGGGCCGGTCTGAGGCGGCCGGCGACACGCTTCACGGGCCGCCAAAGTCAAGGGCTGGTGCGCATCGACAGTGCCCCGAGCCAGCCGTTATAAAGGTTGCCCTGGGCGGGGGTAGTGCGGTGAGTGAAGAGATCCTGATCAATGTAACGCCTCGCGAGACCCGCGTCGGCATCGTCGAGAACGGCATGCTGCAGGAGGTCCATGTCGAGCGCGCCTCCCGCCGCGGCTACGTGGGCAACATCTACAAGGGCCGGGTGCAGCGGGTGATGCCCGGCATGCAGGCGGTGTTCGTGGACATCGGCCTGGACCGGGCGGCCTTCCTGCACGCCTCGGACATCATTCGTCCCGCCATTCCGGGCGGCGAGGGAGATGGCGGCGGCAATGGCTCGGTACCGTCGATCAGCGAATTGGTCCATGAGGGCCAGGAGATCGTGGTGCAGGTGGTGAAGGACCCGATCAGCACCAAGGGCGCGCGGCTGTCCACCCACCTGTCGATCCCCTCGCG
The DNA here is from genome assembly GCF_024158035.1 of Dyella lutea. GTDB lineage: Bacteria > Pseudomonadota > Gammaproteobacteria > Xanthomonadales > Rhodanobacteraceae > Dyella_A > Dyella_A lutea. The sequence continues at coordinate 466,849 of NZ_JAMZEK010000002.1, forward strand.
CTACCTGGTGCTGCTGCCGCATGCGCGCACGCTGGGCATTTCCGCGCGCATCGAGGACGAGGCCGAGCGCCAGCGCCTGAAGGACGTGCTGGCGCCGCTGCTCGGCGAGAACCCGCTCGGCTACATCGTGCGCACCAACGCCGAAGGCCAGTCGGCCGAATCGCTGGCGTTCGACGTGACCTACCTCGGCAAGGTCTGGCGTGTGGTGCAGGAAAACATCGCCCGGGCGAAGGTGGGCGAACGCGTCTACGAGGAGCTCTCGCTGCCGCTGCGCTGCCTGCGCGACTCGCTCAACGAGACCATCGAAAAGGTGCGCGTGGATTCGCGCGAGACCTTCGAGAAGGTGGTGAAGTTCGTGCACAAGTTCATGCCCAGCCTGGACGACCGGGTCGAGCACTACGACGGCGAGCGGCCGATCTTCGACCTGTACGGCGCCGAGGACGAGATCCAGCGCGCGCTTAGGAAGGAGGTGCCGCTGAAGTCTGGCGGCTACCTGATCGTCGACCAGACCGAGGCGATGACCACCATCGACGTCAACACCGGCGGCTACCTCGGCACGCGCAACCTCGAAGAGACCGTCTACCGCACCAATCTGGAAGCGGCGCAGGCCGCGGCGCGCCAGCTGCGCCTGCGCAACCTGGGCGGCATCATCATCATCGACTTCATCGACATGACCGACGAGGAGCACAAGCGCCAGGTGCTGCGCACGCTCGAGAAGGGCTTGTCGCGCGACCATGCCAAGACCACCGTCTACCCGATGTCGGCGCTGGGGCTGGTGGAGATGACCCGCAAGCGCACCACCGAGAGCCTGGAGCGCCAGCTGTGCGAGCCGTGCCCGGCCTGTTCCGGTCGCGGTACGGTGAAGACCGCCGAGACGGTGACCTACGAGATCTTCCGCGAGATCACCCGCGCGGTGCGCCAGTTCAGCGCGGCCAAGCTGCTGGTGATGGCCAGCCCCTCGGTGGTCAACCGCATCCTGGAGGAGGAGTCCTCCGCGGTAGCCGAACTGGAGGAGTTCATCTCCAAGAGCATACGCTTCCAGGCCGAAGAGCATTATTCCCAGGAACAGTTCGATGTGGTGTTGCTGTAACCGGCGATGCGGCGCAGGTCGCCGACCGTGACGGCGACCTGGTCGTGGCACGCGCACCGGCTTAGCCGGGCGTTCGGATGGACGATCGGCGTCGGCCTGATCACCCTGGCGGTGGTCGCGGCGCTGGCGCAGCTGCTATTGCCGGCGTTGGCGCAGCATCCGGAATGGGTCGCCGCCCAGCTGGGTGCACGCCTGCATCGTCCGGTGTCGTTCGATTCGATGCAGGGGCGCTGGACCCCGGCAGGACCTACCTTCGCCCTGCGCGGGGTCACGCTCGGCGGTGCCACTGCGGGGCAGGCGCCACTGCGCCTCCCCGAAGTAGACGCGACGCTGGATTTCGGTGGCTGGCTGCTGCCCTCACGGCACCTGCTCAACCTGCACGTGCGCGGCGTGCAGTTGGACGTGGCCCGCAGCAAGGACGGGCACTGGTCGATCCGCGGCATCGGCACGGCTGGCGGCAGCTCCGAACAGCCGATGTCGCCGGGACGCCTCTCGCTCGACCTGTGGCTGGACGACGTGCGCATCGACGTCGCCGACGAGCGCACCGGTCGGCACTACGCGGTGCTGGCCGACCAGTTGCGGGCATGGCTGGGTTCGGGCGAGGTGCGGGTGGGGGCACGCCTGCGGCGCGCCGGTGCCGATGGCGTACTCACCGCGGCCGGGCAGTTCCGCGACGATGGCAGCAGCGGGCGGGTCTGGCTGGCTGGGGACAACCTCGACGTGAACGCCATGCTGGGCGACGCCAGCCTGGCCGGCTACACCGCCGAGCAGGGGCACGGGCATCTGGAGGCCTGGCTGGACTGGCGCAACGGCAACGTGGTGCGCAGCGTCCTGCAGGCCGACCTGACCGGTGTGTCGCTCGGCACACCGGCAGGCAGCCGGGTCGACGTGGCGGCGATCCGCGGCGTGATGGAGATCCGCCAGACCGGTGACGGCTATCGGCTGGCCTGGGCCGGTTACGATGGCAGCGCCCTGGTGGCGGTGATGCATCGGCCTTCGGCCGAGGCGATCCGCATCGGCATCGCCGCCAGCCGCCTGCAACTGGCGCCGCTGGTGCCTTGGCTTGCGCTCAAGCCGGACATGTCCGCCGGCCTGGCCCACTGGCTGGGCGAGGGCAAGCCACGCGGGGAAATCACCCGCGCCGCCGTGCAGTGGCAGCAGGGGGTCGGGCTTACGCGGCTGGATGCTGCGTTCCAGGGGCTGGGCATCGATCCGGTCGGCGCGATGCCGGGTATCGACCGGCTATCCGGGACGCTGCGTGGCGACGCCGAGGCGCTCTCGCTGGAGCTGCCGGAGCAGGCCACGGTGCTGCGTTTTCCCAAGGCGTTCCGCCAGCCGTTCGCGCTGTCCCGGCTGGCCGGCACGATCGCGGTGTGGCACGACGACGATGGCGTACACCTCGGCGCCGATCCGCTGGACTTCACCGGTGTCGGCTACGCCGGCCAGGCGCGGGGCGAGGTGCTGTTGCCGGCAGGTGGCGGCCGGCCGTTCCTCGACCTGTATGCCCATATCGACCGCGGTGACGTCACGGCCGCCAAGTTGTTCTGGCCGTTGACGATGCCGCCGAAGGCGATGGCCTGGCTGGACCGCGGCCTGGTCAGCGGCACCATCGACGGCGGCGATGCGCTGGTCCGCGGCAGCCTGGCCGACTGGCCGTTCCTGCACAACGAGGGCCGCTTCGAGGCGCAGGCGCGACTGAGCGACCTCACGCTGGACTACGGCGAGGGCTGGCCGCGCGCCGAGCACGTCGCGGCGGTGGCCAGCTTCGTCGACAACGGCATGCTGGTCCAGGCCAGCGGGGGCGATGCGATGGGGGTGAAGGCGCAGCACGCGGTGGCGCTGATCCCCGATTTCGGCGACGCCGCGCTGGATCTCAACGTCAGTGGCAGCGGCAGCGGGGCGAGCCTGCTGGGCTTCGTCAGTCACAGCCCGATCGCCGCGCGCGAGGCTGACACGCTGTCTAAGCTTAGGCTCGGTGGCAAGGGCGACTTCGATTTCCACCTGCTGCTGCCGTTCAAGGACGATGCCTCGCTGCAGCTCAACGGCACCGCGCAATTGACCCGTGCCGATCTCAGCGCGCCGGACTGGAACCTCCAGCTGGGGCAGCTTTCCGGGCCGATGCAGTTCGACGCCAAGGGCCTGGCCGCCGGCCCGCTGCAGGGAATGTTCCGTGGCCAGCCATCCACCCTGCAGATGCGCATTGCCGGCGCTACCGGCGACCCCGATGCGGTGCTTTCGGCCAGCCTGGACGGACGCTACACCCTGCCTGAGCTGCTGCAGGACCAGCCGGCCATGGCCTGGCTCGGCGCCGCGTCCGAGGGGCGCAGCGAATTCCGCATCGGGCTGGACATCGGTCGCGATGCGGCCAATACGCCGCTGCACCAGCGGCTGACCGTCGACTCGGCGCTGCAGGAGATCGCGATCAAGCTGCCGGCGCCGCTGGACAAGCCCGCGGGCGTGATGATGCCGCTGCATGTGGAGCTCGGCCTGCCCACCGATTCGGCCGATCTGCAGGTTTCGCTGGATGACGTGATGCGCGCGCGCTTCCGCCTGCCGGGCGGTTACGGCCAGCCGCTGGCCGGAACCGTGGCGCTGGGCGACCGGATGCCCGACACGCTTCCGCAGCAAGGGCTGCGCGTGCAGGGCCATGGTGGCCGGGTGGATGTCAGCGGCTGGATCCAGCAGGTGGTCGGCGGGCAGGGTAGCGGCAGCGCGCCCGCGCTCGAAGGCATCGACATCACCGCCGATCACGCGATGCTGTTTGGCAACGATTTCCCCAACCTGCACATGCGGGTGACGCCCAAGCCGGACGGCCTGGGCATCGACGCCGACGGCGCCACGCTGGCCGGGCATTTCGACGTGCCCGGCGCCGACCTCGGCAAGCGTGGCATCACCGCGCGGCTGAAGCGTCTGTACTGGCCCAAGGCCGAGCCGCCGAAGGACGCCAGCGGCAAGGCGCTGCCGGATACCGGCCCGACCCCGGCGCAGGCCACGCGCACCGGCGTGAATCCGGCCAGCCTGCCGCCCTTCCACCTGCTGGTGGATGACCTGCGGCTGGGCAATGCCCACCTCGGCCAGGCCCGGCTGGAAAGCTGGCCGACCGCCAAGGGCATGCACCTGGACCAGCTGCGGGCGCTGTCGCCCAGCGTGCAGATCACCGCCTCGGGCGACTGGAACGGCACTCCCGAGGACAGCCAGACCCACCTGGCGATCGATTTCTCCGCCGAGGATATCGGCAAGATGCTCGATGCGCTGGGTTTCGACGGCCTGTTCAACGGCGGCAAGACGCGGGCGCACCTGGACGGCACCTGGCCGGGCAGCCCGTCGGCGATCACCCTGGCCAATCTCGAAGGCAGGCTGCAGGTGCACGTGACCGACGGGCGCATCCCCGAGGCCGACTCGCCGGGCGTGGGGCGGCTGCTGGGACTGGTCTCGCTGGCCGAACTGCCGCGCCGGCTCACGCTCGACTTCGGCGACGTGTTCGGCAAGGGCCTCGCGTTCGACAGCATCGACGGCAGCTTCGTCTTCGCCGACGGCAACGCCACCACGCAGAACATGAAGATCAAGGGGCCGGCCGCGGAGATCACCGTGACCGGCCGCACCGGCCTGCGCGCGCGTGACTACGACCAGCAGCTGCTGGTGGTGCCGCACGTCGGCAACAGCCTGCCGGTGGTCGGCGCGGTGGTCGGTGGGCCAGTGGGGGCCGCGGCGGGCCTGGCGGTGCAGGGTCTGCTCGGCCGCGGCCTGAACAAGGCGGCCAGCGCGCGCTACGCGATCACCGGCAGCTGGGACAAGCCGAAGATCACCCTGATCGAGAAGCGCGTGCCCAAGCCCCTGCCGCTGCTGCCGGCACCGGCCAGCTCGACGGCGCCGACGCCTCCGCTGCTGCCCGCGCCGGCGTCGACGGTTCCGGCGCGCTGAGCCCTCAGTCCGGGGAGCCGGCCCTCTTCGGCGGGCCGCGGAACGGGAACAGCTGCTGCCGGACAAAGCCGTCGGGCATGTAGTCGCCGACCACGCCGTACTTCTCCGGGAACCGGCGCGTCGACTTCACCGCGGTGCCGAACAGGTAGTCGAGGAAGGCGTAGTGCGCGGCGTAGTTGCGGTCGATCGCTTCGTCGTCGGAGGCGTGGTGCCAGTGGTGGAAATCCGGCGTCACCACCAGGTATTTCAGCGGCCCCCACGGCAGGTGCACGTTGGCGTGGTTGAACACCGCCTGGAAGCCCACCACGAGGATGTAGGCGTTCATCACGCCCTCGCTGAAACCCAGGATGTAGAGCGGCGCCAGCACCGCCACCCGGGTCACGATGAGCTCGAGCATGTGCTGGCGCGAGCCGGCCAGCCAGTCCATCGTCTTGGTGCTGTGGTGCACGGCGTGGAAGCGCCACAGGAAGGGCACCTCGTGGTACGCCCGGTGCGTCCAGTACTGCGCCAGGTCGGCGATCAGGATGCACAGCAGCAGCTGCGGCACGAAGGCGATGTGCTGCACGGTCTGCTGGAACGCGCTGGCGGTGAGCCAGCCGAACAGGTGGTGCAGCAGGAAGTTCACCGTCAGCAGCGCCAGCCCCACGATGAAGTGGTTCACCGCGAAGTGCTTCAGGTCGGTCTGCCATTCCTTGCGGAACACGGCTTGGCCCTTGTACAGCGGGAACAGCTTCTCGATCACCACGAACACCAGGGTGGAGCCGAGCAGGTCGAGGATGAACCAGTCCAGCCCGATGTACGGCGTGTGGTCCGGGAAGTTGCCCACCGGCACGCGCGAGCCGCCCAGCGCGGTGGCCGCCAGCACGAAGGCGAAGGCGACCGCGTTGATGTTGCGCGAGCGGCCCAGCACCACGTTGCCCAGTGAGATGCCACCGGCCACCAGCAGGCCGCCCAGCAGCAGCTGGCGCAGCACGTCCACCGAGTATTTGTGGCGCAGGTCGGGTGTGGTCAGGTACTGCGGAAAGTGGAAAGCGAGCACCGCGAGCAGGCTCAGCACGCCCAGCGACAGGGCGATCACGCCGCTGACCCGGCCCAGGCCGGGCTTGAGTTCGCCGTCGCTGCGCAGCAGTTCGCGGGTCTCGGCAACGGGCTGCTGCAGGGTGTGTTCGATGACTTCCAGCGGGCGCTTGCGCGAGGTGTCTGACGACATGGATCGTTACTCCGTGGACGCTGTCCTTGCTTTGGCGCATCGTAGCGGATGCCCGCTGGCCGGTGCGCTTTAAAGCTGCCGCCGCCGCCCCCACGTTTCATCGTCACCACCAGACCCCGACGCAGATGCCCATGTCCTCCCTTCTCGACCACGCCCAGCAACGCCTGCTTACCCCCGGCGGCCTCGCCACCGGCGACCTGGAGCGGGTGTTCGACCAGCTGATGGCGCCGTCGATCGACGCCGCGGACCTGTATTTCCAGCACTCGCGCAGCGAGTCGTGGCTGCTGGAGGAGGGCATCGTCAAGGACGGCAGCCACTCGATCGAGCAGGGCGTGGGCGTGCGCGCGATCAGTGGCGAGAAGACCGGCTTCGCCTATTCCGACGAGATCGTGCTGCCACAGCTGCTGGAAGCCTCGAAGGCCGCCCGCGCCATCGCGCAGGACGGCCGTGGCGCCGGGCGCCCGCTGGCGCTGGGCAACGCGCGGTCGCTGTATCCGGCGATCGACCCGGTCGAAAGCCTGCCCAATCCGGACAAGATCGCGCTGCTGCGGGAAGTGGACGCCTACGCGCGCTCGCGCGACCCGCGCATCACCCAGGTGATCGTCAGCCTCGCCGCCACGCTGGATACCATCCTGATCGCCGCCTCCGACGGCACCCTGGCCGCCGACGTGCGCCCGCTGGTGCGCATCAACGTGCAGGTGATCGCCGAGGCCAACGGCCGCCGCGAGCAGGGCTACGCCGGTGGCGGCGGGCGCTACAGCTACGGCGAGCTGATCGCCAACGGCCGCGCGCTGGCGTTCGCCGACGAGGCGGTGCGCCAGGCGCTGGTGAACCTGGAGTCGATCGACGCGCCGGCCGGCCAGATGACCGTGGTGCTCGGCCCGGGCTGGCCCGGCGTGCTGCTGCACGAGGCGATCGGCCACGGTCTGGAGGGTGACTTCAACCGCAAGGGCAGCTCCGCCTTCGCCGGTCGCATCGGCCAGCGCGTGGCGGCCAAGGGCGTCACCGTGGTCGACGACGGCACGCTGCCGGGTCGCCGCGGTTCGCTCAGCATCGACGACGAGGGCACGCCTACCGAGTGCACCACGCTGATCGAGGACGGCATCTTGGTCGGCTACATGCAGGACAAGCTCAACGCCCGCCTGATGGGCATGCAGCCCACCGGCAACGGCCGCCGCGAGTCGTTCACCCAGTTGCCGATGCCGCGCATGACCAACACCTACATGCGCGGCGGCAGCATGGACCCGGCCGAGATCATCCGCTCGGTGAAGAAGGGCCTGTACGCGCCGAACTTCGGCGGCGGCCAGGTCGACATCACCAATGGCAAGTTCACCTTCTCCGCCAGCGAGGCCTACCTGATCGAGGACGGCAGGATCACCGCCCCGGTCAAGGGCGCCACCCTGATCGGCTCCGGCCCCGAGGTGCTCAATCGCGTCTCGATGATCGGCAACGACATGGCGCTGGACGAGGGCGTGGGCGTGTGCGGCAAGGACGGCCAGAGCGTGCCGGTAGGCGTGGGCCAGCCGACCCTGCGCATCGACTCGATGACCGTGGGCGGCACCGCGTCCTGAGCCGACGGCTCTTCCGGCCGCTACCGTCGGTGTGACGCTGCTAGAGTAGCGACGCCTTCCATGCGACCTAAGGAGAGTGAGCATGCCGGTCCCGCAGATCCAACGCCCGACGGCGGCCTTCGTCGGTGCTTCCTGGCTGGCCCTGATGGTCGGCTCGCTGGCCTATCTCATCGGGTTGTGGAATGCCCAGATGGCGCTCAACGAAAAGGGTTACTACCTGACCCTGCTGCTGTACGGGCTGTTTTCAGCGGTGTCGCTGCAGAAATCGGTACGCGACCGGCTGGAGGGGCTACGGGTGACAGGCCTGTACTTTGGCCTGTGCTGGGTCTCGCTTGGCATCGCCATCGTGCTGCTGGTGATCGGACTGTGGAACGCCACGCTCAGTCTCAGCGAAAAGGGCTTCTACGCCATGGCTTTCCTGCTCAGCCTGTTCGCCGCAGTGGCCGTGCAGAAGAATGTCCGCGACATGGCCCTGCACGACGGCGATGCAGACGCCATGGAGCGTTCCACCGACTTCTGAGCCGCGGGCATTTCCCCGTCAGTCGGCGGAGCCTTCGTCGACATCGGCTTCTTCCAGCGTCTTGAGCACCTGGAAGATCTCGCGATAGGCCCGCGGCGGCTTGTTTGGGGTGCTTTTCTCGATGCGCGCCTGGCGCACCAGCGAGCGCAGGTGCTGGCGGTCGAGCGTCGGATGCTTGTCGGCCAGCTCGGACAGGGCGGCATCCCCCTCGTCGCCGAGCAGGCGTTCACGCAGCGATTCCAGCCGGTGCATCGCCGCGGTCTCCTGGCGCTGCTTGTCGCGGTTTTCGCCCAGCGCGGCCCGCACTGCGTCGAAGGTAGCTTCGTCGTGGCGGCGCATCAGCTTGGCGAGGAAGCCGAGTTGGCGCTTGCGTGCGATGTGCGAGGTGATCTTCCGCACGTTGGCGATCTCGTCGCGCACGTCGTCCGGCAGCTCCAGCTTGGCCAGCCTGGACGGGATCATTTCCACCAGTTGCGTGGCCAGCGTCAGCACGGCCAGTGCGTCGCGCCGTTGCTGGGTGCGGCTGGGACCGTATTCGTTTTCGTCCAGTTCGTACTGGCTGCGGCTGCGGCTGGGGCTCACGGGGCGGATTCCGGCGGGGTGGCGAGGGAGAGCGGGTCGTGGTCGTCGGCCTGCTCCAGCGCGAAGCGCGGGATCGGCTCGCCCTCAAGCTCCACCGTCTCGCAGAACATGGCCGCGGGGCGCACCCACAGGCCGTGTTCGCCATAGAGCGCCTGGTAGACCACCAGCGGCTCCATCGTCTCGCTGTGGCGGGCGGTGCCCAGCACGCGGTAGCGCTGACCCTTGTAGTGGCGGTAGATGCCGGCGGCAGGTTGCATGGGACTCTCCACAGCGGCCAGACTGGCGCGCTCTTTTCATGCCGGCCGGCAGGCCCCATGTACAGGGGCTGGGCGGCGCGGGTCGTCCATTCTACCCGTCCATCCTGCAGGAATCCCACGTGAGCGACATCACTCTCCATCCCGACCGCAGCCGCGAGGAGCTGGATCGCCTGGCCGACCTGGCGCAGGACGTGATCCGCCGCGCGCGCGCCGCCGGTGCCAGCCAGGCCGAGGTGGCCGCCAGCATCGACACCGGCCTGAGCGTGAACGTGCGGCTGGGCGAGGTGGAAACGGTCGAGCACACCCGCGACCGCGGCTTCGGCCTCACCGTGTACTTCGGCCAGCGCAAGGGCTCGGCCAGTACCGCCGACCTGAACCCGGACTCGATCCAGGCCACGCTGGACCAGGCCTGCGCGATCGCCCGCTTCACCGAGGAAGACCCGGCGGCCGGCCTCGCCGACGCGTCGCTGATGGCCACCGAGTTCCCCGATCTGGACCTGTGGCATCCGTGGGCGATCGATACCGCCGGAGCCATCGTGCTGGGCCAGCGGATCGAGGACGCGGGCCGCGCCCACGCCGGCATCAGCAATTCCGACGGCGCAGGCGTGCAGATGGGCGAGAGCCTGTCGGTCTATGCCAATTCGCACGGCTTCGTCGGACGTGAGCGAGGCACCCGGCACTCGATCTCGCTGTCGCTGATCGCCGGCGACGAGGCCGGCATGCAGCGCGACTACTGGTACGACAGCGTGCGCGATGCGGCGAAGTTCATGGACGCGAAGGCGCTGGGCGACAAGGCCGCCGAGCGCACCCTGGCGCGGCTAGGTGCGCGCAGCCTGTCGACGCGGCAGTGCCCGGTGCTGTTCGCGCCGGAGCTGGCGCGCGGGCTGGTCGGTCACCTGGTCAGTGCGGTCAGCGGCGGGGCGCTTTACCGGCGCTCCAGTTTCCTCGTCGACCATGCCGGCAAGCCGGTGATGCCGCCGTGGATGCAGATCGTCGAGCGGCCGCTGCTATGCGGCGGTCAGGCATCCGGCGCGTTCGATGCCGAGGGCGTGGCCACCCGCGACAGCGCACTGGTCGAGGATGGTGTCCTGGCGCGCTACGTGCTCGGCAGTTACTCCGCGCGCAAGCTGGGCCTGGCCACCACCGGCAATGCCGGCGGCATCCACAATCTGGTCGTCACGCCAGGCAGCAGCGACGGCGAGGCCAGCGACTTCGCCGGCATGTTGGCGCGCCTGGGTACCGGTCTGCTGGTCACCGAGCTGATGGGGCAGGGCGTCAACACCACCACCGGCGATTACTCGCGCGGCGCTTCGGGGTTCTGGGTGGAGAATGGTGCGATCGCGTTCCCGGTCGAGGAAATCACCATTGCGGCCAACCTGCGCGACATGTTCGCCGGCATCGTGGCGGTGGGGTCGGATGTGGATCCGCGTTCGCACATCCTCACCGGCTCGATCCTGCTCGATCGCATGACCGTCGCCGGCGAATAGCCGATCGGTCCCCTGCGCAAAAGTCTGCGCTCGCGGTAGCATCGACAGGACATCGCCGCGTCGCGCGATGCTTTGCCACTACCGAGGGTCAGGCCATGAGCATTCCCCCCGAAGACGTCGTACCTCCTCCGCCCCCGCCGGCCGCGCCGCCGCCGAGCGATCCGCCGCCATCCGAACCGCCGGTTGCCGGTGGACCTTCCGCCGAGCAGCGTCAATGGGCGATGTTCGCCCACCTGTCGGCCTTGCTCGGTCTGGTCACCGCAGGTTGGGCCTGCTTCCTGGGGCCGCTGGTCATCTGGCTGGTGAAGAAGGACACCATGCCTTTCGTCGACGACCAGGCGAAGGAAGCGCTGAATTTCAACATCACGGTGATGATCGCCGGCGCGATCTGCTGGATCCTGGTGTTCGTGCTGATTGGCTTCCTGTTGCTGTGGGCACTGGCGATCGTGTGGATCGTGTTCACCATCATCGCGGCGATCAAGGCCAATGAGGGCGTGGCCTACCGCTATCCGTTCGCGCTGCGTCTGATCAAGTAACCCCGCTGCAAAGCAGCGGCATGAGAGAACCTGCCAGAATCGGCGGTGCGGTGTGCGGGGCCATCAGCGAACGGGTCCGCACACCGATCGGGAGCCAGCGCCACCGGGACTGGCAGACAAATCGGAAAAGGGGAGATAGGGATGGGATTTTTCGACTGGTACGTGTCGTGTATCAAGGATCACTACGTCGATTTCGAAGGCCGTGCGCGGCGCCAGGAGTACTGGATGTTCACCCTGGTGAACATCCTTGCCGCCATCGTGGTGGGCGTCATCGGGGCGATCATCCATCTGCGGATGCTGGGTTCGCTGTACTCGCTGGCAGTGCTGTTGCCAGGTATCGCCGTGACGGTGCGCCGATTGCACGACACTGATCGATCGGGCTGGTGGATACTGATTGGCCTGATCCCGCTGATCGGCACGATCTGGCTGCTGGTACTGCTGGTGCTCGAGGGTACCCAGGGCTCCAACCAGTACGGTCCGGATCCCAAGCAGGCGGGTTGAACCAACAGGCTTCGCAGCGTGACAAAAAGGGCGGCGCAAGCCGCCCTTTTCAGTGCTGGCGACCGGCTGCGTAGCGCGCCAGCTCGATCAGCAGCTCGCTACGCGACTCCAGCATGGAGATGGCGGCCAGCGCCTCGTCGGTGAGCTGTGCCAGCCGTGTGCGCGAGGCGTCCAGGCCCAGGATCGACGGGAAGGTGGGTTTGTCGGCCGCTGCATCCTTGCCGGCGGTCTTGCCGATCACCGCCGATTCGCCCTCGACGTCGAGAATGTCGTCGCGCACCTGGAAGGCCAGGCCGACGGCGCGGGCGTAATGGTCCAGCGCATCCAGCGTCGCGGTGTCGGCGCCGGCGGTCATCGCGCCCAGCTGCACCGAGGCGCGGATCAGCGCGCCGGTCTTGCAGGCGTGCATGTGCTCCAGCTCGTCCAGCGACAGCGTGCGGCCAACGGCGGAAAGATCCAGCGCCTGGCCCCCGGCCATGCCTTCGGCGCCGCAGGCGCGGCCGAGTACGCGTTGCATCGCCATGCCGGTGGCAGGATCTACCGGAGCCTTGGCCAGCAGTTCGAAGGCCAGCGCCTGCAGCGCGTCGCCGGCAAGGATCGCCATCGCCTCGCCGAACACGATGTGGCAGGTGGGGCGGCCGCGGCGCAGTGCGTCGTCGTCCATGGCCGGCAGGTCGTCGTGCACCAGCGAGTAGGCATGGATCAGTTCCACCGCGCAGGCCGGCGCGTCGAGCACCGGGTCGTTGCAGCCCAGCGCGTGGCCGGCGGCATAGACCAGCAGCGGACGCAGCCGCTTGCCGCCGCCGAGTACGGCGTAGCGCATGGCGCGATGCAATTCGGCGGGCGGGGCATCTTCGGCGGGCAGTGCCGCGGCGAGGGCGCGGTCGGCGCGATCGATCAGCGCCTGCAGCGCCGGGCTCAGCTCAGAGTTCGGGTTCAAACGGTTCGGCGCTCTCGGGGGCGTCGGGGTCGAGCAGCAGGCGCACGCGCAGGTCGGCCTTCTCCAGCGCCTGCTGGCAGTGACGGTAGAGACCGATGCCACGCTCGAAGGAGGCCAGCGAATCGTCCAGGCTGAGGTCGCCGCCTTCCATCTTCGCCACGAGCTGTTCGAGCTCGTCGAGCGAATGCTCGAAGTCGGCGGCTGGCGCGGTATCGACAGGGGCGGGAACGGTCTTTGCCATGGCCGGGAACGCTAACGCAGCGGGGCACGGGAATCAATGGAAAAGGCGTCGCGCATGCCCTGGAAATCGCATGGTATCGGGCTTTTGCGCTAACGGCCCGGAACCCAGCGCAGCGTTTCGCCGAGCAGGACCCGCCCGCGGTCGCTCAACCAGCGGTCGGCGATGGCCACGAGCGCATGGTCCTCCCAGATCAGCGGGCAGGCCAGGCGTTGCCAGGGGGGCACTGCGCCGGCCTGGAACAAGTCGCGCAGTTCGCGGGTGTGCGGGTCGCCGGCCGGCTTGAGCCGCTCGCCGCCCCGGCGCAGGCGGACCGTGAGCGGGGTGTCCAGCGTGCGGTCGACGCGCAGCGAGGCGCCGTCCGGCAGGGCCAGCACACCGCCGTGCCAGCATGCCTGCCAGTCCGGGTCGAACGACGGTGCCGGAGGCAGGGCCCACAGACGCCCGCGCCACACGTGCAGCTCGGCGCCTGGCCAGCGGATGCAGGGGACGCGGCCGTCGCGGGCGTCGATCTGGTGCAGGATCTGCGCCCGTTGGCGGCCGGTGGGGGCGGGCAGGCCACGGCCGTGCAGCCAGTGATCGAGCAGCGGCTCGCGCAGGGCCGCGGCGAGGCCGCGCCAGCCGGCGGCGTCCAGGCTGCCGGTGACGTGGTCGTGCAGTTGCACGAAGGCTGCCAGCCAGTGGGTGCGCAACGCGTCGGCGGCCGCCTGGCAAAGCGCGGCGCTGCGGACGATCGAGTCGGCGGCCTGGGGCCAGTGCCGGGCGAGGCGCGGAAGAATCTCGTGGCGCAGCGCATGGCGGGCCAGTCGCGAATCGGCGTTCGCCGGGTCATTGAGGCAGGTCAGCGCGTGGCTCTGCACATAGGTCTGCAACGCATGGCGGGGCAGGTCCAGCAGGGGGCGCCACAGCGTGCCGGCACCCAGTGTCCGCCGCTCGCGCATGCCACCCAGGCCCTCCGGGCCGGCGCCTCGCAGCAGTTTCAGCAACACCGTCTCGACCTGGTCGTCGCGATGATGGGCGGTGAGCAGTTGCTCGCCCGGCTGCAGCTCCGCGGCCAGTGCGGCGTAGCGAGCCTCGCGTGCCGCCCCTTCCATCCCGAGGCCGGCATCCAGGTCCACCGTGACACGCAGCACCGTGCAGGCGACGTCCAGCGCCGCACTGAACGCCTGCGCGTGTTCGGCCCACCGTGCGCTGTCCGGATGCAGGCCGTGGTCGACATGCAGCGCACGCAATGGCCGCTCGCGAGGTAGCGAGGCCAGCGCATGCAGCAATGCCGAGGAGTCCGGGCCACCGCTGAAGGCCACGCACAGGCCATCTGCCGGCGCGTCGGCTAGCCGGGCAAGCAGGTGTTCGGTCAGCGAGTGAGACAAGACGATGTGTTGTGGCCGGGGAGGCGCACAGTCTAGGGCGGCCGCCGCGGTCACGCCCGCTGCGCGACGACGGGGGGCTATTTGCGCCGCTTGTCGCGCACGTAGAGCGTGCGGGTCGCGCCGTCTCCCCGCGGGTCGATCTCGAACAGGCCGATCGCATCAACCAGCTCGCTCAGCTTGCGGTAGCCGTAATTGCGCGGGTCGAACTCCGGCGCCTGCTTGGCCACCGACGAGCCGATCGCGCCCAGGTGTGCCCAGCCGCTGTCGTCGGACACCGCGTCGATGGCGTTGCGCAGCAGGCCGACCAGTCGTGCGTCGCCCTTGAGCTGGGCCTGTGACAGGCGCTTGGCCGGCGCCTCGTCCTCCGGCTTCTCCACCAGCAGCTCGGTGTAGATGAACTTGTCGCAGGCGGCGACGAAGGGCTCGGGCGTCTTCTTCTCGCCGAAGCCGTAGACGGTGAGCCCGGACTCGCGGATGCGCGCGGCGAGCCGGGTGAAGTCGCTGTCGCTGGAGACGATGCAGAAACCGTCGAATCGCCCGGTGTAGAGCAGGTCCATCGCATCGATGATCATCGCCGAGTCGGTGGCGTTCTTGCCGCGGGTGTAGCCGAACTGCTGGATCGGCTGGATCGAGTAGGTCAGCAGGGTTTCCTTCCAGCCCTTCAGGTGCGAGCCGGTCCAGTCGCCGTAGATGCGCTTGGCGTGGGCGGTGCCGTACTTGGCGATCTCCGCCAGCAGACCCTCGACGATGGCCGGCTGGGCGTTGTCGGCGTCGATCAGGACGGCGAGGCGGTCGGATGGGGTGTTGGCCATGGCGAAGCTTCCGTGGGCGAGCCGGTGTCCATCATGGCAGAGCGGCGGAGGATCTGGGTCAGTAGCGGACGCCGGCGCGGTCCAGTTCCTGGCGCAGTGCATCGAGTCCCAGCCAGCCGTGCCAGCGGGCGACTTCACGGTCGTGGCGGAACACGTAGTACGTCGGCATGGCCCACGAGTCGAGTTTCCTCCATTCGCGGTTGCGCCACGCTACATGGATGGACTGGGTGGGGAAGGCGCGGTTCCAGGCGGCGGCATCGGCCAGTGGCGTGCCGTCCGACGCCAGCCACATGGCATGCTGGCGGAACAGCGCATCCAGCCGCGGATCGGCTGCGATGTCGCGCGCGGCGTCCTCGGAGAAATGGCAGGCGGCGACCACCACGATGCGCAGCGGGACGTCGAGGTCGACCGCTTCGCGCGTCATGTGCCGGCCATCGGCCGAGACGGTGAGGACGGTCGGTACACCGGAGCGCGTGGGCCGGCTTTCCAGCGCCGGCAGCACGCCCACCGGCATGCCCGGATGCTCGCGTGCCAGGGCGCGTGCGGCATCGAAGTGGCGCGTGGTGACGCGCGCCCGGTACAGCGGCACGAAATCCGCGTCGCCCGCCATGCCGCGCAACTGCATGGCGGCCAGCGTGCGGCCGAGGTCGTCCGCGGCGCGGCCGTCGGGATCGACGCCCAGCACCCGTCTGGCGGCGCGCGCCAGCAGGCGCAGGTCCGGTGCGCTGACGCGGGCCAGTGCCGTCGGGCTGAAGGCGTTGCCGAACAGCCGCGTGTAGTCCGCGCCCAGCCCGGCGTGTCGGGCTGCGTCGGTGCCGTGGCGCTCGGCCAGCACCAGCGCGTCGTAGCGCTGCTCGATCGGCGATTCCGGGCAGTTGTCCGGCTTGCAGCCACGCCGTGCGGCGTCGGCAGCCCGCTCGGCCTCGCGGCGCGCGTGTTCGGCGGGCGACAGGCCGAGGCCGGCGCCGTAGGCCTGGTCGCCAAACAGCGCCAGCACCGCCTCGGTCTGGGCGTGGGTCAGCGTCTGGTCGAGGTCATCGGTGGCGAAACCGCCGAGGCCGCGGTCGCCGAAGCGCAGGCTCGCCAGGAATCGCTTGCGCGCGCCGGGCGGCAGCGCGCCCAGCGGCGAGCGTTCGATCGGCGTGTCGAGCAGGTAACGGGCCAGCGCCGCGGGCGTCGCGATGGGCGGTGAGCTGGTGGCATGGGCGACGGGCGCGAGCAGCGCGAACGTCGTGGCGAGAGCGATGCGAAGCATGGCGGCCCCGTCGTGCGGCGATTCCGTTCGCGTCCGACGATAACAGCCTTGCCCGGGCGGGATCAGCCCTCGGTGTAGGCGCCGTAACCGCGCAGACGCTGGTAGCGACGGGCCAGCAGGTCGGGCACGTTCAGCGCCTCGAGCCGGTCCAGCTCGTTGAGCAGCACGGCCTTCAGGCGGATCGCCATCGAGTGCGGGTTGCGGTGCGCGCCGCCCAGCGGTTCGCGTACCACCTTGTCGACCAGGCCCAGCTCGAGCAGGCGCGGCGCGGTGACGCCCATCGCGTCGGCCGCGTCGCGCACCTTGTCCTGGCTCTTCCACAGGATCGAGGCACAGCCTTCCGGCGAGATCACCGAATAGATCGAGTACTGCAGCATGATCACCGCGTCGCCGACGCCGATCGCCAGCGCGCCGCCGGAGCCACCCTCGCCGATCACCGTGCAGACCACCGGCACCTTCAGCTCGGCCATCTCCAGCAGGTTGCGGGCGATCGCCTCGCTCTGGCCGCGCTCCTCGGCGCCCACGCCGGGGTAGGCGCCGGGGGTGTCGATGAACGTGAGGATGGGCAGGCCGAAGCGCTCGGCCAGCTTCATCAGGCGCAGCGCCTTGCGGTAGCCCTCCGGGCGCGGCATGCCGAAGTTGCGGCGCACCTTGCCCTTGGTGTCGCGCGCCTTCTGGTGGCCGATGATCATCACCGGCCGGCCGTTGACGCGGCCCAGGCCGCCGACGATAGCGGCGTCGTCGGCGTAGGCGCGGTCGCCGGCCAGCTCGTGGAACTCCTCGCAGATGGCGCTGATGTAATCCAGCGTGTACGGCCGCGCCGGATGGCGCGAGAGCTGGGTCACCTGCCAGGAATTGAGGTTGCGGAAGATGTCGGCGGTCTTGACCTTGAGCTTCTCGCGCAGGCGGCCGACCTCGTCGTCGATGTCCACCGCCTGGCCATGGCTGGCATGGCGAAGCTCTTCGATCTTCGCTTCCAGCTCGGCAATCGGTTGTTCGAAATCGAGGAAGTTCGGGTTCATTCGGCGCGGTTCAGGGCAGTAAGCGGGGCAGTATAGCGGTACGCGGAAAAACGCGAGAACGCTGGCGTATGGGGTTGGAGCGAAGAGTGAGTGGCGAGGGGTGAGGAGTGAGGAGTGAGGAGTGAGGAGTGAGGAGTGAGGAGTGAGAGATCAAGCCTCCGGAGCAGGCATGGCTTTTTCTCGCTTCCAACGCCCTGCCGCGCACTACAGGCCCTTCGCCATGCGTAGCCGGGCCGCCTTGCCCCCGGGCAAGGCCCGCACGGCGCGCAAAAGGTCCAGGGAGGAGTGTGTGGTGCAGCGGTCGGAGTGAACGTTGCCTTTCTCTCACTTCTCACCTCTCTCCACTCACTCCTGGCTTTTCACGATGCGCAGCCGCGCCGCCTCGACCCCGGGCAGGGCGCGCACGGCGCGCAGCAGGTCGGGGATCGCCTCGACCCGCCAGTCCTCGCCCAGCTCCAGGTCGGCCTGGGCGTCGCGGTTGTGGTAGCCGTACAGCACCACGCTGGCGCGGCCGCCGCGGAAACCGGCCAGGGTGCGCTGCAACTGCGCCGGGAAATCAGGGGTGATGCCGTTGAGCTTCAGCCGCAGCACGCGGGCATGGCGCCGGCAGGCGTCGGCAAGGGTGACTGCACTGCGCGCCCGGACCTGGAAGCCGCCGCCGGAGAACTCGTCGATGCGCAGGCCGCCCTCGACGATCAGCATCTCGTCGCGGGTGAGCAGCGGCGCGACCTGCTGGAACAGCTCGCCGAAGAAACTCACCTCGATGCTGCCGGTGCCGTCCTCCAGCCGCACGAAGGCGTCGGATTCGCCGCGCTTGCGCACGGCGGTGACCATGCCGGCGACCGTCCACGGCGTGTCCGGGCCGCGGCGGAAGCGGTTGTTCTCGCCGTCGTCGTTCTTGCGCGGACGCGGCGGCTGGTAGCGCTCGGCGATCTCGCCCAGCGGGCAGCTCGACAGCTGCGCCAGCTCGTCGCGCCACGGATCGGTGGGATGGCCGGACAGGTAGTGGCCGAGCGTGTCGCGCTCGCCCTGCAGCTTCCGCTCCAGCGGCCATTCCGGCACGGTCGGCAGGTCGATCTGCACCACCGGCGTCACCGCCCCCATCGCCGCGCCGAACATGTCGTTCTGGCCGGACTGGCGGTCGCGCAGGTGTTGTTCGGCGGCCTTGATCGCGTCTGGAAGCTGCTCCATCAGGCTGGCGCGGGTCGGCGCCAGCGCGTCGAGCGAGCCGGCGTGGATCAGCGCTTCGAGCACGCGACGGTTGAGCTTGGTCGGGTCGACCCGGCGGCAGAAGTCGGCCAGGTCCTTGTAGGGCCCGTTGCGCTTGCGTTCGTCGACGATCGCCTCGCAGGCACCCTGGCCGACGCCCTTGATCGCGCCGAGGCCGTAGCGGATCACCTTGGGTTCGACTGCAACGAACATGTACTCGGAGGCGTTCGCGTCCGGCGGCAGGATGGTCAGCCCGATCGCCTTGGACTCGGTCAGGAAGGTCACCACCTTGTCGGTGTTGTCCATGTCCGAGGAGATCGTCGCGGCCATGAACTCGGCCGGGTAGTGCGCCTTCAGCCAGGCGGTCTGGTAGGAAACCAGGGCGTAGGCGGCGGCGTGCGACTTGTTGAAGCCGTAGCCGGCGAACTTCTCCATCAGGTCGAAGATTTCGTCGGCCTTCGATGCGCTGAGCCCGTCCTTGGCCGCACCCTCGCGGAACGTCGCGCGGTGCTTGACCATCTCCTCGACTTTCTTCTTGCCCATCGCGCGGCGCAGCAGGTCGGCGCCGCCGAGCGAGTAGCCGCCGACGATCTGCGCCATCTGCATCACCTGCTCCTGGTAGACCATGATGCCGTAGGTCTCTTTCAGGATCGGCTCGACGCGCGGATCGGGGTATTCGACTTCTTCCTTGCCGTGCTTGCGCGCCACGAAGCTGGGGATCAGGTCCATCGGACCCGGCCGGTACAGCGCCACCAGCGCCACGATGTCGCCGAAGCGGTCGGGCCTGGCGTCCTTGAGCATGCGCTGCATGCCGGAGGATTCGAGCTGGAACACCGCCACCGTCTGCGCGCGCTTGAGCAGCTCGTAGGTGGGCACGTCGTCCAGCGGAATCTGGCTGATGTCCAGCGGCGCCTCGCCGCTCTGGGCGCGACGCGCGTTGATCGCCTTCACCGCCCAGTCGATGATGGTCAGCGTGCGCAGGCCGAGGAAGTCGAACTTCACCAGGCCGACGGCTTCCACGTCGTCCTTGTCGTACTGGGTGACGACACCCCCGCCGCCCGGCTCGCAGTACAGCGGGGCGAACTCCGTCAGCGGCCTGGGGCCGATCACCACGCCACCGGCGTGCTTGCCGGCGTTGCGGGTGAGGTTTTCCAGGCTCAGCGCCAGGTCGATCAGCGGCCGCGCCTCGTCCTCGTCCTGCTCGTACAGCTCGCAGAATTCCTTGACGACGCGATCCGGCTCCTTCTTCGACTTCTCGCTGCGGCCCAGTGCGTCGGACAGGGTCAGGTCGAGCGGGCGCGCGGGGATCAGCTTGGCGATGCGGTCGACCGCGTTGTAGCCCATGCCGAGCACGCGGCCGGAGTCGCGCAGCACCGCCTTCGCCGCCATCGAGCCGTAGGTGATGATCTGGCTGACGTGGTCGCGGCCGTACTTGCGCGCCACGTAGTCGATCACCTCGTCGCGGCGATCCATGCAGAAGTCGATGTCGAAGTCGGGCATCGACACGCGTTCGGGGTTGAGGAAGCGCTCGAACAGCAGGTCGTACTGCAGCGGGTCCAGGTCGGTGATCTTCAGCACCCAGGCGACCAGCGAGCCGGCGCCCGAACCGCGACCCGGGCCCACCGGGATGCCGTTCTGCTTACCCCAGTTGATGAAGTCCGCCACGATCAGGAAGTAGCCGGGGAAGCCCATCTCGATGATGACGTCCAGCTCGCGTTCGAGCCGCGCCTCGTAGTCGGCCAGGGTCTTGCCGTCGGCCAGCGGCGCGGCGGCGAGGCGCTCGGCCAGGCCTTCGCGCGCCAGTTCGCGGATGTAGCTGGCCAGATCGTGGCCGTCCGGCACCGGGAAGTCGGGCAGGTAGTAGGTGCCGAACTTCAGCTCCAGGTTGCAGCGCTTGGCCAGCTCGACGGTGTTTTCCAGTGCCTCGGGCAGGTCGGCGAACAGCGCCTCCATTTCTTCCGGCGACTTCAGGTACTGCTGGTCGCTGTAGTCGCGCGGGCGCTTGGGGTCGGCCAGCACGCGACCCTGGTGGATGCACACGCGCGCCTCGTGCGACTCGAAGTCGTCCTGCTTGAGGAAGCGCACGTCGTTGCTGGCGATCACCGGCAGCTCGAGCTCGGTGGCCAGGATCAGTGCGGCGGCGTTCCAGGCTTCCTCGCCGTCGCGGCCGGTGCGGGTGAGCTCCAAGTAGAGGCGATCGGGAAACAGCCGGGCCAGTGGGCGCAGTTTCGCCAGCGCCGCGTCGGTGCCCTGGTTCACCGCGATGCGGGCGACCTCGCTCTCGCGGCCAAGCAGGGCGATCAGTCCTTCGGTGGCACCGGGGATGAGCCATGCGGCGTCGACCATCGCCTTGCCGCCGGCCTGGCCGTCGCGCCAGGCGCGCGACACCATCCGCGACAGGTTCAGGTAGCCGGCGTGGTTCTGGCACAGCACGGTGAGCCGCCAGGGGCGCGGGTCGTCCGGGGCGTTCACCCACAGGTCGCAGCCGCCGATCGGCTTGATGCCGGCCGCGCTGCAGGCCTTGTAGAACTTCACCAGCGCGAACATGTTGCTGTCGTCGGTCAGCGCGACCGCGGGCATGCCGGCGCGCACACAGCCGTCGACCAGCGCCTTGATGCGGATGGTCGAGTCGACCAGCGAGTACTCGCTGTGCAGGTGCAGGTGGACGAAACGGGCGGGCATGGCGACTCGGCGGCTGACCCGGAAAGGTAACCGTGGGTCGGATGGGCCACAAGCTTGACAGTTGCGGGAACCAGACCATCCCGCATCCGCCGGGCGTGGCCGGTGGCGGCGGCGGGGCGTGGGCGGTCAGCCTCCCGCGATGGGGAGCCCGTCGACGGGTTCGATGTACGGCCGGCATCCCGGCCCCGCACAGGCTTCGCGCCGCAACGGCTGGCGGAAGCCGATGACCGGGCCGTTCGACTCAACGGATGGTGAAGCGCTGGCAGTCGTCCTCGCCGAGGACATGGTCGAATGGCTGGATCAGCAGGCCGCGGCCGTCGTAGTCGTGATGCGCGGTGTCGTCCGCCTTGCCTCGCGGCAGCGCCCGGTCGATCGCTTCGCGCAGCGGGTTCGGTGCAGGGACGTCGGATGGTGCGGGCCAGGGAGCGGTGGGCGATGTCATGACGGGGCTCCTCGCGGTCTTTCCGCGGTTGGAACGATCCGCCGGAGCGGATCCGGGGGCGTCCCTGCATCGGGCGGGCGGATGGGGTGGCCGTCGCCTTGTCCTGTCCCATGGGATGCGGGAAACGCGGTCCGCGTTGCGCGGCCGGCAGGATCCGGTCCGGATCGGTGCCCCGCATCGGCAGGGGCTGTACGTAGCATTTTACGCCGCTAGCATGCGCCTGCACCTGCCACAGGTCAGGTCTTCGCTGGCCCGTTGCTTGCTGCCTGGGGCGCTCAGAACAGGGCCATCTGCTCGAGCGCCCGGCCGACCGGGGCGAAGCTGCGCCGGTGCTGCGGGCACGGTCCCAGCCGCTGCAGCGCGTCGAGGTGCGCGGGCGTCGGGTAACCCTTGTGCACGGCGAAGCCGTAGCCCGGATGGACCGCGTCGAGTTGCACCATCAACCGGTCGCGGGTGACCTTGGCCAGGATCGAGGCGGCGCTGATCGCCGGCTCCAGCGCGTCGCCGCCGACGATGGCGCGTCCCGGGCAGGGCAGGTCGCGCGGCAGCTTGTTGCCGTCGACCAGCGCCTGGTGCGCCTGCGGCGAGAGGCCGGCCACCGCGCGGCTCATGCCGGCCATGGTGGCCTGGAAGATGTTCAGCCGGTCGATCTCCTCCGCCTCGACCACCACCACGCAGTGGGCGAGCGCGTGCGCGATCACCTGCGGGTAAAGCGCGTCGCGCTTCTTTTCGCTGAGTCTTTTCGAATCGTCGAGGCCGGCGATCGGTCGCGCCGGGTCGAGGATCACCGCGGCAACCACCACCGGGCCGGCCAGCGGTCCACGACCGGCCTCGTCGACGCCGGCGATCCGGTGCGGGCTCCGGTCAGCCATGTGCGATATTCCGTTCGATCAGCTCGGCCACCGCGGCGGCCGCGGCGTCGCCGGCATGACCGGTCAGGTCGACCTGCAGGGCGCGGTGCAACTGCTCGAACGTGGCGACGATCGCACCGCGTCGCTCACTGTCGTCGAGCAGTGCCAGCGTGTCGTTGGCCAGGTGCGCCGCGGTGCAGTCGTCCTGCATGCGTTCGGACACCGGCAACGGATCGCCCAGGCCGCTGGCGCGTGCCAGCACGTTGGGCAGGGAATAGATGTCGGTCTTGAGCATGCGCAGCAGCCGGGCGATGCGATAGCTGAGCGGCGACACGCGATAACCGACCACCATCGGCCGCTTCGCCAGCATCGCCTCCAGCGTGGCGGTGCCGGAAGCCAGCAGTACCACGTCGGCGGCCAGCATCGCCTCATGTGCCTGTCCGTCGAGCAGGCGGGGTGGCTCGGGCCAGCGCAGGCCCGGCTGGTTGAGCAGCGTCCGCAGGCGTTCGTGCATGCGGGCGTTGGCCGAGGGAATCACTACCTGCAACCCCGGCACGGCGGCGGCGACCCGGGCGGCGGCGTCGAGGAAGATCGACCCCAGCCGCTCGATCTCCGAGCCGCGGCTGCCGGGCAGCACCGCTAGCACGGGCCGTTCCTGCGCGAGGTTCAGCGCCTCCCGCGCGCCATGGCGGTCGCCGACCATCGGAAAGCGGTCGGCCAGCGGATGGCCGACGAAGCGTGCATCGACGCCATGGCGGTCGTAGATCGGCGGCTCCATGGGGAACAGGCACAGCACGCGGTCCGCGCTGCGGCCGATCTTCTCGGCGCGCTTCTCGCGCCAGGCCCAGACCGAGGGACTGACGTAGTGCACGGTGCGCAACCCGGCTTCGCGCAGGCGCCGTTCCAGGCCGAGGTTGAAGTCCGGCGCATCGATGCCGATCACCACGGCCGGCCGTGCCGCGATCAGGCGCTCCAGCAGTTCCCGGCGCAGCCTGAGCAGGCGCGGCAGATGACCGAGCACCTCGGCCAGGCCGAACAGGGACAGTTCGGCCATGTCGTACCAGGACTGGAAGCCCTGCGCCTGCATGCGCTTGCCGCCGATGCCAGCGAAGCGCGCCTGTGGGTAGCGGCGGCGCAGGGCGGCGATCAGGTCGGCGCCGAGCTGGTCGCCGGAGTCCTCGCCGGCGACGATGGCGATGAGCAGGGCGTCGGAATCGGAGATGCGCGAGTCGGCAGAGGCTGGCGGCTGGTTCATGCGCGCCATTGTAGTGCGTGGCGTCCGGCCGGACGGGGCGTGGCCACGGGCCGGCCCCGATCGTCGTGGTTTCAGCGTGCCAGCGAGCGCTCGCTGCGCTCCAGAAACTCCAGCATCGCGCGGACGTCCTCGCTGTCTTGCGCCTGCGTAGCCAGCTGCTCGCGCGCCTCGGACAGGCTCAGGCCGGCCATGTAAAGCGTGCGGTAGGCACGCTTGATCGCCGAGATCCGCGTGCTGTCGAAGCCGCGGCGCTTGAGGCCCTCGCTGTTGATGCCACGTGGGCGACCGCGGGTCTCGTTGGCCATCATGACGAACGGCGGAACGTCGCTGCCGACCAGACAGCCCATGCCGATGAAGGCGTGCGCACCGACCTTGCAGAACTGGTGCACGCCGGCGTAGCCGGAGACGATCACCCAGTCGCCGATCTCCGCGTGCCCGGCCAGCGCGGAGTAGTTGGAGAACACCACGTGGTTGCCGACCTGGCAGTCGTGCGCCACGTGCACGTAGGCGAGCAGCCAGTTGTCGTCGCCGATGCGGGTGATGCCGCCGCCGTCGCCGGTGCCGCGGTTGATGGTGACGAATTCGCGGATCAGGTTGCGGTCGCCGATCACCAGTTCGGTGCGCTCGCCCTGGAATTTCTTGTCCTGCGGCGCGCCGCCGAGCGAGGCGAACTGGCTGATGCGGTTGTCGCGACCGATGTGGGTCGGGCCCTCGATCACCACGTGCGGTCCGATCACGGTGTCGGCGCCGATCTCCACGTCCGGCCCGATCACCGTGTATGCGCCGATGCTGACGTTGTCGCCCAGCACGACCGAGGGATCGATCTGGGCGGTGGGGTGGATCGACGCGGTGTGGCTCATTTGTCGGACCTCGCCGCGCACATCAGTTCGCAGCTGGCCACTTCCCTGCTGTCCACCAGGGTGCGCGCAATGAACAGGCCCATGCCGCGCATCAGGCGCTTGAGCGAGACCTCCATGCGCAACTGGTCGCCTGGCACCACCGGGCAGGCGAAGCGGGCGTTGTCGATCTTCGCCAGGTAGAACAACGGGCTGCCCTGGTCACCCTTCAGCCGGCTGGAAATCTGGGTGAGCAGGCCGGCGCTCTGCGCCATCGCCTCGACGATCAGCACGCCCGGCATCACCGGGTGGCCGGGGAAGTGGCCCTGGAAGAACGGCTCGTTCATCGTGACGTTCTTCAGCGTCACCACGCTGGTATCCGGAACCAGTTCGATCACCCGGTCCACCAGCAGGAACGGGTAGCGGTGGGGCAGCAACTGCTGGATCTGTTCGACACCGACCGGCAGGCTGAAATCCGCTGTGTAATCACTCATTGCTGCTGTCCTTCTCCAGCGCCGCGAGGCGGCGCGCATAGTCGTCGAGATGCTTGAAGCGGGCGGCGTTCTTCCGCCACTGCCGGTTTTCCTGAAGCGGCGTCCCCGACGAGTACTCGCCGGGTTCGCGGATCGAATGGGTCACCAGGCTCTTGGCCGTGATGGTAACCCGGTCGGCCAGCTCCAGATGGCCGAGCACACCGGCGTTGCCGCCGATCATGCAATAGCGGCCGATCTTCGCGCTGCCGGCTACCGCCGCGCAGCCGGCCAGGGCCGTATGCGCGCCGATGGTCACGTTGTGGGCGATCTGGATCTGGTTGTCCAGGCGCACGTCTTCCTCGAGCACGGTGTCGTCCAGCGCGCCGCGGTCGATGGTGGTGTTGGCGCCGATCTCGCAGTCGTCGCCGATGCGCACGCCGCCGAGCTGGGGCAGCTTGATCCAGTGGTCGCGATCGAAGGCGAGGCCGAAGCCGTCCGAACCGATCACCGCGCCGGGGTGCACCAGTACCCGCTTGCCCAAGGTGACGCGGGTGACCAGGGTCACGCGGGCGACCAGCCGTGATTGGGCGCCGACCACGCAACCCTCGCCAATGACGCAGTGCGGGCCCAGCACGACCCCATCCTCGATCACCGCGTCTGCCTCCACCACGCTACAGGGGCCGATGCTGGCGCTCGGGCTGACCCGCGCCGTCGACGCGACCACCGCGCTGGGATGGATGCCCGCCGGAGCGGCCGGCAGGTGCTCGAACAGCGCGGCGATCGTCGCGTAGGCGACGTAGGGATCGCGTGCGATCAGGGCGGCGCCCGGGCATTGCGCCAGATCGGCCTCGCGCAGCACCACCACGCCGGCACGGGTGCCCGCCAACTGGCCGGCGTACTTGCTGTTGGACAGGAAAGTGAGCTGGCTCGGCCCTGCACCGGCCAGCGTGCCCACGCCGTCGATCACGCGTGCAGCATCACCGTGGGCCACGAGGCCGAAGCGATCGGCCAGCTCTGCGACCGTGTAGGAATTCGCGCTCATGGATGCTCCGGGAAAGCGCGTCATTGTAGGCGACCCGCGGGCGGGTGTCCGTGCGCCGGCGAAGGGAGTGGGGCCTGAAATGCAGAAGCGCGGCCGGAGCCGCGCTTCTGCAGGGGTGATTCCGCGGACGGGAATGATCAGAACTGACTGCCGAAGGTGAACTGGATGCGCTCCTCGTACGGACGATCGGAGGGCTTGGAGCGGATCGGCGTGGCGAAGTTGATGATCAGCGGACCGATCGGCGCCTGCCAGTGCAGCGAGATACCGGCCGAGGCGCGCAGGTCGGCCGCCTTGAAGCTCTGGTAGTCCTTGTAGGCGTTGCCGACGTCCATGAACAGCGACACGCGGGCGGTGTTGATGTCCTTCAGGAACGGCAGCGGCAGGTACAGCTCGGACGTCCCGAGCACCTTGAAGGCGCCGCCGATCGGCTGCGCGTACTGGTAGTAGCTGCCGGTGCAGTAGCCGTTTGAGCTCGGCTGGATCGCATGACCGCTGGCGTCGGTACCGGAGCACACGCGCGGGCCCAGGGTGTTGTCCTGGAAGCCGCGTACGTCTCGCACGCCGCCGGAGTAGAAGTTCTGCCAGAACGGGTAGTCCAGCGGCTGTCCGGCCAGGTACTGGCCGAACGAGTTCTTGTAGGTCTGGCTGCCGTAGGTGGCGCCGTACTGGGCCTGGCCGTCCAGGTAAAGCACGAAGCCACCGCCGATCGGCCAGTAGTGGTTGGCTTCCGCGCTGACGCGGAAGTGCTGCACGGTGGAGCCCGGCAGCGCCACGTCCGTGGACACCGACATCAGGCCACCGCGGGTCGGCGCCCAATAGCCGTTGCGGGTGTCGTGGTTCCAGCCCAGGGTGCCGGTCCATTCGTGGATGGTCTGGTGGCCGAGCGCGTTCTGGTAATCCAGCAGCACCTGCGGGCTGTAGCCTGGGTAAAGGTTGATCTTGTTGCTGCTGACGCCGAGGCCGACGCGCAGGCTGTCGAACTCGGTAATCGGGATGCCGAGGAAGGTGGAGAACGACTTGGCGCTGGTCGCGTAGTTGGCGAAGTCGGTGTTGCCGTAGTCGGTCTTGGAGTAGCCGACCGTGTAGCCGATACCGATGCCGCTGTCGGTCAGGAACGGGTTGTAGTAGCTGGCATTGACGCGCTTGTAGTACGTGCTGGTCTCGGCGCCTACGCTGAAGCTGTCGCCAGTGCCGAGGAAGTTGTTCTGCGACACCGAGGCGGACAGGATCACGCCCGAGTACTGCGAGTAGCCCACGCCGAACTGCAGGCTGCCGGCGGACTGTTCTTCCACCTTCACGGTGACGTCGACCTGGTCCTGGGTGCCGGGCACGCGCTGCTTGTCGATGTCGACCTTCTTGAAGTAGCCCAGCTGCTGCAGGCGGATCTTCGAGCGGTCGATCAGCGCCTGCGAGTACCAGGAGCCCTCCAGCTGGCGCATCTGGCGGCGGAGCACGTCGTCCTCGGTGCGGGTGTTGCCCTGGAAGATCACGCGGCGTACGTACACGCGCTGGCCGGGTTCGATGTAGAAGGTCAGGTCGACGGTGCGCTTTTCCTTGTCCAGCTTCGGCACCGGCGTCACCTTGGCGTAGGCGAAACCGAGGTTGGACAGGATGCCCTTGATGGCGTTGGAGGTGCCTTCGACGGCGGCGCGGTTGAACTTGTCGCCGGCCTTCACGAACACCAGCTGGCGCAGGGTTTTCTCCGGCAGGATCAGCTTGCCCAGCAGGTGCACGTCGGAGACGGTGTAGACCTCGCCTTCCTTGATGCTCGCGGCGATGTACATCTCGCGCTTGTCGGGCGAGATGGTGACCTGGGTGGAGTCCACGCCGAAGTCGGCGTAGCCGCGGTTCATGTAGTAGGACTGCAGCTTCTCCAGGTCGCCGGAGAGCTTTTCGCGCGAGTACTGGTCGTTCTTCGAATACCAGGACATCCAGTTGGTGGTGCCGGACTCGAAGTTGTCCTCGATCTGCTTGTCGGTGAACGTGGTGTTGCCGACGACGTTGATCTCCTTGATCTTGGCGACCTTGCCCTCGCGGATTTCGATGTCCAGCGCCACGCGGTTGCGGTCCAGCCGGGTCACGTGCGGGTCGATCGACACGTTGTACTTGCCGCGGTTGTAGTACTGGGTGATCAGTTCCTGCTTCACGCGGTCCAGCGAGAGGCGATCGAAAGTCTCGCCCTCGGACAGGCCGATTTCCTTCAGGCCCTTGCGCAGGTCCTCTTCCTTGATGTCCTTGTTGCCGCGGATGGTCAGCTTGGCGATCGAGGGGCGCTCGACCACCTTGATCACCAGGATGTTGCCCTCCCGGCTCATCTCCACGTCGCTGAAGAAGTGCGTGTCGTAGAGGGCGCGGATGGCGCGCTGGGCCTCGTCCTCGGTGAACTGGTCGCCCTTGTTCACCGGCAGGTAGTTATAGACCGTGCCCGCCGAGATGCGGCTCAGGCCGTCGATGCGGATGTCGGACACCACGAACGGTTCGAAGGCCACCGCGTTGGCGGAGAGAGAGGCAAGCAGGAGCAGGGCGGCGATACGCTTCATCGTCGATTCCGTTGGGTTATTTCGACGGGCCGATCATGGTGATCGTCCCGGGCAAGGCATGGCGCAGGAGCAACGCCGACGCTCGATCACGTCCGCCTGCACCGGCGGCGCGTGGCGCCGCGTTCCGGAGCGGGCCGTACGAACCGGCATCATGGGCAGAGCGAAGATCCGTCACGACAGCAGGATGCGATGAAGGTCGTTGTAGAACGCCAGACCCATCATCGTGAACAGCAGGGCGAGCCCGACATACTGGCCGGCGATCATGGTCCGCTCGCTGACCGGGCTGCCCTTGACCAACTCGATAAGGTAATACAGCAGGTGACCCCCATCCAAGAGCGGGATGGGCAGCAGGTTGAGGATGCACAGGCTGAGCGAGACCATGCCGAGGAAGTTGAGGAACCATGCCGGACCCATGCTGGCCGACTGGTTGGCCACCTGGGCGATGCCGATCACGCCGGAGAGGTTCCTGGTGGAAGCTTCACCCACCAGCATCTTTCCGATCATGCGGAAGGTTTGTGCGGCGCTGTCCCGGGTCGTCGAGAGCGACTCGCGGATAGCGCGCAACGGCCCGTAACGCTGGATCGCTGTCTCGGTTTCCGGGGCCAGCACGCCGATCACCCAGTTCGAGGGCTGGCCTTCGAGGGACTCCTGGCGAGCGATGACGGTGAGGGGAACCTGCCGACCGTCGCGCTTTACCACAAAGGCCAGCGAGGGTGACTTCGGGGCCTGCTCGCGGATGGCCTTTTGCAGGTCGTCATAGTTCGCCACCGGCTGGCCATCGACGCTGAGGACGAGGTCGCCGGCCTGCATGCCACCGAGCGCAGCGGGCTTGCCGGGCATGACCGAGCCGATCACCGGCGGCGCAGGGGCCAGCGAGAGTCCCAGCCGGTCGAGATACTGGCCTACATCCTGGCCGGCGGGCAGGCGGTCGAGCGGCAAGGTCAGGTCGCGTTCCCGGCCATCGGTCCCGCGGACGTGCAGGGTGAGCGGATCGCGACCCAGCAGTGCATCGACCAGATCGTCGGTGACACCGGACCAGGTGGTCGTCTTGTGGCCGTCGATGGACAGGATGCGGTCGCCGTTATGCACGCCGGCCTCGGCAGCCATGCTTTGGGGGGCGGCGACAACGACCGGCACCGCATCCGGGCGCCCGATCATGAACATTACCCAGAACGCCGCCACGGCGAAGATCAGGTTGAAGGCCGGGCCGGCCGCGACGATCGCGATGCGCTTCCACACTGGCTTGCCAGTGAATTCCTCGCCCTGCATCTGCGGTTCCACGTCGCCCTCGCGGGCGTCGAGCATCTTCACGTAGCCGCCGAGCGGGATCATCGCGATCTGGTACTCGGTGCCGCCCCGGCCTACGCGCTTCCAGATCGCCTTACCGAAGCCGACCGAGAAACGCAGCACCTTCACGCCACAGCGGCGCGCGACCCAGAAATGGCCGAACTCATGAAAGGTCACCAGCACGCCGAGCGTGACCAGCAGCCAGAACACCGAGCCGAAAAAAGGATTCATCGATAAGAGCTTATCAGCATGCGTGACGGAGGACGCGGCGTGCGGCAGCGCGCGCCACGCGGTCCCGATCCACCAGGGTCTGGACATCGACCACGGCTTCGGCCGGCAGTTCCGCCAGCACGCTCTCCACCACGTTGGCGATATCGAGAAAACCCAGTGCGCCGGCCAGGAAGGCTTCCACCGCTACCTCGTTGGCGGCGTTCAGGATGGCCGGTGCGTCTCCGCCTGCGCGCAGCGCCTGGAAGGCCAGGGCAAGGCAGCGGAACGTGTCGGTATCTGGCCGTTCGAACTGCAGTGGCGCCAGCGCGGCCAGGTCCAGCGGGGCGACGGCGGTGTCGATCCGCTCCGGCCAGGCCAGCGCGTGGCCGATCGCCGTGCGCATGTCCGGGTTGCCGAGCTGGGCCAGTACCGAGCCGTCCAGGTAGTCGACCATGGAATGGACCAGGCTTTGCGGGTGCACCAGCACTTCGATGGCGTCGGCCGGGGCGCCGAACAGGTGGTGCGCCTCGATCACTTCCAGACCCTTGTTCATCAGGGTGGCCGAGTCGACAGAGATCTTCCGGCCCATCACCCAGTTCGGGTGGGCGCAGGCCTGGTCGGGCGTGATATGGGCCAGTTCGGCGCGGCGACGGCCGCGGAACGGGCCGCCGGAGGCAGTGAGGATCAGCCGGCGGACGCCACTCCTGGCGAGGTCCGGGCGGCCGCCCGGCAGGCACTGGAAGATCGCGTTGTGCTCGGAGTCGACCGGGATCAGCTCGCCACCACCCTCGTCCAGCGCGGCCAGCAGCAGCGGGCCGGCCATCACGATCGACTCCTTGTTGGCCAGCAGCAGGCGCTTGCCGGCCCTCGCGGCAGCCAGGGTGGATTCCAGTCCGGCGGCGCCGACGATGGCGGCCACCACGGTGTCGCATAGCGGACCGGCCGCGGCCTCCGCCACGGCCTGGGGGCCGCTGGCCACCTCGCAACGTACGCCAGCCGCAGCCAGGCTCCTGGCCAGTGCCGGCTCCAGCGATGGATCGGCGATCACGGCCAGATCCGGACGATGCCTGGTGCACAGCGCCACCAGTGCGTCGACCTGTCGGTGCGCCACCAGCACGCTGGCGCGGAAGCGCTCCGGATGGCGCGCGATGACGTCGAGGGTGCTGCCGCCGATGGAGCCAGTGGCGCCGAGGACTCCGACCTGCCTCATGACAGCTGCACGACGCCGAGCAACCACAAGCCGAGCGCGAATACCGGCATCGCGGCGAACACGCTGTCGAGCCGGTCGAGCAGGCCGCCGTGGCCGGGGAACAGATGGCCGGAATCCTTCACCTGCGCGTGGCGCTTCATCAGGCTCTCGACCAGGTCGCCAACGATCGACACCGCCACGGTAACCGCGGCCAGCGCGACCAGGCCGGCCAGCCGCGCGTCATGCACGCCCAGCAGCCAGCCGCCGATCGCCACCACCAGGCCGGCCGCGACGAACGCGCCGTAGACGCCGGCCCAGGTCTTGCCGGGGCTGATCTGCGGCGCCAGCTTGCGCTTGCCCAGGAAGCGGCCGGCGAAGTAGGCGCCGATGTCGGCGGCCCATACGATCGCCAGGCCGAGGAAGGTCCACCAGTGGCCGTGCGGCATGGTGCGATGGATCAGCACCAGGCCGGCCCACGCCGGCACCATCACGAACGCGCCGGCCAGCAGCTTCAGGCGCCGGTTCTCCGGCGTCGGCGCGGCACCGAAGGAGAAATGGCGCAGCCAGGCCGACGCGACCACCCACCAGGCCACGCCCAGCAGCGCCATCACCGCCCACAGCCGCGGATCGCGGCTCCAGCCAGCGGCGGCGTAGACCAGCGCCAGTGCGAGCAGCACGGCGATGCGGGCGGCCATGTTGTTCAGTCCGCTCAGGCGCATCCATTCCCAGGCGCTAGCGAGGAACGCGATGGCCACGATCACCGCGAACACCGGCGTCGCCGGCCCGAGGATGATGAACAGGGCCAAGGGGAGCAGCAGCAGGGCGGTGAGGATGCGCTGGAGCAGCATGAAGGTCCTTGGGTTCGTCAGGGCGGAGGTGCTGCAGCGACCTGGTCGCTGGTGCGCCCATAGCGGCGCTCGCGGCGGGCGAAGTCGTCGATGGCCTGCGCCAGGCTGGCCTGGTCGAAGTCCGGCCACAGGGTATCGGTGAAGTACAGCTCGGCGTAGGCGGCCTGCCACAGCAGGAAGTTGCTGATGCGCTGTTCGCCGCCGGTGCGGATGAACAGGTCCAGCGGGGGCAGTTCGGCCAGGCACATCCATCGGCCCAGCGCCGCCTCGTCGAGGGTCTCGGCGGTCAGCTCGCCGCGACCGATTGCCTGGGCGGCCTGGCGCGCGGCCTGCACGATGTCCCAGCGGCCGCCGTAGTTGACCGCGATGTTCAGTTGCAGCCGCGTGTTGCCGGCGGTGCGCTCCATCGCACCGCGCATGCGTTGCTGCAGGTCCGCGCCGAAGCCCGACAGCTCGCCGATGAATCGTAGGCGCACTCCCTGCGCATGCAGCTCGTCCACTTCCTTGTCCAGCGCGCGCAGGAACAGCGACATCAATGCGCTGACCTCGTCCTCAGGGCGTTGCCAGTTCTCGCTGGAAAAGGCGAACAGCGTCAGCGCCTCCACGCCCTGCCGGACACAGCCCTCGATCACGTCGCGCACTGCCTTGCGCCCGGCGTTGTGGCCGAAACTGCGCGGCTGGAAGCGGGCCCTGGCCCAGCGGCCGTTGCCGTCCATCACGATGGCGATGTGGCGGGGCACCCGCGCCGGCGCGCTCATGCGCGATGACGCCGGCCGGGCGGGGCGGACGAGCGCGGCATCGTCAGACGCTCAGCAGCTCTTCTTCCTTGTGCTTGACCACCGCATCGACTTCCTTGACGAAACGATCGGTGATCTTCTGGATCTCCTCGTCCGCCTTGCGCTCGTCGTCCTCGGTGATCTGCTTGTCCTTGCCGAGGTCCTTGATCTGCTGCAGGGCGTCGCGACGGATGTTGCGGATCGCGATCTTGGCGTTCTCGCCCTCGTGGCCCACGTGCTTGGCCAGCTCGCGGCGGCGCTCCTCGGTGAGCGGCGGCATGTTGAGGCGGATCACGGTGCCGGCAGTGGTCGGCGTGATGCCGATGTCTGAGGCCATCAGCGCCTTCTCGATGGTCGCCACCAGGCTCTTCTCGAACGGGGTGATGATGATCGAGCGCGAGTCACCCAGCGCCACCGAGGCCACCTGGTTCAGCGGCATGTCCGAGCCGTAGTAGGACACCTTGATGTTGTCCACCAGTGCGGTGCTCGCACGGCCGGTGCGCAGGCGCGTCAGGTCGTGCTTGAGCGCGTCGATGGTCTTGCCCATGCGGGTCTGGGCATCGGTCTTGATGTCGTTGATCATGGGACGTCTTCCGGTGGATCAGGCGAGCCGCCAAGTATACCAGCGAGGCGGAGCCGCCCTTGGGGCGGCGCAGCAAGCCCGGGTCAGTGGGTGCCGACGGTGGTGCCGATAGACTCGCCGCGCATCACCCGCATCAGGTTGCCCGGCACGGTCATGTCGTAGATCACCATCGGCAGGCGGTGGTCGCGGCACAGCGCGATCGCGGCGGTATCCATCACCGCCAGCTTGCGCTCGATCACCTGGTCGTAGGTGAGGTGGTCGTAGCGGGTGGCGTCGGCGTGCTTGGCCGGGTCGGCGGTGTAGATGCCGTCCACCTTGGTTGCCTTCAGCAGCAGGTCCGCGCCCACTTCCACGGCGCGCAGCGCGGCGGCCGAGTCGGTGGTGAAGAACGGATTGCCGATGCCCGCGGCGAACAGCACGATGCGGCCCTTCTCTATGTGGCGGATGGCGCGGCGGCGGATGAAGTCCTCTGCCACGTCGTGGATCGGCAGTGCGCTCATCACGCGGGCGAAGCCGCCACGCTTCTCGATCGCGTCCTGCATCGCCAGCGCGTTCATCACTGTGGCCAGCATGCCCATGTGGTCGCCGGTGACCCGGTCCATCCCGGCCGCGGCCAGGCCGGCACCGCGGAAGATGTTGCCGCCGCCGATCACCACGCCGATCTCGACGCCGGCCTTGCGCACTTCGAGGATTTCGTCGGCGAGGCGGCCGATCACCTTCGGATCGATGCCGTAGTCCTCGTCGCCCATCAGGGCTTCACCGGAGAGTTTGAGCAGGATGCGGCGGTACTTAAGCGGTTCGCTCATGGGGTCTCCGGATTGTGTGGGGCAAACCGCCATATTGTAGCGGGCGGCGGGCCGGCGGTTAAGCTGAGAATTGATCCGTCGGCGCCATGGAAGGAGAAAGACCGCGTGGGATGGCGCAAGATCTATTTCGGGGTGGCGGCGCCGTCGCGGCGCAGGCAGCTAGTGGTGCATGCGTGCTACGCGACCCTCGCACTGGCTGTTTATGGCTTGCTGGTGCCCTTCGTGCAGGCTCCTGCGGTTCGTCGCTGGGGTTTTCCGGCAGCGTTCGGTATCGCATTGATCGCAGCATTCTCGATGGTCCGCCAGGCGCGACGCCGGGAACTATCGAGCCCACCGGCGGGCAAGGTCGGCTCGCTGGAGCTCCTGGTGTTGCTGCCAGTATGGTTGCCGCTGCTGGCATGGCTGGTCTGGCTCGCCTCGGCTCGTGGCTTGCCGGCGTTGGCTACCAGTGTGGCGGGAAAGCCGGGGGTGCTCTCGCCGGTGACCATGCGGGTCGTGCATGTATCGCGTCGGCGATCGTGCGAGAACCGGCTGGTGGGAGGTCCGCTCCGGTCGTCCCGGGTGTCGGTGGATTACCTGTGCGTCGATCCCGCCTATGCGGCTCGTTATCGCGGACACCGGGTCGAGGTGGCGCTGCACGTGCGCCGGGGGACCTGGGGCACGGTGTTCACGGGATACCGTCACCTGCGCGATCTGAGCGCAGAGTCGTCCCCCTGAAAAAGGAAAAGCCGCGGTTTCCCGCGGCTTTTTCGTTTCGCCGGGCGGCGAGGATCAGACCTGCATCGCCTTCGCCACTTCGGCGGCGTAGTCTTCCTGCACCTTCTCGATGCCTTCGCCGACAGCTAGGCGGGCCACCGCCACCACTTCGGCGCCGTCCTTCTTCAGGGCGTCGCCGACGGTCACGTTGGTGTCCAGCACGTAGGCCTGGCCGAGCAGGGTCACCTCGGACACGATCTTGTTGATCTTGCCGGAGATGATCTTCTCCAGGATCTCGGCCGGCTTGGCCTTGTCCTTGTCGGACATCTGGCTCAGCGCGATGTCCTTTTCCTTCTGCACGAAGTCGGCCGGGACGTCCTCGGCCTTCACGTACTGCGGGTTCATCGCGGCCACGTGCATGGCTACACCCTTGGCCAGCTCCTCGGAGCCGCCCTTCAGGGCCACCAGCACGCCGATGCGGCCGCCGTGGATGTAGCTGCCGATCACGCCGTCGGTCTCGACGCGCGCCATGCGGCGCACTTCGATCTTCTCGCCGATGGTGGCGATCAGCGCCTTGGCGCCTTCCTCGACGTTGCTGGCACCCGGGAAGGCGGCGGCCTTCAGCGCGTCGATGTCGGCGGCGCCGGACTCCAGCGCGACCGTGGCGACGGTGTCGCTGAACTTCACGAAGTCGGGGTTCTTGGTGACGAAGTCGGTCTCGCAGTTGACCTCGACCAGCACCGCCTTGCCGGCGGACTGGGCGGTCACGATGCGACCTTCGGCAGCGACGCGGTCGGCCTTCTTGTCGGCCTTGGCCAGGCCGTTCTTGCGCAGCCACTCGATGGCGACTTCGATGTCACCGTTGTTCTCGACCAGGGCCTTCTTGCATTCCATCATGCCGGCGCCGGACCGCTCGCGCAGTTCCTTCACCAGCTGGGCGGAGATGTTGCTCATGTCAGTTCCTCGAATGCTTTGGAGCCCGACGACCGGCGCGCGGCCATCGGGTGGGTGAAGCGGCGGGCTTACTCGGCGTCGGCCGACTCGCGGCGGCCACGGCCACCGTCACGACCACCGTCACGGCGCGGCGCGCCCTTCTTGGCCGGGGCGCGGCGCGGGGCGGCCTTGCGCTCCTCGTCCTTGGCGACCGGGTTGCCTTCCTCGTCGAGCTCGACGAACTCGTCGGCGTCGCCCTGGGCGGCGTTCGGCGCGGCGGCCTTGCCTTCCAGGATGGCGTCGGCGGCGGCGCGGGCGTACAGCTGGATCGCGCGGATCGCGTCGTCGTTGCCCGGGATGGCGTAGTCCACCAGCTCCGGGTTGTAGTTGGTGTCGACCACCGCGATCACCGGGATGCCGAGCTTCTTGGCTTCCTGCACGGCGATGTCTTCGTGGCCGATGTCGATGATGAACAGCGCGTCGGGCAGGCGGTTCATGTTCTTGATGCCGCCCAGCGAGTTCTCCAGCTTCTCGCGCTCGCGGCGCAGCGACAGCACCTCGTGCTTGACCAGCTTGTCGAACGAGCCGTCGGTCTCGGCTGCTTCCAGCTCCTTCAGGCGGGCGACCGACTGCTTCACGGTGCGGAAGTTGGTCAGCATGCCGCCGAGCCAGCGGGCGGTGACGAAGGGCATGCCGGCGCGGGCGGCCTCTTCGGCCAGCGGCTCACGGGCGGAGCGCTTGGTGCCGACGAACAGGATGGTGCCGCGCTTCTGCGCCAGACCCGACAGGAAGTTCATCGCATCGGTGAACAGCGGCAGGGTCTTTTCGAGGTTGATGATGTGGATCTTGCCGCGCGCGCCGAAGATGTACGGCGCCATCTTGGGGTTCCAGTAACGGGTCTGGTGACCGAAATGGACGCCCGCTTCGAGCATCTGGCGCATGGTGACTTGGGCCATGGGTGTAACTCCGAATTGTCGGTTCCGCGAACGGAACCTGGGGGTTGGGACCTCCACGCATCCCCGGCTTCGACCGCGGCGTTTCCTGGGATTGGCGGAAACGGACGCGGCACCCCGAAGACGGTGCCGATGCGTGTGTGGCGTTGGTTTGGGCTTGTTCCGGCAGCCGGTTACAATGCCCGCTCGCTGTGCAGGGAGGCGGGCCGGAAAGCCCTGATCTGCCCTGCAAAACTCACGAATTGTAGCCGGTACGCCGGCAAGGCGGCAAGTTGGGCCCGGATATTGACCCCGGGTCACGCCGCCGCCATCTGGGTGGAACCATGGCCATTACCCTCAAGACCCCCGAAGACCTGGCCGCCATGCGCGTGGCCGGCCAGCTCGCCGCCGAAGTGCTGGCGATGCTGAAAGAACACGTCAAGCCCGGTGTCACTACCGAAGACCTGGACCGCCTCGCCTACGAGCACATCGTCAACAGGCAGAAGGCGATCCCGGCCAACGTCGGCTACCACGGCTTCCCCAAGACGCTGTGCACCTCGGTCAACCACGTGATCTGCCACGGCATCCCGACCGGAGCCAAGGTGCTCAAGGACGGCGACATCATCAATCTCGACGTCACCGTCATCAAGGACGGCTGGCACGGCGACACCAGCCGCATGTACTTCGTCGGCACCCCGTCGGTGCTGGCCAAGCGCTTGGTGGACACCACCCACGAGGCGATGATGCGCGGCATCCAGGCGGTGCGTCCGGGCGCCACGCTGGGCGACGTCGGTGCCGCCATCCAGAAGCACGCCGAGGCGGCCGGTTTCAGCGTGGTGCGCGAGTACTGCGGCCACGGCATCGGCAAGGTCTACCACGACGAGCCGCAGGTGCTGCATTACGGCAAGCCCGGCACCGGCATCGAGCTGAAGAAGGGCATGACCTTCACCGTCGAGCCGATGATCAACGCCGGCAAACCGCACACCAAGCAGCTGCCCGACGGCTGGACCGTGGTCACCAAGGACCACTCGCTCTCGGCCCAGTGGGAGCACACTATCGCCGTGACCGACGACGGCTTCGAGATCCTCACGCCCTGGCCGGATGCCTGAAGGGCGAGAAGCGAGTGAACAGGAGTGAGAAGTGAGAGAGGGCGCCCGGTTGACGTGGCGCCCTTTCTTTTTGATCAACGGCTCGCGGTGAGGGGCGTTCCCGCGCCTTCGAGCCGTCGTTGCAGGCCTCAGCACAGGGCTTGCCCGGGCTCTACACTCACTTCTCACTCCTCTTCACTCACTCCTACTCATGACTCCCCCTTCCGTTCCGCTGCCGCCACTGCCCCGCCTGCCGATCGCGGTGCCCCGCTCGGGCGTCTCGACCGAGGCGCGCAAGGCGCTGCGCCAGCTGCTGGGCGACATGGACCGGGCGCTGGCCACCGCGTTCCGCGACGGTGCCGACGCCACCGCGCTGGCCGCGCGGCGCGGCGAGTCGGTGGAGCGCATCGTGGTCCACGTGTGGAACGCCTGCCTGGGCGAGGTGGCGGATACCGCGCTGTTCGCGGTCGGCGGTTTCGGCCGCGGCCTGCTGTTCCCGCAGTCGGACGTCGACCTGCTGGTGCTGACCACCCGTGACGACCCGACCCTGCGCCGTGCGCTGGAACAGTGCTTTGCGACCTTCTGGGACATCGGCCTGAAGGTCGGCCACGCGGTGCGCGAGCCGGCCCAGTGCAGGGCGCTGGCGGCGGAAGAGGCGAGCGTGTTCACCAGCCTGCTGGACGCGCGCCGACTGGCCGGCGACCCGGCCCTGGACGCGGTGCTGCGCGACATCGTCGACGATCCCGCGCTGTGGCCGCCGCGTGCCTACCTGGCGGCCCGGCTGGCCGAGCGCGATGCCCGCCACGCCCGCTTCGACGACACCGCCTACAACCTCGAACCCAACCTCAAGGACGGCCCCGGCGGACTGCGCACGCTCGACTCGTTGCGCTGGCTGGGTCTGCGCCTCGCGCATGCCGACGGCTTCGACGCGATGGTCGCCGAGGGTCTGCTCGATCCGGCCGAGCGCGCCACCCTGGCTGACGCCGAGGCCACGTTGCGGCGCTATCGCTTTGCCCTGCACCTGGAGGCGGGGCGGCCCGAGGAGCGGCTGCTGTTCGACTTCCAGCGCGGGCTGGCCGCGCGCATGGGCTTCGTCGACCAGCACGAGAAGAACCTCGGCGTCGAGCAGTTCATGCAGGGCTACTACCGCGCCGCCAGCCAGGTCGAGCGGCTGGGTGTGCAGATCGTCGAGCGCTTCGAGGAAATGCTCGAACCGGACAGCCCGATGACACCGATCGGTGGCGGCTTCGTGCAGCACGGCCGGCGCATCGCCGCGGCCGACCCCGAGCTGTTCATGACGCGGCCGGCGGCGCTGGTGGAGATTTTCCTGGCGCGACTGGACCACCCCGAGCTGATCGGCTTCAGCGCCGAGACCATGCGGCGGATCCACCAGGCCACCGCCCGGCACGGGACGGCGCTGACCGACGACCCGGCCGCGCTGGCCGCGTTCCTGAAGCTGCTGCAGCGTGGCGCACCGGCGGTGGACGCGCTGTGGCGGATGAACCGGCACGGGCTGCTGGCGGCGATCCTGCCGGCGTTCGGCAAGGTGTTCGGGCGCATGCAGTACGACCTGTTTCACGTCTACACGGTGGACGAGCACACGCTGCGCGTGCTGCGCAACCTGGCGCGCTTCGCCGATCCGGCGGCGGTGAAGGAGTTCCCGCTCGGCTGCCAGATCTGGGCCTCGCTGGAAAAGCCCGAGCTGCTGCTGCTGGCCGGCCTGTTCCACGACATCGCCAAGGGCCGCGGCGGCGACCACTCGGTGCTGGGCGAGGACGACGCACGCGTGTTCTGCACCCGGCTGGGGCTGGCGCCCGAGCACGTGGACACGGTGGCCTGGCTGGTGCGCTGGCACCTACTGATGAGCACCACCGCGCAGCGCCAGGACATCACCGACCCGGAGGTGGTGAACCGTTTCGCCGAGGCGGTCGGCGATCGCCTGCGACTCGACCGGCTCTACCTGCTCACCATCGCCGACATCATCGGCACCAGCCCGCGGCTGTGGAACGCGTGGAAGGACCGCCTGCTGGCCGATCTCTACACCGCCACCCGCTACGCGCTGCGCAGCGACACCGAGCTGCCGCGCGACGCCAGTGCCAGCATCGCCGAATGCCGTGCCAGCGCGTTGGCGCTGCTGGCTTCGGAGGGCTTCGCCGCCGAGGCGGTGGAGGCGGTGTGGCGCGATTTCCCCGAGCGCAGCTTCCTCCGCCACCGGCCCGAGCAGGTGGCCTGGCAGACTGCGGCGATCCTGCGGGCGGACAAGGCGCTGCCGCTGGTGGAGGTGCATCCGTTCTCGGTGCGCGGCAGCACGGAGCTGTTCGTCTATGCGCCGGACCGCGACGGCTTGTTCGCCAGCGTCACCGCGATGCTCGACCGCATGCATTTCTCGGTGATGGAGGCGCGCGTGCTCAGCTCGCCCAGCGGGCTGGCGATGGACACCTTCCTGCTGCTGGAAGCCGACAGCCAGATGCCGGCCACGCCGCAGCGCGCCGACGAGCTGCGCCAGCGCCTGTTGCGCGCGCTGGCCGAGACCAAGCCGGTGCTGCCGGCGCGGCGCGGACTGCACCGGCACCTGAAGCACTTCCAGATGGCGCCGCGGATCGCCTTCACCGCCACCGGCGGGCGCACCCAGATGGCGCTGGTGTGCAGCGACCGCCCGGGCCTGCTGGCCGCGGTGGCGCAGGTGATGCTGGAAGTGGGCGTGCGCGTGCACGACGCGCGCATCGCCACCTTCGGCGAGCGGGTGGAGGATTTCTTCCAGCTCACCGACCGCCACGACGCGCCCCTGGACGGTGACCTGCAGGAACGGCTGCGGCAGGCGCTGCTGGAGCGGCTCGCGCCCGCGACGGCCTGAGTCCGGAGACCGGGAGCGGGGGCGCGGAGTATCGTTCCGGCCTTCGCCCATGCGGCCGTTGCCGGAGGAACACCCATGAACACCAGGCTTGCCCTTGTCGCCTTCGCGCTGGGCGCCGCGATCCCGGCCTCCGGCGCGTTCGCCGCCGCCGCGACGCCGGCGGTCAAGGCCGCGCCCGCGGTCACCTGGGTGTATCCGCTGGTGCCGAAGTTCGGTGGCGTGCACCCGCGGCCGGACGTGGACATGCAGCTGGATCCGAAGGCCGACTACAAGGTGTTCGTCGACGTGGTCTCGGCCGATCCCGGTTCGGACCAGCCTTACCACTCGCTGCAGCGGCTGGCCCGGCTGGTCAACCTGATGGGCTACGCGAAGATGCCGCCTTCGCACGTGCACATCGTCGCGCTGCTGGACCGCGAGGCCGGGCTCGCCGCGCTCACCGATGCCGCCTACCGCCGCTACGACAAGAAGTCGTCAAGCAATCCCAATCTGCCGCTGCTGCACGCGCTGCAGAAGGCCGGCGTGAAGCTGATGGTGTGCAGCCAGGCGATGGCCGGGATGGGGCTGAAGGACGGCGACATCGATCCCAGTGTCACCGTCACGTTGTCGGGCCTGACCGATCCGGTGATCTACGGCCAGCGCGGTTACACCTTCATGCAACTCTAGCCCGTCGCCAAGGGCCGTCTGGACGGCCATCCGTGTTGACGGACTGGCGTCCATTCGAGGGGCGGGCGGGTGCCGGCCGGGCCGTTGCGTGTACTCTTGGGGGCTTGTCCCGAGCACGACGGAAGCCCCCGCATGTCCTCCATCCAGGCCCTCATCGACGACGCGTTCGAGCGTCGCGCCTCGCTGTCGCAGAGCGAGATCGAAACCCATCTGCGCCCGGCCGTCGGCCAAGTGCTCGACCTGCTCGAATCCGGCGAGCTGCGCGTGGCCGAGCCGGACGGCCAGGGCGGCTGGACCGTGCACCAGTGGGTGAAGAAGGCGGTGCTGCTGTACTTCCGCATCAACGACAACCGCGTGGTCGACGGTGGCCCGGCCGGCGCCTTCGACAAGGTGCCACTGCGCTTCGCCCACGGCGACGACGCCTCGCTGCAGCAACTCGGTGCGCGGGTGGTGCCCGGCGCGCTGGTGCGCCGCGGCGCGCACATCGCGAAGGACGTGGTGCTGATGCCCAGCTACGTCAACATCGGCGCGCACGTGGGCAGCGGAACCATGGTCGACACCTGGGCCACGGTCGGCTCCTGCGCGCAGATCGGCGCGCGCGTGCACCTGTCCGGCGGCGTCGGCATCGGCGGGGTGCTGGAGCCGCTGCAGGCCAACCCGACCATCATCGAGGACGACTGCTTCATCGGCGCGCGCTCGGAGGTGGTCGAGGGCGTGGTGGTGGAGAAGGGCAGCGTCATCGGGATGGGCGTGTTCCTCGGCCAGAGCACCCGCATCTACAACCGCATGACCGGCGAGATCAGCTACGGACGCATCCCTTCGGGCAGCGTGGTCGTATCCGGAAGCCTGCCTGCCGAGGACGGATCGCACAGCCTCTACGCCGCGGTGATCGTCAAGCAGGTGGACGAGAAGACCCGGTCCAAGACCGGCATCAACGACCTGCTGAGGAGTTTCGAATGAGCGTCGATCTGTATGGCCTGGCCAAGTGCGGCACCTGCGACAAGGCGCGCGCCTGGCTGGATGCGCACAAGGTCAAGCACAGCTTCACCGACTACCGCGACGAGCCGATCGCCCCGGCCACGCTGAAGGCGTGGGCGAAGGAGCTGACCTGGGAGAAGCTGGTCAACCGCGCCAGCTACACCTGGCGCGATCTCACCGAGCAGCAGAAGGCCGCCTCCAGCGACGCGCAGTGGCTCGCCCTGATCAAGGAATTCCCCGCGCTGGTGAAGCGCCCGGTGGTGGTGAAGGACGGCGCGGTGAGCGTCGGTTTCACCGAGAAGAAATTCAAGGAGCTGTTCGGTGGCTGAAGCCGCCGTGCTTTACGGACTGGCCGGCACCGATGCGTGCCGCAAGGCCTGCGCGTGGCTGGACCGCTTCGGCCACGCGTACCGCTTCGTCGACACCGGGCGCGAACGGCCCGCGCCCGAGGCGCTGACGGCCTGGGCGCAGGCCGCCGGCGGCTGGGATGCGCTGGCCGACCGCAGCGGCCGCGCCTGGAAGAACCTGCTGCCGCAGCGGCGCAACCCGGAGAGCGATCCGGAATGGACGCTGCTGATCCGCGAGCATCCCGGCGTGCTGCGCCAGCCGCTGGCGGTGCTCGCCGATGGCACGCTGCTGGTGGGCTTCACCGGCGGGCAGTACGAAAAGCGATTCGGCAAGGGCAGGGCCACCGCATGAGCGACG
Organism: Dyella lutea; assembly: GCF_024158035.1. Classification (GTDB taxonomy): domain Bacteria; phylum Pseudomonadota; class Gammaproteobacteria; order Xanthomonadales; family Rhodanobacteraceae; genus Dyella_A; species Dyella_A lutea. The sequence continues at coordinate 510,039 of NZ_JAMZEK010000002.1, forward strand.
TCTTCGACCTCACCGGCGACCTGATCCGCCGCGCCTCGGTCACCCCCGAGGACGCCGGCTGCCAGGCGATGATCGCCGCGCGACTGGCGAAGGCCGGCTTCCGCGTGCGCCACCTGCGCTTCGGCGAGGTCGACAATCTCTGGGCCACGCACGGCGAGGGCGGCCCCACGCTGGCCTTCCTCGGCCACACCGACGTGGTGCCGACCGGGCCGGTCGAGGCGTGGCGCTTCGATCCGTTCGAGCCGACCCTGGTCGACGGCGTGCTGTATGGCCGCGGCGCGGCCGACATGAAGGGTTCGGTGGCGGCGATGGTGGTTGCGCTGGAGGCCTTCGTCGCCGCGCATCCGGACCACGCCGGTCGCGTGGGCCTGCTGCTGACCAGCGACGAGGAAGGGCCGACCAACCTCGACGGCGTGCGTCGGGTCGCCGAGGTGTTCCGCTCCGAGAGCGAGCGCATCGACTGGTGCGTGGTCGGCGAGCCGTCATCCACCACGCGCCTCGGCGACCTGATCCGCGTGGGCCGGCGCGGCTCGCTCAGCGGCACGCTGACCGTGCGCGGCGTGCAGGGACACGTGGCGTATCCGGAGAAGGCGAAGAACCCGATCCACGCCTTCGCCCCCGCACTGGCCGAACTGGCCGCCGAGCGCTGGGACGAGGGCAACGCCGATTTCCCGCCGACCTCGTTCCAGGTGTCCAACCTCAACGCGGGCACCGGCGCCACCAATGTCATCCCGGGCACGCTCACCGCGCTGTTCAACTTCCGCTACAGCACCGCCAGCACGGCCGAGGGGCTGAAGGCCCGCACCGAGGCGATCCTCGCGCGCCACGGGCTGGACTGCACGCTGGACTGGAACCTTTCCGGCGAGCCGTTCCTCACCCCGCCGGGCGGACGCCTGCGCGGGGTGGTGGCGTCGGTCTGCCGCGAGCTGGCCGGCGTGTCTCCGGTGGAGAGCACCGGCGGAGGCACCTCCGACGGCCGCTTCATCGCCCCGCTGGGGGCCGAGGTGGTGGAGCTGGGGCCGGTGAATGCCACCATCCACAAGGTGGACGAGTGCGTAGCGATTGCCGATCTGGAGTGTTTGTCCGTCCTATACAGGGCAGTTTGCGAGCGATTGTTTCCCTGATTGACCCGTAAATGTGATTTGCATCACATTTTTTGGGGACCGGCGTATGCTGCCGGTCCTTCGCCTTTGGCGGAGCCCTTCGCGCGTTGCGGAGAGAGTTTGGGGCCCTATTCCACATCTGTGCAGGGCGATCCGCCCTGAAGGGAGACTCTCATGAAGCGCATCACCGCGTGGCTGGCCCTGGTGGCCGGCCTGTTCTGTGTCACCGGCGTGCAGGCTGCCGACGAAGGCAGCCCGCGCGTCATCCGCAGCTACACGGACTGGGTGGCGCCTGCGGACCAGCAGGCCTACGAGGCGGGCATCAAGGCCTACAACCAGTGCCTGCGCGAGCATGGATTCAAGTACGCATGGAAGGCGCTGAACCACGAAACGGGCGACGTCTACACCTATTCGTACGTCAGCGATCCGCTGGCCTGGGCGGATTACGACGCCATGCGCGACAGCGGCAAGTCGTGCGACGCGTCATTCCGGCAGAACGTCAATCCGCACTTGAAGCGCGAGACCAGCGGCTTCATGAAGCCGATGCCGGAGATGAGCCACATGCCGGCGGGCACCGACATGGGACACGCCTATGTCGGCGTGACGTTGTTCAAGCTCAAGCCCGGCCACGACGCCAACGAGAGCTTCATGACCACGGTCAAGAAGATCACCGCAGCTGCCCGGAAGGCCAAATGGCCGCAGCCGTACCAGGTCATGCAGGTGGTCGACAGCGGCGAGGACGCGCCGGACTACATCCTGGCCGGCCCCGCCAAGAGCTGGGCGGACTACGGTACCGAACCCGACCCCGCGTTCTGGAAGATGGTGGCCAACGTGTACGGCGAGGCGCAGGCCAAGTCGCTGCGCAAGACGCTGGGCGATGCGATCGACCGGGCCTCGGCGCACGTCGACCGCTACAACGAAGAACTCACCTACCGGCCGTCCGGCAAGTAACGGACGCTCCACGCATGGCCCCCCCGGCCCGCCTGGCGGGCCTTTTTTTGGTTCGCGGATTTCCATTGAGCCTCCAGCGTCGCATCGGCGACGTCCGCCTCACGCGGGAAGCCTGCCGGATTCACCCCCGCTTGCCGCTGGATCAGCTGAAGATCGACCGCGCCTTCGTCAGCCGGCTGCCCGGGGGCGGCGGTGCGATGGTGGCGCAGACCAGTATCGCGATGGGCCGTGGGCTGGGCATGAAGGTGGTCGCAGAGGGCGTGGAAACTGAGGCCCGGTGGGCGTTCCTGATGGAACGGGACTGAGACGTACTCCAAGGTCACCCGTTCGGTCGCCGATGCCGGCGGACCGGCTTGAGACCCTGCTGGCCAAGCTGCAGGGAGCCGGCTGAGCGCTCAGTCGGCAGTGCCTTCCAGCCTCGCGATCCGCGCCTGCAACACTTCCCGCTCGCCCGCGTTGGCGGTGAGTTCGGTTGCCCGGCGGAACGCGGCCCGTGCCTCGTCGTGCCGGCCCAGTTGCTCAAGCAGATCGCCAAGCACCGCCGGCAACGGCGCATAGCGGGACAGTGCCGGCGCATCGGCGATCGCCTCGACCAGCGCCAGCCCCGCGGCCGGGCCTTGTGCCCGCGACACCGCCACGGCGCGGTTGAGCTCGACTACCGGCGAGGGCGACACCTGCGCCAGTGCTGCGTAGAGGGCGGCGATGCGTGGCCAGTCGGTGGCCGCGGCCGTCGGTGCGCCGGCGTGGCAGGCGGCGATCGCCGCTTGCAGCGTGTACGGGCCCGCGCCATCCGGATGGCGGATGGCGCGGGCCAGCAGCGCCTGGCCGCGGGCGATCGCCAGCCGGTCCCAGCGCGTGCGGTCCTGCTGGTCCAGCAGGACCGGCCGCCCGGTCGCGTCGATCCGCGCGTGGGTGCGCGACGCCTGCAGTTCCATCAGCGCCAGCAGGCCGAGCACTTCCGGCTCGTGCGGTTCCAGCGCCGCCAGCATGCGACCCAGCCGCAGCGCCTCCTCGCACAGTGCGGGGCGCATCCAGTCCTCGCCGGCGGTGGCGGCATAGCCCTCGTTGAAGATCAGGTAGACCACGCCGAGCACGCTGGCCAGCCGTTCGCCGCGCTCCTCGCCCCGTGGCATGTCGTACGGCACCCGCTTCTCGGCGAGCGTCCGCTTGGCGCGCACGATGCGCTGCGCCACGGTGGGCTCGGGCTGCAGGAAGGCGCGCGCGATCTCGGCGGTGGTGAGGCCGCCGAGCAGGCGCAGGGTCAGCGCGATGCGCGCCTCATGCGGCAGCACCGGGTGGCAGGCGGTGAAGATCAGCCGCAGGCGGTCGTCGCCGATGTCGTCGTCGAGGGTGTCGAAGTCGGGCATCACGTGTGGCTCAAAGTCCGGATCGCCACCGAGCATCGCGTGCTTGCGCTCGGCAAGCTGGCGGTGGCGCAGCAGGTCGATGCCGCGGTTGCGCGCGGTGGTCATCAGCCAGGCGCCGGGGTTGTCCGGGATACCGTTGTCCGGCCAGCGCTCGAGCGCACTGACCAGGGCGTCCTGGGCCAGTTCCTCGGCCAGGTCGATGTCCCGCACCACGCGCACCAGGGCGCCGATCAGCTTCGGTGCCTCCAGTCGCCATACGGCATCGATGCGGCGATGCAGTTCGGCCGTTTCCATAGGGCCGATCACAGCACTGCCTGGCGTTCGCGGCAAGCACGCTGGCGGCATCAGCGCGTCCGTTCGGCAATCTGTCCGCGCAGCCGGGCCTCGGACTCGCGCAGTTCGGGAGACATGATTTCGGCGAAGTCGGCCTCCTCGTACAGCGGCCGGATCTCGATCTCGCACTCGCCCACGAACGGGGCCGGGCAGCGGCGTGCCCACTCCAGCGCCTCGTCCATCGAACGCACCTGCCAGAGCCAGAATCCGGCGATCAACTCCCGGGTCTCGGCAAACGGACCGTCGACCACCTGTTGCCGGCCGCCTGCGAAACGCACGCGCTTGCCGTCGCGGCTGGGCTTGAGCCCCTCGCCGGCCAGCATCACGCCGGCCTGCACCAGTTCCTCGTTGAAGCGATTCATCGCCGCCATGATCTCGGCGTTCGGCATCGCCTGGGTTTCGCTTTCGGACTCGTCGGTGGCCCGCACCATCACCATGCATCGCATCGCTGTTCTCCTTCACCGGGACATCGGGCCGGCACATGCCGGGCTTGTCCTGACGACGAACCGTCCGGCGCGAATTCGACATGCTTCGCCTCCGGCGACGGCGCCGGCTGTATCACGGGTCGGCGGCGCGCGTCGGGCCTCGCCAAATGTGCCGATGCGGCCTGTGCTTGAATGCGCCCGGGGCAGGGCCGGCGATGCTGGCGCGCTGCCGGGGACATGGCGTGAGCGAGGGCGGGGCAGATGCAGGCGAACGGCACATTCGAGGTCACGCGGGAGTCGCAGCCACTGGCGGCGGTCAGTGCACCGGCCAACCTGGGGCGGCACACCATCGACAAGCGCTTCGAGGGCGATCTGCAGGCCCACAGCGTGGGTGAGATGCTTTCCGCTGGCGGCGACGTCGCCGGCTCGGCGGGCTATGTCGCGCTGGAGCGGGTGACCGGGCGGCTCGATGGTCGTGAAGGCAGCTTCGTGCTGCAGCACAGCGGCACGATGGATCGCGGTACCGCCGCGCTCACCGTGCGCGTGGTGCCGGACACCGGCACCGGCGAGCTGACCGGCCTGGCCGGCAGCATGACGATCCGCATCGCCTCGGGGCGGCACGAGTACACGTTCGACTACACCCTCGGCTGAGCGAGCCGGCGCCTCACCCGGCCGCCGGTTCCAGCGTCAGCGTGTGCCGGGCCGGCCCCGGCAGCAGCGGGGTCGGGCGGCCGTGCACCCAGTCCTCGTGGCCGGCGCCGAAGAACGGCGACAGCGGGTTGTCGCTCTGCCCACCGGGCATGTGGAAGAGGCCGCGGTCCTCGTGGCCGGGCGAGACGTCCAGCCGCTCGGAGGCACCGAAGCCGGGTGCGGCCACGCGCGGCATGTTGCTGTCGCCGGGCACTGGCTGGTCGGGCATGTCGATCAGGCGGGCCAGCCAGCCGGGCAGAGCCCGCGCCAGCGGGTGGTTCACCGCATCGCGGTTGCGTTCGCCCCAGGTGCGGGCGGCGAGGCCGCCGGATTGCTTGCCGAGGGTGTCGACCACCTGCGTCGCCGAGGCGAGCAGCAGGGCGTGCCAGTCGGCATAGCGCGGGTCGAGTAGGTGCTTCGGCTGCTGCTGCACCAGCGCCCACACGGCGGCTTCCGGGTCACCGAGGCCGGGCCAGGCGAAGTCGGGAAAGCGTGCCTGCACGCGGGCGGCGAACGGCGCCAGCACCGCCTGGTGGACCTGCTGGCGGAACGCGCGCACCAGCCGGTAGGCGACGCTGTTCACGTCGGCCCGGCCGTTCCACGAACGGGTCAGCTCGCGCAGCTGCACCAGCGACGGGTCGGTGGCGCCGGCCAGGGTCTGCTGCAGCAGGTGCTGCCAGCGGCCCAGCAGCACGCTGCGGTCGTCGAGCTGGATGTCCAGCAGGTCGCCGGGCGAGAACGCCGCGTGGGTGCGCAGGTCGTCGCGGATCGCCTGCGCACGGGCGCCGAGGTCGTGGCCGCCGTTGCCGAGCAGGGCCAGCCAGTCGCCACCCACCGTGCGGTTGTTGGCGGTCCACAGCCGGCCGCCGGGTGGATTCTCGATGCGCGGGTACTGCGCCGGGGTGGCCCAGCCGGTCCAGCCGGTGCCGGGCTGGGACCAGTCGGCGGGCACCTGCGGGTCGAAGCCGTGGCGCAGCGGGATGCTGTTGCTGGCGATGGTCCAGCCGATGTGGCCCTGGTTGTCGGCGGCGAGCAGGTTCTGCGCGGGCATGCCCAGGGTGGGGGCGAGGTCGAGGGCCTGGTCCACGTCGGTGGCGCGCTCGAGCTGCATCAGCGCGAGGTTGTAGCCGCGCGGGCGATCGCCGGTCCAGGCCAGCGCCAGCGGCGTGGCGTCGGTGTCGGTCGCGGTGATCGGGCCCCAGCGGGTGTCCTGCACCGTGATCACGCGGTCGGGTGCGCCCTTCACGTGGATCGTCTCGCGGTGGTTGGCGATCGTGGCCCAGCCATCGGGCGTGCGGTAGCGTGTGGGATCGGCCGGGTCGCGCAGCACCCGCACCCAGTCCTCCCAGTCGCCGTAGCTGTTGGTGAAACCCCAGGCTACCTGGCCGTTGGAGCCGACCACCAGCGCCGGCGTGCCGGGCAAGGTCACGCCGCTGGCGTCGCGCGTGCCGTTCGGCGCAGTGGAGTCGGGGTAGCGCAGGCGTGCGCGGAACCACAGGTTCGGCACGCGCAGGCCCAGGTGCATGTCGTTGGCCAGCATCGCCGCGCCGGTGCCGGTGAGCACGCCGGCCACGGCGAAGTTGTTGCTGCCGGGGCGGGCGTCGTCCAGCGCGGGGGCGAGCACGGAGGCGAGGTCGTGGCCGGCCGCTGGCGCGGCGGCGCGCAGGTCGAGCACAGCCGCGCCCGGTACCACCGGATCACGCGACAGCGGTCCGGCCAGCGGCGCCTCCCAGAACGGGTCAGGTGCGAGCAGGAAATCCACCACCGGCGCCGGCAGCGCCGCGCGCATCTGGGCGATGCGCAGTTCGCGGGTATTGCGGCCGTCGCTGTTGAGGTCCAGGTACATCGCGGCGATCACCAGCAGACTGTCTTCCGAACGCCAGGGCTTCGGCTTCGTACCGAGCAGGAAGTATTCCCAGGGACGGGCCTTCATCGCGGCCAGCCCGGCGTTCACGCCGTCGCGGTAGCGGTCCAGCGTGTGCCGCTGGTCCGGCGGCAGCTGCGCGTAGGCCTGTTCGGCCACCGCGCGCAGGCGCAGGCGGCGGTGGGCCTCGTCGGTCTTGAGCGCTGCGGGACCGACCAGCGCCGACAGCTCGCCGGCCGGCAGCCGGCGCATCAGGTCCATGTCGAAGTAGCGCTCCTGTGCGTGGACGTAGCCCATCGCGTAGCTGATGTCGCCGCGCGTCCTGCCGTCGAAGGTGGCGGTGCCCAGCGCGTCGCGCGTCACGGTGACCGGGGCGGTCAGTCCGCTTGCGGCGACCTGGCCGTCCAGTCGAGCGCGGCCCGATGCCAGCAGGCTCCAGGCGGCGACGAGGGCGACGAACAGCAGCAGGGCGAGTGCGATCAGGCTGCGGCGCAGCCAGCGCCGGCGGGGAGGAGTCGTCATGGGTTGTCGAATACCGCGAAGATGCCCGCATAGGGCTTGAGCATGAAGGCCGGCGCGCCGCTGTAGCCCTCGCCGTCCACGTACATCTGCGAGATGGTGCCGTCCAGGTACAGCGCATCGCGGCAGCCGAGGCCGTCGCGGAACAGGCGTGCGAAGGTGTGGAAGTTCACCGGCGTCTCGCTGACCGCGAACACCACCTTGTGCGGCGTCACCGCGCACACGCCGCTGCGCCATTTCACGCTGGCCGACTCATCCTCGAACTGCGGATTGAGCCGGTCGCCGATCACCAGCATCGGGCCGGACTGGGTGGCCAGCGTCACCGGCTTGCCCTCGGCCTTGAACGCCTCGCTGGTGCGTACCGCGGCATGGCCGTCCGGATACACCGCGAACACCCCGTTGGGGCGCAGCGAGAAATTGCCGGCGGCCGGATTGCCATGCGCCATGTTCAGCGGCACGCGGACGTGGCCGTCCTCGACGAACAGTCCCAGTGGCGCGTTGCGGCGGTCGTAGATGCCGGCGTTGGCGGCGAACAGCAGCCGCCGGCCGTGCCGCTCGCCCCAGTGCTGCAGGTTCTCGATGCTGCCGAAGGCGACGCCGTTGTCCGGATCGCGCCAGTGCAGCGAGAGCGTCTGGCGGGCGAGGTCGATGGTCACCACGTGGAAGCGCTGGCCGTCGAACTCGCGCTCGGCGCTGTCCACGGCGCGCGCGCGCGGGGCGCAGGCGGCGAGCAGCGGCAGCAGCACGGCGGCACCCAGCAGGGCGGGCCAGCGGCGGGAGCGGGGAAGGGAGGAAAAAAGGCGCGGCATCCCCCCGATGGTCGCCGCCCCGCGGCCCACGGTGCAAGCACGGCCGGCGGCGCGGTTCAGCCGGCCCGCGCCGGGACGCTACACTGCGCTTTTTGCCGGCCGCGCCATGCCTTACTGCCCCATTGTCGCCACGCTCGGATACGTGCTGTCGCCCGACCGCCGCCGGGTGCTGATGATCCACCGCAACGCCCGCCCCGACGACCAGCACCTGGGCAAGTACAATGGCCTGGGCGGCAAGATGGAGCCGGGCGAGGACATCGCCGCCTGCATGCGTCGCGAGATCCGCGAGGAGGCAGGCATCGAGTGCACCTCGATGCAGCTGCGCGGCACCCTCAACTGGCCCGGCTTCGGCAAGCAGGGCGAGGACTGGCTGGGTTTCATCTTCATCATCGACGGTTACGCCGGCACGCCGCTGGAGCGCAATCCGGAAGGCACGCTGGAGTGGGTCGAGCGCGCGCGCCTGATGGACCTGCCGATGTGGGAGGGCGATCGCCACTTCCTGCCGCTGGTGTTCGACGACGACCCGCGGCCGTTCCACGGCGTGATGCCGTACAAGGACGGGCGCATGCAGTCCTGGTCGTACAGCCGGCTGTGAGCGACTTGCGAAAGTTGATCCGCATCGTCGTGGCGGTGATCCGTGACGAGGCGGGCCGCGTGCTGCTGGTGCGCAAGCGCGGCGCCACGGTGTTCCAGCAACCCGGCGGCAAGCGCGATCCGGGCGATGCCGATGATCTCGCCACGCTGGCGCGCGAGCTGCGCGAGGAACTGGGCGTGGCGCTGGTGTCCGGGTCCGCGCGCCACCTGTGGCGGGCCAGCGCGCCGGCGGCGAACGAGCCGGGGCACGTGGTGGAGGGCGAGGTGTACGCCGTGGCGATCGAGGGGCTCCCCTCCGCCTGCGCCGAGATCGAGACGCTGCGCTGGATCGATCCGGCCGATCCCGGCGACCTGCCGATCGCCCGACTGAGTCGCGAACACATCCTGCCGCGCCTCTGAACGGACAATGGCGTCGCGCTTGACGCCGGCACGGGCGCGCGCGGACGATGCCGGCGCCCGCAGGCCGCAGTGGCCTGCGTTCCACCCGTCAGGAGCAGGTTTTCATGGATCGATTTTCGACGCGCGTCATCGGCCTGGTTGCCTTCGGTGCCGCCTCCACCGCCGCGATCGCCGGCGCCCCGGCCAAGCCGCACTGGCTGAGCTTTCCCGCCGATGCGCCGCTGCGCGCGACGATTACCCTGCTGCCGAAACAGGGCGACGTGGGTCGCGAAACGCCGATCTACACCGGCTACGCGCCCGTGCTGGCGTTCCATCCGGGCAGCGACGACGTGAGTTGCCGGCTCGATCTGGGTGGGCATGATGCCCACCTCGACCCGGGCGCCACGCGCACGGTGGGCGTGGACTGTTTCGAGGTACTCAAGGTGCGAGACGACAAGCTGTCGTTCGTGGTGCTCGAGGGTGGGCGCAAGGTCGGCGAGGGTGTGCTGCTGCGCTGATCCGGCTGGGGGGATTGGGCCGGCTCAGCTGGGCCGGCCAGATGACGCTGCCGCATCAGCGCCCGGCCGTCGGCCTGCCGCTCCGGCCGGACGTCATGGTTCAGCTGGCGCTCGCCGCAGGACTGGGGCGGAGCACCTTCCGGACCTTCCGGGCGCATCGTCGCGCGCGCAGGGCGTGGTGCATGCGGGGCAATAGAATCGCTGTCTCCGACATGAGGATCGCCCGATGACCGATGAATCCTCCAGCCCCGCGGCGAAAGATCAGCCGCGCGGCCCGCTCGCGCTTGCCATGCTGGCGCTGCTCGGCCTGGTGCTGTTCGCCGGCTTCATCGCGCTGGGTACCTGGCAGGTCCACCGGCTGGGGTGGAAGCGGGCGCTGATCGCCCACGTCGACGCGCGCGTGCATGCGCCGCCGGTGGACGCGCCCGGCCCCGCACAGTGGCCGCGCGTGACCGCGGCCACCGATGAGTACCGGCACGTGCGGTTGCACGGCACCTTCCTGTACGACCGCTCGACCTACGTGTGGGCGGCGACGGCCGAGGGCAGCGGACTCTGGGTGATGACCCCGCTGCGCCGCGACGATGGCTCGCTGGTGCTGGTCAACCGCGGCTTCGTGACGCCGGAATGGTGTGGCCGCAGCGGCAGCTGCGCGCCCGGTGCCGCCGGGGAGGTGACCGTGACCGGCCTGCTGCGGCTCAGCGAGCCGCCGGGCTTCCTGCGCCACAACGACCCGGCGAAGGACGACTGGTACACCCGTGACGTGGCTGCCATCGCTGCGCGGCGGGCGCTGCAAGACGTGGCACCGTACTTCGTGGACGAGGACGCGGCCTCGGAAGCCCGCGTGCCGCATGCACCGAAGGGCGGGCTGACCGTCATCCACTTTCCCAACAACCACCTCAGCTACCTGATCACCTGGTATGGGATGGCGCTGATGGTGCTGCTGGCGGGCTTCTTCGTCGGACACTCGGAACTGCGCCGACGGCGTGCGGTGGGGTCGGACTGAGGTTTTCGGCTGGTCGTGATTGCGCGGGTGCGGCTTCAGTGACCGAAGCGATGGTCGTTGAAATGACCTTGGCCGCCGCTGATCGTGAAGCTCATGCCGCCGGACGGATGGTCGCAGTCACCGAACGCCTTGGTGACGCTCACCGTACCGGTCTGGTAGTTGCCGCTGAGGTGGTTGCCGGCCACCACGCCCATGCCCACGCTGCCATGCACCTGGGGCTGGTTGTAGGTGGCGTCGTCGCAGGTATCGGCCGGGGCATTGGCGGCGAGGCTGGCGTCGGTGGTGCCGCTGGTGTCGCCGTAGTAGACACCCGGTGCCGTGCTGGCGCTGGCGGGCCTGGCGGCGCTGCTGCTGGCGGCGGGAACGGCGCCCGGCGGGAGCTTCAGATTGAGTGGCTGGCTTGCGCTCTGTGCTGCGGCAGAGGTTGCTAGCGCACTGGCAAGGAGCAGGCAGAGGGGTCGATGGATGGTCATGTGCGCTCCGCGGGTAGGGCTGTGTCAACGCGCGGGGACGCGTGACGTGCACAGCCATGCTTTGGGTGCCGCGGTGGTCGGAAGTTCCTGCCGCCGCGACAACGTGGCCAATCCGTTCAACTGTCCGTAGGAGCCCGCTCGCGGGCGATGCTCTTGCTCCTGATCCACATCGAAGCAGAAGAGCATCGCCCGCGAGCGCGCTCCTGCAGGGTAGCGCGGTGCCGGCTCAGCTGGTGGTCTCGATCCGCTCGACGCGGCGCAGGCCGCGCGGCAGCACGCCGCCGCGGGTGGCGCGGTTGCCGCCGTACTCGACCAGGTCGGCCCACTTCAGCGTGAGCTTGCGCTGGCCGGCGTACAGCGTGACCTCGCCCTTGCCCTCGGCGACCACCGCTACGCCCACCACGCGCTCGCCTTCCGCCATCTGCTTCTTCGGAATGTCGATCAGCTTGTTGCCCTTGCCCTTGTCCAGTTCCGGCAGCTCGGCGACGGAGAACATCAGCAGATGGCCTTCGGAGGTGACCACCACGATGCGGTCGCGCGACGGATCGGCGCTGACCTGCGGCGCCAGCACCTTGGCACCGTCGCTGAGGCTGATGATCTGCTTGCCGGCCTTGTTGCGGCCGGTGAGCGCCTCGAAGCGGGTGACGAAGCCGTAGCCGAAATCGGTGGCGAGGATCAGTCGCGTGTCGTTGTCGCCGGCGGCGAGCGCGTCGAAGCTGGCGCCGGCCGGCGGGGTGAAGCGGCCGGTCAGCGGCTCGCCGTTGCCGCGCGCCGAGGGCAGCGTGTGCGCCGCGGTGGAATAGCTGCGCCCAGTGGAATCGATCACCGCGATCTGCTGCGTGGTGCGCGCCTTCACCGCGGCGAGCAGGCCGTCGCCTTCGCGATAGTTCAGCCCCTCGGCATCCACGTCGTGGCCCTTGCCGGCGCGGATCCAGCCCTTCTGGCTGAGCACCACGGTGACCGGTTCGCTGGCCACCAGCGCGCTCTCGTCCAGCGCCTGCGCGGTTTCACGCTGCACCAGCGGCGAGCGGCGGTCGTCGCCATACTTGGCCGCGTCGGCGCGCAGCTCTTCCTTGATCAGGCCCTTGAGCTTGGCCGGCGACTTCAGCAGCACGTTGATGCGCGCGCGCTCCTCCTCGAGCTGGTTGGCCTCGGCGGTGATCTTCATTTCCTCAAGGCGCGCCAGCTGGCGCAGCTTGGTTTCGAGGATGTAGTCGGTCTGCTCTTCGCTGAGCCGGAAGCGGCTCATCAGCACCGGCTTGGGCTCGTCCTCGGTGCGGACGATGCGGATCACCTCGTCCAGGTTGAGGTAGGCGATGCGCAGGCCTTCCAACAGGTGCAGGCGGCGCTCGACCTTGCCCAGGCGGTGCTCCAGGCGGCGGGTGACCGTGGCGGTGCGGAAGCTCAGCCACTCGGTGAGGATCTTCTTCAGATCCTTCACCTGCGGCCGGCCGTCCATGCCGATCATGTTGAGGTTGACGCGGAAGCTCTTCTCCAGATCGGTGGTGGCGAAGAGGTGCTGCATCATCTCGTCGGTGTCCACGCGATTGGAGCGCGGCACGATCACCAGCCGGATCGGGTTCTCGTGGTCGGACTCGTCGCGCAGGTCCTCGATCATCGGCAGCTTCTTGGCGCGCATCTGCGCGGCGATCTGCTCGAGGATCTTCGACGGGCTCACCTGGTGCGGCAGCGCGGTGATCACCACGTTGCCGTCTTCCACGCCGTACACCGCGCGGGCGCGCAGCGAGCCGTTGCCGGTGGTGTAGATGGCCAGCAGCTCCTTGCGCGGCGTGATGATCTCCGCCTCGGTCGGGTAGTCCGGGCCGAGCACGTGTTCGCACAGGTCTGCCACGGTGGCGTCCGGGTCATCCAGCAGGCGGATGCAGGCGCTCACCACTTCGCGCAGGTTGTGCGGCGGGATGTCGGTGGCCATGCCCACGGCGATGCCCATCGAGCCGTTCAGCAGCACGTGTGGCACGCGCGCGGGCAGCCAGCTGGGTTCGTCCATGGTGCCGTCGAAGTTCGGCACCCAGTCCACCGTGCCGTGCGCCAGCTCGCCCAGCAGCGCCTCGGCGATCGGGCTGAGCTTGCTCTCGGTGTAGCGCATCGCCGCGAAGCTCTTGGGGTCGTCCGGCGAGCCGAAGTTGCCCTGGCCGTCGACCAGCGGGTAGCGGTACGAGAACGGCTGCGCCATCAGCACCATCGCCTCGTAGCACGAGCTGTCGCCGTGCGGATGGAACTTGCCGATCACGTCGCCAATGGTGCGCGCCGATTTCTTCGGCTTGGCGGTGGCCGCCAGGCCCAGCTCGCTCATCGCGTAGATGATGCGCCGCTGCACGGGCTTGAGGCCGTCGCCGACGAAGGGCAGGGCGCGGTCCAGCACCACGTACATGGAGTAGTCCAGGTACGCGCGCTCGGCGTATTCCTTGAGCGGGATCTGTTCGAAATTGGCTTGCAGGTTCATTTTCTTCGATCAATCGGTTGGCGCGCCGGGAGCGCGAATAGCCGGCCGATGGTGCCAGAACGGACTGGGGGCGGACAGCTTGCGCAGTGCAGTCTGCCGTGCTGCCGTCGCAGAATCTGCGCCGGGGGCTGGCCGCGGCCCGGGGGCGGACGTATCGTGACGCGCACGTTTCCGGTCACTCCCCATCCATGCCATCGCTCAGCCTGCTCGGCCCCCGAGATCCCGCCCCCTTCTCCGTCCACCGGCTCGCAGGGCGCTCGCCGTTCTTGCTCACCTGCGACCACGCCGGCCGCGCGGTACCCGCCGCGCTGGGCGACCTCGGCGTGCCGGCGCCGGAGTGGGATCGCCACATCGCCTGGGACATCGGCGCGGCCGGCCTGGCGCGGGCGATGGCCGAGGCACTGGATGCCTGGCTGATCTGCCAGACCTATTCGCGGCTGGTGATCGACTGCAACCGCCCGCTGGATGCCCCCGGTTCGATCGTCACGACGAGCGAGCGCACCGAGGTGCCCGGCAACCGTGGTCTTTCCGGCGCGGCGATCGCCGCGCGACGCGAGGAAATCTTCATGCCCTACCACCGGCGCACGGTGGAGGAGCTGGACCGGCGCGCCGCCGAAGGCCGTTCCACGATCCTGGTCACCGTGCACAGTTTCACGCCGGTTTTCATGGACCAGGCCCGCGCGTGGGAGCTGGGGGTGCTGTACCAGCGCGACGCGCGGCTGGCCCGGCCGCTGCTGGAGGTCATGCGGGCCGACGGCTGGTGCGTGGGCGACAACCAGCCGTATGCGGTGAGCGACGCCACCGACTACGCGATCCCCGTGTATGGCGAGCAGCGCGGTCTGCCACACGTGGAGCTGGAAGTGCGCCAGGACCTGATTGCCGACGAGGCCGGCCAGCGCGCGTGGGGCGAGCGCATCGCCGGCTGGCTGGTGCAGGCTGCCGATGCCGCCGGATTGCCGTCGGTGTGCGGGCAGGTGGCCGCGGCCTGAAGCGCCAGCGGGTGCTCAGGGCGTGTCGACGCGCGTGGCGTCCACGCCCAGCTTGTGGAGTTGCGCCTGCACGCTGTCCGGGCCCGCCAGATGCGCGGCCCCGACGGCGATGAACACCGTGCCGGGGGTGTCGAGCATCGCCCTGATCTTCCCTGCCCAGGTCGCGTTGCGCGTCACCAGCAGGCGTTGGTAAAGCGCCGGGGTCTCGCGCTTCATCAGGCTGTTCTCGAGTCGCGCGATGGCCTCGACGTCGCCCTTGTCCCAGGCCTCGACCAGCTCTTTGAACTCGAGCTTCGACGCGTCGGTCTCGTGCAGGGTCTGGCGCAGCATGTCCAGTTGCAGCGCGCTGGGCATGTCGGCGAGGAAGCGGATTTGCTCCTCGGCGGTCTCCAGCGCACGCACCGGCTTGCCGGCCCTGGTCATCTCGTCGCGCAGCAGGTGGTCGACGCCTTGCTGCGGATCCAGTCCGGCCTTGGCCAGCGGGGCCATGGCGATGGTCAGCGCGGCCAGCCAGGGACGCATCGCGTCGAGCGCTCCCATGCCGGGCAGGCCGGCCAGCCGCGCGGCGCGCTCCAGCCGGTGATAGTCGCCGGCCGACAGCAGCGAGGACAGCGGATGCGCGGGATCCATGCCCAGTCGCAGCACCAGGGCGGTGATGTTGGCTGGACTGTCGTCGGTGATCTCCACCACCAGGGCGTCGCTGCTGGCGAGCGCCTGATCCAGGGCCGGGTAGCGCCACGGCGTGTTGCCGGGAAGCAGGTGAACCGTGCCGAACAGGTAGATCGTGGTGTCGGCGCCCCGCACCACCCACAGCGCCGGGTGGGCGATGGCGCCAGCCGGAAACAGCAGGGCGACCGCGACCAGCACGCGCGCGCCAAGGCGCCGGAACCGGGTGAGGGTATTCAAAGTGGTCGCCGCTGCTCGCCGATCGAGCGGGTGAGCGCGGTGACCTCGTCGCCGGTGTGACGGGTGGATTTGCGTTCGATCAGCAGCAGGTGGCACTCCTGCTCGGCCACCGGGTTGTGCCGCACGCCTTTGGGCACCACGCACATCTGGCCTTCGCCGAGTTCGACCACGCCGTCCTCCAGCTCGATCCGCAGCGCGCCCTTGAGCACATAGAACAGTTCGTCCTCGTCGGCATGGCTGTGCCAGGCCAGGGTGCCCTGCACCCTGGCGACCTTCACGTAGGCATCGTCCACCTCGGCCAGCACCCGCGGCGACCACCATTCGTCGAGCCGGGCGGCGGCATCGGTCGGGGAGAGGGGCTTGATCATGCCGCGACCGTACGGTCGTCGGCGACACTGCGCAAGCGGCCCGGGCGTCAGGTAACGGTCTCGTCGGCAGGGTGCGGACTCCGCTTGGCCGCGAGCAGGCGCTCGTCGGCGCGGCGGAACGCCTCCATGATGCTCTCGCCGTCGCCGATCGCGGCCACGCCGAAGCTGACCGAGAAGCCGAGCCCCGGTCCCGGCATGCGCAGTTCGGTCAGCGCTCGCCGCAGCCGCTCGGCGGTGGCTTCGGCGCGATCCAGTGCCAGCCCGGGCAGCAGCACCATGAACTCGTCGCCACCAAAGCGGCCGATCAGGTCGGACTGGCGCAACTGGTGGCGCAATGTGCGGACCAGGTTCAGCAGGATCTGGTCGCCGGCGGCGTGGCCGTAGCCGTCATTGATGGCCTTGAACCGGTCGATATCCATCACCAGCAGCGAGACCGGCAGACCCTGGCTGTGCGCGTCGGCCAGCTCGCGCTCGCTGCACTCGAAGAAGTGCGTCTTGGTGGCCGCGCCGGTGAGGCCGTCGGTGGCAGCCAGTTCGCTCAGGTGGCGGTTCTGCGCCACCAGTGCGGGTACGGCGAAGCCAAAGTAGGCGCTGGCCGCGATCACGCAGATCGCGAACTGGTAGACCAGTGCGTCGCGAGTGATGCCGAACAGCGCCACCAGCACGGCGATCGCGGTACTCACCAGGGCGATGCTCAGGGCGCCGCGGAACGGGCTCTCGGTGTAGACCACCCACATCTGCGGCAGGATCAGGAAGAACATCGCGAAGGCGGCTTCGGGGGTGCCCAGGTAGGCATTGGCGGCCAGCACGACGATCACCACCAGCATCTCCAGCGCCAGCTTGCCGGCGTACGTGCCGCTGCCGCGGCTCTGCGGCAGGAAGGACAGACCGCCCAGCCACGGCTCGATCTGCGGATAGCGCCAGCTGAGCAGGCCGACGAACAACGGCGTGAGCACCAGCGCCCCGGCCAGGTCTCCGATCCACCAGGGTAGCCACAGTGGCGGGGCGGATGCGGCGATCAGGCCGGTCGCTTCCAGCCCGCGGATGCCGAGCACGGTCGCGCTGAGCGACGCCAGCGCGCTGACCAGCAGGAAGGCCGTCACCACCACCGGCGTGGACGGACTGGTGCTGCGCCGGATGGCCCGCCGCATCACCAGCGCGCCCAGTCCGTAGGACAGGCAATGCGCCAGCGCAAAGACGATTCCCGAGACCAGCAGCGCGCGCGCGGGCAGGCCGGTACCGTAGATCCGGTCGATCCAGAACGTGGCGACGATCGCGCAGGGCACCAGCACCGGAATCGCCCGCCAGCCCATCACCAGCATGGCCGCGAGGGTGAGCCCGGCCGGTGGAAACCACAGGCTGGCATGCGGGTCGTACTGCATCACGGCGGACAGGCGCCACAGCGCCAGCCAGGCAACGGCCAGGGCGCCGTACCGGAACGCTCCGCTGCGATCGGCGCCCATGTGGGCCAGGGCGCGCAGGCGCCCGAAGTGGTAATGCTCCATGCCCGTCCCCCTTCCCGATGTGCGGTCGACGGACCGGATCGGCGACGTGACTATGCCAGTGCCCGGTGGCCGCTGGCAAAGCCCTCCGGCGGAGCGGCGCGTCGCCGTACGGTCAGCGGTTTTCCACGCCCTTGAGGAACTTCACCAGTCCCGTGAAGTAGGTCTTCTGGTCGTCGTACATGTCCATGTGGCTGCCCTTCCTGCACAGCAGCAGCTGGCCGTGCGGCAGCTTCTTCGCCATGTCGGCCATGTACGCCGGATTCATGGTGTCGTAGGTACCGGCGATGACCAGGGTCGGCACGGTGATCGTGTGCAGGTCCCTGCTGCGGTCCCAGTGTTCGAGCACTCCGCTGGCACCCAGCTCGCTGGGGCCCTGCATCAGCGTGTAGATGTGTTCGTTGACGTGGCTCATCGAACGCAGCACCGGCTCCGGCCACTGGTCGGCCGGCATGCGCAGCACGTGCTTCTCGTAGTGCATGCGCATCAGGATCTGCATGTAGCGCGGATCGTCGGTGCGATGCCCGGCCTCCATCGCCTTCACTTCGGCCAGCTCCTTCGGGTCCATCGCCGGTTCGAGCACGTGCTTGGCGTAGTCGTTGTACTCGGGGATCGAGTCGACCATGTTGGAGATCACCAGGCACTTGAGGTGCTGCTGGTACTTGAGCGCGTACTCCATGGCGAGGATGCCGCCCCAGGAGTGGCCGAGCAGGCAGAAGTTGTTCCTGTCCAGGTGCAGCGCCCGGCGCACCTGCTCGACCTCCTCGACGAAGCGGTCGGTGGTCCACAGTGCGTCCGTGCCCGGCCCCTTGGGCTGGTCCGAGTAGGCCGAGCCGAGCTGGTCGTAGTAGATGTATTCGATGCCCGCCGCCGGCAGGTAGCTGTCGAAGGCCTCGAAGTACTCGTGGGTCATGCCCGGGCCGCCGTGCAGCAACAGCACGGCCAGCTTCGGGTTGTTGCCCACTCGCTTGGTCCAGACCCGGAATTTTCCGAGCGGGGTGGTGATCGGGACCATCTTGACCCCGCCGGAGAGCACGTCGTCGTGGCCGACGTGGCTGTAGTAGCTGGCCGGCGGCGCGCTCTGCGCGGCGGCGGCGAACGGCAGCAGCAAGACTGCCAGCAGGGCGGCAAGCTTGTTCATTGGATATCTCCCCCAGAGCGTGCGGGGGACTATCCCTCGCCGGACCACGGCCCGCAAGATCGACCAAAGGCGCCTCAGCGCGGCGACCGGTAGCCGCCGGGGACGCCGTCGGGGCTGAGCACCAGCTGCCACAGCTGGTCCCGGCGACTGCGGAACACCGCGGCAGAGCAGGCCAGGTAGAAGTGCCACATGCGGCGGAAGCGTTCGTCGTAGTGCGCCGCCAGGTCCGACCAGGCGCGATCGAAGTTCTCCCGCCAGGCGGTCAGGGTGCGGTCGTAGTCGGTGCCGAAGTTGTGCCAGTCCTCCACCACGAACAGCCCTTCCAGCGCGGCGGTGACCTGGCTGGCCGCCGGGATCATCGAGTTCGGGAAGATGTACTTTTCGATCCACGGATCGGTCTGCGCCGGCGCGCCGTTGCTGCCGATGCAATGCAGCAGCGACAGGCCGTCCGGGCGCAGGCACCGACGCACGGTCTCGAAGTAGGTGCGGTAGTTGCGTCCACCGACATGCTCGAACATGCCGATGGACCAGATCGCATCGAAGCGGTCCTCGATCTCGCGGTAGTCCTGCAGGCGGATCTCGATCGGCAGGCCTGCGCACAGCCCCCGAGCGTAGTCGGCCTGCTCGCTGGAGACGGTCACGCCGACGCCCTCCACCCCATAGCGCTCGGCGGCGAACTTCAGCGCCTCGCCCCAGCCGCAGCCGATGTCCAGCACGCGCTGGCCTGGCTGGAGCTGCAGTTTGCGGCAGACCAGGTCGAGCTTGGCCGCCTGCGCGTCGTCCAGGTTGTCCACCTGCGCCCAGTAGCCGCAGGAGTAGACCAGCCGCCTGCCGAGCATGGCGCGGAACAGGTCGTTGCCGAGGTTGTAGTGGGTCTCGGCTACCTCGTAGGCGTGCTCGCCGCGCTGCAGGTTGAGGAAGCGGGCCTTGAGGTGGGCGAGCAGGGTGTCGAGGGTCTTCAGCTCCTGGTCCAGCTGCGCGCCCAGGATGCGGGTGAAGAAGCCGGGCAGGTCGGCCACGTCCCACCAACCGTCCATGTAGGCCTCGCCCAGGCCCAGCGAACCGTGCGAGAACACCCGGGCGTACAGCCTGTCGTCGTGTACCCGCAGGTCGCAGGGCCGGTCACCGTCGATGCGGATGCCGGCCAGGGCCAGCAACTGCTCGGCCCTCTGTCGCAGCGAGTAGGAACTCATGGCGCCTCCTTCGCGATCGGAGCGGCCCCCGGGGCGGGCGCCCGCGTCGAGGGGATGCTACCGCGGCGCGTCGTGACGACGGCGTGCCGGTCAGTCGGTGCCGGCGACGCCGAATTCCACCGGGAAGCGCGCCCAGAACAGTGGCGCCTTGTCCTCGCGCACCAGGGCAGTCAGCGTGTCGGCCTCGGCCGCGCTGACCAGGAACTCGACCAGCACGGTCTGCTCACCCGCCGACTCGAAGAAGGTCGCCTCGTGAATGCGGCCGTGCCGGCCGTAGCCGGCGATCGCCTTGAACGCCGAGCCACCATGCACCCCCTGCTTGCGGGCCGCTTCCAGCAGCCATTCGTAAAGCAGCTTGCCGTGGTGCTTCTGGTTTTCGTGCATGTAGAAGCGCAGTGAGTAGCCGTTCATCGTCGGGTTCTCCAATCAGGTTCCGGTCAGCGCGTCAGCACGCGCACGAGGCTGAGGCCCGCCACGGTCATGGCCAGCGTGCCGAACAGGTGGGCGCTGATGATCGCCACCGTCCAGGCGTACTGCTGGCGCAGCAGCAGGGTGATGGTCTCGCTCGAGAAGGTGGAGAACGTGGTGAGGCCACCCAGGAATCCGGTGCCGATGAACAGCCGGGTCGCCGGAGAGAGCGCGCCATATTGCGCGAACACGCCCATCGCGATGCCCATCAGCAGGCCGCCGAGCAGGTTCGCGCTCAGCGTGCCCAGCGGCAGGGTTGGGAACAGCGGGTTGAGCATCAGGCCCAGGGCCCAGCGCAGCAAGGCACCGAGGAAGGCACCGAGGCCGACGGCCAGCAATGAGATCAGATCCATGCGCATCCGGATTCCAGTAAGGGTGGAGCGGGTGCGGCGGGCATCGTCGGGGATCGCCCGAAAAAATGCCCGGCCACCCCGCGAGGGGTTCGACCAGGCATCATCAGCCTTGCGGCGGTTCGGGGAGGCATGCCATCTCCCTTGCGTCCCACGATGTTAGCAAACAGCCGGTCGGACCGGTCAAGCGCGGCCCTGCAGGCGATATGCTGGCCGCCCCTGACGATACCCGCCTGTCGCCCCATGACCGATGCCGCCCCCACCGTTCCGCGCAGCCTGCCGTGGCTGCTGGCGGGGTTGTCGATGATCGGCCCATTCTCGATCGACGCGGTGTTCCCGGCCTTCCCGCTGATCGGTGGCCACTTCGCCGTGGACGACACCGCGCTGCAGCAGCTGATCAGCGTGTACCTGGTGACGTACGGTTCCATGAGCCTGTTTCACGGCGCGATCTCCGATGCGATCGGGCGCAAGCCGGTGATCGTCGGCGGCATGCTGCTTTACGCGCTGGCCTCCGCCGGCGCGGCGCTGTCGACCTCGTTCGCCATGCTGCTCGGCTGTCGCGCCCTGCAGGGCGCCTGTGCCGGCGCCGGCCTGGTGGTGGGGCGCGCGGTGGTGCGCGACTGCCTGCAGGGCGCCGCCGCGCAGAGACTGATGTCGCGGGTAATGATGATCTTCGGCATCGCGCCGGTGATCGCGCCGATGGTCGGCGCGCAGCTGCTGTGGCTGGACGGCTGGCACGGCATCTTCTGGCTGCTCACCGCGTTCACCGTGTTCATGGCGGTGGCGTTGATCGCCCTGCTCAGGGAAACCCATCCTGTGGCGAGCCGGACCGCGTTCGTGCCGCGCGAGCTGGTGGCGACCTACCTCTCGTTCGGGCGCGACCGGCCGTTCCTGCCGTTGCTGATCTCCAGCACGATCAACTTCTGCGGGCTGTTCCTGTTCATCGCCTCGGCACCGCGCATCGTGCGCGAGTTGCTGCACCTGTCGGCGCAGGGGTTTCCCTGGCTGTTCCTGCCGGTGGTGGTGGGGCTGGTGTTCGGTGCCTGGCTGTCCGGACGCCTGGCCGAGCGGCACAGCGTGGCGTTCACGGTGAATCTGGGCTACGCCTCGATGGGGGCAGCGTGCGTGCTGCATCTGGCGGGTGGGCTGCTGGCGCCGCGCGGCGTGCTGCCCTGGTCGATGCTGCCGCTGGTGCTGCACGGCATCGGCGTGCAGCTCGCGTTCCCCACCCTGACGCTGCTGCTGCTGGATCGCTTTCCGCATCGTCGCGGCGGCGCCTCCTCGGTGCAGGCCTTCGTCAGCCTGCTGCTCAATGCCGGTGTGGCCGGTGTGTTGTCGCCGCTGCTGTCGACCAGCCTGCTGCCGCTGGCCCTGGGCAGCTGCGTGCTCACGGCGATCGGCTGGCTGGCCTGGCACTGGTACCACGTGACCCTGCGCGAGGAGCCGCCTTCGCCACCGCTGCGCGACGTGGAGCTGCAGGCGCAGATCGCCGAGCCGCGCTGACGCCGGGTAGTTGCTGAAGATGAATGGCGGCGGCGCCGATCTTTGACATGCATGGCACCGCTTGCGAGGCTGAAAAGCTCCCGTCTCTGGCGGGTTCAGCCGCCGCCCCGCCGAGGGCGGAGCCACTCCCCGCGGAACGGCACGGCGCCTCGGCGTCCCGTGTTCCGCCTCCACGCAGGAGACTTTGCATGTCCTCCCCGATCCGTTCGATTCTCGTTTCACTTCCCGTCGCGCTGGGTGTCGGCGCCGTATCGGCGCAGAGCGCCAAGCCGCCTGCCGCACCGCCGGCACCGCGGGTGCAACCGGCCGATCCGGCCGCGGCAGCCCAGTGCACGCACACCGCCAAGTCGATGATCGGAGCGCTCGATCACGGCGACGTCGCCACCGCCACTCGTGCTTTCGATCCCAAGCTGCACAAGCAGCTCACCGACGACGCCCTGCGGAAGGGCTGGTCGTCCCTGGCCGACAAGTTCGGCAAGCGTGCCGGCTTCGGTGCCGCGCAGAGCCAGAAGGTCAACGGTGTGACCGTGGTGCTGCTTCCCATGACCTACGCCCGCGGCGAGCTTGGTGCCGAGGTTGCCTGCGACGCCAAGGGCGCGGTGGTGGCGGTGCACGTGGGCCAGATGCCGCCGGCCCAGGGCAAGGCGAGCCCCGGCATGGCGTCGCCGCCGCCGACGGGTGGCTGAGGGGGCGTCGGTAGGTTGCTCCCGGGTGGGCCCGCCGCTGTGGGCCCGCCCTCCTCGCCGATTCCCGTGCGGGTTGCGACGCATGTGGCATCCCCGCGGTTGGCATGACTTCTGCCATTCGGCCGTGGCGAACGGGCCGCTTAGGCTGCGTGCTCCCCACGTTGCGCCCACGCCATGCCCCGACAACCCTCCATGTCATGCGACCGAAGTCGCCTGCCGGTCATCGTGCCCCTGCTGCTTGCGGCGAATGCGGCAGCCGCTCCGCTGCCGGTCAAGGTGGATGGCCACATCGATCCGGACGAGTGGCGCGGTGCCAGGCACATCACCGATTTCCGCAAGGTGCAGCCGCTCAACGGCGAGCCGGGCAGCCTGCCGACGGAAGCCTGGGTGCTGTCCACGCCGAAGGGCCTGGCGATCGCCTTCCGTTGCACCCAGCCGCCCGGCGTGCCGCGCACCCGGCAGCGGATCCGCCGCGACGAGAACGCCCAGGTGGACCGGGTCAACCTGATGATCGATTTCAACGGGGATGGCCGTACCGGCTACGACTTCACCGTCACCCTGAGCAACGACATCGACGATGGAGTGATCACCGGCGAGACCACGTTCAACAACGACTGGGACGGCAACTGGAAGCACGCGGTGAGCGAGGACGCGCAGGGCTGGAGCGTGGAGATGCTCATTCCCTGGTACATCGCGCCGATGAAGGCGGCCGATGGCGGCGAGCGTACCGTGCACATGTACCTGGACCGGGTGATCGGCGCCACCGGCGAACGCGATGCCTGGCCGGTGGCCAGCTTCACCCGGGCCCGCTTCCTGTCCGATTTCACCCCGGTGACGCTGCCGGCCTACAACCAGCCATTGCTGGCGATCACGCCGTATGTCGTGGGCGTGCGCGACCAGGTGGCCGGGCGCAACCACGGCAATGCGGGTGCGGACATCTTCTGGAAGCCGAACGGGCAGACCCAGCTCACCGCCACCATCAATCCGGATTTCGGCCAGGTCGAGAGCGACGACCTGGTGGTGAACTTCGGTGCCGAGGAAACCTTCTTCACCGACAAGCGGCCGTTCTTCACCGAGAACCAGGGCATCTTCGATTTCAGCCTGCTGATCGACAACAGCCAGCTGATCTATACCCGTCGCGTCGGCGGTCCGTCGGACGATGGCCACGGCGCGGCCGACGTGGCGGGAGCAGTCAAGCTCAACGGCAGCGTCGGCGCCACGGAGTACGGCGTGCTGGCGGCGCAGGAGAACGGCGATGCCGGGCGCAGTTTCGGCGCGCTGCGGGTGGAGCATGACTTTGGCACGCAATCGCTCGGGCTGCTGGCCACCCGCGTGGACCGGCCGTTCCTCGATCGCCAGGCCAACGTGCTCGGCATCGACCACCGCTGGCAACCGAACGACAAGCTCACCGTCACCAGCAACGTGGTCGGCAGCCACATCGACGAGCAGGGCCATCTGGTCACCGGGATGGGGGCCACCAGCGTCGTCGAGTACGAGATGAACGAGCGGTGGACACAACAATGGCTGGCGATGCATTTCGATGACCGGCTCGACATCAACGACTTCGGCTACCTGCCGCGCAACAGCCTGAACTACCTGCACTGGGAGGTGCAGCGTCGCTACAGTAACTTGCCGGCTGACTCCAGGTATGCCTCGCATCGCTGGCGCTTCCGCATCATCGGCATCGACGACGACCGCGGCGTCAAGCTGGAGCGGCAGCTGCGGATCATCCGCCAGAGCCAGCTGCGCGACGGCGGCGAGGAAGACATCCAGCTCAACCTCAATACCCCGGCCTACGACGACCTGCTCACCCGTGGCCACGGCGTGCTGCGCACGCCGGCGATCCACGTGCTGGACTGGCAGCGCACCAGCCCGCGCAAGGGCGACTGGGCCTGGAAGAGCGAACTGACTGCCGCCGGCAGCGATTTCGCCGGCATGCGCCGGATCGGCTACGAGGTGATGTTTGAGCCGACCTATTTCTTCAGCGACGAATTGAGCTTCTTCGGTGGGCCGGACTGCAAGTTCCAGCCCGGGTGGCTGGTGTGGCAGCACGACAACCTGATCGGCAGCTTCGACAGCCACTCGATCCTGCTCGACGCGGGGGTGAACTGGAACATCAGCGGTCACCAGGAGCTGCGGGTGAAGCTGCAGGCGCTCGGTCTGGATGCGCACCTGCGCGGCGCCTACCGCGTGATGCCGGACACCCGTGCCGTGCGCACGAACGATCCGGTCAACGATTTCAGCGTGCGCAACCTCGGCTTCCAGGTGCGCTACCGCTACGAACTGGCGCCGCTGTCCGATCTCTATGTGGTCTACGCGCGCGGCGGCTACCTGCTCGACCCGCGCTACGAAGAGGCCGGTTCGCAATTCCGCCAGAGCTTCGACCTGCGCGACAGCGAGCAGTTGCTGGTCAAGCTCTCGTATCGCTTCGAGCTTTGAAGCGGCGCCGGGCTCAGCCGCGCAGGTCGACCGGCAGGCCGCGATCGAGCAGGAAGCGGCGCGCGTTCTCGGCGTCGCGCTCGAACCACGCGCGCGACGAGCCGAGGCGGAAGGTGTAGCCCCAGGCATCCATGTCGGCCATCAGCCGGTCGCGCCCGACGCCGGGCAGGGCGTCGGCGAGCACGATCTGCAGGTAGCAGGTGGCGTCCTCTTCGTCGACCGAATCGGTGGCGTCGGTATGCACCTGGGCGCGTCGCTCGGCAGGCAGCACGATCAGGTGGCCGGCCTCGTGCAGCAGCGAGTGCACCGGCGTGTCGCCGCGGGCGTAGACGGTGGTGCCGATGATGCCGGCCTCCTCGTCGCCCCAGAAGCTGCCGGGAATCGGCTCGCCGTCGGGGACCGGCGCGAGCATGAGGCCGAAACGCGCAAGCAGCGAACGCGGAGCGTCCTCACCGATGT
This sequence comes from Dyella lutea, assembly GCF_024158035.1. GTDB lineage: Bacteria > Pseudomonadota > Gammaproteobacteria > Xanthomonadales > Rhodanobacteraceae > Dyella_A > Dyella_A lutea. Next base: position 535,534 of record NZ_JAMZEK010000002.1, read on the forward strand.
CGGCCAGGCGCAGCACGCTGCCGGGGTCGGGAGCGGGATGTTCGGAATGCATGGGGAGTAACGCGCCCGGCAGGACCGGGCGATGGGTCGGATCAGGCCGCGGGGCCGGGCTTGCCGTCGGGCAGGGCCACGGACAGCTCGAGCACTTCGTGTCCGCTGTCGTGCTCGAGATTGATCGAGATCGCCTCGATATCGACCTGCACGTACTTCTTGATCACCTCGAGCAGCTCGTTGCGCATCATCGGCAGGTAATCCGGCGCGCCCCGGGTGGAGCGTTCCTGGGCGACGATGATGCGCAGGCGCTCCTTGGCGACGCTGGCGCTGGCTTCCGGTTTGCGCTTGAGGAAATCGAGGATACCCATGCCGATCAGCTCCCGAACACGCGCTGGAAGAAGCCCTTCTTGGTTACTTCGGTGAAGCGCAGCGGGCGTTCCTCGCCAAGGATGCGCGCCACGGTATCGCCGTAGGCCTGGCCGGCGATCGAGTTGTCGTCGAGGATCACCGGCACGCCGGCGTTGGACGCGGCCAGCACGTTCTCCGACTCGGGGATCACGCCGATCACGCTGATGCCGAGGATCTCTTCGACGTCCTTCACGCTGAGCATTTCCTGCGCGGCCACACGGGTCGGGTTGTAGCGGGTCAGCAGCAGGTGCTGGGTGATCGCGCCGTCGCCGCGCTCGGCGCGCCGGGTCTTGCTCGCCAGCAGGCCGAGGATGCGGTCCGAGTCGCGCACCGAGGAGACCTCGGGGTTGACCACCACCACCGCCTGGTCGGCGAAGTACATCGCCAGGTGCGCGCCCTTCTCGATGCCGGCAGGGGAGTCGCACACCACGTAGTCGAAGCCGTCCTCGGACAGGCCGTCGAGCACCTTCTCCACGCCTTCCTGGGTGAGCGCGTCCTTGTCGCGGGTCTGGCTGGCGGCCAGCACGAACAGGTTGTCGTGGCGCTTGTCCTTGATCAGCGCCTGCTTCAGCGTCGCCTCGCCGTGCACCACGTTGACGAAGTCGTACACCACGCGGCGCTCGCAGCCCATGATCAGGTCGAGGTTGCGCAGGCCGACGTCGAAATCGATCACCGCGACTTTCTTGCCGGCCATGGCCAGGCCGGTGGCCAGCGAGGCGCTGGTGGTGGTCTTGCCCACGCCGCCTTTGCCGGACGTGACAACGATGATCTGTGCAGTCAAGGGTTCATCTCCCGGGAAATCGTTCTTGTAGTAATGGATCGCGCGCTCAGAGGCGCGCGATCATCAATTTTTCACCATCGAGCCAGCATTGCACAGGGTGGCCTTCCAGTTCCTTGGGGATCTGTTCAAACACCCGGTAGTGCCCGGCGATCGCCACCAGTTCGGCGCGGAAGTCCGACACGTAGATGCGCACCTTCTCGTCGCCCTGGGCGCCGGCCATGGCGCGGCCGCGCAGGCTGCCGTAGACGTGGATATGGCCATCGGCGATCACCTCGGCGCCGTTGGCGATGGCGCCGGTGACGATCAGGTCGCGGTCGCGCGCATAGACCTGCTGGCCCGAACGCACGGCGCCTTCGTGGTGCTGCGCGCCCAGCGCAGGGGACGCCGGTGGTGCGATCTGGGCGGGTGCACTGGCCGCCGGCGCCGGGCGGGCCGGTTCGGCCGCGGCCGGCGGCGCCACGTTGCCGTGTTCCGGCTCGTAGGCGGCGCGGAACTTGGCGATCAGCGGCAAACCCATTCGGGTCGCCAGTGCCTCGGTCTCGCTGGTGCCGTAGGCCAGGCCGACCGGCAGCATGCCTGCACTGCGCACGGCTTCGAGCAGGGCATCGACCGTGCCGTCGTCGGGAAGGTCCAGCAGGTGACTGAGGTCGAGCACGACGGCAGCGCGGGAGAACAGTTGCGGCGCGGAGCGCACGCGGCGCTCCAGTTCGTCGCACAGCGCCGCGGCGTCGGGTCGGCGCACGCGCACGCAGGCGATGCCGACCTGGCCAAAGCGCAGGTCGCAGGCGTCGGAGGTTTCCATCTTGGCGTTCATGCAGGTGATTGAGAGGGGCGGGCCAGGCGTTCGGCCAGCCATGGAACGTCCGGCAGCCCGCCGTGCTCCAGGTAGGTGTCGCGCACGTAGCCGAAGCTGGGCAGCTCGCGGGCCAGCAGGCTGACCTGCGGGCCGTCCTCGCCCATGCGCTGCTGGCCGACCTCCTGGAAGCCATAGGTGCCATGGAACAGCACCACCACGTCGTCGCGCGGCTCCAGGAACACCTCGCAGGCCAGCAGCGGCACCCGCACTTCGGCATAGCTGATGACGTCGCAATAGAAGATGCGTCCCAGGCCGTGGCGGCGAAAGGCGTTGGCGATGACGATGCGGTCGATGTAGACGAACTGCGGGTAGCGCCCGGAGAACCAGCGATAGTTCGGGCTGCCGTAGGCGCCGCCTTCGCGCATGGCGATCAGGAAGCCGGCGATCTGGCCGTCGATCTCGGCGACGCGGAAATAATCCGCGTGGTCGTAGAAGTAGCGCAGTTGCGCCGCGTCGATGGCGAGGATGGAGCGGCCGGCGGTGTTGTTCAATGCCAGCACGGCATCCAGGTCGTGCTCGCGCACGTCGCGGATGGCAAGGGCCATTCGTTGCTCCGCTTGGGTGTCGAATCGATTGCCGCGCCGGTCGGCGGGCAGGGCGGCGCATTATGGCACGGGGCGCCGTCCCCCACACGCCCGGCGCATCAATGTAAAGCGGTTGTAAATGCGGCGGCGGCATGACTTCCCGCGCATTGCAGCGGGCCGGGCGCGGCCTATGATGCGGGGCATGCCCTGGTTCCAGTTCAACCATATCCGCGTGCTCCGTTTCACGGGGCTGTTCACGTACCTGTGTGTCAGCCTGCCGCTGTGGCCGGGCAACTGGGGGCTGGGACAGGCCAACGTGTGGTGGTGGAGCAACCCGAAGCTGTCGGGATGGGTCGTTTCCTACCTGGTCTACGGGGTCGCCTACGTCCTGCTCACCCGGCCCAGCCAGCTCGAGCCGGGGCGCACCCGGCTGTCCGCGACCAAGCTGCTGCTGGTCACCCTGATCACGCTGGCGGCGGTGGCGGTGGGCTGGTTCAGCCAGAGCGGACTGTCGGCGATGCTGATGCTGGTGATCGCCGTGGTTCTGCCGTGGCACCTGCCGGTGGTCGCCGGCCTGGTCTGGATGCTGGGGCAGAATCTGCTGCTGATCCCGGTGATCGCCAGCTACCAGGGCTGGACAGTCGGCATGGCGATCATGCAGGTCTGCATGTACCTGGGCCTGTCCGCGCTGGTGTTCATCACCTCGACCGTAGCGACCCAGCAGGCCGAGGAGCGCGAGGTGCAGCGCCGGCTCAATTCCGAACTGCGCGCGACCCGGGCGCTGCTGGCCGAGTCCACTCGCATCGCCGAGCGCATGCGCATCGCCCGCGAGCTGCACGACCTGATCGGCCACCATCTCACCGCCCTGAGCCTCAACCTCGAGGTCGCCAGTCATCTGGCCGACGCCAAGGCCGGCGAGCACGTGCGCAAGGCCCAGGCCACCGCCAAGCATCTGCTCTCGGACGTGCGCGAGGCGGTCAGCGAGTTGCGCCAGGACGATGCGGTCGACCTGACCCAGGCCCTGCGCAGCCTGATCGAGGGCGTGCCGGGACTGGCCGTGCACGTACAGACGCCACCCCGGTTCAGCGTGGAGGATCCGCGCCGGGCGCAGGTGCTGTTGCGCTGTGCGCAGGAAATCATCACCAACACCGCGCGTCACGCCGGGGCACGCAACCTGTGGCTGCATTTCGCCTACGCCGAGGACGGCATGCTCGGCCTGCACGCCCGCGACGATGGCCGTGGAGCCAGCAACTACTCTCCCGGCAACGGGATGAGCGGCATGCGCGAGCGCCTGGCCGAGTTCGGCGGCAGCGTGATGGTGGATACGGCGCCGATGCAGGGCTTTTCGCTGACCGTGCGCCTGCCGCTGGGCGAGGCCAGTGCCATTGCCCATGCCCCCAGCCGTTTCGAACCACCGGCCCTGAGCCTGCCGTGAGGCGGTCGCGCCCCTGCTTCAAAGCACCATGCCAGAATGGCCACGGCAAGGGGCCGTGGTGCGTCCGCCGCGCCGGTCCGCAGGAGCGGGCCGGCATCGTCATCCACGCGTTGAGGATCCGCAATGATTTCCGTCTGTCTCGTTGACGACCAGAACCTGGTGCGCCAGGGCGTGCGCTCGCTGCTGGACCTGGCCGAGGACATCCGCGTGGTGGCCGAGTGCGCCGACGGTGCCCAGGCGGTGCTGGAGATTCCCCGGATCAAGCCGGACGTGGTACTGCTTGACCTGCGCATGCCCAACATGAGCGGGCTGGAAGTGCTGCAGGCGCTGTCGGCCCGCAACGAGCTGCCGCCCACCATCATCCTGACCACCTTCGACGACGACCAGCTGGTGTTGCAGGGTCTGAAAGCCGGTGCGCGCGGCTACCTGCTCAAGGACGTCTCGCTGGAGCAGCTGGTCGAGGCGGTCCGCACCGTCGCCGCCGGTGGCTCGCTGGTGGCGCCGATGGTCACCCAGCGCCTGCTGGCCGGAGTGGGGCGGATCCAGAACCAGTTCACCAGCCTGGAACAGCCGGACCCGCTGACCGAGCGCGAGACCGAGATCCTCCGCCTGCTCTCCGGTGGCTACTCTAACAAGGAGATCGCCAACTCGCTCAAGGTGGCCGAGGGCACGGTCAAGAACCACGTGTCCAACATCCTCTCCAAGCTGGGTGTGCGCGATCGCACGCGGGCCGTGCTCAAGGCACTGGAGCTGGGGATCGTCTGAGCGGTTCGGGCGTCCGGCCGTCCATCCGGCAACGCATGTTGGCGGTCCGGGCATGGGCCGCAGAGGCCCGCTGCGCCTCGTTTTCGGCCATGGCGCGGGTGCTGCGGGTGCGGATGGCGTTCCTCCGCGCGAGCAAGTAACATCCGTCGCTTCGGCATATGCCTCCCCCCCACGGCCGGTTTCCCCGGGAAGTCTTCTTGGCGGAGACGGCGATGCTTTCAAGTGCTGCGTAGAGACGCTCGGAGAACCCTGGAATGATGCGTGTTCTTGAATTACTTATGGCCCTGGTCATCGTGGCCGTGCTGGCCGTGGTGGTGGGCATTGCGATGCCCGGCAGCGGCCATGTGGAGAGGTCGCTGGTCATCGGCAAGGACATCCGTCAGGTCTATGACGTGCTGAACAACTTCCGCCGCTTCCCGGACTACTCCGAGTTGAACGGCAGCGATCCGAGCATCAAGTACCAGTTCGCCGGCAAGGCCTACGGCCCGGGCGCCGAGATCGACTGGACCGGCGACCCGAAGAAGGCCGGCGACGGCAAGCTGACCGTGGCCAGCGCCGAACCTGGCTTCGCCAAGATCGACGCCTCGGTGAACACTGCCAAGATCGTCTGGAACCTGGACAGCGACTGGCGCGGTGCCGACAAGCACTTCACCCTCGACCTGTCGCGCGAGGGCCGCACGCACAAGCTGACCCGCGTGAACTGGGCTTATGACGTGCAGTACGGCTGGAACCTGATCGACCGCTACTCCAACCTGTACATTCACGGTGCGCCCGACGCGTTCATCGAGTACAGCCTGAGCGGCCTGCAGAACATGATGGCCTCGGTGAAGAACGTCGACTATTCCGACCTCATTCCCTACATCGTGCAGACCAAGCCGACGCCGGTGCTGATGGTGTCGACCCAGATCGAGCGCAAGGGCGGTCTGGATGCGCTGAACGAGACCACCAACGACGCAGTCAAGCTGCTGACCGACACCGCCAAGAAGCTGGGCGTCAACGTCACCGGTCCGCGCATCCTCGTGGTGAGCAACTACGGTGACCAGACCTTCACCTTCGACATTGCACTGCCGATCGACACGACCACGATCACCGTTGCCGGCCAGAGCCATGACCTGACTGCCGCGGCCCAGCCGCAGCTGCCGAACGCCGCTCCGGCAGCCGCCGGCAGTGCGGCCGCCCCGGCTTCGTCTTCGTCCGCCGCCGCGCCGGCCGACGTGGCCGTCAATACCCCGGGCAGCAACGACAAGTACGGCCGCCTGATCATCGACCAGGATGTCCGCGCCACCATGCTGCCCGGTGGCCCGGCACTGAAGGGCGAGTGGAATGGCACCTACGCTGGCGTGCCGCAGACCCGCGATGAGCTGGAAGCGTATGCGCAGACCCACGGTTACAAGTACGACACCGTGGTGAACCGCTTCTACGACATCCTGGCCCGCCCGGAACAGATCGATACCAACAACAACATCACCCAGTACGCGCGCTACGACGTCTACCTGCCGCTGAGCGACGCGCCGGAGCAGACCCCGGAGCAGGAAGCCGGCATGCAGCCGCCGAGCCTCGACGCGCCGGCCTCCTCGGGCACCGCCGCCGCCCCGGCCTCGTCGTCGACCGCCACCGCGCCGGCGGACTCGTCCAGCGCAGCGTCGAACTGATCCGCGCGTTGCCGGTCAAACGAACCCCGTCCGTTCGCGGACGGGGTTTTTTGTTGTCCGCGTTGCCTCCGTCGATCTTTTCGTTCGCGGCGGCGCTTGCGCTACATTGATTCGCCACGCGCGCCTGCCGCCGGATATTCCGGGACAGGGCGCGCAACCGCCCGCTTTCCTGGCCCTTCGATGATCGAGACCGACCAGCTCACCCGACGCTACGGCAGGTTCACCGCAGTCGATGCCCTGAGCATCCGTGCCGAGCCCGGGCAGGTGCTCGGCCTGCTCGGCCCCAACGGCGCCGGCAAAACCACCGCGATGCGGATGATCTCCGGGTTCCTCACGCCGACCTCGGGCACCGCGCGGGTGTGCGGACATGACGTGCAGGCCGATCCGATCGCCGCCAAGCGTGCGCTGGGCTACCTGCCTGAAGGTGCGCCCAGCTACGGCGAACTGACGGTGCGCGAGTTCCTGGTGTTCATCGCCCGCATGCGCGGGCTGAAGGGCGCGGCCGGCCGTCGCCGCTTCGAGGACGTGGTGGGACGACTTCAGCTCGAAGAGGTGCTCGACCAGTGCATCGACACCCTGTCCAAGGGTCTGCGTCGGCGCGTGGGGCTCGCCCAGGCGATCCTGCACGACCCGCCGGTGCTGATGCTGGACGAGCCCACCGATGGCCTGGACCCCAACCAGAAGCATGCCGTGCGCCAGTTGATCGACGCGATGGCGCGCGAGCGCACGATCCTGGTGTCCACCCACCTGCTCGAGGAAGTGCACGCACTGTGCAACCGGGTGGTGATCGTCGCGCGCGGCCGCCTGCTGGCCGATGCCACGCCGGCAGAACTGGAGGCCCGTTCGCGGTACCACGGCGCGGTGTCGTTCAGTGCGCCAGGTAGCGCCGTCTCCCAGGAGATGCTCGGCCGGCTGCCGCAGGTGGCGGCGATCGAGGTCGACCCGCTCGACGGGCGCATTACTGCGTTTCCGCGGCCGGGCGAGCGGATTCTCGAGCCGGTGGAACAGCTGCTGCGGGCACAGGGACTGGAGGTGTCCGAGATCCAGCTCGAGCGCGGTCGCCTGGACGAGGTGTTCCGGCAGATCACCACGGCGCCGGAGGTGCAGTCATGAGCCCGCTCCAGGCCATCGTGCGGCGCGAGCTGCGCAGCTATTTCGTCACCCCGGTGGCGTACGTGTTCCTGGTGATCTTCCTGGCGCTGGCCGGGATCCTGACGTTCTATGCCGGCGATTTCTACGAGCGGCGGCAGGCCGATCTTCAGCCGTTCTTCGCCATGCATCCGTGGCTGTACCTGATCCTGGTGCCGGCGGTATCGATGCGACTGTGGGCGGAGGAGGCCAAGGCGGGCAGCCTGGAACTGCTGCTGACCCTGCCGGTACGGCTGTGGCAGGCGATGCTCGGCAAGTTCCTCGCTGCATGGCTGTTCGTCGGGCTGGCGCTGGCGTTGACCTTTCCGATCTGGCTTACGGTGAACTACCTCGGGCATCCTGACAACGGGGTGATCCTCGCCGGCTACCTCGGCAGCTGGCTGATGGCCGGCGCGTTCCTCGCCATCGGGGCATGCCTCTCGACGGTGACCCAGAGCCAGGTGGTGGCGTTCATCCTGAGCGCGCTGGTGTGCGTGCTGCTGCTGCTCGCCGGTCAGGCCCAGGTTGTGGATTTCTTCCAGGAGGCGCTGCCGCGGCGTCTGGTGAACGCGGTGGCGCACCTGAGCCTGCTGCGTCATTTCGAGGCGATCGCCCGTGGCGTGCTGGACGTACGCGATCTGGCCTACTTCGTGCTCAGCATCGTGGCCTGGCTGTTCGCCGGCGCGCTGCTGCTCGACCTGCGCCGGAGTCGCTGAGCATGTCGCGTCGGTCGCCTTCCCGCCGCAGCCGCCTGCGCCTCGCGCTCGCGGCCCTGATCGTGCTGTTCGTGGCGCTCACGCTCGCCCTGAGCCGCTGGGTGCATGTGCCGCGGGTGGATCTGACCGCCGACGGCCTCTACACGCTGTCTCCCGGCACGGTACAGATCGTCGGCACCCTGCACCGGCCGCTGCGGTTGACGCTGTACTTCTCCGATCACGCCGCGCGCGACCTGCCGCAGCTGCGGAGCTACGAGCAGCGGGTGCGCGAGATGCTGCAGGAGATGGTGGCTCGCTCCTCGGGCAAGCTGCGCCTGCAGATCGTCGACCCGGTGCCCTACTCGGACGACGAGGCCAGTGCCGAGGGCAACGGACTCACTCCGCTCAGCGGCGGCAGCAACGGGGAGCGGGTGTTCTTCGGCCTGGTCGGTACGACGCTGCCGGCCGATGCCGCACCCGGCAGCGCGGGCGGCAAGACCCTTTCGGTGCCGTTTTTCGATCCGGCTCGCGAAACCTTCCTCGAATACGACATCGCCAAGCTGCTGTACGAGCTCAACGAGACCAGCAAGCCGAAGATCGGGCTGATCAGTTCGCTGCCGATCGCCGGCAACCCGGTCATCGGCGAGCCGGCCTGGACGGTGCTGGCCCAGCTGCAGCAGCTGTTCTCGGTGCAGACGATCGATCCGGCCACGCTCAAGCACGTGGACGGAAGCCTGAAAGTCCTGCTGCTGGTGCACCCGAAGCACCTGTCCGACGACGCGCAGTACGCGCTTGACCAGTACGTGCTGGGGGGCGGCCACCTGGTGGTGTTCGTCGATCCCGATGCCGAGCTGGACAACGCGCCGTTCGTCGACGCATCCACCGGCGTCACCGACGACCACAACTCCGATCTGCCGCGGCTGTTCAAGGCCTGGGGCGTGGTCTACGACGACCACAAGGTGGTGCTGGACCGCTCGCGCGCGCTGAAGATCGAGCTGGGCGACACCAGCTTCAGTCATCCGGCGATGCTGGGACTCGGTGCGCAGGAGCTCAACCGCAATGACGCGGTGACCGCCAGCCTGCAGCAGGTGGATGTGTCCTCGGCTGGGTATTTCGACTTGGCGCAGGACGCCACCACGCGGCTGATTCCCCTGCTGCAGACCAGTGCCGAAGCACACGTGGTGCCGGTGCAGCGGGTGCTCGAGGCCAATAGCGATCCCTCGCTGCTGCTGCGTGGCTACACGCCGGACAACACCCGCTACGTGCTGGCGGCGCGGCTGCGCGGGCCGTTCGCCAGCGCCTTTCCCGAGCGCACCTCGCCGGGGCATCTGGCTGAGTCGGCGGCGAATGCGGAAGTGATCCTGGTCGCCGACACCGACCTGCTCAGCGACCGCCTGTGGGTGGACACGCAGAGTTTCCTCGGCCAGCCGATGCTGAACGCGTTCGCCAGCAATGGCGACTTCGTCGCCAACCTGGTGGACAACCTCAGCGGATCGTCGGCGCTGCTGTCGATTCGCGGACGCTCGACCTCGCAGCGGCCGTTCACCCGTGTGCAGGCCCTGCAGAGCGCCGCCGACCAGAAATTCCTGCTCAAGAAGCAGGAGCTGGAGCGCGAGCTGGCCGAGACGCGCAGCCGGCTGGACGAGCTGCAGCCCGCACGCGGCTCGCGCGAGGGGCAGGCGTCGGCCGAGCAGAAGCGCGAGATCGAACAGTTCCTGCAGCGCAAGCTGGCGATCAGCAAGGAGCTGCGCGACGTGCAGCACCAGCTCAACGCCGAGATCGACGCGCTCGGCCTGAAGGTGAAGTTCATCAACATCGTGGTGATGCCTGCGCTGGTGACGCTGTTCGGGCTGCTCTACGGGTGGCGGCGCACGCGCCGCAGCCGACGTCGCAGGGGCTGAGGGGTGGCAATCTGTCGCGCCGCCATCCGGGACCGGCTCGCTAAGCTGGCTGGCCTTGCCGGATGCCGGCCGGGACCGGAAGGGTGATGTCGATACTGCTCAAATGGCTGGTGCCCTGGGAGTTCTCGTGGGTGTTCCTGGTCACCTTCGTGCTTGCCTGCACGCTGTACGTGCGCGGCACGCGGCGCCTTGCGGTGCCGCGCTCGCGGCAGCTGACGTTCTGGATCGGCATGGCGATGGTGTACGCCTCGCTGCACACCTATTTCGACTACTACGCGGAGCACGAGTTCTTCATGCACCGCATCCAGCAGGTGCTGCTGCATCACCTGGCACCGCTGCTCATCATCGCGGCCTATCCGGGCAGCGTGCTGCGCGCCGGGGTCCCATTGCGTGCGCGAATCTGGCTCCGCTGGCTGGCGCGGACCTGGCCGGTGCGACTGGTGGCGGCAGTACTGCTCAATCCCACCGTCGCCACGCTCACCTTCGTCGCCTTCATCCTGGTCTGGCTGATCCCGCACATGCAGACGCTGGCGATGCTGGACTGGCGCGTCTATCGCTTCATGAACTGGTCGATGGTGGTCAGCGGGCTGATCTACTGGTGGCTGGTGCTCGACCACCGGCCGCGTCCGCCGGGACGCATGATCCCGGGCATGCGGGTGCTGTCGCCGGGCATCACGATGACGCCGCAGATCGTCGCCGGTGCCATTGTCACGTTCTCCAAGACCGATCTCTACCCGATCTTCGAGATCTGCGGCCGCGCCTTCACCTTCAACGTCCTCACCGGGCAGCTGATCGGTGGCGTGATCATGTGGGTGCCCGCGGCGATCATCGAGTCGATCGGTGGACTGCTGGCCCTGCAGCAGTGGCTGCGGCTGTCACGCAGCGGGCGTATCCGGCGCGAGAGCGGGCAGCGCCGGCGCGCGGCGGCCGCGCGCGCGGCTCGTTCGGCGGGCTGATCCCGCAACGACTCAGTGGTCGTGGCCAGTTGCAGATTCCGGACCGGCATCGACCGCGTTGGCCGGGCGCGCCAGGAACGGCACGGTGGTTTTCGAGCCATCCGCGAACTGCAGAGTGACCGGCACCTGCACGCCGGGATGCACCTGCGCCGAGCCATGCATCAGCATCAGGTGGTAGCCGCCCGGCGCCAGGGCGACTTGGCCGTGGGCGGGGATCGCCAGCTTCCCGATCATCTTCATCCGGCCCATGCCGCCCTCGGTGGTGCTTTCGTGCAGCATCACGTGGCCGTACTCCGGGCTGCTGGCACCGGTCAGCGTGGCCGCTTCGTCGCCGCCGTTGCTCAGGGTGACGTAGCCACCGGCGGGCAGTCCGGCGGGCATGACGCGGATCCAGGCATGTTCGGCGCGGATCTGCGAGGCCTGGTCGGCATGGGCGGCACCGGCCAGGAGCAGGCCGGCGATCAGGGCGGCGTATGGGTGTGCCTTCATGATTTCACTCCGGGGGCAAGCAGCAGATGCAGGTCGTGGACCAGGGTGTCCTGCGAGTCGGCCGGGGTGGCGAGCAGGCGGGTATGGCCCTGGGCATCGAAGATGTAGATGGCCGAGCTGTGGCTGACCTCGTAGTTGCCGTCGCCCTGGGCGGGCTCGCGGCTGAACGAGGCACGGTAGCGCTTGACCAGCGCTTCGACGTTGCCGGGAGAGCCGGTCAGGCCGACCGCGTGCTTGTCGAAGGCGTTGACGTAGGCATGCATCACCGCCGGCGTGTCGCGGGTCGGATCGACCGAAACGAACAGGATGCGCGCGCCGTCGGCCAGCGGTCCCAGGCGCTGCATCACCACGTGCAGGTGCGCCAGCGTCAGCGGGCAGACGTCCGGACAGTGGGTGTAGCCGAAGTACAGCAGGACGACCTTGCCGCGGTAGTCCGCTGCGGTCACCGGCTTGCCCTCGTCGTTGACCAGTTGGAAGTCCAGGTCGGGCATGTGCCCGGTCACCTGGGTCAGCCGGAACGGCAGGGGCTCGTCGTGCTGGCAGCCGGCGAGCAGCGCGGTCGTGGCGATGAGCATCGACAGGAGCAGCCAGCGGAAGAGTGCGGATGGCTTCATGCGAGAATCGGAGATCGTCATCTTTCCAGCATACGCCAGCCCATGAGCACTGACCCGCACGACGCCGGAAAACGCAGGAGCCTGCGACATCCTGTCGCCCGCGGCGCCGCCTGGTGGCTGGCGCTCGCTGGCGGTGGCGGAGTGCTGCTGGGTGCGTTTGGTGCGCATGCCCTGCGCGGTCGGCTCGACGCCGCGGCGATGGAATGGTGGCACACCGCGGTGGAATACCAGTTGTGGCACGCGCTCGCGCTGGCCCTTGCCGTTCATGCCGGACGCGGGCGCGCCGGGCGCATCGCCGAAGTGGCCTTCGCGATCGGCATCGTGCTGTTCAGCGGCAGTCTCTACGCGCTCGCCCTCGGTGCGCCGCGCTGGTGCGGTGCGATCACTCCGTTGGGCGGGATCGGTTTCGTCGTCGGCTGGATCGCGCTGGGCCGCTCGTTGAGCCTGTCCGAGCGGTCCTGACCGTCATCGCCCTGTCACCGGGATGGCGCACGCTTGCGCCATGGCTGCACTTGCCCACCCGCTCCCGACCGCGCGCGCATGGCGTGGCGCCCTGATGCCCGCGCTGGCCGTCCTGGCGGTGCTGGCCGGGCTCTGGCTGGCGTCAGCCGCTCCGACCGATGCGCCAACGCGCGACGATGTGCAGGTGAACCGGCTGGTCCATTGGCAGGACGCCCAGCGCGACTGGTTGCTGGTGGCGGATCGCTCGTCGCACGAGCTGGTGGTCTACGACGCTCGCACCGGCTCGCCGCTGCAGCGGCTGGGCGCCGACGATGGTCTGGGCGAGGTCGATTCGATCGCGCGTGCCGGCGATCGTCTGCTGGTGCAGGGGGGCGAGGGACCGGCAAAAGTGCTGATTCTTCCGGATCTGCACGCCGCGGGCCTGGCCGCGCGTTGATGCCGGGCAAGCGCCGGGCGCTTCAGCGCACGGCGTGCCGGGCGAGCATCCACGCCGCGATGTCGCGGATCACCCCCGGCTCGACGTGTCCGGCTTTGCCGTAATCGGCCGGCGAGGGTGGCGTGCCAGCCGGCATGAACAAGTGGCTCAGCCCAGGATAGCCGCGCAGGCTCACGCGGTGGCTGCCGCGGAACGCCTGCTGCCACCGTGCGAAATCCGGCCCGACCTGGTAGTCGGCCAGTCCCTGCAGGACCAGCAGTGGCACGTGGAGGGCGCGGGCCGTGTCGATCGCATCGTAGTCGCGCAGGCTGAGCCAGTAGGCGGCCGGAGCATGGAAGTACAGACCCTTGGGAGGATGCCCGGAGTCGGCCTTGGCCATTGCGTCGCGTGCGGCTTCCGCCGCGGGGATCTGCTTGCCGGCCGCTGCGTAGGCGCCGCCGAGGCTTTCGATGTAGCGCATCTGGTGGATCACCAGTTCCAGGTTCATGCGCTCGGGAGCAGCCAGCAGCACCGCGCCGGCGAGGTGGCCGTCCCGCCGCGCAATACGCGGTGCCATGAGCGCCCCCAGACTGTGGCCCACCACGAAGATGCGCGAGGGATCGACACGCGGCAGCGTGCGCAGCTGGTGCAGTGCGGCCAGCGCATCGTCGGTCACTTCCTGGTCGATGGTGATCGGCTGGCCGGCCAGTTGCGGCCCGTAGGCATGGGTGCGCTTGTCGTAGCGGAGCGTGGCGATGCCGGCTTCGGCCAGGCCGAGCGCGATGTCGCGCAGCGGCTTGTTCGGGCCGATCGTCTCGTCCATGTCGTTCGGACCGGAGCCGGCCACCAGCACGGCGGCCGGGAACGGTCCCTCGCCCGCCGGAAGGGTGAGCACGCCCGGCAGCTTGCCGGGCGGCGAGGGCACGTCCACTGCCACCTCGCGGATGCCGTGCGACGGGGCGGCGGCGGGCGCCGCATCGGCTTCGGCGGGTAGCGGCGCGAAGAACAGGCCACCGATGCTGCCGTCTGCCTGGCAGGCGACCCGCATCATCAGCGCGCCCTGCGCGAAATGCAGCGGAGTCTGCACTACCGGCATGCCCCCGGCCTGGGTCACGCTCGGCGATCCGCCCGACACGAACCCGCCGGCCTTGGCCGGTAGCATCGTGCCCCATACTTCGGCCAGCTTCGAAGCGGGCAGGGCGGCGGACATGCGCGCGTCGAAATGGCGGGTGGCATCGGCATAGCGGCCATCGCGCAGTGCCTCGAGCACGGCGGCGCTCCGGGTGCGGCACAGTGTGGCCGGGTCATCGACCCTGGCGTGGGCAGGGGCTCCCGCCAACGTGGCAATCATCAGCAGGCAAGCCTGCATTACTCGGTTCTGCACAGGAATCTCCCTATTCGTCGTCTTCCACCGGGTCGGGCCTGGCCGGCTTGAGCCGGCCGGCCTTGCGCAAGGCATCACGCAGCAGATACTCGATCTGCGCGTTGACGCTGCGCAGCTCGTCCTCGGACCAGCGCTGCACCGCTTCGAGCACGGCCGCGCTTATCCTCAGGGGATAGGCTTTTTTTTCCGCTGCCATGCGCCTTCAGCGGGCGCGATGGCGCCGCGAAGCCGCCGCAGCGACGAACAGGACGATGAAGATGGCGATGGCGTACATGGTTGGCTCCGTCGATTAGTTGTAGAGGCTGCCGGCGTTCACCACCGGCTGGGTCGCGCGATCGCCGCACAGCACCACCAAGAGGTTGCTGACCATGGCGGCCTTGCGCTCTTCGTCCAGCTCGACCACGCCCTGTTCGCGCAGCTTGTCCAAAGCCATCGCGACCATTCCCACGGCGCCCTCGACGATGCGCTCGCGCGCCGCCACGATGGCGTTGGCCTGCTGGCGCTGCAGCATCGCCTGGGCGATTTCCTGGGCGTAGGCCAGATGGCTGATGCGTGCCTCGATCACCTGCACGCCGGCCTTCTCCAGCCGCGCCTGGATCTCGTCGCGCAGGTGGTTGTTGATCACCTCGCCATGGCTGCGCAGCGAGGGTTTCTTGTCGTCGTGCGCGTCGTACGGGTAGTTCTGCGCCATCTGGCGCAGCGCCGACTCGCTCTGGATGTGCACGAAGTTCTCGTAGTCGTCCACGCAGAACACCGCCTCGGCCGTGTCCAGCACCTGCCACACCACTACCGCGGCGATCTCGATCGGGTTGCCATCGCTGTCGTTGACCTTCAGCTTGCCGCTCTCGAAGTTGCGCACGCGCAGCGAGACGCGGCGGCGGCTGTAGAACGGGTTGGTCCAGCGCAGGCCCTCGTCGCGCACGGTGCCGGCGTACTTGCCGAACAGCTGCAGCACCTGGCCCTCGTTCGGCGCGACCTGGAAGAAACCCTTCACCAGGAGGCCGTCCAGCACGAGCAGGCCGACGCCCACGAACAGCGGCGTCCCGGGGGCGCCGCCATCCTTCAGGCCGATCAGCTGGCTGATGCCGAAGCCGGCCAGTACCAGGCACGCCACCACGAACGGAATGCCTGCTACGGAAAATCCCTGACGCTCGTTCATGACACTTGTCTCCCTCTGATTTAGGGGGATTTGATATCAAAAAGATATCTATCGCAAGTGCTAGCCGCGGCCCGTGGGCGTACCCGTCGTCGGTGGTGGGGCGGTCGGGGGCGACACCGGCGGATTGAACTCGTTGCTTGGGCGCACGCTTTCGATCTTCAGTTGCCCGAACAACTGGGTGGCACTGAAGTACCTCGACGGGTCGCCATCGCCGGTGGTGAGCGCGATGTGGGTCGAGTCGAACTGGCGCAGCGCAGCGTCGTAGCTCTCCCAGCGACCGTCCACCCAGGATTGCACCCACGCGTGCGGAACGAATACCCGCAAGGTACCCGCGTAGCGGTCGGCGTAGACCATGCCGGTCACCACCCGGGTCGGAATGCCCTGCGCGCGCGCGAGTGCGGCGAGCAGCACGGCGAATTCCGTGCAGTCGCCCCGGCGGTTCTTCAGCACCTCCAGCGCCGAGGCATAGCCCACGTCCAACCCGTGCTCGGTCACGTAGCCACTGACGAACATGCGCAGCCGGCGCATCTTGTCGCGCGGGTCTTGCACATGCCCGACCACTTTGGCCGCGAGGTCGGCAATCGCCGGTGCATCGGACTGCACCCAGGGATTGGCGGCGGTGTCCGCCGGTACCGGGCCAGCCTCCTTGCCAGCCTGCGCGCGATGGACGTCCAGGAACACCTCGCGGGCGTCGATCGGGCGGACGTCCTGTTCGTCGGTCTGGATGAGCAGTCTGGTGGCTGCCTTGCCCAGCCTGATCCGGTAGGTCAGCGGCACGGCGCGCAGGTTCACCGTGAGCGGTCGCGGCGACTCCACCATCGCCGTGCGGAACATGTCCACGCGCTGCACCGGCGCCAGCGCGCATGCCTTGTCGCAGGCAAGCATGTCCAGTCGCTGGCCGAGCAGTTGCAGCTCGCCCTTCTGCGCGATGCCCTGGTCATCCAGCCAGAGGTCGACGACCTGGTCTCCATTCGGCAGGCGCAACCGCTGGCGCTGGTGGCTCAGCGTGCGCGAGCCGTCGGGCAGGTTCACGGTCTCCGGACCGATCACCTGCATCTCCACCTGCATGATCTGCTGGCTGACCGGGTCGAACTGGCGCAGCTGGTAGGTGGTGCCTTTTTCTCCCTCGGCCGCCTCCATCGCACGGCGCTGCCCGTCGAACATCAGCGTGCCGGGCGGCAGCGTGACCTTGCCCACGTGGTGCTGTCCACCGACGCTCGTGGTGACCTCGAACGTGCCTGGACCCAGGCGTTCGGCCGCGACCGTGTTGTCGACCGAGGACAGTGCGCTGGTCGCGGAAAACCCCAGCGGCTCGCCGTCGATGCTCTCCGTGGTGCCGATCACGCTCTGCAGCCGCAGCGGCTTGCCGGCGCGAAGCAGCTCGATCGACAAAGTCTGCGTGGTGGTGATCCGTGCGCCGTCGAAGTCCCGGTCCACGCGCAGCGAGCCGATCTTGCGGCCGTCGATCAGCACAGTCATCCAGGTGGTCTGGTGCGGTGGACGCGTGTCGGCCGCGGAGTGGGCCAGGGACAGGCCGGCCAGGCCGATGTACAGCAGCATGACTGCAGTCGGGCGCATGGATCGCTCCTGGGCCGAACGGTACGGCCAGTGGAGCGTGTCGTGCCGGATCCGTCAATGCGCGGTGCAGCGGGCATTAGAATGCGGGGCCGCCCCTGCCTGGAGATCGCCCCATGAAGCCGTTCGGTACACCTCTTTCCCGCCGCGCGCTGCGCGTGCTCCTGCTCGGTTCCGGTGAGCTGGGCAAGGAGGTGGCGATCGAACTGCAGCGTTTCGCGGTGGAGGTGATCGCGGTGGACCGCTACGCCGATGCGCCGGCGATGCAGGTGGCGCATCGCAGCCACGTGATCGACATGCTCGATGGTGCGGCCCTGCGTGCGGTGATCGAGGCCGAGCAGCCGGACCTGGTGGTGCCGGAGATCGAGGCGATCCACACGCCGACCCTGGTGGAACTGGAGCAGGGCGGGCTGAAGGTGATACCGACCGCGCGCGCGGCGTGGCTGACGATGGATCGCGAGGGCATCCGCCGGCTGGCCGCCGAAGAGCTGCAGCTGCCGACCTCGCCCTACCGTTTCTGCGACGACGAGGCGCAGTATCGCGCCGCCGCCGAGGCGCTGGGCTTTCCGTTCGTGGTCAAGCCGGTGATGAGCTCGTCCGGCAAGGGCCAGAGCGTGGTGCGCGACGCCCCGCAGCTGCAGGTCGCCTGGGACTATGCCCAGTCCGGCGGTCGCGCCGGCAAGGGTCGGGTGATCGTCGAGGGCTTCGTCGATTTCGACTACGAGATCACCCTGCTGACCGTGCGCCACCGCGACGGCACCAGTTTCTGCGCGCCGATCGGCCACCGCCAGGAAGACGGCGACTACCGCGAGTCCTGGCAGCCGCAGCCGATGAGCGACGCGGCACTGGCCGAGGCGCAGCGTCAGGCCGCGGCGATCACCGCCGCGCTGGGCGGTTGGGGCGTGTTCGGCGTGGAGTTCTTCGTCAAGGGCGACGCGGTGATCTTCTCCGAGGTCAGCCCGCGTCCGCACGACACCGGTCTGGTCACGCTGATCTCGCAGGATCTGTCCGAGTTCGCCCTGCATGCGCGCGCCATCCTCGGTCTGCCGGTGCCGGCGATTCGCCAGCTCGGTCCGTCCGCGTCCTGCGCGAAGCTGGTGGAGGGCGAAGGCGTGGCACCGCAATACTTCGGCGTGGCCGAGGCGCTGGCCGAGCCGGACACGCAACTGCGCCTGTTCGGCAAGCCGGCGGTGAAGGGCCGCCGGCGCATGGCGGTGACGCTGGCCTGCGACAAGAGCATCGAGGCGGCCAAGGCCAAGGCGATCCGTGCGGCCGCGGCGCTCAAGGTGGAGTTGCTGCAGGACTGATCGCACACACCCCACACAAACCCACGCAAGACAACGGAGGCAGGGATGGAGACGTCTGGATTCGCGCATTGGCTGGTCGTGGTGGTGGAGGTGTTCGCCGCGCTGACCCTGCTGCTGCTGGTGGCGGCGGTGCTGGTGGTGCTGGTGACCTGGTTCGTTGATCGCAACCAGACGTCCAATTCGGTGTTGCGCAACTTCCCGGTGATCGGGCACTTCCGCTACGGCTTCCTGCGCCTGGGCGAGTTCTTCCGCCAGTACCTGTATTCCAGCGATCGCGAGGAGCTGCCGTTCAACCGCGCCGAGCGGGTGTGGGTGTATCGCGCGGCGAAGAACGCCGAGAACACCAACGCGTTCGGTTCCACCCGCGACCTGCATGCCGAGGGCGTGCCGTTCTTCGTCAACGCGCCGTTTCCCGCGCTGGGCGACCGGCACATCAAGCCGAAGCCGCTGCGGATCGGCCCCTACGCCCGCGAGCCGTACGACCACGCGGCGTTCTTCAACATCTCGGCGATGAGCTTCGGCGCGCTGTCGGCGCCGGCGGTGCGTGCGCTGTCGCAGGGCGCGGCACAGGCCGGCATCTGGATGGACACCGGCGAGGGCGGGCTGGCGCCTTACCACCTGGAGGGCGGCTGCGACATCGTCTTCGAGATCGGCACGGCCAAGTACGGCGTGCGCACACCGGACGGTCGGCTGGACGACGACAAGCTCAAGGTGGTGTGCGCCCACAGGCAGGTCAAGATGGTCTCGATCAAGCTCGGTCAGGGGGCCAAGCCCGGCATGGGCGGCCTGCTGCCGGCGGCCAAGGTGACGCCGGAGATCGCGGCGATCCGCGGCATCCCGGTCGGCACCGATTCGCAGAGCCCGAACCGCCACCTGGACATCGGCAACGTCGCCGAACTGATGGACGCCACCGCGCACATCCGCGAACTCACCGGCAAGCCGACCGGCTTCAAGGCGGTGTTCGGAGGCATGGCCTGGATCGAGCAGCTGTGCGACGAGATCGATCGCCGCGGCATCGAGAGCGCGCCGGATTTCATCATCGTCGACGGCGCCGAGGGTGGCACCGGTGCGGCACCGCAGACCTTGATGGAGGGCGTCGGCCTGCCGCTGCGCGAGGCGCTGCCGGAGCTGGTCAACACGCTGATCGCGCGCGGCCTGCGCGAGCGCATCAAGGTGATCTGCTCGGGCAAGTGCATCACCGCCTACGACGTGGCGTGGGCGCTGGCGATGGGCGCGGACTTCGTCAACTCGGCGCGCGGCTTCATGCTGTCGCTGGGCTGCATCCAGTCGCTGCAGTGCAACCGCAACACCTGCCCGACCGGCATCACCACGCAGAACCCGCGGCTGCAGCGCGGCCTGGTGGTGACCGACAAGCGCGAGAAGGTGGCCAACTACGCGCGCAACGTGATGCATGAGGTCGGCATCATCGCGCACAGCTGCGGGCTGGACGATCCGCGCCAGCTCGATCGCACGCACTGCCGCGTGATGGGCGACGATGGCGTCTCGGTGCCGCTGGTGAAGCTGTTCCCCTATCCGGCCGGTCACCGGCCCTGAGCCAACGCCGGGAGGTCACCATGGCCAGCTACCTTTTCCGGTTGCTCCCGCCGCGTCAGGACTTCGGTCACGGCGCCCTGACCGCGGCGGAAGCCGCGGCCATGCGGGAGCACGTGGCGTACTGGAGCACCCTGCTGGCGGAGGGAAAAGTGGTCGCGTTCGGTCCGGTGGCCGATCCGCGGGGAGCCTACGGTATCGGTGTGGTCACCCTGGAAGACGGTGTCGACCCCCAGGCGCTGGCCGAACGCGACCCTGTCATGCAGGCGGGCATCGGCTTCAGCGTGGAGATCCTGCCCATGCCGCGCCTGGTCGCGCGTGGCTGAGGTGGTCGTTCAGTCCTGCTCCGGCATCGGCTTCCAGCCGTCCGGCCCGCGGATCTGCAGCGGACGGAATCGCCGCTTGTAGTCCATCTTCGGGTGGCCTTCGATCCAGAAGCCTAGGTACAGCCAGGGAATGCCGCGCCGGCGCGCCAGGTCCACCTGCTGCAGGATGGCGAAGGTACCTAGGCTGCGCGCGGTCTCCTCGGGATCGAAAAACGTGTAGACGGCCGAGATGCCGGTCAGGCAGACGTCGGTCACCGCCACGCCGAGCAGCCGCGTGCCCTGGCGAAACTCCAGGAACAGGGTCGGGCTCCACGGTGCGGTGAGAAAGCGGCGGAAGTCGCTGGCCTCGGCCTCGTCCATGCCGCCGCCGGCGTGGCGGGTGCGCAGGTAGCGCTCGTACAGGGCGTGGCGCTCGGTGTTGTAGCCCGGGATCGACTCGGTGATGGCCAGATCCGCGTTGCGGCGCAGGCAGCGCTTCTGCGCGCGGTCCGGCCGGAAGCCCTCGACGTCGATGCGGCAGGGCGTGCAGGCCTGGCACTGCGGGCAACTGGGGTAGTACAGGTGCCCGCCCGCCCGGCGGAAGCCGCGCTCCAGCGCCGGCCCATACAGCTGGTCCAACTGCGGGGCAGCCGGGTCGATGACCAGGTTCTGCGCCGTGCGATCGGCGAAATAGCCGCAGGCATGGGGCAGGGTCTGGAACAGGCGGACGCGTTCGGAGCGCATGGCTCGATTCTATGCCGCGCCGCGGCATGCGGATCAACCGCCCCGGTGGCGGATTCGGCCGGGACGCCCCGGGTTTGCGCCGGGGCCTCGTCAGGAGGCCAGCATTGGCCTCAGAGCAGTCCCATGTAACGCAGCATCACCAGCAGGAAGGCGCCGGCTACCGCCAGCAGCACGATCCGGCGCACCCGGGTCACCGTGTCGCGGCGTTGCGCCACCGGCGAGGGATTGCGCGCCTCGGCCAACACGTCGCCGTGGCGGATCACCGGCTCCAGGCCGATCTCCTTCAGCAGTTCGCGCGCACGGGTGTAGTCGTCGGCATGGGTCACCCATACCTGTGGCCATTGTTCGCGGCTTTCGCGCTGTTGCTGGTAGCTGAAGCGCTGGTGGGCCCGCTTGTTCCAGCGTGAGAGGTTCTGTACCGAGCATTCGATGCCCTGCTCCCTGAGCAGGGCGACGAGGCGGTCGATGTTGGCCTGGTGGGGCGAGGTGAACAGCTGGCGCATGGAGGGACTCCGCTCAGTCGCCGTGAAGGCGGATCAGGCCTTCCTGCGCGGTCGAGGCGACCAGCCGGCCGTCGCGGGTGAAGATCTGTCCGCGCGCCAGGCCGCGCGCGCCCTGCGCCGTGGGGCTGTCGAAGGAGTACAGCAGCCACTCGTCCACGCGGAATGGGCGGTGGAACCACAGCGCATGGTCGAGGCTGGCCATCTGCACGTTGTGGGTCATGTAAGAGATGCCGTGCGGCAGGGTGGCCGTGCCGATCAGATGGAAGTCAGAGGCGTAGGCCAGCAGCGCGCGATGCAGGATCGCCGCGTCGCTGATCGGCGCGGTCAGGCGGAACCAGATGTGCTGGATCGGCGGACGCTTGACCGGGTGCAGGTCGTCGCGCGGCCACACCTGGCGGAACTCGAACGGCCCGTCGATGCCCAGCCACCGCTGCAGCTTCACCGGCAACTTGGCCAGTTCCTCCGGCGACAGGTGGCGCATCGGTTCGACGTCTTCCGGGGAGGGCACTTCCGGCATCGAGGTCTGGTGCTCGAAACCTTTCTCCGGCTCCTGGAAGGAAACCGAACCGTTGAGGATCGGCTGGCCGTGCTGGATCGCCACCACCCGGCGCGAGGAGAACGTGCCGCCGTCGCGGGTGCGCTCCACGTTGTAGACGATCGGCGCCTCGATGTCGCCGGCGCGCAGGAAGTAGGCGTGCAGCGAGTGCGCCTCGCGGCGCGGGTCCACCGTGCGCTGGGCGGCGGACAGCGCCTGGCCGAGCACCTGGCCACCGAACACGTAGCGGGTGCCGATGTCCCGGCTCTGGCCGCGGAACAGGTTGTCTTCGAGCCGTTCCAGTTCGAGCAGGTCGACCAGTTCCCGGACGTGTTCCTCGCGCATGTGACGCCTGTGCTTGCCGTGTGGGCCGACAAGTATAGCCGGCCGGGCCGGCGGCACCGGGCGGCTCTGCACCCGGCCCGGCTACAATGCACCGGATGACTTCCCTGACTTTCGATCTCAAGGCCACCGACGGCGCGGCCCGTCGCGGGCAGCTGACCTTCGCCCGTGGCACGGTGCAGACCCCGGCGTTCATGCCGGTGGGCACCTATGGCTCGGTCAAGGCCATGACTCCGCGCGACATCGTCGACATCGGTGCGGAGATCATTCTCGGCAACACCTTCCACCTGTTCCTGCGCCCCGGGCTGGAGATCGTGGAGAAGTTCGGCGGGCTGCACCGGTTCATCGGCTGGAACAAGCCGATCCTCACCGACTCGGGCGGCTTCCAGGTGTTCTCGCTCGCGCACAAGCGCAAGCTGGCCGAGGAGGGCGTGACTTTCGCCTCGCCGGTGGACGGCTCCAAGGTGTTCCTGTCGCCCGAAGTGTCGATGAAGATCCAGACCGTGCTGGACTCGGACATCGCGATGATCTTCGACGAGTGCACGCCGTATCCGGCCACCGAGAAGGTCGCCGCCGAGTCGATGGAACTGTCGCTGCGCTGGGCGGAGCGCTCGCGCCGTGCGTTCGACGATCTGAAGAACCCCAACAACCTGTTCGGCATCGTGCAGGGCAGCGTGTACGAGCCGCTGCGCCGGCGCTCGGCCGAGGGCCTGGTGGCCATCGGCTTCGACGGCTACGCGGTCGGTGGCCTCGCCGTGGGCGAGCCGGAGGCCGAGCGCAACCACACGCTGGATTTCACCGTCTCGCTGCTGCCGCCGGACAAGCCGCGCTACCTGATGGGCGTGGGCCGTCCGGAAGACATCGTCGAGGCGGTGCGTCGCGGCATCGACATGTTCGACTGCGTGATGCCCACCCGCAACGCGCGCAACGGCTTCCTGTTCGTGCCCGAGGGCACCCTGCGCATCCGCAACGCCAAGTTCGCCATGGATACGCGGGTGATCGAGGAAGGCTGCGACTGCTACGCCTGCGCCAACGGCTTCAGCCGCGCCTACCTGCGCCACCTGGACCGCTGCAACGAGATCCTTGCCAGCCAGCTGGCCACCATGCACAACCTGCGGCACTACCAGCGGCTGATGGCTGGGCTGCGCGCGGCGATCGAGGCCGGCACGCTGGACGATTTCACCGCACGCTTCTACGCCCTGCGCCAGGGCGCGAAGACCTGACCGGCGCGGGGTCGGGGAACCAATCGGTGCCGCTGGCGCTCCATGGAGCGGCATGCCGGCGGCGAGGGGCTGTCGGCCGGTTCCGGTGCAGCCCCCCGGGGGGCATGGCATAATCCGGGATCTTTTACCGGGCGTTCAGCGGAAACAGCAGCTGGCGCCGTCACTTACGGGACAACCAGATGAGTTTTGCCATGACCTCCGTGATCGCCCAGGCCGCCCCGGCCGCCGGCCAGGCCGCGAACCCGCTGCTGACCTTCCTGCCGCTGATCGTGCTGTTCGGCGTGATGTACTTCCTGATGATCCGCCCGCAGATGAAGCGCCAGAAGGAGCATCGCCAGATGGTCTCGGCGCTGGCCAAGGGCGACGAGGTGGTCACCAACGGCGGCATCGCCGGCCGGGTGGAAGAGGTGGGCGAGGCCTTCCTCACCGTCGAGATCGCGCCGAACGTCAAGGTGCGCGTGCAGAAGGGCTCGATCTCCCAAGTGCTGCCCAAGGGCTCGCTGAAGGCCTCCTGACGACAAGCGCGGCGCGCCCCTGGGGCGCGCCGCGTCCGTTTCCACGTTACCGCCGCCGCAGGTGGCTTTGATGGATGCAAGGCATGAGTGATTTCCCCCGCTGGAAATACGCGCTGGTCGCGCTGGCTTTGGTGTTCGGCATCATCTACGCGCTGCCCAACGCCTTCCCGCCGGTACCGGCGGTGCAGGTGCAAGCGAACCACGGCGCACCGCTGGATGCCAGCGTGCAGCAGAAGGTGGCCGACGCACTGGCCGCGCAGAAGATCGCCTACACCGGACTGGCGATCGACGGCGATCACCTGGTGGCCAACTTCTCGAACGCGGACGTGCAGGCCAAAGCCTCCGACGTGATCAAGGCCGCGCTCGGCGACAACAACAACTACACCGTCGCGCTGAACCTGGCACCGACCGTGCCGGCCTGGCTGCGCGCGATCCACGCCAAGTCGATGCCGCTGGGCCTGGACCTGCAGGGTGGCGTGCACTTCCTGATGGCGGTCGACCAGAACAGCGTGATCGACCAGCAGGAGGAGCGCTATGCGGATGACATCCGCAGCCTGCTGCGGCAGAAGAACATCCGCTATGAGTCGGTGACGCGCGTCAAGGGACGCGGCGACGGCATCAACATCGCGCTGCGCTCGGATGCCGATCGCAACGCGGCGGCCAGCGACATCGCCAGCGAGTACCCCGACCTCAACGTCAACAACGGCGACAGCAGCGGCGACCGCTTCATGCTCAACGCCGCGGTCAAGCCGCAGAAGCTGCAGGAGATTGCGCTGGGGGCGATCAAGCAGAACGTCAGCACGCTGCGCAACCGCGTCAACGCGCTGGGTGTGTCCGAGCCGGTGATCCAGCAGCAGGGCGAGAACCAGATCGTGGTCGAACTGGCCGGCATGCAGAACCCGGCCGAGGCGAAGAAGGTGATCGGCGCGGTGGCCACGCTGGAATATCACCCCGGCATCGGTTATCCGGGGGATCCGCAGGCCGTGGATGCCGCGAAGACCGGCAATGTGCCGCCGAATGCGCGCCTGTACTACATGCGCGGTACACACCAGCCGGTGCTGGTGGCCAAGCAGCTTATCGTCAGCGGCGACCAGCTGGCCAATGCCACCTCCGGCACCGACCCGCAGAGCGGCACGCCGACGGTCAATGTCACGCTGACCGCCGCCGGCGCCAAGCGGATGCTGGACTTCACCACCAACAACGTCGGCAAGCCGATGGCGGTGGTCTACGTGGAGACCACGTACGACACCAAGACCGTCGACGGCAAGGAAGTGCGTACGCCGCGCGTCACCGAGGAAGTGATCAGCGACGCGCGCATCGACGGCGTGTTCGGCAAGAACTTCCAGACCACCGGCCTGGGCAGCCCGAAGGAGGCCTCCGAGCTGGCGCTGCTGCTCAAGGGCGGTTCGCTGGCCGCGCCGGTGGACATCGTTTCCGAATCGGCGCTGAGCCCGAGCCTGGGCCAGGACAACATCAACAAGGGCTTCAAGGCGGTGATGCTGGGCCTGGCGCTGGTGCTGCTGGCCGCGGCGATCTACTACAAGCTGTTCGGCCTGGTGGCGGACATCGCGCTGTTCTTCAACCTGGTGATCCTGGTCGCGGTGATGTCGCTGATCGGCGTGACCCTGACCATGCCGGGCATCGCCGGTATCGTGCTGACCCTCGGCATGGCGATCGACGCCAACGTGCTGATCTGCGAGCGCATCCGCGAGGAGCTGCGCAACGGCTCGACGCCGCATGCCTCGATCCGCGCCGGCTACGAGAAGGCCTGGGCAACGATTCTCGATGCCAACGTCACCCACCTGATCGCCGCACTGGCGCTGACCACGATGGGCTCGGGCCCGATCCGCGGCTTCGGCGTCACGCTGCTGATCGGCATCCTGACCTCGATGTTCACCTCGGTCACGGTGACCCACGCGATCACCGCGCTGATCCACGGCAACCGCAAGCTCAAGACGCTGTCGGTGTAGTTGTTGTGCCGCCGGCCGCCCGTCCCGGGCGGCCGGCGACTCGCCCGGTCCGGCACCTGTCCGTACCGGGCTCCGCGCAGCGGACGGGTCCGCGGCGCGACCGGCCATCCATGGCCGGGACCCCTTGAAGGAATGGTTCATGGAAATCTTCAATCACAACGCCAACGTCAACTTCCTCGGCATCCGCAAGTACACGATCGGCCTCGCTGCGCTGCTGATGATCGCGTCGGTCGGGCTGATCTTCACCAAAGGCCTGAATTACGCGCTGGACTTCACCGGCGGCATCTCGGTGGAAGTGAGCTATCCGCAGCCGACCGACGTCGGCCAGGTGCGCGCGGCACTGCAGAAGCACGGTTTCGAGAACCCGCTGGTGCAGAGTCTGGGCGGTTCGCGGCAGATGTCGATCCGCCTGCAGGCCAAGGAGGACACTGCCGACGCCGCCGCGGACAAGACCGGCGCGACCAGCTCCGCCGCCGCCGACAAGGTGGCCAACGACGTGCTCGCTGCGCTGAAGGCGGAGACGCCTGGCGTGACGATGACCAGCCACAGCTTCGTCACGTCCGCCGTGGGCGACGAGGTGAAGAGCGACGGTTCGGTGGCGGCGATCTTCGTGATCATCGGCATCGGCCTGTACCTGTGGATGCGATTCGAGCGCCGCTTCGCGATCGCCGCGCTGGTCACCGAGGTGCACGACGTGCTGGTCACGCTGGGCGTGATCGCCCTGGTGCAGCGCGAGTTCGACCTGACCGTGCTGGCCTCGGTGCTGGCGGTGATCGGTTACTCGATCAACGACAAGGTGGTGGTGTTCGACCGTATCCGCGAGCTGTTCCGCTCCGCGCGCAAGGCCGAGCCGGAGGAGATCCTCAACCGCTCGATCAACACCACGTTGTCGAGAACCATCATCACTTCGCTTTTCACCGGCATCACCATGGCCGCGCTGTACTTCATCGGCGGGCCGGCGGTGGAGGGTTTCGCGGTGACGATGCTGATCGGCATCGTGGTCGGCACGCTCTCCTCGATCTTCGTCGCCAGCCCGATCCTGCTGTGGCTGGGCGTGTCGAAGAAGGACCTGATGCCGGTCACCAAGGAGAACCCGGAGCTGGCCCGCCGTCCTTGATCGGCGCAGCGGTCCGCAACGGAAAAGCCCGGCTCATGCCGGGCTTTTCTTTTGTGCGCACGTTCATGCAACCGTTCGCACGGAAAGCCTCAACTTGCCGACGGGTCCGCCGATAAACGGAAGGTGCTGGGGTCACGGCATCTTCAATCAAAGGCGGAATGGAACATGCTTGTCGTCGTCGGTGCCCTGGTCGTGATCATCGCCGTGGTGGGCGGCTTCGTGCTGTCCCACGGACATCTCGCCGCGTTGTGGCAACCTTACGAGCTGCTGATCATCGGTGGTGGGGCGCTAGGCGCGTTCCTCAGCGCCAATCCGTCGAAGATCGTCAAGGCATCGATCCAGGACGCCATCGGTCTGGTCAAGGGACCCAAGTACAAGAAACAGGACTACGTTGACCTGCTCTCGCTGCTCTACGACATCTTCAGCGTGGCGCGGAAGGAAGGTCTGCTGGCACTCGAGTCGCACATCGAGAACCCGGAAGAGAGTCCGATCTTCACCAAGTATCCGCGGTTGATCCGCGAGCACCATCTCGTCGATTTCATCACCGACTGCCTGCGCCTGATGGTCAGCGGCAGCATGAACGCGCACGAGCTCGAGCCGCTGCTCGACTACGAGCTGGAAACCCACCACCACGAAGCCGAGGCTCCGGCGCACGCGGTGGCCAAGATGGCTGACGCGATGCCCGGCTTCGGCATCGTGGCGGCGGTGCTCGGCATCGTGATCACGATGGGCTCGCTCAACGGCGGCGACACCTCCGCCATCGGCGAACACATCGCCGCCGCGCTGGTCGGCACCTTCCTCGGCATCCTGCTGGCCTACGGCTTCATCGGTCCGCTGGCGCAGGCGATGGAGTCCAAGGTGAAGGAGGACAGCAAGGCATTCGAGTGCGTGAAGGTGGCGCTGATCGCCAACCTGCGCGGCTACAACCCCAAGGTGGCGGTGGAGTTCGCGCGCAAGTCGCTGTCGTCGCAGTCCCGGCCGAGCTTCCAGGATCTCGAGCTGCACCTCAAGGGCGCTGCGGCATGAGTGAGGACCAGAGCGAACCAGTCATCGTCGTCCGCAAGATCAAGCGGGTCAGCGGCGGGCACCACGGTGGGGCCTGGAAAGTCGCCTATGCCGACTTCGTGACGGCGATGATGGCGTTCTTCCTGGTCATGTGGCTGCTCGGCCAGGGCACCAAGCAGCAGAAGGCGGCGATCGCCGAGTACTTCAACAACCCCAGCATGCAGCAGGGCCAGGCCACCGTCGCACCACCGGGACAGGTGGGCGCCGGCGGCGCCAGCGACAGCATGATCAAGCTGGGCGGTGCGATGGACATTCCGAAGGGTCCGGGCAACGAGCGCCGGTATGCCAAGCCGCAGACCTCCAAGGCGGACCTGGAGAAGCTCGCCAAGGCGCAGGAGAAGGCGCGCCTGGAAGACCTGATGAAGCAGCTGAATGCGGCCATCGAGAAGAGCCAGGCGCTGGCACCGTTTAAGGATCAGCTGCTGCTGGACATCACTTCCGAAGGTCTGCGCATCCAGATCGTGGACAAGCAGAACCGCCCGATGTTCGACCTCGGCAGCGCCCGGCTGAAGGACTACACCGTCGACATCCTTCACGAGCTGGCGGGCTTCATCAACAAGGTGCCGAACCCGATCAGCATCTCCGGCCACACCGACGACGCGCCCTATTCGAACGGCCGCGACTACAGCAACTGGGAGCTTTCCGCCGATCGTGCCAATGCGGCGCGGCGCGCACTGATCGAGGGTGGCCTGCAGAACGGCAAGATCGCCCGCGTGGTCGGACTGGCCGATTCGGTGCCGTTCGACAGGAACAACCCGGGTGCGGCGATCAACCGCCGCATCAGCATCATCGTGATGACCCACGAGGCCGCCGAGGCAGCCAAGTCTCCGGAAGGGGCCGACAGCGCGCCGGCAGCGGCCGCTTCGGTCCGACCGACGGCGGATGCTGCCCCGGCCATCGCCGCTTCGCTTGCCGCCTCGCCGGTGGCACCGGCGATGACGGTGACCGCACCGTCGACACCGACGGTGGTCGAGTCGCGCCCCGCCGCGACCGGGGCTGCCGCTGACGCGGCACCGGTCGGCCTGGCGACGCCTGCTGCCCAGGGCCTGCCCTCGATGCCGGCCGCGGTGCGGGCCGTGCAGGACGCAGGCATGTCCACGACAGTCAGGCCCGGTCGGGAGGGGGCGATGCCTGCGGCGGTGCGTGCAATCCAGGCCGCCGGCTACCCGGCGGCGGCAACGACGACGCGATTGCCCTAGCGACTGCCTGGGAACAACGTCCGCTCGAGCTCGGCCAGGCGCTCGGGCGTGCCTACGTCGGTCCAGTGCCCGCGGTGATGCATGCCGTCGACTGCGGCGCGGGCCATCGCGGTGCGCAGCAGGGGGGCGAGCGGAAAGCGCGGCGGCTGGCCGGGCAGGGTCGCCGATGCATGCTCCTGCCAGCCATCGAGCACCTCCCGGCGATAGACCCCCACGCCGGCAAAGGTGAGGCGCGGCTCGCCCCGGGCGTGCAGCTGTCCGGCGGCGTCCAGGTGAAAGTCGCCCGTCGGATGGTGCGGCGGGTTGCCCACCATCACCAGGTGCGCCACGCCGCGCGGCTCGGCGGGCAGGCGGGCGAGATCGAGGTCGGTCCAGATGTCGCCGTTGATCGCCAGGAACGGTTCCGGCCCCAGCAGCGGCAGTGCGTTGAGCATGCCGCCGCCGGTCTCCAGCGGTGTCGCTCCTTCGTACGCGTAGCGGATGCGCAGGCCCCAGCGGGCGCCGTCACCCAGCGCTTCGGGAAACTGGTCGGCCAGGTGCGAGGTGTTGATTACCACGTAGTGCACGCCGAGCCCCGCCAGCCTTTCCAGGTGCCACACGATCAGCGGCTTGCCGCCGACGGCGAGCAGGGGCTTGGGGGTGCGGTCGGTGAGCGGGCGCATGCGTTCGCCCAGGCCCGCGGCGAAGATCAGCGCATGCCTCATGCGGGTACCGGATGGGTGGTGAGGTCGCGGTCGCCGACGTGTCGCGCCAGCAGGTCGGCCATCGGCTGCAGTTCGGGGTAGCTGCCGGCGATGTCGATCACGTAGTCGAACACGCGGGGCAGGTCGGCCAGGTAGCCGCGCTTGCCGTCGCGGTAGGCGAGCCGGCAGAAGATGCCCAGCACCTTCAGGTGCCGCTGCAGCCCGATCAGGTCGAACCAGCGCAGGAAGGTGGCGGTGTCGACCTCATCCTCGATCAGCCCGGCGCCGTGCAGGCGCTCGCGATAGGCCTCGACCCAGGCCTCGACGCGCTCGCGCGGCCAGGCGATGTAGCAGTCGCGCAGCAGCGAGGCGAGGTCGTAGGCGATCGGGCCGGCCAGCGCGCCCTGGAAATCGATGATGCCGGGGCTGGCCAGCGGCGTGTCGTCGTCGATCACCAGCAGGTTGCGGCTGTGGAAGTCACGGTGCACGAACACGGTCGGCTGCGCCAGCGCGCTGTCCAGCAGCACGCCGAAGGCTTCCTCCAGCGTTTCCAGCTCGTCGTCGTCGGGCGTCACGCCCAGGTGCCGGCCGAGGAACCATTCCGGCAGGATCGCCAGCTCGCGGGCCAGGAACGCACGGTCGTACTGGGCCAGGTCCGCGGTACCCATGCGGGTCTGGATACGCAGCAGCGCGTCGAGCGCGGCACCGTAGAGCTGTTCGACCGAGCCTTCGTTCAATTCCGGCAGGTAGGTGCGGGTGCCGAGATCCTCGATCAGCAGGAAGCCCAGCGCGAAGTCGGCCTCATGCACTGCCGGCACATGCAGTCCGGCGTCGGCAAGGCGGCGTCCGATCGCCAGCCACGGCGCCGGATCCTCCAGGGCCGGTGGCGAATCCATCACGATCCAGCTGCGGCCATCGTGGTGGGTACGCCAGTAGCTGCGGAAGCTGGCGTCGGACGATGCGCTCTCCAGCGTGAGGCGGTCGTCGCCGAGCGTGCGGCGCAGCCAGGCGAGGCGTTCGTTGGCGCGGTCGGTGGAGGTCATCGGCGGCAAGGCCCGGGCGAAAAATGCCAGTCTAGCGTCAGCGCCCGTCCGCGGAAGCCGGGGAGGCGCCGGCGTTGCGAAACCGTTTTCCTGCCGATCACCGGTAAGTCTATGGTCGAAATGATTTTTCCCGACGCTGCGTTACCGCTTGAACCGGCGCGCATTGTGGGCCACCTTAGGCGGACGGCGGCCGCAGCGCCCGGGTGATGCAGGCCGGCCAGCCGAGGGAATTCCTGCCTTTGAGTTCGATGCATCTGGTCTTGTCGTCGCATCTGTCCGGACTACGTCTCCCGGTGACCGTCGCGCGCGCGACGACATCGTCGGGCAACGTGGACGGTCCGTGCCCCGGGGCCGGTCCGCGGCACCGGCCCGCCCGCGGTGTACGTCATGGCGTTTGAACTGGAAGAACGTTGCATCGACGTCGCCGACATCAAGCTCGGCATGTACGTCTCGCGGCTCGATCTGCCATGGGAGCAGACCCCGTTCCCGTTGCAGGGGCTGGAGGTGCGCTCGCTGGAGGACATCGACAGGCTCCGCGAGCTCTGCCGTTTCGTCTACGTCGATGCACGCCGGCAGGTGATTATCGACAACGTCCCGCTGAAGATCCTCAACCGCACCGAGCTGCCCGAGGCACGCTTCCAGGCACGCATCGGCTATCGCGACGAGGTGGACTTCGCCGAGGAACTGCCGCGCGCCCGCGAGGCGATGGAGCAGGCGTCTACCCTGGTCGACCGGGTCTTCGACGACGTGATGCAGGGGCGCGAGCTGCCGGTGGAAAGCGTCGAGCAGGCCGTGCGCCCGCTGGTCGCCAGCGTGCTGCGCAGCGCCGATGCGTTCTTCTGGGTCGAGGGCCTGCGCCGTCGCGACAGTTATTCCTACAACCACGCCATCCACTGCAGCGTGCTGGCCGCGCTGTTCGGCCGGCATATGGGTTTCGCCGAGGAGACCATCGTCAGCCTGGCCGCAGGCGGCCTGCTGATGGACGTGGGCAAGGCGCGGGTACCGGCGGAGTTGCTGACGCATCCCGGCAGGCCGAGCGCGGAAGAGATGGAGCAGATCCGCCAGCACGTGGCCCACGGCCTGGACATCCTCCATGCATCGGAGCTGCGCGATGCCGACGTGATCGACATTGTCCGTACCCACCACGAGCGGCACGACGGCCAGGGCTATCCGGCCGGGCTGGCCGGCGTGGAGATCCCGCTGGCCGGTCGCATGCTGTCGATCATCGATGCCTATCATTCGATGATCAGCGAGCACACCTACCGGCCGGCGGTGTCCCGCCACCAGGCCCTGCGCGCGATCTACGCAGCCAAGGGAACCCAGTTCCAGGCCGAGCTGGTCGAGCAGTTCCAGGTCTGCCTGGGCGTCTATCCCACCGGTTCGATGGTCGAGCTCACCACCGGCGAGGTGGCGGTGGTGCTGGCGCAGAACCAGGCACGCCGGCTGACCCCGCGCGTGGTGATCCTTAGCACACCGGACAAGCTGGCGTTGACCACCTTCCAGGTGATGGACCTGATGAACCAGCCCGAGGGCAAGCCGCAGGTCCACATCCGCCGGGGCCTGGCGCCGGGCGAGTACGGCATCGATACCACGGACCTGTTTCTGCAATGACGCCCGGGGCCGACGACCGGAGCGGACGGGGAGTCGCCGCTTGCTGAATCGCGATGTGTTGCTGTCGGCCTTCGATGCCGCGATTCGGGCCCGGACGGGAGAGGATCGCGTGGCGGCAGTCGTGCTCCGGATCGAGGGGCTGCGCGAGCGCCGGCTGCGTTTCGGCTTTGCCGCCGCGGACGCGGCGGTCGCACAGGTGACCGCCCTGGTCGGCGTCGCCTTGCGGCCGGTGGATACCGTGTTGCGTGTCGGCGAGGATCTCTTCGCGCTGCTGCTTCCGGGCATGCGCAATGCGCAGCACGCCCTGCTGGCGGCGACCCGGCTCACGCAGGCCTTCGAGCAGCCGGTCGCGGGTCAGGGCGAACCGTGGCGGGCCCGGCCGGTGATGGGGATTGCGCTCTATCCGGATCATGGCGGGACTCCCGAGGCGGTACTGCTGCGCGCCGACATGGCGATGGACGAGGCGCTGCGCCTGGGCGAACAGCACGCCGTCCACGACGGTGCCAGCGATCCGGTGACAGTGCGCTATGGCGAGCTTCGCGATGCGATCGAGAGCAACCGCCTGGCGGTGTTCCTGCAGCCGATCTTCGACCTGCAGAACGGCGGCGTGGCCGCGGCCGAATCGCTGGCCCGCTGGCCGGCGGGCGGTGCCAGCGGCGGCATCTCGCCCGCGGACTTCGTGCCGTTCGCCGAACAGAGCGGACTAATTGGCCCGCTCACCCACTGGAGCATCAACGCCACGCTCCGCCATGCGGCGCAGTTGTCGCCGTCAGCGGAGATGAAATTCTCGATCAACCTCTCGCCGAGGGTGTTCGACCAGCCGGGGCTGGTCGAGAAGCTCATCGGCGCGCTGGAGATCTGGGGCATCGCGCCCGAGCGCATCGTTGCCGAGGTGACCGAGACGGCACTGGTGAACGACCTGGAGCAGACCGTGCGCCTGCTTCGTCGCCTGCGCGACCGCGGATTGGGTGTGGCGATCGACGACTTCGGCACCGGCTACGCCAGCATCGCCTATCTGCGGAAATTTCCCGCCACCGAACTGAAGATCGACATCTCGCTGGTGCGCGGGCTTGCCGGCGATGCACGCGGCGCCAAGCTGATGCGCGCGATCATCGACATGGCCCACCACCTCGATCTGCTCACCGTGGCCGAAGGCGTCGAGGATCCGGCGACGCGGGCGTTGCTGACGGAGATGGGCTGCGACTTCGGCCAGGGGCACTATCTGGGCGAACCCATCCCGGCCGGCGATTTCATCACACGCTTCGGCCATTAGGCCTGTGCGTCCGCAGCGCCATCCGGCTGCCGGGATGCGGGGCGGCCGCCGGGCCGTCCCGCGTCGGATCGATCAAAGGTTGTAGGCCTTCTCTTCGTGCTGCGAGAGATCCAGACCGATCTGCTCCTGCTCGGCATCCACGCGCAGGCCGATGGCGATATCCAGGATCTTCAGGATCGCGTAGCTCAGCACCGCGCTCCACACGATGGTGAAGCCCACCCCCTTGGCCTGGATCCACAGCTGGCCACCGAGCGAGGCGACGTTGCCGAAGCCGCCCAGCGTGGCGGCCGCCAGCGGGCCGGTGAGCAGGCCGCCGATGATGCCGGCGATGGCGTGCACGCCAAACACGTCCAGCGAGTCGTCGTAGCCGAGCTTGTTCTTCAGCTTCGTCGCGGTAAAGAAGCACACCGCGCCGGCGATCAGCCCGAGCACCAGCGCACCGCCCGGGCCACAGGTGCCGGAGGCCGGGGTTACCGCGACCAGACCTGCCACCGCGCCCGATACCGCGCCCAGCACGCTGGGGCGCTTGTGCACGAACCACTCCACCGCGGTCCAGCCGATCACCGCACCGGCGGTAGCGATCTGGGTCACCAGCATGGCCATGCCGGCGCTGCCGTTGGAGGCCACTGCCGAGCCGGCGTTGAAGCCGAACCAGCCCAGCCACAGCAGGCTGGCGCCGATCACCGTGTAGCCGAGGTTGTGCGGCGGCATCGGCGTGGTCGGGTAGCCCTTGCGCTTGCCGATCACCAGGCACGCCACCAGGCCGGCGATGCCGGCGTTGATGTGCACCACGGTGCCGCCGGCGAAGTCCAGCACGCCCAGGTCGCCCAGCAGCGAACCGGGGCCGCCCCACACCATGTGCGCCATCGGCAGGTAGACGAAGGTCAGCCACAGCCCGCTGAACCACAGCAGGGCGCTGAACTTCATGCGCTCGGCGAAGGCGCCGATGATCAGCGCCGGGGTGATGATTGCGAAGGTGAGCTGGAACATTACGAACGCGCTCTCCGGCACCGTGTTGTACAGCGAGTCGGGTTTGAGCCCGGCGAGCATGAAGCGGTCCATCCCACCGATCACCGAGTGCAGGTCGACCTGGCCGGCGTGCATGCCTTCGGTGCTGAAGGCCAGCGAGTAGCCGTAGACCATCCACAGCACGGTCACCAGCGCGGTGATCGCGAAGCACTGCATCAACACCGACAGCAGGTTCTTGGCGCGCACCATGCCGCCGTAGAACAGCGCCAGGCCGGGGATCGTCATCAGCAGCACCAGCATGGAGGCGGTCAGCATCCAGGCGGTATCGCCGCTGTCGAGCTTGGGTGTCGCGCCTTGCGCGAAGGCGGGGAGGGCGAACAGCAGGCCAGCGAGGAGCGCGGCCGGGCGACGCAGGGCGAGCAGGCGGTCAGAGCGCATCGGCGTCGACCTCCTGGGTGCGGATGCGGATCACCTGTTCGAGATCGAACACCATGATCTTGCCGTCGCCGACCTTGCCGGTGCGGGCGGCGGTGCCGATCGCCTCGATGGCGCGCTCGGCCTGGTCGTCGCTGACCGCGATCTCGATCTTCAGCTTGGGCAGGAAATCGACCACGTACTCGGCGCCGCGGTACAGCTCGGTGTGGCCGTGCTGACGGCCGAAGCCCTTCACCTCGGTCACGGTCATCCCCTGCACGCCGGCCTCGGCCAGCGCCTCGCGCACCTCGTCGAGCTTGAACGGTTTGATGATGGCGGTAATCCACTTCATGACGTGCGCTTCCCCCTCGCGACTGGTTCTGCTGCAGCACAGCAGATTGCGTGCCAGCACCTGTTGGCCGCTGGTTTGCGCCGGAAAGTGGCCCTGTCACTCGACCTGCGCGGGCAGGATAGGGGCGGATGCGGTCGCCGCGCCCGAAAGCGGTGCGAGGCCTTGCCCATGCATGGTGCAATGATTCCTGCGACGTCGTGTCCGGATTGACCGTTGCGACCGTAATCCGTACCATTTTGGTCTGATTTGTCGGAATCTCCCGTCATGCTCCGCGTCAGCCGCCTTACCGATTACGCCACCGTGGTGATGACTTGCATCGCCGCGCATCCCGACGATGTGCTCAGCACGGCGCAGATCGCCGACGAAGCCCATCTGGAGCTGCCGACGGTGAGCAAGCTGCTGAAGTCGCTCGGGCACGCCGGCCTGGTCGAATCGTTCCGCGGTGTCAACGGC
Organism: Dyella lutea; assembly: GCF_024158035.1. GTDB lineage: Bacteria > Pseudomonadota > Gammaproteobacteria > Xanthomonadales > Rhodanobacteraceae > Dyella_A > Dyella_A lutea. The sequence goes on from NZ_JAMZEK010000002.1 coordinate 571,901, forward strand.
GGCTACCGCCTCGCGCGCCCGGCCGGCGAGATCAACCTGGGCGAGATCGTCGAGGCGATGGAAGGGCGTATCGGCATGACCGAGTGCGGCACCGACGGCCAGTGCGAGCGCGAGTCGCAGTGCGGCGTGCGCGGCAGCTGGCGGCGGATCAACCAGGTGCTCGACGACGCCCTGCGCGGCGTGAGCCTGGCCGACATGCTTCGACCGCCGGCCACGCCGGCGCTGGCGACCATCGCCATCAGCGAGATCAAGGGCAGGACCACCGCATGAGCAGCGAACACACCGAGACCACCGCGCCGGTGGAGAACGCCGAGGTCATCGAGGCGCTCGGCCGTCGCTACGCCGCCGGCTTCGTCACCGACATCGAGACCGACTACCTGCCGCCGGGCCTCAACGAGGACATCGTGCGCGCGCTTTCCGCGCGCAAGGGCGAGCCGGAGTGGATGACCGAGTGGCGCCTGAAGGCCTACCGCCACTGGCTGACCATGCCGACCCCGGACTGGGCCAAGCTCAACGTGCCGGCGGTGGATTACCAGGCGATCAGCTACTACGCCGCGCCGAAAAAGGCGCCGAAGTCGCTCGACGAGGTCGACCCCAAGCTGCTGGAAACCTACGAGAAGCTCGGCGTGCCGTTGCACGAGCGCGCCAAGCTGGCCGGCGTGGCGGTGGACGCGGTGTTCGACTCGGTTTCCGTGGGCACCACCTTCCGCAAGGAGCTGGCCGAGGCCGGCGTGATCTTCTGCTCGATCAGCGAGGCGATCCGCGAGCATCCCGAGCTGGTGCAGCAGTACCTGGGCAGCGTGGTGCCGGTGGGCGACAACTACTTCGCAGCGCTCAACTCGGCGGTGTTCTCCGACGGCTCGTTTGTGTTCGTGCCCAAGGGCGTGCGCTGCCCGATGGAGCTGAGCACCTACTTCCGCATCAACGCGATGAACACCGGGCAGTTCGAGCGCACGCTGATCATCTGCGAGGACGACGCCCACGTTTCGTATTTGGAAGGCTGCACCGCACCGCAGCGCGACGAGAACCAGCTGCACGCCGCGGTGGTGGAACTGGTCGCGCTGGAGCGCGCCACCATCAAGTACTCCACCGTGCAGAACTGGTACCCCGGCGACGAGAACGGCGTCGGCGGCATCTACAACTTCGTGACCAAGCGCGGCGACTGCCGCGGCCACGACTCCAAGATCAGCTGGACCCAAGTGGAAACCGGCTCGGCGATCACCTGGAAATACCCCAGTTGCGTGCTGCGCGGCGATCGCTCGGTGGGCGAGTTCTACTCCGTCGCGCTCACCCACCATTTCCAGCAGGCCGACACCGGCACCAAGATGATCCACCTCGGCAAGGACACCAAGTCGAAGATCGTCTCCAAGGGCATCTCCGCCGGCAAGAGCTCCAACAGCTATCGCGGCCTGGTGAAGGTGGAGAAGGGCGCCGACAACGCGCGCAACTACACCCAGTGCGACAGCCTGCTGATCGGCAAGCAGTGCGGCGCGCACACCTTCCCCTACATGGAAGTGAAGAACCCCACCGCGATCGTCGAGCACGAGGCGACCACCTCGAAGATTTCCGACGACCAGCTGTTCTACTGCCGCAGCCGCGGCATCGGCGAGGAAGACGCCGTGTCGATGATCGTCGACGGCTTCTGCAAGCAGGTCTTCCGCGAGCTGCCGATGGAGTTCGCGGTGGAGGCGAAGAAGCTGCTGGAAGTTTCCCTGGAAGGTGCCGTCGGATGAGGTTCGTCGCGCTCGTTGCGCTTGTCATTCTGGCCTGGTTGATGGCCGCTCCCGTGCGCGCCGACCAGCCACCGGCTGATAACGCGGTGGTTGCGAAGTTTTGCGCTAAGGCAGCCAGCCAGTACGACATGAACCAATGCGCTGGCCGTGTTGGCAAGGCCGCTGATGAGGAGCTCAACGCGACCTACCAGGCCGTGCTGCGGAAGTGGGCCGCGTACCCGAAGATGATCGCGAAGCTGCGCCAGGCGCAGCGGGCCTGGCTGAGCTATCGCGACGCGGACCTTGCGGCGCGCTTTGCCGATTCCGAGGGTCCCGATCGCGGCACCGCCTTTCCGGCCGCCTATGCGCTCTACCAGGCCAGCCTCGAGCGCGAACGGACGGCCCGCCTTTGCGACTACCTGCGCGGCGACGCCTACGGCGAGCAGGACAGCGCTCCTTGCCCCGATCTCGTCCGTCATCCGTTCGTCGTCCCCAAGGCGCCCTGACGCCACTACTGCGAAAACCCTAGCCATGCTGATCATCGAAAACCTCCACGCCCGCGTCGAAGGCAAGGAAATCCTCAAGGGCCTCAGCCTCACCGTGAAGCCGGGCGAGGTGCACGCCATCATGGGCCCGAACGGCGCCGGCAAGTCCACCCTGGGCAACGTGCTGTCCGGGCGCGAGGGCTACGAGGTCACCGCCGGTTCGGTCAGCTTCTACGGCGTCGACCTGCTGGCGATGGAGCCGGAGGAGCGCGCCGCCGCCGGCGTGTTCCTGGCCTTCCAGTACCCGGTGGAAATCCCCGGCGTGAACAATACCTACTTCCTGCGCACCGCGCTCAACGCGCAGCGCAAGGCGCGCGGCGAGAAGGAGCTCGATTCCATGGCCTTCCTCAAGCGGGTGCGCGAGAAGCTCAAGGACATGCAGATCTCCGACGAGCTGCTGCATCGCGCCGTCAACGAAGGCTTCTCCGGCGGCGAGAAGAAGCGCAACGAGATCTTCCAGATGGCGGTGCTGGAGCCGAAGCTGGCGATCCTCGACGAGACCGACTCAGGGCTCGACATCGACGCACTCAAGCAGGTCGCCGCCGGCGTCAACGCGCAGCGCTCGCCCGAGCGCGCGGTGCTGATGATCACCCACTACCAGCGCCTGCTCGACTACATCCAGCCGGACTTCGTGCACGTGCTGGCCGATGGCCGCATCGTGGAGAGCGGCGACAAGACGCTGGCGCTCAAGCTTGAGGCGCAGGGCTACGCCTGGCTGCGCGAGGAACCGGCCGGAGCCCCGGCATGAGCCAGGCCGCGGCCCCCGTTCCGTTCGTCGAGGCGCAGCGCGAGGCGGCGTTGCCGGTCAGCGGCATCGCCTGGCTGGACGCGGCACGACGCGACAACCTCGACGCCTTCCTGGCCGCCGGCCTGCCGGACACGCGCGTGGAAGCGTTCAAGTACACCGCGCTGCGTGCGCTGGGCCAGCGCCGCTACGCCGCCGGCGATGCGGCAGCGGCCACGCGGGCGATCGATGCGGCGGCGCTGGCGCTGCCCGGCGTCGACGGTCCGCGGCTGGTGTTCGTCAACGGTGTGTTGCGCGCCGATCTGTCCTCGCTCGATGCGCTGCCTGCCGGCCTGAGCCTGCAGCCGCTCTCGCAGGCGCTGGCCAGCGACGCCGAGCCGCTGCGCTTCGCGCTGGCGCGCGCCTACCGCGATGCGGGTGACGCGTTCGCCCAGCTCAATGCGGCGTTCGCCGCCGAGGGTGTGGTGCTGCGCGTCGCAGCGGGCGCGCAGATCGAGGTGCCGGTGCACCTGTGCTTCGTCGGTGCCGCCTCGGAAGGCGACGCGATGTGGCACCTGCGCCAGGTGATCGAGCTGGGTGAGGGCGCTTCGCTCTCGCTCGTCGAGCATCATCTGGGTCATGGCGAGCACGCCCACCTGGGCACCGTGGTCACCGACATCGCGCTTGGCGAGCGGGCGCGGCTGCAGCACGTGATCCTGCAGTCGGCCGCCGAGGGCAGCACCCTGGTGCGTCGCACCGGCCTGCAGCTGCGCGCCGGTGCGCACGCCACCCTGCATGCGCTGGAACTGGGCGGCGCGCTGAGCCGCCACGAACTGCAGGCCGACGTGGCCGGCGACGGCGCGCGGCTGGAGACGCGCGGCGCCTTCGTGCTGCACGGTCGCCAGCACGCGGACACGCAGATGCTGGTGCGTCATACCGCACGCAACTCCTCGTCCGAGGCGCTGTGGCGCGGCGTCGCCGACGGCCGCGCGCGCGGCGTGTTCCGCGGCGCGATCTACGTGGCGCCGGGCGCCGACGGCACCGACGCCAGCCTCAGCAACAAGAACCTGCTGCTGTCCGCCAACGCCGAGATCGACACCAAGCCCGAGCTGGAGATCCACGCCGACGAGGTGAAGGCCGCGCACGGCGCCACCGTCGGCCAGCTCGATCCGCGCGCGCTGTTCTACCTGCGCTCGCGCGGTATCCCCGAGGCGCAGGCACGCGCCATGCTCACCGCCGCGTTCTGCCGCGCCGTGCTGGACGACCTGCCGAACGAGGCGCTGCGCGAGCACCTGTCCGACCTCGTGGCCCGGCACCTGCCGCAGGCCTGAACCTCTTCGCCACCGGATCGCCGATGAACGCCGCCACCGCCACCCCGACCGCCTTCGACGTGCAGCGCGTGCGCGCCGACTTCCCGCTGCTGTCGCGCTCGGTGCACGGCAAGCCGCTGGTGTACTTCGACAACGCCAACACCAGCCATAAGCCGGCGGCGGTGATCGAGGCGGTGGACCGCTTCTACCGCGAGTACAACGCCAACGTCTCGCGCGCCGTGCATTTCCTCGGCGAGGAGGCGACCAGCGCCTACGAGGGCGCGCGCGACAAGCTCGCCGCCTTCATCAATGCCACCTCGCGCAACGAGCTGGTGCTCACCTCCGGCACCACCCAGGCCACCAACCTGGTCGCCTACAGCTACGCGCTGCCGCGCCTCAAGCCGGGTGACGCCATCGTCACTACGGTGATGGAGCACCACGCCAACATCGTGCCGTGGCAGCTCGTCGCCCAGCGCGCCGGTGCCACGGTGAAGGCGGCGCCGATCGACGAACGCGGCGAGCTGATCGTGGAGCGCTTCGTCGACCTGCTCACCCCCGAGGTGAAGCTGGCCTGTGTCACCCATGTGTCCAACGTGCTGGGCACGGTGAACCCGGTGCGCGAGATCGCCCGCGAGTGTCGCAAGCGCGGCATCCCACTGCTGGTCGACGGTTCGCAGGCCGTGCCGCATCGCCCGGTCGACGTGCAGGCGCTGGGCTGCGATTTCTACGCGCTCACCGGCCACAAGATGCTTTCGCCCACCGGCACCGGCGCACTGTGGGCGAAGAAGGAACACCTCGCCGCGATGCCGCCATTCTTCGGAGGCGGCGAGATGATCCGCGAGGTGCGCTTCGACGGCACCACCTTCGCCGAGCCGCCGCACAAGTTCGAGGCCGGCACGCCGAACATTGCCGGCTTCGTCGGCCTGAGCGCGGCGATCGACTACTACCAGTCGCTCGGCTTCGAGGCGATCCACGCCCACGAGCAACAGCTGCTGGCCTACGCCACCGAACGCCTGCGAGAGGTGCCGGGCGTGCGCATCTTCGGCGAGGCGGCCGAGAAGGAGCCAGTGATCTCGTTCCTGGTCGAAGGCGCCCAGGCAACGGATCTGGCCACCCTGCTCGACCTGCAGGGCGTGGCCGTGCGCTCCGGCCATCACTGCGCCCATCCGTTGATGCAGTTCTACGGTGTGCCCGCCACCCTGCGCGCCTCGCTGGCGTTCTACAACACCCGTGAGGAAGTGGATGCGTTCGTCGAGGCGCTGGTGAAGGTGCGCAAGTTGTTGATGTGATGGGGCTTGCGCTCGACCAGCACGTGGCCGGTTGCTCCAGCTGCCCTTGACCTGGATAGCCCTCACCGTCATCCCGGCGGAAGCTGGGATCCAGCGCCTCCGCTTTTTGGTCCCCGCACAAGTCACTGGATCCCAGCCTCCGCTGGGATGACGAGCACGGGGCTTCCGGTATCAACGTGGCGTCCTGGCCTTGTGTGCCGAGGCGGATCCAACTGCAGCGCCACCGTGTGCGGCCTTGCCATGCCAAGCCCGCCCCGCCACCTGACCCCAATCAAGCCACCCACCCGCCGCCGCGCTACGCTGTGCCCCATCCCATGACGGTCATCCCATGCTCGCCTCGCTCCCCGCCTTCCTGCGCATCCCGCTCGCCATCGCCCTGCTGATCGTCAACACGATCTTGCACGTGCTGCCGCTGTTCGCGCTCACCTTCGTCAAGCTGCTGCTGCCGGTGCACGGCGCGCGTGTAGCGCTGTCGCGGGCCTTGGTGGCGCTGGCCGAGAGCTGGATCGGTGTCAACAGCGCGCTGTTCGACCTGTTTACCCGCACCCGCTGGCAGGTGGAGGGGCTGGAGGGCCTGAAGCGCGACGGCAACTACCTGGTGCTGTGCAACCACCAGAGCTGGGTCGACATCCCGGTGCTGCAGAAGGTGTTCAACCGCCGCATCCCGTTCCTGCGCTTCTTCCTCAAGAGCCAGCTGATCTGGGTGCCGCTGCTCGGACCGGCGTGGTGGGCGCTGGACTTCCCCTTCATGAAGCGCCACTCGCGCGAAGAACTGGCGAAGCATCCGGAACTGGCCGGCAAGGACCGCGAGACCACCCGCAAAGCCTGCGAGAAATTCCGCCACATGCCGGTGTCGGTGATGAACTTCGTCGAGGGCACGCGCTTCACCCGCGCCAAGCACGACGCCCAGGGTTCGCCGTATACGCACCTGCTGCGGCCCAAGGCCGGCGGCGTGGCCTTCGTGCTGGATGCGATGGGCGAGGGCCTGCACGCCATCGTCGACGTCACCATCGTCTACGCCCAGGGCGCCGGGTCCATGATGGATCTCATCGCCGGCCGCGTGCGCGACATCCGCGTGCACATCCGCCAGCGCGTCATCGATCCCGCCCTGCGCGGCGACTACGAGAACGATGCGGCTTTCCGCGAGCGCTTCCAGGCGTGGGTCAACGCGCTCTGGACAGAGAAGGATGCCGACGTGGGGCGATTGCTGGGCAGTTGACGCACTTATCGTGCGAAGGTCTGCGGCACGCATTGTTCGGGCGCAGGACACGCCACCTTCCTTCGCCCGACGACGGGTTCAGCGAAGCAACGCTTGCTCCGTGAGCTCCAGCGGTCGATTGCCTTGGCTGTGGCGATCACCGCGCCACCCGCACTTTCTCCAATGTCCACGTCCTGAGGCCTCCGGTCTCGTGGCGCTGCCGTTCGATGCCACGGGCCGCCTCGCCGCGAGGCAGTAGCCAAGCGGGCAAGGCATGCGTATGATGACCATCATGCGAAAGACATCTGCCAACGCCCGCGCCGCCGCCAAAGACGCCACCCATGACCGCATCGTGGGTGTCGCCGCCCGGGCGATCCGTCGCAGTGGATACGCCGGCACGGGCGTTGCGGACATCATGAAAGAGGCCGGTCTGACGCACGGCGCCTTCTACTCGCACTTCCCGTCCCGCGAGGCCATGCTGGCCGAAGCGGCGGCCGCGGCGTGCGCAGAGTCGGTGGCCAACGCCGCCGAGGTGGCCGCCAGCGCGCCGCCCGATGAAGCGCTCGACGCCATGCTCGCCGCCTATCTCTCCAAGAAACATGTCGAGCAGTTGGAAACGGGCTGCCCCCTGGCTGCGCTGGGTTCGGAGACCTCGCGCCAGGCGCCCGAGGTGCGCCGTATCGTGACGCGTCACATCAAGGCGGCCGCCGATCTTATCGCCCGCCAATCCGCGGACTGGGGCCAGCAGAGCGCGCACGAAAGGGCGCTCATGACGCTTTCCACCATGGTGGGCGCCGTCGTGCTGGCCCGCGCCGTCGATGAACCCGCTCTTTCGGACAGCCTGCGCAAGGCGGCACTCAAACACCTGACCTCCAGCGGACACTGAGCCTGGGAAGCGCCCGGCTCATTCGTTCGCTCATAAACATGATGATCATCATGCGAAAGTGCCTGAAAAAGTCTCTCAACTACCGCGGTGCGTCGCCCGGCTCGTGCCACCAGCGACGTGCCCATCCCCTACAGCCGGACGGAGCAGCGTCATGAGCAAGAACAATCAAAGCAAGAAGGTGGCCCTCGTGACCGGTGCGTCATCGGGGATTGGGCAGGCGACTGCCGAGTTGCTAGCGAGCGCGGGCTACACGGTGTACGGCACGAGTCGACGCGGCGGCTGTGCGGGCGGGCGCGCGTACGAGATGCTGACCCTGGACGTGACCAGCGATGCATCCGTCGCCGACGCTGTCGCGCAGTTGATGCAGCGGGAAGAGCGCATCGACCTGCTCGTCAACAACGCCGGCTTCGGCGTGGCTCCGGCCGGAGCCGAGGAAAGTTCGATCGAGCAGGCCCAGTCGATTTTCGACACCAACTTCTTCGGAATCGTCCGGATGACGCGCGCCGTGCTTCCGCACATGCGCAAACAGGGTGCCGGACGGATCATCAACATGGGCTCGGTACTTGGCTTGTTGCCCATGCCGTACGGAGCGCTCTACTCCGCGACGAAGCACGCGATCGAGGGCTATTCCGAATCGCTCGACCATGAACTGCGCACCCGGGGCATCCGGGTCTCGGTGGTCGAGCCTGCCTACACCAGCACGCCCTTCGACGCGAACTTCCTGCAGCCGGACGCCCAGCTCGATGCGTACCGCGAGGCACGCGTCGCTGTTGGCCGGCGCGTGCAGGAAGTGATGGCCACGGCGGATCAGCCGCGTGTCGTGGCGGAGGTCGTGCTGAAGGCCGCCAACGAGGCCAGCCCGCGACTTCGCTACACGGCGGGCCGGCTCGCCGGGCGGCTGGCGTGGCTGCGGCGATTCGCTCCCGCCGGGGTGATGGATGCAGGCATACGAAAGGATCTGCGGCTCGACGCGGCGTCGGCGGTGAGGTCATGAAAGCATTCGTCGTCGATCGCTATCAGAAGCAAGCGGCCCTGCGTCTGGCCGACGTGCCGACCCCGGAACTCCGCGACGACGAGGTCCTGGTCGAAGTGCATGCCGCCGGCGTGAACCTGCTGGACGCCAAGATCCGCAGCGGCGAGTTCAAGCTCATCCTGCCGTATCGGTTGCCGCTCATCCTCGGGCACGACGTGGCAGGCGTCGTCGTCAGGGTGGGCCGGCGCGTGCGCCAGTTCAAACCGGGTGACGAGGTCTACGCGCGGGTGGACGATTTCCGCATCGGCACGTTCGCCGAGTTCGTGCCGGTCAAGGAAGCCTCGCTCGCGCTCAAGCCCAAAGGGCTGACGATGGAAGAGGCCGCTTCCATTCCGCTGGTGGGGCTGACGGCATGGCAGGCGATGGTCGAGAGAGCGGGCCTGAAGAAAGGCCAGAAGGTCTTCATCCAGGCCGGCTCGGGCGGTGTCGGCAGTTTCGCCATCCAGCTGGCCAAGCATCTGGGTGCCACCGTCGCCACGACCACGGGCACGAGCAATGTCGAACTCGTCCGGAGTCTGGGCGCGGACGTCGTGGTCGACTACAAGTCGCAGGATTTCGAGACCGTCCTGCGCGACTACGACGTCGTGCTGAACAGCCAGGACGGCAAGACGCTCGACAAGTCGCTTCGCGTCCTCAAGCGTGGCGGCAAGCTCATCTCCATTTCCGGGCCGCCCGATCCCGAGTTCGGGCGCGAGATCGGGGCACGCGGCCCGGTGCGCCTGGTGATGCGGCTGCTGAGCTCCGGTGTGAGGCGCAGGTCGCGGCGATTGGGCGTGGGCTACTCGTTCCTCTTCATGAAGGCGAGTGGGAGCCAACTGCGCGAGATCACCCGACTCATCGACGCCGGGGCCATCCGCCCCGTGATGGATCGCGTGTTTCCGTTCGCCTCGACTAACGAGGCTCTAGCCTATGTGGAGGCCGGTCGCGCGAAGGGAAAGGTCGTCATCAAGCTGAAGTGAGCCTTCCTGTCAGGCGCCAGTGATCCGGGTGTCGGCCGGACGCCGGGCTTGTGCCCATGGGTGGCTTGGCCGCAATGAGGCGCGTGCTGCCGCCAACTCCGGCAGTCCTCAGTCACGCCGTGAGCGCAGGCGCAACGCCGCCTCTTGCCCGAGTGGCCGCGGGACACAAGCGCCAAAGCTCGCGCGAGGCGGACACCCAACCCTCACGGCTCCAGATAAAACTCGATCGGAATCAACTCCACCGCCCAGTCGCCTTCCTCCCCGATCTGTGCGGCCGGATGCATGGCGGCGATGCGCAGGGCTTCGTCATGGCTGTCCGCCTCGATGATGAACAGGCCGCCCACCACTTCTTTCGACTCAATGTACGGCCCGTCGGTGATCTGCGTCTTGCCGGCGCGCGGGCGCAGGGTGCGCCAGTTTTCGAGGTCGCCGAGCGAGGCGGAGACCCGCACCTTGCCGGTGGCGCGCATCTTCTCGTCCATGGCCGGGCACTGGCTCACGATGGCTTTCACGGCGTCGGGCGGCAGGGCGGTGAATTTCTCGGGGGTGAAGTAGGCCAGGCCGAGGTATTTCATGGGATCTCCTTTGCGGTGGGAATGCACTGACGACGAAGCGGAGAGGCGCAGATCGACAACGTGCCGAGGCAGTGTGCAGCGCTTCACGGCCAGCGTATCTGTCCGGGATCGCATGCGGGCAACCTGCAGGCCGCGTTCCAGGCCGCGGCGACTTCCGCAAGAACCTGCCACCACCGCGACCAACCACCTCACCTAAGTCGAGTTGTGCGCGCCGTGGCGCTCGTCCACAGTGAGCAGCCGTTCCGGCCCGTCCGGACGCCGCCCTCGCACCGCGCGGGCCGGCACCAGTATCGACAGCAACGCGCCCCGGCCTGGGGCGCATCGGGGAGAACCATGAAGACGCGTCGTGATTTCCTGACCCAGGCGCCGCTTGGCCTGCTGGGTGCCGTGGTGGCCGGTGGCGCGCTGGCGCAGACCGGTGAAAGCACCACGCCGCCGCCCGGTTCGCCCGGCGCGTTCAATACGGCGCCGCCGGTGGGGCCCAAGCTCACCACCGCCACCTTCGCCGAGGCGGAGAAGCTGCAGCAGGTGACGATGACCGAGGCGCAGCGCGCCATGGCCGTGGCCAACTGGCCCACCTCCATGGCCGCCCTGCTCGAGCGCCGCACCGGTCCGCGCAAGGTCGCGCTGGAAGAGGGGCTGGCACCGGCCACCACCTGGTTCCCGGCGATGGGGCGCGCGCACGTCGGTCCGGCCCACGACCGCTTCGCGCCGTCCAGGGTGGCCGCCATGCCGTTGCTGGCGAAGGACGAGGACATCGCCTTCGCCTCGGTGGCCCAGCTCGGGGCGTGGATCCACGCACGCAAACTCACCTCCACCCGCCTGACGAAGATCTACCTCGAACGCCTGAAGCGCTTCGACCCCGAGCTGCGCTGCGTGATCACGCTGTGCGAGGAGCACGCGCTGAAGCAGGCCGCGCAGGCCGACAAGGAGATTGCCGCCGGCCATTACCGCGGTCCGCTGCACGGCATTCCGTGGGGCGCCAAAGATTTGCTCGACACCGCCGGCATCCCCACCACCTACGGCGCCGAGCCGTTCAGGCACCGCGTGCCGAAGGAAGACGGCGCGGTGACCCGCAAGCTCAACGAAGCCGGTGCGGTGCTGGTGGCCAAGCTCAGCCTCGGCGCGCTGGCGCTCAACGACATCTGGTTCGGTGGCCAGACCATGAACCCGTGGCTGCCGCAGGAAGGTTCCTCCGGCTCCAGCGCCGGCCCGGCCTCGGCCACCGCGGCGGGCCTGGTGGCGTTCGCTATCGGCAGCGAGACCCAGGGCAGCATCATCAGCCCGTGCATGCGCTGCGGTACCACCGGCCTGCGTCCGACCTACGGCCGCGTGCCGCGCACCGGCGCGATGACGCTGTGCTGGACGATGGACAAGCTCGGAGCGATCACCCGCTCGGTGGAAGACACCATGCTGGTGCTCGACACCATCCGCGGCACCGATCCGGGCGATACCGCCAGCGTGGCGGCGCATTTCGACTACGACGCCAACGCCCCGATCAGGGGCCTGAAGGTCGGCTATTTCCCGGCCTGGATGAAGGAGGCGCCGGCCACCGACCTGGACCGTGCCGCGCTCGAGCAGTTGCGCGCGCTCGGCCTGGTGCCGACCGAGGTGTCTCTGCCCGACTGGCCGTACGACGATCTCAACCTGCTGCTGTTCGCCGAGTCCGCCGCCGCGTTCGAGGAGCTGACGCTCTCCGGCGACGCCGACCATATGCGCGAGCAGACGCCGGACGCCTGGCCGAACCTGTTCCGCGAATCGCGCTTCCTCTCCGCGGTGGACTTCGTGCAGGCCGATCGCATGCGCCGCCGGGTGGCGAAGGAGATGGAGCGCGTGATGGGCGAGGTGGACCTGCTGCTGGTGCCCTCGCTGCGCGACGAGATGATGGTGATCTCCAACATGACCGGCCAGCCCTCGCTGACCCTGCGCACCGGCTTCGTCGAGGTGAACCAGGTGCGCAGCGACTGGGCGCCCAATCCGGCGCACCCGCAGCCGATGTTGGCCAAGCCGCACCGCGTTCCGTATGGCGTCACCCTGGTCGGCCGCCTGTTCGAGGAAGGCACGCTTGGCCGGGTCGGCCGCGCGCTGGAGGCGAAGGTCAACGTGGCTGGCGAGCGCCCGCAGGGCTTCTGAAGCGGAGAACTTTACGCGGCGATGCGCTCGATACGGTCGACGGCTTTCCCCACACCCGATGGGCTTCTTCCAGGTCGTAGCCTGCCTGGAGCCCGAGCCAGAAACGTTCGCTCGTTCCCAGCGCAGCAGCCAGGCGCACGGCGGTATCCGCAGTGATGCCACGCTTGCCGAGCACAATCTCGTTGATGCGGCGCGGCGGTACTCCGGCGGCACGCGCCAGGAATTGCCAGATAGGAACCCCGGGCAAGTCTTTGAGACTATCGTTTACCGATATACAATAAGGCCATGATCAGGAGCTTCGCCGACAAGGACACGGCGGCCCTCGCCAATGGCGAGCGTGTACGCCGCTGGATCAACATCGAGAGCGTGGCCCGGCGCAAGCTGGCCCAACTCCATGCCGCTGCCACGCTGGACTTCATGCGAGTTCCGCCAGGCAATCGGTTGGAAGCCTTGAAGGGTGATCGCAGCGGGCAGCACAGCATCCGCATCAACGACCAGTTTCGTGTTTGCTTTGTCTGGAAGGATGGCGACGCCTTCGGCGTGGAAATCACGGATTACCATTGAAACGAGGTGACCACATGGCCCGCAAGACCCTGCTTCCACCGGTACACCCCGGCGAGATCCTGCGCGAAGAGTTCATGAAGCCGTTCGGCCTCTCAGCCAATGCGCTGGCGACTGCCATTGGCGTCACTGCCGCCCGCGTGAACGAGATCGCTAACGAGCGGCGCGGCATCACCGCCGACACCGCTCTGCGGCTGGCCGCGTACTTCGGCACGGATGCCCAAAGCTGGATGAACCTGCAGAAGAACTACGAGCTCGAATGTGCCCGACGCCAGCTCGCCGCCGAACTGAAGCACATCCGGCCGCGTGCCGCGTAATGCCGGAGACTCCCGCACCATTCCCCCATGCCGCTGTGCTGGCCCGCCTCGATACCGGTGACTTCGCGGGCCTGCCGGCGGAGTTCGTCGACACGCCGCAGAAGCGCGAGGCGCTGCACGCGCTGCTGAAAGCGAGCGAGGCCGTGCATCGCGCGGCGGTGAGCACCGCCCAGGTGGCCGATGCGCTGCGTCGCGATCAGAAGTTCGTGCGGCCCGGGCCGCCATCGCCGCACCTGGTGCGCCTGCGGCAGCAGCAGGCGGCGGCGCGGCAGGCGACGAATCAGGCGCGGCAGGCGTTCATCGTGGCGGCCGATGGGTGGGTGCGGGTGTTTGGACTAAGCGTGCCGGCGCGGAAGAGCTTGGAGGTGTTTGCTCAAGGCTGGGTCGAGGCCACTTTTCAGCGTGAGGCAAGCTAGCGAAAGTGGACTCTGCCCCTTCTTTGCCCGGAACTCTGGAGGCTTCATGACACCCCACGACTTCGTAGCGCAACTCAACGCGGCAGTCGTGGAGGAAAACCACGCTACCTACCGAGACCTGCTGCTGAACACCGACATCGATCGGGCTTCCGATCCCTACTGGCGACGCGTCCTGAGCGTCTTCCGCGACCTGTCCGCCGATCAGCGGGAGGTGCTGCTTGAGCTGACCCGCCAGGTGACCATCGATGCCACTGCCAATGTGCTCGGCGTGATCGACGGCAGCTGCCCGCTCGGCGGCGAGGAGTGCCAGTTTCGTCTGATCAGCGATGGGCGGGATCTGGCGGGTGATCTGCAGAGCTTGTTCCTGGAGCAGGCGGAGCAGAATTCGCCGTAGATATCGACTTTCGGCCCGAAGCAAACACTCGAAAGTGCACTGTGACCTGTGTTTTGACCTTCGCTGGAAATCGAACGATCGAGCCGACCTCGCCATCTGATTGGATGTTGGGATTGCGTGGCGAAGACCGGCGACTGAAGAAGATGCATGCCGGCGTCCCGGTCAGCATGGTGCCGCTTGGGGAGATGACGGCGGACAAGCCAGCTATCTCGACAACCGGAATAGTCCGGTCGACAGGTGATGGCGGGTGCACAGGTGCACGGCGTGCATGCCATGTCGGTGCGCGCTAACCGGCCAAAGCGATTGCGTACAACGCATGGATTGCGGACTGGACGATCCGATCTGTCATGCATGCCGTTTCGGCCCAGGCTTTCCGCACCTGCGTTATGCACAGGTGCTGCCTGATGCAGGTGCACATGCAAAAGCATCAGTCCGAATGGGAAAGTTCGTAATCATCAGACTAATTACGGGGTGGCACTATGACTCCCGAAAAGTCGGGTGCGCTTTCCTGGCGTGAGCCCGCGTGCGAGAAGCGGGATGCGCGATTGACGTGCTTTTCGCGGCGACAGGAGGGTGTTGCTTGCCATGACGCCGATGGGGATCGGACCACCCGTTGCACCGGGATCGCATGAGCTGGCTTGCGGACACGGTATCCACTCCGCGCGGGATGAATCTGCGTCGGGCCGTACCTCAGCCGCGATAGCCATCGCTCCCGTCTTGGCGCATGCGTGACGGGCTGGACCTGCATCGTCGCACCTGCCGGCGACGCGGTCTTGCCTTGCCTGCATCCGATAGCCGCGGCCGGCTCGTCCGCGTGGTGCCGCATCCGCTCCGCAGGTCGGCATTCGACCACGCCGCGGTATCGACAGCGCACGTGCATCGGCAGTGGATGAGCGGGGTGGCCACCGATCCGCTGGGTCCTGCCTCGAACGACAAGCGATGCCGCCCATCATCGGCAGGAGGGAATCCATGGTCAGGCTCAACCGACGAAACTTTCTGGGGGCATCGATCGGGTCGATCGCCGCAGCGCTTTCCTCCGGGATGTCGGTGCGCGCAACCGGTCGCCCTGAGCGGGGCGGCCTGGACATACCCACACGGGTACCCGGTCGCTTCGAGCCAACGGTCGAGTCGCTCAAGGCATACCAGACCCCCGAGTGGTTCCGGGACGCCAAGTTCGGCATCTGGGCGCACTGGGGGCCGCAGGCCGTGCCTCGGCAAGGCGACTGGTATGCGCGCTTCATGTACGTGCCGGGGCACCCCCACTACGACCATCACGTCAAGAACTACGGTCACCCCTCGGTAGTCGGCTACAAGGACATCATCCCGCTGTGGACCGCCGACAAGTTCGATCCCGATGCGTTGATGGAAAAATATGCCGCCGCAGGGGCGAAGTATTTCGTCTCGATGGGCGTGCACCACGACAATTTCGACCTGTGGGATTCGCGGCATCACCGCTGGAACGCCGCAGCGATGGGGCCCAAGCGCGACATCGTCGGTGCATGGAAAGCGGCGGCGACGCGGCGCGGCCTGCGCTTCGGGGTGTCCGAGCATCTCGGCGCCAGCTATTGCTGGTGGTATCCGAACCATCTGTACGACCAGTTCTGGCCGAAGCTCGGGATCGACTACGACGGTGCCGATCCTCGCTATGAAGACCTCTACCACGACAATCGCGACCAGCCCTTCCGCAACACGCCGGGCAGCTGGTACACCAGCAACCCCGACTATCAACGTACGTGGTACCGGCGGATTCGCGATCTCGTCGACCGCTACCAACCCGACCTGCTCTATTCCGACGGCGGGCTGCCGTTCGGCGCGATCGGTCGCTCGCTGGTCGCCGATCTCTACAACAGCAGCATCGCCCGCAGCGGAAAGCTGGATGCGGTCTACAACTGCAAGGATTCCGGGTCGGGCGAATTCCACAAGGAATGGGCCGTGCAGGACGTCGAGCGCGGCGTGCTGAAGGGTATCAACCCGCTGCCCTGGCAGACCGATACCTCGAACGGCGACTGGTTCTTCAACGAGAACGACCGTTACAAGACCGCGGATGAGGTCGTGACCATGCTGGCCGACATCGTCAGCAAGAACGGCAACCTGCTGCTCAACGTCGTGCTCCATGCCGACGGCAGCCTGCCGCCCGAGTCCGGGCAGTTGCTCGCCGAGCTCACCGCATGGATGGCAGTCAACGCGGAGGCCATCCACGGCACGCGGCCGTGGAAGATCGACGGCGAGGGGCCGACCGAAGCGGCTGCGGGCATGTTCAAGGAACAAGTCGCCTACACCGCCCGGGACATCCGCTTCACGACCCGGGGCGATCGCCTTTTCGCGATCACCCTCGGCGAACCGAGGGGCAGTGTCGCCATCGCCTCGCTGGCCAGCGGCAATCCTTACTCCCGACGACCGGTGCAGCACGTGCGGCTGCTCGGTCATCACGGTGCGATCGCCTTTCGGCAGGCCGCGCAGGCGCTGCTCATCGATGTCCCCGCGACGCTACCGAC
Source organism: Dyella lutea (assembly GCF_024158035.1). GTDB lineage: Bacteria > Pseudomonadota > Gammaproteobacteria > Xanthomonadales > Rhodanobacteraceae > Dyella_A > Dyella_A lutea. Next base: position 588,448 of record NZ_JAMZEK010000002.1, read on the forward strand.
CCGCCACGCCAGCGTGTTCGAGATCACCTTCGCCTGAGCGCGTGCGCAGCCGCACGACGCCGGCCACTCTCCTTCGACGTGGACAACGACCGATGAATTCAAAAGAACGCGCGACTGCCCGGGTGTTGAAAGTCGCGATCGCGCTTGCACTGGGTGCCGGGTTTACCGCCACGCAGCTGGCACAGGCGCAGAGTCCGGTCGGCCATGCCAACCCGGCGGGCGAGGGGCAGTTGTTCGTCGGCACCTGTTACCAGCCGATCGACCGCAGCCCGGCGCAGATCAGGCACGACATCGCGATCATGAAGCAGGCCGGCTTCACCATGGTGCGCATGGGCGATCTCTCCTGGGACTCGTTCGAGCCGCGCGAAGGCCAGTTCGAGTTCGCGTGGTTCGACGCGATCCTGACCCAGATGCACGCCGCCGGGATCAAGGTGATCCTCGACATTCCCGGCCTGCCGGCGCCGGTCTGGCTGCATCAGAAGTACCCGGGCGTCGATATCGTCAACCAGGACGGCGTGCGGCTCCATCCAGCCACCCGTTACTGGGACGACATCAGCGACCCGGACTATCGGCGTCTGGTCCGGCAGCTCGCCGAGAAGATGCTCGCGCGCTATGCGCACAACCCGGCGGTGGTAGCGGTCGGCTACGACAACGAGGTGGGCAGCTCGCCGATGTCCTACTCGGAAGGCGATCGTGCGCGCTTTGTCGCCTGGCTCAAACAGCGCTACGGGACGATCGCGGCGCTCAACAAGGCCTGGGCCACGCAGCGCTGGTCGCGCCGGATAAACGACTGGAGCCAGGTCGAGCTGCCCTATGGCGAGGGACCGGGGCCGAACGAACGCAACCTCGACCTGCATCGCTTCTGGTCCGACGTGACCATTGCCGATCTCAGCGACCTCGACGACGTGCGCAAGCACGTCGCGCCCGATCTGCCCGCCGTCTCCAACCTGTGGCCCGACGCGCCGGCCAAGGGCTTCGATTACCTGCGTTCATGGAACCGGTATTCGACCTACGGAGCCGAGGGCTTCTACCCCGATACCCGCGACCCGCTGGGTGCCGCGTTCGACGTCATGATGATCAAGGCCGGGCATCGCACGCCGGTCTGGTTCAACGAATTCACCGCCGGTGGCGGTGGCGACTACGGCGTGCCGGGCCGCTCGCGCATGTGGGCCTATTTCGGGCTGCTCCATTACGCCCAGACGTTCCTGGCCTGGACCTTCAACTCGCACATCGGCGGCGAGGAGCAATCGCTGTTCGGCCTGCTCGACCACGACGGCCGGCCCTCGTGGAAGGTCGGCGAGTTCGCCCGGATGGCCAAGGAGTTCAAGCAGCTGCAGACGATGGGCTTCCCGCGCCGGGGCCAGCCGCAGGTCGCGATCGAGGATTCATATGAGACGGCGTGGATCACCAACCCGCCGCCCGGGCCGAACACCATGAGGCAGTACTTCACCGACAACTACAGCGACCAGCTCAAGGCCGCCTTCCAGCCCTTTTTCAAGGACAACATCGACGTGGCGGTGATCGACATCGCCCACGACCCGATCGACAACTACAAACTCGTGTTGCTGCCGGCCACCTACGTGATGGACGAGCCGACGGCGAAGGCGATCCGGCAGTATGTCGCCCGGGGTGGCACCGTCGTCATGACCGGCTATTCGGCCAAGGTCGACGAGACCGGAAAGTGGTTCGAAACGCCACTGCCGGGACGCCTGGCCGACGTCTTCGGGCTGCGCACCGATCCGTTCTATCGTTCGAAGCAGCCGATCACCCTCCGCTTCGAAGGAAAGGAACTGACCGGTTCCGCCGGCTACTACGAAGTGCTCGAGCCGAGCACGGCAAGCGTGCTGGCGAGCTTCGGAAACACCCCGCAAAAGAGCCCGGCGATCACCCTCAACCACTTTGGCAAGGGCGAGGCGATCTATCTCGCCACGGCATCGCAAGCGGCGTTCCTCGGTCCGCTGGTCCGCTCGCTCTATGCGAAGCTGGCGATCGAGCGCGGTCCCGTCACGCCCGATGGCGTCATCGCCCGTGTGGTCGACGATCGCACCGTGTACGTCAACACCACCGACGTCCCGGTGACCGTCTCCTTCGATGGCCGCAAGCGCGATGTGCTGACCGACCGCGCCCACAACGGCACGCTGGACCTGCCGGGTTATGGCGTGGCGGTGCTTCAGTAGCAGGGGGACAAGCGCGCCACCGTCCCTGTTGCGCGACGCGCCCTCGGCTGTAATGAAGCGGGGGCGGATGCGTGGGTGCGGGTGGTCGGACGGGCCGTACCGCAGCGGGTCGGTGTCGAGGCATTTGCGCAGGCTTGGTCGCGTGGAACGCGCGGGTCGGAGTGATCGCAGCGGCGGTCCCGCGGGCCGACCTTTACCCGAGGCCTGTGTCGTTAGTCCCATTGTCCGCACCTTCCCACGGGTCTAGGTTTCGCAGGAAGCACGCTCGATAGCTAACGGTTGCTGCTGTGGCCGTGGACTGCGAAGGCGTGCTCTGCGATATCGCGCCAGTCGGACGAGGAGGGAGCAGCCATGCAGGGACGTGTCATGCGAAGGGTGCTGGGGATGGCGCTGGTTGCCCTCTCGCTCGCCGGCTGCATGAGCGACGCGCGCCGTGAGATCGAGGCCGACCGCGTGAAGGCCCATGCCGAACCCCTGGATCTGAATGGCCCCAAGGGCGAGCCGGTGGCACACATCGGCACCGATGGAAGCCTGGTGCTCGGCGACGAGAAGGTCGCGCTCGATGCTACGCAGCAGGCGGCGACCCTGGCCTATCGTGACGCGGCCCTTGATGTCGTCGACGTGTCCATGATCGGTGCCGAGAAATACGTCCGGACCGCCGTGCCGCGGTTTCTGTTCGACTCCGTGTTGCACATGGGCACCGATGGCGGTGCGCGGAGCGTGGAGAAGGGCGCGAAAAAGATGGTCAGTTCGCCCCGGTTCTGCAACGCGCTGGACGTCATGCGCCAGAAGCAGGACGCCATGGTGGCGCAGGTGCCCCGGCTACGCGCCTATACCCACGTGAAGACAGCGGACGTCGCGGACTGCCGCAGCGGGCGGCTCTAGCGGGTTTTTCGGCGCCCGGGTGAGCCGAGAAACGGTTGCGACCGGAGCGCGACGCGCAGGGGGATGTCGAATTCCGCCGACACCGCCCGTCGTCCCCTCGACAGGCGACGAGCCCGATGCGGAACGTCACCTGTCGATGACCGGTCCGTATCGCCGCCCGCCACCTATTCCGAGGAACACCCCATGACCATCACCATCACCGCCTTCGAACGCTCGCCCGACGGCGGCATGGGCCTGGCCCGCGATACGCGCGTGCGCTGGGCGCTGGAGGAAGCCGGCCTGCCCTACGACGTGCGCTACGTGTCGTTCCAGGCGATGAAGGAGCCGGCGCATCTGCGGCTGCATCCGTTCGGCCAGATCCCGACCTACGAGGAGGGCGAGCTGGCGCTGTTCGAGACCGGGGCGATCGTCTTCCACATCGCCGACCGGCATGCGGGCCTGTTGCCGGAGGACGCCGACGCGCGGGCGCGCGCCGTCATGTGGATGTTCGCCGCGCTCAGCTCGATCGAGCCGTGCATCCTGGAGCTCGTCACCGCGCGGTTCCAGGAGGGCGACAAGCCGTGGACGCCGGAGCGCCTGCCGCTGGTGAAGGAGCGCATCCGCCAGCGCCTCTCCCTGCTCGCCACCCGCCTGGGCGACGCCGAGTGGCTGGACGGCGCGTTCAGCGCGGGTGACCTGATGATGGTCTCGGTGCTGCTGCGGACGCGGCCCTCCGGCCTCCTCGACGAGTTCCCCGGTCTCGCCGCCTACGTCGCGCGCGGGGAAGCGCGACCGGCCTACCAGCGCGCGTTTGCGGCCCAGCTGGAGGCCAATACCGGCAAGCGGCCGGGGGGCTGATCCGATCGGGCAGGGCAGGCCGTCCCGGTGCAAGGTCGCAGGGTTCTTGCGGCGCACAGCCCGGGCTGGAGCGGGCGACTGACGGTGGCGTGGTGCATGGCGCTTGGGGTGACCGTTGGCGTGTCTCCCTGGCCATCTATCGCATTGGGGATGCGGAGTCGGAGTGGTGACCCATGGCGATGCTCGGTGCCGTCGCCGGCCTGTGTGTATGGGCCACGTTCTGTGCGGTGGCAGATGCTCCTCTCGGCAGCAGCCCGGGTCCGCCGCGCAACGAAGCGGATGACGCCACGATCGGTGACGAACGGCACTGTGTCCTTGCCGGACCCGTCGCGATGATGGTTCTGGCTCGAATGGTCCCGCAGGCGCCTGGGCCGTTTGCCGGACATTTCTGCGGCACCCCGGAGGGAGCATGGACGACCGACGATTCGCGCGCTTGCGCGTAGCCATGACGGCGGTTGTCGCCCTGGCCGAGTGGATTTTCCTCGCCTGGCAACATTTCCACGGAGGGGTGCCCAGTCACCATTTTCTCGATCGCGCCGATATGCCGGCCATCTCGAACGGCTGGGGCGGCCTCATGTTGCCGGGAATGACCTGGTTCCTGCTGGGGCGCACGCACCGGCGCGTGGTCGCGCAGGACGCAGCCGCGACGCGGCATGCGCTGTTAGGTTTCGCTGGCGCCTTGTGTTTTGGCGTGTTGCTGTCGATCTTTTTCATGCGTGGCGACGACCGGATCACCGGCGTGATGTTCGAATCGCTGTTCCTGGTTGCGCTGGTGCTGCCGATCCACCGCGCGGAGTGCCTGCTCGGTTTCGTGCTCGGCATGGCCTACGTGTTCGGCGGGGTGCTGCCGAGCATCGTCGGCTCGGTGCTGGCGCTGATCGCGCTGGTGATCCACCGCTACATCCGCACAGGCCTGCTGTTTCTCGGGCGCATGCTGGCCGGAAGGATGCGCCGGGCCTGACGCATACGCGCGTAACGGAGCGGATCGGAGCCCGCCCCTGAAAGCTGCCTGGCGACCGCATGCGGAGCGTGTCCAGGGCGTCCCTCAGGCAAGCCTCTCTCGTCACCCGCAGCACCATAATCGCAGCATGTCCTCGGAGCATCCCGATTTCCAGGTCCAGACGCTGCTCAGCACGCCGATGGTCGAGCTGCGCGACGTGGTCTGCGCGGGGAGCTGCCGGCACAAGAGCGCGGTCGAACGCGCCAGCCGTACGCATCTGGTGTTTCCCTACCGCGGCACCTACGTGCGCCATGTCGACGCGGACGACGCGGTGGCGGACGCCAGCCAGGTGCTGTTCTTCAACGCCGGCGAGGATTACCGGATCAGCCACCCGAACCCGGGCGGCGATGCCAGCCTGTCGATGACGCTGGACGAGGTGCTGCTGCGCGAGATCGCCCCGGCCGAGCTGCTGGCGCCAGGTGAGCCGCTGCGCTTTCGGCAGACGCGCTTGCGCATCGACCCGCGCGCGCAGGTGCTGGTGGCCTTGCTGCGCCACTCGCTGCGCGAGGGCGTGGCCGAGCCGATGGAAGGCGAGAGCCTCGCGTTGACGCTCGCGCATCGTGCGCTGGCACCGCGCACGACCCACGTGGCCGGCGCCAGCCAGGCGCGTCAGCGGCTGGTCGATCGCGCCAAGCTGGTGCTGGTACGCGACCTGGCGCGGCGCTGGACGCTGGCCGAGGTGGCGGCGGAGGTTGGCGTTTCGGCGGTCTATCTCACCCAGAGCTTCCACCAGGTGGAGGGTGTGCCGCTGTACCGCTACCAGCTGCGGCTGCGGCTGGCGCGCGCGCTGGATCTGCTGCGCGACTACGAGGATCTGGCTGCGCTGGGCATGGAGCTGGGCTTCTCCAGCCACAGCCACTTCACCGCGGCGTTCCAGAAAATGTACGGGCGCACGCCCAGTGAGTTCCGGCAGATCGCGCTGCGGCGCTGATCGCTAAAGTTTTCGATAGCTGCCGGAAGTCGCACGGGGGTCTACTGTCTCCACCCCGCGCGGGGTCGATCACCTTCCTGCCCGGCCCCCATGAGCGGGGCGGCGCTGGAAGGTCTCTCTTCCCGTTTTGCAAGGAGAACCGACATGAGCAAGCGAACCTGTGCTGCCTGCGATTACGAACTGGACGACACCGCCATCCAGGTGCGGATCGGCGGGGCGGTCGTCGAGGTGTGCTGCGACGAGTGTGCGACGAAGCTGAAGGAGGCCTACGCCTCCGCGCAGGCTGCGCAGCAAGCCTGAGCCGATGGTGGCCGCGACGGCGGCACCGTGTGTCGCCGTCCTTTCCGAATACTTTTCTGGATAACCCGCTGGAGTTGGATGTGACCACACAGAACGACAAGGCCCGGCTGTTCCATGCCCTGCATGTGCGCGGCCAGCCGCTGGTGCTGTTCAACGCCTGGGATGCAGGCAGCGCGCGCGCCGTGGCCGAGGCCGGTGCCGGCGCGGTCGCCACCGGCAGCTGGTCGGTGGCCGCCGCCAACGGTTTCGCGGATGGCGAGCAGATGCCGTTTCCGTTCGCACTGGACAACCTGCGCCGCATCGTTGCCGCGGTCACCCAGCCGGTGACCATCGACCTGGAAAGCGGCTATGGCGAGACGCCGGCGCATGTCGCCGCCACCGTGGCCGCCGCGCTCGAGGCCGGCGCCGTCGGTTGCAACCTGGAGGACAGCTTTCCGGCCGACGGCAGCCTGCGCGACGCGGCCGACCAGGCCGTGCGTCTGTCCGCCGCGCGCCAGGCGGCGGACCAGGCCGGCACGCCGTTGTTCATCAACGCGCGTACCGACGTGTTTTTCCAGAGGCCGGCCGAAGCGCACGACATGGGCATGGTGGAAGAGGCGCTGCGGCGCGCCCGCCTCTATGCCGACGCCGGGGCCAGCGGCCTGTTCGTGCCCGGGGTGATCGCCGAGCCCCTGATCGCGCGCCTGGCCGACGCCTCGCCGCTGCCGCTCAACATCATGGTGTTGCCCGGCGTGCCCGGCCGCGCGCGCCTGGCCGAGCTCGGCGTGGCCCGCATCAGCCACGGCCCCGGCCCTTATCGCGGTGCCATGCAGTGGCTGACGGAAGCGGCTCGGGCTGCGATGGGCTGAGCGGAGCGACTCGGGCCTGCCGATTGACGACCGAAGGCCTTCACCGGAGTGCGCCGGCGGTGGCATGGATGGGCTGGAGTGGTCAGTGGCCAGGTCGCTGTCATGGAAGACGGCCGGGGGCTGGGCAGAAACCGGGGTGAAGCGCGAGGGTCAGGTTCACCTGCAAGGCAACTGTCAGAGCAAACCTTTCCAGGAACTCGCTGTGGGTTCCCTCGCGGGCCACACGGGGCACAACGCCTCCACCGCTTCCATCAGCTCGACCCAGTCGGACAGATCGTCTTTTGCCGGCGGCGAAACCGACACGACGTAGCCCCCGACCAGCGGCTCGGCCACCCGATCAGGAGGATTCGTCGGCAATTTGGGCGAGGAGCTCATCGAGCCATTCCGTGCGATCGAACAAGGCGAAGTATTCGCGGACTTCGGCCATGTTGAGCTTCCCGCGCTGGGCCCGCAACAGCGCCCGGATGTCGTCGAGGTCGCGGGTGCGGGACGGGTTGTTGACCAGCGCCTGGAGCTTGAATCCGATCAGGCCTTCGGCACTGATCACGCGTAGCGATCCCAAGGCCGTGGAACGCTCCGCTGCGTCGGCAAGCAAACGCCGTGCGATAGGGCGATGCGCGTACAGCAAGTCCAGACCCTCATCGCCGCGCAGATAGTTGGCGGCATCCTCGCTGCGATGCACGCAGCGATAGCCCAGGTCGAGCAGGATGCCGTGCAGCCGGTCTGCGTCGTCCGCATCGGCGAGGAAGTCCACGTCCCGGGTAGCGCGCACGACCTGATGAGCCGCCAGCGCCAGTCCGCCGATCAGTGCAGGCGTCGTCCTGCAGCCGGTGAATGCGGTAAGGGCTTGTTTGATCTGATCGACAAGGCGCGACATGCGCTACATGTTCCGCCAAAAGCCGGGTCGAAGGATACTTTCCAGTTGGCGGTGTCTGGCAGCGAGGGACTTGGCGGGAGGCGCCGCGATCGCATCCATGGCGTCCGGACGGTAGGGAGCAGGAAGTCGTCGCGCGATCAGCTCAGCTTCCGCCGCAACCACTCCGCTCCCTGCGATGCCCCAAGACACGCCAGCAGCGCCAGCACCCACGGATTGCCGGCGACCGACCACGCGGCTGGATCGGCCTGGAACCAGCTGCCGCCCTGCAGCACGGCGACGACAAGGCCGGCGATGACGAGGGCGGCAAGCAGCAGGCGGGTGAGCTGTTTCTCCAAGCCGGTTTCCGGGGCGGTGGCGGCGGTGGGTACGGGGCCGGCCCCGGCGGCGAGCCGTTCGGCGAAGTCGATGGGCAGGCCGATCGCATCGTCGGCGCGAGCGGCGGCGTCGATGCGCCGATAGGCGGCTTCGCGGGCATCGGCTGGTGCGCGGCCCTCGCGTGCGGCCTGCAGTGCCGCTTCCTGTGCCTGCCACTCGCGGGCGGCGGCAGGCTGTTCGAAGAAATCGATGTCGCGATGCTTGCTCATGACGGAACTCCCAGCCGGGTTTCCAGCGTCTCGCGCAGTTTCAGGCGCGTGCGGAACAGGTGGCTCTTGATGGTGCCGGCGGCCAGGCCGGTGACCTGCGCGATCTCGGGAATGCTCAGTTCGTCCAGATGATAAAGCGTGAGCACGGTGCGTGGCAGCGGGGGCAGGGTGTCGATGGCGGCCAGCAGGTGGCCGTGCATCTCCTCGTCGGCGCAGTCGCTTTCCAGGTCGCGGCCGTCGCCGATCGAGTCCAGCAGCGAGAGGTCGTCGTCCTCGCCCAGCGCGTTGTCGACGATGGCGATGCGCTTGCGCTCCAGGTGGCGCAGCGCGACGGTGTAGGCGACCCGGCCGATCCACGACTTCAGCGCGCTCTCGTGGCGGTACTGGTGCAGGTGCTGGTGCACCTTGAGGAAGGTGTCCTGGCACAACTCGCGGGCATCCTCCGGATTGCGCACCATGCGCTGGATGATGTGCCAGCACAGCCCCTGGTACTCGCGCACGAGGCGCGCGAACGCACCCGGCTTGTTCGCCAGTACGGCATCCACCAGGGCGCGGTCGTCGGTCATCGGGTGCGAGCTTCCATCGGGGCACAGATACGCGCATGTGCCGGACGGTTGCATCGGTGTGGGATGACTTTTGGGAGGGGCTTTTTGCGGGACGAGGCTGTTGTCCTTGGACGCTTCGGCGTGCGCCTCGCCTGAGAGCTTGCGACGCCGCCCCTTTTTGGACGTCATTCCCGCGAAAGCGGGAATCCACTTTGATCCTATGGAGGGGGCAACATGGATGACCGGCATACGCCGTTGAAAGGCTCCTCCCGCTTTCGCGGGAATGAGGTCGGTATACAGGAGGCTATCTGGCGAGGGGCCAGGACCCGCGCCGGAGCCCATCCATGCGAGCCTTGGGGCAGGCCGCGAGTCCGGATGCAACCGCCGTCGCGGTGCCCGTATCTATGGCCCCGTCACCCAACCACCGCTGGAGCACCCCATGATCGACGGCAACCTGATCCCCATTGTCCTGTTCCTCTGCATCACCTACGCCATCAAGTCGGTCATCGATGCGCGCTTTCGCCAGAAGATGGTCGGCGTGGGCGGCTCGGAGGAGCTGATCCGCTCGATCCTGCAGGGCGAGGAGGTGCGCCGCCGTCACGCCTCGCTGCGCTGGGGCATCATCCTGCTGGCGCTGGCCGGCGGCTTCGCCCTGATCCAGCAGTCCGACTGGCATGAGCTGACCCCCGGCATGATCGCCGTGCTGGCCGGCGCCACGGGCCTGGGCAACCTGGTGTACTTCGCGATCGCCCGCAAGCTGAACTGATCGCCCCGCCCGCGGCCGCGTCCTGCGGCCTGAGGGCACCCGCGCCGGCGCACGCTCCGCCGCCGGCGCCGCTCCTCCCCCTGTCCCTGCGCATCGAGTGCCGCGTGAACGCGGCGCCGCGGAGCCGTGCGCGCCCGTCGTGGAGAATCCCCATGTCCAAGACCCTGATCGCCCTGCTCGTCGCCCTGCCGTTCGCGGCACCGGCCGCCGCCACCCAGTACCTGCGCGTGGTCAATGCGGCTGCTTCGCCCATCGTCGCGGTGGAAGCCGCGCCGGTCGGCTCCTCCGAATGGGCCCAGCTGACGCTGGCCGACCGCCCGCTGGCGCAGGGGCACCAGTTGGGCGTGGCTGTGCACGGCGTGTACCGCTGCCGCTACGACGTTCACGTGATCCACGCCGACGGCAGCGAGACGTTGTCGCGCGGTTTCAACCTGTGCCGTCACCTGCGTTCCGGCCCGCCGACCCTGACCGCCCGCGTGGACGAGGCCTGAGCCTCTTCCGCCACGCCGCGGCTTGTCCGCGGCGTGGCGACGCAGGTCCGCCCATGCGGGCCGCGCTGGCAGCGGCGACACCTTGCGCGAAGCCGCCCCCGGGACTCCGGGGCGGGTCGCTACCGGGCCGCATCGCAGCATGCGGCCCGGGACGGGGCCGGATTATGATCGGCGGATGATCACGCGCTCTTTCCCCGTCCCCACCTTTCGTGCCGCCACCGCGGCAGATATCCCGGCCGTGGTGGCCCTGGTCGAATCGGCCTATCGCGGCGAGTCCGGCCGGCGTGGCTGGACCACCGAATCGAACCTGCTCGACGGCCAGCGCACCGATGCGCAGGACGTCGGCGAGGCGATCGGCCGTGCGGACAGCCTGGTGCTGCTGGCCGAGCTCGATGGCGTGCTGGTGTCGTGCTGCCATCTGGAGAAGCAGGACGGTGCGGCCTACTTCGGCATGTTCGCGGTCGATCCCGCGCGGCAGACCGGCGGCATCGGCAAGCAGGTGATCGCCGAGGCCGAACGCGTGGCGCGCGAGCGCTGGGGCGTGGACCGCATGCGCATGACGGTGATCGTGCAGCGCGAGGAGCTGATCGCCTTCTACGAGCGCCGCGGCTACGTGCGCACCGGCCAGAGCAAGCCGTTCCCGTACGGCGACGAGCGCTTCGGCATCCCGCGCCGCGACGACCTGCGCTTCGAGGTGCTGGAAAAGCCGCTGGCCGGGGTGGCCGCATGAGCGGCCCGGCGGGCTGGGTGAAGGTGGGCACCCGCAGCGAGATCCTTCCCGGCGAGTTCCGCATCGCCTGGGACGGCGACACCGCGATCGCGGTCTACAACATCGACGGCGACCTCTACGCCATCGAGGACGTGTGCACCCACGACGGCGCCGAGCTGGCCGGTGGCGAGGTGCATGGTTTCGAGGTGGAATGCGTGCGCCACGGCGCGCGCTTCGACCTGCGTACCGGCGCGGTGACCTGCCCGCCGGCCTACGAGCCGGTCGCCACCTTCCCGGTGCGCGAGGAGGACGGCTTCATCTGGACGCGCGACGACCGCTGATCGCGGGCGGCGGGAGCCGCGTCCTTGGAGGGGAAAGGGGCATTCATGGGGAACAGGGAGGCACCGCGGGGGCGGGCCGTTATCGCGTTCGCGGTGTTGTTCGTGCTGTACCAGTCGGCCGAGGGGATCGGCCAGCGGCTGCTGCACAGTTTTCCGCTGCAGGCGGCGCTGATGATCACCTGCGTGCTGGCGGCCTGGCCGCTGTCGCGCTGGCTGGGCTGGCGCGGTTACGGCGCCTATGCACTGGACCGGCGCTCCTCGTCGGCGGCATGGCTGGCATTCGGGCTGGTGGTGGCGCTGATCGCCAACGCGCTGGCGATCCTGGTCGGTGAGCGGCTCGGCATCTATGCGCCGACCGGACCGGCGCTGTCCGCGGCCGGTTTCCATGCGCTGCTCGCCGCCTTGCCGGTGCTGGCGCTGTCCACGTTCGTGCCGTCGCTTGCCGAGGACATCCTGACGCGCGGCTTCTGGTACCGCGCGGCCGGCATCACCTGGCCCCGAGGCGTCGTCTTCGTCGTGTTTTCGGCCGGCTATTTCTTGCTCAACCACCTGTACCGGCTGGAGCGGGGGCCGAACGAGTGGCTGATGATCTTCTGCATGGGCGTCGCCTACGCCACCGCGCTGTGCCGTGCCGGCACGCTGTGGGCCGCGGTCGGCCTGCACTGGGGCTGGAACCTGGCCAACGGCGTGCTCGATCCGCTGTTGCCGGCGGACACGGTCGATGTGGCCGGCAGCCGCTGGCTGATCGCCGGCGTGCATCTGCTGGTCGCGTTGCTGGTGGTGGCGGTGCCGCCGCCGTCACGGGTGGTAGATGAAGGCCAGCGATTGCGTCCACTGCGTGGCTGACCCGAAGCGGCTCACCAGCGGGCTGTTTGCCGCGCCGCCGAGCAGGCGTCCGTAGACCACCGAGAGCGCCAGGCCGGTGTGCTTGCTGGTCGGCAGATACAGGTCGTACTCCAGCGAGGCCATTTCGCTGCCACCGCCAGGGCGCCAGGCGCGAACGCCGAGCGCGCTGGCGGAGGCCTGTCCGATGCCGAAGAAACGGTTCATCGCGGCGCCGTTCATCAGCGACCAGCGCACGCTCGCCGCCTGCTCCAGCGGGCCGATCGACGGCAGGTCGGTGTCGGCGTACAGGTTGAGGTAGGCGCCGGCGCCGGCGGTGTCGTGGCTGAGGTTGGTCCCCACATCCACGGATTTGTTCAGCTGCCACTCGAGGTAGCCGCCGGCATTCAGGCGGGGCGCCAGGCTGGGCACCTTGCCGCCGAGCGGACCCAGGTCGGTGCGTTCGCGGCCCCACTGGTAGCTGCCGTAGAAGCCGCCGCGCAGCGCGGGGCCGTGCAGCAGCTCCACCTCCAGCCCGTCCAGCGTGGACAGGCTGCCGATCCCGGGCAGTTCGACATCGATGTACGGCACCGGATCCTCGCGCTGGTGCCGCGAACCGGGCCAGGCAGGCATGCGCTGCATTCCCACGCCTACCGCAACCACGGTACTCTCGCTGGCCCTGGCGGCAAGCGGAAGCATCGTGAGTGTCAGGGAGATGGACAGGATGAGTCGGGCGCTCGATGGCATGGGCGTCGTGGGGTTTCGGGCAGGGATCCGGTTTTCCGGTCAACGCGCGAGGCGCGCCAGCGATGACATCCGGGCCATCGCAAGAATCGCAAGAAAGGGAAAGGACGGGGAAAGACTGCCTGCCTAGCCTTTCACCATGCCTACGAACGTGAAGACGCCTGTGCCTGTTTCCGGTTGGACCATCCTGTGTGACTTCGACGGCACCATTTCCGTCGAGGACGTGATCGACTCGCTGCTCGACCGCTACGGCCGCCCCGGCTGGGAAGCGCTGGAGCAGGACTGGCGTGCCGGTCGCATCGGCTCGCGCGAATGCATGAGCGGGCAGGTCGCCCTGCTCGACATGACGCGCGAGCAGCTCGACACCCATCTGTCTCACCTGTGGATCGACCACGCCTTCCCCGGCTTCGTGGCCAAGGCGCGCGAACTGGGCGTGCCGATCCGCGTGGTCAGCGACGGCCTGGACTACGCGATCCACAAGATCCTCGGCCGCTACGGCCTCGACGACCTGCCGCTGGCCGCCAACCACCTGGCGCCGGGCACGCCGCCGCAGCGCTGGCAGCTCACCTCGCCGTTCCAGGCCGAGGGTTGCCGCAGCGGTACCTGCAAGTGCGCCTGCGTGGCGCAGGCCCGCGCCTCCGGCACCACCCGTACCCTGCTGATCGGCGACGGCGCCTCGGATTTCTGCGCCGCCGACCGCGTCGACTTCGTGTTCGCCAAGCATCGCCTGATCGAGCATTGCCGGGCCGCCGGCATCCCCTACGTGCCGATCACCGGCTTCGAGGACGCGCTCGACTTCCTGCCCCGCCTGCTCGACGGCAGCCTGCTCGCCGAGGCGACGCAGGACGCCGTGGCTACCCCCTGATCCCTACTTCTTTTTCCGGTAATTTCATGAACGCTTTCGACAAGAACACCGGCCTGGTGATCGACGACGCGCAGCTGCTCGCCGACGAGGCCAAGTACAGCTCCTTCGGCGACACCGTCCACTACGTGGACCCGCCGAAGATCTTCCGTACCTGCAACGGCAGCTACATGTACGACACGGCAGGCACGCCGTTCCTGGACCTGCAGATGTGGTACTCGGCGGTCAACTTCGGTTACGCCAACCAGCGCCTCAACAACGTGCTGAAGAACCAGATCGACCTGCTGCCGCAGGTGGCCAGCCAGTACCTGCACCAGACCCGCATCGAGCTGGCCAAGACCATCGCGCTCGATGCGAAGAAGAAGTTCGGCCTCGACGGCCGCGTGCACTTCAACGTGGGCGGCGCGCAGGCGATCGAGGATTCGCTCAAGCTGGTGCGCAACTTCAAGAACGGCAAGAGCCTGATGTTCGCCTTCGAGGGCGGCTATCACGGCCGCACCCTGGGCGCCTCGTCGATCACCTCCAGCTACCGCTACCGCCGCCGCTTCGGCCACTTCGGCGAGCGCGCGATGTTCCTGCCGTTCCCGTACCCGTTCCGACGCCCGAAGGGCATGACCGCGGAAGAGTATTCGGAGAACTGCGTGAACCAGTTCGCCCGCCTGTTCGAGACCGAATACAACGGCGTGTGGGACCCGAAGACTGGCCAGTGCGAGTACGCCGCGTTCTACGTCGAGCCGATCCAGGGCACCGGCGGCTACGTCGTCCCGCCGATGGGCTTCTTCAAGGGCCTGAAGAAGGTGCTCGACCAGTACGGCATCCTGATGGTGGTCGACGAGATCCAGATGGGTTTCTGGCGCACCGGCAAGCTGTGGTCGATCGAGCACTTCGGCGTGGTGCCGGATGCGGTGGTCTTCGGCAAGGCGCTGACCAACGGCCTGAACCCGCTCTCCGGCCTGTGGGCGCGCGAGGAGATGATCAACCCGACCATCTTCCCGCCGGGCTCCACCCACTCCACCTTCAACTCCAATCCGCTGGGCACCTCGCTGGGCCTGGAGGTGATGAAGATGGGCTACGAGCTGGACTACGAGACCTCCGTACCGAAGAAGGGCGCGCACTTCCTGGAGGGCCTGAAGGACCTGCAGAAGAAGCACAAGGAGATCGGCGACGTCGACGGCCTGGGCCTGGCGCTGCGCGCCGAGATCTGCACCGACGACGGCTTCACCCCGAACAAGGCGCTGCTCGACCGCATGGTCGACATCGGCCTGGCCGGCGACCTGGAGCACAACGGCAAGAAGATCGGACTCGTGCTCGACGTCGGCGGCTGGTACAAGAACGTCATCACCTTCGCCCCCTCGCTGGAAATCACCCACGAGGAGATCGACCTGGCCATCGCACTGCTGGATCAGCTGATCACCAAGGCGAAGCGTTCGATGTAATTCCAACCAGGGACGCTTTCGACATGACCGAGCCGCAATCCATCGACGCCATCCGCGACCAGGTGTTCGCGATCATCGCCAAGCAGGCGAAGATCGACGTGGCCACCATCCGCAACGATTCCACCCTGAAGGACCTGGGCGTGGCGTCGCTGGACGCGATCGAGGTGATCTTCGATATCGAGGAACACTTCGACATCCACTTCCCCGACCAGGGCACCAACTTCGACACCGACACGGTGCAGCACCTGATCGATGCCGTGGTGGCCGCCCAGGCTGCCGGCGGGGAAGGCGGCGCGCAGTGACCGAAGTCGACAACCGCGCCATCGCCATCACCGGCATGGGCGCGATCAGCGCCTTCGGTGAAGGTGCCGAGGCCCTGTGGTCCGGGTTGCGCGAGGGGCAAAGCGGCATACGCCCGCTGCGCCACGAGCGCGCCGCCGACCTGCGCGTGCGCATCGCCGCGCAGGTGCCGGAGAGCTTCGATCCGGCCGCGCATTTCGGCGAGCGCGCGCTGCCGATGCTCGATCGCGCCTCGCAGTTCGCGCTGTTCGCGGCGAACGAGGCGATCGCCCAGTCCGGCCTGGATTTCGCCGCCGGCGGTCTCGGTGGCCGCACCGGCGTGGTGGTCGGTACCGGCGTGGGTGGCGAGACCACCCAGGATGAGCAGAGCCGCCGTCTCTACGCGGAAAACGCCACGCGCCTGCATCCGCTTACCATCGTGCGGCTGATGATCAACGCACCGGCCAGCCAGATCAGCATGGCGCACGGCCTGCGTGGGCCGTCGTTCGCGGTGGCCAGTGCGTGCGCGTCCACCAATCACGCCATTGCCCAGGCTGCGTTGATGATCCGCGCCGGCCTGATCGACGTCGCCGTGGCCGGCGGTACCGAAGCCTGCCTCAGCTACGGCGCGTTGCGCGCGTGGGAAGCCATGCGCGTGCTGGCCGACGACACCTGCCGTCCGTTCAGCGCCAATCGCCGCGGCCTGGTGTTGGGTGAGGGCGCCGGTGTCTTCGTGCTCGAGTCGATGGCCCATGCGCAGGCGCGCGGTGCCAACATCCTCGGCGTGCTGGCCGGCGTGGGCATGAGTGCCGACGCCGGCGACATCGTGGCCCCCGACCCGGCCGGCAGCGGTTCGGCGATGACCCAGGCGCTGGCCGACGCGGGTCTGGCACCCGAGGACATCGACTACATCAACGCCCACGGCACCGGCACGCCAGCAAACGACCCCACCGAGACGCGGGCGATCCATGCCGTGTTCGGCGCCCATGCTCCGAAGCTGGCGGTGTCCTCGACCAAGTCGATGCACGGCCATGCGCTGGGCGCTTCTGGCGCGCTGGAGCTGGTCGCGGTGCTCGGTGCGCTGCGCGACGGCGTGGTGCCGCCGACCGCCAACCTGGACATGGCCGATCCGGCCTGCGACCTGGACTATGTGCCCAACCAGCCGCGCCAGCTCAAGGTGCGCGCGGCACTCAGCAACTCCTTTGCGTTCGGCGGCCTCAACGCCGTGCTGGCGGTGCGCGCCGCCTGAGGCATCGGGCGCGCACGGTCGACGACGTCCATGGCCTATCTCGCTCAACTGGAGCCGGAGAACCTGCTGCGGCAGTTCCTTGCCCATCCGCCGGACGGCTTTGTGGCCGCCACCACGCCCTCGGGCATGCCCACCTTCGTGGCACCGTTCGACCTGCTGACCACGGCGGACGACGCGCTGCGCCAGCGGGTGATGGCCTTGCCGGGCTATGCCCGCTGGGGTCGCCTGTTGCGTTGGCGCACCCGCTTCGTCGGCTGCACTGCGACCGAGTTCGCACCGTTGCCGCGTAACGCCGAACCCGAAGCGCTGGCAGGCGAGTTGGTGTCCGGCTACGGCCGCGACTGCGCACTGTTGGTGGTGAAGGACATCGCCCCGGAATCGCCGCTGCTGGACGTGGCCGACAACCTGCGCTCGGCCGCGCTGGCGCGTGCGCTGGAGGCAGAGGGTTGTGTGCTGCTCGAGGGCATGGCGCTGGCCTGGGTGCCGATCGATTTCGACAGTGAAGAGGATTATCTCGCGCGCCTCTCGCGCAGCCGCCGCAAGGAGATGAAGCGCAAGCTGCGCTCGCGCGCGGACCTGCGTATCGAGACCTGGCGCACCGGCGACGCGGCCTTCGCGATCGAATCGGTGATGGAGCGCTTCATCGCGCTGTACGAAAACGTCTACGCACAGAGCGAGATCCACTTCGACCACCTCTCGGCCGATTACCTGCGTGCGCTGCTGCGCGATGCCGGCAGCGGCGGCCTGGTGTTCACCTACTTCGCCGGCGACGAGCTGATCGGCTGGAACCTCTGCTACGAGTACGCCGGCAAGCTGGTGGACAAGTACATCGGGCTGGCCTATCCGGCCGCGCGCGAGCACAACCTGTACTTCGTCAGCTGGATGGAGAACCTCGAGCACGCGCGGCGTCGCGGGCTGAGCCATTACGTGGCCGGCTGGACCGATACCGCGGTCAAGCGCCAGCTCGGTGCGCGTTTCTGCATGACCCGGCACGCGGTCTACGTGCGCAACCCGCTGTTGCGCGCGCTGTTCCGCCGCATCGCCCACCACTTCGAAAGCGAGCCGGTGCAGCCGGCCAAGGCCATGGACCCGGCATGACCCGCCCCATCGTCCTCGATATCGACCGTTCCGTCGGGCCGCTGCCGCAGCGGCTGGTGATTCCGCTAGAGCACTGGCAGGAAGCGCTGCGCTTCGGCTGTTCGCTGCGCATCATGGAACGCTTCCGGCGCGTGCTCGACGATACCCTGCCGGCCGAGCACGGCACGGTGATGCTGGGCAGCGGCGATTTCCATCACCTGACCTGGCCGCTGGTCGAGCGCGTGCGCGCTGCCGTGCCGTTCCAGGTGGTGGTGCTGGACAACCACCCGGACAACATGCGCTACCCGTTCGGCGTGCACTGCGGCTCTTGGGTACGCCGCGTGGCGATGCTGCCGACGGTCAGCCACGTGCACGTGGTCGGCATCGGTTCGTCCGACATCGGTGCCGGCCATGCCTGGGAGAACTACCGCACGCCGCTGCGCGAGGGGCGCCTGAGCTACTGGAGCGTGGGCGTGGACGTGGACTGGGCGGCGCGTGCCGGATTGGCGCACGCATTTCATGCCTTCGATGACGCCGGTGCGCTGGTGCAGGCGTTCGCTGCCGAGCAGCGTGATGCGCCGCTGCCGACCTACCTGTCGATCGACAAGGACGTGTTCGCCGCCGACGTGGCCCGCACCAACTGGGACCAGGGCCATTTCAAGCTGTCCCACGCGATCGGCGTGATCGACAGCCTGCGCGCCGGCGGCCTGGTCGGCAGCGACATCACCGGCGAGATCTCCGCCTACCGCTACCGCAGTTGGTGGAAACGGCGGCTGGCCGCGATCGATGACCAACCGGAAGTGGACGTCGGCGAACTGGCCGAGTGGCAGGCGCAGCAGCACGCGCTGAACGGCGAGCTGCTGCGCGCGATCGAGGGCGTCGCCGCGGCAGGTTGAGGCGGACGGACGCTCAGTCCTTGCCGTCGTCGATGCTGTTCTCCAGTAGCTTGCCGTCGCGCGCGTCCACGCCCACTTCGTGAACGACGCCTTTGGCGCGGATGTCGAACGAGTAGCGCAGGCCGCTGCCGCCGCGCTCGGTTTCCAGTTCTTCCTTGACGATCTTCCCGGGCACGGCGTGCAGCGCGATGGCCCGCGCGGTCGCGATGTCGATCTTCGGTGCAGGCTTCGTGGCGGCGAAGGCGGAACCGCACAGGGCAAGGCTGGCGGCGAGAACGGCGAGTTTGCGCATGATGGAATCCTCGTGTGGACAATGTGGCCACCTCTCCGCGGTGGGTCGCGGGGTGGCTACGCCAGCCTCAGGGATGGCACTTAGTTCGGGCTTATCGCCGGCTTAGGCCGGGCTTACGGAAGCCGTGGCGTTCAGTCGAGCATGGGGGCGAGCACCGCGACGATGTGCTCGAACGAGGCGTCGTCAAGCCAGTGGCTGTTGCTGATGGTGATTGCCCGCGCGGCGAAGT
This sequence comes from Dyella lutea, assembly GCF_024158035.1. Lineage (GTDB taxonomy): Bacteria > Pseudomonadota > Gammaproteobacteria > Xanthomonadales > Rhodanobacteraceae > Dyella_A > Dyella_A lutea. The sequence continues at coordinate 607,625 of NZ_JAMZEK010000002.1, forward strand.
CGGTGGCGTGCGGTGTCGACGTGCGCGGCACGCGGTCGGCGAGGTAGGCGTAGTCCGGCAGTGCGTGCACGAACAGCCGGCTCACGCCGAGGCCGGAGGTCCACAGCGCGGCCAGCGCCGCGCGGGCCCGGTGCGCGTCGGGCATCAGCAACATCAGGAACGGCCAGCTGCCGGCGGTGTGCGGGGTCTCCCCGAACACGGTCACCCCGGGCAGCGCGCGCAACCGGGCGACGCGCGCCAGTGCGCGCGTGCGATTGGCTGCAAGGAAGGCCGGCAGCCGGGTCGCCGCGCGCGAGCCCACGCCGCGGCGCCAGCGCCCGACGCGATGGAATGGAATCTCGGGCGGGAAATGGTCGCCGACCGCGGCGACCGGATCGCCCTCGCGCAGCGCACGGCGCAGCGGTACGCCGTAGGCCAGCCGCAGCCCGAGCGGGTGGTACAAAGCGGCCAGGCCGAGCAGCTCCAGGCTGCGCCGTAGCTCCCAGCCGGGCTTTGCCGGCACGTCGCGTGCGGCGGTGGCGTACAGGGCATGGCGCAGGTCGTCGTCACGCGTCACCAGCAGGCCGCCCTCGAAGATCGACAGGCCCTTGCCGGCGGCGAGGCTGAAGAAACCGATGTCGCCGCGCAGCCCCACGCTGTGGCCGCCGTCGCGCGCGCCCAGCGCCTGCGCGGCGTCCTCGATCACGAAGGCGCCGTGCTCGCGGGCGACATCCAGTGGCGCGTCGAGATCGGCGACCAGGCCGCCGAGATGTGTCGGGACGATCGCCAGTGTGCGCTCGTCGCAAAGCTCGGCGAGCGCACGGCGGTCCATGTCCCAGTGGTCCGGACGGGTGTCGCACAGGCGCAGGGTCAGACCCAGCCGGTGCACGGCAATGGCCACCAGCGGACAGGTGAAGGCCGGTACCACGACCACGTCGCGGCCAGGCGCGCGCTCGCGCAGCGTCGCCAGGGCAATCAGCAGGGCCGCGGTGCCGGAGCATTCCAGCTGCAGCGGCGGCGTTCCCAGTTGCGCCGCCAGTCGCCCGGCGAGCGCGTCGCCCCGCGGCAGCAGGTCGGCGGCCTGCAGGGGCAGGCCGGCGGTTGGGGGGATCTCGCGCAGCCGGCGGAGCATGACGGTCACGCCGCGTCGGGCGGCGCTTCCTCGCGTTCGGCCAGGCCCAGGCAGACGATACCGGCGATGATCGCCGTCGCGCCGATCAGCTTGGTCGCCGTGAGCGGCTCGTGGAACAGCCATACCGACAGCAGCATCACGCTGACCACCTCCAGGTGCGACGCGGCGAAGGCCGGACCGATCGGTGCGTGCTTGAGCAGGCTCATCCAGGTGAAGAAGGCGCCGAGGTAGCCGAGCACCGCGCCGTACACCCACGGCTCGCCGAACAGCCGCCACAGCCAGGCCACGCTGGCCTCGACCGGCAGCGCATGGTTGCCGGCCATCTTGAAGGAGATCTGCGTGAGCGTGTCGAACGTCATCAGCAGGGCGAAGCCGACCAGGTAGAAGCGCTTCATGCGCCGGCTCCCACGATCGCCACGCCGGCGCTCACCAGCAGGATGCCGGCCACGCGCAACCGGGTGAGTTTCTCGCCGAACAGGAAACGCCCGGCGACCATGATCGCCACGATGTTGATCGACCCCAGCAGCACGCCTTCAGACAGCGGCACCAGCGAGAGGAAGGCGATCCAAACCAGGAACTCGAACACGTAGCAACCCACGCCCAGCCACAGCCAGGGGCGCGAAGCCATGTACTTCCAGCGGGCGAAGCCGTCGCCGGCAGCCGGATCGCCTGCCGCCGCCTTGAAGGCGAGCTGGCCGCCGGTATCCAGCACCACGTTGGCCAGCCAGAGTGCGACGGTGAGCAGCGGCACGGCCGGCCTCAGGCCGCCGCCGCGACGGCGTCGCGGCCGGCCACGATGGCGTCGAAGAAGCGCGCGGACCGCTCGATCAGCGTGCGGCGCTCCTTGTCGATGGTGATCATGTGGTAGCTGTCGTCCAGCAGCAGCAGTTCGGTCGGCGCGTTCACGCCGCGCAGCACGGTCTCGGCATTGCGCACGCTGGCCACGTCGTCCTCGCTGGCGTGGGCGACCAGGCAGGGCGAGACCACCTTCGGCAGCAGGCCGCGCACGTGGTTGGACAGCTGGTAAAGGTCGGCCAGCGAGTGCCAGGGGTTGCCGAGCAGGCCGGCCACGGTACTGTCGCCCGAGCGCATCGCCGCGGCGACCTGGTTGCGCAGGCGTTCGTCGCGCAGGCCGTAGGGGGGCTGTTCCTCGAACATGCGGTGGCGGCCCAGGCCGAGCTTCTTCACCAGCGGCAACAGGAACGACAGCTTCGCCGTCCACGGGATGCTCCAGCCGTCGTAGCGGAAGGTGGCGCCGTATACGCCGACACCGGCGACCTGCCGCGGCCGCTCGGCGGCGAGCTTGAGCGAGAGCAGGGCGCCCATCGACAAACCGCCGACGAACAGGTGATCGACCCGCTCCAGCAGTTTGTCGGCGGCGGCCTCCACACTGGCATACCAGTCCCGCCAGCCGGTGGCGAGCAGGTCGTCGATGTCGCCGCAGTGGCCGGCCAGCTGCATGCCGTAGACGGTGAAGCCGGCGTTGTTCAGGCCCTTGGCGAGCAGGCGCATCTCCATCGGCGTGCCGGTCAGGCCGTGGATCAGCAGCACGCCGCGGCGGTCGCCTTCGAGGAGAAAATCGGTGGGTCGGATCACGGGGTATTCCTGCGCATGGGCTGACAGCCTGCCGGGTGCGCTTTTCAGTGGACTTTCGCGGGGTTGGCGGGTTGGCCGAAGCGGACCAGCACCCGCTGGCCCACCCGCACATCGTCGGGCGGCGGCCGGTCGAAGGCCAGGACGCAGTTCACGGTGCGCAGATTGGCCCGCTGCTGCGGGTCGTCCTCCAGCGTGGACGGACCCACCACGCGGCCGATGCGCAGCACGTGGGCCGGCCAGCTGCGGTCCGCACCGCTGCCGTCGGTGCTGACGGTGGCCGTCATGCCGACCTTCACCGCGTCGACGTAGGATTCGCTCAGTTCCGCCCGCACGATCGGCGGGGTCAGCGGCAGCAGGGTGAACAGGGCGCCGGAGGCGGGCGAGACGCTGGCACCGGTCTGCGCGGTGATCTTGACCACCTGGGCGGCCAGCGGTGCGCGCAGGGTCCGCAGGTCCAGCTCATAGCGGGCCGCGTCGCGCTTCTGGGTGGCCATCGCCACCGCCGCGTCGGCCCCCGCACGCTCGGCCACCAGCGACTGCACGGCAGCAGCGGCGGCATCGGCGCTCTGGCCATCGCCGGCGCCGGCCTGGGCCGCTTCGGCCAGCCGTTTGGCCTGGACCTGGCTGGTCTTCAGCTTGCCGTCGATCAGCTCGCGCTGGGCCTTCGCCTGCGCCAGTGCGGCCTCAGCTGCCTCCAACTGCAGGCGGGCCGGCTCCGGGTCCAGCGTCGCCAGCACCTGTCCCCTGGCCACGCGGTCGCCCTCGTGCACGTCGACCGCGGTCAGGGTGCCCTCGCGCGCCACGTCGAGCTTGAGCAGGCCGCCCTCGACGTCGATGCGGCCGCGGGCGACGGCGGCATAGGTGGGAGCGACGCTGGCGGGCGTCGGCGGGGTCTCGTGCGAGCAGCCGGCGGCCGCCAGCAACAGGGGTACGAGCAGGGTGAGGTGCAGCGGCTTCATGGCGCGGTTCCTTCGGGCGTCGCGGCCGGCGGCGCGGGACGGCGGTCGCTGAGGATGCGGCCATCCTCCATCGACAGCACGCGGTCGGCGTGACGGATCAGGCGGGGATCATGGCTCACGCACAGCACGGTGGTGCCATGGGTGCGGGCGATCCGGTGGAGGATATCGATGATGGTCTGGCCGTTGGCGGCATCCAGCGCGCTGGTCGGTTCGTCGGCGAACAGCAGTTCGGGCTGCTTGGCCAGCGCGCGGGCGATCGCCACGCGTTGCTTTTCGCCGCCGGACAGCTCGCTGGGGCGCAGGTGCATGCGCGGGGTCATGCCGACCTCGTCCAGCGACTGGGTGGCGCGCTCGCGCGCCTGCCGGCCGGACAGGCCCAGGTAGTGCAGCGGCAGTTCCACCTGCTCCAGCCCGGTGAGCGCGGGGAACAGGTTGAAGCCCTGGAAGACGAAGCCGGTATGCAGCAGGCGGAAGCGCTCCAGCGCGCGGCTGTCCAGCCCGCCCAGCTCGCTGCCCAGCGCGATCACGCGGCCGGCATCGACCTTCTGCAGGCCGCTGAGGATCGCCAGCAGCGTGCTCTTGCCGCAGCCGGACGGTCCGGAGATCAGGGTCAGTTCGCCGGCCTCGATCGACAGCGTGAGGCCGTCCAGCACCTGGGTGCGCACCTTGCCGGAGACGAACGCCTTGGCGATGCCCTCGGCGCGCAGGGCCGGGCCGACGGTTGCAGTGGCAGTCACGGGCGCGGGACGGCTCATCGCAGCAGGCTCGCCGGGTCGGCGCGGCGCAGGCTGCGCATCGCCACCAGGCCGGAGACGGCGGCCAGGGCCATCGCCAGCACCACGCACAGCAGGGTGATCGGGATGTTCAGCACCACCGGCACGTCCTGGCTGCGCGCGGCCACCAGCAGCAGGAAGCCGAGCACGGTGGCGCCGAGCAGGCCGATCGCGCCGACCCAGAAGGCCTGCTCCAGCACTACCCAGCGCAGGTTGCCGACGCCGACGCCCAGCGCGTTCAGCGTGGCGTACTCGCGCACCGAGCCGGCCACCGCGGCCATCAGGGTCTGGCTGGTGATTACCGCGCCGACCAGGAACACGATGCCGGCCAGGAACACCACGCCAGCGCCCGCGCCGGTGTCGAGCATCCAGTACAGCACCGAGCGGCGCGCGAACGTGCGCGCGGTCCACACGTCGTAGGGGCCGAAGCCCTTGTCGCCGCGCAGGCGCGCGGCCACCGCGTCGGCCTGGGCGGGATCGTGCAGGCGGGCGAGCAGGTAGGTCGGGCGGCCCAGGTCGGTGGGGTCGTTGTCGAGCTGGCGCGCGGTATCCAGCGAGGTCACCACGTTGACGCCGCCGAGTGCACGCAGCCCGCTGCTCTCGCCGACCACGCGCACGCGGTGGCCGTTGATCACCGCGGTGTCGCCGACCGTCACGCCCAGCTTGTCGACGTCCGCGCGGTCCACGATTACCGCATCGGGTTCGGCCAGTCGCTCGCGCAGCGCCGGCGGCAGCGCCTGCGAGAACATCAGCCCGTCGGCGCGTGCGTCGATACCGGTGACGTAGACCGACTCGCCGCCGGTGTCGTGGGCGCCGCGCCAGTCGGCGTCGACCCAGTAGAACGGCTCGACCCTCGCCACCGCCGGGTCCATGCGAAGGCGCATTTCCACGTCCGGGTCGATCGGCCGGCCCAGACTCACGCTCTGCGTGCCGGGGTAGCCGATCCACAGGTCGGCGCTGGAACCGGTGATGTACACGCTGGCGCTGGAGAAGATGCCCAGCACCAGCGCCGCCTGCAGCAGCTGCAGCAGGCCGGCGAAGCCGACGGCCAGGATCGCCGGCAGGAAGCGCCGCCACTCGTACACCAGTGTCTTGCGGGCCAGCGCGACCATCAGCGCGGCTCCTTGCCGACGTCGGCGGCAGACGCCGCGTCGTCAGGCAGCGGCGCGCCGCCCAGCGCCTTGTACAGGCGGACGAAGGCCAGGTCGCGGGCGGCGGTCGCCTCGGTCAGCGCCAGTGACGCCTGTGCCAGCGCCAGCTGGCTGTCGATCTGCTCGGCGGGCGCGGCCAGATGCAGTTGCACGCGGGTGGCGGAAGCCTGCTCGGCGCGGGCCAGCGCCGCATGGGCGCGTTTGCTCGCATCCTGCCGTTCGCGCTGGCGCTCAAGCTGGCCGAGCGAGGTTTCCACTTCGGCCACGCCCTCCAGCACGGCCTGGCGGTAGGCGTACACGCTGGCCTTCAGGTCGTGCTTGCTGGCGCGCAGCTCGGCTTCGCGCGCGCCCCAGTCGAACAGCGGGATGTCGATCGCCGGGCCGGCCGAGAGCAGGGCATTGTCGCTGGTGCGACGGTGAGTGGTGAGGTTGGTCGACCACACCAGTGAGCCCCCCAGGCCCAGCCGCGGCAACAGGTCGGCACGGGCGATGCCGGCGTCGCCCGCGGCCCGGAGTACCTCGGCCTCGGCGCGGGCGATTTCCGGGCGCGTGCGCAGCAGGTCGGCCGGGGCCTGGTCGATGCGAAGCTCACCCAGCGAGGGCACTGGCGCCGGCTTCAGCCACGCAGGATCGGGTTCATTGCGGCCCAGCAGCACGGCCAGTTGCTGGGACAGGCGGTCGATCTCGCCGCGCGGCTCGGCCAGGGCGGCCTCGGCCTGGGCCAAGTCCGCCTCGGCCTGGGACTCGGTCTGCGGGGCGGCTAGTCGCAGCCGGACGCGTACCTGCGCCTGCTGCAACAGGCGCTGGCGCAGGTCGCGCATGGCATCGAGCGTTGCCTCGCGCTGCTGGGCGGCGCGCAGCTCGAGCCAGTCGCGCACGACCTCGCCGACCAGGCTGACCCGGATCCGTTGCAACTCGGCCGCGCTGGCATCCACGGCGCCGCTCGCCTGGCGGTTCGTTGCCGTGCCGCGGCCGAACAGGTTCAGTTCCCAGGTGGCATCGAAGCCGGCGACGAAGAACGAGGCGCTGGCATCCGGATCGATGGCGTCCTCGGTCTTGGCGCGCAGGCGCGGCAGGTACTGGACCCGGGCGCTGCGGAAGCGCTCGCGCGAGGCGAGCAGGCGCTCGGTGGCTTCGGCCGCCTGCAGGTTGTCCCGTAGCGCGGTGTCGACCAAGGCGTCGAGTGCGGGGTCATGGAAGGCCCGCCACCAGCCGCGCAGGTCCACCGGCATCGCCGAGGCCTGCGGCACGGGGTGGTTCCAGCGGGTCGGGACGGGCGCATCCAGCTTCGGCACGTCGATGCCGGCACAACCCGCCAGCAGGCCGATCGAAACGGCCAGCGTGGCGCGCGCAAACCGATGGGTGAAGCGCATGTCAGCGCCGGATCGTGTCGACCCGGGAGCTTGCCCGGTCCGGGCCGGAGGTGCAGCAGAAGGAGAAAAACGTGGCGGGGAGGAGCGCTGGGCGGGTCATTGCGAAAGATTCCACGATATGGGTTTCATCAACTTTTCGATGGCGACGGAAACTGCAGGCCGATCCTGAGTCCGCCCCCGACGGCCGCGCCAAAACCGAGGCGCGCATCATGTTGCTGGGCGATCTGCTGCACGATCGCCAGGCCCAGGCCGGTGCCCGATGCCTGGGTGCCTGCCACGCGAAAGAAGCGCTCGCCGAGGCGCTCGAGCGCTTCCGGGGGGACGCCGGGGCCGGAGTCCTCCACCTGCAGCAGCACCCCCTGGTCGGGCAAGGGCAGCACGCTCACGGTGGCCCGGGCGCCCTGGCCGGCATAGCGCAGGATATTGTCGATCAGGTTGTCCAGCAGTTCCTGCAGCGCGGCGGCGTCGCCGTGGATCACCGCAGGGTGGTCGGGGCCCTGGTAGCCAAGGTCGATCCCCGCGCGCAGCGCCTCCGGGATGCGCATTTCGACGGCCCGGGGCACCAGCTTGGCGAGGTCGACGTCGCCGGTGGTCGAGCGTTCCTTCCACGGGCTCTGCGCACGGGTCAGCGCGAGCAGCTGGGTGGAGGTACGGGCGGTGCGCTCGGTCAGCTGTTCGATGTGCTCCAGTGCATCGCGTACCACCGCGGGGTCGCTGCTGCCCCGGGCGCGGTCGACATGCAGGCGCAGCCCGGCCAGCGGCGTGCGCAACTGGTGCGCGGCATCGGCGATGAAGCGCTCCTGCAGCGACAGCACGGTGCGCAAGCGCTCGAACAGGCCGTCGATGGTGCGGGTGAGCGGCAGGATCTCCACCGGGACGTCGGCCCCGGTGATCGGCTCCAGCTCGTGTTCGCGCATCGCCAGGCGCCGGGTCAGCGGATGCAGGATGCGCAGTCCGCGCGTCACACCCAGCCAGACCAGCGACAGCACGCTGAGGATCAGCCCGGTCTGCAGCGGTATGGCCAACAGCAGGATCTGCCGTGCACGGTGCTGGCGGTCGCGCAGGGTCTCGGCGATGGTCACCGTGAGCACGTCGGAGGGATCGGCGGGCGAGCGCAGGCTCAGTGCCGCGCCGCGCAGGGAGCGACCGGCGAGCCGGGAATAGAACAGTTCGGGACTGGCGTCGGCCGCCGGCGGCGGTGGCTGCTCGAAGTCGCCGTTGCCGCCCAGCAGCCCACGCTTGCTGGAGCGGACGCTGTAGTAGTTATGGCCGTCCGGCTCGTATTCGATAAGGAAGCGGGCTTCCTGCGGCAGGTCGCTGGAGACCTCGCCGGAGCGGAACATCTGCGCCAGCGTGCGCACGTCGTTGGCCAGATCCGCGTCGTGCACGCGGTTGGAGTAGTTGAGTGCCACGCCATAGGTGATCACCGCGTCGATGACCAGCAGCAACAGCATCGGCAACAGCAGGATGAACAGCAGCCGGCGCCGCAGGCTGGGGCGGCGCTGGCCGGCGGCCTCACTCATCGGCCGTTTCCTCAAGCAGATAGCCGAGGCCGCGCACCGTGCGCACGTTGGCGCCGCTGCCGTGCAGCTTGCGGCGCAGGCGATGGATGGCGATGTCCAGCCCGTTGTCGGTGAGGTCCTGGTCCCAGTTGCACAGCGCCTCGACCAGTTGGGCGCGGTTGGTAATGCGGTCCGGGCGGCTGGCCAGCGCCTCGATCAGGCCGAACTCGCGCGCGGTCAGCTCCAGCGGCGCGTCATCGATCCATGCGCGATGGCCGGGCAGGTCCAGGCGTAGCCGTCCGATACGGACCTCGGTGCTGCCCTTGCTCGCCGAGCGACGCAGCAGGGCGCGGACGCGGGCCTCGAACTCGGCCAGGGCGAACGGCTTCACCAGGTAGTCGTCGGCGCCCAGGTCGAGCACGCGCACGCGCTCGTTGAGGCCCTCCCGGGCCGTGATCACCAGTACCGGCACGCCTGAGCCACGCTGGCGCAGGCGATGCAGCACCTCACTGCCGTCGAGGCCCGGCAGGCCCAGGTCGAGCACCAGCAGGTCGTGGGCGCTGTCGCGCAGCGCGATATCCGCCTGCGCCCCGTTGGCCACGTGATCGACGGCATGGCCCCCCTGGCGCAGCGCATCGGTGATGGCGGCAGCGATGGCAGGGTCATCTTCGGCGATCAGGATGCGCATGGGACACCTTGGGGCGGGGGAGTCGGCGCGGGCTACGACAATGTCCACCGCCGGTAGTTGCAGTCGTACATGATGCCTTGCACACCCCCGGAAAGGCGACACGTCGCGCCCAGTCTTGCCGCCGCCGCTTGATTGTTCCAGTCTGGGGTGTTGCCGTACCACAGGGGGAGTCATGCGGTCTTCGTTCCGATCCGGCGGGTGGTTGCCCGTCCTGTTTGTCCTGGCGTGGCCGGTTGGGGCATTGGCCCGCCAGACCGCGCCAACGGCGCCTGCGGCCGATGTGCCCGCAGCGGCGGCTACTTCCACCACGCCATACGTGCCGATTCCGCTGGCCGCTCCGGACGCCGCGGCGGTCAGTACGCCGAGCGGGCCGAATGCCTGGGGGGGCGAGCGTACCGGCAATGAGCCGACGCTCTCCGACCGCGTGGTCAGCTACCACATCGACGCCGAGCTGGATGCCGCGAAACATGCGGTGCACGGCAAGGAGCAGCTGCAGTGGCGCAACCGCAGCGACCGCGAGGTGCGCAGCATCTACATGCACCTGTACCTGAACGCGTTCGCCAACGAGGGCAGCACCTTCTTCACCGAGCGCGAGGTACTCACCGCGCACGGCAGTTCGCGCGGCAACGCCAGCCTGAAAAAAGGACAGTGGGGCTGGATCGACCTGAACAGCGTGCGCCAGGCCGATACCGACCTGAAGTGGAGCTTCGTGCATCCGGACCACGGTCCGGCCACCGACCATACCGTGGTCCGCGTGGACCTGGCCCAGCCGGTGCCGCCGGGGGGCGAGCTGACCTTGGACATCGACTTCCTCAGCCAGTTGCCGCGGGTGGTCGAGCGCACCGGCTGGTTCGGCGACTTCAACCTGGTGGCGCAGTGGTTCCCGAAGATCGGCGTGCTGGAGCTGCCGGGCGAGCGTGGGGCCACCGAAGTGCGCTGGAACTGCCACGAGTTCCATTTCGACAGCGAGTTCTACGCCGACTTCGGCCTGTACGACGTCCGGCTGACGGTGCCTTCGGATTACACCGTGGGTGCGGTCGGCCAGCTCGATGGCCCGCCGCAGACCGCCGACGGCAAGACCACCTATCACTACGTGCAGGGCGACGTGCACGATTTCGCCTGGGTCGCCGCGAAGGGTTACCGGACGCTGGACGGCACCTACGAAGGGCCGGGTAGTCCAAAGGTGGCGGTGCGGGTGATCTACCCGCCCGAATACGTGGCCAGCGCCACGCCGGTGCTGAAGGCCAGCATCGACTCGCTGGGCTATTTCTCGAAGACGCTGGGCGCTTATCCCTACAAGACGCTGACGGCCGTCGTGCCGCCTTATAACGCCGGGGAGGCCGGCGGCATGGAGTACCCGACCTTCTTTACCGCCGAGGGCTACAAGGAGGTCGAGCCGGGTACGCTCACCCAGTTCGCGCTGGACTTCGTGACCATCCACGAGTTCGGTCACGGTTATTTCTACGGGATCCTGGCCTCAAACGAGTTCGAGGAGCCGATGCTCGACGAGGGTCTGAACGAGTACTGGGACCAGCGCATGCTGCGCGAGCGTGGCCAGGACATCGATCTTGCCTCGCCGCTGATGAAATGGCTGGGGATCGTGCCGCAGATGAGCGGGTTCACGGTGGAGCGCCTGACGGCCGGACTTCGCCGGCCCCCCGATCCGATCGGCGAGAACGCCTGGGATCGTCTTTCTTCCTCGAGCTACGGCAGTGTGTATTCGCGCACGGCGACCGCCATGCACGACCTGGAGGAGCGGCTCGGCAGGCCGGTGATGGAAAAGGCGTTCCGCGAGTACTACAAGCGCTGGCGCTACCGCCATCCGTCGGCCGCCGACCTGCGCGCGGCGCTGATCGACGTCTCCGGCAAGCCGGAGATCGTGAACCAGGTGTTCGACCAGACCGTGTACGGCACCGCCTGGGTCGATGACGCGGTGACCTCGATAGACAACGAAGAGATGCTGCCGCAGGCGGGCACGGAAGTTGTTGATGGCAAGCGCATCGAGGTCGATGCCGAAGCGCTGAAAAAGAACATCGCCAAGGCGCGCGCCGACTGGAAGAAAAAGCATCCGGACGATGCCTCTGGCCAGGGGCCTTACCGCTGGCGCAGCACAGTGACGGTGCGCCGATTCGGTGCTCCAGTGCCGCAGACCTTGCGAGTCACCTTTAGTGGAGGCAAGCACGCAGACGTGAACTGGGATGGCAGGGGGCGCTGGAAGCGTTTTGAGTTCATCGGAGACGGCACCGTGGTGTCGGCCGAGCTCGACCCGCAGCACACCGTCTACCTGGATGCCGACAAGCTCAACGACAGCTATGCCACCAAGGCCAATGGCGCCGCCTCGCGGCGCTGGGCGGCCGATGCCGCGGCGCTGCTGCAGAACCTGTATTCCTTGCTGGGGACCCTGTGATGGCCTGGAAAAACTCCCGCCGGGTCGACTTCGGCTCGGTCGCTGCCGCCCCGTTCGCCGCGATGCAGTGGCGCCTGCTGCTGCTCTGGGTGGTACTCCTGCTGCTGCCCACCGCGGTGCTGGTGCTGCCGCTGTGGAAGTCGCTCGGCGAGCTGCTCGATCACTCGGTGCATGTACCGGAGTGGGCGCAGTCCTTCCACGCGATGATGTTCGGCGACGTGGCGTCACAGCTTGGCCGTAACGGCGGCTGGCTCGGTGGTGCCGCGCTGGCCGGCATGACCGTGGCCATGGTGTTGCTTCCGCTGCTGCACGGCATGGTGGTGGCTTCGGGGCGAGCCGGTCGCGCGCTGGGCTTCGGCCACCTGCTGCAGAGTGGCCTGATCGAATACGGTCGCATGTTCCGGCTGATGTTGTGGTCGCTGCTGCCGTATGCGGTGGCGCTGGGCATGTCGGCCCTTGCGATGAAGGTCGCCGGCGAGCATGCCCGCGCCGATGTGCTGCAGTCGCAGGCCGACGCCGCCAGGCATGCCGCACTGTGGACGGCTCTGGTGCTCTTCGTGCTGGCGCAGGCGATCGTCGAGTCCTCCCGTGCCGCCTTCGTGGCCGACCTTGGACTGCGTTCGGCCACGCGCGCGTTCGGCCGTGGCGTGACGCAGCTGCTGCGGCGCCCGCTGAGCACCTTGCTGAGCTACCTGGTGATCAGCGCCATCGGCCTGGCGATCGCGCTGGCGCTGGGGGTCTGGCGCGCACACACGCCGGCGATCGGCCTGGGCGGCTTCCTGCTCGCGCTGGCGATCAGCCAGGTCACGGTCGCGGTGACCGGATGGATGCACGCGGCGAGGGTCTTCGCGCTGGCGCGGGTGGCCGGTTCGCTGGTGCCCGCACGCCGTGGGGGCTTCTCGCCGACGCGCTGAGTGCCGACGATCCCGGTCGCTCAGTCGGCCGGGATCGTGCGGAAGCGCACCAGCACCAACTCGCCACTACCCTCCAGCCGCAAGCGCTGGCCCGTCCCGGAAGGAAGCCAGGCCGGTACGTCGGTGGCAAGCTCCCAGTCCGACGTGCCCAGTTGCACCGTGGCGCGGCCAGCAAGCAGCCATGCCAGCCAGCCCTGGCCGGTCGTGGGAAGCAGCATGGGGCCCTGCAGCGGGCGTGCGATCAGTTCGGCGCTTTCAGGGTGGTCGCGTTCCAGGCGGACGATGCGCGTGGGCTCGTGCAGATGCAGTGTCTGCCCTGGTTGCACGCCCGTCACCTGCAGTCGCAGCAGTTGTAGGCCATCGGCAGCATCCAGCGCCAGTGGCGCATCGAGGGTTGCGAGCTGGGTCGGGGCGTCGTCGCGAAACGCGGAATGGGTCCCGGGCCCGAGGTGCTGGAGATGCAGCCGCCATGGCGAAACGGCATGGCGATGATGGTCCGCCGAGGCCAGTTCGATGCCGGCCGTGTGGCCGCTGGGATCCGGCACTGCCGGCAGCGTGCGCAACGTGACCGGGCCGGCGTTCATGCCCAGGCGCGACGGGGCTCGCGGAACGGCGGGTAATAGGCGAACACGTGCGTGTTGCTGCCGTAGAAGTCCATGTCCTCGATGTGCTCGCCACCCAGTCGCTCGGCGACACGGTCGGAAGCTTCGTTGCCGATGCGGACCAGGCTGATCACGCGCCTGGCGTGCAGGGTGTTCCAGGCGAAGTCGAGGATGGCTGCACCAGCCTCGGTGGCATAGCCGTGGTGGCGATACTCGGGCTTGAGCATCCAGCCCATCTCCAGGTCCGGCCAGCCCTCGGGGTACATCAGCCCGGCGCGACCGAGGAACTCGCCGGTTTCCTTCAGCTCCAGCGCCCACATGCCGCAGCCGCGCAGTTGCCAGTGGCCCAGCAGCATCGCCAGCGAGCGCCAGGCGTTGGTGCGGTCCAGCGGCTGGCCGTCGCCGATCCAGCGGGTGCTCTCGGGGTCGGCTAGCATGGCGGCGTAGTCGTCGAAGTGCCGCTCGGTGAGCGCGGTCAGGCGCAGACGTGCCGTTTCGATGGTGGGGATGTTGGACATGGCCATTCGGTTTTCAGCGACCGCTATCCAGCAGTCGGCTGAGCGCTTGCGTACTTGAGGCCAGGGCGTCCTCCCAAGCCAAGCCCACGATTCTCTCACCTGTGATCGAATCCACAAAATCCTCCGCCTCGCCGGGCGGCAGCAGATGCCGATAGTCGACGGTCACCTCGGTACCGGCCGGCAGGTTGGCCAGCGCGAAGATGAAACCCAGATGCCAGAGGCCGGTGGGCGAGAAGCTGTGGTTGACGTAGCACTCGTCGGGCCAGTCCGGCGACACCGTGTAGCGGTCCTCGAACCAGCGTGCGCTGGCGTGGCGCAGAGCGGCGAGTTCCGGATGGTTTTCCAGTTCGTCGTGACGCCAGGTGCGGTCGATCGCGTCGGGCGCGGTGATGATGCTGCCGGCGCGAACCGCTTCGTCGAGGAACAGGCCCTGGCCGGCACCGCCAATGGTGGAGGCGGCTATGCGGTAACGCGGAAGGATCATGGAAAGCACGGCACTCGGGGCCCGGATCGGGCGCGGCGGAGTGTAGCGCAAGCGTGGCGGGCCGCCAGCGACCCGCCACGCCGCCCCATCCATGGGTCGGGGAGTCCCTTATGGGGGATTACTTGGCGCTGGCCTTGTGCTTTACCTTGGCGGCCTTGGCCGGCGCGCCGGCGGCATTGCCACTGAACTGGATGGCCTGCTGGTTGCGCTTGAGCGTGGCCGGGCCCATGCCCTTGACCTGGGCCAGGTCGTCCAACGTCTTGAACGGGCCATGCGCCTCGCGCCAAGCCACGATGGCCTTGGCTTTGGCCGCGCCCACGCCGTCGAGCGAGCTGGCGATGGTGGCCGCGTCGGCCTTGTTGATGTTGACCGGGGTGGCGGCGATGGCGGGCAGGGCGATGGCCAGCGCGAGGGTGGCGGCGAGCAGGGTGCGAAGCATGGCGTTTCCTCCGTGAAAGCGGGACAGGGGCCGAATCGGGCCGTGGAGCACTGTGCGCCAACCGCGGCAGCAGCGATGCCGGTGCGGACTGCATTCGGCCCCCGGGGCTGGCCGGCCGAGGCTGTGGGCATGCCCCGATGCTGTTGTCGGAGCCGGGAGGACACCGGGTGGGCGCTGTTACAATGGCAACCTTTGCCAGCATCACGGAGTTGCCGATGGATACCACCCGCCTTTCCCGTTTCGTCAGCGGCCTGTGGGACGACGAGATCGTGCCGCAGCTGGTGGAGTACATCCGCATTCCCAACAAGTCGCCGATGTTCGACAAGGACTGGGTCGCCCACGGCTACATGGACCAGGCCGTGGAGCTGATGTCGAGCTGGGCCCGCGGCAAGCTGGCCGCGTTACCCGGCGCCACGCTGGAGGTGGTGCGGCTGGAAGGGCGCACGCCGCTGATCTACATCGAGGTGCCGGGCGAGGGCGACGACACCGTCGTGCTCTACGGCCATCTGGACAAGCAGCCGGAGATGACCGGCTGGGCCGACGACCTCGGCCCGTGGAAGCCGGTGATCAAGGGCGACAAGCTGTATGGCCGCGGTGGCGCCGACGACGGCTACGCGATCTTCGGTTCGCTCGCCGCGCTGCTGGCGCTGCGCGAGCAGGGCATCGCGCACAGCCGCTGCGTGATCCTCATCGAGGCCTGCGAGGAGTCCGGCAGCTACGACCTGCCGTATTACGTGGACCACCTGGCCGAGCGCATCGGCAACCCGTCGCTGGTGGTCTGCCTGGATTCGGGCTGCGGCAACTACGACCAGCTGTGGCTCACCACCTCGCTGCGCGGCATGACCGGCGGCGAGCTGACCGTGCAGGTGCTGGACGAGGGCGTGCATTCGGGTGACGCCTCCGGCGTGGTGCCGTCGAGCTTCCGCATCCTGCGCGAACTGCTGTCGCGGCTGGAAGATCCGGCCACCGGCAAGATCCTGCCGCAGGAGCTGTACGTGGACATCCCCGCCGAGCGCATCGCGCAGGCCAAGGCCTCCACCGAAGTGCTGGGCACGGCGATCTACGACAAATTCCCGTTCGTCGAGGGCATGCAGCCGGTCACCGACGACCTGGTCGAGCTGGTGCTCAACCGCACCTGGCGCCCGCAACTGGCGGTGACCGGCGCCGGCGGCCTGCCGGCGCTGGAGAGTGCCGGCAACGTGCTGCGCCCGCAGACGGCGCTGAAGCTGAGCCTGCGCGTGCCGCCGACGCTCAACGGTGCCAAGGCCGGCGAATTCGTCAAGCAACTGCTGGAGAAGGACCCGCCGTACGGCGCCAAGGTTAGCTTCAAGGTGGAGAAGGACGGCAGCGGCTGGAATGCGCCGCAGCTCTCGCCGTGGCTGGCCGAAGCGGTGAAGGAGGCCTCCGAGCACTACTTCGGTGCGCCGGCGGCGTACATGGGCGAGGGCGGCTCCATTCCGTTCATGGGCATGCTGGGCGAGAAATTCCCGCAGGCGCAGTTCCTCATTACCGGCGTGCTCGGTCCGCACTCCAACGCCCACGGCCCGAACGAGTTCCTGCACATTCCCACCGGCAAGAAAGTGTCGATGGTGGTGGCCGAAGTGGTGGCCAGGCACTACGAAAAGCAGGGCAAGTAAGCGTGTCCGGGACGGTCGATCCGGCTGCGCTTGCCGCCAACCTGGCGGCGGTGCGCGCGCGGGTCGACGCGGCCTGCCTTGCGGTTGGCCGCGATCCCGCCGGTGTGCGGGTGCTGCCGGTCAGCAAGACCTTCGATGCCGAGGCGGTGCGTGCGGCGTTCGCGCTGGGCGAGCACCGCTTCGGCGAGAACCGCGTGCAGGAAGTGCGCGAGAAGGCGCCGCAGCTCGCCGACTGCGCCATCGAGTGGGTGATCATCGGCCCACTGCAGACCAACAAGGCCAAGGACGTGGCGCGTCTCGCGCACGAGGTGCAGACGCTGGACCGGATCGAACTGGCCGAGGCGCTGGATCACCGTCTGCAGATCGAGGGCCGCGCCATCGATGCGCTGGTGCAGGTGAAGACCTCGCCGGAAGAAAGCAAGCACGGCCTCGCTCCGGCGGAGCTGTCCGCCCTGCTGGCCGACCTGCGCCGCTTCGACACGTTGCGCGTGCGCGGCCTGATGACCATGGCCACGCATACCGACGACGAGACCGAGGTGCGCCGCTGCTTCCGCCAGCTGCGCGAGCTGCGCGATGCGATGGCGGCCGCGGGACACGATCTGCCGCGGCTGTCGATGGGCATGAGCGGCGACTTTGCCCTGGCCATCGCCGAAGGCGCGACCGAGGTGCGCATCGGCAGCGCGATCTTCGGCGCGCGGCCGGCCATGGCCGGCTGAGCCGCGTTTCTGCGACCCGCACCGCGAATCGCGGGGGGGAATGCTGACCTCCGGGGTTTAGTTAACCCCAATCCAACAAACCCGTCAGCCCGCTTTGATAGCTTTCGCCAGCTGTCCCCGGTCCGCGTGTTGCTGGTCGGGATTCCGACCTTCCGCGAGGGGCTCTCCCGCATGACGATCAAGCCGCTGACCGCGCTCGCTGCGATGGCCATCGCCATGTTCGCCGCTCCGGTGCATGCCGCCGACGCCGCGGTCCCGACACCGTCGATGACCCCGGTGGTCGCTCCGCTGACCCAGGTATTGCCGCTGCCCGACCCTGCCTCGAAGCTCGCACTGGCGGTGCTGCCCACCGACCCGTCGGCCCTGCTTGCTGCCAGCGATGACCGCACCACGAATGCCGGCACGGAAGCGACCAGCCTGCGCCAGTCGCTGATCGGCCTGGCCATGGCCTTGCGCCATATCCGCTACGTCCGCGGCGGGCGTACCCCGTCGACCGGTTTCGACTGCAGTGGCTTCGTGCACTACGTGTTCGCCCAGGCCGTCGGCATGAACCTGCCGGCCAATGCTGCCGCGCAGTTCCTCGCCGGGCTCAAGGTCAACCGCAAGGACATGCGGCCGGGTGACCTGGTGTTCTTCCGCACCGCCGGTCGGCGCGGTCGCATCTCGCACGTGGGCATCTATCTCGACAACGGCCGGTTCATCCACTCGCCCTCGCACGGGCAGACCGTGCGTGTGGACAATCTGGCCGATGCCTACTGGGCCCGGCACTTCGCCGGTGCCGCGCGCCCCGAAGGGCTGGCCGATATCAGCCCCGTGCCCGGCAAGAGCTGAGCCACGATCCAAAGCATGATCCGACAGAGCCGCCGCATGGCGGCTTCTTTTTGCCTGCGGTCGGGGCGCCGTTGCCCCGACTCGGGCCAGGGTGTTGTGCCCTGTCGCCCGGCCCCCATCTCATCGGTCTGTACCCGCCACTCCCGAGGAGCCCCTGCGATGCCGTTGTCGACCCTGCTGGACCTGCCCGGCGTGACCGCCCGGCCGGAGGCCGCGACCCATGGCTACGTTTTCAATCACACCATGATCCGGGTGAAGGACGTCGCGGCCTCGCTGGACTTCTACACCCGGGTGCTCGGCTTCACGCCGGTGCACCGGCAGGTGTTCGAGGAGGCGAAGTTCACCATCTACTACCTGATGCTGCGTGCCGACCGCGCGGCGATCCCCGACGACGACGCCGAGCGGCTGGAGTGGGTGCTGGGCCAGCCCGGCGTGCTGGAGTTGACCCACAACCATGGCACCGAGGACGACCCGGCGTTCCACTACCACGACGGCAACGGCGAGCCGCGCGGCTTCGGACACCTGTGCGTGTCGGTGCCGGACGTGCATGCCGCCTGCGAGCGCTTCGAGGCGCTGGGCGTGCCGTTCCAGAAGCGCCTGGCCGATGGGCGCATGAAGCACATCGCCTTCATCAAGGATCCGGACGGTTACTGGATCGAGATCCTGCAGCCGGCGCGTTTCGTCGGCTGAGTCCGGAACCGCCGCGGCGTGGCGCGGTCCGTGCCACGCCCGTCCCCCGACTGGAAACCCATCGATGCCCCTCGCGCTTGCCCCGGTGACCCGGAACTTGCTGATCGCCAACGTGGCGATCTTCCTGTTGCAGATGGTGATGCCCGGCATCGCCGGCTGGCTGGCGCTGTGGCCGCTGGGTAGCGGGTACTTCGAGCCGTGGCAGATCGTCACTGGCGGATTCCTGCACGGCGGCTTCGCCCACATCGCGTTCAACATGCTGGCGCTGTACATGTTCGGCAGCCAGATCGAGCGGCTGTTCGGCTCGCGCCAGTTCACCGTGTACTACTTCACCTGCCTGGTGGTGTCCTCGCTGCTGCAACTGGTGGTGCTGCGCTGGTTCATGCACGACTTCCAGACGCCGACGGTGGGCGCGTCCGGGGCGATCTTCGGCCTGCTGCTCGCCTTCGGCATGTTCTATCCGCACGAGAAGGTCTACTTCATCCTGCTGCCGATCCCGATGCCGGCCTGGCTGTTCGTGATCCTCTACGGCGGGCTGGAGCTTTTGTCGGGCGTATTCGGCTGGATGCCGGGCGTGGCGCACTTCGCCCATCTCGGCGGCATGCTCGGCGGCTGGGTGCTGATCCAGTACTGGCGCGGCAAGCTGCCGATCAAGCCACGGCGACGGTTGATGTGGTGAGGTTTCGCCGGGACACGAAAAAGGCGGCCGGGTGGCCGCCTTTTTCGTGGTGCACGGACGGATCGCTCAGCGCAGCGCGAGGAAGTCCGCGCTGACCACGAAGCGCACCGCATCCAGCCGCAGGCGTGCCTTGGGCAGCGCGTCGAGCAGGGCGTTGCGCTCGGCCTGCACCAGGGCGATCTCGGCCGCGCTGATCGACGGGTTCACCGCCCGCAGCGCCTGCAGCCGGGCCAGGTCGGCGTCCAGCGTCTCACCGGCCAGCGCTGTGGCTTCGGCCACCCGTTCCTGCGCCTGCGCGGCGGCGACGGCTTCGGCTTTCTCCAGCATCGGCGGCACCAGCTTGTTGAGGAACTTGCGGTAGCGAGCCACCTCGATGTTGCGGTCGGCGGCCTTGCGCAGCGCGATCTCGCTGGGCTGGAAGTCGGGTCGCTCGGCCAGCCGGGTGTCGATGGTCACCGGCAGCGGCAGCACCGGCAGGAAACGCTCGGCGTCCAGTGCGCGGTCGGCCACGCACTCGAGCACGAACACTGCCTGCAGCAGGGCGCTGCGTGGCCCCAGCGCGTCGTCCACCATGAACGCGGCATTGCCCTGTTCGCCGGACAGCACCAGGTCCATTGCGCCGAGCACCAGCGGATGGTCCAGCCGCAGTAGCGGCAGCTCTTCGCGGGCCAGCGCGGTGTCGCGGTCGAAGGTGACCGAGATCGGGCCTTCCGCGAAGCCGGGCAGGGCATCGGTGGACAGGTACTGCGGATCCAGCAGCAGCACCTTCGGACCCAGCTCCTCGGCGTGGATGCCGAACTGCTCCAGCAGGCGCTGGATGAAGGTGTCGCGGGCCGGGTCGATGTCCTCGCGACGGAACGCCTGGGCCAGTTCCTCGGCGTGCAGGTCGCGGCTGGCGGCCAGTTCCAGCAGGTGGTCGCGGCCCTCGCGGATCAGCGCGGCGAGTTCCTCGTGGCTGGCGCGGGTCTCGGCGATCAGCACGTCCAGCTCCTGGTCGCGGCCGTCGGCGCTGCGCGCGTGCTCGTCGGCCAGCCGCGCCAGCGGCTCGCCGTAGCGGCGCAGCAGCTCGCGGCCATCGGACGGGCTGACCCGGAAGGCATCCAGGCCCTCGTCGTACCAGCGAGCCAGCACATGCTGCGCACTGCCTTCCACGGCCAGCACGTGGATCGCGATGTCGTGACGCTGGCCGATGCGGTCCAGTCGGCCGATGCGCTGCTCGAGCAGGTCCGGGTCCAGTGGCAGGTCCCACAACACCAGGTGGTGGGCGAACTGGAAGTTGCGGCCTTCCGAGCCGATCTCCGAGCACAGCAGCAGGCGCGCGCCGTCCGGCTGGGCGAAGAACGCCGCGTTGCGGTCGCGCTGCACGATGCCCAGGCCCTCGTGGAAGCGGGCGATGCCGGCACCGGTGCGCGTGCGCAGGGCTTCCTCCAGCGCCAGCACCTTGGCCTGGCTGCGGCAGATCAGCAGGAACTTGGCCTGCGGGTGCGCTTCGAGCAGGTCGACCAGCGCCTGCAGCCGCGGGTCCTCGGCGTAGTCCAGCGTGAGCGCCGGCGGCGGCTGCTGGATGTCGGCGTGGAACTCGGCCAGCAGCGCCTGGCGCTGGCTGTCGTCCAGCATGTCTGCATCGAGCAGGTGCCACGCCGGCACGCGCTGCGGAAAGCCGCCGATGCCGGCGCGGCGGTTGCGGAACATCGCGCGGCCGGTGCCGTGGCGGTCGATCAAGGCGGCGAGGATGGCGCGGGCGTGCTCGGGTGCCAACGTCTCGGCCAGCTTGCCGGTGAGCTCGGCGTCGTCGGCCAGCACGCTGGCCAGCAGGCTGCGGTCCTCCACGGTGAGCGGCAGGCCCTGGGTCAGCCGGTCGGCCACCTGCGACAGCGCCTGGAAGCCTTCGGATTCGGCCAGGTAGGCGTCCAGGTCGCTGTAGCGTTGCGGGTCGAGCAGGCGCAGGCGGGCGAAGTGGCCGCTGCGACCGAGCTGCTCGGGCGTGGCGGTGAGC
This sequence comes from Dyella lutea, assembly GCF_024158035.1. Taxonomy (GTDB): domain Bacteria; phylum Pseudomonadota; class Gammaproteobacteria; order Xanthomonadales; family Rhodanobacteraceae; genus Dyella_A; species Dyella_A lutea. The sequence goes on from NZ_JAMZEK010000002.1 coordinate 628,691, forward strand.
AGGATCACGCCCGGGGTCTTGGCGGCGAGCTGCTCGACCAGGCTGTAGCGCGGGCTGGCCGCTTCCGGGGTCCACTCCAGGTGGTGCGCCTCGTCCACCACCAGCAGGTCCCAGCCGGCGTCCATGAGCTGCTGCGCCCGCTTGGGCGAGGACGCCAGGAAGGCGAAGTCGGCGATCACCAGCTGCTCGTCCTCGAACGGGTTGCTGCCCGGCTCGGACTGCTCCAGTGCCTCGCAGCGCTCCTCGTCGTAGATCGCGAAGCTGAGGTTGAAGCGGCGCAGCAGCTCGACGAACCACTGGTACACCAGCGTGTCCGGCAGCAGCACCAGGGCGCGCGACGCGCGGCCGGTGGCGAGCTGGCGGGCGAGGATCATGCCGGCCTCGATGGTTTTCCCTAAGCCCACCTCGTCGGCCAGCAGCACGCGGGGCGGCCGGCGCGCAGAGGCGATGCCGGCCACGCGCAGCTGGTGCGGGACCAGTCCGACACGTGCCGCACCCAACCCCCAGCTCGGCGAGCGGCGGGCCTCGGCGCGCCGGCGCAGCGCATCGAGGCGCTGCTCGAAATGGGATACCGGATCGGTGCGGCCGCCGATCAGGCGGTCGTCGGCCTGGCTGACGGCCTGCTCGTCGTCGAGCTGGCCTTCCTCCATCTCGCGACCCTCGCCGCGGTACACCAGCAGGCCCTCGCGCACGTCCACGCGCTCGACCAGAAAGGAGATCCCCTTGCCGGCGATGCGCTGGCCGGGACGGAATTCGGCGCGCACCAGCGGCGCGGACTCCATCGCATACGGCCTGAGCACGCCGGCCTTGGCGAACAGCACCTGCACGCTGCGCCCCTGGACGCGCAGCACGGTGCCGAGGCCGAGCTCCGGCTCGGCAGTGGAGATCCAGCGTTGACCGGGTACGAACATTGAGAAACCGCGCATCGATAAAGGGCGCCGATTATCCGCCCCTTGTCGCGTGCAGGGAACAGCGGAACGCGTCCAGGGACGGTTCGATCAACCCCGGCGCAGGCGGCATGATGTCCAGAAGGCCTGCAGCGGGGCGCCTGCGGTGCCGCCTGAGCCGTCCCTCCAGGCGAGGCGCGCCGGGCGACGCGAAGACCTTCCGCACATCACCTCCTCCGGGAATTCAAACCGCAGAGGCCGGTGACCCCTGCGCCGGGATTGATCGGGCCCTCCTCAGGTCTGCGACCACTCGCGCAGCAGGTTGTGGTAAACGCCGGTGAGCTGCAGCACCGCGACCTCGTCGCCGCCGGCCGCCCGCAGTCGCGAGATGGCCTGGTCCAGCTCGAGCAGTGTGCGCCGGTGCGCCAGGTCGCGGACCAGGCTCTGGATCCAGAAGAAGGCTGCCAGTCGCGCGCCGCGGGTGACCGGGGTGACCCGATGCAGGCTGCTGGACGGGTAGAGGATGGCGTCGCCAGCGGGCAGCTTCACCGCGTGCTCGCCGTAGGTGTCGCTGACCACCAGCTCGCCGCCGTCGTAGTCTTCCGGTTCGTTGAGGAACACCGTGCAGGACACATCGCTGCGCAGCTGGCTGCCATCGGCCAGCGCCATCACTGCCCCGTCCACGTGGAAGCCGTACTCGCCGCCGCCCTGATAGCGGTTGAAGCGGGGTGGCAATTGACGCGCCGGCAGCGCGGCGGCGTGGAACAGTGGATGCCGGGCCAGCGCCGCCTGCACCACCGCGCCCAGTTCATGGCGCAGCGGCGAGCTGTCCGGCAGCTGCTCGTTGCGCTTGACCCGGGCGCCCTGGGCACCGACGGTCTCGCGACCATCGGTCCAGTCGGCCGCTTCCAGCGCCTGTCGCAAATGGACGACCTGCGCTGCGCTCAATACGCCGGGAAGGTGCAGAAGCATGGGGGGCCTCGTCCGGATCAGAAGCGGAAATTGACGGTCAGCATCGCCGAGCGCGGTGCACCCGGGGTATAGCGGTAGCCGCTCTTGTTGATCGCGGCGACGTAGGAGCGGTCGAACAGGTTGTAGAGGTTCAACTGCAGGTCGAGGTGCTTGCTCACCGGGTAGCTGGCCATCGCGTCGACCACCCAGTAGGCATCGGCGTAGGCGGGTGTGCCGATCGCGCCGTCGCTGCCGCGCTTGAGCTTGCCCGAGTAGCGGGCGCCGCCACCGACGGTCAGGCCGAACGGCAGGTGGTAGGTGGTCCACGCGGTGAACGCGCTCTTCGGGGTGTAGGCCAGTGCATCGGAGCCGTCTTCGGCCACCGCGGCGCCGTTCTGCACGGTCGCGTCCATCGTGGTGAGGCCGGCGCTGACTGCCCAGTTCCTGGTGATCTCGCCGACCGCGGTCAGCTCCACGCCCTGCACCTGCTTTTTGCCGATCTGGTAGTAGACCGAGGTGTCGACCGGGTCCTGCACCAGCTCGTTGCTCACCGTGGTGCGATACAGCGCGCCGGTGACCAGCAGGCGGCCGTCGAGCAGGTTCCACTTGCTGCCCAGTTCGATCGTGCGGGCCTTCTGCGGATCGAGGTTGGGGTTGTCCAGGCTGTTGGCCGAACCGCTCAGGGTGAGCGTGCTGCCGCCCGGGGGCTCCTGCGACTGCGCGAGGTTGAGGTAGACGCTGCTGTTGGTCGTCGGCTTGTACAGCACGCCGAGTTTGTAGTTGGGCAGGGTGCCGCGCTTGCGGGCATCCACGCCGGGCACGATGCTGCCCGCCGGCAGGCTGCCGCAGGCCGGGCCGCGACGTCCGCCACAGACCACCATGCTGGAGAAGTCGGTGCCGTAGCGATCCAGTCGCGCGCCGGCGTTGACCTGCCAGTGCCGGCCGAATTTCAACGTGTCGAACAGGTAGGCGGCCACGGTGTTGGTCTTGCCGGAGCTGTACGCACCGTTGCGTGCATACCGCAGGCCGCCGACGCCGGCATCGGGGTGGTAGAGATCGGCCGCCGGCCAGGTGCTGCCGTCGATCGTGGCGACGCCGATCGTGGTGGCCTTCTCCTGCGACAGCTCGACGCCGGCGCTGAGGTCCTGCGCCACGGTGTCGCCGTCGAAGTGCGCGGTGACATTGGTCTGATTGGCCAGGATGCGGTTGGCCTGGTGCTTGAACGTCGGGTTGCTGCGGGCGACCGTCCAGGTCGACGGATCGGCCGGGTCCGGGGTGAGCAGGTTGGCCGCCGAGGCCATGAACGAGGTCAGCAGGTAGTCCTGCCGGGTGCGGCCCCAGCGGGTGGTGTTGCTCAGCGCCACGTCCGGTGAGACGTCGTGCTGCACGATCGCGGTGAACATGTCCGCGGTGACGTCGTCGTGGTCCTGCGAGGTGCCGTAGAAATTGCCCGGGTCGACCTTCGGCGCGTCACCGATGAAGGGGCGGGACGGGTCTGGGCTGGTGTAGCCGGGCAGGCCGATGGTGGAGACACCGCCGTCGGGGACGTTGGTCTGCTTCACGTGCAGCGCATCCAGATAGACCCGGGTCGGGGTGCCGATGCCGAAGGCGAGCGAGGGCGCGACGCCCGAGCGGTCGTTCTTCACCCGGTCGCGGCCCGGCACGCCGCTGTTCTGGCCCATCACGTTGAGGCGGAAGGCCGAATGCTCACCGGTCTGCTGGTTCCAGTCGGCGGTGCTGCGCCTTTGCTGGCCGCTGCCGTAGGAGACCGAAGCCGTCACGCCTTGGCCCAGCTCCGGCTGCTTGCTGACCAGGTTGACCGCGCCGGTGGGGGCGGTGCGGCCGTACTCGGTGCCGTCCGGTCCCTTGGTCACTTCGACCTGCTCGATGTTGAACACGTCGCGCGAGATCGAGCCGAGGTCGCGCACACCATCGACGAAGATGCTGCCGGAGGTGTCGAAGCCGCGCATGTAGATGGCGTCGCCGGTGCTGGTCGAGCCGTTCTCGCCGACGTAGAACGTGCCCACGCCGGGACTGTTGCGCAGCGCCTCGGTCAGCGTGGTCGCGCCCTGTTCCTGCAGCAGCTCCTTGCTGATCACGGCGATGGTCTGCGGCGTGTCCAGCAGCGGCTGGGTGAACTTGGGCGAGGACAGCGTATCGACGCGATAGTCCGGCGCGCGGTTGGCCTCGACCTTGAGGCCGGGCAGGGTGCGGGCCTGGGCGATCTGCGCGTCGGTGTCGACGGCGCCGGCGGTCTGGGCGACCGCCATGCCGGCGAGCAGAGCGGCGGCGGTGGGAAGGGTGTGCTTGCGCGCGGTGATGAAAGCCATGCCAATGTCCTTGTTGCTTCGGTTCGCCGGTCCGGTTGGCTGCTGCGGGCAAGGCGTCGCCGTCCGATGAACTCATCGAGGAGGCATCGGAGACCGGGGCGGTGTGGTGCGCTGGCGACCGTGGAGCGGGCTGTGCGCGGATGCCTCCATGTTATCTAAATGAGAATGATTTGCAACAATATTCGTAATGATGACAAAGAAAAGGCCCCGCACTCGCGTGCGGGGCCGTGTGGCTCAACCAGGCCGGGCCGTGGCCCGGTGGGGAATTACCAGATCTTCACCTGCTGGTCGCCGGAGCGGACCATCGGATCGGTCGGCTTGCACTGGAACGCGGTGGCGAACGCCGGCATGTTCGACGGCGCGCCGATCGCACGCAGCGAGGCCGGGGCATGCGGATCGGTGTTCAGGCGCAGCAGCGCTTCCTTCTCGCGGATGTTGCCGCGCCACACGCGGGCCCAGTTGAGGAAGAAGCGCTGGTCCTCGGTGTAGCCGTCGATCTTCTTGCCGGCTTCCTCCGGATGCTGCTTCAGCGCCTGCTGCAGGGCGTCGTAAGCCACGTTCAGGCCGCCCAGGTCGGCGATGTTCTCGCCCAGCGTCAGCTTGCCGTTGACGTGCGCGTCCGGTTTGTCCTTGATCGGTGTGTAGGCGTTGAACTGTGCCACCAGCTTGTCGGTGCGGGCGTCGAACTTGGCGCGGTCTTCCTTGGTCCACCAGTTCACGTTGTTGCCGGCGCCATCGAACTGGCTGCCCTCGTCGTCGAAGCCGTGGCTGGCCTCGTGGCCGATCACCGCGCCGATGCCGCCGTAGTTGATCGCGTCGTCCGCCTTGGCGTCGAAGAACGGCGGTTGCAGGATCGCGGCCGGGAAGTTGATCGTGTTGTCGGTCGGGTTGTAGTAGGCATTGACCGTCTGCGGGGTCATGCCCCATTCCTTGCGGTCGGTCGGCTTGCCGATCTTGTCCACGTCGTAGCGGTAGTTGAACTTGCCGGCTGCCATCACGTTGGCATAGAAATTGTCAGGCGTGATCGACAGGCCGTCCCAGCTGCGCCACTTGTCCGGATAGCCGATCTTCGGCAGGAAGGTGTTCCACTTGGCGATCGCCTTTTCCTTGGTCTCGGCGCTCATCCAGTCGAGGTTCTCGATGCGCGCCTTCAGCGCGTTGCGCACGTTGTCGACCAGCTCCTGCGCACGCGCCTTGGCATCCGGGGTGAACTCCTGCTTGACGTACAGCTCGCCCAGCGCCATGCCCATCGCACCGTTCACCGTGCCCAGCACGCGCTTCCACAGCGGCTTCTGCTGTGGCTGACCGGAGAGCGTCTTGCCGTAGAAGTCGTACTTGTTGTCCTGGAAGGCGGTGCTCAGGTACGGCGAGGCGTCGTCGATCACGTGGAAGCGCAGGTAGGCCTGCCACTGGGCCACCGGGGTCTTGGCCAGAAGATGGTCGAACTCGGCGAAGAACTGCGGCTGCGACAGCGAGAAGCCCTTGTCGATGGTCACGCCCTGGTCCTTGAAGAACTGCTCCCAGTGGAAGTGCGGGGTGACCTTGTCCGCCTCGTTCACGCTGACGAAGTGGTACTGGTTCGACGGCTCGCGCAGATCCACCGGCGCCAGCGACGCCTTGGCCAGCTCGGTCTCGAAGGCCATCACCTGGTCGGCCTGCTTTTTCGCGTCGGCCTCGGACACGCCGGTCAGCTGCAGCGTCTTGGCGATGTAGTCGAGGTAGGCCTTGCGCTCGTCGGCGTGCTTCGGATCGAGGTAGTAGTCCTTCGTCGGCAGGCCCAGGCCGCTCTGGAAGGTGTAGCCGATCTGCGTCTCGGCGTGCTTGAAGTCGGCACCGGCGCCGAACGCGAACACCTGCTGGTCGCCGTCGGCGAAGCTCTTCATCAGGTAGTCGGCGACTTCCTTGCCGTTCTTCAGGCCGGCGATCGCCTCGAGCTTGGGCTTGATCGGATCGAAACCGGCCTTGTCGCGGGCGGCTTCGTCCATGCCGGACTGGTACAGGTAGCCGATCTTCTGCTCAATCGAGCCGGCCGGCGCGCTGGCGGCGTTCTTGGCGGCGTTCTCGACGATCTCGTGCTGGGTGTTGAGGCTGTCCTCGGCCAGCTTGTCAAAGGCGCCCCAGCGGGTGCGGTCGCTCGGGATCGGGTTGGCGGCCACCCACTTGGCGTTGACGAAGGTGTTGAAGTCCTGGCAGGCCTCGTTGGCCGGGCCGAGTTCACTCACGTCGAAGACGCTCTTGTTTGCCGGTGCGGCCGCGGTGGCCGCTGTAGCGGCCTTGGCCGGAGCGGCCGGGGCCGGCGTGGCGGCCTGCTCATGCTTGCCGCACGCAGTGAGGGACAGGGTGAGCGCCAGCGCAAGCGCGGTCGGCTTCAGGAAGGAATGGGACATGGATATCTCTCTGGCGGAAACGGGACCCGGTCGGAAGACCGGAAAAGACAGCCGCCCCGTCGTACCGCCGGGAAGCGGTCCGACGGGACGGCAAGGGCGATTACCAGATCTTCACCTGCTGGTCGCCGGAGCGAACCATCGGATCAGTCGGCTTGCACTGGAACGCGGTGGCGAAGGCCGGCATGTTCGACGGCGCGCCGATCGCGCGGAATTTCTCCGGCGAATGCGGGTCGGCGTTGAGATAGACCATCTGCGCCTTGTCGCGGATCGAGCCACGCCACACGCGCGCCCAGTTGAGGAAGAAGCGCTGGTCCTCGGTGTAGCCGTCGATCTTCTTGCCGGCTTCCTCGGGGTGGTTCTTCAGCGCGGTCTGCAGCGCGTCGTAGGCGATGTTCAGGCCACCCAGGTCGGCGATGTTCTCGCCCAGGGTCAGCTTGCCGTTGACGTGCAGGTCCGGGTGGCTGGGGATCGGCGCATAGGCGTCGAATTGCTTGACCAGCTTGTCGGTGCGGGCATCGAACTTGGCGCGGTCTTCCTTGCTCCACCAGTTCTCGTTGTTGCCGTCGCCATCGAATTGGCTGCCCTGGTCGTCGAAGCCGTGGCTGGCCTCGTGGCCGATCACCGCGCCGATGCCGCCGTAGTTGATCGCGTCGTCCGCGTTCGCATCGAAGAACGGCGGCTGCAGGATCGCGGCCGGGAAGTTGATCGTGTTGTCGGTCGGGTTGTAGTAGGCATTGACCGTCTGCGGGGTCATGCCCCATTCCTTGCGGTCGGTCGGCTTGCCGATCTTGGCGATGTCGTAGTCGTAGTTGAACTTGCCCGCCGCTTCCATGTTGGCGTAGTAATCGCCCTTGCTGATGGTCAGGCCGTCCCAGCTGCGCCACTTGTCCGGGTAGCCGATCTTCGGCAGGAACTTGGACCACTTGTCCAGCGCCTTGGCCTTGGTCTCGGCGCTCATCCAGTCGAGATTCTCGATGCGGGTCTTCAGCGCATTGCGCACGTTGTCGACCAACTTCTCGGCGCGCTCCTTGGCCTCCGGCGGGAAGTACTTGGCGACGTACAGTTCGCCCAGCGCCATGCCCATCGCGCCGTTGACCGACCCCAGCGCCAGCTTCCACTGCGGCTTCTGCTGCGGCTGGCCGCGCAGGGTCTTGCCGTAGAAGTCGAACTGCGTGTCGACGAACGGCTGCGACAACGCGGAGGCCGCGCCGGAGATCGTGCGGGCCTTGAGGTAGGCCTTCCACTCGGCCAGCGGAGCCTTGGCCAGCAACTGGTCGAACTCGGCGAAGAACTTCGGCTGCGACAGCGAGAAGCCCTTGTCGACCGTGACGCCCTGCGCCTTGAAGAAGCCGTTCCAGTTGAAGTGCGGGGTGACCTTGTCCGCCTCCTTCACCGTCACGAAGTGATACTGGTTCTTCGGATCGCGCATCTCCACGCGCGGCACCGAGTGCGCGGCCAGCTCGGTTTCGAACTTCACCGCCAGGTCGGCCTGCTTTGCAGCATCGGCAGGCTTGTCACCGGTCAGTTCGAACAGCTTGGCGAGGTACTTCACGTAGGCGTCGCGCAGGTCCTTCTGCTTCGGGTTGCTGTAGTAGTCGGGCGTGGGCAGGCCCAGGCCACCCTGCTCGGCGTAGCCGATCTGGATCTTGGCATCCTTGAAGTCGGCGCCGGAGCCGAATCCGAACACCGCACCGTCGCCCTTGGCGAAGGACTGGTTGAGCCAGGCAGGCAGGTCCTTGTTCGACTTCAGCGCATCGATGCCGGCCAGGTCCGGCTTGATCGGGTCGAAGCCGGCCTTGTTGCGTGCGTCCATGTCCATCGCGGAGGAGTACAGCCAGCCGATCTTCTGTTCGATCGAGCCGGCCTTGGCACTGTCGGCGTTCTTGGCGGCGTCCTCGACGAGCTGGTGCTGGTCGGCCAGGCTCTTTTCGTAGAGCACGTTGAACGAGCCCCACGAGGTCTGGTCGGCCGGGATCGGGTTGGCGGCGATCCACTTGGCATTGACGAAGGTGTTGAAGTCCTGGCAAGCCTCGCTGGACGGACCCAGTTCGCCGACGTCGAACACGCTCTTGGGCGCGGCCGGGGCGGCGGCCTTGGCGACCGTTGCGGCCTTGGCCGGTGCGGTCTCGGCAGGCTTGGCCGCTTCCTCGTGCTTGCCACAGGCCGAGAGCGAGAGCGCGAGGCTGACGCCGAGCGCCAGCGGTTTCAGGAACGGCTTGGTCATGGGATTCCCTCTGTGGATGATCCGTGTACGGATGGAACGGAAAACGGCGGGCCCGCCGACGTCGGACCGCCGGGCATGACTCTCGACGCTAGGTCAAGAGTCATGGTCCAGACAGTGTCAAAGGTCAGGGGTGGGGGAGGCGGCCGCCCGGGCGTCGAGGCCGGCGCCGCGCAGCGTGTGCAGCTGGCTGGGGTCGAGCCGGAGGACGGGGTAGGCGCCCACGGCCTGCGCCGCATGCCAGGGCGAGCGGCGGTAGAACCAGTCCAGCCGCTCGCGCGGACTGGCGGCAAATGCCGGGTCGGTGGCGAGCCGTTGCTGGAACTGGGTCGCCAGCGCCGGGTCGCGGGCCAGCATGTCGTGGGCGAGTCTTTCCAGCACTCGGGGTTCACCGTACTCCTTGGCCTCGAACACGGCATCCAGATAGCCCCAGCGCAGCAGCGAGTCGGGCGCCTGTGGTTCCAGCAGCTCAATGGCGACATTGGCCGCGCGCTGGTCCATCGGCACGATCACCGAGCCCGGCGGGAGGGTGACGGTGCGGGTGGCCGGCGTCGCATCCACCGAGCGCAGCATGTGATGGCCTTCGAACGGCGACGCGCCCCAGACCGGATGGTCGAGCTGGTAGCCGCCGGCGGTCAGCGTGACCGCGTGGTCGAGCCGCTGCATGGCGATGCCGTGGGCGACGAGGCGATCGATCACCGCCGTCCACTGCGCCGGCACCGCGTAGGCGGCCGGCGGCGCGATCGACAGGTCCGGCAGCAGCGTGTTCCAGTTCGGGATGGTCCAGGTGCGCGGCTTGCCGGGGTCGTAGTGGATCCAGCCCGCCCCCGAGATGTCGCTGGGCGTGACGGTGAACGCGTAGCCCCTGAAGATGTAGGGCGTGGATTGGGGCGACAGCTTGAAGGTGAGCGGCACGCGCGCATCGGGTTGGCCCGCCCGGGCGATCACGCGCGCGTCGGCGACGGCATCGGCGGCCAGCAGGGATGTCGGATCGGCATCGATCCGCGCCAGCAGCAACTGCACCAGGTCGTAGACGGCGCGCACGCGTACCGCGTACGGCTTGAGCATGTGCGTCTCGATCAGCAGTGCGGGACGGTTCTGCAACGCGGCGTAGCCGGTGGAGAAGCGCGGGCCGGAGCCGAAGTTGGCAATGCCCTTGGTCGGATCGCGGCCGTCCTTGAATTCAAGGTAGATCGAGGCGAGGTGGCCGCGCTTGTCATAGGCTGGCAGCGTCTTGCCCATCAGCGCCTGCTGCCACGCGGCGACGCCGGGATCGAGCTTGTGCGGGTCTTCGGTGTACCAGGTCAGGTCGTAGGGATAATCCGCGCCGTCGGTGGTGTGCACGTCGATCAGGAAGTCCGGCAGCCAGCGCTGCCAGAGCTTCAGCCAGGCGCGCATCTCCGGCGCATCGGCCTTGATGTAGTCGCGGTTGAGGTTGAGGTACTGCGACTGGCCGCGAAAGCCCTGCCTTTCCGGCCCGTTCTGGTTGATGCGGTGGTACGGCGAGGTGTTCTCGTGCCCGTCCACGCTGAACACCGGGATGTACACCAGCACCACGTGGTCAAGCAGGTGGGGCCACTTGCCGGCGACGGCGATATCGCGCAGCAGCATCAGGCCGGCGTCCTTGCCCTCGATCTCGCCCGGGTGGATGCCGGCCTGCAGCAGCACTACGGCCTTGTGCGCGGCGCGCACGGCGGCCGGGTCGAACGTGCCGTCGCCACTGGCGATCACCGCGGTCATCGGACGGCCTTCCGGCGTGGTGCCGAAGGTCACCAGCTTCAGCTTGTCCGGCGCGGCGCGCTGCAGGCGGTCAAGGTAGCCGATCGTATCGGCATAGCTTGGCGTGTTGCGGAAGTGCGTCGCCTCCGCGGGCGTGGTCCAGTCGGTGGCACGGGCGCCTAGTGCGGCGAGGCCGAGCAGGCCGGCGAGGATCGGTCGGAGCATGAGGCGTCCTGGGTGAGAGCGATATCGGCTGGACTATAGGAGCGCACCCCGTGCGCGACCGCTTGGTGGCGGCACCACGGAATGCAATGTCGCCCATGCGCCAACGCCAACCGGTCGCGCGCAGGGTGCGCTCCTACAGCGGAAGGGGGCGGCTGGCGGGCAGGGTGTCCGGTGCCACGGCGCCGCCGGAGATGATGAAGGCCATCGCCTGGTCCATGCTCCAGTCGGTCGGTGTCAACTCGTCCACCGGGACCACTACCAGATAACCGCCGGTCGGGTTCGGCGTGGTCGGGATGTAGACCGCCGCCATCTCGCGGCCACTGCCTTCCTCGGTCATCACCCGGGTGACGAAGCCGGCCACCTTCATGCCGGGGCGGGGAAAGTCGATCAGCACCACGCGCTGGGTATTGGAGGGCTTCTGCTGCAGCACCGCCATCAGCTTCTTGGTGCCGCCATAGATGGTCTGCACCAGCGGGATGCGGGTGAGCAGGCCGTCGAAGGCATCGATCAGGCGACGGCCGACCATGCGGCTGGCCAGCCAGCCCACCGTGTACAGCCCGAGCAGGGTCAGCACCAGCGCCATGATCGCCAGCACCCAGCCATGGTCCAGCGCCGCCGCCGCATCCGGAGCAGCCAGGCCGAGCGCGCGGCGCACCAGGGTGGCCATCGGCGCGCCGACCCCGGCGAGCACGCCGAACACGAACTTGAACACCAGCCAGGTCACCCACAGCGGCAGGAAGGTGAGCAGGCCGGTCAGGACATAACGTTTGACGCGGAGCGGTCGCATGGATCATTCCTCGGACGGGATCACGCCGGATTGTAGGGCGGCACGCGGCTGTGATTTTTCCGCCGCGCCAGCGAATCATCCCCGTGAGACTACCGCCGACCCGTACCGATGACCCGTCCCGACCCCGACCGCTTCCAGAGCCTGCTTCGCGAACACCAGGGCATCGTGCTCAAGGTCGCGGCGATCTACGCGCCGCATGCCGAGGATCGACGCGACCTGGCGCAGGAGATCGGCCTGCAGGCCTGGCGGTCGTTCGGCCGTTACGACCCGGCCCGCGCGAAGTTTTCCACCTGGCTCTACCGGGTGGCGTTGAACGTGGCGATTTCCCACCTGCGCCGTGGCGAGGCGGTGCAGGGCGCGAAGCTGGAGCCGCTCGATGTCCACCACCTGGAAACCGTAGCCGGCGAGCCGGCGCCCGAGCCGGACGGTCGGATCGCCGAGCTGCACGCCTTCATCGCCCGGCTCGACCCGCTCAACCGGGCGCTGATCGTGCTGTACCTGGACGAGCGCTCCTACGCCGAGATCGCCGAGATCCTCGGCATCAGCGAGACCAACGTGGCCACCAAGATCGGCCGCATCAAGCAGACCCTGCGCGGCCGGATGACCGCCGCGATCCCCACCGGAGCATGAGCATGGAACTGGATGAGATGAAGCAGGCCTGGCAGGTGCTGGACCAGCGTCTGGCGCGGCAGCAGACGCTGTCCCTGCAGCTGTATCGCGACAGCGGGATGGAGCGTGTGCAGCGACGACTGCGGCCGCTGGCCTGGGGCCTGGTGTTTCAGCTGCCGCTGGGCATCGCGTTGATGCTGTGGGGGATCAGCTTCTGGTCCGGGCATCGGGGCGACGTACGCTCCATCGCCTGCGGTGTCGCCATGCAGGTGTTCGGCACGCTGGCGGTGATCGTTGCGGCGCGGACACTGGCGTTGGTGCAGGGCATCGACTATGCCGCGCCGGTGCTGGATATCCAGCGGCGCATCGCCGATCTCCGAGCATGGCGGGTCAAGGTGGAGGCGCCGGTGTTCGCGGTGCTGGGCAGCATGATCTGGATTCCCGCCCTGCTGATGCTCGCGCAATACGCGGGCGACCGCGCCGGCGTGAGCCTGTGGGACCACGTCCGTCCCGGGTTCGTGACGTGGCTGGTGCTGTCGGCGGTGATCTCGCTGGCGGTGGTTGGCGTGGCCTACCTCGTGTTGCGTCGCCTGGGGCTGCTGCGGTGGCTGGCGAACCAGGCCGCCGGCCAGGCGGTGCAACGGGCGGAGGCCGAGCTGGATGCGGTGATCCGCTTCGAGCGGGAAAACGGCTGATGCGTTCTCCCGCCCCTCGGGCGTGCGGCCCGTGCCGCACGCGCACCGGGCCCTCTTCGCTGCAGGCGGGCCGGCTGGGATCGCCCCTTCGCAGGCGATGGCGTCGGGACTGCGGTGGATCTCAGGGGCAGGGCGTCGCGGACTGCGGCAGGTATGCCGACGCCGCCCGGATCGCCAGCCATACTCCGCGGAAGCGCTGCACATGCAGCGCTGGGCAGGCGCGGGCCTCGGCTTCGGTCCTGGGGTAGGTCACCACCACACCCTGCGGGTGCGCCACTGCCCACCGCCGCAGCGCCACCGGACCGGCGGCCTCGTCGATTCGCCGGGTCAGCCGGCCGGCGAAGGTGAACTGGCCGTTGTAGCCCTCGTTGTTGAAGATCGGCCGATGCTCCGCCTCGGCTCTCGCCAGCACTGCGGAGGCCTCGCGCAGGTCGAAGGCGTGCCACCAGGTCAGGGTGAACAGGGTGTTGATCGCCAGCACGCCGAGCAGGGCCGAGAGCACGATCTTCTCCAGCTCCGCCCCGCGGGTGGCGAGCAGCGCGGCCAGCAGCACGAACAGCCCGCCGAAGCCGCGGCTGTGGGTGGCGAAGGAATGCAGCATCGGCGACTGCACCACGCCGCGTGCCACCAACGTGGGCAGCGCCAGCAGCCCGATCCCCAGCAGCAGGGTGAACAGGGCCAGCGGCCACGGCCCGAGTCCGCGCGGGCTATTCGACGGGGCGTACGCCAGCGCTGCCGCCAGCAGCAGGGCAAAGCCGGCGTACTCGGGCAGCAGGTAGTACGCCTGCTTGCCGGACACCAGCGAAAAGCCGAGCAGCACCGGCGCCAGCCAGGCGGCGAGGAAGCGCAGGCCGTCGTCCCGATTCAGCGGCAGCGCGACGATGCCGAGCCAGGGGCGCGGCCACAGCACGAACGGGAACACCAATGCCGGCAGCACCGGCAGGTACCACCAGAGCGGTTGCCGGTGTGCGAACGCATCGACCACCCGCCCAGCGGTCTGGTGGAACAGCAACTGCTGTCGATAGACCTCGCCACCCACCGCGCTGGCGCCAAGCGCCCAGGCCAGCAGCACGGCCAATGCAGCCAGCACCGCCAGCGCACCGGTGGCGTACCAGCGTGCACGGTAGCGCGATGCCCACGGCTGCCACAGCGGGCCGAGCAGCCACGGCAGCCCGGCATGCAGCAGCATCACCGGTCCCTTGGCCAGCAGCCCGAGCGCCACGGCGACAGCGAATCCGGGAAGGTTCGGTCGTTCCTCGCCGGGGCCGGGGCGCAGTGCCAGCAGGGCCGCCAGTACGCAGTCGGCGAGCAGCACCTCGTACATCGACTGCAGCCCGAACTCGAACGCGTAGCTGAAGCTCATCAACAGTAGCGGCGCGGCATACGCGATTGCTGCTTGCGCCGGGAACAGCCGCCGCGCGAGCCGGATGCACAGCAACAACTGGACTGCGCCGAGCAGCACTTCGAGCAGGCGCGGCCAGCCATCGCTCACGCCAACGAGTGCCCAGCCGGCGTGGATCAGCCAGAACAGCAACGGCGCCTTGTCGCTGTAGGGCGCCCCGTTGAGGTAGGGCACCAGGAAGCTGTGCCGCTGCCACATCTCCCACGCCACTGCGAGGGTGCGGGTGGAGTACATCGGCACCGGACCGTGCTGGAAGATCGCCACCAGCGCCACGGCGAACCACAGCGCCAGCCATCCGGCCAGGCGGCGGTTCGACGGGAAGGCAGGGGCCGGCGACGCCGGGCCTGCATGCGAACGCACCGCGCTCACCGGGCGGGCTGGCGGGCGATGACGAACCCCGTGGGCAGGCGGCCGAGCAAGACGTACGGCAGCCGGTGTTGCTGCAGCACCGCCATGGCGCGCGCGTCGACCAGGGCGACGCCGTGGGCGGAGGCACGCCAGCGTGCCTCGAAGGCTTCGAGCGTCGGCAGGTAGCCGCCGGGGCGGGAGTCGATGAAGGGCGTGAGATCGTCGCGGTCCTGCGCCACGATGGTCACCGGGCGCTCCAGGTAGAACGGCAGGCCGCGGACGAAGCCGCCGACCATGTAGACCGGCGTGTCCACGGTGAGCGCCGGCGCCATCAGCCGCGCCACCGGCTCGCCCGAGCGCGGTCCGACCCAGGCCTGCGACGCCAGCAGGGTGATCGTCCAGCCGACGATGCCGGCCAGGGCCAGCGCGTGCATCGCCGCATCGTGGTGGCGGTGCCGGGTCAGCCGGCCGGTCGCATAGCCCGCCGCGAGCGCCATGATCGCCAGGCCCGCGGCCAGTCCGCCGAGCGCGGACGGCATGCCCGCGTGCGCCGGGTCGTGGCGCTGCGCGAGCGCCACGGCCAGCGCGGCGGCCGCGGCGATGGCGGCCGCCCAGGCGGTCACGCGCATGCGCCGCGCCAGCGCCTCATGCGGCAGTCGGGCGGCGATACGGCCGAGCAGCAGGGCGGCTGCGGGGAACAGCGGTAGGATGTAGAACGGCAACTGCGAGTGCGAGATCGAGAAGAACACGAACACCACGCCGACCCAGGCCAGCAGCAGCCGGTCCACCGGTGCGCCGCTCCACATCGCCCGCCAGCCGCTGCGGCTGAACGGCACCAGCGCGGTCCACGGGAACAGCCCCAGCAACACCACCGGCAGGAAGAAGCCGGGCGGCTTGCCGCGGTTGTCGGCCGAGGTGAGGAAGCGCGTGAAGTGTTCGCGGATGAAGAAGTAATCGAAGAACTCCGAGTGCCGCCGAGTCACCTCGATGAACCACGGGGCCGACACCGCCAGCAGCAGGACCAGGCCCGGCAGCAGCGAGACGCGCCCGAGCACACGCCAGTCCCGCTGCCACAGCATGTACACCGCCAGCACCATGCCCGGCAGCACCACGCCGATGAGTCCCTTCGAAAGCACCGCCAGTGCCAGCGCCGCCCACATGCCGAGGTTGAGCGCCGTGCGGCGTGACGCCGACGCCGGATCGAACTGCGCCACCACGAAACAGGCCATGCCCAGTGCCAGGAAGGCGGCGACGCCGAGGTCCAGCGTACCCACGTGCGCGCTCGTCGCGAACAAGAGGCTGCTGCCGAGGATCGTCGCGGCGTAGAAGCCGGCCGCGCGCCCCCACACCCGCCACCCGGCCCAGGCCACCGCGGCGATCGCCAGCAGGCCGGCCAGCGCGCCCCACAACCGTGCCACCCAGGGCTCGGTGCCGAGCAGTGCGTACGCGGCCGCCGTTCCCCAGTAGTGCAGGGGGGGCTTGTCGAAGAACAGGAAGCCGTCGAGGCGCGGCGTGATCCAGTCGCCGCTGGCGAGCATCTCCCGCGCGACCTCGGCGTAACGGCCCTCGTCCGGCTCGCCCAGGCCGCTGCGCATGAGTCCAGCGATCCATGCTGCGCCCCACAACAGGGTGACGAGCAGCGAAAGCAGGCCGGCACGTTCGGCGTGGGCCGGCACCGCGCGTTGCGGGGAAATGCCGGGGCGGGCACTCAGCATGTCGGATGGGCCACGGTGGGTGGGGGCGTCCTGCCGGAGAGCCTCCCACTGTGTCCGTCTACTCTTTCAGGACGTTTTCAGCCGGCCTGCATTTTCGAGGTCAGGCAAGTCGGGACCTCATGCCGTTGCATCGCGCTGCCCGCGCACGGCCGGCTTGAGCCGCACGTAGAGCTGCTTGCGGACACGTGCCACCACCTCGCCGTTCGAGGCGGTGATCTCGGTCTCGAACCAGCGCAACACCTTGTCGCCGCCGGCCGCCGCCGAGCGCAGCTCGTCGACCACGGCGTCGGGCATCCGGAATGCCGCGTGGACGTCGGCGCGGCCGGGCGCCACGAAGTCGATCGCGCCGGCCTTGTCCCATACCAGGTAGTCGCGTCCCAGCCGGTGCATCGCCAGCAGCATCCAGAACGGATCGCTCATCGCGAACAGGTTGCCGCCGAACTGCGTACGCACATAGTTGCGGTTCCATGGCCGCAGCCGCAGGAGCACATGCGCTTCGCTCCAGTCCTGCGCGATCGACTGCACGCGGATGCTGTTGACCAGGAACGGGGGCCACAGGTTGATGAGGCGACGGAAGGTGTTCGGGCGCATGCACCGGGGCGGGGGAGTGGAGGGGATCGGCAGCTTACAGCAACCATACGTAAAGGTATGGTCTGGGTGGGCGACTGTCTTGGCGAAATGCCCCGGCGTGGAGATACTCCGCGCACTCGGCGTGCAAGGCGCCCACAGGGGAAAATCATGGAAAGGATCGGCAGGTGGATGCTGGGCGTGTTGCTGGTGATGGCCGCGGGCTCGGCGGGGGCGGAGGCAGTGTCGTTCGCGGATCTGGCGCGTCATGCCGAATACTCGGACCTGCGGATCTCGCCCGATGGGCAGCATGTCGCGGCGAAGGCCGTGGTCGACGGCAAGCCGGTGCTGGCGATCGTCGACCTGGTCACCCACAAGGGCGTCGTCGTCAAGCCGCGCGACGGGAACGAGGTCTACCAGCTGTGGTGGGCCAACAACCAGCGGATCATCTACAACGAGACCACCGACCTGGCCGGGTGGGACGCGCCCTTTGCGACCGGAGAGCTGTTCGGGGTGAACGCCGACGGTACGGGCGCCAAGCTGCTGTTCGGCTATCGCGCCGGCGGATCGTCCATCGCCACCCATATCCAGAAACCGCAGTCCGAGCTGGCCAGCGCAGAGATGGTCGATACGCTTCCTGGCGACGACCGGCATGTGCTGGTCGGGGTCTGGTCCTGGTACAGCTACAAGGACGGCGCGTTCACCCAGCTCAACGTGATGAACGTGATGGACGGCACGATGCGGCCGGCAGGCACTGCGCCGGTGCGTGATGCTTCATTTGTGGTCGACCACCATGGCGTGGCGCGGTTCGCCATCGGCGACGACGCGCACGCGCATCGGCAGGTGTACTACCGCACCGGCGAAAGCCAGCCCTGGAAGCTGCTGTTCGATGCACCGCTGGGCTCGTTTGCGCCGACGCCGCTCGTCTTCAGTGGCGACGATCGTCTGGTCTACATGCACTGCGGCGCGCCGGGCAAGGTCGACGCGCTGTGCCCCTGGAAGGTGGACGGCGAGGCCATGCAGCCGGCGGTGTGGAGCAGCGACACGGTGGAGCTCTACCACCTGATCAGGAGCCTGGACCACAAGGACCTCGTCGGCGTGGCCTCGATGCCGGGCTTGCCGATGGTGCAGGCCATTGCGCCGCATGCCGACAGCATCGCATTGATCGGCTCGATGTCGAAGGCCCTGCCAGGTGAGAGCGTCTCCATCGAATCGACCACGCGGGACGGCAGCAAGGCGATCCTGCTGGCCAGTTCGGACATGGACCCGGGCACCTACTACCTGTGGGACCGCAAGAGCGGCAAGACCACCCCGCTGCTGAAAAGCCGCTCATGGATCAACCCGAACCGCATGGCGGAAATGCAGCCGGTGTCGTTCAAGGCCCGCGACGGACTGACCGTCCACGGCTACCTCAGCACGCCCCCGGGGCAGGAACAGGCGCACCACCTGCCGATGGTGGTTTTCGTGCATGGCGGTCCGTTCGGCATCCGCGACTGGTGGGGGTTCGATCCCTACGTGCAGATGCTTGCGACGCATGGATATGCCGTGCTGCAGGTGAACTACCGTGGTTCGGGAGGCTACGGCGGGGCGTTTCAGGTGGCCGGCTACCGGCAGTGGGGTGGGGCGATGCAGGACGACGTCACCGATGCCACGAAATGGGCGATTGCCCAGGGCATTGCCGATGCGGGCCGGATCTGCATCTTCGGCGGCAGTTACGGTGGCTACGCTGCGCTGGAAGGTGTGGCGAAGGAGCCGGGGCTCTACCGTTGCGCGATCGGATACGTTGGCGTCTACGACCTGGCGAAGCTGGAACGCTGGAGCGACGCGACCGATTCATCCGCCGGAGAAAGCTTCTTCCGCGGAGTGCTGGGCAGCGATCCGGCGAAGCTGGCGGCCATCTCGCCCGACACCCAGGCGGCAAAGATCAAGGCGCAGGTGATGTTGGTGGTGGGCGGGCAGGACACCCGCGTGCCGCCGGATCAGGGGCGGGCCATGCGCGTGGCATTGCAGAAGGCCGGCAACGAGCCGGAGTGGCTGTACGAATCCGGTGAGGGGCATGGCTTCTACGGCGAGGACCACCGCGCCAGCCTGTTCCAGAAGGTGGTCGGATTCCTCGATCGCAATATCGGAAGTGCTGCCGCCGGGGCCGCCAAGCCGCATTGATCTGCGGGCCCTTGCATCGGCCCACGCGTGGGCCGGTGCGATCCGGCGTGCAGCGATCAGAACAGCAGCGAAGCCATGCGGCGCCGGTAGCGGCCCACCAGTTCGGCGTCGTCGAGGGTGGCGAAGGCGGCAATCAGGCGCTTCTTCGCGGCGCCGTCGTTCCAGTCGCGGGCCTTCTCCAGGATGACGAGGAACTGCTCGAGCCCGGCCGCCGGTTCGTCCTCGATCAGCAGGCGTACGCCGAGCAGGTCGCGCGCTTCCCAGTCGGCCGGATCGGCGGCCATCCGTTGGCGCAGGGCCTCCATCGTCGGCGCGCCGGCGAGGGCGCCAGCCAGATCGAGCTGATGGCGCAGGCGCACGGCGCGTGCGTCGGTGGCGAGGTTGGCGGGCAGGGCATCGAGCTCGGCCTGCGCGGCGTCCACGTTGCCCAGCCGCATCAGTGCCACCGCCAGGTCGAGCTTCAGCTGCGGCTGGTCGGGGGCCGCGGCGATCGCCTGCTGCAGGCGGTTGACCGCCTCGGTCGGCGACTCGGTCGGCGCCGCAACGGCCTCGTCGCCCCCAGCGACGGGTTCGCCGTCGAGCGGCTGCACGTGGCGGGCAAGGAACTCGCGCAGCTGACCTTCCGGCAGGGCACCGGCGAAGCCGTCGAGGATCTGCCCGTCCTTGACCAGCATCACCGTGGGGATGGAGCGGATGCCGAACATCGCCGCCAGCTGCTGGTTGGCATCCACGTCGACCTTGCCGAGTCGGAAGGCGCCGTTGAACTCGCCGGCCAGCTTCTCGAGCATCGGGCCCAGCGTGCGGCACGGGCCGCACCAGGTTGCCCAGAAATCCACCAGCACCGGGGTGTCGAGCGAGGCCTGCAGGACGTCGCTTTCGAAGTTGCTCTCGGTGACTTCGAAGACGTGTGGATGGGCGGTGTCGGTCACGGTATCGCTCCGGTGGTCAATGGCGCCCCAGATCTGGGCCCGACGGCAGCATATCAAGAGCATGGAGACCGGCCGGTGCGGTCGAGGCCGGTTCAGCGCCATGCGCCGAGATTTGCGAGAATCCCGCGATGACCAGCCTGGGAAACAGCACCATACGCATGGGCGCGAACACGCCATCCACCACGGCAGGGCTGCTGATCTGCGAGCACTGCGACACGGTGTACCGTCGGCGCCCGCTGTCGCGGGGCGAGGTGGCCTGCTGCGAGCGCTGCCACAACATCCTCGAGCGGCATGCCCGGCTGGGGCCGGACCAGCTGCTCGCGCTCACCTTCACCGCCATGGTGGTCTTCGTGCAGGCCAATATCTGGCCCATCGTGACCCTCGAGCTCAACGGCCGGCCGAGCAGCGCCACGCTGTGGGGCACCATCGTCACGATGTGGCAGCAGCATGCCGAAGTGGTCGCGGTGCTCGCCGCGCTCACGTTGTTCTTTTTCCCGATGGCGAAGATGCTGCTGTTCGGCTGGGTGTTCTGGTTCGCCCGGCGCGGTGAGCGCGGGCCGGGTTTCCGCAGCGCGATGATCGTGCTGCATTACCTCGGGCCGTGGACGATGAGCGAGGTGTTCGTGCTCGGCGCGATGGTCGCCATCGTCAAGGCGCGGGTGTATTTCCACGTAGTGCCGGATCCGGGCATCTTCGCCTACGGCGCGCTGATGCTGCTGATCACGGTATTTGGCACGGTGGACCTGCGTCAGCTGTGGGACGTGACGCGGGAGCGGTCGCGGTGAGCGCGCTGCCGCGGGCTGACGAGCTGGGCCTGATCGGCTGCCACGTGTGCGGCCTGGTATGCCGCGACGGCCATGTGCACGACCAGGCCTGCCCGCGCTGCGGCGCGCGCCTGCACCGGCGCAAGTCGGCCAGCGCCAGCCGCACCTGGGCGTGGCTGATTACCGCGTTCATCTTCTATCTTCCGGCCAACCTGCTGCCGATCATGCGCACGGTGAGCCTGGGCGACGTGGACGACAACACCATCCTCAGCGGCGTGGTCGAGCTGTGGGTCAAGGGCTCGCCGGATCTGGCGGTCATCGTCTTCACGGCGAGCATCGTGGTACCCATGCTGAAATTCCTGGTGCTGGGGACGCTGCTGGTATCCGTCCAGCGCCGCAGCATGTGGGCACAGCGCCAGCGCACGATGCTTTACCGGCTGGTCGAGTTCATCGGCTACTGGTCGATGCTCGACGTGTTCGTGGTGGCGCTGCTGACCGCGCTGGTGCGTTTCAACGTGTTGAGCCAGGTGGAGCCGCTGCCGGGAGTGGTGTACTTCGGCCTGACCGTGGTGGCGACGATGTTCGCCTCGATGAGTTTCGATCCGCGCCTGATCTGGGATAGCAGGGACAACGATGACTGAAGAAACCAATCCCGCGGGCGACGAGCTGCCGCAGCCGGTAGTGCACCGGCGCCGGCTGGGTGCCTCGCTGATCTGGCTGGTGCCGATCCTCGCCGCCGTGGTGGGACTGTCGCTGGTGGTGCACAGCTGGATGCAGGCCGGGCCGTCGATCACCATCAGTTTCCAGTCCGCCGAGGGCCTGGACGCCGGCAAGACCACGGTGAAGTACAAGAACGTGGTGATCGGCAAGGTCACCCACATCCGGCTCAGCCCGGATCGAAGCCAGGTGCTGGTCAAGGTGGCGCTGGACAAGAGTGCCGAGGGCTTTGCCCGCGCCGACACCCGCTTCTGGGTGGTGCGTCCGCGGATCGGGCTGGGCGGTGTATCGGGGGTCGACACGCTGCTGTCCGGCGCCTTCATCGGCGCCGATGTCGGTACATCGGACGAGACGCGTTACGACTTCAAGGGGCTGGAGAACCCGCCGGCGGTCACTTATGGGGCGCCGGGCAAGAGCTTCGTCCTGCACGCCGAGGACCTCGGCTCGCTGGACATCGGCTCGCCGCTGTACTTCCGTCGGGTGCAGGTGGGCCGCGTGGCGTCCTACGAGCTGGACAAGGACGGCAAGGGCGTCACTTTCACCATCTTCATAGACGGTCCCTACGACCAGTTCGTCACCCGTTCGTCGCGCTTCTGGAACGCCAGCGGCCTGGATGTCTCGCTGGGGGCGAACGGCCTGAAGGTGAACACGCAGTCGCTGGCCACCGTGCTGGCCGGTGGCGTGGCGTTCCAGGATCCGGCCGGTCCGCACGATGCCACCCCGGCGCAGGAGGGAGCGTCCTACCGGCTGTTCGACGACAAGGCCACCGCGATGGCGCCGCCGGATGGTCCGCCGCAGTACATCCGCATGCGCTTCGACCAGTCACTGCGCGGGTTGGCGGTGGACGCGCCGGTGGAATTCCTCGGCATCAACATCGGCCGGGTGGTGTCGATCACCATGGACTACGACGCCAAGCGCGAGAGTTTCCCGGTGACCGTGGGCGCCGTGGTCTATCCGCAGCGGCTCGGTCGCGCCTACGACAAGCTGGTGGCCCAGGCGCAGGAGCAGAACGGCAGTCCCGACCTGGCGCCGATCATGGGCAAGCTGGTCGCCCATGGCCTGCGCGCGCAGGCGCGCACCGGCAACCTGCTGACCGGCCAGCTCTACATCGCGATGGATTTCCTGCCGAAGGCGCCGAAGGTCGCCTTCGACCCGACGGTCCGCCCGTTGCAGATCCCTACCGCTCCGGGCAGCTTCGACAAGCTGCAGGAGCAGCTCGCGGAGATCGTGGACAAGGTGCAGAAGATCCCGTTCGACAGCATCGGCAAGCACCTGGACCAGACCCTGGCCGATCTCGACGGCACGCTCAAGCAGGTCAATGGCCAGGTGCTGCCCGAGTTCAAGGGCACGCTCAAGGATGCCCGCCGGACGCTGGGTACCACCGACAATGCGCTCTCGCCGGATTCGCCGCTGCAGCAGAACCTGCAGGGCACGCTGCAGGAGCTGCAGCGCATGGCGCGCTCGCTGCGGGTGTTCAGCGACTACCTCGGGACCCACCCGGAAGCCTTGATCCGCGGGCGCAAGAGCGACCCGGCCCCCTCGAAGCCGCCGACCGAAGCCCAACCATCCAAGCAAGGGAGCAAGCCATGACGCGCCTGCGCAACCTGTCCGGCCGCCTCGTGGCGCTCGGCGCCGTGCTGGCGCTCGGTGCCTGCGCCTCCGCGCCGACGCATTACTACACGCTGGTGCCGCCAGCGTCCGCCGCGCCGGAGCAGGGCGGCTCGGGCCCGGCGTTCGAGCTGTTGCCGGTGAGCATCCCCGCCCAGGACGACCAGCCGCAGCTGGTGGTGCGCCAGGGTGGACAGGGCGTGGCGCTGCTGCAGGGCGAGCGCTGGATTGCGCCGCTGGCGGACGAGATCCGCGGCGCGCTGTCGGCCGGAATCGCCAGGGCGCTGGGGCATCCGGACGTGTCCGGGCTGGCCCGCCAGGGGCAGCCCGTGGTCCGCATCAAGGTCGACGTGCGCCGTTTCGATTCGCAGCCAGGCGGCTACGCCCTGCTGGAAGCCGGTTGGAGCCTGCGCCTGCTCGACGGGGACGGCGCCCCGCGCAGCCTGGCCTGCGCCAGCCGCTTCAACCAGCCGGTAGGCGCGGGTTACGACGCGCTGGTGCAGGGGCACCAGCAGGCGCTGGGCCGGCTGGCCGACCAGATCGCCCGGGCGGCGCGTGACCTGGAGGCCGGGGACGCCCGCTGCCCGGGCGGCTGAGTGCAGCCGCACCGTTTCCGGCTTGGCGAGCCCTCGGTGCTTGGGCTAGGCTGGCCGGCTATCGCGACGGCGGCGCGGATCGGCCGCAGGCCTCGTCACACCACGTACCCACGGCACCGGACACATGCAGAACAACGACGAACAGGGTTCCCCTTCCGCTGGCACCGAGGCGGGCGAAAATGCCTACCGGCCGCAGGCGGTGGAAGCGGCGGCGCAGCAGTACTGGGCCGCCGAGCGCGCCTACGAGGTGACCGAGGATGCCAGCCGTCCGAAGTTCTACTGCCTCTCGATGCTGCCGTACCCGTCCGGCGCCCTGCACATGGGCCACGTGCGCAACTACACCATCGGCGACGTGATCAGCCGCTTCCAGCGCATGCAGGGCAGGAACGTGCTGCAGCCGATGGGCTGGGACGCGTTCGGCCTGCCCGCCGAGAACGCCGCGATCAAGAACAGGACCGCGCCGGCCAAGTGGACCTACGCCAACATCGAGCACATGCGCGGCCAGCTCAAGTCGCTGGGCTACGCGATCGACTGGTCGCGCGAGTTCGCCACCTGCCGCCCGGACTACTACGTGCACGAGCAGCGGATGTTCGTGCGGCTGATGAAGAAGGGCATCGCCTACCGCAAGAACAGCGTGGTGAACTGGGACCCGGTCGACCAGACCGTGCTGGCCAACGAGCAGGTGATCGACGGCCGCGGCTGGCGCACCGGCGCGCTGGTGGAAAAGCGCGAGATCCCGCAGTGGTTCCTGAAGATCACCGACTACGCGCAGGAGCTGCTCGACGGCCTGGACACGCTGCCGGGCTGGCCGGATGCGGTCAAGACCATGCAGCGCAACTGGATCGGCCGCAGCGAAGGGCTGGAGATCCACTTCGCGGTAGAGGGAGAGGCCGAGCCGCTGACCGTATTCACCACGCGCCCCGACACGCTGATGGGCGTCACCTTCGTCTCGATCGCCGGCGAGCATCCGTTGGCGGTTAAGGCGGCGGAGAGCAACCCCGAACTGGCCGCGTTCCTGAGCGAGCTGCGCCAGGGCGGCGTCTCCGAGGCCGAGCTGGAAACCCAGGAAAAGCGCGGCATGGCTACCGGCCTGTTCGCGATCCATCCGGTCACCGGCGACAAGGTGCCGGTGTGGGTGGCCAACTTCGTGCTGATGGGCTACGGCACCGGCGCGGTGATGGCGGTACCGGGCCACGACGAGCGCGACTTCGAATTCGCCAACAAGTACGGCCTGCCGATCCGGCAGGTGATCGCGGTCGACGGCGAGAGCTACGACGCGAGCCACTGGCAGGAGTGGTACGGCGACAAGACCCGCGCCGACATGCGCGTGGTGAACTCCGGCGTGCTGGACGGCAAGAACTACCGCGAGGCTTTCGACACCATTGCCGAGGTGCTGGGCAAGGACGGCAAGGGCGAGCGCCGCGTGAACTACCGCCTGCGCGACTGGGGCGTGAGCCGCCAGCGCTACTGGGGCTGCCCAATCCCGGTGATCCGCTGCGCAAAGTGCGGCGACGTGCCGGTGCCGGAAGACCAGCTGCCGGTGCTGCTGCCGGAGGACGTGGCGTTCTCGGGCGTGCAGTCGCCGATCAAGGCCGATCCGGAATGGCGCAAGACCAGCTGCCCCGAGTGTGGTGGTGCGGCCGAGCGCGAGACCGACACCTTCGACACGTTCATGGAGTCGAGCTGGTACTACGCGCGCTACACCTCGCCGGGTGCGGCCGAGCAGGTGGACGCACGCGCCAACTACTGGCTGCCGGTGGACCAGTACATCGGCGGCATCGAGCACGCCATCCTGCACCTGCTGTACTTCCGCTTCTATCACAAGCTGATGCGCGACGCGGGCCTGGTGCAGTCGGACGAGCCGGCCACCAACCTGCTGTGCCAGGGCATGGTGATCGCCGAGACCTTCTACCGCGAGAACGCCGACGGCTCGAAGGACTGGATCAACCCGGCCGACGTGGAGATCCAGCGCGACGACAAGGCGCGCGTGGTCGGCGCGCTGCTGAAGGCCGACGGCCAGCCGGTGGCGATCGGCGGCATCGAGAAGATGTCCAAGTCGAAGAACAACGGCGTGGACCCGCAGTCGATGGTCGGCAAGTTCGGCGCCGACACGGTGCGCCTGTTCTCGATGTTCGCCGCGCCGCCGGAGCAGTCGCTGGAGTGGAGCGAGGCCGGCGTGGAGGGCATGGCGCGCTTCCTGCGCCGGTTCTGGCGCGAGGTCACCACGCATGCGTCGCAGCCGGATCATCCGGTAGTCGATCCGGCCGCGCTCGACGCCGGCCAGAAGGCGCTGCGTCGCCAGCTGCACGAGACGATCCAGAAAGTCGGCGACGATTTTGGCCGCCGCCACGCGTTCAACACCGCGATCGCCGCGCTGATGGAGCTGCTCAATGCAGTCGGCAAGTTCGGCGACATGAGCGACCAGGGCCGTGCCGTGCGCCACGAGGTGCTGGAGGCGATGGTGCTGCTGCTCAACCCGGTCACGCCGCACCTGAGCCACGCGCTGTGGCAGGTGCTCGGCCATCCGGAAACCGTGCTGGAGACGCTGCCGTGGCCGGCGGTGGACGAGTCCGCCCTGGTGCGCGACTCGCTCACCCTGGCGGTGCAGGTCAACGGCAAGCTGCGCGCCACCATCGAGGTGCCGGCCAGTGCCGGCAAGGACGAGGCCGAGGCGATGGCGTGCGCGCATCCGCAGGTCCTCGCGTATCTTGAGGGCCTGACCGTGCGCAAGGTGATCGTGGTGCCCGGCAAGATCGTCAACATCGTCGCGGGATGAATCGCATGAGCCGTCTGCTGAAACTGTCGTTGCTGCTGGGGCTGGCCGCGCTGCTCGCCGGCTGCGGCTTCCATCTGCGCCAGAGCGTGGCCCTGCCGCCCTCGATGCAGCACATCCACCTCGCCGTGAACAACGGCGGTGATCTGCAGCGCAACCTGGCTCGCGCGCTGCGCAACTCCGGCATCACCATCGAGGATGGTTCCGGCCCGGGCATCGCCGAACTGGTGGTGCCGGTGGCGGCGTTCCGCACCCAGACGCTCAGCATCAGCGGCGGCGCGCGTATCACCGAGTATTCAGTGCAGTACACGGTGAAGTTCAGCGTGGCCGACGCCACGGGCAACGTCCTGCTGCCCGAGCAGACCGTGCAGATGTCGCGCGAATACAGCTACGACGCCACCAACACGATCGGCAACGATGCACAGGTGGAGGAGATCCAGCGCAGCCTGGTCGACGACATGGTGCAGTCGATCCTGTTCCGCCTGCAGGCGGCAGCCCGCCATGTGGACGCTGCCGCCGCCGACGGCAGCAGCAAGCCCTGAACGATGCCGCTGGCTACGGCTCAGTGGCACAAGGCGTTGGCGGCCGACCGGCTGCAGGGTGTCTACCTGCTGGCCGGCGAGGAACTGCTGGTGCTGGAGGCGGCCGATGCGCTGCGGGCACGCGCACGCGAGCTCGGCTACACCGAGCGCGAGGTGCTCGAGGCCGGCCAGCATTTCGACTGGGATGACCTGGCCCGTTCCGCCGCCGGCCTGTCGCTGTTCGCCACGCGGCGCCTGCTCGACCTGCGCCTGCCGACAGGCCGCCCCGGCGTCGAGGGCGCCAAGGCGATCGGCGCGTTCTGCGAGGATCTGCCCCCCGATGTCACCCTGCTGATCACCGCCACCGAGTGGAGCAGCAAGCACGAAGGTGCTTGGACCAAGAAGGTCGATGCCGCCGGCGCCATGGTGGTGTTCAACGCGCCGCGCCCGCACGAATGGGCCGGCTGGATTGGCGCGCGGCTCGCTTCGCGCGGGCTCGCCGCGACACCGGACGCCGCGGCCCTGCTCGCGCAGCGCGTGGAGGGCAACCTGCTCGCCGCCGCGCAGGAGATCGACAAGCTGGTGGTGCTGCACGACGGCAAGAGCCGCATTGATGCGGCCGAGATGGAGCAACTGGTTGCCGACAGCGCCCGCTACGACGCCTTCAAGCTCACCGATGCCGCGCTGGCCGGCGACGGCGGTCGTGCGCTGCGCGTCCTGGCGGGGCTGCGTGCCGAGGGTGAAGACCTGATCCCGCTGATGGGCTGGGTGGTCAACCAGCTGCAGCTGGCGCTACGGCTGGCCAATGCCCGCGACTTCGGCGCCCAGGCCAAGGCCGAGCGGCTGTGGCAGTCGCGCGAGCAGCTGTTCCGCCAGGCGCTGCGCCGCGCGCCGCGCGAGCACTGGCTGAAGTGCCTGGCGCGGGCCGCGCGCATCGACCGCATCGC
This sequence comes from Dyella lutea, assembly GCF_024158035.1. Taxonomy (GTDB): domain Bacteria; phylum Pseudomonadota; class Gammaproteobacteria; order Xanthomonadales; family Rhodanobacteraceae; genus Dyella_A; species Dyella_A lutea. Next base: position 656,552 of record NZ_JAMZEK010000002.1, read on the forward strand.
CAAGGGCCGCGAGCATGGCGATGCCTGGCGCGAGGCCGAGCGGCTGATCGCCGCAATGGCCGAGCCGCGTTCCGCCGCCGCGCTGGCATGAAACCGCTGGCGATCCTCGGCGGTACCTTCGATCCGGTGCATATCGGCCACCTCAATGCGGCCTGGGAAGCGGCCGCACTGCTGGATGCCGAGGTACGCCTGGTACCGGCTCGCGTGCCGCCACATCGCGCGTCCCCGGTAGCCGGCGCCGACGAGCGCGTTGCGTTGCTGCGGGTGGCCTTGCGGGGGCAATCGCGCCTGGTGCTGGATACCCGTGAACTGGATCGCGAAGGGCCTTCCTATACCGTCGATACGCTGGCCGTCGTGCGCGCCGAGCAAGGCTCCCGGCCGCTTGTCCTGCTGCTGGGCGAGGACGCCTTTGCCGGGCTGACCAGTTGGCATCGCTGGGAACAGCTGTTCGAGCTGGCGCACCTGGGTGTGCTCACCCGGCCGGGCGACGAGCCTGCCTGGCCCGATGCGCTGGCCAACATCGTTACGCATCGCCGGGTCGCCGACCCGGCGATGCTGTCAGGTCGTCCGGCCGGGTGCGTGGTCGCACTGCCGGTTACGCCACTTGAGGTGTCCGCCACGCGCGTACGTGAGCTGCTCGCGGCAGGACGGGAGCCACGTTACCTGCTGCCCAGCGGTGTCTTTGACGATCCCTCCCTGCTGGCCCCGTACCGGCGTCCGGGTCACCGTTGAGCGACCCGGACCGGGCAAGCGGGAAGTTCATGGTCAGTTGGCGTCGGCGGTTACCCGCGTGGCGGATACCGTGCCTTTCACGCTACCCAGCAGCGTGTTGCCGTCGGTGCCGTACTGGTCGATGCTGAAGCTGCCGGAGAACGCATTGCCGCTGGCAGCCTGCTTGATGTCCTCGCGGATGTTGGTCGGCCCGACAAAGGACGTGCCGGTAGCATCCCAGCTCAGTGCCCAGTGGTTCAGGTGATAGCTGCGCGGTCCGGTCTGGGCCCATGCGCCCATGCAGAAGCTTTGGGTCATCGGGGGGCGTCCGGAGTTCATGATCTCGGTGCCGTCGGCGTGCCAGATCTCGAAACCCTGGTCGATGACGGCTCCGTCGGGGATTCCCGAATTGCCCCGGGACGTGAAGGTAAATCGGTACAGACCGGTGATCGGCACCAGGCTCTGCAGCAGGTTGGTGCTGGTGCGGGAACCCTGCGGCCCGGCCGCCGGGTGTCCTGCCTGACTGGGCGGCGTCGCCCAGCGGGAACTGTTCCAGGGGTGCATGTCGCCAAGTGCGCAAGCGCGCGCGCCCTGGCTGGCGGTAACGGCGACGAGGCCGAGCGCGATCAGCGCGGCGGCGGTTTTCAGGCGAGTGCTCATGGTGTTCCTCCCGTAGTGGCGTCGGGCGTGGCGCGTGTGGTCCGCCCGGCATGTAGACTCTGTGCCCGGGGAGCGGGGCGAGTCATGATGGTTCGGTGAGGGAATCGGGAGAATCGACCCGGCGCGGAGCACCGTGAGTCGATGCAGGCGGGGGCCGGGCATGGTGGACGGCAGGTACCTGGCGCACACGGAACCACCCGCGACGTATGCGTTCGCGGACGTGGTGGTTGAGCCGCTGGCGCACCGGATCCTCCGCGACGGACGCGAGATCGCCGTCGAGCCGCGTGCGTTCGCCGTGCTGCTGCATTTCCTGGCCCATCCCGGGCAACTGCTCGGTCGCGACGACCTGCTCGACGCGGTCTGGGGGCACAGCTGCGTGACTCCCTCCACGCTGAGCCGGGTGATTGCGCAGCTGCGCCGGGCGCTCGACGACGACAGTGACCGGCCGCATTGCATCCAGACCGTGCACGGCCTGGGCTACCGCTTCATTGCTGCGGTGACGACGACCTCGGCATCGCTGCGCTTCGCCCCGCCGGCACGGCTGCGCGTACCGGCTCGGACCGAGACGCTGATCGGGCGCGACGAGGCCATCGAGCATGTTGCCCGGCTGCTGCGCGACGGCCGCCTGGTGACCATCGCCGGCGCCGGTGGGATCGGCAAGACCCAGGTGGCGCTGGAGGTTGCGCGTCGGGCCGAGGCGGATTTCCCGGACGGGATCTGGCTACTCGACTGCACCTTGCAGGCCGACGGCGAGAGCATCGTCCGCTGGCTGGCCGGCGTTTTCGATCTGCCCGCCGCGGCAGTCGTGGACGAACTGGTCGCACGCCTGTGCGAGTTGCTACGCCAGCGCCGAGTGCTGCTGGTATTCGACAACTGCGAGCGGATTGCTCCGCCGCTGGGGCAACTGGTCGTCGCCCTGCTCGCGGCCAGCACGGAGTTGCGCGTACTGGTGACCAGCCAGCACCGCCTGAACTGTGCTGGAGAGTCGCTGTGCTGGCTGCCGCCGCTGGCGGTTCCCGATGCGGGCGAGTGGTCTTCGCCAGATGCGGCGGAGCGCCTGGCGCAGGTGCCCGCCGTGCAATTGCTGCTGGTGCGTTCGCGGGCGGCTGCATCCAGCTTTACCTTGACGCCGGCCAATGCCGCGGCGGTGGCAGAGATATGCCGCGGTGTCGATGGCCTGCCGCTGGCGCTGGAGATCGCTGCGGCGAGGCTGCGCTTGCTCAGTCCGCAGCAGTTGCTGGCGCGGATGGACGGACAACTGCTCAGCCTGGCGGACGCCAGCTCCAGCCGGCCAGCGCGTCACCAGACGTTGCATGCGCTGATCGCATGGAGTTTCGCTTTGCTGTCCGCGCATGAGCGTGCGTTGCTTGAAGGCCTCAGCGTGTTCGCCGGTGGCAGCACGCTCGGCGGTGCCTGCGCCATCGGCGCGGTCTATGGTCTGGGCGACGAGGCAGTGCTCGACCTGCTGGAGGGGCTGGTCGACAAGTCCCTGCTGGTCGTCGACGTCGCGACCAATCCGCCGAGCTACCGCCTGCTGGACAGTGTGCGACTGTTTGCCAGCCAGCAGCTGGCCGAGCGCGGTGATGAAGCCCGGTTGCGCGATGCTCATCTGGCCCACTTTGTCGCACTCGCGCAGCAGGTCGACGCGGAAATCCGCAGCGACCGGGAGCAACTGTGGTGCGAACGGGTCCGCCGCGAGTGGGCCAACCTGCACGAGGCCTTCGAGTACGCCATGACCCGGCCGGGTCGAGCTGCGGATGCGCTTGCTCTGATCGGCGATCTCTGCTGGTACTTCCGGATGAGCAGCAATTACCGCGAACCTGCCGGCTGGCTGGAGCGGGCGCTCGCAGCCGAGCCATCACCCACCCGGCAACGCGCCAAGGCGCTGATCGGCTGCGGCATGTTGCATTACCACGCGCAGGTGCAGGATCGCGCCGAGGCATTGCTGCGCGAGGGCGTCGCGCTGGCCGCGGCATGGGGCGACGACTGGATGGCGGCAGCGGGGCGGGCGGTGCTGGCATTCGAACTGGCCGCCAGCGGCAACACTGTTGAGGCAGAGGCCTGCGCGGCCGCGGCGGCCAGGGTGGCCGAGGCGCAGGCCGACCCGTGGCTCGCATCGATGGCGCTGCTCGGTCGCGGCATCGCGCTGGCCATGGGACGGCGGCACGACGAAGCCGAGGTGTGCCTCAGCGCAGCGCTGCAGGCGGCTTCCGAACCGGGGCACGGCAGCTATCAGCTGGCGTACACGCTGATCAACCGGGCCCTGCTGCGCGTGTATCTGGGCCGGTTTGCCGATGCGGCCAGCGACTGGCTGGCCGACCTCGACGCCTTCGCCGGCCTGCGCCACTGGCGTGGTCTAGCCGGCTGCGTCGAGGGGACCGCCTACCTGTGCAGCGCTGACGGCCGCCTGCCGGAGGCGGCGCGATTCCTCGCCGCCGCCGCCCGCGTGCGCGAATTGACCGACGCGCCGCTGATGCCACAGTGGCGGGAGGCACAGCAGGTGGCTGTGCGGACCGTGCGCGAAGGCCTGGGCGTTTCCTTCGCCTCCTCATGGCAGGCCGGTGCCGCCGCGCGCTTCGAGGAGATCGTCGCCGACGCGCGGATGACCCTGGTCGCAATTGCCAACGCTCAGCCGCCGCGCCACGCGGCGAGCAGACCAAGCGGGTCGTAACGGGCGCGCAGTTCGGCCAATCGCGCTTGCGCGACGACGCCATGGGCACGGGTATCGATGTCGGCGGTTTCCCCGGCGAAGTTCGGCTGCACGCCCCTGCGCGCATGGGGTGCGAGCGCGGTGCGGAAGCTGCAGGTCCAGTCGCGGACGGCCGGGAAGCGGCCGGCTTCGGCGGTATGGCCGATCACGTTGACGAAGAACGGGGTGTCGCGGTGGGCAAAGGCTGTAGCCGTCGACGGTGCGTTGGCCACCGCGCCACCAAGGTGGTGGATATGCAGCTCGCACAGCGGGTCGGGCGGAGCCTCCGCATGCCTCAGCAACACCTCGATCAGCATGTCGTCGAGATCGTCGAGCTGCGATGTGGTCCAGTAGTAGCAGTGTCCGGCCGGCGCGCCCGGATCGAAAGTCCGCTGCCAGACAGCGTACGGCACGACACCCTCGTGCCGTCCCAGGGGCTGGCCATATCCAGCCAACGGGGCGACTGTGCGGGCCCCCTGCTCGGGAGCGCCGCTCCAGCAGTAGGCCAGTGCGATGGCACGCTGGCCATGCGCCGAGGCCGGCAGGAAGGGCAGCGGCGGGACGCTGGTGACTACCAGCATCGCAGTGAGCGCATCCGGTGCCTTCGGCGTGACGTCGCGGAAGGTCCGCAGCAGCCACGGCGCCGCTTCGATCGGATGGAACACCACGCCGGCCAGCACCTCGCCGACCGGATGCAGGCGGCTGGTAAAGCGGGTAACGACGCCCAGCCCACCCGCGCCGCCGCGCAGGCCCCAGAAGAGGTCGGCATGGCGCTGTTCGCTGGCCACCAACGAGCGACCGTCCGCCAGTACCACCTCGGCTTCCAGCAGGTTGTCGACTGCCAGGCCGCAGCGTCGCATCAGCCATCCCACGCCACCGCCGAGCGTGTAACCCCCGACGCCGGTGGTCGATACGAAGCCGCCGGTAGTTGCCAATCCGTGCGGCTGGGTGGCGGCGTCCACGTCCTGCCAGAGCGCGCCGCCCTCGATCCGGGCGATGCGGGCCTGGGGGTCAACGTCGACATGTCGCATGTCGCCAAGGTCAAGCATCAGCGCATCGTCGCGCACGGCCAGTCCGGCCACGTTGTGACCGCCGCCACGCACGGTGATCGGCAGCCGGACCCGGGTGGCGAAGCTGGCGGCAGTGCAGACATCCTCGGCATCGGCGCAGCAGGCGATTGCCGCCGGATGGCGGTCGATCACGCCATTCCAGACCCGTCGCCGATTTTCGTAATCAGCGTCGCCCGGCCGCAGCAGCGGACCTCGCAAGGCGTCAGCCAGGGCCTGCCAGTTGATGGCGTGGGGACGGTCGGATCCGATAGACATGGCTTGCATCCTCCGCGCACTGGCACCGGGACACCGCTCCCATGATATGCCGCATGTACCCGAACGGGATAATCCGGGCGTCGGGTCTGATAGTGATCTGGTGCGGCCCGCCGGTCATGATCGGCGCGTAAGGGTTTCGTGAGGGTGGAGAAGCAATGGCGATCGCCCGGCAATGCACCGACGTGCCGATCTCGCTATGTGGTGCGATCCCGAGCTCATCGTCAATGTTTGACACGATGCACGGCGCGAGGCCGGGGCGATCGCCGTGCCGGCCTGCCGGGATCGCATCGCTGCCGGCGCCCGGTTGAGCTGGTGCATGTCGGGTTTTTTGCGCGTCGGGGTTCCGGGCGGTGATCGCCGCGCGCCCGGCCGACCCGGCTGGCGACTCGGCCGGTGCCGCGCTGATGCTGGAGGTGACGCCGCTGGAGATGTCCGTCACGCGCATCCGCCGCCTGCTGGCCGCGGGCCGGGTGCCGCGCTATCTGCTGCCGGAGGGGGTGTTCGACGTGCCGGGATGGCTTGATGTCTATCGACGGTCCCCGGGCTGGCGGGTGTCACTGGAAGTCAGCCGGTTGGTGTCACAACGTGATGCCCTTGCCACCCAGGGAGCGGCCGGTGATGAAGCAAGCGGATGCGAGGATGTGGCGACGCCACGCGCTGGTAGTGGTCGCCGTGATCCTGCTGTCGGCCTGGGGCGCGCATCCGGAGCGGCTCTCTCTCGGCATTATGATCGATGCATTCGGCGTCGATGGCCCGCGGCGGCTGCTCGAGATCCAGCCGACCGGAGTGCTGCTGCCGATACTGCTGGCGCTCCTGATCAGGTATCGCCCGTACCTGCGGCCCGTGGGCCGGGCGATCGGCGATTTCCTGATGGGTTGCGGCGGTCCGGTGAGCAGTACGGCTGGCTGCAGCTGGTCACGCGCGCCCGTGCGGGTGTGGCGCAGGTGACTACGCAGTATGCGGCACGAACTTCAGCGCCACCGAATTCATGCAGTAGCGCAGCCCGGTCGGGCGCGGGCCGTCATCGAAGACGTGGCCAAGGTGGCCATCGCAGCGGGCGCAGCGCACTTCGGTGCGGACCATGCCGAAACTGGTATCGCGCTTTTCGATCACGTTGGACGCGGCGATCGGCTGCCAGAAGCTGGGCCAGCCGGTGCCGGAGTCGAATTCGGTGGCGGCATCGAACAGCGCGGTGGCGCAGCCGACGCAGCGGAACAGGCCGGGCCGCGCGGGCTTTTCGTGGTCGCCACTGAAGGCGCGCTCGGTACCGTCCTGGCGCAGCACGTAGTAGGCCATCGGTGACAGCCGGCGGCGCCATTCTGCATCGCTCAGGACGACCCGCTGCACGGTGCATGCCCCAAGCGCGCGTCCATCGTCGGCAAAGCACTGCAGGCGTATCTCTTTGGCGCTGCCGGGGCTGGTGCCGGCGGCAGGGCTGCGCTCGCGGGCGAACAGGCGCGGGACCGCGGCCAGCCCGGCGATCGTCGCCAGCGCACCACCGGCCAGAGCCATCCGCAGCAGGCGGCGGCGCTCGATCATCACGATTTCCCGGGTTGAGGACATGCGGCGCTTCTCCGGCACAGGACGGGTACCCCGGCCATTCGTCCGGGCCGGAGGGCAAGTTACGCCGGTGCTGTACGCGGTAACCGCGCGGGGCGATGCAGCGAATCGCACGAAGATCCGTCCGAAGAGCCCGTGGATGTCCGCCATCTTGACCAATGCCCTCGTGATCGGCGTAGATGGCGTTCTTGCCTTGTGTCAGGACGCCGTCCGCGCCGTGGACGATTCTTCGCTCAGCGACAACCAGCAGGCCGATCTGCGCCGCGCCGCCTGGATGGCGGCTGCACAGGCGGGCGACCGCCTGGCGTACGAGCGCGTGCTGGGCGAATCGGTCGGGGTGGTGCGCGCGGTGGCACGGCGCCAGGGCGTGCCGGCGGATCTGCTAGATGACGTGGTGCAGGAGACCCTGATCACCATCCATCGGGTTCGGCACACCTACGACCCGGCCCGTTCGTACCATGCCTGGCTGTCGGCCATCGCCACGCGCCGGGCGATCGACAGCCTGCGCCAGAGCGGCCGGCGCGGTCGCCGCGAGCTGCACGAGCCGCTGGCCGTCGAACAGCACGCCGACGAACGGCAGGCCAACGATGCCGCCGAGCAGGCCGAGCGCGCGGCTGCGCTGCGCGAGGCCATCGCCACGCTGCCGCCGGGCCAGCGCGAGGCCGTCGAGCAGCTCGGGCTGCACGAGCACACGCTGGCCGAGGCATCGGCCTTGACCGGGCGATCCACCGGCGCCCTGAAGGTAAACCTGCACCGTGCTCTCAAGGCGCTGCGCAACCGACTCCACGGAGACCACTGACGTGGCCGATGCGCCCAACCACCAGTCGCTGATCCACGCGCTGGGTGCCGACCTGGCGCCGGTCCGGCGCCTGCGTCCGCCGCTGTGGCGCACGCTGGGCTGGACGCTGCTGCTGGCGGCGATGGCCGCACTGCTGGTCTGGCATTACGGGCTCACGCCGATGCTGACCCGCTGGCGCGGTGCGCCCGACCTGGCCTGGGCCGGCGTCGGTGCCGTGCTCACCGCGCTGGTGGCCGGCTGGGTGGCGTTCTCGCTGGGCGTACCGGGACGACCGGTATCGCGTGCCTGGCTGGTACTGCCGCCGGCGTTGCTGTGGATCGGTGCCAGCGGTGTGGGTTGCCTGCGCAGCTGGGTGGCGCCTGACACGGTGGTCGCCACGATGGCCGGTGCGCGCGGCTGCCTGGAGTTCATCCTGGCCTTCTCGCTGCCCTTGTCGGCGGTGCTGGTGGTGTGGCTGCGCCGCGCGTATCCACTGCGCCCGGTGCTGACCGCGGCGATGATCGGCGTGGCCAGCGCGGCCGGCTCGGCCAGCCTGTTGGAGATCTGCCACGAGTTCGATGCGGCGGCGACCGACCTGGCGGTGCATGCGCTGGCGGTGGGGCTGGTCATCGGCGTGAATGCACTTTGCGGCGGGCGGTTGCTGCGTCCACGTCGTTCGATCGCTGCGAGGTAACCGCGGGCGGGCTTCTGGCGAAAGGTCGATGTGCGACATCGGTCGCACATCCATTTCCAGGAGAACGTCGCATGAAAATTCTCGCCAAGCTCGCCCTCGGTCTCGCTTTCGCCGGCCTCGCCGGAGGCTTCGCCAGCTCTGCATTCGCACAGGACAGCATGGCCCAGGACAGCGGCATGAAGCACGACGCCATGAAGGGCGACTCGATGAAGCACGACTCGATGAAGCACGACGCCATGAAGGGCGATTCGATGAAGCACGACTCGATGAAGCATGACGCCATGAAGGGCGATTCGATGAAGCACGATTCGATGAAGCACGACGCCATGAAGGGCGACTCGATGAAGCACGACTCGATGAAGCACGACGACGCCATGAGCGGCGGCGGCATGTGACGTGTCCGGCCCCGGGCGGGTGCCGGCGAGCCGCACCGCACCGGGGCCGACGATTCCGGGCCGGAGGCCGATCCCGGCCAGTACGGGGCGCTATAATGACGGCGCGCGATCCCGCGCTGCTCTCCGCACCGAGGCCTCTCCTCTTGGCTAATTCCGCCCGCAACGACAAACCGGTTTCCACCTCCAGGCTGCGCCAGCAAGTGCTCCAGGCGCTGGAGGAGCTGAAGGCCAAGGACATCCGCGAGATCGACGTCCGCGGCCGCACCTCGATCGCCGATCTGCTGGTGGTCGCCTCGGGCACCTCCACCCGGCACGTGAAGTCCATTGCCGACGAAGTGGTGAAGTTCGCCAAGAAGGCCGGTGTGATGCCGCTGGGCGTGGAAGGCGAGCAGGAGGCCGAGTGGGTGCTGGTGGATCTCGGCGACGTGATCGTCCACGTGATGCTGCCGCGCATCCGCGAGTTCTACGGGCTCGAGCGACTGTGGACGGTGGGCGATCGCGAGCCCGATGCCGGCGCCGCCAGCGTCGGCTGATTCCCCGCATCGATGCGCGCGCGGCTGATCGCCGTCGGTGAGCGCATGCCCGGCTGGGTAGCCGAGGGCTTCGCCGAATATCGCAAGCGACTCTCGCACGAGCTGCCGCTGGAGCTGGTCGAGCTCAAGCCCGGGGCGCGCGGCAAGGGCCGCGACGATGCGAAGGCGATCCTTGATGAGGGCGCGGCGATCCTCGCTGCGATCGGTCGGGACACCCACGTGGTGGCCCTCGACGGCCGGGGCAGGACCTGGTCCAGCGAGGATCTCGCCGCCCAGCTGCAGCAATGGCGCATGGCCGGTCGCGACCTGGCCTTCCTGATCGGCGGCCCGGACGGCCACGCGCCCGACGTGCTGGCACGGGCCGACCAGCGCTGGTCGCTCGGTCCGCTGACCCTGCCGCACATGCTGGTGCGGCTGGTGCTGGCCGAACAGCTGTACCGGGCCACCACCATCGTCGCCGGACACCCCTACCATCGTGCCTAGGCCGGCCGGGCGCCGGGCGGCTATGCTGCCGGTTTCCTCGACGACCTTCCGCCGATGACGCTCTCTGTCCGTATTGCCGACACCCGCGATCTCGATCGACTGGCGCCGCTGTTCGACGCCTACCGCCAGTTCTACCGCCAGCCGGCCGATCTGGCGCGGGCGCGCGACTTCCTCGCCGAGCGCCTGGCCCGGCAGGAGTCGCTGGTACTGCTGGCCGAGCTGGACGGCGAGGCGATCGGCTTCACCCAGCTCTATCCCTTGTTTTCCTCCGTGCGCACGGTGCGTACCTGGCTGCTCAACGATCTGTTCGTGGCTCCTTCGGCGCGCCGCAGCGGCGCCGGACGGGCGCTGCTGCAGCAGGCCGCGGCGCAGGCGCGGGCGCGTGGCGCGGCCAGCCTGAGCCTGTCCACCGCGCTGGACAATGCGCCGGCGCAGGCGCTGTACGAATCGCTGGGCTGGGTGCGCGACACGCAGTTCTGCGAGTACGGCTTCACCCTCTGAGCCCCCGGGCGGTCCGGACTATTCGTGCTCTACCTCGCCTCGCAATCGCCGCGTCGCCGCCAGCTGCTCGAGCAGCTCGGCGTCGCCTTCGAAGTCGTGCACGTGGACGTGCCCGAGCAGCGCTCGCCGGAGGAGTCGCCACGGCACTACGTCAGCCGGGTGGCGCGCGACAAGGCGCATGCGGGGCTGGTCCGAGTCGGCGCCCCGCAGGCAATCGTGCTCGGCAGTGATACCGAGGTGGTGCTGGACGACGAGGTGTTCGGCAAGCCGGCCGATGCCGCCGATGCCGCAGCCATGTTGCGCCGGCTGTCCGGACGCACGCACGAGGTGATCTCGGCGGTGTGGCTGGTCGGCGAGCGGCACGAGGACAGCGAGCTGTGCGTGTCACGCGTGCGCTTCGCCGAGCTGGACGAAGCCACCATTGCCGCCTACGTCGCCACCGCCGAGCCGTTCGGCAAGGCGGGCGCCTATGCCATACAGGGGCGCGGTGCGACCCTGGTCGAACATCTGGACGGCAGCTACTCCGGTGTCATGGGATTGCCGGTGTTCGAGACCGCCCGGCTGCTGGCGCGCTTCGGTGCCTGAGGCTTCGCCCGGCGCTCAGGCGGCCGGGTGAAGCACGATAAACCAGCTGGCTACGGCCAGCGCGTTGTTGATGCCGTGGGCGAGCACCGCCGGCCACAGCGAGCCGGAGTGCAGGCGCAGCCAGGCGCAGCCCAGCCCGAGCAGGGCCAGGTTGGGCAGCGCGTACCAGTGCCAGCCCAGGTCGGGCAGGTGCACCGTGGCGAACAGTGCGGCGCTCAGCAGCATGGCGGCGGCGATGCGCGCGCCGCCGAGGTCGCGCTGGGTCGACCTGCGCTGCCGGAAACCCAGCAGCGAGGAGAACAGCACGCCGCGGAACATCGTCTCCTCCACCAGCGGACCGAGCGTCACGGCCAGCGCCGCCAGCGCGATCCGGCCCGGCAGCGCGGCCTCGTGGCCCATCTGCGAGATGGTCTGGGTGACCGGATGGTCGCCGGCCAGCCAGTGGGTAAGCAGGCCGCCGATCACCGGCACTCCAACGCCCAGCGCCAGCGCCGCGAAATAGAACGCCGGATGGGTGCTGGGCGCAAAGCCGAAGCCCTGCCTGGCCAGGGCCAGCCGCCACTGGCTCGGCCAGCGCCGATGTACCAGCCACAAGGTGATGCCGGCGGCGAGCAGCAGGGTGACCGCGGTCACCGCCGTACGCACGTCGGGGTTTGCCATGGCCGACTGCAGCGGGCTGCCGACGTGCACGCCCTGGCCCGTTCCCAGCGCCAGGCCGGCGACGAGAGCGGCACCGAAACCGATCACCAGCTGCAGGCAGAAATAGAGCGCCAGCAGCGCCAGGGCCTCGCCCACGCCCGGGGCGCACACGGGGCGGGACAGGTGCGGCGGCAACGGCGGCGGGGCTGCCAGTGCGTCGGCGGCGGCATTCACGAATGGCTTTCCGGGGTGATCATGGACGGGACCAAGCTAGCTGGACGGTTCGTGCTCCGGCAATCCCTGCCATCGGTCATGGCCGCCCCGACCCTGCCTGTATAGTGTGGATTCCCTGTACGGAGGACCCGGGCGCCCGCGCGCCTCCCATGTTCGCATTCGACTGGCTTGCCGACCCCACTGCCTGGGCCGGCCTCCTCACCTTGCTGGTGCTGGAGGTGGTGCTGGGCATCGACAACCTCGTCTTCGTGGCGATCCTTGCCGACCGGCTGCCGTCGGGGCAGCGCGACCGGGCGCGGGTGAGCGGCCTGGCGATCGCCCTGGTCATGCGGCTGGTGCTGCTCGGCGTGATGAGCTGGCTGGTCAAGCTGACCGCGCCGATCGTCCAGTGGCACGGCTTCGCGTTGTCCTGGCGCGACATCATCCTGCTGCTCGGCGGCGCCTTCCTGCTGTTCAAGGCCACGCTGGAGCTGCACGAGCGGCTGGAGTCCGGCGGCATCAGCGAGCACGGCAGCCGCCCACCTGCGCGCTTCTGGCTGGTGGTCGCGCAGATTGTGGCGCTGGACGCGGTGTTTTCCCTGGACTCGGTGATCACCGCGGTCGGCATGGTCGACCAGCTGTCGGTGATGATGATCGCGGTGGTCGCCGCGATGGTGCTGATGATCAGCGCCAGCAAGCCGCTGACCGCCTTCGTCAACGCGCGACCGACGGTCATCGTGCTGTGCCTGTCGTTCCTGCTGATGATCGGCTTCAGCCTGGTCGCCGAGGGCTTCGGCTTCCACATCCCGAAGGGATATTTGTACGCGGCGATCGGCTTCTCGATCATGATCGAGGTGTTCAACCAGACCATGCGCCGCAACCGCCAGCGCAGCCTGCTCGGCAGCGCACGGCATCTGCGCGACCGTACCGCGCAGGCGGTACTGCGGCTGCTCGGCGCCGGTGGCGTGGAAGAAGACGGCGAGCCGGCCAAGCCGTCCGCCGGCATGGACGAGGACGCGCCAGCGGTGGCGGTGTTCGGCAAGGACGAGCTTTCGATGGTGCAGGGCGTGCTCGACCTGGCCCAGCGCCCGGTGCGTTCGATCATGACCCCGCGACCGGAGATCCGCTGGATCGATCCGCGCGACGATGTCGACACCGTGCGCCGCGAATTGGCCGAGGCCGGCCACGACTGGCTGCCGCTGGCCCACGACGACCTGGACGAACTGCTGGGCGTGGCGTCCACGCGGGACCTGCTCGGCTGCCTGCTCGACCACGGTCGCATCGAGCTGGAACCGGTGGTGCGCAAGCCGCTGATGGTGCTCGAGTCGCTGAGCGTGCTGCGCCTGATCGAGGAGTTCCGGCGTGCGCCGCTGCAGGTAGCGCTGGTGGTGGACGAATACGGCAGCCTGCTCGGTCTGGTCACGCCCAGCGACGTGCTGGAGGTGATCGCGGGCGAGTTCCCGGATGCGCTGGGGGGAGACCCCGCGGCCAGCCAGGACGAGGACGGTGCCTGGCTGCTCGACGCGGGTCTGGATGTGCGTCGCGCCGAGCAACTGCTGGGCAGGCGCCTGCAGGTGGACGACAGTTTTTCCACCCTGGCGGGCTTGGTGCTCGAGCGCCTTGGCCGCCTGCCGGAGGTGGGCGACAGCGTGACTGCCGACGGGTGGCGCTTCGAGGTGGTGGCGATGGACGGGGCCCGCATCGGCCGCCTGCGGGTGGTGCCTGCAGCCGACTAGGCGAGGCCGGCGGCTTAGCCGGCCAGCATCGCCCGGACCACGCCGATGCCGGCGAGCACCAGCACCGCCAGCCAGGCCAGCATGCCCACGGCGAAGCCGCCCTCGCGCTTGGCCGGGTCGCGCAGATAACCCGCCATGTACCAGACGCGACCGACGATCCAGACCAGTCCGGCGACGCCCGCCCAGCCGGCGAAGCCGTGCGTGGCGGCCAGCCACAGCGCCGGCAGGAACATCACCGTCTGCTCCAGCGTGTTCATCTGCACGCGGTAGGCGCGTTCGAAGCCCTCGTGGCCGGTCGTGGCCGGCGCCTTGATGCCGTATGTGGCGCGGGCCTTGCCCACCGCAAAGGCGGTGGCGGAGAGCAGGAGGACGTTGAGCAAGGTCACGAGGGCGGGCAATTGGGCGAGCATGCTGGGGTGGTGTCCGATCAGGGCTGTCGCCACCTACATTAGCCGGTGGCGTGGCGAGTGTGGTGGCAAGCGGCTATCGTCGCCGCCAACGATGCGGGAGCGGGGTGGACGATGGACTGGGGCAAGGGACGTTCGAGCGACAACGTGGAGCAGGGCAGCGGCGGTGGCGGCGGGCTCTCCCCGCGCGGCGGCGGCCGGCTTGGCCTCGGCGGGCTGGTGGTGCTGGTCATCCTCAGCCTGGTCTTCAAGCGCGACCTGATCACGCCGTTCCTGTCCGGCGATGGCACCGCATCCCAGCAGACCAGCGGCCAGATCCAGTCCACCACGGCAGTGGACTGCCACAATCCGGCGAACCAGCAGATCGATTTCGTCTGCCGCGTGTTCGGCGCCACCGAGGACACCTGGGGCCAGATCTTCGCCGAACACAACGCCCGGTACGTGCAGCCGAAGCTGCACCTGTTCCGCGGCAGCGTGCAGACTGCCTGCGGTGCAGCGTCGACTGCGGTCGGGCCGTTCTATTGCCCGGGCGACCAGAAGGTCTACCTTGATCTGGACTTCTTCCAGGAGTTGCAGAACCGCTTCCACGCCGCCGGCGATTTCGCCCGCGCCTACGTGATCGCGCATGAGGTCGGGCATCACGTGCAGAAGCTGATCGGCGTGTTCGACAAGGCCGACCAGGCGCGCCGCCAGGGCGCGGCGATGCAGGGGGCGACCGGTCTGTCGGTGCGCCAGGAACTGCAGGCGGACTGTTTCGCCGGCGTCTGGGCGAACCGCAGCCAGCAGCGGCTGAACTGGCTGCAGGACGGTGACGTGGAGTCGGCACTGAATGCCGCCAGCCAGATCGGCGACGATACCCTGCAGCGCGAGGCCCGCGGCACGGTGGTGCCCGACTCGTTCACCCACGGCACCTCGGCGCAGCGCGTGAAGTGGTTCAGGACCGGTTTCCAGAGTGGCGACATGGCCAGTTGCAACACCTTTGCCGGGCCGATCTGACGGCCACGGCACGACGTTCGGCAACGCCGGCTAAAGGAGGCATCGCGACGCATCGACGGAGCATGTTCCGGCGGCCGGCAGTCTGGATAGAATCCGCCGGCTGCGCGCCGAGGGGTGCGCTCTCCCGCGGTCCATCCGATGGTCCATCCCTGCCTCGCCTGCGGCGCTTGCTGCGCTTATTTCCGGGTCGCCTTCCACTGGTCCGAGGCCGAGTCGTTCCTCGGTGGCACCGTGCCCGAGGCGCTCACCATCAAGCTCGATCCGCACCGCCTGGCCATGCGTGGCACCGAGGCGAGGCCGGTGCGCTGCGTGGCCTTGCAGGGTGAGGTCGGTGTGCAGGCCAGTTGCGGCATCTACCCGCAGCGTCCCTCGGTCTGCCGCGAGGTGGCCCCGTCGTGGGAGTTCGGAGAGATCAGCCCGCAATGCGACAAGGCCCGTCTCGCCCATGGGCTGGCGCCGTTATCCCCGCAGGACTGGATCGATCCCTCCGGAGCCGGCCTGCCGCCGCTGCCTCGCAGCGCCTGATCGGCGCGCCGAGTGCCGCCCTTGCGCAACAAGGATTACGTTCGTAATTTCCATTTGGATTACGGTCGTAATCCTTTGGAGGCATCAATGGTTCGCAAAGGGGTGAGAGGGGTGGGACGGCAGCTGGCAGTGGCCTTCGTTGCGACGGCGCTCGGTGCCTGCGCGCACGCGCCTGCGCGCCCGGACATGCACCCCGCCAACCGGGGCGACGCGTCCTGGCATGCGGTCGAGCAGCCGGATACGGTGCATTACCAGCTGGCGCTTGGTGAGGTATCCAGCGGCGGCAAGCCACTGGCGCGGGTGACGCCGGCCTATCCCGCATCGCGGCTGCAGGCCTGCGTGCCGGTGGTGGACGTCATCGCGAAGCTGATCGTCGATACCTCCGGCAAGGTCACCGAGGTACGTCCCGGCGACGCCGATGCCGCGGCGCCGGGTCTGCGGCCTTTCCTCGCCGCGACCCGGGAGGCGGCATTGCGATGGCGGTTCGATCCGCTGCAGATCGACCACTGGTCAGCCGACGCCAACGGCGAGAGCCATGTGGTGGACAGCCGGACCGAGCCGTTCAGCCTGGACTACGTGTTCCGCTTCACCTGCCACAGTGGCCGTGCGCGGGTCAGCGTGGACGACCAGGCCGCGGCCGGCTGATCAGTCTGCCGTATCGAAACGGTAGATGTCCATGGCGAGGAAGCCCAGGTCCACGCCGGCATCCAGTCGCTGCGCGGCTGCCCTTTCGCCGGCGGCACCCAGCGCCACGAACAGCGGCAGCAGGTGTTCGTCGGTGGGGTGGGCGCGTTCGGCGAACGGCGCCTGGCGGCGATAGTCGAGCAGGGCGGCGGTATCGCCCCGCGCCAGTTGCTGTCCGATCCAGCCGACGAAGGGCTGCACGTACGGTGCCTGGTGGTTGGCGTCGTAGCCGGCGCCGAAATCGTGCAGGTTGTGGGTGATCGAGCCGGAACCGATCAGCAGCACGCCCTCTTCGCGAAGACCGGCCAGTGCGCGCCCCACGGCGTACTGGTGCGCCGGCCCGAGCATCGGCTGGATCGACAGCGGTACCACCGGAATGTCGGCTTCGGGGTACATCAGCCGCAGCGGTACCCAGATGCCGTGATCGAGCCCGCGTTGCGGATCGACATGCGCCGCCAGTCCTGCCTGGTCGAGCCGTTCCGCGATGCGCGCGGCCAGCCCGGGGTCGCCCGGTGCGGGGTAGCGCAGTTCGTAGAGCGCGGGGGGGAAACCGCCGAAATCGTGCACGGTCGTTGGTTGCGCTGCGCCGCCGACGAGGGGCTGCCGCGCCAGATAGTGGGCGCTGGCCACGACGATCGCGCGCGGACGCGGGAGCGCCGCGGCGAGTTCGGACAATCGGGTGCCGGTCAGGCCCGGCCGCAACGCAGTCATCGGCGAGCCGTGCGAGATGTAGAGGCTGGGCAGGTCGTTCATAACCTTCATGATGGGGGCGGATCGCGGCGCGTGCGCGGCTGGCCACGCGCACAGACTGTTGCCCCGCGCGAACGCCGGGCTCAGCGCTCGGTGGCGATCGCGGCCAGCCCCCGGCGCAGCGGATCCAGCAGCATGCCGTAATGGGTAGCGCGCGCCGTGTCCCGGCGCAGCGGCTGGCGCACCTGCGAAGCGCTGGGCGTGCGCACGCTGCGCATGGCCCGGTGGAAGTCTAGGCAGGCCGGGTCGAACGGCAGGCCGCAGAAGTCGAGCAGGGCGCGGATTTCGTCCTCCGGCCGTTCCAGCAGCGCCTCGTAGCGCTGCACGCGCACGCGCTGCGGCCGGGCCGCCCGCCACGCAGCCATCGCCCGTTCGTAATCCTGGATGTAGGCGGCGATGTCGGCCAGGTCGCAGGCGAAGTGCGGCAGCCGGTAGAACTGCTGCTTGAAGCACGACCAGCCCGCTTCCAGTGCGTCGCGCCGCGCGTCGACGATGCGCGCACCCGGCAGCATCGCGGCCAGCAGGGCGGTGTGCAGCCAGTTCTCCGGCAGCTTGTCGGTGTGCCGCGGGCGACGCGTGCGCCAGCGCGCGGTGCGTTCGAGATAGCGCCGGCCCAGCCGCGCCCAGTCCTCTGCGCCCGCCGCCGGTAGCCATGCCGGCAAGGGCTGACGGCGCCGGTTCGACTCCTCGGCGATCACCGCGTCGAGATCGTCCAGCTCGCTGGCGCCCGCCACCTGCGGATGCGCGGCGAGGATCTGCTCGAACAGCGTGGAGCCCGAACGCGGCAGCCCGACGATGAAGATCACCTCGTCGCCCAGCGCCGGATCGGCGGGCGCGGGCAGGTGTCGCGTGGTCTCGACCAGCTGCGCCACGTATGCGCTGAAGCCCGCTGCCTGCCACGGCGCGAGCCGGCGCATGCGGGCGTTGGCCTCGGCCAGCGCGGCGAACGCCTCGGGATGGCGTCCGTGGTCCTCCAGCGCCTTGCCCAGCGCGAAGCCCATCGCGATGCGGTCGCTGTCGACGAGGTCCGGCCGCGCCAGCTGCGCCTGCAGTGCCGCGACGTCCCCGGTGGAGAGTGGCTGTGTCTTGATGTTGCCCAGCCCGCGCCAGGCGTCGCCGCAGGCCGGGTGCACGGCGAGCGCGGCGCGGTAATGCGCGGCGGCGTCCCCGAAGCGGCCCAGGTGCACCAGCGCGTCGCCGGACAGGATGTGCGCCGGCAGCAGGTCCGGCGCCAGCGTGGCGGCTCGTTCCAGCGCGCGTACGGCGTCCTCGCTGTTGCCGAGCTGCTGCAGGTTGCGGCCCAGGTTGAACCAGGCCATCGGGTAGTCGGGCGCCACGACACAGGCCTGGCGCCAGGTGGTCAGCGCTTCGTCCGTGTCACCGCGCTGGGCGAGCGCGCTGGCCAGGTCGTTCATCACCAGCGCGTCGTCGGGGGCCAGCGCCAGCGCCCGGCGCAGGACGGCGGTGGCCTCGTCGAAGCGGCCGCGGCGGGTTGCGGCGATGCCCTTGAGCCGCAGCACCTCGGCCTGCCGGGGCACCAGGCGATGCAGCTGGTCGAGCAGGCGCTCGGCGGCGTCGAACTGGCCGTCGCGGATCGCCCGGGCGGCGGCGTGCAGCTGTTCGCGCTCGCAGGCCGAGAGGCCGTGCATGCGCGGATCCGGGGCGGCGTTCATGCGGTAGGGCGAGAGCAGGTCATCGCACGATGTTACGTGCCGCGTGTCGTTGTCGGCGAGTCCCTCTCACCAAAAAAACACCGCGCCGTGGCGCGGTGTCGGGAGCTCAGGATTGCCGGCGCGGCGGCTTGCCGTGGCCGCCCGGCCGGGGCTTGCCCTTGAAGCCGCCCGGGCGCGGGCCGCTGCGGCGCGGCGGCGGACGGTCGGCGGCGCCGTCGTCCTGGCCGTCCCATTCGTGGATACGCAGCTGGCGCTGCACCACCCAGACCTTCTTCAGGTGTTCGAAGGTCTCCTTGGGCATGCCGTCGGGCAGGTCGACCAGGCTGTAGTCGCCGCGGATGCTCAGCCGGCCGATGTGGCTGCTCTCCAGCCCGGCCTCGTTGGCGATGGCGCCGACGATGTTGCCCGGCTTCACGCCGTGCTCGTGGCCGATCTCTATGCGGTAGGTCCGCTTGCCCGGCTCGGTGAGGTGAGCGCGCACGACGGGACGAAAGCCCTCGCGCGGTGCACCCTCCCGGCCACGGCTGTCGCGCGCATCGCGTTGCTCGCGCTCGGCACGGACCGGTCGCTCGCGCGGCTCGAACTCGCGCTTGGGCGGCGGGCTCAGCAGCAGCGGCTGGTCGCCCTGGGCGATCCGCGCCAGGGCGGCGGCGATCTCGATCGCCGGCACGTTGTGTTCGGTCTCGTACTGTTCGATCAGCTGCTGGAAGAACTCCAGCCCGCCCTGCGCCAGGGTATCGCTGATGCGCTGCTTGAACTTGCCGATGCGCACATCGTTCACCGCCTCGACGGTGGGCAGCTTCATCTCCTCGATCGGCTGGCGCGTGGCGCGCTCGATCGCGCGCAGCATGCCCTTCTCGCGAGGGGTGACGAAGAGGATCGCCTCGCCGTTGCGGCCTGCGCGGCCGGTGCGGCCGATGCGGTGCACGTAGCTCTCGGTGTCGTACGGGATGTCGTAGTTCATGACGTGGCTGATGCGCTCCACGTCGAGTCCGCGTGCCGCCACGTCGGTGGCGACCAGGATGTCGAGCTTGCCGTCCTTGAGCTGCTGGATCACCCGCTCGCGCTGCGGCTGGGCGATGTCGCCGTTGATGGCGGCCGCGGCGAAGCCGCGCGCGGACAGCTTCTCGGCCAGCTCCTCGGTGGCCTGCTTGGTGCGCGCGAAGATGATCATCGCGTCGAACGGCTCGGCCTCCAGGATCCGCGTCATCGCGTCCAGCTTGTGCAGGCCGGAGACGAACCAGTAGCGCTGGCGGATGTTGGCCGCGGTGGTGGTGGAGGACTTGATGGTGACTTCCACCGGGTCCTTCAGGTGCTGCTGCGCGATCTTGCGGATCACCGTGGGCATGGTGGCCGAGAACAGCGCCACCTGGCGGGTCGGCGGGGTCGCCTCGAGCACCTTGGTGACGTCGTCGATGAAGCCCATGCGCAGCATCTCGTCGGCCTCGTCGAGCACCAGGTACTTCAGTTGCGAGAGGTCCAGCGTGCCCTTGTCCAGATGGTCGATCACGCGGCCGGGCGTGCCCACCACGATCTGCACGCCGCGGCGCAGCGCCTGCAGCTGCGGACCGTAGCTCTGGCCGCCGTAGATCGGCAGTACCTGCAGGCCGGGCAGATAGGTGGCATAGCGCTGGAATGCCTCGGCGACCTGAATCGCCAGCTCGCGCGTCGGCGCCAGCACCAGCGCCTGCGGCTTGCCGGGCTTGAGCTCGATACGCGAGAGGATCGGCAGCGCGAATGCGGCGGTCTTGCCGGTGCCGGTCTGCGCCTGGCCGAGCACGTCGCGGCCGTCCATCAGCGGCGGGATGGTGGCGGCCTGGATCGGCGAGGGCGACTCGTAGCCGACATCGGCGAGGGCGCGCAGCAGGTCCGGTGCGAGGCCAAGCGCGGTGAAGCCGGCGGCTGCCGGGGCGGAGTCGGAAGACGGGGATGACATGGGGAACCTCGGGGTGGCACGCCGGTCGGCGTGCGGGAGAATGACGGCTATTGTAGCAGTCCGCGGGCCGCCGGCCCGCGCCGCAATACGTTCAAGGCACAGGAGATTCAGGCATGGCGAAGCGTCTGGTGGGCAAGGTGGCGCTGGTGACCGGGGCGTCCTCGGGCATCGGCGAAGCGACGGCAATCGCGGTGGCCGAGGAGGGTGCGCGGGTCGCGGTGACCGCGCGCCGCCGCGACCGGTTGGAAAAGCTGGCGGAAACCCTCGCCGGGCTGGGTGCCGAGCCGCTGGTGCTGGAGGCCGACCTGCTCGATGAAACCGAGGCACAGCGCGTGGTGCGCGAGACCGAGATGCACTACGGACGTCTGGACGTCCTGGTCAACAACGCCGGCGTGATGTACCTGGAGCCGGTGGCCGAGGCCGATCTTGGCCGCTGGCGCCGGATGCTGGAACTCAACGTGCTCAGCCTGATCGCTTCGACCCAGGCGGCGCTGGCCGGCATGACCGCGCGCGGCGACGGTCACATCGTCAACGTCTCCTCCACCGCCGGGCGCATCGCCAACCCCAACGCGGCCGCCTACTCGGCGACCAAGTTCGGCGTGGTGGCGTTTTCCGAGGCCCTGCGCCGCGAGGTCTACAGGCACGGCATCCGCGTCACCGTGATCGAACCGGGCGTGGTGGAAACCGAGCTGCGCGACCATATCGGTCACGCTGCGACCAGGGATGCGCTGAACGCATGGGCCGACAGCATGCGCCAGCTGCAGTCGCGCGACGTGGCCGAGGCCATCGCGTTCTGCGTCACCCGGCCGCCGCACGTGAACATCAACGAATTGCTGATGCGACCCACCGACCAGGAGCGTTGAGCTTGGCGGCCGGCTCGCTTGGGAGGCAGGGGTATGATCGGCCTTTGGCCAAGCTCCAGGAGGCAAGGATGAGCAGCTTCGAGACCCTTTCCGAGCAGGCGTGCTTTGGCGGCGTACAGGGCTTCTACCGGCACGAGTCGACCGCGTGCGGTGGGCCGATGCGCTTCGCCATCTACCAGCCGCCGCAGGTGGTGCAGGGCCGAAGGCCGGTGCTGTACTACCTGGCCGGACTCACCTGCACCGAGGAGACCGCCACCATCAAGGCCGGTGCGCAGCGGCTCGCCGCGCAGTACGGCATGGTGCTGGTGATGCCGGACACCAGTCCGCGCGACACCGGCATCGAGAGTGCCACCGGTGACTGGGAGTTCGGCGAAGGGGCCGGCTTCTACGTCGATGCCACGCAGGCGCCGTATGCCGGCCGGTTTCGCATGTACAGCTACGTGGTCGAAGAGCTGCCGGCGCTGGTCGCGCGGCATTTTCCGGTCGACCCCTCCCGCAGCAGCATCTTCGGCCACTCGATGGGTGGCCACGGCGCGCTGACCATCGCGCTGCGCCATCCGGATCGCTATCGCTCGGTGTCGGCTTTCGCGCCGATCGTGGCGCCCAGCCAGGTGCCGTGGGGGCGCAAGGCGCTGCCGCGCTATCTGGGCGAGGACCGTGCAGCCTGGGCCGACTACGACGCCTGCGAGCTGGTCGCGCGGCAGACCTTCCCCGGCACGATCCTCATCGACCAGGGCGAGGCGGACAAATTCCTCGAGGGCCAGCTCAGGCCGGAGCTGTTCGACCAGGCCTGCGCGGAAGCGGGGCAGGCGCTGCTGCTGCGTCGGCATCCCGGCTACGACCACAGCTACTGGTTCATCAGTACCTTCGTCGAGGACCACCTGCGCCACCATGCGCAGGCGCTCGAGCTGGCGTGAGCGGTGGAATCGCCTGGCGCACGGCGCGCTTGTCCTGTCGTCTCGCCAAGCCCGACGACGCCGGAGCGCTGTGGCGCTATCGCACGGCCAATCGCGACCATCTGGCACCGTGGGAGCCCCTGCGCGACGAGGCCTATTACACGCCCGCCCACAGTCGGCGGACGCTGGAGGAGTGGATGCTCGGCGTGGCGCAGGATCGCGCCTATCCGATCCTGATGTTCGATCCGGACGAGCGCGAAGTGCTCGGCAGCTTCACCTTCTCGAACGTGGTGCGAGGTCCCTTCTTGGCCTGCCTGCTGGGCTACGGCCTGGCGGCAGCGCAGGAGGGCCGTGGATTGATGCGTGAAGCGCTGGCGCCGGCACTGGACTGGGCCTTCGACGCGCTGGGCCTGCATCGGGTAATGGCCAACTACCTGCCGCGCAACGAGCGCAGCGGCCGGCTGCTAGCCTCGCTGGGGTTCGAGCGGGAGGGACTGGCGCGGCGCTACCTGCAGATCGCCGGCGTGTGGGAAGACCACGTACTCACGGCGAAGATCGCACCGGATTGAACGGCGTGGCGGCACGTTGCCGTGCCGCCACGCGATGGAACGATCTCAGGCCTTGGCCGCCGGACGCCCGCGCCGACGGCGCGAGCGGTTGCCCGCGGCGTGTTCGCCGGCGGCTCCGGCCTGCACGTGGCCGTGCGGGCGATGGCTCGGGCTGGCCTTGCCCTGGCCCGAAGGCCGGTTGCCCGGACGGCCCTGCCGCTGTCCGCCCTGCGCCGGCTTGGGCGCGCCGGCGTCCAGCCGCAGCGGCGCCGACGGTTCGAAACCGGCGACCGGATCGATCGCGATCTCCTGCTTGACCAGCCGGAGGATGTCGCGCAGCAGGCCCGACTCGTCGTGGCTGACCAGCGATACCGCCAGGCCGGTGGAACCGGCGCGGCCGGTGCGGCCGATGCGGTGCACGTAGTCCTCGGCGACCATCGGCAGGTCGAAGTTGATCACCATCGGCAGCTGGTCGATGTCGATGCCGCGGGCGGCGATGTCGGTGGCCACCAGCACGGTGATCCGGCCACTCTTGAAGTCGCTCAGGGCGCGGGTGCGGGCATTCTGGCTCTTGTTGCCGTGGATCGCCGCGGCGCGCACGCCGGACACCTCCAGGAACTTCACCAGCTTGTCGGCGCCGTGCTTGGTGCGGCTGAACACGAGGGTCTGGCGACGGCTGTCGCCGGCCAGCACGTGCAGCAGCAGATCGCGCTTGCGCGCCGCGTCCACCGGGTGCACGTGGTGGCTGACCAGCGGCGCCACGGTGTTCGGCGGGGTCACCGAGACTTCCTTCGGCTCGCGCATGAACTGCATGGCCAGCGCCTTGATCGCCGGGGCGAAGGTGGCCGAGAACAACAGCGTCTGGCGCTGCTTCGGCAGGGCCGAGAGCACGCGCTTGAGCGCTGGCAGGAAGCCCATGTCGAGCATGCGGTCGGCCTCGTCCAGCACCAGCATGTCGATGCCGCCGAGGTCGATCGTGCGCTGCTGCATGTGGTCGATCAGCCGGCCCGGGGTGGCGATCACCACGTCCACGCCGCGGCGCAGCGCGTTGATCTGCGGACCCATGCCGACGCCACCGAAGATGGTGGTGGTGGTCACGCGCACGTACTTGGCGTAGTCGCGGAAGTTGTCGTTAACCTGGGCGGCCAGTTCGCGGGTCGGGGTGAGCACCAGCACGCGCGGGCGGCGGGTCTGGGTGGCGCCGGCGCCGATCAGCTTGTGGATCACCGGCAGGGCGAAAGCGGCGGTCTTGCCGGTGCCGGTCTGGGCGGCGGCCAGCAGGTCGTGGCCGGCAATCACCAGCGGAATGGAGCCGGCCTGCACCGGCGTGGGTTCGGCGTAGCCCTGGTCGGTCAGCGCACGCAGCAACGCGGGCGCAAGGCCCAGCGATTCGAAGGACATGGAAACTCCTGAGGTGGCCCTTCGCGCTCCCTGATACCGCGCGCCAGGCAATGAAAATCAGCGGCTGCGCACCGGGGAAGGTGGGCTGGCCGGGTGTCGCGCGCGCTACCGGGGTGGGGAAATTGGCAAGGGTTCGACCCTCGCCACGATCTCCGCTAGGGAGTCGGGGGCGTCTACGAGCCGGCGTAGTGTAGCCCAATGCGCCGGGTGATGCTCGTGCCAGGGCGATGGCGGGCGGTGCGGGAGCCTTTCCTGCCGCGGCGCGGCCATGTCGGGGCAGCGGAGCGGCGGTTGGGCCAGAATGGCGGGGCTCCCGGATCGGGATGCGGGCAGTTCCTCTGAAGATATTTCCACAGTGACGTGAAAAGGAGGCAGCAATGACCTACGCCAAGTCAGGCCTGTTGGTGGCCCTGTGGTATGCGATGTGGACGATCCCTGCGGTGGCGGCGCCGACGGTACAGCCGGGAGTGCGGAACCCTGGCGCCACGAATGCCCCCTCGTTTGGGGACCTCGACAAGAATCACGACGGCAAGCTGGTCCGAAGCGAGATTCCGAAGGATGAACCTGCCCTCAAGCAGCTTCGCGCGCACTTCCACGAGGCGGACCTGGACGGCAACGGCTCGCTGTCGAAGGAGGAATACCAGCGCTACGTTTCCAACATCATTTCCGGTGGCGTCTGATCGGGGATTCCGGACCTGCCAGGTCACGCGGGGGAGTGGAGGAAGCCGGCCCGGAGAGGCCGGCTTCTTCAGTCCGGGAGCCTTGCGCTACTGGCAGGTCACTCCAACGGCGGTGAATGCCGCCGCGACATCACCGCTGGAGTAGCCCAGATCGCCCGCTGCGCTCTCGACACCGCAGGCGCCGGAGTTGAACGTGGCGTTCGATGTCCAGTACAGCGCGTTGGCCCGTTCGAATACCTCGAACGCCTTGCGCGTGGTCCAGGTCGACTTCCTCGCCAGCGTGCAGAACGCCTTGTTGTAGACGCCACTGGAGTAGTGCACGTCCAGGCTGGATGTGTAGTTGGCGGCGTTGTCGATCGAGCGGCCGTCCTGGGTCGGCGTGCACATCCAGCGCAGCGCGGTGCCGTTCTTGATGATCTCTGCGCCGACCAGCCAGTCGTTGCTGCCGCGGTCGTAGTATTCGGCCGCCTCGCCTGCCATATCCGAGAACGCCTCGTTCATGCCGCTCGACTGGCCGGAATAGGCGAGGTTGGAGTGCTGCTCGGTGAGGCCGTGACTGATCTCGTGACTGGTCACGTCCAGCGACACCAGCGGGAAGAAATAGCTGGCGCCGTCGCCGAAGTTCATCGACGAGCCGTTCCAGAACGCGTTCTCGTAGTTGCGGCTGTAATGCACGTTCATGCGCAGCTGGAAGGCCAGTGGCGGAGCGCCGAACCAGTTGTCGTACCTGTCGTGCACGCCGCCGCTGAAAGGGTGCGCGTCGTTGGTCGGCGAATGGGTGCCGTTGATGCCGTCACCACCGCTGGTCGGGTAGGTGAAGGTCCACAGCGAGCCGCCCGTGCGACGCTGGCTCATGTTGCAGGTGGCGATGTCGGCGTTCTGCATGGTGCAGGTGCTGCCGGACTGCTGCGCGCTCAGGGCGGCATGGTCGTTGCCAAAAAATACTGTCCGGTCTTCATGGTTGCCCTCCGGGCCGGTCGCCATCGTTGGCGTCGTGCCACCGCCACCGGGCTTGCCCTTGGTGGTCAGGCCTTCCCAGCTCTGGAGCACTTCGCCGGTGTCGGCATCGATCAGCGCAGTGGACAAGGTGGCCTTACCCGCACGGGTGCCACGGTGGGCCCGGTCCGCCGGGTGGTCCCCTCACCTGGCAGCGGCAGCATGAACCTGCGCCTGCCAGTAATTGCGAGTCAGCCGGAAATTCCGAACGCGCGCAGGTCGGGTGGGCTCCGGGCATGGCCGTGCTAGCCTCAGTGGCTGCATCAGGCCGGAGCTGCTGCCGCATGTCCCTCGTCGCCGCGTTTCGCCAGCTCGACAGCCGCCAGCGGCACACGGTGCTGGCCAGCTTCCTGGGCTGGACCCTCGACGCCTTTGACTTTTTCCTGCTGGTCTTCGTGATCGGCAATATCGCCAGCGAGTTCGGGACCGAGCCGAAATCGGTCGCCTTGAGCATCCTGCTCACGCTCGCGGCGCGGCCCATCGGGGCACTGCTGTTTGGCCGCCTGGCCGACCGCTTCGGTCGGCGGCCCGTGCTGATGGTCGACGTACTCCTGTTCTCGGTGCTGGAGCTGGCCTGT
This sequence comes from Dyella lutea, assembly GCF_024158035.1. Taxonomy (GTDB): domain Bacteria; phylum Pseudomonadota; class Gammaproteobacteria; order Xanthomonadales; family Rhodanobacteraceae; genus Dyella_A; species Dyella_A lutea. Next base: position 682,987 of record NZ_JAMZEK010000002.1, read on the forward strand.
GCCTTCGCGCCTTCGCTCACCGTGTTGCTGGTGCTGCGCTTCCTGTTCGGTATCGCGATGGGCGGCGAGTGGGGCATCGGCGCGTCGCTGGTGATGGAGTCGATCCCGGCGTCGTCGCGCGGCGCGGTGTCCGGTCTGCTGCAGAGCGGCTATCCCTGCGGCTACTTCCTGGGGGCACTGGCTTACTGGCTGGTGTTCGGGGTGTTCGGCTTCGGCTGGCGCGCCATGTTCGTCGTTGGCGCGCTGCCTGCGTTGCTGGTGCTGTACCTGCGCGCCAAGGTGCCGGAGTCGCCGGTGTGGGAGGCGCGCCGCCAGGCCGGGGAGTCCCGCCATGCGCTGCATGCGATGCGCGGGCACTGGAAGCGGCTGGTGTACATGATGCTGCTGATGGCGGCGTTCAACATGTTCAGCCACGGCTCGCAGGACATGTACCCGACCTTCCTCAAGTCGCAGCTGCACCTGGGCACCGGCGAGGTGACCCTGCTGACCATGCTGCTCAATGCCGGGGCGATCGTCGGCGGCCTGTTCTTCGGCGCCTGGTCGGAGCGGGTCGGGCGACGGCGGGCGATGGTGGTGGCGGCGCTGCTGGCGCTGCCGTGCATCCCGCTGTGGGCCTTCGGTGGTTCACTGGTGCTGCTGGGGCTGGGTGCCTTCCTGATCCAGGTGATGGTGCAGGGCGCGTGGGGCGTGGTGCCGTCCTACCTCAACGAGATGTCGCCGGACGACGTGCGCGGCACGCTGCCCGGCTTCGCCTACCAGCTCGGCAATCTGCTGGCCGCCAGCACCGCCTATGCGCAGGCGTGGCTGGCCGAGGCGAACGGTGGCAACTACGCCGTGGTGATGGCGCCTTGGATGGCCGCGGTGGCGGTGCTGCTGGCGCTGCTGGCCTGGCTTGGGCCGGAGGTGCGGGGCGTGCGCTTCGGCGGGGGACAGGCCTGATACAATCGCCCGCTTTGCACGACCCGAAAGAGACCGACATGAAGGCTGGCAAGGACAAGGTGATCTCGCTGCACTACACCCTCACGGTGGACGGCGAGAAGGTGGAAAGCTCGCTGGACGGCAACGAGCCGCTGTGGGTTCTGCTCGGCCACGGCCAGCTGATCCCGGGGCTGGAGAAGGCGCTGGAGGAGCGCGAGGCGGGCGAGTCGTTCCAGGTCGAGGTGCCGGCGGCGGAAGCCTATGGCGAACGCCAGGAAGGCCAGACCCAGCGCGTGCCGAAGAAGTACTTCCAGCAGGCGAACAAGCTCAAGCCGGGCATGGCCACGACGCTGGCGCTCAAGCAGGGCGGCCACCGCGTGGTGGTGGTGCAGAAGGTCGGCATGACCACGGTGGACGTGGATCTGAACCACCCGATGGCCGGCAAGACCCTCACCTTCGATGTCACCGTGAACGAAGTGCGCGAGGCGACCGAGGAAGAGATCCAGCACGGTCATGCGCATCCGCCGGGCGGTGCGGCCCACTGAGGCCGGCTATTCCGCGAGACAAGAACGGCGCCCCGGGGGCGCCGTTTCTCTTTGCGGCGAGGGTGGCGACCGGGTCAGTCCAGCAGCCGCTTGCCGAACTCGAAGTGGTCGCGCCAATAGGGGCCGTCGATATCGTCCAGCCGCACCGTACCGCCGCTGTTCGGCGCATGCACGAAGCGGCCCTTGCCGACGTAGACGCCGACATGGCTGACGTCGCCGCGGCTGCCGAAGAACACCAGGTCGCCGCTGGCCAGGTCGGTCATGTGCCTGATCTTGCGCCCGTCCATCGCCGCCATCTCGCGCGAACTGTGCGGCAGCAGGATGTCGGCGGCGTGGCGATAGATGTAGTCGACCAGGCCGCTGCAGTCGAAGCCGGATTCCGGCGTGTTGCCGCCCCATTTGTAGGGCGTGCCGACCAGCGCCATCGCGCGGAACAGCACATCGTTGGCGACCTGCGCGGTGGCCGCCGAGGGTGCGCGTGCGGGCAGGTCGGCGAGGTCGGAGTGCGATGCCTTGAAGGTCGGCTCGCGGCGGTGCGGCGCGCTGGAGCAGGCGGCCAGTGCAAGGCATGCGAGCGCGCCGAGCGCCCAGCGACCGGATGGCCGTGCGGGGTGATTTGGCGAGGCGGTGGTGAGTGGCATCATGCGGTAGGCCCTTACCTGGATGGCGTGAGCCTACCAAAGGCATCAAAACACTTTCAAATCAGTGCTTTTTTGCATATTCCGAAGCCTTTTTCTCGGCTTCGGCCTTGCTGGTCGGCGTGGGTAATTCATCCAGCGCGAAGTTGACCGGAACCTGCGCGTAGCTCTCGATGGCGTGGCCGCCGCGCATGGCCGGGTTGAAGTGCCATTGCATGGCCGCCTCGCTGGCGGCGGCGATCAGGTTGCCGGACGTGGTGCTGCTCGCCTTGGGGTCGTAGTCGACCTGTTTCACCGAGCCGTCCGGGTTGACCAGGATCTTGAGCATCACGGTGCCTTGCTCCTTGTTCGCGATGGAGGCTTTGGGATAGTGCGGCTGCACGCGGGCGTTGAAGGCCAGGTCCTGAGAGGCGCCTGCCGGTGCCCGGGCCGGGGGCATGGTGCGTGCCGCCAGGGCGAGACCGGTGCCGGCCAAGGCCAGGCCGAGCGTGCCGGCAATGCGAAGCGGGGTGCGGGTGCGATGGCGTCGGATCATGGTCAGTCGTTCCTTCAGCTGCGGCTCGGCGAGCCAGGGGGTCAGCACCGGCGCAACGTCCATGCCGGTACTGGAAAGCAGGGTGCGTGCGTAAGCGGTGGCATCGGTATCGTCCGAGCGCAGGGTGCGCTCGTCGCAAGCCAGCTCCTGGTCGAGGCGGAAGCGGGGCAGAGCCAGCCACGCCAGCGGGTGGAACCACAGCAGGGCCACGGCGATCTCCGCCAGCAGCGTCCACAGCGGATCGAGCCGGCGCAGGTGGGTGCATTCGTGGGTGAGCACCATCCGCATGCGCGCCGGGTCGCTGTCGCGGGTGAACTCGGCCGGCAGCAACACCAGGCTGCGTGGTGCCCACAGCACGGCCGGCCCCTGCGGGTGCAGGCGTAGCCGGCGTAGATCCAGTCCCGGGGCCACCTCGGCCACCCGCGCCCGCAGCGACGGCGGTGCCGGCTGGGCCGCGCGACGCAGCCGGGCATAGGCGATGACCAGCCGCAGCAGCGTGAGGGCAGCCCCGGCGGACCACAGCAGCAGCCAGGCGTCGTGCGTGCGGGGCGTTGTCGCGAGTGCGGCGGCAGCGCTCGCGCGGGCACGCGCCAGCACCGGCGCAAGCGCGTACGCCGGCATCGCCTGCATCGGCAGCCACGACACGAGTGCGAGCAGCAGCGGCCACAGCCACAGCGTGAAGGCCGGACCGGCGCCCAGCAGGCGCCGTACCGGCCGGCGCAGGACGAGCGCGATGGCCAGTCCCAGGGTGACGTCGAGTAGGACCGTGGCCATCTCAGCGCACCTTGCGCTCGATGGCGTCGATCAGCGCACGCAGTTCGGCGATGTCCTTGTCGCTGAGCTTTTCGTGGCGGCTGAAATGCGCCAGCAGGGGTGCTACGCGCCCGCCGAACACGCGGTCGAGCAGGCTGCGGCTCTCCTGCGACTGCCACTGCTCGCGGCTCAGCAGTGGCCGGTACAGATAGCGACGCCCGTGGCGGTCGGCAGCCACCGCCTGCTTGCCGAGCAGCCGGTTCAGCAGGGTGCGGATGGTCTTCTCGTGCCAGCCGGTATCGGCCAGCGCGGCGACGATCTCTTCCGAGCTGCGCGGGGCCTGCTCCCACAGCACGGCCATGACCTGGCTTTCGGCGTCGGTGATGTTCGGGATCGCTGGGTTCATCGACTCGCCCTCAAGGATTACGAATGTAATTCGAAGTGAAATTACATCTGTAATTTGATGGACGCAAGCGTTCTTTCCCCGGATCCACGGGGCGGGGGCCGCAGGGACCGGCGGGGAGCCGTGCGTTCGAGTTGCTGCGGCCCAGGCTCGGGAGCGGCAAGGGTGGCGGTTACACTGACACGATGGATATCCCGACCTTCACCCTCGAGCGCGGTACCGCGCCGCTGCTGATCAGCCTGCCGCACGACGGCAGCACGATTCCCGACGACATCGCCGCACGCATGCATCCCCCGGCCCGGCGCTCGGTTGACACCGACTGGCACGTCGGCCAGCTCTATGCGCCGCTGGCCAAGGCGTTGGGCGCGAGCCTGCTGCGCCCGACGATGTCGCGCTACGTGGTGGACCTCAACCGCCCGGCCGACGGTCACGCGCTGTATCCGGGGCGGCGGGAGACCGGGCTGGTATCGACCATCGGCTTCGACGGCACATCGCTCTATCCGGATGGCAGCGAACCCGATGCCGACGAGATCGGCCGGCGGGTCGATGTGTTCTGGCGTCCCTATCACCAGGCGCTGCAGGACGAGCTCGCGCGGCTGAGGGCCGAACATGGTCGTGTCGTGCTGTGGGAGGGCCACTCGATCCGCAGCGTGGTGCCGATGCTGTTCGACGGGCGCCTGCCGGACTTCAACCTGGGTACCGCCGACGGGGCGAGTTGCGGTGAGGCGCTGCAGCAGCGCCTCGCCGACCGACTGGCGGCCCAGGACACCTACACCCACGTTGTGAACGGGCGTTTCAAGGGCGGTTACATCACCCGGCAATACGGCCGGCCGGACGAGGGGGTGCAGGCGGTCCAACTGGAGCTGGCGCAGTGCAACTACATGGACGAGGAGACGCTGGACTACCGACCGGAGCTGGCCGTGCCGGTGCAGGCGCTGATCGGCGATCTGCTGTGCATCTGCATCGAGGTCTGAGCGATGGCGCTCAGGCCGGCTCGCCGACCCGCTGCGTCAGGCGCTCCAGCGCGTCGTGGTAGGTGGGCCAGAGCGACTCGTGGCTGCGGATGTGCACGCCCAGGTCGTTCATGTGGCCGTTGGTGAGGCTGTAGCACCAGGCGTGCACGGTCAGGTTCTGGCCACGCTCCCAGGCGTCCATCACCATCGTGGTGTGGCACACGTTCACCACCTGCTCGAGCGCATTGAGCTCGCACAGGCGCACGTTGCGGTCGATCATGTTCTGAAGTCCGGTCAGCATCTCGTTGTGCTTTTGGGCGACATCGCCGACGTGGCGCAACCAGTTGTCGACCAGCCCCATCCGGCGCTGGTCCAGCACCGCCTGAACGCCACCGCAGCCATAGTGGCCAACCACGATGATGTGCTCGACCTTCAGCACGTCGACGGCGAACTGGATCGTGCTCAGGCAGTTCAGGTCGGTGTGCGAGACCACGTTGGCCACGTTGCGCTGAACGAAGATCTCGCCCGGCGGCAGGTCGACGATCTGGGTGGCCGGCACGCGCGAATCGGAACAGCCGATCCACAGGTACTTGGGCGACTGCTGCCCGGCCAGCCGTTCGAAAAAGGCGGGGTCTTCCTCGCGGACGTTGGCCGACCAGCGGCGGTTGCTGTCGATCAGGTCCTGCAGCGGATTGTGACTCATGGATATTCCTGGGCGGGCGCGCCGAAAGGCGGGACGCCCTGCGCATGGGCCGCCATGGTAACCCGAGCCGGACGTGTGCTCAGCGCTGGCAGTGCGGACAGGCGTAGAACGGTCGGCTGGCCACCATCGATTTCTCGATCGGCGTAAGGCAGCGCTCGCAGGCCTCGCCAGCGCGCTCGTATGCGCGGAAGCGGAACGGGGTGTCCTGCAGGTGCCCGGCGCCGCGACGGCCGCGGGTGCGGTACGAGCGGCGGGGCAGGTCGAGGATCGCCTCGGCCAGCAGGGCACGCTCGGTGTCGTCCAGGTCACAGGGGCGGCGGTTGTGGTCCAGTCCGGCCTCCCACAGGATCTCCACCCGCAGGTAATTGCCCAGTCCGGCGATGAAGGCCTGGTCCAGCAGCAGTGTGCCGAGCCGGCGCCGGGCGAAGCGCGGATCGCGCAGCCTCGCCTCGACCGTGCCTGCCTCGAGCGAGGCATCGAGCGCGTCAGGTCCGAGCCGCTGCAGTAACGGATGCTCATGCACCTGTGCGGTCGGCCACATCTCGATGTCAGTGGCGCTGTACAGCAGGATCGCCTTGCGCGACGTCTCCAGCGCCACTTTCAGGCTGCGCCCGGTGGTTGGTCGCTCTCCGGCAGCGGCCACGCGCCAGATGCCATAGAGCTGGTTGTGCGAGTAAAGCGTGAGGCCATTGTCGAAACGGGTGAGCAGGGCTTTGCCGTGCGGCGTGATGGCCTCGATGCGGCGGCCGGCCAGTGTTTTCTCGTGGCGCTTCAGCGCCGGAGGGGCAAACCAGGCCCGCACGAGCGGTTCGCCGGCCACGGCCTTGGCCAGGGCATCGGCGGCGCGTCGGATCTCGGGGCCTTCCGGCATGGCGTCAGTTCAGCGCGCGGGTGCGGCCGCCATCGACCGGGATGCTGGTGCCGTTGATGTAGGCAGCGGCAGGCGTGCAAAGAAAAGCGACCATGGCAGCCACCTCCGATGCCTCGCCGAAGCGGCGTGCCGGCACCGACGCGGCCAGTTCGTCGGCGATCTCCTCGAGCGGACGCCCCGATGCAGCGGCCTTCGCCGCAAGCAGGCTCTCCAGACGTGCCGTGCGGGTATAGCCGGGCAGCACGTTGTTCACGGTGATGCCTTCGGCGGCGAGTTCGCCGGCCAGCGTCTTGGCCCAGCCGGCCATGGCCGCGCGGATGGTGTTGGACACGCCCAGGCCGGGGATCGGCTCTTTCACCGACGTGGAGATCACGTTGACCAGGCGACCGTAGCCTTCCGCGCGCATGCCGGGCAGCACCGCCTGCAACAGCGTCTGCGCGGCCAGCACATGCTGCCGGAAGGCGGCCTCGTACGCGGCGCGATCCGCTTGATGCGCGCTGCCACCGGGCGGGCCGCCGGTGTTGTTGACCAGGATGTGCACCGGGCCGGTCACCACCAGTGCCGCGGCCGCTTCCGCCAGCGCCGCGGTGTCGGCCATGTCCACGGCGCGCCAGTCGTGCTGCTGGCCGTGCTGGCACGGTAGCGATTGCGCCAGGGCTTCGAGCGTGTCCGCCGAGCGTGCCAGCAGACTCACGCGCGCTCCCAGTTGGGCCAGTTCGACCGCCGTGGCACGCCCGATACCCTGCGAGGCTCCGCACACCAGTGCGTGTCGTCCTTCCAGGCTCAGATGCATCGGATGCCTCCGGGTGCGGTCAGCGAGTGATCCAGCGCAGTGCGAAAGCGGCGATCAGAAAAGCCCAGGCCAGCAGGGGAAGAATCCGCCACAGCCGCCGCCAGCGGTTGAGCACGGGATCCTCCAGTGCGGGCATCACCGGCGAGCGCAGCGCATTCTGCAGGCGCATCCAGCGCATCGGCGTGCTGACCGCGAGCCCCCGCTCGTCTTGCGCGATGATTTTCCATTTGTCCGGATGCTGTTGGCGCAGGCGGCTGGCTAGCCGGCCCAGTGCCACATAGTGCAGCAGGAAGCTGGCCACACCGGCCAGCAGCAGACCCAAGTAGAGGAGGCCCAGCGGCATCAGGGGGCGCTCCCAGTCCAGTGGCTGGGCAGCGTGCTCAGCGTCTTGAGCAGACCGTCGCCCTTGGGCGCCTCGCCACAGACGGCCTGATCGACGGCGGTCTTGTAGCCATCGTTCATCAGCCCGACCCAGATCGTGCCATCCGGCCCGTGCGGGATCTTGAAGCTCCCCTTAGACGTCATGTTGACCGGTGCCTCGGCCGAGAAGGCCGCGGGCGACTGCTCCCAGTAGGTGTTGCCGGACTGCTGGTCGGACGAGGAATAGATCACCAGGTAGCGGGCCTTCGGGTTGTCGATGGTGGTGCTGCCGAATGCGCCGGTGGTGGATTTGCTCCAGCCCATGTATTCGCACAGCGGGATGTCCTTGCCGTCGATCGGTTGGAACGCCTCGTCGAGCACGACCGTGGTCGGGGCGAACAGGTAGGCCGAATGCAGCCAGCGACCGTTCAATTCCGACTTGATCGCCACGCGGTAGGGCATCTTCAGGTCCGGCGGCAGCTTGAATGCGAGAAAATGGCTGCGCACACCGTTGAGATTGGCCACCGGGCTGTTCGGGCCAAGCTGGAATTTCTTCGGCCGCCAGGGCAGCAGGGTGCCGTACGAAAAGTCCGCGAAGCTGGTGCAGCAGGGCGTGGCGTCCTGCAGGTGCTGCTGGGCCAGCTTCAGCGCGTCGCCGGTGTCGGTCGGCGGGCGCAGGTTTGGCGGCACGAATACCTTGGCGCTGTGGCACGCGCCAAGGGCCAGGCACAGGCCGAGGGCGACGAGCAGGGCAGGGATTTTCAGCAGCACGCGCATGCTTGGAGACTCGCGAAAGGTCAGAACTCGGCCGAACCGGCCACACGGGGGTAGGGGATGGCATCGCGGATGTTGGACAGGCCGCAGACGTAGACCAGCAGGCGCTCGAAGCCCAGGCCGAAGCCGGCGTGCGGCACGGTGCCGTAGCGGCGCAGGTCGCGGTACCAGCTGTACGTCTCGGCATCCAGGCCGAACTTGGCCATGCGCGCGTCGAGGTAGTCCAGCCGTTCCTCGCGCTGGCTGCCGCCGATGATCTCGCCGATACCGGGTGCCAGCACGTCCATCGCCGCCACGGTCCTCTCGTCGTCGTTCAGGCGCATGTAGAAGGCCTTGATCGCCTCGGGGTAGTTCATCACGACCACGGGACGGCCGATATGTTTCTCGGCGAGGTACCGCTCGTGCTCGGTCTGCAGGTCCACACCCCAGGCGACCGGGAACTCGAACTTCTGGTCGGCCTTCTTCAGGATCTCGATGGCGTCGGTGTAGTCGATGCGCTCGAACGGCTGGGCGATGAAGTTTTCCAGGCGCGAGACGGCCTCCGGCAGCACGCGCTCGGCGAAGAACGCCATGTCGTCGGCGCGCTCTTCCAACACCGCCTTGAAGATCGCCTTGAGGAAACCCTCGGCGCAATCGGCGTCGGCAGCGAGGTCGGCGAAGGCGATCTCCGGCTCGACCATCCAGAACTCGGCCAGGTGGCGCGGCGTGTTGGAGTTCTCCGCGCGGAAGGTCGGGCCGAAGGTGTAGACCTTGCTCATCGCCAGGCAGTACGCCTCGACGTTGAGCTGGCCGGATACGGTGAGGAAGGCCTCGCGGCCGAAGAAATCCTTGCGGAAATCGATCTTGCCGTCGGGCAGACGCGGCAGGTTGGCCAGGTCCAGGGTGGACAGCCGGAACATGTCGCCGGCGCCCTCGGCGTCGGAGGTGGTGATGATCGGCGTGTTGATCCAGAAGAAGCCCTGTTCGGTGAGCCAGCGGTGGATCGCCGTCATCATCGTGTGGCGCACGCGGGTCACCGCGCCGAACAGGTTGGTGCGCGGCCGCAGGTGGGCGACCTCGCGCAGGAATTCCATGGTGTGCGGCTTCGGCTGGATCGGGTAGGTCAGCGGGTCGTCGACGAAGCCGGTGACCTCCACCGTCTCGGCCTGGATCTCGAAGCGCTGGCCCTTGCCCTGCGACGGCACCAGGGTGCCGGTGACGATCAGTCCGGCACCGGTAGTCAGGCGCTTCACGTCGGTCTCGTAGTTGGCGACCTGGTCGGTGACCACCGCCTGGATCGGGTCGAAGCAGGAGCCGTCGGTGAGGTTGACGAAGGACAGCCCGCCCTTGGACTCGCGGATGGTCCGCACCCAGCCTCGCACGGCCACCTTCCGGCCGGCCTCGACCTGGCCGGAAAGGGCCTGCTTCACGCTGCACACCGTCGCGCTGACCAACGCCATGGATTGAAACTCCTGCTGCCGCGCCGCATCTGGACGCATGAACTGTGGGAAGAGATGGCCGGGCGGGATGCCGACGGGATCGGAACCGGCCAAACCTGCATGATAATGTAGGTTCCAACGGACCCGCGAGCCTTTGCCGGTCGCCACGTAAACGGTTGCACGCCATGACGATTTCCATCACCCCCGCTGCCAGCCAGCGCATGCGCCACTTTCTCGACCAGAAGCCCACGGCGCCGGGCGTGCGCTTCGGCGTCAAGCGCACCGGCTGCTCCGGCTTCGCCTACGTGGTCGATCTGGCCGACGCGGTGGCCGCTGACGACCAGGTGATCGAGATCGACGGTCTGTCGGTGGTGGTCGACGCCAAGAGCCTGCCGCTGGTCGACGGCACCGTGATCGACTTCCAGCGCCAGGGGCTCAACGCCAGCTTCGTGTTCCACAACCCCAACGCCACGGGCGAATGTGGCTGCGGCGAGAGCTTCACGGTCGGCTGAGCGGCCCCGGCGGCTTGCCGCCGTTTCCCCTTGAATCAATCGCTTGCGGTCGCCGCCGGGCGCACCGTACAATTCCGCTTCTGTCCAGAGCACAAAGGCTCCGGGCGGAACCTTGCCTCACCGCATCGACGGGAGGCTGCCAGGCCTGAAAAAGGCCGCATCCACAAGGAGTTACCCAACAATGACCCTGCGTCATTACGAAGTTGTGTTCCTGGTCCACCCTGACCAGAGCGAGCAGGTGCCGGCGATGATCGAGCGCTACAAGGCGCTGATCGAGGCCGACGGCGGCAAGATCCATCGCCTGGAGGATTGGGGCCGCCGCCAGCTGGCCTACCCGATCGTCGACCTGGCCAAGGCGCACTACGTGCTGCTGAACATCGAGGTCACCCAGAACGCGCTGAACGAGCTCGAGTCGGGCTTCCGCTTCAACGACGCCGTGCTGCGCCACCTGTGCATCCGCCGCGACGAGGCCGACACCGAGCCGTCCTTCATCCTGAAGTCGAAGGAAAAGGACGACGCCAAGGGTTCGCGTCGCCGTGACGACGACAACGACGGCGACGACCGCCGCGGCAGCCGCGACAACGATCGCGACAGCGACGACTGATCAGGAGCACACAAGCCATGTCCAAGTTCTTCCGCCGCCGCAAGTTCTGCCGCTTCACCGCCGAGAAGGTGAAGGAGATCGACTACAAGGATCTCAACACGCTGCGCCAGTACGTCACCGAGAACGGCAAGATCGTGCCGAGCCGCATCACCGGTACCAAGGCGCGCTACCAGCGTCAGCTGGCGACCGCGATCAAGCGCGCCCGTTTCCTGGCCCTGCTGCCGTACACCGACAACCACGACGTCTAGTCGTATCCCGCGTGTCGGGCTCCGGTCCGGCGCGCGGGCGCTCACTCTTCGGACAACCGTCCACGGCTGCGCCGGGCCACACCGGTGCTAACGAAAGGAAAAAACCATGGAACTGATTCTTCTCGAGAAAGTCCGCAACCTCGGCAACCTTGGCGACAAGGTCAGCGTCAAGCCGGGTTACGGCCGCAACTACCTGCTGCCCCAGGGCAAGGCCGTGCCGGTCACCGCCGCCAACCTCGAAGCTTTCGAGAAGCGCCGTGCCGAGTACGAAGCCAAGGCTGCCTCGCAGCTGTCGGGCGCCGAAGGCCGCAAGGCCAAGCTGGAAGGCGCCGAGGTGACCATCGAAGCCAACGCCAGTCCCGAGGGCAAGCTGTACGGCTCGGTCGGTCCGCGCGAAATCGCCGAAGCCCTGCAGGCCGCCGGCCATGACGTGCACAAGAACGAAGTGATCCAGGGCGAAGGCCCGATTCGCAACACCGGCGAGTACGAGGTCGTGGTGTCGCTCCACGCCGACATCCAGACCACCGTCAAGGTGATCGTGGTCGGCGAGAAGTAAGCCCACCCCTCCCGGGTTTGCAAACGGGCGCCGCGAGGCGCCCGTTTTCGTTGGCGGCCGCCGGATGGCGGGCGTTGCCGGGCCGGGTTATCCACGGCTGGCCACAGCTTATCCACAGGCTGGCCACAGACTTGTTGTCTCGTTCCGCGCGACGCGCCCGCGTATGCTGGTTCGTCAGTACCCTTCGCCTGCGCGCGTCACCCGCGCGGCCGTTCCCTTGTGAGGTATCGCTCCATGTCCTTCGTTCCCGAGCGCAAAGGCCAGCGTGCGCCCAGCATCGAGTCGCTGCGCGTGCCGCCGCACTCCATCGACGCCGAGCAGGCGGTACTGGGCGGTCTGATGCTGGCGCCCGACGCGCTGGACAAGGTGGCCGACCGGCTTTCCGAGGGCGACTTCTACCGCAAGGACCACCGCCTGATCTGGCGCGCCATCACCGAGCTGGCGAACAAGGGCATGCCCTGCGACGCGGTGACCCTGGGCGACTGGTTCGAGGCCAATGGCCTGGCCGAGATGGTAGGTGGCGCCAGCTACCTGGCCGAGCTGGCCAACACCACGCCTAGCGCGGCCAACATCGGCGCCTACGCGGACATCGTGCGCGAGAAATCGATCCTGCGGCAGCTGATCGATGCCGGCGTGGCGATCAGCGAGGACGGCTACTTGCCGGACGGCAAGAGCGTGCAGGAAGTGCTGGAAAGCGCCGAGCAGCGCGTGTTCAAGATCGCCGAGTCCGGCTCGCGCGGCAAGAAGGATTCGGTGTCCATGCGCGAGGCGGTGAAGGACGCCTTCCGCCTGCTGCACGAGCGCTACCAGAACCGCGGCCAGCTCACCGGCATCTCCACCGGCTTCAACGACCTGGACGAGCTCACCTCGGGCCTGCAGCCGTCGGACCTGATCATCGTCGCGGCGCGTCCCTCGATGGGCAAGACCGCGTTCTCGGTGAACATCGCCGAGGCCGCCGCGTTGCGCGGCAAGAAGGCGGTGGTGATCTTCTCGATGGAAATGTCTTCCTCGCAGCTGGCGCTGCGCCTGATCTCCTCGATCGGCCGCATCCATGCCCAGCACCTGCGCAATGGCGATCTGGAGGAGGAGGACTGGCCCCGCGTCACCAACGCCATCGCGATCCTCTCCGAGGCGAAGATCTTCATCGACGACACGCCGGGCCTGTCGCCGGTGGAGCTGCGTTCGCGCGCGCGTCGCCTGCATCGCGAGCACGGCGGCCTGGGCCTGATCGTGATCGACTACCTGCAGCTGATGCAGGTGCCCGGGAACAAGGAGAACCGCGCCACCGAGATTTCAGAAATCTCGCGTTCACTCAAGGGCCTCGCCAAGGAGTTGAACGTGCCGGTGATCGCCCTTTCCCAGTTGAACCGCTCGTTGGAACAGCGAGCCGACAAGCGTCCGATGATGTCCGACCTGCGCGAGTCGGGCGCCATCGAGCAGGACGCGGACGTGATCATGTTCATCTACCGCGACGAGTACTACAACAAGGAGTCGCCCGACAAAGGCCTGGCCGAGATCATCATCGGCAAGCAGCGTAACGGCCCCACCGACACGGTGAAGCTGACCTTCCTCGGCCACTACACCAAGTTCGAGAACTACGCGCCGGACTCGTTCGTCGGGGCGTTCGATTGACGGCAAGCCAGCAAGCATCGGGCGTCCGGGTGGGGCGCGCCGTCATGTCCCACGCTCCCTCTCCCTCGAGCCCGGCCCGGGGGAGAGGGTCGGGGTGAGGGGGAGGCCGCTGCTCTGTTCTCCTGACATTCCGCTCCCGATTTCTGCATACGTGCCTGCATGAGCCGCACCACCGTTGCCACCATCCACCTGGGCGCCCTGCGCCACAACCTGGCGCTGATCCAGCGCACGGCCGCGCCGGCGCGGGTGATGGCCGTGGTCAAGGCCGACGCCTACGGCCACGGTCTGGAGCGGGTGGCGCGCGCGCTGGACGAACAGGCCGAAGCCTTTGCGGTGGCGGCGCTGGGCGACGGCCTGCGCCTGCGTGCAGCGGGGCACCGTCAGCGCATTGCCGTGTTGTCCGGCCCCGACCAGCCGGGCGACATCGCCGAGATGCAGCGGCTCGGGCTGGAGGCGGCGATCCACCATGAAACCCAGCTCGCCTGGCTGGCCGAGGCCTCGCCGCGCCGCGGTCGGCTGCGGGTATGGATAAAGATCGACAGCGGCATGCACCGTCTGGGCTTCGCGCCCGAGCAGGTGGCGGCCGTGCATGCGCGGCTGGCCGCGATGCCGGGCGTCGATCCGCAGATCGGCCTGCTCACCCATTTCGCCGAGTCGGAAGTGTTCGACGGCGCGGTGACGCGGGCGCAGATCGAGCGCTTCAACGAGGTGACTGCCGGGCTCGACGGGCCGCGCTCGCTGGCCAACTCGGCCGCCGTGCTGGGCTGGCCGCGGGCGCGCGCCGACTGGGTGCGCACCGGCGGTCTGCTGTACGGCCTCTCGGTGGTCGACGGCAAAAGCGGCAGCGATTTCGGTTTTCGCGCGGCGATGACCTTGTCCACCCGTCTCATCGCGATCAACCGCATCCGTGCCGGCGAGCGCATCGGCTACAACGGCACCTGGACCTGCCCCGAGGACATGCCGGTGGGCGTGGCGGCCATCGGCTACGGCGACGGCTACCCGCGCAGCGCGGTGGCGGGCACGCCAGTGCTGGTGAACGATCGGCGCGTCCCGCTGATCGGCCGTGTCTCGATGGACCTGATCACGCTGGACCTGCGCGACGCGCCGGCCGCGAAAGTGGGCGACCGCGTGACCCTGTGGGGGGCGCAGTTGCCGGTGGAGGTTGTTGCGGCGCAGGCCGGCACCATCAGCTACGACCTGACCTGCGGCATGACCCGGCGCGTGCTGTTCGTCGAGGACGAGGGCTAGCGGCCATCGCGCCGACAGCGCGACGCGTCGCCTGCGTCTCGCGACCTGCGATGCGCCCACGTTAAGCTCGCCGCTTCGCTTTTCATCCTCCGGAACCACGCATGGCTAAGGCCAAGACCGCCTACGTCTGCACCGATTGCGGTGCCGAGCACTCCAAGTGGCAAGGCCAGTGTGTCGAGTGCGGGGTGTGGAACACGCTGTCGGAAATCGTGCTGCAGCCGGCGGCCAAGTCGGTGGCAGCGCAGCGCAGCGTCGGCTACGCGGGCAAGGCGGCCGGCTCGCCCGTGGTCACCCCGCTCACCGCGGTGGCGCTGACCACCGAGGCGCGCAGCTTCACCGGTATCGGCGAGCTGGATCGCGTGCTCGGTGGCGGGCTGGTGGACGGTTCGGTGGTGCTGATCGGCGGCGATCCGGGCATCGGCAAATCCACGCTGCTGTTGCAGATGCTCGGCACGCTGGGCGCACAGCTGCCCAGCGTCTACGTCACGGGCGAGGAGTCGCTGTCCCAGGTCGCAGCCCGCGCGCAGCGGCTGGGCCTGCCGCTGGCGCCGCTGCACGGGCTGGCCGAAACCTGCATTGAACGCATCCTGGAGCAGGTCTCGGCCAGCCGTCCGCGTGTGCTGGTGATCGATTCGATCCAGACCATCTGGACCGAGCTGCTCACCGCCGCGCCGGGCTCGGTGAGCCAGGTGCGCGAATCGGCCGCCAAGCTCACCCGCTTCGCCAAGGAGACCGGCACGTCGGTGTTCCTGGTCGGCCACGTCACTAAGGAGGGCGGCATCGCCGGCCCGCGCGTGCTCGAGCACATGGTCGACGCGGTGCTGTATTTCGAGGGTGAGTCGGGTAGTCGATTCCGCGTGCTGCGTGCGTTCAAGAACCGCTTCGGCGCGGTCAACGAGCTGGGCGTGTTCGCGATGAGCGAGAAGGGTCTGCGCGAGGTGCCTAACCCGTCGGCGATCTTCCTGTCCACGCACTCTGGCCCCACCTCGGGCAGCGCGGTGATGGTCACCCGCGAGGGCACCCGGCCGCTGCTGGTGGAAGTGCAGGCGCTGGTCGACCAGAGCTCGCTGGGCAATCCGCGGCGCGTCGCGCTGGGCCTGGAGCAGAACCGGCTGGCGATGCTGCTGGCGGTGCTGCACCGGCACGGCGGCGTGGCCGCGTATGACCAGGATGTGTTCGTCAACGTGGTCGGCGGCATCCGCGTGCAGGAGACCGCCGCCGATCTGCCCGTGCTGCTCGCGGTGCTGTCGTCGCTGCGCGACCGGCCGCTGCCTGACAAGACCATCACTTTCGGCGAAGTCGGCCTGTCCGGCGAAATCCGGCCGGTGCCCAACGGCGAGGAACGCCTGAAGGAGGCCGCGCATCACGGCTTCCGTCGCGCCATCGTGCCGAAGGCCAACGCGCCGAAGAAGGGCAAGGTGGGCGAGATGGAGGTGGTCGGCGTGGAGCGGCTGGCCGAGGCGATCGACGCCTGCCGCTGAGGGCGCAGGAGCGCACCTTGTGCGCCAAAAGCCGACGAAGCGGGGAGGGCGCGAAGCTGGATCAGCTCTCGCGCACAGGGTGCGCTCCTACGGGGCGAACACCACCGTCTTGTGGCCGTCGACCAGTACACGGTCGTCCAGCACCAGCCGCAGGGTGCGTGCCAGTACTCTGCGCTCGATGTCGCGGCCGATGCGGATCAGGTCTTCCGGGGTGTCGCTGTGGCTGACCCGTTCGATGTCCTGCTCGATGATCGGCCCTTCGTCCAGTTCGGCGGTGACGAAGTGTGCGGTGGCTCCGATCAGCTTGACCCCGCGGCGGTGCGCCTGGTGGTATGGCCGGGCGCCCTTGAAGCCGGGCAGGAACGAGTGGTGGATGTTGATGCAGCGGCCGGCGAGCTTGCCCGCCAGATCGTCCGAGAGCACCTGCATGTAGCGGGCGAGCACCACCAGCTCAGCTCCAGACCGCTCGATCACCGCCCACACCTGCGCTTCCTGTGCCGCCTTGCTGGCGCGGTCGACCGGCAGGTAGTGGAACGGGATCCCGTCGAGGTCCAGGTGGCGATAGGTCTCGCGCGGGTGATTGGTCACGATGCCGACGATGTCCATCGGCAGTTCGCCGATGCGCCAACGGTAGAGCAGGTCGGCGAGGCAGTGGTCGAATCTTGACACCATCAGCAGCACGCGGCGCCGCCGGTCGCGCGGGCGCAGCGTCCACTGCATACCGAACCGCTGGGCGACCACCTTGAAGCCGGCGCGCAGGTCGTCCGCTTCCACGTCCAGCGTGCACGGGCGGAACACCAGCCGCATGAAGAACTGCCCGGTCTGGGCGTCGCCGAACTGCTGCGCCTCAAGGATGTTGCTGCCCTGGGCGGCCAGGTGGCTGGAGACGGCGCCCACGATGCCGGGGCGGTCGGCGCAGGAGAGGGTCAGGACGAACTGCGCGGCTTCCATCTCCCGTCCACTCCGCTACAAGCTGCGATGAAGAACCAGTTCGAGCACGGCCTTGGTGCCGAAGAACGCCAGCACCAGCAACGCGGTGCCCGACAGCGTGAGGTTCACCGCGCGACGGCCGCGCCAGCCGTAGCGCCAGCGGCCGAACAGCAGCGCGCCGAACACCAGCCAGGCGAGGATCGACAGCACCGTCTTGTGTACCAGGTGCTGGCCGAACAGGTTGTCGACGAACAGCGTGCCGGTGACCAGAGTCAGGGTGAGCAGGGCGAAGCCGGCGCCGATCAGCTGGAACAGCAGCGATTCGGTCAGCGTCAGCGGTGGCAGCGCACGCAGCCAGGGACCGAACTGGCGGTGGCGCAGACCGCGCTCCTGCACCGCCAGGCCGATCGCCAGCACCGCGGCGATCGACAGCACGCTGAAAGCGAGCAGGGCGATGGTCACGTGCAGCTTGATCTGCCAGTCCATCGGCGTAGGTACGGTCGGCGGCGCGACGAAGCCGTCGATGGCCACCAGCAGGGCCGACAGGGGAAACACCGCCACGCCCAGTATCGCCACCGGCCGGGTCAGGTTCACCAGCAGGGTCAGCGCCGATACCACGCAGGCGACCAGCGACAGTGCGGCGAAGAAGTGCAGGTCCAGCGCGCCGCGGTGCATGCTCAGCAGCGCCGTGCCGTGCAGCAGGACGGCGGCGGCGGCCACCACCAGCGGCATGCGTCCGCCAGGTGGCCGGCCCTCGCCGAGCAGCGGCCAGGCGAGCGCGGCCGTAGCGATCAGGTAGAGGGCGACGGCCAGCAGGTTGAGCGCGGAAAGGATCATGGCCGGTCAGTGTCGCACAGCCATCCGCGGCTCGGGCAGGGGTGCGGCGGACGATCCTGCCGGATGCAGGGCGGTTGGCTATAATCAGACGCTTTCCACCCGGGTTTGCCGCGCATGTTCGAGTCGCTCAGTCAACGCCTCTCCGCCACCGTCAACCGCCTGCGCGGTCGCGGTCGCCTGACCGAGGAGAACATCCGCGAGTCGCTGCGCGAGGTACGCATCGCCCTGCTCGAGGCCGACGTGGCGCTGCCGGTGGTGCAGGCGCTGATCGAGCGCGTGAAGGTGCGCGCGGTCGGCCAGGAGGTGCTCAAGAGCCTGTCGCCGGGCCAAGCGCTGGTGAAGGTGGTGAGCGACGAGCTGACCGCGGTGATGGGCACGGTCAACACCGAGCTCAACCTCGCCCAGACCCCGCCGGCGGTGGTGCTGATGGCCGGCCTGCAGGGCGCGGGCAAGACCACTACGGTGGGCAAGCTCGCCCGCTTCCTGACCGAGCGCAAGAAGAAGCGGGTGATGGTGGTCAGCTGCGACGTCTATCGTCCGGCGGCGATCGAGCAGTTGCGCACGCTGGCCGGGCAGGTCGGCGTGAGCTTCTTCCCCTCCGAGGCCGGCCAGAACCCGATCGATATCGCCAAGGCGGCGATCGCGGCCGCCCGGCGCGAGGTCATCGACGTGTTGCTGGTGGATACCGCCGGCCGCCTCAGCGTCGACCAGGCGATGATGGACGAGATCAAGGCGCTGCACGCTGCGATCACCCCGGTCGAGACGCTGTTCGTGGTCGACGCGATGACCGGCCAGGACGCGGCCAATACGGCCAAGGCTTTCGCCGAGGCGCTGCCGCTGACTGGCGTGGTGCTGACCAAGACCGATGGCGATGCCCGCGGCGGTGCCGCGCTGTCGGTGCGCTACGTCACCGGCCGGCCGATCAAGTTCCTGGGTGCTGGCGAGAAGTCCGATGCGCTCGAGCCGTTCCATCCGGACCGCGTGGCCCAGCGCATCCTCGGCATGGGCGACGTGCTGTCGCTGGTCGAGGAGGTCGAGCGCAAGGTCGACCATGAAAAGGCGCAGAAGCTCGCCACCAAGGTGATGAAGGGCAAGCGCTTCGATCTGAACGACATGAAGGACCAGCTCGAGCAGATGTCCAACATGGGCGGCCTGGCCGGCCTGATGGACAAGCTGCCGGGTATGGCCAGCGTCCCGGACAGCGTGAAGTCCAAGGCCAACGACGGCGAGCTGAAGAAGATGGTCGCGATCATCCAGTCGATGACCAAGAAGGAGCGCCGCCATCCCGATCTGCTGAACGGCTCGCGGCGCGCCCGCGTGGCCCGGGGCTCCGGCACCCAGCCGGCCGACGTCAACCGCCTGCTGAAGCAATACATGCAGATGGAAAAGATGATGTCCAAGCTGGCCAAGGGCGGCAGCAAGGGTCTGCTGCGGCAGATGCGCGGCGCCATGAAGGGCATGGGCGGCATGGGCGGTGGCCTGCCACCGATGCGCTGATCCGGATCCTGTCCTGCGCTATCCGAAGCCGAACGTCATTCGGTGCCAGTCGGCCGAAGCAGGCCGTCATCCCCGCGAAAGCGGGGATCCAACTTGCTCTTGGCACCGAAGTCAAAACGGGTCCCCGCTTTCGCGGGGATGGAAGTTCGCTTCATTGTGACGGGATCCGCGGTGCGCACAGCCGTCCAAGGGCTTCCCTTTTACCGAAAATCCACTAAAATGCCGCGTTTACCGCGCACGGTCTCGTGCGTGCGGCCGGCGATTCCGGCATCTCTGGAGCTTTTACTATGGTCAAGATTCGTCTTTCGCGCGGTGGCGCCAAGGGCCGTCCGTTCTACCACATCGTCGTGACCGACCAGCGCAGCAAGCGCGACGGCCGCAGCATCGAGAACGTGGGCTTCTACAACCCGGTCGCGTCCGGCAAGGACAAGCGCCTCGAGCTCAATGTCGAGCGCGTCAACGAGTGGGTGGGTAAGGGTGCCCAGCTGACCGACAAGGTCGCCGCCCTGGTCAAGGAAGCCGGCAAGCAGCAGGCTGCCTGAGCATGGCTGAAGCCGGTCGGCGCGTCCTGATGGGACGCATCGTCGGGCTGTACGGGGTGCAGGGCTGGCTCAAGATCGAATCCTGGTCCGAGCCCCGCACGCGGATTTTCGACTACCAGCCCTGGCAGCTCTCCACGGCGCCGGGCGAAGTGGTCGAGGTGTCGGGTATCAAGGGGCGTCCGCAGGGCAAGGGGCTGATCTGCCACCTGCCTGATGTGGACACCCGCGAACAGGCTGCGGCGCTGGTGGGCAAGGACATCCATGTTGCCCGCGAGCTGCTGCCGCCACCCGGCAAGGACGAGTACTACTGGGTCGACCTCGAAGGGCTTGAGGTCGTCACCACCGAAGGCGTGGCGCTCGGACGGGTCAGTCACCTGTTCGCGACCGGGGCCAACGACGTGGTGGTGGTGAGGGACGGCGAGCGCGAGCGGCTGGTTCCCTTCATCCAGGGCAATTACGTGCGTTTGGTGGATATGGAAGCCGGGCGCATGGTGGTGGACTGGGATCCCGAGTTCTGAAGCCCGCGCCACGCTGGCCGCCGACCGGAGGATCCTGATGCGCATCGACGTCGTCACGCTGTTTCCCGACTTCATGCGCCAGTGCGCCGCGGTCGGTGTCGTGGGACGCGCGCAGCAGCGTGAGCTGCTGCAGGTGGAAACCTGGAACCCGCGCGACTTCGCCACCGACAATTACCGCACCGTTGACGGCCGCACCTGCGGCGGCGGACCCGGTATGGTGATGCTGATAGAGCCCTTGCGTGCGGCCCTCAGGGCGGTGCGGGAGGCGGCACCGGAGCCGGTGCATGTGATTTATCTCAGTCCGCAGGGAGCGCGGCTGACGCAGGACCGGGTGGTGTCGCTGGCGAAAATGCCGCGGATCGCCCTGCTCTGCGGACGTTATGAAGGAGTGGACGAGCGTCTGCTGGCGCACGAGGTCGACGAGGAGCTTTCCATCGGCGATTATGTGCTGTCTGGCGGCGAGCTGGGCGCCGCGGTGGTCATCGACGCGGTGGGTCGCTTGCAGGACGGCGCGTTGAACGACGCGCAGTCGGCGCAGCAGGATTCGTTCTCGGACGGCCTGCTGGATTGTCCGCACTACACGAAACCGGTGCATGACGCACTGGGTGACGTGCCGGCGGTACTGTTGTCCGGCGATCACGCGGCCATCCGCCGTTGGCGCCTCAAGCAGTCGCTGGGACGAACCTGGTTGCGACGTCCCGATCTGCTGGCGCGACGGAAGCTGGATGCAGAGTCCGCCGTGCTGTTGGAAGAATTCCGCCGCGACTATCTGCGGCACCACGAAGCGGCCGTCGCAGACCGCGGTAATTGAATCGACACAGGTGTTGCCATGAACAAGATCATCGAACAGTTCGAATCCGAGCAGATCACCCGCCAGCTGCCGGAATTCGGCCCCGGCGACACGGTGGTGGTCAACGTCAAGGTGAAGGAAGGTAACCGCGAGCGCGTGCAGGCGTTCGAGGGCGTCGTCATCGCCAAGCGCAGCCGCGGCCTGCATTCGGCCTTCACCGTGCGCAAGATCTCGCACGGCACCGGCGTGGAGCGCGTGTTCCAGGCGCACAGCCCGACCATCGAGTCGGTGCAGGTCAAGCGCAAGGGCAAGGTGCGTGGCGCCAAGCTGTACTATCTGCGCAATCTCGAGGGCAAGGCTGCGCGCATCAAGGAAGACATCGCTGCGGCTGCCGCTGCGAAGGCTGCGAAGTCCGCCGAGTAAGTCCGCTCACGCAGGGCGAGTCGAAAAGCCGCGGAGGCCTGCCTCCGCGGCTTTTTCGTGTCTCGCGAAAGGCGTCGGGGACGGTGGGCCTCAGTCGACCAGGCGTTGCGGTTCCTGCAGGAAGTTGCCCTGTACGAAGTCCACGCCGCAGGCGAACAACAGCGACGTGCTGCTGGCGTCCTCCACCCACTCGGCCACGGTGAATCGCTTCAGCTCGCGCGCGTGGTGGCAGATCTCGGCGATCTTTTTCTGGTTTTCCGGGTGCTGCGGCAGCTGTGCCATGTAGGACCGGTCGATCTTCAGGTAATCCGCGTCGACGTGGTTGAGCAACTGGAACGAGTTGAGCCCGGAGCCGAACTGCTCCAGTGCGAAGCGACCCCCCAGTTTCTTCCAGCCGGTAACGAATTCCTGTGCCGGGCGCAGCAGCGTCACCACCTTGCTCTCGGTCATCTCCAGCACGATCTGGCCGTTCTTGAGGCCGGCCCTGCGCAGCTGTTCGCCAAGCCAGGCCAGCAGGGTGCCGTCCTGGATGGAGTCGGCGGTGAGTTTCACGAAGAACGTGGTCTTGATGCCCTGGCCATCGCGGGCGCGCAGCGTCTCGATGGCCTTGGCCAGGACCCAGCGGTCGATCGAAGTGGTCAGGCCGTGCTTTTCCGCGATCGGCATGAAGAAGCCGGGCAGGACCTCGCCCTGTGGTCCGTTCATGCGCAACAGGATTTCCGAATACTCGCCCTCGGCGTCCTGCAGGCTGATGGTGTGCTGGTGGTAGAGCACGAAGCCGTTGTTGGCGAGGGCGTGCTGGAGCAACTGCAGCCAGTAGCGATCGCGCTCGGCGTCGGCCTTTTCGCGGGCGGCCGGATCGTGCAGCTCGACCTTGCCGCCGCCCTGGCTGAGTGCGTTGCGCAGCGCCTGGCCGGCCTGGTTGAGCAGCAGCTCGGCGTTCGCGTTCTTCTCGCCGAGCAGGCTTCCGCCGACGCTGGCGGAGACGGCGATCGACTGCGAGCCGAGGTCGAAGATCTCGCTGGCGATGCGCTCCTGCAGGTCGCTGATCCACTGCTTGACCGACTCGTCATTGCGGTTGCGCAGGATCACGCCGATGGTGTGCTCGGAGAGCAAGCCGGCCACGTCGTCGTCGCCGACGCCGGCGCTGACGCGGTTGGCGAAGGCCGCCATCAGCTCGTCGGCCTTGCCCATCCCCACGCTGTCGAGCAGCGACTGCCAGTTGTCCGGCTCGATCAGCAGCAGGCTCTGCCCCTTGGTGCCCTTGGCGGCGGCGGTGACCGCGTCGTCGATGCTCTCCAGTGTGCGTGCGCGGTTGTACAGGCCGGTGACCGGGTCGCGATGCAGCTGCTGGATCAGCTGCGGATCGATCTGCTGGCGTCGGAACACGATCTGCAGGCAGGGCTCGCCCTCGAACGTGGCGTGAGCGAACTCGACCGTCGCCTGGAAGTTGCTGCCGTCGGAGCGGCGTGCCTGAAGATCGATATGCGCGGCGGCCTTTTCGTTGCGGGCGTGGCTGCGCAGCAGGTTCTTGAAGGGTTCGGCGTCGGCACTGCTGATCAGGTCGAGTACCGGCAGGCAGAGCAGGTCGTCGAAATCGTCGTAGCCGAAGGTTTCCAGGTACGCCTTGTTGGCGCGCACATGCATGCCGTCGTGGACGAAGGCGATGGGATCTGTCGACGAGTCGAGCAGGGCGTCGGCGCGACGCTCGGATTCCCGGAGCGCGGCCTCCAGCAGGCGCACCTGGCGGCGCGTCTGCAGCGCCTCGTGCTCGCGCTGCAGGACGGTCATCATCTGCCGGGGCTGGCTGCGGATGGCAATGCCGCGTACACCGGTGTTGAACAGATCGGCGACCGTCTGGTTGTCGACCTGGGCCACCAGCACGACCAGCGACAGGTCGCGGCCGTGTGCCTCCAGTTGCTGCGCCACGTCGCGCAGCGGCAACTTTGCCGGTGCCGGGTCGTACAGCACGATGTCCGGGACCAGTTCGTCCAGTGCAGCCTGGATTTCCTCCGGGTTCGTCGCTCGTGCCGGTCGCACGGCGATGCCGCCGTTGCGGAGCAGGCTGATGATCTGTTCGGCGTCCTCCACCGAGGCCTCGACGAACAGGATCTTGATCACGGAATCTTTTTTCATGGACACATCGGTCGGTTCTGGGATGCGCCGGCCGGCTGCGACCGACGCGCGCCAATCCTGGCGCACTCCCAACGGTTGTAACGGATTCCCGCGATGGCCGCCAGCGGGGAGGGGCCATGGTGTGGCGACCGGGTGCTCACAACGGCAGCTTTGAGGGTGCGCCGGGCACCTCGCGAACCAGTCGCGGCACCAGATAACCGGGAAGGCGACCGCGCAGATCGTCCATCAGGGCGAGCGCCCTTGCGTCGTCCACTTCGAAATGGGCGGCTCCCTGCACCCGGTCGAGCTGGTGCAGGTAGTAGGGGAGCACGCCGATGGCGAACAGTGCTTCGGAGAGCTCGGCCAGCGCCGCGGAATGATCGTTGATCCCGCGCAGCAGCACGGCCTGGTTGAGCAGGGTGCAGCCCGCCTCGCGCAGACGGCGGCAGGCCTCGGCCACGCCGCGGTCGACCTCGCGGGCGTGGTTGGCATGCAGCACGACCACCTTCTGGAGCGGCAGGGTGGACAGCCAGCCGACCAGGGGCCCGTCGATCCGGTCGGGCAGCACCACCGGCAGGCGTGTGTGCAGGCGCAGGCGGTTGACCTGGGGAAGGTCCGCCAGGCCGTCCGTCAGCTCGATCAGCTTGCGGGTGGACAGTGCCAGCGGATCTCCGCCGGAGAGAATCAGCTCGGTGATCCCCGGGTCGCGCCGGAGATGGTCCAGCGCCTGGCGCCATTGACCCGCGGCCGCCATTTCCTCGCCGTAGGGAAAGTGCCGCCGGAAGCAGTAGCGGCAGTTGATCGCGCAACTGCCGCTGGCGATCAGCAGGGCGCGGCCCTGATATTTGTGCAGTACGCCCTGCGCCTCGCGGGCGGCCAGGTCGCCGACCGCGTCGGTAGCGTAGCCCTCCACCCAATCCAGCTCTGCCAGTTGCGGCAGCACCTGGAGCAGCAGCGGGTCATCGGCGTCCCCTGGACGCATGCGTGCCACGAATGCCCTGGGTACGCGCAGGGCGAACCCGGCGTCCGCCTCCGGCAGCCGGTCAGCCATATGCTCCATCCCCAGCAGGGCGAGCAGCTCGCGCGGGTCGGTGACGGCATCGCGCCACTGCTGGCGCCAGTCGCCGGCCGGGGTTATGCGGGTGCCGGGGCTTGCGGTTATCATGTATGGCCCTGTATCGGGCGTAAGCCCGGGTGATTGATCATTTTAGCCGCTCATACGGGCGGATTCTTCGATTGGAGCGCACTGCATGGCCACCGCTGGTCTGAACGACGTCAAGAAGGGGATGAAGATCCTCCACAACAACGACCCGTGGGTCATCACCGACGCCGACTTCATCAAGCCCGGCAAGGGCCAGGCGTTCACCCGCATCTTCATCCGCAATCTGAAGACCGGGCGCACCACCGAGCAGACGATGAAGTCGTCCGACTCGTTCGAGGTCGCCGACGTGGTCGACACCGACATGCAGTTCCTCTACTCCGACGGCGAGTACTGGCACTTCATGCAGCAGGAAACCTTCGAGCAGCACCAGGCCAACAAGGTCGGCGTGGGTGACGCCGCCAAGTGGCTGAAGGGCGAGGAGGAGTGCGTGGTGACCCTGTTCAATGGCGAGGTCATCGCCGTGCAGCCGCCGAACTTCGTCGAGCTGAAGATCACCGAGACCGATCCGGGCGTCCGTGGCGACACCTCCGGCGGCGGCGGCAAGCCGGCCACCCTGGAGACCGGCGCGGTGGTCCGCGTGCCGCTGTTCGTAGGTACGGACGAGGTGATCAAGGTCGATACCCGCACCGGCGAGTACGTCAGCCGCGTCGGCAAGTAAGCCGTTCGATCCCGCCAGGTGATCGACGAGAGGGGCGGGGGCCGCGAGGTACCGCCCTTTCTCGTTTTTGCATCGAACCGTTTTGCATCAATCGCGCAGGCCATGACCGCCTGCCCATCCCGCACAGTGAGGTGAAGATGAGTGTCACGCCCCCGCAACCCGTCGACCTGGTGATCGAGGCCCGTTGGGTGGTGCCGGTGGAGCCGCATGCCGTCGTGCTTGAACGCCATGCCGTGGTGGTGGATGCCGACCGCATCGTGGCGCTGCTGCCGATCGCCGAGGCGCGCGTCACCTACGCGCCGCGCGAGCGGGTGGAGCTGGGCGAGCACGCCTTGATTCCCGGCCTGATCAACAGCCACACGCACAACCCCATGACCCTGCTGCGCGGCCTGGCCGACGACCTGCCGCTGATGACCTGGCTGCAGGAGCACATCTGGCCGGCCGAGGCGAAGGTGATCGGCCCGGAGTTCGTGCGCGACGGCGTGGAGCTGGCGGTGGCCGAGATGCTGCGCGGCGGCACCACCTGCGCCAACGAGAACTACTTCTTCCCCGATGCGATCGGCGCCACCTACCGCAAGCTGGGCTTCCGCGCCCTGGTCGGCCTGCCGGTGATCGAATTCCCCACCGCCTGGGCGAAGACCCAGGACGAGTACTTCGAGCGCGCCGCCGAGGTGCACGACAGCTTCCTTGGCGATCCACTGGTCGGTACCGCGTTCGCGCCGCATGCGCCATACACCGTGTCCGACGCCAGCTTCGAGCGCATCCGCGTGCTGGCCGACCAGCTCGACATCCCGGTCCACCTGCACCTGCACGAGACCGCGCACGAGGTGGAGGAGGAAAAGAAGAAGAGCGGCCTGCGTCCGTTCCAGCGCATGCAGAAGCTGGGGCTGGTCAACGATCGCCTGATCGCCGTGCACATGACCCAGGCGACCGATGGCGAGATTGCCGCCTGCGCGGAGGCTGGCGTCTCGGTGGTGCACTGTCCGGAATCCAACCTCAAGCTGGCCTCGGGCTTCTGCCCGGCGGAGAAGTTCCGCCGCGCCGGCGTGAACCTGGCGATCGCCACCGACGGCTGCGCCTCGAACAACGACCTGGACATGTTCGGCGAGATGCGCACCGCGGCGATCCTGGCCAAGGCGGTGGCGCAGGACGCCGCTGCATTCGATGCCGCCTCGGCACTGCGGGCCGGCACGCTCAACGCCGCCCGCGCGATGGGGCTGGAGGAGCTGATCGGTTCGATCGAGCCGGGCAAGCAGGCCGACCTCGCCGCGGTGCGGCTGAGCGACCTGGAGACCCAGCCGCTGTTCCACGTCGCCTCGCAGCTGGTCTACGCCACCGGTCGCCATCAGGTCACCGACGTGTGGATCGCCGGCCGCCGCAAGCTGGCCGGGCGCGAGCTGGTCGGGATGGATCTGGAAGCCATGCTGGCCCGTACCCGCCAGTGGCGCGAGCGGATCGCCGCGGTATGAGCCACAAGCCGGTGTATCTCGTCCTGCTCAAGCGCCGTCCGGTGGTCGATCCGGCGGCGATCGAGGCCCACCGGGCGTTCCTCGAGGCGCTGCGCGCGCAGGGCGTGCTGGAGCGCTCGGGGCCGTTCGCCGACAAGAGCGGCGGCGCCTACCTGATCCATGCCGACGATCTCGCCGCCGCGCAGGCGATCGTCGACCGCGACCCGGCCAGCACCAGCGGCGGCTGGGACATCACCATCCACGAGTGGCAGGCGCGCTGAGCGCACGCCGGGAGTCTTCACCATGCCGACCATGCACGCCAACGTCAGCCCCGAGGAGATCGCCCGCTTCGACAAGCTGGCCGACCGCTGGTGGGATCCGGACGGCGAATCGCGACCGCTGCACGACCTCAACCCGGTGCGCGCGGCCTACGTCGCCGATCGCGTCGTCCTTAAGGGCGCGAAGGTGGCCGACGTCGGCTGCGGCGGCGGCCTGCTCAGCGAAGCCCTGGCGACGGCCGGTGCGCAGGTCACCGGCATCGACCTCGGCGAGAAGGTGATCGAGATCGCCCGGCTGCACCTGTACGAATCGAACCTCGCGGTCGACTACCGTGTGCAGTCCTCGGCGGAGCTGGCGGCGGCCGAGCCGGCCTGCTTCGACGCGGTGTGCTGCATGGAGATGATCGAGCACGTGCCGGACCCGGAGGCGCTGGTCAACGACCTGGCGACGATGCTCAAGCCCGGCGGCAGGCTGTTCATGTCCACGCTCAACCGCACCCCGGTCGCCTTTGGCGCGGCGATCCTCGGGGCGGAATACCTGATGCGCATGCTGCCGCGCGGCACCCACCACTACGCGCAGTTCCTCAAGCCGTCCGAGCTGGCGCGGCTGCTTCGCCACGCCGGGCTGGAACTGGAGGACGTTTCCGGGCTCGGCTACAACCCGCTGACCCGCAAGGCGTGGCTCAGCCGCATCACCGCCGTGAACTACCTGCTGTGCGCACGCAAGCCGGCATGAAGACCCTGCCCGACCGCGTCGAGGGCGTGCTGTTCGACCTCGACGGTACCTTGCTGGACAGTGCGCCGGATCTTTACGCCGCATTGGCCCGCCAGTGCGCCGAAGAGGGGGTCGCACCGCCGGACTTCGCGCCCGTGCGCGAGGTGGTCTCGCGCGGCTCGCGGGCGATCCTGCGCTGCGCGTTCGGCGATCGCGGCGAGGCTGCGGTCGAGGCGCTGGTGCCGCGCTACCTCGCGCTTTACGAGCAGGCGGTCGCCGAAGACACCCATGCGTTCGACGGCGTCGAGGCGCTGCTGGCCGCGCTGGAGCGACGGGGCATCCGCTGGGGCGTGGTGACCAACAAGCCGGGCTTCCTGACCGATCCGCTGTTGGCCCGCATCGGCTGGGCCGCGCGTGCCTCCGCGGTGGTCTCGGGCGACACGCTGCCGGTGAAGAAGCCCGATCCAGCGCCGGTGCGGCTGGCCTGCGATACCGCGGGGATCGACCCGTCGCGCAGCCTGTTCGTCGGCGACGATCGCCGCGACGTGCAGGCCGGGGCCGCTGCCGGGCTCTACACCGTAGCCGTCCGTTGGGGCTACCTCGACGGCGGCGATCCGGACACGTGGCAGGCCGACGCGGTGATCGATCATCCCGCGCAGCTTCTCCGCCTGCTGGCGCTGGAGGTCTCCGCATGAGCGAGGCGCCGCACGGCCCTCTGCAGAGCTATGTCGACAAGTGGCTGGCGGTGCAGCCGCAGCAGCGCGTGGCGCTGGTGTTCGTCGATCCGCATCGTCATGCCGGGCACATCGCGCTGGCCGCGCTCGAGCAGGAGCTGCTGGCCGCCGCGTACGGCATCCGCGAGCCGCAGGTGGCGGCGGTCAAGCTCAACTGGTGGGCCGAGGAGTTGGCAGGGGCGGCGCAGGGCGGCGGGCGTCATCCGCTGACCCAGGTGCTGTTCGACGACGAGCGCGCGCAGGCGTTGCCGGCCGAACTGTGGCTGGCTCCGGTGCGCGCGGCGATCGCGCAGCTGGAGGCCGGTACCGCGGCCGATTTCGGCGCGCAGCTGGTTGCCGCCGAGCCGCTGCACGGCGCTTTGGCCGCACTGGAGACCGCATGGTGGTTCGGTATCGATGCCGATCCGCGGCGAGCGGGTCGCGTGGCCGTGCTGGCGCACCTGTGCCACGCCCTGCGTCGCCTGCAGGACGATGCCGAACGCGACCGGTTGCCGCTGCCGATGGCGCGGCTGGCCCGTTTCGGCCTGTCGCGCGCCGATCTGCGCGCGACAGGCGAGGCGCGCGCCGAGGCACTGCGCGCCCAGCTTGGCGATCTCGCGGCGGCGTGGCGCGAGGCGATGGCGCTTGCCGGCCCGCTCGGCATGTTCCGCACGCTGGAGGCTCGCGAGTCGATCCGGTTGGCGAAGGCGGCGGCGCGTGCCGGCGACCCGCTGGCAACACTGCAGCGCGGCCTGCCTGGCAGCGGCTTCGGGCTGACCCTGGCGGCGTGGCGTGCCGCACGCCGCTGGCGCCGCAGCGAAGGCTGAGTCGGCACCGGCCGCAGGACGCAGCGTTTCCCCGTCGCAACTGTTGCGACGGGCGATCCCGCCCCTACATTGGCAGTTCCACGCGAGTGCGCTCGCAGCCCGTTCCAGGATGTCTCCCCATGCACAGTCACGAAAACACCGCCCGCCTGATGCCCGATGTCGCCCATCAGGCCCAGCCGCACCTGGCCGGTGCGCTCGACTGGGTCGGCATGGATGGCATCGAGGTGCCGGTCCGCTTCGATGCCGGTGACGGCGAGGTGCAGCGTGCCAGCGCCCAGGTCGGTGCCTTCGTCAACCTGACCCGGCCGGACCAACGCGGCATCCACATGTCGCGCCTGTATCTGCTGGTCGATCGCCATCTCGGCGGTAGCGAGCCGCTCGGCGCGAAGGGGCTGGAAGCCCTGTTGCAGGCCTTCCTCGAGTCGCACAAGGATCTCTCCGACCACGCGCGCCTGAGCATCCGCTTCGATGCGCTGGTGCGTCGGGCTGCGCTGCGCAGTGGCAACAGCGGTTGGCGCAGCTACCCGGTGTCGGTCGAGGCCAGCCTCGGGCCGGACGGTTTCGGGCTGGAGCTGGGTACCGAGGTGGTCTATTCCTCGACCTGTCCGGCCTCGGCAGCCCTGTCGCGGCAGCTGATCCAGGAGCGCTTCACCCAGGATTTCGCCGCCGACCAGCCGATCGACCATGCGGCCGTGATGGCCTGGCTCGGTAGCGAGCAGGGTATCGTCGCCACCCCCCACGCCCAGCGCAGCGTCGCGCGGCTGCTGGTGCGGCTGAACGATGGCGTGTCGTTCGATCTGCTCGGTACGCTTGATCGTGTGGAAGGCGCGCTCGGCACGCCGGTGCAGACAGCGGTGAAGCGCGAGGACGAACAGGCTTTCGCGCTCGCCAACGGCGGCAACCTGATGTTCTGCGAGGATGCCGCCCGCCGTATCCAGCGAGCACTCGAGTCCGATGAGCGCCTGGCCGACTTCCACGTGCGCGTAGAGCATCAGGAGAGCCTGCATCCGCACGATGCGGTGGCCTACGCCAGCAAGGGCGTGCCCGGGGGCTTCGGCAGCGGCCCGCTCTGAACCTGCGATCGCAGCAGGGCTCAGGCCGGTGTGTCGCCCCACAGCGCGAACACGAAGAACAACGCGATCGCGAGCAGGCTGACCAGCACGTAGTCGCGCCGGTCGCCGAGCATGCCTGCGCGCAGGGACAGGTAGACCGGCGCACCCACGCCACCGAGCAGGATCAGCCACCACCCGGCATGAGGCAACGGGCGACCCGCGCGTTGCAGTTGTCGGCGGTCATGCAGCGCCAGCGCGATGTAGGCCACCATGCCGATCAGTCCCGAGCCCGGCACTTGCGACAGCAGCGACAGCGCAAGTGGCAGGCAGGCGATCAGCCAGGCCACGGCAGGGCTCACTGGAACGGAGGCCGGTGCGATTCGCAGGGGCACATCGGCGGCAAACAAGGTCTGTTCGACAGGCGCCCAACCGGACATGCCCTCGCACCACACGAGGGTGCCGGCCTGCATCCGGCCCTCGCTCAGGCGCCGCCGGATGACCTTCTCGTCGACCGGCCCCACCGCGCGCTGGCCGTCCTGGTAGTGCCACGAGGTCGGTGACATCAGCAACACGGCCCCGGTGCTTGCCGGGGCGACGGGGGCGTGGGCGTGACGGATGACTCGTGCATCTTGCTGGTCCGGACGTTCACTCAGCGAACCGGGCGGGAGTCGTCGGTGCCGGTGGTGACGCGGTGGCGGCATCGGCGCAGTTCGAACGTCTCCGGTACCGGGTCCTCGCCACCGCAGCACAGCGGCTGGCAACGGGCGATGCGCCATGCGGCGAGGATGCTGCCCCGCAGCGGTCCGAAGCGCGCCAGGGCAATCC
Organism: Dyella lutea; assembly: GCF_024158035.1. Lineage (GTDB taxonomy): Bacteria > Pseudomonadota > Gammaproteobacteria > Xanthomonadales > Rhodanobacteraceae > Dyella_A > Dyella_A lutea. The sequence continues at coordinate 714,262 of NZ_JAMZEK010000002.1, forward strand.
GTGCATAATCCGAGCAACTGGGGTAGAAGCGACAGCGTTGTCCCAGCAGGGGGCTTAGCCAGCGTTTGTACAGGCGGAGCAAAAGAAGCAGGAATCGGGTCAAGGCACTTCACGCGGCCGAAGCGGCTGGTGGTCTGTAATGGTCCAGTATTCCAGAAAGCTCGCTTGCTGGTGTAAGGCACATGGGCTATAACACCCGGCCGCCACGGCCAAAACGGTGAAGGGAAATGGCGAAAACCACGCGTAGTTCGACCGCCACCAAGGCGCAGAAGAACAAGCCTGCGGCCACGGCGAAGTCCACCAAGACAGGGAAAGCGAAGCCCGTCGCGGCCACATCGCGTGGCGCGTCCCGGACCGTCGCCAAGCCCGTTGCCGGAAAAGCCAAGGTCGCAGCCAAGAAGCCTGCGCAGAAGAAGCCGTTAGCGAAAAAGGCTGCGGCAAAGCCCGTGACCGCCAAGAAGGCGGCTCCGGCGAAGAAGGCGCCTGAGAAGAAGGTGCCCGCCAGGAACGTCGTGGTGAAGAAAGCGGCCGCGAAGAAGGTCGTGGCGAAAGAGGCACCGGCCAGGAAGGTAGTTGCGAAGCCTGCCCTGGCCAAGAAAGTCTCGGCAAAAAAGGTGGTGAAGCCGGCCACGGCGGCGAAGAAGGCCGTCAAGCAGGCAGCCGCCAAGCCGATAGCTGCCAAGAAGGCGGCGGCCAAGGTGGCGCCGGTCAAGGCCGCTCCGGCCAAGCCGGCACCCGTGGTCGCCAAGCCGGCTCCGGTAGCGCCGAAGGTGGCGCCGGCGCCCGCGGGCAAGGTGGCCAGCGCCACCGCGATCGCGACTCCGAAGGTGGCAACGGCTACCATCAGTCATTCTCCTCCCAAGAAACAGAAGTCCCAGCCGTCCTCAATGAATAAAGCTGCAGCCAATACCGACCATGGCGTGACGAAGGAAGACGGGCGCTACGCGCTGCCCGCCAGCGTCACGATCGATCTGCCCAAGGGCTATCGCCCCTCCGCCGACGAGGAGTACATGAGCCCGCGGCAGCTGGCGTACTTCCGCAACAAGCTTCGCGACTGGCGTGACCAGCTCGTGGAGGAGTCGCGCCAGACGATGGAGAACCTGCGTGACGAGGTTCGTGATGTCGGCGATGAAGCCGAGCGCGCCACGCGCGAGACCGAGAACTCGCTCGAACTGCGCACCCGTGACCGCTACCGCAAGCTGATCTCCAAGATCGACAAGGCGCTGCGCCGGATCGAGGAAGGTCGCTACGGCTACTGCGAGGAGACCGACGAGGAAATCGGCGTCGATCGTCTCGACGCCCGCCCGATCGCCACCCTCTCGCTCGATGCGCAGGAGCGCCGCGAGCACCTGCAGAAGCAGATGGGCGATTGATCCGCCGTCACTCCGGCATCGGCACGAAGCCCCGCTCCGGCGGGGCTTCGTCGTTTCGGCGCTTGCGTCCGGTTCAAATATCCATGATTCTAGAAATATGGATGAGTCGATCGCACTCGATACGCTTGCCGCGCTGGCCCAGTCGACCCGGCTGGCGGTGTTCCGCCTGCTGGTGAGCCACGAGCCGCACGGCCTGCCGGCCGGCGATGTGGCCGCGGCGCTGGATGTGCCGCAGAACACCCTCTCCGCGCACCTCGCCGTGCTGGCGCGCGCCGGCCTGGTCGAGGGCGAGCGGCAGGGCCGCTCGATCGTCTACCGCGCCCGGCTGGACGCCCTGCGCGCGCTGATGGTGTACCTCGCGCGCGACTGCTGCAGCGCGCATCCCGAACTGTGCCAACCGCTGCTGGCCGAGCTGGCCTGCTGCCCTCCTGCCAAGGCTTCCCGATGACCGATCGCATCTTCAACGTTCTTTTCCTGTGTACCGGCAACTCGGCGCGCTCGATCCTGGCCGAGAGCCTGCTCAACCAGCTCGGTGCGGGGCGCTTCCGCGCGTTCTCGGCGGGCAGCCAGCCCAAGGGCGAGGTACACCCGCTGGCGCTCAAGGTGTTGGGCGAAGCGGGTTATCCGGTCGACGGCCTGCGCTCGAAGAACGTGGACGAGTTCGCCGCCGCCGATGCACCCGTCATGGATTTCGTCTTTACCGTCTGCGACAACGCCGCTGGCGAGGTCTGCCCGATCTGGCCGGGCCACCCGATGACCGCCCACTGGGGTATCGAGGATCCGGCCGCCGCCACCGGAACGCCGGAGCAGCGCGAGCAGGCGTTCCACACGGCGTTCCGCTTGCTGGCGAACCGGATCCGCGCGTTTACGGCCCTGCCGCTGGCCGGGCTGGAGCGCGAGTCGTTGCGCGCCCAGCTTCAGCAGATCGGCCGCGCCGAAGGCGCCAGCCCGGCCACGGCACCGCTGGACGTGGCGATTTACCACAACCCCGCCTGCGGCACCTCGCGCAACACGCTGGCGCTGATCCGCCACTGCGGGTTCGAGCCGCACGTCATCGAGTACCTGAAGACCCCGCCCAGCCGCGCCTTGCTGGCCCAACTGGCCGCACGCACCGGCGAGCCGCTGCGCGCGCTGATCCGCGAGAAGGGCACGCCGTACGCCGAGCTGGGGCTGGACGACACCACGCTGTTGGACGACGCACTGCTCGACGCGATGGAGGCCCATCCCATCCTGCTCAACCGCCCGCTGGTGGTCTCGCCGCTGGGCGTGGCGCTGTGCAGGCCGTCCGAGCGCGTGCTCGACCTGCTGCCGATGCGTCCGCGCGGCGCCTTCGTCAAGGAGGACGGCGAGGCGGTGCTCGATGCGCAGGGCCGTCGCGTCGGCTGATGGCTTTTCACTCTTTCCGGATTCACCGATGACCGCCGCCGCCCCGCGCCTTCGCCTCTCGTTTCTCGACCGCTACCTCACCGTGTGGATCTTCGCCGCGATGGCACTGGGCGTGCTGCTCGGCTCGGTGTTCCCGCAGCTGCCGGCGGCGCTTGACCGCATGAGCGTGGGTAGCACCAACATCCCGATCGCCATCGGCCTGGTGCTGATGATGTATCCGCCGCTGGCCAAGGTGCGCTACGAGGAGCTGCACCGGGTGTTCGCCGACCGCCGCCTGCTGTGGCTGTCGCTGCTGCAGAACTGGGTGATCGGGCCGCTGCTGATGTTCGCGCTGGCGGTGATCTTCCTGCGCGACCAGCCCGAATACATGACCGGGCTGATCCTGATCGGCCTGGCGCGCTGCATCGCGATGGTGCTGGTGTGGAACCAGCTGGCCGGCGGCGACAACCAGTACGTGGCCGGGCTGGTGGCGTTCAACGCGATCTTCCAGTTGCTCACCTTCGGCGCGTATGCGTGGTTCTTCCTGAGCGTGCTGCCGCCGGTGTTCGGGCTCGCGGGGCAGGTCGTGCCGGTGGCGTTTTCCACCATCGCCGGCGCGGTGCTGGTGTATCTCGGCATCCCGTTCGCCGCGGGCTGGCTGGGCCGGCGCGTGCTGATCCGCGCCAAGGGGGAGGCATGGTACGCCGGGCGCTTCCTGCCGCGGATCGGGCCGATCACGCTGGTGGCGCTGCTGTTCACCATCGTGGCGATGTTCAGCCTCAAGGGCGGCGAGCTGCTCGCCCTGCCGCTGGACGTGCTGCGCGTGGCGCTGCCGCTGGTGGTGTACTTCGTGGTGATGTTCGCGGTGAGCTTTGCGATGGCCCGCTTCGTCGGTGCCAACTACCCGCGCACCACGGCGGTAGCGTTCACCGCCGCCGGCAACAACTTCGAGCTGGCTATCGCAGTAGCGATCGCCGCGTTCGGGCTGGCGTCGAAGGTGGCGTTTGCCGCGGTGATCGGTCCGCTGGTGGAGGTGCCGGTGCTGCTGGCGCTGGTCCACGCGGCGCGGGCGATGCAGTCACGTTTTCCGGTGACGGCGGAGACGCAAGCGTGAGCCGGCTGCGCAGCTTGACCGATCCCGATCTGCTGCCCGCGCTGCATCCGGAATTCGCGCATCGTCGCCCCGCGCTGGGGCTGGGCGCGGACCAGCCGCCGCCGCGCATCCTGCTGCTGTACGGCTCGCTGCGCGAGCGATCGTATTCGCGCCTGGCGGTGGAAGAGGCGGCGCGGCTGCTGCGGTTCTTCGGTGCCGAAACGCGCATCTTCGATCCCTCCGACCTGCCGTGGCCCGACCAGCCCGGCGCCGACGACCACCCGGCCGTGTGCGAACTGCGCGAGCTCTCGCTGTGGTCCGAAGGGCAGGTGTGGTGCAGTCCCGAGCGGCATGGCCAGATCACCGGCGTGATGAAGGCGCAGATCGACCACCTGCCGTTGTCGATCGGCGCGATACGTCCGACCCAGGGCCGCACGCTGGCGGTGATGCAGGTGTCCGGTGGCTCGCAGTCGTTCAACGCGGTCAACACGCTGCGCCTGCTCGGGCGCTGGATGCGCATGTTCACCATCCCCAACCAGTCCAGCGTGGCCAAGGCCTGGCAGGAGTTCGACGAGGCCGGGCGGATGAAGCCGTCGGCCTACTACGACCGCATCGTCGACGTGATGGAGGAGCTGGTGCGCTTCACCGTGCTGCTTCGGCCCCATGCGGCTCAATTGGTCGACCGTTACTCGGAACGCCGGGAGACTGACCGGCCCGTGTCCGAAACCGTCCTCGCCAGGCTGTAGGAGCCCGCTCGCGGGCGATGCTTCTGGCTTTGGTGGCGATCCAGAGCAAAAGGCATCGCCCGCGAGCGGGCTCCTACAGGGTGGGGCAGCCCAGTGCGGCTGCGGCGTAGCTCTTGATCTTGGCGAGCGTGGCGGCCAGGCCGTTGGAGCGCGTGGGCGACAGGTGCTTGGCCAGGCCGATTGCCTGGATGAACTCCGGTTCGGTGGCCACGATGTCCGCCGCGGAGCGGTCCGAATACACCCGCAGCAGCAATGCGAGCAGGCCGGAGACGATCGCCGAATCGCTAGCTGCGTCGAAGTGCATTTTCGCCGCATCGCCGCTCGGCACCAGCCAGACCATCGACTGGCAGCCATGCACGCGCCAGTCGTCGGTCTTGGATGCCTCGGGGAACGCCGGCAGCTGTTTGCCGAGGTCGATCAGGTACTGGTAACGCTCGGTCCAGTCGCTGAAGAAGCCGAATTCCTCGGCGATCTGCTGCTGGGCGTCGTGAGCGGTGGCGGTCGTTTCTGTCATCCCGCCATTATCGCCCCCACGCCGGCGCGAAGCGACCCACCGCCGTAGGAGCGCACCCTGTGCACGAATGCTCTTTCGCGGCGTGAAGAAAAGCCATCGCGCACAGGGTGCGCTCCTACATGAATCACGTCTTGGCGACGCTCCAACGCGTGCCCTGGGCGCCGTCCTCGATCACCACGCCCATCGCGGTCAGTTCGGCGCGGATCGCATCGGCACGGGCGAAGTCCCTGGCGGCGCGGGCGGCACGGCGTTCTTCCAGCAAGGCCTCGACCCGGCCGGCATCGACCGTATCGGTGCCATGGCGGAACCAGGCTTCAGGATCCTGCTGCAACAGGCCGAGCAGGGCGCCACCGCCGAGCAGGGCGGCCTTGGCCTCCGGCGTGCCCGTCTGGCGGGCGGCGTCGGCCAGCGTGGCGAGCTCGGCCAGCGCCTGCGGCGTGTTGAGGTCGTCGCATAGCGCAGCCTCGACGGTAGAGGGCACGGGCAGGTCGCCTTCCACGGCCACATCGCCGAGATCGCGCAGCACGCGATACCAGCCGTCCAGCGTGCTGACCGCCTGGGCGATTGCCTGGTCGGACCAGTCCAGCGGCTGGCGGTAGTGGCCGCGCATCAGCAGCAGGCGCAGCGCTTCCGGCGGGTGCTGCTGCAGCAGCTGGTGAACGTGCAGCACGTTGCCCAGCGACTTGGACATCTTGCGGCCGCCGAAGGTGAGCATGCCGTTGTGCAGCCACCAGCGGGCGAAGACCTTGCCGCCGTGGGCGCAGGTGGACTGGGCGATCTCGTTCTCGTGGTGCGGGAACTGCAGGTCGACGCCGCCGGCGTGGATGTCGATGGTCTCGCCCAGGTGGGCCGCGCTCATCGCCGAGCACTCGATGTGCCAGCCCGGGCGGCCGCGGCCCCAGGGGCTGTCCCAGCCCGGCAGCTCCGGCGTTGACGGCTTCCACAGCACGAAGTCGACCGGGTTCTTCTTGTACGGAGCCACTTCGACGCGGGCGCCGGCGATCATCTCCTCGGTATCGCGGCCGGACAGCGCGCCATAGGCGGCATAGGAGGCGACATCGAACAGCACGTGGCCCTCGGCCTCGTAGGCGTGGCCGCTGGCGATCAGCGTCTGGATCATCGCGACGATCTCGCCGATATGTGCGGTGGCGTACGGCTCGATGTCCGGCGGGGCGATGCCGAGGGTGGCCATGTCCTCACGGTAGGCGGCGGCGAAGCGGTCGGTGATCGCGCTGATCGGCACGCCCTGCTCAAGCGCGGCGGCGTTGATCTTGTCGTCCACGTCGGTGATGTTGCGGGCGTACACCACGTTCGGGTAATGCCGGCGCAGCAGCCGTACCAGCACGTCGAACACCACCGGGCCGCGGGCGTTGCCGATGTGCACGTAGCTGTACACGGTCGGGCCGCAAAGGTACATCGTCACCCGCTCGGGATCGAGCGGCGCGAACGGTTCGACCTGGCGGCTCAGGCTGTTGTAGAGCGAAATCGGCATCGGCGGTGCATCCACGGGGCGGGCGTCCGGCAGGGTCGCCGGACGGTGATCGGCCGGGCATCTTAACAAGCGCTAAGCCGGGCCGGGCGCGGGCCGGGGTTCTAAGCGTCGATTCAGTGTGAATTTGTTCGAATGCAACGGCCTGTCACTGGGCCCAGAGAACCTCTCCCTCCGGAGTTCGTATGAACAAGATGTTGCTCCCCGCCCTGGCACTGACCCTGATGTTCGGTGCCGCGCATGCCCAGGATCGCTACGGGCCGCCGCCGCAGGGGGGCGACGACAACACGCATTACGGCTGGGCGGACGTGCTGCGCGTGGACCCCAACTACTCGGTCGTGCGCACCGAGGCGCCGCAGCAGCAGTGCTACGACCAGCCGGTGGTCCGCCGCGAGGGCGGCAACACCACCGCAGGCACCGTGCTCGGTGCCATCGTGGGTGGCGTGCTCGGCAACACCATCGGCAAGGGCGATGGCCGCAAGGCGGCGACCGTGGCCGGCGCCGTGGCTGGCGGCGCCATCGGCCACCGGGCGGCAGGCAGCGGTTCGGAATACCAGACCACGGAGACCCGTTGTCGCGAGGTCAGCCAGGTCAGCGAACAGCGCCGCATCACCAGCTATGACGTGGAATACCGCTATCGCGGCGAGGTCTACGTATCGCGCCTGAGCTACGACCCCGGCGAGCGCCTGCGGGTGCGCGTCAGCGTCGAGCCGGCCGACTGAGCCCGGTCCGAAGCGTCTCCCCCCGGCCGCCGCCCGAGGGCGGCGGTCGCGTTTCCGACGCCGGCGTCTCCCGGGCTCCATCTTTTTGTTGCACGGCAGCGAAATTGCCGCCATGATGATGCTTCACCCGCCCGAGCCGTCCATGTCTACAGCCGTCTATACCGCCAACGTTCTTACCAGCGCTCGCATGGCTGCTGGCATGACGTCGCGTGCGCGCCGACCGCTGGTCCGACATTCGGCCGGGTAGGCTGTCGCGCGCTGCTGTTCCAAGTGCAACGACTGAAAAACCCGGCCCTCGTGCCGGGTTTTTTCGTTTTCGGTTTACTTCACGCGGATCCGTCCGCGAACGGCGAGACCGGCCATCCTTGGTCGGACTATTCATCAAGAGCGATTCCACCATGACCCTTCGGCATTTCCTCACCACCCAGGACTACAGCCGCGCCGAGATCGACGCGCTGCTGGAACACGCCGCCGCGTTCAAGCGTTCGCCGCGCAGCCAGCAGCTGGCCGGCAAGTCGGTGGCGCTGCTGTTCTTCAATCCCTCGATGCGCACCCGCACCAGCTTCGAGCTGGGTGCGTTTCACCTCGGTGGCCACGCCATCGTGCTGGCGCCGGGCAAGGACGCGTGGCCGATCGAGTTCGAGGTCGGCAGCGTGATGGACGGCGACACCGAGGAGCACATCGCCGAGGTGGCGCGCGTGCTGAGCCGTTACGTGGACCTGATCGCGGTGCGCGCCTTTCCGAAGTTCCAGGACTGGCAGGTGGACCGCCAGGACACGGTCATCAAGGCCTTCGCCCAGTACGCCACGGTGCCGGTGATCAACATGGAGACGATCACTCATCCCTGCCAGGAGCTGGCCCACGCGCTGGCGATGAAGGAGCACCTGGGCAGCTTGCAGAACAAGAAGTACGTGCTGACCTGGACCTATCACCCCAAGCCGCTGAACACGGCGGTGGCCAACTCGGCGCTGCTGATCGCCACCAAGATGGGCATGGACGTGACCCTGCTGTGCCCCACGCCCGACTATGTGCTGGACGAGCGCTACATGCAGGCCGGCTTCGAGAACGCGCAGGCCAACGGCGGCTCGCTGAAGGTCAGCCACGACATCGAGGAGGCCTACTCGGGCGCCCACGTGGTCTATGCCAAGAGCTGGGGCGCGCTGCCGTACTTCGGCCGCTGGGAGCAGGAGAAGCCGATCCGCGAGGCCAACAAGCACTTCATCGTCGACGAGGCGAAGATGGCGCTGACCGACCATGGCCTGTTCAGCCACTGCCTGCCGCTGCGCCGCAACGTCAAGGCCACCGACGCGGTGATGGATGCGCCGTACTGCATCGCCATCGACGAGGCCGAGAACCGCCTGCACGTGCAGAAGGCGGTGATGGCCTCGCTGATCGGGCAAGGCTGAGTCGCGCCGGCATGTATCAGCCCAGGCATTTCGTCGAGACGCGCGAGCACGCCCTTTACGGGCTGATCGATGCGCATCCGTTCGCCACGCTGGTGGCGAACGCAGCCGCTGGCATGGCGGTGAACCACCTTCCGTTCGTGCGGCAGGGCGATGTGCTGCGCGGTCACGTCGCCGGCGGCAACGAACTGGCCGCGATGGATGGCGCCGCGGTGCTGGCGATCTTCCACGGTCCGCAGGGCTACGTGAGCCCGAACTGGTACCCGAGCAAGCACGCCAACGGCGGCCGCGAGGTGCCTACGTGGAACTACGCCGTGGCGCACGTGCACGGGCGCCTGCGCATCGTCCACGACACCGACTGGCTGCGCGACCTGCTCGATGCGCTGACCGATCGTCATGAGGTCAGCGAACCTTCGCCGTGGAAGGTCGCCGATGCCCCGGCCGATCACGTGCAGAAGCTGCTCGGCGCCATCGTCGGCATCGAGATCGCCATCGAGCGCATCGAGGGCAAGTTCAAGCTCAGCCAGAACCATCCGGACGCCAACCGCGCCGGCGTGATCGGCGGCCTGACCCGACGCGGGCAGGGCGACGACCTGGCACTCGCCGCACTGATGCAAAAACAGGAGGAAGGCCGCGCATGAACCGCCCGCACCGCTATCGCGTCGACGTGGTCTGGACCGGCAACCGCGGCACCGGCACCGACGGCTACCGCAACTACAGCCGCAACCACGTGATCCGCGTGCCCGGCAAGCCGGAGCTCGCCGGCTCGTCGGATCCCACTTTTCGCGGCGACGCCACCCGGCACAACCCGGAGGACATGCTGGTGGCCGCGCTGTCCACCTGCCATATGTTGTCCTACCTGCACATGGCGACCGTCGCCGGCGTGGTCGTCACCGACTACCGCGACGCCGCCGAGGGCACGATGGTCACCGAGGGCAACGGCGGACACTTCACCGAAGTGGTGCTGCGTCCCGTCGTCACCATCACTGCCACCAGCGACCCAGCCAGAGCCGAGGCCGCGCACGAGGCGGCCCACCACGCCTGCTTCATCGCCAACTCCGTGAATTTTCCGGTGCGCTGCGAGCCGCGCATCGTCGTCGCTTCCGTCTAAACCTTTTCCTTCCAGGATCTGCAAGCCATGAGCAAAGACATCGTCCTCGCCTTCTCCGGCGGCCTCGACACCAGCTTCTGCGTCCCGTACCTGATCGAGCGCGGCTGGGCCGTGCATACGGTGTTCGCCGACACCGGCGGCGTGGATGCCGAGGAGCGTGCCTACATCGAGGCGCGCGCGAAAGAGCTCGGCGTCGCCAGCCACGTCACCGTGGACGGCGGCCCGGTGATCTGGAACGGCTTCGTAAAGCCCTTCGTGTGGGCCGGCGAGGGCTACCAGGGCCAGTACCCGCTGCTGGTCTCCGACCGCTATCTGATCGTCGATGCGGCCATCGCGCGCGCCAAGGAACTGGGCACCAGGGCGATCGCCCATGGCTGCACCGGCATGGGCAACGACCAGGTGCGCTTCGACCTGGCGGTGAAGGCGCTGGGCGACTACCAGATCGTCGCGCCGATCCGCGAGATCCAGAAGGAGCACACCCAGACCCGCGCCTACGAGCAGGCCTACCTGGAAGAGCGCGGCTTCGAGGTGCGCGCCAAGCAGAAGAGCTACACCATCAATGAGAACCTGCTGGGCGTGACCTTGTCCGGCGGCGAGATCGACCACTGGAAGGCGCCGGGCGAGGGTGCCCGCGGCTGGTGCAAGCCGCGCGCCGAATGGCCGTCCGAAAAACTGCAGGTCACGCTCGGCTTCGAAAAGGGCGAGGCGGTGTCGCTCAACGGCGAGAAGCTGCCGGGTGCGCAGATCCTGGCGAAGCTCAATGCGCTGTTCGCGCCGTACGGCGTGGGCCGCGGCATGTACACCGGCGACACCACCATCGGCCTGAAGGGCCGCATCGTGTACGAAGCGCCGGGCCTGGTCTCGCTGCTCGCCGCGCACCGCGCGCTGGAAGAGGCCGTGCTGACCAAGCAGCAGAACCGCTTCAAGCCCGAGGTGGCGCGCAAGTGGGTCGAGGTGGTCTACGAGGGCTTCTTCCACGATCCGGTGAAGACCGACCTGGAAGCCTTCCTCGCCTCGAGCCAGTCGCAGGTCAACGGTGAAGTGGTGCTGCAGACCACCGGTGCCATGGTGACTGCGGTGGAGATCCGCTCGCCGCACATCCTCAACGCCAAGGGCGCCACCTACGCACAGTCCGCCGACTGGGGCGTGGAAGAGGCCGAAGGCTTCATCAAGCTGTTCGGCATGAGCTCGACGCTGTGGGCCGAGATTAACCGCTGAGCCGCTCATGACCGATCCCTTGACCCCTGTCGCCGCGCAGTTCGAGGCCTACAACCGGCATGACCTGCCGGCTTTCCTCGCCTGCTTCGCCGAGGACTTCCGCAGCTACCGCATGCCCGCCGAGACGCCGACCCTGGTCGGCAAGGCGGCGCTGGCGGCGTTCTATGCCGAGCATCGTTTCAACAACCCGGCGCTGCGCGCCGAGTTGCTGGGGCGCACGGTGGTCGGGCGGCGCGTGTTCGACCACGAGCGCATCCATGGTCTCGGCGATCAGCCGCTGGAGAGCATGGCAGCGTTCGAGGTGGCCGACGACGGCCTGATCCGCGCCGCGTGGTTCTACTTCGCCGGGCAGCCATGACGATCGCGACGAACGCCGTGCTGCGCATCAGCACCGACCGGGACGAGCTGGACGTGGAACTGATCCATCGGTTCCTCGCCGACGAGGCCTACTGGAGCCGGGGCATCCCGCGCGCCACGGTGGAACAGGCCATCGCCGGCTCGCTGTGCTTTGGCGGTTACGTCGATGGACGCCAGGTGGCCTTCGCGCGGGTGGTCACCGACGGGGCCACCTTCGGTTACCTGGCGGACGTCTTCGTGCTGCCGGAGCACCGCGGACGCGGCTATGCCAAGGCGCTGATGGCGGCGGTGATGGGGCACCCGCAGCTGCAGGGCCTGCGGCGCTTCAGCCTGGCCACCAGCGATGCGCACACGCTGTATGCCGGATTCGGGTTCACTGCACCGAGCCGGCCGCAGAACCTGATGGAAAAGCTCGACCCGGACATCTATACCCGACAGCCAGGCAGGCCATGACACCTCTTCTGCAATCCACCCTGGAACACCTCAAGGCGCTGGTCGGTTTCGACACGCGCAATCCGCCGCGGGAGATCGGTACCGGCGGCATTTTCGACTACCTGCGCGCGCAGCTGCCGGGATTCGACGTGACGGTGACCGACTACGGTGCTGGTGCGGTCACGCTGCATGCCGTGCGTGGTGCGCCCAAGCGGCTGTTCAACGTGCACCTGGACACGGTGCCCGATTCGCCGCACTGGAGCGCCGACCCGCACGTGCTGCGCGTCACCGCCGATCGTGCCATCGGCCTGGGCGCCTGCGACATCAAGGGCGCCGCGGCGGCGCTGCTTGCCGTGGCGAACGTCACCGACGGCCCGATGGCTATGCTGTTCTCGACCGACGAGGAGGCCAACGATGCGCGCTGCATCGCGGGCTTCCTCAAGGCTTTTCCCCCTCTCCCGCCGGGAGAGGGTCGGGGTGAGGGTTCGGGCGAAGCGGGCATCACCGGTGACACCGAACCCTCACCCCAACCCCTCTCCCGGGGGGAGAGGGGCTATGCCTACGACGCGGTGATTGTGGCTGAGCCCACCAAGGGTGAAGCCGTGCTCGCCCATCGCGGCATCCACTCGGTGCTGATGCGCTTTGCCGGCCATGCCGGCCACGCCTCGGGCGAGCAGAAGCCCAGCGACAGCGCGCTGCACCAGGCGGTGCGCTGGGGCGATGCAGCGCTGGATTTCGCCGCGGCGCAGTCGCACGAACGCTTCGGCGGGCTGACCGGCCTGCGCTTCAACATCGGCCGCATCGAGGGCGGCATCAAGGCCAACATGATCGCGCCGACCACCGAGGTGCGGTTCGGCTTCCGGCCGCTGCCGACGATGGATCCGGAGCGCATGCTGGAGAACTTGCGTACCCTGGTCGAGCCGGTGCCGGCCGAGTTCACCGAGACCTTCCGCGGCGACTCGTTGCCGGCCGGCGACACCGCCACCGCCGAGGCGCGCCGGCTGGCCGCACGCGACCTGGCCGACGAACTGGAACTCCCGATCGGCAACGCCGTGGACTTCTGGACCGAGGCGGCGCTGTTCTCCGCCGCCGGCTACACCGCCTTCGTCTACGGCCCCGGCGACATCGCCCAGGCGCACACTGCCGACGAATGGGTGGCGCTCGACCAGCTGCAGCATTACGCCGACACCCTCCATCGCCTCGTCGCCCGCGGCAACGCGTGACGCGCGGCGATTTCCAGCACACCAACGACTGAAACCATGACCACCGGTTCCCACACCCGCAAGACTATCGTTCGCCTGCTCTCGGCCATGGGCAGCGCGAAGGAGATCCAGCAGTACCTCAAGCGCTTCTCCCAGCTCGACGCCAGCCGTTTCGCGGTGGTGAAGGTGGGCGGCGCGGTGCTGCGCGACGAGCTCAACGATCTCACCTCCTCGCTGACCTTCCTGCAGCAGGTCGGCCTCACGCCGATCGTGCTGCACGGCGCCGGCCCGCAGCTGGACGAGGAGCTCGCCGCCGCCGGCATCGAGAAGCAGACGGTGAACGGCCTGCGCGTCACCAGCCCGAAGGCGCTGGGCATCGTGCGCCGCGTGTTCCAGCAACAGAACCTCAAGCTGGTCGAGGCGCTGCAGTCGATGGACACGCGCGCCACCTCGGTGCCCTCGGGCGTGTTCATGGCCAGCTTCCTGGACCGCGACACCTACGGCATGGTCGGCAAGGTCGACAGCATCAACCTGGCGCCGATCGAGGCCAGCCTGCGCGCGGGCTCGATCCCGGTGATCGCCAGCCTCGGCGAGACGGACGAAGGCCAGTTCCTCAACATCAACGCCGATTTCGCCGCCAACGAGCTGGTGCGCGTGCTGCAGCCGTACAAGATCGTGTTCCTCACCGGCACCGGCGGCCTGCTGGACGACCAGGGCAAGCTGATCGACTCGATCAATCTGTCCACCGAGTTCGACCACCTGATGGCGCAGCCGTGGATCAACGGCGGCATGCGGGTGAAGATCGAGCAGATCGCCGACCTGCTGGACAAGCTGCCGCTGTCGTCCTCGGTGTCGATCACCCGGCCGTCGGAGCTGGCCAAGGAGCTGTTCACCCACAAGGGCTCGGGCACGCTGGTTCGCCGCGGCGAGAAGGTGCTGACCTTCGACAGCTGGGACGGCTTGGACCAGGCGCGGCTGCGTGAACTGATCGAGTCCAGCTTCGGCCGCAAGGTGGTGCCGGATTATTTCGAGCGCACCACGCCGTACCGCGTCTACGTGAGCGAGAACTACCGTGCCGCGATGATCCTCACCATGGACGAAGGCCTGCCGTATCTCGACAAGTTCGCCGTGCTCGACGAGGCGCAGGGCGAAGGCCTGGGCCGCGCGGTATGGCAGGTGATGCGCGAGCAGCATCCGCAGCTGTTCTGGCGCTCGCGGCATGGCAATCCGGTCAACCCGTTCTACTACGCCGAGTCCGACGGTTGCCTCAAGCAGGTGCGCTGGAAGGTGTTCTGGTACGGGCTGGACGGGTTCGACACCATCGAACGCTGCGTCGCGCACTGCGCCACCCGCCAGCCCACGCTGGTCGACTGACCCCACGAGCCACGACATGACTTCTGCACACAAAACCCTCGGCATCGTCGGCGCCCGCGGCCACACCGGCGCGGAGCTGATCCGCCTGGTCGCCGCGCACCCGGCGCTTGAGCTGGTGTTCGTTTCCTCGCGCGAGCTGGACGGCCAGCGCGTGGCCGACCACGTGGCGGGCTACGCCGGCGAGCTGCGCTACGCCAGCCTCGATGCCGACGCCGTCGCCGCGCAAGGCGCGGACGTGGTGGTGCTGGCCCTGCCCAACAGCAAGGCGGCGCCCTATGTCGAGGCGATCGACAAGGCGAAGCCTGACACGCTGATCCTCGACCTGTCAGCCGACTACCGCTTCGACAGCACGTGGTACTACGGCCTGCCGGAGCTCACCCGCGAGAAATGGCGCGGCGAGAAGAAGATCAGCAACCCCGGCTGCTACGCCACCGCGATCCAGCTCTCGATCGCGCCGCTGAAAGACCTGCTGGCCGCGCCGCCGGTGTGCTTCGGCGTGTCCGGCTATTCCGGCGCCGGCACCACGCCCTCGGACAAGAACGATCCCGAGAAGCTGCGCGACAACCTGATGCCGTACTCGCTCACCGGCCACACCCACGAGAAGGAAGCCAGCCGCCACCTCGGCGTACCGGTGGAGTTCATGCCGCATGTGGCGCCGCACTTCCGCGGCCTCACCGTCACCACCAACCTCTACCTCGCACGCAAGATGACGCGTGAGGAAGTGATGCAGCGCTTCCACCACGCCTACGACGCCGAACCATTGGTGCACGTGGTGGACGAGGCGCCGTGGGTGAGCGCGGTGGCCGGCCGGCATCACGTCGACATCGGCGGCTTCACGCTTTCGGCCGACGGCAAGCGCGTGGTGGTGGTGGCCACGCTGGACAACCTGCTCAAGGGCGCGGCCACCCAGGCGCTGCAGAACATCAACCGGGCGATCGGTGTAGACGAGCTCACCGCCATCCCGACCACTCCATGACGGCGTAGGAGCCCGCTCGCGGGCGATGCTTTCGCTCTGGTGCCGCATCAAAGCCAAAGGCATCGCCCGCGAGCGGGCTCCTACACGAGATCCAGGACATCAGCGATGACCCAACCCCTCTGGCAGAAATCCGGCATCCAGATCGATCCGCGCATCATGCGGTTCCTCGCCGGTGACGACGTGATCCTCGATCGCGAGTTCTTCCTGCATGACATCACCGCCAGCAAGGCGCACGTCGAAGGCCTGCAGCACATCGGCTTGGTCAGCGTTGACGAGGCCGCCGCGCTCAAGCGCGAGCTGGACGCGCTGGCCGAGGATTTCCGCTCCGGCGCCTTCGTGCTGGACGAGCGTTTCGAGGACTGCCATTCCGCCATCGAGGCGCGGCTCACCGAGCGGCTGGGCGATGCCGGTCGCCGCGTGCACACCGGGCGCAGTCGCAACGACCAGATCCTGGTTGCCACGCGGCTGTGGTTGAAGGACAAGCTGGCCGAACTGGAAGCGCACTGCCGCGCCGTGGCCGAAGTCTGCCTGGAGCGCGCCGCGCAGCCGGCCCTGCCGATGCCGGGCTACACCCACCTGCAGCGTGCCGTGGTCTCGTCCACCGCGATGTGGTTCGCCGGTTTCGCCGAGGGCTTCATCGACAACGCGCTGCGCGCCCGGCAGACCCACACGCTGATCGACGCCAACCCGCTGGGCACCGCCGCCGGCTACGGCGTCAACCTGCCGCTGGACCGCGCGCACACCACGCAGGCGCTGGGGTTCGCCCGCATGCAGGTCAGCCCGATCTACGCGCAGCTGTCGCGCGGCAAGTACGAGATGGCGGTGCTGGAGGCGATCGGTGCGGCGATGCTCGACGTGCGCCGGCTGGCCTGGGATCTGTCGCTGTTCACCACCGCCGAATTCGGCTTCGTGCAGCTGCCGGCGCAGTACACCACAGGCAGCTCGATCATGCCGAACAAGCGCAACCCGGATGTGGTGGAACTGCTGCGCGCCAGCTACGCCTCCGTGGCGGCGGCGCGCACCGAGATCGAGCAGTTGCTCTCGCTGCCGTCCGGCTACCAGCGCGATCTGCAGTTCTCCAAGGGCTCGATCTTCCACGGCGTGCGTCACGGTCTGATGGCGCTGGAGCTGGTGCCGGACCTGCTGGCGCAGATGGCCTGGAACGAGGCAACCATGCGCGCGTCGATCGAGCCGGCGATGTATGCCACCGACGTGGCGATCGAGCAGGCGGCGGCCGGCGTGCCGTTCCGCGATGCCTACCGCGCCGCCGCTGAGACCGCGGCGTCTGCAGGTGAGGGCCGCACGCCGGAAGGCAGCCTGGCGGCGCGCACCTCGCCCGGCGCCGGCGATCAGCTGAAGCTGGATGAACTGCGCGCGCGGCTTGCCGCGCTGGGCCAGTGAGGTAACGCACCATGTCCGCCGTCACCACCGCCAACGCAGCACACTATGTCTGGGGCCAGCAGTGCGACGGCTGGCATCTGCTGGCCGGCGATGATCTCAGCGTCATCGAGGAACGCATGCCGCCCGGTACTGCCGAGGTGCGCCACCGTCATGCGCGCTCGCGGCAGTTTTTCTACGTGCTGGGCGGCACCGCCGTGCTGGAGCTGGGGGGCGTTGCGCACCGCCTCGAGGCGGGGCAGGGCCTGCACGTGCCGCCCGGTGCGGCGCACCAGATGCGCAACGACTCCGGCGAGGACGTGCGCTTCCTGGTGATCTCCTCGCCACGCAGCCACGGCGATCGCGAGGCGGTCGATGGCTGAGCTCGCCTTCCAGCCGCTGCCTGCGTGGCGGCGGGCGGTGCTCAAGGTCGGCAGCAATCTGCTGGCCGCCGATGGTGGCGGCCTGACCCCCACGTATGCGCAGACGCTCGCGGCCTTCATCGCCCACAGCCAGGCGCAAGGCCGGGAGCTGGTGCTGGTGTCTTCCGGCGCGGTGGCCGCCGGCCGCGCCCTGCTGCGCGCACGTGCATTGCCCGTTGCCGATCTCGCCGAACGCCAGGCGCTGGCCGCGCTCGGCCAGGCGCCGATGATCGCGCTGTGGCAGTCGCTGTCGAGCCGTGCGGTGGCGCAGGTGCTGCTCACCCACGACGACCTGCGCAACCGTCGTCGCTACCTCAACGCCCGCGCCACGTTGCGCCAGTTGCTGGCGATCGAGGTGCTGCCGGTGGTCAATGAGAACGACACGGTGGCGGTGGACGAGCTCAAGCTCGGCGACAACGACAACCTCGCTGCCATCGTCGCGGCGCTGGTCGATGCCGACCTGCTGTTGATCGCCTCGGATATCGACGCGCTGTACAACGCTGATCCGCGCCGCGATTCCACCGCGGCGGCGATACCGCACGTGGCCGAGATCACGCCCCAGGTGCTGGCGATGGCCGGCGGTAGCGGCAGTGCGGTCGGCACCGGCGGCATGCGGACCAAGCTGCAAGCGGCGCAGAAGGCGGCCGCGGCCGGTATCGCCACGGCGCTGTTCAACGGGCGCGATGCGGCCACGGTGCAGGCGCTGGGCGAAGGCCGGCTGCGCGGCACGCTGTTCATGCCGGCACAGAGCCGCATGCAGGCACGCAAGTACTGGCTGCTGCATGCGCCCGCAAGTGCGGCGGCGATCCGCGTCGATGCGGGCGCAGCGAGCGCGCTGGCGGGGGGCGGCGCATCGCTGCTGCCCGGTGGCGTGGTGGACGTGGTGGGCGAGTTTCATCGCGGCGACCTGGTGGACGTCATCGATCCTTCCGGGCGCATGGTCGCGCGCGGCCTCACCCAGTACGGTGCAGTCGATGTGCGGCGAATGGCCGGTCGCCACAGCCGGGATATCGACGGCGTACTGGGCTACAGCTACGGGCCGGCCGTCGTCCATCGCGACGATCTCGCGTTGACTGCGGTGTAGGCGTTTGGACGTCCAAATGGCTGTTCACGACATGGCGCGCATGGTCGATAGGCGCATCGGGGGTTGAAATCACATGGTCTGCCCAGACCCTCTAACAGTTGTCGCAGTCGAGGAAACCGGGGAGATGACGCAACTCAGGGCCTTTCGCCAGCAGACCGTGCCGCCGTGGCGCCGCGCCGTGCTCAAGGTGGGCAGCAGCCTGATCGCCGCCGATGGCGGCGGGCTGAGCACCCGTTATGCGCTGGGCCTGGCGCAGTTCATCACCGCGTGTCACGCCAGTGGGCGCGAGATCGTGCTGGTCTCGTCCGGCGCGGTGGCCGCGGGACGCTTGCTGCTGAAGGATCATTCGCACGAAGACACCAGCAGCGCCGCGCGCCAGGCGATGGCGGCGCTGGGCCAGACGCAGACCGTCGGACTGTGGCAGCGCCTGCTCGATATTCCGCTGGCGCAGGTGCTGCTCACCCACGACGATCTGCGCAACCGCCGCCGCTACCTCAACGCGCGTGCCACGCTGAGCGAATTGCTCCGCCATCGCGTGATGCCGGTGGTGAACGAGAACGACACCGTGGCGGTGGACGAACTCACGCTAGGCGACAACGACAACCTCGCGGCGATCATCGCCGCGCTGGTCGATGCGGACATGCTGCTGATCGCCACCGACATCGATGGCCTGTACACCGCCGACCCGCGCAGCAACCCGGAGGCCGAGCCGGTCAATGAAGTGCCCGAGCTCACTCCGGAGATCATGGCGATGGCCGGTGCGGCGGGCAGCTCGGTGGGCACCGGCGGCATGCGCACCAAGCTGGAAGCGGCGCAGAAGGCCGGCGCCGCAGGCATCGAAACGATTCTGTTCAACGGCCGCGACAGCGAGGTAGTGAGCCTGCTCTCGCGCGATCTGCTGCACGGCACGTTGCTGCGCACCAAAGCCACCCGTCTGCAGGCGCGCAAGTACTGGCTGCGTCACGTGCCCGCGGTGCCCGGCCACATCGAGGTGGATGCCGGCGCGATGCGCGCGCTGAACGAGGAGGGCGCCTCGCTGCTGCCCAAGGGCATCCTCGCCGCCGAGGGCCAGTTCCAGCGCGGTGACATGGTGGAGATCGTCGGCCCCGGCGAGCACGGGGCGCTGCAGTCCTTCGCCCGCGGCATCAGCCAATACAACGCCGCCGAAATCAACCGCATCGCGCGCTGCCACACGCGCGAGATCAAGCCCCGGCTTGGCTACAGCTTTGGCGAGAACGTCGTCCACCGCGACGACCTTGCCCTGGTGCGCGAGCTGGACCTGACCACAGGAGACCTTTGAGCATGAGCGATATCCGAACCCGAGCCCTGGCCTGCCGCGACGCGGCTCCCGCGATCGCCATGCTGGATGCCGAGGCCCGCCGCGCCCTGCTGCGCGACATGGCCGCAGCGGTGGATGCGCACGCCGAGGCCATCCTGGCCGCCAACGCCAAGGACATGGCCGGTGCCGCCGACAAGGGCGTGCAGGGCGCCATGCTGGACCGTCTGAAGCTGGATGCGACGCGCGTCGCGGCCATCGCCAACGCCGTGCGCGAAGTGGCCGACCTGCCGGACGTGGTTGGGCAGGTTACCCGGTGCGAGAGCCGTCCGAACGGCCTGGCCATCGAGCGCGTGCGCATTCCGCTGGGCGTGGTAGCGATGATCTACGAGGCGCGCCCCAACGTCACCGCCGACGCCGCCGCGCTGTGCATGAAGGCGGGCAACGCGGTGATCCTGCGCGGCGGCTCCGAGGCGCTGCATTCCAACCTCGCCATCGCCGCCGCCCTGCACGAGGCGATGGACAAGCACGGCGTGCCGCGCGAGGTGCTCACCATCATGGACGACCTGCGCCGCGAGGCGATGGTCGAGCTGCTGCAGTTGAACGACATCGTGGACCTGGCGATCCCGCGCGGCGGCGAGGGTCTGATCCGCTTCGTCACCGAGCACGCGCGCGTGCCGGTGATCAAGCACTACAAGGGCGTGTGCCACCTGTACGTGGATCGCGAGGCCGATCCCGACGTGGCGCTGGACCTGCTGCTGGACGGCAAGACCACCCGCACCGGCGTGTGCAATGCGCTGGAGACGCTGCTGGTGCACAAGGACATCGCGCCGGATTTCCTGTCGCGCGCCGCCGAGGCGCTGCGCGCCAAGGGAGTGGAGCTGCGCGGCGACGAGGCCAGCCGCGCGCTGGCCGGCGACATGAAGGCAGCCACCGAGGACGACTACGCCGCCGAGTTCCTCGACCTGATACTCGCTGTGCGCGTGGTCGACAGCGTGGACGAAGCGATCGCCCACATCCGCCGCTACGGCTCGGACCACACCGAGGTGATCGCCACCCGCAACGAGGCCACGGCGGCGAAGTTCGTCCATGCGCTGCGCTCGGCGGTGATCATGGTGAACGCCTCCTCGCGCTTCTCCGATGGCGGCGAGCTGGGCCTGGGCGCAGAGATCGGCATCTCCACCACCCGCCTGCACGCCTACGGGCCGATGGGTGCCGAGTCGCTCACCATCGAGCGCTTCATCGTGCGCGGCCAAGGGCAGGTGCGACATGCGGAGAGCCGTAGTCGCTGAAACCCTTGTAGGAGCGTACCCTGTGCGCGACCAAACGAGGCGGCCAGCCCGGTCGCGCACAGGGGGCGCTCCACAGGGGCCGAGTGCGCACGCCGGCATGACGGCGCCACGGCACTCGGTGTAACCGCCCCTCCCACCCGACGTGATTCCCGCGAAAGCGGAATCCTCAGGTCCCCCCACGGCCGTCATTCCCGCGAAAGCGGGAATCCACCTTGCTCTTGCCTCAAGATCAAAATGGATGACCGGCATCCGCCGTTGAAAAGCACTTCCCGCTTTCGCGGGAATGACGGCTTGGAGAGTTCGCCGTTTGCGGAAGGGGGGGGGGCACGTTATAGAGCAGGCGTTTGGCGAGGTCAGGCCGGCCGCCAAAAAAAGAAGGGCGCCCCAGCGGGCGCCCTCCGTATTCCACCTGCAATGAAGGTCAGTAACCCGCCGCCAGCCCCGCCGGCCGCCGCCGATCGTTGGCGCCTTCCAGCAGACCGGTCTTCGGACTGCGCAGGATCGCCTCATCGGCGCCCCAGGACTGCACTTCCTTGAACTTGTAGCCCATGTCCTCGAGCTCCTTCTTCACCGCGTCGGTGAGCAGGCCCGGTTCGACGATGACCGCGTCGGGATACCACTGGTGGTGCATGCGCGGGGCGTTCACCGCCTGCTGCATGTTCATGCCGTAGTCGATCACGTTGGTGATGCTCTGCATCACCGTGGTGATGATGGTGGAGCCGCCGGGGCTGCCGGTGACCATGAACAGCTTGCCGTCCTTCAGCACGATCGTCGGTGCCATCGAGCTCAGCGGGCGCTTGCCGCCTTCGACCTGGTTCGCCTTGCCCTGCACCAGACCGAAGGTGTTCGGCACGCCGGGCTTGGAGGTGAAGTCATCCATCTCGTTGTTGAGGAAGAAGCCGGTGTCGCCGGCAATCTGTCCGACGCCGAACAGGTAGTTGATGGTGTAGGTGACCGACACCGCGTTGCCGTCCTTGTCGACTACGGCGTAGCTGGTGGTGTCCATGCCCTCGGTGGCGCCGAGGCTGCCCTTGACCTGGGTCGACGGCGTGGCCTTGTCCGGATCGATGGTCGAGCGTAGCTGGTCGATGTGCTTGTCCGAGAGCAGCACGTCGATCGGGTTCTTCACGAACGCCGGATCGCCCAGGTAGTTGTTGCGGTCGGCAAAGGCGCGGCGCTCGGCCTCGATGGTGAAGTGCAGCGCACGGGCCGAGCCGTAGCCCCAGTCCTTCAGCGGGTAGGGGGCGAGCAGCTTGAGGATCTGGCACACCGTGACGCCGCCGGAGCTGGGCGGCGGGTCGGACACTACGGTGTAGCCGCGGTAGCCGCACTTGATCGGGGTGTCCCAGTGCACGGTGTAGTCGGCGAAGTCCTTCATGCTCAGCAGGCCACCGTTGGCCTCACTGGCGGCAACCACCTTGCGGGCGATGTCGCCGTGGTAGAACGCTTTGGTGCCGTCCTTGCTGATCTCCTCGAGGGTCTTCGCCAGCTGCGGCTGCACCAAGTGGTCGCCGACCTGGTAGGGCTGGCCGTTCTTCAGGAAGATCGCGCCGACGTTCGGATACTTCTGGAAGTCTTTGGTGCGCTCGCCGAGGATGTTCACGTCACCCTGCTGCAGCACGAAGCCCTGCTTCGCCAGCTTGATCGCCGGGGCCATGACCTGCTGGCGCGAGAGGCGACCGTACTTCTTCAGCGCCTCGTCCATGCCCATCACGGTGCCGGGCACGCCCACGCCAAGGTACGTGCCGGTGCTCTTGCCGGGCACCACGTTGCCCTTGTCGTCCTGGAACAGGGTCGGGCCGGCCCTCAGTGGGGCCTTCTCGCGGAAGTCGAGGAACACGTCCTTGCCGTGCGCTAGGTGGATCAGCATGAAGCCGCCACCGCCGATGTTGCCGCAGCACGGATGCACCACCGCCAGCGCGTAGCCCACGGCCACCGCAGCGTCCACGGCGTTACCGCCGCGCTTGAGGATGTCCACGCCGACTTCGGTCGCCAGGTGCTGGGCGGACACGACCATGGCGTGCTTCGCGGTGACCGGCTGGTCTTTCGACAGGTCGGCCAGGGTGGTCGGGGCGGCGGTGGCGTCGAGTGCCTGCTTGGGGATGTTGTCCTGCACGGCGGCGGACTGGCCCCAGGTCAGCGGCGCGGCCAGCAGCAGGGCCGCCGCCAGACCGTGGATCAAGGTGTTTCGCATCGATGGCTCCGGAAGGTGGTGGGGACGGGGTGCCGGTTCCCGATGGTAACCGGCACCGGCACGGCGCGCCTCCCTGCCTGCATCCCTGCACGTTCCTGCGATATTCCTGCGGGCAGGGACGTCCTTGCGGCCGGACGTCGCTGCTTCGATTCAGCCCGCGTCGCTCCACGTCCGCACGGCCTCGGCGAAGGCGAGGCAGTCGGCAAAGCGGTTGTACAGCGGCGCCGGCGAGATGCGGATCACGTCGGGCTCGCGCCAGTCGCCGATGATGCCGCGATCGACCAGATAGTCGAACAGCGCGCGGCCGCGCTCGCGCCCGCCGCGCACGCGGATCGACAACTGGGCGCCGCGCTGCGTCGGATCGGCCGGGGTAATGATCTCCAGCAGGTCGGCCAGCTGCGTGTTCACCAGCCACTCCAGGTAGCCGGTGAGCTGCAGCGACTTGGCGCGCAGCCGGTCCATGCCGGCGCGGCGGAAGATCTCCAGCGAGATGCGCAGCGGCACCATCGCCAGGATCGGCGGGTTGGACAGCTGCCAGCCCTCCGCGCCCGGAGTGGGGTCGAAGCTCGGCGCCATCTGGAACCGGTTGTCGCGGCGGTTGCCCCACCAGCCGTGGAAGCGCGGCAGTTCGGCGGTGGCGTGGCGCTCGTGCACGAACACGCCGCCGACCGCGCCCGGCCCGGAGTTGACGTACTTGTAGTGACACCACACGGCGAAATCCATGCCGCTGTCGTGCAGTGCCAGCGGCAGGTTGCCCACCGCGTGGGCCAGGTCGAAGCCGACCGTGCAGCCGCGCGCATGCGCCAGCGCGGTGATCGCCTTGAAGTCGAACGCCTGGCCGGTGCGGTACTGGATGCCCGGCAGCAGCACCAGCGCCACGCGGTGGCCGTGTTCGGTCAGCGCACGCTCGATGGCGTCCATGGTCAGCGTGCCGTGCGGGCCGTCGCCCTCCAGCTCGATCAGTGCATCGGCCGGATCGAAACCATGGAAGCGGATCTGCGATTCCACTGCGTAGCGATCGGTGGGAAACGCGCCGGCTTCAATCAGGATCGCCGGGCGCTCGGCGGTGGGGCGGTAGAAGCTGACCATCATCAGGTGCAGGTTCACGCCCAGCGTGTTCATCGCGACCACTTCGACCGGCCTGGCGCCGACCAAGGCGGCGAGGTCGTCGCGCAGGTAGTCCTCGTAGTTCAGCCAGGGCGCGCGGCCCTTGAAGTGGCCCTCGACCGCCAGCTCACCCCAGTAATCGAGCTCGGCGCTGAGCGCCGGCCGTACCGCACGCGGCTGCAGGCCTAGCGAGTTGCCGCAGAAATAGTGGCCTTCGCGGCCCTCGTGCGGCGGGATCAGGAATTCGTCGCGGAAGCCGGCCAGCGGGTCGGCGGCATCCTGTGCCTGCGCCCAGGCGGACGCGGCTTCGTAGGTGGGGGGCATGACGCGGTTCCGGCAAAAACAGCCCCGAAGGTTACCGCGTCGAAGCCTATTTCCCCAGCCGGTCGGCAATCCCCTGGCAGCCCTTGTCAAACGCCGCCTGCCAGGCCGCACCGGCCTGGGTGGACGCCGGACGCAGGCAACGCAGCTGGATCGCATGACCATCGCGGTACCAGTAGTGCTCCACGTAGGCCATGGTTGAGCCGGCTTCGTTGGCGGTGTAGAGGAAGTTGTCCGGACCGCCGGTGTTGCTGACGCTGCGGATCGCCTGGTAACCCGGCAGGCCTTGCGCCTTCGAGCTGGCCTGGCTGACGTACTGCTGGAAGCCGCCCATGTCGCCGACCTGCTTGACCGTCACCGAGACACGGGCGAGCGTGTTGCGCGCGGTGGGCGAGGGATCGGGCACCTGGAACACGCGGACTTCGGGATCGCCCTGGGTCTCCATGATCCCGATCCAGTTGTCCGGGGTGCTGAACGAGACGGTGCCATTGGCCATGGTGACGTCGGTGGCGAACAACGGGCCGCTGGCGAGCAGGGCAGTGGCGATCAGGGCGAGGCGGGACAGGTGCATGCGGGCTCCGGGCGGGGCCGGGTTCGGCCGGGTCGGGAAGGGTGTCCCCCAGCATAGCCGCAGCGGGACGCCCTGCGTGCCGATGCCCGTCACAACCGGAGGCCCGTCCGGGGCAGGATAGGGATGTCGGCCGCGGCGTATACTCGGCCGGCTGTTTTTGGAGATGGGGGGATCCGTGAGCGATCGCGGCGGTGGCGATTTCTGCAAGTCCGGGCCGATCCCGCTGGAAGCGGTGATCGTGGCCTCGCGCACTGGTCGGTCCGGAGAATCACAGCGGACGTCGTCCGTGCATGACCGCCCCCCGCCCCTTCAGCGCCTGCGCCCGCTGCTGCATGGCAAGGGAACTGGTTGCGCGTCCCGGCACCGGAAGCCCTCTCCGGACTGGTTTTCGTGCGGGGTGGAGCCCCGCGTTGTCTTGCGATGAACGGATTGATCGACCGATGAATACGCTGGAAAAGCAAGCCGAAGTCACCCGTCTGCTGCATTCGGCACAGGCCGGCGATCCGGATGCGCTGGACGAGGCGTTGCGGCAGATGTACGGGGCCCTGCACCGACTGGCCGGCGCCCAGCTCCGCCAGAACAGCAGCGAGCGCACGCTCAGCGCCACCGCGCTGGTGAACGAGGCCTACCTCAAGGTGTTCGGTGGCAGTGGCACTCCGGAGTGGGAGAACCGAGGCCACCTGCTGGGCGTGGCCGCCCGCGCCATGCGCGAGGTGCTGGTCGATTCCGCCCGTCGGCGACAGGCGTCCAAGCGGCCGCAGTCGGTCGACCGCATCGAGCTGTCGGAGATTTCCGGCGCGCTGGCGCACCAGATCGACTACGCCGCGCTGCTGGAGTGCATGGAGGCGCTGGAACAGATCGACCCGCGTCAGGCCAGCATCGTGTCAATGCGCTTCTTCGTGGGTCTGACCGCCGAGCAGATCGGCTCGGCGATGGGCATTTCCCCGGCCACCGTGCAGCGCGAATGGCGCATGGCCCGGGCCTGGCTGCAACGCGAACTCGAAGGCTGAGGGCTCTTCCCGAACGAGCTTTTGCCTTGCGTGCGACGCGCAGGGTTCCGTCGGCGTGCCCTTCGCAATCCAGGCCGAAAAAGTGAACGAAGCCTGAATATTGGCTGAGATGGGCTGACCAAGACCGCGGTCCCGCCGCGCACTAACCCGGTGGAGGGGCTCGCAACGCCCCGACGAACACGCTCGCTAGGGCACGTTCCGCATCGATCGGCGGGACTCCGGTGGCGGTCGGTTCCATTTCTGCAGCCAGGGGGGCATCGCATGGCGTCACGTACGGGAGATGCGGCGGGTTTCCGCGGCGTTCCGGTCGTGTCGTGCGTGCCTGCCCGGGTCCGTCCTCATCACCGGTAGACCCTCTTCGAAGGAGACATCGCATGGCCAAGCAAAGCAGTCAGAAATTCATCGCGAGAAACCGCGCGCCGCGCGTGCAGATCGAGTACGACGTCGAGGTCTACGGCGCGCAGAAGAAGGTGCAGGTGCCGTTCGTGATGGGCGTGATGTCCGACCTGTCCGGTGCCAACAACGCCGAACTGGCGCCGGTCGAGGATCGCAAGGCGCTCGAGATCGACGTCGACAATTTCGACCAGCGCCTGCAGTCGATGAAGCCGCGCGTTTCCTTCGCCGTGCCCAACACGCTGACCGGCGAGGGCAGCCTCAACGTCGACATCACCTTCGAGAGCATGGACGACTTCTCGCCGGCCGCGGTGGCCCGCAAGGTCGCGCCGATCGCCAAGCTGCTCGAGGCGCGTACCCAGCTGGCCAACCTGGCCACCTACATGGACGGCAAGGCCGGTGCCGAGAAGCTGATCGCCCAGGCGATCAACGATCCGGCGCTGCTGCAATCACTGGCGTCGGCACCCAAGCCCGGCGACGAAGGCAAGGACGGGGAGTAAGCAGACATGGCAACCGAGAAACTGGCCGAACAGGGCGCTGCCGCCACTGCCGAAGCGAGCGATTTCGCGGCGCTGCTCAACAAGGAGTTCAAGCCCAAGAGCGAGCGCGCCAAGGAAGAGGTCGAGTCCGCCGTCCGCACGCTCGCCGAGCAGGTGCTGAGCAAGGCCGACATCGTCTCGGACGATGTGACCCAGACGATCAATGCCTACGTGGCCGAGCTCGACCGCAAGATCAGCGAGCAGCTCAACCATGTCATGCACCACGAGGATTTCCAGAAGCTGGAGAGCGCCTGGCGCGGCCTGCACTACCTGGTCAACAACACCGAGACCGACCAGCTGCTGAAGATTCGCGTCATGAACATCTCCAAGAAGGAGCTGGGCAAGACGCTCAAGCGCTACAAGGGCACCGCCTGGGACCAGAGCCCGATCTTCAAGAAGGTGTACGAGGAAGAGTACGGCCAGCTCGGTGGCGAGCCCTATGGCTGCCTGGTCGGCGACTATTACTTCGACCACAGCCCGCCGGACGTGGAGATGCTGGCCGGTATTGCGCAGGTCGCATCGGCCGCGCACGCGCCGTTCATCGCCGCGGCCAACTCCAGCCTGATGGGTATGGAGAGCTGGAACGAGCTGTCCAACCCGCGCGACCTGGCCAAGATCTTCTCCACGCCGGACTACGCCTCCTGGCGTTCGCTGCGCGAATCGGAGGATGCCAAGTACCTCGGTCTGGCGATGCCGCGCACGCTGGCGCGCCTGCCGTACGGCGCCTCGACCAATCCGGTGGAGGAGTTCGACTTCGAGGAAGACACCGCCGGTGCCGACTCGTCCAAGTACACCTGGCAGAACGCGGCCTACGCCATGGCGGTGAACATCAACCGCTCGTTCAAGGAATACGGCTGGTGCTCGCGCATCCGCGGCATCGAGTCCGGTGGCGCGGTGGAAGGTCTGCCGGTGCATGCCTTCCCGACCGACGACGGCGGCGTGGACATGAAGTGCCCGACCGAGATCGCGATCACCGACCGCCGCTCGGCCGAGCTGGACAAGATGGGCCTAATGCCGCTGGTCCACCGCAAGAACTCGGACATGGCCGCGTTCATCGCCGCGCAGTCGCTGGCCAAGCCGGAGGAGTACGACGATCCGGACGCCACCGCCAACGCCGCGCTCAGCTGCCGCCTGCCGTACCTGTTCGCCGCCAGTCGCTTCGCGCATTACCTGAAGTGCATCGTACGCGACAAGATCGGTTCGTTCTCCAGCCGCGACCAGATGCAGAGCTGGCTGACCAACTGGGTCATGAACTACGTCGACGGCGACCCGGCCAACTCCAGCGAGGAGACCAAGGCGCGCAAGCCGCTGTCGGCCGCCGAGGTGGTGGTGGAGGAGGTCGAGGGAGCACCCGGCTACTACACCTCCAAGTTCTACCTCAAGCCGCACTATCAGCTCGAGGGACTTACCGTCTCGCTGCGACTGGTATCGCGCCTGCCGTCCGCGGCCAAGGCCTGATCCTCCGGCGCGGGGGGGCGCCCCCGCCGCGCCGGTATGCGACAGAAGCGGTTCATGGATGCGACGGGGAACGGTCGCTTCCTGCAGTGCCCACGGCGGCCACAGGCCGGCGACGTTCCCTTCAAGCAACCACGGATCGACCGGTGCGGGTGCGTTCCCGAACGGCGTCATCCATCCATCACAGGTGATCGAGGAGAGGTTCCATGGCATTCGACATGCACATCAAGTTCGGCTCGGGCAAGGTCAAGATCGAAGGCTCATCCAAGCACAAGAAGCACACCGGCGAGATTCCGATCCTCGCGTGGTCGTGGGGCGCCAGCAACACCGGCGACCTGCACGGCGGTTCGGGCGCCAGCGGCGGCAAGGCCCATGTGCAGGACATCTCCGTCACCAAGTACGTCGACACCAGTTCCAGCGCGCTGCTCAACGCGGTGTGCACGGGCGGTCGTATCGACCAGGCCTGGCTGTACGTCACCAACGCGACCGGCGAGCAGACCGACTTCCTCACGATGGAGCTGAGCGAGGGCATCCTGGTCACCTCGTACTCCACCGGTGGCAGCGGCGGCGAAGATCGCCTTACCGAGAACATCACCCTGCATTTCGGCAAGTTCAAGTACTCGTTCCAGCCGCAGGACGACAAGGGTGCCGCACAGGGCGGTTCGAAGGACTTCACCTTCGACATCCAGGCGGTGGCCGCGGCCTGACGGCCAGGGCCTGCACGCGTCCTTCCTGCTGACCAAGGCGTTCTTCAAGTGGAAAATTCCGCGGAAAACCTGCTCCGGGACGGCCGGCTGGACGAGGCGCTGCAGGCCCTCACCACCCAGGTGCGGTCGCATCCTTCCGATGCGCCGCACCGCGTTTTCATGTTTCAGCTGCTGGCCGTGCTCGGCCAGTGGGAGCGGGCACAGAACCAGCTGAAAGTGGCCGGTGAACTGGATCCGGCCAATACGCTGATGGTCGGTGCCTACCGCGTGGCGCTGGCCGGCGAGATGCAGCGCGCCGAAGTCATGGCCGGGCGGCGCTCGCCGGTGATGATCGGCGAGCCCGAACCCTGGATCGCCCTGCTGCTGCAGGCATTGAAGTTGACCGCGGAAGGCCGGATCGCCGAGGCGCAGGCGTTGCGCGGCGAGGCTTTCGAGCAGGCGCCGACGGCGGCTGGCAGCATCGACGGCGTGCCGTTCGAATGGATCGCCGACGCCGATCCTCGCTTCGGTCCGTGCCTGGAATTGATCACCCAGGGCGGCTACGCCTGGGCGCCGTTCTCGCGCATCCAGTCGCTGTCGTTCGACGAGCCGAGCGACCTGCGCGACAAGGTGTGGTCGCCGGTGCAGATCACCTGGACCAACGGCGGCCAGGCGATCGGCTTCGTGCCATGCCGCTATCCGGGCGCCGAATCGGCATCCGAGCCGGCGCTGGCGCTGGGCCGGCGCACCGACTGGATCGACCTCGGGCACGACCTGCAGATCGGTGCGGGGCAGCGCATGCTGGCCACCGACGAAGGCGACTACCCGCTGCTGGACGTCCGCTCGATCACCTTCGACCACGACTGAGCGGGAGACCGCCGTGGCCGAACTGACCACCCAGGAACGGTTGCAGCCCTCGCTGCTCGACCGGCTTACCGACGACGAACCGGGCCAGCGCGAGGAGAGCCGCGAGAAGCGGGTGATCTCCGCCAGCCGGCTGCGCGAGTGCGTCACCCGCGACATGTCCTGGCTGCTCAACTGCGTGAACCTCGGTGTCGACGAGGAGCTCGCCGACTTTCCGGAAGTGACCCGCTCGGTGGTCAACTTCGGCATTCCCGATCTCACCGGCTCGGCGCTCTCCGGCGTCGACGCCGCCGTGCTGCAGCGGCAGATCCGCGCGGCGATCGTGGCGTTCGAGCCACGGCTGATCGCCAGCACGCTGCAGGTCACGGTCAACATGGACACCGATCGCATGGACCGTCAGTCCCTGGTGTTCAACATCGAGTCCGACATGTGGGCGCAGCCGATCCCGCTGAAGCTTTATCTGAAGACCGAGGTCGACCTGGAGACCGGCACCTTCCACGTGACGGAGGGCTTCGGCTGAGCGTGCCATGGACCCCCGCCTGATCCGCTACTACAACCGCGAGCTGCAACACGTCCGGGAGATGGGCGGCGAGTTTGCCCGCGAGTACCCGAAGATTGCCGGTCGCCTGGGCCTGGAAGGCTTCGAGTGCGCCGACCCCTACGTCGAGCGCCTGCTGGAGGGCTTCGCTTTCCTCGCCGCGCGCGTGCAGCTCAAGCTCGACGCGCAGTACCCGGTGTTCACCCAGCACTTGCTGGAGATGGTCTACCCGCACTACCTCGCGCCGGTGCCGTCGATGGCGGTGGTGCAGTTGCAGCCGGACCTGAAGGAGTCCGCGCTGGCCGGCGGCCACGTCGTGGCGCGACACACCGCACTACGCAGCCAGACTGGTCGCGACGACCGCACTGCCTGCGAGTACCGTACCGCACACGACGTCACGCTGTGGCCGCTGGAGCTGGCCGAGGCGAAGTATTTCGAGACGCCGGCTGCGGTCGCCGCGGCGGGCATCCCGATCCCCGAGGGCAAGCCGGTCCGCGCCGGCCTGCGGCTGAAGTTCCGCGTCACCGCCGGCGTACCGGCCCATGCGCTGGCGCTGGACCGGCTGCCGATCTTCATCGCCGGCGCCGACGAGCTGCCCAAGCGCCTGTACGAGCAGGTGCTCGGCAATGCGGTCGGCTACCTGGTGCGGGCCACGGGCGCCAGCGGTCCGGTCAGTGCCAGCTATCCGGCCGAGGCGATCCTGCCGCGCGGGTTCGCCGACGAGGAGGCACTGATTCCGTACACGGCGCGCTCGTTCAGTGGCTATCGCCTGCTGCAGGAATATTTCGCCTGCCCGGAGCGTTTCCTGTTCGCCGAGTTCACCGGGCTGCGCCAGGTACTGGCGCGCTCGCAGGGCAGCGAATTCGAGATCGACGTACTGCTGGACCGCAGCGTGCCGCGCCTGCACAACGCCGTGGATGCCGGCAACTTCAGGCTGTTCTGCACGCCGGCGATCAACCTGTTCCCGCGTCGCGCCGACCGTATCCATCTGCAGGCCGGCAAGAGCGAGTACCACGTACTGGCCGACCGCACCCGGCCGATGGATTTCGAGATCCACTCGATCAGCGAGGTCGACGGCTTCGGCGACCGGCAGGAGCCCGAGTTGCGCTTCCAGCCGTTCTACGGCTGCGACGAGCGCAGCTGGCACAGTGGCACGGCCGCCTTCTACACGGTGCGCCGCGAGCCGCGCCTGCTCTCCTCGCGTCAGCAACTGCACGGTGCGCGCTCCAGTTACGTCGGGCACGAGCTGTTCGTCTCGCTGGTCGATGCGCGCGACGCGCCCTACTCGACCTCGCTGCGCCAGATCGGCATGCAACTGCTGTGCACCAACCGCGATCTGCCGCTGCACATGCCGGTAGGCAAGGGTGCGACCGACTTCACCATGGAAGCCGGGGCTCCGGTCCAGGCGATCCGCTGTGTGGCCGGGCCGACCAAGCCACGCGCACCGACGGCGACCGGCGAGACCGCCTGGCGCCTGCTCAGCCACCTGCAGCTCAACTACACCTCGCTGCTCGGCGAGGGTGCCGACCAGGGCGCCACCGCGCTGCGCGAGATGCTCACGCTGTATTGCGACGAGTTCGACTCCGGCGCCCGCCGCCAGATCGAGGGCGTGAAGTCGGTACGCTCGGCGCCGATCGTGCGACGCATCCCGGTGCCCGGACCGATCAGTTTCGGCCGCGGGCTGGAGATCACGCTGACCTGCGACGACAGCGCGTTCGAAGGCACCGGTGCCTACCTGCTCGCGTCGGTGATGCAGCACTTCTTCGCGCGCTACGTCTCGGTGAATTCCTTCACCGAGACCGTGCTGCGCACCCTGGAACGCAACGAGGTGGCCCGATGGCCGGCACAGCTGGGCAAGCGCCAGACCCTCTAGCGCCGCTCGCGGCGCTGCGGGACGAGCCGGAACGCTTCGATTTCTTCGACGCGGTCCGGCGGATCGAGTGCGCGCACCCGGACAAGCCGCGACTGGGCGAGTCGACCAAGCCGTCGGAAGACCCGGTGCGGCTGCGCCATACGCCTTCGCTGGCCTTTTCGCCGCGCACCCTCGACCGCTTCGAGCCGGCCTCCAGCGAGCAGCCGCATCGCCTGTACGGCCTGTTCCTCGGCCTGTTCGGTCCGAACGCGCCGCTGCCGCTGCACCTGACCGAGTACACCATCGATCGCCAGATCAACGCGCGCGACCGCACGTTGAGTGCGTTCGCCGACATCTTCCACCACCGGATGATGAGCCTGTTCTACCGCACCTGGGCGGACGCGCAACCCACCGTGCAGTACGACCGGCCGAAGCAGGACCGCTTTGGAGGCTACATCGGCGCGCTGGTCGGCCTGGCGACCCCGCATGCCGGCGATCGCGACGCGATGCCCGATCGCTTCAAGCGCTTCTTCGCCGGCCGCCTGCTGACCCAGGCGCGCAGCCCGGAAGGGTTGCGCCAGCTGCTGCAGGATTTCTTCCGCGTGCCGGTGCGGGTGCTGGAGTACGTCGCCGAGTGGATGCGCCTACCGGACGAGTCGCACTTGCGGCTGGGCTTGTCTCCGCAGGTGGCCGGGCTGGGCCGCACGGCGGTGCTGGGTGATGCGGTATGGGAGGCGCAGCAGCGCTTCCGCCTGCGCATCGGGCCGCTCGATGCCGCTCAGTTCCGTCACTTCCTCCCGGGGGAGGAGGCCTTGCAGCAGCTCGTCGCCGCGGTCAGGACCTACGTCGGCGATGAAAAGGCCTGGGATGTTCAGCTCGTGCTTCGGCGCGAGGACGTGCCGGTCACCCGCCTTGGCCAGTCCGGCCGCATGGGACTGACCACCTGGCTTGGGCGGCGCGACCAGCTTACCGATGCCGACGACGTCGTGTTGCGTCCTGCGGGCTGAGGGTGACGCGCATGCCGAAGATCACCACCGATTTCCGATTCCTGCCCTGCGCCCCGCGCGCGGGTGACTACCGCTAACCTCGCAAGGATCCACGCCATGGCCGACATCAGCCGCAGCGCCCTCTTCGGCAAGCTCAACAAGCTCGCCTACCGGGGCATCGAGAGCGCCACCGTCTTCTGCAAACTGCGCGGCAACCCGTATATCGAGCTGGTGCACTGGATCCACCAGATCCTGCAGCTGCAGGACTCGGACCTGCACCACATCGTCAAGCAGTTCAACCTCGATCCGTCCAACCTGGTGCGCGATGTCACCGACGCGCTGGACCGCTTGCCGCGCGGCTCCACCAGCATCTCGGACATCTCCAGCAACGTGGAGGAGGCGGTCGAGCGCGCCTGGGTGTTCGCCACGCTGATGTTCGGCGAGGCGCAGGTGCGCACCGGTTACCTGGTCGTCGGCATCCTGCAGACGCGCAGCCTGCGCAATGTGCTGGCGGGCATCTCGAAGGAGTTCGAGAAGATCAAGCTGGAGACGCTCACCGACAAGTTCGCCGAGGTGGTTGCGGGCTCGCCGGAAGACAGCTTGAGTGCGTCGGATGGCTTCAAGATGGGCGGCGCCGTGCCCGGCGAGGCCAGCGGCGCGATGGGCCCGGCGCAGATGGGCAAGCAGGAGGCGCTGCGCCAGTTCACCGTCGACCTCACCGAGCAGGCGCGCAGCGGCAAGCTCGATCCCATCGTCGGCCGCGACGACGAGATCCGCCAGGTGGTCGACATCCTGATGCGCCGCCGGCAGAACAACCCGATCCTGGTCGGCGAGGCCGGCGTGGGCAAGACCGCGGTGGTGGAAGGCTTTGCCCAGCGCATCGTGCGCGGCGACGTGCCGCCATCGCTGAAAGAGGTGGAACTGCGCGTGCTCGACGTAGGCCTGCTGCAGGCCGGCGCCAGCATGAAGGGCGAGTTCGAGCAGCGCCTGCGCTCGGTGATCGAGGAAGTGCAGGCCAGCCCGAAGCCGATCATCCTGTTCGTCGACGAGACCCACACCCTGGTCGGCGCCGGCGGCGCGGCCGGCACCGGCGACGCGGCCAACCTGCTCAAGCCGGCGCTGGCCCGCGGCACCCTGCGCACCATCGGTGCCACCACCTTCGCCGAATACAAGAAGCACATCGAGAAGGACCCCGCGCTGACCCGCCGCTTCCAGACCGTGCAGGTCGACGAGCCGAGCGAGGAGAAGGGCATCCTGATGATGCGCGGCGTCGCCAGCGTGATGGAGAAGCACCATCGGGTGCAGATCCTGGACGAGGCGCTGGAGGCGGCGGTGAAGCTGTCGCATCGCTACATCCCCGCGCGCCAGCTGCCGGACAAGGCGGTCAGCCTGCTCGACACCGCCTGCGCCCGCGTCGCGGTGAGCCAGCACGCGGTGCCGCCGGAAGTGGATGACACGCGCAAGCGCATCGAGGCGCTGGAGACCGAGCTGGCGATCATCCATCGCGAGAAGACCGTCGGCGTCGACGTGGCCGAGCGCGAGGCCTCGGTCAACCAGAAGCTGGCCGTCCAGCGCGAACGGCTGGAGAAGGTAGAGGCCGATTGGGCTGCCGAGAAGGTGCTGGTGGAGCAGATCCTTGCCATCCGTGCCAGGCTGCGCGGCGACAGCGCGCCGGTCGAAGGCACCGGCAGCAAGCTGGAGGCTTCCGCCGAGGCGGCCGCCGTAGCCGAGGATCCCGCCACCGCCGTCGAGTTCGACGATGCCGCCCGCGCCGCTGCGCTGGAGGAGCTGAAGACCCTGCAGGCCCAGCTCACCGAACTGCAGGGCGAGAACCCGCTGATCCTGCCCACGGTCGACATGGTTGCCGTCGGTGCGGTGGTCTCGGACTGGACCGGCATCCCGGTCGGCCGCATGGTCAAGAGCGAGCTCGAGACCGTGATGAATCTCGCCGGCCTGATGGGCAAGCGGGTGATCGGCCAGGACCACGCGATGGAGATGATCGCCAAGCGCATCCAGACCTCGCGCGCCGGTCTGGACAACCCGAACAAGCCGATCGGCGTGTTCATGCTTGCCGGGACCTCCGGCGTGGGCAAGACCGAGACCGCGCTGGCGCTGGCCGAGGCGCTGTACGGCGGCGAGCAGAACGTCATCACCATCAACATGAGCGAGTTCCAGGAGGCGCACACCGTCTCCACGCTCAAGGGTGCGCCTCCCGGCTACGTCGGCTATGGCGAAGGCGGCGTGCTGACCGAGGCGGTGCGGCGCAAACCTTATTCGGTGGTGCTGCTGGACGAGGTGGAGAAAGCCCATCCGGACGTGCACGAGATCTTCTTCCAGGTGTTCGACAAGGGCGTGATGGAAGACGGCGAAGGCCGCCGCATCGACTTCAAAAACACCTTGATCCTGCTCACCACCAATGCCGGCACCGAGATGATCGCCAGCATGTGCAGCGACCCGGACCTGATGCCGGACCCGGAAGGCATGGCCAAGGCGCTGCGCGACCCGCTGCTGAAGATCTTCCCGCCGGCACTGCTCGGCCGCCTGGTCACCATTCCGTACTACCCGCTCAGCCCGACCATGCTCGGCGAGATCGTCAAGCTGCAGCTCAACCGCATCAAGAAGCGCATCGAGGGGCGCTACAGGATCCCGTTCGAGTACGGCGACGACGTGGTCAAGCTGGTGGTCGAGCGCTGCACCGAGAGCGAGTCGGGCGGCCGCATGATCGACGCCATCCTCACCAACTCGATGCTGCCGGACATCAGCCGCGAGTTCCTCAACCGCACGATCGAAGGCAAGCCGATCGAGAAGGCGAGCGTGGGTGTGAAGGATGGGGAGTTCAGCTATGCATTCTGAGTTTTCCCGGGCTCCGGGCGGGATCGGTCCGGACAGAGTTCGGGCGCATGGAGGCGTGGGCGTATCGGCGGGCCAGCTGATGGATGACCGGATGCGGGAAGCGATGAATCTTCATAGGCGGAGGCTGCGCCCGAGGGACGATCGATGAACGACTACAAGAAGCTGATGAAGTTTATCGAGGCCCAAGCGCTGCTCGCTCCGGTCTCCCCGGGAGAGTCGACCCGCGACCTCTACACCTATTTTCACGAGAAGCTGGACAACCCGTCGAACGATCGCGGTGACGTGAGGGAAATGGCGAACCGGGCCCTGCGGGTGGCCGGGCTCAGGCCGCGGAACTCAAGTCAGGCCTCAACCCTGGATGCACCGGAAAACGCGGATCTCAGGGCCCGCGCCGCTGCGCTTATGGCGATGTCGATCATTCGCGACATGAGCGAAAACGAACTGACCAGCCAGTACGCGCGTCTGCGCAAGCTGAACCAGTCGGCCGTGCTGTCCGAGCTGCGCGTGACGCTCAAGAAGGGCGACGTGGTCCAGTCCCGGAAACATCCCAGGCTGGAGATGAAGAATTTTTCCAGCGCCGGTACGCGTGCAAGCATCTGGAAGCATGAGATCGAGGATGCCTATGAGAAGACGCACGGCATGCTCCTTCAGTGCGAAATGCGTTTCCTGGTCGGCGGCACCGCGTTGACGGGGCCCCTCGATACGGCCTTCAGGGCGTACTTCGGGGATCCGGCGGCAGTCGTCGATACGTCGGCTCTTCCGTTCAGCGACGCGTCGAAGCCGGTGTGGACGCCGTCGAATCAGACGCGGCTCGAAGTGGTCCGGGAGGTGATGCGCAGGGTCTGCAGGAACTTCGTGCGGCAATCCATCCGCATCTACTTCGGTGGACGCAGCATCGATGACGGCACGTATGCCTACGTCAGCGGGAAAACCAATCCCACCAAGATCCATGTCGGCGGGCAGTTCTTCACCAAGGTGAAGGAGGGGCTTGCCAGCGAGGCCGGCACCATCGTGCACGAGTGCACACATACCTTTGCCGGAACGAAGGATCACAAGTACCGCGACGATCCCTGCAAGCAGCTGGCGATCAACGATCCGGCCAAAGCCCTGGCCAATGCCGACAGCTACAAGTTCTTCGTCGAGGCCGCATTCGGATCGTGACCGGGCGGTGGCGTGCAGGGAGGTCGCTGGCCGCGTTCATCCTTCAGCACGCCCCGCCACCGCGGTGCCGGGGGGGAATCAGGAGTCGGAGCTGGGCGGATGCACCTGGTTCCGCAACCCCTGGCGGCAACCCAGCCGAGCTTCCCGTGAAGGGTTGCTGGAATGAGTGCTCCAAGGCCTGGATGCCGGGAGAGAGCAAGGGGATTCGGGCCGACGCCAGCGGTTGTTGGCGCGAGGTACCAAGCAATGCATGTCGGGCGGGCGATCAGAATGCCTGCTGCAGACGCCAACCATGGGGTGATAGCCGTGATCGAATACTACGACCTTGGACCGGACAAGAAGCTCAACGAAATCGTGATGGCCGGAAGCCACGACGCCGGCATCACCGGCGGCGGGAGCAATGTGCAGACCCAGGACCGGGACATCTACGAGCAGGCCAAGGCCGGCGTTCGCATCTTTGACCTGCGCATCGCGCTGGCGACGACAGGAGGAACGCACGACGGCGCAAAGCTCGCCGAACTGAAGGCCTTCCATGCCGACAAGAAGCTGGTGTCGAACAAGACGACCACCCGCCACGTGGGTAGCCTGGGCACCACCCAGCAGGTTGAGCGGAGCAAGCTGCGAGGCGGCGCCTTCGGCATGAACCTGAGCAACATGCTCAGTCAGGCCAAGCGCTTCGTCGATGAAAATCCGAACGAGTTCCTGTTGCTGAAGTTCGACAAGTCGACGAACTGGCTGCTGATCGCCGAGGCCTGCGTGAACTATCTCGGCAGTGCGCTGTACACCGGGGGCGGCAATCTCAATACCAAGACCTTGCGCGACCTGCGCGGCAAGGTCGTCCCGCTGTTCGTCGAGTCCGGCATGCAGGCCCTTCGCTCAGCGAACGTCAACGGTCCGGGTATCGGCATCCTCGGCATCAAGAACATGAAGGACGACAAGGGCGGCTACAACGACCGCTACGAAGGCATCCAGTACTACGGCAAGGGCGGCACCAATCCCTTCAGCCCGTTCAGGAAAACCAAGCAGAACGTCAGCAAGCAATCCGACCTGATGAAGAAGGGCGGCCAGGGCAACCCCGCCGTCATGGGCATGATGTACTGGACCAGCACGGGCCTGTTCGAGAGCATCAAGGACCGCAACGATGGCATGTGGGCGCAGCCCAACGTGGACAAGCTCAAGCGCATGTGGTCCCAGGGGCTGGAACAGGCGATCCAGGATCGCGCGGGCAAGTACGCGCAGATCAATGGCTTTGGTGGAGGGCAGCGGCTGAAGGCGTTCCTGCCAAATTTCGTGATGATCGATTTTGCCGACCCGACGAAATGCGGGGAGATCTTCGAGCTCAACACGACGCCGGTTACGGTGATGGTGGATGCATTCGGCCTCGGCCAGCACCGTATCCGCCAAGCCTGAGAGGAGAGGGCGGGATTCTCGCAGTGAGGAATCCGCCGCGGGTTTCGGGACATGCGCCGGTATCCGGCATCCCGGCAGGCACCCGCCCACATCCGTGACGGGCGTGGGCGGGATGATTCGGGGGCAGGTGGTTCCAGGGAGCAGGGAGGGAAAAACGCATGGCGGCAGACAGCTTCGAATACGAGGTGGCAAGGGGGACGCGAAATTCGGCCGATCCGCATGACGACCCCGGTGTGCGCTGCGCGGCCGGTGGGCGGCGCGCGGTGAAGGAAACCGACCCGAATCGGATTCCGATCATCCGCGAGTGGGAGTACGCATCCGGTCGCGTCATCGCCTTTTCGAAGATCGACTCATGCCTCGGTGCCATCCAGATCGCCGACAACCGCATGCTGAGGGGTGCGCACTTCTCGATGTTCGCTTCCGGCGTGCCCTACGACACGGCGCAGTTCGCGGCGGCGATGGCCGCCGCAGGCTTCCAGCTGAACCTGCCGATCCTGTATTTCGGCGGGGGTGTCCAGGACTGGCTTCAGGGCCTGGGCATGAATGCCTACATGGGCGTTGGCCCGTTTGCACATCCGGTCGCCGACGCCGCCCAGCGACAGTGGATCTTCGAAATGGACAACGGTGCGTTCACCTACCACTCGATGGCCTAGCACGGGCTGCCTTACGCAGACTGCGCGCGACACGCCGGATCGGGAGAGCCGGATGATGGGAAGATCAGCGGACAGGCGGGGATTCCGGCGATGGTCGCCGGTATGGCTGGCGTTGCTGGCACTGGCTGCGATGGGAGAGGTACGGGCGATGGGAAAGATGTGCATGTTTTCCGCGGTGCAAGGTGTGGTGACCGAGCACGGCAAGCCGGTGCAGGGCGCGGTGATCCGGCGCGGCTTCTTCTGGCACTGGAAGAGCGAGCGCGGCTCGGACGAGGCGACCACCGACGAACAGGGGCATTTCGCATTGCCCGCGATATGGCGCAGTTCGCTGTTCGGAGCGTTGCTGCCGCATGAACCGGTGGTGGAACAGCAGATATCCATCGAGTACGGCGGCAAGAGCTACGTGGCATGGAGTTTCATGAAGGGCTCGTATCAGGAGAACGACGAGCTCTTCGGGCGTCCGCTGGAGCTGCGCTGCCCGCTCGAGAACGAGCCGGTCAGGCATCGGCTCAAGGAAGACCATGTCGAGCACGACATTTTCGGGATCTGCGAACTGCCCTGAACAACCTCCGGACAAATGGATACTGTCATGACGGACTTCACGCCAACAGAAGCAGCACGCATCGCCAGGGGCGTCTACGGCCTGCGCACCGAAACCGTATCGGGACTGGCACGAGATCATCGCGATCTAGGCTGCGAGGGCATGTTCGCGGTTGACGACAGTTCGCGCTTTGTCGGCCGCTCCGGTGGCCTGGTCGTGTGCAAGAAGCTCACTGGCTTCGGTTACATCGCCGCCGGCGAGGGACGCCGGCAGGGCGAGGTGCTGATCGCGACGCGCGGCACCGACATGCCGCTGGACTGGCTCAGCAATTTCAACATCGGCGTACAGATCGGACCGGGCGGACATCTGGTTCATGCAGGCTTCCACGACATCTGGAAATCGTTCGCCGCCGACATCGCCGAATTCCTGCGCGGGCGCAATCCGTCGGTGATCCACTGCGTGGGGCACAGCCTGGGCGGAGCCCTGGCCAATCTCAATGCCGACTACCTGAGCAGCAAGGGTGTGGGGAGCGTGCGCCTGTACACCTTCGGTGCACCACGTGCCGGTACGGTGCCATTTGCCCGCGCGCTGACCCGGCGGGTCGGAGCTGCCCACATGTACCGTGTCCACCACCGTTCGGATCCGGTGCCGATGATCCCGGTTTTTCCCTTCCAGCATGCGCCCGTCCACGGGACCATGTACGAGCTGACCGGCCGGCACACGGGCCTGATCAACAGCCAGGCGCATTCGATGCTGGGCAGTTACATGCCGGGTGTCGACGAACTGGGCTGGCTGGCGCTGGCCCGGCAGGGACAGGACGCCATGGCCGACGCGCACACGCAATCCTGGCTCGACCAGGTCGCCGGGGGCGGTGGCGGGATCGTCCCGTTCGGCGCCCGCGCCCTGCAGATGATCGGCCGCGCGCTGGGCTGGTTGCTGCGGCAGGTGCGGAATGTCCTGGTGGGCGTGCTGGGAACGGCGGCCACGGTGGGAATGACGGTGCTCGACCAACTGGCCTGGATGATCAGCCAGGCGGCACAGCTGTCGATCAGCGTGTCTTCCTACGTTGGCACGTTGATCGCCGCGATCTTCCGCTTCCTTGGCCGCGCCGTGGTGACCGGCGCGTCGATGACGATGGCCTTCGTGCGCTGGGTGCTCGACCTGCTCTACAGCAGCCTGGGCAATGTCGCCCGGCTCGCGCTCTCCGTGCTGGATTAGGGGGCAGGCAAGGCATCCGCCAGACCTCATCGCCCCCGCGGGATGCCCGGTAAGGCTTTCCTGCCTGCTGGACGGTTATGAGATTGGATCGGTGGGGGGAGCTGCCCTTGACCGGCGCAGGGAGCTCGCCCCCCCGCTGCCGGTCGCGGCCGTGCCAGCCCCCGGCGCGGAGCGGCCGCTCTCGCCCGCGGGCGATCGTGACGGCGTGATCAATTCCGCGGGTCTTTTACGCACCTAACCATGGAGCGCCATGCCGGCCGGTCGTCGCAGACGGGCCCGGGCGCGCAGCCATGGGGGAGGTGCCGGATGTTCCAGTCATGCCGTTCGCTTGCATTCGCCGCGCGTCGTGACGCGGATGCGGGGCGCTGAGCCATGCCGCAACCCGCAGCCCGCGTGAGCGATATGCACGTCTGCCCGATGGTGACT
Organism: Dyella lutea; assembly: GCF_024158035.1. Lineage (GTDB taxonomy): Bacteria > Pseudomonadota > Gammaproteobacteria > Xanthomonadales > Rhodanobacteraceae > Dyella_A > Dyella_A lutea. The sequence goes on from NZ_JAMZEK010000002.1 coordinate 755,866, forward strand.
GGCGTGGTGCCGCACGTCGGTGGCCCGGTCAGCCCTCCCGGCAAGCCGACCGTGCTGATCGGCGGTCTGCCCGCCGCCCGGATGGGCGACATGGCCATCTGCGTGGGGCCGCCGGACACCATCGTGATGGGGGCGCCGACCGTGCTGATCGGCGGCCAGCCCGCCGCGCGGATGGGTGACACCTGCTCGCATGGCGGCACCATCGTGCTGGGCTGTTTCACCGTGCTGATCGGTTGAGGGGAATTCCATGCGTTCCGCGACCCGCTCGATCCCTTCCCGTCGCAAGGCCCAGCCGCTGTCCCCGGCGGGCCGGGCATTTGCCAGCCAGCTACAGGAAGCCATGCGGGTACACCAGGCCGGCGACCTGGACGCGGCCGAGCGCCTGTACGGTGAGGTGCTCGAGCTGCATGCGGCGCAGCCCGATGCGCTGCATTTCCTCGGCGTGCTGGCCCATCAGCGCGGTCGCAGCGACGAGGCGGTGCTGCTGATCAGCTCGGCGCTGAAGATCATTCCGAAGCACCCGGACGCGCACAACAACCTGGGCAACGTGCACAAGGAGTGCGGCCGGCTGGCCGATGCCGAGCGCTGCTACCGCAGGGCGCTGGCCTGCGCGCCGGAGCACTACCAGGCGCAGAGCAATCTCGCCGTGGTACTGGAGGCGCAGGAGCGGCTGGACGAGGCGTTCGAGGCGTACTCGAAGCTGATCCAGCAGGCGCCGACCTACGCCCATGGCTACTACCGGCTCGGCCTGTTCCTGCGCAACTACGCTCAGAACGAGGAGCATCTGCAGCAGTCGGCCGAATGCTTCCGCGAGTCCTACCGGCACGATCCGGCCAACGTGCGCGCGCTCGAAGGGGTGGGCGTGGCGCTGTACATGCTCCATCGGCATGACGAGGCCGCCGATGTCTATCGCCAGTGGCTGGAACGCGAGCCGGACAACCCGGTGCCGCGCCACATGCTGGCCTCCTGCGGTGCCGCCGAGGCGCCGCCGCGCGCTGCCGACGACTATGTGCGTGACGTCTTCGACGGTTTCGCCGAGAGTTTCGACGAGCAGCTGATCCAGAACCTGGGGTACCGGGCGCCGGAGGTGCTGGTCGGCATGCTCGACGAGGTGACGCCCGTCGACGGCGCCTCGCTCGACGTGCTCGATGCCGGCTGCGGCACCGGCCTGTGCGCGCCGTTGCTGCGCGCGCGCGCACGCCGGCTGGTCGGGGTGGACCTGTCCGGCGGCATGGTCGACAAGGCCCGGCTGCGGGGAGGCTACGACGCGCTGGAAGTGGCCGAACTCACCGCCTGGCTGGAGGCGCATCCGCAGGCATTCGACCTGATCGTCTCGGCCGACACGCTGGTGTATTTCGGCCAGCTCGGCCCGGTGCTCGCCGCCGCCGCCGGGGCGCTGCGTCCCGGTGGCTGGCTGGGTTTCACCCTGGAGGCGGTCGAGGGCGATGACGAGGTGGCCGAGCTCACCTCAAGCGGCCGCTACCGCCACTCCCGCCCCTACGTGGAGCACCTGCTCGCGGGCAGCGGGTTCGAAGCCGTCGTCGTGCGCGAAGACACCCTGCGTCGCGAGGCGGGCAAGCCCGTGCACGGCTGGGTCGTCCGGGCGCGCCGCAGCCACTCACCCGACGGCGCCTGAGCGCACTACGACGGACTCCGCCCATGGCACATGCGATCACCGTAACCAGCGACGTCGAGAGCACCCTCCTGTTCGTCCGCATGAGCGCTACCGAGGGACTCGGGCAGCTGTTCTCATTCGAACTGCACCTGCTCAGCGAGAACGCCGAAGTCGACCTGCGCAAGCTGCTCGGCACGCCGATGGCGGTGAAGCTGGTCGACGAGGACGGCACCACCCGCTACTTCCATGGCATCGTGGCGGAGGCCGAGCAGACCGGCTTCGAGACGATCTCCAAGGTGCGCTACGCCGCCTATCGTGTGCAGCTGGTGCCCAAGCCCTGGCTGCTGTCGCAGAAGATCGACTGCCGTATCTATACCGAGATGGACGTGCCGTCGATCGTCAAGGCGGTGCTCGGCGACATCGGTTACGCCGACGTCAAGCTCAGCCTCACCGGCAACTACCCGCAGCGCGACTACTGCGTGCAGTACCGCGAGAGCGGCCTGAACTTCATCAGCCGGCTGCTGGAGCAGGAAGGCATCTATTACTTCTTCACCCATGCGGCCAACGCGCACACCCTGGTGCTGGCCGACGCGCTGGGCGCGCACGCAGCCACCAGCGGTTTCGAGCATGTGCCGTACTGCCCGCCGACCCAGCGCGGCGGGCGCCAGGCCGGTTCGATGACCCAGTGGCGCACCGCCGAGCAGGTGCGTTCGCTCAAGGTGCAGCTCACCGATTACAACCCGCTCACGCCGAAGACCTCGCTGCTGGGCACCGCGACGCTTAGCGGCTCGGAATACCACGGCGTCGGCGGCCTGGACGTGTTCGACTATCCCGGCCCGCACGAAACCCCGGCGGACGGCAACCGCTACGCGCAGGTGCAGGTCGAGGCGCGCAACGCGCTGCACAAGGCCTGCCACGGACAGACCGACGCCTTCGGCATCGCCTGCGGTGCGCTGTTCACGCTGCAGGATTTTCCGCTGCAGGCGCTCAATCGTGAGTACCTGATCACCGCAACCCGCATCGAGCTGTGCGATCCCGGCTACTACGGCGGCGCGGATGCGAGCCAGGAGCCGTTCCGCTGCGACCTGCAGGCGATCCCCAGCAGCCAGCCGTTCCGCAGCCTGGCCACGGCGGCCAAGCCGCGCATCGCCGGCCTGCAGACCGCGGTGGTCTGCGGCAGCGACACCGACGAGGACATCGCGGTGGACAAGTACGGCCGCGTGCAGGTGACCTTTCCCTGGAACAAGCCGGACAAGCCGAATGCCAAGAGCTCCTGCCCGGTGCGCGTGGCCTCGCCGTGGGCCGGCAAGACCTGGGGCGCGGTCAGCATCCCGCGCGTCGGCCAGGAGGTGGTGGTGAGTTTCCTGGAGGGTGATCCGGACCGTCCGCTGATCATCGGCAGCGTCTACAACGCCGACAACATGCCGCCGTACGCGCTGCCGGACAACAAGACCCAGTCCGGCGTGAAATCGCGCAGCCTGCTCGGCGGCGCCGATGACGCCAACGAGCTGCGCTTCGAGGACAAGAAGGGCTCAGAGCAGTTCTTCATGCACGCACAGAAGGACATGCTCGAGGAGGTCGAGAACGACCACACCGTCACCATCGACCACGACGAGAAGGTCACGATCAAGCACGACCAGGCGCTGGAGGTCGGCAACGACCAGACCGAAACCATCAAGCACGACCGCAAGGTCACCGTGCAGAACGACGACAAGCTCGACGTCACCGCCAACGGCACCACCAGCATCGGGCAGAAGTTCAAGCTGAGCGCCGGTACCGAGATCGAGCTGGTCACGGGTGCATCCAGCATCACCATGAAGAGCGACGGCACCATCGAGATCAAGGGCGTCAACATCAAGATCACCGGCGATGTCGGCGTGAAGATCGAAGGGCAGGTCGAGGTCGGGATCAAGGCGGGCGCCACCATGGACATCGGCGCCGGCGCCAGCCTGAAGGCGCATTCGGACGCGATGCTGGAAGTGGCCGGCAGCGCGATGACCACGGTCAAGGGAGCGATGACCACCATCAAGGGCGACGCGATGACCCAGGTCTCCGGCGCCATCATCATGATCGGCTGACGGGGACGCACATGTCGGCAGTCATTCACGCCTCGGTGCAGATGGAGCTTCCCGCGGAAGCCAATGCGGTGCTTCGCGCGGAGATGACCCCGCAGGCGGCGGTGCAGGCGCTGCTCGCCGCCGGTCGCCCGCAGGACGCGCTCACCCTGTTGGCCCGCCTGCTGCCCAAGCGCTACGCCGTGGCCTGGGTCTGCCAGTGCGCGCGCGAGCAGGCGCTCACCCAGGAAGACCGCGCCGGCGCCTCGCTGGCCGAGCAGTGGGTGCGCGAGCCCAGCGAGAGCAATCGGCGCGCCGCGTTCGAGTTCGCCCACGCCGGCGGCTACAAGTCGCTGGGTGCATGGATCGCCGCCTCGGCCGGCTGGTCCGGCGGCAGCCTGGCGCCGGCTGCGCAGGAGACGCCGGTGCCGCCGCCCGAGCATCTCACCGCGCGCGCCACCGTGGCGGCGATCAACCTGCTGGCGGCGCTGGAGCCGGCCGAGTTCGATGCCCGGCGCAAGGCCTTCATCGAGCGCGCGACCAGCCTGCTGCAGGCCGGAGGAGGGGAGGCATGACCCGCTGCCCCGTCCACCCGCGCCGGTCCGACTTCCGTCACGAAGAGGAGCGCTGAGCGTGTCGTCGATTCCCACCCTGGTCCTGGCGGTCACCGGCGTGCACGCGGCGCAGTTCGGCGCGCGCGGGCAGAAGGCCTTCGAGGGGCGCGATGGCAGCATCGGTCGCTCGGAGGATTGCGACTGGGTGCTCAGCGCGTCGGGCGTGTCGCGGGTGCACGCGATGATCCGCTGCCTCAACGGCATCTATTTCATCGAGGACCGCAGCACCAACGGCATGCTGCTCAACGGCGTGCCGCTGGTGAAGGGCGACCCGTCGGCGCTCAAGCATGGCGACCGCCTGCAGATCGATACCTTCGAGGTATCGGTGAGCGTGCAGGCGGCCGGCGCGGCGGCCGTTCCACCTGCGCCACCGGCGCCGCAGGACGTGTTCTCCACGTCGCCGCTGCCGCCGGCCGCCCCGATGCCGATGGGGCGCGATCCGCTGGACGACTTCCTCGACCTGGGCCCGGCATCCCGGCCGCCGGCCGATGCCGGGCTGATCCCCGATCCGGTGGCGCCGGCCGGGGGTTCGCTCGATCCGTTGAGTTTCCTCGACGAGCCGTTCGCGCCGTCGCCGTCTCCTGCCGCACCGTCGCCGGACTGGAACCACACGCCGGGTGTCTCCGACCACTTCCGTCCGCCGTTGCAGGAAGGCCAGCGGGCAGCCCAGGTGTTGCCGGAAAACTGGGACCTGACCGTGGGCGATTTCGGCGCGCCGGCGGCATCGACGCCGGTTCCCGCTCCTGCGCCTGTCCCGGCGCCGGCACCGCCGCCGGCCACCTGGACGACGCCGGCACCGGCTCCCGCGCCCGCGCCGGCCGGTGCTGCGATGCCGGCGGACATCGAGCAGATGCTGTCGATCGTGGTCGACGGCGTGATGGACGTGCTGCGCGCACGCGCCGAGATCAAGAACACCTTTCGCCTACCGGTGACGATCATCCAGCGCTCGGAGAACAACCCGCTGAAGTTCGCGCCGAACGCGGAGGAAGCGCTGCAGAAGATCCTCTCGCCGCCGAACGCGGCATTCCTGTCCGGACCTTCCGCGTTCGACGACGCATTCGACGATATCCGCTGCCACCAGATGGCGATGCTCGCCGGCGTGCGCGCCGCGTTCGAATCGCTGCTGGCGCACTTCAGCCCCGACCGCTTCGAACAGGAGGCCGATGGCGGCAAGCGCTCGGCGTTCACCGGCAAGGGGCGCTACTGGGAGAAGTACCGCGAGCATTTCGAAGGGCTGGCCAAGAACCCCGACGAGTGCTTCCGACGGCTGTTCGGCGACGAGTTCGCGCGGGCCTACGAAGAACAGCTGGCGCGCCTGAAGTCGGCGCGCCGCAACGCCACGCGGCGATGACATTTCAGACACGGGCATCGATCCGATGACGCAAAACAACAAAGTGGTTTGGAGCGAAGGCCTGTTCCTGCGGCCGCAGCACCTGCAGCAGAACGAGCGCTATCTGGAGCGCTTCGTCGAGCTGCGTGCCGGTGCGCTGCGGTCGTACAGCTTCGGCTTCACCGAGCTGGAACTGGAGGCCGACCTGCTGGCGGTCGGCAAGCTCGGCATCAAGCGGGCGCGCGGCGTGCTGCCCGACGGCACGCCGTTCGCGATGCCATCGGACGATCCACTGCCGCCGCCGCTGGACGTGGATGCCAACTGGCGTGACCAGACCATCTACCTGACGCTGCCGCTGCGCTCGCCGACCCAGCCGGACAGCGGCCGGCCCGAGGCGCCGGCGGAGAAGCTGTTCCGCTTCCGCGTGCGCGAGGCCGAGGTGCGCGATGCCTCCGGCAGCACCGACGGCACCGCGGTGCTGGAAGTCGGCGGCATGACCAGCCGGCTGCTGCCCGAGTCGCAGCCGCTGGAGGGCCTGACCCGGTTGCCGCTGGCGCGCATCGTCGAATGCCGCTCGGATCGCCGGGTGATGCTGGACGAGGGCTTCATGCCGACCGGCCTGCGCTGCGAGGCGGTGCCGCGGCTGGTGACCTTCCTCATCGAACTGCTCGGCCTGCTGCACCAGCGCGGCGAGGCACTGGCCAGCCGGGTGGCGCTGACCGACCGCGGCGGTGCGGCCGAGATCGCCGACTTCCTGCTGCTGCAGGTGGTCAACCGCTACCAGCCGCTGGTCGCCCACCTGGCCGAGGCGCCGCTGGCGCATCCGGAGGAGCTGTACCGGCTGATGGTGGCGATGGCCGGCGAGCTGGCCACGTTCACCGCGCCGGGCAAGCGGCCGCCGGCGTTCCCGGCGTATCGCCACGAGGCGCTGCGCGAGAGCTTCGAGCCAGTGATCGCCGCGCTGCGCGCCAGCCTGAGCGCGGTGATGGAGCAGACCGCGCTGGCGATCCCGCTGCAACAACGCAAGTTCGGCGTGTGGGTGGCGGTGGTGCCGGATCTGTCGCTGCTGGACACCGCCGCCTTCGTGCTGGCGGCCAAGGCCGACCTGAAGTCCGAGGAGCTGCGCCGGCAGTTGCCGGCGGTCTCCAAGATCGGTCCGGTGGAGAAGATCCGCGACCTGGTGAACCTGCAGTTGCCGGGCATCGGGCTGACGCCGATGCCGGTGGCGCCGCGGCAGATTCCCTACAACGCGGGCTACCTGTACTTCGAATTCGACCGGCACTCGCCGATGTGGCGGGAGCTGAAGACCTCCGGCGGCATCGCCTTCCATTTCGGTAGCGAGTTCGCCGGACTGGACCTGCAGCTCTGGGCGATCCGGGGAGGGTGAGTCGGATCATGGCTTCCTTAAGAACTGCGCTTCCATTCAGCGGCCACGACCCTGCGCTGGCGGAACGGCCTCCGGTCGCACGCCCCGCCATGTCGTCCTCCTTCATGGATCCACGCGCCCGTCGCCCGCGGCGTGCGGCATCCGCAAGCCACCCGCAGGCCCAGCCATGAACACGCCGAACGGTCCCGGTCATCCGCCCGGTTATCCGCCGGTGCCCGACGACGCCACCATCGTGCGTCCGCGCGGCACCCAGCCCTCCGCTCCGGCACCTGCGCCCTACGCGCCACCGCCGGCAGCTCCCGCCTATGCGCCCGCACCGGCCGCACCGGCACCGCGGGCCGACATCAGCGAGTTCCTCGGCGGCGGCATGAATCCGCTGGTGCAGGCTGCCGCGCCGCTGCTGCTGCTGGGCGTGCAGTTGCGTCACAGCGTGTCGCTGCCCGATGCCACGCGCCTGCGCGAGCAGGTGACCACCCAGGTGCGCCGCTTCGAGAGCCACGCCAATGCCGCCGGCCTGCCGGTGCAGACGGTCACCGCCGCGCGCTACGTGCTGTGCGCGATGCTTGACGAGTCGGTGCTCAACGCGCCGTGGGGCGAGCAGAGCGGCTGGGCGCAGAAGACCCTGCTGGTGACCTTCCACGGCGAGTCCTACGGCGGCGCCAAGTTCTTCCAGATCCTCGAGCGGCTGTGCGCCGACTTCAGCCGGCACATCGATCTGATCGAGCTGATGTACCTGTGCCTGGCGCTGGGCTTCGGCGGACGCTACCAGATCGAGGCGGGCGGCCGCGCCAAGCTGGCCGACATCCAGGAAGACCTCTACCGCCGCATCAAGGCGCAGCGCGCAGCGCCGGCCGACGAGCTGGCGCCGCACTGGCGCGGCATCGAGGACCGGCGCAATCCGCTGATCCGCTACGTGCCGCTGTGGGTGATCGTCGCCGCGGCGGCCTGCGTGCTGCTGGTGGCGTTCCTGTTCTTCTACACGCGGCTCAATATGTTGTCGGCCCCGGCCAGTGCGCAGATCGCGCAGATCGGCCTGGAGAGCGCCATGCCACCGGACACCACGCGGCTGAACCAGGCCAAGCCGCCGGCACCACACAAGACGTTGAAGGAACTGCTGGCACCGGAGGCCCAGGCCGGCCGGCTCGAGGTGATCGACCAGGGTGACGGCAGCGAGCTGGTGCGGCTGAGCGGCTCGGACATGTTCGCCTCCGGCGGCGTGGACGTGAGCACCGCGGAGATTCCGCTGCTGCACCAGATCACCGCCGCACTCAACCAGGTGCCGGGGCGGGTGATCGTGGTCGGCCACACCGACGATCAGCCGATCCACTCGCTGCGCTTCAAGGACAACTTCGAGCTGTCCGCGGCACGCGCCCGCGCGGTGGTGCAGATCCTCGCCCAGGGGCTGGACAACCCGGCGCGGCTGGAATCCAGCGGCGCCGGCTCGTCGCAGCCGATCGCGCTGCCGCCGAACCTGCCGGCCAACCGCACGCGCAACCGCCGCGTCGAAATCAAGTACATCCCGGAGGGCTGAGCTCGTGAAGAAGGTGCTTTCCCTGCTCAAGTCCGGCTGGTTCATCGCCCTGGTCGGCCTGCTGCTGCTGTCGCTGCTGATCTGGCTCGGCGGTCCGTATCTCGGCATCGGCGACAGCCAGCCGCTGGCCAGCCCGGTGGCGCGGCTGGTGGTGATCATCGTGCTGCTGGTGATCTGGGGCGTGGTGCTGCAGATCCAGCAGATGCGCCTGCGCAGCAAGACCGCGCAGATGTCCGGCGACCTGGCCCAGCAGGACGGCGGTGCCGCCGCGCCGGCGCCGGCCGGCGACGATCGCAGCGCGAGCGAGCGCGCCCAGCTGGCCTCGCGCTTCCAGGAGGCGGTGGACACGCTGCGCAAGCGCCGCCAGGGCGGCGGCAACCTGTACACGCTGCCGTGGTACGTGGTGATCGGTCCGCCCGGCTCGGGCAAGAGCACGCTGCTGCAGAACTCGGGCCTGAACTTCCCGTTGTCCGACCGCTTCGGCAAGGAAGCGCTGCGCGGCATCGGCGGCACCCGCAACTGCGACTGGTGGTTCACCGAGGAAGCGGTCTTCCTCGACACCGCGGGGCGCTACACCACGCAGGATTCCGACCGCCAGGCCGATGCCTCGGCCTGGGGCGAGTTCCTCAAGCTGCTGCGCAAGTACCGCAAGCGCCGGCCGATCAACGGCGTGCTGATCGCGATGAGCATGTCCGACCTGCTGGTGCTGGACGAGAACGCCCGGCAGGAACACGTGCAGGCGGTGCGCCGGCGCCTGGACGAGCTGGCCGAGCACCTGCGCATCGGCGTGCCGGTGTACCTGGTGCTGACCAAGTGCGACCTGGTGGCCGGCTTCGGCGAGTTCTTCGACGACTTCTCGCCGGAACTGCGCAGCCAGGTCTGGGGCATGTCCTTCCCGGTCGCCAAGACCATGGACGGCAGCGCCGCCAAGGCATTTGCCGACGAGTTCCAGCGGTTGCTCGACCGGCTCAACACGCGGGTGCTCGAGCGCGTGCATGCCGAGCCCGACCGCATGCGGCGTGCCGCGATCCTGTCGTTCCCGCAGCAGCTGGCGGCGCTGCGCGACGTTGCCCGGCAGTTCGTCGAGGGCGTGTTCGCGCCGAACCCCTACGGCAGCCCGACCCTGCTGCGCGGCGTCTACCTCACCTCCGGCACGCAGGAAGGCACGCCGATCGACCGCATGATGAGCGCGGTGGCACGCACTTTCGGCGTGGACGCGGCGCGCGTGCAGGCCAAGGGTGCGCAGCAGCGCACCTTCTTCGTCGAGCGACTGCTCAAGGACGTGCTGTTCAAGGAGTCCGGCTTCGCCGGGACCAACCCCAAGCTGGAGCGCCAGAAGATCCTGCTGCAGGCGGCGGCGTATACCGGCGTGCTGCTGCTCACCGGCCTGCTGTTCGCCGGCATGGCGATCAGCTACGGCCGCAACCGCACCTACCTGGACAACGTGCAGAAGGCGCTGGCCGCCTATCCGGCGAAGACCTCGCTGGATGACGCGCCGACCCAGAAGGCCTATTTCGCGCTGGTGCTCGAACGGCTGGAAGGGCTGGGTGCGGTCAGCGGCGTGGCCGAGCAGTACCGCGGCCACGTGCCGTGGCTGATGCGCTTCGGGCTGTACCAGGGCCACGCCGTCGGCGGTGAGGTGCACGACGCCTACCTGCGCGAGCTCAACGGCCTGCTGCTGCCCGGCGTGGCCTCGCAGTTCCGTGCCGGGCTCAGCGCCAGTGCCGGCGACCCGCAGGCGCTGTACTACTACCTCAAGGGTTACCTGATGCTCGGCGAGCCGAAGCATCGCGACCCCGGCCAGCTTGTCGCGCTGACCGACCTGGAATGGCCCAAGGTGTTCCCCGGCGACACCGTGCTGCAGCAGGCGATCGCCAAGCACTTCAAGGCACTGGTGGACGAGCCGGACCGGATGCGCGCCATCTCGCTGGACAAGGACCTGGTCGAGCAGGCGCGTGCAACCCTGCGTACCGCCGATCTGTCCTCGCTGGTCTACGGCAGCATGAAGCTGTCGGCTACCGCCTCCGACGCCCCGCCGCTGCAGCTGGACAAGGCGCTGGGCCTGCTCGGCAATGTGTTCCGTCGCAAGAGCGGCACGCCGCTGTCGGCCCCGCTGCCGGCGCTGTTCACCCAGCCGGTGTTCGCCGAGGAAGTGAACAAAGGGGTCGCCCAGGCGGTGGATAACTTCACCAAGGACGACTGGGTGTTCGGCGCCAGCGGCATCGACGCGATCGGCAAGGCGCGCCTGCAGCAGCAGGTGCTGGGCCTGTACCAGACCGACTACATCAAGGCCTGGGACGACCTGCTCAACGACCTGGAGCTGCAGCCGATCGCCAGCATCCAGGACGCCAGCGCGATCGCCGCCAAGCTGGCCGGTCCCAGCTCGCCGTTGAAGGCGCTGCTCGGGGTGGTCCGCGACAACACCCACGACCTGCTGCGTGCGCCACCCGAGGACGGTGCCGACAAGGCACTGGCCGCGGCGAAGAAGGCGGCGGAGAAGAAGGCCACGCAGAGCGCGCTGAGCCGGGCGCTGGCCGCGGCGGCCGGCTCGGCGCCGGCCGCGCCGACGGCCAGGCCGGGCGATGCGATCAGCGCGCATTTCGACACGCTCGACAAGCTCAGCGAGGGAGCACCAGGCGCGGCACCGATCGACCAGACGCTCGGCGTGCTCGACCAGCTGAGCAAGACCCTGCTGACGATGACCGACTTCAGCAATGCCGCCGGCCAGCCCAATCCGCAGTTGCTGCTGGCGCAGCAGGCCGCGGCGCAATTGCCGCCGCCGGTGTCCGGCTGGGTCGCTGCGCTCACCGGCAAGAGCGAGGCGCTGGTGGCCAGCGGTACCAAGGGTGCGCTGGGTGACCAGTTCCAGCAGGCGGTGGCCAAGGACTGCGCCGACTTCACCCGCGGGCGCTATCCGTTCGCGGCGAACGGCCGGTCGGAGATCCCGATCCAGAACTTCTCCGAGCTGTTCGGCTATGGCGGCGAGTTCGACAGCTTCTACAAGCAGACGCTGGAGAAACTGGTCGACGCCAGTGGGCGCACCTGGAAATGGAAGGACGGTCCGGGTGCGGTCAGCGGTCCGCCCGGCATGCTGGCGCAGATGCAGCTGGCCGATTCGATCAAGCAGTCGTTCTTCCGCAACGGCAGTCCGACACCCGAGGTCGGTTTCACCTGGATGGCGCCGCAGCTCGACGCGGGCATCGGCAAGCTGGTGATCCAGGTCGACGGGCAGAAATTCGAGTACGCGCCCGGCGGCCCGACCAGCGCCACGATGAAGTGGCCAGGGCCGCAGCCGGGGCAGGTCTCGGTGAGCGCCTACGACACTGCCGGCAACCTGATCAGCAGCGTGGACTACCAGGGCGACTGGGCATTCTTCCGCGCACTGCAGGCGGCGCATCTGACGAAGCAGTCGGACCTGCGCTACACCGCCACCTTCCGCTTCGGCAGCCAGAGCGCTCGCGTGACGTTGCAGGCGGCCAACCTGAAGAACCCGTTCCTCGATTCCGACGTACAGCGCTTCCGCTGCGGGGGTTGAGGCCATGCCGAATCCGACAGGGGGGATGACGGCATCGGTGGGATTCTTCGGCAAGCTGGCGGGCGCCGGGGATTTCGTGCAGCGGCGGTTGCCCGGCGATTTCGTCGAGCGCTGGGACCGGCACTTCGAGCACGCGGTGGCGGCCAGCCGCGAGCGGCTCGGGGCCGGCTGGCAGGAACGCTGGTTCGCCAGTCCGGCCTGGCGCTTCGTGCTGGCACCGGGCGTGTGCGGTGATTCCGCCTGGGCCGGCGTGATGGCGCCGGCGGCCGACCGCGTCGGTCGCTGCTTCCCGATGGTGATGGCCGCGCCGCTGGGCAGGGATCCGGCGGCCTGCACGCGCACCCTGCGCGAGGCGCAGCGCTGGTTCGACGTGCTCGAGGTGGCGCATGCCGAAGCGCGCCGGCAGGCGTGGGGGGCGGATGCGTTCGACGCCCGCCTGGCCGCGCTGCCGGGGCCGCAGGAGGTCATCCGCAGCGACCCGTCTGCAGCGCTCGCGGGGATCGACTGGCGCGGGGCTGCGCAGTGGCGCATGCCATTGCGGGTGCACGGACACGACGAGCGCTTTCTCGAGTTGCTGTGGTCGCAACTGGCGGCCTCCGGTCCGTCCTGGTGCCTATGGTGGACGCACGGGGCCGCGATGGTGCCTGCCAGCGCGATGGCTACCCAGGGGCTGCCGGCTCCGTCGGGCTTCGCCGCGTTCCTCGATGCGGGGCAGGACGGGGAGGGCTGGCGCACCTTGCGCTCGTTCGCACCGGGCGCGAACGCGGGCGCCGCAGCGACGCCTGCACCAGCCGCACCGGCACCCGCACCGGCCATGATGCCGCCGCAGCCCCCACCAGGCGCACCGGCGCACGTCGATGCCGACACCACCGCATCGCGCGTGTTGGCCAGTGCCACCGCGCCGGTACCCGACGACGTGACCGTGCCCGGATTCGCTCGCGGCACGCCGGAGGCTGCACCTGCACCTGCGCCCGCAGTGGAGTTGGAGTCGCCGGCGTCGGCGACCGCACCGGCACGCTGCGCGGTCTACCGCAGCATGGACGGTGCACTCACCGTGCTGGCCGCCGACGACGGCGCACACGACGCCCGCTGCTGCGCTGCCGCCACGGCGCAGGCGGTCGCCGCGTCGATGGCGCCGGGCGAGTTCTCCGGCGGCATGCACCTGCTGCGCGAGCGGCTGCTGGCACGACATCCGGCGCTGCAGGCGTCGAGCGAGGACCTGATCGACCCGGTGATGGAGGATGCCGCCGTGGTCGCGCTGCACACCACCGGCCGCTGGGCGGCGGTGCTGCGCATGGGTACCGCCGAGGTCTGGCAGTGGCGTCGCGGGCAGATGCGCCCGGTGTTCGCCGGCGATGCCGCGTCGGCCGGTGCCGGCGTCGACACCCTGCTCGGCGCCCGTCGCGGAGCCGTTGCCGTGGGGCTGGGCGGTTCCGGCGCCCCGGAATCGGAGGACATCGTCTGCGCGGTGGAGCCGGGCGACCGCTTCCTGCTGCTCGCCACGCGACGGCTGATGGGGCTGGACCAGGCGCTGCTCGCCCAGGCGCTGGCGATGCCCGACCCGTCGCATGCGCGCGCCCTCATCGCACAGGCGGCGGCGCTCGGCACCGACCCCGCGCCATGGCCGCTGGCCGTTATCGAGGTGGCAGCATGACCGATCGTTACGTTTCGGCGGGACTCACGGTGACCGGCAAGGTCAGGCGCCACAACGAGGACGCCATCCTGGTGCGCGACGACCTCGGGCTCTGGGTGGTGGCCGATGGCATGGGCGGCCATTCGGCCGGCGACTATGCAAGTGCGCTGATCGCGCAGCGACTCGGTGCACTGACCCGCAACGGCAGCGTGTTCGATTTCATCGAGGCGATCGAGGATGCGCTCGAGCAGGTCAACACCGACCTGGTCGCGATGGCGCGTGCGCGCGGCGTGGACATCATCGGCTCCACCGTGGTGGTGCTGGTGCACCACCACGACTACATGCTGTGCGGCTGGGTCGGTGACAGCCGCGCCTACTGCATCGAAGGCGGGGTGCTCGAGCAGGTGACCCGCGACCACGTGCACGGCACCAAGGACGACGTCACCCAGTTCGGCGGTGCGCCCGCGGCCCCGTCGCCGGGTGCCGGCGTGCTGACCCGCGCGATCGGCGCCGAGGACCGGCTGTTCGTCGACTGGCAGGTGGCCGGCGGACGGCCCGGCATGCAGTTCGTGCTGTGCTCCGACGGCATCAACAAGGAAATGACCGACGCCGAGCTGGAGGCGGAGTGCCGTCAGCGGGGCGCGCCGCAGGAGCTGCTGGAGGGATTGTTCGCGCTGGCGCTCGGTCGGGCGGCGCGGGACAACGTGTCCGCCGTGGTCGTGCAGTTGCAGCCGTGAACCCGGGCACCTCTCCCATGCGCGAGCTCGAGCACGCCGCCGCGGCGTTGCAGGCGGGCGAGCCCGCGCCGGAGACGGTGCTCGATGCGCTGGCCGCACGGGGTGCCCGCCCCGCGGACGCTCACCAGCAGGAGCTGGCGGCGATCGCCGGATGGGTCGCGGATGGGCGGCTCGCGGCGTCGTTGGGGGATCTGCTGGTGGCCCGCCTGCGTGCGTTGCAGGGCGCGCAGGCGGACGACCCGGATGACGCCACCGTGGTGCATCCGCTACGCACTTCCCCGTGCCTGCCTGCAGCTGCCGGGCGCGATCCCGACGCCACCGTGGTGCAGCCGGGTCCTCAACCGGACGCGCCCGGCGACGATGACGTCACCCGCGTGCAGCCCCGTGCGCCGTCATCGCCGCCGGACCGGACCGGCACCGTCCAGCCAACGCTCTCGCAGAGCGACAGCGCCGACAGCTGGAAACGGGTGGCGGAGGCCGGGCCGGCCGACCAGGTTTCGGTCGGCCGCATGCTGAAAGGGCGCTTCCTGCTGGAGAAGGAGATCGGTCGTGGCGGCATGGGCGTGGTGTTCCTGGCCCGCGACGAGCGCAAGGTGGAGGCGCGCGACCGCGATCCCTACGTAGCGGTCAAGGTCCTGAATGACGAATTCCGCCGCCATCCCGATTCGCTGATCGCGTTGCAGCGCGAGTCGCGTCGCTCGCAGTCGCTGGCGCACGACAACATCGTGCGCGTCTACGATTTCGACAAGGACGGCGCCACGGTCTTCATGACCATGGAGTACGTCGACGGCAGCGACCTCAAGACACTGATCCGCGAGCGTGCCTACGGCGGCATGCCGCTCAAGCAGGCGCGGCCGCTGATAGAGGGCATGGCACTGGCGCTCAAGCGCGCGCATGACGCCGGTGTGGTGCACTCGGACTTCAAGCCGGGCAACGTGATGGTGACCCGCAACGGGGTGCCGAAGGTGTTCGATTTCGGCATCGCCCGGGCCGGCAAACACATGGGCGACCAGGTTGGCGAGCAGACCGTGTTCGACGCCGGCACGCTCGGCGCGCTGACTCCGGCCTACGCTAGCCTGGAGATGATCCAGGGCAAGAAGCCCACGCCCAGCGACGACATCTACGCGCTGGGCTGCGTGGCGTTCGAGCTGCTCACCGGCAAGCATCCGTTCGACAAGGTCAGCGCTGAAGTGGCGATGAAGCAGGGGCGCAAGCCGCCATCGGTGCCGGGCCTGACCAAGCGGCAGTGCCAGGCCCTGAACGATGCAGTGGCATTCAGCGGGGAGGGGCGCCTGAAGAGCGCCGACCAGTTGCTGGAGGGGCTGCGCGAGATCACCTTGCGCGAACGCTTCGGTCCGCTGCTGGCCTACGGCGCGCTGGCGGTCGCCGTGCTGGCCATCGGAGCCTTCTCCGGCATGCGCTACCTGCATGCCCGGCACGTGGAGCGGATCGTCGCCCGCTTCAACCTCGATGACCCGCACCATTACGGCAATGAAGACCTGGCACTGGGCGCACTCGGCAGTCTGGACGAGTCCGACCGCCAGCAGCTGATGCTGGCCCACGGCGACGTGATCCAGCGTTACCTGCTGGCCCGGCTGGATGCGTACTGGAACCCGGCCAAGGGCCTTAGCGATTACTCGCGGGTGCAGCACCTTTTCGCGTTGCGCGAGCGTTTGCAGCTCTACCTGCCGCAGGTGGACCTCCGGCGGGCGGCGATCGAGAAGGAACGGGCCGAGCGCCAGCTGGCGGCGGAGAAGAAGGCGGCTGCCGCAAATGCCCCGGCCACCGACACGGGCGCGCAAGCCGGACCACCCGCCTGCCCGGCGGGAACGGCGCCGCAGGACGGTCGCTGCGTGGCTTTGGCGACGGACCGCGCGCCGGGCGACCGTCGCAGCCCCGCGCCCGCGCCCGCGCCGGCGGTGGACTCCGGCCATCTGCAGGATGTCGCGCTCAAGCTGACCAGTGAAGGCGAGCGCAACTTCGCGCGGCAGAACTATTCGGCGGCGATTGCCAATGCCCAGGCGGCACTCGCGGTGAAGCCGGGGGACGCCCGGGCGCAACGCCTGCTGGACAAGGCCAAGCGGGCCCAGAGGCAGGCCATGAACAGCATTTCCATCCAATGAGGGCCATGGACATGAACACAGGTGGATTTCGTTCGGCCAGCCTCGTGCTGACCAGCCTGGTGCTGACCGTCACCGCGGGCTGCGCCCAGATGCCCAGCCAGAGTGGGTCGGGCGATACCTCGGCGGGCTCCGGAAGCTCCGCCGGCTCATGCAATCCGGTGGTGGGCGGTGCCCTCGGCGCGCTTGCCGGTGCCATGTTCGGCAAGGGCAAGGGGCATCTGGCGGGGGCGGCGATCGGCGCCGGCATCGGCGCGTTCGCGTGCATCGCGTACAACTACCACGTCCGCAAGGTGCGTGACGCCAAGGCGGTGGAGCAGGAGTACGCGCGCCAGCGCGGCGGGTTACCGGCCAGCAACACGGTGGCCGACTACCGCAGCGAGCTGACACCGTCGAACACGGTGCGCTCGGGAACCTCCGCGCAGATGCAGTCGCGGGTCACCGTGATCAGCGGAACCCACGACGCGACGCCGCAACTGAAGGAGGAGCTCACCCTCTACTCGCCCGAGGGCAAGGTGCTGTCCACGGTGAGCAAGCCGGCCACCGCCGTCGACGGCACCGGCGAGTACGAAACGAACTTCAACTTCAACCTGCCCAAGGGCATCGAGGAGGGGCGTTACACCATGCGCTCGACCCTGTTCATGGACGGCAAGCAGGTACGCACCAACGAGGTGCCGATGCTGGTGGTGAGCTGAGTCCTTGCCGGCGCATGCAATCGCGCCGGCCCCTTTTTCCGAGCGTCGCGACGTCCGCGGCGCACGGGCGTCGAGCAGGGGAAGAAGCACCTGATCCCCGACGCGCGCAAGTACTTCTTCGCCGTCCCGGTACGGCTTCCGGATTGACCAAGACCCTCACTTCATGAATTTCCTCAACGAACTGATCGCCGCTTTCCAGGCCGACAAGCTGCAGTTGTCGACCCTGCTCGACGTACTGCGTTCGCGTGGCGCCCAGCCCGCTGACGCGCATCGTGAGGAGGTCGCGACGGTCGAGCGGCTCGCGGCCGAGGGCGCGTTGACGCCGGACACGGCGGCGGCGCTGCTGGGGGCGCTCCGGTCGCTGCAGGATGCCGCGGCAGCGGCGGCGCCAGTCGCGGGCGAGGACGCCACCGTGGTCCAGTCCTCGCGCCGACCGGCCGCGGACGATCCGACGGTGGTCCAGCCGGGTGGGGCGTCGACGGCGCCGGCGGCGCACGACGGCGATGCCACCGTGGTGCAGCCGGCCTCGGGTCCCGCGCGCGTGGACGACGAGGCGACCCAGGTCAAACCGGCCTCGACGCCCGTCCCGCGTGATGTCCAGACCACCGGAGTGACCGGCAGCGCCACCGGCACGGGCACCAGCAGCACCTTCAATTCGGACAGCTGGCAGCGCATGGCGTCCGTCGAGGGAAGCGACTACGCGGCGGTCGGCAGCGTGCTCAAGGGCCGCTTCCACCTGGAGAAGGAAATCGGTCGCGGCGGCATGGGTGTGGTGTTCCTGGCCCTGGACGAGCGCAAGGTGGAGGCGCGCGACCGCGATCCCTACGTCGCGGTGAAAGTGCTGAACGACGAGTTCCGCCGCCATCCCGATTCGCTGATCGCGCTGCAGCGCGAGGCGCGCCGCTCGCAGTCGCTGGCGCACGACAACATCGTGCGCGTCTACGACTTCGACAAGGACGGCACCATCGTCTTCATGACGATGGAGTACGTCGACGGCTCCGACCTCAAGACGCTGATCCGCGAGAAGGCCTACAACGGCATGCCGCTGGCCAAGGCGCGGCCGCTGATCGAGGGCATGGCCTGGGCGCTCAAGCGCGCGCATGCAGCGGGCGTGGTGCACTCGGACTTCAAGCCGGGCAATGTCATGGTCACCCGCGACGGCATGCCGAAGGTGTTCGACTTCGGCATTGCCCGGGCCGGCAAGCACATGGGCGAGGCCACCGGCGAGCAGACCGTGTTCGATGCAGGCACGCTCGGCGCGCTGACCCCGGCCTACGCCAGCCTGGAGATGATCGAGGGCAAGGAGCCCACGCCCAGCGACGACATCTACGCGCTCGGCTGTGTGGCCTTCGAGCTGCTCACCGGCAAGCACCCGTTCGACAAGGTCAGCGCCGAAGTGGCGATGCGCGAGGGGCGCAAGCCGCCGCCGGTGCCGGGCCTGACCAAGCGCCAGTACCA
This sequence comes from Dyella lutea, assembly GCF_024158035.1. Taxonomy (GTDB): domain Bacteria; phylum Pseudomonadota; class Gammaproteobacteria; order Xanthomonadales; family Rhodanobacteraceae; genus Dyella_A; species Dyella_A lutea. The sequence continues at coordinate 774,575 of NZ_JAMZEK010000002.1, forward strand.
GACCCTGTGCGATGCGATCGCCTTCACCAGCGACAAGCGCCTGAAGAACGCCGCCGACCTGGTTGAGGGCCTGCGCGACATCAGTCTGCGCGAACGCGCCGGGCCATTCGTGGTGGTCGGCGCGATCGGCGTGGTGATCCTGGTGGCCGGCGGCTGGGGCGTGCGCCATTACCTGCAGCAGCGCGAGGTGGACCAGGTGGTCGCGCGCTTCTCGCCGACCGACCCGCAGCATTTCGTCAGCGAGGACCAGGCGCTCGGGGCGCTGAACGCGCTGGGGGCCGACCAGCGCACCCGCGTGGTGATCGACCAGAGCGACCTGATCCAGACCTTCCTGCTCGATCGCGTCGACGCGTACTGGAATCCGGCCAAGCAGCGTTACGACTATGCCGGTGCGCAGCACGTGTTCACCCTGCGCGACCAGCTCAAGCTGTTCTCGCCCAAGCTCGACCTCAAGCGCACCGCCATCGAGCAGGAGCGCAACGACCTGCTCAACCAGCTCGACACGCGCCTGAGCAAGGCGATCGAGAGCGGCGCGATCTTCGCCGACCAGCCGGACAACGCGGTGCAGATCCTGGCGACGATCCGCGCCATCGATCCCACCAGCGGATTGCTGAAGAACGCCGAACTGGAGCTGAAGTACGACATCGCGATCGGCCAGTCGCTGGCGGCGAACCACGTCGACGAGGCCCGTGCGCAGCTGAAGCAGGCGCAGGCGGTGTTCCCGGATTCGGCGCGGCTGAAGCAGCGCGCGAACGAGCTGGCGCAGATGGCTGCACCGGCACTGGCCAGAGCCGCACCGGCGACCGCCCAGAGCGTTCCGCAGGCGCACGCGGCACTGGCCGCGCTGATCGCCCGGCCGACCCTGGACACCGATTGGCAGGCGGCAGTGGCCCGGGCGATGAGCACGCTCGCAACCGCCCACGATGCGCAGACGCCGAAGCAGGTCGAGGCGCTGGCGGCGGCGATCGCAAGCGCGGTCGCCCAGCAGAGCGACCCGTCGCAGCTGCCGCAGGCCTCGCGGGCGATCGACCTGGGTCTGCACTACGCACCGAAGTCGGCGCCCCTGCTGGCCCAGCGTAGTCGCATCGACACGCTGCAGCAGCAGGTGCAGGCGCAGCTGGCGCAGGAGAGCGCAGCCGCCGAGGTCACCTCGCGCATCGAATCGATGAAGCGCGCCGCCGCCGCCAACGACGTGGCCAAGGCGCAGGAAGCCCTGGCGCGCATCCGCACGCTGCAGCCGGACAATCCCTTCCTTGCCAGCACGGGGCCGCAGCTGCTGGCCAATGCCTACCTCGGCCAGGCGACCGATGCGATGCGGCGTGGCCGGTTCCAGTCGGCCGCCGACACCCTGGCGCGCGGACTCAAGGCGCTGGGCAACCGCGACGACCTGCGCCAGGCCAAGGCCCGCTACGACTTGGTGGCCGATGCGATGAAGGCCCGCGCCAGCGGCGTGTCCTCCGCCGATCTGTCGCGCCTGCGCCAGCAGCTGGCACGCGTGCAGAAGGACGACCCCGATGCCCTGAAAGCGCTGGAATCGGATCTGAAGCTGCGCGGGCAACTGCAGCAGGGCAGCCTGTCCGCGTTGCTGGACAGCCTCAAGCCGAGCCAGCCAGCCGCCGCGTCGCCGGCGGCTGCCACGGTCGCCGCGCCGCCGGCCGTCGCGCCCGGGACGACGCCGGTGGCGCCCGCGGCTGTCCCCACGCATTCGGGGGCCACCGTGACGCCGACGTCGCCGGGGGCTGTCGCCACCCGGCCCGGCACCGCCAGGCCGGGAGCGACCGCCGCCTCGGCCGCGGCCGGCAGCGATCCCTGCGGCGATCCGGCGCTGGTCGGCAAGGGCCGGATCTGCGCTGATGAAGTGGCCGGCAAGCGCGGCCCGCCGCTGGTGGTGATTCCCGGCCTGGCTGGCGGGAAGGCGTATGCGATGTCGCGCAACGAGATCAGCGTCAGCGAGTTCAACCGTTTCTGCAGTGCCACCGGGCAGTGCGCGCCACGGCCGGCGGGCGACCGGCTGACCGCGACCCAGCCGATCAGCAACATTCCGTTGTCGCTGGCTCGCGCCTACACCGCATGGCTGAGCAAGGGCAGCGGGTTCACCTACCGCTTGCCTACCGATGCTGAATGGCTGCATGCGGCGAAGGCGGGGGGCGGCTGGAAGCAGTCGCCGGACAGCAACTGCGTGCCGCCCAACGCCAACGGCGACGACGGCAGCGGCGCGCCGATCTCGCCGCTGGGGCGCAGCCCGAATCCCTGGGGGTTGGTGAACCTCACGGGCAACGTGTGGGAGTGGGTGGTCAGCGGCGGTCAGGTGGGCGTGCGCGGGGCCAGCTACACCAGCTATTGGTCGGACTGCACCGTGGACGCGCACCGCGCCGACAGCGGCAGCGCCCAGAACGACGTCGGATTCCGCGTGCTGAGGGAGCTCAAATGAACGAGCAGGAGCGTCACATCAATGTGGGGTTGCGGGCACTGGACGAGGCACACCGGCTCGGCCGGCTCGGCCGCGAGGACTACCGCGCCCGGCGGCGCGCCCTGCTGCAGGGGCTGAACGACAGCGCCGGGGTGACCGCGCGCAACGCGATCACCCCGCCCGCTTCGGGGGGAGGGCGACGGGAGGATGCCCGGCGCCAGGCCCTGCCCAGCGCGGACATGGCCGGCGCGCTGTTTCCCGACCGCCGTCGCCGGATGCTGCAGACCTGGCTGCTGGCCGTGGCCGGGCTGGCCCTAGCGTTGCTGCTGATCTACGGGGTGGTGCGGCTGGGCGGGAGCTGAGTCGCAAGGAATCGCCGTCGACTGACCAGTTTTGTGACGCAGTTGCGCATTACTCAGGAGGGGTGCCGTTCCCGGGGGCTGCGCGCGCACTCCGCTTGCGGGCGTGGGGGGATCCACCGTCCATGTCGCGGGCAGCCTCATTGCAAGGGGAAAGATGTCGTGCGGATGGCTTCTCTGGCAGCAGCCCTGGCGCTGGCGTTGGCTGGCGGCCAGGCGTGGGCGCAGGACACCCCCGTCCCTCCGGCATCGCCCACCCCGGGGGCTTCACCGACCCCGGCGTCTGCGCCGACACAGCGCATCCTGGTCAGCGGGATTCCCGCCGGCAGCGATGCGGCGTCGGTCCAGGCGATCGTGCAGGCCGGCTACCGGCAGGCGATGGCCGCCGCCGGTCATCCGGCAAGCCTGAGTCCCGTGCAGTGGCAGGCTGCGGCCGATGCCATCACGGCGGCGTTGCAGAAGGCCGGCTTCAAGGACGCACGGGCCTATCTGGCCGAGCAGGTGATGGCCTTCACCGTGCAGGACACGCCAGCCACCCCGGCCGGCGAGGTCGCGCAGCAGGCTCCGGCACAAACGCCGCCTGCGGCCGTGGCCGCGGCCTCCGTCCCGGCTCCGGCGCCCAAGCCGCTGGCGCCAGACAACGTGGTGCCGCCGGTACGCGAACGCGACCAGGCCCCGGCGCAGACCGTGGCGGTCAGCGCCTTCCGCGTACAGGGCGTGGGTTCGCACCCGGATGCCGGGATCACCCCGGCATCGATGCAGGCGCTGGCCGACGCGCAGTTGCGCAAGCTCGGCGGCGGCCCGGGCCAGCCGGCGCAGCTCGCCTTCACCCAGCTGCAGCAGGTGGCCGACGCGCTCACCGATACCTACCGCAAGGCGGGCTTCATCTTCGGCACGGCGTTCCTGCCGGCGCAGACCATCGGCCAGGACCACGTGGTCAGCATCCAGGTGCTGGAGGGCACGCTGGGGCGCGTCATCGTCAAGGGCAACAAGCGTTACCGCGCCAGCGCGATCGCCGCCTCGGTGGAGCCGTTGAAGGGCAAGGTGCTGCGCAAGGGCGACGTCGATTCGGCACTGCTTTATGCCCGCGATCTGCCCGGCGTGTCGGTGAGCTCGACCTTCCAGCCGGGCGAGAAGACTGGTCAGACCGACCTGCTGATGGTCGCCAACGAGGCGAAGCGGCCGTACACGATCACCACCGGCGCGAACAACTATGGCACCGATCTCACCGGCCGCTATCGCGCCCAGCTGGGCTTTACCTGGAACAGCCCACTGGGCATCGGCGACACCTTCGCCGCCAACGTCGACTACGCGATGGATCCGCGCAACAACGTCTACGGCTCGCTGGTGTACCGCGCGCCAACGGTGGTGGTGCCTGGCCTCAGCGGCGTGATCGGCGCCACCCGCAGCGAGCTGCAGCTCAATTCCACCCAGCTCGCCGCGTTGGACGTGAAGGGACCGAGTTCCTCGCAGTACGGCGGTGCCGACTGGAAGTTCGTCAATACCGACACGATGCAGATGCAGGCCACGCTGCACTACATCCGCGAGAAGTCGCGCCTGACCAGCCTCGGCATCCCGCTGTCGGACGAGAGCTTCGACGTGGCCGAGCTGGCCTGGGCGATGAACCGCACCGACCAACGCCTGCACGGCATCGACCTGCTGCAGGTGAGCCTGCGCAAGTCGATCAAGGACCGCTCGCGCGAGCCGGACCTGGTCAGTCCCAACCACGCCAGCAGTTTCACCAGCCTGCGCTTCTCCTACACGCGCCTGCAGTTCCTGACCAAGTCGCAGCGCGCCTACTTCAAGCTGGCCGGGCAGTGGACCAACGCCGCGCTGGCGCCGCTGGAGCAGTTCGTGATCGGCGGCCCGGACAGCGTGCGCGCCTACCCGATCGCCGACGGCCTGACCGACCGTGGCTACTACGCCTCGCTCGAATACCACGTCGACGCGCCGGGCTTCGGCAACAAGATCTCGCCGTTCTACGCGAGGCCCTGGCGCGAGTTGCTGGAGCTGGAGGCCTTCATCGACTACGCCCGCGGCATGCCGGCCGGAGCCGACCGGGCGAGCTCAAGCGCGCTGACCTTCAAGGGCGTCGGCGCGGGCTTCATCTTCCGCCTGCCGCGATTCCATCGCTTCGAGTTCCACCTCGACGGCGCGGTGCCGATCGGCGGACCGCAGGCCTCGGACAAGAAGGGCTACCACATCTACGCGCGCTTCGGCTTCACGTTCTAGAGCCTGATCATGATCTCCAAGCCCCCCGCGTTGTCATCGAGTGGCCGCCAGGTGGTGGTGCGAGGCGCCGGGCTGACTGGTGGTCAGCTCAAGCCACGCGCTGCCGCATGGTGGCCACTCGGTGACAACCCACGCGGCCGGGCCTGTTTGCCCGCATGCCGGCGTCATCCATCAGTCGTGGACGGACGTCCACTCCCTCCTTCTTCCTTGGCCTGCGCGCAAACAGTTCCCGGCGCGGGGGACTTGGAGACCATGACCAGGCTCTAACAGGCAACGACCATGCACATCCACACTGATACGCCGCATCGTCCGTCCCGCCGCAGTCATCGCAAGGAGGCGCATCCGCCGCGGCGCAAGGCGTTGCCGCTGTGCCTGTCGATGGCGCTGGCGGCCGGCGCCATGGTGTCTCCGGGCGTGCGCGCCGGCAGCGCGGTGCCCGGCGCGAACGCCGGCACGGTGTCGGTCGCCGCACTGACCTCGCCGACCGGCGGCAGCGTGGTCGGCGGTGTCGGTTCGATCAGCCAGAGCGGCGGCACCACGGTGATCAACCAGTTGTCGAACAAGCTGGCACTGGACTGGCAGACCTTCAACGTGGGCAAGGACGCCACGGTGCTGTTCAAGCAGCCGTCGTTCACGGCGGTGGCGCTGAACCGCATCCTCGACCAGAACCCCAGCCAGATCTTTGGCCGCATCAACTCCAACGGCCAGGTGTTCCTGATCAACACCCACGGCATCATCTTCGGCACCAGCGCGCAGGTGAACGTCGGCGGGCTGGTGGCCAGCACGCTGGACCTGACACCGAGCGACTTCCTCGCCAACCATTTCAACCTGGACGCGCACGGCGGCAGCGCCGGCGTGGTCAACCACGGCACCATCGCCGCGGCCAGCGGCGGCTCGGTGAGCCTCGTCGGCGGCAGCGTGGCCAACGACGGCCTGATCCTGGCCAACTACGGCAACATCAACCTGGATGGCGCCGACCGCGCGGTGCTGGATTTCGACGGCAACGGCCTGATCACCGTCGAGGTCACCGGCGCACTCAAGCAGCGTCTGGACGACCGCGCCGCCGTGTCCAACAGCGGCACGCTCGAGGCCGACGGCGGCACCGTGGTGCTGCAGGCCTCGGCCGCGAAGGACCTGTTCACCGACGCGGTGAACAACTCCGGCGTGATCAGCGCCGGTGGCATCAGCACCGACGGTGGCACTGTGCGCCTGGTCGCCGCTGGCGGCAACGCGATCAACAGCGGCAGCATCAACGTGTCCGGCGTGCATGGCGGCACCGCGCAGGTATTGTCCGATACCAATGTCGGCGTCACCGGCAGCATCGACGCCTCCGGCACGCTCGGCGGCGGCACGATCCGCGTCGGCGGCGGCTGGCAGGGCGGTGAAGGCCTGACCCGAGCGAACGTTACCTACCTCGGCCCGGATGCCGTGCTCGATGCCGATGCCACGCAACAGGGCAACGGCGGCTCGGTGGTGCTGTGGGGTGACAACGGCAACAACTTCTACGGCAGCATCAGCGCGCGCGGTGGCGTGCTCGGCGGCAGCGGTGGCCGGGTGGAGACCTCCTCGCACTACGGCCTCAACGCACAGGGCAGTGTCGACGCCTCCGCGGCAAACGGCGCCGCCGGCCTCTGGCTGATCGATCCTCACGACATCACGATCCAGAGTGGCGCGGGGACGACTCCGCTCACGTCGCCGTTCACCGCGACTGCGGACAGCTCCACGATCAAGGCCAGTGACCTGGAGGCTGCGCTCAACGGCACCAATGTCACCATTTTCACGGGTTCCACAGGTACCACGCAGGGCGGCGACATCACCGTCAATGCCGCGATCACACCGAGCGCCGGCAACAATTCGCTCTACCTGGAAGCGGCCGGCAGTATCTTCCTCAACGCCAACATCACCGCCAACACGTCGCACACGCTCAACCTGTACCTGTGGTCGAACTACGGCGGCGCGGCCGCCGGCACAACCTACACCAGCAACGCATCCTGCGCGGTGAGCTGCGTGGTGACGGTGGGCGACACGTCCAATGCAGCGATCAGCACCGGCGGCGGCACGCTCGACATCCGCACCGGCACCGGTGGTGGCGCACTGACCCTCGGCACCGGCAGCAAGACTGGCACCATCAATACCGGTGGCGGCGCGCTGACCGTGCATACCACCGGCATCACCGAAGTCGCCGGCTCCAACACCATCGTCTCGGGCGCCACCATGCTCGATGCCGGCAGCGGCAACATCACGCTCGGCAACGCCAACGATTTCACCGGAACCGTGGGACTCACCGCGGGCAATGCGCAGATCGAGGACGCGAACTCGCTGGTGTTGGGCAACAGCACGCTCAGCGGCAGTCTCACCGCCACCGCGGTGACCGCCATCACCGTCAATGGCGCGATCACCGGCGTGGGTGATGCGGCCTTCAGCACCGCTGCGTTGTCAGGTACCGGCAGCATCGCCGGGACCGGGGCGATCACCGGCCTGGGCAGCTCGAACTTCGCGCTCACCGGGGCCAATGCGGGCACCTACGGCGGCATCGCCTTCAGCGGCTTCACCTCGGCCGACGCCACGCACATCAGCGGTGCGGCGGGCTTCGACGATACCGCCCTGACCAGCGAGGGCATGACCTTCGCTTCCGCCACCCACGTTGCCGGTAGCGGCACCATCGCCAACGTCGGTGGCAGCTTTGCCGACGACACCGGAACCTCTACGACGAGCGGCATCGCCTATACCGGCTTCGGCGCGGTGACCGGCACCGGTGGAGACGTCACCGGCGTGACCGGCAACTTCAACCTGGGCACCCAGGTGTCGTCGGCTTCGGGGCTGGACTACAGCGGCTTCACCCTCGCAACGGTCGCCGGCAGCGGCAGCGGTGCAACGCTCGTCGGCAGTGGGCAGACCTACACGCTGGACAATGCGACTGCCGACAAGGGCAGCAACGGCAGCATCGCCTGGACCGGCTTCGGCAACATCCAGGACTCGACCGGTACGGTGGTCTTCGGTACCGGCGGCAGCCTCAGCGGCAGCGTCACAGCCAAGACGCTGGACTACAGCAGCTACGGCAGCGCGGTGAACTTCGATCTGTCCGCCGGCACCGGCACGACGACCGGTATCAGCGGCAGCTGGAGCGGCGTGACTGCGGTCACCGGCAGCGTCCAGGGCGACACGCTCGCCGGGACCGGCCAGACCTACACGCTGACCGGCGCCAACGCGGGCAACAACGGTACGGTGAGTTGGACGTCGTTCGAGAACATCGACGACGCCACCGGCACCATCGGCTTTTCCGCCGGCGGCAGCCTCGGCGGCAGCGTCACGGCCAAGACGCTGGACTACAGCAGCTACGGCAGTGCCGTGAACTTCGACCTGTCCGCCGGCAGCGGCGCGACGACGGGCATCGGTGGCAGCTGGAGCGGAGTGACCTCGGTCACCGGCAGCAGCGCGGTAGACACCATCGCCGGCAGCAACCAGACCTACACGCTGACCGGCGCCAATGCGGGCAACAACGGTACGGTCAGTTGGACCTCGTTCGAGAACATCGCCGACAGCGGCACCGGCACGCTCAAGGCGACCGGGGCGACCTTCAACCTCAGCGGCGGCAACTCGGGCACGGTGACCACCCTGCTGCCCGGAGGCTTCAGCGGTATCGGCAACCTCGACGATGCCACCGGCACCGTGGCGTTCGGGGCCGGTGGCAGCCTCAGCGGGAACGTCACGGCCAAGACGCTGGACTACGGCAGCTACGGCAGTGCCGTGAACTTCGACCTGTCCGCGGGCGGCGGCGCGACGACGGGCATCGGTGGCAGCTGGAGCGGCGTGACCTCGGTTACCGGCAGCAGCGTGGGAGACACCATCGCCGGCAACAACCAGACCTATACGCTGACCGGCGCGAACGCAGGCAACAACGGTACGGTCAGCTGGACGTCGTTCGAGAACATTGCCGACAGCGGCACCGGCACGCTCAAGGCGACCGGGGCGACCTTCAACCTCAGCGGCGGCAACTCGGGCACGGTGACCACCCTGCTGCCCGGAGGCTTCAGCGGTATCGGCAACCTCGACGATGCCACCGGCACCGTGGCGTTCGGGGCCGGTGGCAGCCTCAGCGGGAACGTCACGGCCAAGACGCTGGACTACGGCAGCTACGGCAGCGCGGTGAACTTCGACCTGTCCGCGGGCGGTGGCACGACGACGGGTATCGGCGGCAGCTGGAGCGGAGTGACCTCGGTCACCGGCAGCAGCGCGGGCGACACCATCGCCGGCAGCAACCAGACCTACACGCTGACCGGCGCCAACGCGGGCAACAACGGTACGGTCAGTTGGACGTCGTTCGAGAACATCGACGACACCGCCGCCGGTACGGTGGCTTTCGACGCGGGTGGCAGCCTGGGCGGCAGCGCCACCGTCCAGACGCTGGACTACAGCAGCTACGGCAGCGCAGTGAACTTCGACCTGTCTGCGGGCGGTGGCACGACGACCGGCATCGGCGGCAGCTGGAGCGGAGTGACCTCGGTCACCGGCAGCAGCGCGGGCGACACCATCGCCGGCAGCAACCAGACCTACACGCTGACCGGCGTCAACGCGGGCAACAACGGTACGGTGAGTTGGAGCTCGTTCGAGAACATCGCCGACAGCGGCACCGGTACGTTGCGGGCCGCCAACCAGAGCTGGAGCCTCACCGGGCACAACCAGGGCAGCGTGACCGACCTGTCCGGCGCGTTCAGTGGCATCGGCAACCTGATCGACACTGGCACCGGTTCGTTCCTGATGCACTCGGGGGCCGATGGCGACATTTCCGGCAACCTGGACGCTGGCTCAGGCGGCAGCATCGACTACACCGGCTACAGCACGGCGGTGAACGTCAACCTGTCCGGCGCCGGCACCACGGGCGTCGGTGGCACGGTCAGCGGCATCGCCTCGATCACCGCCAGCAGCAACCTCGGGGTCAGTGGCACCACCGCCGGTTCGCTGGGTATCACTACGACCGGCGCCGGCACCACCACGCTCGGTACGCTCTCGACCGGCACGGATCTGACCGTCAACGCCAGCGGAGCGGTGCTGCAGAGTGGTGCACTGACGGTCACCGGCACGGCCACGGTGAACGCCGGCAGCAACGCGATCACGCTGACCGACAGCGGCAACGACTTCCAGAGCACGGTGAACCTCACCGGCGGCACGACGAAGATCACCAACCAGAACGCGCTGACCCTGGGTACGCTGTCGACGGGCGACCTGACGGCGACCAGCACCGGCACGTTGAATCTGGGCACCGGAACGGTGGGCGGCGCCCTGCTGGCGACCAGCAACGGCGGCACGATCACCGAGGGCAGCGGCGGCGTGCAGGTGACGGGCACCAGCAACCTGCAGGCGGTCGGTGGAGCGATCACGCTGACCGACGGTGGTAACCATTTCGGCCTTGCTGTGACCGCGGCCGGGCAGGGTGTGTCGCTGGTGGATTCGGGCAACCTCACGATTGCGTCGCTGAGCAGTGGCACCAACGGCACGGTGAACCTGACGGCGGGCGGTGCCCTGACTCTGCCGGCCTCGGGCATCGATACCGGCACGGCCGACCTGGTGCTGGCGGCCAATGGCGGTGCTTTGTCGATGCCTGGTGCGTTGAGCGGGGCCAACATCACCCTGATCGGTCGCGACGGGATCACCCTGGGCAGCGATCTGACCAGTGCCGGCACGGTAACCCTGACCAGCAGTGGTGGCGCGATCAGCCAGACCAGCGGCGTGCTCACCGCCGGTACCCTCACCGGCAGCTCGGCCGGCGCGACCACGCTGGGCGAAGCCAACCTGGTCACGGCGCTGGGCAGCTTCAGCGCGGCCGGCTTCAGCCTGACCAATGCGCAGGCGCTGACCGTCAACGGGACAGTGAGCGGCGGCAGCAGCACCACGATCGACACCGCCGGCAACCTGAGCCTGGGCGGCAACGTCAGCGGCACCACCACGACCTTGAGCGCCGGCGGCACGATCGACCAGACCGCCGGCATCGTCACGGCCACCACGCTGAACCTCGGTTCGGTCGGCGGCGCCAGCCTCTCCGGCAACAACCTCGTCACCAACCTGGGCGCAGTGACCAATACCGGCAGCGGCGGCTTGTCCCTCACCAACGCCGTTGGCCTGAACCTGACGGGTGCGATCGATGTCGGCAGCGCCAGCGGCAACGACCTGGCAATGGCAGTCACCGGCAACCTGACCCAGTCCGGCGGCAGTGTGATCACCGCCAACCAGCTCAGTGGCAGCAGCAGCGGCAATACCACGCTCGGTGGCAGCAACCGGCTGACCACGCTGGGCAGCTTCGCCGCCGCCAACCTTGCGCTGACCAATGCGCAGGCGCTGGCCGTGAATGGTCCGCTGAGCGTGCCGGGCACGCTCAGCCTGACCACGACGGCCGGCGGGCTCAGCCTCGCCTCCGACCTGTCGGCGACGACGGTGAACCTGACCTCGGCAGCAGCGCTGAGCCTGGCCAACAACATCGGTGCGACCACATTGTCGCTGACCTCCGGCGGTGCGATCAGCCAGAGCGCGGGGGCGCTGACGGTCACCGGTGCGACCACGGTGAATGCTGGCAGCCATGCGATCACGCTGAGCGACAGCGGCAACGACTTCGGCGGTACGGTGAACCTCACCGGCGGCACGACGCAGATCACCGACCAGAACGCGCTGACCCTGGGCACGCTGTCCACCGGCGCGCTCACGGCGACCAGTCATGGCGCGCTGAACCTCGGGCATGGCAGCGTGGGCGGCAACCTCGTCGCGACCAGCAACAACGGCACGATCACCGGGGGCAGTGGCGGGGTGCAGGTGACGGGCACCAGCAACCTGCAGGCAGGCACGGGCGCGATCACCCTGACCGACGGCAGCAACCATTTCACCGGAGCGGTGACGGCTGCGGGGCAGGGCGTGACGCTGGTGGACTCGGGCAACCTGACGGTCGCTTCGCTGAACAGCGGTACCAACGGTACGGTGAACCTCACGGCAGGTGGCTCGCTGACGCTGCCGGCGCTGGGCATAGACACCGGTACGGCGAACCTGACGCTGGCGGCGAACGGCGGCGCGCTGGTGATGCCGGGGGCACTCAGCGGCGCGAACGTGACGCTGAGCGGTCGCGACGGGATCACCCTGGGCAGCAACCTGACCAGTGCCGGCACGGTGACCCTGACCAGCAGCAGTGGCGCGATCAGCCAGACCGGTGGCGTGCTCACCGCGGGCACGCTCACCGGCAGTTCCGCCGGAGACACCACGCTCGGTGACGCGAACCATATCGGCACGCTGGGCAGCTTCAGCGCCGCGGACTTCACACTCACCAACGCCCAGGCACTGACCATCGGCAGCAACCTGGTGGTTGGCGGCGGCACCGGATCGATCGCGCTGACTACCACCAGCGGCGGCCTGACCGTCCAGCACGATCTCAACGGCGGCGCCATCATGCTGAACTCAGCGGGCAACCTCTCGCTGGCCGGCAACCTGGCCGGCAGCTCGGTCGATCTGGTGTCCGGTGGCGACATCGCGCAGAGCGCCGGCGTCATCCAGACCGGCACCCTCACCGGGCAGGCTGGCGGCAGCGCAACGTTGGCCAGGGCCAACAAGATCGGCACGCTGGGCAATTTCAGCGCGAGCAACGGGCTGAGCATCACCAACGCCCAGGCACTGACCGTCGGCGGTGCGGTGAACGGCGGCAGTTCGACCAGCCTCACCACCACCTCCGGCAGCCTGACCACCAGTGGCAGCGTCGGTGGCAGCTCGATCGCGCTGGCCGGGCAGGGCGGGTTGGCAATCGACGGTGCGGTGAACGCCGGCACCGGCGACATCACGCTCGGCTCGGCCGCCGGCGCGATCAGCGAGGGTAGTGGCGGCGTGCTGACCGCGGGCAGCCTCTCCGGCACATCCAGCGGCAGTACCACGCTCGACGGGGCCAACCAGGTGGTGACCCTGGGCAATTTCACCACCGGCGGCGACTTCAGTTTCCGCGACGCACGCACGCTGACCGTGAACAGCCCGCTTGACATCCACGGAGGCAGCGGCAACCTCAACCTGACGACGAGCGGCGCCAGCTCTGACCTGATCCTCGGCACCGGTCTGGCCGGCGGTACGGTGACGCTCACCGCCGGGCGCAACATCACCACCTCGTCAGGCATCACCGCCACGACCCTGACCGGCAGTGCGGGAGGACAGGCACAGCTGGGCAGCAGCAACCACGTCGGGACCCTGGGCGACTTCAGTGCCGGCAGCCTCGCCTTCGGCAATGCCGGCGCGCTGGTGGTCGGGGGGCAGGTGAGCACCGGCAGCGGCGCGCTCGATCTGTCGACGACGGCCGGCAACCTGCGGGTGACCGGTGCAGTCACGGGTGGCGCGGTCGGGCTGACCTCCGCCTCGGCACTGGCCATCGACGGCACCGTGTCCGCCAGTACGCTTGCCCTGCAGGCGGCGGGCGCCATCACCCAGTCCGGCGGTGCGATCACCGCCAGCAGCCTGACCGGCACCTCAGGTGGCAGCACCACGCTGGATGGGGCCAATCACGTCGGGTCGCTGGGCAGCTTCAGCGCTGCCGGCTTCCGCTTCACCAATGCCGGAGCACTCAGCGTGACCGGCCCGATCGACGGCGGCAGTTCGACTCGGTTGGCCGCCACGTCCGGCGACCTGGCGATCAACGGGCAGGTCAGCGGCACCACCACCACCCTGGTATCGGCTGGCGCGATCACCGAAGGCTCCGCGGGCCGGCTCGTGGCGGGCACGCTTGCGGGCCAGTCCAGCGGCACCACAACGCTCGGCGGCAGCAACAGCATCGATACGCTCGGCAGCTTCTCCGCCAGCGGCCTGAGCCTGACCAATGGCAAGGCCCTGAGCGTCGGCGGGCCCGTCAACGGCGGCGCCAGCGTCTCGCTCACCACGACCTCCGGCGACCTCGCCGTGGACGGGCAACTGAGTGCCACCGCGGTATGGCTGCAGTCGGCCGGTGCGATCACCGAAGGCAGCGGCGGCGTGATCACCGCCAGTACGCTCAGCGGCCAGTCCGGCGGACTCACCACGCTGGGCACCCGGTCGCAGGCCATCGGCAACCAGATCGACACGCTGGGCAATTTCTCCTCGACCGCGGGTTTCAGCCTGACCAACGGCAAGACGCTGACCCTGGCCTCGGTGGACAACAGCGCGTTCACCGTCGATGCCGGACATGCCGAGCTGTACCTGGGGGTGACCCAGGGCGACCTGCTGGAGCAGGGCAAGACCCCGCTCTACGACGGTACCGGCACGTTCGCCTCGGCCGACCACATGGGCTCCGGCTCGTCGCCGATCTACGTGATCGGCGACGGTGCGCAGCTGGTCGCGCACGTTGGCGAGGCACCGGCGTACTTCTACGCGGTGGACCGCCAGGGCAACATCCTGCCGCTGACCGGCGAGCTCAGCTTCAACGTGCCGACCTCGCTGTTCTTCGGCAAGGCGCAGAACGGCAATGGCCGGGGCGATGCCTACATCGACCCAAGCGTGATCTCGGCCAACTACCGGTCGTTCGGCATCGTGCCCTCGGGCATCCTGCTGCCGGCCGACCAGCAGGCCTGCGACCCGGGAGTGGAGGATTGCGGTGACCAGTAGGCTCAGCCGATCGGCCTGGTGCGTGCCGCTTGCGGCAGCCTGGATGCTCGCTGCCACGCCGGCGCCGCTGCACGCGCAGCTGGCTCCAAGGCTGAGCGCGCAGGTGTCGCTGGACGAGTTGTCGACCGCGACCGCCGCGTTGCCGGCGGATCCGGCGCTGGCCTCCCTGCGATCGCAGCTGCAGCGCATGGCCGACAATCTGCGCCAGGACGCGGGCAAGGATGCGGACAAGCCGGCCGACCTGGTCGGCGACACGCTGCGCGGTCGCATCGTGCGGGCACACGCAGCGGCGATCCGGGTGCAGGCCTACCTGAAGGCCATGGCCGACTGCCGGGGCGCGGACCGCACGGCGATGCAGTCGGCGTTGGTCGAGAGCGTGAAACTGCTGGCTGCGGCCGACGGCGGCGCCAAGGTGGTCCCGGCGGTCGAGGACGTGCAGTCGATGCCGGCGCCGGGTTCGTCGCTGTTCGCGATCCGCGCGGGTGGCGGCCCCCTGGCGTTCGCCTTGGCCGGCAGTGACCTGTTCGACAGCCAGTGTCCGTCCCCCCAGGTCAGCGCCACCGACGCCGGCGGCATCGCGCTGGCCAACCAGCCGATCCTCACCGGCGCCTCGCCGGCGCGACTGGAACTGAAGTGGGCGGATATCGGCCAGGTGCCTGTCGGCCCCGTGGTCCTGCACGTGGTCGCGCAGCGCACGGTGTTCCTGCTCGGCTGTCAGGCCCTGCCCGAGGCCACGGCCGTGATCGCGGTGGTGCCGGCAACGCATTACCGCGTCGACTACGCCCTGGAGGCGATCTGCCCGGCGCCGGGCGACGCCAACCGCGTGGTCGCGCTGGGCAAGGGCACGCTGGAACTGGCCGGCGGCGGTGCGAGCGCCGCGCAGAACGTGTCGACCACCGCGTGTGCGGAACCGGCGGCCTACCGCCTCAGCGCCTCGGTCAGCGCGTCCGGCGGCGCGCCGTCTCCGGCCGGGCCTTTCACCCAGTCCGCGCAGGCATCGATCACCGCCGGGTTGCCCGGCGGACTGACGTTGAGCTGGGACCCTTCCGTGCAGTCGGTGTTCGTCCGCGCCGGAGCGAACACCTGCAAGGGCGTGCGCTAGCGTTCCGTCGCAAGGGCGGAACGCAGGTCAGAACTCGTCGGTGCCGGAGATCGTGCGCAGCTCGCTGAGGCCACCGGGGGCCAGGTCCTGCAGCAGCTCCGGAAAGCTCAGTCCGACCAGTCGCTGGGCGCGACGCAGCAGGATCGGCAGCGGGCTGGCCGGCTCGTACCTGGCGTAGTACTCGCACAGCTCGTCCAGCCGGCGGCGCACGTCCTCCGGGCTCTGGATGCGTCCGGCCGCCACCGCCACGCCACCGGCGACCGGCGCTTCGCCAGTCTCGTCGCCGGCCGCGCCTTCCTCGCCGGGAGCCGCCGCTTCGGGCGTGCGCAGGGCGACCTGCGCGTCGAGGAATTTCTTCAGTTCGTAGGCGTCGGTGAGCAGCGGCTTGAGGTCCGGCCCGAGCGTGCCGATGCGGTCGGTGAACAGGGTATCGATCGCCTTGCCCAGGTCGAGGATCTGCGTCGCCGCCTGCAGCGAGCCGGTGAGCTGGCCTTCGTCGCAGTCCAGGCAGCAGGCCTCGATGTCGGCCATCGACGGCAGGCCCTCGCCATTCTCGTTGCCCGGGACCTTCAGCGTCCCCTGCGCCACCCGCAGGTCGCGCAGCGAGAAGCGGCCGATCCGCGGCGAGGCGACGAACGGGGTGCTGCGCAGATAGGCCAGTACGGCCAGCGGGTCGCCCAGCGGCACCACGGCGTTGACGCGCGCAGTGGGATCGTTGTCGTCCTCGGCATCGAGCTGCGGGTGCACCGCTTCCCAGAAGTTCTCGAGCAGGCCGTGCACCAGGCCCAGGCCGCGGGCGAGTCCGGCCAGGCCCTCGGTGCGCAGCCAGGCGGTGGCAAGGTAGGTGGCCACGCGCAGGTCGCGGGTGCGCTCGAACAGGCCGTTGGACAAGGCGATCACCTTGTCCCACTCGGGCTCTTCGGCGGCCTTCACCGAATCGCCCATGGCGCGCTCGGCGCGCGGCGCGGCGGCGCGTTCCAGCGCCATGAAGTCCGCGTCGTATTCCAGGTCGGTGCCGCAGGGGGCGTCCTCGCCCAGGGGCGAGAGGTAGGACGTCAGCAGGTCGTCGGACATGGGCGGACTCGCAGGGGGTGGGCCATGGCGTCGTCCGGCCGGTCGGGACGGACGTCTCCCTCTGTAGTGCGCAAAAGCGCCCCCGATCCGGTCAGGAGGCCCAGTCCTGCGGCAGTCGGCGTTCGTCCGGGGTCGGCCCGGGCAGCGGGTAGCGGCTGCGCTCGACCACGTGGGCCAGGGTGTTCACGTTGTCGACCAGGCGGTCGGACAGTCGCGCCAGCAGCTCGGCCGTCGCGGCATCGTCGCTCAGTTCCAGCAGGGCGGCGAAGCTGCGTTGCAGGTCGCGTAGAGGCGGCAGCGTTTTCACCGGGCGCTGCTCGCGCAAGCCCACCGCGATCGCGTGCAGGGCATCGGCGACCTGACCGACGAAGCCGGACGCCTCGATCTGCTCGGGCAGGGTGGCGCGGTTGTCGATCAGCGCTTCCAGCGACATCGCGGTGCGCGCCAGCCGGTTGCCGTTGGCGAACAGCGATTCGGCCAGCTCCAGCAGCGCCGCCGGCGTACCGGGCTCGCCGCGCATGCGTTCGATCGAGGCCTGCGCGTTGGTGCGTGCCATCCGCGCGGCCGTGCGTGCCTCGCGATGAGCGTCGCGTTGCTCGGTCGTGGCCAGTGCGCGCAGGTAGTTGGCGTAGGCTCCCAGCATCTCGGCCAACGAGGCGCGGGCGCGGGCGCGCTCCCAGGTTGGCCAGAGCACGTAAGCGAGCAGGGCCATCGCACTGCCCAGCGCGGTGTTGATCACGCGGTCGATCACCGCATCGGCCGGGCTGACCCCCTCGAACGACAGCAGGATCACCACCGTACCGGTGAGCGCCGCCACCGCCGCCCCGTAGTGGGCGGTAGCCAGGTAGCGGAAGCCCATGCACAACACCGCCATCAGCGCCAGGTGCGCCCACGGTTCGTCCGGCGCGAGCCACAGCAGCGCGGTGGTCAGCAGCAGGCCGAGCACGGTACCGACCACGCGCAGCAGGCCGAAGTTGAAGGTGGCGGCGAAGTCCGGGCGCAGCACGATCGCCGCGGTCATCGGCACCCAGTAGCCGTGCGGCAGCTGCAGGTGGCGCGCAACCGCCCAGGCCACGCCCAGGCAGGCGGCACTGCGCACGGCATGGCGGAAGGCGACCGAGTGTGGGGTGAGATTGGCGCGCAGGGTGGCCAGTGGCGAGTGCCCCCGCAGCGCCGCCGGCAACGGCGTCTCCGCGGCAGCCGCACGCAGCTCGCCGCGGCTGCCGGCCCAGTGGGCATTGCGCACGGCGGCGGCCAGCTGGCCGGCCAGGGCGTGGATGTGCACGGTAAGGCCGCCGCTGGCGCGCTCGTCGTCGAGCAGGGTGCGTTCGCTGGCGCGCAAACCCTTGAGCGACTGCTCGGCGCGCTCCGGGGCGTCGCCGGTTTCCAGCGCCTCGGCAATCGCGGCCAGCACTAGGGCCGCGTCCTCGCGGAAGATCGCATGCATTGCCGGGTGGCTGCGCAATTCGGCCATCGCGGTGAGTTCCAGGCGGATCCGCTCGGCCAGTTCCAGCAGCACCCCGAAGGCCTCCATGGCGCGTCCGCGGGCGTGATGGCGTCCAAGCAGGGTGGTCTGCAGCGTGGTCATCGCCTCGGTGAGGGCCGGGACGTCGGCGTCGTCATGGGCCTGCTGTCGCGCCAGTTGCGCCAGCCCGCGGTAGACCCCGGCCAGTGCCTGGCGCTCAGGCCGGTAGCGCTGCAATGGCCAGGCGGCGATCGAGAACAGACCGAGCAGCAGGCCGCCGGCGAAGATCAGTGCCGCGGCGCCCAGGGCCTGCGCGGCCTGGGCAACGGGTGTGGCGGCGGTGACCACCAGCAGGATGATGCTGGTCATGCCGACGCGGGCGATGTCCACGCCGAACACCACCAGCAGGCCGCCGAAGAAGCCCAGCCCGGCGGTGGCGGCGAGCATTGGCCAGAACTCGCCGCCGACCAGCATGCCCAGCAGCGAGGCGAACGCGGCCGCCAGTGCGGCCATCAGCAGGCGCCACATGCGCTGCCGGTAAGGCCCGGGCTGATCGGAAAACATCGTGTTGAGCGCGCCGGCGCCCACGCCCAGGCCGATCTCGGTATGGCCGGTGGCCATGCCTACCGCCAGCGGCAGGATCACGGCGGCGGTATTGCGCAGCACCACCCGCAGCGGCACGTCCGGACGCCGCGTACGGGTCAGGCTGTCGACGAGCGAGGCACGAAGCGAATAGCTGCGGGCGGTCATGCCGCTTCCGGGTCCGTCGGGGGTGGGTGCCGATTCTGCACCAGCCCCGGTCAACGCGGTGCGATCACGGCGGCAGGCGCCGCGACCGCGTCAGCGCGCGCTCAGGCGCGACCGCCGAACTCGCCGGTGGTGGTGTTGACCCACACCTTCTCGTCGTTGGTGATGTACTCGGGCACCTGGATCTCGATACCGGTGTTGAGCTTGGCCGGCTTGGTGCGCTTGGTGGCACTGGCGCCCTTTAGCTCCGGCGCGGTGTCGACCACGGTCAGCATCACGCTGGTGGGCACCTGCAGGCCGACCGGCGCGTCGTCGATCAGCTGCACGTAGTAGCCCTCCAGCTCCTCGACGATGTAGCCGGCGTTGTCTCCGACCAGCTCGGGGCTGAGCAGGTACTGGGTGTAGTCCTCGTTGTCCATGAACACGAAGGCCTCGCCGTCCATGTAGGAGAAGTTCGCGGCGCGGCGCACCAGGTCCATCTCCTTCAGGTCGTCGTCGGCACGCAGGCTGAGGTCGAACTTGCGACCGCCCGGGATCGAATACATGGTGAAGCGGAAGGTGACGTTGCCGCCACGCGCGGTGGGCGAGCTGCGCTCGATGTCGCGCACCTGGTAGACGGTGCCATCGTGCTCGACCACGTTGCCTTTCTTGACGTCGGAAGCTTTCATGGGTTTGGCCGGGATTTGGTATGGGAAAGTAGGTAGATATCAGTTGCCTCGCCGTCATTCCCGCGAACGCGGGAATCCACCTGGCTCTTGCAAGGAAAGGCGAAAATGGATTCCCGCATTCGCGGGAATGACGACGCGTTGAAGTGTCCGCTTACTTCGGCTGCAGCCGCACGCCACCATCCAGGCGAATCGTCTCGCCGTTGATGTAGCGGTTGGTGAGGATGAAGGCGACGGTGGCGGCGAACTCTTCCGGCTTGCCCAGGCGGGAGGGGAACGGGATCGAGGCGGACAGCGACTCCTGCACCGCCGGCGGCATGCCGTCGACCATCGGGGTCCAGAAGATGCCCGGGGCGATGGTCGCCACACGGATGCCGAAGCGGGCCAGTTCGCGGGCCATCGGCAGGGTCATGCCGACCACGCCGCCCTTGGAGGCCGAGTACGCGGCCTGGCCGATCTGGCCCTCGTAGGCGGCCACGCTGGCGGTGTTGATGATCACCCCGCGCTCGCCGTCCTCGCCCGCCTCGTTGCCCTGCATCAGCGTCGCGGCGGCCTTGGCCACGTTGAAGCTGCCGACCAGGTTGACCATCACCGTGGTCTGGAACTGCGACAGTGCCATCGGGCCTTCCTTGCCCAGCACGCGGCCGGCGCCGAGGATGCCGGCGCAGTTCATCACCATGTTCAGCCCGTCCATCGCCTCGCGGGCGGCGGCGACGTTGGCGGCCACGCCGTCCTCACTGGTGACGTCGGTGCGGTAGAAGCGCGCGCCGTTGCCCAGCGCCTGCGCCGCCTGCTGGCCCTTCTCCTCGTTGACGTCGAACAGCGCGACCTGCGCGCCGTGCGCGACGAGGTGCTGGGCGACGGCGTGGCCGAGTCCGGAGGCGCCGCCGGTGATGACGGCCTTGACCTGATCGAGCTGCATGGAGATGTCCCGAAACGTTGGAAAACCGCGATTTTAGCCGAGCGGCCGGGGCACCAGCCATGGGCGCTTTTTTGCTGCGCTACATGCGGCCGTGACGGCCGCTGGCCGCATCAGCCCGCGCGGGCCAGCAGTGTCTGCCAGACCGGCAGTTCGCGCAGCTCACGGAACCGCAACACCGGCACCGGCGGATTGGCCGGCTCGGCGAGTGTTTTCTGCCATACGCCCACGTCCCACCATCGCCCCAGCTTGTAGCCGGCCTGCCGCCATACGCCCGCGGGCGTGAAGCCCATCGCCTCGTGCGCGGCGACGCTGGTGACACCGGGCAGGGTGATCACGCCCACCGCCTGGCAGATGCCCTGCAGGCGCAGCGCATCGAGCAGGGTGCCGTAGAGCTTCCGGGCGATGCCGCGGCGCTGCGCATCGGCGCGGACGTAGATCGACGTTTCGGCGATCCAGTCGTAGGCGGCACGTTCGCGGAAACGGCTGGCATATGCGTAGGCAAGCACCTCGCCCGCCTCTTCCCAG
Source organism: Dyella lutea (assembly GCF_024158035.1). Classification (GTDB taxonomy): domain Bacteria; phylum Pseudomonadota; class Gammaproteobacteria; order Xanthomonadales; family Rhodanobacteraceae; genus Dyella_A; species Dyella_A lutea. The sequence continues at coordinate 795,664 of NZ_JAMZEK010000002.1, forward strand.
ACCAGCCACGGATACTGCTCCAGCCGCCCGAGCACGCGTTCGCGCATGACCTCGACGCCCGGCAGCACAGTCTCGAAGGTGGCCACGCCCTCGAGCACGTGCGGGGCGTAGATGGCGTGGAAGGCGTCGGCATCGGCGCCGGTGGCGATGCGGATCATGCCAGTGCCTTTTCCATGCAGACGCTGCGCGGGTTGGCGTGGTGCTCGCCGAACGGCGGACAGCGGCGGTAGCCGGCGCGCTCGTAAAGCTCCAGTGCCTCGGCCTGCGCCGTGCCCGCTTCCAGCCGCACCAGCCGGCCACCGAGGCGGCGGATGTGGTGCTCGATCGCCTCCAGCAACTGCTTGCCCAGCCCCAGGCCACGGCAGGCCGGCAGCACGTACATGCGCTTGACCTCCATGTAGTCGCCGCCGTCGATGCAGGCGCCGCAGGCCACCGGCTCGCCGTCCACCCGCGCGGTGAGCAGGCTGATACCGGGGCGCTGCAGCGCAGCCAGCGACACCGGTTCGATGTTGCCGGTGGGGTGCAGTTCGGCCAGATAGCCGTCGGTCGGTTCGATCAGCGGGCGCAGCACGGGCAGGCTCGGATCGTCGACGCGGAATTCGAGACGGGGCGGCAGGGCTTCGTCGCTCACTTGATGTATTTCCAGTTGCGGTGCTTGCCCTCGGCCAGCCATTCCAGCGTGGTGGCGAGGCGCTTGCTGCGGGTGGCGTCGGTTTTCGCGTCGGTGATCCAGTCGGTGTATTCGCGCCGGGCGCTGGGGCTGAATGCGTCGAAGTGCTTCTTCGCGGAGGCGTGCTTCTTCAGCGCAAGCGCGGAGGCCAGGTCGTCCGGTATCGCCGGCGGCGCCTTGGTTTTGGGCGCCTTCGCCGGTGGCGCGGCTGCGCCATCGTCGATCCGCTGCATGGCCGCCTTCACCGCAGCGGCCAGCTCGCGCTTCGGCGGCAGGTCGCCGACCGCGGTGAGCTTGCCGTACTGGCCCATGCCGTCGGTGTCGTCCGCGCCAGCGTCCGCCCGTGCACGCCAGAAGCCGAAACTGCAGTGCTGCTTGAATGCCGCCATCATGCACAACGGCCGTCCGCGGTACTCGAAGAACGGCATGCGCCATTTCAGCGTCTCGGTTGCCTCGGGGCACGCCGCATGCACCACCGATCGCAGGTGTTCGAGTACCGGCCGCGCGAACGCCGCGGCGCCGGCGATGTAGTCGTCCACACGAGGATCGGTGCCCATGGCGTGCCTCCGTCTAGAGTTCCCGCAGGAAGAAGCGGTCGCAGCTGAAATGGCCGGTGCCACCGAGCGGCGCGCACAGTTGCCTGAAGCCGCTGCGCAGGTAAAGCGCCTGCGCCTGGTCCATGCCGGTGAGCGTCTCCAGGTAGCAGCGGGCGAAGCCGTGCTCGCGTGCCGCGTCCAGGCAGCGCTGCATCATCGCGGTGCCGGCGCCGATGCCGCGCGCCTCCGGCAGGAAGTACATCTTGCGCAGCTCGCACACGTCCGGGTCGCCGCCTTCCAGTGGCGCGATGCCGGCGCCGCCGATCACCCGGCCGTCGCGCTCCACCACGAAATAGCTGCTGCGCGGTTGCGCGTAGGCCTGGTACATCGTGTCCACCTCGGGATCGTGGATCGCGAAGCCGGGGCCGTCGGCGCCGAACTCGGGCATGACGGTGCGTATGATCGCGGCCACCGCCGGATTGTCTTCGGGGGTGATGGGGCGGATCAGGAAACCGGAGGGCATGGCGTGCGTCGGGTGGGTCGGGGAACGGAGCCGACAGTCTGCAGTAACCGCGGCGGCGAGGAAAAGCCGCCTTTCGTCACAGGGCCCGGCCGCCGCTTGTGGGGGCTGGCCGCACCGGTGCAGAGTCGGCCGGGTCCGCCAGGGAGCCTGCGATGATGAACCCGCCCGTCCGTGCCACCGGCCTGCCGATCCGCTGCGGCATCGTTTCCGTGGTGGTGCTGCGTGGTGCGGGCACGGCCACCCGGATGCTGCTGGCGCGCCGTTCCGGGGCCTGGCTCGACGGTGTCTGGAGCTACATCGCCGGCCACGTGCAGGGGGGCGAGACCGGCTGGCAGGCGGCGCGACGCGAGTTGTTCGAGGAAACCGGACTGGTGCCGGAGGCGCTCTACGCCACCGGCTTCTGCGAGCAGTTCTACCGGGCGCAGCCGGAGGGCATCGAGATCGTGCCGGCCTTCGTGGCGCGCGTGGATGGGCCTGCAACGGTGCAGCTCAACCACGAACACTCGGCGTCATGCTGGGTGGATCTGGGCGAGGCCGCCGCGCGGCTGCCCTTCGGCAGCCAGCGCGACCTGCTGGCCCACGTGCGTCGCGAGTTCGTCGAGCGCACGCCGTCCGAGGCGCTGCGCATCGTGCTGGACTGAGTGTTCAGGGCCGGCGATAGACCACGCCGTCCTTCATCACGAAGACCGGATGCTGCAGCGCCTGGATGTCATGGCTGGGGTCGCCGGCAAAGGCGGCCATGTCGGCGAACGCGCCCGGAGCGATCCGGCCGAACTGTCCATCGGCGCGCAGGATGTGCGCAGCGACATTGGTGGCGGCGTGCAGTGCCTGCACCGGCGTCATGCCGTCGGCCACCATCATGGCCGGTTCGCGCCAGTTCTCGCCGTGCGCGAACACACCCACATCGCTGCCGTTGCCGATGGTGACGCCAACCTTCAGCGCGGTGCGGAAGGCGTGCTCGGCGAGTTTCATCGCCGGTGTCGGCTCGGACTTTCCGGGCACGTAGTGCTGGAAGTATTCCGAGGTGGCTTCCACTGCGGTGAGCGTGGGCTCATAGGCGATGCCTTTCTGCTTCATCAGGCGGAAGGTGGCCTCGTCGGTGCCGTAGCCGTGCTCGATGGTGTCCACGCCTGCCTCCACCGCGTTGCGCACGCCAGCCTCGCTGGCGGCATGCGCCGCGACGGGGCGGCCGATCTGGTGGGCGGCGTCGACGATCGCCTTGATCTCGGCGGGCGAAAGTGTCGGCATCGTCTCGCCGTGGTCGCCTACGCGGTAGTCGGCGTAGAGCTTGATCCAGTCCGCGCCCCGCGCGGCCTGCTCGCGCACGGCGGCGACGGCGGCATCCACGCCGGTCACCGGCTGCGCACCCTGCGGCAAATCGAGGTCGGGGCGGAAGCCGCGCGGCCCCGGCCCGTAGCTGGCGGTGGCCACGATCGCGCGGGTGGCGACGAACATGCGCGGCCCGGGGATCAGGCCGTTGTCGATGGCGCGCTTGATCGACACGTCGGCGAAGCCGGCGCCCTCGGTGCCGAGGTCGCGCAGCGCGGTGAAGCCGGCCAGCAGGGTGGCCTTGGCGTGGGCGGCCGCTTCCAGCGTGCGGTAGTCCTGCGGCTCGGTGAGCACCTGGTCGTTCCACAGCATCTCGTTGTACGGATGCAGGAACAGGTGCGAGTGCAGGTCGATCAGGCCGGGCGTGAGCGTGGTGCCGGGCAGGGCGATGCGCTCGGCATCGGCGGGCGCCTTGATGGATGCCGCTGGGCCGACAGCAGCGACCTTGCCCTCGTGCACCAGCACGACCCAGCCGGCGTGCGCGGCGTCGCCGTCGGCGGTCCACACGCGATCGGGCAAGAGCAGGCTGTCGCGGGTCGGCGCGTCCGTCGCCGTGGCGACCATCGGCGCCAGCGCCAGCAGCATGGCCAGGCCCAGCCGGCGTGAGGTGAGTCGTGCGCGCATCGGGTTCCCCTGCATCGTGGTTCACGGCAGCGGGCACAGCGCGCGGATCGGCTGGCCGCAGGCGTTCGATTCTAGCGGCGCGGGTCGGCGTGTCGCGATGCGACCTAGGTCGCCGTCCGTGCGCGCGTCACCCGGCTGGCGGTTTCCTTGTGCAGCTGCGCGGCGAGCCAGGCGCCGGTGGCGACCAGCAGGTCGAGGTCCACGCCGGTGTGCATGCCCATGCCGTGCAGCATGTACACCACGTCCTCGCTGGCGACGTTGCCGGTGGCGCCTTTCGCATACGGACAGCCGCCGGTGCCGGAGACGGCGCTGTCGACCACGCGCACGCCTTCCTCCAGGCAGGCCAGGATGTTCGCCAGCGCCTGGCCGTAGGTGTCGTGGAAGTGCACCGCCAGCGCATCCATCGGCACTTCGGCGGCGACCGCACGCAGCATCGCGCGGGCCTTCGCTGGCGTGCCGACGCCGATGGTGTCGCCGAGCGATACCTCGTAGCAGCCGGCCGCGTGCAGCCGCTGTGCCACGCGCACCACGTCGGCCACCGGCACCTCGCCCTGGTACGGGCAGCCGAGCACGGTGGAGACGTAGCCGCGCACCTTCACGCCGTCGGCCTGAGCGCGCTCGAGCACCGGCAGAAAGCGTTCGATCGATTCGTCGATCGAGGCGTTGATGTTCTTGCGGTTGAACGCCTCGCTGGCGGCGGAAAACACCGCCACCTCGGTGGCGCCCACGGCGCGTGCGCGCTCGTAGCCCTGCAGGTTCGGCACCAGCACCGGGTAGCTCACGCCCGGCACCTTGCGGATGCCGGTGAACACCTCGGCCGCATCGGCCAGCTGCGGCACCCACTTCGGGCTGACGAAACTGGTCGCCTCGATGGTGGTCAGGCCGGTGGAGGACAGCCGGTCGATCAGCGCGATCTTCACCTCGGCCGGCAGCAGGGTCTTCTCGTTCTGCAGGCCGTCGCGGGCGCCGACTTCGACGATGCGGACGTGGTTGGCGGCGGAGCTGGGAGTGTTCATGACGGATGCGCTGACGGCCAAAGAGCCACAGGGTACCGCGCCCGGTGTCCGGCCCGCGCGTTGGGCGGACGTCCGGCGCGTTGTCCGCGGACGGGCAGGATCTTCGACGGGCGGGCAGGAAACCGTGCCGTGGTCCGGTCCGTGCGGCCGGGGCGGTGCTGGCACGGCGATTGCTGAGTGACCTGCATCGTCCTGGTCGCGGTCAGCCGCCTCGCCGGGTCCCTTGCGCCGGCAGTGTGCTGGCGTCCATCCGTTGCAGGAGAGCTTCGTTGAAACCGATCCATTCCGTCCTTGCCGCCGTGCTGACCTTCATCGGCTGTTCCGGTCACAGCCTTGCGTCCTCCGCGGATACGCCCAGCGCCGCTGCCTCGCCGACAGCCGCGGCGTCGACCTGCACCATGCCCCGCGCCCGCGTGGCCGCGATCCTCGACAGCAACCGCGCGATCCTCTCGCCGCAGGGCGTGGACGAAAAGGTAAAGCTGCACATCGATGGCATCGACCAGTGGATCTCGATCCGCGGCAAGGACCGCCGCAACCCGGTGCTGCTGTTCCTGCACGGCGGCCCGGCTTCTCCGGCCATGCCCGAGTCGTACACCTTCCAGACGCCATGGGAGGACTACTTCACCGTGGTGCAGTGGGACCAGCGCGGCGCCGGCAAGACCTACGAAGCCAACACCGAACAGGCGATGGCGCCGGGCATGAGCGTGCAGGGCATGACCGACGACGCGGCCCAGGTGGTGCAGTACCTGCGCCAGCGCTTCGGCAAGCGGAAGATCTTCCTGCTAGGCCACTCCTGGGGTTCGGTGCTCGGCGTCGAGCTGGCGCAGCGGCATCCGGACTGGTTCTACGCCTATATTTCGGTGGGGCAGGTCGTGAACGGCCGCGCCAACGAAGCCGAGGGTTATGCGTTCGCATTGCGCGAGGCGATCGCCCACCACAACCAGGAAGCGGTGAAGGAGCTGAGATCGATCGCGCCGTATCCCGGCAAGGCGCTCACCATCGACCGCGTTGGTGTCCGCAGCAAGTGGGAGATGTATTACGGCGGCCTGGCCTGGGGGCGCAGCAACTACCAGTTCGACGTGGATGCCGAAGAGCTCTCGCCCGACTACAGCCGGCAGGATCTCGACGCCATCGATAAGGGCAGCCTGTTTTCCCTGAACCATCTGCTTAAGCCGCTGCTGGACGTCGACTTCGACCACGTCACGCACTTCGGTTGCCCAGTGCTGGTGTTTGTCGGCGCGCACGACTACACCACGCCACACCAGCTCGCCGAAACCTGGTTCGGGCACATCCGGGCACCGTCCAAGCGGCTGGTGGTGTTCGCCGACTCGGCGCACATGATGATGCAGGAGCAGCCTGGGCGGTTCCTGATGCACCTGGTCGACGATGCGCTGCCGCTGGCGCGCGCGGCCGGCGATGCGGCACCGGCGGAAGTCGAGCGGGCCCGTTGATCCGCAAGCGGCGGCATCGCCGCCGCTTGCGCCCCTTACTCGGCGAAGCGCACCAGCACGGCGTCGGCCTCGACGAAATCGCCCTGGCTCGCACCGATGCTCTCGATGGTGCCGGCGCGCGGTGCTTTGAGGGCGAGTTCCATCTTCATCGCCTCCATCACCAGCAGCTCCTGGCCCTCGGCGACTTCGTCACCGGCGGCGGCCTTCACCAGCACGATACGGCCGGGCATCGGCGCCACCAGCTTATCTCCCCCGGCGGCGTCGCGGCTTTGCCAGGCATAGGCGGCCGCGCGGGCGAGATGATGGCGCTGGCCATCGACGTCGTGCAGCAGCACGCGCGACGCATCGGCGCGCACCGCCAGGCGCAGCGCGTCGCCGTCGAAGCGGGCACTGAGGATCTCGCCGTCGTGGCGGGCGCCGCTGACCTCGCAGCGGTCGTCGCCGTGGCGCATGCGGTAGTGGCCGGCGTGGCCGTAGGCCTCCACCTCGTAGCGGCGGCCGTGGTGTTCCAGCGCGACCAGCCGGCGCCCTTCGTGGCCGATGCGCCAGGCATCGGCCTGCGCCCACGGCGAGTGCGGATCGCTGCCGCCGCGCGTGGCCGACATCGCGGCGCATTCGTCGTGCAGCAGGGCGGCGGTGGCGGCGGCGAACAGCACATAGTCCGGCGGTGCCACGTCGCCGACGAGGAATTCGTCGAGGTGACGGTCGAGATAGCCCGTGTCGATGTGGCCCTCGACCACCACCGGATGGCGCGTCAGCCGCTCGAGAAAGGCGATGTTCGACTTCGGTCCGGTGATCTCGCACGCGGCCAGCGCCTCGCGCAGGCGCAGCAGGGCGCGCGGGCGATCGGCGTCGAACACGATCAGCTTGGCGATCATCGGGTCGTAGAAGATGGTGACCGTGTCGCCCTCGATCACGCCGCCGTCCAGTCGCACGTGTTCGGACGGCGCCGGTAGGCGCAGGCGCAGCAGCTTGCCCGAGCCGGGCAGGAAGTTCTGCTCCGGGTCTTCGGCGTACAGGCGCACCTCGATGGCGTGGCCGTGCGCGCGGATCTGATCCTGGGTGAGCGGCAGCGGCTCGCCCGCGGCCACGCGCAGTTGCCACTCCACCAGGTCCAGCCCCAGCGTGAGCTCGGTGACCGGGTGCTCGACCTGCAGGCGCGTGTTCATCTCCATGAAGAAGAACTCGCCGGTCGGTGCCACGATGAATTCCACCGTGCCCGCGCCGACGTAGTTCACCGCCTTGGCGGCCGCCACCGCGGCCTCGCCCATGGCCGCGCGTCGTGCCTCATCGAGGAACGGCGAGGGGGTTTCCTCCAGCACCTTCTGGTAGCGGCGCTGAGCCGAGCACTCGCGCTCGTTGAGGTGGATCACGTGGCCCTGTGTGTCACCGAACACCTGGAACTCGATATGCCGCGGATGCTCGACGTAGCGCTCCAGGATCACCCGCGCGTCGCCGAACGAGGACTGCGCTTCGCGCTGCGCCGAGGCCAGCGCGTCGGCGAACTCGGCCTCCTTGCGCACGATGCGCATGCCCTTGCCGCCGCCGCCGGCCGCGGCCTTGATCATCAGCGGGAAGCCGGTCTTCGCGGCCTGTTTGGCGAGAAACGCGCCGTCCTGGTTGTCGCCGTGGTAGCCCGGCACCAGCGGCACGCCGTGGGTTTCCATCAGCGCCTTGGCCGCGGCCTTGGAGCCCATCGCCTCGATGCTCTCCGGTCGCGGGCCGATGAAGGCGATGCCGGCGTCGCTGCAGGCGCGTGCGAAGTCGGTGTTCTCCGAGAGGAAGCCGTAGCCGGGGTGGATTGCCTGCGCGCCGGCTTTCTTCGCCACCGCCAGGATCGCGTCGCCGCGCAGGTAGGAGTCGGCCGGGCGTGGGCCGCCGATCGGGAAGGCTTCGTCGGCCAGGCGCACGTGCTGGGCGTCAGCATCGGCTTCGGAATAGACCGCGATGGTGCGGATGCCGAGGCGCCGGCAGGTGCGGATCACGCGGCAGGCGATCTCGCCGCGGTTGGCAATCAAAACGCGCTCGAACATGCGAAGTCCCTGAATGGCGTGCGCCGTGATGCAAAGCCCGAAACGGTAGCAGAAGGGCGGTTTCCAGCCGATGCGCAGCGCAGCAAGGCGGGCGTCGTGGAGATGGACCGGGTGTTGTTGTGGGGCGAGGGTGGTCGCGCACAGGGTGCGCTCCTACAGGGCTTCGTCTCGTAGGAGCTCACCCTGTGAGCGACAGGTGTAGCTTCAGGGCGAGGGCTGGCCGCACCCAGCTTGCCCTTCTGTCAACGCAGAGCGGATGACTACACCACCCAAGCCGCCGCACGCTTGCCCAGAAACGCGCCCAGCCCCTCCTGCCCCTCGGCCGACACGCGCAGCCGCGCAATCAGCGCCGCGTTCTCCTCGTCGATCCGCTCGGCGGCGGCCTCATCCAGCCCGGCCATGCCCAGTGCCAGCGTCTTGGCCTCCGCCTGCGCCACCGGCCCGGCCTTGCCGAGAAAGCCGAGCACGCGCTGCACCGCCTCGTCCAACTGCTCGCGCGGCACCGCCTCGTGCAGCAGGCCGATGCGCGCCGCCGCGGCCGCGTCGAAGAATTCGCCGGTAAGGAACAGCCGGCGTGCCTGGCGCACGCCGATGGCAGCGATCACGTAGGGCGAGATCACCGCCGGCACCAGGCCGAGCTTGACCTCGGTGAGGCCGAACTTCGCGCCCTCCACGCCGATGGCGATGTCGCAGCAGGCGATCAGCCCCACGCCGCCGCCGAACGCGGCGCCGTTGACGCGGGCGATGGTCGGCTTGGGGCAGAACTGCAGGCGGCGCATCAGCCGCGCCAGGCGCGACGAATCGTCGCGGTTCTCCTGTTCGCTGGCCTGGGCCATGCCGCGCATCCAGTTCAGATCGGCACCAGCCGAGAAGCTCTCGCCTTCGCCGGTCAGCACCACCGCGCGCACGCTTTCGTCGCGGCCGGCATCGTCGATGGCGGCCGTCAGTTCGGCGATCAGCGCGTCATCGAAGGCGTTGTGCACCTCCGGGCGGTTCAGGGCGATGCGGCGCACGCGGTCCTGGTCGGCGATCGAGAGGCGGCTCGTCATGGCGGGATCCCTTGGTAAACCGGGGATGATAAACGCCGGCAAACCCGGCGGTCGTCTTGAATGCGGGCAGCAAGGGAACGATATACAATGCGAACCATTCCCATTTAGGTCTTTACCTGTGCGCCTGTCCGATCTGCCCAAGGGTTCGCCTGCCGTGGTGGACCGCGTGGACGATGCCCACGCCGACGATGTCATCGCGCAGCGCCTGCGCGACCTCGGTTTCGTGGCGGGCGAGCCCGTGCGCCTGGTGGCCTGTGGACCGATGGGGGCCGACCCGCTGCTGATCCAGATCGGCTCGACCCGCTTCGCCCTGCGGCGCAGCGAGGCGGCACGGGTCACGGTGTGCATGCAGGAGGCGGCGTGAGCGCCAGCACCCTGCGCATCGCCCTGGTCGGCAACCCCAACTGCGGCAAGACCGCGCTGTTCAACCAGCTCACCGGCGGGCGGCAGAAGGTCGCCAACTATGCCGGCGTGACGGTGGAGCGCAAGGAAGGCCGCTTCACCGCGCCGTCCGGCCGCCTGCTGCACGTGCTGGATCTGCCGGGCACCTACAGCCTCGATGCAACCAGCCCGGACGAACAGATCACCCACGACGTCTGCGCCGGCAATTACCCCGGCGAACCGGCGCCGGACCTGATCGTCTGCGTGGCCGACGCCACCAACCTGCGCCTGCATCTGCGCTTCGTGCTCGAGGTGAAGCGCCTGGGCCGGCCGATGGTGCTGTCGTTGAACATGATGGACGCGGCGCGCCGCCGCGGCGTCACCATCGACGTGGCCGAGCTCTCGCGCCGGCTGGGCATGCCGGTGGTGGAAACGGTGGCCGTGCGGCGCGATGGCGTGAAGGCGCTGATCGAGCGTGTGGACGGCGCGATGCCGGTCGCCGCGCCGGTGCAGCCGGATGACGCGGCCAGCCGCGCCGATCTGCATGCCCAGGTGCGCGCGCTGATGGCCGCCACCGTCACCATGCCGCGCGCCACCGATGCGCTGGACGACGCGCTGGACCGCTGGGCGCTGCATCCGGTGTTCGGGCTGGCGATCCTGGCGCTGGTGATGTTCCTGGTGTTCCAGGCGGTGTATTCGGTGGGCAAGCCGATGACCGACGCGATCGCCGACGGCTTCGACTGGATGGGCACGCACGTTGCTGCGTGGATGCCGCCCGGGCCGCTGCAGAGCCTGGTCACCGACGGCATCTTCGGCGGCATCGGCACGGTGCTCGGCTTCCTGCCCGAGATCCTGGTGCTGTTCGTGTTCATCCTCACGCTGGAGGAATCCGGCTACCTGCCGCGCGCGGCGTTCCTGCTCGATCGGCTGATGGTGTCGGTGGGGCTCACCGGGCGCTCGTTCATTCCGCTGCTGTCGAGCTTTGCCTGCGCCATTCCCGGCATCATGGGCACGCGCTCGATCACCGATCCGCGCGACCGCCTCGCCACCATCCTGGTGGCGCCGCTGATGACCTGCTCGGCGCGCCTGCCGGTGTACGCGCTGCTGATCGGTGCGTTCATTCCCTCGCGGCGCGTGCTGGGCGTGTTCAACCTGCAGGGCATGGTGCTGTTCGCGCTGTACGCCATCGGCATTCTCGGCGCGATGCTGGTGGGCTGGGTGATGAAGCGCATCCGCCGCGACAAGAGCGAGCACGCGCTGCTGATGGAGTTGCCGTCCTACCGCCTGCCCAAGCTGCGCGACGTGTCGATCGGCCTGTACGAGCGCGGCATGATCTTCGTCAAGCGGCTCACCGGCGTGATCCTGGCGCTCACCGTGATCATGTGGTTCATCTCCACCTTCCCGGGGCCACCCCCCGGCGCCACCGAGCCGGCCATCGAGTACTCCATCGCCGGTTACCTGGGCCGCGGCCTGCAGCACATCTTTGCGCCGATCGGCTTCAACTGGCAGATCAGCCTGTCGCTGATCCCCGCCTTCGCTGCGCGTGAGACCGCGGTGGCCGCGCTGGCCACGGTGTACGCGGTGGGTGGCGATGCGGTGGGCGGCGCGGGGCTCGGCCACGCGCTGGCGGTGAACTTCCCGCTGGCCAGCGCGCTGTCGCTGCTGGTGTGGTTCGCCTTCGCACCACAGTGCATGTCCACGCTGGCGGTGATCCGTCGCGAGACCGACTCCTGGCGCAACGTGGCCATCTCGTTCGGCTACATGTTCGCGCTGGCGTACGTGGCCTCGTTCATCACCTACCACGTGGCGGTGTGGCTGTCGTGAGCACCGGCCTGCTCGTGCAGTACGTGGTGATCGGCGTCATCGTGCTGGTCAGCGTGCTGGTGGTGCTGCGCAAGCTGGCGCCGAAACTCACCGCACGCTGGCTGGCGGCTGTCGCCCTGCGGCTGGATAGTCCGGATGCGCCGGCCTGGAAGCGTGCACTTGCGCATCGCCTGCAACCGAAGCAGACCACCGGCAATTGCAGCGACGGCTGCGATACCTGTGGTGCCTGTGGCCCGAAGCCGCCCGCTGCCGCGCATCCGCCGGCGGCGGACGGCTCCAAGCCGCTGCATTTCCGTCCGCGCGGCAAATAAGCGCGTTCCGGATCAGGCCAGCGCGCGCTGGCGTCGGGGCAGGCGGCGCCATGCGTCGATCGCCCACGCCAGCAGGGCCGCGCCGGCCAGGCTGTTGCCCATGATCACCGGTACCTGCACCGCGCTGGCGACGAGGCTGGCGACGGGATAGATCAGGAAGATGCCCAGCCGCAGCCACGGTCGCAGCGAAGTCGCCACCTGCCGGCCGTGCAGCACGCGGGCCAGGGCCAGCCACAGCGCCGGTACGGTCAGCAGCCATCCTGCCATGGGCGAATCGCTGGCATCGACGACGAGCAGTGCACTGCCTGCCAGCACCGGTACCAGGGTCAGGTGAAGCCAGCCGACCATGCCCCGGAGTGGAACGAAGCCGCGTTGCCAAAGGGTGAGCTGCGACCAGGCGATGACTCCCAGCACGACGGTGCTTATGCTGCCGGCGATCGCCACCATGGCGCCGACAGACGCCCAGTCGAATCGGCCCGCATCGACCATGTCCATGGCACCCAGACCCACGCCTAGCAGAAGGCCCAGCAAAAGCGCGCCAGCGATTCGCGCGCCAATGATGGCTGCGCCGATGCGGGTGAATGGGCCGCTACTTGCCGCCTTGAGCCAAAACTCCTGCTGGCGTGGGTTAACTGGTGGCGGCAACGCCACCGGTGGCTGCCCGGCCAGGCGCACTATGGTCTCGTTCGTAGAGCGCACATGCTGCGGCCAGACCGCCTGCGTGAGAACGGTGCGCCAGCGGAAAGGTTGCTGCAGGCGCTTCAATGCTTGGGTTGCCCGCCTGCGCTGCTCTATTCCTTTTAGCCCCATGGTTCCAGCCAGTTCGCCATGGCGCCCTGGGGTCAGATGCCAGGAGAGATGCATGCGCTTGCGTTGCTGTTGCAGCATCAGCTGGTCGCGCACGGCGCCGGCGTGGTCGAGGCGGAAGAACGCCAGCATCTCATCGAAGCAGCCGTCGGGCATCGGCGGAGCGGCCTGAAAGACCACGGCCAGCCAGCGCTGGCCGACACGCGTCTTCAGGCTCAGCGACCACAGCGCCTCGTGGCTCTCCAGCCACTGCCGCAGCCGGCCGGGCTCGTTGGCATCGGCGCACGCTACCGCTTCGTGCAGGAAGGCGTCGGCGTCGAATGTGATCGGGGGCGCCACGGCCGCAGATGGTCGCACCGGTGGCTCGATCGACCGGGCGGCGACCGGGGCCAGCGGCGGCAGCGGTCGCGGCGCAGTCGGCGCCGGCGTGGCGGGCGCGGCCGGCGCATTGGCGTGGCAGCGCTGCAGCGCTGCCTGATACGCCTCGTGCAGCCGCTGGAAGCCCTGCGGGTTCTCGTCCGGGCGGTTCTGCTTGAGCTTGATCGCGTAGGCGCGCTTGATCGCGCGCTCGTCGGCGGTGGCCTCGATGCCCAGCTCGCTGTACGGCCACATCAGATCGATTCCAGCGTATCCAGCGCGCGGCCCAGCTCGAGCCGGTGTTCGCGGATCACCATCTCGTCCTGGGTTTCCAGCACGGCGCGGAACTGCGCGATCCACGCCTGCACCTGGTCGCGCATGGCCAGGTGTTCTTCGTAGATGCGCTCGGCGCGGGCGAGCAGGGCGAGGTTCTCCTGCTTGCTGCGCGGGTGGATCTTGATCTCGGCCAGCGCGGCGAGGCGGGTGCGGATCTGCTCGGCGCTGAGCACGCCGGGGTTCTGTTCCAGCACCAGCTCGTACTGCTTGCCGGTCGAGGACACGTTCGCCTCCACCTGCAGCACGCCGTTGACGTCGTAGGTGAAGCGCAGGTTCACCGCGTTCTCCTGCGGCGGGCGGGCCGGGTCGATCTCCACTTCCAGCTCGCCCAGCTTGATGTTGCGTTCCACCATCGGGCTCTCGCCCTGGAACACGTCCAGCCGCAGCTTCGACTGCCCCGGATTGACCGGGAAGAAGCTCTGCTCGCGGCTCACCGGCACCACACTGTTGCGATGGATGATCGGCTCGAAGAAGCCGCCCTGCATCCGGCCCTGGCCATCGCGGCGCACCACCTGGGTGCCCAGCGAGTAGGGGCACACGTCGGTCAGCACCACCTCGTCCAGGCGCTGGTCGCGCGACTTCAGGCCCGAGGCGACGCAGGCGCCCAGCGCGATGGCCTGGTCCGGGTTGACGTGGCGCAGCGGCAGCCGGCCGAACATGCGGGTGACCAGCCGCGGCACCAGCGGCATGCGGCTGGCGCCGCCGACCAGCACGATCTCGTCGAGCTGTTCCGCCTGCAGCCGTGCGTCACGCATGGCGCGTTCCAGCGGCGCGCGCATGCGCTGCAGCAGCGGGTCGGCAAGCTGGGCGAAGCGCGCCTCGTCGATCGACCACTCGTGCGTTTCGCCGCGCACGGCGAGCTGCACCGTCGCCGAGGCCTGGCCGGTGAGCGCGCGCTTGGCGGTCTCCAGCCGCTGGCGCAGCACGCCACTGGTGGCCGCGTCGAGAGCCGAACGCTGCAGCCCCAGGTCGGCCAGGCAGGTTTTTTCAAGCACGTCGAGGAAATCCTCGCCGCCGAGGAAGTTGTCGCCGGCGCTGGCATGCACTTCCACCACGCCTTCGAACATCTCCAGCACCGACACGTCGAAGGTGCCGCCGCCCAGGTCGAACACCAGGAAGCGCGAGCCGTCGCGACGTTCCTGCAGGCCGTAGGCCAGTGCCGCCGCGGTGGGTTCGTTGATCAGCCGCTCGACCTTGATCCCGGCCAGCGTGCCGGCGGCCTGGGTGGCCTTGCGCTGTGCGTCGGAGAAATACGCCGGAACGCTGATCACCGCCTCGGTCACCGTCTCGCCGGTGGCCGCCTCGGCATCGGCGATCAACGCACGCAGCACCAGCGCGGAGAGCTCTTCCGGGCGGAAGCTGCGATGGCCCAGCCGGGTCTCGCGGTCGCTGCCCATCCAGCGCTTGAAGCTGGCCACGCTGCTGCCCGGGTGACTGATCAGCCGGTCGCGAGCGGCCTGTCCGACCAGCGCGTGGCCGTCGGCGTCCAGGCTCACCACCGAGGGCGTGAGCAACTGGCCGAGCGCGTTGGGGAAGAGGGTGGGGCCGTTGTCGCCGTAGCGGCCAATCAGCGAGTGGGTGGTGCCGAGATCGATGCCAACAAGCATTCCGTGACGGTCCCCCTAACGACCGTGTCCAAGGCGGGCGGTCAGCCGCCCGGTGATTCCATGCGGAAGGCGCCGGAGCGCCGCGGTTCGACTGGGACCCTGGACATGGCGACGAGGGCCGCGTCCTGTCCCCGGCGCTATGGCCGATCGAAGCCTTCATGGTCCCACAGTCCTGCGCTGATGGTGTAGAGCCGACCGTACGAGCTGCGGCGCTGCCACGGGCGCGTTTCCCCGTTGCCTGGTGCCGGCCGGTTGGCCAGCGAAGCCATTCCGGCATCGGCACGCCTCATTTGCTGTTGCTAATGAGAACAATTATCATATAAACGTCAAGCCACTGATCTGGATGCCTTGCCGTGAATCGCCTCGCCCTCGCCTCCGTCCTGCTGCTCTGGAGCTTCGCCGCCCGGGCCACGGACGTGCCCGAATTCCATCTCGCCATCCAGGACCACGCCTACCAGCCGGCGGAACTGAAGGTGCCGGCCGGGACCAAGGTGAAGCTGGTGATCGAGAACCGCGACGCCTCGCCGGAAGAGTTCGAGAGCACCGAGTTCAACCGCGAGAAGATCGTGCTGCCGAACAGCACGATCACCGTCTACGTCGGGCCGCTGAAGCCCGGCAGCTACCGGTTCTTCGGCGACTTCCACCAGGACACGGCCCAGGGCCGGCTGATCGTGGAGTGATGCCGTGCCCGGTGTAGCGCTGCTGGTGTTTCGCGAAGTGCTGGAGGCGGCCCTGATCGTCTCCATCGTCTGTGCCGCCACACGCGGCGTGCGGCTGCGCGGCCTGTTCGTGCTCGGCGGCATCGGACTGGGCCTGACCGGCGCGCTGCTGGTGGCGCTGGGCGCCGGCTTCATCGCCGGGCTCGCCAGCGGGGCGGGCCAGGAGCTGCTCAATGCCGGCGTGCTGCTGGCCGCGGTGGCGATGATCGGCTGGCACGTGGTCTGGATGTCGCGCCACGCGCGCGAACTGGCCCAGCACATGAGCGCGGTGGGGCAGGCGGTGAAGGCCGGTTCCAGCTCGCTGACCCTGCTGCTGGTGGTGATCGCGCTGGCGGTGCTGCGCGAAGGCTCCGAGGTGGTGCTGTTCCTGTACTCGATGGCGATGGGCGGCATCGGCGCCGCTGGCCTGATCGGCGGCATCGCACTGGGCGTGAGCGGCGGCGTGGCGCTGGGCTTCGCGCTGTACTTCGGCCTGCTGCGCATTCCGCTCAGGCACTTCTTCGGCGCCACCAACGTGATGCTGGTGCTGCTGGCCGCGGGTTTGGCCTCCACCGCCGCGCGCTTCCTGCTGCAGGCCAACCGGCTGCCGGCGCTGGGCGAGCAGCTGTGGGACACCTCGTGGCTGCTCTCCAACGGTTCGCTGGCGGGCAAGACGTTGGGCATCCTGGTCGGCTACGACGCCTCGCCGGCCGGTATCCAGCTGGTGTTCTACGCGGTGACGCTGTTGCTGCTGGTCGGCGGCATGCGGCTGGCGGCGCGGCCGGCTGCCGCGCGCCGCGAAGCTCCGGCCGCCGCCATCCCGCAATCCTGATCGCAGGCACTCCCTGGTCGCGGGGCACCCGTTGCCCGTGCGACGGCTTCCTGCGGCCCGCAGACAACGACCTCGAGGAAATCCGAGCATGCGTTCCATCTCCCGAACCACCGCCGGCATCCTGGCGACGCTGTTCGCCGCAGCCGCCTTCGGCGTTGCCGGCAGCGCGAGCGCCGACGACTTCATCGTTTACTCGCCGCACGTCATCGCCGGCCAGAGCGAGGTCGAGCTGCGCGGCTACGGCATCACCGACGGTCGCAGCGACTACAACGGCGAGCGCGCCGCCGAGCTGTCGGTGGCGCATGCCTTCACCAGCTGGTGGAAGCCGGAGCTGTACCTAGCCGAGTACGAGAAGGAGCCGGGCGCCGGCGGCAAGCTGGTCGGCTACGAGTTCGAGAACACCTTCCAGTTCACCGAACCGGGCCAGTACTGGGCCGACCTTGGCCTGCTCGCGTCCTATGGCCATCCGAAGGGCGGCGGTCCGGGTGAACTCGAGGTCGGACCGCTGATCGAGAAGACCGTCGGCCGCTTCGACCACCGCGTCAACCTGATCTGGGAGCGGCACATCGGCGCGGGTGCGGAGTCAAAGACCGAATTCCGCTACAGCTACGCCGGCACCTACGCGGTGTCGAAGGCTTTCCGCCCGGGCATCGAGGCCTACGGCCGGCCCGACGACCACGCCTACCAGGCCGGTCCGGTGGTCGCCGGCGAGTGGCATGTCCCGCACACCATGGGCAATGTCGAGTACCGCGTCGGCGTGCTGCTAGGCATCAACGCCGCCGCGCCGCACCACACCTGGGTGGCACAGCTGGAATACGAGTTCTTCTGAGTCGACGGCGCGCGATCCGCGCCGCCGCTCTTCATGATGCGACGCGGCGGGCGAGTTCGCCCGCCGGGCCGTCACATGCGGAACACGCCATAGCGCTGCGGTTCGATCGGTGCGTTCATCGAGGCGGAGATCGCCAGGCCGAGCACGCGGCGGGTGTCGGCGGGGTCGATGATGCCGTCGTCCCACAACCGCGCGCTGGCGTAGTAGGGATGGCCCTGGCGCTCGTACTGCTCGCGGATCGGCGCCTTGAAGCTTTCTTCCTCGTCCGCGCTCCAGCTCTTGCCGGCGGCTTCGATGCCATCGCGCTTCACCGTCGCCAGCACGCTGGCCGCCTGCTCGCCGCCCATCACGCTGATGCGCGCGTTCGGCCACATCCACAGGAAGCGGGCGCCGTAGGCGCGGCCGCACATCGCGTAGTTGCCGGCGCCGAAGCTGCCGCCGATCACCACGGTGAACTTCGGCACATGCGAGCAGGCGACGGCGGTGACCATCTTGGCGCCGTCCTTGGCGATGCCGGCCTGTTCGTACTTCTTGCCGACCATGAAGCCGGTGATGTTCTGCAGGAACACCAGCGGCACGTTGCGCTGGTTGCACAGCTCGATGAAGTGCGCGCCCTTGAGCGCGCTCTCGGCGAACAGGATGCCGTTGTTGGCGACGATGCCCACCGGGTAGCCATGGATGTGCGCAAAGCCGCACACCAGCGTCTTGCCGTAGCGCGCCTTGAACTCGTGGAACTCCGAGCCGTCGACGATGCGCGCGATCACCTCGCGGATGTCGAACGGGCGGCGGGTGTCCTGCGGGATCACGCCGTACAGCTCGTCGGCGGGGTACTTCGGCTCGATCGGTGTTCGCAGCGCCAGCGGCATGTCCTTGGTGCGGTTGAGGTGGCCGACGATGTCGCGGGCGATCGCCAGCGCGTGCGCGTCGTTCTCGGCGTAATGGTCGGCCACGCCGGAGATGGACGTATGGACGTCCGCGCCGCCCAGCGTCTCGGCGTCCACCACCTCGCCGGTGGCGGCCTTCACCAGTGGCGGACCGCCGAGGAAGATCGTGCCCTGCTCGCGCACGATGATCGTCTCGTCGCTCATTGCCGGCACGTAGGCGCCGCCGGCGGTGCAGCTGCCCATCACCACGGCGATCTGCGGGATGTTGAGCGAGGACATCCGCGCCTGGTTGTAGAAGATCCGGCCGAAGTGCTCCTTGTCCGGAAACACCTCGTCCTGCAGCGGCAGGAACGCGCCGCCGGAATCGACCAGGTAGACGCAGGGCAGGCGGTTTTCCAGCGCCACTTCCTGCGCGCGCAGGTGCTTCTTCACGGTCATCGGGAAGTAGGTGCCGCCCTTCACCGTGGCGTCGTTGGCCACCACCACCACCTCGATGCCGTTGACCCGGCCGATGCCGGTGATCAGGCCCGCCGCGGGCGCGGCGTCGTCGTACATGCCGTGGGCGGCCAGCGCGGACAGCTCCAGGAACGGCGAGCCCGGATCGAGCAGGGCGCGGATGCGCTCGCGCGGCAACAGCTTGCCGCGTGCCGTGTGCTTGTCGCGCGCCTTTTCGCCGCCGCCCTCCGCCGCCTGCGCCAGTTCCCGGTGCAGGTCGTCCACCGCCGTGCGCAGCTGCGCCGCGTTGGCCTGGAACTCGGGCGACCGGGGGTCGATCTGCGAGGCGATCACGCTCATGGGCAAGTCTGCCGTGCAAAGGGAAATCGCAATGATAGCGTCGCCTCGCGCATGGCCCATTACGCACTGCCGCAAACGGCGGCCTCGGGTGGTCGGGGCACCGCGCGGCCTCAGGCCGGGGAGGTATCGGTGGCGGCGAGCCACGACCGCACGGCGTCGTGGAACCCGCGCCTGCAGTCGATCATCACCCAGTGTCCACCGGGCAGGCCGAGTGCGCGACTGCCGGGCAAGGCGGCGATCGCTTCGATCCAGCGGGTCGAGTGCAGCATGAAGGGCTTGTGTCCGCCGTAGACGTAAAGCATGGGGCAGTGCGGCCTGAAAACGCGTCGATCGTGCGAGCCGCCGGCGACGCCCAGCCACGACACGGCATACGGGTAGCCCATCTGCGCCGTCACCGTGCGGGAATCGCCCGGACAGTGCAGCACGCGGGCCATGCCGCGGGCCATCGCATCGCCGATCCGCCCGCCGATGCGCCAAGCCAGGGCGAGCCACACCTGATAGGCGACCACCGCAGCGATGCCGGGCAGTCCCAGTTCCCGCCGATGGTCGACGGAGCCGGCGTCGCCGATGTCGACGCCGATCACCCGCGCCACCAGGTGGGGATAGCGCATCGCGAACTTGTAGCCGAAGTAGCAGCCCCAGTCGTGCAGCAGCAGGCATACGCGCTCGCCGGGGCAGGTTTCGACCACCATGCGATGGATCGACTCGATGACCTCGTCGATCGCATAGGCGCGGCGGGATTGGGCCGGGCCGAAGCCGGGCAGGTCGAAGCGCACGCAGCGGTAGCGGTCACCCAGGGCCTCGATCGAGGCGTCCCACAGGCGATGCGTATCCGGCCAGCCGTGGATCATCACGACCGAGGTGGGGCCCTCTCCTTCGACATGCACCTCGATATCGCCCACCTTCATGCCACGTACTCCCTCTGGTCGATCCATCAGCCGCGAGGGTAACCGTCTCTCCTTGCGCGGGTGGCACGTCGCCTTGTCCGTTGCGATGCCGGCGCAACCATTCGACCCGACCGGCTATCGGTAGTCCGGATGCCGCAGTGCCTTGGCGATCGCGCGGTCGATCAACGGGACTGCTGTCGCGGGCCCGCTGCCTCGTGGGTGGCTGTCGGTGTGGCACCGGGGTGCGGCCGCAGCCCGCTGAGTGGAGCGCGCGAGGTCGAGGCAACGGCGTGGTGAGTGCTCAGGCCGGCAGCAGGTCGAACGCGATGGTCAGGCGGCTGTCCTGTGGCTCTCCGCGGAACGGCAACGTGCCGTGCCACATCCACGAGGGGAACAGCACGAGCAGGCCCGGTTGTGGTTGCACCAGGTACTCGTGCGTCAGCTCCGGCGTGGTGGGTATGCCGGGTTGGCCGAAGCCGAGCCAGCCCTCGCCGCCGGGTGCATCCATGCCGGAGGGGAGCTCGATGTAGCACGCCGAGGAGATCCAGCCCTGACCGTGGAAGTGGTTGCGGTGATGGCCGCCCGGCCTCAGCCGCACCGACCACATGCCGCTGAAGCGATAGCCCGTCGACGCCTGGTGGCCGGTGGGGTCGGGGATTTCGGCCAGCCGGGCCAGGTGGCGACGGATCGGACCGTCGATCGCCTGCACGAATGCTCGCAGTGCCGGGCCCTCGGCCTGCGCCGGGTGCAGCGCGACCTGGCTGCCGCCGAGCAGGCTCTGGTCGAGCGGGTGTGCCTGCCAGCGGTGCAGGGCAGTCAGTTCGCGGGCGAGGTCGCCGAGGTAGGCCGGCAGGTCGCTCCAGCCATCCGGCACGTCGATCGGTTCGGCCGAGATGCGTCGGGCGTAGTCGACCAGCGCATCGTGGCCGGGGTCGCGCAGCAGTCGTCCGGCCGTGCCCAGCAGGGCCAGCGCGTGGCTGTCCCGCGGGTCGGCCTGGTACAGGCGTCCGGCCACGTCGGCCGCCTGCGTTACGTGGCCGGCGGCGAGCAGCGCATCGGCATAGGTGGCCACGGTGCTGCGGCGCCCGCCGCTGGCCTGCACGGCCTGGCGAGCGTGGGCCAGCGCGCGGTCCGGATCGGCGGCCAGCGCGACACGGGCCGCCGCGGCGTGCAGTTCCGGCCGGCCGGGCGTGCGGACCAGGGCGGCTTCGAGCAGTTGCACCGCCTGCGCGGAATCGCCGGCAGTGTCGAGCAACTGCGCCAGCTGCACGACGATGCCAGGCTGTTCCGGAGCCGCCTGCATGGCCCGATCGAGGGGGCGTCGCGCCACGTCCACGTCGGCGTGGCGCATCCACAGCAGTCCACTCAGGCTCTCCAGCGTGGGGCCGTGGGTCGGATGCGAGGCGAGCAGCGCCTCCCAGGTCTGTTGCGCCCGGTCCAGCTCGCCGGCATCGAGCTGGGCGCGGCCGAGCACGTAGCGGGCAATCGTGCCCTGATCGCCATGCGCGATGGCACGCTGCGCGGCGGCGCTGGCCTCGTGCGGACGTCCGCATTCGCCCAGCGCCATCGCCAGTCCCAGTGCGGCGCGGCTGTCGCTCGGAGCGAGTCGCTCGGCGGCGGCAAAGTCATCTGCTGCTCCGGCGGCGTCACCCAGGTCCAGACGCGCCTGTCCACTTGTGCACAGCAGTGCAGCTGAAGCCTCCACTTCGGTCCGTGGCAACCGGGCGATGGCCTCCAGCGCGAGCTGCGGACGTACCGCCTGCAGCAGGGTGGCCGGATCGTGCAGGGTCGTGGCCGGCTGGCCGGCGGGCACGTCCGTCTTGGTGTGGTCTTGCATGGGGATTCGCGACACATGGGGGCGGGAGGCCCTCAGCATAGTCGGCCAGTGCAGCGAGTCTCCACTGCGTGGTGCCCCGATCCGCGGCTGATCAGGGCGGTCCGCCGTCCGGTGCCGCCGTGGTCCCGCCGGCGGCCTGGATCTTCCAGTCCAGCGGCCGCGGGTCGGTGCGCGGCTGGCCTCCGGGGCCGCCGTCGAGTTGCTGGAACAGTTTCAGCGCCTCGACTTCGGCGCGCATCTTCTCGACCGGCGACAGCGGCTCGCGGAACATGAAGTCCCGCGTGAGCGGTGCCCGCCAGTCACCCCGCATTTCCAGCACCCGCGACAGCGCGTAGCCGAGTTCGGGATTGCCGTGCGTGGCACTGGCCATGTAGCTCGCCAGCAGCGACAGCGCATAGCTGGAGCCGTTCGCGCCCGCGGTCATCAGTTTGCCGCTCGCGCTGGGGTCGCCCCGGGCAAGCTGGCGTGCGGCCAGCTCCACTGCCGCCACGCTGTCGCCATGGGCGGCTGCCTGCTCCAGTTCGAGATCGGAGGCGGCCGAATAGGCAGCCAGCTGCTGCGCATTCGGGTAGCCGTTGCGGTCCAGCCACGCCTGTTCCTGGGGGCTCTCCGCGACGAAGGGATCGCCGGCCAGCGGCAGGCTGTTGCGTGACTTCGGCACACGGGGAAACGGATCGATGGGATCGCGCAACTGCGGCTTGCCGCCCGTGACGGGAATGAAGTAGCCGCGGTCTTCCGGTGAGGCGGCGCCTGCTTGCGACCGGGCTCCGCCAGGGCGCCGCGTGCCCGGGCTTCCCGCCGAAAGGGCGGCTGCCGGGACTTCGACCGACCGGGTTGCCGGCGGCGGGTTCTTCCTGCTTGCGTGGATCACGAACCCGGTCAGGCCGACGAGGCCGGCCGCCATCACCAGTACCGCGACGCGCCTTTTCATGGCATGCAGCTCCCGAGGGTGTTGCCGCTGCAAGCGTGATGCGTGGGCCGGTGACGGTCAACCGGACCGGCGGTTCGCCATGGGAGGCAAGACCTTCCGCGAGCGTGCCGGGGCGGTCTCATCCGCCTTCGGTCACGGCCTCCACCCGGTTGCGCCCGGCGCGCTTGGCGCGGTAGAGCGCGGCATCGGCCTGCGCTATCAGTTCGGACAGTTCGCAGCCCCCGGTTTCTGTCGAGGCCAGGCCGAAGCTGGCCGAGATGCCGAGCTCGGGGTGCCTTTCGTCGATCGGCGTGTCGGCCAGGGCCAGGCGGATGCGATCGAGCATGTCGACGCCCTGTTCCAGCGAGCAATCCGGCAGCAGCAGGCCGAACTCCTCACCGACCAGCCGGCCGAAAATGTCGGAGGAGCGCAGGTGCTCCTGACACAGCGCGACCACGCGGACAATCGCCGCATCGCCGATGGCGTGGTCGTAGGTATCGTTGACCTGCTTGAAGGGATCCAGGTCGACCAGCGCCAGGCAGGCGCTGCGCGAGGATTTTTCGGCCTGGCGCAGGGCCGCATCGGCCTCGCCCAGGAAGTTCTGGTGGTTGAGGATGCCGGTAAGACTGTCGCGACGCGCCAGCCGCCGGAACCGCAACTGCGAGCGCTTGGTACGCACCAACCAGATCCCCACTGACGCCGGTACGGTCGTCAGCAGCAGGACCTGCAGCCGGGTCGTCTCGATCTGCTTCTGGTCCAGCGCCTGCTGCAGTTCCGGTACGCCGTTCTGTTTGCCCGCGCATCCACCCGAAGCTGGTGCACGGACAGCTGTTGCTGCACGGAGTGGTGGGCCGTCGCGATGGCCTGTGCATCGCTGACCGAACGCGCTTTCACGTCGCGGTAGTGTCGGTAGTAGTCCAGTGCCGCACAGTCATCGCCGGCCTGGTGAGCCACCTCGTACTATACCTTGCAGACGTATTCCGACATGCCGTCGAAGTTGCCCTTTGGATCCATCGCCAGCGCGGCGAGCGCCCAGTGCTTCGCCTTCGCCGCATCGCCGTTCTTCCAGTAGGTGAAACCCTCGGTGGAGCGAAGCACGTAGCCGTGTACCTGGAACCCCTGCGCATCGATCGTCGGCGCGATCTGCTTGAGTAGCACGAGGGCGGCCCCAGGGTCGCCGGTCTCCGCCAGCCGGCGTGCCAGGTCCGGCTCCACGGCATCGGCGAACATCAGCTCCCCGGCGGCCTTGCAGGCGTCAATGGCCTGGCGAAAGATCGGGGCAGTCGGAGGCAGCGTGTCGTTGGCGTTCAGCGCGTCGAACAGATAGACATCCGGCCGGCATGGCGATTGCCCGGGTTCGGCAAGCTGCTGCATCTGCCGGGCATAGCTCACCGCCGGCTCGACCTGCTGCGACGAGGCCATCAGCTGGGACAGCTGCGACAGCGTCACATAGGTCAACTTGCGGTCGCGGATGCGGGCCTTACCCGGCCGGCGCCTGCGGCACCTCATGCGCTGCGCATGCGGATCGGCAAGCCCGCGAATGACAGGAGCGCCTGATCATGGCTTCCGGAAGATCGCTCACCGTCGCTGCCGCCCGAAGCACGCGCCGGTGCGGACGCGTCGTGATGTCTGAGTGACCGTCCCGCATCGGCCCGTGTCTCGTCCGGCCTCGTGCAGGCGATCAGCGCAGGGGCTTCTCGAGCGGCCAGGTC
Source organism: Dyella lutea (assembly GCF_024158035.1). Taxonomy (GTDB): domain Bacteria; phylum Pseudomonadota; class Gammaproteobacteria; order Xanthomonadales; family Rhodanobacteraceae; genus Dyella_A; species Dyella_A lutea. The sequence goes on from NZ_JAMZEK010000002.1 coordinate 819,902, forward strand.
GAAAAGGCGAACATCCACAACATGACGACGTTGACGATCGGTACCAGCAACAGCAGTGAAAGGACTCCCGGATAGCCGGCCTTGCGCACGATGCGCCAGACCGGGACGAAATAACCGCTGACAACGATCACGGTGATCAGCAGATGCCACGGGCTCAGTCCGGTCATGTCCTTTTCCTTTTCATCGTCGGGCTTCCTGCGGGCCGGTTGCCCCGTTCGCCACGTTCTGGGAGGCAGGCCCGCATGGTAACGAAAACATACCGGACCCACAGCGCGCCACGACGGCCTTCCCATGCGCAGAAGGCGCGGGGCTGCGCGGTCCGCACGCGACACCGTGTCGCCAACGCTCCAGATGAGCAGGAGCAACAGCAGGCAGATGGCGCCGATCACCAGGTAGTCGATCATGCTGACCCGGTAGTGAGCCGGGTCCTCCCGCTTGTCAGCGAATCCCCGGCCTCGGGTCTTCCCGGTGGCCAGCGACACGATGCCTGCCGTCATCATGAAGAGACCGAAAGTCCGGATGGCATGCGCGTCATACGAAGCAGGGGTATGCATCCTGGGGTCCTTGGTAGGGTGCGGTTGGGCGACGGACAGCGGGAGCCATAGGATCTTCCCGGGGGCAGCGGACGAAGCCCGGCCTGTCCATGATCGATACCGTGCCGCCCGATTTCATCTGATGCGGGCGGGATCAGTACATCTCCCCGGCCGGGTACTGCCACCCGGTCAGCGCAAGGAGCTGCTGGCCGATCATCCGGATGGGGCCGGCCCGGGGCGTCCAGCGCGACACCACGCGGTACCGCGTGGTGGCAGCCTCGACGATCCATTCCGAACCGTCTTCTCCTTGGGTCTGGCCGCATCGCGGAAGATCCCAGAAGCCGCTGGCCCGGATGAATGCCTCGACCCTCGCGCAGGTCCCGGGGTCGACGGCCTCGACCTTTCGCCGGTAGACCTTGCCGGGCGCGTAGCCGCCCGCACCATCGAGCTCCGTGGCGTGGAGCATGCAGTGCTCCCGCGCGATCACGATCCTCACCGCCACTGGATGGTTGAAGGTGCGCAGCCAAGTGAAGCGATACGTGCGGATGCCGGCAGCCGGCTTCATTGCAGGCTCGGACATCGCCTCGAGCTGCCCGGAGAACCAGCGGTTAAGGAAGCCGTCGGATCCGGCCGAGGTGGCGTCGAGTGCCCCCTCCGGGAAATAGCGTTTCTGACCGGCCACCACGACTGCGCAAAGCGACACCAGCAGCAGGAGGAGGGTGATCGACAGCGTGGCGGCGTGTTTGGACATGGCGATGACGGCCGTTCATGTCGAGCGGGTGGAGGGTCCGTGCGCCGGCGGCGAGTGCCTCACTGCGGAACACACTCGACCCATGCGGGGGCATTCCTGCGGGCCGACGCGTTTTCCGAGGGGTCATCCGGATAGTCGTACTCCGCCAGCAGGCGGCCATCGTCCAGGGAGCGGCGTTCGAAGTGCTCGAAATTGGTCCCGTGGAGCACCGTCTGCATGTAGGCGACGGACTTCGAGTCCGGCAGGAAGCACCAGTCGAAGATGGGCAGGCCGTTGCCAACGAACTTCCGGACACGATGCTGTCCGTCCATCACCACGAGGGTCATGGGCACGGCATAGGACGTGCAGCAGTTCGCCTCGAGCGCCAGCCAGCCGACATGCGATTGGTCGGGCGAGACCTGCGGACTGCCGAACTCGACCTGGTCGGGCAACGAGGGTGCCGATACGGTGGCGGCGTGCGCTGTGGTCAGCGCCAGGGTTGTGTTGTCGGCGGACAGGTGCGTCGCCTTGAACTCACCGGCCGCAGCAGCGGCCGACCACAGGAGCAAGAGCGCGGCGGCGAAGCGGATGAGCATCGGCGTTGACTCCCATCGACGGCTTGGATCCCCGGCGGACGAGGCGGATCGGCCCTGTCCTGGACCACCTTCCGCATTTTGAGCGGACCCGATATCACCGTTTCGATAATGGGTCACATGGTTCTTGCGATGGCAGCCAAGGCCGGCAGGTGCCTGGAGATCGCCTGTTTCACCGCCAGCATGGATGCGGGAATGCTGGCGATGTAGCCGCCGATCATTCCGTACACCGGGGCGCGCTCCGGCGAGTGCATCATTGCCGCCATGAAACCACCGATAAAACCCAGCACGAAGCCCCCGAGAACGCCGTAGATCGTCCCGCGCCAGGCAATACTCCACCAGACCGGCAGCGCCTTTCCCCAAGTGATATCCATAAATGCTCCCCTTTGTTCAAAGTTGGAACAGAGCCCTGGTGGAGCCACCCGTCCCGGGTGGCTGGTCAGACTCCAAGGTAATCCGTGGCAAGTGCCGCAGTCACATCGTGGTCGAGTGGGGACCGACTGGCGATGCATTCCCGAACATGGCCCTTGCGAGTCCTGGCCAGCAAGCGGTGCCTGTGAGGCCTTGTCCAACCGAACGATGAAGACCCGCGCAATGGGCGCCACCTGCCGGTAGGAGCCCGCTCGCGGGCGATGCTTTTCTTTTGGCTTTGATGTGCATCAGGTGCAAGGGCATCGCCCGCAAGCGAGCTCCTACGGCAAGCACGCGCAACCGCGCAGCTCATCCCGCTACAGCTTGCTCGCGTTCCGTCGACCCGCGCCGACCCGCGCTTCGCGTGCCAGCAGCCACCACGCGCCCAGCGCCAGCGCGGGGTCGAGGATCGCAAACGCGATCATGGTGTGCGGAAACACGCCGGCCAGCGCGGTCGGCACCAGCACCAGCGGCACCAGGATCAGCCGGTCCAGCACCGAGGCGGCCACCACCTGCCGGCCACCGGAGCGACCGCCGAAGAAATACAGCCAGCCGATTACCGCCAGCGCCATGCCCAGCACGCGCACCAGTGCCGCCTCGTGTCCCTGAAAGGGCGCATCGCGCAACAGCGTCTGCACCACGCCCGGCCACGCAATCAGCAAACTGCCGCTGGCCAGGTAGAGCAGGCCGTTGAGCGAGGTGTATCTGGCGGCGGTGGAGCGGTGGGTGGGCGTTTCCCGAAGTGCGGCGAGCAGGGACATGGGCTACTCCGAGTGCGGTGGTGGCTGTTTGTTGGTCGATGCGCGCAGCGGTGAACCATTTTCCCAACGTCGCAGGGGAGGGAGCGCACTGACCACGGCACCGGTCTAACGAACCAGGCCGAGGCCGCGAAGCTGGTCCTCAAGTGCAGCAGTCGAGCCCCAAGGCAGGATCGGCGAGTTCTCTCTTTCATCGGGCGGATTCGACGGCAGCTCGTTGGACCAGCCTCCGCAGCCCACAAGCGGGAGCAGGGGGCGCTTGTGCAGCCAGGCGAGGCAGACTTCGGAGATCGTGCCGGCGCGCCCACCAATCACGATGCAGGCATCGCCCGAAAGAGCCATCAGCAGGTTTCGCGCATCCCCCATGCCGCACGGGACGACCACCGTGGCAGGCCAGTCGGCGGGAGGCATCTGGTCCGGTGGCACGATGCTGACCACCAGCCCGCCCGCCTCAATGGCTCGTTCAGCGGCAAATCGCGTGGCGGGACTTCCGCAGCCACTGACCACCGTGACGCCCAGCTTCGCCAGCAGTGCCCCGGCCTCTCCCGCTCGCTCATAGGCGGCCGATCCCGGCTCGGCGCTGCCCAGAATGCATACTTGTGGACGACGGATCGGTGCGGTCACGTAGGGTTGTCTCCTTGTGGTCCGGTGATTTTTCCAATAATCCAGGGCGGACTCGGTTCATTTTCTGCGGCGTGACGAAGTCAACCTGGCATCGATATCTCTGATATCTCTCGATATCTCCACACCAAACCATCTTGAGACAAACCGCCCGTGTAAGCAGGCAAGGCTGGCCAGCGCAGAGGATGAGGCTTAATTTGCCACGTCCCCTTTTCCCCCTTTTCCCCTGGGTTGAGCCCATGTCACTTGCGACGATCATCTTCCGACACCGGCGAACGCTGATCTTCGTGGCGCTGGCGTCGCTGCTGGTGTTTCTGGCCGAGATCTTCTACCTGGCTCGCGTTCGGACGTTTTCCACCGGCCCGCTGTTGGGCACGCTGGTTCTTCTTCCACCGCTGGTGCTGTGGTACGCGATGCTGGGGTTCTGGTACGCGGCTTGGTTCAGGGACGGCGTGCAGGCGCCGCCGCGGCTCGTGCGGCTGCTGGCGTTCGGTGGCTTTGCCCTCGGTTCCTCGCTGATCTGGCTGAACATGCTGGTGACGGCGGTCTCCGTCGGCTAGCTGGCCTGACCGGGGCATCGAGTTGGATGGTATGGCGCTTGGCAACGAGTCGCGAAGCGCACGTGACGCGCTCCGCCCGCATCCAGCCGGAGGCGTCCCGTTGATCGGCATCGCGAGGGCGATTCGTGACCGATAGGCGGGACGGATCGGATTCGCCAACGGGAACGGGGGCGTGGGGCCAGTCGCCGGGTGACTACGCCCCGGCCACGTGAAAATGCCGCTTGAACGCCACCTCGCCCGTCACCGGCTCCCCCAGTTCCCGCGCATACCGATGCCCCGCATACACCGCGTGGGCGATCAGTCCGGGGGCGTCGGAGTCGCCGATGTTGCGCACGCTCTGGACGGCTGCATCGGCCCAGTCGGCTTCGCGTTCGAGGAGTTGCTGGTAGAGCGCGTCATTCGGCAGGCGGGCGGTGACGGTGAGGACGGCGTCGACGGTGAGCGCCTGTTGGCGGTCTTCCCAGGCGTGGTCGAGGGTGAGCGTGTTGCCGTCGTAGCCGGCGACGGTATGGGAGACGATCACTTCGATGCCGAGCTTGGCCAGGCGCTTGCGGATGTGGCGGTAGTCGAGGGTGTTCTGGCTCCACGGGGCGAGGGTGTCTTCCGGGGTCACGTAGACCACCTCGCAGCCGTGGGCGTGCAGTTGTTCGGCGGCGATGCTGGCGTAGTAGAAGCCGTCGTCGTCAAGCACGGCGACGCGGCCGGCGGGGAGGCGGCCGTCCATCAGGTCGTCCAGCGTGTAGACCTTCGGGTTGTCGACGAAGCCGGGGATCGCGGCGCCGTGGCTGCGGCCGAAGCCGTCGCGGCGCCAGTGGCAGCCGGTGGCGAGCACCACGTGTTCGGCGCCGAAGTCGAGCACGTCCTGCGCGCTGAGCGCGGAGTCGAGATAGACCGAGACGTTGGTGAGCTTGTTGATCTGGCCGAGGCGCCAGTCGCGCACGCGGGCCCATTCGGCCAGGCCGGGCAGGCGCGCCTCGCGGGTGACGCGGCCGCCGAGTTCCCTGCGTGCTTCGGCCAGGCTCACCTCGTAGCCGCGCTGGCCCAGCGCGCGCGCCGCCTCCAGCCCGGCGGGGCCGCCGCCGACCACCAGCACGCGGCCGGGCTTGCTTGCCGGGGCGATGCGCTCGGGGTGCCAGTCCTTGCGCCACTCCTCGCCCATGGTGGGGTTCTGCGTGCAGCGGATCGGCGAGATGGTCATGTCGCCGGAGACGCAGATGTTGCAGCCGATGCATTCGCGGATGTCGTCCACGCGGCCCTGTTCCACCTTGGCCGGCAGGAACGGGTCGGCGATGGACGGGCGTGCCGCGCCGATCAGGTCGAGCACGCCGCGCTTGATCTGCGACACCATGGTGTCCGGCGAGGTGAAGCGACCCACGCCCACCACCGGCTTGCTGGTGACCTGTTTGACGAAGGCGACGAACGGCTCCTGCGCGCCCTCGCTGGCGAAGCGCGAGGGCACCGAATCGTTGTACCAGGCGGCCACGTTCACGTCCCACAGGTCGGGCAGCTCGGCGAGCATCGCCACGATGTCTTTCGCCTCGCTCAATTCCACGCCGCCGCCACCGAGCAGTTCCTCGGTGGCGAAGCGCAGCGCCACGCCGCAGCGGTGGCCGATGGCGTTCCGGGTGTCTTCCAGCACTTCACGCAGCAGGCGCACGCGGTTTTCCAGCGAGCCGCCATAGGCGTCGCTGCGCTGGTTGCGACGGCGCTGCAGGAAGTGCATCGGCAGCGAGAGATCGTGCGCGGCGTAGACGTAGACGATGTCCATGCCGGCGCGCATCGCGCGCACGGCGGCCTCGCGATGCCAGCGGCGGTACTCGGCGATGTCCTTCAGCGACATCGCGCGCGCCTGCGAGGGGTAGCCGTACTTGCTCGGCTGGTGCGAGGGGCCGATCAGCACCTCGCGCGAATACAGGTTCGACGCGGTGGGGCCGTTGTGCGACAGCTCCACCGCGGCCAGTGCGCCGTGCGCGTGCACCTTGTCGCACATCAGCGCGAGGGCGGGGATGTCGCGGTCGTCCCACAGTCGCGCCTCGACGTAAGGGGTGAGGTCGCTGCTGGGGTGGATCTCGCATTCCTCGGTGGACACCACTGCCCAGCCGCCCTCGGCCTTCACCTCGCGCATGGCCGCGTGGGCCAGCGGCATGGCGTGGCCCATGCCGTTGCAGTGCGGCACCTGGAAGAAGCGGTTCTTCGCGGTGACCGGGCCGATCTGCACCGGGGTGAACAGGATGTCGTAGCGGGGATCGCGCATGGGGGCCTCGAATGTGTCGTGATCCCGGCGTTCGCCGGGATGACGGGAATGGGGATTACGTTGTCGTCACCTTGACCGCCTGCGGCTTGCGGCGCAGGCGCATGAAGGCGTACAGCGGCAGGCCGGCGGCGATCAGGCCCAGGCCGAGCACCAGCGGTTCGTGGCCGATGCCGATGAAGGCGAACACCACGAACAGCACGCCGAGCACGGCGGCCGGCAGCACGGCGCCGCGTACCGCGCCGCGGCGCCAGAGCACGATCAGCGCCAGCGAGCAGCACAGGTACAGCGGCAGGTTGGCGGCGGTGACTACGCGGGTGATGAAGGTGAAGGCCGACACCAGCGACTTGCTGTAGCTCATCCACACCATTACCGAGGCCAGCGCGCCGGTAACCACCAGCGCCACCGCGGGTGCGCCGCGGCGGTTGTCGCGCACGAATACCCGGGGCAGCACGCCGTTCGCGGCCATGGTGCGGGTGAGCTCGCCCACCAGCAGCGTCCAGCCGTTGAGCGCGCCCAGCCCGCTGACCACCACGAACAGCGACAGCCAGCGGCCGAAGCCGGCGCCACCGAAGCGGTCCATCAGCAGCGCGAACGGCGCGCTGGCGTTGCCCAGCTCCTGCTGCGGGATCAGCAGCAGCGGCACGGTGGAGACGATGATGTAGATCACCGCGGTGAGCACGGTGCCGGTCATGGTGGCGCGCGGGATGGTGCGGCCGGGGTCGTTCACCCGCGCCGCCGGCACGCTGGCCGACTCGATGCCGAGCATGGCGAACAGGGCGATGGTGCCGGCGGCCATGGTGTCCTTCAGGCTGATCGGCGTGGTCGGCAGGTGCGCGCTGTAGCTGGCCGGCGCGTGCAGCAACACCCAGGCACCGAGCACGGCGATGGCGATCATCGGCAGCAGCTTGAGTGCGGTGGTGACGATCTGCACGCTGCCGCCGGCGCGCACGCCCATCAGGTTGATGCCCACGAACAGCCACAGCAGCCCCAGCGCGAACACCGCCGGGTGGATCGCCTGCAGCGCCGGAAACACCACCGTGATGTAGCCCACCGCGCCGGTGGCCAGCGCCGCGTTGGTCAGCCACAGCGACACCCAGTACGCCCACAGCGCCATGTACGCGGGCAGGTCGCCGAGCGTGCGGCGGATGTAGCCGTAGGGGCCGTCAGCGTCGGGCAGGGCATGCGCCAGGTAGGAGAACACCCGCGCCAGCGCGAGGCAGCCGAGCAGGGTGGCGGTCCAGCCGATCAGCGCGTTGAAGCCGTACGGCGCGAGCGAAGCGGGCAGCAGGAAGATGCCCATGCCGATCACGTTGCCCACCACCAGCGCGGTGCAGGTCCAGAAGCCGATTTTGGTGCCGTGGGTCATGGGGTGCGCTCGTGGCGGTGCGACGGGTGGGTGTTCTTGTGTTGCTTGGGGTTCCTCGGCGTCATCCCGGCGAAAGCCGGGATCCAGCGTCTTTGCACTTCAAGAGCTTGAAGCCACTGGATCCCAGCCTTCGCTGGGATGACGGAGAGGGGACTTGTGTCTCTCCCGCCACAGCCGGGCGAAACAGGCGAGACGGGTCACGAAACCTCAACGACACGCCGATCACTCCAGCGCCACCGGCTGCCCGGCCTTGATCACGCCGCGAATCTGGCGCAGGCAGTCGACGTCGTGCAGCGGGTCGCAGGCGACGGCGACCAGGTCGGCGGCCTTGCCGGGGGCGATCGAGCCGAGTTCCTTTTCCTTGCCGAGCAGGCGGGCGGCGTCGATGGTGGCCGAGCGGATCGCCTGCAGCGGGGTCATGCCCCAGCGCACCATGTAGGCGAACTGGCGGGCGTTCTGGCCGTGCGGGTAGACGCCGGCGTCGGTGCCGAAGGCGAGGTGCACGCCGGCCTTCACCGCCTTGCGGAAGCCTTCGCGCTGGGCCAGCGTGGTTTCCTCGTTCTTGCGCAGGATCTCCGGCGACCAGTGGTCGCGGGTGCCGATTTCCTCGATGTAGTCGCCGTCGTAGATGTCGGCGACCAGCCAGGTGCCGTGCTTGACCATCAGCGCGATGCCTTCGTCGTCGATCAGCGAGCCGTGCTCGATCGAGCGCACGCCGGCGCGGATGGCGCGCTTGATGCCTTCGGCGCCGTGCGCGTGGGCGGCGACAAACTTGCCGTGCTTGGCCGCCTCGACTACGGCGGCGTGGATCTCCGCCTCGGTGAATTCCGGCTTGCCTGGCTCGGTGCCGTTGGCGAGCACGGCGCCGGTGGCGATCACCTTGATCAGGTCGGCGCCGTGGTCGAGGATCTTGTCGACGTTGTGGCGCACCTGGTCCACGCCCCGGGACACGCCCTGGCGGAACTCCGGCGGCACCACGGTGCCGGGCGGCAGGCCGGTGATCTCGCCGCCGCCGCCGGGCACGGTGATGTAGGCGCCGGCGACGAACATGCGCGGGCCGGGAATCTCGCCGGCGTTGATCGCGTCGCGCAGGGCGATGTCGGCGAAGCCGCGGTATACGCCGACGTCGCGCACGGTGGTGAAGCCGGCCTGCAGCGTCTTGCGCGCGTTCATCGCGCCGATGAAGGCCTGCTGCGCGGGGCTGATCTTCAGCGGCGCGGCGATGTCGGCGGTCTCGGCTTCCTCGGAGATGTGGGTGTGCATGTCCATCAGGCCGGGGACCACGGTCCAGGCGGTCCAGTCGAGCACGCGTGCGCCCTTGCCCGCGTCGGCGGACCACGGCTGCACCGCGACCACCTTGCCCGCCTCGATCGACACCGCCTGGTCGGTGAGCATCTTGCCGCTGTCGACGTCGAGCAGGTGGCCGGCATGCACCACGGTGCGCTCGGCCGCATGCACCGGGGCGACGACAGCCGCGGCGAGCAGCCATGCAGTCACGGCCTTCTTCATGCGTGCTCTCCCGCGGCGGCGTAGGCCGCGCGCAGCTGGTTGTGGAAATGCCAGACGCCGCTCTCGCGCCTCGGGCACAGCCGGCCGGCTTCGTAGGTGCCGGAGGTGAGGCCGCGCTGCACGGCGACGCAGATGTCGATGTCCTCTTGCTGCACCTCGTCGCTGAATTCCTGGTCGGCGGCGATGCGCGCCTGCGCGGCGTCGTCCTGCGCGTAGTAGTAGTCGAACTCCACGCGGCAGCGGTCCGGCCCCAGCGGCACGATGCGGTTGGTCTGCAGCCGCCCCGGCATGATGTTGAGCATCACGTTGGGATAGACGAAGTAGTAGAACGCCTCGCCGTCGCCGTAGATCGCGGTGCTGTTGCGCAGCGGCGAGGACTGCAGCGAATACCAGTCGAACAGCTCGGTGTCGTAGGCGCGGTAGTCCAGCACCTTCGACAGGCCCGGATGCACGTGCGGCAGGTGGTAGCCCTCGAGGAAGTTGTCGACGTAGACCTTCCAGTTGCAGTCGATCTCGTAGCTGTCGCGGCGGAGGTAGCGCATGGCCGAAAGATCGATCGGCGCGATGCGCTCGGCGATGCCGCCGTAGACCTCGCCGAACGGCGGCACGGCCTCGTCCAGCGCCACGAACACCAGGCCCTGCCATTCGTGCACGCGGATCGGCGGCAGGCGGATGTCGGACACGTCGAAGTCCGCCGCGCCCTGCATCTCCGGCGCGCTGCGCAGCTGGCCTTCCAGCGTGTAGGTCCAGCCGTGGTACTTGCAGTGCAGCGCGCGCGCGCCCTTGCCGTTGCACAGCGCCAGCGGGCCGGCGCGGTGGCGGCAGACGTTGACGAAGCCGCGCAGCACGCCGTCCTGCCCGCGCACCACGATCACCGGCACGTGGCCGACCTGCTCCACCACATAGTCGCCCGGCTCGGCGAGCTGGCCCTGGTGCGCCACCAGCTGCCAGCTGCGGGCGAACACCGCGCGTTGCTCCATCGCCAGCATCGCCTCGCCGACGTAGTAGCGGGCGGGCAGGGCGGTGGCGTGGTCGAGGCCGGGGGGATACGTCTCAGCTTGCATGCAGTGCTCCGCGATCGGAATAGACTGGCGCGACGACGACGGTCGCTTCGGGGGAGGCCTCATGTTCCGTTTCAAGCTGACGCTGGCGCTGTGTGCGCTGGCCGGACTGGCACAGGCGGCCGGTCCCCGCGCACGCGACCTGGGCATTCCGTTCGACGGCACCCCCGGGCCGCTCAATGCCATCACCGATGTCGCCGGCGTCACCGTGGGCCAGGTCACCTTGATCCGCGACCTCCCCGACGGTCACAAGGTGCGCACTGGCGTGACAGCGATCCTGCCACGCGGCAGGGCCAGCTACGAGATCCCCGCGTTCGGCGGCTGGTTCGCGCTCAACGGCAATGGCGAAATGACGGGCACCACCTGGCTGGAGGAGTCCGGCCAGCTGGAGGGGCCGGTGATGCTCACCAACACCCACAGCGTGGGCGTGGTGCGCGACGCGGTGATCGCCGAGCGCGTGCATGCCGGCGGCGCGGACGCCTCGGGCTACTGGTGGTCGCTGCCGGTGGTGGCCGAGACCTGGGACGGCGAGCTCAACGACATCAACGGTTTCCACGTGCACGCCGCGGACGCCGCGCAGGCAATGCACGAGGCGAAGGGCGGGCCGGTCGCCGAAGGCAACGTTGGCGGCGGCACCGGCATGATCTGCCACGAGTTCAAGTGCGGCATCGGCACCGCCTCGCGGCGGGTGCGCATCGGCGGGGCGACCTACACCCTGGGCGTGCTGGTGCAGGCCAACTACGGGCTGCGCGACAGCCTGCGCATCGCCGGCGTGCCGGTGGGCCAGTACCTGCGCGAGGACCGCCTGTACAGCGCGACCAACCCGGCGGCGGTGGACACCGGCTCGATCATCATCGTGGTGGCGACCGACGCGCCGCTGCTGCCGCACCAGTTGAAGCGCATAGCCCGGCGCGCCGGCATGGGGCTGGCGCGGATGGGCAGCTACTCCGGCAACGGCTCGGGCGACATCTTCGTGGCGTTTTCCACCGCCAACGCCGATGCGCTGCACGACCGGCCGCTGCAGCAGGCCAGCTTCATCGGCAACGACCACATCGACCCGTTGTTCGAGGCCACTGTGCAGGCCGCGGAGGAGGCCATCGTCAACGCGATGATCGCGGCGAAGGACATGTGCGGCGAGGGCGGGCACTGCGTGAAGGCGATCCCCCATGCGGAGCTGGTCGCGCTGCTCAAGCGCTTCGGTCGCTACCAGCCGCCGCACTGAGGGAGCCCGGTTCACGGCGCCTTGTCCCCGGGCTTGAGGAAGCGCTCATACCAGGCGAGGTTGCGGCGCATGCGGTCGAGCAGGTAGCTCGGCACGCTGATCTCATGGTGCTGGCCGGGATAGACCACCAGCTCGGTCGGCAGGTTGCGCGAACGCAATGCCTGGTACATCTGCTCGGCGCCGATGCATGGCACGTTGAAGTCGACCTGGCCGCACTGGAACAGCGTGGGCGTGGTGATCCGGTCGGCGTGCAGGAACGGGTAGCTGACGCGGTCCCAGGCGGCGCGGTGGTCCCAGGGCGTGCCCAGTTCCAGCTCGTACTCGCGGGCGTATTCGTCATCGCCGTACATGCCGTACATGTTGCCGGTGCCGGCACCGCTGATCGCCGCCTTGAAGCGGGTGGTGCGGGCGATCACCTGGTCGGTGAGGATGGCGCCGTAGCTCCAGCCGCCGATACCCAGGTGCTCCGGATCGGCGACGCCGAGCTTGATCGCATGGTCCACGCCGGCCATCAGGTCCTGCATGTCCTTGTCGCCCCAGTCGGCGTAGATCGCCCTGGCGAAGTCGAAGCCGCGGCCGGAGCTGCCGCGCGGGTTCACCGCCAGCACGGCGAAGCCGTTGGCCGCGTAGACCTGCCAGTCCTCCATGAATTCATGGCTGAACTGGTACACCGGGCCACCGTGCACGCGCAGGATGGTGGGGTAGCGCTGGCCCTTGACGTAGCCGATCGGCTTCACCAGCAGCGCGTCGAGTTTGGTGCCGTCGGCGCCGGTGAAGTGCAGCGTCTCGGTGCCGGCCAGTTGCTTACCGGCCAGCCACTCGTTGTGGTCGGCCAGCAGGCGCAGGTGGCCGCCGTCGAGTGCGCTGATGTTGTAGGGGTGCAGGTCGTCGCCGCCGAGCACGGCGATGCGGCCGTTGCGCGACACCGACAGGTCGACATCGAACCGGTCGCCGTGGGTCAGCTCGGTGACCTTGCCGCTGGCCACGTCGATGCGCGCCAGGTGGGTGACCTCGGCCTGCTCGATCAGTGCGTAGACGCTGCGCCCATCCGGTGCCCAGGTCGGATGGGTGAAGCAGCGGTCGATCGGTGCGGGAATCGTCGCCTTGCCGCTGGCCACGTCGATCACTGCCAGCTGCCAGGGCGCGTAGTAGATCCAGTGGTCATCGCCGCCCTGCAGGTAGGCGATGCGCTTGCCGTCCGGCGACCAGGCTGGGCGCGAGACCCAGTACGGATCGAGGTCGGCGCCGGGGAAGGTGGTGAGCTGGCGCTCCATGGCACCGGCGCGGGCATCGATGACGTAGATGTCGTAGTCGAGATGGCGATCGGGGTCGGCACCGCGCTTGGTGACGTAGGCGATCCGGCGGCTGTCCGGCGACCACGCCGGCAACTGCTCGTCGTGCGTGCCGGGAGTGAGCTCGGTGGCCTGGCCGCTGGCGATGTCGACCATGTACAGGTGCTTGTGGCGCGTACCCAGCCAGCCCGAGTCGTCGTCCTTGAACTGGAAGCGCTCGGTGACGATCGGCGGCGGGTTCTTCGGCTTCTTCGCACCCGGCGGACGCTCGGGGTCGAAGGCGATCACCGCCAGCCGCTTGCCGTCCGGCGACAGCGCGAACTCCTCCACGCCGGCAGGGAGATGGGTGACCTGGTGCGCCTCGCCGCCGTCGGCGGGCATCGTCCAGACCTGCGAGCCGCTGTCTTCGTCGTCCTTGTCCGTGCCGGTCTTGCGGTCGGTGAGGAAGGCGATGAGCTTGCCGTCGCCCGACCACTCCGCCTGCGATTCGTCGGCCTCGGGCGTGTGGGTGAGCTGGGTGCGCCCGCGACCGTCGAAGCCGACCCGCCACAGGTCCGACTGCGGCTGGTCGGTGTCGGGATTGTTCGTGGTGACGGTGTAGAGCAGCCAGCGGCCGTCCGGCGACAGGGCCGGGTCGGACAGTGCGACGAGCCGGTTGATGTCGGCCGGAGTAAACGGGGTCTTCTCGGCGGCGTGTGCGGCCAGCGGCAGTGCCAGCAGCGCCAGCAGTGCGAATCCGGGCAGGCGTCGGATCATCGGCGATCTCCTTGCATGGGAGCGCAGGCGCGTAGCCGGCGTCCGGCGGGGGTGGCCTGCGCGGATGCCGCACCGGACATCGCCGCCGGCAGGTCGGCAGCGATCGGTGCGGCGTTCGCGCGGCGCGTCATGCTCAGGCCCCGGCCAGCGCCTGGTCGAGGCTGGCGTGCAGCAGGGTGATCGCCTCGTCCACTTCCTCCGCGCTCACCGTGAGCGGCGGCATGAAGCGCACCGTGCTGGTGCCGCAGGAGAGCAGCAACAGGCCGTTGTGGTAGGCGCGGGTGATCACCGCATCGCACAGCGCGGTGGCGGGGGTCTTCTTCGCGTCGTTCTCGACCAGCTCCATGCCGATCCACAGGCCCTTGCCGCGCACTTCGCCGATGCACGGGTAGTCCTTCTGCAGTTCGCGCAGGCGGGCGATGAAGTGCGCGCCGACTTGGGCCGCGTTGTCCATCAGGCCGCCGCGTACCAGGTCGAGCGTGGCGTTGGCGGCGGCGCAGGTGACCGGGTTGCCGCCGTAGGTGTTGCCGTGGGCGCCGCGCTTCCACTGCGACATGATGGATTTCTTCGCGATCACCGCGCCGATCGGCAGGCCCGAGCCCAGCCCCTTGGCCGAGGTGAGGATGTCCGGCGCCACGCCCCAGTGCTCGCAGGCGAACATCTTGCCGGTGCGGCCGATGCCCGACTGCACCTCGTCGAAGATCAAGAGGATGCCGTGCTCGTCGCACAGCGCGCGCAGGCCGGCGAGGAAGCCGTCCGGCGGCGTGAGGTAACCGCCTTCGCCCTGCATCGGCTCGACCAGGATCGCCGCCACTTCGCTCGGCGGCACGCTGCGCTGGAACAGCATGCGGATGTAGTCGAGCACCGCCGCGCCCTGGTCGTCGCCGGCGAACAGCGGCCGGTACGGGTTGGGGTAGGGCACGTGGGTGACGCCGGCCAGGGTGGGCGAGAAGCCCTTCTGCTGGGTGTACTTGCTCGAGGTGAACGACAGCGATCCGAAGGTGCGGCCGTGGAAGCCGCCGAGGAAACCGATGAAGCGCGGCCGACCGGTGACGTAGCGGGCCAGCTTCAATGCGCCTTCCACCGCCTCGGTGCCGGACTGGCAGATGAAGCTCATCGCCGGCTCGCCGGCCAGCGTCTGCATCGGCGCGACCGCGGCCAGGCGCTCGCCCAGGCCGGTCATCTCCTCATGCCAGTAATCGCTGGAGATATGCAGGAATTTCGCCGCCGCGCCCTGCACCGCCTGGACCACCTGCGGGTGCGCGTGACCGGTGGCGCACACCGCGATGCCGGCCATGAAGTCGAGGAAGCGGTTGCCGTCCACGTCCCACACCTCGGTGCCGCGCCCGTGCGACATCACGAACGGGTAGTCGCGCGGATACGAGGGCGAGATCACTTCGGCGTCGCGGGCGATCATCGCCTGCGCCTTGGGTCCGGGGAGAGCGGTCTTGATGTGGGCGTTCACGGCAGAACCTTTGGCTGTCAGAGAGGAATGTGCACGGGGCGAGCGTGTGCCTCGCGGGTGCGGGTATTGAGCGCGCGCAGGGTGTCCAGTTCGTGCGCGCTGGGCGGGGCGATGGTGTCCAGCCGGTCGGCGACGAGCAGCGGCCAGCCGATGGCGGCGCGGGCTTCGTCCACGGTGACGCCCTCGAACAGGGCGACCAGTTGCAGCTCCTCGCTCTCGGGGTGCGGGGCGAGCATGCCGAAGTCGGTGATCACCGCACGCGGACCACCGCCGGGGGCACCGGTGCGGGCGCGGGCACCGTGGCCGTCGAGGTAGCCGGCGCTGCTGCGGAAATCCAGCTGCTCGACGAAGCTGCGCGGCGTGGCCCGCGCCATCACGAACACCTGCCTGGCATGCAGCGCGATCTCCGGTGCGCCGCCGGCGCCGGGTAGTCGCGTGGACGGCAGCTCGTACGGACCGATCACGGTGCTGTTGAGGTTGCCGAAGCGGTCGATCTGCGCGGCACCGAGGAAGCCGACGTCCACGCGCCCGGCCTGCAGGTAGAAGCTGAAGATCTCCGGCAGCGGCACCACGCAGGCGGCGGTCTCGGCCAACTCGCCGTCGCCGATCGACAGCGGCAGCACGTCCGGCCGCGTGCCGATGGTGCCGGACTCGTAGATCAGCACGATCTCCGGCGCGTGGGTGAGGCGGGCCAGGTTGCAGGCGGCGCTGGGCAGGCCGATGCCGACGAAGCAGACGCTGTCGTTGGCCAGCAGGCGTGCGGCGGCCACGGTCATCCACTCGTCGCGGGTACAGGCGCTCATGCGGTGGCCTCCGTCTGCAGCGAGGCCAGGAAGGCGCGGTGGTCGCGGGTGCCGAGCACGTGGTGGTCCATCCAGTCGAGGAAGCGCTGGCGATCGCGGGCGATCGCGTCCCAGCGCTGGTAGAAGGCGTTGTCGCGGGCGTAGTGGCCCTGCGCGTAGGACGGGTAGGCGCCGCCGCGGCAATGCACCACCGCGCCCACCGTCCAGTGCGGCAGCACGATGGCGTTCATGGCCGGCGGCAGCGCGTCGACGATCTCCTCGACGGTGACGATCAGCATCTTCGCCGCCAGTGCCGCCTCGCGCGCGGCACCGACGATGCCGTCGATGGCGACGTTGCCGGCCCGGTCGGCGCGCTGTGCGTGCAGGATGGTGACGTCGGGATTGAGCGCGGGCACCGCGGCCAGCGCCTCGCCGGTGAACGGGCAGGCGACGCGGCGGATGTTCGGGTTGTGCGCGGGCAGGTCGGTGCCGATGTAGCCGCGCAGCACGCCGAACGGCAGTCGCGACGCGCCGGCGGTGAATGCCGCGGCCATGCCGGCGTGGCTGTGTTCGTCGATCTCCAGCGGGCGTGGCCAGCCATGCTCGACCGCGTCGCGCAGGCGGTGCAGCGAGCCCACGCCTGGGTTGCCGCCCCAGGAGAAGGTGAGTATGCGCGCGCAGCCCATGCCGATCAGCTGGTCGTAGATGAGATCCGGCGTCATGCGGATCAGGTGCAGGTCGCGCTTGCGCTGGCGGATGATCTCGTGGCCGGCCGCGAACGGGATCAGGTGGGTGAAGCCCTCCAGCGCGACGCTGGCGCCGTCGTGCACGAACAGCTCGATGGCCTCGGCAAGTTGCAGGTGCTGGCAGCTCATCCGTGTGCGCTCACTCGACCACCGTGCGGGACTGCTCGCGCAGGTACTGCGCCAGGTAATAGAACGAGGCGATCGCCTTGCCGGTGGAGCCCGAACCCTTCCAGCCGCCGAACGGCTGGTAGCCCGGCCAGGCGCCGGTGGTGGCACCCTGCGGCCGATTGGCGTAGGTCACGCCGGCCTCGATGTGCTCGTGGAACCACGGCACTTCGTCGGCGCCGCCGTAGAAACCGGCGGTGAGGCCCATCGAGGTGTCGTTGGCCAAGCGCATCGCCTCGTCGCGGTCGCGCACGCGGTGCAGGGTGAGGATCGGCAGGAACATTTCCTGTTGCCACAGCGGGTGCGCCAGCGGCGCTTCGGCCAGGGTCGGTTCGACGAAGAAGCCGCGGGCCAGTTCCGCGGGGCCGCCGGTGCCTTCGCCCAGCCGGCGGCCACCGGCCAGCACGGTCGCGCCGCCGGCCTCCAGCTCGTCGATGTACTGGCGGTAATGGCCGTAGGCGGTGGCGTTGACCACCGGGCCCATCCAGTGATCGCGCTGGCGCGGGTCGCCGATACGCAGGGCGCCGATGCGCTGGCGCAGGCGTTCGATCAGTGCGTCGGCGACGCGCTCGTGCACGTACAGCCGCGACAGCGCCGAGCACTTCTGCCCGCTCATGCCGTAGGCCGAGCGCACGATGCCGGCGGCCGCGTCGTCGAGGTCGGCATGCTCGGTGACGATGCAGGGGTTCTTGCCGCCCATCTCGGCGACGCACGGCCGCGGCCAGGCGCCGCCGGCCATCTGTTGCATCAACTGGCGGCCGACCGGCACCGAGCCGGTGAAGGTGATGCCGGCGACCCGCGGGTGTTGCGCCAGCGCCGCACCGACTTCGCGGCTGCTGCCGGAGAGGTAATTGAACACGCCCGGCGGCAGGCCCGCATCGCGCATGCAGTCGGCCAGCAGGCGCGCGGCCCACGGCGTGTCGCTGGCGCCTTTCACCACCACCGTGTTGCCGGTGACCAGGGCCGCGGCGGTGGGGCCGCCGGCCAGCGCCAGCGGGAAGTTGAACGGCGCGATCACCACCCACACGCCGTACGGCCGCATCACGCTGGCGTTGTGCGAGACGACGCCGTCGATCGGGTCGTCGGGCAGCGTGTGGTGGTAGCCGGCGTGGCTCTCGAAGTCGTCCGCGTAGTGGCGGAAGAAGTCCACCGTCTCCTGCGCCTCGCCCAGCGCCTCCATGCGGTTCTTGCCGACCTC
The DNA here is from genome assembly GCF_024158035.1 of Dyella lutea. GTDB lineage: Bacteria > Pseudomonadota > Gammaproteobacteria > Xanthomonadales > Rhodanobacteraceae > Dyella_A > Dyella_A lutea. The sequence goes on from NZ_JAMZEK010000002.1 coordinate 837,924, forward strand.
CAGCAACAGCGCGGCGGCGATGTCGTAGACGCGCTCCTCCAGCAGGTCGCCGACGCGGCGCATCAGCCGCACGCGTTCGGCCGCCGGCGTGGCACGCCAGGCGGGGTAGGCCGCCTGGGCCGCGCGCATGGCACGGTCGGCATCGGCTTCGTCGGCCAGCGCGAAGTGGCCCAGGTGCAGGGCGTTGTCGAACGGGGCGCGGCGGTCGGCCGAGTGCTCCGCCTCGACATCGCGGCCGTCGATGAACAGGCCGTGCTGCGCGCCGAGCGTGGCCGAGACGCGGGCCAGCGCCGCCTCGAAGCGTTCGTGCATGGCTTCCGGCGGGTCGTACATGGTGGCGTAGGTCAGGCGGAAGCTCATGGGGACCTCGTTAGGCGTGGGTGGGGAAGTGCTTCCCCAGCAGTCGGTCGATCAGCGCCAGCGCGTCGGCCAGTGCGGTTTCCTCGATCACCAGCGGCGGCGCGAGGATCAAGAGGTTGCCGCGGGCGGCCAGCGACACGCCCTCGTCCATCGCCTCGCGCAGCAGGGCGCCCAGCGTGGCGGACGACTGCGGCCATGGCGCCAGCGGCGCGCGGCTGGCGCGGTCGACGACCAGTTCGACCACCGCGAACAGGCCGTGGCCGCCGCGCACGTCGCCGATCACCGGGTGGAGTGCCTGCATCGCCTTGAGCTCGGCGAACATCGTGGCGCCGAGCCGGCGCGAGCGTTCGATCAGCTGCTCGTCCTCGTAGGCGCGCACGGCGGCGAGGCCGGCGGCGCAGGCGAGCGGATGGCCGCAGTAGGTGAGGCCGGTGTAGAGCATGTGGTCGGCGAGGCGGGCATAGACCTCGGCCGACAGCACCACCGCGCCCAGCGGCAGGTGCGCGCCGGTGAGGCCCTTGGCCAGCGTCATCAGATCGGGCCGGCCGGCTTCGCCATGGCGCTGCCAGGCGAACCATTCGCCGCAACGGCCGAAGCCGCTCATCACCTCGTCGGCGATCAGATGGACGCCGCGCTCGCGGGTCGCTGCGCGCAGGGCGGGCCAGTAGCTGTCCGGGGCGACGATGCCGTTGGTGCCGGCGTTCGGCTCCATCAGCACGGCGGCGACGGTGTCCGCGCCGGCGCGATCGATCGCTTCGCCCACGGCGTCGGCGGCGAGCCGGCCGCAGCTGTCGTCGTCGGTGCTGCCGAACGGGCAGCGATAGGCGTACGGCGCCGGCACGCGGATCACCCCGAAGGCCTCGGCGTCGACCTGGTCGCTGGTGCGGGCGTCGCCGGACAGCGCCATGCCGGCGTAGCTGGCGCCGTGGTAGGAGCGATCGCGCGCCACGATGCGTCCGCGCGGCAGCCCGCGGGCCAGGCGCGCGAACTTCACCGCGTTCTCGTTGGCGTCGGCGCCGGCCAGGGTGAAGAACACCCGCCCGCCCTCGAAGCCGGATTTCTCCAGCAGTGCCTCGGCCAGTGCCTTGCGCGGTTCGGCACCCCACGCGGCCGTCACGAAGCAGAGCTGCTCGGCCTGCTCGCGGATCGCCTGCACCACCGCCGGATGCTGGTGACCGAGGTTGCTGCACTCGGCCAGGCTGCTCATGTCGAGCACGCGCCGGCCGTCGGCCAGCTCAAGGTGGGCGCCGCGGCCGCCGACCACGGTCGGCGCCTGCCACGTCGATGGCACGCACCAGCTGTGCAGCACGCTGTCGCGTTCGTTGCTCACGCGCATCCTCCCCCAGGAGAAATGTTCGATAATCGAACAAGAATTCGTATTGCGAACTCATTGGAATGCTTCTACGCTCGACCTGTCAATGGACCCAAGCGAGCCGATGGCCTCCGAATCCTTCGAGGAAAGTCCCGACTACGTGCAGTCGCTGGCGCGCGGCCTGCAGGTGCTGCGCGCGTTCGATCGCGAGCTGCCCAGCCCCAGCCTGTCGCAGGTGGCCGAGCGCACCGGACTGTCGCGCGCGGTGGCGCGCCGGCTGCTGCTCACGCTGCAGCACCTGGGCTACGTAGGCAGCCGCGGGCGCAGCTTTTTCCTCACACCGCGGGTGCTGGAGCTCGGCTACAGCTACCTCACCTCGCTGGATCTCACCGAGCTGGCGCAGCAGAGCCTGGAGCAGCTGTCGCATCGCATCGGCGAAAGCTGTTCGATGGCCGTGCTCGACGGCACCGACATTGTCTACGTGCTGCGCGTGCCGGTGCGTCGGGTGATGAGCGTGGCGCTGGGCGTGGGCGCGCGGCTGCCGGCGTTTGCCACCTCGATGGGGCGGGCGATCCTGGCCGACCTCGCCGACGACGCGCTCGCCGCGTGGATGAAGGGCCAGACCTTCCGTGCCTACACGCCGCAGACCCTGCACACGGTCAGCGCGCTGAAGGCCGAGCTGGCGCGCGTGCGCAAGCAGGGCTACGCGCTGGTGTCGCGCGAGCTGGAACATGGGCTGTGTTCGATCGCCGTGCCGATCCGCGCGGCCGACGGCAGCACGGTTGCGGCGCTCAACGTCGGCATGCCGTACAGCGACGAGGTGCCCAAGCGTGCGGTCAAGGAGATCCTGCCGGCGCTGCGCGAGACGCAGGCGGCGGTGCAACAGGCCATTGCGCGCGGCGGCTGGCTGCCGCAGCAGGCGATCCGGGGCGCCTATGCGTAGCGCCTGGCTGGTCGATGCCACGCGCACGCCGTTCGGCCGCCACGGTGGCGCACTGGCCGGCGTCCGCACCGACGACCTGGCGGCGCTGCCGATCCACGCCTTGCTGGCGCGGTACCCGCAGCTCGATCCGGCCGCGATCGACGAGGTGATCCTCGGCTGCGCCAACCAGGCCGGCGAGGACAACCGCAACGTGGCGCGCATGGCGGCGCTGCTGGCCGGGCTGCCGCCGGAGGTGCCCGGTGTGACGGTCAACCGGCTGTGCGCCTCGGGCCTGGAGGCGGTGGGGCAGGCGGCCCGCGCGATCGCCTGCGGCGAGGCCGAGCTGGTAATCGCCGGCGGCGTGGAGAGCATGACCCGCGCGCCCTACGTCATGGCCAAGGCGGACGCCGCCTTCGCGCGCGGCCAGCAACTGGAGGACACCGTGCTGGGCTGGCGGCTGGTCAACCCGGCGATGCGCGCCGGGTACGGCGTGGACTCGATGACGCAGACCGCGGAGAACCTCGCCCGCGAACACGGCATCGACCGCGCCAGCCAGGATGCCTATGCGCTGCGCAGCCAGGCGCGCACGGCCCAGGCGCAGGCCGAGGGCTGGCTGGCCGAGGAGATCGTGCCGGTGCCGGTGGGCAAGGACGGCGAGCTGGTCGCGGTGGACGAGCATCCCCGTCCGGCCACGACCGCCTGGCAACTGGACAAGCTCAAGCCGCTGCTGGGGCCGGACACCAGCATCACCGCCGGCAACGCCTCCGGCCTCAACGACGGCGCCGCCGCCCTGCTGCTGGCATCCGATACGGCGATCGAGCGGTTCGAATTGACTCCGCTGGCGCGCGTCGCCGGCATGGCCTCGGCCGGCGTGGCGCCGCGCACCATGGGCATCGGTCCGGTGCCGGCGATCCGCAAGCTGCTGGCGCGCGGCGGTCAGCGCCTGGGCGACTTCGACCGCATCGAGATCAACGAGGCGTTCGCCGTGCAGGTGCTGGCCTGCACGCGCGCACTCGGCCTTGCCGACGACGCGGAGCACGTCAACGCCAACGGCGGCGCGATCGCTCTCGGTCACCCGCTGGGCGCCAGCGGCGCCCGCCTGGCGATGACCGCGGCGTTTGCCCTGCGTCGTCAGCGTCAGCAACGCGCCCTGGTCAGCCTCTGCGTGGGCGTCGGCCAGGGCCTCGCCCTCATCCTGGAGCGCCCATGAACCGAATCCTCCGTCGTGCCTTTCCTCTGGCACTGGGCCTGGTGCTGCCGTTGGCCGCGCAGGCCGCCGACCCGGTTCCGGCGGGTGAGCGTGCGCTGGCGCACGACCTGCTGGTGCAGATGATCGGCACCGACACCACCTCCGAGCACGGCAGCACCACCGTGCTGGCCGAGGCGCTGGCGCAGCGTTTCCTCAAGGCCGGGTTTCCGGCGGCGGACGTGCAGGTGGTGGGCGACGATCCGAAGCGGCGCAACCTGGTGGTACGCCTGCGCGGGCAGGGCGAGCGCGAGCCGGTGCTGCTGCTGGCGCACCTGGACGTGGTCGAGGCGCTGCCGCAGGACTGGCACTTCCCGCCGTTCAAGCTGACCGAAAAGGACGGCTATTACTACGGTCGCGGCACGATGGACATCAAGGGCGCCGGCGCCGGTCTGGTCGCCACCCTGCTGCGCCTGCACCAGGAAGGTTTCAAGCCGAAGGGCGACTACATCCTGGCGCTCACCGCCGGTGAGGAGGACGGCAAGTCCAACGGCATCCAGTGGTTGTTGGCGCATCGGCCGGAACTGATTCGTTCGCAGTACTCGATCAACGTCGACGGCGGCGGCCCGGAGATCCGCAACGGCCGGCCCGAGGTCGTCGCGGTGGAAACCGCCGAGAAGGTTTACGCCAGCTACACCCTGACCGTGCGCAACCCCGGCGGGCACAGCTCGCTGCCGACGCCCGACAACGCGATCTACCGGCTGGCCGCGGGACTGATGCGGCTATCCAAGCTGGACTTCCCGCTGCATACCAACTCGGCCACGCGCGGCTATTACGCGCAGCTCGCCACGCTGTATACCGGCTCGACCGCGGCCGACATGCGCGCGGTTGCCCGCGATCCGTCCGATCCCGCGGCGATGCAGCGGCTGGCCGCGTCCAGCCCCTACAACAACGCCCACCTGCGCACGACCTGCGTACCGACCCTGCTGGCGGGCGGCGATGCGGAGAACGCGTTGCCTCAGATGGCCCGGGCCACGGTGAATTGCCGCATCCTGCCTGACGAGCCTCCGGCCCGGGTCGAGGCGGCGATCCGGAAGGCGCTGGAGGATCCGCAGATCGAGGTGGCGCCGGTCGCCCCGGCGCCAGCCAGCCCGCCCAGCCCGATCGATCCGGCGCTGTTCGCGCAGGTTGCGCGGACGGCGAAGGCCGTCTGGGGGCACGCCATGCCGGTGTCGCCGTACATGTCCGCCGGCGCCTCGGACAGCGTGTTCCTGCGGGCGGCCGGGATGCCGTCCTACGTGTTCAACGGCATCCCCTACGACGTGGACGACGACCGCTCGCACGGGCAGGACGAACGCATTCTGGTGACGTCCTACTACCAGTCGCTCGATTTCGACTATAGATTGCTTAAAAACTTGTAAGGAGCCGCCGACGCCATGTCCCGTGCCATGCCTCTGACGTCCTCCGCATCGTGGTACTTCCGGTGACGGCGGCCGCGGCCACCGGCTCGCTGGAGCAGGCGCTGGCGCACGCCGGGCGTCTGCTGGCCCGCGATCCGGCAATGGCCGAGGCGCAGGCGGGAGAGATCCTCAAAGCCGTGCCGGAGCACCCGCCCACGCTGCAACTGCTGGCGGCGGCGCGTGCGGCACAGGGCGACCTGGCTGGCGCGCTGGCCGTGCTGGAGCCGCTGGCGGCCTCGCAGCCGAAGTGGGCGGCGGTGCAGTTCGAGCTGGGCCTGGCGCTGGGTCGGGTCGGCCGCCTGGACGATGCGATCGCCGCGCTGCGCCTTGCGGTGGCTCTGAAGCCGGATCTGCCGCAGGCCTGGCGCCTGCTGGCCGATCGCCTGCTTGATGCCGGCGACGCGGATGCGGCGGCCGAGGCGTATCTCGGACACGTGCGCCATGCCGCGACCGATCCGCGGCTGATGGCGGCGGGGGCAGCCCTGGCCGACGAGCGCATTCCCGAGGCCGAGGCGATGCTACGCCAGCACCTGCGCGAGGCGCCGACCGATGTGGTGGCGATCCGCATGTTTGCCGAGCTGGCGGCACGGGTCGGGCGCACCGACGAAGCCCGAGTGCTGCTCGAGCGCTGCCTGGAGCTGGCGCCTGCCTTCCACGCCGCCCGCCAGAACTACGCGCTGCTGCTGCACCGGGCCAACCTGCCTGAGCAGGCGCTGGTAGAGCTCGAGCGCCTGCTGGCCGCCGAGCCGAACCACCCGGCGCACCGCAACCTCAAGGCCGTGGTGTTGTGCCGCACCGGCGATTACCCCGCGGCGATCGACCTCTACGCCGGGCTGCTGGCCGAGTACCCGGACAACGCCCCGGTCTGGATGAGCTACGGCCACGCGCTGAAGACCGCTGGCCTCACCGAGCGCGCGATCGAGGCCTACCGGCGGGCACTGGCGATGACGCCGTCGTTCGGTGAAGTCTGGTGGAGCCTGGCCAACCTCAAGACTTTCCGCTTCACCGAGGCTGATATGGCGACGATGCGCGCGCAGCTCGCGCGCACCGACCTGTCCGACGACGACCGCCTGCATCTGGATTTCGCGCTCGGCAAGGCGCTGGAGGACGCCGGCGAGTACGCAGCCTCGTTCGACCACTACGCCGCCGGCAACGCCCGCCGCCACGCCCAGCTGCACTACGACCCGGCCGAGACGCACGCGCGGGTCGAGCACATCCGTCGCCAGTACACGCGCGAGTTCTTCGCCGCGCGCGCCGGTAGCGGCAGCGCTGCGCGCGACCCGATCTTCATCGTCGGCCTGCCGCGCTCGGGCTCCACACTGATCGAGCAGATCCTCTCCAGCCACAGCCAGGTGGAGGGCACGATGGAATTGCCGGAGATCACCTCGATCACCCGGCTGCTGCGTGAGCAGGCCGACGGCGACGGCCCGATGCCGTACCACGACGCGCTGGCCCGGCTCGACGCCGATGCGCTGCGCGAGCTGGGCGAGCGCTACCTGGCGCATACCCGGATCCAGCGCAAGACGTCGGCGCCGCTGTTCATCGACAAGATGCCGAACAACTTCATGCACATCGGGCTGATCCAGCTGATGCTGCCCAACGCGATCATCATCGACGCGCGGCGGCATCCGATGGCTTGCTGCTTCTCGGGGTTCAAGCAGCATTTCGCGCGTGGTCAGAGCTTCAGCTACCGGCTGGAGGATCTCGCCCGGTACTACACGGACTACGTGCAGCTGATGGCACATTTCGACGCCGTGCTGCCGGGCAGGGTGCACCGCGTCATCTACGAGAACATGGTCGAGGACACCGAGGGGGAGGTGCGCCGGTTGCTGGCGCACTGTGGCTTGCCGTTCGAGGAGGCGTGCCTGCGCTTCTTCGAGAACCAGCGCGCAGTGCGAACCGCCAGCTCCGAGCAGGTGCGCCGGCCGATCTATCGCGAGGGCGTGGACCAGTGGCGGCATTACGCGCCATGGCTGGGGCCGCTCGAGCAGGGTTTGGGAGCGGTGCTCCGGGCGTATCCCGGGGTGCCGGATCAAGAGGGAGCGTAGTCAAGGGCCGTTTGGGGAATTGTCTCTTTTTGGGAGGGGAACCGATGCATCGACACCGAAATACACCAGCCTCCGGGGTGGCGCGCAGGCGCCTGTCCCGCATGCCATTGGCCGCGGCCATCTGCCTGGCCATCGCCGCACCGGCATTCGCGCAGGATGCCAGCGCGCCGTCGTCCGCCACTCCGCCGAAAGACCAGAAGGTGGCCCAGCTCAGCACCGTGACGGTGACCGCGCAGAAGCGCACGGAGAACCTGCAGAAGGTGCCGATCAGTATCCAGGTGCTGGGTACCGAGAAGATCGAGCAGCTGCACATCAACAGCTTCGACGACTACGTGAAGTACCTGCCGAGCGTGTCCTACCAGAGTGCCGCACCGGGCTTCTCGGAGATCTACATGCGCGGTATCGCCAGCGGCGGCGACGGCAACCACTCCGGCTCGCGACCCAGCGTCGGCGTGTACCTGGATGAACAGCCCGTCACCACCGTGACCGGTCCGCTCGACATCCATATGTACGACATCGCCCGCGTCGAGGTGCTGGCCGGCCCGCAGGGCTCCCTCTACGGCGCCAGTGCCCAGTCCGGTGCCCTGCGCATCATCACCAACAAGCCCGACCCGCAGGGCTTCGCGGCCAGCTACACCGCGGGCATCGACACGGTGGCCAATGGCGGCATCGGCAACCTGGCCGAGGGCATGCTCAATGTGCCGATCTCCACGAATGCCGCGATCCGCCTGGTCGGCTGGCACGAGCGCGACGCGGGTTACGTCGACAACATCCCCGGCACGCGCACCTATCCGAGCTGGGGCGGCACGGTCAGCAACACCTCCTCGTGCACGCCGAGCAGCCTGATGGTGTGCACGCACGCCGCCAAGAACCACTACAACGACAACACCACCAACGGGGGACGCGCGGCGCTGAGGGTCAATCTCAACGACGACTGGTCGATCGACGGCACCTTCATGGGCCAGAAGACCACTGCCAACGGCAACATGGCCAGCGACACCGCGCTTGGAGACCTGGCCATCTCGCACTTCTATCCCGAGTGGCAGACCGACCGCTGGTGGCAGGCGGCGATGACGGTGCAGGGCAAGATCGGCAATTTCGACCTGACCTACGCCTATGCGCACCTCAAGCGCGACCAGGAAGAGCACAACGACTACAGCGACTACTCGTTCTGGTACGACACGCTGTATGGCTACGGTACCTACCTGTACGACAACAGCGGCGCCCTGATCAATCCGTCGCAATACATCATCGGCAAGGACCACTACACCATGGACAGCCACGAGCTGCGCCTGGCCTCGCCGAAGGACGACCGGCTGCGCGCGGTCGGTGGCCTGTTCTGGGAAAAGTCGGTGCACGACATCGAGCAGCGCTACATGGTCAACGGCCTGGCCGACTCGCTCTCGGTCACCGGTTGGCCCAGCACCCTCTGGTTGACCGAGCAGGTGCGTACCGACAAGGACGAGGCGGTGTTCGGAGAGCTGTCCTACGACATCATCCCGGACACCCTCACCGCCACCGTCGGTGGTCGCTACTTCCGCGCCGACAACAGCCTGGGCGGCTTCTACGGGTTCAGCCGCGGCTTCTCGCCCAGTTCGAGCTACGGCGAGGCGGGCTGCATCTCGCCCACGCCGTTCCGTGGCGCGCCGTGCCTGGACTTCAACAAGAACGTCAAGGAGACCGGCTCGCTCGGCAAGGTCAACCTGACCTGGAACATCTCGCCGACCAAGATGGTCTACGCGACCCGTTCGGAGGGCTACCGACCCGGCGGCATCAATCGTCGTGGTTCGTTGCCGCCATACAAGTCGGACTACCTCACCAACTACGAGTTGGGCTGGAAGACCACCTGGATGAACAACCGGCTGTCGTTCAACGGCTCGGTATTCCAGGAGGACTGGAAGGACTTCCAGTTCAGCATCCTGGGCGCCAACGGCCTGACCGAGATCCGCAACGCCAACCAGGCCCAGGTCCGCGGCATGGAGACGGAGCTGAACTGGGCGGCTACCTACAACCTGCAGCTTAGCGGAGGCGTGGCGTTCTACGACGCCAAGCTCACCGCGAACTATTGCGGTTATACCGATGCCAACGGCAAGCCGGTGACCGCCTGCGCCACGCCGGAAGCCCCGAAGGGCAGCCAGTTGCCGGTCACCCCGAAGTTCAAGGGCAACGTGGTTGCGCGCTATACCTGGGACGTCGGCAACAACGAGGCCTACCTGCAGGGCGCCGTGGTGCACGTGGGCAAGCGCCGGTCGGACCTGCGCACGCTCGAGAACAGCCTGGTCGGCGATCTTCCGGCCTACACCACGCTGGATCTCTCCGCCGGCTACAACTGGGCCAGCTTCTCGGTGAACGTGTACGTCAACAACGTGTTCGACAAGCGGGCGTCGTTGTACAAGTACACCGAGTGCGCCGAGGCCGTGTGCGCGGCCCATGGCGTGGTCCCGCAGTACCCGAACGGCCAGGTCTACACGGTGACCAACCAGCCGCGGACCATCGGCGTGCGCTTTACGCAGGATTTCTGACCCGGGGTAAATCGGTGCCTGTTGAAAAAAAGCCCCGGATTTTTCCGGGGTTTTTTTGCCATGCGCGATTCACGGCGACAGGGATATCGGGCGCAAAAAAATCGGCCGCCCGGAGGCGGCCGATTCATTACGAGTGCAACGATGGGCGGATTACTTCTTGCCCGAAGCGTCCTTCATCGCGTCCTTGGCGTTGTCGGCGGCGCTCTTGGCGGCATCGGCCGCCTGCTTTGCCTGGTCGGCGGCGTTGGAGGCAGCTGCCTTGGCGTCCTTCATCATGCCGTCGCCCGAGGCGCTCATCGCGCCGGCCGGAGCGGCCGAGGAAGCAGCCGAGGCCGCGCTCTTGGCCTGGTCAGCCGCCATGCCGGCGGTATCGGAAGCAGCCTTGGCCTGGTCGGCGGCCTGCTCGGTGGCCGTGGTCGGCGCAGCGGCGGCAGCCTTCTGGGCCTGTTCGGAAGCCTGCTGAGCCTGGTCAGCCGACTTCTGGGCGTCCTGCGCGGAATCCTGCGCGCCGTTGCTGCAAGCCGCCAGCAGCGCGACGAGCGCGGAGGCGAGAAGGGTACGCGTGAACTTCATGTGGAATCTCCTTTGCCGTGGAATGCCGAATGGCCGCGTATTAATAGCGCTTTCCCGTGAAAGCCGCTACCGGCCCCCGGGCGGGCCCAATCGCGTCATTAATGCGCCCGTTAACTGAGTGTCGAAAACGACGCCCGGGATTGTTCGCCCGGGCACGTGACGATTCAGTCGAGACGCTCGACGGCAATCGCAGTGGCTTCGCCGCCGCCGATGCACAGGGTGGCGACCCCGCGCTTGAGACCGCGCACCTTCAGCGCGTTGAGCAGGGTCACCACCAGGCGGGCGCCGCTGGCGCCGATCGGGTGACCGAGGGCGCAGGCACCGCCGTTGACGTTGACCTTCTCGTGCGGAATGCCGAGCTCCTTGATCGGGGTCATTGCCACCACGGCGAACGCCTCGTTGATCTCGAACAGGTCCACCTCGCCGACCTTCCAGCCGGCCTTGTCCAGCACCTTCTGGATCGCGCCGACCGGGGCGGTGGTGAACCACTCCGGCTCCTGCGAATGGGTGGCGTGCGCCACGATGCGGGCCAGCGGGGCCAGGCCGCGGGCCTTGGCATCATCGGCCGACAACAGCACCACGGCGGCGGCGCCATCGGAGATGCTCGACGAGCTGGCGGCGGTGATGGTGCCGTTTTCCTTCTTGAACGCCGGGCGCAGCGTCGGGATCTTGCTCACGTCCGAGCGGCCGGGCTGCTCGTCGGAGTCCACCACCACGTCACCCTTGCGGCCGGCGACTGTGAACGGGACGATCTCACCGGCGAAGGCGCCGTTCTTCTGCGCTTCCAGCGCACGGGTCACCGAGGCGGTGGCGAACGCGTCCTGCTCCTCGCGGGTGAAGTGGTACTTGTCGGCGCACAATTCGCCGAACACGCCCATCGCCTTGCCGTCGTAAGGGTTGGTCAGACCGTCCCAGGCCATGTGGTCGACCAGTTGGCCGTCGCCGTAGCGGATGCCGGTGCGGGCCTGCACCATGTGCGGGGCGTTGGTCATCGACTCCATGCCGCCGGCCACGACGACGCTGGCCGAGCCGGCCTTGATCAGGTCGTGGCCCAGCATGATCGCCTTCATGCCCGAGCCGCACACCTTGTTGATGGTGGTGGCGCCGGCCGCCAGCGGCAGGCCGGCATGGATCGCCGCCTGCCGCGCCGGCGCCTGGCCGAGGTTGGCCGGCAGCACGCAGCCCATGATCACCTCGCTCACGTCGGCGGCGGCCACGCCGGACTGCTCCAGCGCCGCCTTGATGGCGGCCGCGCCGAGCTTCGGGGTGGGCACGCCGGTGAACTGGCCGAGGAAGGAACCGATGGCGGTGCGCTTGGCACCGGCGATCACTACGCTGACATCAGACATGGGATTCTCCGGGGGAAGACCTTCGGGGGGCGCTTTGGAGCGCTGGTAACTGGCTGATTATCGCAGTGCCCGGACGAGAGCGGCAAACCGGCATCCAGTCATCCCGGTGAACCGGGCTTATGCGAAGATCGCGTCAAGGAGCGGTGAAGCCAAGGGGGGGCCTCCGTTCCAGCGTGATCAAACCATTTAGGGGTAAAGCCATGAGCGAGCAGGGACGGACGCTGGTGCAGCGTCGCATGTCGGTGGTGATTGCGGCCATTCTCGGCCTGTCCGGCTGCGGTGGCGGGGGCGGAAACGTCAAGACGACCCCGGCGCCGCCTCCCTCGCCGCCGCCGGCCAGCGCCCAGCCGCCGATCGATGCTCACCTGGCGCTGACCGACACCTATGCTGCGCATACCGCGGGCTTCACTGGTGCGGGCGTCACCATCGGCGTGGTCGATACCGGCATCAATGCCAATCACCCGGCCTTGACCGGGCGGGTCAAGGCACTGCTGGTCTACGTCGATCCGGCCACCAACAACACCGCCGTGGACGATGTGGTCGGCCACGGCACCTGGGTGTCGCAGATCGCCGCCGGCAAGTCGTTCGGGCAGTGGCCGGGCGGCATCGCGCCGGACGCCTCGCTGGTGTCCGCACGCATCATCAACGATACCCCGCCCAAGGACGATGGTTCGGGCAAGGGCAACATGGTGCAGCCGTCCGATGCCGATTTCTTCGGTCAGACCCTCTTACCCGACCTGATCAACCAGGGCGTGCAGGTGATGAACAATTCGTGGGGCGGGCTGTATTTCGACCCATCCAATGCCACGGCCGTGGGCACCGCGTTCGGCAACGCATTCCGCTCGTTCGTGGTCGATCACAACGGACTGGTGGTGTTCGCCACCGGCAACGAGGGCCTCGCCCAGCCCTCGGATACCGCCGCCATTCCCAGTTACGCGCCCGACCTGGAGCGCGGCTGGCTGGCCGTGGCGGCACTGGACTCGCTCCATCCGACCCAGCTCGCCTCGTATTCCAACCAGTGCGGCAAGGCGATGAACTACTGCCTGGTGGCACCTGGCGACGTGATCGTCACCGGCGCCAACGACACCGCCGGCAACCCGACCTACTACGTGGTCCAGGGCACTTCGTTCGCCACGCCGGCGGTCTCGGGTGCGGCGGCGGACGTTTGGCAGGCCTTTCCCTATTTCACCAACGACCTGGTCCGCCAGACCCTGCTGGGCACGGCCAAGGACCTGGGCGCCACGGGCGTCGATCCGGTATTCGGCTATGGCCTGCTCGATGTCGGCAAGGCGGTGCAGGGGCCGGCGCAGTTCAACTGGGGCGATGTGACGGTCAGCTTCACCGGTTCCTCCACCTGGGGTAACGCCATTTCCGGCGCGGGTGGCCTGATCAAGCAGGGTGGCGGCACGCTGACCTTGAGCCAGCCCTCGACCTACACCGGGCTGACCCAGGTCCAGGGCGGCACACTGATGGCCAACTCACTGGCCGGCAGCGCGACCATCGCCGCGCAGGCGAGCCTCGGCACCAGCCACGTGGGCGGCAGCATCGACAATACCGGCACGCTGGACATCGGCACGGCCGGCGGCACCTCGGTCGGCGGCAATTACACGCAGGAGGTCGGCGGACGGCTGGCGATCTCGCTGGGATCGGTGCTGACGGTTTCCGGCAAGGCCACCCTCAACGGTGGCGACCTGTACGTCTACGGCAAGAACAGCAACTACACGGTCAGCGCACATACCGACGTACTCACTGCCAGCGGCGGCCTGACCGGCACCTTCACCGGCGTGACCACGCCCAGCAGCGTGCTGTTGACCGCGACGCTGGGCTACGACGGCACCAGCGCATGGCTGAACGTCACGCAGGTCAGCGCCACGCAGGTATCCGGGGCGAGCTATACCCCGGCGTCGTACGGCGCCGCGCAGCGCGTGCAGAGTACCTTCGAATACCTCAACGGCCAGCTTGCCGGCAGCTCGACCACCGCGATGCCGACCAACAGCGCGCTGCTTGCCGGCGCCGCCAGCCTGCAGCAGGTGTCCAGCACCACCGCGCTGGAGCAGTCGCTGCAGAGCCTGTCCGGGCAACTGCATGCGGCCAGCGCCGCGATGACCTTCGAGGCGATCGATGCGGGCACGCGGGCGCTGTCCGACCATGTCGACCAGTTGCTCGACGGCAGGCAGTCGAGCCTGTGGAGCCAGGGCCTCGGCTACCAGGGCGACCTGTCCCGGGCTGGCTACGGCAACGTGGGGATCGATCTCAACGGCTGGATGACCGGCGCCGACCAGCGCGTGGGCACGCATGGCTTTGCCGGCTACGCGATCAGCCAGGCCAGCGGGCTGGGACGGCTCACCGAAACCGCCGACCAGGGCCGCAGCCACTCGACCGAGGCGATGTTCTACGGCGGCGTGGTCAATGGCTCGTGGTACACGATGGGCCGCGTCGGCCTGGGCCAGTACCGCGAGTCCATGCGCCGCGGCGTACAACTGGGCAACTTCGCCACCGGCGTCGCCAGCATGACCCATGGTCGCTATGGCGTGGCCTACGGCGAGAGCGGCTACCGGTTCGGACTGGGCGGGCTGCAGGTCACCCCGTATGCGAATCTGCAGTACGCGCAGATCCGTCGCGATGGTTTCAGCGAGGTCGGGGGCAGCGGCTTCGGCCTGAAGTCGCCGTCGGGGCTGACCGCGCGCTGGCAGGCCGGCGTCGGTTTGCGCGCCACACGCTCATGGACGCTGGCCGGTGGCACGCGGCTGTCCTGGCAGTCGCACATGCTGTGGCAGCGGGCGTTTGGCCTGCGCGGCGACGTGCTGCAGGCGAGCTTTACCGGGGTCGACCAGTGGGCGCCGGTTGGCGGTATCGGCCTGTCGCGTTACGGCGGCATGGTCGGCAGCGAGCTGGACTGGAATTTCTCCGCAAGCAGCAGTTTCGGCATCGGCGTCGACCAGTACGTGGGTCAGCGCGACCACGCGCAGATGGCGACGCTCAATTACCGCCTGAATTTCTGATCCCTCCGCGCTCCGGAAACGAAACGGCCCGAGCGATGCGGGCCGTTTCGTCATCGGAGCGGGCTTAAGATCAGCTCTTGCCGTGGAACAGCTCGCGGCCGATCAGCATGCGGCGGATCTCGTTGGTGCCGGCGCCGATCTCGTACAGCTTGGCGTCGCGCAGCAAGCGGCCGGCCGGGAACTCGTTGATGTAGCCGTTGCCGCCTAGCGCCTGGATCGCCTCCAGCGCCACCTTCACCGCATTGGTCGAGGCGTTGAGCAGGCAGGCGGCCGGGTCGATGCGCGACTTCACCCCCGAGTCGAACTGCTGCGCCACCATGTAGGCGAAGCCGCGCGAGGACTGCAGCGCGGTGTACATG
The DNA here is from genome assembly GCF_024158035.1 of Dyella lutea. GTDB lineage: Bacteria > Pseudomonadota > Gammaproteobacteria > Xanthomonadales > Rhodanobacteraceae > Dyella_A > Dyella_A lutea. The sequence goes on from NZ_JAMZEK010000002.1 coordinate 853,017, forward strand.
TCGGCTACCTTGGCCTGCATCATGCCGAAGGTGCCGATCGGCGCGTTGAACTGCTTGCGCTCGCGCACGTAGGGCAGGGTCAGGTCCATCGCCGCCTGCATCAGGCCGATCGGGCCGCCGGAGAGCACCAGCCGCTCGGTGTCCAGGCCGCTCATCAGCACGCGCACGCCCTCGTTCACCTCGCCGACGATGTTCTCCTCGGGAATCTCGCAGTCCTCGAACACCAGCTCGCAGGTGTTGGAGCCGCGCATGCCGAGCTTGTCGAGCTTCTGCGCGGTGCTGAAGCCCTTCATGCCCTTCTCGACGATGAAGGCGGTCATGCAGCGGCTGCCGGCGGCACGCGGCGCGGTGCGCATGTACACCAGCAGCACGTCGGCGTCCGGTCCGTTGGTGATCCACATCTTCGAGCCGTTGGCCACCCACACGTCGCCTTGCTTCTCGGCGCGGCAGCTCATCGAGCCGACCACGTCGGAACCGGCGCCCGGCTCGCTCATCGCCAGCGCGCCGACGTACTCGCCCGAGCACAGCTTGGGCACGTATTTCCGACGCTGCGCTTCGTTGCCGTTGTGGAAGATGTTGTTGACGCACAGGTTGGAGTGCGCGCCGTAGGACAGGCCGACCGAGCCGGAGGCACGGGAGATCTCCTCCATCGCCACCATGTGCGCCAGGTAGCCCATGTCGCTGCCGCCGTATTCGCCCGGCACGGTGACGCCGAGCAGGCCGAGCTCGCCGAACTTGCGCCACAGGTCGGCCGGGAAGGCGTTGTTGCGGTCGATCTGGTCGGCGCGCGGGGCGATCTCCTTTTCCGCGAACGCGTGGACGGTCTCGCGCAGCAGGTCGAGGTCTTCGCCGAGGGGGAACGGGCGCATGCGGTGCTACTCCATGGAGGGGACAAAGCCCATCAATGGTAGCGCGCGAGCCGCTGGCGACCTTGGCGCGACGCACAAGACCCCGCTGGCGTCAGTGCGCCGCGAGCTCCCGCGCATGCTCGGAAAGGCGTGCGTACTGCGTCATCACGCGGACCAGCTGACCGAGCACGAAGCGACTGGCGGCGTCCTCGGCGGTCGGTGCGACGAAAGCGGTCCCGCGCGACGCCGGCGGCACCGCCGGGCGCCCGGACAGCACGTCCGCCAGGGCGTCGAGCGCGTCGATCACCTGGCGCCCGGTCGCCTGCACCGGCGCCAGCGCCGCAGGCGGCATCGCCTGGCGATGCGCACCGAGCGCGGAGAGCTGGCCCAGCAGCAGGTGCGCCGCGGTGAGGAAGCGCAGCAGCGCCTCCCGGCTGGCCGGCGTGCGGTCCGGCTCGCGCAGCATCGCGGCGAACTGGCCGCTGAGCGCGGCGTCGGCGTTGTGCGCGTCGCGTCGGGCGATGCGGTAGGCCAGGTCGTCCTGCTTGCCGCTGGCGTACTGGGCGAGGATCCGCTCGAGATAGCGCGCGTCGCTGCGCAACGCCTCGGCCAGCACCTCCGCCAACTGCCGGCCGCGCCAGTCCGGCAGCACCAGGTAGATCGCCAGCGCGGCGATGCCGGCACCGATCAGCGTGTCGAGCAGGCGCGGCCACATCACCGAGTAGCCGTTGCCGATCTGGTTGAAGCACAGCAGTACGAACAGCGTGATGAAGGCGGTGGCCAGCGCGTAGCGGCGTTGCCGCGTGGCGAAGAAGCCCACCCCGGTGAGCACGATCAGCCCCATCTGCCACGGGCCGAACGGCGCGAGTCTCAACGCAGCCCAGCCGGCGACCAGGCCGAGTACCGTGCCGACCACGCGCTCGAACAGCAGGCGGCGCGTGGCGCCGTAGGTCGGCTGGCACACCAGCAGGGTGGTCAGCAGGATCCAGTAGCCCTGCCGCGGATGCACCGCCAGCAGCATGAGATAGCCGGCGAGCAACGCGAGCGCCAGCCGCAACGCATGGCGGAAGTGCATCGAGCGTGGGGTGAACTGGATGCGGATGCGCCCCCATGCCTCGCCAAGCGTCTGCGGCCCGGGGTCCTGCAGCACCAGGCCGTCGTCGACGGCCGGCGCGTGGCGGGTGGCGTCGCCCAGGCGGATCTGGATGGCCTCGAGGTTGTGCGCCAGCGCGTCGACCGCGTGCTGCACGTCGGCGGGCGGGGGCGACGCCTGGGCCTTCATCGCGGCCACCGCGTCGTGCAGGTCGGCCAGTGCCGCCGTGGCGACCGGCGAGCGCCGGAACGGGACGCGCAGCCGCAGTGCGGCGGCGCGGGAGCGGCAGCCATCGGCCTGCAGGCGCAGCAGATGGCCGCAGCGGAACAGCACGTCGGAATGGAACAGCGCCTCGGCCAGCGCGTCGTACGGATGATGGGCGGAACTGGCCCGTTCGTGGATGTCCTGCGCCATGAAGTAGAGCTGCAGGCGCGCCGCCGTGGTGCCGCGCGGGCGGCGGTTGCCGATGCGGTCGACCAGCACCAGCCGGGTCGCGTTGAGCGCCTGCACCACACGCTCGTTGCGCAACGCCAGCTGCAATTGCAGCGCATCGCGGTCCACCCCATGCACCGGGGCGAACAGGGCGGCCTTGCCGTCCAGGTAGTCGGCCAGCGCGTCGAACGAGCGGGCCAGCGCCAGGCGCAGCGCCTGCTGCGGCGCCAGCGCGCTCCAGCCAAGCGACAACACGCCGTACCAGCCGGCACCGGCCAGCAGCAGGAGCGGCTCGTGCCAGGGATCGGCGCGGCCGCCATGCGCCGCGTCCACGCCGATCATCGTGTAGACCGACAGGATCAGGGTGCCGCCGGCGATGGTCGCATAGCGCCCGCTGGCCGCACCGAGCATCACCAGCGCGAAGGTGGCCAGCGGCAGGCTGGCGGCAAACAGCCAGGGCGTGGGCAGCAGCCATTGCACGGCCATCGCGGCGATCGCGAAGCAGGCGAGGGTGAGCAGCAGCGTGCCGAGCCGGCTGCGCCAGTGGTCCTCGGTTTCGGCCAGCGCGCAGGCGATGGCGCCCAGCAGGGCGGGGATCACCGCATGGATGTCCCCGCGCGCCAGGCACCAGGCGACGATGCCGCCCAGCGCCAGGCCGACGCGTACGCTCTCGGCATAGCGGTCCGAGCCGCGGAAGCGGCGCCAGGGGTCGATGAGCAGGGCGGGGAGATTCACCCGGCGAGGATACGATGGAACGTCCAGGCGTTCGGAGTGGCGATGGCCCGGGCGCGATCCGGCCCGCCGCCTGCGGCGATGCGCCGGAGCGGGCCAGGCGGCCCACCCCGGCGCGTCGCTCACTTCACCTTGGCCAGCTTGGCCTTCAGGTCCACGTCGGACATCAGGAAGCCGACGCGGCACTCGTAGTTATTCGGGTCGCGGTATTCCTGCCCCTCATGCACGCCGACGATGTCGGTCACCGCATTGGCGCCGGCTTCCTTGGCCGCCGACTGCAGGGTGATCAGCGCCGACAGCATCGCCCAGTCGCAGGTCTTCTGGTCGCTCTTGCCGAAGGCATTGGTCTTCTTGTGCGTGGTGACCAGGTCGTCGACCACCTGGACCTGGCCCGGCGGCGTGTTGCCGGCCAGGTAGAACTTCACGCTGCCGTCGAGCTTGCCACTGGCGAGGCCGGCCTGGACGGCATGGTCGAAGGCCAGGTGCACGGTCTTGTCGGCGGCGAAGCTGGCACACGGCAGGGCGGCGAGCAGCAACACGGCGAGGCGGCGGAATCTTGCGTTCATGCGGTGGATCTCCTTGGGGTGGGTTAGGATTTCGGGTTCGCGAGGCGGCGGCCGATCAGCACAGCCCGCCGTTGACCGCCAGCACCTGGCGGGTGATGTAGCCGGCATCCGGGCTCATCAGGAACTGCACGGCAGCAGCCACCTCCTCCGGCGTGCCCATGCGCTGGGCCGGGATGATCTTCAGGATCTCCTCCACCGGCACCTCATCGTCGAGCATGTCGGTGTCGATCAGCCCCGGTGCCACGCAGTTGACGGTGATGCCGCGCTTGGCCAGCTCCACCGCCAGCGCCTTGGCCGCACCGATCACGCCGGCCTTGGAGGCGCTGTAGTTGACCTGGCCGCGGTTGCCGATTAGCCCGGAGACCGATGCGATGCAGACGATGCGGCCCGGTGCGCGGCGGCGGATCATCGGCATCGCCAGCGGGTGCAGCACGTTGTAGAAGCCGTCCAGGTTGGTGCGCAGCACGCTGTCCCAGTCGTCGTCGGACAGGGCGGGGAACGCGCCGTCGCGGGTCAGTCCGGCATTGCAGACCACGCCGTAGGGTGCGCCGTGCGCGGCCACCTCGGCCTCCAGCGCGGCGCGACACGCAGCGCGGTCGGCAATGTCGAACTGCACGATGCGCGCGTTGCGGCCCATCGCCCGGATCTGGCCGGCGACCGCCTCGGCCTCGTCGCGGCGCGCGCGACAGTGCAGCACCAGGTCGTAGCCGGCGCGCGCCAGGCGCAGCGCGATGGCGCGGCCGATGCCGCGGCTGGAACCGGTAACCAGGATGGTGTCAGTCATGGGTGGCTGCTCGTGCAAGGGTGGCGAGGAAGGCATCCGGGTCGGGCGGGCTGAACACGCTCAGCCGGGCTTCGGCCCTGCCCGCCGGTGAGTCGATGTGGCACGCGAACACACCCATGCCTCCATCGTCGTGGAAGCTTCGCACGGCTTCCACGCGCAGTGCGGTGCCGGACGCGAACACATCCACATCGCTGCGGTAGTGTCGTGTACCGAGCAGGAAGCCGACCCGCACCGGCCGGCGTTCGCACCGTGCCTGCCAACCGGCCCAGGCGGCTACGGCCTGGGCCATCAGCTCCACGCCGGCCCAGGCGGGCAGGCCACCGCCGCATTCGAACAGGCCGTCCGACCGTACGAGCCGGGAGCAGACCATGTGTTCCTCGCCGGCCTCGATGACGGCATCGAGCAGCACCATGTCGCCGGCGTGCGGCAGCAGTTCGGCGATCGGCGGGTAGCCAGCGTCGCTCACGACGCATCTCCCAGGATCAGGCTGGCGTTGTTGCCGCCGAAGGCAAACGAATTGCTCATCAGCCGGCGCGGACCGCCCGGGGCCAGCGTGTCACCGACTTCGGCGAAGGTCAGGGCGGGGAGCTCGGGATCCGTCTCGCCATGCGTCGTCGCCGGTGGCAACCGCCGTGCCGCGCGCGTATCGGTCAGGCTCAGCCAGCAGAACGCCGCTTCCAGCGCGCCGGCCGCGGCCAGGGTGTGGCCGGTCAGCGACTTGGTCGAGGAACAGGGCACACCCTGCGGGAACACTTCGGCGACCGCCCGGCTTTCCATGCGGTCGTTGTGCTCGGTGGCGGTGCCGTGCAGGTTGAGATAGTCGATCTGTGCCGGCGCCAGTCCGGCGTCGTCCAGCGCCGCGCGCATCGCGGCGACCGCGCCGCGACCCTCGGGATCGGGGCTGGACATGTGGTACGCATCGCTGCTCGCACCCACGCCCAGCAGTTGCACCGGGCCGTGCTCGCGGGTCATCAGGAACAGTGCGGCGGCTTCGCCGATGTTGATGCCGCGTCGCTCGCCCGAGAACGGGCGGCAGCGCTGCTCATCCATCGCCTCCAGCGCGTGGAAGCCGTTGAGCGGCAGCCGCGCCAGCGCATCCACGCCGCCGCACAGCACCGCGTCGCAGACCCCGGCGCGCAGCAGGCGCTGCGCGCTGATCAGGGCGCGCGCCCCGGCGGTGCAGGCGGTGGAAATCGCGTAACGCGGACCGCTGACGTCCAGCCATTCGGCGAGGAACTCGGCGGTGCCGGCCAGCTCCTGGTGCGCGTAGCGATAGTGGTCGGGCCAGGCACCGTCCCGGCGCCAGCCGGCCAGACCGGCGGTGGCTTCGTCGATGCCGCCGGTGCTGGTGCCGATCACCACGCCGAGGCGCTCCTCGCCGTAACGGGCGATGGCATCGCGCAGCTCCGTTTCGATCTCCCGCGCGGCGGCCAGCGCCAGCCGGTTGCAACGGTTGTCGCGGGTTGCCGACAGCGGCACCGGGATGGCCGGCAGCGGCGAGCTCACCGCTCCCATCGGCGGGGCATGGCCGGGAATCCAGCCGGCCTCGGGACGCAGACCGTCGCCGTCGCCGGCGAACAGCGCCTCGGCCACCGCGCGCTTGCCGATGCCCAGCGAGCAGACCACGCCGAGTGCGTTGAGGTAGCCGCCGTTCACGCGCCCGGCTCCGATCCGGCCGGAGGCTTGCGCGCCGCCACGTTCACCAGGGTTTCCTCGCGCTGGCCCGGCGGCGGCGGGGCGCGCAGGCCCCAGCGTTCGAGCAGGCCGAAGTCCTTCGAGCGGCTCCACCAGAGATAGGGCAGCGAGACGTTCGCGTCGTCGAACGCGAACCCCTGCCCACGCAGCATGGCGAGGTACTCCTCGGCGCTCTTCTGCACGTGCATCGGGTGGCGGAAGAACCAGCGGATCACCCAGGTGTCGATGTATGCCCGGGTGGACTCGGCGAACAGCAGCCAGCCCCCCGGCTTGAGCACGCGCCAGAACTCGGTCAGCGCCTTCTCCTGCTCGACCAGGTGGTGGAAGGTCTGATGGCAGAACACCACGTCGACGCTGGCGTCGGGCAGCTCGATACGGGCGCAGTCGGCGGCGAGCATCTGCGTGTCGATGCCTTCGCGCTGCGCTTCGGCCTGTGCCAGTGCCAGGCTGTGCGGGTCGGCATCCAGGCCGATCAGGCGGTCCGGAGCGAAGGCCTCGCGCAGCAGGCGGAACGACTTGCCCTGGCCGCAGCCGGCATCGAGCAGGGTGCCGCCGCGTGGCAGCGGCGTGCCGGCCAGCCGCTTGAGATCGTTGATCGCCACGCGCAGCACATGGTGCTGCCAGGTGTGCGTGGCGAGGAAGCGGAAGCCCAGGCGGGTTTCTTCGACGTAGGTGGTGCTGGCGTAGGTCATCGGATCGATTTCAGTGGGGAGTGTGGCGGTGGATGGCCGCACTTGCTTGATCATCGCGGCCGTCATGGCCGCCGGAGAGGTGCCGTTCCACGGCGTCGACAAAGCTTTGCGGCGAGGCCAGCTGCATCTCGCCGTCGGCAAGGCGCACGGCCACCTGCACGGTGCTGGCGCGGGTCATGCGCTCGCCGCTGGATGCATCGCTGATGAGGTAATTCACCTTCAGCCGGTTCTGCCATTCGACCAGATCGGCGCGCACGCGCAGGCGTTGGCCGAAACGTGCGGCGCGCACGTAGCGCAGCTGCAGGTCGATCACCGGCCACACGTAGCCCTCGGCCTTCATGTCCATGTAGTTGTGGCCGAGGCGGTCGAGCAGCGCGCAGCGCGCGACCTCCAGGTATTTCACGTAGTGGCCGTGCCACACGACGTCCATCGAGTCGACGTCGAAAAACGGCACCAGCACCTCGCTGTCAACGTGCAGCACGCCGCGGGCTCGCATCCGCATCTCCTTCACTTTCGTTCTCGGCCTGCCAGTAGGCGTAGAAGTTGAACCACTGCCAGGGCGCCAGCAGGCACAGCTGGGCGAGGCGGTCGGCATAGCGCTGCGCCCACTCGGCGATCGCCTGCTCGCGCTGGCCGCGCTCCCACGACGGGGCGTCGAGGAACGGCTCGAGGCGGATCTGGTAGCGACCGCCGATCTTGATGCAGCACATCAGGTGCACCGGGCAGCGCAGCAGGCCGGCCATCAGCCAGGGGCCCTGCGCGAAGGCCGCACGATGGCCAAGGAAGTCGACCAGCACGCGGCGGCCGTCCTGCAGCGGGATGCGGTCGCCGGCGATGGCGATCCATTCGCCGCGGTCCAGCCGCTGCGACAGGTCCAGCATCAGCGCGGCGTCCACCTCACTCACCTGCAGCAGGCGCAGCTGGCGGTCGCCGGCCTCGCTCTGCAGGCGGTTGAAATGCGCGGCATGCCGGTTGTGCACCAGCACGTTGAGCGGGACTTTCTCCTCCATCTCGGCCAGTGCCCGGCACACGTCCAGGTTGCCCAGATGGGTACAGACCAGCAGCTGGCCGCGCTCGCCACCCTGGCTCCGGTGCAGCTGGCCGCGCACGTCGGCCGGATCATGCAGGCTCACCTGTGCCGCGCCCAGCGTGCCGCGCCAGACGTCCAGCCGGTCCAGCAGGCTGTCGGCGAAGGCCATGAACTGGCCGAACACGCGGCGCGTGGTCGGACGCAGGTCGGCGCGGCCGCTCCATGCGGCGAGGTAGGCCTGGTATTGCCGCACGTGGCGGCGCGCCCGTCCGAACACGAAGAAATACAGCACCACCAGATGCAGCACCGGCTGCATCGTGCGGCGCCCGAGATGGCGTACGGCGAAGGCGGTGAGCTTCATCATCGCGAAGCTGCCGCGCTCCTTCTGGGTGGCCCAGTGGTTTGCCTGCACCCGGGTTACGTTCATGCGCCCGGCTCCACCCGCAGGCGCCCGGACGAGCAGTGCTGGTCGTCCAGGCGGTAGGTGAAATGCAGCTTGCCGCGCTCGCGATCCAGGCGCAGCTCGAGTTGCACCACGTCGCCGGGACGCAGCAGGCGCTGAAACTTCAGCGCCTCCATCTCGCGGCAATGCGGTGTGATCGCCAGGCGAGGGGCCGCCAGCACCAGCGCCCACTGCACCTGCAACACGCCCGGCACCACCGGCGCGCCAGGGAAATGCCCGGGGAAATGCGCCAGTTCCGGTGGGATGCGCAGGTCGAGCAGCCACGTGCCGTCGCGCAGTCGCTCGTCGAGCAGCTCGGGTTCGCGCACCTCGCTCACGCGTGCCGCCTGCGCAGTCGCTGGCGCAGCAGCCATTCGCCGACGAACAGCACGCCCATGATGAAGTACACCAGCAGCCCGTTGTAGAGCGTCCACCACTTCAGCGGCGCCCACAGCGTGAGTGCGGCCGAGACCGCCGCGTTGAACACGAAGAAGCCGACCCACACCCAGGTGACCTTGCGCGTGTAAGGCACCGCCTCCGGCGGCAGCTCGGGTTCGCGCAGGCGCGCTACCCGCTCGATGATCGGTGGTCCGTAGATCAGACTGACCCCGAAGGTGGCCAGCAGCAGCAGGCTGATCAGGGTCGGGTACCAGCGCAGCAGCTGGCCCTCGCCGGTGACGGCGAGCAGCACGCAGTACGCCAGCGCGGCGGCGACCATCCAGCGTCCACCCGGTTCGCGCAGCAGACTCGGCGCCCGGATCAGCCAGATCGAGCCGAGCACCAGCGCGAACACCGGCGGCGCCACCTTCTCCATGCCGAAGTAGACGACGAACGGATACAGCACGCCGACAACCGGCAGCAGGATGGCACTCAGTCGGCGCATGGGGCCTGCTGGGCCGCGACGTAGGCGGCAAGGTTGGCCACGGTGGCGAAGTGCTCGCGCGCATTCTTCGCGTCCGACTCGACGCGGATGCCGTAGCGCTTCTGCAGCGCCAGGGCCAGCTCCAGCGCGTCCACCGAGTCCAGTCCCAGACCGTCGCGGAACAACGGCTGGTCGGGTGGGATGTCGCCGGGCTGGAGGTCTTCCAGGTTCAGCGTGTCGATGATCAGGCCGGCGATGTCCTGTTCCAGCGAGGCGATGTCGATGACGGCATTCACGAGGTGGCGAGCTCCCTGTCGAAGAGTTGGTGCAGATGGTCGTTGAGACGGCGCGAGGCGATCGGCAGCGGCGCATCGGCGTTGAAGGTGGCCGGATCGATGTCCTCGCCCACGCGCAGGTGCACCTGCACGCGCCGCTCGGGAATGCGATACCAGGGTTCGGCCTTGGTCAGCGTGGTCGGCGCGACGGTGATGTAGACCGGAGTGATCGTACGGGCGCCGCGCAGGGCGATCGCCGCCGCGCCCCGGTGGAACACCGGCGCATGGCCGGGCCGGGTGCGCGTGCCCTCGGGAAACACCACCAGGCACTGGCCCTCGCGCAGCACGTCGGCGGCGCGTTCCAGCATGGTCATGCTGCCGTCGTTGCTGATGTACCCGGCGGCACTGACCGGGCCGCGGGTGCACGGGTTGTCGAACAGGCCGGCCTTCACCACGCAGTTGGCGTTGCGGATCTGCCCGATCAGGAACACCACGTCGATCAGCGAGGGATGGTTGGCCACCACCATCTGCCCGGGGTTCCCCAATCGCTCGGCGCCTTCGATGCGGAAGTCGAGCACGCGGCTGCGGTGCATGAACCACACCAGCATGCGGAACGATCGACTGATCGCGGCGCGGGCCCGGCGGCAGCGCGCGTCGGCGCCACCCGGCAGCAGGCTCATCAGCGGCAGCGCCAGCAGCCGCAGCAGCAGCCCGCCGATGCCGAACAGCACGAAGCTGGCGCCGGTGGCGACCAGTCGCCACGCCCAGGCGTCGGTACGGCGGCTCAGGCCCGCTGCTGCCAGATCCATCGGCGTGTCTTCCATGCGTGTTCCAGTGACGGTTCCCGGTTGATCGTGGCGCGCAGGAAATCGAGCGCGTGGGGCCAGGCGCAGCGGGTGCGATCGCCTTCGGCGCGCGCGTTTCGCAATTGCCAGTTCGCCCCGTTCGCCGCGGTACCGGCGGCCGTCCCCCTCCCCAGTCGCAGCGCTACAGCGTAGGAGAACGGCACGTCGTCGATCCACGGCGCATAGGCGGCCGGTGGCTGCTCCTCGGCGACCACCACCAGCACCGCGGGCGCGCCGGCGTCCAGCAGCAGGGCACCTTCCAGCATGGCGTGCTCGAAGGTGTCGGCCTCGCCGGCGATGGCGGTCGACTCACCGCGCTGCCCGCGCAGGATCGACCACTGGCCCGCGATGGCGTTGTGCACCGACAGACCGAACTGGGTCGGCGACAACGGCTGCCCGTCGGCGATGTCGCCGAGCAGGGCGAACGTGCGGGTGGTCTCGCCATGACGCGAGGCGAACACGAACGGCAGCTGCTCGTCCCCGCCGCACAACGGCCAGGCGGCCTCCAGCGTCATCCGCGCCAGCCGGCTCAGGCGGCGGCGCTGCATCGGTGGCAGGAAGGCGCAGGCGGGCTGCACCTGGCCATCGTCGGGCACGACGCGCGGCGCCATGGCCCAGTCGTGCCATGCATCGGGCGTGTCCAGGCCGGGAGCCCAGGCGCGCCAGGCGTCGATGCGCAGCGCGGTCATGCGCGAGCCTCCGCGAGGCGCCGGAACAGCAGGGCGGTGCAGCTGCCGCCGAAACCGAAGTTGCCCGACAGCACGCTGTCCACCGTTTGCCCGCGGCACGCGTCGAGCAGCGGCGCATCGGCAAATGCCTCGTCGACCTGGTCCGGTACGCGGCCGGGCGCGAGAAAGCCGTGCTGCAGCATCAGCAGGCCAGCGATGGCGTCCAGCGCGCCGGCGGCGGCGGGCGCGTGGCCGAGCAGTCCCTTGATCGAGGACAGCGGCGGCACCGGCGCATCGCGTTCGGCGAACACGATGCGGACCGCCTGCCATTCGGCGAGGTCGCCCTGCGGCGTGGAGCAGGCATGCGTGTTGATGTAGCCGGGCAGGGTGCCGGCACGCACGATGGCCTGGCGCAGTGCGCGGGCGATGCCGTCGGCACCGGGGCCGACCATGCTGGCCGCCTCGGTAGCACTGCCGTAGCCGGCCAGTTCGGCCAGCACGGTGGCACCGCGGGCCCGCGCATGTTCCAGCGATTCGAGCACCAGCACGCCGGCGCCGGCGGCGAGCACGAAGCCGTCGCGATCGCGGTCGTACGGGCGCGAGGCGAGCGTGGCGTCGTGCTGCGGCGACAGCGCACCCATCGCGTCGAACCACATCGCGGTGCTGTCGTGCAGTTCCTCCGCGCCGCCGGTGATCACCACCTGCTGGCGGCCGAGCTGGATCAGCTCCATCGCCTGGCCGATCGCGTGCGCGCTGCTGGTGCAGGCCGAGCTGATGGTGAGGCTGGTGCCGCCGATGCCGAAGGCATGCGCGATGCTGGCCGACAGCGCACTGCTCATGCCGCGCGGCACGATGAACGGCGAAAGCTTGTGGATGCCGCGGCTGCGATGCAGTTCCAGCGCCGTCTCGTGCTCGCTCAGCGCCGCGCCGCCGCCCAGCACCAGACCGCAGTCATCGCGGTGCAGGGTTTCCGCGGGGAGGCCGGCCTGCGCCAGCGCCTCGCTCATCGCGTGCCAGGCGTACAGGCCCGGCGCGGCAAGAAAGCGCCGCAGCTTGCGCGGTGGTTCGGGCAGGCCGGAAAGGTCGACCGGACCGCCGATGCGCGCCTGCATGTCGAGCGCGGCAAAGCCGTCCATCGGACGCAGGCCGCTGCGGCCGTTGCGCAGGCCATCGAGCAGCGCATCGTTGCCCGCACCGAGGCAGGACACCGAGCCGGTGCCGGTCACCACCACGCGCGGCAGGCCGTTGGCGTCGACCAGACGCATCAGTCGACCGCCCGGAAGATCAGCGAGGTGTTGATCCCGCCGAACGCGAAGTTGTTGTTCATCACGCAGTCGGTGGCGATGGCGCGCTCGCTGCCGGCGATGTAGTCCAGCTCGGCGCAGTCCGGGTCGACCTCGGCCAGGTTGAGCGTGGGCGCGAAGCGGCCCGCGCGCATCATCTCGATCGCCCACCACGACTCCAGCGCGCCACAGGCGCCCAGGGTGTGGCCGACGTAGCTCTTCATCGCGCTCACCGGCACGCGCGCGCCCAGCACTTCGTGGGTGGCATGGCTCTCGGCCACGTCGCCGCGGTCGGTGGCGGTGCCGTGGGCGCTGACATAGCCGATCGCCTCCGGCGGCAGTTTCGCGTCGGCCAGCGCCAGACGCATCGCCACCGCCATCGTCGCCGCGGTGGGCTGGGTGATGTGCACGCCGTCGGAATTGCAGCCGAAGCCGATCACCTCGGCGTACATCGTCGCGCCGCGCGCCTTCGCGTGCTCGTACTCCTCCAGGATCAGCGTGGTGGCGCCTTCGCCGACCACCAGGCCGTCGCGCGTGCGGTCGAACGGACGCGGCGTGAGCTGTGGCTCGTCGTTGCGCGTGCTGGTGGCGAACAGCGTGTCGAACACCGCCGCGCCGGGGCCGGACAGCTCCTCGGCGCCACCGCACAGCATCAGCACCTGCTTGCCCTGCGCGATCGCCTCGTAGCCGTAGCCGATCGCCTGGCTGCCTGAGGTGCAGGCGCTGGAGGTCGGGATGATGCGGCCCTTCAGGCCGAAGAACACGCCGACGTTCACCGCCGTGGTGTGCCCCATCATCTGGATGTAACTGGTGGCGGTGACGCCCTGCATCGAGCCGGTGTCGAGCATCCGGCCCATCACCCGCACCGGCTCCACGCTGCCGCCGGACGAGCCGTAGGCCACGCCCATCCGGCCGTCACGGATGGCCGCGTCGTCGAGCAGGCCGGCGTCGCGCAGCGCGTGTTCGCTGGCCGCCACCGCCAGTTGCGAGACGCGGCCCATCGAACGGGTTATCTGCCGCGGCCAGGCCGGCGCGACGAAGTCGTCCACCGGGCAGCCGAGGCGGCCGTTGAGACCGTCGAAATAGTCCCACTCGGGCATCCGGCGCACCGCGTTGCGACCCTCGCGCAGCCGGTCGGCGATGCTCGGCCAGTCATGGCCCAGCGCGGTGATGCCACCCATGCCGGTAATGACGACGCGCTTCATGGCCGGGACATCCGGGGCTGCAGGGAGAGATCGATCATGGAGCGTCCATCACGGGTGGGCGGCTGGTCGGCACCAGCAGCACGGTGAAACCGATACCCAGCAGCAGGGTGAGGCCGAAGTCGTGCAGCGCGGGCATCGAGCTCAGCGACAGCAGGCCGAAGGAAAGCAGGGTGGTGATCGCCGACAGCAGCACGCTGGCGTACATCGCGCCGGGGCGATGCGCGGTGTACGGCTCGCCCTCATGCAGGAACACCGCGTAGTTGGCGCCCACGCCGAGCACCAGCATCAGCGCCATCCAGTGGAACAGCGTCAGCGGCTGGCCGAGGTAGCCCAGCGCGGCCAGCGCCAGCGCGATGCCGGCGACCGGCGGCAGCATCACCCGCAGCATGCGTCGCCAGCCGTAGCGCCAGCCGAACACCGGCACCACCAGCACGAGCGCGGCGAACAGCCACAGGCTGGCATAGCGGCGGTAGCGGCCGAACAGCTGCGAGACGCTGGCCGCCTTGTCCACCAGGGTCACGCCGGGCAGGCGATCGGCGGCGCTCTGCAGCTGCGCGTCGTCGTCGCCCTGCGGCAGCACGATCGAGGCACAGCCGTGTGCGCTGCAGCCCATCCACAGGTAGCGGAACGGCGTGGCCAGCGGCGACTCCAGCCAGCGGGTGAAGGCCAGCGGCGTGCCCGGCCAGGTGTCGGCATAGCCGGCCGCGGCGTCGGCACGCAACCCGCCGGCGACCAGCAGCGACTGCAGGCGTTCGCGGTCGGCCCGGGTACGCGTCGATGCCGGGGCGCCTGCCGGCGGCTCGCCCGTCGCGGGGACGGCGCCGTCCGCCTGCAGGCTGCGCGCGAGCAGCGCGTGATCGGCCTGCTGACGCGCCTGCGAGGGCGCCATGCGGGCCAGCCCCAGCCAGTCGGCGAGCTGGCCGCGGCGCACCATCGCCTGCAGCCGCTGCTCGAGCAGTTCCTCGCGCTGCAGGGTCTGTTCGGTGTTGGCGCCCTGTACCAGGTAGAACTGGCTGCCGTTGCCGAGCCCGGTGATGTCGCGGATGCGGTGTTCCTGGGCGACCAGCGAGGCCGGCGGGGAAATCAGCAGGTGCACGTCGTCGTCGTGACCGAGCCGCTGCCAGCCGGGCAGGGCGAGCAGCAGCAACAGCAGCGCCAGCCACCGTCCGCGTCGCCCGTGGCCGGCGTGGCTGACCGCGCGCTGCAGCGCCAGCGCCCAGCGTACCGGGGCCGCCGACAGCGGCCGGGCCGCGCGCTGCAGCATCGCCGGCAGCAGCCAGAACACGCTGAGGCAGGCCGCCAGCATGCCGCTCATCGCGAACACCGCCATCTGGCGCAGCGCAGGGAAGGGCACCCCGGCCAGCAGCGCATAGCCCAGCAGCGAGGTGGCCAGCGCCAGCAGCAGGGCCGGCCGCACCTGGCGCAGACCGGCAGCGGCATCCCAGCGGCTGCCGGCGTTGGCGCGTGCGGTGAGGTACTGGATCGAGTAGTCCACCGCCTCGCCCAGCAGCGCCGCGCCGAACACCAGGGTCAGCAGGTAGATCTGCTTGAACACCAGCAGGCTGACCACGGTGGCGGTCAGCACGCCGGCCGCGGTCGACAGGAAGGCCAGCAGCAGCGGCCCAGGCGAACGGAACATGCCGATCAGCAGCAGCGCGATGCCCAGCGTGGAGATCCAGCCGACCAGGTGCACGTCGTGCTCGGCACCGGCACGGGCGGCGGCGGCATAGAACACCGCGCCGGTGCGCAGCACCTCGGTGCCGGGCTGCTCGCGTTCCACCTGCGCGACGGCGGCGTCCACCGCCGCCAGCGCGCGGCGCTGCACGGTGTCGTCGTAGGACGATCCTTCCAGCGTCGCGGTGACCAGCACGCGGGTGCCACCGTCCTGGTGCGCGACCAGCAGGTTGTCCTCCGGCAGCAGCGGCGAGCGACTCCAGGGCTGCTGGTCGAGCCAGTGCTGCAGCCAGCCGAACGGATCGTCCTGCAGCGTGGTGCCCACGCCATCGAGGAACGGTGCGTTGAGCCGTTGCGCCAGCGCCCGTGCCGGGTCGTAGCCGGGCGCGGCCATCGCGGTACGGTCGTCGTCGGACAACAGGAAGAACCGGTGCGCCAGGTAGGGAGCGACCATCTGCTGCAGGTCGAACGGCGGCAGCTCTGCCATCACCGAACGGAACACGTGGTCGGCCGCCAGCGCCTTGCCCAGCGCGCGGGCCGCCGCCTTGGCGCGGTCGTCGTCGGCGTTTTCCACCAGCAGCACCACGCGGTCGCCGTTGGCGTGGGCCAGCCGTTGCACCGCGGCCTCGGCCAGCGGTTGCTGTTCGGTGGCCGGCAACATCGCCAGCAGGTCGGTCTGGATGGGAACGCTGCCGCGACCGAACAGCAGCCACGCGCCGAACCCGGCGAGCAGCACCATGGCCACCGCGAACAGCACGGCATGCAGGGTCAGGCGGGATTTCACGGCAGTCCGAGCACGTGCTTTTCCAGCGCACTGAGGGTGCCGGCATCGCGGTTGCGACTGAAGCGGATATCGGTATCGCCGCCATCGTGCATGACGATGCGGATGCCCTGCAGGAAGTCGTCGCCGCTCAACTCGACGCGCTCCAGCACCTGCGCCACGCGCTCCTGCCGGGGAACCAGTTGGAGTGTCCAGTGGGCGGCGCTGCCGCTGGCGGTGATGGTGAACTGCCGGCTCACTTCGTCGCTGCGGCCGCCGAGCATGGCCTGCAGCATCCCGGAGATCTGGGCCACCCCGCGGGCATTGCGCAGCGGGTAGGCCTGGCCCCGGGTGTCGATGCGCGCGGCCTGCTTGCCGGTGAACGCCAGTGTTTCGGCCACCGGCGTCAGCGACTGCCACAGCATGCCGTGGCCGAGCACGAACAGCAGCTGCCCGTGGCTCTCCTGCGGGCGGGCCAGCGCGGGATTGGATCGGGTCTGCACGAAATCGGCCCGCACCGCCTCGTGGCGGGCCAGCTCACCCAGCACCTGCTGCAGCAGGGGGCTGGGGGTTCCGGTTGCGCAAAGGCCGATGTCGGGCGTACCGAGCAGCACTCCCAGCGCAAACAGTAAGGCGATCAGATGGCGCATGACGGCTCCCGGCGCAGGCGGCGCCACAGCAGTATGGGCGCACGCGGCAGCATGCCGAGCAACAGGCGGGTGTGCATCGCACTGATGCGCAGGTTGTCGCGCAGCATGCGGAAGTGGGACAGGCCATTCTCCGGGTAGATCACCCGGGTCGCCAGGTTGCGTACCGGCACGCCGCGCCAGAACAGGCGCACGGCGATCTCGGTGTCGAAGTCCATGCGTGCCGGCACCGGTGCGCGATCGAGTTCGGCGCAGGTCGCCTCCAGCGGGTACAGCCGGTAGCCGCACATCGAATCGCGGATCGCCAGCGACAGCGTTTCCACCCACACGCAGACGTGGGTGACGTAGCGACCGTAGAGGCGGCCACGCGGCACGCTGTCGTCGTAGACCGGGCAACCGCAGACCAGCGCGCGCGGGAACGCGCGCGCCTCATCCACGAAGCGGGGCGCGTCGGCTGTGTCGTGCTGGCCGTCGGCGTCGATCTGCAATGCGTGCGTGTAGCCCGCCGCGTGCGCGGCGCGCATGCCCGCGGCCAGCGCGCGGCCCTTGCCCTGGTTGTGCGGCAGGCGGATCAGGGTCATGCCGGGTTCGTCGCGGTCCAGGTCGTCGAGCACCTCGCGCGTGGCGGCGTCGCTGCCGTCATCCACCACCACGACCGGCAGGCCGTGCGCGCGCAGTCCCCGGACGGTGCGTGCGATGGTGCTGCCGTGGTTGTAGATCGGGATCAGCGCACAGGGCGCAAATCGATCCGGAGCGGACATCTTGCGGCGGGTCAGCGTCGGAGCAGGGTATGCACGGTGGCGATCACGTCGCCCACCGTACGCACGCTCTTGAAGTCTTCCGGCCGGATGCGCATGCCCGTCATCTCCTGCACCTGGATGGCGAGGTCGACGGCGTCGATCGAGTCCAGTTCCAGGTCGGTGAACAGGTGGGCCGAGGCGGTGACCCGCGACGGGTCGATCTCGAAGGTATCGCGCAGCACTTCGCGGAGCTTGTCCAGAATCTCCTCGTCGCTGATCCCTGCTTCCAAAACGCTGCTCATACCGGTTCCACCTGTTCCTGCTTTTTATTGATGCTTTTCCCGCGCCCGCAACCCATCGCGCGGCCACCTGACCGTGGCGCACGGGAAACCGGCACGGTACCCCGTTCCGGTGGATGCTGCTCGACGCCGGCCTGTGCCGACTGCCCGTGAAACGGGCCTCCCCTGGTTCCAGCTTTGCCTTTGCCGGCAAAGCCTTGCAAGTTGTTCAGCGAACGTGAAGTTTAGCAGGGCAGCGCGCCGATTGAAGAGGGGGAGGAGGGAAGTCATGGCGCGCCGCAACGAAAGAGCCCGGCGCTGCGGCCGGGCTCTTCACGATCGTCACGGCAGCGACGGGCGCTTACTGACCGCGCATGCGGCCCTGGAAGCGGGTGCCGCCGTTGCCCATGTGCGGCAGCTTGATCTTGCCGATCAGCGCGATGCGCTCCTCGGCCAGACGGTCGGCGGCCTGGTAGGTCGGCACGTTCTCGGTCTTGGAGATCTCGAAGATGCGGCCCAGGTTGTAGTAGATCTGCCGCATCATGCGCATGGCGCGCTCGCGGTTGTAGCCGTCGATCTCCAGCGAGATGTTCATCACGCCGCCGGCGTTCACCGCGTAGTCCGGCGCATACAGCACGCCGCGGCGGGTCAGTTCGTCGCCGATGTCGTTGGTGGCCAGCTGGTTGTTGGCCGCGCCGCAGATGATCTTCGCCTTGATCCGGTCGATGGTCTTCTCGTTGAGCGTGCCGCCCAGCGCGCAGGGCGAGTACACGTCGGCATCGACATCGTAGATCTCGTCCAGGCCCACCGCCTCGCAGCCCAGCTCGTCCACGCAGCGCTGCACCGCTTCCTTGTTGATGTCGGTGACGAACACCTTGGCGCCCTGCTCGCGCAGCAGCTTGATGAACTCGCTGCCGACATGGCCGCAGCCCTGCACGGCGTAGCTGTACTTGCCCACGTCCTCGTTGCCGTGCTTGAAGTTCAGCGCCGCCATCAGGCCCTGCAGGGTGCCGTAGGCGGTGAACGGCGAGGGGTCGCCCGAGCCGCCGTGCACCTGGTGCACGCCGGTCACGTACTCGGTCTCGCGGAACACGTATTCCATGTCGTTGACGTCGATGCCGACGTCCTCGGCGGTGATGTAGCGGCCGCCCAGCGAGTTGACGAAGCGGCCGAACGCGCGGAACAGCGCCTCGGACTTGTCCTTCGACGGATCGCCGATGATCACCGCCTTGCCGCCGCCCAGGTTCAGGCCGGCCACCGCGTTCTTGTAGGTCATGCCGCGCGACAGGCGCAGCACGTCGTTCACCGCTTCGGCCTCGGTCTTGTACGGCCACATGCGCAGGCCGCCCAGGGCCGGGCCGAGCACCGTGTTGTGGATCGCGACGATGGCCTTCAGGCCGGCGTCCTTGTTCTGGCAGAACACGACTTCCTCGTGATCCGTCTTGGCGATGGTTTCAAAGATCATTCGAACGATGACTCCAGGTGGGACGGCGCCCGGGGATGGCGGCCGTTCGGGATGGAACAGGGCCGCACCAGGCGGCCCTTTCCGGCATGCACGCTTGCAACAGCTTGAAAACCAAAGCCCCAGCGGGGCTGGGGCTTTGGTTTCGGGGGGCGAAGTTTAGTACGTCGCCGCTGCAATTGCTGACGCGGCGCAGCAAGCCGCGGTCCCGGGCGGGCGCTCAGCGCACCCAGTGGCCCGGGCGGAAGTACCAGCCGCCCCGCCGGTGCACCCAGTGCTCCGGCACGTAGCGGTATCCCGGGCGGGCGTGTACCCAGTAACCGGCCACCCAGACGTGGCGATGCCGGCGGTGATCCCAGCGCCAGTAGCCGGGCGCCCAGACGTAGCCGACCCGAGGCGGCGGCACGCGCACGTAGCGCGGCGGCGGCGGGGGCACGCCGATGGTGACGCCCACGGCGACCTGGGCGGCCTGGGTCTGCGGGGCGTAGCCGATCCCTGCACCCGCGGCGAGGCCGAGGGCGGCGAGCAGGGCAAGCTTGCGGGTCATCGTGATCATGCGGTTCTCCGTCATCGCCGCGCTTTGCGGCGGCAGGCGGGAAAACGAACCGGCCGCCGTGTTGTTGACGTAGCCGGGGCCGACACGTTCAGTCGGCGGTCGGGGGCGGGGCGAGGTTTCGTCGTGTCGTTTTCCCAGCCGTGCCTCTTGGTCAGTACCGGACTGGGTGAAGAGCGAAGGCACTGGATGACCAGCCCTGCGGCTGTTGATACAGCGCCTCCAGCCTGCGCTGGGATGACGCGCGGGAGGCTGGAACCCTCCGTGACTCATCCGTACGCAGAGGGCATTTCCAATGCCGCTACAGGAATGACCCATGCATCTGGAATTTCCTCACGTCATCCCAGCGAACGCTGGGATCCAGCGTCTCTGCTCTTCGGAGCTGAAAGTCACTGGATGACCCGCCCTGCGGCTGCCGATGAAGCGCCTCCTGCTTTCGCAGGGCGAGGCGGGGAGGCTGGAACCCGCCGCAGCCGATGCGGAGGCAGACGCGCCCCACGGGTAGCTGCAGGATTGACCGATGCATCCGGAATTTCCCCACGTCATCCCAGCGAACGCTGGGATCCAGCGTCTCTGCTCTTTGGAGCTGAAAGTCACCGGATGACCCGCCCTCCGGCTGTTGATGAAGCGCCTCGTGCCTTCGCAGGAACGACGAGCAAAAGCACTGCCTCCCAGCGCCGGGCGCCCCGCTGCGACGAACTGCCCTCAGAGCCGGCACTCCGGATCGTGGTGATTCGCGCGCGCCTGCTGGTACACCGGCATCAACTGCTGCGCCTGCTGTTGCAGGGTCTGCTCGCGCCTGGCGCTGGATGGGTGGGTGGACAGGAACGCCGGTGGCTTGCTGCCGCCCTGGGCGCCCATCTTCTGCCACAACGTGGCCGCCGCGCGCGGATCGAAGCCGGCCTCGGCCATGTAGCGCTGGCCGAGCACGTCGGCTTCGCTCTCCTGGGTGCGAGAGAAGGGCAGAAGGAAGAGGGTTTCCGCGCCCACGCCCAGTGCCGCCGCCGCATAGCCGGTGTTGGTGCCGCGAGTACCTGCGTAGATGGTGCCGGCCGCCACGGCGCCCTGGGCGAGGTAGTTGTCCGACACGCGCTCGGCGCCGTGGCGCGCCACCACGTGCGCCAGCTCGTGGCCCAGCACCACGGCGAGCTGGTCCTGGTTGGTGGCTACCTTGAACATGCCCTGGTTCACGCCGATGCGGCCACCGGGCAGGGCGAACGCGTTGGCGGTGTCGTCGCCGATGATCTGCACCTCCCACTGGTTGGCGTTCCACGGTGGCGGCAGCACGGCGATCAGCGCGTTCGCCACGCAGGTGGCGTAGGCGCGCTGGCGTGGCGCGTCGACGAATTTGCCCTGCTTGCGCATGTCGTTGAACGCGGTGATGCCCATCTGGCTCATCTGCGCATCGGACACCATCATCAGCTGCGTGCGCCCGGTGGGCGAGGTGGCGCAGCCGGCCAGGCTGAGCGTGGCGGCGGCGAGGGTGGCGGCGAACGCGGTGGCGCGCATGGGGAGCTCCCGGGTCGATGGATGGCGCATGCAAGGATAGACGCCCCGGCCGTGCAGGCGGCATCGCGGCACTGTAAAAAGAACGAACGGTCGTGCTATTTTCCCGCCATGACCGCCGCCACCACCCCGAAACGCGCCCTCACGCGCGAGCTCATCCTCGACCACGCCTACGAGCTGGCCCGTCGCGACGGCCTGGAAGGTCTCACCATCGGCAGCCTGGCGGCCGACGTCGGCATGTCCAAGAGCGGCGTGTTCGCCCACTTCGGTTCGCGTGAAGACCTGCTGCTGGCCGTGCTGCACACCGGCGCCGAACGCTTCACCGAGGCGGTGATGCGCCCGGCACTGCGCGAGGCACGCGGGCTGCCGCGGCTGCGCGCCATCGTGCGGCGCTGGTTCGAGTGGTCCGGCCAGCATGCCGAAGGCTGCGTGCTGCTCTCGGCCGCCAGCGAGTACGACGGCCGCGACGGCGCCATGCACGACGGTGTGGTGAGCCAGCAATCGCAGTGGCGCGCCGCGCTGGCCAAGGCCGCCGGCCAGGCGATCGAAGCCGGGCACTTCCGCGCCGATGCCGATCCCGAGCAGATCGCCTTCGAGATCTACGCGGTGATCCTCGGCCTGCACCACGACGCCGGCCTGTTCGGCTTCGAACCTGCCAGCCGCCGCGCCGACACCGCGTTCGAGCGCCTCTGGCGCAGCTGGCAGGCCTGAGGAGAAAACGCCATGGCCCCGCATCAGGTTCCACTGTCCCATCGCCTCAAGCTGGCCACGCTGCGGGCCAGCTTCGTCCTCGGCGGTCGCCTCGCGCCGCGCCGCACCGCCGACCGCGCCGCCCGCCTGTTCGCCACCCCGTTTTCCAGCAGCCGCGCCCGTGCCCGCGCCGCCGCACCCGACCCGCAGATGCGTCGCGAGACCCTCACCGTCGGCCGCCACGCCATCGCCACCTACATGTGGGGCGATCCGGCCAGCCAGCCGTATGTGTTGATGGTGCACGGCTGGTCGAGTTTCGGCCTGCGCTACCAGCCCTGGGTGGCGCACCTGCGCGCGCTCGGCTACGCGGTGGTGAGCTTCGACCAGCCCGGGCACGGCCTCAGCGAGGGGCGCTACTGCACCCTGCCGGAATTTGCCGACACGGTCCGCGCGGTCGGACGCCACTACGGCGAGGCCGCGCTCGCGGTCGGCCATTCGCTCGGCGGCGCGGCGCTGGTGCTGGCGCAGGACGAGCACTGGCGCGCGCAGCGCATCGTGCTGGTGGCGCCGGCGGTGGACGTCGACGCCGCGGCCAGCCGCTATTTCCGTTTCGTGCGGCTGGGCGAACACCTGCGCCGGCCGTTCTACGACTGGCTGGTCGCACGCACCGGCGTGCCGGTGGAACAGCTGCAGATGCACCGCCGCGTGGTCGCGCTGGGCCAGCCCGGGCTGATCGTGCACGACCTCGACGACCGCGACGTGCCCTGGGGCGAGGGTGAGTGCTACGCCCGCCACTGGCGCGGCGCCCGACTGCTGACCACCGAGGGGCTGGGACATCACCGCATACTGGACGCCCCGCAGACGATCGCTGCCGCGCTGGCCTTCGCCCGCGGCAAGGCGGTCGGCGAGCGCGTGGTGGCCACGCCCAACCTGCCGCTCGGGCTGGCCTGAGCCGCCTCAGAGGCAGCGCTTCAGGCGGCGGATGCCATCTTCGATCGCCGCCTCGTCGATGCCGCCGTAGCCCAGGATCATGCCGGGCCGCGGTGCCGCGCCGTGGTAGCACGGCGACAGCGGCCGGATCGACACGCCGACCTCCCGCGCGCGGCGCGATAGCGCCACGTCGTCGGTGACGTCCGGCAGCAGGCAGGTGAGCTGCATGCCGGCCTCGGCGCCGACCACCTGCAGCCGGCCGGGCAGGTGGTGGTCGATGGCCTCCACCAGCGCCTCGCGCCGCAGCGCGTACAGCGCCCGCATGCGGCGGATGTGCCGGGCGAAGTGGCCTTCGCGGATGAAGTCGGTCATCGCCAGCTGCGGCAGCATTGCCGGGCAGGTGTCCAGCGCGTCGCGCACCGCGCGGAACGCCGGCACCAGGTCGGCCGGCACGATCACGTAGCCCACCCGCAGCGCCGGAAACATCACCTTGCTGAAGGTGCCCACGTAGATCACCCGGCGGTCCGCATCCAGCCCCTGCAGGGCGGCCACCGGCGGGCCGCCGAACCGGTATTCGCCGTCGTAGTCGTCCTCGACGATCCAGCGTCCCTCGCGCGCCGCCCACTGCAGCAGTTGCAGGCGCCGCGCTGCGCTCATCGTCGCGCCCAGCGGAAACTGGTGCGACGGCGTGGTGTAGACCATCCGGGCATCCGCGCCGCGGCGGATGCCTTCGGCCACGTCCAGTCCCTCCGCATCCACCGGCACCTGCACGGTGCGCGCGCCCACGGTGGCCAGCGCCTGGAGCGCGCCGGGGTAGCCGGGCTCTTCCATCCAGGCCGCGTCGCCCGGGTCGAGCAGGGCATGCATGCACACCTGCAGGCCGTGCTGCGCGCCCAGCGTGATCATCACCTGCGAGGCGTCGGCTCGCACCGAGCGCACCGTGCGCAGGTAGTCGGCGATCGCCTCGCGCAGCGGCAGGTGGCCGAGCGGATCGCCGTAGGCCAGGCTGCTGCGATGGGCGCGGCGCGCATGGCGGCTGAGCAGTCGCGCCCAGGTAGCGTGCGGAAATGCCTCCAGTGCCGGCAGGCCGATGCGGAATGCGCCCTGGCTGTCCAGCCAGGTCTGCTCCGGCCCGGTCATTCCGGCCACGCGGCGGGCAATGCGCCGTTCCTGCGAAGCCGGGGCGTCGCCGGGCGTACGCCTGCGCGGCGGGGCCGGCCTGCCGGGTGTGCCCGGTGCGATCGCCGCGGCTACCCGTGTGCCGGAGCCTGCCACCGCCTCCAGGTAACCCTCGGCCAGCAGCTGTTCGTACGCGCTGAACACCGGCAGCCGCGACACCCCCAGTTCGCCGGCCAGCGAACGGGTGGAGGGCAGCCGCTGGCCCGGCTGCAGTTGTCCTTCCACGATGGCGCGGCGCAGCCACTCGGACAGCTGGCGGTACAGCGGCGGGCCCGCCGGGTCCAGCGCGATCAGCGGCGGCAGCGTGGCGGATACGCGCTTCATGGCAGGCTCCAAGTGGCTATGCAGGATCATAGCCAAGTGGCTATTCGGGAAGGCCACTTGGCTGCCTATCGTGCGGCTTCCGGTGAGCGAGGCGGAGGCAGGCGTGAAGGCATCGAGACAGCGGCCCGGGAGGCCCGCCACCATCGCGCGAAGGCGCCTGCGCTCCGCCGCCGCATGCCTGCTCGCGCTTGCCGCAGGCACGGCCGCCGCACAGGACGCGGCGCTCCGGCAATCGCGCGACGACGCCTGGTGGACCGGCCCGATGCTGGCCAATTCCGCCGACACCCTGCCGCGCGGCCACGTGTTGGTGGAGCCCTACGTATACGACGTGCAGACGCGCGGCAACGACGGCTTCGGCTCGCGCGCCTACGTGCTCTACGGCCTTACCGACAACCTCACCGTCGGCGTCATCCCGATCATCGGCTACAACGCCGTGCACGGCGGCCCGAACAGCTCCGGCATCGGCGCTGGCGACCAGATCCTGCAGGCGCAGTACCGGCTCACCCGCTTCCGCGAAGGCGGCTGGCTGCCGACCATCGCGCTGCAGTGGCAGCTCGCCGTGCCCATCGGCCGCTACCAGCGCCTGGCGCGCGCTGCCGACGGCATGGGCAGCGGCGCCTGGGCCAACACGCTGGGGCTGAACGTGCAGACGTATTTCTGGATGCCGAACGGCCGCATCCTGCGCATGCGCCTCAACGCCACCTGGACCTTCGCCGGCCACGCCACGCTGCACGGCACCAGCAGCTATGGCACCGGCCCGGCCTTCCAGGGCCGCGCAATGCCCGGCGACGCCTACTACCTCGGCCTCTCGGGCGAATACAGCCTCACCCGCCGCTGGGTGCTGGCGCTGGACCTCACCTACAGCCGCGGCGAGCCGACCCGCATCTTTGGCGAGGACACCGCCCCGGGCCTGCCGCCGATGCCAGTGAGCCGGCGCTCGCCGCGCAGCGAGGCGTTCGGCTTCGCGCCCGCCGTGGAATACAACTTCAACGCCAACGTCGGCGTGCTGCTCGGCGTGCGGGTGATCCCCGGCGGCCACCACGTCACGCGCTCGGTAACGCCGGCGATCGCCATCAACTATGTGCACTGAGGCGGGTCGGGCCGCCAGCGCCGATCGCTGCCCGTGGCGGGCAGGGCGGCCAAGGTACCCCGCTCGCGGTTCGACGGCGGCGCAGGGCTCGCCTCGCGCCTGCAGGTATTCCGACCATGAAGGTGACCACCATGCAGACAAGAACGATCTTCCGGGCGTGCCTGCTCATGCTCGCGGTGACGATCGGATGGCCGTCGCCATCGATCGCGGCCACGGCCAGGGGCGAAGACCAGCAGCACGCCTTCGATTTCCACTTCGGCACGTGGAAGACTGAGATCAAGAGCCGCGACATCACGGCCGCGGGCGTCGGCCAGTGGACGACATTCACCGGCACGGTGATCGACCAGCCGCTGTGGAACGGCAAGGCCAACCTGGAGAAGATCGAAGCCTCCGGCCCGGGCGGCCACTTCCAGGGCCTGACGCTGTTTCTCTACAACCCTGAGTCCGGGCAGTGGAGCGAGCAGTTCGCGGGCAGCGGCGACGGCACGATGCAGCCGCCCACCTACGGCGAGTTCAAGGATGGCCGCGGCGTGTTCCACGGCTGGACCGAGTCCGACGGCAAGAAGGTTCTCGAGCAAGACATCTGGTCGAACATCACGCCCAATTCCTACCACTACGAGATCGCCTCCTCGTTCGATGGCGGCAAGACCTGGGTCATCAATTTCGTCGCCCAGCTCACCCGGCTGAAGAAGGCCCCCGACTACGACACGCACACCACGCCGGGCACTGGGCCGGAGCGTGACTTCGACTTCAACATGGGGCGCTGGTCGACCCGCATCCAGGCGGTGCTGCATCCGCTGTCCTCGCCTGGTGCGAAGAGCGGCCTCAGCGGAACCCATGTGGTTTATCGCGTGTGGGACGACTGGGCCAACATCGGCCAGCTCGAAGTCGATGCGCCCGACGGCCATCACATCGAGGACCTCGCGCTGCGCCTGTACGACCGCAAGACGCGGCAGTGGCGGGTCTACCTCGCCAACAGCGCCGCCGGCACGCTCGCCGCGCCACTGGTGGGCGAATTCAAGCATGGCGTGGGCAGCTTCGTCGGCATGGACGAGGTCGACGGCAAGACCGTGCTGACACGCAACGTCTGGTCGGGCATCACCGCGACATCCTGCAAGCAGGACTGGGCCATCTCGGCCGACGGCGGCAAGACCTGGGTGTCCACCTGGACCTCCACCGATCGCCGGGGCGGCTGACCCGCCAGGGGCGACGGGGCGCGATCACCTGCCGGTCGCCTCATGTCGCTCCTCTCTCCCGCTGGAGGATGGCTGGAAAGAGGGGGAAAGGCTCGCCGAAAACCCGCCTGAAGCGGGTAGTGAAGCTTCTGTTACAGGTATCCGCTTCGCGAGCTACCCCTACCGTGGCCTCCTTCATCAGCGCCCGCGGAGGCGGTATCGCTTCACACGCGGATGCTGCCGCGAACGTCAGCCCGTACGCCTTCGTACGTGCGCTGCGGCAAGCGTCTGTGCGCGAACCCCTTTAGAATTGGGCGGTTCAAGCACACGCAGTCCGGAGTTGCCATGAGTTCGCCCGCCAAGCACGTCCCCGCCAGCGATTCGCAGCAAGCGAACACCCCGCACGAAGCCACCCCGCTGCGCTTCGTCACCGCCGCCAGCCTGTTCGACGGCCACGACGCGGCGATCAACATCATGCGCCGGATCATCCAGGCGCAGGGCGCCGAGGTGATCCACCTGGGCCACAACCGTTCGGTGGAAGACGTGGTGCGCGCCGCGCTGCAGGAAGACGCGGACGCCATCGCGCTGTCGTCCTACCAGGGCGGCCACGTCGAGTACTTCAAGTACATGGTGGACATGCTCAAGGAGCGCGGTGCCGGCCACATCCGCGTGTTCGGCGGCGGCGGCGGCACCATCACGCCGGAGGAGATCAAGGAGCTGCAGGCCTACGGCGTGGAGCGCATCTACCACCCGAACGACGGCATGAAGCTCGGCCTCACCGAGATGATCGAAGACGTGATGGCCCGCGCCGGCAAGGCTGCCGCCGAGCACGCGCGCGGCCACGGCGGCGGCGTGCCGCAGGCCGACGTCGACAACGAAATCAGCATCGGTCACATGCTCTCGGCGATCGAGGAGGGCGGCCTGTCCGATGCCGACCTTCATCGCCTGCGCAAGGAGTGGCAGCTGGCCGGCAAGCACACGCCCGTGCTCGGCCTCACCGGCACCGGCGGCGCCGGCAAGTCGAGCGTGGTGGACGAGCTGCTGCTGCGCTTCCTGCAGGCCTTCCCGCAGATGCGCATCGCCGTGCTGGCGGTGGACCCCACCCGTCGCCGCTCCGGCGGCGCGCTGCTCGGCGACCGCATCCGCATGAACTCGCTGCGTAGCCATCGCGTCTACATGCGCTCCATGGCCACCCGCCGCCAGCACGCGGCCACCAACACCGTGCTGCACGACTGCATCGACTTCCTCAAGAGCCAGCCCTACGACCTGGTGATCGTCGAGACCGCCGGCATCGGCCAGAGCGACTCGGAGATCGTCGACCTGGTCGACTTCCCGGTCTATGTGATGACCAGCGAATACGGCGCGGCCAGCCAGCTGGAGAAGATCGACATGATCGACTTCGCCGAGCTCATCGTGCTCAACAAGTACGACAAGCGCGGCGCCGAAGACGCCCTGCGCGACGTGCGCAAGCAGTGGAAGCGCAACCGCACCGCCTTCGCCATGAAGGACGAAGACGTGCCGGTCTACCCGACCATCGCCAGCCAGTTCAACGATCCGGGCGTCACCTGGATGTTCACCAACCTGTGCCGGCTGCTGAGCAGCAAGCTCGCGCTGGAGCCGGCCAAGTGGACGCCGCACCTGGACACCAGCCTGAAGGAACCGCGCGCCACCGTGCTGATTCCCGGCAACCGCGTGCGCTACCTCGCCGAGATCGCCGAGCAGGGCCGCGGCATCAACGCCTCCATCGCCAAACAGGCCGAGCAGGCCAGCAAGGCGCAGCACTGCTACGAGGCGCTGAAGGAGCTGGGCGACGACAAGCTGCCCAAGCCGCTCGATCTCTACGCCAGCGATGCCTTGCATCCCTCTCCCGCCGGGAGAGGGACCGAGGGTGAGGGTACGCCCGCAGGGAACGCCTTCACGCAAGCCCCGAACCCTCACCCCCAGCCCCTCTCCCACGGGGAGAGGGGAGTGGATCGCTCCCTGCTCCTGCTGCGCCAGCGCTACAACGCCGCCCTCGGCGAACTGACCAAGGAATCCCTCGAACTCCTGCGCAACTGGCCAGCCCTGCGCGAGTCGGTCACCGCCGAGGTCAACGAGTACCAGGTACGCGGCAAGACCATCCGCGTGGAGAACTACCGCGAGTCGCTCAGCCACCAGAAGATTCCCAAGGTGGCGCCGCCCAAGACCCGCGACTGGGGCGACCAGCTGCTGTTCCTAGGCAAGGAAAACCTGCCCGGCCACTACCCGTACACCGGCGGCGTGTATCCGTACCGCCGCAGCGGCGAAGACCCCACCCGCATGTTCGCGGGCGAGGGCACGCCCGAGCGCACCAACCGCCGCTTCCATTACCTGAGCCAGGGTGGCGCGGCCACGCGCCTGTCCACCGCGTTCGACTCGGTCACCCTCTACGGCGAAGATCCGGCCCCGCGCCCGGACATCTACGGCAAGATCGGCAACTCCGGCGTCAACATCGCCACGCTGGATGACATGAAGAAGCTGTACTCCGGCTTCGACCTGTCCGCGCCCACCAGCTCGGTCTCCATGACCATCAACGGCCCGGCGCCGATCATCCTCGCCATGTTCATGAACACCGCGATCGACCAGAACGTGGAGAAGTACCTCAAGGCCGACGCCGCGCGCTGGGCCGAGGCGGAAAAGACCATCGCCAAGCTGTTCGAAGGCCGCGAGCGCCCGCGCTACTCGGGTGAACTCCCCGCCGGCAACGACGGCCTCGGCCTCGGCCTGCTCGGCGTCACCGGCAACCAACTGGTGGATGCCGAGACCTACGCGAAGATCAAGGCTGAGACCCTGGCCAGCGTGCGCGGCACCGTGCAGGCGGACATCCTGAAAGAAGACCAGGCGCAGAACACCTGCATCTTCTCCACCGAGTTCGCGCTGCGCATGATGGGCGACATCCAGCAGTACTTCGTCGACCACAAGGTGCGCAACTTCTACTCGGTGTCGATCTCCGGCTACCACATTGCCGAAGCCGGCGCGAACCCGATCAGCCAGCTCGCCTTTACGCTGTCCAACGGCTTCACCATCGTCGAGTACTACCTCGCGCGCGGGATGAACATCGACGACTTCGCGCCCAACCTGTCGTTCTTCTTCTCCAATGGCATGGACCCGGAGTACACCGTGATCGGCCGCGTCGCCCGCCGCATCTGGGCCCGCGCCATGCGCGAGCGCTACGGCGCCAGCCCGCGCAGCCAGATGATGAAGTACCACATCCAGACGAGCGGCCGATCCCTGCACGCGCAGGAGATCCAGTTCAACGACATCCGCACCACGCTGCAGGCGCTGTACGCGCTGTTCGACAACTGCAACTCCCTGCACACCAATGCCTACGACGAAGCGATCACCACGCCGACCGAGGAAAGCGTGCGCCGCGCCGTGGCGATCCAGATGATCATCAACAAGGAGTTGGGCCTCAATTTCAACGAGAACCCGTGGCAGGGCAGCTTCATCGTCGAGGAGCTCACCGACCTGGTGGAAGAGGCGGTGTACAAGGAGTTCGAGGCCATCAGCGAGCGCGGCGGCGTGCTCGGCGCCATGGACACCATGTACCAGCGCGGAAAGATCCAGGAAGAGAGCCTGTACTACGAGCACAAGAAGCACGATGGCTCGCTACCGCTGATCGGCGTCAACACCTTCCTGCCCAAGGACCACGGCGGCGAGATCGCCACCGAGATCGAGCTGATTCGCTCCACCGAGGAAGAGAAGGGCCAGCAGATCGCCAACGTCAAAGCCTGGCAAGCCGCCCGCAACGGCCTGGCCCCGCAGGGCGAGACTGATCTCACCCACGTGGCCGAAGACGCCACCGCGGCCGGCGAAAAGCACGACGGCCACGGCCTACGCTACCTGCAGAACACCGCCCGCGAGCGCAAGAACGTGTTCAACGCGCTGATGGAGGCAGTGAAGACCCACAGCCTCGGCCAGATCAGCCACGCGCTATACGACGTAGGCGGCGAGTACCGCCGCAACATGTAAGACCTACATCGTCGCGAGCTTCAACCTTGGTGAGCTTGAACCTTGGTGAGCTTGAACCTAGCGAGCTTGAACCCTCTCCCCCGCTCGCGGGGGAGAGGGCAGGGTGAGGGGGAGGCAATCGAAGCGGAAAACCTCACCCCGCTCAACGGCTGCAGAGAAACGCATTGGCTCCTACAAAAAGACCCGGCAACGCCGGGCCTTTTTCGTTCACCGCTGCATCGATGGCTGCGCTACCTGCACATCTGCCGACTGCATCAACGGCGTAGGCGCCTGCACGTTCTGCTTCTCCGGCACCTGAAACAGCGACCAGTCCGTGCTGCTCTGCGCCAGCGGCGTGTTGATGCCGCTCACCACATCCACATCGGCGAACCGCCGCAGCGGCGAACGGATGTCGCCCTGCACGGCAATGGCGCGCGAGGCATCCTTGCTCAATAGCACCTGGTCGATCCGCTCCAGCCCTTCCTTGCGCGCAGCCAGCGCCAGCGCGCCGGGGAGGTTGTAGCTGCGGAAATCCGTGGCAAGAGCTGGTGCATGAGGACGGAGTGAGGCGTGTCAGCGGGTTTTCACGCAAGCCAAGATTCACACGAACGCTTGAACAGCGGTCCCACTTGGGAGGCGCTGGCGGTCGACGGCTAGATGGGTAGATACTCTCTGCTATCAACATGTAAGAGCATCTACGTACGCGTTGCCCACGGCAGCGGAATGGTTACCTCTGTTTCGACTCACTTGGGTGAAGGAGGTTGGCGTGTTCGGTGTAGACGATCTTTTGGTGGCTTTCGCATCCGCTGCTGGCCAAGCAGCAGGTAAAGAGATTGCCAAGCAACTAATTCATGCCATTTGTTCCGATCTTGCGACGAAGGAGGATGTTGCTCGCGCTGTCGCTGAAATCGAGCAATATGTTCATCAAGAGCTCCGGGCGATCGAGGACAGTTCGATCATCGTGGATGTTGATACGGCGGTGAAGGCACTTTCTCAGTATAAGCTGTCGAATAATCGAATTGATTTGTCTGAGGAGAATACCCAGCAGCTTCTGAATAGGTGCTCTTCCGAGATACAACGTGCCATTCATGATGATGGGAACTATCCTTGGAGGGAGTTTGTAGCTATATCTCGTTTTGTTGCAGTTTATTCCACATTTTGGGCTATCAAAGTATTTGAACTAAAGGAAGAAAATGAGGTTGAAAACTTCATAAATGTTTTGCTGGAGGGTGCCGGTCTTCTGCAGAGTGTAATTCAGCGGATACACGCTATGGAGGATGAATTCATTTCAGAATTAAACATCCAATATATGGTGAAGAAGGAGAATTTGGGTGATCCAGGTGGGCGCCAAGTTTTCGGTTTTTCAAACTACAGTCGAGCGTCCTATGAACTCCACAGAGGTCGATACAAAGGGGGAGTACTTTGTGCGGACACGGGCTGGATGCTTGGCCATAGTCTCAGGCCAAATGACGCAGTAGAACGGCTTAAGCCAGCATACGATGCGGATGTGGCTAGGATTGAAGCAGAAAAAAGTTACAGGCAAAAGAAGATCTATGATCCGCTAAGCGAGTCTGTCTTGGCGCTACAGGCCCTGGTAGCTAAAATGGGAGGTACACAAAAAGACATATTGGATAGATTCGCGTAGAGAGCTTACGGAACCAATTTAGGGGGTCGCGATTTAAGGGGCGTGGCTAATTAATCCGTGTCGTCAGGGTGGTTGTCTGCATGCCTTAATTGGCCATCCCTCTACTCTCGATTACCACTTACTGTTCCTGGTTATGTGATCGCGGACCTCGCCACCACCCCGGAGCCCACCAGCTTGCTTACGACCAATATGATTGCTGCCGGAGACTCGATGTCGGAGGGTCAAGCCGAGGCGGTTTAGGGTGCTGCAACGGACCGGCACGATCTATCGGCGGGCGTACTTTGACCGGTTCGGAGGGGGAGCTAATTGACCACGGGCTTTTTTGAAAAGAAAGAGAGCCGCCTCGAGGCGGCTCTCTTTATAGGCTGCGAGGGCTGATTATTCGAGGTGCGATTGCTTCAGCGCACCTGAACTCTTGATCGAAGCGCTCATGCAACCAATGGGCGAGCAGGGGCCGGCACCACCGCAGGCGAACTTTTCGACAGTGTAATACTGTGTGGTCTGGCCCCAGTGATCATGCTTGCCGGTACAGTACAGCTCGGACTCCCCAACCATGTTGGTTTTGGCTGCGTCCGAGAAATAGACGGTATCGATGTCGTAAGACGGGGCACTTACAGCGATCGCGCTACCGGTAAGCGCGGAGAGTGCGATGAGTCCGAGAATGAGTGTTTTGTTGAGCATCATGCTGATTTCATCCATAAATGCGATCCATCCGATCGCAAAATCATTGCCTCACAATTCACGGTGTGCGTCAAGGGAAGCAGGGGGCACAGTGAACATTTCCGAGGTGTGCGCTTAGGGAAACCCTGATTTTGTATCCCGCGGTCGAAGTATCGCCCCGCCACAGGGTGTAGGAGATGTCCGGGCAGCTGACCTTTGCCACCGAAGCTGATGATGGATTCGAGACCCATCGCAAGCCGACGCGGCGCGATGTGTTCCTTGCCGAGATGGACAAGGTGGTGCCGTGCTCCGAACTGTGTGCGGTGATTGAACCGTTCTATCCGAAGGGGGCAAGGGCGGTCGCCGCCCGATTACTACTGGCTATTGAGCAATGCAC
The DNA here is from genome assembly GCF_024158035.1 of Dyella lutea. Classification (GTDB taxonomy): domain Bacteria; phylum Pseudomonadota; class Gammaproteobacteria; order Xanthomonadales; family Rhodanobacteraceae; genus Dyella_A; species Dyella_A lutea. Next base: position 886,148 of record NZ_JAMZEK010000002.1, read on the forward strand.
CATTGAAGACTTTGCCCAACATACATCCTGGCGAGGCGCTGCTTGAGGAGTTCCTCACGCCCCTTGGCATCAGCCAGAACGCGCTGGCGCGTGCTGCCAGTGTGCCGCCGCGGCGGATCAACGAGATCGTGCTGGGTAAGCGCGGCATCTCGGCGGACACCGCTGTACGCCTGGCCGTAGCGTTGGGCACCAGCGAGCGCTTTTGGCTGGGGCTGCAGGCCGACTACGACCTGGAAGAAGCGCACCGGGCCCTGGGCAAGGCTGTCGAGAAGATCGAGCGCCTGGCAGCAGCCGCCTAAGCGGACGGAACATCTCGACTAGCTGCCCGTAAGGTTGACGCACGAGAGGACCCGAAGGCTCGGGCCTCTCGGTTTTGCAGTTCGGCGCTGGAGTGATGGCTGTGCCGTTTGCATATCCGCCGACTGCATCAATGGCGTAGGCGCCTGCATGTTCTGCATCCCTGGCGTCTGGAACAGCGACCAGTCCGTGCTGCTCTGCGTCAACGGCGTGCTGACGCCGCTCACCACGTCAACGTCGGCAAACCGCCGCAGCAGTGAGCGGATGTCGCCACGGGCGTAATATCCTAAGCCGTTATCTAGGTCGCTTGATTCTTACCGAGCGCAGGCCCTGCACTAGCGCAAGTAGGCCAGAATTCTTGGCGCGCTGGGCTCGTTGAAGGTTAGGATGACGTCAACGGCCGCAAGGAGGCTCCGCACACCGACCGGCTATCAAGTCAGTCAATAGCCAGGAGTCTGGGACAAGGGATCCAGGGCAGGGGGGGGAAGAAGTTGCTTGAAGAACGCTTGCTGGAAGAATTTGGGAATTCTCTTGTCGCCGAGGCCGAGGATCGCGCCTCCGAGCTTCCCCCAGGCTCGCCGCTGGGCTGGGCGACAGCCTTGGTGGAAGCGATGCTCGGTTATCTCGAGGAAGCCGGGGTCGTTACCGACCATGATCTATGCCCACACCAGGACAATGAAGGTCACCGACCCTGCCGCATTATCGGCTACTCTCTCCCCGAGGATTCAGTCCGCCTTGAGCTCTTCACCGCCCCTGACGAAACCCAGGCAGGGGCCATCTCCCGTCGCGAACTAAGTCGGCTGTCAGGATGGGCAGCTCGCTTCTTCGATTACGCGGTGAAGGGGGACCACTCGCGCTTCGCTGCCAACGGTGCAGCGCTGGAGGCAGCGATCCGGATACAGAATGAGTTGCCTCGTATAGAGGAACTCCGGATCAACGTACTGACCAACGGTCGTGTTCGGGACAGGGACGTAGCGGAGATCTCCGTGGCGGGACGTCCAGCCGTGACCGAGGTCTGGGATCTTGAGCGGCTTTATCGAGCCTCCGGGGAACAAGTTTCGCGGGATCGCATAGAGATCGACTTCAGTCTTCTTACGGGGCGCCCCCTGCCATGCATCGAGATGAAACCACGACCTGCGGAATACGAGACGTACTTGGCGGTACTCCCGGGGAACCTCATTTACGAGCTGTTCGACCAGTACGGCCCGAGGCTGTTCGAATTCAACGTAAGGTCGTTCCTGCAGGCTCGAGGTGCGGTGAACAAGGGGATCCAGAAGACCATAAGAGAAGCTCCCGGACGGTTCCTTGCCTATAACAATGGACTAACCGCCACCGCAGACGAGATCGAGGTCGCGACGCTCCATGGCGAGACGGTAATCAAACGGATTAGAGGCCTACAGATAGTCAACGGAGCCCAGACCACCGCGTCGATCCATCGCGCCAGGAAGCAGGACAAGCTTCCTCTCGATGAGGTCGCAGTTTCTATGAAACTGACGCTTGTCGAGCCAGAAAGGCTCGAAGAGTTCGTGCCATTGATTGCGAGATTTGCGAACACGCAGAATCCCATTCAAGTGGCCGATCTGTCGGCGAGCGACAAGTTTCACCAGCAATTTGAGTCTCTGGCCACGAGCGTCTGGCCCCCAGGCGAAGAGTCCCGCTGGTTCTATGAGAGGGCGCGTGGGTCGTTCCAGATGGCGCGCAACAGGGAAGGATCAACACCAGCAAGACGCCGCGAGTTCGACCGGACCTGCCCAAGAAGCCAGCATTTTGGCAAGACCGACCTCGCCAAGTACCTCATGACTTGGTGGGGGCAGCCGCAGATTGTCAGCCGAGGGGCGCAGAAGAACTATTCCGCCTTCATGTTCAGCTTGAGAGAGCGCATGGGGGAGAACTGGGCGCCCGATAAGGTCTTCTTCCAGGAGGCGATTGCGAAAGCGATCCTGTTCAGAGCGGCGCAAGTGGTCGTAAAGCGCGCTCGCCTGCAGTCATATGGTGCTAACGTCGTTACCTACACTGTCGCCTCGCTCTCGGAGAAGTTTGGCGACGCTTTCGAGTTCGGCTTGGTCTGGAAGCACCAAGCCATTTCTGATGAGTTGGAAAACCTACTCTCGGAATGGGCACCAATGGTGCATGCAGAGCTCGTTCAGAGTGCCGGCGCCAGAAATGTCACTGAATGGTGCAAGAAGGATGACTGTTGGGCAGAAATACGCTCTTTGAACCTGCCCGTGCCTGCAGTGCTACCTCCCGAGCTTGAGGCGGCTGGCGCAGGCATTCGAAGCGAGATCAATCCGCTCGAAGCACAAGCGAGCTCTGTCGACCAATGCAGCTCGCTAGACGCAGCGACGTGGGCCCGGATCGTAGCCTGGGCGACCACAGCCCCAGATATCGACGACTACGACAAAAAAGTGGCACACACACTTAGTGGCTACGCCATAAATGGGTGGCTCAAAGCCCCTTCTATCAAGCAGGCAACGCGAGGTGTCCGGGTTATCGAGGCGGCACGCCAAGCTGGCGTCTTCTGAAAGGCTTGCTGCCCTTCAGAAGTCGGGCTTTATGCCTCCACGCCTACCTCTTCTGCTCCCGCCGGTTTCCTTGGCTTTAGTGGCTTTCTGACTGCCCTGACCAGCTTGCGCCAACCCCTTCTGGACGATCTCGCTGTTTGCCGCCTTCCTGGTCTTCGGAACCCATGACTTGGCGACCTCGATAAAGTTCTCATCGCCAAGTGCCTCGCTGACGAGGTCCTCGTCAAATTTGACCTTTACGAGCAGCGGGAACGGAACAGCCTGGCCAGAGACAATGCCCTGGCCGCGCCCAAACGCCTGCAAGATGTTCGCGTCCGATTCAGACAGGTTTTCCATGACCGACCGGACGAAGCTCTTGTCCTTGGGATTGACCAACCTGAGGACGAGGAAGCTGTTGCATTGGGCCAGCGTAGTCTCGTCCAACCTGGACGGGCGCTGCGAGATCAGGATGAGACCGGTCCCGAACTTCCGCCCTTCCGTAATGACTTTTCGGATCGTGGCTAGCGACGGTGTCTCACCGATACCTTCCTGCCGGCTAGGGATGAAGTTGTGTGCCTCCTCGACTACTGCCTGGAAAGGAGGAATCAGGTCCTGCAGGGTAGACCGGTGGGCAAATAGCGCCTCCAGCACCATGCTTACGATGGCCGACTGATTGAGATGGTCGTAGCCGGCAAGGTAAAGGATGGACACCAGCCCGGGGGCCACTATATCGTCCGGCGCATCCCAGGGATCAGGCATCTCTGCAAATTCGTATCCTTCGAATCTCTTCAAGCTTCGGAGACGTCCATTGTTCGCTTCCATCTGTTCGAGGTTGCTCCTGACGAATTGAAGCGACCTTTTTACGGCGTTGATCGTTGCTGGGCGCGTGTCAGAAAGCTCATCAGCCAGCTCCGCCCCATCCTTCCCCTTGTGGCGCTTCTTCATGGCCACGTTTTCGGCGTGGTCGATCATCTTGGAAATGAAGGACGCAGCGGTCTCTCCGTCCTTCACCTGAGCGCTGTTTAGCAGGTAGAGATAGAACTGCTGCTGGGCATCAGTCAGCTGCTTACCCATCTTGTCGATGAGGTCGGAGATTACGTCGAGGTTGTCTTGGCGGACGCGGATGACCGGATAGAGCACCCGGATATGGTTGGCCTTGAAGAGTTCCCGCTTCTCATAGAGGCCGAGATAGTCGCCGTGAGGATCGAAAACCACTAGCGGATAGGACAGGTCCATCAATTCGCGAATGATTCGCCGAGCAGCTACGGTCTTGCCTCCCCCGGTCATCGCAAGAATGGCCAGATGCCGGGAAACGATATCCTTGGCGCCCAGGTGTACTCCGACATCGTCCCGGGCTATCAGGCTCCCTACATGGAGCTTTGCGCTCGCCGAAGGCTTTCCGTCGTCTCCAGTGAGCAATCGACGCACAGCCTCCGCCGGCGGGTACAGCACCTCCGCTGACGGTTTGACTGGGTAGGTCAGTGGTGAGAGGTCGGCCGCGCTCTCATCCCCAAGGGTGACACCTAGCACTAATACCTTGGCCTCAAGATGGTCCCGGCTCCCAGACAGGACCGTGTCGATCAGCCTTATGTTTTCGTTTGCAAGCTCTTGCGCTGCCTCGGCCGGAAAGAATGGGTTGAACCTTTCGATGGAGGTGATCCGGCCCCAGACGGTTGCGACCGCGCGCCCCCCTGCTGACGACACAGGTACCTCTACCTTTGTCGCAACGATGTCACCCAGCTTTCCCTCTAGGCTGCGCAGGATGAAGCTATAACTCCCGGTGGACGCCTCGCCGACAACGGTACCGATTCTTGGCCATTGCAGGGCCGAATTCTCTTGACTGGTCATCGTGTCTTTCCTTGGTTTTCCTATGCCTCTGGGCGGAACAGCCAGTCACGCCCCTTCGCAGCCACTACGCGCTTGGCGAAAGAAACAGCGCGTGGATCTCCACTGGCCAAGGCCTGTTTGAGCAAGACGACTTGGTGTTGTCCCTTTACGCCGCGGCTTAGCCAAGCAGGGACCTTGGCAAACTTGTCGACGATATCGAGGCCTACCGGAAATCCGTAGGAGGGAAGTAGCCTGCTCGTATGCAGAATCAGGGCCAGTACGGAGTCCAGGTTTCGTACGTCTTCGAACGCCTCCACCCGGAAGGGTTGAACCAGAGCAGATGGCTTCAGGTATGTCGTAAGGGCCTTTGGGTATCGTCCGATCTTCTCTTCCCAGAATCTCGGCCACTTGTTTCTCGCGCCCTGGCGGCCTACCGCCAGGGGAGTCACGTACTCGCCTTCGACCAGCACGACATCAAGTAGCGCTGCGTCGTTTAGACCGTAGGACCGGATCTGCTCAAGGAGAGTCTCTGCCTCTCTAGCCTTGAGAAGACCATCCAATGCAGTACGGATGAAGATCGGATCCCTTCCCACTGACCGCTCTACGGCGCCAACCACGGGCGTCCCAGTCTCTCGCAGCTTTTCTAGGAGCAGCGCATAGAGAGAGACGAACTGCCTATCCCGGTCGTCACCGTGCCAGTCGTTGTCGCCAACGAACTGGCGGCATGCGCCCAGACCAAAAGGAGGAAAGCCATCAAGGCCATAAGGCGCAACCGGGTTTACGAGCGGGCCATGAAGTACCACAGCGTCTGGCGGACCGTCTCCGTCAACTTGCCTGGCAAGGCTCAGGCCCGCCGACAGCTCACTGACAATGCGGGCGGCATCGCGCAATTTGGCCAGATCGAGGAAATCATCATCGTAGAGCGCCCCGTTGGGACTGTAGAGGTCATCTACCAACGAGAGCTCGATCTTGAATCTTTCCCGACTATCCGATTCGTCCCCTGGGCGTACAAGGTACGACCCCACCCTTATCCCGATAGGGCCTGCAGAGGGGAGGTCTACGCTTGCGACACCGCCATCGACAAACGCGTATGACTTGCCGCGTTGCTCGGGCCAATAAGTGCTGGGTTGATATAGGATTTTTTGCAGAAGGCCGTTGCCTTCCAGTAGAGCGCGCACAGTTGTCGCGATGGAGCATAGTCGCTCCACGAAGTCTGCCTGGACGTTGCCCGAGTCCTTATGCACAAGAAGCAACATGTTTGCCAGGAACTCGCCCTGACTAATACGTGCTTCTATCCGGTGCCTGATGTCTAAGTTGGTCAAGCGAACTCCTGGCTGGACCTTTCTACAAGGGGGTCACTCCTGACCCAGAAGCAAGTCTCTTCAGCAGCATATCAAGCGTCTCCGACTGGCTCGACGGGGAAAAGGCAACGCCCCTTGTCGAACACTCGCCTCGACCTGGCTACGTACCAAGCTTGCATACGCCGATCCCAGCTGCGGACATCACAGAACTGGCGCCAATCGAGCACGACCATTTGCACCAGATTGAGCTCTTCGGAAAGCACCACGATCACCAAGTATTCGAACAGCTGCCGCTCCGGATCGTCGTCGGGATAGACAGTTCCCGTTTTCCTGGCGCGCACGAGTGTCTTGATCGAATATCTGTCACCGTCGCGAGACAGGGCGTCAACGTTTTTTGTCCCTCGCGGGGCAGGCATCAGAATAGGCAGGTCCGGCCTGTCCCTGAATGTCTCTATGACCAGTCTTTCCCCGATCTCGCCAACGGTTAGCGCGAGGCCTCTCCTCGCGCCCTCCCGATCTATCATCGACCGCAAGCGCAAGAGCTGCGTATCGCTGAGCCGCGCGAGATCGAACCCTTCCGCCTCCAACGCCTTGCGGTCCACACGCGCCTCCTCGTCTCCCCTGACGGCACGCTAGCCGGCAGTTGTGAGAGCCCGCACCACCTCAGTCATGACGGGCGGACAAACCCCATTCCCAAGCAGTCGCACCTTGTCACGGCGCGATCCGCAATCCATCTTGTATCTATTGTCGAATCCCATCGCACGACGAAGTTCGGGTACCTGCAGCATGCGCATACGGTGCCCTTCCGGCGAGGGTTCAACAAGAGCAAAACGGTCGACAGTCGTGATCGTGCGCAAGGGGCGATCGAGACTCTGCCAGCCCCCTCCTCCGTCAGTCCCGTAGTAGACAAGCAGAAAGGATGCATCATCACCAAGCTCTGCCATGGCTCGTTGAGCCCGCTCCAATGTGTCCTTAGCACGTCCATCTCGCCAGAGAGGGGTTGTCGGCCACACCCCCCGCTTGTCGAGGATCGAGGCGACTGACTTCCGAGGGCCGGGTCTCTTGCGATCCACTACACCCGGCTTCTGCTTCAAGTCACCGACAAGGAACAGTCGCTTGCGGCTCTGCGGCACGCCCAGATCCGATGCGTCAAGCACCTGTTCTTCGAGCTGGTAGCCAAGCCGCTGAAGTTCCAATTTCAGCTCTCCGAAACGAGACCAGGGCCGCATGTGCACTACGTTTTCGAGAACGATCCATCTCGGCTTGAACTCGCGGGCATATTCCACGGCATGCATTGCCGTTGCCCTGCTCGCCTCCGAGCGGGGGGCGCTTCCTTTCGCCGGCGTATGGTTCGTGCACTCGGGAGAAGCGAGCAGAATGTCGATGCTCCCCAATTTTTTGCGAACCGAGGATGGGCTTATGTCTTCGAGACGGCATGTCTCGACGTGGGCGTCAGGAAAGTTGTCCCGGTAGGTTTCGGTGGCAACTGGGCACATGTCGATTGCCCCTACGAGCTCGACGCCCGCTGCACGAGCCCCCGCACTGCTACCACCAGCTCCGCAGAAGATGTCCAGTCCTCTCATTCTCTTGTTCTCCTGAAAGTCGCGACCAGGCTACCAGGTCCTTCGCCGTAAAGCATCATCCAGGACCCCTTAGGCGGTTGACCAGGAGGTTTCTAAGAGTCTCGGTATCTCGAGTCTCACACTCCCAGACAACCACCGTCCGCCACCCCATCTGCTCGAGCTTCTCGATTGCTCGGCGGTCACGCTCGACGTTCGCCTGGAACTTTTTTACCCAGAAATCCGGCCGCGTCTTTGGATCGGCCGCCAGACGGCAACCCGCATGGCGGTGCCAGAAGCAGCCGTGCACGAACAAAGCGATATGCCGCCGAGGGAACACGAGGTCAGGCGCCCCCGGAAGATCCTTCCGATGAAGGCGGAAGCGCAACCCCATGGAGTGAGCAGTTCGGCGTACGGCCATCTCTGGCCGCGTGTCCTTCCCGCGAACTCGGGACATCATCTCGCTGCGCCTTTGCTTGCTGACTATGTCCATAAGCGCCCCTCCGGCGGTGGCTGATCAGGCCCTCCGAGGCAACTCGGCGAGACCGTCTCCGGCCTCAATCGATTCCAGTTCGTCAACCCATTGAACAGCCGCGGGCTCCGTGGAGGCTGTCTGGTTTAAGTCAGGTCCCCGCGGTAGCTGCCTGACTGGCGAGTTGCCGATAGTAGTTTGCCTCGGCCTCTGCCGGCGGGATATAGCCGATCGATCCGAGCAGGCGGTGGTGGTTGAACCAAGCCACCCATTCTAGCGTGGCCAGTTCGACCGCTTCCCTGCCTTTCGAGGGGGAAGGCAGGGGGGCAGAGCGCAGTTTTCGCGAGCTGCCGCATTCCGCGGTGACGTGGATAGGCCGTGCCGTCAAAATTGGGGCAGAGTGAGCCAGTCCCCTGTTCGCTGTCTCGTGACAATGGGCTGACGGCAGGTGAGCCCCGGAGGGGGAGTTGGCTGGTCGCTCACGCCCATGTGCGGCATGCACCTACAGCTTCAGGGCGTGAGGTGATGCAGTCTGGACTGGCCTTGATGTCCGGCCCAAACCGACCAAGCTGTCAGGCGTAAGCCAGCCGGCACGGAAAGTCAGGCGGAACCGACGTCGGGGCACTACTGGATAGCTCCCGCCCCCTTGAGCTATGAATCGCGCCCCGCCTGGGGCGCTTTTTTTTTGCGTCATCGCCATCCTGCCCGCTGTGTCTCTCGATGAGACTAAGCGTGCCTAACCTTCGCTGCTCTGGGGGAAGGCGATGGCACATGGCGAGGGTTTACTGGCGAGAGGCGTATCAAGGAGCCGACTGGCCGCTCTTTGCAAGCCTTGAGCCACTAGGACCCATCTTCGCCACGTTGTGCCGTGTAGAAGTGCCCCGTAGTGGCTGGCGCGCCATCGTTCGCCATCGGGGGTGGGAGCTACGGTTGGAAGCGACCTTCCGCACGATTGAGCGCGCACAGTATGCGGTCGAGCGATGGGCGACGGCGCATGAGCCGGTGGTTCGCCACGCGATCAGTCTTCCAGGTTCCCACCGACTGCAGTGATAGGGCGCATCGCACTGTTGATGCAATGCCAAGTGGGACCTTACCCACCTCTACCGTCGCGAAGTTAGTTCGCGGCTGCCTTGCTAATCATTGTTCGCGAAGCAAGGCGACTAGACCGGCTCGCCGCCTCTCACTTAGTCCTCGCATGGCTGACACCACGCTGCGCTCCTGCGATGACAGCGCGTCATATACAGGCGTGTGCTTGTCGATCTTGGCCCGTGTTTCTCGCCCCATTGCCAGCCAATCCAGGCTGCAGTGGTACGCCTCAGCTATCTCGATTAGACGGGGAAGCGCGGGCAGCACTTCTCCAGCAAACCACAGCCTGACGGTCTCGCGGGCCACGCCGAACTGGTTAGCCACCGCTGTCACACGTTGCCGGCCGTCGGGCACACCTGCCTTGTCGCAGATGTCCGACAGGCGATTGGCGAAATCGTGGTAGGGCGCGGAGCGAGGCATGAAAACGATGGCCGCGGTGAGGCTACGGATCATTCTGGCAAACCGCCCCAAGCCGTTTGACAAATATCATTTGCTATGCAAATGTAATTTGCGCATTTGGTTTGGTGGCCATCGCCATCTAGGCGACTCACTTGCCAGACGAGCCGGGTAAGGGGCTCAGCGTGGCGCGGTGCACCTGCCAGCGATGGCTGTTCTTGTACGGCTGGTGGAAATCCGGCGCTCGGCCCAGGGGAATGCAAATCCGAATTGGAACGCGACAGAGCGGTGAGGGCGGCGAAGTGGGCACCGCCTTAGGAGATCACTAACGGAAGCTCGCCCGTGCTTGAGGAAGAAGAGCAGGGCAAGCCACGTCCGAACTAGTTGCGCCGTTCGGCGCATTCGAGTGCCTGCGGGCAGCAGTCATCCAGGAGAAGCAAAGGACGCACGATGAAGATACGCACGCTACGTAACGCCATTTCCATCGCCTTGCTGGTGGCCGCTACCGGCACCAGCGAACGGGCTGCGGCCCAGGACGCCAGCGCAGACTCGGCAGAGCCGGGCAGGGCGACAACCACCCACGCAAGCTCCAGCCCGCGTTCGAAGAGGGAGAAGACAGCACCCGCGAAGCCAGCCATCACCAATCTGCAGACCATCACGGTGACCGGTACCCGCATCCGCGGCGGCACCACACCTTCGCCGGTGATCACCATCGGCAGCGAGCAGATACAGCAGGAAGGCTTCACCGATCTGGGCGAGGTGATCCGCAGCGTGCCGCAGAACTTTTCCGGGGGACAGAACCCGGGCGTGCTCAGCGGCAACCTCGCCGGTGCGGGCAACGCAAACCAGAATCTGACAGGCGGCTCCAGCCTGAACCTTCGGGGCCTGGGTGCCGACGCCACGCTCACGCTGCTCAACGGTCGCCGCATGGCCTACGGCGGGTTTACGCAGGCGGTGGATATCAGCGCCATCCCGGTGGAGGCGGTAGAGCGCATCGAGATCGTGCCGGACGGGGCTTCGGCCATCTATGGATCCGACGCGGTGGGTGGCGTTGGCAATGTGATTCTCCGGCGCGATTTCGATGGCGTGACCGTGGGTACGCGGTTCGGCAAGGCGATGCAGGGAGGGCTCATGAGTCGCGATTACGACATCACGGCGGGCACGACCTGGAACAGCGGCGGAGTGATCGCCACGTACAAGGACAGTTCGGTCGATCCCATCTACAGCAGCCAGCGCGGCTACACCGCACAGCTGGTCGATCCGTCCACGCTGTATCCGGGGAGCGAGCTGCACAGCGGTCTGCTGAGCGTGCACCAGTCGCTGGGCGATGCAGCCGAACTGCGGCTGGATGCGTTGCGTACCGCACGCCAACAGCAGCACATGTACAACTACAACGGCACAAGCACCCGGGCCACGCCGGATACGGTCACCCGGCTGGTATCGCCCACCCTGGAGGCGTGGCTTCCGGGCGACTGGTCACTGACCCTTGGAGCCACGTTCGGCCGAAGCGACCATCAGGAACACCGGCGCCAGACGGTGATCGCCAGTGGCGCAGCGATCATCACCGACACCTGCTACTGCAACGAAAGCCGAAGCTACGAGCTGGGCACCGAGGGCCCCTTGTTCCGCCTGCCTGCCGGCGATGCCCGTCTCGCTGCCGGCGTCGGGTATCGGGAAAGCACCTTCCGCAATGTCGACCGCGTGGCTCCCGGCAACACCTTCCGAGGACACGAGGGCGTGCGGTTTGGCTATGCAGAGCTCAATCTGCCACTGGTGGGACCAGACCAGCAGGTGGGAGGTATCCAGCGTCTGGATGTGACGGCGGCGGTACGTGGGGAGGACTACAACACGTTCGGCCGGGTGACGACACCCAAATTGGGTGTGCTGTACAGCCCGAGCCCGGATATGACCCTGAAGGCCTCCTGGGGCCGGTCGTTCAAGGCGCCTACGCTGTTCGAGCAGAACTATGCGCAGAACGCGTACCTGTTCCTCCCGGGGAGCTTTGGCGGCACCGGTTATCCCGCCGATGCCACGGTACTGGTGCTCGACGGGGGTAATCGGAACCTGCAGCCGGAGCGTGCCAATACGCGATCGGTATCGCTGGCGCTCCATCCCGAATCCCTGCGTGGGCTGGAAGCGGAGCTCAGCTGGTTCCGCATTGACTACCGCGACCGCGTCGTCCAGCCGGTCGCGAACGCCAGTCAGGCATTGAGCAACGCCATCTACGCCCCGTTTGTAGATCTCGCGCCCACGCCGCAGGCTCAGGCGGACGTGATCGCCAGCGCAACGAGGTTCTACAACTTTGTCGGCGCTCCGTACGACCCCACGAAGGTCGCGGCGCTGATCTACACGCGGTATGCCAACACGGCGCGCCAGCGGATACAGGGTGTGGATCTGTCCGGTTCCTATCGGTTCGCGCTGGGGCAGGGCGAGTTGACGCTGCGGGGCGCGGCAAGCTGGCTGGACAGCCAGCAGCAGACCGTGTCCGCCACACCAGCGTTCGACCTCTCCGGCACTCTGTTCAATCCACCCAGGCTCAGTGGTCGCGCGGGTGCGGTTTGGACGCGGGGTGGGTTGAGCGCCTCGCTGTTCGCCAACTATCGAGGCGGAGTCAGGAATCGGGTCGATCGGGTGAAGTCTGCCTCGTTCACCACGTTCGATGCGGCGCTGCGTTACGCCACCGGTGAGCGGGATGACGCCTGGTCGGGCATGGAGTTCGCGCTTTCCGTGGATAACGCATTCGATCGTGATCCGCCGTTGTACCGGGTGACATCGCCTTTGTATGTGGCGCCCTACGACTCGACCAACTACTCGCCGATCGGCCGCTTCGTGAGCCTGTCCGTGTCCAAGCACTGGTGATGTCTGCCGGATGCCGGCAGCAGCGGGCATCCGGCGCGACAGAGAGAGGAGTCCGATCATGTTGAAGTGCATCGTGTGGTCCCTGCTCATGGCAGGCGGCCTGTCGGCAGGCTGTGCGTCTGTCTGTCGTGCGCAGGAGGTGTCGCCGCGACAGCTGCTGGAGGTGGCGGATATCGCCAGCCCCACCGTGTCGCCGGATGGCCGCAGCGTGGCGTACCGGGTCGAGCAGGCGTCGGTGGCACGCAACACCTATGACACCGTGTGGTACGTGCAGGGCCTCGGTGACCCGCTGCCCCAGCGTGTCGCTGACGGCGGCGTGCCGCTGCGCGACTCGGCCGGGCAGTCGCTGGCGCCAAAGGTTTTGTGGGCGCCCGACAGCCGCTGGATCTACTACCGCGCGCTGGTGGACGGAAGGATCGTCGTGTGGCGTGCGGCCGCCGATGGTTCGAGGGCGGAGCCTGTAACGCATGACGCGGCGGACGTACGTGATTTCGCGTTGGGGAAAGACGGCCGCGTACTCAAGTACAGCGTGGGCGCCACGCGCGCGCAGGTGCGCGATGCGGAGCGGTCCGAGTACGACGAAGGCATCCACATCGACGCGTCCGTGCCGATCGGGCAGGGGCTGTTCCGCTCCGGCTTCGTCGGCGGGCGCATGGCAACGCAGCGTTTCAGCAAAGTGTGGTTCGATCGTCTGCCGCTACTGGCCGACGTGCCGGATCGGTGGTACGAGATCAACCTTGCCACCGGGGCCAGGCGGGCGGCGAAAGGCCCGGCCAAACCTGCAGCATCAGCCCCCGCGCCTAGTGCTTCCGGTGTCGTGGGCGATCCGTGGAAGGTTGCAGTCGACCCAGCAGCCGGGCGCACGGCATGGCTTACGCGGGTGGGCGACCGCAAGGGACAGCAGCAGCGTCCGGACATCCTGCTGTCCGCCTTGCTTCGCGCGAATGGCGGGCGGGCTGTCCGGTGCACCGCGGCAGCGTGTACGGCCAAGGCCATCACCGCTATCCAGTGGCGACCGGAGCACGACGAGGTGCTGTTTACCATCACGGATTCCCGACGGGGGCTGGCGCAGTCGATCTTTCGGTGGAACGTGAGAACCGGCGAGGTGCTGGATGTCGTCAGCTCCCCCGGGCTGGTCAACGGCGGACGGGATCCGGCATGGAACTGCGGTACTTCGCCCCGGACGCTGGTGTGTGTGACGGCTGCGGCGGACCGCCCACCAAGACTGGAGAGCGTGAATCTGGAAAGCGGCGAACAGCATGTGCTGTTCGATCCCAACGCCCGGCTTGCGCAGGACATGGCCGCGGCGGTGCCTGCGCGCCTTCTGCAATGGCAGGACAGGCAGGGGCGGTGGTTCTCTGGCCAGTTCTATCCGGCGCAACGCAAAAGCCGCGGTCCCGCGCCGTTGTTCATCACCTACTACAGCTGTCCCGGCTTCGTCCGGGGCGGAGTAGGGGACGAGTGGCCGCTGGCCTCGCTGGCGCAGGCGGGCATTTCCTCGTTGTGCATCAACCGGCGGCCCGGGTACACCATGGATGCGGTCAAGCGCTACGGGGAGGGGATGGCTGCTGCGAAAGGCGCGGTCGACCTGCTGGCCGGCAAGGGCGAGATCGACCGCACGCGAGTGGGCATGGGCGGACTGAGCTTCGGGGCGGAGGTCACCATGTGGACGATTGCCCACTCCGATCTGCTGGCAGCGGCATCGGTGGCCACGCCGGTCCTGTCGCCGTTCTACTACGTGATCGGCAGCATCAAGGGCAAGGATTTCCGCAAAGGGCTGCGGGAGCTTTGGGGGCTGGGCGCCCCGGGCGAGACACCACAGCGATGGCGGGCACTCTCGCCGGTGTTCCAGTTGGACCGCATCCATGCGCCGATCCTCTTCCAGCACGCCGAGCAGGAGTACATGTACGCGCTCGACTACGAGATTCCGCTCGTTCGCGAGCAACGGGCCGATCTTTACGTGTTCCCCAACGAACCGCACCAGAAGTTCCAACCGCGACACAAGCTGGCGGTCTACAACCGCAATCTGGACTGGTTCCGCTTCTGGCTGCAGGGATACGAGGATCCGGACCCAGCCAAAGCGGAGCAGTACACGCGTTGGCGAGCAATGCGGGAAAAAGCAGGAAAGGGGCGGGGGCTGACGGTGCAGGACTGACCCGAAGCCGGTCCGGATGCACGGAGGCATCCGGACCGGCTTCATCGGAGCGCTAGCTTTGCGGGAGTCCCTGGCAATGCCATTCAAGCCTGCAACTGGTGCTGATGGCGAACCCAGCTTTCTGCAGCGCAGAGATCGAATATCCGCATGAATCGATCATCACGGCTGGCCAGCTCCTGGTCGAAGAAGCGCCGCAGTGCGTCCACGTCAAGCAGGCCCTTTCCCTCAAGCTCTCCCTTGAGCAGGTAATCCCTCAGCAGGGGCTTGTTCTGGCGATACACCGCTCCGGAGTAGTTCATGAAGGTACCCTTGCTCCGTCGGTGCAGGATGCCCGGCGGTAACACGTCGCGAAACGCGTCTCGCACGACCGCGCGGTTCCTTCCCCCGGCTATCCACATCCAGCTGGGTGTCCTCAGGCATGCTTCCATGACGGGCTGGGCGAGTAGCGGCATGCGCAGATGCCGCTTTGCGCCGCGTGCCAGGCCATCCCTGAAGACCTGCGTGCCGGCAAGGTCGAAAACGCGTTCGCGGTCTCCCGCCAACGTACCGCTGGGGGCAGCGAACCATGGGTGGGCATCCAGCTTCTCGTCTGCAAGCGCTGAGGTGAGGAACGAGTGGTCGGGCTTACGCGTAGGCTTCGGCGGGGCGACAAGCTTTCTGATCGCCAACCTGCCCGCCCTCCAGAAGGTGCATTGGTGCAGCTCGGCAAGATCTCGGACAGCACGAAGACCAGCCTTCAAGCCGCACTCGCTGAAAGCATCGGCCGCAGGCGCTGCCGTCCGCATGAAGCAAAAGACCGTATCGCCGCCACCGCCCGAGAAATAGCTGGCCACGCCAAGATCATTGCCGATCGCCTCGCTCAGCTCGTTTGCAGCGTGCTGTAGGAACCAGGTACTCGGGGCAACGGAGTTCGTTGGTGGCTGAAAGTCGAGCGGCGTCCTGTCAAAGCCAAGCCGTCGGACATCCAGTTGAACACCCAGGAGATCGGCCATCAGCGATGCATAGTTCTTCTCGTCTGCTCCGGGCACGGGAGTGACGAGATTGCAGCAGGCTACGCGGGCACAGGTATCTCGGAGGCACGCCGCCACTACCGACGAATCCAGTCCTCCGGACAGCTCAAGCAGGAGTGATTGATCCGCTTCCGCCAGGCACTTCACGGCTGTCGACACGGCATGGCGAACATCAGCCTGTGCATCGTGTCGGTCGCGGTGCCGCTGTGGTGCGCAGACGAATGGCCAAGGCGACCACACTTGTTCTGGCGCGCTGAGGTTGGGGCCCAGGCTGAGTTGGTGACCTGGTAGCAGTTCGTGAAGTTGTGCCAGACCGGTGCGTCCCGTCTTGTGGTGTGGGTAGACAAGGTTGTTCCCGATGAAGTCCCAGTCGACCTGCCTGCGGTACAGGCCCAGTGTCGTCGCTATGGAAATATCGGACGTGACGAACCCATTGCGAGGCGAGTAGAGGCAGTCGACACCCCCCGAAGGATCGCGCATCACCTTGGTTCCTTGACCGCCTTCTCCCTCGGTCTGAAGCAGCAGGTACTCGCCCCAGTATTCGTCCAGCAAGCGCTGGGCCAGCGCCGCTTCTGATGCGGGCGCAGTCAGATCTGCCTGTGCTACTTGAGTCGCGGACTCTGAGGAAAACAGGTGGCCGATGACGGCTCCGCCGGAGGCGAGAGGATGGACGGGTGTGTGCCGGTCGGCGTAAAGGTCGACATCTCCAAAGCTCAGTCTGCGATCGAGCCCAAGATTCTGCAGCCTTGCGCGGATGTGGACACCCCGGCCGAGACCATCAAGCAACACGATGTATCGGTACATCACGCCACCCGTATCGGGGTGTGGGAGGCGACATTGCCAAGGGAGTCGTTCAGGACGAGGTTGCCGGCCTGCACCCAGCAATGGGCGGAGAAGGGATCGAGCGCGACGCCAAAGACGACATGTGCCGCAATGCCTCGTCGCGACAGGAAATTCGCCATGGCGATCGAGTCCAGCAGACAGCGCATGTCGATAGGCACGTACAAGCGTGCGCGCCGGAAAGCTGCAGCGGCGTCGAGGATGTGTTGCTCCGATATGTCATTCAGTGAGGCGATGCGCGCTGATCGAATGGTTCTGGTCGTTGCGAGCCGGTCGAGCAGGTTTCCGAGCATCGACGTCTTCAGTTTGATTCGCGTGGCGACGACGACGGCAAACACTTCGATAGTTTCGAGAATGCGAAGGGGACGAGATGGGGTTGCGACCTCCATGGCACTGTGGTCGGCCGGCGCGATGCTCGGCTGATCCGAGGCCTTGGAACTGGGTGGCTCAACGAGGATGGAACGGTCGACCAGCTCACGCACATCAATCTCTGAGCAGTCATCGCCAGTGAGATATTTGGTTAGCCCCCGCTCCATCGGCGGCGTCAGGTGAAAGTAGCGATCACTGCCGATATCGAGAAAAACCAGTCGCTGACCGACTTGGCAGTACGAGAGATCGCTTCTCAGCACGTAACGGCTCATTTCCCGGCTCCCAAAAAAAGGGACGCGTCTCTCGGCGCGTCCCAAGGACTTACTCCTGCGAGATGCCCATCGGGGCAAAGCCGCCGATCACTTCGTTCGTGAGGGGGCCTCCCTGCGTCTCGACACTGGCGACGCCGAGCTCGATGACATCGTCCTGCTGCTCGCGGATGTTCTCGTTCGTGTTCATCTCAGTCTCCTACGGTTGCGTCATGGCGGGTCCATGACGCGGGCAGGGTAGGAGCCGGAAATTTTGATTTTCAAATGATTGTTGCGCTGTTAATTCGTGATTTTCCGCAGGCCGTGATCTGCGTCATGGGCCATGGATCGGCACGGAGTGATGCGCATGCATTGTCGATACCCCGCCATCGCGTGGGCATGGGTGGCGGAGTCAGTGGTGCCCGTCGGTGCGGTCGTTCAGTGCGGCCACGATGTGCGGTACGGCCTGCTTGCGGCGCTCGTGGTATTGCCGAAGGGAGGCGCGCAACGCGGGAATGTCACGACGTTGCCAGTGATCGAGCAGTGCGACGAGCTCTTCGTAGGTGTGCTTCACCAGGCCCAGGTTGGCTCGCCGCACCGGGGTGAGGCGGTCGTTGGCCTGCATCACGGCGTGGCGTAGCGCGCCGTGGCCGGATGCTTCGGCGATGGCGTCGAACAGCTGCCAGGTGATGTCCACCAGGTCGTCGTCGGTGGAACTCAGTTGCAGTTGGGTGGCGGCTTCATCCGGCGGAGCGATGCCGATATCGCAGGCCATCAGCAGCATGCGCTCCATCCAGTCGTACAGGTCGCGCAGGGCCAGCTCGGTGAGCAGCGGCACATGCAGCCCGTTGCGCGCGTGGTCGGCCACCAGGCCTTCGCCCACCAGGCGATAAAGGGCAAAACGCACGGGCGTGGGGCTGGTATGAAACTCTTCGGCCAGCCTGCCGGGGTCGATGCGCTGGCCGGGGGCATAGCGCCCCGATTGCAGCGCGCGCTTCACCTGCCGGTAGACGAACGCGCTCTTGGAGTGGGCTGCATTCATGGCTCGACTCCCTGTCAGCGGATAAATGCTCCTTCGCAAGATATTACCGATATTTGACGGCATGCAGTCCAGCACCGTCAGGTCGGTGGTGCCTCAACCACCGCTGGGAGTGGGCCTGCCGTGGCGTCCTCACTTCCTCAAAACGGGGTCGGGTTCTTGGGTTTCCCCACGTTTCATGCCGATAGCGCCATCTGATCGAGCACCGACGGAGGCAGTGATCGCAGGCGATCGAGCCAACTTGATAGGGGCTCCATCGGCCAGCGTCCGACGAGCGCTTCGCGGCCGACGCGCAGCGTGGAGTAGAGCTTGCGCGTGCTGTGGATCGGGCAGAGCCACCGGTCGATACCGGTGGCTTCGCATCCCAGTCCTGCCAGCCAGCAGGCAAACGGTGCCAGCGTGTGGACGAGCAGCGGTATCTGCAGCCGCTCGCCGCGCCGGGTCAGACTATCCTCCATGCCTTGTCCATAGCGATGGGATTTCAGGTCGCGGAAGGCAAGCTCGATCTGCATCCGACGCGCGTAGAGATTGACTCGTTGCCGTGCGCTTGGCCGCTGCAGCTCGGGCGAGGCCACGATGAGCCATGGCTCGCGTTCGCGCGCCGACGCCTTCAAGCTTGACGATGCGCGCGACGCCCTGACCGGGGAGCGCCGGTTGAGGCGTCTGCGCCCTTGCCGTTTCTTGGCATAGACCACCAGGCGGCACGCGAGCGGATCGCTGCGGTTGGCCTGCATCGGTGGCAGCTCCTGCGGATGGGACGAAGCCAGGGCATGCAGCTGCCGACTGTCGACCCATTCGTTGGCATGGTCTGGCGCGTCCTGCGGCTTGACCTGGGTGCGCCCACGCAGCCGTCCGAGCCAGTACCAGCCCATGGCCGATACCGCGCGAAACCACGGTGTGCGGAAGCCGGCATCGGTGACGAGGACGGGGCGAACGTCGTTGGGAATCAGCGCGCTCAATTGCTGCAGGAAGCGCTTTTCCGCGCCGGGTGATCCCTGCTGCTTGCCAGGAACCACCATGTCCAGCAACGTCAGTGTGCGTCCGCCGACAGGCACCGCTGCACGCAGCAGGCACCAGGACTTGTCCGGCTTCAGGTCGCTCCAATGTCGTGATCCGGAGCTATACGACCTGACTCCCCGGGGAAGCCCTGTGGCGGCGAAAAAGGAGCTAGCCTACAAGGACGTGCGGCGACAAACCAAAGACTACCGCTGGCGAACCTGGGGAAATCAATTCAATCGCCAATGCAGGGACTCCCTCATGCAGACCAAGAAGCTTTTCTTCGCCATTTTTGCGATGCTTGTCATTCAAGCCTGCACAACGAAACGACCGGCTGGTGCGTCCGTGGATGTCGTTGTTGAGGCGAGAGCCTCGCCAAAGCTTCCACCCGGAGGAAGTTACCTGCTCTCGCCCGGTAATACGGGCGTGGCTGAAGACGATCCGGAATTCCGCAAATACGCCGGCTACCTACGTCGGGCATTCTCAGAGCGAGGCTTTTCTCCTGCCCTAAAGCCAGCGCAAGCGACGATCAAAATCGTGCTTTCCTATGGCGTGGTGGACCCACGATTGCCCACTGGCAAAAAGCCCGGCCCGGCCTGGATGAAGACCCATTTCGACGCGGGCACCAGCACGGGGCTCATAGATCCCGAGAGCGGGAAGCGCGCGTTATCGGGCGACCTGCCGTCAGCGTCTTCCTACGGAATGGTCGCCCAGACGGCCAGCGAAGCGGGGACCATGTATTTCCGTTATGTCGAGATTGACGCCTATCCGGCCGGCGTTCCGGGTGGTAAGAGTTTATGGACGACCAGAGCCACCAGCCTCGGGCCTAGCGGTGACCTGTCGAGAGTATTTCCGTACCTCGTCGTTGCCGCCGCAAGGCATCTCGCATCCACCACCGCCAGGCCGGCTTCGGAGGATATCCGTGAGTCCGAGCTGAGCGAATAGAGGGATGTGGCTAGCAAAAAGGGTGACCATTTCGCCGGCGGGGTGATTGGCACGTAGCTGTTCTGTAAGCGTCCGCCCGCCGCATCTTTCTCTGGCCCGGCCAGATTGTTTCGGAGCGCATGGACCCCGAGCAGCGCGAGCTGTTCGACGAGGCCATGGCGGCGGACATCGCCGCCGTGGAAGCGGAGCTGGACGCGTTGCAATACGCCTTTTCCTCGCCGTCGACGAGGCCGCCACGCGCCAAGCCGGTCCGCCGCCCACTGCCGCCGGAGCTGTCACGGATAAAGGGGAGGTGGCTAATTGAGTCCGGCCGTCACTGGCAGCAAAGCAGTGGCCAGAGTCGACCTTCCGAGAAAGTGCACTCTGTCCCCCTGTTTTGCTCTTGCTACAGCGCGATCGGTTTGTCCGCGGCCGCCTTCAGTCGTGCATTGAGGTCGGCCAGATCGCTTTGCTTCAACCGCTGCCATGCCTCGATCGTGGCATCCAGCGTCGTCGACAGTTCGGCATACGATGCCTTCGCATCCGGGCTGGGGTCGGCGTCGGCGCCGTCGACTGCCTGTTCGAGCTTGGCCAGGTTCATCGACAGGGCGCGCAGGCTGTCGGTGCGTCGCGGCGGGGTGCCCATCGAGTTGCGCAGATCGGGATGCACGACCACGCCGGACAGGTCCTGCGCCTTGGCCATCAGGGCTTCGACCTGGGGATGCAGCGTGGTCGGCGGCAGGGCGTCCAGTGCCTTGAGCAGCTTGCCCGCTTCGGCGCTGGCGCGGGCGGCGCGCGCCGAGGCTTGCTCCACCTTGCGCGCCAGTTCGAACTCCCGCTGCATGGCGGCCGTCGACACTTTTACGCGCGGGTCGGCCTTCAGCTGCAGCGGCTGCCGGTAGCGGTGACCGTTCACCTGCAGCTCGACGGTGTACTGGCCGGGCGGTGCCCAGACGCCATTTTTCTCTTGCGGGCTGTCGGGCTCGGCGGGCAGCTGCGACGGATAGTGCAGATCCCACACGAAGCGATGCATGCCCGGTGCGGTGGACAGGCGCATCGGTGCCGGCACCCACTCCGGAGCGACGGCGAGCTTGGCCGGATCGGGCTTGGTCACCGGCTCGGCGCTGCTGAAACTGCGCACCGGCTTGCCCTGGGCATCGAACACGGTCAGCGTCACCGCGCCCTTCACCGCCTTCGGTAGCGCGTAGTCGATCATGGCGCCGTCCGGCGGATTGGCCGCCATCGGCTCGTCCTTCGGGAACGGTGTGCCGGTGAAGCTGGCGGGGCGAACACGGATGGCGGTGGCCGGCATGAACAGGGTCGCCGTGTCCGCGTGCAGGCCGGCCATCTGCCGGAGAGCGCTGACGTCGTCCATGATCCAGAAGCCGCGGCCGTGGGTGGCGATCACCAGATCGTCCCCGTGCACGTCGATGTCGCGCACCGAGGTCATCGGCAGGTTCTGCTGCAGCGCTTGCCAGTGGGCGCCGTCGTCGAACGAGACGTAGATGCCCCGTTCCGTGCCGGCGTAGAGCAGGCCCCGGTGCCTGGGATCCTCGCGCACCACGTTGACGAAGCTGTCGCGCGGGATGCCGGCGTCGATGCGCGTCCAGGCCTTGCCGCCGTCGGTGGTGCGGTAGAGGTAGGGCGTGTCATCGTCCAGCCGGTGCCGGTCGATCGCCAGGTAGGCGGTGTTCGGGTCGAAATGCGAGGGCTCGATGCCAGCCACCTTCGACCACGGCGTGAGCGCCTGCGGCGTGACCTGCTGCCAGTGCGCGCCCCCGTCGTTGCTGCGCCAGACCAGGCCGTCGTCGGTGCCCACCCACAGCGCCTTGGCGTCGAGCGGCGAGGGCGCGATGGTGTAGATCACGCCGCGGCGCTTGTCGACGTGGTCGTCGTCGGCTGCGGTGGGGGCGTCGAGGTTGGCCGGCACGCCGGCGTCCTCGCGGGTCAGGTCGGGGCTGATCGGCGCCCAGTGCTCGCCGCCGTCGTCGGTGCGGAACAGGCGCTGGTTGGCGAAGTACAGCACCTTGTGGTCGCGCTTGGAGAAGGCCAGCGGCAGCGTCCACGCGGCACGGTAGTGCGCGGCGGGGTAGGCAAGGGTGGGATCGACGCTGCGGGTCTGTTCGGTGCGGGTGTCCAGCTTGTCCACCCGGCCGCCGTAGACGATGTCCGGATCGTCCGGATCCGGCGCGATCATGTCGCTCTCGCCGCCGGGGGTAACCTCGTGGAACTGCTCCATCGTGATGCCGTCGCCGCTGCCGGTGCGGCTGGGCAGCGCCACCGCGCCGGAATCCTGCTGCGCCCCGTAGACCCAGTACGGGAAGCGGTTGTCGGTGGCCACGTGATAGATCTGCGCGGTGGGCTGGTTGTACCAGCTGCTCCAGGTCTTGCCGCCGTTGAGCGTGACCAGTGCGCCCTGGTCGACGCCCAGGATCTGCCGGTCGGCGTCGGTCGGGTCGATCCACATCTGGTGGAAGTCGTCGCCGGTGGGGTCGCCCTTGAGCGCGATGAACGTTTTGCCGCCGTCGTCGGAGCGCAGCACGATGGTGTTCATCACGTAGACGCGGTCGGCGTTCTTCGGGTCCACCGTGAGCCGGCAGAAGTACCAGCCGCGTTGCCAGATGCGCTGGTCGGACGTCAGGTGCTTCCAGTGCGCGCCGCCGTCGTCGGAGCGGTACAGGCCGCCTTCGCCGGCCGGCGCATCGACCAGGGCGTACACCCGGTCCGGTTCGCTCGGCGCCACCGCGATGCCGATACGGCCGGGATGGGCCGCGAAGCCGTGGCCCTGCAGCTGGGTCCAGTGCTCGCCGCCGTCGTGCGAGACGTATAGCCCGCTGCCCGGGCCGGCCGACGGCGGGTAGACACTCCACGGCGGGCGGCGGGTCTGCCACAGCGCGGCGTAGATCGTGTCCGGATCGCCGGGCTTGAAGGCCAGGTCGATTGCGCCGGTGTCGTCGTTCTTGAACAGCACCTTGTGCCAGCTCTTGCCGCCGTCGCGCGAGCGGAACACGCCGCGTTCGGCATTCGGGCCGTAGGCATGGCCGAGCGAAGCGACGAACACCACGTTCGGATCGCGCGGGTCGACCAGCACGCTGGCGATCTGCCGGCTGTCTTCCAGCCCGATGTGCGACCAGTGCCTGCCGCCGTCGGTGCTCTTGTACATGCCGTTGCCGTGCGCGATGTCCGAGCGCATGTCGGCTTCGCCGGTGCCCACGTAGAGCGTCTTCGGGTCGGACGGCGCCACCGCCAGCGCGCCGATCGAACCGACCTTCTCGTCGTCGAAGATCGGCTGCCAGGTGCGACCGGCGTCCTGGGTGGCCCAGACGCCGCCGTCCACCGCGCCGAAATAGAAGTGCCGGTTGTCGCCAGGCACGCCTGCCACGGTCAGCACGCGCCCGCCGCGAAAGGGTCCGATCAGGCGCCAGTGCAGGTCCTGGTACAGCGACGGATCGACGGAGGCCTGCGCGGCCAGCGCCGTGGTGATCCCGAGGGTGAGCAGGGCGAGGCGATGGCGCAGACGCATGGGTGGCTCCGGGGGCAGCAGGCTGAATCGCGGGATGTGCGCATTTTGCCGGGGGAGATTCAAGAGCTGGAAGTCACAGCAGCCCATCGGCGTGCAGTCAACGGGTCAGGTTCACTTAACTCCGGGGCCGGACGCGAGTCGTGTCTGGTTTTTGATGCGCGGAATCCGGAAGAACGTGCGCTTGCACCATGTGTCATGGACAGCCACCCGGCGGCGCGCTAGAAAGGTCGCTTTCCGCCAGTCGAGGAGTTCTTCATGCGTGCAGCGACATCGGTCTTGCTGGTCGCCGCGACCTTGGCGGCAGGCGCCGCGCAGGCCGGCGCGCCGTCGGCAGCGTCGTCCGCAGCAGCACCTGCGGTGACGCTGGCGCCGCAAATCAATGCGGCTGATTTTGCAACGTTCGACAAGACGCTCAGCTCCGATGCGTTCGGCGGCCGCAAGCCGGGCACCGTTGGCGAGCAGCGCACCACGGCCTGGCTGGTGGATCAGTTCAAGCGCATGGGGCTCAAGCCCGGCAACCACGGCTCGTGGTTCCAGACCGTGCCGGCCGACGCGATCACCCTGCTCAATCCGGACGTGAAGCTGCACATCGCTGCCAAGGGCAAGGAGACGAGCTTCGCCTATCGCACCGACATGATGGTGCAGACGCTGCAGGCCAAGCCGCTGATCGACCTGAAGCATTCGCCGGTGGTGTTCCTGGGCTACGGCGTGGATGCGCCGAACTGGCACTGGAACGACTACCAGGGTGTCGACGTGAAGGGCAAGACGGTGATCGTGCTGGTCAACGATCCGGGCTTTGCCAGCGGCGACCCCAAACTGTTCAACGGCCGCGCCATGACCTACTACGGCCGCTGGACCTACAAGTACGCCGAGGCGGCGCTGAAGGGCGCCGCGGCCTGCTTCATCGTGCACACCAGCGATGCGGCGGCCGGTTATCCCTTCAGCGTGCTGCAGAACAGCGGCAGCGGTCCGCAGCTGAGCCTGCCGACCCGCGTCGATCCGGCACCGCGGCTTCCGGTGGCCGGCTGGCTCACGCATGACGCGGCCACCCGGCTGTTCGCCGCGGCGGGCTTCAACTTCGACCAGCTGGCGGCGGCGGCGGGCAAGCCGGGCTTCAAGCCGGTGCCGCTGAACGCCACCGCCTCGGTGACGCTGCACGACAAGATCGGCCACATCGAATCGCACAACGTGCTGGCGATGGTAAAGGGGAGCACCAAGCCGAACGAGGCGGTGATCTACACCGCCCACTGGGATCACCTCGGCACCGACCCCAGCCTGAAGGGCCACCAGGTCTACAGCGGCGCGATCGACAACGGCACCGGCCTGAGCATGCTGCTGGAGCTGGCCGACGCCTTCGCCCACCAGAAGACGCCGCCGCAGCGCAGCGTGCTGTTCTTCATGCCCACGCTGGAGGAATCGGGCCTGCTCGGCTCGCAGTACTACGCTGCCAAGCCGGTGTTCCCGCTGGACAAGACGGTGGCCGACATCGCGGTGGACGCGCTGCCGATCATCGGTCGCGCGCACGACATGACGGTGATCGGCAAGGGCCAATCGCAGCTGGAGGACATGCTGGCCGGCGTGCTGAAAACCCAGGGCCGGGTGATCTCGCCCGAGACCACGCCGGAGAACGGCTTCTATTTCCGCTCCGATCATTTCAACTTCGCCAAGGCCGGCGTGCCCGCGATGCTGGCCAGCTCGGGCCTGGACCTGCTCGACGGCGGCAAGGCCGCGGGCGAGAAGGCCGCCGAGGACTACACCGCGCACCGCTATCACACGACGAACGACGTGTTCAATCCGAACTGGGACTACTCGGGCATCCTCGAAGACACCCAGGCGCTCTACCTCCTGGGTCGCGAACTGAGCCGCACTGGCGTGTGGCCGCAGTGGTATGGCGACAGCCCGTTCCGTGCGGCGCGCAGGAAGATGATGGTGCCGGCGGCGAAGGTGAAGCCGCGCAGTTGAGCCAAAAGAGGGGATGTGTTCGCCTTTCCGCGCGAGGGCCTGAGGCTGATCTCATAAGGCTGGCGCGCAGGGGGGCGATACCGATGCCGGCAGAGGGGGCGCTCTGGTGCCACCCGACGGCGCCCCCGACAGGAGAACAAAGGCCCGGCAATGCCGGGCCTTTCCGTCTCAACGCTGCATTGCCGGCTGCGTCGCCCGCACATCTGCCGTCTGCATCAACGGGGAGGGCGCCTGCACGGCCCATCCCGGCGACTGGAACTGCGTCCAGTCCGTGCTGCTCTGTGCAAGCGGCGTGTTGACTCCGCTGAGCACATCTACATCGGCCAGCCGTCGCAACGGGGAGCGCAGATCTCCTTGCACCGCGATCGCCCGGGTGGCGTCATCGCGAAGCACCACATGATCTATCCGCTCCAGCCCCTCGCGCCTTGCCGCCAAAGCCAGCACGCCAGAAAGGTTGTAGCTCTGGAAGTTCGTCGCACGGCCCTGGGCCTCGTCGAGCTTCCCGACACAGGCGAGCGATTGCTTGAACAGGGGATAGCCCGGATGTTGCGGGTTGTCCATCGCTATCGCCCGCAGGGCGGATTGCTGCAGGCTGATGTGCTGGATGGCCTCGTGCTGTATTGCCTGGTTGGTGGCAGCGCCGGCGATGCCGTCGACCAGCAAGTAGTGGTCTGTCTGGAAGGATTTGACGGCTTTGAGCGTTGACGGACCGAAGTCGCCATCGGATTGCAGCGGTCTGCCATGCGCGTCTGTGTATCCCAGTTGGCTAAGTGAGTGCTGTAGTTGCTTCACTTCCAAGCCATGGCTGCCAACGTGGGTTGGCGCCCCTACCCCAAGCGTGGCGAGTTGGCCGAGGTCAATGGTTCCGTCCTTGACTTTCCCTACAAGCTCTGGGGTGATCGTCTCCTTCCAGAGATCCGACTGTGCCACTCGCGCATCAAGACCATTGAATCCGCCATTGATATGGAAGCCTGCTTTGGCGGCATCTTCGCGATACTTTTCCGGAACCTTGAGCTTCCAGTAGGCGATCGCTAGTCTCGCGGCCATCTCTGGTTGGGCTGCCTGTTCGGGGTCGCTAGCAAGGTCGACGCCAAACTTTTCGCCAAATGTCGTGTAGTTATACCGGCCAGTGAACTGAAAATAGCCGCGTCCGTGAAAACGGTAACCATCGCCGGTCGTGATGTTGCCCAGGTCATCACGCCCTTCGTAGAGCACCTTGGCCACCTCTTTTGGGTCGTGGCTGTCGACAGCGGCCTGGATCTCTTTGCGCGTGTAACGCTCAGTTGAACTCGTTGATGCACCTATGACGGCATCTGCAGATGAATACCCTAGTCGTTCGTGCATCGTGCGGAAGCCATTCGTCTCGACCGACGCATTTCCCATAATGTTGGCGAGCTCGGACGGTGAGTCGATTCCCGACTCGACGCAGCGCTTGAAAAGTAGGGCGGAGCTTTCATTGAAACGTGGCACGGCGAACTCCTTTCACCTTTGAACCGGTTCATTTGGTCTGTTTGATCAAAACTTCGGCCAGTGCATCCGGATCAACGGAAGACATGGGTGTCCACCCGAAGTTCTTGGGGTAGCTTGCGCTCACGTCAATGACCTTTACATCATTGATGCCTCGACCGTTTTCAATATTGGTTGCAGTGGCACGACGCAGATACCAAGTGCCTTTCTTTTTGGACCAGGAGAAATGGAATGAGCTGTTGCCTCGGGCCTTTTGGTTGGTAAAGGCAATGTTGCCCGGCGAAACCTGTAGATAGACATTCAAGGACATGGCTGGCGCGTGCCTTTCGACATCGTTGTAGGTGCAGTCCACCGCCTTCCTGCTGTGATCGGCTTGGACGAGCTTGCCGCTCACCCTGCGCAACACCAGCAGGTCGCAGGGGTTGTGGTCGAAGTCGAAATCGCTCGATTCGCTGGCCTGGTGGCGTACCACCATGACCGCCGCCCACGAGCCATCCCCGTAGAGATCGGCAGCCTTGTAGGCCAGTAATGTGTCGGTCTGTGCGACGAGGGCGCGCACATCGTCGGGCACGATCACCGGCTTCGTTCCGGCGGGTGCGGCCGTGCATCCGAGGGTAGCCACGCTCACTCCGTACCCGATAAGAAGCTTACTGAGGAGCGTGAGTTTTCGGCGTCGGATAATGGGACTGCGCGTGCAAGCGGAAAGCATCGGAACTCCTTGACGATATGGTGCGTGACATTCCCTGTGCGGGAAGGCTAGCAGCGATCAGTAACCGGAAAAGCGGATCCGGCCTGCGATTCGCGTAGGGAAGTTCTTCCTTGGATCAGGTGCCAATTTGCGGCTCAGACGGCTGGCGTAGGCTGGGCGGTCTTTGTCGCGGAACGAAAGCAGAGGGCGACGCAGAGGTCAGAGCGCACTTTCCTTCGACCGCTGAGCGTGGCTCGGGCTAGCCGCCGACGCGCGCCAAGTACGTGGTTGCTTCCAACTGGCAGGCGTCTTCAATCGCGCCAGGCAGGGCGAAGAGGCGGGGCCTGTCCCTGAAGCTGAAGACGCGATAGAGCTGATAGCGCTCGGCGTCAGCCCTGGATCGTGCCAGTTCGTTACGGCTGACGTAGAACGGCGTCAGCTCGCCGAAACCGGTCGTCTTGACCTCGATCAGCCGCTCGCGGCCGTCTTCTTCGAACGACAGCACGTCGAAACCGAGGCCGTCGCCTCGTGTCGCGGCGACGTGCTCGACGCGCTTGCTGAGCACCTTCTTGCCGGCGGCGTGCAGGCGGCGCGCTTCCAGTTCCAGGACGAACAGTTCGCCGGCGCGCCCGAGCGAGCGGTTGCGTGCTTCCTGGGCGAGGTAATCCCGTTTGACGGGCGAGAAGCTGGGCGCGTAGTTCGCTGGGGCTTCACGAATGCGCGAGGGTTTGGGCATCGATACCCAGACGGATGCTCCGTCGGCGATGGCGATGGCGGCCGCGGGGCGTAGCACGGCCGCCTGGGCGGCGTCCTGTAGATCAGGGCGCAGCTGGACTTGCGCTTCAACCACGTCCAGCAACATGTGCTGGTAGTTGCCGCGCGGTTTATAGCCAGGGATGTAGGGGTAGTTCAGTTCCAGCATCACCGCACTGATGTTGCAGTGCTTGAACTCGATGGATGGACGGCTGCGCCCCTCGAGCTTCTGCATCAAGCATATGGCGTGCTCGGTCTTGCTGTAACGCTGGCCGTTGAGCTGAAGCGTCAACATCGCGAGGTAGTCGGCCACGCAGGCTTCCACCTCCAGCCGAGACCATTCCTCTCCTGTTGACACGTGCGCCCCCTGATCAGACCGGCCAAGCGTAGCCAATTTCAACGCGGGCGTGCGCTTTGACATTGGGGCCAGGCGAAACAGGCGGGGAGTAGCGGGGGTAATGAAGAGCGATCAATGGTCTGATTCCGCTTTGTGCCCGACCTGTCGGAGGTGGCAGGCACGGCTGACCGCTTGCCATGCCGACACGTGTCGAACGGCCACGAGTCCGTTCGTCGTGATGAGAGTGGCAGCCATGGGGCTGCATGGCCTCGGGGGCATGACATGAGCAAGTACCTCATCTACTTCAACCAGGCCTGGGTCGGGGAACACAGCGAGGCATGGTTCGCCGCACGCGGTCCGCTGGCGCGCGCGGTGGTGGCCGAGATGAAGGCGGCGGGCGTCTACGTGTTCGCCGGGGGATTGGAGGAAGACCCGCTGGAGGCTTTCAGCGCGGATGCCACCAGCGGCACGTTGAGGTTTGCCGACGGGCCATACGTGCGCCACCCGCAGTTCCTGGGCGGGTTCGCCGTGATCGACGTGGCCGACGAGCAGGCGGCAAGACATTGGGCCGGCAAAGTGGCTGAAGCCTGCGGCTGGCCGCAGGAGGTCCGCCGGTTCAAGCCGTGAGTCCGGGAGCGGACCGGAGCGGATGGCGGGCATCTTCGGAAGGTCCGCGCCGCGCCCTGCGTTCCAGACTCGGATCCCGAGAAGGGGGCCTGTTGCCGCTCGCCTCGTCGGTCGTCAGCGCCGCTGCCTGGGTTACTTGTTCGGCCCTTCACCCTCACGCCATGCTCAAACCGCCTGACCAAGGGGAACCCGCGTGGACACAACGACAGCGCCAACCGCCGTGCATGCCGCAAGCGACGGGGGACCGGCCGGTCGCTTCCGCCTCGAGTCGATCGACCTGCTGCGCGGGATCATCATCGTCATCATGGCGCTGGATCACGTGCACGATTTCTTCGGCGTTCCCGGTGCCAACCCGGTCGATCTCGCCACCACCACGGCACCGTTGTTCTTCACCCGCTGGATCACCCATTTCTGCGCGCCGGTGTTCTTCCTGCTCACCGGCACCGGAGCCTTCCTGACGTTGCGGCGCATGACCAAGCCCGAGCTGTCGCGCTTTCTGGTTACCCGGGGCCTGTGGCTGATCGTGCTGGAAGCGGTGGTGATGCGCTTCGCCCTGCAGTTCAACTTCGATTACCAGGTGACCCTGCTGATCGTTTTGTGGGCGCTGGGCTGGGCGATGATCGTGCTGGCCGGGCTGATCCATCTGCCGGCGTGGGCGCTGGTGGCCGTTGGCGTGGCGATGGTGGCCGGGCACAACCTGCTGGACGGCATCGCGCCCGCCGCCTTCGGCGCGCTCGAGCCGTTGTGGACAGTGCTGCATGTGCCCGGCTTTCTCGTCACCGGACCGCACACGGTGTTCGTCACCTATCCGCTGGTGCCGTGGCTGGGGGTGACCGCGCTGGGCTATGCGCTGGGGAACGTCTACGCGTGGGACGCGGGCCGCCGGCAGGCGTGGCTGCTGCGTCTCGGCCTGGGGCTCGTGGTCGGCTTCGTGATGCTGCGGCTGCTCAACATCTACGGGGATCCGTTCCCCTGGTTGGTGCAGCGCTCGCCGCCGTGGACACTGATGTCTTTCCTCGACACGCAGAAGTACCCGCCATCGCTGCTGTTCCTGCTGATGACGCTGGGGCCGGCGCTGCTCCTGCTGCGGGCCTTCGACGCCGGCACGCCGCGCGTGCTGCGTCCCGCGCTCGCGTTCGGCAAGGTGCCGCTGTTCTTCTATGGGCTGCACTTCTACCTGATCCACCTGCTGGCAGTTGTCGTCTGCTACGTGGGCTATGGCGACGTGGGCGGCATGTTCCGCTCGCCGGACCTGGGCCACTTCCCGTTCACCGCGCCACCCGGCTGGGGGCTGGGGCTGCCGTGGATCTACGCAATATGGATCGGCGTGGTGCTGGCGCTGTATCCACTCTGCTGCTGGTATGCGGGCCTGAAGCGGCGGCGCAGGGACTGGTGGCTCAGCTATCTGTGACGCAGGGAGCGACGGGTGCTTCGGGTGCCGACCAACGCGTGGCCGGCAGCGCCATGAGACTGGGAGGTGTATGGCCCGCGATTCGAGTCCTGGTGTGTCGGACGGCGGAGGCGGGGCGAGTCCATCATCGGGCACCTGGGATGCCGTCGTTTGCAAGGCATCGGGCGCGCTTGCAGTCGTGCTCGGTTCGCCGCGGCAGTATGCTCCTCGGCTCTACCCATCATCGCTCGAGGAACGCACATGCCCCGGGGCCGCGCATCGTCCAGCAAGCGTCGGAAGTCGACCGGCAAAAGCGAGCTGCCGTCGCTGGGGCAGTTGGAGCGGATGCTCGCCGGTCCGGATGGAGCGCCTGAGTCTGCGGCGGATCGCGCGATGGAACTGGTCTATCAGGCTTGGGATGCCTCAAGCCCTGCCAAGCGGGTTGCGTTGGCCCGGCGGGCTCTGGAGATCGATCCAACGTGCGTGGATGCCCGGCTGCTGCTGGCGCATCAGGCCCGCACGCCCGAGCAGGTCGTCGCTGCGCTTGAGGAGGTGGTCGATCTGGCGACGAGCGCGCTGGGGACGTCGGTGTTTTCGCACTCCAGGGGGGAGTTCTGGGCGGTGCACGAGACGCGCCCGTTCATGCGGGCCAAGCTGGATCTTGCCCAGGCGTTGTGGTCGTTCGGCGACCGCGCGCTGGCGGTCCGTCATGCGTGGGAACTCATCGAGCTCAATGAATCCGACAACCAGGGCGTGCGTCTTCTGCTGGTGACTTGGCTGTTGCACATGCGCGACGTGGCTGGCGCTCGGGCGCTGTTCGAGCGGTTTCCCGAGGATGGTCTTGCGCACACTCGATGGAGTTGCGCGCTGGCGGCTTTCATGGAGGGGGGCTCTGGCGAGCGGGCCGATCAGCTCGTGCGCGCGGCCGCGGACGAGAATCCGCATGTGGTTCCCCTGTTGCTTGGGCGCGAGCCGTTGCCGGACAGTTCACCGATGTACATGGGCATCGGCGATCGGGACGAGGCGGTGGCCTATGTGCAGCAGAGCCTGGCTTTATGGTGTGAGGTCGATGGAGCTTTGCGCTGGCTCGCCGAATTATGGCCCGTTGGTTCGATCCGGGGGCAAGCGGGCCAACCGGGCTGACGGAGTTCTTCGCCAAGCCCCGGAGCTCACCTGTACCCATTCGAGCCGGCTTCTGGAGCGCGGCCCCACCGGGTCTTCCGGCCGACGCGATGACATCGCGTCGCGCCCTCGGAAGCCGAGTTGACGTGATCGGTGCAGTGACATAAACACTTGCGTGGTCTGCCCGCTGCCGTCGAGCGATTTCCTGCGTCCGGCGTGCGTGCCTGCCATCGCCAGTTACAGGGGGTTACCGGTGAAATTGCCGTCCGTTCGTCAGGGCATCCAGGCGCTTGCCCTGGTCGCAGGGTGTGTCGTGTCCATGGTGTGCGTTGCGCAGACGTCGGCGCCCGACGCGCCGAAGGACACACCATATCCAGGAACGTTGGCCATCACGATGGACCTGCGCGATGCGCCGCGGCGCATCTACCGCATGCACGAGACGATTCCGGTGTCGCCCGGGCCGCTGACCCTGTACTACCCGAAGTGGCCGCTGCCCGATCACGCACCGGACGGGTCCATCGCCAACATCGCCGGTCCGGTCATCACGGCGAACGGCAAGCCGGTGCCGTGGCGGCGGGATGTGGAGGACATGTACACGCTGCACCTGGACGTGCCGGCGGGGGCCGATCACATCGACCTGGCCTTCCAGTACCTCTCGCCCGGACCGGGCGTCTGGTACGGCTACGAGGTGTGGTCCACGCCGCATCTGGTGGATCTGGATCCGACCCAGGTGGCGTTCTATCCCGGCGGCTACTTCGCGCGTGACATCCCGATCCGGCCGACCGTGGTGCTGCCAGCGGGCTGGCAGTTCGCCACGGCGATGGAGGTGGCGAGCCGCTCGGGCGACGCGGTGCATTTCAAGCCGATGAGCTTCAACAACTTCATCGACTCGCCGCTGATCGCGGGCGAGTACTTCCGCCGCGTGGACCTGGCGCCTGGCGACAAGGTGCCGGTGCACCTGAACATCGTGGGCGACAGCGCGGCGTCGGTGCAGATCAGCGACGCGTACGTGGCCGCGTACCGCCGCATGGTGAAGCAGCTGTATGCGCTGTTCCATGCGCACCATTACGACCACTACGACCTGCTGCTGACGGTCTCCGATCACGTAGCGGGGACCGGACTGGAGCATCATCAGTCGAGCTTCGAGATGACGGGAGCGGACTTCCTTACCGATGCCGACGCGTTCATCGCCTCGGCCACGCTGATCCCGCATGAATTCACCCACTCGTGGAACGGCAAGTTCCGCCGGCCTGCCGACATGTGGACGCCGGCGTTCAACACGCCGCAGCCGGCCGACATGGTGTGGTCGTACGAGGGTCTGACCGAGTACTGGTCGGCCGTGCTGGCGGTGCGCTCGGGCCTGCTGACACCGGCGCAGTTCCGCGATTCGCTGGCCTCGGTCGGGGCGAAGATGGCCCACCGCACCGGACGTGCCTGGCGCCCGCTGCAGGACACTGCGACCAGCGCGCAGCTGCTGTATTTCAACGGTGATTACTGGGGCAACTATCGTCGCGGCACGGATTTCTATCCGGAGGGCGAGCTGCTGTGGCTGGACGTCGACACGAAGATTCGCCAGCTCAGCCACAACCGCCGTTCGCTGGACGACTTCGCCAGGCTGTTCTACAGCATGGACAACGGCAGCTACGTCACCCGCACCTACACGTTCGACGACCTGGTGGGCGCATTGAACCAGGTGCAGCCGTTCGACTGGGCAGGCTTCCTGCGCCAGCGGCTGGACGCCACCGGCGAGGCGTTGCCGGAGCACGGTATCGAGCGTGGCGGCTGGAAGGTGGCGTACACCGACACGCCCTCCGACTACGACCAGGCGGTGTCGAAGGCGGACCACCGCATCGACCTGGCCTATTCGATCGGGGCGACGATGTCCGACAAGGGCGAGGTGAGCGACGTGCAGTGGGACGGCCCTGCCTACACGGCGGGCCTGGTGCCGGGCATGAAGATCGTCGCCGTCGACGGCGAGCATTTCACCGGCGACATGCTCAAGGACGCCATCCGGCGGGCGAAGGGCAGCCACGCACCGATCACGCTCATGGTTTCGTATCTCGATACCTATCGCACGCTCGCGATCGATTACCACGATGGGCTCAAGTACCCGCATCTGGTGCGGGTCGCCGGAACCCTCGATTACCTTGGCGACATCGCGAGGGCGGCGGGAGGCTGAGATGACGGCACGGGCCAGCGGGACGGCGACAGTCACCCGGCGGGGCCAGGCACGGAGGGGCCGGGGCCCGCGGCATGGGATGCATCGCCCGTGAGTGTCCGGCGGGCACGGGATGTGGGGCTGGCCGGGGTGTGTTTTCGGCGGTAGTTGACCGCGATCAAGGGGCCTCCGGACCGCGGCTGCCATGCTGCGCCCACCTTCAGGAGGGCATGCGCATGAAATCCAACGTCGGATCCGTGGACAAGTGGCTTCGTATCGCAGTCGGTCTACTGCTGATCGTGTGGGCGGTTGCCGGCGGCCCGGTGTGGGCGTGGATCGGGGTGGTGCCGCTGGCCACGGGGCTGTTCAACTTCTGCCCGTTGTACAGCCTGATTGGCGTCAATACCTGCAAGCGCTGAGCTGGGCAGAGGGTCGGCAGGCTACACCCTTTTGCGCGCCGGCCGATGGCCTTCCGGCTGAAGTGGCGAGCCCCTGTGACGAGGATGGTCGCCCGAGTTCGGCCACGCCCGACGCGGATGCCTTGCGACCGCCCGCTACGGGCGGCTCAACGTGTTTGCCGGCAGCCGCAGCCACGCCGGCGCAAACCGCGGCCGGCGATGCACCTTGCCGATGAAGCGGTAGCCGATGGTGTGCACGGTGGCGATGTACCGCGGATGCAATGCCGAGTCGCCCAAGGCCTGGCGCAATTGCGAGATCGCATGGGCGAGTACGCCTGGAGTGACATGGCGGTGGCCCCAGGCGGTATCGAGCAGGGTCGTCTTGTCGACCACGTCGCCGGCCTGTTCCAGCAGTGTCAGCAGCACCGCATAGGCCTTGGGTTCCAGGGGCCGGTCCCGGCCGGCGCGCTCCAGTCGGTGCGCGTGGGGATCGACGATGATGTCGTCGCACTGGTAGAACCAATGCTCGTCCAGTTCGGAGCGCGGCATGACGGTGCCTCTCGGAGACTGACCCTGTCGGCGAAGTGTGCGCCGGCCGGTGGCAGCGAGGCGTCTGCCAGAGGTCATTTTTTTCCGGACAGTCAGCGTCCAGTCCGGGTCGGGAGCATGGAAGTCCGCCAGGACACGATCACTCCCGCGGATCGCGTAGCGCTGCCGGCAACGGTTGCACGGGTAACGAATGGCGGGTCGCACGCGGAACCTGCCGAAAGTCACCCCCGAATCCACGCAGATTCCTCATGGATTCCTCAGGTAAACGTCGCCGCACCGGCCCAGAATTTTCCCGACGGGCATCGGCGCTCGTCGGGAGGCTCCCATGAAGCACACCGTCGTTGCTGCAATCGTGAGTTTCGGCTTTGCATGCGTCCCCAGCATCAGTGCCGCCCAGAACCAGACCACCGAGCTGCAGAATGTCACCGTGACCGGCTTGCCGGCCCCGTACGGGGTCTACGTCGTCGATTTCGACACGGGCTACGGACTGAAGGCCCTCGTCGGTCACACTCATCGGCAGTACGTCCACGCGCAGCGGGCGGCCGCGGCCGCCGAGGCGCTGCGGAAGCAGGGGCTTGCCATGAGCCCCTATGTCACCGTCGCGATCGACAACTCCGGATCCGGCCTGGCAAAGCAGATCCAATTGATGGACGCCGGGCGGAACACGGTCGCCATCGTGAACGTGTACTGCAAGGGCGGCGATCCATCGCAGGGGCGCCGCTGCAGCCTGGTCTCCGTGCCGGTATCGGGCAGCGCACCGGGGCCGCGCATGGCGTCGACGCTGTCGGTGGCTGCCGTTGATGCAGGCGGGTGAGCGACCGGGCAGGGGTCAGGGTGCACATTCCGGAAAGTCGACCCTGACTCTTGCTTCCCGGTCACTCATGGCCAATGCCGGGCCACGATCAGCTGGCTGCAGAGATCGACTGGATCGCCATGGGATCGGCGTTACAGGGATTGAACACGCTTCTCCCTGCTAGCCTTGCTGTCGCTTACCGCTGGAGCGCGTTACTCGGGTGACGATCGCGCCATCCGCATGGCCTGCTCCACCGCCTTGACCACCGCCTCGGGCTGATCGATCTGGATGTCATGGGAGGTATCGGGCACCTGCACCAGTCTGCCGCGGGAAGAGCTGGCGACGATCTGCGCCTGCGTGTGGGCCCGGGCCTCTTCCAGCCCCTTGCGGTCACGGGGCAAGGCGTCGGCGTAGGTGTTGGCGGCGGACAGCACGATCAGTGGCGTCGAGCCGTGCGACTCGCTTGCCGACACCGGTTGCCTGAACACCTGGACGTTGTCCTGCAGCACCGACAGCACGGTGCGCCAGAACGCCGGCCTGGACTTGAGGGAAAGGTTCACTGCGTTGAGCCGGCCGCTGGCGTGTGGGTCGGGCCCGCCGAGGCAGTGGCTCAGCTCCGGATCGCTGGACGGCAGTGCGTGCTTTTGGGCAGCCGCCTCGCAGCGGTGGAGGAAGGCGAACCGCTGCACCGAGAGGGTGTCCTCGTCCTTCTGCCAGGCGGGGGCGAACCGGCCGATGTCCTGCGCGGGCGGGTCGAGCAGGACCATCGCGCCCACGTCCGCCGGGTACCGGCTCGCATACCGGCGAACGATGTTGCTGCCCAGCGAGTGCCCCACCAGCACCAGCGGCGTGCCGAGGCCGGCGCGCCGGATCAGCGCGTGCAGGTCCGCCACGTCGGCATCGAGGTCACGCGGCATCGGTCCTTCGCTGCTGAAGCCGAAGCCCGCCCGGTCGTACGCGCAGACGCGGGCGCGGGCCGCCAGCAGCGGCTGCACCCTGTACCAGGTGGAGGAGTCGGCGATGGCTCCGGCCTCCAGCATCACCGTCTGCGGGCCGCTGCCGGAGCAGCGCAGGTTGAGCTGGCGGCCATGGCCTAGGTCGACCCGTTTTGCCGGCTGGGCATAGGTATCCGGCAGGCGCTGCGACATGGTCGTGGCGCTCGCGTCGTTGGCCTGGGCGTGGCCCAGCATCGCGACCAGCAGCAGGGCAGGGCCCGCTTTCAGGTATGTCCTGTTCAAGGCGCATCTCCCATCGATGGCTCGGCCAGGGCGCCGGACCGGTGTCTTCATCGACTGGCGCCCATGCGGGAAGTTCAGGACGCGCAGGCCAGAGAGGCGCGAGCGACGACGGCCGGGATGGCGCGGAGTTGCTGCCGTGCGATGCACCGGGACGCCTCCGGGTGGGAGGCGCCGGGCAGCGTGGCCGCAGGCCGGTCAGGGGGCGCAGACGGGCTTCCGCACGTGCGGACAACGGGAAACGTGCCGGCTCCCGCTCAGGACATGCGGCGCCGCTGCGGCCAGGGCATGAACGAACGACCCAGCTGTGCCCGGAGCTGTTTTCCTGCCGCCGTGCACATCGGCCGATCGTTACGCATTCCTGGGCCCCGGGACCGTGACCCGTCCGCATGGCCCCTGGCCGGCGGCGCGCTGACGTCATCGACGCGCAGCCGCAACAGGCGCCGCCCGGCGCATTGGTGGCCGTACGGGTAGGCAACCATCACGCCGCCCGTATCGGATCCGGGCCGCCCGGCCATGCATCCTCCCAGGGGTACCGGCTGGCGCCCGGGCCTCCGATGGTGCTCCCGCCGCAATCGCACGAAGGGACGTTCCGGGCCTTCATGGCGCCGCGAATCGCGCCGCCGTGCAGACGATCCGGTGCACGCAAATGCCGTTCCCCAGGCATGACGTGATCGTCAGAGCGAGCCTGCGGCCCCGGCCGGGACGTCCTTGGTCCCGACCCGGCTGCCCGCTTTCGCGGCGCACTCGCACTCGTCGCGGCACCCGCCCGCACCGGATAGGAGGGGCTGTGGGCGGGCAGGGCCCAGCGGTCGGCATCCATTTCAGGAGCCAGGCACCCGGTCGCAGCCGGGTGCGGATACCCCGTACTCCGCTTCCGCAAGGGGGGACAGGGGGGGTATTTGCGGCTCAACTTCGCGAAGCGTGCGCGTCATCACGGTCCTTTCACATTGCTCTGTGAGGTGGCTAACAATTGACCAAGACGCTTCTGCGTAACGTGCCACCTCAGATCGACCCCGGATCTAGCCATACCCCACAAAGCCACATTCCCCCATCCCCCACCCGTGTGACAGACGAAGGCACGTCGCAAGCGTCCGCGGAAGAGTTTTTTGGAGTCCCTTAATGAACTTTCCCCGCAACAAGAAGGCGGGGCGTGCATCGTACGCCCTCGTTTCGGCCCCGGCCGCGTCCAGCGACCGCCGTCCCCTCGGCCAGCCGTCCAAATATCTGCGCGGCGTGGGCGCCGGCGCGTGCGCCATGCTCTTCACGCTGCTGGCCACCACCACGTCCTCGAGCGCTTTCGCCGCGACGGCACCGGCGGTGACTGCCGCCCACCCGCGCATGATTCTCGATACGTCGACCCTTTCCGCCCTGCGCCAGAACGCTGCCGCCAACACGCCCGAGTGGCAGATGCTGAAAACGGTCTGCGATTCGTACATCGGCGGCACGGTGAACTATCCGACGGGCAGTGCCTATCCGAATCCGCCCAACATCGGTTCGGGCTACGAGGGCGAGTCCTATCTGCCGGCCCTGTTGTCCGAGGCGCTGTGCTACCAGACCCTGAAGACCAGCAATGCGACGGCGGCGGCCACCTATGGCGCCAAGGCGGTCGACATCCTGATGAAGATGGCCACGCCGTACTCCACCGCCAGCGGCAACCAGGGATGGAATCCGAACAGCGGCGACGGCTATGCCATGCGCTACTACGGCGTGGGTTTCGGCTTGGGCTACGACTGGCTGTACGACCTGCTGACTCCGGCGCAGCGTACCCAGATCTACACCACGGCCAACGCGTGGGTGACCTCGTTCGAAACGAATACGTTTGAATACAACCATCCGCAGAGCAACTACTTCGCCGGCTATTTCCACGCCAAGGCAGCCATCGCTCTGGGTACCTACGGCGACAACCCCAGTGCCCCGACGCAGTGGAACGACTGGTACAACAACCAGTTCGCCCAGCGGGTCCAGCCGTACTACGCGAAGCATCTTTCCGGCGGTGGCTGGCCGGAGGGCTTTGCCAACTACGCGCCGCTGGGCATGTTCAACATGAGCCTGCCGGCGCGCGAGGTGATGACGGCCACCGGCACGGACATCGTCCACGCCTCGGCCGCGCCTTTCAGCTACCCGACGGACAATGCCGACTACCTGATCCATTTCACCTGGCCGTCGCGCGCCTACTTCGACGACCGCGACATGAACCACGCGGACGGCTCGCCGATGGGTATCGGCATGCCGGGCACCACCCAGGTGGGACTGGCGGAAATGGTGCTGGGCGAGTTGGGCTTCTGGAAATCTCCCAAGGCGGGTGTGTTCCACGAGTACCTCAACGAAGTCAGCGCGGCCACCAATGGCTTCAACTCCTCCGCGCCCTGGCTGCTGTTCCTGGAGACCAACCCCTCCGCGCCGAGCGCGTCGCTCGACTCCCTGCCGGTGTCCTACTTTGCCCAGGGCATGAACGCCGTGTCGGCCCGCTCCGACTGGAGCACCGCTGCCAGCTGGATGTCGTTCCGCGCCGGCCCGTACACCAATGCCCCGTCGCAGGGTGAGCAGTATTTCGACCAGGGCAGCGTGGCGCTGACCCGCGGCAACACCCCGCTGCTGGTGAATGCGGGCGGCTGGATGGTGCATGGGTCCACCGGCAGTGCCGACGAAGACAAGATCTACAACGACAACTACGGCAGCGCCGACGGCACGCTCTACATGGGCAACCGCGAGCTCTACAACATCTTCTACGTGTTCAACAAAAGCAGCGGCAAGATCGTCGAGCCCGGCGGCCAGATCGCCGCGACCACCGAGGACAACCAGGTCCGCACGCACGTGGCGGCCTACGAGGATGGTGGCGAGTACGTCTACACCCGTGCCGAACATATCGAGGACATGTACCGCAAGTTCTCCGCCGGTCCGGCGGTGGCGGGCTGGTCGCGCGAGGTGGTTTACCTGCGGCCGAACCGCTTCGTCGTCCATGACCGGACCACGGCCGGCAGCAGCGCCTACGACCAGTACCTGGCATGGCACTTCCCGGCCAGTCCGACCCAGGGCACCGCGCCCGCCGGCGAGACCCGGCTGGACGTGACCTACAACGGGACCTACGCCGGTGCCATGACCACGGTGCTGCCCGCCAACGCGGCCACGACCACCACGGGCCTGTATCCGGGCAGCAACCCGGTGAAGGTGTGGCAGGTGCAGGAGCGCGCGCCGACGTCGGCGCTCAGCCAGCAGTGGTTGAATGTGTTCGATACCTCGTCGTCGGCGGCGGGCGTGGCGACCGCCAGCCCGGTCACCGTCAACGCGGGTAGCATCGTGGGTGTGTACCTTGCCGCAAGCAGCGGCAACGATGTCGTCATCAACAGCGCCGGCGCTGCCGGTACGCCGATGAGCGGCACCATCAGCTACACCGTGCCTGCCGCTGCGGCCAGCCACGTGATCACCGAGCTGGTTCCCCAGACCGGTTATTCGGTGACGGTGGCCAGCGTCAACGGGCAGCAGCAGGTGAGCGTCAAGGCCGGTGGCACCTTCATGGCCAGCGCCAACGGCGTGCTTGCCTTCGACGTGAGCGGTGGCGGCACGGTGACGCCGTCTGCGACGGTGGCTCCGGCTCCGGCTCCGGCTCCCGCTCCGGCTCCGGCTCCGGCTCCGGCTCCCGCTCCGGCTCCGGCTCCGGCTCCGGCTCCGGCTCCCGCTCCGGCTCCGGCTCCGGCTCCGGCTCCGGCTCCGGCTCCCGCTCCGGCTCCGGCTCCGGCTCCCGCCCCGGCTCCCGCCCCGGCCCCGGCCCCGGCCCCGGCCCCGGCTCCGGCTCCGGCTCCGGCTCCGGCTCCCGCTCCCGCTCCCGCTCCCGCTCCCGCTCCCGCTCCGGCTCCGGCTCCGGCTCCGGCTCCGGCTCCCGCCCCGGCTCCGGCTCCGGCTCCGGCTCCGGCTCCGGCTCCGGCCGGTCAGCTGAAGAACGATGTGGCCGTGGCCGGGTTGAACATCGCCAAGGGCCAGAACCTGCAGTTCACCATGGTCGTTCCCAGCGGCGTGACCTATGCGGAGGTCCTGACCGTGAATGGCACGGGCAACGCCGATCTGTACGTCAAGTACGGTTCGGCGCCGACCTTGAAGAAATTCGACTGCCGTTCGGCCCATACCGGCAACCACGAGCTGTGTACCTGGAGCAGTCCGAAGGCGGGCACGTACTACATCCTGGTGCACGCCAGGGCGGCCGTCACGGGCCTGACCATCCGTGCCCAGTGGTTGCCGTAAAGGAGGGGCGGGATGCTCCGGTGACGTCCAGGGTGCTCTGCGATGGCCTGCCCGGTCATCGCGGAGCGCCCGCGGCGGTGGCGGAAGTCGAGGTCGGGAGGCGGAAACTGGCTTCATCGGGCCTTTCGGGACGCCGCCTCCGCCCATGTTTCACCAAGACGAGGCCCGGCATTGCCGGGCCTCATTCGTTTATCGCAGCGGCTGTGCCGGTTGCGCATCTGCAGACTGCGCGAGTGGTATCGCCGTGCGTACGTTCTGCACGCCGGAGCCCGCAGCTGCGACGTCAGCGGACGCGGGATGGGCGTGCCGCGGCCAGCCTTTTCCCACCGAGTTCCGCCAGCGCCCGCTCCGCCACGGTACGGCGCAGTTGCCCGAGCGCCGGCGATGCCACGTTGCCCCCGTGCAGGCAGACATCCACATCGGGCAGCGGTGGCAGCCCATGGCGACCGTCCAGGCGGGAGAGGCCGGGCGGAATGCCGGCGCTCGTACGCAAGGTGATGCCGAGCCCAGCGGCCACTCCGGCCCACAGGCTCTGAAGGCTGCCGGTGACGAAGGCTGGCCGCCAGGCGATGCCGGCCTTGTCCAGCGCCGCAGTGCCGGCCTGGCGAAAGAAGCACGGCGGGCGGTAGAGCGCCAGGTCGATCGTCGGGCTGGAGCGCAGGCGCCCGGCTGCTTCTGAGGCACCCACCCAGGTCATCGGCAACGTTGCGAGCCGTTCGGCGTCGGCGCGCCGCGAGTGGCCCATTGCCAGCACCAGATCCAGCTCGCCGCGGTCCAGTCGCTCCAGCAGCGCGCCGTTGCGATCGACCTCCACGTCCACCCGCACCGCGGGATGAAATTGCTTGAAGCGCCCCAGCGCCGCCGGCAGCCAGGATTCGGCGAAATCCCCCGGCAGGCCGAAGCGCACGGTGCCGTCGACGGCGGCGCCCTGCACGGTGTGCACTGCCTCGTCGTTGAGCGCCAGGATGCGCAGCGCATACGCATGCACGCGGTCGCCCGCCTCGGTCAGCACTACCTTGCGGCCTTGCTTGCGGAACAGCGGTTGGCCCAGTTGCGCCTCCAGCTTGCGCATCTGCTGGCTTA
Source organism: Dyella lutea (assembly GCF_024158035.1). GTDB lineage: Bacteria > Pseudomonadota > Gammaproteobacteria > Xanthomonadales > Rhodanobacteraceae > Dyella_A > Dyella_A lutea. Next base: position 928,351 of record NZ_JAMZEK010000002.1, read on the forward strand.
CCGCCGACTGCGAGCGGCCTATCCTGTCCGCGGCACGGGCGAGGCTGCCCAGGCGAAGGATCGCCGCCAGGGTGCGCAATGCATCCATGTCCAGGTTGGGTTGCCGCATGGTGAAGAATTTACGATGGATTGCTGTCGAATTATTCCATTTTATGAATGGGATGGCAGCCCCAGGATGCGTGTGCCCGGCACGTGACGCCGGTACTCCCCTCCATCGAAAGCTCCCCCCCATCGAAAGGAGAACTCCCCATGCGCACATCTCCCGCACGCCGCATCTTCGCCGCCGCCGGCTTGGTTGCGGGCCTCGCCGCGGTCACCGGCGCCATGTCCGGTGGCGCTCCCGCGTGTTTCCCGCTGGCCGGTACCTGGACCCTGGTGGCCGCCGACGCGCTGCATCCGGACGGCACGCGATCCAGCGACTACGGCGCCGCTCCCAAGGGGCTGCTGATGGTCGACCGGCAGGGCCGCTACTCGCTGCAGATCTTCCGCGCCGAGCGCCCGCATTTCGCCACCGGCGACAAGGCCCACGGGAGCCCCGCCGAATACCAGGGCGCGGTGAAGGGTTCGAGCACGCACTACGGCACCCTGGAGCTCGACGCGAAGCGACATCTGCTGGTGTTCCATATCGACGGCGCCTCGTTCCCCAACTGGGAGGGACAGCAGCAGCGCCGCACCTTCGAATTGCGCGGCGACGTGCTCAGCTACCGCGTGCCGCCGCGGCCGAACGGCGACGTGCCGATCTCGGTATGGCGACGCATTGGTGTCGGCATGGCCCGTTGAAGCGGCGGCGGGGCAGGTCGCCGGGCACGGCCGCCGTGGGCGGCCGCGTCAGTCCGGAAAGCGCTCGACGTGCGTGTCGCCGCGGCGGCCGGCGTAGGTAACGTGCCGGCCAGCGATCCATACCGTGTAGCTGCAACAGCCCGCCGCCTGCGACAGCTGCTTGAACTGCGGGTACATCACCTGGCCTTGCTGCGCGCCGCGGATCGCGGCACGCAATGCGTCGACGTCGAAGGTGTCGGCGATGCCCGGCGAGGTAAGCTCGACACCGACATCCAGCGTGTCGCCATCGGGCAGGTAGCAGGTGGCGCGACCGGCGCGGTAGTCGACGTGGTAGGACTCCACCCGGGCCCGCATCAACTGCCCGATCATGTCGCCGAAATGGATTCGGCCCTGGCTGGATGCCTCGAAGGCGGAGGCGATGATTGTGCGGGTACGGTCGTCCATAAGATGTCCTGGGCTGAAGATGCGACGAAGATGGATCAGGTGGTGGGCACCTGCTGCAGCCGGTGGTGCTTCACCAGCGCCTGCATGGCGTCCATCAGGGACTGCCGCTGTTTCGCGGACAGGTGGCCGAAAAAGTGCGCGTCATTGGCGTCGGCCACCCTGGCCAGACGCGGCACCAGCGCCCGCCCCGCGGCGGTGAGTACCAGCGCCTGTCCGCCCGTGCCGTTCCCGGTGCTGGCGCGCTGCGCCAGGCCCTTGTGCTCCAGGCGCGACACCACCTTCGAGGTTGCGCCCTTGGTCATGCCAAGCGCGCGGACCAGCCCGGCATGGCGGGTTTCCGGCTGTGCCCACAAGGTGCGCAGCGCCACCCACTCCGAGATGCTGATGTCCCGTTGCTCCAGTTGCCGCTGGAAGCGTGCGGACACGTGGTTGGAGACGAAGCGCAGCCAGAAGCCCAGATGGGCTTCCAGCGGGGAAACGGGAGTTCCGGATGAGCGGGCGGCCATGAGTGTTTCCCTGGAAACTTGTTGCAGCGTAGTTTCCTTGGAAACCCGATGTCAACCGGAGAGAGTCGCGGATGCGTGGGGCCGTCGCCGGCCCAGGGGAACATCGCGCGCGGCCGTCTTGCTGCGGCAGGGCCAGGGCCCGCGAATGCTCTTCGCGGGCGACGATTCCACGGCAAGGACCACGAGGCGGTCGGAGGATCGCCGTGCCGGCCTCGACGCTGGCGGTGCACAGTCTTCCCTCCGGGCCGGACCTGCGGTCCTGCGCCCCGGTTCGGCGGTGAATCGACCGTGCTAGCTTTCCCCGGTGGCGCGTCATACGGGCTGCTTCCGCGAAGTTCCAGACGCGCCTGCCCCTTCGAGACAAGGTGAACCCCATGCAGACTGACCCGTCTTCCAGCGTCGACCCGAATGGCCTGCGCGAGTACTCGGTGGTGTTCACCGACCGCGCGCTCAACCACATGTCGCAGCGCTTCCAGCACGTGATGCGCGATCTGTCGGCGCGTCTGAAGACGGTTTACCGAGCGTACGCCGTGGCGCTGGTGCCCGGGGGTGGCACGGCGGGGATGGAGGCGGTGGCGCGGCAGTTTGCGCAGGGCAGGGACGTGCTGGTGATCCGCAACGGGTGGTTCAGCTATCGCTGGAGCCAGATCCTCGAGGTCGGCGGGATGGCCGCGCGGGAGGCGGTGCTCAAGGCCCGCCCGGCGCATGCCGCGCACCAGGCGCCGTTTGCGCCGCCGCCGATCGACGAGGTGGTCGCCGCCATCGCCGAACACACGCCGGATGTGGTGTTCGCGCCACACGTGGAAACGTCGTGCGGCATGCTGCTGCCGGATGACTACCTGCAGCGTGTAGCGGCAGCCGTCCATGCGCATGGTGGCCTGTTCGTGCTCGACTGCATTGCCAGCGGCGCGCTGTGGGTGGACATGCAGCAAATCGGCGTGGATGTGCTGATCTCCGCGCCGCAGAAGACCTGGAGCTCGACCCCGTGCGCCGCGATGGTGATGCTGTCGGCCGAGGCCGAGTCGCGCCTGGGCAGCACGCAGAGCTCCAGTTTCACCCTGGACCTGGCCAGGTGGCGAAGCATCATGGCGGCCTACGAGAACGGCGGTTTCGCTTATCACGCCACACTCCCCACCGATGCGCTGGCGCAGCTACGCGATGCGATGGTCGAGACCATGGGCATGGGGCTGGAACAGGCGCGCGATGCCCAGCTCGAGCTGGGCAGGAAGGTGCGTGCGGTGCTGGCCGGCCGCGGGTTTCCCTCCGTCGCCGCCGAGGGCTTCCAGGCGCCCGGCGTGGTGGTGAGCTATACCGACGATGACGCCATCCACAAGGGCAGCGCGTTCGTCGCCCAGGGGCTGCAGATCGCCGCCGGCACGCCGCTGGCCTGCGACGAGCCGGCGGACTTCAAGACCTTCCGCATCGGCCTGTTCGGGCTGGACAAGCTCAGGGATGTGGACGGCACGGTGGGACGGCTGGCCGAGGCGCTGGCGCACATACCGGGTTGATGGTGCGCCCGCGCAGCCGTTCCCGGTGGCGCTAGCCCGCTTTATCCGTACGGCCTGCTCCTGGCGTAGCGAGCCGGGGCCCGCGCGCTGCGCGTCGTCGTCGCGGCACGCAGGACATTTCATGTTCGACATCGACCGGTCACGACCTCAGTGGTCCCGGGTCCACACCGCGACATAGTCCACCAGCATGGGATGGCCGGGCTGGGTCGCTGCCGTCGGGGTAGTCACGGGCGCCGCCAGGCGGTCCGGAAACTCGCCTCCCATGGCCACGTTGAGGATCAGGAACATGCCGTCGGGTGCGCTCATGCGCTGCCACGTGGCCGCGGGGAGCTGGTCCTGGCGCAGGGTGTGATAGAGCTGTCCGTCGACGTACCAGCGCAGCACCTGCGGGCTCGCGCGGCGGTCCCATTCCACCGCATAGGTGTGGAACGCCGCCTGGCAGCGGGTATCGGGGCAGGGTGCATCGGCCGACAGGCCATGTTTCTCGGTGCACGGTCCGCCCGGCGACACGCCGCAGTGCAGGGTGCCCCATGCGCGGTTCACGCCGTTGACGTTTTCCACGATGTCGACTTCGCCGACCGCCGGCCAGTCCAGGCGCTGCCGGAACGTGTGTCCGAGCATCCAGAAGGCGGGCCAGTAGCCGAGTGCCGCCGGCCCCTGCACATCGGGCATGCGGATGCGCGCCTCGACTCTCAGCAAGCCACCCGCCGGTGGGTGGAAATCGGCCTGATGGGTCTCGATGCGGGCGGAGGTCCATTGTCCCCGGGCGTCGCGCAGCGGCGTGATGCGCAGATGGCCTTTGCCGTCGAGGCTGACATTCGCGGGGCTGGCGGTGTTTGCCTCGACCTCATGGGTGCCCCAGTTGTTTCCTTCCGCGCCGGGGTACCCGTGGCCCAGGTCGAAGCGCCAGCGGGTCGACGCGGGCAGCTGTCCGGCCGGTCCGTTGAAGTCGTCCGCGAACTGCAGCGCCCAGCCGTGCCGCTGCGGCACCTCGGCGCGCACCGCCAGCGCGGGCAAGAGCAGCAGCGCGATGGCGAGCCTGGACAGGTGCTTGCCGATGAAGCCGCGCTGCAGGTGGGCACGCCGAGTTCTTGTCAGTGTTTGCATTCGATGCTCCATCGATGGGCGAGTGCCGATGCCGTGGATGCCCTGGCCGTCCGGTGGGCAGGTCTTTCCATGCACGCGGGAGGTAGTTGTCGTGTCGATGTCTAGCCGCGGCTCGCGAGGCAGGGCTGTGCCTCTCCCTGCGGCGCGGCGTCCGCCGGCCACTCGGCCTTCGGCAGCGTGATGGTGCCTTCGCCCTGGAAGTCCGTCGCTGAGTGCCCCAGTTGCAGCACGTAGCTGCCGGCCGGTCGCAGCCAGCGTTGATGGACCTCGTCGAAGCGGGTGAGCCGGCGCGGGTCGGCCACCACCTGAAGGCGGGCGGACTGCCCCGGCGCCAGGCTCACCCGGCACCACCCCGCCAGCCGCCGCACTTCGCCGCTGCCCGGCAGGGTCACATACAACTGCGGTACGTCCACGCCACGACGCGCGCCGCGGTTGCTCACCGTGAAGGAGGCTTGCACGCGGCCATGCACACGGCGTACCGCGAAGTCGCTGTAGGAGAAGTGGGTGTAGCCCAGGCCGTAGCCGAACGGGAACAGCGGGGCGGTGCCCTGGCGCTGGTACCAGCGGTAACCGACGTCGGCCCCTTCGATGTCGTAGTTCACGCGCTGGTCCGGTTGGCCGTGTGGCGGCAGGCCGATGGCGGCCAGGCCGGCCCCCGGGATCTGCGGGCGCGGCAGTTGCGTCTCGTCGCGCGGCCAGCTCACCGGCAGGCGGCCGGAGGGATCGGCTTCGCCGTACAGCAGCCGGGCGATGGCCTCGCCACCGGCGGCGCCGGGATACCACGCGTCCAGGACCGCACCGACCTGGTCCAGCCACGGCAGGGCGACCGGGCCGTTGTTCTCCAGCACCACCACGGTATGCGGATTGGCGCGGGCGACGGCGGCCACCAGCGCATCCTGGTTGTCGGGCAGGCGCAGGGTCGGCGAGTCGAAACTCTCGGCTGCCCACTGCTCGACGAAGACGACCGCCACGGCCGACTGCGCGGCCAGCCGGGCCGCGGCGGCGATGTCGCTGCCGTCGGCGTAAACGACCTTGCCTTGCGCGCGACGCGCGATCGCCGCCAGCGGCGCGGACGGCTGGTAGATGCGCGGGCCGGGCCACGCCGACGGCGGCAGGCCGGGCACCGCATTGCCCTCGGGCGACTGCACCGCGGAGGAGCCGCCGCCGGTGAGCACGCCCTTGTCGGCGTGACCGCCGATCACCGCGACCGACTGCGAGGCCGCCAGCGGCAGTAGGTCTGCCTGGTTGCGCAGCAGCACCGCGCCGGCTTCCTCGGCCTGCTGCGCCACCTTGCGATCGGCGGTGAAGTCGATCGGGGCGGGCGCGGCCGGATGGTCGATCACGCCATCGGCGAACAGGCTGCGCAGGATGCGTCGCGCCATGTCGTCGATGCGCGATTGCGGCACCTGGCCGGAGGCGACCGCGGCACGCAGCGGCCGGTCGAAGTACACCTGATTGTCGAAGGTTTCCCCGGCCGATTCCTGGTCCAGCCCGGCCAGCGCAGCCTTGGCAGCACTGTGCACCGCGCCCCAGTCCGACATGACGAAGCCTGGGTAGTGCCAGTCGTGCTTGAGCACCGTATTGAGCAGCCAGTCGTCTTCGCAGGTGTAGACCGTGTTGAGGCGGTTGTAGGAGCACATCACGGAGCCGGGATGTCCGGTGTCGATGGCGATCTCGAAGGCCAGCAGGTCCGACTCGCGTGCCGCGCTGCGGCTGATATCCGCGCTGAGGGTGTTGCGCGCGGTTTCCAGGTCGTTGAGCGCGTAGTGCTTCACAGTGGAAACGAGATGCTCGCTCTGGATGCCCGCGATGGCGTTGCCGACGATCAGACCGGTCAGCAGCGGATCCTCGCCGGCGTATTCGAAGTTGCGGCCGTTGCGCGGGTCGCGCACCAGGTCCGCGCCACCGGCGAGCATGATGTTGAAGCCGCGGTGGTGCGCCTCGCGGGCGATCATGGCGCCCCCGGCGTAGGCCAGGGCGGGGGCGAAACTGGCGGCGGTGGCCAGTCCCGACGGCAGCGCGGTCGCTCCCGCACTGAGCGGCTTGGCCACGCCAAGCCCGGCATCGCTCTCCTGCAGTGCCGGCAGTCCCAGCCGCGACAGTGCGGGTTGGTAACCGGCCGAGCCCAGCGCGCCGGCGGGCATCGGATGGCCGTTGTTCGCGTCACCGAACTCGGTGCGGATCAGCTGGAACTTCTCGTCCTGGGTCATCGCCTTGAGCACGAGCGCCGCTCGCTGGTCCGGCGTCAGCCGGGTATTCATCCATGGCCGCTGCGTGGCGACCGGGGCGTCGGCAGCGCCTGCACTCGCGCAGAGCAGCAGCGTCATGCCGATGAAGGTGGCGAGGTAGGTCTTGGTGAGGGTCATGATCGGCTCGCTTGGGTGATCGGTGGGGTGTGGGCTTGGGCGACGCGGGCAGCACCGTGCGATGGCTGTCCCGATGGACGGACTGCCGCGAAGGTGGCGCTCATGAAGCGCCTGCGTAGGGGTTGCGATTGAAGGCGGCCAGCACCGCCCACGCGGTGGCCGCAAGGCAGGGTTGGTGGCGGTACCAGGCGTACACGGCGCGGATGCGCGGCTCACGCGAGGCGTAGAGAAAGCCGCCAGGGGACACCTGTCGCGCGATCGTGTCGAACAGCGGATCGGCTTCGGTCGCTGCGCCTGCCTGTCGATAGACGAGCGCCGCCTGGGCGGTGCCCTCGGTCCACATGCCGTCGCGCGCGTCGGTGAAGGCGAAGCCGCCGCGGACCGCGTTGGCCTGCTCGACCCAGTGGATGGCGCGTCGCCAGGGCTTCGGGGCTTGCGGCAGAAGCTGGGCCCACAGCTGCACATCCAGTGCAGAGGGCGCGCGCAGGGACGTGACGCCATCGGCAGCGGTGCCCATCCAGAAATGCCCGCTGGCCGCATCCCATTGCGCGTCCACGAAGTGCCGGGCGCGTGCGGCCTGGGCGCGCCACTCTCCGCCCGGTGCATTGATGTGAGCGAGCCAGTCGAACAGGGCGGCAAGGTCGATGTTGTGTTCGGTCGATTTCCACAGCGCCGGCCGCGGATGCAGCAGATAGGATTCGATCCCGCCGTTGAAACCGCCCGCGCCGCGCTGATCCGATGCATGGGCGACGACCCACTGGGCCAGGCGCACCGCCGCGTCGCGCCAGCGCACCTCGCCCCGGGCGTCGTACAGCGCCAGCAGCGCCAGCGCCGTCCACGCGACATTGCCGCATGAACTGCCGTCCTGGTAGGCACCGGAATACCGGTCCGCAGCCTTGACCCAGTATCCCCGCCGCGCGTCCCACCATCCGTTGGACTGAGGTTGCGCACCGCGCACCGGACCGGCGAGATAGGCATCGCGCAGTCGCGTGCCGTGCATTGCCGCCATCCGCAGGGCTTCGCCGATGCGCGCGGCCTGCAGGGGCTTGTGGCACGCGAGCAAGGCGATCACGGCAAGCGCGTTGTCGTAGGTGAATGCCGCCGCATGCAGCGGAGGGTCGGCCGGCGCACCGCGGCCGGCGGGTGCGTCGTAGCTGCGCAGCAACAGCGGGCCGCTGCCGTCTGTCGCGTCGACACGTGCCGCCATGGCCGTGCAGCTGAGGCTGGCGACATGCCGGGCCGATATGGGCGGCTGGGTCTGCGCGTTGGCGCGAACCGCCGGCAGCAGCGCTGAGGCGAGCATCACGCACAGGGCTGTTGCAGTCAGCGAGCGAGCTGTTCTGATGCCGGCTCTGACCGCGCCGCTTTTTATCATGGGGAGCTTCCCTCGGCTCGATGCGAGAGGGCGACCGGTCGCGGGCAAGGCGGGTGGCCGCAGGGTATGTCCTTGCTCGGGTACGGCAACGCGCGGGCAGTTGCCACGGCTGGAATCCATCGCCGCGTCGTGGCCCGGCTCGGACCACGACGCGGGTCGTTCGAACCGCCGTCAGAGATCCATTGTCAGGGTCAGGTCGTAGCGGGTGTCGAAGCGGAAGTAGCCCTTGGGTACCTGCAGGCCTTCGGTGTTGACGATTTCCCGGGTCTTGAAGGTCGAGTTGAGGATGTTGGCCGCCTGCAGCGAAACCTTCAGGTGCTTGTTGAAGGCATAGCTCAGAGAGGCATCGACCTGTCCCTGGCCCGTGGCCATCACCGGCAGGAACGGATAATCCGCCTCGGTGGCGCTGATCAGGAAGGCCGAGCGCCAGTTCCACACCACCTTGGCGTTGAACGGGCCCTTGCCGTAGTACAGACCCAGGTTGACGCTGTCGCGGGACAATTCCTGCGGCGGGAGCTTGGTCTGGTTGACGCACTGCGTCGCGGCGGCGTAGCCGTAGGCGCAGTAGTTGACCGAGCCGTAATGCATCCCGATCGGCTTGATGTAGGTGTAGTTGGCGTTGGCGCCCAGGCCGGACAGCCAGCCGGGCAGGAACGAGAAGGTCTGCTGGTACGCCAGTTCCACGCCGTGGACGCTGGCCTTCTTGTTGAGGTTGACCAGGCCCGCGGTGTAGATCTCCGGATAGGTCACGCCGTTGTTGGTGACCGCCACGTTGACCACGCTGGTGTCGTACTGGATGGTGTTGTTGAGCTTCTTCCAGAACAGCGTTGCGGACAGCTGGCCGACGTTGGCGAAATACCATTCGGTGGTGAAGTCGAAGTTCTGCGAGGTGATGGGCTTGAGGTAGGGGTTGGTGCCGGTCTGGATGTTGCCGACGGTCGGCACGGTCAAGCCGTTGGACGGGGTATAGGGCAGCAGCCCCGATACCCCCTGGCCGGCCGCCAACGACTGCAGGCTCGGGCGGTAGATGGCCTTGGAGTAGGCGAAGCGCGAGATCAGGTCGTTGGTCCAGCCGATCGCCAGGTTGAAGCTCGGCAACACGTTGTTGTACGAGTTCGGTGCCTTGATCGGCGTAAAGGCGCCATTGGCGAAGGTGGCGTACTGCTGCTGCTCGGCCGGCGTCAGTGCGCAGAAGGTCCCGGGTGCGGCGGTTCCGCCGGAGGTCTGGATGGCGCAGTACTGCGCGATGGTGGCGCCGTTCTGTGCCAGTGCCTGGTTCGGGACGATCAGGTAGCCGGTGGCATCGTTCTGCGTGTGGATGAAGCGCACGCCCACGTTGCCGCTGATCTGCAGGTTGCTCAGGAAACTGGTGTTGTCGTTGCCGAAGTTCAGCTGCACATAGGCGGCACGGGTCTTGGTGGAGTTGGAGGAAATTTCCTGCGGCAGGTACTTGGTGCCCGGTACGAGGCCGCTGCGCTGGTCATTGGTGTAATAGGGACTGCCCAGCGATCCGGGCGGAGCCGAGGCCAGCCACTGGGCGTTGATGCCCCGCATGATGGCGACGGCCTGGGCGAACTGCAGCGCGGGGTTCACGTTGACGTAGGGGGCGGTCACGCCGTAGTTGGTGTTGAACCCGGGCAGGTCGATGCTGACCGGCGTGGTCACCCCCGGCGTCTGTGCACCGGTGATGACCGGTGAATACCCGCCCCAGACATAGGGCGAACTGATGTTCTGGTAGTTGAAGTTGGAGTTCTGCAGCGTTTCGCCCTGCTTGTCGTAGCGCACACCGAACTGGATCGTGTCGATGAAATCGGCGTTGACGTCGAACACGCCATCGAGGCGGAGGGCGTGCTGGTCGCCCCAGGAATGGCGGTACGCGTCCTGCGCGGCGGCATAGTAGAAATTCGCCGGATCGGCGAAATATTCCGCCGTGGTCTGCGCCGGGTTCGGGGACAGCACGCTGATGCTGGGCACGCTGTTGCCGTGGGTGGTGATCGCCCAGTTGGCGTTGGTGAGCTGCCGGATGTAGTAGTACAGGTAGCTGTACTTCGCGGTGGTGTACTGCGCGCCGCCACTGAGGTGGAAGCTGTCGGTGGGATCCCAGGTCACCTTGAGGCTGACGTCGTTGGTGTTGTAGCGGGTGCGATAGCCGGTGGTGTCCAGCTGGGTCTGCATGCCGCCGTAGCTGGTCGGTGTGAAGCTGGTCCCCGACGGTGCCGTGGTGATGACGCCGGAGGTCATCACGCCGTTGGCGTCGTACGTCGGTGTGGTGCCGGGCAGGGGGATCGCACAGGTCGTGTAGCCGCCGAACGCGCAGGCATCCGTCGAGGCCTGCAGCGTGTGCTCGTAGGTGGTCTCGTTGTCGGAGACGCCGATCCATTGCAGCGTGGCGCCGAACTTCTTGTCCGGGCTTTGCCACTGCAGCGCCAGGTCATGGCCGAAACGCTCCGAGGTCTGGTCCTGCAGGCGCAGGTCACCGCCCACGGGAACGTAAGCGGTCTGGCCCGCGGTCAGCCCGGGGAAGGCGTCCACCACGCCGTTGGGCAGGGTGCAGCCGTTGCAGCGCTGTTGGTAGTCGACGACGGAGATCGCGTTGTCTTGCTGGGCGATCCGCCCGTATGCCGCAGCACCCAGGAAGCCGAAGCGGCCCCATTCCGTGTCGACGTTGTGACTGAACAGCGCGGACATGTGCGGCGTGCTCTTCCTGGCCAGCGTGCCCCAGTCCGTGCCGACGCTCACCGACGCAGTGGTCGGCTTGTCGCTGTCGAACGGCTTGCGCGTGTTCATGTCGATGGTGCCGGAGATGCCGCCGTCGATCATGCTGGCGGTCTGGTTCTTGCTCACCACGACCGAGCCGATCAGCTCCGGGGCCACGGTGGAGAAGTTCAGGCCCTGGCCACCGCCTGCGGAAAACACCGAGCCGCCGTTGATCAGGGTGCTGGTGTAGGGCAGGCCCTGCAGGCTGATGTCGGTACCCTGGATCGAGAAGTGGTCGGGGTCGGCCTGGACGCCGAACGAGCTGACCGTCACGCCCGGCAGGCGCTTCAGCGCCTCGGTGACGGAGGTGTCCGGCAGCGAACTGACGTCCTGTGCCGAAATGACGTCGACCACCGTGTCGGCGTACTTCTTGATCTGCTGCGATCGGCTCAGGCTCGCGGCGTAGCCGTTCACGGTCATCGCCGTCAGCGTCACCGTTTTCTTCTTGTCGGTCTTGGTGGCGCTCTTGTCCTTGGCGGGCGGGCTGGCCTGGGTGGCCTGGTCGCCGGTCGCCTGCGCCGGCGGCGTGGCCTGCGCATGCAGCGGGCCGGCGGCCAGGATGGTCAGGGCGATCGCCAGGGGCAGTCGGCGCTGCTGCAGGGCGATGGACACATGCCGATACGTGGACTGCTTTTTCACCGCTGATCTCCTCGCGTACTTCGTGATGGCCTGATCGATGTCGCCGTGACGTGTGGTTATCCGGCAGGTCGTGTTGCGAATCGTGGGCGGAGGTTGTCTGCCGCCCGTTCTCCCGCGGCCGGATGCGCCGAACCGGTCTGCGAAACACCGGCGCAGCCGCATGCATCCGGTGCCAACACGCGCCGCTCGTTCGCAGTGCGGGCGTGGTGCAGGTGCTGGATCGACATCCCTTCCCCTCGGTGCCCGGGTGTTGCGCCGGCCCCCCGATTGCGACGCAAGCTAGCCACTTGTACAAGCGCTGTCAACAAAAATACCAGCGCTGGTATTTTTGGAATGGACGGCCAAAATAGCGGGCGACATCGCACGATTTACCGGGTGTCATGATGCGCTGCAGCGACAGGGTCGGGCGGCATGGCATCCAGTGCGACACGGGCGGTGTGCCGCGATGTGCGGCGACAGGTGTCGAGCGTCTCGAAGTCATGCAAGAATGCCAGCGCTGGTATTTTCAGGGCGCGCGGCTGATGTCTCTCGTGGCGGCCGGTTGCGGTCGTCACCGGCATGGTGCATTGCAATACGGAAAGGATGGAAAGCTCAGGTCATGGCCGCAAGAATCGAAGACGTCGCCGCGGACGCGGGGGTATCCGTCAAGACGGTGTCGCGCGTGCTGAACGGGTACACCAATGTGCGGGTCAAGCTCAGGGAGCGCATCGAGAAGTCGATCCGCGACTTGAATTACGTGCCCAACGCATCGGCGCGCAGCCTGGCAGGCAGGCGCTCTTTCCTCGTCGCGCTGCTCTACGACAACCCCACGGCGGTGTCGAGCTACATCATGGACGTGATCGTCGGCGTGCTGGAGGCTTGCAAGGAAACGCCCTACAACGCCGTGCTGCACCCTTTCGATGCGGCCGATGACCTGGCGGCGCGAATCGACGGCTTCGTGGCGCACCACCGGCCGGATGCGCTGGTGCTGGTACCGCCACACGCGAACAATGCCAAGCTCCTGCAGCGGCTGGACGAGCTGGACATCCGCTACGCGACGATCTCGTCGCGATTGCGCGAGTCGAGCATCGATATCGGATTCGATGAGCGCAAGGCGGCGCAGGACATCGTCGAGCATCTGCTGTCGCTTGGGCATCAGCGCATCGGTCACGTCACCGGCCTGAAGGGGCACGGTGCGCGGGCGTGGCGTCGCACCGGTTACCGCGATGCCCTGCGCAAGGCCGGTGTCGCTTATGACGCATCGCTGGTGGTCGAGGGCGATTTCACGTTCGAGTCGGGGGTGGCAGCCGCCAGGGTGTTGCTCGATCTGGACCATCCCCCCACCGCCATCTTCGCGGCGAACGACGACATGGCGTGCGGCGTGATGCGCGAAGCGTACGAGCGGGGGCTGGTGGTTCCCGACGACCTTTCGGTATGCGGCTTCGACGGGACGCCGGTGTCGCAACTGATCTCGCCTGGGCTGACCACGGTGCGTCAGCCCTGCCGGGAGATGGGGTGCGCGGCGGTGCAGAGCGTATTGCAGGCGATTCGGGATCCCTCCCTGCATCACCAGGAGCGCTTGCCTTATCAGCTGAAGATACGCGGTTCATCGGCTGCACCCGGAACGTCGTAGGATTCGTACAGACCGTGTGCCGGGCGTGTCCCTGGTGGGGCATGGGGTGCAGGGGGCGAATGGGCGATGGACGACGACAAGGCCGATGTGGCGGTGGCGGAGATGCCGCAAGCAGGTGTGGACGATTACGCGTGGGCACGTGCTCGCCCGGTCAGCCGATGGTTCATGGTCGTCTATGGCCTGGCATACACGGGCATGTGGATGGCGTTGCTGTCGCCACTTCTGGTCGGGCTGGCGATGCGCGTGCAGGTGATCGACCCGGCGCATGCGGACAACAGTCTTTCGCTGGTCGTGGGTGTGGGGGCGTTGGCGGCGTTGTTCGGCAACCCGTTTTTCGGCCGTCTGTCCGATCGCACGGTGTCGCGCTTTGGAGTACGCCGGCCCTGGCTGGTCGGTGGCGCGCTGATGGGAGTGGCCGGTCTGGCCATGGTCGCGCAGGCCGGATCGATCCCAGAGCTGCTGTTGGGTTGGTGCGTCACCCAGTTGGCCTACAACGCGCAACTCGCCGCTCTGGCCGCCATCCTGTCCGATCAGGTGCCACCGTCGCAACGCGGTACGGTATCCGGCATCGTGAGCATCAGCCTGCCGGTGGGCATGGCTGCGGGCACGTTCCTGGTGCAGGCGTTCGCCACCTCCACCTACGCGATCTTCATGGTGCCGGGCGTCATCGCACTGATTGCTGCATCGGCCCTGGCGGGCGCCCTGCACGGCGATCGACCGGCGGTGGCGCATGCAGCGCCCTATGGCTGGCGTGAATTCGCAGGCAGCTTCTGGATCGATCCGCGGAGGTTCCCCGATTTTTCCTGGACGTGGTGCAGCCGCTTCCTCCAGTTCGCCGGGGTGGCGCTGCTGCTCACCTATCAGGAGCTTTACCTGATCCACCAGTTGCACTGCCCGCCTCATGAGGCGCCGCACCGGATTTTCCTCTCAACCCTGCTGCAGTCGACCATGCTCGCCGTCTTTGGCGTGCTGGGCGGGCGGCTGTCGGACGCGGTCGGGCGCCGCAAGGCATTCGTATCCGGCGCGGCGCTGCTGTATGCGCTGGCCCTGCTGCTGATCGCACTCACCCGCTCGTTCGACTGGTTCCTGGTCGGGATGGCCGTGACCGGCATCGCGCAGGGCGCCTACCTGGCGGTCGACCTGGCGCTATTGACCGACGTGCTGCCCGAGCGCGAAACCCACGCTGCGCGGAACCTCGGCATCTTCAACATCGCCAGCGTACTTCCGCAGCTGCTGATGCCGGCGATGGCGCCGGGCATCCTGGCGATGACCGGCGACAGCTATGCGGTGCTGTTCATGCTTGCCGCGATCCTGGTCGCCGCCGGGGCCTGGACCATCCAGCGGGTACAGGGCGTGCGCTGAATCGGTGCCGGTCCGGCCGCGGGCTCGTCCGCCCCCGCGGCGGTGACTCAGCGTGCCTCCGGGTAGTGCATGTACATCGACTGGATGCCGACGCGCCCCGGGCCGGTGAAGCGGTTGAGCACGAGGTTCATGCCGCCCAGCAGGCCGCTGGTGAGGCGGTCGACGGTGGTCTCCATGCGTACCGAGGGGTCCTTGTACAGCCAGCCGCCCGGCTCGATGTCGATCGACTCGCCCGGTGCCAGCACTTTCTCGAACACGTTGCCGTAGCCGTGCAGCCACAGGATGCCGTCGCCGGCATGGCTGTGGAACTTGTCGATGAAGAAGCCGCTGCCGCCGAACAGCATGTTGGAGAATCCCTTCACCCGCTCGAAGCTGTAGTCGATGCTGCCGGTGGCGGCCAGGAACTGGTGCTCGCGCACGTGGAGCTCGCGCCCTTTCTCCAGGTGGATCGGCACGATGTGGCCGGCACCATCGCGGCTGAAGGCGATCATGCCGGGGCCGCGTGCCTCGGTCACGAAGATCTGCATGCCGGCCATCATCCGCTTCAGCGAGCCGCGCATGTTGCGCAGGCCGATCGCCACCTGCGGATGCTTCCACAGCAGGATGTGGTGCTCGAAATAGACGGCCGTCTGCGATACGTCGACGGTGAGCACCGGCACCAGCTCGCCGTCGATGTGGTAGGTGACGCCACCGAAGGTTTCGGCGTTGGCGCTGGTCGGCATCAGTACGGGGAGTTCTTTCATCGAGGCATCATCCTTGGCGACGACAACGTGGTGCGGTACGTCCGGACGAGATTAGCCTGATCCGGCCCCGATGCGGGTCCACGCCGGCAAGATTCGAAAGGACTTGCGCCAGGGTGGAGGCCCGATGAAGGGCGCCGCGCATAGTGTTCTGCTATCCGGTTGTTCGACGGAGATACCGAAGATAAGCTCCCGGCCGCATCTGGCGCGATGACGCATCCGCCTGATTCGATCCGGCATGCGTCAGCGGGCCGGATGAATCCCGGTGCTGGCTGTCCCGCGTCGCTCCCGACGCGTCCTGTGGGGATCGAGTCATGAACGTTCGCAAGGTGGCGGTGCCTGTGTTGTGGTTGTTGGCTGCCGCAAGCGCTTCGGCGGCAGGTGCCATGCCGCATACACGTTGTGGCTGGTTCGACAATCCGACGCCCGGCAACGCGTGGCTCATCGATCGCGATGGGGAATGGGCGATTGCGATCCAGGGCAGCTATGAGGCGCAGGGCGATTGGCCCCAGTTCACGGATGCGCAGTGGGTTCCCGTCAATGGCATGCACGGGCATGGTTGTGCATGCATCAAGGCGGTCGTGAATACGAAGACGCATGAAGTCGTCCGCATCGCTTCCGCCCGGGCGCGCCCTCTCGCCGTGTGCCGGAAGGACCGCGCGCTCAGGGAGCCGAAGGACTGATCTTTCAACGGACAGGTAAGAGTCAGTTCGGTGAGCTTCACACGTTACCTCAAGGTCTTGCTCTGCCTCGTGGCCGCCGTGGCATCGGGCTTTGTCGCCGTGGCCGGCCTGGTACGCCGCGCCGTTCCCGGGCTCGGGCAAGCGGCCATCGTGGCCGGCGACATGTATCGATCATCCGCGCAAGCGTCGCAGTTCTGGTTCCTGATCGTGCTCTGGTCGGCAGCCTGCGCGGGGTTTGCATGGCTGGCGTGGTGTATCTATCGCAGCTAGGGGTGGTCTGATTCACCCCAATGCAGGCGTCACCGATTTGTCTGCCTGCAGCCATTCGGCTCAACGCGTCGAGGGGCTGCGCCGGAGCAATACGTTCATCGGTGTCGTATGGCACCGGGTTCCTTGGCCCATCTGCAGGGGGGCGGTCGCGGGACGAGATGCGGAGCGTCCCCACACGGACGATGGGTCACGATGTGACAGCCGCCTGTGCGTTGCGGCTTCAGCGCTGATCAAGTTCATGGTGGATCAACACCACGCATTGCGAGGCAAACAGCATGGTCGGGCCCAGGGTGATCTTCTTCGCGCCCAGGCGCTCGAGGCTGTGGAAGCTCTTCTTCGGCATCGGGATGTGGTCGGTGAGCAGGAAGCAGGGGTTGCCTTCGAAGGCCTGTTCATGGATCGGTGCACCCTTGCGGTCCATCACGAACAGCGGGTGCTCTTCGGCCAGCTCCTGCACCAGCCGCTCGAAGCTCACCGTGCGCACGGTGATGCCGGGCGCGACCGGGCGCGACTCCTCCTTGCCCATGCCGACGGACGCATCCAGTGCCCGGGCCACCACGGCCAGCAGCCGGCGCTCGTCGAAGCCGCCGATGTCGGTGAGCGCGTTGGCGTCGAAACGGATCGTGCGCGAGTAGTCCTGGGTGCTTTCCAGCACCAGGTAGACGACCACGTCCGCGCGGTGCGATTGCGCCACGAAGATCGCGTTCATCAGCGTGTGCGCGAGGATCTCCGGATGTGCCTCCTGGCCAATGGCGGCCAGCAGCTTATGGCTTTCGGTGGGCGCGGCGCGCGCGCGCAGTACGAAGGTTCGCATGGAGATCCCGCTCGATGATGGCGATGCCCGGCACGGTACGCGCCGGGCATCGATTGTCCATGAACGAGCGGGCCGGAGGACAGGGGATGCGCGTTCCGGCGAACCGCCTAGCTCAGCAATCGGGTGAGAAATCCGTGCCAGGCCGGTGTCTGCATGCCGAAGAACGCCAGCTGCATCACGAGCACGTAGGTTGCGCCGCCGAATGCAAAGGCAGGATGCAGCCGGCGATGCCTGAGCGTGTCGATGGCGATGCACAGCATCAGCGCGACATACACCGCCAGCAGGATCGAGAGCAGGCTCTGGAACAGCCCCAGCGGAAGGCGAGGGAGCACCGAAGGCAGCATGCACACCAGGGTGAGCAGCATCAGTCGCTTGTGGTAATCGCCGCGGCGCCGCAGCCAGACGGCGCTGGCGACGAATCCGGCGAAGAGCAGCATTTCCACCAGCTCCAGCCCGGTGATGGTGACCTGCAAGGGGGCGATATCGGTATGCGCGCGCAGCTCCCTGATCGAGGCGTGCAGGGTGGCCATGGTGCCGATCGTCACCACCAGCGCCGCCCAGCCGGCGCCCACGGTGCCGAGCTTCCGATGCATCCGCACATGTCCGGTTTCCACCAGCCCGGTCTGCACGATGAACATCAGCACCCAGCCACTCATGATGGCGCCATGCACCTGCAGGAACAGCGAGAGGTGGGGGCTCCGGAACAACCACCCCAGGTAGTAGCGCTGCGCAAAGGCGAGGAATACCAGCACCACGAACAGTGCGGCGGACGCGACGAAAAAGGGTCTGTCAGCGGCTTCCTTTCGCATGGACGGCCTCGTGCATCGGTGGCAGGTGGGTGGCGGTCTCCCCGGTGGTGAGCGGTGGGCCGCTCGGCGGGCGTGCCCTGGTCCGCCGGGGCGGATGGCGGCATTGGGTCACAGGCGCCCCGAAGTTTCAATTCGGGGCCGGGGTCTGTGTCGGCGTCGGATTCCCGGGGCCGCCCCGGACGATCTCAGTATGGATGCTGCCGATAGAACAGCTCCAACTGCTGGTAGACCTCCGGCAGGTGCTCGCGCAGCATTGCCGGCGCCTCGAAGAACTGCTCGCTGACCACGGCGAAGAACTCGGCCGGGTTCTCCAGGCCATAGGGGTTGATCGGGATGGGGATGCCCTGGTGGTGCGCCTGGCGCAGGTGTTCCCAGGTGTCGGAAAACACTCGCGTCCAGACGCGTGGGTCCATGCCCCGGTGCAGTGGCGGAAAGCCATTGGCGGCGCCGTTCTGCAGGTCCAGTTTGTGCGCCATCTCGTGGATCACCACGTTCTGTCCGGGCCGTTTGCCGGCGTTGAGCACATCGGCCCAGGACAGGATCACCGGCCCGCGTCCCCAGGCCTCGCCTGCCATCGGAGTGCTGGTCCGGTGCACCACGCCGGCTTCGTCGACCAGCGTACGGTGGGGGACGAATGCGTCCGGGTAGACGATCACGCTGTGCCAGCCGTCGAACCAGTCCACGCCCAGCTTGAGGATCGGCACGCAGGCGTGGGTGGCGAGCAGCACGCGGTCGGCATCGTCCAGCGCCAGCCCCTGCACCGGCTCCAGCGATTTCTCCCGCAGGAACAGGGTGGCCAGCACGCGCAGCGCCGCCTGGTCGGAGGCGCCCAGTCGTCGCGCCGGCGCGCATTGCGTCAGCGCGGCCTGCCACAGGGGATCGGGGATGGGGTGCCTGGCGACAATGCGGCGCACGCGCCAATTCCGGATGCGTTTGAACATGCCCACCTGCGGGGGAGACTCGGCTTCCCCAGCATCTGGGCGAAGTGGGCATTCTCAAGCGGGGTTCGAGGATCGGATCGATCCATCATGCGGACCATGCCGGCCGCGCGACGTCGTCGAGGTGCGGCCGTCAGTGCGGGTTTCCGGTGAGCGAGGCGGCATATGCCGCCGCTGCCACTGCGTCCTGCAACGTGAGCTGTCTTGCCTCGTGCTGCATGGGCGCCGCGTTCGGCGAGTCGCGCTGGCCGCTGGCGAACAGCAGCAGCTGGCGAGCGATGTAGGTGGGCGAACGCCCGGCCAGCGGCGGTGCCGTTCCCCGACCCTGCAGCCGATCGCCATGGCAGCTGTCGCAGGGGAGCAGCGGGCCGCTACCGACCGTAGCCAGCAGTGCGCCGCGCTTGATACTGCCCGGTGGCACGTAGGCGATGAAGCCACCGTGCGTGTCTTCCTTGTCGTAGTCGTCGGGCTTGACCGGTATCTCGATGATGCGCTGGCCGATCGGTTCGCGGCGGCCGTCCGCGTCGGCATGCAGGGCGTAGTCATGCCAGTGCGTACCCGGGACGCTGGCGCTCTCCACCACGTGGACGTTCGACCTGAATGTCAGGTGCGAGAAATAGTCGAGGGCCTGCGCGATATCTCCGTCATTGATGACATCGACCTCCTTGGCCATCATCTGCGCCGAATTCGGCTGCTGCCGCCCGCGATGACCGCCGCGAAAGGCTGCGATCTGTTCGAGCATGTAGTCGCGCGGCAAGCCGGCCAGCGCGGCGGTGGCCGGTACGCCCGTACCGTCCGGTACGTGGCAGCCTCCACAGGACTCGGCACCCGGTACGGTGCCGTGGGCGACTATGGCCGGCAGCGGCGGATGGGCGTGCGGAAACCAGTCGGCCGCGCCGGAATCGGGACCGAACAGGTCCTTGTAGCGGTACGTCCGGGCGCTGTCGCTGACGCGGACGATCTCGTCCGGACGGTGGCTGGCAGGTCCGGTCGGCGACGCACCGGGATCGGGCGAGGATGCCCGCGGATAGGCCCAGTCTGCGATGGAGCGCAAGCTACCGGCGGTAGAGGCCCCGGTGGCACCGCAGGCCAGAACCGCGAGCAACACGGCACCGACACGAGGCATGGCGAGCGGACGCGATGGCATGGACGGCTCCCCGGCCCCCGACGGTGAAGTCTTATTCGATCAGATCACGCTGTGCGGTGCATCTGGTCGGAAGTCCGAGGCGACGGTGACGGGCCGCATGCCCGGTGTGGACCGGCGTCGCCGCGGTCGGTCACTGCGGTGGGGGGATGGGCTCCCGCGGGTGATGCGATGCACGCGCGGATGCCCGAACCTCCGGAACAAAGCTCCATGCGAGGGCACTCTGACGACTCCGGTACCCGAGCGATGCGGGCTTTCCCGCGCGAGGTGGTCCATCGCGGTTCGATCCGGCGGAAAGGTGACCACGCACCGCCATGGCCGCCCGTATCGTCCGCTCAGGTGGCCGGCGAGGCGATCGGTATCCCGCCCTCGCGCAGGTAGTGGGTCACCACGTTGCCCTTCGAGGAGGTGCTGGAGGACACCGGCCGGAAGGCGGCGGGCCGCGCGCGGTCGTCGAACAGCCGCTTGCCCGTGCCAAGCAGGATCGGCACGACGATCAGGATCAGCTCGTCGACCAGGTCGCTGGCCAGCAGCTGCTGCACCAGCTCGCTGCTTCCCTGGGTGAGCAGGGGGGGGCCATCGCCTTGCTTGAGCGCGCGCACGGCCGCGATGACGTCGGGTCCCAGGGCATGGCTGTGGTCCCACGGCAGTACGTCGGGACGGTGCGTGGCGACATGCTTGGGTGCGGCGTTGAACAGGTCTGCCGTGCCGCGCAGCGGGGAGTCCGCGGCAACCTCGGGCCAGAAACTGGCGAAGCCGTCGTAGGTGCGCCGCCCGAGCAACAACTCGAACGGATGCTGGAACAATGCCTCCATCGCATCGGTGGCCTCGTCGGCGTATGGCCAGAACCAGCCGCCGTGGGCGAAACCGTCGGCGGTATCCTCATCCGGGCTGCCGGGTGACTGGATGACACCGTCGAGGGTGACGAAGGCGGGGACGATGAGCTTTCTCATTCGGGTCACTCCTGGGACGTTCGGAAGATGCGCATACCTCTTTGACGAACGACAGGGCGAGGAATCGACAACGTCCGCATGCAATGCACGCGGCCGGGGCCATGGATCAGTTCAGGCCTGGCGGATGCTACGCGCCGGTGTACCGATCTGTCCTGGACGGGTGGATCCATCTGCCACCCCGGTGGCGTGCGGTGCATCGCCGTAGCGAGCATGCCCACCGACGGCCCGCCGTGCGGGAAAGGCCCGGCCCGCGATGCTTCGCGAACCGGGCCGATCCATGGATACCCGCCGATGGCCGGACGCCGAATCAGCGAGGGGAGGTTGCCACCACCGGCAGCAGCACCGCGCTCTTGCCATCGGCGCCGTGTTCGATCGTCACCGTCGCCTTCTTGTAGTCGGCGGGTTTGGCGAACAGGATGTTCGGCACGTACGTCTGCGGGTTGCGGTCGTACAGCGGGAACAGGGTGGACTGGATCTGCACCATGATGCGGTGGCCCGGCTTGAACTCGTAGTTGATCGTCGGCAGGCGGAACCGGTACTGCTGCACCTCATTGGCGGGGATCGGCGACGGGTCGGAGAAGCTCTTGCGGTAGCGGCCGCGGAAGATGTCCATCGATACCGGCAGCTCGTAGCCGCCCATGGTCGGGTCGGTCGGCACGCTGCCGGGGTAGACGTCGATCAGCTTCACCACGAAATCGCCGTCGGTGCCGGTGGTCCTGGCATAGAGATCGGCGATCGGCGCACCTTGCACGGTCACCGTCTTCGTGAGCACCGGCGTGGTGTAGGACAGCACGTCGGGGCGATCGACCACGAAGCGCTGGTCCTGCACCAGCCAGGTGCGCCAGCGGTCCTCGTTCTGCGCTGGGATTGGCCGCTGCAGGTAGGGCACCGGCTTGGCCGGGTCGGAGACATAGCTGTCGCTGCCGCCCGAGGGCTGGCCGAAGCCCAGGCCGAAGTCGCCCTGCAGGTAGATCGGGGTGAGCTTCTGCTCGCTGGCCGGCTTCCAGTGGCTGAAGCTGTCCCAGTGCTGCTCGACCGCGTTGTAGATCATCGCCTGCGGCAACGGCTTGGCCATCGGCGTGCCGCGCAGGTAGTGGTTGAACCAGGGGATGATCACCTGCTGGCGGAACTGCGCGGTGGTGTCGCCCGGCCACTTCAGCGGACCGAGGTTCCAGCCGGCACGGTTGATCTGGCTGTGCCACCACGGTCCCATCACCAGATGGTTGTTTGCGCCGTGGCCGGCCTTCTCCAGCGCTTCCCAGGCATGCACGGCGCCGTAGATGTCCTCCTGGTCCCACAGGCCCTGCAGCCACATGGTCGGCACGTTGGACGGATGCTCGACGAGTAGCTTGTCCAGCGCCTGCAGTTGCCAGAACGCGTCGTAGGACGGGTGCGCGGCGAAGCGGTTCCACCAGGGCAGTTGCTTGAAGCCGTGGGCGTCGGCCCAGGCGCCGGGCGAGCCGGCCTCGAGGAAATTGGTGTAGTCGTCGTAGTTGTCGCGCGGCACGCTCTCGCCCGAGCCCTGCTTGGTCATCTGGCCGGTGAAGTAGTCCAGGTTCACCTGGCGCAGCGCGCCGTAGTGGTACCAGTCGTCGCCCATCCAGCCGTCGACCATCGGGCTCTCCGGCGCCGCGACCTTCAGTGCCGGATGCGGATGCAGCAGGGCCATCGCCACGGTCCAGCCGTCGTAGGACGAGCCGATCATGCCGACCTTGCCATTCGACTCCTTGATGTTCTTCACCAGCCAGTCGATGGTGTCCCACGCGTCGGTGGTGTCGTCGGTCCTGGTCGGGTTGAGCGGGCCGATCGGCGGGCGCGTCATGACGTACTTGCCTTCCGAGCCGTATTTGCCGCGGATGTCCTGCCACACCAGGATGTAGCTGCCGTCGGCCCAGTCCTTGTCGCCCGACCACACCGCGTCGGCCATGTGCGGGCTGTTGCCGGAGGCCATGCCGCTGGCGTCGTAGGGCGTGCGCTCGAGCAGCATCGGCAGGTCGTGCGCGCCCTTCGGAATCATGATCACCGTGTGCAGTTTCACGCCGTCGCGCATCGGGATCATCACCTCGCGCTTGACGTAGTCGAAGTTGCCCTGCGGCTGCACCCACTTGGCCGGGATGTCCGACCCGGTCTGGATCATGTCCGGGGTGACCTTCGACGACTCCTGGCCTGGCGGGAGCGCAGCGAATGCGGTGGCGGAAGCAAGGCAGACGAGCGAAACGATCGCCGAAGCCAGGACGGCTTTCTTCATGGGTGGGGATCCTCTGGTGGGGGAGTCACGGCAGCCCCGCGGGGGCGCCATCCCGGAGACTATGAAAACCTCGGGCAGGGTTTGGCAAGGCGTGGTGCGGCATGCGCGGGTTCTTGCGGCGGGCGGCCCCCGCCTCACGAGCGGCCGGAAGCGGAGAAGGCGGCCCAGGCCGCCTTCTCCGGTCGTCCCTAGGCCGGTAGTCAGGCCGTGGCCGGCTCCGGCAGCGCGGTGGCATCGTCGGTGCCGCACACATCGCGCCACAGGTGGTAGCTCACGCCGAACATGCCCATGAAGATCGTCATCATGAAGCCGATGTACAGCGGTACCGCGATCACCAGCATCAGCCAGTTGCCGACCATTCTGCCGAGCAGGAACGCCAGCATCATCACCAGCATCAGGGCGATCGCAACCCCGATCATGGCGAGCAGGCCACCGACCGCATAGGCCAGCAACGGCAGTGCGTTCTTCGCGGTGCCGATGATGCCATCGCCGATCGCGGCGAACACGCCCCGACGGCCCAGTGCGACCTGCCCGAGGGCGATCGCATAGAAGGCGGTGAACAGCAGGAAGAACACCGCGCCCAGGGCGATGAGTGTGCCGAAGCCATGCGGCAGCGATGGCGGTACGGGCTGTGCCTGCATGGCGAGCGCCTGCATGTACCAGTGCAGCAGGCCGCCGCCCATCGCAACGAGGAGGAGCGCGAACATCGCGACGTAGATCAGCAGGACCACCAGTCCGAAGCCGATCAGGCGCAGGGCACTGCCGTCGCGATAAGGGCCGAAGACGTCGCGGATGCGCGCTGCGCGGCCGCATTCGGCCGCATCGATCACCTGCAGGTATCCACCGTACAGCGGGATCACCAGCAGGCCGATCAGCATCGAGAGTGCGGTCCACCCGACCGACGTCATCGGGGAGAGCGGTATGCCGGCCTGGATGGCATGCAGGCGAATCGGGATTGTCACCAGCGACGGCAGGACAACCGCGGCCAGCAGTATCGCTGCGCCGCCCCACAGCGGTTTCGGATGGCGAAAGCCCGCACTGAATCCGCGCATCAGCCAGCCGAACCCGGCCGATGCCCGCCTCGATCGTGTCGTCATCGTTGCTCCCCCTGATCGGCGCCCCTTGCGCCGCTGCGGTCGAGCATAGCGACGGCGTCGGCCCAAAGAGCGGTGTGGTCTGCCCGGGAGCTGGAAAAATGCTGTATTTCGCAAGCGTTTGCGACGTGCCGGCGGCCGCACGTTCCACGCATCCGCGGGTTGCCGCGGTTGTCGCGAGCCCCGCCCGTGCACCGCTACCAGGGCACCGTGCGCCCCAGATAGTCGAGGTACCGCAATCCGGGCGTGCCTGGCTGGGCGAGCAGCACGTCCACCAGGCGCGGCACGCTGTCCTCGATGGCCAATGGCGCCTCCGCGCCACCGAGCTCGGTGCGCACCCAGCCGGGGGCCATCAGCACCATGGCGCGGGCGGAGCCGGCGTGCCGGGCGGCGAAGCTGCGCATGAACATGTTCAGCGCGGCCTTGCTGCCCCGGTAGAGCTCGCGCATGCCTTTTTCGTTGTTGGCGATGCTGCCTTGTCCGGACGACATGATGCCGATGAGGCCGGTGGGGATGACGAGCGCTTCCAATCGCTCGACCACCCGCATCGGGCTGAGCGCGTTGGTGATCATCAGGTCGACGAAATCCCGGGTCGATACCTCATCGATGGTCTGCGTGGGGTCGGGATTGGTCGTGCCCGCGCTGACGAACAACATGTCGAAGCGCCGATGATCCAGGCGCTGGCGCAAGGCGGCCAGCTGATCCGCGAAGCAGATGTCCAGCGTCTCGATCTCGATCCGGCCCGGGTACGCATCGGCCAGCTCATGCAGCCGCGTGCGGGCGGTGCCGCGCACGGTGCCGACGACGTGCCAGCCCCTGCGCAGGAACTCGCCCGCCATGGCCAGGCCCAGGCCGCGCGAGGCACCGATCAGCAGGATCGTCGGGGGGAGGAGAGGAGTCGGCATCGGGTGATGTCCATGCATCGGGGGCGACAGGAAGGGTTCCATGCCTCCACGGCTGGCGCTAGACGCATGGGATGCAAATTGTTTGTGCATCAGACGCAATCATGCAGACGGTCCGGCGCTATGCTCCGTGGATGGACGCCGTCGATCTCAATCTGCTGCCGGCGCTCGACGCCCTGCTCGCCGAAGGCAGCGTGACGGGCGCGGCGCGCCGGCTGGGGCTGAGCGCATCGGCGATGAGCCGGACGCTGGCGCGGCTGCGCGCGGCGACCGGGGATCCGCTGCTGGTGCGCGCAGGTCGGGGGCTGGTGCCCTCGCCGCGGGCGGTCGAGCTGCGCGAGCGCGTGCATGCGCTGAGCCGCGACGCACAGGCGGTGCTGCGGCCCGTCGCGGACGTGCTCGATCCGTCCGCACTGGATTGCACCTTCACGCTGCGCGCCAACGAGGCCTTCGTCGAGCGTTTCGCGGCGCCGCTGTTCCTCGCGGTATCGGCCGAGGCACCGCGGGTGCGCCTGCAGTTCGTGCACAAGCCCGACAAGGATGCGACGCCGTTGCGCGACGGGCGGATCGACCTGGAAATCGGCGTGGTCGGCACCACGGCGCCAGAGGTGCGCTCCCGCCTGCTGTTCCGCGACCGCTACGTGGGCGTGGTGCGTACCGGCCACCCGCTGCTGTCGGCGCGGACCGTGACCGCGAAGCGCCTGGTGGCGCACGGGCATGTCGCCGCGTCACCCGGCGGCGAGACGCGCGGACCGGTCGACGACGCGCTGGCCGCCGTGGGACTGCATCGCGACGTGCGGGTCGTGGTGCCCGGCTTCACCGATGCATTGGCGATGGCGCGCCACACCGACCTGGTCGCCATCGTGCCGCAGTCCTGCCTCGGAAGCGCGTCGCCGGGGCGTCGCTCCCGTGCGTCCGCGCTCGACATGTTCGAGCTCCCGCTGAAACTGCCGCCGCTGATGGTGAGCGCGATCTGGCATCCACGGCTGGATGCCGATCCGGCCCACCGCTGGCTGCGTGGCGTGGTGCTGGCGGTCTGCCGCGCCGTCTATCCGGCGGGTTAGCCTGACGGCACCCGGCGGTGGCGCGGCTCGTTATAGTCCGCCGCAGGGGATCGTGGAGGAGGGACCATGACCGAGGAAGCGCAGCGACCGTTCGTGGTGCCGTGCCGGCCGCTGCCGCTGGCGGCACCATGGCGCTGGCTGGCGGCCGGATGGCGGGACGTGCATCGGGCGCCGGGTCTCACCGCGGTGTTCGGCACGGTGATCGTGCTGGTGAGCGCGGCGGTATCGGCGCTGGCGTGGGCGCTGGGGCGCTTCGCCCTGCTGGCCTTGCTGCTGTCCGGCTTCGTCTTCGTGGCGCCGCTGATCGGCGTCGGGCTGTATTCGGTGAGCTGTGCGCTGATCGCCGGGCGCCAGCCACGGCTGCGCGATTCGTTCGCGGTGGCGCGGCGGGTGATCGGGCAGGCCGGCATCTTTGCGCTGATGCAGCTGGTGATCATCCTGATCTGGTCGCGCGCCGGCATGATGCTGACTGCTTTCGTGCCGGTGGACCCGGGCGATCACCGTGCGCTGCTCGAGTATCTGGCGATCGGCTCGCTGATCGGTGCGGCCTTCGCCGCCTTCACCTTCGCCGTGTCGGTGGTGTCGCTGCCGCTGATCGCGCAGCGCGACGTGGATATGGTCACCGCCTGCGTCTCCAGCTTCAACGCGGTGCTGCGCAACAAGCCGGTGATGCTGCTGTGGGGCGCGATCATCGTGGTGCTGACGGTGGTCGGCTTTGCCACCGTGATCGGGCTGGGGCTGGTCATGCCGTGGCTGGCCTACGCCACCTATCACGCCTACCGCGACACGCTGGATGCGTCGGACTGGCCGCTGCAGGAGGGCGCGGCGGGCTGATCCGCGCGCGATGCGGTGGCGACCGGCGGTGACGCCGGCCGCCGCCGTTCCGCTCAGAGCTTGTACTGAACGGTGAACCAGACGATGCGGGTATCGGTGGCGTAGTGGTCGGCGCGGTAGTCGGCCAATGCCAGCGAGGTGCTGAAGTGGCGGACGATCGCCAGGTCGGCGGACAGGTCCAGCTCGTCGCCGTAGTGCGTGCCGGTGCGCGTCGCGGCGAAGCGATGCGCGGTGGCCGCCACGCTCAGCGCGTGCGCCCTCCAGCCCACGCCGAGGTAGCTGTCGGCCAGGCCGTCGGCCGGCGTGGCGAGGAAGCGGTCGGCCCAGCCATTGAACGCATGCAGCGTGGCCAGCGGGGTCTGCAGCGCGCTGGTGCCGTTGCCCTGCAGTTGCTCCTGCCCCAGCGTCCAGTGCCAGGCATGCAGGCCAAGGGCCAGTTCGGCGTGCAGGTAGGAACGGCTGCCTTGCAGCGTGCCGCGCTTCCAGGCGTGCTGCCCGGCGGCTTCCAGGGTGTAGTCCAGGCTCCAGTCCTGGCCGCGCGCGGCATGACCCAGCCAGCGCAGGCCGAGGTCACGATGCGAGCTGGCCGGCAGCGACTGGTTGCCTATCAGGTAGGCGTAGCCGACCAGGGTGCCGGCCGCCTGCTTCCACGACACGTTGAGCAGATGGGTGTCCAGGTTCTGCCGGGCGTGCAGCGGGTCGGGATGATGCGCGCCGAAGATGCGGTTGACGCGGGTGAGGTAGGCGTAGTCCACGCGCCAGGCCGGCGCCGGCGTCCAGGTCGCGCGCACGGCGTCGAAGCTCTGTTCGAGCTGACGGAAGCCGACGTTGCCGACGAAGCGGTCGTTGTCGAGCTTGATCACCTGGCGGCCCACGCGCAGGTCCAGCATCTGCCAACCACGGTACTCGACATAGGCCTGGTCCAGCCCGGTGTCGGCGGGGTCGGACACCACCGGGTAGTTCGTCTGTCCGTTGCGGGTGCTGTTGTACAGGTCGTTGCCGACCACGCGGTTGTCCTGCAGCGAGACCCGCGCGCTCCAGCCGTTGTCGTCGGCGAAGCGGTAGCCCAGCCGGGTGCGCACGGTCGAGGCGTTGGCGTCGCGGGCGAAGCCGCCCTGGTCGACCTGCTCGAGCCGATAGCGCACGTCCAGCTGGGGGCTGCTGGTGATGTCGGCATGCGCGCTGGCACAGGCGGCGCCTCCGAGCAGCAGGGCGAACGCGGCGCGCGGGGTGTTGACGGCCCATGGTTTCATGGTCGTTTCCTCGGAGTTCTGGATGGGATGGCCCGGCGGCGGGTGCCGCCGGGCGGGGAGGGCGGCGTGGCCGCCCGGAGGGCCGGATCAGTTGCCGGCGCGGAAGATGCTCGGGTCCTTCGGGCCGGTGACTTCCACCCAGCCGGCGAGGCCCTTCTCCAGGCGCGACAGCGCGTGGTCGACGAGGATGTATTTGCCCGGTTCCTCGAAGTGCACGTCGGTCACCACCGCGCCACCCGGCGGAACGGAGATGGTCTGCACGTCGTGCTCCGGCCGGTTGGCCAGCGCGCCCCAGGCCCAGGCGTCGTCGAACATTTCGCCGATCAGGTGGAACGAGGAGGTCTTGTTCGGGCCGCCGACGCCGAAGTAGATGCGCACGGTGTCGCCCACCTTCGCCTTCAGCGGATGGTCGGTGGTGAGCGCGCCGACGGCACCGTTGAAGACCATGTAGGTCGGCTGTTCGGCGAGCAGCTTGTTGACGTCGAACTGCAGGTGGCCGTGGGTGTTGAACGGTTCGGTGGTGTAGATCTCGCCCTGCATGACGTAGAACTCGTGCGCCACCTTCGGCAGGCCGTCGGCCGGTTCCACCAGCACCATGCCGTACATGCCGTTGGCGATATGCTGGGCGACCATCGGCGTGGCGCAGTGGTAGACGTACAGGCCCGGCTTGAGTGCCTTGAAGGTGAAGCTGCGGGTCTGGCCCGGCGGCACCTGCATCACCGCTGCACCACCGCCCGGGCCGGTCACAGCATGCATGTCGACCGAGTGGTTCATCAGGCTGTGGGCGTCGTTGTGCAGGCTGACCGTGACGGTGTCGCCGACGCGGGCGCGCAGCATCGGTCCGGGCACCTTGCCGTTGAAGGTCCAGTAGGTGAACGTGGTGCCGTTGGCGAGCTGGCCGGTGACTTCCTCGGTGGTGAGGTTGAACTCGAGGTGCTTCGGCGCGCGGTCGCCGACCGGTGGCGGCAGGTCGTCCGGCGCGCGGCTGATGTCGGCGGCGGTGGCCTTGGGGGCGGCTTCGGCCTTGCCCACCACCAGCTTGCCGTCCATGCCGGCGGCGCGATGGCCGGGGATGTTGCAGAAGTAGTCGAAGCTGCCGTCGTGGTCGGCGCGGAACACCACCGCGGTGCTGGCGTCCTTGCCCACCACGTCGTTGGACAGCACGTTGAAATCGGGCAGGCGGAGGTTGTGCATCGAACCGTCGCCGTCGATCAGGTTGATCTGCACGATCGCGCCGGCGGGTACTTTCAGGGTGGGGTTGAGCTGGCCGTCGATGGCACCGCCCACGCCGCGGAAGCCCATGCCGAACGCGCCGACATCGGTCTTCAGGGTGAAGGTCACGGTCGGCGTGTATTCGGCCGGGCTCTGCAGGTTGGATGTGGTGGCGTGCGCGAAGCCGGCCCAGGCGAGGGCCAGCGCGAATGCCGGAGTAAGCATGCGACGAATGTTCATGGTTCCGCCTCCTGCAGCGACATCCGGGTCTCCTGTCGCGCACTTGGATCTCGGTAGAGCGTGCTGCCCGGCGAGCGTTTGGTTCGAGTCGATCAACGTTCGGGGCACACGCTATCGGGCCGCCCGGTGCGAACGGTCTGATCCATGTCAGTCGAGTCCGCCGCGGCGCGGGGTGCGACCGTATGCCCCGGTAGGGCCGCGCACCTCGCGCTGCTGCTGCCGGATTGCCGACCGGCGCACGCCGCACTTAGAGTCGGGCCTCATCCGGGTCGTGTCGGGGAGATGCGCCATGAGAACCCTTGCTGCGGGCGCCTTAGTCATCGCCATGCTGTCGGCGTCGCCGGTCCGGGCGACCGGCGTCGGCTCACCACTGCTGGGCCGCTGGTCCGTCGACGTGTCGCGGCTGCAGATGCCGCCGGCGGCGCGGCCGAAGCGCGTGACGATCACCTTCGCCGAGGCCGGCGGCGGACGGTGGGAAACCCGGGTGGACATCGTCGATGCCGGCGGATCGAGCCGCCATGCGGTGTCCACGACGTCGCTGGACGGCCAGGGAGCGCCCATCAGCAACGACTTCGAGGCGGATACGGTGGCGCTGAAGCTGCCGCTGCCGAACGTGCTGGTGATGGACCTGGTCAAGGGTGGCGTGACGGCATCCACGCGCGTGTACACCGTTGCCCCGGACGGCCGCACGATGACCGAGACCGTGTCCTACGCCGGGCGCGACGGCAAGCCGTTCATGCGCACCAACTATTTTTCGCGCGTGCGCTGAGTGCGGTTGTCTGCTGCCGGCATCGATCGCGCCGGTCATCGGGCCATCGCATCGGGTCGGCGGATGTGCCGGACGAGGAAGGTTGCCTGTGCGTCAGACCGGCGGTATGTCCGACGCGTGGCCGCCGACGCGGTTCCTGCCCGCGTCCTTCGCCTGGTAGAGCGCACGGTCCGCCGCCTCGATCCATTCGCGCGGATGGTTTCCGCCGTGCGGCCGGGGGGCGATTCCGATGCTCACCGAGCAGCGCAGCGAGGGTGCGAGCGGAAAGCGCAGGCTCTCCACGTCGGCGCGGATGCGCTCGGCGATCGCGCCCGCCCCGGACGGATCGACAGGCAGTACGAGGGCGATTTCGTCGCCCCCCAGTCGCCCGGCCGGGCCGCGGTCGGCGACCTGCTCACGCACGATGGTGCCAATCGCGCGCAACACGTCGTCGCCGATCGGATGGCCGTGGGTGTCGTTGACCACCTTGAAGTCGTCCAGGTCGATCAGCAGCAGCGTGGCGGTGGCGTCCGGGCGCAACGCCGCCAGCATCGCGGCGACGCTCTGTTCCCAGTGGCGTCGGGTATGCAGGCCGGTCAACGGGTCGGTATGGGCCAGTTCCTTCAGGCGCAGGTTCTGCAGCTGCACCCGGCGCACCAGGCTGTAGCTGATCGCGCTGACCACCAGCGTGTGGATCACCAGGATCGGCAAGCTGGCCATCACCACCGCCATGTCGGAAGCGGGGGCGGCGGCGAAGCCGGTGAGCAGCCCGCCCAGCACGATGCCCGCGGCGGTCCAGCCCAGCGAGCGAGGCCACAGCCCGCGGATGCCGGTGGTGACCTTGTCCGCCGCCACCACGGCGATCAGCACGACCGACGGCAGCAGGTTGAAATGCATCAGCGGGGCGCAGGTGCCGGCGAAGAACGAGTCGAGCAGCAGATTGCGTCGTTCGGTGGCGGCCGGGTCCCTGCCGTGGCGGGCCATCAGGAAGGCGAAGTGCGGCCAGGCGAAGCAGACCAGCATCGCCCATGCCCATGCCTGCCAGTTTCCGTGCCGCTGCTGCAACACCACGGCGATGGGCAGGGCGCCCAGCCCCATGCCCAGCACGCGCAGGACGTAGGTGCGCCGGTAGAGCTGGCGCAACGGGTTGCTGGACGGGTCGTTCTTCATGGGCTTCGGGATGCCTGCGGGCGGGCCGGCGGGAGCTGTTCCGGCCTCATGCACGCAGCAGGGCGGGAACATCCAGATCCCAATGGGCGGGATCTTCGATGGCGACGATGCGATCGTCCGAGCCCTCCAGGTCCAGCGTTTCCGGTTCCAGCCGCGTGCGGTCGGGAAGGGTGCAGATCAGTCGCACGATCGGGTTCAGCGCGCTGCCGTTGCCCTGCACCAGTACCACGGCCAGTCGCTGGGATGCCAACTGCACGAGTGTGCCGGTGGGATAGATGCCGATGAGCTTCACGAAGACGTGGAAGATCCTGCGGTCGAAATGGCCATCCTGCCACTCGGCCATGCGGCGAATGGCTTCGGCCGGCTCCCAGCCGGGCTTGTAACAGCGCTCGGAGGTGATCGCATCGTAGACGTCGCAGATCGCACCCATGCGTGCGACCTCGCTCAGCGCGTCGCCGGACAGGCGCCCCGGATAGCCGGTGCCGTCGGTCCGTTCGTGATGGTGCAGACACACCTCAAGTGCCATCTGGCCGGCGGCCGATTCACGGCTCAGGATGTCCCAGCCGACCTGCGGGTGCTGCCGCACGGTGGCCAGCTCCAGCGGGCTGAGGCGACCGGGCTTGTTGAGCACCGCGTCGGAGATGCCGACTTTGCCGATGTCGTGCAGCAACCCGGCCACGCCGAGCTCTTTCAGCGTCTCGCCCTCGTAGCCCAGGCGCATGCCGAGGGCGATCATCAGTGCGGCGACGGCGACCGAGTGCAGGTAGGTGTAGTCGTCCTTGTTCTTCAGGCGGACCACGCTCAGCATCGCCGCGGGGCTGCGGGCAATCACCTCGCTGATCTCGTCCACCACCTCGGCAGCGGCGTCCATGCTCAGCGCCTTGCCCATGCGCGCCTCGCCGAACAGCGACTTCGCCACGCCCCTGGCGCGTTCGCGGATGGCTTCGGCCGCGGCGTAGTCGTCGCCGAAGGCCGAGCGTTCGGGCGACGGCTCCGGCGTCGTCTCGATGACCGGCGCCGCGTAAGAGGTCACCGGTCCGGATGCCAGATCCAGCCCCTTGCTGGTGTCGATCCACACACCCTGCTGCCCCAGCGCACGCAGCGTGACCAGGGTTTCGCCGGGCTCGACCAGGAACGATCCCCGCCAGAACGGATGATCCAGCCAGTTGCCCTCGATCTTCCGGACGTACATCCCCGCAACCACCTGGGTGGCGACGATCTTCTTCAGCGGCGAGGTCATGTTCGGGGCAATCCAAATCTCGTCGGTTCTGCGTGGGTGCGTACCGGGCGGAGTCATCGTGGCAGGGGCGATCGATCGCTTTGGCGACCTGCCCCTGGGCGGGCTCCGTTCGGGTTCCGGACCGTGCGTTCGGTTATCGGCCCGCACGAGGCGTACTTGAGTGGCGGCCAGGCCTGGCGGCAGGCCGCTGGCGGGGTGTCGCCGGGCGTAACGATGCCGGTTCGTCCGGTATGGGCGCCGGCGACGGGCGCCGACGGCGATGTCGTGATGCCGGGCGTGGGTGGGCGTGGTTCTGCAGGGGCGGAGGCTCCCCGGATGCGCCCTCGCCGCTCCCCCGACCTGAGCATCGTTTGATCCTGGACAAGTCGTCGACGTCGACGCGGGGCTACGGTGACGGTCCCCATCTGCGTTGCGGCGGCCGGAGTCGATCGCGCGCGAGGGCAGTCGAGGCAGCGCGACACCGACCATCCATGGGAGTCCAGACCATGCGTTACGTGATTCTCGCCCTGGCGATCTTCCTCTCCCCCGTGGCCTGCACCCAGGCATGGGCCCAGACCCGGCTGAGCATAGGCATCAGCGACCGCGGCGTGAGCCTGGGCTTCGTCGTATCGACGTATCCGACGTTCGATCGCATTCCTGGCTACCCGGTGTACTACGACCCGAGCATCGACCAGAACTACTTCTTCTACGACGGCCTGTACTGGGTGTACGTGGACGACGGCTGGTATTGGAGCACCTGGTACAACGGGCCCTGGTATCTGGTTTCGCCGGCTTACGTGCCCTTGTTCATCCTGCGCATTCCGGTGCGCTACTACCGTCGACCGCCGCCTTACTTCGGCGGCTGGCCCCCGAGCGCGCCTCCGCGTTGGGGCGAACACTGGGGACCCGGTTGGGAACGGCAGCGCAGCGGGTGGGATCGCTGGAATCGCCGCTCCGTGCCCGCACCGGCGCCGCTGCCGACCTATCAGCGCAGCTACACCGGCAGCCACTACCCCCGCCAAATGGAGCAGCAGCGTTCGATCGAATCCCGCAACTATCGTTACCAGCCGCGCGAGACGGTGAGCAGGCAGGTTCTCGAGCAGCGTCGCCGTAGCGAGCCGTCGCGCAGCTGGCCCCGGCAGAACGATCAACAGCAGGAACAGCGGAATCGCCAGCAGCAGGACGTCCAGCGGCAACAGGAACAGCGGAATCGCCAGCAGCAGGACGTCCAGCGGCAACAGGAACAGCGGAACCGCCAGCAGCAGGATGTCCAGCGGCAACAGGAACAGCGGAACCGCCAGCAGCAGGATGTCCAGCAGCAACTGCAGCAGCGCGCCCGGCCACCGCAGCAGGGTGCGCAGCCGGCGCCCAAGGCACGTGGCAAGGACGACTCCGGCGGAAAGGGCCGGTCGGACAAAGACAGAGGCCGGAAGGGTGACGGTCAGGATGGCACTGGCCATCCTTGACCGGTGACGGCCTAGAGCCGGACGAGGCGTAGCCCGTCCAGCAGGCTGCCCAGGGGGCCTCCGGTGGCGGCACCGTCGAGTGCGGTGACTTCGAGCACCATCGCTGGCAGCGGCTGCGGCGTGGCCAGTTCCACCAGTTCGCCGCGCGCCAGCTCGGTCGCGACGGCGTAGCGCGGCAGCGCTCCCAGCTCGCCGCCATGCGCTACCCGCCGCTTCACTGCCTCCACCGATCCGGCCGAGTGCAGCGACGCGGCAATGCCCAGGTGGCGCAACCAGGTGGAGAGCAGCGCGTTGAGTGCGCCTTCCGGGTCGGGTACGCAGATCGCGGGAGCGGGCAGACCTGGCACCAGGGGCGGCTCGGCGCTCGCCGGCGCGCGGAACAGCGCAAGTCGCGATTGCGCCAGTTGCTGCAGTGTCTGGTCGGACGGTACCGCCTGGTCGATGCTCGGCCCGATGGTGATGGCGGCCTGCAGCCGGCCTGCCGATACCAGCTGGCGCAGCTCCGCGCACAAGCCGGTGCGGACCTGCACGGCGAGCGTGGGCCAGGTCTTGCGCAGGTGCTCAAGCACACCGGGAAGCACATAGGTGCCGATCGACTCGGAGGCACCGATGGCCAGCGAGCGTTGCGGCTGCATGCCACGCGCGAAGGCCATCGTCTCGTCGGCCACCTGCACCAGCCGCCGCGCATGGGGCAGCAGCGCGGAAGCCTGCCGGGTAAGCGTCGCGCCGCTGCCCGGCGCGCGCTCGGTGATCGCGAAGCCGACCGCGCGTTCGAGCGAGAACAGCGTTTCGGAAAGCGTCGACTGCGCCACGCCCAGGGCCTTGGCCGCGCGGGCGATGCCCTGCTGTTCGGCAAGGGCGATCAATGCCCGGCAGTGGCGGAGTTCGATGTCCATACGCGGAGAGTGAGGTGATCGGCGAGGCCGATGGGTCCATCGGCGTTTTGGAGCGGGTGGCATCGGCCCGGACCATGCCGCCACCGCGCCGGATCCAGGCGCATGCGACAGGCAGAGCGACCGTGACGATGATCCTTCCCCGCAAGACCGCGCTGATCGTGATCGATGTCCAGCAGGGTTTCAACGACCCGCGCTGGGGCGCGCGCAACAATCCTGGCGCCGAGGCGAACATCGCACGCCTGCTGGCGGCGTTTCGTGCAAAGGGCCGGCCGGTGATCCACGTGCAGCACGACTCGGCCGCGCCGGACGGCGCCTTCCGCCCGGGTACGCCGGGTCATCGGCCCAAGCCCGAGGCCATGCCGCGCGAGGGCGAGGCGGTCTACCGCAAGTCGGTCAACAGCGCGTTCATCGGCACCACGCTGGAGCACGACCTGCGCGATGCCGGCATCGAGGGCCTGGTGATCGTCGGGCTGACCACCAACCATTGCGTGTCCACCACCACGCGCATGGCCGGCAACTTCGGTTTCACCACCAGCATCGTCGCCGACGCCACCGCGACGTTCGAGCGCATGGGCATGGACGGCACGATGCGCCCCGCAGGGGAGGTGCATGCCAGTGCGCTCAGCGACCTGCGCGAGGAGTTTGCCGCGGTGGTCGATACCGACGCGGTGATCGCCGTGGTGTGACACGCGGCCGGTGAGGGGCGTGGCAGCGTCGCGCCCAGTGGACAGGCAACGTCTTCCCGGCCGGCGCGCCGTCGCAACCATGCGTAGGGTGCCGGCGTGCCGTGGGCCACGCAAAGCGCGGTGCGATGCAACTCGCCCGCGCCAGGATGCCACCGGGCGCGCCGGTGCTTGCGTGCCTCCTCCCTGCGGGGTGAACGGCGGAGGCGGGCGGGCGCGAATCCGTTCGCAGGCGAGGCGGCGGTTTGCCGGTCGGAGGGGCACCACGGCTCCCGTCTCACGCGTGGGGACCGACGCCGGCCGGGCCCGCGCGAGGCTGTGAGCCCGTGCGACGTGCGTGGGAGAATCCTGGCGTGGCCCACCCATCCGCCCCGTCCCGCCATCTGCGCGACCTCGCCCGCCTGCGGCGCGTGCGCGATCGCATCGACCGCGAATACGCGCGGCCGCTCAACGTCGAGGCGCTGGCGCGCAGCGTGCACATGTCCGCCGGCCACCTGAGCCGCCAATTCCGGCTGGCGTTCGGCGAGTCGCCCCACGCATACCTGATGACCCGCCGCATCGAGCGGGCGATGGCGCTGCTGCGGCGGGGCGATCTGCAGGTGACCGAGGTCTGCTACGCGGTCGGATGCGCCTCGCTGGGCACGTTCACCACCCGCTTCACCGAGCTGGTCGGCGTGTCTCCCGGTGTCTATCGACGCGAGGCGGCGGAGGCGACGCGCGGGATGCCCTCGTGCGTGGCCCGGCAAGTGACGCGACCGGTCAGGATTCGAGAAGCGCCGGCGGACGAGCCCGATCTAGCATGACCGCTCCTTCCACACCCGAGGCCAACGCCATGGACATCGCGATCCACGCCAGCTTTCTTCCGCACACCGACCCGGACGCCTCACTGGCGTTCTACCGCGATACGCTGGGCTTCGAGGTGCGCAACGACGTCGGCTACCAGGGCCTGCGCTGGATCACCGTCGGACCGCCGGGGCAGCCGGAAACCTCCATCGTGCTGGCTCCGCCGTCGGCCAGTCCCGGCGTCACCGAGGACGAGAAACGCACGATTGCCGAAATGATGGCCAAGGGCACCTACGCCATGCTGCTGCTGGCCACGCCGGATCTGGATGCCGCGTTCGAGCGGATCCAGGCCAGCGGTGCGGAGATCGTGGAGGAGCCGACCATGCAGCCCTACGGGGTGCGCGATTGCGCGGTGCGCGACCCGGCTGGCAACCTGCTCAGGGTGCAGGAGCGGCGCTGATCCCAGTCGAGTCAGGATCGACACACTGCAAAGGAGATGGACATGGCGGAAAAGAAAGGTGGCAAGAAGCCCGCAGCGAAGCCGGCGGCCAAATCGGTGGCCGGATCGACGGCCAAGTCGACCGCCAAGTCGGCAGCGCGGTCCGCTCGCGGCTTTACCGCCGAAGAGCAGGCGGCGATGCGCGAGTACGCGCAGGAGCTGAAAGCGGCCTCGCGCCCGGGCAGGAAGGCCGCGGACGGCGAAGCGGACCTCTTGGCCAAGGTCGCCGCGATGCCCGAGCCGGATCGGGTGATGGCCACGCGGATCCACGCCATCGTGCGGGCGAGCGCACCGTCGCTGGTGCCAAGGACCTGGTACGGCATGCCGGCCTACGCCAATGACGCCGGTCAGGTGGTGTGCTTTTTCCAGGGCATGTCGAAGTTCAAGACGCGCTACGCGACGCTCGGTTTCAGCGACAAGGCGAGACTCGATGAGGGTTCGATGTGGCCAAGCGCGTTCGCGCTGGAGACGCTGGATGCCGCCACCGAGGCACGCATCTCGGCACTGGTGGCGAGGGCGGCGGGGTAGGCGTGGTCCGCGTCCGGCCCGGCTCAGCCGGACGCCCGCGCGCCGGCGGTCGGCCGGGTTTCCGGCATGCGCACGAGGACCGGCAGCACGGCCAGTGCGACCAGGGCGATCATCGCCCCGGGCAGCGCCGTCCAGCCGGTAAGCTTCACCAGCAGTTCGGCCAGGAACGGGGTCAGTCCGCCGAAGATCGCCGTGGCCATGGTCACGCCAAGCGCCAGACCGCTCAGCCGGCCTTCGCCGGGAAACTGCTCGGCCGTGGCGGACGCGCCCACCGCGCTGACGCCACCGGCCAGGCAGGCGAGCACGAGCGCCCCCAGCGCGATCGGGATCTCGCCGCCGTGTCCCATCACCGCGAACATCGCCAGCGGCAGCAGCGTGCTGCCCGCCGCCAGCCATAGCAGGACGGGCCTGCGTCCGATCCGGTCGGACAGTGCGCCGGTGAACGGCGTCACCGCGATCACCGCGACGGCCGCCAGCGTGGACAGCCACAGCGATCGTCCCTCGGCCAGCACGCCGGAGGAGGTGAGGAATGCCGGCACGTAGGTAATGCCGACGTAATAGGTGATCGAGCCCAGCGCCGACACCGCGAAGGTCCGCCGCAGGGCCGCCCGGTGGTGGCGCAGCGTATGGCGCAGAGGCGAGGCGGGGACGGTGCATTCGGCGACCTGACGCTCGAAATCCGGCGACTCCTGCATCATCGAGCGTGCGAACCAGACCGTGCCGGCCAGTGCCGCGCCGACGAAGAACGGGATCCGCCAGCCCCACGCCGCGAGTTCGGCCGGAGTCAGTGCGCCGACGGTCAACGCCGACAAAGCGACGGCGAGCAGTGCCCCCACTTCGCTTGCCGCCGATGCCAGCGAAGTGAGCAGGCCGCGGCGCTCCATCGGCGCGCCCTCCAGCAGGTAAGCCACGACGCCGGTGTATTCGCCCCCCACCGAGAATGCCATGAAGCAGCGCAGCACAAGCAGCAGCGCGCCGGCGGCCGGGCCGATTGCGGCGTAGTCCGGCAGCAGTGCCGTGGCGAGCATCGCGGCAGTCATCAGCATCATCGACAGCAGCAAGGTGCGCCGGCGGCCGATGCGGTCGCCGACGTGCCCGAAGACCATCGCGCCGAGCGGGCGCATCGCGTAGGAAATGGCGAAGCCGGCCAGCGTGGCAAGCAGCGACGTAGCGCCGCCGCCAAAGAACACCCGGGCCAGTACAGTGGCGAAATACAGGTACAGCGTGAAGTCGTACCACTCCACCACGGTGGACAACGCAGCGACGATCATCGATCGGCGCGAGACGGTGGCGGTTCGGCTCGAAGCAGCGGGCATGTCCGGGCGTCGCAGGCGGGGAAGTGCCCGATGTTAACTGTCGCCGGGAGATCGGGGCCGATGGTCGTGCGCGTTCGGGAGTCGCGGGCCACAGCACAGCGAGGTGAACGCGTCGGGCCGGGCACGGCGCCGCAGCTGAAGCTGTGGCGCTTCAAAAAAAGCGCCCGCGTTGCGCGGGCGCGTCACGTCGCGATCCGGGGGCGGGCGCGACAAGGGGAGAATGGGTAGGCCTCAGGAGCCGTTGCCCTCGGAGTTGCGGGTCTGCTCCTGCTGCTGCTCCTGCTGGCGGGTCTGTTCCTGTTGCCGGTTCTGATCCTGACCCTGCTCTTGATTCCGAATCTGCTGCTGGGTCTGGTTCTGCGTCTGGTTCTGGTTCTGGTTCTGTTGCCGCATCTGCGACGGCGAACCCTGGCCGTTGCCCTGCCTCTGCATGCCCGGCAGGGTGACGCCGCGGTCGCGGGCGCGTTGCTGCATCTGTTCCTGATGCTGCTGGCGGTAGGCCTCGCGCTCCTGCAGCGTCTTCATCTGCATGATCTGCGATCGGTAGGACGAGCGCTCGGCCGGGGTCATCAGCGAATAGCCATAGATTCGGTTGTCGCGGTCGCGGGTGCGGTCGCGATCCATGTCGTGGGCCGGGTCACGGATACGGTCATGCAGGCGGTCCTGTTGCATGGTTCCCTGACCGGCTTGCTGGCCGCCGCCACGACTGCCGCGGGCCTGGTCGGCCATGGCCAGCGCCGGGACGGCGATCGCCAGGCAGGCGCCCAGCATCAGAGTCGGTTTCATTCGCATGGGGAGACCTCGTTGGGCATGCCACATGGCACGCCTGCCATCCTGGGGCGCCGCGGATCCGCGATCTTGATCGCCGTCAATGTCCCTGTCCGGCCGGATGGGGCGGTATGTCGCAGCCGCCGGCGACGGCCCGTATTGAGCCCGTGCGGGTTGACGTGTCGGGCCAGCCGGCAGCGCGGACGCCATGGCTGGGGGCATGACCCGCTGGATCGCGCGGCATGCCCTTCATTTCCCCCGGGGACATGCCGATAAGCCGGGATGCCGGCCGCCGGTCGGCGATGCCGCTGGCGGTTCGAGCGGGCATGTATTCCATCCGGCGCGCGAGGTGCGCATGAATCTGGACGAGCTGTTCGAGAAGCTGCACGACATGCCCACCGTGCCCGGGGTAGCGCAGGAGCTGTTGCGTCAGTTCGACGATCCCGACACGAATATCGACGAGCTTGCCCGCACCATCGAGCGCGATCCGGTGATTGCCGCCAAGGTGCTGCAGCTGGCGAACTCGGCGCGCTTCCACGGGGCCCGCGACTGCACGCATGTGGCCGATGCGGCGTTGCGCCTGGGCTTCAACATGCTGCGCACGCTGGTGCTCGCCTCGGCGGTCACCGGCGTCTTCCGTCCCGAAGGCCGCTTCGACCTGAAGCGCTTCTGGCGACACAGTTTCGAAGTTGCCAGCATCGGCCGGCTGCTGGCCCGGCAGCGCGGCATCGATGCAGAGGCCGCGTTCATCTGCGGCATGATGCACAACCTCGGCGAGCTGCTGATCCAGACGGCTGCGCCGGAGTATGCGAAGCTGCTGCAACAGGTTGCGTCGTTCGCAGCCCATGCCGAGGATGGGACGTTGCAGCCGGGGTTCGGTTACCCGGAGGTCGGGGCGGAGCTCGCACGACGCTGGAACCTGCCACGCCTTATCCAGCACGCGATTGCCTACCAGGCCCGGCCGATGCAGGCGCCGGCCGGGTCCGTCATGCCGCTGCTGGTGGCGCAGGCCGTGCATATCGCCGATGCGTTGGACGTTCACGGCGGCATCGGCGACGAAGCCCGCCTCGCCGCGGACGGTCCGCTGATGGACGGCGTGCAGCTGGATGTCGTGTTCAGGCTGTTGCCAAAGACACTGGAGGCCGACGGCGCCTTCGCCGAGGTGCTTGGCTAGCTGCGATGTCGCTCCTTTGAGTGTCCGCAGCGGCGTGTCACTGGAGGGAGTTTGAGGGGGCTGGCGACCGGTTTCGGACGAAGCCATCGCCAGATGGCTTCCGGCACGGCCCATCGCCTGCCGGCGGGTGCTAAGTTCCGGGGTTTACCAACGCTGCTGGAGCCGCCGATGTTCTCCCTTCCCGCCAACGGTTCGCCGCTCGCCGTGAGCTGCAAGTTTTCGCGTGTCGCATTGGCCATCGCACTGGTCCTGGGCAGCGCGGTCGCCAGCGCCCAGGAATCGCGCAGCGGCAACGTGCCTCCGCCGCAGGACGTGCCGTATCCCGGCACCGTGGTCGTCCACGTCGATGCCAGCGACACCCGGCAGGGTATCTACCGCGTGCACGAGACCGTGCCGGTGAAACCGGGTCCCTTTACGCTGCTGTATCCGCAGTGGATCCCCGGCGACCACTCGCCGACCGGCCCGATCGCCATGCTGGCCGGGCTGCGCATCGAGGCCGGCGGCAAGCCGCTGAAGTGGACGCGCGACAAGTACGACGTCTACGCCTTCCATCTCGACGTGCCCGAGGGCGTGTCCAGCCTCGACGTGACCTTCCAGTACCTGTCCGACCGCCGCGGCGGCTTCGAGATGACCGACCGCATGCTCGACCTGGAATGGAACAAGGTGGCGCTGTATCCGGCCGGCTATTACTCGCGCCGGATCACCTTCGCACCGAGCGTGAGCCTGCCGCAGGGCTGGCAGTTCGGCAGTGCGTTGGAGACCGTTTCGCAGTCGGGCCGCACCATCACCTTCAAACCGGTCACCTTCAACCACCTGGTGGACTCGCCGATCTACGCCGGCAAGTACTTCAAACGGGTGGACCTGACTCCGCCCGGCGGGGCGCCGGTGCATCTGGACATCGTCGCCGATGCGCCGAAGTACCTCGTGATGACGCCGCACCAGGTGCAGGTCCA
Source organism: Dyella lutea (assembly GCF_024158035.1). Lineage (GTDB taxonomy): Bacteria > Pseudomonadota > Gammaproteobacteria > Xanthomonadales > Rhodanobacteraceae > Dyella_A > Dyella_A lutea. The sequence goes on from NZ_JAMZEK010000002.1 coordinate 970,208, forward strand.
CCGCAACCTGGCAGTGCAGGCGACGAAGCTGTTCGGCTCGCACCACTACGACCACTACGACTTCCTGTTCTCGCTCTCCGACGAGCTGGGTGGCAATGGTCTGGAGCATCACCAGTCCAGCGAGAACGGCCTGGGCGCCGACTACTTCACCGCGTGGGATGACGCCGCACCGGGCCGCGATCTGCTCGCGCACGAATACACCCACTCGTGGAACGGCAAGTTCCGCCGCGGCGCCGACCTGTGGACGCCCAACTTCAACGTGCCGATGGGCGACTCGCTGCTGTGGGTCTACGAGGGCCAGACCCAGTACTGGGGCTTCGTGCTGACTGCGCGCGCCGGGATGTGGACGCCGGAGCAGTTCCGCGATGCGCTGGCGATGGTGGCGGCCAACTACGACCGCAACCGCGAGGGTTTCCGGTGGCGCACGCTGGAGGACACCACCAACGACCCGACCGCGGCACGCCGTGCCGCGCTGCCGTACCGCAGCTGGCAGATGAGCGAGGAGTACTACAGCGCAGGCCAGATGGTCTGGCTCGCCGTGGATGCCAAGCTGCGTGCGCTCACCCATGACCACAAGTCGCTGGACGATTTCGCCAGGGCGTTCTTCGGCGTGGACAACGGCAGCTACGTGACCAAGACGTACACCTTCGACGACGTGGTCGCCGCCCTCGATGGCGTGGCGAAGTACGACTGGGCGAGCTTCCTGCGCCAGCGTGTGGATACCCTTTCCCCGCCGCTGCTGGACGGCCTGGAAGGCACCGGCTGGAAGCTGGTCTACACCGACCAGGAAAGCCCGTACGAAAAGCAGTACAACAGCCGGCCGGAGCCGTCTCGCCATCTCTACAACTTCACCTGGTCGATCGGCCTGACCATGGCCGATGGTGGCGTGATCAACGACGTGCGCTGGAGCGGTCCGGCGTTCAAGGCGGGCGTCAGCACCGGCGCGACCCTCGTCGCAGTGAACGGGCAGGACTATTCCAGGGACGTGCTGAAGCAGGCGATCACGGCCGCGAAAGCCAGCCAGGCACCAATCGACCTGCTGCTGAAGTATCAGGGCGGCTACCGGCACGTGGCGGTCGACTACCACGGCGGCTTGCAGTACCCGCACCTGGAGCGGGTCAAAGGCACGCCGGACTACCTGGACCAGATCATCACCGCCCAGAAATAGTCGTCACGCTTCAATAATGTGATTTGAATCACATTATTGGTGGGCGGCAGTTGACATCAATCAGCTGCCGCCGTCACCGATGCGGGCAGAGTGGCCATCCGGCAGGGACGACGTCGGGTGCGGGAGTCCGCCGGGACTCCCGCGACACACCTGGGAGGTGCGGTCATGCGGAATGAATGGCGTGGTGCGTTTGCCGTCGCGCTCGAGCTCGTTGCCATCGGCATGAGCCTGGCCTGGGCCGGCGAAGGACTGATCCAGTTTTCCGGAGCGGTGGTCACGCCCACCTGCGCCGCAGGCCCGGTGACGCGTCTGCCCGCCGAGGTGGGCGGGCCGGCCCAGGTGTTTTCGTGTGGCGCGCCGGTCGCCGACGGTGGCGGGGGCGATGCAGGCAATCCCTCGACCTACCGCCGCGAGGTGATCCGTCTGAACGACCATGAGTCGCTGCCCGCGCTCCGGCAATTCGGCGATCAGGCGGCGTCGGCGTCATCCACGGGCCAGCGGCCGCTGCTGGTGGTGCAGACCTACGACTGATCCGCTGGGGCATCACGCTGCCTTGCGCTACCGTTGCGCGGGTCTGCCTGTCGTGGAGTGGTCCGGATGTCCCGAGTGTCGCGTGTGGTCGTGGGTCTGCTGGTGCTGGCGCTGTCGTGGACGGCCCGGGCTTCCACCGGAAGGGAGGGCGAACCAGCGGCGATCAACCCGCTTTACACCGCGCCGCCGTCATCGCTGGACCTGGCGCAGATCGCCTCGATGCAGCAGCTGCTGGCCGACTGGCCGCAACTGCAGCGCTACCGCGCGGACAACCGGCGGCTGGCGGCGCCGAAGCCCGGCGAGCAGCGCGTGGTGTTCTACGGTGATTCGATCACCGACGCGTGGGGGCGTGCGCCCGGCACGACGTTCTTTCCCGGCAAGCCGTTCGTCAATCGGGGGATTTCCGGGCAGACCACCGCGCAGATGGTTGTGCGCTTCCGGCAGGACGTGATCGACCTGCACCCGGCGGCCGTGGTGATCCTGGCCGGTACCAACGACATCGCCGGCAATACCGGACTGGCCAGCTTGCCGATGATCGAGGACAACTTCCGCTCGATGGCCGAGCTGGCCCGGGCCCATGGCATACGGGTGATTCTCGCTTCGGTGCTGCCGACCACCGACTACCCCTGGCACCCGGGATTGCAGCCGGCGGGTCGGATCCGCGCGCTGAATGCATGGTTGAAGGACTATGCGAAGGCGCAGGGCGCGGTCTATCTCGACTATTACGACGCGCTGGCCAATACGCGGGGCGGGCTGGATCACCGGCTCGCCGCCGACGGCGTGCATCCGACGCCGGCCGGGTACGCGATCATGGCACCGCTGGCGCTCAGGGCGATCGACACGGCGCTGGCAGAGTCGCCCCGCGTGCGCTGAGTGGCATGGCAGCTCCCGATGGCTCCCGCTAAAGTGAGGCGGATCAAAAGGGGGAGTCCAAGGGAATGCATCGACTGGCTGGCTTGCTGGTGGCCGCCGTGTTGGCTTGTGCCGGCATGATGCCCGCGCACGGGCAGCAGGGGGACCCGGCTCGTTTTCCGCCGCCGCGCGGGATGCGTCCGCCGCCGCCCCCGCCGCCGCCCGGCATGCCACCGCCGCGCCGATTCCCGCCACCACCACCGGAGGCACTGCGACAGCCGGCGACGTTGCCGGCCACGGTACCCATCGTGACGGCGCCCGCTCCTGCACGCGTGGCCAGCGGCTCCGGGCGCGCCGCCGGCTTGCAGCCGGAGGCGCCAGCGACGGCATCCCGGGTGGCGCCCGCGCCTGCCGCATCCATACCGGCCCCGGCCGCTTCGGCACCGACGCCGACCCGCGTGGTGGACGCCTTGCCGGCGGGAGCGAGGGCCGCTCCCGGTTCGCCGCCGGAGCTCCACGAGGCGCCGACCTGGCCGTGGCTGGTGTTGCTGGCCGCACTGGCCGCTGCCTGGTGGACGGCCTGGCGCCACAGCCAACGGCTGAAGGCGGAGACCGAGCGGCTTGCGCGCCAGCAGCGCGTGCTGAAGTCGGCCCACAGCCACCTGCAGCGCAAGTCGGAGAAGCTGCAGCACCTGTCGATGCACGACCCGCTCACCGGCACGCTCAACCGGCAGGCGTTCGGCGCCGAGTTGCGCGACCGGATCGACCACTTGTCCAAGTACGGTCAGCCGCTGAGCCTGATCGTGTTCGACCTGGATCACTTCAAGCAGATCAACGACCGCCACGGCCACCTGGTGGGTGACGCGGCGCTGGCGCTGGTGGTCGGCGTGGTGCGTGAGCACCTGGTCAGCGACGATCTGTTCGGCCGCTTCGGCGGCGACGAATTCATGATCGCCAGCCCGGGCCAGGATGCCGCGCGCACGCTCGCGCTGGCCGAGACCCTGCGCCTGGCGGTGGCCGCACGCGCTCCGCACGCCGAGCCGCCGGTTCCCGGCCTGACGCTCAGCCTCGGCGTGGCCCAGGCCGATCCCGATCAGGGTTACCAGCTCGACGAGCTGTTCGCGCGGGCGGATGCGGCGCTGTACGTGGCCAAGCAGCGCGGCCGCAACCATGCCGTGGCTGCTGACGAAACGATGATGGCGCAGTGGGTGCCGGGTACGGTGCGCAGGCACCTTTAGGCGGGTTCAGGCGGGACGGGGATCGCGCACCGAGCGGCCGAGCAGATCCTCGTCGGTGAGCTCGGTCATGACACGGTTGCGACCGGCCCGCTTCGCCGCGTAGAGCGTGGCATCGGCGTGGTGGAACAGCCGGGACAGGTCGAAGCCCACTTGCTCGGCAAACGCCATGCCGATGCTTGCGGTGACGACGATCGGCTCATCGTCCAGACGGAGCGGTGTCGCGGCCACGGCTTCGCGGATGTGCTCGGCCAGGGCGACGCATTCGTCGTGCGCGCAGCCGCTCAGCAGCAGTCCGAATTCCTCGCCACCCAGGCGACCGAACAGGTCGCCGGGGCGAAGCCAGGCCTGTACCACCGACACGATGTGGCGCAGGGCCAGATCACCGGTCACGTGGCCGTGGACGTCGTTGATCTGCTTGAAATGGTCCAGGTCGATCAGCGCCAGCGCCACGTTGCCAGATCGCTTCGCCTGTTCGGCCACCAGGGTCCCGGCTTCCTGCATGAAGTGCTGGTGGTTGAGGATGCCGGTGAGTCCGTCCCGGCGGGCCATCTCGCGGAAGCGCAATTGCAGGCGCTTGACCCGCAGCAGCCAGAGCACCAGGAGGGTCAGCAGCCCGAGCAGCAGTACGGCGTAGAGCCGGGTGGTGCGTGCCGCCTGCTCAGTGAGCGACTGCTGCAGGCGCAGGACCTGGTTCTGTCGCTCCAGCGCTTCGTTCTGCATTTTCTGGGCGAGCAGGTTCTGCTGCACGCGCTGGTAGGCGAGAGCACGCGCGGACACGTCGTTGAGGTAGCTCGTGTTCAGCTTGACGTAGTGCTCGTAGTCGTCCAGCGCCGCCATGCCATGGCCGCGCTTCTTCTCGATCTCGTAGAGCACGTGGTAGGCGTCGGCCAGATGCATGCTCTTGTCGTCGGCGGTGCTCATCGCGATCACGCGCCTGGCCGCCTGCTCGGCTACGGCATCATGGCCCAGGGCCAGGTTGGCCTGGGCTCGCTGCAGACGCATCGCCAGCAGGTGCGGGTAATAACCGGTGCTGCGGATATCCGCGGCAATGCGATCGACCAGTTCGAGCGCGTCTCGCGGACGGTGCTCGGCAAGGTAGCGGTCGACCCGGATCAGTCGAGCGGTGTCTGCAACGACCAGATTCCCCGCAGTGAGGCATACCCGGGTGGCCAGTGCCAATTCAGGGCTTGAGGAGTTCAGCCGCCCCAGATTCTCCAGTGCAGCGATCTCCAGCGCCATGCTGCCGCACGGCGAATCACCGGCGGGCAGCGTATCCCGCATCATCCGTGCGTACTTCAGTGCCAGGTCGGGCTGGCCGGCAAAGTCGAGTACCTGGGACAGGTTGTTCAGTACCGTCTGTCGTGCGTCGGCGTGCGTGATGAGGGGTAGTTCGGCGATCATCGCCGCAGCCCCCCGGTAGGCATCGTCATACTTCTGGTTCAGAACCTGGACGCTCAGCAGCAGCGCCCTGGCCTTGGCGGCTAGGTTGATGTCGCCAGAGTGGCTGGCCACGTCCTTCAGCCGGGCCTCCGCCGTGGGGTAGTCGCCCTCGAAGGCGGACTCCCAGCCGTCCAGATAGCGCAACCGCCACTGTTGCGACGAGGTCATCACCGGCGCTTCCCGGTGGATCTGCGCGAGCCTCTGCACGAAGCGCGAATGGTCACTCAGCCGGATGCTCTCGGTCTGGTCCAGGAACAGTCCGACGTCGGTGATCGCGGCGGTGGCCCATGCCGCCCACAGCGACAGGGCCGTGGCGAGCACGATGGCAGTCAGTCGAAGTTGACGGGGAAGGCGGGGAGGAGACATGTCGGTAGCAATCAGCTCCAACCGGGCGCGGGTTCGCCAACACGCGGCACCGAACGCTCTCGAAGGCTGACCCGATCCAGGACAATTCGGCGATCGCAGTGGGACCGGGCCGCCGGCCCTGCGTGGGGGAAGCTCAACAACATCCTTTCCTCGAACCGGCAACGAAAGCCGGGATGCCCGGTGTTCCCCGCAATGACGGCAGCAGAATGGAAAGATTGAGGTCCGGGCGGAAGGCGGTTGGCGTGGATTTCACGCCTGGGGAATGCTGGAGTCGCGAGCGGCAGGTCATGCGAAAACAGAAGTGCCTTCCCCTGCATCCGCGATCACCCGGTTGCGGCCGTCGCGCTTGGCCCGGTAGAGCGCCGCGTCTGCCCGTCGGCACAGACGCTGCAGGGCATGTCCCGCGTTGCAGGTGGAGGCCACACCCACGCTGGCGGAGACCTTCAGCATCATGCCCTCGTGCTCCAGGGGGTCGCCCTCGATCGCGAGCCGGATGCGGTCGGCGATGGCGATGGCATGGTCGCGCTCGCATTCCAGCAGCAGGATGCCGAATTCCTCGCCGCCGAGGCGCCCGAACAGGTCGCCGGGGCGAAGATGGCCGTTGCATACCTTCACGATATGGCGCAGCACGGCGTCGCCGGCAGCGTGCCCGTGGGTATCGTTGATCTGCTTGAAGTGGTCCAGGTCCATCCACAGCAGGCTGGCTTGCCCCGACTTGCGCTCCAGGTGGCGGAGTTGTCGCTCGGATTCGTTGATGAAGTGCTGGTGGTTGAGGATGCCGGTCAGGCCATCGCGGGTGGCCATGCGCTTGAAGCGCAACTGGGAGTGCTTCAGCCGCAACAGCCAGAGCACGATGCCGGTCAGGCCGATCAGCAGCAGCACGATGTACAGCCGGCCGGTTTCCACCGCCTTGGCATCCAGCTGCTGCTGGAGCTTGAGGATGGCGTTCTGCTTGCTCAGTTCCTCGGTTTCCAGCTTCTTGGCCAGCACCTGCTGCTTTGCCAGCTGAAAGGCGAGTGTGCGAGCGCTGACGTCGTTGAGGTATCCCTGAGTCTGGGTGACGTAGCGTTCGTAGTAGCCGAGTGCGGCGCTCGTATCGCCCTGCTTTTTCGTCACGTGATAGAGGACAAGATAGGCGTAACGCAACCATTCATTGGGGCTGTCCCCTTCCTGCAGGCTGATGGCGGCAAGAGCAGCCTTTCGCGCCTTCTCGTCTTGTCCCAGGCGTTCGTAGGCGCGCGCCCGCTGCACCAAGGCCGAGAGCATGTGGGATTGGAAGTGGTTACGTTCCAGGCTCGCCTGGATCCGGTTAAGCAAAACCAGATCTTCCGCCGCCTTGTCTTCCTTGAGCAGATGCTCGCCCTGATCGAGCCACAGCGAGTTGGTGATGATCGGCTGTCCGGCCGACGTGCAGGCATCGACCGCCTGCCGGAAGTCCGGGCTGTCAGAACCGATCTTGCCGGCGTTGGACAGCGCAAAAACGCGGTCGGTCATCGGATAGCACAGGCTTGCGCCAGGCGGGGTGGCTTCGGCCATCATCTGCGCATACTTGAGCGCAAGATCGGTCTGGCCGGCCAGATTGAAAGTCTGCGAGAGATTGGTGAGTACCTGGAGTCGCGCCGGTACGTCGGTGATCCCGGGCAATTGCGAGGTCAACTCGTTGGCGAGAACGAATGCCTTCTCGTACTCCCGGGTCATGCCATAGCTGGTAAGCAGCAAAGCGGAGGCCTTTGCGGAGAGATTGGGGTCCCCCGACTTGCTGATGACTTCCTCGAAATACTGCCTGGACTTTGCGACGTCGCCCTCGAACAAGGCTTCCCACGCATCCAGATAATGGAGCTGCCACCTTTGCTGCTCCGTCAGCGTGGAAGAAACCTTGTGGATTTCTTCCAGACGGGTGAGGAACAGTGGATGGTTCTTGGTCCGCAGCTCTTCCGTCTGCTGGATGTAGGACGTCGGGTCGGAAATGGCAGTGTCGGCATGTCCGATCACGGGCAAACAAACGAGCAGGACTGCAAGAACAGTCCTGCCCTTTCTCCAGTGCCTTCCCTGCCCGTGCACGTCGGCCCTGAGTGTTGATGGCTAGAGGCTGTCCGGTCCGGTCGGGCGGGAGGGCTCCGGCTCGTCGCCTTCCTCCTCCGGCTCCTCGTCCTCACGGCCGGGGCTGAGGTTGACCTGGACCAATTGCATCACCCGCGAACCGAATTCGTTGGCGAGCGCCAAACCATTTCCCTCTCGGATGGCCGTCTTGAGGGCGTCCGATGCCTCAGCCAGTGCAGATGCTTCGGTCAGATCTTCCGGTGCCGCATAGCGCAGGCCAGCGTCCTGGCCGATGGCCTCTAGCGTATCAAGCGTGTCCAGCATGATTTTCCCCCTGTGGTCCGATCTTAACAACGTTGCCAGCCGTTTTGGTTGGCTCCATTCGGTTGCCTCGTCAAGCCGCGGCGCTGCAATTCAGCGACTATCGTGACAGGTGCTTGCCCGTGCCAGGAATGATGATTTTCGTGAACGGGACATACAGCGTCATGCCACCTGCTCGTTGTCCAGTGCAGCCAGCCGTTCGATGAAGCGCCTATTGCGCTTTAGCGGCTTTGCCGGCGGAAAGACTACCGTCTCCTCGGCAGAGATCTCCGCGTGTGGCAGTTCCTGCAGCGTGAGCCGACGTATGCGTGGCTGTTCGATCGGCAACGTGGCACATCGATAGATGGTGACCTCGAGATCCAGCGGATAGTCCTGGGTCAGCCGTTCGAGAAGCAGCTCACGGTGGCCTCCACCGTGCCCATCCCGGGCGATCGACCGGTTGCCCACCATGCCAACCTGCCAGAGCACCACGTAGCCGGTCGGATCGATCTCGTGGTCGTAGTAAAGCAACTGGCTGGCTTCGAGATGCTGGCATCCGAACTTTCCGGGGTCGATGCCCAGGTCGGCATACAGGCAGTCTTCGGCCGATATGCCGGGTTCCATGCGTGCAGCGAAACCCTCGGCCCGCGCAACTTCGATGACCTTGTGGGGAGACCAGGCGAAGATTCCGGGATGGCCATAAAAAACCGCGCAGACCCGCTTGCCGGCGCGGACCTCGGTCATCATGACCTCGACCCATTCCCGGTAGGTGACCATGCGCGGCTTGCCCTCGCCGTAGTAGGGCTGCAGGCTGCGCACGTCCGGGTGCATGCGTTCCAGCCACATCTCGACGACGTTGTCGGAGACGGCGGCGAACACCACGTCGGCCTGCTGGATATGGCTGCGCGCCAGAGGCGTGAGATGCGAGCCCAGGGTCATGCCAACGCCCACGCAGGCGATGCTGCCGCGCGGGGTTTCGGCTGTGATGGAGTTCACGGAAGAGGTCATCCGCCGGATGTTACGGCGAATGACATGGAAAAGGGGAGACGCCTGGCACCATGGTCAGGCGCTCCACGCATGAAAGCGTTTACTTGTGTTCCAGCGCCTTCACCGCATCCAGCGTGTTTTCCACGTGCTTGTTCGGGTTGAGCGCCGAGTACACGTAGGTGATCTTGCCGCTGGGATCGATCACGTACGAGGTGCGGTCGGACCAGCCCGGACGCATCAGCAGCGTGGCGTCGTACTGCTTGGCGACCTTGGCGCCCTCGTCGGCGGCCACCGGGAACTTGCCGCTGCAGTGTTCGGTTTCCTTCGAGAACGCCGCCAGCTGGTCGGTATTGCCGGCAGTCACGCCAATCACCGTGGCATGCATGGCCTTGAATTTGTCGATCGCCTGCGAGAACAGGTGGGCCTCGAGATTGCAGCCGGCCGTGTGTGCGGCCGGGAAGAAGTACACCACCACCGGCCCTTTCTTCAGCGCGTCGGTCAGCTTGAACGTGAAAGGCTGGCCGGCGAGGTAGGCGGGCAGGGTGAAGTCGGGGGCCTGGGTGCCTTCCTTCAGTGCTGCATGGGCGGGGGAAGCGAGGGCGGCGACGCCCACGAGGGCTACGGCGGCCAGCTTGGACAGGGACTTCATGGCGACACTCCTTGGGTCGGGGCAGACCCGCTGTTATACGCGGGTTTGCCTGTCGTGGATGTTGTCGGTGTGCCCGGCGCGGCCAGCCGGGCACGGAATCCGGTATCAGACGGGCGTGCGCTGCTCGTACTCGTGCTTGAGGTCGGTCCAGCGATCCCAGAACGGCGCGGGTTGCTGCTCGGTGAGGCGGGCGACCAGTACGTCCAGATGCATGTGCCAGCCGGTGCTGACGTTCAATAGCGTGCTGCGCTCGTTGACGCGGCGATGGATCACGGTGAGCAGCACCCCATCCCCGTCCTCGGCCAGCACGAAGCTGACGCCGCCGGTGCTGCCCCAGGTGATGGCGAGTTGGTGCGGCGGATCCAGCTCAGTGATCCGGCAGCTCATGCGGTGCTCGCTGGGAAAGCCCTCGGGGCGCTGGCCCGGCGGATCGGTGAGCTCATCGTTGCGCCAGATCAGCTCGACCGTCGCGCCGACCTGCATCGGCATGTCGCCTGCGGCCAGCCATTGACGGCGCAGGTCGCTCTCGGTGAGGTACGCCCAGACGCGTTCGATCGGGCCGGGCAGACGACGCTGCACAGTGAGCGTGGTCGGTTCGGTGAGGGTGCCGTAGGCGTTCTGCAGGGTGCGTGCACTCATGGGTCGTCTCCTTTCCGGGATGGCTTGGACGGATGGGCGCCCTCCGTGCGGAGGGCGTGTTCGAGCGCATCCAGGTGCTGGGTCCAGAAGCGTTCGTAGAAAGCGAGCCAGGCGTTGGCGCTGGCCAGCGGGCCGGGTTCGAGCCGGCAGAGGTGGGTGCGGCCGCGGATCTCGCGCCGGATCAGGCCGGCGTTTTCCAGCGTGCGGACGTGCTTGGAAGCGGCGGCGAGCGACATGGCGAAGGGCTCGGCCAACTGGCCGACCGTGCGTTCGCCCCGCGCCAGTTCGCGCAGCATGTGGCGCCGGGTGGCATCGCCGAGGGCGTGGAAGATCGCGTCGAGTTGGGGAGAAGTTTGCTCAACCATGCGGTTGAATATAGTCCAGTCGCGGAGAATGTCAACCACCTGGTTGAATGATCTCCCTGGGGGATGTGTCGCCCGTGGGCATCGCCTGATGTCGTCGGCAGCGTCGCTGTGAGGTGCGGGCGGTCACGGCGATCGTCCGCGGGGTTATTTCCGTCACCGGTCCGTCCCGTCTCCGGAAATCACGCGGCCCGAATGGGCTCAAATCGCTGCGGACGATTTTTACGCCTGTTTCCAGCCCGGTTTTACGAAAATCCATCTGGCTGATTTACATGCGGAAACATCGCAAATCATTACGTTAAAGATCGGCAGCGCCCTGTCGCTAATTCGCACGTGATGCACCGGGATTGCCGGTGCCGCTCTTGGTTGACCGCAAGCCGCTGCCGACGGATTCCAGCGGCGCCGGAACGACGATTTCAAATCCACTGGAAATGCCGGTTTTCTACGCTCCTCCAAACCGGCCCGCGTCATCTCTTTGAAGGAGTAGAGGTATGGCAATTCCGCAGTTTTCCATCAAGGTCCGGCTGGCCGGGACGCTTGGCGTGCTTGCCGTGCTGCTCGGTGCGCTTGGCTTCATGTCCATCGTCGACCTGGACAGCAGCAAGGGCGCGTTGCAGGACATGCACGCGAACAAACTGGTCCCGGCGATGGCGCTGGCCCGCGGGCTCGATCTGCTCGGTGCCGAGCGGACGGCCCTGCATCGCGCGGCGGCAGCCAGGGATCCGGCGCTTGTCGCCGCCGCGCAGAAAACCGAGCAGGGAGACGACGGCCAGCTGACCAAGCTTTTCGCCACGTTCCACGCTGCGGTGCTTTCGTCGCGGGAGCAGGCGGTCGGCAAACGGCTGGACCAGGACATGGGGGGCTTCCGCCAGAGCGTCGGCCTGACGCTCGACGAGTTGGGCGCGCAGAAATTCGACCAGGCGACGCAAACGCTGGACGGCCCGGGCGAGAAGAGTTATCTGGCGTTGCGTGGCGACATCGGCGATCTTTTCACGCTGCAGGACGCGATCGCCAACGATGCCTACGCCGCCGACGAAGCGCGCGAGTCGCGCGCGGTGAACATGACCCTCGGGTCGATCGCTTTCGGATTGCTTCTCAGTGCCGCGATCGGCTTCCGCCTGGTGCGTTCGATCTCGCGCTCGCTGGGCGACGCCATGCGGGTCGCCGACAATATTGCCGCCGGCAGGCTCAACAACCGCATCGACCGCATTCCCGGCGACGAGGTCGGCCGCCTGCTGCGTTCGCTGGCGGAGATGGATGCGAAGCTTTCCGGCGTCGTGACGGATGTGCGCGCCGGCGCGGAATCGGTCAGCGCAGCGGCCCGGCAGATCGCCCAGGGCAACGACGACCTCAGCCAGCGGACCCAGGAACAGGCGTCGAGCCTGGAGGAGACCGCTGCCTCGATGGAAGAGATGACTTCCACGGTCAAGCAGAATGCCGGCAACGCGGCGCACGCCGACCATCTGGTGCGAAGTGCGCGCGAGCAGGCCGAGCATGGCGGTGTGGTCATCGCGCAGGCGGTGGAGGCGATGGACGGCATCTCCAGTTCCAGCGGCAGGATCGCCGATATCGTGGGCATGATCGACGAGATCGCGTTCCAGACAAACCTGCTGGCGCTCAATGCCGCCGTGGAAGCGGCACGTGCCGGCGAGCAGGGGCGCGGGTTTGCGGTGGTCGCTTCGGAGGTGCGCAATCTCTCCCAGCGCAGCGCCGCGGCTGCCAGGGAGATCAAGGCGCTGATCGGCGACAGCGTGGAGCGGGTCCGCCTCGGGGCCGAGCTGGTGGATGCCTCCGGGCGCTCGCTGGCGGCGATCGTGGAGAGCGTCAAGAAGGTGAGCGACATCGTCTCGGAGATCGCCGCCGCCAGCAACGAGCAGTCGGTCGGCATCGAACAGGTCAATCTCGCGGTGACGCAGATGGACGAGGTCACCCAGCAGAACGCAGCCCTGGTGGAGGAAGCCGCTTCGGCCAGCCGCGCCATGCACGAACAGGCCCACACCCTGCAGCAACGGGTGGCCTATTTCCGGCTGGACGATGACCCGGTGCCTGCCAGGATGGCCGGCCATGCCGCGCGGGCGCTGTCGCGAGGCGGAGCGGATGCGCCGGCGGTTGCATTGTCTGCACCGGACCTGGCCTGGGCAGCTTCGTGAGTGGTCCGGGGCGCGGCGGGAACCGGTTTTGCCGCTGCGTCCACGGGGGGGGGGGCGGGGCTGCCGGTACGCAGTGATTACCGGTCGCCCCGGCTCCGCAAGCAGGTGGAAGGGGCCTGGGCCTGCTTGCCTGCGGGGTGCGGGCCTAGCCGGCTAGGACAGCGCAGGCCGCCGATGCATGCCTTGGTCGGTGGGCGGTTCCTGTACCCTTCCGCCGTCAAAGCAGGGGGTCGCGATGCATCTGGAATTGCCCAAGGTCAAGCTGGAATCGCTCAAGGATTTCGCCAAGCACTACCTCATGATCGTGCTGTCGATCCTCACGGCCCTTGGCCTCGAGGCCTGGATCGAGCACACGCACCACGCCGAGGCGGCCAGGGTCGCGGTCGAGCGGATGCAGCACGAGTTGCAAGAGGACCTGGACAACATCGACCGGTCGATGGCCCGCAACGATGCCACTCTGGCGAACCTGCTCGAGCTCGACCGGCTGTTGCGCGCGGACATGGTCGCCGGCAAATCCGGCGAGCAGATCAATGCCGACATCCACGCCCATCGCGACCTGTTCGCGCTCAACCTGGATTTTCCGACGCTCGCCACCGACGCCTGGGACGTGGCGGTCGCCAACCAGTCCGTAGGCTGGGTCGATGCCCCTGCGTTGCAGCGTTACTCCTCCGCGTATTCGTCGGCGCGTGAGCTGGCCTCGTGGATCCAGCATGATGCGGTGCTGCTGATCAATGGGCCGCGGATGGTGGATTTCCTCACCGATCTGCAGACCGGCCAGGCGGTGGCACCGCGTGATTTCCTCTACCAAGTCCGGCAGATGACCACCACCATCCACTCCACGCAGGGTGAGCTGCGTTCGGTACGCGACGAACTGCGCAAGGACCTCGGACTGCCCCCGGAGCGTCCGGCACGTTCGTGAATGGCGGGATGGCTCAGCGCCGTGTGGCGAACACCCCGTCCAGCGCCAGTTCCGCCCTGAAACCGGAGCGCTCCAGCCGGCGTGCCACTTCGCGTGGCACGTCGCGTCCGCTGGTGAGCCTGTTCGGACTCCCCGTGTAGTGGAACAACCGGCCGCCCCGGCGCAACACGCGGGCAAGCTGGTCGTAGAACGTCTGTGCGTAGAGCTCGCCGGCGATGCCGAAGCGCGGCGGGTCGTGCAGCACGGCATCGACCGAGGCGTCGGCGATGCCGGCGATGGCCTCCGTCACGTCGGCATGCGTGAGCTGCAGGCGGGCACCGCTGGACGGCGCGCCAGGGTCGGGCGACCACGGATTGATCGTACGCAGCCACAGCACATCGGCATTCTTCTCGAACGACTGCACGTGCGTGACGCCCGCTTCCAGGCAACAGGCGGCGAAATAACCGAGGCCACCGCAGGTATCGAGCACGGTCTTGCCGCGTGGTTCGACCAGCGCCACCTTGCGGCGGGCGTCGTCCAGCGGCGACTCCTTCGCCGAGGGCAGCATCTTGATGCCGTCGATCTCGAAGGTGGGCACACCCCATTCGGTCGGCACCAGCTTGATCAGCGATGTGGAGAAGCGCGACACCGGCGCGAACTCCTCGCCGTCCCACCAGTAAATCGTGCGGTCCCTGAGCTTGCCGGGGTAGAGGTAATGCCGGTCGAGCCACCACCAGCCGCCAGCGTCGAGTCGCGCCTCGCCGGTCGAACGTCCCAGGTCCAGCGAACCCTGCCAGGTCGGCTCGCCGCGTTTCGCGGCGTCGAGCAGGGTGGTGCCGGTCGCTCGGGTCAGCAGGGGGCCGGTGTAATGCGTCACGTCGGGCTCCGCGGCCGTTGAACGGCACGCATGCGGGAAGGGGCGGCATGGTAACCCAGCCCGTTCGCCGCTCCGCTGGCGCGTGCGATGCAGCATGCGTACCGTCCGGACCTCCCCGTATGCTCCCGCGGATGTTCCTCCACGGATATCGACAGCCGCATGACGACTGCCACCTCGCCGCGCGCCATCCGAAGCCCCGCCCTTCGCCGCGCCCTGATCGGTGGCGCGCACCGCGTGATTGCCGGGCGCGACGGACTGAACCGCATCAACGTGTTTCCCGTGGCCGACGGCGATACCGGCAACAACCTGGCCTTCACCATGGGCAGCGTGCTGAGCGGGGCATTGAGCCGCCGCGCCGCGGGTGTGGGCGAGCTGCTGCGCCGGGTCGGCGAGGATGCGGTGGACGGCGGGCGCGGCAACTCCGGTGCGATCCTGGCGCAGTTCCTTACCGGCGTGGCTTCGGATCTGGGTGATCGCATCGCGGTCGCTCCCGCGCGGCTGGCGCAGGCGGTGCAGGCCGGTGCCCGTGCCGCGCGCGAGGCGGTGGCCGAACCGCGCGAGGGGACGATGCTCAGCGTGATCGCTGCCTTTGCCGAATCGCTGGAGGCGAGCGAGGACGTGCGCGATCCTCGTGCGTGGTTCGGTGCCGCGCTGGAGCGGGCGCGGCGCGCGCTGGCGCACACCCCGCAGCAGTTGCCGGTGCTGCTCAAGGCCGGGGTGGTGGATGCCGGCGCGCAGGGTTTCGTGCATCTGCTGGAGGGTATCGACGCCGTGCTGGGCGGGGAGTCCGTAGCGCTCGAAGTGGCGGTGCCGGCGCTGGACCCGGAGCACCTGCATGCCGACGACGCGCTGGCCGACGCCGACCCCGCGCATCGCTGGTGCAGCGAGTGCCTGATCAGCGGCAGCGACCTGCATCCGGCAGCGATGCGCGAAGCGGTCGCGGGGCTGGGCGCGTCGTGCATCGTGGTCGCCGGCTCGACCACGCGGATGCGCCTGCATGCTCACGTCGCCTCGCCACAGGCGCTGTTCGAGGTGGCGGCGCGCTTCGGCCAGGTGGAGTCGACCAAGGCGGACGACATGCAGGCGCAGGCGCGCAGCGCCGCTGGCGCCGGTGCGGTGGCCATTGTCACCGACAGTTCGGCGGACCTGCCCGAGGGGCTGGCCGAGGCATTGCATCTGCACGTGGTGCCGCTGCGGCTCAACTTCGGTGAACAGGATTACCTGGACAAGGTCGGCATGACTCCGGCGCAGTTCTACGCCCGCCTGCGCCAGAGCGACGTGCTGCCGCGAACCAGCCAGCCGGCACCGGGCGATTTCCGGCGGCAGTTCGACTTCCTGCTCGCCCACCATCCGGCCGTGGTCTACATCGGCGTGGCGCGCGCGGTGTCCGGCACCATCCAGTCAGCCGAGACCGCTGCGCAGCGCGGCGATCCGGCACGCACCTTCATCGTCGACAGCGCCAACGCCGCCGGCGGCCAGGCACTGCTCGCCATCGCCGCCGCCGAGGCCGCCCGCGAGGGCGCCGATGCCGCAGCCATCGTGGCCCGGCTGGAGGCCCTGCGTCCGCGCACCCTGACCTGGGCGATGACCCGCGATCTCACGATGCCGGTGCGCGGCGGGCGCCTGCCGGCGTGGAGCAAGACCGTGGTGGAGTTGCTGGGACTGGTGCCGATCGCGCGGGTCAAGCCGGTCGGCAGGCTGGGCGTGGTCGGCGGCCTGTTCGGTCGTAGGCGGCTGGTCGAGCGTTTCGCCGGCTACATCGCCCGGCGCCTGCCGGAGGGCGCGCGCTGGCGACTGATCGTCGGCCACTGCGACGCGGCCGCCGAGGGGGCCGAATTGCTTCAGGCGCTCCGCGAGCGGTTGCCGTGCACCGAATCGTGGCTGGTCGAGACCGGCCCGGCGATCGGCGCTCACGCGGGGCCGGGCACGCTGGTGGTCAGCGTGCAGCCGCTGGAGGGCTGAGCCATGACGGCCATCGTCCAACCGGTGTCGTGGGCTCTCACGCTGGCGCTGATCATGCTGGCCTACCTGCTCGGCTCGCTGTCCGGCAGCCTGCTGCTCGGCCGGCTGCGCGGCGTAGATATCCGCACCCTGGGCAGCGGCAACGCCGGCGGAACCAATGCGTTGCGCACCCAGGGCTGGCGCTTCGCGCTGGGCACGGTGCTGATCGACATCGGCAAAGGGGCACTGGCTGCCTGGCTGGCCGTGCACTGGATGCCCGATTCGACCCGCGCCTGGGCGGTGTACGTGGCGGTGCTGGCCACGGTTGCCGGCCACGTCTGGCCGCTGTTCCATGGCTTCCGTGGCGGCAAGGGGGCCGCGACCCTGGTCGGTGCGCTGGCGGTGGCCTGGCCCGGCGCGCTGCCGGTGCTCCTGGCCGTGTGGCTGCTGTGCCTGCTGTCCACGGGCTATGTCGGGTTGTCCACCATGCTCGCCGCGATCAGCCTGCCGCTGTTCGCGCTGGCGGCCTCGGCCGGGGCGATCCGGCTGGGCTTCGCCATCGCCGTCGCCGCGCTGGTGATCTACACCCACCGCGGCAACCTGGCGCGGCTGCGGGCGGGCACCGAGTCGCGTTTCGAGCGGGTGCGGGTGTTCCGGCGACGGCCGGAGAAGCCCTGAGGCGAGACGTCTCGGGCGTTTGCATGGACCCGGGGCCGGAGGGCGATCAGAGCCGGCGGTGCAGTCGTACCAGCGTCTGGCCTTCGAACTTGCCCGCCGGTGCCGGCGACTGCTGGTAGGCGACGAAACCGTTGCGTTCCAGCACCTGCTGGGAGGCGAGGTTGCTGGCCAGGCAGGTACTCAGCAAGGCCCTGAGACGAAGGTGGGCACTCGCGAACTGCACGGCGAGTGCCGTGGCCGCTGTGGCGACGCCACGATGCTGATACGGCGTGGCGACCCAGTAGTCGAGGTGCGCCCGCCCCACCGTTGCGTCGATGTCGTTGAGGCTCAGGACGCCGCGAAAGGCACCGTCTTCGGTGATCGCGAAGACGGCGGCACGGCCCTCGTCGATCCGGCGCGCGACCGTCGCGTACCACGCGATGGCACCGTGGTCGGGATAGGGCGAAGGCACGTAACTGCTCGCACCGATGGCCGGATCGGAGGCATATCGCTGCACATCGGGAAGGTGCGTTTCGGTGATCGGGGTCAGCTGGAGCATGGGGTAGGCCGTCCATGGTGCGGGCAACGCCGCTGGTTTCCCTTGCTTCATCGCAGCGGTGTGGCGTCGGAGGTTGCGTCGGCAGCCATGCCGACGATCAGGATGGCCGCCAGCGTGGCGGTAACGCTGCGTCACCACAAGCGCACGCGATTGGCGCGCTGGCCAATGCCATTACGCTTGAGGGGATGCAGGGGCGAAGGCACGGGGCAGGGATGACGAAGCAGTTGCGGGTGGCGGTGATCGGCTACGGCAGCGGCGGGCAGGCGACGGCACTGCTGCTTTCGCGCGACGGTCACCGGGTGGAAGTGTTCGAGCGGGTACCGCAGCCGGGGCCGGTCGGCGCCGGTTTCCTGCTGCAGCCGGTGGGGTTGCGCGTGCTGTGGGAACTGGGCCTGCTCGACACCGTGCTGGCGCATGGCCGGCAGATCGGCCGGCTGTTCGGCGAGACCGTGGCCGGGCGAGCAGTGATGGACATGCGCTACGCGGAACTGGATGCGCGCCTGTTCGGCCTCGGCCTGCAGCGCGGCGCGCTGTTCCAGTTGCTCGACGCGGCGTGGCAATCCGGGCGCTGCCTGCATGCCGGGTGCGCGATCGTCGAGATCGATGTCGATGCCGGGCGACTGGTCGATGGCGAGGGCCGGGTTCACGACGGTTTCGATCTGGTGGTGGTCGCCGATGGTTCGGCTTCGTCGTTGCGCGGGCAGATCGCGCAGCCGGTGCTGGACCGGCCGTATTCGTGGGGCGCGCAGTGGTGCCTGGTCGATCAGGCGCAGTGGCCCTGGGTGGATGAATTGCGCCAGCGCTACGTGGCGGCGCGACGCATGGCCGGCATGCTGCCGGTGGGCACGCGGCCGGGCGATCCGGCACCGAAGATGAGCTTCTTCTGGAGTCTGCCGTCGGCGGCGCTGGACGCCGGGGGTGACGCGGAGGAGCCGTGGCGGACTGCGCTGGCGGCCGTGTGGTCCGAAGCGGCCGAGCGGCTGGTTGCGACATCGGTGCCGCAGGGACTGGCAGCCGCGCGCTATCGGGACACCGTGCATCGGCAATGGCATCGCGGCCGTGCCGTGCTGCTGGGCGATGCCGCCCATGCGATGAGTCCGCAGCTCGGGCAAGGCGTCAACATGGCGCTGCTCGATGCGCTGGCCCTGCGCGACAGCCTGCGGCTCGGCGACAGCGTGTCCGAAGCGCTGGGCCGCTACCAGGCCGGGCGCCAGGCACACCTGGGCATCTACCATTTCTGGAGTCGCTGGCTCACGCCGCTGTTCCAGTCCGAACAGCGCCTCGGCCCGACCCTGCGCGACGCGCTGTTCCACCCGCTGTCGCGGATGCCCGGCGGTCGTGGCCAGATGCTGCGCGTGCTGACCGGCACCCGGCGCGGCTGGTGGGGCACGGTGGCGTTGCCGTCCGCGTTCCTGGCGAGGCTGGAGTCGTCGGCAGGCGGTGTTGTCGGCCACTCGCCCGAAGCGACCGGTCCGGGCTGAGTGCGGTCCGTGCCAGGCATTCATGCCTGGCAGGCACGAGTGATGTGACCGCCGGAGGGGTGGGGCTGTGGCGGGACACCCTCTACCCTGTGTCGCATCGGGTCCCGGATGTCCCGGAGCTCCCTCCCGTTCGGAAACATCTCCCATGCCTCTGTCCGCCTTTCCCGAGGCGCCCGTGACGCTTCGTCGCGGCACCCTGTTCGCGATGGCGCTGGCCTGTGGCGCCGCCGTGGCGAACATCTATTACAACCAGCCGATGCTCGGCATGATCGCCGCGCGGTTCCCTGCCGGCGGCGTGGCCGGACTGGTGGCGACCCTGACCCAGGTCGGCTACGCGCTGGGCCTGTTGTTGCTGCTGCCGCTGGGGGACCTGTTCGAGCGTCGGCGGTTGATCGTGGTGCAGTTCGTGGCCGTGGCCATCGCCTCGGCTGGCGCTGCGCTCGCGCCCGGCGCCTGGACCCTGCTGGCCGCCTCGCTGGCGCTGGGGGCGGCATCCACCGTCGCCCAGCAGATCGTGCCGTTCGTGGCGATCCTGGCCGAGCCTTCGCGACGCGGTGCGGCTATCGGTTTCGTGATGAGCGGTCTGCTCACCGGCATCCTGTTCAGTCGTACGCTGGCCGGCTTCGTCGCCGAACATTTCGGCTGGCAGGCGATGTTCGGAGTGGCCGTGCCGATCGCCCTGGCCAGTGCGTTGCTGATGCGCTTGTGCCTGCCGGTGCATCGGGAGGGGCACGCGCTGCGTTACGGTGCGCTGCTGGCCTCGCTGGGCAAGCTGTGGCGGACCGAGCCGGTGCTGCGCCGCGCAGGTTTCACCCAGGGCATGCTGTTCGCCGCGTTCACCGCGTTCTGGACCATCCTGGCGTTGCGTCTGCAGCAGCCGCGCTTCCACCTCGGTCCGGACGTGGCCGGTCTGTTCGGCGCGGTCGGAGCGGTCGGCGTGGCGATGGCGCCACTGGCCGGGCGCATGGCCGACCGGCGCGGCCCCTACGTGGTGATCGCTCTCGGTACGTCGGTGTCGCTGCTGGCGTGGCTGGTGTTCGGGGTGTGGCCGTCGATCGTCGGCATGGTGGTCGGCGTGGTGCTGCTGGATTTCGGCGTGCAGGTGTCGCTGGTCTCGCACCAGCACCTGATCTACGGCCTGCACCCGGAGTACAAGAGCCGGCTCAATACCGTGTTCATGACCACGATGTTCTTCGGCGGCTCGCTCGGCTCGATCGGGGCGGCGTTCGCGTGGCATCACCTCGGCTGGTCCGGCGTCAGCCTGTTCGGCGGTGCGCTGGCACTGGTGGCGCTGGGCTCGCAGTGGCGTGCCCAGCGGCTGGAGCAGCAGCGCGTGGCGACGGTGAGCTGATTCCGGACTTGCGTCCTGCCACCGATGTCGCCACCTCGAGTTTCGGGTGACGGGAGGCAGGCGATATGCGGAGCAGGGCGAGGCTGGGGTCGATGCTGGTCGTGATGCTGCTGGCGGTCTCGTCCGCGGCGGCCGGGCCGGCCGCAAGGCGGGTGCTGTTCGTCGGCAACAGCCTGACCTACGTGAACAATCTGCCGGCCGCGTTCGCGTCGCTGGCGCCTGTCGGTCAGCGGCTGTCGGTCGATGCCTTCGCCCGGCCGGGAGCGCGGTTGCAGGACGACCTCGGCGATCCGGAGCTGGCGCGCCTCCTGGCCAAAGGGAAGTACACCGACGTGGTGTTCCAGGAGCGGGGCGGCATCGCGGTATGCATGCCGCCGACCGCGCACTGCCGGGAGCTGGCTGCGGCCGCGCGGGCCAGTGACGCGCTTGCCCAGGCTGCTCGTGCCGGAGGCGCCCGCGTGTTCTATCTCGGCACCTGGCAGCTGAACCCGCAGGTCGAGCCGTGGCTGGTGCGCGGCGAGCGTCGTATCGCCACGCGGATGCGGGCGCACTACATCCCGATCGGCAGCGACTGGATCGCGTTGCGCTCCGCCCATCCCCGCGCGGACTGGCTGGCAGCTGACGGCGAGCATCCCGGAAAGGCCACCACGGCGCTGCTCGCCGTGCGGACCTGGCAGGCCGTCACCGGGCATGCCGCCGCGCGGGTTCCGTGTGTCGGTGGGCCGCTCTACACGCACTCGCCCAGCGAGCATGGCTTTTTCCGGGTCGATCCGCTGGCCCGGCCGGTCATCTGCCTGGTGCCGGCATCCCTGTTGCCCGCGCTGCGGGGGCGGTCCCGCTAGTGCAGTACCGCAGGCCGGTCGAGCTGGCGCATGGCCGAGAGCGTGAGCACCAGTTCGCGGTAGCTGGCGGCGAGCTGCTCGTACAGCGCAGCGTAGGCGCGACGACTGGCGTCGGCAACGCCCTGGTAGGCGGAGCGGCCGATGTCGATGTAGTAGCCGACACTGACGCGGCGTCGTTCCGCCAGTTGCGGGAACAGCCCGGCGACCAGCAGGCAGCGGTCGCCGACGTCGCGCAGCGAATCGGTGCGTGCCGTGCCGACCAGCTCGAGGGCGGCCAGCCAGTCCAGGCCATGGGTGTGGGAGAGCAGTTGCGCATCGCGCTGGAAACGCAGCAGCACGAAGACCAGATGGCTCTCGTGGGTCTCGTCCAGCGGGTGCCCGGCGTGCCGGGCGGCCTGCTGCACAAGTTCCTGCCAGACCTGCGCCGGCGTGCCGTGGTGGAATGCCTCGATCATGTCGCGTACCCCCTGTTGGTGCTCGACGGCTCGAGCCTACCGCCGGATCGGGGGAATTGCGCGGCAGCCGGCGGGGGCGATTGCTAACAGGTGGCGGAGGCGCGGAACGGGCGGGCTCCGGCGCAGGGTTGCGACGCCGTGGGTGCACGTCGCCGTCCCCTCTGCCGCACGCCCCGCCGGCCGGCGGGGCGTGGATCGGCAAGGCTTACTGCGCGGTGGTGGCCCCGGGTTGGGTCCACAGCTTCGCTTCCACCGGACCGCCGAGCATCTGCTGGCGCACCAGCGGGATCGGCGGGCCGCCGTAGCTGAGGAACTGGTCGTGGAAGGCTTTCAGTGCATCCGGTCCCGGGTGCTTGGCCATCCAGTCCTGGCGCAGCTGCATAATCATCAGCTTGCCCAGCGTGTAGTTGAGATAGGCCGGGTCGTAGGTGCCGCGCGCCGCCTGCTGGCGGGCGCTGCCCGGGTCCTGGAAGGCTTGCTCGCGGAACATCTTCTCCGACTCGGCCATGCTCATGCCGCCGGTGTGCAGGCCGATCGCCGAGAGGTAGCGCACGTCGCGCAGCAGCGCATTGGTGAGCTGGCCGATGTGCACTTCCGGGGTGGCGCCGTCGACGCCCTGGTCGTACATCATCTCCTCGGCGTAGTGCGCCCAGCCCTCGGCATAGGCGTAGCCGACGAACAGCCGGCCGAACATCCATTGCGCCCGGTTGGCGTGCAGGAACTGCAGGAAGTGGCCCGGCCACACCTCGTGCGAGGAGACGAACAGCAGCGCGGCCTTGCCCGGCACGTAGGCGGCCTGGTCGGCCTTGCTCCAGTGCGGGTCGGGCGGGGCGATGTAGTAGACCGACGGCAGGTTCTTCTCGTACGGGCCGGGAATCTCGATGTAGGCGAAGTTCCAGCGGTTGAACGGCGGGGCCTCCTCCACCTTGGCCTGCTCGGTGCCGGGGATCGTGACCAGGTTCTTGTCGACGATGAACTGGCGCAGCCCGGCCAGCTGCTTGCGCGCGCCTTCGACCGCGCCGCCGGTGGGCTTGTCCGCGGCCTCCTTCGCCACGCAGGTAGCCAGCGACTTGCCGGGGGCGAACCGGTCGCAGGCGCTCTTGAGCGCGGCGAGGTTGCGCTTGAGGTCCGACTCGCCGACGGCCTTGAGCTGATCCAGCGGCAGGTCGACCCGCTCGGTGGCCTTGAGCATGGCGGCAAACTTGTCCGCGCCCAGCGCGAAGTCCTGGGTGGCGTGCGGCTTCTGTGCCTTCAGCCAGTCGGCCAGATCCTGTGCGGCCTTGATCGCCGCCGCATTGGCGGTCTTGAAGCGCGCCTGCAGGGCCGGCTCCTTCACGCTGGCGAAGATGCCCGGTACGTCCTTCTTGAAGAATGCCGCGTAGCCGCCGAAGGAATTGATGCCGAGCTCGATGTAGGGAGCCGGCAGCGGCAGCTTCAGGTTCGCCTTCACCTGCGCCAGCGCGGTCGGCAGCGCCTCCTCGTAGCGCACGAAGGCCGCCATGCGGTCGGCCAGCGGCGCATAGGGCCGCGTCACGTACATGCTCGGCGAGAGATGGTCGGTATAGAAGGCCGGGTTGGAATAGGGGAAGCCGGACTGCTCCAGCCAGAACAGCTGGCCGTCGATCACCGCCAGCACGTAGTCGCGATGGAAGCGGCCCTCGGCGTCGAGGCTATCGTCGGTGAAGGTGGCGAACTTGCTGCGCTCGTCGTGCAGCCACGTGGCCATCGCCTTCAGGCCGTTCGCGCTGTAGTCGGGGAGCCTGCCGTCGTACTCGTGCTTGCCGGCGTTGGCGGCGAATACCGGGTCATGGTCGAACATGCCCTGGATGAAGCCGTCCACCGCAGTGGCCAGTTCGGCGTCACGATGGGAGAGCGGCTTGGCGGCTGTGGTGGCCGCCGGCGTCGGCGCGGTGGCCGAATGGGGTGGTGGAGCCTTGTCCTGCGAGCAGCCGACCAGCAGCGTGGCGGCGATGACGGCGGACAGCGTGAGCGTGCGCAACGGTTGCATGGTGACTCTCCCCGGGGTGTGTCTGACGCGCCGACATTAGGCGCTGCCGCCGCAAGGGGCAATCACCGCCGGATGGTGCCTGGCTCATGCGCGACTTGCGGACCGCGCGCGTCGCTGGCATACCGGAGCCTGGGGGGCGGTGCCGCGGCACCGCATGGACAGGATGGGGCGCAAGGGGCGACGAGGATGAAATGGAAGTACGCGGCGATCGCATCGATTGCCTTGGGGCTGGCCGCCTGTGCCACGCATCCGGACAAGCCGGCCGGGCGGGACGTGCGGATCGTGCAGCCGGATCCGGCCGAGCAGGCTGCCGAGGACGCGCAGGTGCAGCGCGTGGTCGAGGGCGTGCGGATGATCCAGCAGGGCCGCATCCAGGCGGCCATCGACGGGCCGTTCGACGAGGTGGCCGGGTATTACGAAAAGAAATACCGGGGACACACCGACACGATCTTCAGCGCCCGTGGCATGCCCGACGCTCTGCTGTATTCCACGGTCGCGGCCAAGGACAAGCACATCATCTCGTCCCGGGTGATCGGCCCGGCCTGGGCGATGGCGTACTGGGGACGTGGCTATGCCTACAACGAGATGGCCCGTTACGACGACGCCATCGTCGAACTGGACAAGGCGCTTGCGCTGGCACCGTTCGACACGCAGTACAACATCGAGATCGGCTTCGCCTACCAGCGCAAGCGTACGTGGGAGGAATCGCTGAAGCACTACGAAGTGGCCGAGCGTTTCGCCAGGCTGACGGCCGACGACAAGAATGTGGCCGACATGACCTGCAAGGCGCTGCGCGGCGAGGGCTACGACCTGGTCGAGCTGCACCGTTACCCCGAGGCCCGCGCGGCCTACCGGAAGTGCCTGGTGCTGATTCCGGGCGAGCCGAGGTCGCTCGGCGAACTGAAATACATCGATCGCGTGGCAGGGCCGGAAGCGACTCCGTGAGGCGACTGCATAAGCCGGATCCCGATCACCAGAAATAGAGCTGCAGCGATTCCTCGCGTGGCCGCGGCGGAATCGCGCCGAGCAGCTCGCGGTGGTCAGGGAAATTGCGCGCACTGCGCTCGATCAGGTTGTCGATCGCGGCGAGGCTTTGGGGTGCGTCGCCGGACGCATGCGAGCCGACATCATCGGGGAACAGGCCCATGCCGGCGAGTAGGCTGTACCAGGACATCACCGGATAGCCCTGGCCGAAGGCACCGCTGCGGATGCCATCGACGATCGGCCGGCGGGCCAGCCAGGTCCTGAGCAGGCGCACCAGCGGCTCGGACAGGTGGGTGTTGGCGGCGTTGGCGCGCCAGTAGTCGGTGTCGGTGCGGGTGTTGGTCTTGTAGTGCGCCACGATGTAGTCGCGGGTACCGTCGAACTGCGCGTTGACCGCGGTGTTGAACGCGGCCTGTGCCGATTCGCCCAGATCGCCCCGTTCCAGCGCCACCACGAACAGGCTGGCGGTACGCTGCACCAGCATCAGCGCGGTGGCCTCCAGCGGCTCGATGAACCCCTGCGCCAGTCCGACGGCGAGGCAGTTGCGATGCCAGTGGCGATCGACCCGGCCCGTGCGCATGCGCAGGTGGCGGGCCGGCACGTCGACATCGAGCAGACCCAGGTGCTGGCGCAGCTCGGTCTCGGCCTGCTCGGGCGTGCAATGCGCGGTGCTGTAGACGTAGCCGTTGCCGTAGCGGGCCGTGAGTGGGATTTTCCAGGCCCAGCCGTGGCGCAGGGCGGTGGAGATCGTCTGCGAGATGATCGGGCCTTCCAGTGGCGTAGGCATCGCCACGGCGGCATCGTTGAACAGCGCATCGGCGTACGAGGTGTACGGCGTTTTCAACGTCTTCTCGATCAGCAGGCCGCTGAAGCCGGTGCAGTCCACGAAGAAGTCGGCCTCGAAGCGTTCGCCGCTTTCCAGTTGAAGGGCCGCGATGTCGCCCCGCTCGTCGCACTGCACCGCGCCCACATGGCGGGGCAGGTGGTGGATGCCGCGCTCGAGCGCCTTGCGCTGCAGGAACTGGCCCAGCTTCACCGAATCGAAGTGGTAGCCGTACCACACGTCGAACGGGAACTCGTGGCGTGGCCGCGGTGCCTTGCACTCGCGGGCGAGCCGGGCGGCGATGAAATAGCGGTCCGGATGCGCGTGGACGTCCTCACGGTCCAGCCGGCGATGCACGTTGTCGACGAACTGGGTCATCGTCAGGTTGTCGAGCATCGAGGCGAAGGCGTGGAAATAGCGCTCGAAGCCCGGCCGCGTCGACCAGCCGTCGAAGGTGATGCCGGCCTTGTAGGTGGCGTCGCAAGCCGGCATCCATTCCGACTCCTCGATGCCGATCTCCTCGAAGAAGCCGCGCATCCAGGGCGTCGAGCCCTCGCCGACACCGATCGCGCCGACCTGTGGCGACTCCAGCACGGTCACCCTGATGCGTTCGCCATAGCCGGAGTTCACCAGCAGCAGGGCGGTCATCCAGCCGGCGGTGCCGCCGCCGACCACGGCGATGTGGCGCACCGGTGGTTCGGCCAGGTGGGTGCGGTGGCTGGTCGGCTGGTGGCGGTAGACGGTTGCGGTATCGGACATGTCGATGCTGGTTCGGAAGTGGGGAGAGCCGCCTGCCCGACCGGCAAACCGTACGGGGCCGGGTGCCGGGAAAACCTGCCTGCAGGAAATCCTGGTGCTATCCTGAGCCGGCCAGTTGAACAAATCGTCGCTGGCCGATGGCTCCCATCCCGGCCCGATCCACGTGCAACCGGCGCCCCTGACTCAAGGAGGTCGTCATGCAACTCGCTCTCCCCATCGCCCTGGCGGGATGCCTGGCAATCGGCAACGCGGCGGTACACGCCGAAAGCCAATCATTGAACAGTTTCCCCAATCACGTCCTGCCCGTGCTGGTGCGGGTGGATTCCCATGGCAAGGTAACCGATGTCTCCCCTGCGGTGGAGCTGACCCCGCACTACGAACGCCTGTTGCGCGCAACGCTCGACGAGATGATCACCCGGCCGGCGTCCGACCACGGCAAGCCGGTGGCCAGCCAGTTCGTCATCAAGCTTGGCCTGCAGGCCAGGCCGCGGAGCGATGGCAGGTACGACGCGAGCTTCTTCTACGTGGCTGCCCAGCCGGTCCCCGCCGGCCGGTGGATCTGGCAGCACGAGGATGGCGATCGTCTGGCACTGGTGAATAGCGAAATGATCCGCAACCGGTTCAAGCATCGCTGGACCAACAACGGCTGGTTCGCGCCGCCGCCGGGCCTGTCAGCGCCGCGCAACCCGCCGCCGACGCCCAGGGCGAACTGCACGTCTGCGGGGCACAGCGGCAAGCCCTGATCGCTCCGCTGGCGCGGACGCCTGGAAAGCGGCAGCTTCGGCTGCCGCTTTTCGTTTGGGTGCCGTCGGAGTGACGCACGGGTCGGGGCTTGCCTCCGCCCATGGCTCCGCGATGTCTTCGCGGCCTTAGTCGCGGTCCGGCGCGCCGAGCGGGAAGTACTGGCGATAGGGGCGCGCTTCGTCCACTGCACGGATCATCGACGGTCGGGCCAGCAGGCGGGCGCGATAGGCGCGGACGTTGGCGCAGGCGGCTGGGATCGGATGCGTCCAGTCTGCATAGAACAGGAACGGCGCGGCACCGCAGTCGGCGAGGCTGAAGGCGTCCCCTGCTGCCCAGGTACGCCCGGCCATGCGCTGCTCCAGCCAGCGGTAGCTGGTATCGAGCATCGCGCGCGCTTCCTCCACTCCGTGCCCGTCGCGGCGGTCGGTCGGGCGCAACTGGTCGAACACGATCTTCTGCTGCGGCGTGGACATGTAGTTGTCGAAGAATCGGTCCAGCTGCCGTACCTCCAGTGCCATGTCAGGATCGTCCGGTATCAGGTGCGGGCGGTCCGGGTGACGCTGCTGCAGGTACTCGATGATGCAGGTGGACTCGATCACGGTGCGTTCGCCGTCCTGCAGCAGCGGGAACCGCTTCATCGGCCAGAGCCGGGCGAGCTCGTCCATCGCGCCGGGGGATTCGAGGTGGCGGTACTCGAACGGCGCGTCGAGTTCGTACAGGGCGACCAGCACTTTCTGGCAGTAGGACGAGAACGGATGGGCGTACAAGCGGGGCGGGGGCATGGGAAGCTCCGGGCGGGATGTCTGTGTCGACGACGCCTGGCCCGGGCGCAAATCGACAGTGCGGCGGATTCGGGCCAGGCGCTCGCCTGGGCATGACAGAATCCGCGGGGTGGCCGCCCGCGCTGCGCCATCGCATCGCCACCAAAGGAAGCCATACTTCGGCTGTATCCAGGGAGAGGTTCTCATGTCACGTCCGTCGATCACGCATCGTCGCTCCATCCTGTCGCCCGTGCGTCTGCTGGCGCCCCTGCTGGGTGTCCTGCTGGTTGCCTGCAGCGGCCATCCGCAGGGCGACCAGCCCGTGCTGCAGAGCGCGCCGGCACCGGCAGCGAGTGCGGGGAAGAGCCATTCCAGCCATTTCCGGCTGTCGTCGGCGAGCGCCTCGGTGAAAGATGGCCGCAGCCAGCTCGACCTGGTGTTCGACACCCGGCTGGCGGCGGCGCAGAGCTTCGACCAACTGGTTGCGGTGAATGGCCCGTCCGGAGAGACCGTCAGCGGCAGCTGGAGCCTGGGCAGTGACGGCACCACGCTCAGCTTTCCGTTCGTCAATCCGGACCGCCGCTATTCCGTCGAGGTAAAGCCCGGCCTGCTGGCCGCGGATGGGCGCTCGCTGGGCGAGACGGTTCACAAGGACATCTATTCCGGCAATCTGCCGGGGGCGGTCGGATTCGCATCCCACGGCAGCGTGCTGCCGGCGCGCGGTACGCGCGGGCTGCCGCTGGTGTCGGTGAACGTGCATGACGCTGACATCGAATTCTTCCGGGTCCATGACGACGAGTTGTCGGACCTGTTCTGTGCCTACCCGCGCAATGGTCACCGCGACAGCTACGAGCTGGACCACGACCCCTACTGGTACGACACCTGCAGCAAGGACAAGCGGGCCAAGCGGTCGATCACTGACATGGCCGACTCGGTCTATGCCAACCATTACACGCTGAAGGGCGCGCCGAACGAGCGCACGGTCACCTACATCCCGGTGCAGGACGTGCCCGAGCTGTCGCAGCCGGGCGTCTACATGGCCGTGGTGAAGGCCGGCGGCACCTTCCGCGGCGGTTACGACACCGCGGTGTTCTTCGTCAGCGACCTGGGCCTGCACCTGCGTGTCTACAAGGACAATGTTCTGCTGCACGTCGCCTCGTTGCGCGACGGTACGCCGGTGGCCGGCGTCGACGTCACGGTGCAGGACGCTTCTGGCCACACCACGCTGAAGGCCACCACCGACGACGGCGGCAACGCGCTGATGGCCTACCGGGTACGCCCGGCCGACGTGCTGGTGGCGCGGCACGGCAAGGATGTCTCGGTGCTGCCGTTCAACCGTCCCGCGCTGGACGTGTCCAACTTCGACATCACCGGGCGCAAGCAGGCGCCGTTCGAGGTGTACGCGTGGTCGGGGCGAGATCTCTACCGCCCCGGCGAGACGTTGCACGCCTCGGCGTTGTTGCGCGATGCGGACGGCAAGCCGATGAAGGCGCAGTCGCTGTTCGTGCGCGTACGCCAGCCTGATGGGCGCACGCTGGCCGATACCCGGCTGGAGCCCAAGGCACTCAACTACTACGACCTCAGCGAGGCGATCCCGGCCGATGCCGCCACCGGGCTGTGGCAACTGGAGTTCCGCCTCGACCCGGCCAGCAAGGAGTCGGTGCAGGCGTTCCCGTTCCATGTGGAGGAGTTCCTGCCCGAGCGCCTGAAGGTGACGCTGGACAGCCCGCAGGCGCGGCTGGCGCCGGACGAGCCGCTGCAGCTGAAAGTGGCCTCGAGCTACCTGTACGGTGCGCCGGCCGCCGGCAACCGCTTTACCGCCAAGCTGCTGGTGTCGCCGGAAGTGCACCCGGTCGCCAGCATGAAGGACACCTTCTTCGGCGATCCCACGGTGGACCTGCCCAAGTCGGCGGATGACGTCGTCGACACCAAGCTCGATACCCAGGGCGCACTGGACCAGGATGTGCCACTTCCCGACGACGTGAAGCCGGTCGCGCCGCTGGCGGTGACGTTGTCCGGCAGCGTTTACGAGACCGGCGGCCGCGCCGTCACCCGCCTGCTCAAGCGCACCTACTGGCCGGCGGACCGCCTGGTCGGCGTGCGGCCGGAGTTCGATCCGAAGCAGGGCGCGGAGAGCGAGGCGCCAGCGGGTTTCGAGATCGTCCGCGTCAACGCCGAGGGGCAGCGCATCGCCGGTCACCATCTGAAGGTGCGACTGCAGCGCGAGCTGCGCGACTTCTACTGGCTGTACGAGCGCAACGGCGGCTGGAAGGCCGACGCCAATGCCAGCCTGCAGCTGGTCGACGAAAAGGACGTCGACGTCGGCGCCAGCGGCACCACCCGCGTCGAGTTTCCGGTGCAGTGGGGCAGCTACCGTGTCGAGGTGTACGACCCGGACACGAAGCTGACCACGGTGTTCCCGTTCTTCGCCGGCTACAGCTGGGATGACGAGAACCTGGGCAAGGAGGCGCGTCCGGACAAGGTGAAGCTGGCGCTGGACAAGGCACGCTATCGCGCCGGCGACACCATGAAGGTCACCGTCACGCCGCCGCATGACGGCCCCGGCGTGCTGATGGTCGAGTCCGATCACCTGCTGTACCTGAAGGACATCGATGCCAAGGCCGGATCGACCTTCTCGATCCCCGTCACCAAGGACTGGGAGCGCCACGACGTGTACGTGGTCGCGCTGGTGTTCCGCGGCGGCGAGGCCACCGAGCGCACCACACCCGCGCGCGCGATGGGCGTGGAATACGTGACGATGGACCGCAACGACCGGCGCATCCCGCTCACGCTCAAGGCGCCCTCGCTGATGCGTCCGGGCAACCCGCTGGACGTGACGGTGCAGGCCACCGGTCTGGCCGGCAAGGAGGGCTACGTCACCCTGTCGGCAGTCGACCAGGGCGTCATCAACATCACCGACTACCCGGTACCCGACGCCTGGTCATGGATGTTCGCCAAGCGCGCGCTGGCGACCGAGGCATACGACCTTTACAGCCGCCTGATCGAGGCGATGGACGGCGACACCGGGCGCCTGCGCTACGGCGGCGACATGAGCGGACCGGCGCTGCCGAAGGCCGCGCGCATCAACCCCAAGGTGAAGATCGTCGACCTGTTCGCCGGCCCCGTGGCGTTCGACGCGCAGGGGCGGGCGCAGCTGCATGTGGACGTCCCCGATTTCAACGGCAGCCTGCGGCTGAGCGCGCTGGCCTTCACCGCCGACCGTTTCGGCAACGCCGATGGCGCGATCACCGTGCGGGCACCGCTGGTGGTCGAGCCCAGCACGCCGCGCGTGATGGCGGCCGGGGACAAGGCGGTGGTCAGCCTCGACCTGAAGAACCTCTCGGGCAAGGACGGCACCGCCCGGGTCAAGGTCACCACCACCGGGCCGGTGCGGCTGGAGCACGGTGAGCAGAGCGTGCCGTTGAAGGACGGCGCCGGCACCACGCTCACGCTGCCGGTGACGGCCTTGCCCGGCGCCGCGGTGGCCGGCGTCGACATCCACGCCCAGCTCAACGACTACCAGGTCGATCGCCACTTCGAATTCGCCGTGCGTCCGGCCTGGCCGGAGGTGCTGCGCACCCGGCCGATGGCGCTGGAGGGCGGCAAGGCGGTCACGCTGGGCAGCGAACAGCTCGCCGGGCTGATTCCGGCCACGGTGCATGCGCGGCTGAGCCTGAGCACGTTGCCGCCGCTACCCTATGGCTCGGCGCTGCGTGACATCCTCAGGTACCCGTATGGCTGTATCGAGCAGACCACCAGCAAGGGCTATGCGGCGCTGATCCTGGATGGCGACACGGCGA
Source organism: Dyella lutea (assembly GCF_024158035.1). Classification (GTDB taxonomy): domain Bacteria; phylum Pseudomonadota; class Gammaproteobacteria; order Xanthomonadales; family Rhodanobacteraceae; genus Dyella_A; species Dyella_A lutea. The sequence continues at coordinate 1,001,870 of NZ_JAMZEK010000002.1, forward strand.
AGGCGCTGGGGCTGCCACCGATGGCGCCAGCCACGCGTCAGGCCGCGGTGGAAGGGGCGCTGTCGCGTATCGCCTCGTTCCAGGCCGCGAACGGGCACTTCAGTTTCTGGGGCGGCACCAGCCCGATCATGACCTTCACCACGCCGTATGTGGTGGACTTCATGCTCGATGCCCGCGATGCCGGTTTTGCCGTACCCCAGGACGTGCTGCAGAAAGCGCTGCAGCGGCTCAGCGACGACCTGCTGGCCGGCGGCCACCCTTACTACGGCTACGAGCACCACGACCACATGCGCATTGCCGACGAGGCCTATTCCGGCTTCGTGCTGGCCCGCGTGAACCGCGCGCCGCTGGGCACGCTGCGGGCGATCTTCGACAACGAGCGAAGCAAGCTGGTCGGTCCGCTGCCGCTGGTCCACTTCGGCATCGCATTCAAGTTGATGGGCGACAACGAGCGCGCGCAGAAGGCGATCGCCGAGGCCTTCGCCTGGAACAAGGAGCGCCCGTGGTACGTCGGCGACTACGGCTCGGACCTGCGCGATCTCGCCCTGATGGTGGCGCTCACCCACACCTACGGCCTGAACAAGCCGGAATACGACGCCAAGCTGATCGACTGGGCGCGCAACGTCGACACCTACGTGCGCGGCCGCAAACAGGAGGACCCGCTGTTCTTCTGGTCCTGGTCCTACCTGAGCACCCAGGAGCAGGTGGCGATCGCCCGTGTGGCCAAGGCCTTCGGTGCCGCCGGTTCGGCGCCGCTGGCCGCCTCGATCACCGTCGGCGGCAAGACCGAGCAGGCGCCGGAGGCGCGCGTGTGGACGCGCGACCTCGACGCGGCCGAGCTGGCCTCGGGGGTGCGCCTGCAGCCGACCGGCGACGCCACCGTGTTCGCGACGCTGGACACGGCCGGCATCACCAAGGCGCCGCCGCCGCCCGACGACAGCCAGGTCGACGTGCGCCGCAGCTACTTCACCACCGACGGCAAGCCGTGGAACGGCGACACGCTGAAGGAGGGCGACACGCTGATCGTCGAGCTGACCATCGAGGCGCGCACTTACATGCCTGACGCGATGGTCACCGACCTGCTGCCCGGCGGCCTTGAAGTGGAGAACCTCAACCTCAGCGGTGCCCAGCAGTGGGCCGGTGTGGTCATCGACGGTATCGACCTGCAGCAGCACGACTCGGCCGCCCAGGTGCAGCACGAGGAGTACCGCGACGACCGCTACGCCGCTGCGCTGAAGCTCGACCGCGGCGACGCGGCCCACGTGTTCTACCTGGTGCGCGCCGTGACGCCGGGTACCTACACCGTACCGCCGCCGCAGGTGGAGGACATGTACCGACCGGCGATCCGCGGCATCGGCAAGTTCGACCCGACACAGATCAAGGTGGTGGAGCCCTGACGCTGGCGTTGTAGGAGTGCACCCTGTGCGCGACGGTTCCTGAAACAAAAAAACCGTCGCGCACAGGGTGCGCTCCTACGGGCCAAGCGGACGTCGTGCCGATGAAGACAGATCCCGCCAAAAAGCCCCCCCGGCACTCCCGCTTGCGACGCTGGCTGCTTCGCCTCGGCATCGCGACGGGCGTGCTACTGCTCGTGGCCGCGATTCTCGACCGCCTGTTCCCGTTGCCGCTGCCGAAGCCCGACGGCGGCAGCACGGTGGTGCTCGCGCGGGACGGCACGCCGTTGCGCGCGTTCGCCGACAGCGACGGCGTGTGGCGCTACCCGGTCACAGTGGACAGCGTGTCGCCGCTGTATCTCACCGCGCTGCTGGGCTACGAGGACCGCTGGTTCTACCGTCATCCGGGAGTGAACCCCTATGCCCTGGCGCGGGGCCTCGCGGGTGGGCTGCTGCACGGGCACATCGTTTCGGGCGGCTCGACCCTGACCATGCAGGTGGCGCGGATCATCGAGCCGATCCCGCACACCTACGGTGGCAAGTTCATCCAGATCCTGCGCGCGCTGCAGCTGGAGGTGCATCTCAGCAAGCGGCAGATCCTCGAGCTGTACCTCAACCATGCGCCGTTCGGCGGGCCGATCCAGGGCGTGGATGCCGCTTCGTGGGCCTACCTGGGCAAACCGGCGGCACAGTTGTCGCGGGCCGAGGCGGCGTTGCTGGCGGTGCTGCCGCAGGCGCCCAGCCGGTTGCGGCCGGACCGGCATCCCGATGCGGCCCGTGCCGCCCGCGACAAGGTGCTGGCACGCCTGCGCGACGAGGGCATCTGGACCGCCGCACAGGTGCGCGCGGCGCGGATCGAGCCAGTGGTGGCGCGTTCGCTGCGTGCGCCGCTGTCGGCCGCACTGCTGGCCGAACGCCTGCATCGCGAACAGCCGCGGGCGCGGCGGATCATCACCACCATCGATGCGGACCTGCAACGCGCGGCAGAAGACCGCGTCAGCGACTACCTCTCGCGCCTGCCGCGCCACACCACGGCGGCTCTGCTGGTGGTGGACAACGCGACCCACAAGGCGCGGGTCTACCTGGGCACCAGCGACTTCGCCGATCCGGACCGCCACGGCTACGTCGACATGGTGCAGGCGCCGCGCTCGCCGGGCTCCACGCTCAAACCGTTCCTCTACGGGCTGGCGCTGGACGACGGGCTGATCACCTCCGAGAGCCTGCTGGTCGACGCCCCCCAGGATTTCGACGGCTACCAGCCGGGCAATTTCGACGAGGCGTTTTCCGGCCCGGTCGGCGTCGCCGAGGCGCTGCAGCGCTCGCTCAACGTGCCGGCGGTGGACGTGCTCGACCGGGTCGGGCCGAACCGTTTCGTGGCGCGGCTGGCCGCCGGTGGCGTGGACCTGGGCCTGCCGGCGGGCGCGAAGCCGAACCTGTCGATCATCCTCGGTGGCGCGGCGACCACGCTGGAGAACCTGGTGGGCGCCTACTCGGCGTTTGCCGATCGGGGCATCGCAGCGCCACCGCGCTACACCCCGCAGCAACCGTTGCAGCCGCGACGCATGCTGTCGCCGGGGGCGGCGTGGATCATCCGCGACATCCTCGCGCACAACCCGGCGGACGTGGAGGGTGCACCACTGGCCGGTGCCGTGAACCGTCATGCCGCCGTGGCCTGGAAGACCGGTACCAGTTACGGCTATCGCGATGCGTGGGCGATCGGTGTCACCGACCAGTTCACCATCGGCGTGTGGATAGGCCGGCCGGACGGCACCCCATCGCCCGGCCAGTACGGCGCGGTGACCGCCTTGCCGCTGCTGTTCCAGGTCGTCGACATGCTGCCCGTGCGCGGCGCGGCGGCACGCTTCGTCCAGCCGACCAGCGTGCGCTCGCAGGTGATCTGCTGGCCGCTCGGCGGCACGCAGGCCGACACCGATCCTGCCCAGTGCCGGCAGCGGCGCACGGCCTGGGTGCTCGATGGCGCGGTTCCACCGACCTTCGCCGAGCGTGGACTGGGTGCCTGGTCGGCCGGCCTTCTGACCTTGCGCATGGACGGCAACGGGCGGCGCCTCAGCGCGACCTGTAGGGGGCAGGGCGAGCATGTCGAGCGCGTCGCGCGCTGGCCCGCGCTGGCCTCGCCCTGGCTAGACGCCGACGATCGCGCAGCCTCCGCCCTGCCGCCGCTGGCGCCGGGCTGTCCGGCAGACTCGCTGGACGATGCCGAACCGATCCGCATTGCCGGCATCGCCGACGGCACGCGCCTGCGCCGTGCGCCGAACAGCAGCGAGCCGCTGCGCGTGACCCTGCATGCGCTGGGGGTCAGCGGCAGCGTGCAGTGGTTGCTGGACGGCCGCCTGCGGGGCACCACGCAAGACGCGCACAGCATTCTGTTGCAGCTCGGCCAGCCCGGGGGGCACACCATCACCGCGCTCAGTGCGAAGGGTGCGTGGAGTTCGCTGCGGGTCGACGTCGCCGCACCCTGAGTCGCGCACGGCTCCCGGTGCAGCCTTAGGATGCAGCCTTTCCACCCGGGGGCGCTCCATGTTCGACGAGTACGCACAGCACGATGCCACCGCGCTGGCCGCGCTGATCGCCCGCCGCGAGGTCTCCGCCACCGAGGTGCTGGAAGCTGCGCTTGCGCGTGCCGCCGAGGTGAACCCTGCACTGGCGGCGATCTGCCTGCCGATGGAGGACATCGCCCGCGGGCGGGCGGCCGGTCCGCTGTCCGGCCCGTTCGCCGGCGTGCCGTTCCTGCTCAAGGACATGGCGCAGGACCATGCCGGCGTACCCAGCCCCTCCGGCAGCCGGGCGCTGCGTCACTGGGTGCCAGACCACCACAGCGAAGTGGTCCGGCGCTTCCTCGACGCGGGCCTGGTGGTGTTCGGCAAGACCAGCTCGCCGGAGTTCGCGCTGAAGGCCGAGACCGCGCCGCGCGTATGGCCGCAGCCGACACGCAATCCCTGGGATCCCGCGCGCACGCCGGGCGGCTCGTCGGGCGGCGCGGCCGCGGCGGTCGCTGCGGGCATCGTGCCGGTGGCCGGCGCTTCGGACGGCGGCGGTTCGATCCGCATCCCGGCGGCCTACTGCGGCCTGTTCGGGCTGCGTCCCTCGCGCGGGCGCGTGCCCAACGGGCCCGACGAAGCCGAGCACTGGGAGGGGGCTTCCAGCCACCATGTGATCAGCCGCAGCGTGCGCGACTCCGCCCGCATGCTCGACGCCATCGCCGGTGCGGAGCACGGCGCGCCCTTCGTCATCGCGCCACCCTTGCAGTCCTGGGCCGACGCGATCGCCCGGCCACCCCGGCGTCTGCGCATCGGCTTCAGTACCCGTTCGCCGCTCGGCACGCCGGTCCATGCCCAGTGCGTGGCGGCAGTGCAGTGCGCGACGAGGTTGCTGGCGGATCTCGGACACCACGTGGAGGAGGCCGCGCCCGCGGTCGATGGCCCGGACCTGGCGCGTTGCTACGTCACCATGTACTTCGGCCAGACCGCGGCGGCGATGGCCCGGGCGCGGGCACTGACCGGTGCCGGCGACGACGGTTTCGAACTGGAGACACGGATCCTCGGCCTGCTCGGACGGACCGTGAGCGCGGGCGAGTACGTCAGCCGGCATGCGCGCTGGAACGGCTTTAGCCATGCATTGGCGGACTTCCACCGGCGCTATGACCTCTACCTCACGCCTACCACCGCGCAGCCACCCAACCGCATCGGCGAGCTCGACACGCCGCCGGACCAGCAGCGACTGGCCCGGCTGGTACTTGCGTTGCGCGCCGGTCGCCTGCTGATGCTCACCGGCATGGTCGACGAATTGGTGGAAGCCAGTCTGTCGCGCGTGCCGTTCACCCAGTTGTCCAACCTCACCGGCACGCCGAGCATGTCGGTGCCGCTGCACTGGGCGGCAGTCGAGGAGGGCGGCCCGGCGCTGCCGTTCGGCGTGCAGTTCGTCGCGCCTTTCGGCGACGAGGCGACGCTGTTGCAGCTGGCCGCCCAGCTCGAGCAGGCTGCGCCGTGGGGCGGTCGCCGGCCGCCCGAGCCGTGATGGACCCGTCGCACGTTTTCCGGAGTCGAGAGTGAATCCAGACCTACCCCTGTTGATCGGTCGCAGCAGCTCCCACTTCACGCGCGTCGCGCGCATCGTCGCGGCCGAGCTTGGCGTCGGGCTGGCCTTCCAGCCGGTCTACGACCTCGGCTCGCGCGACAGCGCCGATTACGGCGGCAACCCGGCGATGAAGCTGCCGGTGCTTCGGCTCGGTGGCGAGGCAGTGTTCGGCACCGAGAACATCTGCCGCACCCTGGCAGGGCGCTTTCCCGGCGATGCCCGCATCGTGTGGACCGAGCAGTTGCCCGGGCCGGCCGCACGCAACGCGCAGGAAATGGTCTGGCACGCAATGGCGGCGCAGGTGCAACTCGTATTCGGCACGCAGGCGGCCGGCCTGCCTGCGGACAACCTCTACTTCGTCAAGGCGGCAGAGGGCATGGCGCAGGTGCTGGCCTGGCTCGATGCGCATGTCGACCAGGTGCTGGCCGGCTTGCCGCCGCGCGAGCTGAGCCTGCTGGAGGTCACGCTGTTCTGCCTGCTCGAGCACCTGGATTTCCGCCCGACGGTGTCACTCGTGCCCTTTGTGTCGCTGGCCGCCCACGTCCGGCGCTTCGGCCAGCGTGAATCTGCATGCCATACGCACTATCACTTCGACTAACCGCCGGGCTGAGCCCCAGCCCGCGCTTTTGCGCGGCGACCTCCCGGCGGCGGCTGACCGACGCTTTCCCGGGCGCGCCGGAAAACCGCCGGCGTGCGTCGCCGGCACCCGCGTCGATCGTGCGCTGTTACGCCAAGTCACTGAAATGAGAGGACGGCCGCGTCGTTGACGCCGCTGGCCTGTCTTTTGCTTTCTGCGTCCCGGAGCTCGACCCGTCGGGACAACCGAGGCCTTTTTGCCGTCGCACACGCGAGGCAGGCGAGGAAGGGGCGTATCGATCGGCGGGTGACAGCTCGAGTGACGCTTCCGTTCAAGAACCTTCATCATCGACAAGGGACCTCTCGTATGACCCCAAAACCGCGCCTGTCCGCCTCGTCCCCTGCGAGGCCCGACACGCCTGTTTGCCGACACGACGCCACTTTCCTGGCGGTTGCACCGCGGCCAGCGAAAAAGCACAAGGCGGGGGCCGCATGGCTACTTGCGCCGTTGGCCCTGGTTTTCGGGGCGTTCGTTGCCGCCCCCGCCCACGCCAGTGCGACCACGGGTGGCACCAGCGCGACCAGCGGCGTGTGTTCGCAGAGCACGAGCCAAAATCAGCTGGCGTGCGGCAGCGGCAGTTCTGCCGGTGGCTACGGCAGCACGGCCGACGGCTTGAGCGCCAACGCATCGGGCAACTGGAGCGTGGCAGTGGGGTATTCCAGCCAGTCCGCGGGAAGCAGCGGCACGGCGCTGGGCAGCAGCAGCAGTGCCAGCGGGCCGTTGAGCACGGCGCTGGGCAACTGGAGCCAGGCCAGCGGAAACAGCAGCACAGCCTCGGGCGCCTACAGCACAGCCACCGGGGACTTCAGCATCGCCGCCGGCCGCGATACCACCGCCAGCGGTTTCGGTAGCCAGGCAAGCGGCGGCGCAGCGAACGCCGCGGGCAATGGCGACATCGCCTTGGGCACGCAGGCAACTACCTACAGTGCGACTCCCACCGGAGGCAATATCGCGATCGGTAGTTCGACCGGGAGCCTGGGCGGCGGCTTCGGTGGCACGTCGACCACCGCCACGGGCGGCAACAGCGTGGCGTTGGGAACGGGCGCGCAATCGAGCTATGCCGGCTCGGTGGCGCTGGGTGCCGGCAGCGTCACCAGCGCCGCCGATCAGGTGAGCGTGGGCGCCGCCGGCCAGACCCGGACCATCGCCAACGTGAGCGCCGGCGTCAACGCGACCGATGCCGTCAACGTGGCGCAGCTCGACGCCTCGGTCGCCAGCGCCACCGGGGCGGTGCAAAGCGCCGCGACGCAGGCACAGACCATGGCCAGCCAGGCCCAGACTACCGCCAGCCAGGCCCAGACTACGGCTGTCCAGGCGCAGACCGCCGCCACCCAGGCGCAGTCCACGGCCGACTCCGCGATGCAACTGGGGCAGCAGAACTCGGTGCAGATCCAGGCCATGGTGAACGGGCAGATGGGGGTGTGCCGGGTCAATCAGGGGGCGCTGGAATGCTCCGTGCAAGGACAGGCGGCCACCCACGCAGCCGGCCAGGGGGCGGTTGCCGTCGGTGGTGGCGCTTCGGCGGACGGCGACGGTGCGATGGCGCAAGGCCAGGGCGCCGTGGCGCGGTTTGCCGGTTCGGTGGCGATCGGTGCCGGTGCCCAGGCGAATGCCGACCCGACCACCGCGGTGGGCAGCAACGCGGTGGCCAATGGCAACAATGCCGTGGCACTGGGAGCCAATGCGCTGGCCAATGGCGAAAATTCGGTCGCCCTGGGGCAGGGATCGGTGGCCAATGCCGACAACACAGTCAGCGTGGGCAGCGATACGCTGCAACGCCAGATCACCAACCTGGCGCCAGGGACGAGGGGCACCGATGCGGTGAATCTCGATCAGCTCAACCAGGTCGGCATCGGCGTGCTGGGTCAGGCACGCCGTTATGCCGCACGTGCCGCTGCCCAGGCGATGGCCCTGCCCACCGTGGCGATCCCGGCAGGGCGCGCCAGCGGGCTGGCGGTGAGTGCGGCCTCCTATGCCGGCTACGGTGCGCTGGGTGTCGAATATGCCCGCACGGTCAGCACTCATCTGCAGTTGCAGTTCGGTACGTCGGTCGCTTCCGGCGGCGATAGTGCTTCGCGGGCAACCGCCATCATGAGCTGGTAGGCGGGGATAGCCGGCACGGAGCCCGCCGGCGTCGTCTCGACCTGCGCCGATCCGCGGCGTCGAAAGCGGTGCGCAAGCTAGCTCTGCTACCTTGTGCACCGCCGTCGCTGAGGGCGGGTGCGGAGGATCGTCGGTGGCGGGAAGTTCATCCCGGAGCGAAGCGGAGGGCGAGGTGCGTGCCGTTTTCTGGCGGCTGCTCGGGCTGCTGGCCTTGGTGCTCTATCCCATCCTGCACGCGAACCGCCCCTACAACGACGACCTGAAGCGCGCGCTGCTGGGACGGGCGAGCTGGGATTCCAACGGTCGCCCGCTCACCACCCTGCTGATGCGCGCACTGCAGGCCTACGACCACACCATGGTCGACATCGCGCCGTTGCCGCAGATCGGTGCGGCGCTGCTGCTGGCGTGGATCGGCGCGCGCGTGGCGGTGCGCTACACCCGCGCCTCGCCCTGGCTTGCGGCGCTGCTGGTGATGCCGCTGGGCGCGCAGCCATTCTTCCTCGAGAACCTGTCCTATCGCTTCGACGCCCTGAGCATGGCGCTGGCCGTGCTGCTGGCGGCCTGGCCGCTGTTGCTGCTGGACGGTCGCAAGCCCTGGCAGCGTGGCGTGCTCTGTCTGTTTGCCGCCCTGTGCCTGTACCAGCCCGCCACCAACGTGTTCCTGGTGCTCGCGCTGCTGGAGGCGTGGCAACTGCAGGAGCGCGACCGCTCGCCAGTGGCATGGCTGCGCCAGCTCGGCAGCCGTGCGTTGCAGTGGCTGATGGCGATGGTGGTCTACGAGCTGCTGGTGGGGATGCACATCAGCGGGTGGGTGCGGCGCCAGGCTACGCCGATCCAGGGGCTGCACGAGCTGCCGCTGCTGGGCCACAACTTCGTTCTGTTCTATGGCTTCGTCGCCGACGCGTTCAATGCGCACTGGTGGAGCGTGTTCCTGCCGGTGCTGGCCGTGCTCGCGCTGGCGCCGGTCGCGATCGGTCTGCGGCATGCGCGGGGCAGGGCATCCATGGCGACAGCCGCGCTGGGCCTGGCTGCGCTGGCCATGCCGCTTGCGGTCATGGTGGCGGCGCTGGGGCCGATGCTGGTGCTGCGCGAGCCCGAGATCCGGCCGCGCGTGTTGATCGGCGTGGGCGCGCTGCTGGTGGCGGGACTGATCGCCGCGCACGAGCTGCTGTCCGAATGGCGCCACGGCCTGCGCGCGAGCGCGCTGCTGGCCGGTGTGCTGGCGGCTGCGATGCTGGTTGTCGCCAGTACGTACGGCAATGCCATGGCCGCGCAGCAGCGCATGGAGCGTCACGTTGCGGCGCGGCTTGCCGATGACCTGTCGGTCCTGGCCTCCGGCCACCCCATCACGGCGCTGCACGTATCGGGTTCGACCGGGTTCGCGCCACTGGCCGAGCATGCGGCGGTCGAGTTTCCGCTGCTGCGGACACTGGTGCCGGGCTACCTCACCGAGGCCGACCTGTTCGGTACCAGCGGTTTCCTGATGGACTACCTCCCGCAGTGGGTGGACGCCCGCAAGCCGGACAGCATCCGCACGCCGCCGGAGGAGGCCACTGCACTCGCCCGTTGCATGGTGACACCGCTGCGGCAGGCCGCCGGCTATCGGCTGTGCCTGGACGGCGACGTGGCACGAGTGGAGTTCCTGCCGGCCGCGCTGCCGTCGAGGTCCCAGCGGCGCTGAGGCATCAGCGCATGCGTTCCATGCAGCTCCGGTAGCGGCTGTCCACCCGCTGGGCGAACCAGGCCGTGGTCAGCCGGCGGGTGATCTTCGGGCTCTCGAGCCGGATCTTCGGCAGCATCGCGCGCGGCAGCGGCCGGCCGTTGAGGCGGTCGGCGAGGGCGAACACCCGGGTGTAGGTGTCGGTCTGCGCAAAGTCGGCCTGTTCGCTCCGGGTCAGCGCGCGATGGATCTGGTCCTGGCCCAGGTCCAGTCGACCGGCCAGGGTGCGCAGGGCCAGCTCGGTCTTGCCCACCTCGCTCCAGCTGCCGTAGTTCACCAGGTCGCCATCGAGATCGAGCGGGATCCCGGATGCGCGCGTCACCGCGTTCTGGAACGCCGCGTTGCGGCTGGCGTAGAAGCCGGCGTTGTAGTCGGCGAACCGATAGATCGGCGAGGGGTAGTCGGCCGGGTAGCCGAGCAGGTGGGCGATGCCGAAGTACAGGCCGCCGCGCCGGGTGAATACTTCGTGGCGGATCGAGCCTTCGACCGGATACGGGTAGGGATGGTCTTTTGCGTATTGCTCGGCGAAGGCCACGCTGACCTGCATCGGGCCGCCGGTGTGGATCGGATTGGCGTCGCCGAACAACCGCTTGCCCAGTGGCACCATGCCGATGAAGTCCTCGTAAACGCGGCTCAGCTCGCGCTCGCTGCGCACCGCGTCGATGCGATCGGCGTAGCTGCGCCCGTCCGGGCCATGCAGCGCCAGCGCCGCCCGGACCAGGAGCTGCGGAATGTGATGCTCGGCGGCACGGCGGTCGATCTCGGCCCGGGCGATCCGGCCGAGTCCGGGTACGGTCGGATCGGACTGGAAATTGGACTCCTGGCCAGCCACCGCGATCACGGCGCAGAGGTTGCCGCGGTCCGGTTCGATCCGCTGCGCGGCGAGCGCCGCGGTGATGTCACGGGCCCAGCCGGTGCGGTCGTCCGTACTCGCGGGCAGTACATGGATGATGCGCGCCTGCACCCGGACCGGATCGTAGCCGGGGGACTCCACCTTCGGCGTGGTGCAGCCGGCGACCAGGGCAACCAGGGCCAGCGTGAGCAGGCGGCCGGACCACGGGCGACGCCGAAGGGAAGTGCGTGCTCGGCCGGGTGGCTGGCTGGCGATCATCAAGGACGGAGTCGGCCGGGAAAGGGCGCATTGTCCGGTATTGCGGCTGTCGGCTGCTTGAACCTCATTCCAGGCCGTCGATGTGCGCGCTGTCGAGCTCGTGGCCGCCATCGTCCGGCTCCGGCCCCTGCAGGCGGATATGCAGCGCCAGATCGGTCTGCGAATCGGCATGGTCCAGCGCTTCGCGGTAGCCGATGCGGCCGGCGGCATAGAGCCGGTAGAGCGACTCGTCGAAGGTGAGCATGCCGTGATCGAGCCCCTGCTTCATCGCCTCCTTGAGCGCGAGGACCTCGCCCTTCTCGATCAGGTCGGCAACGTAGGGCGTGGAAAGCAGGATCTCGGCAGCCGGCAGGCGCCTGCCGTCGACACCGCGCAGCAGCCGCTGCGACACCACCGCCTTGAGGTTGAGCGCGAGGTCGATGCGCAGCTGGTGGTGGGCCGAGTCGGGGAAGAAATTGATGATGCGGTCCAGCGTCTGGTTGGCGTTGTTGGCGTGCAGGGTGGACAGGCACAGGTGACCGGTCTCGGCATAGGCGATCGCCGCCTGCATCGTCTCGCGGTCGCGGATCTCGCCGATCATGATCACGTCCGGCGCCTGCCGCATGGCGTTCTTCAGCGCGGCGGCGTAGCTCATCGTGTCCAGTCCCACCTCGCGCTGGTCCACCATCGAGCGCTTGTGCGAGTGCAGGTATTCGATCGGCTCCTCGACGGTGAGCATGTGGCCGGTCCTGCGGGCGTTGCGGTAATCGATCATCGAGGCCAGCGTGGTCGACTTGCCCGAGCCGGTGGCGCCGACCATCAGGATCAGTCCGCGCGGCAGCATGATCAGGTCGTGCAGGATCGGCGGCAGGTTCAGTGCCTCGATCGTCGGGATCTGGCCGGTGATGAAGCGCACGGCCATGGCCACGTGGCCTCGTTGCCGGTAGATGTTGATGCGGAAGCGCCCGGTGTCAGTCAGGCTGAGGGCAAGGTTCATCTCCAGCGTGGCCTCGAACTCGCGCTGCTGGCGGTCGCTCATGATCGAGTAGGCCAGGTCGTGCAGGTTCTCCGCCGTCAGCGGTTCGCCGTCGAGGTGGTAGGTTTCGCCGTCGATCTTGATGTGCGGCGTGGCGTCGACGGAGAAGAACAGGTCCGATGCCTCGCGCCCGGCCATCACCTGCAGGAACCGCGTCAGTTCGATCGCCATGACCTGTCTCCGCCCGCCCACGGATGGCGCATCCTAGCGCGGGAAACGCCTGGCCGGGCGGTCGCGGGCGGCGCACGCGATGCCCGCGCAATCGTCCGGCTCTGGCAGAATCGGCCGTCCATCCGTCCAGACGAGAGCACCGCATGTCCCAGGCCCGAACCGAGCCGGCCCGTTCCCCTCGCCGCGTGCTGCTGGCCAGCCTGGTGGGTACCACCATCGAGTTCTTCGACTTCTATATCTACGCGACGGCCGCCGTGCTGGTGTTTCCGTCGCTGTTCTTTCCCTCCGCCGATGCGACCTCGGCCACCTTGCAGTCGCTGGCCACCTTCGCGCTGGCGTTCTTCGCGCGGCCGGTCGGTTCGGCGCTGTTCGGCCACTTCGGCGACCGGGTGGGGCGCAAGGCAACCCTGGTCGCCGCGCTGTTGACGATGGGGCTGTCGACCGTGGCGATCGGCGTTCTGCCCACCTACGCGTCGATCGGGGTGGCCGCGCCGGCACTGCTGGCGCTGTGCCGCTTCGGCCAGGGGTTGGGCCTGGGCGGCGAGTGGGGCGGGGCGGTGCTGCTGGCGGTGGAAAACGCGCCGCCGGGCCGGCGGGCCTGGTTCGGCATGTTTCCGCAACTGGGCGCGCCGATCGGCTTCTTCCTGTCGACGGGGCTGTTCCTCTGGCTGACCCGGGCGATCGGCGAGCCGGCGTTCTTCGCGTGGGGCTGGCGCGTTCCGTTCGTGGCCAGCGCGGTGCTGGTGGCGGTCGGCCTGTGGATGCGCCTGCGCCTGACCGAGACGCCGGCGTTCGCGCGCGCCGTGGCGCAGCAGGAACGGGTACGCCTGCCGATGGTGGAGGTGGTGCTGCGCCATCCGCGTGCTTTGGCGGCCGGCACGTTCGCTGCGCTGGCCACCTTCGTGCTGTTCTACCTGATGACGGTGTTCAGTCTGAGCTGGGCGACCACCCGGCTGGGTTACTCCCGCGAGGGCTTCCTTGGCCTGCAGATGCTCGGCGTGGTGTGCTTCGCCGTCACCATCCCGCTGTCCGCGGCCTGGGCCGATCGCACCGGTGCGCGCCGCGTGATGGTGGTGGCGACGGCGCTGATCCTGCTGTTCGGGCTGGCGATGCCATGGTTGTTCACGGCGCACAGCGTCTGGCACGTGCTGGCGTTCCTCGGCCTGGGACTGGCGGTGATGGGCCTGACCTACGGTCCGCTCGGCACGGTGCTGGCGCACATGTTCCCGGTGGCGGTGCGCTATACCGGTGCCTCGCTTGCCTTCAACCTGGCGGGCATCTTCGGAGCATCGCTGGCACCGTACTTCGCAACCTGGCTGGCGGTGCACCACGGACTGGGCTGGGTCGGGCTCTACCTGGCCACCGCGGCCGCGATCACGCTGGCGGCGCTTGCCGCGGTCCCGCAGGCGCATGACCGGGTGTCCGAGTAACGTGCGGCCGCTCCGCCCCCGTCTCAAGAAATCGCGCGGGTCGCCGATAGTCTGGCATGAGTCCGTCGTGGTCGTCCCAAGGGTCGCTGGCACCGGAGGCAGGGGTGTGCTGGCCTGGGCGGCCTGTTTCGCGCCAGGTTGCCGACGCCATCGACCGCGATGGCGTTGAGCTCCCGGGTCGCCCATGTTGAATCTCTCCGTATTTCCCGACTTTCTGGCCATCGGTGGCCTGGTGCTGGTGTTCGCGTCGCTGCTGCGTCGCACGCGCCAGACCCGGCTGCGTTACTGGCTGGTGGGCTGGGTGATGATCCTGGTGCACATCGTCGCCCAGCTGGTTTACCTCAATGTCCCCGTGATGGAGCACGCCGGCGAAGCGCTTTCGCTGAGTATGCTGTTGCTGACCAGCGTCTCGTTCATCTGGGCCGGACACGACCGCCGCTCGGGCTGGGTCAACGGTTTTGCCTGGAGCCTGCTGGCCGCGATGCCGGACGTGGTGTTCGTGGTGCTGCTCGCCTGGGACGTGGGCGATCGGGCGGTATTCCTGTCGCTGACTGGCCTGGCCGCATGCACGGCGATGGGACTGTTCCATTCCGACCGGCGCGGCGCGCGCCCGCGCGAACGTCGCCTGCTGGGCAGCGTGGTACTGCTGGCCTACGCGGTCCAGGCGGTGCTGGTGGCGCGGGACGCGCTGGGTGCGGCGCTGATCTGGATGCTGTTCTGGCACTACGCGCTGGTGGCTTATTTTTTCTGGCGGGGCTCGGACCGCACCACCCTGGGCGTGTCCTTCACCACGCTGAGCTTCGTGGCCTGGTCGCTGGTGTTTCCGGTGGCCGCGGCGCTCGATCGCTGGTTGCCGGGCTTGGGTATCCAGAACGAGGCATGGAACCTGCCCAAGTTCATGGTGGCCACCGGCATGATCTTCACCGTGCTGGAGGAGCAGCTGGGCGAGGCCAAGCACGCGGCGATGCACGATCCGCTCACCGGTCTGCCGAATCGCCGACTGTTCGCCCAGCGGCTGGACAGCGCCCTGGAGCGGTCGCGTCGCGACCGCAGGCGCATCGCTTTGCTGGTCATCGACATGGACGATTTCAAGCAAGTGAACGACACCCGCGGCCACGCCACCGGGGACGCCGTGCTCGCTGCGGCAGCGACGCGACTGCAGTCGCGCCTGCGGGTCACCGATACGCTGGCGCGGCTCGGTGGCGATGAGTTTGCCGCGATCCTGCCCGAGCCCGGTCCGGACGAAGCGATTGCCAGTCAGGTCGATCGGCTGCTGTCGGCGCTGCGTGCGGGCTTCGAGATCGAGGGGGAGCGCATCGTGGTACAGGCCAGCATCGGCGTGGCGCTCTACCCGGCGGACGGCGAGGATGAAGCCGGCCTGCTGGCCGCCGCCGATCGTGCGATGTACGCGCACAAATTCACCGCGCGCGATCCGCGGGGCGATTGAGGCTTGCCCCGGTGGCCAGGCGCCGCCATGTTGGAGGGCCTGCAGTCGCGGATCGGCATCGCCATCCGCCGGAGATACGAGGAGGCAGGCCATGGCTACCGGTTGGGCCGGCGACGGCGCCGTGCAGGACCAGATCGACGCGACGGTGGATGCCGCCGTGCAGCGCGCCCGACGCCAGCTCCAACAGGGGCCGGGACTGACCCACTGCGAGGAGTGCGGCGAACCCATTCCCGAGGCCCGCCGCAAGGCGGTGCCCGGCGTACGCCTGTGCGTGACGTGCCAGTCCGGGCAGGATCGGCGGGGGCAGGCCGCTGCGCCGTTCAACCGTCGCGGCAGCAAGGACAGCCAGCTGCGTTGAGCCGCCGCTCTGGAGCTTCGCAGCCCCGGCGGGAAGTGCCAGTGAGGATATTGCGGTGCACGTTTACGGCAGCGCCTGTAAACGTTTACATTGCCGCGTCACCCATCCGGGCCAGGGAGCCCGGACTTGCCGTCCCCGTGGAGAATCGATGAATCCCCAATCCCGCTCCGGCCTGCGCCCCCGCTCGCTGATCCTGAGTTCCGCCATCGCAGTTGCCGTGGCGGGCGTTGCCTGTGCGGCCCCGGCCGAGGTCGGCCAGCCGGTGCGGCCGTCCAATCCGCAACTGGTCACGCCACAGATCGAGCGGAAGGTCGATGCGCTGCTGGCGAAGATGACGCTGGCCGAGAAGATCGGGCAACTGGTGCAGTACAACGACCAGGGCTCGTCGGCGCCCACCGCTGCCGACGCCGACAGCGCGATCGCGGTCAATCCGGAAACCCGCGACCACGTCGATGCGCTGGAGCTGGCACGCAAGGGCGAGCTGGGATCGATGCTCAACGTGATCGGCGCGGCCAAGACCCGCCGTTTCCAGGAGGCGGCGATGCACAGCCGCCTGGGCATCCCGATCCTGTTCGGTGCCGACGTCATCCACGGTTACCGCACGATCTATCCGGTGCCGCTGGGTCTGTCCGCGTCGTGGGATCCCCAACTGGTCCAGGACGTCTCGCGCATGTCGGCGAGCGAGGCCACCACGGCCGGCGTGAAGTGGTTCTACTCGCCGATGGTCGACATCTCGCGCGATGCGCGCTGGGGACGCTCCACCGAGGGTGCGGGCGAGGATGCCTACCTCGGCTCGGCGATGGCACGCGCCTACATCCGCGGCTACCAGGGCACCGACCTGTCCAATCCCGAGAGCGTGGCCGCCTCGGTCAAGCACTTCGCCGCCTACGGTGCCGCCGAGGCCGGTCGCGAGTACAACACCACCGACATGTCCGACATCCGCCTGCGCCAGGACTACCTGCCGCCGTACAAGGCGGCGGTCGAGGCGGGCGCCGCGACGATGATGAGCTCGTTCAACGCGCTCAACGGCGTCCCGGCGACCGCCAACCCGTACCTGATGACCGATATCCTGCGCAAGGAATGGGGCTTCGACGGCTTCGTGGTCAGCGACTACACCGCGGTGATGGAGCTGACCCACCACGGCATCGCGCTGGATGCGGCCACCGCCACCGAGAAGGCGCTGAAGGCCGGCGTGGAAGTGGACATGATGAGCCACTTCTACGACACCCAGATCCCGACCCTGCTGAAGCAGGACAGGCTCTCCATGGCCACCGTGGACGAGGCCGTGCGCCGCGTGCTGCGGGTGAAGTTCGCACTGGGCCTGTTCGAGCATCCCTATGCCCGCGGCACCGAGGTGACGCGGGCGGTCGATGCGCACCGTCCGCTGGCACGCCGTGCGGCGGAAGAATCCTTCGTGCTGCTGAAGAACGGCGGCGACGGCAAGGCGCCGGTGCTGCCGCTGTCGGCCAGTGTGAAGAAGCTGGCGCTGATCGGCCCGCTGGCCGACGACGCCAGCGAGATGCAGGGGGCCTGGGGCGGCGCGCAACACCTGCCGGACGTGGTGACGCTGCGTGGCGGGCTGGCGGCACGGATGAAGCAGCTCGGCGGCGAGCTGCTGTACGCCAAGGGCACCGACGTCCAGACCGATTCCGAGGCGGGATTCGCCGCGGCGAAGCAGGCGGCCGAGCAGGCCGACGTGGTGGTGATGGCGCTGGGCGAGTCGTCCAGCATGAGCGGCGAAGCCGGGTCGCGCGCGCACCTGGACCTGCCGGGCAACCAGCAGAAGCTGCTCGCGCAGATCGTAGCCACCGGAAAACCGGTGGTGTTGCTGGTGTTCTCCGGTCGTCCGCTGGTGCTGGACTGGGCCGACCAGCACGTGCCAGCGATCATGGAGACCTGGTTCCCCGGCACCGAAGCGGGCAACGCCGTGGCCGACGTGCTGTTCGGCGATGTCGCGCCCAGCGGCAAGCTGACCATGAGCTTTCCGCGCGCGGTGGGCCAGGAGCCGCTTTACTACAACCAGTTCCCGACCGGCCGCCCGGCCGGCGACGCCGACCTGAGCAAGCCACCGGCCGGCGACACGCGCTTCATCTCGCGCTACATCGACGTGCCGAACAGTGCGCTGTATCCGTTCGGCTGGGGTCTCACCTACACCACCTTCGCGTATTCTGGCGTGCACGTGTCGCGTGCCCGGGTGCCGCTGGCCGAGGCGAACCGTCCGGGTGCGAAGGATCTGGTGACCGTCACTGCCACGGTGAGGAATACCGGCAAGCGCGCCGGTACCGAGGTCGTGCAGTTGTACGTGCGCAACCTCGGCGCCAGCGTGGAGCAGCCGGTGCGCAGCCTCCAGGGCTTCCAACGGGTGGCGCTGAAGCCGGGCGAGTCGAAGCAGGTGACCTTCCACCTCGGCTTCCCCGAACTGAGTTTCTGGAACGTGAAGAGTCAGCAGGTGGTCGAGCCGACGCACTACACCGTGTGGGTCGGCGGCAGCTCGTTGGCGACCCAGCAGGCGGATTTCGACGTGACGCCCTGAACGCATCGCGCGATCGCAACGGAAAACGGCAGCCCCGCGGCTGCCGTTTTCGTTTCGGGACTCAGTCCGCGTCGGCGTGCAGCCAGTCCGGTGCCGGAATCGCCTTGTGCGCGGCCGACGGGGCGGCCGACCAACGCTCGCGGATCATCCGGAAGTACGCATCGCCGTCTTCCAGCCGGTGGGCCTCCACTCGGTCGATGCTGTTGTTTCGGTAGACCAGCAGGTCCAGCGGCATGCCCACGCTGAGGTTGGAGCGCAGGGTGGAGTCCATCGAGATCAGCGCCAGCTTCGCACTTCAGCCGCGGCTCCTCACCGAGGTAGAAGCGCACCATCTCCGGCACGTGGATGTACACCGCCTTGTCGTCGGCGATGCCGGTGCCCAGCACGTTGGTGATGGTGAGGTTGCCGGCGCGGTTGGCGAAGTGCAGGCCCGGCACGCCGAGCATCGAATCGGGACTGAGCGCCAGCGGGTCGAGGTAGTATGTCCACTCGCACTCGCTCCAATCCCTGGGTGGTGCGCTGCTAGCAGACGCCCTTGCTCACCACGAGGCCGGCGCTCTCGACCAGGTCGATGCCCATCTCGTCGGCGAGGAAGACGTGCTCTTAATAGGCGCTGTTGTGGATGCCGGGGTGAGCAGCACGATGGTGGGCTCGCCCGGGCAATTCGGCGGCGCCACCGTGCAGCGTGTCCAGCAGCTCGTCCGGGTAGTGCGCCACCGGCGCCACCGTGTTGCGGCGGAACAGGTCCAGGAACAGCCGCAGCATCACCTCGCGGTTCTCCAGCATGTAGTAGACGCCGGAGGGGGGGGGGGGCGGCAGTCGTCCTCCGGCACGTAGTAGTCGTCCGGGCCGACGCGCACCCTGTCAATGCCGCAGATGCGCCCGTACATCCGGCCCGGCAGGTCCATCCCGCACATTTCCGGACGGAACTGGCTGTTGTGCAGCACCAGTCGCTCTGTCACGCGACCAGCGCGGATGATCTCGCAGTCGTGGTAGACGTCGTGCATGAAGGCGTCGAGCGCACACGCGCACTGCTCCAGGCCCCGCCGCAGGTTGCACCATTCGGCCTGGGCCAGCACCCGCGGGATCGGGTCGAACGGGATCAGGCGTTCGGCGTCGCCGCCCTCGGTGCAGACGGCGAAGGTGATGCCGATGCGGCGGAACCGCACCTCGGCCTCGCGACGCTTGAGCGCGGGCTGGTCCGGTGGGTGTTGCGCAGCCAGGCGTCGATCAGGGCGTACGGCGTACGTACGTCGTCGGGCCAGCCCATCTCGTCGAAAGCCGTCGCTGCAGACACCCGTGGCATCCCCTCCGAGACGGACTTCGACCGTGGCGGTCGCCGTCGGCAAAGTCGAGCAGGCGCAAGCTTACGGACGTCCAGACGGCTGATCTCCAGACATTCGCCATCCCTTGCCAGGTGCCCTGTTGATGTGGGGTAACGGGTGCCTGTACGCCCGATGCTGGCAGCGTGGCGATGTTTCTGGGTCAATTATGACAATCGTTGTCATTTCAGGTTTGAAAAGGCGAGGTGATGCCGCTTCGCCGGTGCGCTGGTGGGTCGAGGCGCAGAAGTTCCGCATCGCAGCGTAAATGTCCGAGGATTTTTAGCGTGGCCTTGCTATCCGGCATGGTGCGCCTGCACCTGTCTGCCTGGGCGACCTGGACGGATGAGGCGTCCGGTCACAGTTCGGAAAAAGTCATATAGACAACGTTGTCATTTCGGGAGTACCAAGGGCGGGCAACACCTCAGACATGCGGTAGCAGCAAGGACGCGACGGCGAGCTTCCCCGTCGACCGGAGGAAGCCGGTCGTGGCATCGCCAGGTCATTCCACGCAGCGATGAATTTCAATCTGGAGGAAATCCCATGCTTGTGAAGCGATCGAATTCCCTTTCCCGGCTCGCCCTCGGCGTGCTCGGCAGCCTGGGTGGCTCGGTGATCTCGGCAGGACTGCTGGCGGCCGTGCCGGTACAGCCGCTGCACGCGCAGACGGTCGCCACGTGCGCCGCCGGCTGGAGCGCCAGCACCGCCTATTCCGGTGGCGCGACGGTCAGCGAGAACGGCGTGAACTACGTGGCCAACTGGTGGACCCAGGGCGACGATCCGGCCACCCACAGCGGTGGTTCGGGTTCCGGGCAGCCGTGGACGTCGCAGGGCAGCTGCGGCGGCAGCTCTGGCGGGACGGGGGGCACCGGTGGTTCCGGCGGTTCCGGCGGTGGTTCCGGTTCGACCTGCGCCACCGCCTGGAGCGCGGGTACGGTCTACACCGGCGGCAACACCGCCAGCGAGAACGGCGTGAACTACGTGGCGAACTGGTGGACCCAGGGCGACGATCCGGCCACCCACAGTGGTCCGACGGGTTCGGCGCAGCCGTGGACATCGCAGGGCAGCTGCGATGGCTCCGGCAGTGGTGGCACCGGCGGTACGGGAGGCACCGGTGGCACGGGAGGTACCGGGGGGACTGGCGGCACGGGAGGCACGGGAGGCACGGGCGGCCCGGCACCGGGCAGCCTGCTGTTCAGTCCCTACAAGGACGTGACCATCAACCTGGACTGGAACACCAACACCATGCGCACCGCGGCAGCCACCGGCTCGCCGATCCCGGTGGTCGGTAGCGGCAGCCTGGTGTCCGACTACCTGCCCAACATTGGCGCGATCACCCTGGCATTCGCCTCGGGCGAATGCGGCAGCGAAAGCTGGGGCGGCATCCCGGCGGCGAATTTCGCCACGGCCAACATTCAGCCGCTGGCCAATGCCGGGGTCAACTACGTGGTGTCCACGGGCGGCCAGGCGGGCAGCTTCACTTGCGGGTCCCCTGCGGGCATGGCGCAGTTCATTTCCCGCTACTACACCTCGCACATGGTCGGCGTGGACTTCGACATCGAGGGCGGGCAGAACCAGTCCACCATCAACAACCTGGTCGCCGGCGCGGTCTACGCCCAGGGCCTGTACCCGAACCTGCGCTTCTCCTTCACCCTGGCGACGTTGGCGGCATCGGACGGCAGCTACGGCGGCGTCAACAGCCTGGGCGACATGGTGGTCCGCGCGGTCATGGCGTCTTCGCTGCAGAACTACACCATCAACCTGATGGTGATGGACTTCGGCGCGGCGAGCCCCGGCGTGTGCGTGGTCGCCAACGGCCAGTGCAACATGGGGCAGTCGGCGATCCAGGCGGTGACCAACCTCGAGCACACCTACGGCGTGCCGGCCAGCCACATCGAGCTGACCCCGATGATCGGCACCAACGACGTGAGCAGCGAGGTCTTCACCACGGCCGACGTGGATACGATGACCAGCTACGCGATCAACGCCGGGCTGGTTGGCGTGCACTTCTGGTCGCTGGACCGCGATACGCCGTGTTCGGGCGGCAGCACCGGCTACGCCTCGCCGGTGTGCAACTCGGTCAACGGCACCACCTCGCTGGAATACAGCAAGCGCTTCCTGTCCGACCTGGGGCGCTGATCCGCAGCACCGGCATTGCGCGGGCCCGGTGGAGGCCGGGCCCGCGCGTTTCGCGTTCGACCAAGGCCGTGTCGACACCGGGCACGCGCGCTCGCTAGCGTGGTAGACCATGCACTGTCCGCCGGCCTCCCGATGACCACCCCGCAGCACCGGCACGCGCCGGATCCCGGCTTCTACGCCCTGTTGCTGGGGGCCACCTTCCTGATGGGTTCGAGTTTCATCGCCGGAAAGATCCTGCTGTCGCAGGGCGTGCCGGCGATCCTGCTGGTCGGATGGCGGTTCCTGGTGGCGGCGCTGGCGACGCTACCGTTGCTGCTGGCCGGCAGGATGCCGCTGGCCAGGGTGCTGTGGCCTTCCGGCATGCGCGCGAGGCATGTGCCGGTGGTGGCGGCGATCGGGCTGCTGCAGACCGCCGCCGTGATGGGCCTGCTGTTCGTCGGCATGCGCACGATCCCGGCCGCGGCGGCGGCGATCCTGTTGTTCAGCAATCCGATCTGGGTGGCACTGCTGGGGCGGCTGTTCCTGCATGAGCGCCTTGGCGCAGTGCGACTCGGCGGGCTCGTGCTCGGCATGGTCGGCGTGGCGCTGGCGATCGGTCCGGGTGCGCTGTTGCAGGGCCAGCGAGCGGCCCTGGCCGGCGAGTTGTGCTGCCTGGCGTCGGCGGTGTGCTGGGCGATGGCGACAACGGTGAACAAGCGCGCGGCGTTGCCGATCGGTGGGTTGGCCTTGAACTTCTGGCAGATGCTGGTGGGAGCGCTGGTGTTGCTGGCGCTGGCGCGTGCCAGCGGCGAACGCTGGCCGGCCGGGTTCGCCCTGCGCGATTGGGGTTGGTTCGCCTGGCTGGCGATGCCGGCCTCGGCCGGATCGTTCGGACTGTGGTTCGTGGCGCTGCGCCGGGGCGGCGCCACCCACGCCAGCGGTTGGCTGTTCCTGGCACCGCTGTTTGCGGTACTGCTGAGCTTCGTCGTGCTGCACACCACGTTGGCACCATCGCAGTGGCTGGGCGGTGCGGCGATCGCCGGCGGACTGTGGCTGGTCAACCGTGCCCCTAGAGCAGGTTCTCCACCGGCAGCAGCTTGATCAGGCCGACCTCGACCTTGCGACCGGTGGTCGCGTCCGGTTCGCTGGTCAGGTCGACCATCTTCCCGTTGTCCATGCCGCGCCAGACGAGCGACGCCTGCTGGCGCGGCTTGGCCGGGTCCAACATCACGCGCCAGGCGCGGCTCGGCGCCGTCGCCGAATCGAAGAACTGGCTCACCGCCTCAGCCAGCGGCGCGTTGTCGACGATGATACCCATCTCGGTGTTGAGCAGCTTGGAGCGCTCGTCCATGTTCATCGAACCGATGAAGGTTTCGTGCGAATCCACCACGATCGCCTTGGCATGCAGGCTCACGCCGGACGACTTGCCGGCATCCGTGGCCGGCTGCTTCGCACCCGCTTGCGGGCGCAGTTCATACAGCTCGACGCCGCCGCGCAGCAGCGGCAGGCGGTAGCGCGAGTAACCGGCATGCACGGCCGGTTCATCGGTGGATGCCAGCGAATTGGTCAGCACCTGCACGCGCACTCCGCGCGCGGCAATGCCGGTGAGGAATGCCGTGCCGTCGTCGCCGGGGATGAAGTAGGGCGAGATCAGCCGCACATCGTGTTTCGCGCCATCCATCATCGCCTTGATGTCTGGGCCAATGCGCAGTTGCGGGTCGTCGCCGTCGGCTTCGATCTTGGCCGGCTGGTCGGCCACCAGCACCGCGTGCCCCCAGAACCACTTGCCGGGCCGGTCGCCGGATGGGCCGTGCGGAAGCTGGTCGAGCGTGGCCTGGGCATAATCGCTTTGGGCGAACTTGCGCGCGTGCTGCGCCAGCTGCTCGCGCAGCCGGGCCAGGTCGGCGGGGCCGGCGTGTTTCCCGCTGTAGGCCTTCACCGGGTAGGCCGCGTCGCAGTTCCAATAGGTATCGAAGGCCTGCGATGCCTGTCTCACAACCGGGCCGATGGCGATCAGGTCGAGGTCGCGGAAGTGGGTGTTCTGCCCGGCGTCGAAGTAGTCATCGCCGATGTTGCGCCCGCCGATCACCGCGACGCTGTTGTCCACGATGAAGGACTTGTTGTGCATGCGATGGTTGAGCCGGCTGCCGTCGAGCACGAACTGCGCAGCCTTGGCCAGTCCCGAGCGGGCCTGGGTGCCGAATGGGTTGAACAGCCGCACCTCGATGTTCGGATGGGCGTCGAGCGCGTCGAGCATGTCGATCTCGCTCCCCACGTTGATGTCGTCCAGCAGCAGCCGGACGCGCACGCCGCGGTCGGCGGCGGCGAGCAGTCGTTGCGCGACCAGCCGGCCGGTGTCGTCGTCGGCGAAGATGTAGTACTGCAGGTCGATGGTGTGCTCGGCGTGGTCGGCCAGTGCCACCCGGCTCATCAACGCATTGGTGCTGAAGGTCAGCAGGCGGAAGCCGGAGAGGTTGCCGTGCCTGGACACCTCCCGGTGCACATAGCGCGTGCTCGGAGTGTCGTGCTGCGGCGGGAGGGCGGTCGACGGATGCTTCGCGAAATCCTTGCGCAGGGTGGCGCAGCCATCCAGCGCCAGTGCGGCGAGCAGGAGGATCGCGAGTTTCGGCAGGTTCCGACGCATGGCGTACCTCTTCGTTGCGGTCGCGCCGCATCGCGCCCGGTTCCCGTGGCGTGGCGAGCAGCTTGACAGAGCAGCTTGACGAGGCTGTCGTGAACAGGGCGCGATCCGGCGGAGCACCGGTGCAGGCCGGATCATCGCGCATTCACGGTTGTATGCGTGGCGCGGACGGTCCGGCTGTGCAGGGCGGCCCGCAACGTCGTTTCCCGGGCACGGTCTTAGGTCCATGTGCGCGTGCAGCATCTACACTGGTAGGTCCCTGATCCCCCATCCGGAGTTTTCCATGCGCATGCTCGTTCTCGGTGCCGGTGGCACCGGCGGTTATTTCGGTGGCCGCCTGGCACAGTCCGGTGCGGACGTGACCTTCCTGGTGCGCGAGGCCCGTGCGGCCCAGCTGGATCGTGACGGGCTGGTGATCCGCAGTCCGCTGGGCGACGCCCGGTTCCCGGTGCGCTACCTCACCGCCCCGCAGCTGGCCGGAGTTGCTGCGGCGCAGCCGTTCGACATGGTGCTGCTGAGCTGCAAGGCCTACGACCTGGATTCCTCGATCGACGCGATCGCGCCGGCGGTGGGCGAGGGCACCACGGTCTGGCCGATCCTCAACGGTCTGAAGCACTACGAGTCGCTGGACGAGCGTTTCGACAAGCAGCGTGTGCTCGGCGGCCTGTGCTTCATCAGCGCCACCAAGAGCACTCTTGGCGAGGTACTGCACCTGGGGCGGCCGGCCTCGGTGACATTCGGCGAGCGGTCCGGCGATCCGCGCAGTGCGCGTTGCCAGGTGCTGGCAGATGCCTTCGCGGCGGCGGGCGTGGACCATCATTACTCGGAGCACATCGCACTCGACCAGTGGATCAAGTTCGCCTTCCTCACCGCACTCGCAGGCGCCACCTGCCTGATGCGGGCGAGCATCGGCGATATCGTCGCCGCCGAGGGCGGCCACGCCTTCATCGAGGGGCTTTATGGCGAATGCCTGGCCGTGGCGGAGGCCGCGGGCCACTCGATTCCTGCCGAGGCCCGGGACAAGGCGCTGGGGATGCTGACCCAGGCCGGCTCCAGCGTCACCGCATCGATGTTGCGCGACCTGGAGAGCGGCCAGCGTACCGAGGGCGCGCACATTGTCGGCGACATGCTGCGGCGTGCCCGCGGTGCGGGCCAGGCCGCGCCTTTGCTGGATCTGGCCTGGGTGCATCTGCAGGCTTGCGAGACGCGCCGGCAGGGCGCTTGACCGCCGGCGGCTACAGCATCCGGCGCAGCGTGTTGTCTCCTTTCACGAAGTGGTGCCACAGCGCAGCGGCCACGTGCAGGCCGATCAGCCAGTAGAAGATCTCGCCGAGCGATTCATGCAGTTCCTCGACGAGTTTCCGTGCGCCCGGGTCGGCATGCACCAGCGCAGGCAGGGGCGTGCCCGACCATGGCAGCGTGACCGCCTCGCCGGCGTAGTTCACGGCCAGGATGCCGAGCACCGGCTGCGCAAGCAGGAACAGGTACAGCGCCAGGTGCGTGATCCGTGCCGCCAGCACGGAAAGGCGGCCGGGTGCGGGAACGATGGGCGGCCGCGGCCCGAGCGCCATGCCGAGCACGCGGACCGCCAGCAATGCCAGCACCACCAGCCCGGCCAGGTAGTGCCCCTGCATGGCAGACCCGACGGTGCCGCCATGGTCTTCGTCATCTCCCAGTTCCACCAGCAGGTAGGCCGCCACAACGGCCAGCACGGTCAGCCAATGGGCCCAGCGGACCGTCGCGGAGTAGCGGTTGCGGGCAGGTGCGTGCATCGGTCGAAGGCCTCGGGCTCAGGGTTTGGGGCGTGGCGTGGTGGCGACGCTGGGCGGCAGGATCGGCAAGGTGACCTGCGGCTGGTCGCCGGAGAGGCTGCCGAGGAAGGCGGTGATGCTGTCGATCTCCGCATCCGTGAGCTGGGCCCCGAGCTGGCTGCTGCCCATCACCGCCACCGCCTGGCGCAGGTCCCATACCTTGCCCGAGTGGAAGTACGGCGGCGTCAGCGCGACGTTGCGCAGGGACGGCACGCGGAACACGTAGGCATCGCTCGCCGTCTTGGTCACCGCGAAGCGGCCGCGATCGTCCGGCGGCAGGATCTCCGCACCGGGACGTTCGACCACGCCGAATGGCGCATACATGGCACCACCCACGTTGATGCCGGCGTGGCAGGCGGCACAGCCTTTGTTGATGAACAGTGCCAGCCCCTCGCGCTGGCTCCCATCGAGCGCCCTGGCATCGCCTTTCAGATAGCGGTCGAACGGCGCGTTCGGGGTGATCAGCGTGGCTTCGAACAAGGCGATGGCACGACGGATGTTCTCGAACGTGATCGCCTCGCTTCCCCCGGGGAAAGCCTTGGCGAACGCCTGGACATAGCCCGGGATGGCACGCAGTTGCTCGACCACGTGGGCCTCCGTGGTATCCATCTCCACCGGGTTCACCAGCGGGCCACCGGCCTGCTGCTCGAGATCCTTGGCCCGGCCGTCCCAGAACTGGGCGATGTCGAACACCGCGTTGTATACCGTGGGCGCGTTGCGGCCACCGTGCTGCCAGCGGTGGCCGAGCGAGGTTTCCTGCAGGTCCACACCGCCCATGCCGACCATGTGGCACGAGTTGCAGCTGATCGCGTGGCTCTCGGACAGGCGCGGATCGAAATAGAGCATCTTGCCCAGCGCCACGCGCTGCGCCGTTGCCGGATTGCCCGGCAGGGCCGGCGGCGTCGAGGGGATCGGCTTGAACAGCTGCTGAGCCTGGTGCTGCAGGTCCGACTGCGACCAGGCGGGTGCGGCCAGCAGGCTGGCCAGCGACAGTGACGCGATGAGGGAAAGTGATCGCATGGCATCGTTCCTCCGGCGGCGGGAAAGGAAAGCGGGGCGCGCAATCAGTTGCCGCCGCTGTCGTCACCCGTGCTGCGTTCGCGCTGCTCCTGCTCGGTCTGCGTGCGCGACGGCTCGCCCTTGCCTGACGACGACGGCGTCTGCGGCCGGGTGCGCTCGCGGGTTTCCTGCTGGGTCTGCGTGGGCTGCATGCCCGGCCCAAGCCCCTGGTTCATCCCCCGTCCCATGCCTTTGTTCATGCCCGGCCCCATGCCCGGTCCCATGCCTCCGCGCGCGCCCCCGGCGGGCGGCATGTCGGGCAGTTGCATGCCGCGCTCCTTGGCGCGCTGCTGCATCTGCTCGTGGTGCTGCGCGCGGAACGCCTCGCGCTCCTGCACCGTCTTCAGGCTGCGCATCTGCTGCCGGTAGGCATTGCGTTCGGCCGGAGTCATCAGCTGCGATCCGTAGATGGTTTTGCCGCCCGACGTGCTGCCGGCGACGGGACGGCCCTGCTGTCCGGCGGAAAAGGCCGGCGACGGCAGGCTGCAGGCCAGCGAGAGGGTGGCGGCCGCGAGGGAGAGCAGGACGGGTGGGCGCATGACGGGAGTTCCATGTGGGGTGTCGGATGCCCCACTATCGCGCCCGGCTCGCGGGTCTTTTTGATGCTGGTCAACAATGGCGCCTTTCGCGCCCGACCTAGTCGTCCACGGCAGGCGGCACCATGCTCATCAGCAGGCGATTGCCGCCGCGTCGTTTCGCCGCGTACATGGCGTCGTCGGCGAGCCTGAGCAGGGCGTCCTCGCTCTCTCCGTGATCGGGATACAGCGCGATCCCGATGCTGGCCGATACCCGAACCGATCCGCCTTTCATGGCGAACGGCAGGTGCATCGCGCGGCGCAGCTTCTCGGCCACGCGCAACGCGTCCTCGTGCCGCTCGATCCGCGGCAGCAGCACGGCGAATTCGTCCCCGCTCAGGCGCGCCACGGTGTCCGACTCGCGCACGCAGCCGGTCAGGCGCCTGGCGACTTCCTGCAACAGCTGGTCGCCGGCGCCGTGGCCCTGCTGGTCGTTGATGTCCTTGAAGCGGTCCAGATCGAGGAACAGCATGGCGACGCGGCCGACCTCACGCCGGGCCAGCGACAGCGCATTCGCCAGCCGGTCGCGCAGCAGTGTGCGATTGGGCAGGTCGGTGAGGTGGTCGTAAAGCGCCAGATGGTTGAGCTGGGCCTGGATCTGCTTGCGCTCGATCGCCGCCGCGACCTGGGTGGAGACGAACTGCAGCAGTTGCAGATCGTTCTCCCCGTAGGTCACCTCGCCGCTGTAGCTCTGCACCACCAGTGCCCCGATCACGCCGCGCGGAGCGATCAGCGGGACGCCTAGCCAGGCCAGTGGCGCGTGGCCGGGTGGGCGGCCGGCGATGACCGCACGCACGCATTCGTACGGATGCTCGGCATCGTCGGATCGGAACAGCAAGGGTTTCCCGTTGCGGATGACCTCCCCGCTGAGCGTCCCGGAATCGAGCCGGCGCGGCTCGGGTGGGGCGTCGAATTCGTCGACGAAGTAGGGGAAGCTGATGGTTCCCTCGAGTTCCTCGTACAGGGCGACGAAGCAGTTCCGCGCCGGCAGCAGGCCGCCGATGATCTCGTGCACGCGGCCGAACAGCTCGCTCAGGTCGGCCGCGGCGTGGGCCGCCTCGGAGATGGCGTACAGCGCCGACTGCAGCAATTCGGACCGCTTGCGGCCGGTGACATCGCGGGCCACCGCCACCCGCACGCCGTCCTCCGGCGAGTGGCGGGCGGTCCACATCACGTCGACCACGCTGCCGTCCTTGCGCACGTAGCGGTTCTCGAAGTGCGGCGAGGCGGTGCCATCCACGATGGACGTCACTTGGGCGAAGGTGCGCGCGCAGTCGTCCGGATGCATGAAGTCGGTCATGGGGCGGCCGATCATCTCCTCCGGGCGGTAGCCGAAGATCTGTTCGCTCGACGCGCTGACATAGACGAACTCATGCTGGTCGTTCACCACGCAGACGGCATCGACCAGCAGATCGATCACGTTGGCCAGCGGAGGGAGGTAGCCGGGGGGAGTCATGGTCTGGGGCATGCCGGTTCGTTCGGGGGACTCGGGGCGCATGCATGATGCGTGCCGTTCTCGTGGGTCACCTCATGGCGGTCCGCCGGCACGTTCAAGCAGCGACGGCAGCGCGGTCGCCCAGAGCGTCCAGTCGTGGTGGCCGGGAAGCATCACCACGTGATCCGGCGGAAGCAGTGGTGACATCAGCTCGATCGGTGCGCGGAAGCGTTCGCGGTCGCCGTAGGCCAGCCACGTCGTGGCGGTTCGGTCGGGACGTTGCCGCCATTGCTGCAGCGCGCGCCAGAGCTCGCGCTGGAAAGTCTGCGGACCGACCGGCCGGACCGGGCCCGGCTTCCAGGAGGCCAGGCCACCTGCGGCGACGATCTCGCGGTGGATCGGTGCGTCGCCGAGGTAGGGCGACAACAGCAGCAGTCCATGGACCACTCCCGGGTGCGCCTGGTCATAGAGCAGGGCACCCAGGCCGCCCAGCGAGATGCCAACCAGCCAGACCCTCCGGTAACGGTCGAGCGCCGGCCTGACGATCTGCTGGTCCAGCCGGGGGATAGCCTCCCCGGCACGGTAGTAGGGAAGGGTCAGCCCGGTCAGCAGTACGTCGGCGTCGGGCCATTGACGCTGCACGAGTTCCGCCACGCGATGACGCAGCAGCGCGTCGATGCTGTCGCCGCGGCCGGGGAGCACCACCACCAGCTGCGTCGCTTGGGCCCCGGATGGCACGAGGCGGCAGGGGATCGGGCGGCGTGGATCGCCGGTGGAGGTGCAACCGCAGAGCAGGATGATCGAGACGATCAGGGCGGTCAGTAGGCGGGCAAGACGGCGGGGCACGTCGGGCTCCTTGCACGTGCACGCGCTCGTGCTGGCGCGGCTGGATGCAACGTAGCACGGGTGCGCGGACGAGGCAGCGCCAGGCCGATGGCGGGCGCCGTGCTGCATTGCTGCCACCGCCGTTTTTCCGTCTCCGCCCCAGCCCCCGCTTCGGCTGGCTCACCGTGCTCGTCCCATGCGGGTGCATAGTCTCCAAGACGGCGTGCCCGCGGGTGTCAGGCCGGGGTCTTTCGCGGCGGCCAGGGTTCGCTCTGGCTGCGTGGCACCCACGTCCCGCGGGTGCGGCGGCGGATACCGGGCGTTTCGGTCGAGGCGATGTGCCTGGCACGCCGACGGACGTCCGTTCCGACGATCCCGGCGTGATCGAGGACCCACAGGGTCACATACTGACCCGCACGGATCATGGGCTTGCCCGCTGGAACGGGCAGCGCAGGAGCTGTTCGACCCCCCCAGCGACCCTGCGGACGTGGGGATCACCGCGCTGATGCCCGGTCGCGAAGGCGAGCCACGGCTGGGCACCCACGGTCGCGACGCGGCGTTGTGGAGTGGTTACCAGGTGGGGCGAGGGGGATCGAGGGCTGGTCCCGCGGCCGGGTCGTGGATTCCGCGCCGGACGGGGTGGTCGCGCGTGATCCGCGGGGCGCATGTGGTTCGCCAACGAGAGGGTGGTGTCGGCGCTGCCATGTGTCTGGCGAATGCGTCGCCGCGCCCACCGTCAGCCTTTGACTGGCCTGTGCGGCGCCGGTCGACGCCCGCTTCATCGTGCGTGCCGCCGACGATGCGCTCCACAACACCGGGCAGGCCGGAAGCAATCGGTTGTCGATCGCGCGGGCATCGACTGAAGACTTCAGGGTGCCTGCCGGGCAGCCGTCTGCCGCGTCCTTTCATGGTTCTCGAGCCAATCCGCGAAGGCGTCGTGCCGCAGCGGCGGACAGATCAGGTAACCCTGCAGTCCATCACAGCCGAGCGCGGCCAGCGTGGCGCGCTGGCTCTCGCTTTCCACGCCCTCGGCGATGGTGGTCATGCCCAGGCGATGGCCGACGTCGACGATGAAGCTGGCCAGTGGGCTGGGCGCCTCCGGACGGAGCCCGCAGATGAACGAGCGGTCGATCTTCAGCTCGTGCAGCGGCAACTGGCTCAGATACGCGAGCGATGAGTAGCCGGTGCCGAAGTCGTCCAGCGCCAGCCGGAAGCCGATGCCGGCCAGCGCATACATCGTCTGCAAGGCCGACTCGAAACCCTGCAGCAGCGCGCTCTCGGTCAGCTCCAGGGTGATCCGGCCCGGCTGCACGCCAGCTTCGCGCACCACCCGCTCCATGGAGTCGACGAAGCCGGGGTGGGAGAGCTGCCAGGGGCTGACGTTGACCGCCAGGTGCTCGCCGAAATCCACCCGCTGCGCGTCCCAGTTGCGGATGTGTTCGCAGGTCTGGCGGACCACCCACGCACCGAGGTTGTGGATCAGTCCGGTTTCCTCGGCGATCGGGATGAATACCTCGGGCGACACGTCGCCGAGCGTGGGGTGACGCCAGCGCAGCAACGCCTCGGCGCCCATCAGTTGGCCATTCATCCGCACCTGAGGCTGGAAATGCAGCTGGAACGAGTGGTCGTCGTCCAGGTGCTCGACGGCTGCACGCAGGCCGCGCTCGAGCTCCAGGCGCTCGTCGGCGGCCACCTGCATGTCCGGCTCGAACAGCCGAACCGCATTGCGTCCTGCGGCCTTGGCCCGGTACAGGGCGATATCGGCGCGACGGATGACGTCGTTCGGCTCGCCGTCGCGCCCGCCGAACAGCGCTACGCCGACGCTTGCGCCCACGGCCAGCACGCGGCTGTCGACGCTGACCGGTGCGGCGAGCCGCATGCGTATCTGCTGGGCCACTGCTTCGATGTGGCTCGCCGCGTCGCTTTCCTCCGCCGACAACTGGCCGATGACCACCACGAACTCATCGCCGCCAAGGCGCCCCAGCGCGGAGCCGGGAGGGACGGCTCCGAGCAGGCGATCGGCGACTGCTTCGAGCAGGCGGTCGCCGACGTGGTGGCCGAGTGCGTCGTTGATCGTCTTGAAGTTGTCCAGGTCGATCACCATCGCGGCGCACGCGCCACGGTGCCGCCTCGCCTCGGCGGCCATTTCGGCCATCATGTCCATCACGCTGCGGCGGTTGGGCAGGCCGGTCAGTGGATCGTGGTAGGCCAGGTGGCGCAGGCTCAGCTCGGCCTGCTCCCGCGTCGCCGCCTCTTCACGCAGGTGACGCGTGGTCCGTTCCAGTTGCAGCGTCCGCTGGTGCAGCTGGCTGGCCATCGACAGGCCCATCAGCAACACGAATGGGAGGAACGAGAACGCATCCAGGTAGGGGTAGGGCATGCCCATCAGGTCGATCACGATGTCGCCCCACAACAGTGCCGCGAACTGGGTCAGCAGGCACAGTCCCAGCAGCGTGGCCGGCAGACGCTCGCCGCGACGGAACTGCAGCGCGGTCATCAGCAGCGCCCAGGCGAAGGCGAGGTAGGTCAGCAGATGGAAGGTCCAGCCGACCGGTGACGGCACGCCGTTGATCTTGGTGATCCATTCGCCCCATGGCAGCTCGGCCGACTGCATGCCACTGATGTGCGAGTAGAACATCGTGCCGGGGGAGAACTGGTTGTAGGCGGCGAACGCGACGGCGATCGCGGTGATCGTCAGCAGTGTCTTTGCGCCGAGCGCTCGCCGGGTGTAGGTGCCCACGAAGGTGAAGAAGAAAGGAAACGACACTGCTGCCGAGGTACACATCACGCGCAGCATCTGCACGGCGTGCGCCTGATCGCTGGACAAACCGAACAGCGCATTGGAGAAAGACAGGCTGGCGATGCTCAGGCACAGCATCGCGTACGAGAGGTACAGGCGATCGCGCTGCTGGCGCAGGCCGATGATCAGGAACTGGATGCTGGAGGTGACTGCAATACAGGCAGTGGCCACGAGTGCAGCCGTGTAGTAGCCGAAGACGGCGTGACCTGCAGCCTCGACCATGCCCTAGCGCTTCCCGATTGTTACCATGTGGGCCTCCCCCCTGCAGCGCCACGATAACCGAAGCCCGCGACAAAAGCTGCGGCTCTTTTCCCGGGCGGGCACCCGCGCCATCGGACACGGCACCAGGGGGGAGGTCGGCCGGATGCCGTCGATCCATCGAATGCAAATGAACGAATCCAGCCGCTCCGGGTCGAGTGGTTCGGGTCACAGCCAAAGGTCATAGTCATGAGCAAGCGTTCCTCGGGTGGTGGCTGGGTATTCGCCATCATCGCAGTGGTCCTGATCGCGTTCGCTGCCTGGTTCCTGGTGCAGCGTGCCCGCAAGGCCGATCAGGCCCGTCCGGCTCCGGTCGCGGCTGCCACGGCGCCGGTTCCGGCTCCGGCCAGCACGGCCCCGGTCATCGCGCATCCGATCGAACAGGCACAGACGGCCCCCGCCGCGGCCAGCACCGCACCGCTGCCGGTGCTGGGCGACAGCGATGCCAGCGTGCTGGAGGGGCTGGCTGCGTTGGCTCCGGGCAGCGACATGGGCAGCTGGCTGGTGCACCAGTCGATCATCCCGCGCATCGTGGCCACGGTGGATGCGCTGCCGCGCCGGGACCTCAGCCCGTTCATCCTTCCCGTGCATCCGGCCAAGGGCAGCCTGAAGACCCAGGATGCGAACGGCCAGAAGGTCATCGATGCGGCGAACGCTGCCCGCTACGCGCCCTACGTCAAGGCGATGCAGGCGGTCGACAGCCAGGCGCTGGTCGACTGGTACGTGCACAGCTACCCGCTGTTCCAGCAGGCCTACCGCGAGCTGGGCTACCCGCACGCGTACTTCAACGACCGACTGATTGCGGTGATCGACCACCTGCTGGCCGCGCCGGAGCCGACCGGCCCGCTGGCCGTGGTGCCGTACAAGGAGGGCTTCGCCTACGCTGATCCGTCGCTGCAGTCGCTGTCGATCGGTCAGCGCACCATGGTGCGCATCGGCGCGGCGAACGAGGCGGCGGTGAAGGCCAAGCTGCGCGAACTGCGTGCGCGGCTGGTCGGCAGCGGCCTGCACAAGGAAGCCGCCGCGCCGGCCGGCGCGACCACGACGCACTGAGCGCCGCGGCCGGGGTGTTCCTTCACCAGGGGATGTCCTGGCCGTCCCAGGCGATGAAGCGCCCGCTGTCGGCGGGCGTGGCGCCGGCGATGATCGCCAGCAGCTGGCGGGCCGCCCGCGCCGGTTCGAACAGCTTCGCGGGCGGCACGTTCTTCTGGAACGGCGCGGACAGCGCCGTGTCCACCGTGCCGGGATGCAGCAGCAGGCAGCAGCCCATGCGATTGCGGCGCGACCACTCGATCGCGAACGTTCTCATCAGCTGGTTTTGTGCCGCCTTCGAGGCGCGGTAGGCGTACCAGCCGCCGAGCCGGTTGTCGCCGATCGAGCCGACCCGCGCCGACAGCGAGGCGAACACCGTAGGGCCGCGCTCCAGCAGCGGCAGCAGGGCGCGGGCCAGCAGCACCGGCGCGAACGCGTTGAGCGCGAACACCTGCTCCAGCGATTGCCGCCGCACCTCGCGCACCGATTTCTCCGGCTGCAGGCCGTCGCCGTGCAGCACGCCCGCCGCGTTCACGACCAGCGCCAGCGACGGATGTCGGGTCGCCAGGGCGCCGGACAGGGCGTCGAGCGCGGCCTCGTCGGTGAGGTCGACGTCCGCGCGGTGCAGCCGCCCGGGTGCGGCTTCGCCGAATCTCGCCAGCGCGGCGCTGCCGGAGGCGTTGCGGGCGACCGCGGTCACGCTGGCCGCCTGCGGATGGGCGAGCAGCGCTTCGGTGATCGCCAGCCCGATGCCGCGGCTGGCGCCGGTCACCAGCACGTGGGCGGGGCCGTCGAGGCCGTGGATCAGCGGCAGGTGCTCGGACATGAGAACAGCTCGGGGAGGGGTGCCTCGGGTACGCGGCCCGGCGCTACATCGGATGCTTGATGCCGCGTTTGAGCAGCCACGCATTCACCGGGCAGGCGGTGGCGAAGCCCGCCAGCATCGCGATCTGCATCATGAACCAGAACACCGGCCCGGCCTTGTCCGGCGTGTCGCCGAACAGGACGAAGGTGGCGATCGCCATCCAGCCGTACATGCCCACCTGCCAGGACACCAGCGACAGCGTGTCGGCCTTCAGCGCGGCGAGCAGGGCGTCGCGGGCGGACATCCGCCCCATTGGCCGGATCGTGAAGTACTGGAACGCGATGCCGATGACGAAGGCGAACACGAAATCCAGCGTCCAGCCGGTCAGCAGCGCGCTGCCGAACAGGGTGAACGGCGCCGCCAGCAACAGGCTCTCGGCGGTCAGGTCGCCCAGCGTGCAGCCGCTGCCGCAGTGGGTGGCGGCCAGCATCACGCTCTGTGCGAAGGGGCGTTCACTCGGGTGGCCGTGGCCGCCGTGCTTGGGTGCGCGGCCGATCCGCGCGTAGGCCCACAGACCCAGCGGCCCGGCGTACAGCGCGGTGATCGGCCACACCAGATTCATGATCGCCATCGGCTGGCGGCGACCCAGCGCGATATCCAGGGCGATCAGGGCCGCGCAGGCCGTTGCGGCGACGAGCGAGACCAGGGCGAGGACGTGCAGCCACTGCGGCATCGGCAGGCTCCGTGCAAAAACCCGAGCATGCCGCGATGCCCGTGGAAGCCCGATCAAGCCGCCCTCAATCCAGCGGGGCGGCCATCACCAGCTTGTCGACCGGATAGCCCCGGGCCGCGGCGCGCTCGCGGATGCCGCGGAACGTGGCCGTATCCATGCGCGACGCGCGCGACAGCACCCACAGGTACTTGCGGCTGGGGCTGCCGACCACGGCCCAGCGGTAGTGCGGGTCCAGCTCCACCACCCAGTAGTCCGCCCACACCATCGGCAACCAGCCGAGCCACGCCGGGGCGAAGCGCACCTTGAGCGCGCCGGAATGATCGTCCACGCGGCGCGCCACGCCATCGGACGCGTCCATGCCCTTGGCGGTACGGCAGGCGTTGTGCACGTTGACGGTGCCGTCGGGGCGCAGCGTGTAGGTCGCGGTGATGGTGTCGATGCAGTGGCGCTGGAAGAACATCGGCAGGTGCGCGATCTCGTGCCAAGTGCCCGCATAGCGCGTCAGGTCCAGCACGGGCACCGGCCGGTTCGGCAATGACTCGGCGGAGGCAGTCAGGCTGGCACCCAGCAGGGCGGTGAGGAACAGGGGGCGGATCATGAATTCACTCCTTGAGAAACGGGGGCCGCTCAGCTCAGCGCCACCACCTGCTGCGCCACGTAGATCACCAGGAACACCGCCATGGCGATCAGCAAGCCCGACAGCAGGCGTTCCATGCCGCCACGGCGGTAGAGCTCGTTGCCCTCGCGATCGATCGCGGCGCGGTTGCGGTGGAAACTCAGCGTCGCCAGCAGTACCAGCAGCGCTCCGAACGCCAGCAGCGCCAGGCCCAGCCACTCCGAGGCGAGGACGTGCAGCTTCGGCATCGTCGAGCCCATCGCGTGGCTTGCGTAGGCGAGGAAGATGTCGAACCGCTCCAGCAGGAAGCCGAACGCCATCACCGTGATCGCCGTACGCACCCAGGCCAGGTAGGTGCGTTCGTTGGCGGCGTGATCGCTGAAGCGCAAGATCATGGGCGGAGCTCCGTCGAAGAGCCGTCAATCTACCCGCAGTAAGCGGCGGTGCCCACCTTGTGCAGCCGCCAGGCCGCGGCGTCGTGCCGCGCTTGACCCGGAGGCGGGACAGCCTGATCCTGTCTACCTTCCAATAGGTAGGCTGATGTAATGCAACTCCGTTCCGACTGGTCCGAGCGCGCCGTGGTCGATGCTTCCGCGATGGAGTGGGTGGAGTCGCCCTCCGCCGGTGTCCAGCGCAAGATGCTCGAACGCGACGGCGACGAGGTGGCCCGCGCCACCTCCATCGTGCGCTACGCGCCGGGCTCGCACTTTCCACGTCACGTGCACGAGATGGGCGAGGAGCTGTTCGTGCTGGAAGGGGAGTTCTGCGACGAGAGTGGCCGTTTCGGCCCCGGTTCGTATATCCGCAACCCTCCCGCCTCGGCGCACGCACCGTGGTCGGACGGCGGCTGCGTGCTGTTCGTGAAGCTGCGCTATTTCGATCCCATCGACCAGGCGCGCGTGGTGGTCCATACCCGCGAGGAGGCGTGGCTGCCGGGGCTGGTGCCGGGGCTGTCGGTGATGCCGCTGCACGACTTCCGCACCGAGCACACCGCACTGGTGCGCTGGGCGCCGGGCACGTACTTCAACCCGCATCGTCACTACGGCGGCGAAGAGATCCTGGTGGTGGAGGGGGTGTTCGAGGACGAGCACGGCCGCTACCCGGCCGGCAGCTGGCTGCGCAGCCCGCACATGAGCCAGCATCAGCCCTTCAGCCGCGAGGGCTGCACCATCCTGGTCAAGACCGGCCATCTGATCGCCCACACCGAGGACGCCGCCGCATGAACTCCGCCACGGCAGGGACCGCCGCACGGGTGATGGACGTGGCCGAGGCGCTGATCCAGCAGCGCGGCTACGGCGGGTTTTCCTTCGACGACGTGGCGCAGGCGGTGGGCATCCGCAAGCCCAGCGTGCACCACCACTTCCGCACCAAGGCCGAGCTCGTGGCCGCGCTGGCGCGGCGCTACACCGAGCGCTTCGAGTCCGCACTGGCGGCGATCGACGTGGCCCGGCGCGATCCACTGGCGCGGCTCAAGGCCTACGTGCAGCTGTTCGCCACCACCTACGCGCAGGACGGCCGCCTGTGCGTGTGCGGCATGCTCGGCGCCGAGGCGGATGCCTTGCCGGCCGACGTCGCCGACGCGGTCGCCGGGTTCTTCCAGCTCAACCTCACCTGGCTCGCTGCCGCCTTCCGTGATGCGCAGCGAAGCGGCCAGGTGACCACCGCGCAGCGTGCGGCGAATCTCGCGGAGCTGATGCTGTCGGCGCTGGAAGGCGCGATGGTGGTGGGGCGGGGCGGTCGCTCCGGCGGAGGTCCCGCGGCAGTCGGCAAGCATCTGCTGGCCGGTCTCGCGCGGTGAGGCTGGTCCAGCCGTGCTACTGCCGTTGCGAGCATGGTGGTGGGAGTGACTTCAGTCACGACGCTCCCGCTGCGCCATGGAGAGGTGTCGGGGCTGAAGCCCCTCCCACAGTCGAGAAAGGTCGCCGGGTTGCCCGGAAGCAAAGGCGGCGACGGATTGCTCCGTCGCCGCTGCCGTTTCACCTGCTTACTTCGCTTCCGGCAACTGGATCAGCGGTACCGAACCGCCGCCGGTGTACGTGGGCAGCTGGCCGTTCCACTTCTCCACCGCGATCATGTGGATGATGTCCGGGTTGGCGCGCAGCGCGTCGCCCTTCATGCGGATCGCCTGCGCTTCGGCCTCGGCGATCGCCAGCTGGGCCTTCGCCTTGCCCTCGGCCATCGCTACTTCCTTGGCCGCCTCGGCCTGCGCCTGGGCGATCTCGTTCTTGCGCTGCTCGGCCATCTGCGTGGCCTGGATCTTCGCGTTGATCGACTGCACCACCGTCGCCGGCAGGCGTAGTTCGCCGATCCAGTAGATCTTCTCGATCACGATGCCGGTCGGTCCCACCTGCTGGCTCACGTCGTCCTGCACGGACTGGATCAGCGAGGCCTTGCCGCGGCCGTAGACCGACTCGATGCCCAGCGAGCTGGACTCCTTTACCAGCGAATCGCGCACCATGTTGCGCAGGTAGATGTCGGTGATCTCGTTCACTCCCTTGCGGTACTTCTGGAAGATCGTGGTCACCTTGTCCGGGTTGATGTGATAAGTGATGCCCACGTCCGCGTTCACCGACAGGCCTTCCACGGTCTGGAAGGTCAGCGACTCGTCGTTCGGCGAGCCTTCGGTGGCGCTGCGGGTCCAGGTGTAGTTCTGGGTGAAGGTGGGGAAGGTGTACAGGTCGTAGCCCCAGCCCACCCAGTAGCGGCCGGGCTGCAGTTCCTGCAGCGAACCCTTGCCATCGCCGTAGAGCTTGAACTTCACGCCGACGTTGCCGGCCGGCACCTTGCTGCACTGGGTCAGCGACAGCGCGGCGAGAGCGAGTACGAACAGGCCCACCAGTGTGCGGGCAGTAAAAGTCGATTTCATGGAGAGCTTTCCTTAGTTGAATGGACGTCCAAACAGCCGCCATGCCCAGACGAGCAGGGCGACCAGAAGAGCCAGGCCAGCCGCGACCGCCAGCGTGCTGGCGGCCGAGATCAGCCACGGGCCGATAAGGCCCAGGTAAAGCGCCACGCAGACAGCGAACAGCCCCAGGCTGATGGCGCGGTGGTGGCGCGATTGCAGTTGCATCGGTGGTTCTCCCCTTGGGTAGCGAGGCGCGACATCGCGATGGATGCGCGCGGTGACGCCGCCGGCGGCGGCAAGGCGCTGCGGCATGAATCGAGGGCGGGCTCACGGGAAGGGGCTGCACATGCCCGACCGATGCGAGGGCATCGACGCAGCATGCACGCGATTCGAGGGGACAGCCGTCGTCCGGATCAGGCCTGTGCAGGCCCAGGGACGCGACTCACGACGCGGAATGGATCAGGGCGTTGGAAGCACGTCGGTCAGCGTGGCGAACAGCCCACGGGCAAAGATGGCCCAACGCGGATGGAAGGTGATCATGGTCGTGTGTGAATCGAAGGATTCGACCCTGCGAATTCTACGCCTGTCCCACGCGCATTCAAAGAAAAATCGGAGGTGTTACGAAGTAACGCGAGGCCTTGTGCTGCAACGGCTTGCGGGGCATGTGCGCAACGCCGAGGCCTTGCATCTTCGGGTGGCTTCTTCCGCGGCTGACGGCTCTGGCGAGCGCGGCATGTCGGTGCTGCCGAGAGCATCTTCCCGACGCGGCTCTCCGCGTGCTTGCGGCGAATTTCTGCTAGCGTTCGCGCGCTGCCAGGAGAGCCAGCATGTTTCCCCAGACAAGCCACCTGCGTCGCCTTCGCCAAGTACACGTCGTCGCGCATGTCGCGATGACGGTGATCGGTTTTATCGCGTTGTGCGCCCACGTGCTGAGCCATCGCTAGCGCAAGCCAGGCGACGGCCCATTGGCGTGAGCGATTCCGCCAAGCCCGGTTTCAGTGACCGGACACCGCGTGGGGCACGTAGTGCGCTTCCAGTGCGCTGATCTCGTCGGCATCGAGTTTCAGCGACAGCGCTGCCACAGCGTCTTCCAGGTGAGTGGCCTTCGAGGCGCCGATGATCGGCGCGGTGACAAACGGCTTGGACAGCATCCATGCCAGCGCTACCTGCGCCTTCGACACGCCGCGCCGCTCGGCGACGGTGGCCACCGCCTCGACCACGCGCCGGTCGGCGTCCGGCACCTTGTACAGCGTCTTGCCGAACTCGTCGCTGCGGGTGCGCTCGGTCGCTTCGTCCCAGGCGCGGGTGAGGCGACCGCGGGCCAGCGGGCTCCACGGGATCACCGCCACGCCGGAGTCCTGGCACAGCGGCATCATCTCGCGCTCTTCCTCGCGGTACAGCAGGTTGTAGTGGTTCTGCATGCTGACGAAGCGCGTCCAGCCGTGGCGCTCGGCCACGTGCTGCGCCTTGGCGAACTGCCACGCATACATCGACGAGGCGCCGATATAGCGCGCCTTGCCCGCTTTCACCACGTCGTGTAGCGCCTCCATGGTTTCCTCGATCGGCGTGGTCGGATCCCAGCGGTGGATCTGGTACAGGTCCACGTAGTCGGTGCCGAGGCGGCGCAGGCTGTGATCGATCTCCGCCATGATCGCCTTGCGCGACAGGCCCGCCCCGTTCGGGCCTTCGTGCATGCGCCCGTGCACCTTGGTTGCCAGCACGATGGTGTCGCGTTGGCCGTGTTCCTTCAGCACGCGGCCGACGAACTCCTCCGAGGTGCCGGCGGAGTAGACGTTGGCGGTATCGAGGAAGTTGATGCCGGCGTCCAGCGCCTGGCGGATCAGCGGGCGGCTGCTCGCTTCGTCCAGGGTCCAGGTGTGGTTGCCGCGGTCGGATTCGCCGTAGGTCATGCAGCCGAGGCAGAGGCGGGAGACGTCCAGGCCGGTGCGGCCGAGTTTGCGGTATTCCATGGGGAGTGGGTTCCCTGGTGGGTGGGGTTTCTAGGGTATCGCCATGCAGCTCGCCGCGATGACCATACACACCACACCGTCATTCCCGCGAAAGCGGGAATCCAGTGTCTTTTGCTCTTTCCGGACTCCGTGATCCGTAGAGCGAAGAGCGTTTCGTCCTCCTGCGGAGGCCGAGTCACTTCTCTTTGCGTGGCCAAAGAGAAGTAACCAAGAGAAAGGCCACCCCGCTTTCGCGCCTCACCGGTCTGTGACCGGTGAGGTCCGCGTCCGGGCTGCGGGGTTTGTCGACAGTCCATCCATGGACTGACGCCAAACTGGCTCGCATCCGTGCGAGCCACCCTTCGGGCTTTTCCTCCGCCCGGCCGCCGCTGCAGAGGGGAGGGAAGGGCGGCGCGCGGTTGCGCGCACCTTTCATCGCTGCGTAGGCAGAGGCAAGGGCACGGGCGAAAGACGAAACCCATGCGGAAGCCGAAGTGAGGGTGACGGCGTGTGGGGTGATACGGTGGGTCAGCGGTCGATACGGCGTGATGTGCAGCCGGATACTGCGGCTCACGTTCAACTGAGCGAATGCCGGCGGATTGTTCGGGCAACGATGGTTGCTGCGATGCCAAGCATCCAAAGTATTCCGGCCAGACCGTGCAGGAACCTCACGAAAAGCTCTGCCGAGAAAAAGGGGTTGAAGGCGCCTAGGATGAAGATGTCCACCAGGTAGCCATAGACAAAGCTCCCCATGTCGTGGCCGAGGACGAGGCATGGATGAACCGCGTTCTCCCCCAGATTGCAGCCGAGCCGACTCGCGACTTCGATGACGATGAAGTTCCCTAGCAGCGGGATGGCCAGCAGGACAAAGAGGAGGGTGACCGGGGAGACGATGCCCCAAAGAAGCACGCGCAGGCGCTTCAGCACCGGATCCTCGGCCAGGCGAGCAGCTCGAGCGCGCTTTTTCGGTGGCTTCCTGCTTCGCGACGGCTTTCTCGACGGCGACAGTTTCTGCAAGTCGCAGTTGTTCATCTGCTTTCTCACGGGAGTAACCCCTGCTTTCGAGCACGTCCAGAAGCGCCGCGGCCGCGTCGGGTACGAGGCCGCCCTGTTTGTAGCGGTGCAACAGGAGGTTGGTCGGCATGGCATCGAATTGCTCGATGAAGCTCCTTTGCCTGTTCTCCATGGAATCCTTCCTGGTTGGCGTTGGTCCTGGGGACTCTGACGGCTTACCGTGTGTCATCGTCGATGAAGCTACGCCGCATTGTCCACGGGATTCATTTCGAATGACGCCGAAGTCCAGGTTGGCCCCGCCCTTCTTACACTCGAAAATCCTCAATCAGAAGCGGTTTCGTCCTCCTGCGGAGGCCGAGTCACTTCTCTTTGCGTGGCCAACGAGAAGTAACCAAGAGAAAGGCCACCCCGCTTCCGCGCCTCGCCGGTCTATGACCGACGAGGTTCGCAGGTGGGCTACGGGGTTTGTCGACAGGGCATCCTGCCCTGACGTCAAACTGGCCGGCATTCATGCCGGCCACCCTTCGGGCTTTTCCTTCGCCCACCTGCCGCTGCAGAGGGGAGGGGAGGTCAAAAGCAGCGCGCATCGCGCGCCCAGGCTCGGCGATCGCTGACGCTATCGCCATCGCACTTGCTCTTGGCTCTTGCTGGTGCACTTGCTTTTGATCACCCCCTCCCTCGTGAGACGGTGAGCCGTGTTCGACAGGCCCGCAGGGGCATCGCCACGGATGCCGATGCCTTTTCGCCAGTGCATGGATGCACTGTCGAAAAGCCCGGCCGCGGCTCACGGACTTGCCGGGCGCAGCCCGGCAAGCGCCGAGGAGGGTCGCCTTCTCTTTGGTTGGCGGTGTCAATCTAGAAGTGCACCATCGATGGCATCGGCCAGATCATCTCTGCCCATGGCACGGATGAACATTTCTGCAGGGCAGTGGTAATCGAGAGTGGCGCGTGGCC